>NZ_CP073695.1:0-2400000 GCF_018228765.1 Halorubrum ruber
ATGGCAACGGTGTATGCGGTCGCGTCGGCGAAAGGTGGCGTCGGGAAGACCACCACGACCGCCGCGCTGGCGACGATTCTGGCGGAGTCGGGCGCCGACGTCGTCGCGATCGACGCCGACCTCGGCATGGCGAACCTCGCGGGCGCCGTCGGGGTGACCCCCGGCGAGACCACCCTCCACGACGTCCTCGCCGGCGAGGCGGACCCGGAGGCGGCGGTCCGCGAGGGGTCGTCGGGGCTCCGGGTCGTCCCGGGCGCGACCGACCTCGACGCGTACGCGGCCGCTGACCCGTCGGGGCTCCGCCGGGTCGTCGAGGCGTTCGACGACGCGGACTACGTGTTCGTCGACGCGGGCGCGGGGCTCTCTCACGACTCGACGCTCCCGCTCGCGATCGCCGACGAGACGCTGCTCGTCTCGACGCCGGAGCGGAGCGCCCTCGGCGACACCGAGAAGACGCGACAGCTGACCGAGCGGCTCGGCGGGACGGTCGCGGGCGCCGCGATCACCCGCGTGACCGACGACACCGACGAGGTCGTCACGGCCCTGCTCGACGCCCCCGTCCTCGGGCGGGTCCCGGACGACGAGGCCGTGGCCCGGGCCGCAGCGGCGAACCGCCCGCTGCTCTCCGTCGCGCCCGACGCGCCGGCGACACGGGCGTACCGCGACCTGGCCCGAGCGCTGACCGGCGCGGACGTCGATGGGGCCGGGCTCGACGAGCCCGCGGCCGCGGTCGCGGCGGGCGGGGACGACGCGCACGGCGACGACGAGGCCGAACCGGACGCGACGGACGACGCGGTGATCGTCGACGACGGACCGGCGGCCGATGATGACGAGCCGGCGAGCGACGACTCGGACGATGACGACGTTGGTCCGGAGGATGAGGAAGGAACCGACGAGGACGAGGACATCATCGTCGCGGACCCCGACGCCGCCGGGGTGGCGGAGCCGGGCGACGGCGAGGACATCATCGTCGCGAGCGAGAGCGAAGCGGCGGGGGACGTCGCGGACGACGACACCGACGAAGACGGCGACGACGACACGGGTGACGGCGGGAGCGAGGCCTCCGACGATGACGGAGGCGAGACGACCGACGAGGGAACACCCGACGACGGCGACGAGCCGGAGGAGTTCGTCGACGAGGGCGACGGGGCGGCTCGCGAGGGCATCGACGCCGACCAAGAGGCGACCGAGAGCGACGAGGCCGGCAGACCCGACGCCGGTGACGAGTCCGTGAGCGGCGGGAGAGCGGCTGCCGAGCTCGAGGCCACCGGCCCCGAGGCCGCGACGGACGAGGAGTCGGACACGATCCCCGACGCGGACGAGACGGCGCGCGAGTCGGCCGCCGGGCGCGACGACGACGGAGACGAGGGGCGAGCGGGCGACGAACCGACGGCGGCGGACGACGACATCGACGACGAGCTCGCGGGCAGCATCCCGTTCCGCGACGACGACTCCGGGACGATGAACACCGTGCTCTCGGAGGAGGACCGCGAGAGCGAGGCGGAAGCGGACGACGAGACGGCGAACGCGGACAACGAGACGGCGAACGCAGACGACGAGACGGCGGACGCCGGAACCGAGGATGAGTCATCCGCGGACGACGACGGGGAGCCGGAGAAGGACGGCGGCTTCTTCAGCCGGCTCCTCGGTCGGTGAAGCGGCTGGCGAGGAGAATTTTCGGCGACGAGAATAGAACGCGAAGAGCGACCGGACCGCGGCGGCGCGGTCAGGCCTCCGAGGGGGCGCGGGCGCGGTCGCGGATCAGCTCGCGGATCTCCTCGGGGTCGGTGACCGCGGCGAGCTCCTCGCAGGAGACCAAGGCGGTGCCGTCGACGGACTCGCGCTTCTCGTCCTCCTCGGTGAAGTACACCGAGCGGGTCTGTGCCACCTCGCCGATGGAGGACATGATCCGGGCGCGCTTCTCGGCCGCGGCGGTGAACGCCGAGTGGCCGGTGAGCACGCGCGTCGCCGGGCTGTCCTCGTCCTCCGAGACGGCCTTGAACGGGGCGCGGGCGGTCGGGTGGACGGTGAAGCCGGCGCTCGTGAGCACGCCGAGGACGTGTTCGTCGTCGGGGTCGGCCTCGGGCGCCGAGGGGGTCGGCTCCGAGTCGCGGACCTCGTCCGCGCCGTCGAGCACGTCGACCGGGCTGGAGAACGGCTGGTCGAACAGCTCCTCTAACTGGATCGCCACCTCGATGGAGGCGTTCATCCCGTCCTCGTACTTCGAGACGGTGCGCCTGGAGACGCCCAGCTCGGTCGCGAGGCGGCCGAGCGACCAGCCGCGCTCCTCGCGCTCGTCGGCGAGCAGGTCGCCGTCGAGGCTGACGTACAGCCCGCCGGGGGCCGCGTAGATGAGCGGGGGCATCCCCTCGACGAACAGGTCGTAGGCGGTGTCGGGGTTGATCACCGGCACGCCGTGTCTGAAGTAGACGACGCCGGGCTTCAGCTCCTCGTCGCGGGTGCGGATCCCGATCACCATCGGCGTCCCCCTGAGGTACTCGCCGAGCCGGCGCATCTCCGCGCCGGTCTCCGCGTCGAGCGCGTCGACGTTGCCGAGGATCTTTAAGAGGAGGAGGTCCTCGTCGCGGCGGGCCGCCACGTCGAAGCTCTTGGGCCGGACCGCACACCGGTCGCTGACGAGGAACCCTGCGTCCTCCAGCATCGCGGTGACGTTCCCGATGAGCGCAGTCCGGGACATAGCCGAAACAAGCGGCTCGCCGTATATATGCGTTGTGTCGTCCCGCTCCCGACGAAACTGCCGCCCGCCTGCGATTTTCCGCGTTCAGCACGGGAAACGGTTAAATACTCGACCGGCACCGAGAGCGGGTCGGCTGCCTCCGAAGCCATCCGGCCGCCCTCGAAAGGGGCTTGTCGCGCCGTCACGAACCGCGTCGCATGCCGATCGTCGCCGTCGACGACACCGACTCCCGCGAGCGCGGGATGTGCACGACGTACGTGGCGACGCGGATCGCGGAGCGGCTCGCGGACGACGGGGGCCGGATCCGGCGACGACTGCTCATCCGCCTAAACCCGGCCGTGAAACACAAGACGCGCGGAAACGCCGCGGTCGCGCTCCACGTCTCCGGCGTCGACCCGGATCGGGCCGCGACGGTCGCCGTCGAGACGGTCGAGGAGTTCGCCGCGGCCGCCGACCCCCGGACCTCACCCGGCGTCGTCGTCGCCGACCGCGACGTCGACGGCGACCCCTTCGATCCGACCGGAGCACCGATTCCCGACGAGATTGCCGGGTTTGCCCGCCGCGCGCTCCGCGAGCGGCTCTCCGTGGCGGAGGCGGTCGAACTCGCCGAGGAACACGGGTTCCGACACGCCGCGGTCGGCTCGGCCGGCGGGGCGGGCGGAGCGGACGGAGCGGACGGAGCGGACGGAACAGACGGAGCAGACGACGCCGACGCGGTCGCGGGACGCGGGCGGATCGGCGCGCTCGCGGCGGTCGGCGCGCCGGCCGCGTTCGACGACTGGACCTTCGAGCGCATCTCCTACCGCGAGCTCGACCGCTGCGGAACGCCCCGCGAGGTCGACGTCGAGAGCGTCTTCGCCGCCGCCGAGGCGGGGTACCCGACCGTCTGGGACACCGTCGACCGCGAGACGGGCGCCGCCGTCTGCGTCCCGAACGCTCCGGGCCCGATCCTCCACGGGATCCGGGGCGACAACGCGGTTGCGTGTCAGGATGTCGCGGCCGCAATCGACGGCGAGACGGTCGACCGCGCGGCGACCTTCCTGACGAACCAAGGCACCGACGCCCACCTCGCGCCGGGGCGGATCGGCGACCTCCGCGACGGCGCCGGCTACCGGGTCGCCGGCGTGGTGGCGAGCGCGCCGGAGACGAAACAGGGAGGCCACGTCCACGTCGACGTCGCGGGCGACCGCGACGCGGGCGGAGCAGGTTCGGGCGAGGAGTCGGATCCGGGCAAGGAGTCGAATCCGGGCGAGGAACCCGACGACGACCGACTCCGCGCCGTCGCGTTCGCGCCCACGGGCCGGTTCCGCGACCGAGTGCGCGCGCTCCGGCCGGGCGACCGCGTCACGCTCTGCGGCGAACACGAGGTCCGGGCGAACGCGGACGGCCCCGAGAGCACCCTAAAGCTGGAGAAGTTCGCCGTTCGCGACCTCGTCCGGACCGCGCCCGCGGTGCCGACCTGCCCCGACTGCGGGCGCTCGATGTCGTCGGCGGGAAAGGGGCAGGGGTACCGGTGTCGCGACTGCGGGACGAGCGCGCCGGGGAAGGTCGCGGAACCGATCGAGCGCGACCTCGACGCGGGGTGGTACGAGGTGCCGCCGAGCGCGCGCCGCCACGTCGCGAAGCCCCTCGTCCGGGGCGGGTTCGACGCGCCGACGCACCCGGAACGGTGAGGTCGCGTCCGGCGACGTCGACCGCGTCGCCCGGAGCGATGAAGTGCCTCCGCCGCGAGCGACCGCTATGACCGGAATCGTCTTCCACGCGACGGAGCGGCGCGACGCGGTCGTCGAGTTCTACCGCGAGCGGCTGAACGCGAGCGTACGGGTCGAACAGCCCGACTGCACCATCCTGGAGTTCGACGAGTTCCTGTTCGGGTTCTGCGAGCGCGACGCGGCCGACGACTGCGGGATACTCACCTTCGTCTACCCGGACCGTGAGGGGGTCGACGCCGCCGCCGAGGCGCTCGGCGACGCCGTCGTGACGGAGCCGCGAGAGAACGAAACGTACGATATTTACCAGTGTTTCGCCGAGGACCCCGAGGGGCGGACCGTGGAGTGCCAAGTGTTCCTCGACGACGCGGTCGACATCGAGTAACCGCGCGTACTACTCGTCGAGGTCGCGGGCCTCGCGCCACTCGGTCGCCCGCGCTTCGGCGGCCTCGCGGTCGTCGAACCGCACGCGCTCGTAGGCCGACTCGTCGGCCGCCTGTTCCATCACGTCGAGGCGGACGACGAAGCCGCCCGCCGCGCGCTCGCGGAGCCTGACGGTCGCGTACCCGTCCGACCGCTCCCACTCGGTGACCGTGCCGTCGTCGCGCTCCAGCGACCAGCTCATACCCGGGCGGACGCGCCCCGCGGCTAAAGCGGTGCGGTTCCGGGACGGCCGGGCGGACGCGCCACACGCCGGTGCTCGCGCCGGCCGGGTCAGTCGCCCGCGCTCGGCGACCGCTCGGCGCTCGACGACCGCTCCGGGGCCGGCGTGGCGGCGTACCCGCACACCGGGCAGACGACGTAGCCGAGCGAGTCGTACGGCACCGAGGTCGAGGGGGCGCTCACGTCGCACTCGGGGCAGTCGAACGTCGCGGCGTTCTCGGTTGACATGCTATCGCGTAGCGACCGATCCGCCGTAGTTATGCGCCGCTTGCGGCCCCCGCAACGCCACCCTACTTATATACCGAGTCCGAACTCCGGCGCGTGACCGACGACGCACACGCGGACCGGTCGGGGGGAGAGCGACCGACCGACGCGCACGAGCGACGACGCGAACGGGCCGCGCGGCGGCTGGACGAGGTCGACGCGGCGGGGTTAGTCGCGTTCCCGAGCCGCAACCTCCAGTACCTCACCGGGTTCGCCGAGGAGCCCGGCGAGCGGCACTTCTTCCTCGTGCTCCCGGCCGCGAGCGCGGCCGACTCGGAGCCGGCGCTGCTCGTGCCGGCGCTGTACGAGACGCAGGTCCGGGAGGCGACGAGCGTCGCGGAGATCCGGACGTGGAGCGACGGCGACAACCCGGTGGCGGCGACGCGCGAACTGCTCGCCGACCACGGGCTGGACGGCGGGCGGCTGCTCGTCGACGATACCATGTGGGCGCGGTTCACGCAGGACCTCCGCGCGGCGGCGCCGGAGGCGACGTGGGGGCTCGCGAGCGAGGCGCTCGCCGACCTGCGGGTCCGGAAGGACGAGGCCGAACTGACCGCCCTGCGCGAGGCGGCCGGGGTCGCGGACGCGGTCGTCGGCGACCTCCGCGAGTTGGGCGCCGACGCGGTCGGGATGACCGAGGCCGAACTCGCCGACTGGATCGCGGAGCGATTGGCCGAGCGCGGCGGGCGCGGCGTCAGCTTCGAGACGGTCGTCGCCGCGGGCGAGAACGGCGCGAAGCCCCACCACGGCCACGGCGACCGCGAGATCCGGGCGGGCGAGCCGGTCGTCCTCGACTTCGGGACGCGCGTCGACGGCTACCCCTCCGACCAGACGCGGACGCTCGCCTTCGGTGGCGAACCGAGCGAGGAGTATCGGGAGGTCCACGAGGTCGTGCGGAAGGCGCAGGCGGCCGGCGTCGAGGCGGTCGAACCGGGCGTCCCCGCGTCGGCCGTCGACCGCGCCGCGCGCGAGGTGATCGAGGCGGCGGGGTACGGCGACGCGTTCGTCCACCGGACCGGCCACGGCGTCGGCTTAGACGTTCACGAGGAGCCGTACCTCGTCGCCGGCAACGACCGCGCGCTGGAGCCGGGGATGGTCTGTTCCGTCGAGCCCGGGATCTACCTCGACGGGCGGTTCGGCTGTCGGATCGAGGATCTCGTGGTCGTCACCGAGGACGGCTGCGAGCGGCTGAACGAGACCGACCGCGGCTGGACGTAAAGAGCGGTAGTGCCGCTCGTCGCCGACCGAGACGCGCCGCTCGTCGTCGGAGTCAGCTGCGACGGGAAAACTCGCAGACCGGCGTGTCGACGCTCGACACGCGAATACGGGAGTCGTGTGCCATGCCCCCAACCGGAAATTACCGCCGGATAATATAACAGTATTACCGAATTATTTCGGGTATGCTCTCTGAGTCGGACCGAGTCGACGGCGGCCTCGCCGGGCGCGGTGGGTGCGGTGGGCGCGCCCCCGCGAGCCCCAGAGCGGCATCGAAACCATTAGTGTCGCCCGAGCGGAACCGCGGGGCATGAGCGACACCGATGCGGACGGGGAAGACGAGGAGGCGGAAGCGGAGCCGGCCGTCGAGCTCGGCGACGGGCCGGACGTGGCCGGCGAGCCGGTCGCCCGCGTCGCGTCGCGGCTCACCTGGCCCGCGAAGAACAGCGACGTCCGCGAACAGGAGGGCGACGCCGAAATCCGAACGCCCGACGGCGCCCAAACGCTCGACGACGTGCTCGCGGAGAGCGAGGTCCCCCTCTTCGAGAGCCGGAGCGACTTCGTTCAGGAAGTCGAAGAAGTCGTCGGCCGCGGTCCGGTCGCGACCGAATAGGCGCCGAGCGCGACGATTTTATTTATAAACAGCAGCCGAGACGACGAGAGACACTTATAAACCGGCGGTCGGCGCGTGCCGACAAGCGGCCGCCCTCGGCGGCCGCGAGTCGCACGCGCGAGGGAGTCGGCCGACCGGAGGGAGGCCGACGAGGCTGGGGAGGCGTGAGGTGCGGTTGCTGTGCGGGGCGGGACTCAAAGGGGCAGCCGGGAGGCGGGCGCAGGCGACGTAAGCACTGGAGGGAGCGAGCAACGCGAGCGACTGAAGCGCGCAGCGAGCGTGCGCCCGCCTCCCGGCTGGGGCTTTGGAGGTGGTCGCCGTCGATCCGTAGTCGGCTATTTATAAGCAAGCGACTGGGTATTTGGTCGTGTCCGCCATCGATCTGTTAACTGCTATTTATAAGCGAGCGACTGAGGCTTTGGCGGTGTTCGCCGCCGATCCGTTGTCGGCCGATCCACCATCAGCCATTTATACGCGAGCGACTGGGGATCTGCCGGCCTTCACCGTCGACCCGCTGCCGACTACTTATAAATAAACGCCCGCCACACCGACTTCCTACCCACTCGCCCCGCTGCCGTCCGCGCCACCACGATCCAGCCACGAGGTCGCGACCGACTCGAACGGCGCGGAGTAGCCCATCAGCGTCGTCCCCAGCACCGCCATCACGAGCACGTAGCCGACCGCGAACGCGTTGATCGTCCCCGCCAAGGCCGGGTCGAACGAGCCGGCGTTCGCGCCCGTGACCGCGACGGTCGCGATGATCAGCGAGAACTCGCCGCGGGTTGTCATCCCGAGGCCGACCCGGGTCGACCGGCGGACGTCGAGGTCGAACGCGCGCCCCGCGAGGTAGCCGGTGACGACCTTCGTCGGGGTGGTGACGACGACGGCGAGCGCGACGAGGGCCGCGACGTCCGCGAACAGCGCGGGGTCGGTGACGAGCCCGATCCAGAAGAAGAACACCGCGGCGAAGAGGTCCCGGACCGGCTCTAAGACCGTCTCGATGGTGTGGACCCGGTCCGTCGCGGAGAACGCCATCCCGACGAAGAACGCCGCGACCGCCTCGCTGACGCCGAGCGCGAGCGCCGCGCCGGCGACGAACACGACCGCGGCCGCCGCGCGGAGCGCCACGAACTCCCGGTTGTCGGTCGCGACGAGCCGGTCGAAGAGCGGGGTGCCGAACCGGACGACCGCGAACAGCCCGGCGATGAACGCGAGCGCGATCCCGACGTCGACCGCGGCCGCCGCGACGTCCCCGCCGCCGAGCACCAAGGCGGACGCGACGGAGAGGTACACCGCGATGAACAGGTCCTCGTACACTAAGGTGCCGAGCATCGGCTCCGCCTCGTCGTTGGCGATCCAGCCGAGGTCGATGAGCGACTTCGTGATCACCGCCGACGAGGAGATGTAGACGATCCCCGCGATCAGGAACGCCGGGAGGAACGCCCCGAAGACGAGCCAGCCGAGGACGAGCCCGACCCCGAAGTTCGCGAGGTCGATCGTCCCCGCCGTCCCGATCGGCCCCCGCCGGGCGAGCAGCCGGTCGAGGTTGAACTCCAACCCGAGGAAAAAGAGGAGGAAGACGATCCCCAACTCCGCGCCCAGCGAGATGAACTCCGTCTCGGGGACGTAGGCGGTCCCGATCACCGGGAGCGCGAATCTACCGAGGACGAACTCCCCGAGCAGCATCCCGACGAGGATGTACGCGGGGATCACGGACTGCCCGAGGCGGTTCGCGACCGCGCCGGCGACCGCGACCGCGGCGAACATGACGCCGACGTCGAGCAGCGCCACTACCAGTCACCTCCGGGAGAGCGGACCGTACCGCCGCGCCCCGACGCGCCGAAACCGGCGGCGCCGTGCCGGCCGCTCATTCGGTGAGGATCTCCTCGAACGCCTCGCAGTTCTCGGGCGTGCCGACCCCGATCAGGGTGTCGCCCTCGCGGAGGATGGTGCCGGCGTCCGGGCTTTCGAGCACCTCGTCGCCGCGCTGGATGGCGACGACGGCGAGCCCGGTCCGGTTGCCGATGTCGGCGCTCTCTAGCGTCTCGCCGACGAGCGGCGAGCCGGGCGGGAGCTCGTACCACTCCAAGAGGATCCCGCCCGGCAGCGTCGTCTCCTGCGTGTCGGGCTCAACCGGCTGGAAGTACGCCCCCTCGATTATCGAGCCGATCGTCCGAGCGAGGTCGTCGGAGAACTCGAACGCCTTCTCGGAGTCTGCGTCCGGGTCGCGCCGCCGGAACACCTCGCGTTTCCCCGTGTTGTGGATGACGACGATCATCTCCTCGCCGTCGCCTAACTCGATCTCGAACTTCTTCCCGACCCCGGGGAGGTCGGACTCGCTGATCGTCATACGGGCTCCAGCGCGCCCACGGTAATATGTCTGTACGTCGGCTTCTGCGCGCAACGATAGGCGACCGTTCAGAAGCCCCGTCCGACGGACGTCAGCCGCCGCACCAAACGCTAAGTGGGGCGGGACCGAGGGACTCCGTATGTGGCGCTCCCGAGGGAGCCGGGACCGGCGGACGGTGGTGTGTATCGCGTGCGGGGACTCGGTGCTGCGGGAGGACGCCCGCGAGTACGATAAGGAGGGCGACCGCTGGAGCCGACGCGACAAGGAGTTCGAGTACCTCTGTGCCGACTGCGACGACGAGATCTCCCACCAGCCGCGCGACGGGCTCGAATCGCTGATCCTCTCGATCGAGTCGGACGGCCTCTCCACCGAGGAGTTCCTCGACCGCTACGCCGACGCGGTCGCGGACGACGCCGGCGACCGGACTGACGAGGGTGGCGCCGGGAGCCGCTCGGACCGCGACCACTCGGACCGCGACCGCTCGGACCGCGACCGCTCGGACCGCACGCGCTCCGATCGCGACCGATCCGATCGCGACCGATAATTCTACCCGTCGCGGCTCGGTACCGCGACCGTACGCATGTGCGCCCTCCACGTAGCGGCCGCGACCGCTGACCTCGTCTCGGCCGTCGCCAGCACCGTCGACCCCGTCCCGACCGCTATCGCCGCCGTCGACTCCGTTCCGACCGCCGTCAGCGCCGTCGACTCCGTTCCGACCGCCGTCAGCGCCGTCGATCCCGTCACGACCGTCATCGGCGCCGGCGCGTGTGTCCTCGGACTCGCGTTCCTTGCGCGCGGCGCGAGCGGCACCGTCGACGCGGTCCGGGTCCTCCGAACGACGGCGACGAGTCCGGCCGGGCTCGACGGCGCGGAGCGAGAGATACGAGTCACGGGCCGCGTCGCTGCGGTCGACGACGAGACCCTCCCCGCGCCGTTCGGCGGCGAACCGTGCTGCTGCGTTGAGTACGACGTGTCCGAGCTCCGCAGCCAGGGCAAAGGGCAGTCGTGGGTCACGATCGACGGGGGCGAGGCCGGCGTCCCCTTCCGGGTCGACGACGGCGGGACCGGCGTCCGGGTCGACCCCGAGGCGGCGACCTTCTCGCTCGACGTCGACGAGAAGGTCAAGCTCGACGCCGGCGAGGAGCCGCCCGAGCGCGTCCGGGGTTCATCGACGCGGTCGACGACGTCGACGACACGGAGACGGGCTACGAGGTCGGCCCGCTCACGATCGGCGACGACCCGCGGCGCCGGTACGTCCAGCGGACGCTCCGCCCGGGCGACGAGGTGACGGTCGTCGGCGACAGCGAGGCGTTCCCGGACGCGCCCGTCGGCGAGGTGAAATCGCGGATCGCGGACGGCTCGCCGTTCGTCGTCTCGGACGCGGGCGCGCGGCGGACCGCGCTCCGGCTTGTCGGCGCGTCGGTAGTTCCGATCGCCCTCGGCGTCCTCGCGCTCGGCATCGCGGCCCTGCTGCTGTCGCCGATCCTCACGACGCTCGCCTGAGGGAGCCCTCGCGTCCGCGACCTCGACGTCCGCTCCCGGCCGCGCGCAGAGCGCTCGCCGCTCGCGCCGCCAGCGCCGCGCTCCCCCGCCCGACAGGCCTTTCTAACGGACCCGCGTTGGTGGAGGTATGTCAGACGACGAGCCGAAGCAAGGGTCCGCCGAGGACCAGGGCCCCGTGACGATCACGCCGGCGCTCGCGGACCGCCTCGCCGAGAAGCGCGAGGAACTGTTCGAGGAGTTCGAGATCCGCGACGAGTTCCCGAGCGAGGTCCTCCGCGAGGCCGAGGCCCGGACCGAGGGCGTCTACGAGGAGATCGAAGCCGAGATCGACGAGCGCGAGGACCTCCGCGACCTCACCACGTGGACCACCGACCCGGTCGACGCGCAGGACTTCGACGACGCCATCTCCATCGAGCGCGAGGAGGACGCCTACCGGCTGTGGGTCCACATCGCCGACGTCACCCACTACGTCACGCCCGACACCGCGATGTGGGAGGAGGCAGTCGAGCGCGCCAACACCGTCTACCTGCCGGACTACACGATCCACATGCTCCCGCCGGTGCTGGCCGAGACCGTCTGCTCGCTCGTCCCGAACGAGGACCGGCTCGCGCACACCGTCGAGATGGAGATCGACGATGAGACCCTCTCCTTCGAGGACATCGACATCTACAAGTCCGTCATTAACTCCGACGAGCGGCTCACCTACAAGGAGTGCGAGAACCGGCTGGAGGACCCCGACCTGCCACTGAGCGAGGAGAACCAGCTCGCCTTCGAGCTCGCGGACCGGATGCACGAGCAGCGCAAGGCGGACGGCTCCCTCGTCTTGAACCCGCGACGCGACCGCGCGCACACCATCATCGAGGAGTCGATGCTGAAGGCGAACAAGGCGGTCACGCACACGCTGATGTGGGACCGCGGCGTCGAGGCGATGTACCGCGTCCACCCGCAGCCGACCCCCGACCAGTGGAACGAGGCTTTAAAAGAGATCCAAGAACTCGACGGCGTCTCCATCCCCGGCGACGCGTGGGGCGACGACCCGCGGAAGGCGGTCAACGCCGCCCTCGAAGAGTCCCCCGAGCGCCAGCTCAACAAGATCCAGCGCGCCGTGCTGAAGGTGATGCCCCGTGCGAAGTACATGAACGACCCGTTCGGCGGCCACCACGCGCTCAACTTCGACATCTACGGCCACTTCACCTCGCCCATCCGCCGCCTGTCGGACACGATCAACCACTGGATCGTCCACGAGAACGACGTGCCCGAGACCCTCGTCGAGCTCTGCGACCACGCCAGCGACAAGCAGAAGGACGGCGAGACCGCGGAGCGACTTTATAAGCAGTTCCTCCAGGAGCAGGGGCTCGACCCGTACGCGGTCAACAACCGCGGCGTCGAGGTCGTCGAGGACCCCGAGGAAGCGAAACACACCGTCTGAGCGGCCGTCGGCCGACGCTCAGTCGCGCCGCGTCGCGAACCGCGTGACCGCGGTGGCCGACAGCGCGCCGAGCGCCGCGATGACCGCCAAGACGACGAACAGCTCTCGGGGCCCGGCGCGGGTGAGAACCGTCCCGGCCAGCGTGGAGCCGAGCGCGCCGATCCCGAAGATCCCGACGTACGTGTAGCCGAACGAGAGGCCGCGCGCCTCGCTCGGCGAGTACGCGGCGACCGTCGCCTGCGAGAGCGGCTGGACCGTGAACAGCGCCACGCCGAGCGCGAGCGACACCGCGACGAAGGTGGCGACCGTGCCCGTCGCGGGGATGAAGAGCAGCGCGAGCGCCGAGAGAACGCCCATCAGCGCCATCAGCCCCCACTCCGGGGGGACGCGGTCGGCGATCCGGCCGCCGAGGTACTGCCCGAACACGCCGACAGTGAGGACCGCCACGTACAGGTACCGGCCCACGTCGAACTGGTCGGCGTAGGGGCTCGACGGGTCGACGAGCTGGACGTCGACGAGCCCGCCGAGCACGTCGCCGAGGAGGTCCGGGAGGAACGTGAGGAACGTCCGGTAGTAGAGCCCGCTGAACGTGACGAACGCGAACACGATCAGGAACCCGCCGGCTATCAGGAGCCGCGTGTCCGAGAGGATCGACTGTAGCGAGACCTCCCCCTTCGTCCCGTCGTCCGACGCGCCGTCCGGCTCGGCGGCGTCGCCCGCGTCGTCGACATCGACGGTGAGGCCGTACGCGGCGACGGCGACCGCGGGGAGCGCGAGCGCGGCCGTCACCAGCCGCCAGTCGAACGCCAAGAGCAGCAGCGCCGTCGCCAGCGGGCCGAGCGCGATCCCGAGGTTCCCGCCGATCCCGTGGTAGCCGAGCGCGGTCCCGCGCTGGTCGATCGACGTCGAGAGCAGCGACAGCCCCGCCGGGTGGTAGACGCTCGCGGTGAGCCCCCATACCGCGATCGCCGCGGCGAGGACGGGGAGCGTCGGCGAGACGCTCACGAGGAGGAACGACCCCGCCATCCCGGCGAGGCAGGCGAGGATGAGCGGCTTCGACCCGAAGCTGTCGACGAGGATTCCGCCCGGCAGCGCGCCGACGCCGAACAGCCCGTAGCCGAGCGTGACGACGACGCCGAGCGCGGCGGCGGTCGTCGAGAACTCTCCGACCCACACCGTCAACAGGATCGGGATCGACAGCTCGTAGGTGTGAACGAGCCCGTGCGATCCCGCGGTGAATTTGACGATCCGGCGCTCGGCGGCGTCCATGTGGGTCCGGGGTTCGTCGGGTCAGGTGATAACGTCGGGGGTAGCCGCCGCGGTTGCCGAGAGTCGGGGGCGGCGCGGGCCGGCGGCCGGTGCCTACAACGACGAAGTGTACAGCAGCAGGCCGACGGAGATGATGGTGACGAGCAGGATCCACCCGACCATTATCGCCCCCATCTGCCGGTGCGTGAGGTTCGTTCCCTCAAGTAACTCGGAGATACCCATACGACGCTCAACTTACTCGGGATATATAAGCGGACTGGGTCTGGGAGGGATCGGTCGCAATGCCGGCGTAAGAACCGCTTCCCCGGGTTCAGCGTTCGCCTTCCCGGTCTCGGAGGAAGGTTCAAAGCGAGCGCAGGAGTGGACTCGCGGGGATTTTGAACCAGAACCAGACGTGCTCGCTCGCTTCGCTCGCTGCGCGCGACTGGTAGGGTTCAAATCCCGCTCGTTACAGATTTGCGCCGCTCGCGACGTTGCTCGCGGCACAAAATTATGGACTCGCGGGGGTCCCGCGAGCGAACGGAGTGAGCGAGTGGGACCAAGCGAGGGAACGACTAAGCGAACGAAGTGAGCGCAGGAGTGGACTCGCGGGGATTTGAACCCCGGGCCTCTTCCTTGCGAAGGAAGCGATCTGCCACTGATCTACGAGCCCTCATCACGAATCAATCCCCGTTCGTATTTGTACCTTACCTTTCGCTGACCGGTGCGGGAGACGCTCACATCCGGGAACCGAACCGGTTCGGGGAATCACCGGAGACGCCGCGAAGCCGACCGGCACCGACGGGATTACATATCCAGCGCGGGAACTATCGGTTCCAGCGGTTTTCCGGTCGGTTCCGCCGACCGCTTAACGTTTCTGAGACGTGTTCCATATTCGTTACCCTTTTGCCCGCGGACGACCGAGCGTATCGTATGTCAGACGCGACGGCGACCGACGCGGCGGCCGACGTGGACCCGGCCGCGCTCGCGGCCCTGAAACACGTCGGGCTGGTCGGCGGCCTCTCCGAGACGAAGGTGTCGTGCGCGGCGCTCGGTGACCGGCTCGACGCCTCCACGCAGACCGCCTCCCGACGCCTCCAGACGCTCGAATCCGCGGGCTACGTCGAGCGCGACGTGGTCAGCGACGGGCAGTGGGTCCGGGTGACGGACGCGGGCGAGGCCGCGCTCCGCGCGGAGTACGCCGACTACCGCCGCCTGTTCGAGTCGGACGTCGAGCTCTCGCTCCGGGGGTCGGTCACCGGCGGGATGGGCGAGGGGCGCCACTACATCACGCTGCCGGGCTACGCCGAGCAGTTCCGCGAGCGGCTGGGGTACGACCCGTTCCCGGGCACGCTGAACGTCGACCTCACCGAGGAGAGCGTCCGCCGGCGCGGCGAGATGGCCGGCATCGACGCCGTCCCCATCGACGCGTGGGAGGGCGAGGACCGCACCTACGGCGCCGCCACCTGCTACGGGGTCACCCTCGTCGCGGGCGACGAGCGCTACGAGGCGGTCCACGCCATCGTCCCCGACCGGACCCACCACGACGACGACCAGCTCGAGCTGATCGCACCGGACCGCCTGCGCGACGCGCTCGACCTCGAAGACGGCGACACCGTGGAGGTCCGCGTCGAGCCGACGAGCCGCGCCGACGAGCCGGGAGCGACCGCCGTCGAGACGGAGGCCGCCTGATGCGCGCCGACGTCGACGCCGACCCGGAGACGAGCGCGGCCGCGGCCGACGCCGCCGCCGAGAGCGACGCTACCGGTGAACCCGATGCCGCCGAGACCGACACCGCGGGGACCGCCGACGCCGCGGACGCGGCCGACCCCGTCGAGCGCGCGCTCGACGCCTTCCGCGCCGGCGACCCCGTCTGCGTCCACGACTTCGCGGACCGCGAGGGGGAGACGGACATCGTCTACCCCGCCGGCGCGGTCGACGAGGCCGCGGTCGCGCACATGCGCAACGACGCGGGCGGCCTGATCTGCGTGGCCGTGAGCGACCAGGTCGGCGACGCGTTCGACCTGCCGTTCCTCGCGGACGCGCTCGACCACCCCGCGGTCGACGACGACCCCGACTACGACGACCGCTCCTCCTTCTCGCTCCCCGTGAACCACCGCGACACGTTCACCGGGATCACGGACGCGGACCGCGCGAAGACAATCGTCGAGGTGGCGAACGCCGCCGCCCGCGTGCGCGAGGACCCGACCGGCTACGGCCCCGAGGACTTCGCGGCGGAGTTCCGCGCGCCGGGCCACGTCCACGTCCTGCGCGGCGACCGCGACGGTCTCGCCGGGCGGACCGGCCACACGGAACTCGGCCTCGCGATGGCCGAGGCCGTGGGGGCCGCGCCCGCCGCCGTCGTCTGCGAGATGCTCGACGACGAGACCGGCGACGCGCTCTCGCCCGCCGACGCCGCGGCCTACGCGGCCCGGCGCGACATCCCCTACGTCGAGGGCGCGGCCCTCGTCGAGGCGCTGAAGTAGAACCTCCCACGCTGCTGTCGGCGCGCGCCTGCGAGCGGCCGTTTTTAAACGGCCGCGAGGAGCGCGTGCGAGGGAGTCAGTCGCCCGGAGCGAAGCGGAGGGCGACTGACGAGGCTGGGGAGGCGTGAGGTGCTGTGCGGTGCGGGGCGGGACTCAAAGGGGCAGCCGTGCGGTGGCCGCAGGCGACGTAAGCACCGCAGGAGCGAGTGAAACGAGCGACGAGGCGCGCAGCGAGCGTGCGGCCACCGCACGGCTGGGGCTTTGAAGGTGTTTTCCGTCGATCTGTGGTTGAATATTTATAAACAAGCGACTGGGGCTTTGGAAGTGCTCTCCGCCGAACTGTAGGCAGCTATTTATAAGCAATCAGCTGGAACTTCAGCAGTGTTTGCCGGCGGTCTCCGAACATCTATTTATAAGCTATCGACCAGAGCGCCGAAACCAGCTACCGCGGCAGCAGCACTGAGTCCGAAACCCGACCCCACGTAGCGATCCGACCTCGCTTCCTCGCGGCAGTCCCCGACCGGTTGTTACAGTTTTAAGCCCGCCGGCCGCAACGCACGACTATGGGATTCGACGAGATGGACGTCGACACGATCTGGAAGAACGGGGAGTTCCTCGACTGGGAGGACGCGACCACCCACGTTCTGACCCACGCGCTCCACTACGGGAGCGGCGTGTTCGAGGGCGTCCGCTGTTACGACACGGAGCAGGGGCCCGCCGTCTTCCGCTGGGACGAACACCTCGACCGGCTGTTCGACTCCGCGAAGATGTACGACATGGAGATCGAACACTCCCGCGAGGAGATCACCGAGGCGACCCTCGAACTGCTCGACCGGCAGGACCTCGACTCCGCGTACATCCGACCGATCGCCTACTACGGCTACGACTCGCTGGGCGTCTCCCCGAAGGACTGCCCGACCGACCTCGTCCTCGCTGCGTGGCCGTGGGGCGCGTACCTCGGCGATGAGGCCCTCGAGGAGGGCGTCGACGTGATGGTCTCCTCGTGGCGGAAACACGCCTCCTCGCAGGTGCCGACGAACGTGAAGACGACCGGGCTCTACGTCAACTCCATGCTCGCGGGCGAGGAGGCGCGCCGGAACGGCTACGTCGAGGCCATCGTCCTCAACAAGGAGGGGAACGTCGCGGAGGGGCCCGGCGAGAACATCTTCATGGTGAACGACGGCGAGATATACACCACCGGGCCGGCGCAGTCCATCCTCGAAGGGATCACCCGCGACACCGTGATCACCCTCGCCGAGGAGCGCGGCTACGAGGTCCACGACGAGGCCGTCATCTCTCGGGGCCAGCTGTACACCGCCGACGAGCTGTTCTTCACCGGCTCCGCCGCCGAGGTCACCCCGATTCGCTCGGTCGACGACACCGAGATCGGCTCGGGCACCCGCGGCCCCGTCACCGAGGAGCTCCAGCAGGCCTTCTTCGACCTCGTCGAGCGGCGGACGGACGACCACGACGAGTGGTTCACGTACCTCTAAGCCGGGACGTCTGACCGCGGGCGGACGCCTCGAACCGCCTCACTCGGCCGAACTGCTACCCTCGGCCGCCGACCCGTCCCCGTCGCCGGGAGTCCCGTCGGTCCGGACGTGTCCGAACCCGTCGGCGGTGTCCGCACCGTCGCCTCCGGCGGGGTCCTCCTCGTGGACGGGGACCTGATGGGCCGACTCGGCGAACCCGGCCGAGAGGACGCGGGTCATCCCCTCCTCGACGGTCTCGCCGGTCTCCTCGATCTTCTCGGGCTCGACCTCGATGACGAAGCCGGTGGTGATGTTCGGCGCGGTCGGCATGAACAGGACGATCTTCCCGTCGCGGGTCTTCTTCCCGGTGCGGAACGCGGTCATCCGGATCCCGGGCCACGTCTCGATGTACACCGGGCTCTGCAGCTCGTCCGTGCCGGAGATCGCCGTCTCGATTGCGAGCTTCGAGGCGTTGTACACCACCCGCAGCGCCGGGATCCGGTTTATCGCGTCGTCCACGGCCGACTCCGCCAAGCGGCCGACCGTGGTCCGCATGAAGTACCCGACCGCGAGGACGACGGTCGCGAACACCGCGAACGCGATCACCACCCGGGAGACGGGCTCTAACGGCGCCGGGATGACCTCGGGCTGGAGCCCCTCGATCAGCGGGATCGACGCGATGTACTGGTAGATCCAGCGGAGGACGAGCAGTAAAACGAGGAGCGGCGCCAGCACGATGAGGCCGCTGGCGAAGTCGCGTTTCCACGTGGACATCTATCGCGTTGGTATGTGTCGGCAATCCTTAAAGGGGCTTCTACGCGGCGACAGCCTCCGGTCGGCGGCGCGCGGTCACCGGAGTCGAGAGCTACCCTGCCTACTGCCCCAACACCGCCCGCGCCGCAAACGTCAGGTTCTCCTTGCGCTCGCGGACGCGACGGTAGAAGTACGAGAGCCACTTGTCGCCGTACGGCGCGTACTGGTGCACGTCGACCCCCTGCGCGGCGAGGTCGCGCTGCGCGTCCTCGCGGACCCCCATCAGCATCTGGACCTCGTAGTCGGCGCCGTGCTCGCGCGCGAGCCGGTCCGAAAGCGAGATCATCTCGGGGTCGTGGCTGCCGACCGCGATCCCTCGGTCGCGCCGCTCGAAGAGGAATCGGAGGTCGTCGCGGTACGCCTCGTCGACGCGCGCCTTGTCGGTGTACGCGATCGACGACGGCTCGTCGTACGCTCCCTTCACGAGCCGGATCTTGCCGGGAACGTCGACGAGGCGTTCGAGGTCGTCGGCGGTGCGTTTCAGGTTTGACTGGACGCACTGGCCGACGCTCCACGGGTAGTCGGCGGCGATCGACTCGAAGGCGTCGAGAGTGGCGTCGGTCGTGTCTGCGTCTTCCATGTCGCACCAGACGAACGCACCGAGTTCGTGGGCGCGCGCGACTATCTCGCGATAGTGCTCCTCGAACAGGTCGGGCGAGACGTCCATCCCGATTTGCGAGGGCTTCACCGAAACGCAGGCGTCGAGGCCGCTGTCGGCGATGTCGTCGAGCAGGGAGAGGTACGCGTCCGTGTCCGCGCGGGCGTCCGCGGCGTCGTCGTAGTGTTCGCCCAGCAGGTTCAGGATGACCGCGACGCCGTCCTCGTTCGCGGCGCGGGCGTGGTCGAGGGCGGCCGGAACGCTCTCGCCGGCGACGAATCGCCGGGCGATCGGGGGGATCATATGATGACTTCCGGACGGAGCGAACTTTACCTTTGCCGACCCGGCGGCCGTGACCGGGAGCCCCGAACCGAGGTTTATAACACGCCGCGCGTCGCCCGTGAGGACATGATCGGTACGCTCGTTGCGACCGCGTTCTGGGCCATGCTTCCGGCGTACGTCCCGAACAACGCCGCGGTGTTGGCCGGCGGGGGCCGCCCCATCGACGGCGGCCGGGAGTGGCGCGGCGCGCGGCTGCTCGGCGACGGGAAGACGTGGCGCGGCACCGCGGTCGGGACCCTGGTCGGCGTCCTGCTCGCGCTCGGGCTCAACCGCCTCAACGACCCCGCGAGCGCCGCGTTCGGCGCCGAGCTGCCGACGTTCGCGCTCCCGGCCGCGTTCGCGCTCGCCTTCGGCGCGATGTGCGGCGACATCGGCGCCTCCTTCCTCAAGCGCCGGTCCGGGCGCGAGCGCGGCGCCGCGTTCCCCGGGCTCGACCAGCTCGACTTCGTCGTCGGCGCGCTGGGCCTCGTCTTCCTCGTCGACGCCGACTGGGCGCTCGCGGTGTTCACGCCGAGCGTCCTCGCGGTCGTCCTCGTGATGACGCCCGTCCTCCACGTCGTCACGAACGTCGGCGCGTACGCGCTCGGCGTCAAAAACGAGCCCTGGTAAGCGGCGGCGGGAGTTCGCTCTCCGGCGCCGGCCGCGCTGTGAAGTTGTGTATCGAACTGATTTCTCGCAGAAACTGATCACTCGTCCGCGTAATTCGCAGCGACGAGAACGGCAGAAAGATATATATGCTGGTGTGACATACCATGTCACGCATGTCCAGTAGTGCACCCAGCTCGGACGACGACGTGTTCGACGAGTTCCTCTCCGATCACGGCCACGAGACAGAGATCGTACGCTGGGAGCGATCCTATAACAAGCTCCAGTGTCCCGAGTGCGGTGCGCTCCACGAGGAAGGGTCCGCGCGGTGTTCCGTCTGCGACTGGCGGCCGAACTGACGCCCGGGTCGACGCCCGGTTCCGCGAATTTTCTTTCCGTCATACTCCCCGGTAGTATTATGTGGAATTACTCGATAGTGTGAACCATGCCGACCTGTCAGAACTGCGGTTCGTTCGTCACGACAGATTACGTTCGGGTGTTCACGCCGAACGAGGTCGATCGGCCCCGCGTCTGTCCGGCCTGCGAGGACATGGTCCGCGACGGCGCCGACGTCCGCGAAGCGCGCGCGACGCGGAGCAGCTGACGAGCCGACCGAGCGATGAAACGCCGCGCCGACGGGGCCGAACCGGGACTCGGGGTGGTCCAAGCGCCGCGGACCGGTGCCCGGAGTCGACGATCACCGAGCCACGGCGTTTAAGGAGAATGGGAATCTGGGGGTAATAATGACTGATACCACGGTGACGCGGCTGTTCGGCGGGCCCGGGAGCGGGAAGACGACCGCGCTCCTGGACCGCGTCGAGGAGATCCTCGAAAACGAGGACGCCGAGGTTCGCGACGTACTCGTCGTTTCGTACACGCGCGCGGCCGCGGCGGAGATCCGGGAGCGGCTCGCCGAGCGGCTCGACATCTCGCCGCGCAGCCTTCAGGGGAACGTGAGCACGATGCACGCGAAGGCGTACGAGCTGCTCGACCTCTCTCGGGGCGACGTGGTCGGCGACGACGACAAGGAGGCGTTCTGCGAGGAGTACGGCATCGAGTTCGAGGACCAGCACGGCGGCGCGGGGCGCCGGACCGCCCGGTCGACGACCATCGGCAACAAGATCATCGCCACCTCGCAGTGGCTCCAGCGCACCGAGCGCGACGTGGCCGACTGGTACGACGTTCCCTTCCAGTGGAACGTCGAGGAGGTCCGGCTCCCGCCCGAGGAGGACCCGAACGCCCAGCAGGGGAACAAGTACACGCCGACGTGGCCCTCCGACGACGACCGGATCGACATCCCCGAGACGATCCGGGCGTGGCGGGCGTACAAGGGCGACAACGACCTCGTCGGCTTCGCGGACATGCTCGAACGGGTCGCGCAGCGCTCGCTCGTCCCGAGCGTCGACTACCTGATCATCGACGAGTTCCAGGACATCACGACGCTCCAGTACAACGTCTTCGAGGAGTGGCGCCCGCACATGGATCGGGTGCTGATCGCCGGCGACGACGACCAGGTCGTCTACGCGTGGCAGGGCGCCGACCCCGACCTCCTCCTCGACACCGACGTCGACGAGGACGTGGTCCTCCCGAACTCCTACCGGCTCCCCTCCGAGATCCTCAACGTCGTCAACGCCGAGATCCGCCACATCGACAAGCGGCAGGAGAAGGACCTCCACCCGCGCAAGGAGGGCGGCACCGTCGAGGCGATCGAGTCGCCGTCGATGATCGAGCTGGTCCGGAACGTCCGGTACACCGTCGAGGACGACGAGGGCGACATCATGTGCCTGTTCCGGGCGCGCTACCAGATGTTCGACTTCATCGACGAGTTCATCGACCACGGCATCCCGTTCACGATGCTCACCGACGGGCGGATGTGGACCGATCGCGTTCAGGACTACGTGAGCGCGATCGAGAAGGCCGAGGCGGACGAGCCCGTCACCGGCCTGGAGGCGCGGCGCCTCGCCGACATGCTCCAAGAGTCGGCGTTCGGCACCCACGACCGCGAGGAGTTCTACGACTTCCTCGACGACCGCGAGGAGGCGGCCGACGCCGACGACGTCGCCGACATCGACATCGCGGCCGACACGCTGAACGAGTACATCCCGTTCATGCCGGACACCGCGAGCGCGGACGACATGGTCCGGAAGGTGACGAGCTTCCAGCGCAAGTCGATGGGCGCGTACTTCGAGGGCGAGCATCAGGGCGCCGACCCCACCCGCGTCCGCGTCGGCACCATCCACTCCGCGAAGGGCCGCGAGGCCGACCACGTGTTCGTCGCCACCGACCTCACGGAGAAGGTGGTCGAGCAGATGGCGGCCTCCATCGACGACCCGACCGACGTCGACGGCGTCGAGGAGTTCACGAAGGCGACGAGCCCGGTCCCGGTGCTCACCGACAACGAGCGCCGCGTCTTCTACGTCGGGATGTCCCGCGCCCGCGAGCGGCTCGTGATCATGGAGAGCCTCATCAGCGGCGCGCCGACGCTCCCGATCAGCGTCCTCCTGTTCAACGAGCTCCGCGACGAGCCGGCCCAGGAGCTCGTCGAGGAGGTCCAAGCGGAGCTGGCGGTGCCCGAACCGGAGCCGTGAGCGGGGACGGCGCGGGACCGGAAGCCGCCGAGGAGAACCTCCGCCCCCTCCGGACCGATCTCCGCCCAGTCGTCGAGGCGGTCCGCGAGGCGGACGCGGCCGCGTTCGTCGCCGTCGGCGACCGCTTCGACGACGATCTCCGGTTCCTGACGCGCTTCTCCGGCCCGGACCGCCCGTACGCGCTGGTCGTCGTGCCGGGCGACCCCGTCGGGCGCGCCGTCCTCTGTGCCCCGGCGCTCTTCCGCGAGCAGGCGGAACGGGAGTTCGTCGCGGCCGCCCGCGACGCCGACGGGGAGTTCCACGACGGGATCGGTCGCGAGATCCGGACCGATCGCGTCGGCGACCACGCCGGCGAGCGCGCGGCGGGGGTCGTGGACGACCTCGCCGACGGTGCGAACGCCGCGGCCGAGGGCGACGGTCCGACCGTCCTCGCTCCCGCTTCGATCCCTCACGACGCCGCGGTGTATCTGGAACGCGCGGACAACGATCTGACTTCGACGGACGTGGTCGCCGACGCTCGGGCGCGCAAGACGCCGGCGGAGGTCGACCGGGTCCGGCGCGTCCAGCGCGCGGCGGTCGCCGGAATGGCTCGCGCCGAGGCGGTACTCGCCGAGAGCGGTGTGACCGACACAACCGCCGAGAAATCGAAGAGAGACCGCCGACCCCCGCTCCGCTGGGAGGGCGAGCCGTTGACGACGGAGCGGCTCCGCCGCGAAGTGAATCGGGTCCTCACCGCTCTCGGGGTCCGCAACGCGGGCAACACGGTGATCGGCGCCGGCCCGTCGGCCGCCGACCTCCACTACGTCGGCGACGACCCGATACGGCCGGGGGAGACGGTGCTGCTCGACGTCTCTCCGCGTGGCCCGGACGGGTACTACGGCGACACGACGCGGACGTTCGTCGTCGACGGCGACGGCGGCTGGGAGCGCCGCGCGTACGTCGCGGTCGAGGCCGCCCGCGAGGCCGCGCTCGCGGAGATCGAGCCCGGCGTCCCGGCCAAGACGGTCCACGGCGAGGCCGCCGCGGAGCTGGCCGCGTACGGCTTCGACCCGAACGCGGACGAGGGCGAGGCCGGCTTCACCCACGGCACCGGCCACGGCGTCGGCGTGAGCCTCCACGAGGGGCCGTCGCTGTCGGGCGCTGGCGAGCTCCGCCCGGGCCACGTCGTGACGGTCGAGCCGGGGGTCTACGACCCCGAAATCGGCGGTGTCAGACTGGAGGATCTGATTCTCGTCACCGACGACGGGTACGAGATACTGGCCGAGTACCCGTTCGGCATCGTTCCCGGAGCGGACCCGGCCTGAGTCAGGGCGGCGCGTTACTTCGGCGCGTCACTTCGGCGCGTTACTTCGGGGCGTCGCCGCCGTCGACCGCGGCGGCGTCCGCCGACTCGGACTCGTCGTCACCGCTTTTAGGACCGGAGTCAGTGCCGTCCGAATCAGCGCGGAGCTGCCGCGGCAGCAGCCCGGAGAGGAGCCTGCGGGCGATCCGGGCCGGGTCGAGAAAGTACTGCGGGAGGACGACCATCGCGACGGCGACGACGAGGAGGCCGGCGCCGAGCGCGACCTCGCCGGCGACCAGCCGGATGACGGCGTAGTTCGCGAGCGGCAGCGCGAAGACGAGCGACGCCGCCAGCCCGATCATGTCCAGCAGTCCGAGTCGCATCGGGCGTCCGTTGATCCCCGGGGGCAAAAGGGACGCGGCGTCGACTGCGGAGGGTCGACCGGGAGAGGATCCGCCCGGACCCAGAACCGATAACCGTCGCCCGCCCCCAGTTCCGGTATGTTCACCGGCATCGTCGAGGACACCGGGACGGTCCGCGAACGGACCGAGACCGACGACGGACTCCGGCTTCGGATCGGCGTCGACGGGTTCGACGACCTCCACCACGGCCAGTCGATCAGCGTGAGCGGCGTCTGCCTGACCGTCGAGGAGTACGGCGTCGACGCGGGCGCAGGGGAAGACGACTGGTTCGAGGTGTTCCTCGCGAGCGAGACGGTCGCGAAGACGTACCTCGGCGACGTGCGCGAGGGCGACGCGGTCAACGTCGAGCGCGCGATGCCCGCCGACGGGCGATTCGACGGCCACGTCGTTCAGGGCCACGTCGACACCGTCGCCGAGGTGACGGGGATCGAGCGCGTCGGCGAGGACTGGCGGTTCACCTTCGCGATCCCCGAGGGCCACGGCGACTACCTCGTCGACAAGGGTCGGTGACGCTCGACGGGATCTCGCTGACGGTCGCCGAGAAGCGTGACGGGGAGTTCGACGTCGCGATCATCCCGACCACCTACGACCTGACGACGCTCTCGGAGAAGTCGGTCGGCGACCCCGTCCACCTGGAGGTGGACGTGATCGCGAAGTACGTCGAGAACATGCTGGACGGATACGTGTAAACTACCCCGCCCTACTCGCTCACGGCTTCGCCGTTCGCTTCGTTGAGAGCGGGGCTTTCGCGTGGACTCCCGTTCTGGCCATCGCTGGCAGGCTCGTAATCGCCGTTCACGTTCAATGTCCCGCGATTCAAGCGCACGTTTACGGGTGCGCCTCCACCCGACGACGTTTGCGCCGAGCGGAGATACTTCAGACCGATATTCTTCGCCGCGTTGTAGTCCGCGTGCGGTGAGTATCCGCACTTCAGGCACTCGAATACCTCTTGGCCGTCCGAGATCGGGCGGTTGTCCTCATGAGTGAACCCGCACTTGGAACATCGCTGGGAGGTGTAGGCGGGACTCACCTGCTCGACCGAGATGCCGACGACTTCGGCTTTGTACTCGACGTACTCGAACAGGCGCCGGAACGCCCACGCGTGGAATTTCTTGGCGTTCGCCATCCGCTCACGAATTCCGGTCAGGTTCTCGAACGCGATCACGTCACAGTCGTGTTCGACGGCTTCTGCGACGATTTCTTTCGAGACGGTGTGTAAAAAGTGGTCGTAGCGTCCCGTCTCCGTGCGCCCGACCGATTGGATGGTTTCGTGAGCGGCCCGCGTCCCGCACTGTTGAAGCGACCCGCGTCGCTTCTCGAACTCGCGGCGCCAGTGGTTCAACTCCGACCCGTTCCAGAACGTGCCCGTTGACGTGACGGCGACGTTTTCGATGCCGAGGTCAACGCCGAGGACTGTGTTGTGCTCGTCGTTGCCGTCGTCGGCAGTCTCGAACTCTACGTCCGCCTTTGTGCGGACATGAAGGTAGAACTCGCCGTCTCGGTAGTGAAGTTCTCCGCCTGTCACTTCGTAGTCGTCGTTGAGAAGGTACTCCGAGTAGGGCGTCTCACGGTTACCGTCTGGCACGACGTACTCGGCGGTGATACGGCCTTCGACGGTCGAGAGCGTCGCGTGGTCTTCGTTAAACGTCGCACACCTCTTGTCGTAGACGAGAGTTGAGGCAGTGAAATGCGGCTTCCCTGCGTAGTCACCTTGTTTCCAGCGGGCGACGACGCTTTGGACGGCGTCGGCGGCCTTGTTACGGGCGTTCTGGACGAGATTCGCTTGAAGTCGCGTCTCGGCTCGCACGTCGTCGTAGGTCTCGCGTTGTAGCTCGGCCTTGCTTGTTGTTTTATACTCGCCTTGCCAGGCTTGGTCGACGACGTAGTTGGCGGCCCACAGGAACTCGGAGATAGTTTCATGGAGGAGGTCGGCGTCGCTGTCGGCCATATCGAGCTTGACTGGCACGGTGCGCCGTACCTCCATCCGTACTTCAGACGTATTTCTTACTTTTATATTAGTGACGATTCAGTGAGAAGTCGGCCGACGATCGAACGTGGCTGGTGTAGTGCCTGGTGGGTTTCCTCTCCGACCTACTCGCTCGCTTCGCTCGCTCTCTCCTCACGGGCCGCAGACCCGTTCGGATGGTCAGCGGGACCTACGGTCCCATACGACTTGAGGTCGGAGGCTCCAACTTGTATTATGCTGAACGCTGTTGCGGTGAGGCGCCGTCTCGCGATTTCTGGTTGCTCGGCTTTGTGACTCCGGAGACGAGACTACGAAATCGGTTTTTAAATTCTGGTCGCTCGTTTATAAATAGGTCACCGTGGATCGACCAAGAACGTCGTCAAGGCCCCAACCGCCCATTTATAAATAGTCGAATACGGATCGACGGCGTACACCTCCAAAGCCCCAGCCGCTCGGTTATAAGTGATTGACTGCGGATCGACGGTGAACACCTCCAAATCCCCAGCCGCGAGGCCGGCGTACGCTCGCTGCGCGCTTCACTCGGTCGCTCACTCCGTTCGCTCCCTCGTTCCAGTGCTTGCGTCGCCTACGCCGGCCTCGCGGCTGCCCCTTTGAGTCCCACCCCGCACGGCACCGCACAGCACCTCACACCTCCCCAGCCTCGTCGGTGGTCCTCCGCTTCGCTCCGGACCACCGACTCCCTCGCGCGGTGCTGTTCGCGCCCTCCGGGCGCTCACAGGCACGCGCCGACCGTATCACTGGCCCACTTAGCCCAGTAGATCGACTGTCTTCCTCGGATGAAGCATCCGCGAGCGAAGCGAGCGGTTCACCGACGGCGAGGCGAACGCCGAGCCGTCGGCTTTTTCCCTCCAGGTTTTTCGAGGAGCGGTTCCCGAAGCGAACGAAGTGAGCGAGGGAACCCGACGAGAAAAAGGTGGTTAGGCGTCGTGCGCGTCCTTCGCGCCCTTCACCGTCTCGCGGACGGCGTCGACGCCCTCGTCGTGGAGCAGGTCGCCGACGACGATCACGTCGCTGTGGGCGGCCATCTCGTTGGCCGACTCGTAGTCGTGGATGCCGCCGCCGTAGAAGAGGGTGGCGTCGTCCAAGGCGTCGTGGGCGGCCGCGACCTTCTCGGTGTCGCCGAAGGTGCCCGAGTACTCGACGTAGACGATCTCCTGGCCGAACATGCGCTCCGCGATCTTCGCGTACGCCGCCACGTCGTCCGCGGCGAGGTCGCAGTCGGCCTCCGTCAGCTGGGCGACCGACGCCTCGGGGTTCATCACGATGTACGCCTCGGTGTGGGTCCGGCTCCAGTCGAGGTCGTCGATGCGTACCCACTCCTTGTGCGCGCCCGTGATCCAGAACGGGCCGCCGGCGTTGAACACGGTCGGGATCAGGTAGCCGTCGAGCGCCGGGGAATCGATCACGACGCCCGGGTTCGACGGCTCCTGGTACAGCGGCACGTCGTACTCCGCGGCCGCGTCGACGACGCGCGTCATCTTCTCCGCGGTGACGTCGAGGGTCCCGCCGATCTCGATCGCGTCCGTCCCGGTCCGGCAGACGTCCTCGAAGGTCTCGCCCGACCGCAGGTCCTTGTCGGGGTCGACCTTCAGCACGTGGTCCCAGTCGTCCCACGGGTTGGTCATCGGGCGAGACTCCACCGGGCGAGAACAAAAAGGTGCGGAACCTGTCCCGTCGGCCGGGCGTGTCGCCCGGTTCCGGGCGGCGGAGCGCGCTTAGAGCAGGTCGTCGATCTCGTCGTTGTCGAACGCGGCCGCCGGGTCCGGCTTCTCCTCGCGCTCGTCGCGGACCGCCTGCCGCGCGCGCTCTAGGAACGCCTCGACGCGCTGCGACCGCTCGACGCCCGCGAGCAGGACCAGTGCGGCGATCCGGTCGGAGTCGAGCGGGAAGTCCCCGCCGCGCACCTGCATCGACCCCGTCTCCTCTTGGAGCCACTTCCGGGCCTTCTCCGCGCCCTTCCGCGAGATCCGGTCCGGGTCGCCCGCGACCGCGACAAGCGCGGCGTCGGCGTCGGTAGCGTTCGGCAGCGAGAGGCCCGTCATCACCGCGCTGCGGACCGCGCTCGTCACCGTGGTGACGTTCTCTTCCGGGTCCTCAGCCGCTGGCGCCGACGCGAACCCGACCGCCGCCATCCCGCCCGCGCGGAGCGTGTTGATCACCTCGCTCGTGTCGACGACGGACTCGCCGACGCCCTCGACCGCCTCGCCGGCGGCTAAGATTAGGCCGATCCGCTTCGCCATCGAGGCGTTGATCGCCTCGTAGCCGCCCTCCATGGACTCCCCCGAGGAGCGCCACGCGTCGTTGTCGAGGAGTATCGTCGCGTCCGCCTCCCGGACGAGCGTCTTGAGCGATCGCCCGGCGTTCACCTGGTACATCGTCCCCTCGTCGCGGCCCGGGAGGATTCCGATCGCGTAGACGGGGACGTCGTACACACGGTTCAGCTCGCGGACGAGGACCGGCGCGCCGCCGGAGCCCGTGCCGCCGCCGAGACCGGCGACGACGAACACCGCCTCGGCCTCCGCGGTGACCTTCGGCGCGAGGGCGTCGAGCACCTCGACGGCGTCCTCGTCCATCACTTCCGCGCCCAGTTCGTTGTCGCCGCCGACGCCGTGGCCGTTGACGCGCGACTGCCCGACGAGGACCGTTTCGAGCGGGAGGGGGTCGAGGTCGGCCGCGGCCGTGTTGACGGCGAGCGCGTCGAGGACCGCGCCGTAGCCGGCGTCGGCGTCGAACTCCGCGATGGCTGTCGTCAGCTTACCGCCCGCCTGTCCGACGCCGAGGAGGACTGCTTTCATGCGGGGACGTACCACTCCCGGCGACAATACCCTTTCCCCGAGATTTAAGAGTGGAGCCGCGGGCAACGGCGCGCATGACCGACAACACGCGGGGTGCGGAGCCGCCGAGCGCGGAGCCGCCGAACACGGGAACGGAGGCGACGCGGACGGCGGCGGAAACCGAGGCGACGACCGGCACGAACGAGGCGACGACCGGCACGAGCGAAGCGGACGACCGGATCGAGGCCCGCCTCAGCGCCGTCGAGCGCGCGGTGACCGGGAGCGACGCGCGCCCGGCGGACGCCGCCGCGGGGGCGGAGGCGACCGCCGAGCGCGAGCGGCTCGAATCGCGGCTCGACGACCTCGAGGAGCGCGTGGCGGAACTTGAGGCGGCGACGCAGGCGGTCCGCGGCTACGCGGGGGCAGTCAGGGCCGTCAACCGCGAGGTCGAGCGCCGGGCCGACCTGGCGCTCGCGCGGGCGACGGAGGCCGGACGGGAGAGCGGCCGAGACGGCGGTGGCAATGGGACCGGCCGGGGCGCCAGCGACGGGGGCGATCGAGCCGCCAGCGGCGGGGCCGGGCGAGACGGCGGGAGCGGCGCGCCCGATCGAGGCGCGAGGGACCGGGATGGCCCCGACGGTGCGGTTCCATCGGAGAGTGCCCTCGACGCTGCCCTGCCGGACGACCGGCCGACCTCCGGACCGCGAACCGGCAACAGCGAGCCCGACGGGGACGACGGAGACGGCGACGACAACGCGTGGGCAACGGACGCGCTGGACCGGCTCCGGGAGTCGCTGTGAACGGGCCGTGATCCGGGTGGTCCTCACCGTCCTCGTGGCGGTCGCGTTGCTGGCGGCGTCGATGCCCGCGGTCGAGACGGCCCGGACCGCGACGACGGGTGAGCGGATCGGCGCGGAGGCGGACCGATTGGAGCGGGCGATCGGCGGCGTCGTCGCCGGGTCGACCCCCGTGAGCGATCCCTCGATGGCGGCGCAGACGACGGTGCTCCTCAGGGTTCCGACCGGGTTCGCCGCGGCGGACGTCGATCGCGTCGCACTCGTCGAGTCGCCGGACCGACCGGGCGGCCTCGCGCTCGCGTATCGGATCGACGACCGGCCGGAGCGCACACTCCGCGTCGGCACTGGGTCCGCGGAGCCGGCCGTCGACCTCGCCGGCGGAGCGATCGAACTCCGACCGGGCGGGGCGAACCGGGTCCGGGTCCGATACGTCGACGACGAGGGGCCGACGGTCCGGATCCGTCGCGTCGGATAGCTCCAGTCGACCGGGATCCGTCGCATCGGAGAATTCCGGTCGACTGGGGGACCCGGGAGCGGACGCCCGGCCGATCGTTTATATACCAAACCGGGGCCACGCCCGCCATGAACCTCGGTCTTAGCGAGCGGATCGCCGGCGACGACGGCGAGACGCCGCTTCGACGGCTCCCGTGGGTCGACGGCGACGCCGGCGGGTGCCGATGCGAACCGACGTTCCGCGAGCCCGTGGGGACGGGCGTCGAGGACCGGGTCGTCCTCGACGTCGACGCCGACGGCTGCCCGGGACGCGGCGACCTCGCCGCGAGCCCGGACTGCCTCGCGACCGTTATCGCGGCGCTCACCGACCGGGACGCGGACGTGATCAGGGCTCGACATCGCGGGCGCGAGCGCTCCTACGCCGACCACGCTGCCGATCTTCTCATCGCCGCGGGACGGTTCCGCGAGCGGATCGAGTTCCACGAGGAGAGACTCGCCGATCGGGTCGCCCGAGACCCGCTCGGCGCGGCGGCGGAGGCGGCCGGACGGGCGGGTCCCGCGAAGCGGATCGCGACCGAGACGGGGCTGCTGTCGGCCGCCGAAGAACTCGCGGGAGACACGGGGCTCGGCGGAGACGCGGAACGAAGCGAGAGCGACCGCGACTTGAACGAGAGCCTGCGAGCGCACATCGGGCCGACGGCCGCGACCGCGCGCGTCGCGGCCGCGCCCCCACCGGGCGCGACGCTGGCCGACCGCTGGACGGTCTCGACCGGGGCGACCGTCCGGCTCTACGAGGGCGACGGCTCCCTCAGGACGTACCACCTCACGCCGCCGAGCGCCGACTTAGACGCCGAGAGCGTGGCGACGCTGGCCGCCGCGCGCGACCGGCTGCTCAACGACCCCCGCGGCGGCGACAGGGCGCCGGGGCGAGCGGTGCGGGCCGTGGCCGACGACGACGACCCGGTCGCGGACCTGACCGAAGTCCTGCGGCGACACACCCACGGCTACGGTGCGTTCGAACACGTCTTCGCCGACGACCGGGTGAGCGACGCGACGGTGACGGCGCCGGTCGCGGAGAACCCGCTCCGCGTGGTCCTCGACGGCGAGCGGTGCCGGACGAACGTACGTCTCCCGCCGGAGGGGGCCGCCACCCTCGCGTCGCGGCTCCGGCGAGAGAGCGGCCGGGCGTTCTCGCGGGCGACGCCGACGCTCGACGCGACGATCGAGTCCGAGACCGGGCGCGTCAGGGTCGCCGCGGCCACGGCCCCGGCGAGCGACGGCCTCTCGTTCACCTTCCGCCGCGGCGACCCGGAGGCGTGGACGCTCGCTCGGTTAGTGTCCGTCGACACGCTCACGCCCGCGGCGGCCGGGCTGTTGTCGGTCGCCGTCGAGCGCGGCGTGACCGGACTGGTCGCCGGCGGTCGGGCGGCTGGCAAGACGACCGCGCTCGGGGCGCTGCTGTGGGAACTGCCCGCCGAAACCCGGACGATCGTCATCGAGGACACGCCGGAACTCCCGGTGGACGCGCTCGCCGACGCCGAGCGGGACGCCCAGCGGCTCCGGGTCGGGGACGGCGCCGAGCTCGCGCCGGCTGACGCCGTGCGGACCGCGCTCCGCATGGGCGGCGGCGCGATAAGCGTCGGCGAGGTGCGCGGCGAGGAGGCGCGGGCGCTGTACGAGGCGATGCGCGTCGGGGCCGCCGGCGAGACGGTCCTCGGGACGATCCACGGCGAGGACCCGGCGGCCGTCGAAGAGCGTGTCGTCACCGACCTCGGGGTCGCGCGCTCGTCGTTCGCCGCGACCGACCTGATCGCGGTCCTCGACGACCACCGCGTCGAGTCGATCGTCGAGGTCGGCGACCACGGCGACGGGGTGAGCTTCGATCCGCTCTTCGAGCGGACCGAGCAGGGACTCGTCGCGACGGGGCGGATCGACCGCGGCGAGAGCCGACTGATCGAGGACCTCGCGGGATCGAGCGAATCGTACGCGGCGGTTCGAGAGGCTGTCGACCGACGGAGCGACCGAGTCCGCGACGCGGTTCGAACGGGACGGATCGCGCCGGCGCGGTACGCCGGAGGCGACCGATGACGGGGCACCGGTCGACAGCGTCCGACGAGTCCGGCCTCCACTCGAACGGCGACGACGAATCGGACGTTTCGGAGGAGCTCCGCCGCGCGGTCGCGTTCCTCGGGTGGGACGTCTCCGCCGATCGCGTCGTGGCCGTCGGGTACCAGGTCGGCGCCGTCGTCGGCGCGGTCGTCACTGCCGTCGCGGCGCTCCTCGCCGGCGCGGTCGCCGCCGCGCCGGCCGGGCTGGCCGCCTTCGTCGGCGGGGTTCACGCCGTCCACCGGGCGCCGGTCTGGCTCGCGTCGCTCCGGCGGACGCGCGCGCTCGGCGCGGCACCGGGGCTCGTCGGGCGGCTCGTGTTGCGGATGCGGCTCGACCCCTCGACCGAACGGGCGGTGCGGTTCGCCGGGCGGACAGGAGACGGGCCGCTGGCGGCGGCGCTCGCCCGCCACGAGCGTGGGTGCGCGGACGGACCGACGAGCGGACTTCGGGCCTTCGCTCGCGAGTGGCGCCCCTGGTTCCCGGCGATCGACCGCGCCGCGGCGCTCGTCCGGACGGCGGCGACCGCGCCGCCGGAACGCCGCGGGCGGTGTCTGGACCGTGCGCTCGACGCGACGCTGTCGGGGACGACCGACCGACTCGCGTCGTTCGTCGGCGCGGTCCGCGGGCCGGTCTCCGCGCTGTACGCGTTCGGCGTGCTGCTCCCGCTGGCGCTCATCGCGCTGCTTCCCGCGGGCGCCGCCGCCGGCGTCGCCATCGGTCCCGGGCTCGTCGCCGGCCTGTACCTCGTCGCGCTCCCCGGCGGACTGGTGGCCGCCTCGGCGTGGCTGCTCTTCCGGCGACCGGTCGCGTTCCCGCCGCCGGAGATCAGCGGTGACCACCCGGACGTGCCGGATCGGCGCGGCCACGCTCTCCTCGTCGGGTGCGCCCTCGGGGCGGCGGCGGCCGTCGTCGCCGCGAGAACCGTCGCGCCGTGGGCGTGGCCGGTCGCGGGGGTCGGCGTCGGCGTCGGGAGCGCGCTGTTCGTCGTCGCGAGACCCCGTCGGGCCGTGTTGTCGGACGTGCGCGACGTCGAGCGAGGGCTGCCGGACGCGATGACAGTGATCGGCGGCGACGTGGCGGAGGGCGTCGCGGTCGAGACCGCGGTCGCGAACGCCGGCGAGCGGCTGGACGGCGCGACCGGCGAACTGTTCGAGCGCGCCGGACGCCGGAGCGACACGCTGCGGGTCGGCGTCCGCGAGGCGTTCTTAGGACAGGGCGGACCGGCGGCCGCCGTCCCGTCGCCCCGGCTCCGGGGCGCGATCGCGCTGCTCGCCGTCGCCGCGCGTGAGGGCCGGCCGGCCGGCGACGTCCTGCTGGAACTCGCGGACCAGCTGGAGTCGCTGCGCGAGCTCGAACGCGACGCGAGGCGGCAGCTGGCGACCGTCACGGGGACGCTCTCGAACACCGCGGCGGTGTTCGCGCCGCTCGTCGGCGGGGCGACCGTCGCACTCGCGACGGGGATCGACGCTGTCGACGTCGGCGGTCTCGGAGCCGGGGCGGCAGCGGGGGCCGACGCGCTCGGCGGGGGGCTGAGCGCCGGAGGCGGAGCGACCGCCGGCGCCGGCGGTGCGGCGGGCGGGAGCGGCGCGGCAGAGGCGAGCGGCGGCGCGGGGGCCCTGTCGGTGCCGGTACTCGGACGGATCGTCGGGACGTACGTACTGCTGCTCGCCGCGCTCCTCACCGGGCTCGCGACCGGGCTGGAGCGCGGATTCGACCGGACGCTGGTGGCGTATCGGATCGGTATCGCGCTGCCGACGGCCACCGCGACGTTCCTCGTCGCGTTCGCCGGCGCCGGCCTCCTGTTTTGAAGTCGGCCGGCGGGGGAACGAGGTCGCGTTCGGACCCGACCTCCGCGCCGATCATTTATATACCAAGCCGCGGCCAGCCGCGCCATGTTCGAGACGCACCTCGACGCCACGTACGCGTGGCTCGGTCTGGCCGTCGTGAGCGTCGCGGCCGTCGGCGTGGCCGCCTCGTTTCCGGCCTCGCCGCCGCCGGACGCCGACGGCGTGGCGCGCACGATCGACTCGGTCGCGGACGGGGAGTACCCGGCGACAGCCGAACACGGGATCGCCGCGGAGCGGCTCCGGCTCGCGGAGGGATCCGTCTCGCTCGGCGACGATCGGGGGACGGCGCGGGCACCGCTCGACGCCCCGCGGATCACGCCGGTGATCCGGCCGGCGGCGGGGGTGAGCCCGGAGGCGACGACGGACGCACGGCTTCGGCGCGTCCTCGCCGGCGCTCCCCCGGACGCCGCGTTCGACGATCCGGCGGCGCTCGCGGCGGCGGCCGAGCGCGCGCGCTCGGCGGACGCGACGTGGACGCCCGCGCCGGAGCGGGTCACGGTTCGACGGGTCCACTACGGCGACGTCCGCGTCACGCTCGTGGGGTGATCTCGTGTGTTACATGGTCTCGTGAGGTCGGACGAGCCGAAGGCGACGGAAGCGTCGACGCGGCCGACCGCAACGTTCTCGACCGCCGACCGCGCCGCCGTCGAACCGACCGCCGCGCTCATCGCGGTGGTGGTCGTCGGACTCGCGTTGGGGCTGTACGCCGGCGCGTTCGCGGACGCAGCCCCCGACGACGGTCGGTCGACCGCGAGGGCGGCGCTCGACCGCGTCGAGGAGACAGTCACCGTCGGCGGCGTCGTCGATCCGAGCCGGATGCGGCGAGTCGAAGCGCCGGGGACCGAGACCGCGATCGAACTGGAGGCTGGCGGCGAGCGGTGGCTGGCGGCGTCGGGTCCGGACGCGCCGGGACCGCCGGAGGCCCGGTCGCCTGACGCGGTTGCGGTCGCCGAGCGGCGGGTGACGGTCCGGGTAGCGCCCGGCCGCAACGTCCGCGGGACGCTCCGGGCGGTGGTGTGGCGGTGACCAGCACCGTCCTCGACGTGACCGTGCTGCTGCTGTGCGTCTCCGCGAGCGTCGTCGCGCTCAGCGCGAGCGACCCCGGCGGCCCCGACGGCCCGACAGCGACCGACGCCGCGGACCGGCTCGTCACCGAGACCGCGACCGTGACGTATCCCGACGACGACGCGCCGAACGGGACGCGACGGATCCACGCGACGCGCGCGGAGCTGCTCGCGCTGATCGCCGACAGGGCAGCCGAGGGAGGCGCGAAGGGCGCGTTCGATCGCCGGGCGATCGGTGCGGTCCGAACCGGCGTCGGCCCGCGGACGCGCGTCGACGTTGCCGTCGACGAGCCGGCGCGGACGGACGAGCGGATCGCCGGCGTCCCGGAGCGGTACCGGACGCGAGGGGAGTCATCGGCGACCGCTTCGTACGGGACGGCGGCGGATGAGGACCGATGGATAGTCGCCGTCGGACCGGAGCCACCGCGGGACGCCACCGTCGGCGTCGCAGTCGTCAGACAGCCGCTTCCGTCGGACGGGGGCGGCGAATCGGCGTCCGATCCCGACGGTCCGGATCCCGTGGTTCGGATCGTCGTCCGGAGGTGGTGACCGTGGGGAGCCGGGACGATCGACGGTCGACGCTCGGTCGGCGGCCGCGGACGTTCGCCGTCGACGAGCGGGCGCGAGTGCCCTTCGCGCTGGTCGGCGTGCTGTTGCTCGTGACGAGTTCGGCGTACGCCGCGGGGCTCGCCGAGCAGGGGCTCGTCGGTGAAGATCGCCGCGTGGAGCGCGCGGTCGAGCGCGTTGACGCCGACGCCACCGCCGCGCTCAGGAGCGCGGCTCGAGAGGCCGCCCACGACGCGGCGGCGGAGCCGGTGACGCGCGCGCCGGGTGGATCGGGACCGGGGGCCGAAGCGGTCCGCGAGGAGTCCGCGTTCGAGGACGCGTTCCGGATTCGGCTCGCGCTCGCCGGGGCCGAGGCGTTGCGCGCGGTCGAGAGCGACGTCGGCGGCGTCGAGGCGAACGCCTCGCTCCCGCCGGTCGATTCGGTCGACGACCTCGTCGCGGCGCGCGAGCGGGTCAGCGTCGAACCGGCCGCGAACGGGACCGCGACGCGGGTCACCTTCGCGGGCGTCGCGACGACCGCGACGCGGGACGGCCGAACGGTCGTGAACCGGACGCGGTCGCGGACGGTCACGGTCCCCGTGCCGACGCTTGCCGCCCACGAGCGGACCGAGCGGTTCGAGCGCCGGCTCAACCGCGGCCCGGTCGAAGGGCCCGGGCTCGGCAGACAGGTCACCGCTAGCCTCTACGCGATGGCGTGGGCCAGAGGGTACGGCCAGTACGCCGGCGCCCCGGTCGAGAACGTCGTCGCGAACCGCCACGTCGAGCTGTCGACGAACGCCGGGATCGTCCGCGTCCAGCGGGACGTGTTCGGGACCAGCGACCCCGACGCGCGCGGCGGCGTGGCCCGCGCGGCCGCCCGGACCGGCGTGACCGACCTGTTGTCTCCGACCGGCGTCCGCGAGGCCGCCTGGACGGACGCCGTCCTCGGAGCGCCGACCCCGACGGGGACGGGAGACAGCGAGGGAGGAACCCCAGCTTCGACCGGCGACGAGACGGCGAGCGAGGACGCCGCCTTCGATCCGGGCGCGGACGCGACGAGCGAGACCGCGTCGGTCGAGGTCGGGCACGCGGCCGACCGGGCCGCTACGCGCGTCCACGACGACCTCGAATCGATCGTGCGGGCGAGCCACCGCGTCAAGGCGACCGCGGAGACGGAGACGACCCGGGTGGCCGACGGCGGCCCCGTGACGCCGGATCGCCCCCGGTCGCTCCTCGACGAGCCGTGGCGACGGGTCGACACGTCAAGGACGGAGCGGATCCGGGTTGTCGACGGGAGCGACCTCCGAACGGGGACCGACGGTGAGACGGTGTCGGCCGGCGAGTCCGTGTCGTTCGGCGGCGCAACCCGGGAGGTCATCGTGGAGCGCGCCGCGACCGCAACGTGGGAGCGGCGGGTCGTCGAGCGGGGGCCGAACGGGACGGTACAGAACGTGCGCGTCGACCGCGCCGTGACGCGCGACGAGGCGACGGACCGGTACCGCGTCCGCGTGTCGGTGACCGGGACGTACGCGCCGCGAGACGACGCGCCCGACAGGCCCACGGCGACGTTCGGCGCCGGTGAGGGCGGCGACATCGTCGGGCCGGACCTCGCGGACACCCCGGCGGCCGCGATGGCGGACCTGAACGTCGAGACGGACGGTGACGTGGATCGACTGGCGCGCGATGCCGTCGAAGGAGGCGACGAGACGCGGTCGACGGTCGTGTACGGCGACCGGTCGGACGCGGACGTAGACCGAATCGCGAGGGACGTCTCGTCGCTGTCGGAGCGCGTCCGCGAGATTGAGACCGAGGCGTCGATGGCGGACACCGCAGCCGGGAAGTCGACCCCGTACCGAGACCTCGCCGCGACCGTGCGCGACCGCCGGGACGCGCTCCGCGACGCCCCGTCGAGATACGACGGCGCAGTCGACCGAGGACGCGTCGCCGCCCGCGTCGCGTACCTCGACGCCGTGATCGCGGAGCTCGAATCGGCGTCCGAAGACAGGGAGGCGGCGACGGAGGGCGTGCTCGACCGCGTGAACGACGCGTTCGGGGGCCGCCCGTCGGCGAGGTGATCGCCAGCCGCGAGGCCGCCCGCGACCCGGGAACCTACAGCGTCGGCGACGAGGGGCCGGGCGGCGCCGTCACGTTCGCCCCGGAAGGGTCGCCGGGGTACCTCCCGCGGACGGCGGTCGACGGCGAGCGCGTCGAAGGCGTCGACGGCACGACGACGCGACCGCTCGCGACCCGGAACGTGAACTACGTCACGCTCCCGTACAGCGACGTCTCGGGCGGCATCGCCGACCGGATCCTCGGCACCGACGACACGGTCCGTCTCGGCGTCGCCGGGCGGTCGCTCCTCGCGGCCGACGAGGCGCTCGCGGCGGCCGACGACGACGACCTGCGCGCCGACCGACGCGCGCTCGCCGGCCGGATCGACGCCTCGCTTGACCGCGTCGACGACGCGCTAGCGAACCGGCTCGCGGAGCGGACCGACCTCTCACGCGAAGAGCGGAACGCGGTGTTGGAGAACACTGCGGCCGAGTACGACTCGCTCGGCGAGAGGGCCGTCGCAGTCGGCGACGGCGAGTACGCGAACCGCGTCGCGAGCGAGGCGGCCCGGATCGGGGCCCTTTCGTCGGCCGGGCGGCTCGGGCTCGCGGCGCACCTCCGGGTCGCGACGCGCGAGGAGACGGGGCGGAACGCGGTCCGTGTTCCGGCCCGATTCGTCGACGAGACGACGGCCGCGTCCCGCGCGGTTCGCCGGAAGAAGGTCGAGTCGAAGATCGAATCCCGCGCCCAGAAGGCGGTCGCGTCGGTGCCGGACGAGCGTGTTCCGAAGCCCGTTCGGACCGTGGGAGCGGGACTTCCGGTCGCGCCCGTCCCCGGCTACTGGGTGGCGACGGTCAACGCGTGGAACGTGGAGGTGCGCGGGGAGTACCCGCGGTTCGCCCTCCGCGCGAACGTCGGGACGCCAGACCGCCCGTTCGAGTACGTCCGGGAACCCGGCGCGGTCAGCGTCGACGTGGACGGCGAGTCGGTCGCGCTCGGGAGGACCGAGCCGGTCGCGTTCGAGACGCGGACGGTCGTCGTCGTCGCCGTCCCCGCCGGGCCGCCGGGCGTCGGCGACGTCGGCGGAACGCGCGACGAGACCTCCGGCGGCTGGCCGTGCCCGGGGGCGCTGACCGCGTCGCCGGCGGAAAGCGACGACTGCGAGGCTGCGCAGGGGGACTGACGGGCGCCGTTGAGGCCGCCGACCGCAGCCGTTTTGAGACACGGCAACCGAGTGGCGGTATGTTCCACGAGGTCGTCGACGGCCGCGGAGCCGGACCCGACGTCGACGCCGACGAACCGGCGGCGGCGGATCTGCTCGCCGCCTTCGAAACGATGGTATCGGAGGCGGCGGCGGCGAGCGTCGATGGCGACCGGCTCGTCGACGAGGTCGGACTGTCCAAGACGGACGCGAACGCCGTCCGCGACGGGGACGTCGCGGCGCTCTCGCTCGCGGACGCGACGGCCGTCCTCGCGGCGGCGAACCCGGACCGCGACGCCGACGCGATGGTGGCGGAGGTCCGTGATCACCTGCTGATGGGGATGGCGACCGCCGTCCTCGACGTCGACGCGATCGCCGCGAAGATCGACGCCGACCTCACCGGTCAAGAGGTCCAGCAGGCGCTGGAGGGGCGGACGACGATGACCCTCGGACAGCTCGCTGAGATCCTCGCGGTCATCGAGCGCCGGAAGCCATGAGGGTCGTCGTCGTCGGCTGCGGCTACGTCGGGCTGGCGCTCGCGGCCCAGCTCGACTCCCGGGGGCACGCAGTGACGGGCGTTCGGCGGTCCAAGGCCGGGCTGGACGCGGTCGACGCCGTCGCCCCCGACGTCGAGGCCGTCCGCGCGGACGCGACCGACCCGTCGTCGCTATCGGCGCTGCCGGACGCGGACGCGGTCGTCTTCGCGGCCAGTTCCGGCAGCCGCGGCGCCGACGCGGCGCGGGAGGTGTACGTCGACGGACTGGCGAACGTCGTCGACGAGTACGGCTCGCGGTCCACTCCGCCGGACCGATTAGTGTACACCTCCTCGACGGGCGTGTACGGCGACCACGACGGCGGCTGGGTCGACGAGGAGACGCCGGTCGAGCCGACCACTGAGAAGACCCGGGTCCTCGCCGAGGCCGAGCGGATCGCGACCGAGCGCGCGGCCGACACCGGGATAGACGGGACCGTCGTCAGGTTCGCGGGGCTGTACGGCCCGGATCGATACCGGCTGGAGCGGTACGTGGAGGGGCCGGTGACAGCCGGGTACTTGAACATGGTCCACCGCGCGGACGCCGCGGGGTCGATCCGACACCTGCTGGAGACGGACCGCGCGCGCGACCGCGTCGTCCTCGTCGTCGACGACGAGCCGGTCGACAAGCACGCGTTCGCCGACTGGCTCGCGGACGCCTGCGGCGTCCCGCGCCCGGAGAAGCTGTCGAAGGACGAGCGGATCACGGCCGGCGACCTCTCCGCGGCCGCCGAGCGCCGGATCCGAACGAGCAAGCGGTGTTCGAACGCGCTGCTCCGCGAGCTCGGCTACGAGTTCGTCCACCCGACGTTCCGGTCGGGGTACCGCGACGCCGTGCGCGCGTACCGGGCGCGGACCGAGTAGCGCGCCCCGGCCGGATGGTGACCGTTTCGGCGTGTAAACGCCCGAAAACGGCCGATTTCCGTCGGTTCAGCTCCGTCGGAACGGTAACGAACCTTCATGTGTCGGGAGCGATTCGCCACTACCCATGCGAGCGATGAGCGCGGTCGGCGACCGGTTCTCGCAGGCGGAGGCCATGGCCCGAGAGAATCCCGAACTCGCCGTCGCCGCGGCGCTCGTCGTCCTGATCGCCGTCGCGGCCGTGGTGGTGGTGCTGCGGTCCCGGCGCACGCCGGGGGTGCGGTTCCGCCGACTGCTGGCCGACGAAGACGAGATAACGGTGTTGATGCACCCGAACCCGGACCCCGACGCGATGTCGGCCGCAGTCGGGGTCGCCTCGCTCGCCGACCAGGTGGACGTCGACGCGACCGTCCAGTACCCCGGCCAGATCCGTCACCAGGAGAACCGGGCGTTCCGGACCGTCCTCGACCTCGACTTGGAGCCGATCGAACACGTGAGCGACCTCGCGGCGGAGTCGGTCGTCTTAGTCGACCACAACGAGCCGCGAGGGTTCGCCGGCGCCGACGGCGTGTTGCCGACGGCGGTCGTCGACCACCACCCCGGGGACGGCGCCGGCGAGTCGTTCACCGACGTGCGGACGGACTACGGCGCGACCGCGTCGGTCGTCGCCGAGTACTTCCAGGACAACGACGCCGTCCCCGTGCCCCCCGACAAGCACGCGAGCGAGACGGCGAGCGCCCTGACGCTGTCGACTGACACGGCAACCGGGCTGCTGTACGGGATCTTGGCCGACACGAAACACCTCACTGTCGGCGCCAGCGAGCCCGACTTCGCGGCGGCCGCCTACCTCTACCCCGGCGTCGACCAGGACCGGCTCGACCGCATCGCGAACCCCGCGGTCGACGCGGAGGTGCTGGAGGTGAAGGCCCGGGCGATCGCGGGACGCCGCATCGAGGGGTCGTTTGGGGTCGCCGACGTCGGCGGCGTGAACAACGTCGACGCGATCCCGCAGGCGGCGGACGAGCTGATCCAGCTCGAGGGAGTCAGCGCCGTCGTGGTGATCGGCGAGCGGGACGGCACCGTCCACCTCTCGGGGCGGTCGCGCGACGACCGGGTCCACATGGGCAACGCGATCGCGGCGGTGTTAGACGACGTCGACAACGGGAACGGCGGGGGCCACTCCCGGATGGGCGGCGGGACGATCCAACCGAACGTCGACCCCACCGGGGAGGGAGAGCCGGAGACCGTCGACCGCGACGCCCTCGCCGACGGGCTGTTCCGGGCGATGGCGGGCGACGTGTGATCGGTGACCGACCCGGGCGGCCGCGCGCCACAGACGTCCGCGGCGGACGCGAGCGCCCGGATTTAACTTCCGGGCCGCGGTACCTCCGGTATGAACGTCGCTGACGCGCTCGACGACGGATGGCTCGCGCTCGCCGGCGTCGGCGCGGGCTACGCGCTCGCGGCCGGACTGGTGTTCCTGCTGGTTTTCGCGGTCCCGTCCCTCGCGGTCGCGGGGCTGTGAGGACGGTCGAGAGAGAAATCGAGTCGACGGCGGCTTCCGGATCGGAGCGAAGACGACCGGATCAGGCGAACGCCAGCGAGTCGTCGGCGCTCGTCTCCTCGTCCTTGCTGAGCTTCTCGTGGGCCTCGAGGAAGTCGTCGAGGGTGACCTCCGTGCGGTCGTCGCGGATGGCGAACATCCCTGCCTCGGTACACATCGCCTTGATGTCGGCGCCGGAGGCGTCGGGGGTCAGCTCGGCCAGCTCGGCGAAGTCGACGCCGTCGGCGAGGTTCATGTTGCGGGTGTGGATCTGGAAGATGATCTCGCGGCCCTCGGTCTCCGGCTTGGGCACCTCGATGAGACGGTCGAAGCGGCCGGGGCGGAGGATGGCGGGGTCGAGCATGTCGAAGCGGTTGGTCGCGGCGATGATGCGGACCTCGCCGCGCTCGTCGAACCCGTCCATCTCGGAGAGCAGCTGCATCATCGTCCGCTGGACCTCGGCGTCGCCCGAGGTCTTCGAGTCCGTCCGCTTCGAGGCGATCGCGTCGATCTCGTCGATGAAGAGGACGGCGGGCTGGTTCTCGCGGGCGACCTCGAAGAGGTCCCGGACCAGCTTCGCGCCCTCGCCGATGAACTTGTGCACCAGTTCGGAGCCGGCCATCTTGATGAACGTCGCGTCCGTCTCGTTGGCGACGGCCTTCGCGAGCATCGTCTTGCCCGTCCCCGGCGGGCCGTACAGGAGCACGCCGCTCGGGGGCGTGATACCCACGTCCTCGAACATGTCGGGGTGTTCCAGCGGCATCTCGACGGTCTCGCGGACCTCCTGCATCTGGTCTTCGAGCCCGCCGATGTCGGCGTAGGTGACGTCCGGGGAGTGCTCGACCTGCATGACGCGGGCGCGGACATCGGTCTCCTTCTCTAACTTCTTGACCACCGACAGCGAGTTGTTGACCGCGACGCGGTCATCGGGGTCGAGCTTCTCGCGCATCTCGTCGGTAATCTCGGTGAGCGCCTCCTGGTTGTTCCCGTGCTGTTTGATGACGGCGCCGTCGGGAGTGATCTCTTGGACCGTCGCCACGAACAGCGGGGACTGCTTCAGCTTCTTGTTCTCGTGGGTGAGCCGTTCGAGCTTCTGCTGGTACTTGTTGTTCTCCGCGTTGGCGTCGAGGAGCTTGTCGCGCATCTCCTCGTTCTGGGACTCGAGCACGTCGAGCCGCTCCTGTAAGGAGTCGATCTTCTCCTGTTTCGACGCCGCTCCCTCGTCGTAGGGCATATCGACGTCGTCGACCGTGTCGCTCATTGTGTTTATTAAAGCGTCTCGCGGATAAGAGGCTTCGGGTGGGGGCACGACAGGGGCGTACCGCCAACAAGACGCCGAACAGCGGCGGTCTGCGTCCGCGACTATCGGTACCGTTGGCCGCCGGTTTATGATTGAAAGTAATTAAAATGGATAGTAAATATTATCAAATAGCATGACGACGATCAGACCACGCATGAGCACGACCGACGCCGTTACCGCCGACGACGGGACCGCGGACCGCTGGGCGGCCGTTCGCGACCTCCCGCCGAGCGCGAAGTTAGTCGCGAAGGTGTTAGATTACAACGACACGCTGACCCAGAGCGAATTAGCCGAGGAGACGCTGCTCCCGCCCCGGACCGTCCGCTACGCGCTGTCGCGGCTCGAAGAGGAGGGCGTCGTCGACTCGCGGTTCTCCTTCACGGACGCGCGAAAGCGACTCTACTCGCTGGGTATCTGATCGGGAGCGAACGAGCGAACGGGTAAGCGACAGCCGCCGCGTCGAGGGGAGACGGCCGCGACGATTTATATCCGATACCGCGCCAGTTGGCCCGTGGTCTCGACTACCGCCGTCAAGCGCGCCCTGGCCGCGCTCGCGACGCGCACCGACACCGCGAGACGCCCGTACGTCGCCGTGATCGACGAGGCGGACGCCGCGCGAACCGACCTGCGGCGCGCGGCCGGGTTCGTCGACGCCGTCGGGCTGGACCGGCTGGCGGACGCGATCGACGCCGCGGAGCGCGCGGGCGACGAGGCCGCCGCCGAGCGGGGACGCGACGCGCTCGCCGAGTATCGGGCGTTTCGACGCGCGGCGGCGGGCGACGCCGACGAGAGCGATGCCGACGAGCGCGCCGGTGTCTCCCGGTGGGGCCGCGACACCGACCGCGAAGCGGAGCGCGGCCCCGACCACTTCCGCTCCGGCCCCGGAATCCCTAAGCCGGGCACCGGCCAAGACCCGTCCAGATGACACGGGTGATCCACACCGGCGACACCCACATCGGGTACTCGCAGTACCACTCGCCGGTCCGACGCCAGGACTTCCTCGACGCGTTCGAGGCCGTGGTCGACGACGCGGTCGACGACGGCGTCGACGCCGTCGTCCACGCGGGCGACCTCTTCCACGACCGCCGGCCCGAACTGCGGGACTTGATGGGGACCATCTCCGTCCTCCGCCGGCTCGACGACGCCGGGGTCCCCTTCCTCGCGGTCGTCGGCAACCACGAGTCGACGCGAGGCGGGCAGTGGCTCGACCTCTTCGAACGACTCGGCCTCGCGACCCGGCTCGGCGACGAGCCGGTCGTCGTGGGCGACACCGCCTTCTACGGCCTCGACCACGTCCCCGTCTCGCGGCGCGACGACCTCGACTACGCGTTCGCCGACCACGACGCCGAGTACGCGGCGCTCGTCGCGCACGGGCTCTTCGAGCCGTTCGGCTACGCCGACTGGGACACGGAGACCGTACTGACCGAGAGCGACATCGACTTCGACGCGATGCTGCTCGGCGACAACCACAAACCCGACACCGCCGAGGTCGCCGACACGTGGGTCACCTATCCGGGCTCGACCGAGCGCGCGAGCGCGAGCGAGCGCGAGGGCCGCGGCTACAACCTCGTCGTCTTCGACGCGGACGCGGCGGGCGGCGACGACCGCGTGGAGATCCGGCGTCGGGCGCTCGACACCCGACCGTTCGTCTTCGTCTCGGTCGAACTGCGCGAGGGCGAGGGCGAGTCGCGGGTCCGCGAGCGCGTTCGCGAGTACGACCTCGCGGAGGCGGTCGTCCACGTCGATATCACCGGCGAGGGCGACCCGGTGACGCCCGCGGCCGTCGAGGAGTTCGCCAACGACGAGGGCGCGCTCATCGCGCGCGTCACGGACAAGCGAGAGGTCGACGCGGACGGCGAGGTGGACGTGAGCTTCGCCGACCCCGAGGACGCGGTCCGCGACCGCCTCGACGAGATGGCGCTGTCGACCGCCGCGCGCGACGTCGAGAGCGCGGTCCGCGAGGACACGGTCCCCGACGCCAACGTCCGCGAGACGGTGAAACGCAGGGTCGAGGAGCGGCTCGATGAGGGGGAGGATCTCGGCGCGTTCGAACCGGTCGAAACGGCCGCGGAGCCGATCGAGACGGACGACGACGACGCCGGCGACGACGATAGCGACGAACCAGAGGGCGAGACCGTCGACGGTGGTAGTGATGAACCGGCCGACGAAACCGTCGATGACGGGAGCGACGAATCTGATACCGGCGAACCGAAGCCCGATGACTCGGACGCCGACCAACAGAAGCCAGACGAATCGGCCACCGACGAGCCGGACGCCGAGTCCGATCCCGCGGAGGCGGCCGACCCCGATCCGGCGTCGACCGACGGCCAAGTCTCCATGGAGGACTACCTGTGAAGTTCGACCGCGTCCGCCTCGCGAACTTCAAGCCGTACGGGGACGCAGACCTGCGGCTGACGGAGGGGGTCACGGTGATCCACGGGCTCAACGGCAGCGGGAAATCGTCGCTGCTGGAGGCCTGCTTCTTCGCGCTGTACGGGTCGAAGGCGCTCGACGGGACCCTCGAGGACGTCATCACGAACGGCGAGGAGGAGACGGAAGTGGAGCTGTGGTTCACCCACGACGGCGTCTCTTATCGGGTCGAGCGCCGGCTCAAGTCCTACGACGGCCGGATCGACCACCAGTGTACGCTCGAATCGATCGACGGGAGCGACGTGACCCGCGACGGCGCGCGGGCGGTCCGCGAGTTCGTCACGGAGCTGCTGCGGATGGATGCCGAGGCGTTCGTCAACTGCGCGTACGTGCGGCAGGGCGAGGTGAACAAGCTCATCAACGCCACCCCGCGGGAGCGACAGGACACGATCGACGACCTGCTCCAGCTGGGGAAGCTCGAGGAGTACCGCGAGCGCGCCGGCGACGCTCGGCTCGGCGTCGAAGACGTCCTCGAAAACCGTCGCGGGCGGCTCGACCAGCTCGACGAGCAGATCGCCGCGAAGGAGGACCGGGACCTCCACGGACGACTCAACGAGTTAGAGAGCGAACTCGGCGAGGTCGACGAGGATATCGATCGGTACGAGAGCCAGCGCGAACAGGCGAAGGAGACGCGCGACGCGGCCGCGGAGACGCTCGAGACCCACGCCGAGAAGCGGGAAGAGTTGGAGTCGGTCGAAGGGGAGATCGACGAGATCGAGGCCGCGATCCGCGAGGCCGAGCGCGAGCGCGACAACCACCGCGACGCGATCCGCGAGGCCCGCGAGCGGATCGGAGAGATCGAAAGCGAGATCGACGACCGGCTCGACGACGCCGGCCTCGACGCGGCGAGCGAGGAAGCGATCGCCGACCGCCGCGAGGAGCTCGGCGACCGGGAAGAGGCGGTCCGCGAGGAGCTCGACGACGAGCGGGTGAGCGCCGAGGCGTTCCGGAACCAGGCGACGAACCTCGCCGGGAAGGCGGACGACCGCACCGAGCGCGCCGCGGAGATCGAGTCCGAGGCCGACGACCTCGCCGACGAGGCGGAGGCGGCGGCCGAGGAGGCCGACGAACGCGAGGCCTCGATCGAGGAACTGCGCGAAGAGGCCGACGGACTCCGCGAGCGGATCGCGGCCGCCGACGCCGACGTCGACCGCGACGGGGTCAGCGAGGAGCGGGACGCGCTGCGCGACGAGCGCGGCGAGGTCCGCGAACGGATCGCCGAGCTGTCGGCGGAGCTGAAGAACGCCCGCGAGCGGGTCGAAGAGGCCGAGGAGCTGCTCGCGGCGGGGAAGTGTCCCGAGTGCGGGCAGCCGGTCGAGGACTCGCCGCACGCCAGCGGGATCGAGGAGGATCGTGAGCGCGTCGCGGAGCTCGAAGCGGAGCTGGAGGACGCCCGCGAGCGCGAGGACGACCTCGACGAGCGGATCGCGGAGCTGGACGAGCTCGCGAGCGCCGCGGACCGGCTCGACGAGATCGACGAGCGGGTCGAGACCCTCGAATCGCGGGTCGAAGAGAAGCGCGAGGAGGCGGAACGGAAGCGGGAGTCGGCCGAGGAGAAGCGCGAGCGCGCGGCCGACCTCAGGGAGGAGGCCGAAGAGACCCGCGAGGTCGCCGCGCAGAAGCGCGACGAGGCAGAGGAAGCCGCAGAGCGCGTCGAAGAGCTGGAGGCGTCGCTGTCGGAGATCGACGACGACCGCGAGGCGGTGACGGCGATCGAAGAGCGCCTGTCCGCGATCGCGGAGGCGGAAGACGAGATCGAACGACGCCGCGAGAAGCGGGAGAACCTCGAGGAGGTGAACGACGAGCGGCGCGGCCGGCTCGCCGACAAGCGCGATCGCCGCGACGAGCTCGCGGACGCCGTCGACGAGGCCGCGGTCGAGAACGCGAAGGAGCGGAAGGCCGACGCCGAGCAGTACCTCGAACAGGTCGCCGAGGAGCTCGACCGTCTCGGCGAACGGCGGGAGGAGATTCAGAACGCGATCGGCGGGGTGAAAGGCGAGCTCAGCGAGCTGGAGGCGCTCCGCGAGGAGCGCGAGGCGCTCGGCGAGCGCGTCGAAGCGCTCGAAACGCTCCACGAGGAGACGAGCGAGCTGGAGTCGATGTACGGCGACCTGCGCGCGGAGCTCCGCCAGCGCAACGTGGCCGAACTGGAGCGCACGCTCAACGAGACGTTCGAGCTCGTCTACGGCAACGACGCCTACTCCCACATCGAGCTTGACGGCGAGTACGTCCTCACCGTCTACCAGAAGGACGGCGAGCCGCTCGACCCCGAGCAGCTCTCCGGCGGGGAGCGCGCCCTGTTCAACCTCTCGTTGCGCTGCGCGATCTACCGGCTGCTCTCCGAGGGGATCGAGGGCGCGGCGCCGACCCCGCCGCTCATCCTCGACGAGCCGACCGTCTTCCTCGACTCCGGCCACGTCTCGCGGCTCGTCCGGCTGGTCGAGGAAATGCGCGGGTTCGGCGTGGCCCAGATCGTCATCGTGAGCCACGACGACGAGCTGGTGGGCGCGGCCGACGAGCTGGTCACCGTCGAGAAGGACCCGCGCTCGAACCGCTCGACCGTCCGCCGGGAGGATGCGGCGGAGCTTGACCTCGCGTCGCTCGCGGACGACTGAGCGTCACTGCCGCTGCGCCGGGCCCCTTTATAAATATCAGACGACGGCAGGAACGGTAGAAGCCCGCGGCGACGCCGCCGCTGAGAGGGACGGCGACGTCAGACCGCCCCTCCACGTCGGCGCGTGCCGACGAGCGCCCGAAGGGCGCGAGTCGCACGCGCGAGGGAGTCGCTGGCGGCGCCAGCCGCCAGCGACGAGGCTGGGGAGGCGTGAGGTGCCGTGCGGTCGCGGTCGGGTGGGGCTCAAAGGGGCAGCCGCGAGGCTGTCGCAGGCGACGTAAGCACCGCAGGAGCGAACGAAGTGAGTGACGAGGAGCGCAGCGAGCGTGCGACAGCCTCGCGGCTGGGGCTTTGGAGGTGTTCGCCGTCGATCTAGAATCAACTATTTATAAGCGAACAGCCGCAGCCGACCGCAGATCGCGGTTATAAGTGAGGTCCTAGTCGCCCTCGTCAACCCCGTCGCCCTCGTCCGCCGACCCGCCGCGCAGCGCTTCCAGCGCCTCGACCGCGACCGGGGTCGCCTCGTAGCCGCGTCGACCGGCGACCTCGGCCTCGTCGACCAGCCCGGCCGCGCGGAACTCCGTGATCGTTCCGTGGAGGTCCGACTCGCACATGTCGGCGGCGTCGAGGAGGTCGATCGCGGCGATCGGCCCCTCGTCGACGACCACAGCGAGCAGCCCGAGCGACCGGTCGTCGCGGACCGCGCCGAGCGTCCGGCGGACCGGCTCCGGCACGCCGGAGGCCGCTGTCGCGAGCGGTGACTCGCCGTCGACGACCGAGAGCTGGTCGTTGTCGACGTACCGCTCCGCGCCGGTGGCCGGGTCCCGCACGCGGCTGGACTCGGCGGAGCGCTTCACGAGGAGGTACGTCTCGCCGTCGCCGTCGCGGACCGTCTGCATGGTCGGAAGAGGGCGCTCGCCGGGCATTACCTTTCCGGGGGCGCCGCCTCGGGGGCGGCGTCCGGATCCGCGTCGCGCTCCGGAGGCGTGTCGTCCTCGGGAGTCGCGTCGCTTTCCGGGTCCGGGTCGCGCTGCTCGTCCCGCGACCGCTTCCAAGACCGGTACGTCTGGTAGGTCCGGACGCCGGCGAACAGGCCGCCGACGAACAGGGCCGGCCCGACCCGCGACCAGCCCTCGAAGAACCACACCATCGGGCCGAGCGCGACGAGGAGGACGGCGGCGTTGGCGTAGATGACGGCGACGACGAACGCGCGGAGGGTCCCCTGGTCCACGTCGCTCGCGCCCTCGAAGTCGCCCCCGTCGTCGAACGACTTCACCGAGGGCGCCTTCGGGATGTCGGGCGTCATCTCCCGCTCGGCGTCGGAGCTCTCGCCGACGGAGATCTCGCCCTCGTCGTCCTCGTCGAGGCTGAACACGCCCGACCATACGCCGCGCCGGGGCAAAGGGGTTCCGTCCGGACGCGGCGCCGCGGCTACGGGAGGCGAGCGCTGGACGACGGAACGGAGGACCGAGGCCGAGAGCCGCTTCAGACCGCGTCGGCGAGCCGCACGGTTCGGCTCGCTTCGACCCACGCGAGGGGGTTCGTGGCGTCGAAGAGTACCACGTTCCCGTCGTCTTCGTACGCCTCCACCTCGGCGTCGACCGCGTCGGAATCGGCCGGACGAGCCGCCTGGGGTTCGGAACGTGGGTCCGAAGACATGGACCGTGGTAAGTCGTCACACAATATATGCCTTTCCGTGGCGGGATAGCTCGCCGCACCCGAAAGCCGAGTTTTTTAGCCGGGTGACGCCGAAGAGCGGGTATGACTCAGTCGGGGCTGTCGGACTTCTCGTCGACCGGGGACGCGGGCGACGGGGCCGACGGCGACACGGACACCGAACGGGAGGAGCTGGCCGCTCAGGAGGCGGCCGTCGTCGCTGGCGGCGGACGTGGCCACGTCAACGACGTCGTCGACGTCGACGAGGCGAAGTTCCCGGAGTCGACCGGGACCGTCGAGCTGATGATCACCCAGATCGACTACGCCGTCGAGGGGTACGGCAGCGACGAGTACCCGGTCGTCCACGTGTTCGGCCGGCGGCCCGCGGAGCACGTCGAGGACGCCGACCACGACGTCGTCGAACACCTCCGGGTGCTGGGCGTCGAGCCCTACTTCTACGTCCCCACGGCCGACCTCGACCGCGACCCCGTCGAGGAGTACGACGTGGTGATCGGGACCCGCGAGGAGAATCCCGACGGCGAGCCGTACGAGAGCATCCGCGGCGAGCCGCTCACCCGGATCGTCACGCGCACGCCTCGCGACGTGGGGAACATCCGCGATGACTTCGAGACCAGCTTCGAGGCGGACATCCTCTTCCCGAACCGCTTTCTGATCGACAACGGCCTCAACGGCGGGATCCGCGTCGAGGAGCGGCGCCTCGACGACGGCGAGGGGACGATCCAGGTCCACGAGGGGCACCTCGAACCGGCCGACGTCGACGCCGAGATGCGCGTGAACACCTTCGACATCGAGGTGGACGACCGGCGCGGCTTCCCCGAGGACGGCGAGGAGCCGATCATCTGTCTCACCAGCCACGACTCCTACGACGACGAGTACGTCGTCTGGCTGTACGACGCGCCCGAGGCCGAGATCCCGCCGCCCGAGGACCTCCCCGACTACGAGGGGATCGTGGGCGACGGCGAGGAGCTCGACTTCCGGGTCCGCACCTTCGAGGAGGAGGCCGCGATGCTCGACGCGTTCGTCGAGTACATCGACGAGACCGACCCGGACCTGCTCACCGGGTGGAACTTCGAGGACTTCGACGCGCCGTACGTGCTCGACCGGCTGGAGGTGCTCGACGACGGGAGCCAGTACGACCTCGACGTCGACCGCCTCTCCCGGATCGGCGAGGTGTGGCGCTCGGGCTGGGGCGGCCCGGACGTGAAGGGCCGGGTCGTCTTCGACCTGCTGTACGCCTATAAACGCACGATGTTCACGGAGCTGGAGTCGTACCGCCTCGACGCGGTCGGCGAGCGCGAGCTCGGCGTCGGCAAGGAGCGCTACACGGGCGACATCGGCGACCTCTGGGAGCAGGACCCGGAGCGCCTCCTGGAGTACAGCATCCGCGACGTGGAGCTGTGCGTCGAAATCGACCGGAAGCAGGACGTGATCGCCTTCTGGGACGAGGTGCGCACCTTCGTCGGCTGCAAGATCGAGGACGCGCCGACCCCGGGCGACACCGTCGACATGTACGTCCTCCACAAGGCGTTCGGGAAGTTCGCGCTGCCGACGAAGGGCCAACAGGAGTCCGAGGATTTCGAGGGCGGCGCCGTCTTCGACCCGATCACCGGCGTCAAGGAGATGGTGACGGTCCAAGACCTGAAGAGCCTCTACCCGATGTGTATGGTGACGATCAACGCCGGCCCGGAGACGAAGGTCGACCCCGACGAGTACGACGGCGAGACGTACGTCGCGCCCAACGGGACCCACTTCCGGAAGGAGCCGGACGGCATCATGCGCGAGATGGTCGACGAGCTCCTCACCGAGCGCGAGGAGAAGAAGTCGCTCCGGAACGACCACGACCCCGGCACCGAGCCGTACGAGCAGTACGACCGACAGCAGGCGTCTGTCAAGGTTATTATGAACTGTTTCACGCCGGACACCGAGGTCGTGACCCCGGACGGCGTTCGGTCGATTACGGACTTGGAGGTCGGCGACGCCGTGTACTCGCTCGATCCCGATACGGAAGAGATGGAACTGAAGACCGTCGAAGAGACCCACGCGTACCCGGACTACCGAGACGAACTCGTCGACATCGAAACGTCGAAGATCGACTTCCGGGTGACGCCGAACCACCGGATGCTCGTCCGGAAAAATGACAAAAATGGAATCACCGAGGACGGTTACAAATTTGTTGAAGCTGGTGAGCTACACGAGTATTGTAATTATGAACTCCCACATGATTGGACGTATGAAGTGGATTCGTATCCTGAAGAATATACTATTTCAAAATTAATACAAGAATACACAGAGATCGCGACTACAGTATCAGATGGAGGCACACAGATTGCTGCGAAATACGGACAACCATCCGCTGAGAACTGTATTCAAGCGGATGATCTACTAGACTTCCTAGCGTGGTACATAACTGAAGGGAGTCTGTACGAGGCAAAAACCAAGAATTATCGGATTAAAATCGCACAAGAGCTTGGGAAAGAACATGACGAGATAGCAGCATTAATCGACAAAATATCTAGCTACAGTTACACGACGGATCGAGCAATTTCATTCTCAAGTCGCGTCTGGTACGAGTTGTTGTGGAGTCTCTGCGGGAAAGGAAGTGAGAATAAAAAGATTCCCGAGTTAGTGTTTGAACAGTCTACGGAACGTCGACGCCAGTTCCTTGAGACGCTCATTGCGGGTGATGGTCGGTGGGAAACCGAGAACGAATCCTTCACCTACACCACAAAAAGCGAGCAACTCCGTGATGATGTCCTTCGACTCTGTTTAACGCTCGGATTGACAGCACATTACACCCGCGACAGCGGCGTTTGGCGAATACATGCGAGCCGTAACACTAAGAACACTCTTCGCATGTACAGGAGTGGCGAGCGAAGTCGCGCAGAAGAGGGGGTATATTGCGTAACTGTCGAAGATAATAATACACTTGTTGCCGGTCGAAACGGAAAGTTTCAGAATGTTGGGAATTCATTGTACGGCGTTACGGGGTGGGATCGGTTCCGTCTCTACGACAAGGAGGGTGCCGCGGCCGTCACGGCGACCGGTCGCGAGGTGATCGACTTCACCGAGGAGGCCGCGGAGGAGCTCGGCCACGACGTTGCGTACGGGGACAGCGTCACGGGCGACAGACCCGTCGTCGTGCGCGATCCCGAGGGCTTCGTTCGAATCTTGCCGATTGCCGATCTCTTCGAGCTGTCGGACGCGACTGCGAGCGAGGATCTGATCGTTACCGCCGACGGCGGGCCTGTCGCTTCGGTGTCGGTCGAGAAGGAACGGGGTCGCGTGGACGGGTGGAAGGCGCTTTCGGTCACCGAGGACGGTGAACCGGAGTGGCAACCGATCGAGCAGGTGATTCGGCACGAGACCGACAAGCCGGTCGTCAACCTCCAGCACAAGTTCGGCGAGTCGACAACGACCAGAGACCACTCGTACGTCGTCGAAGAGGACGGCAGCCTCGTCGAAACGAAGCCAGAAGACGTCGAAGAGCCGCTTCGGGTGCCCGGTTTCCCCGACGTCGAGACGGTGGAAACAATCGACGTGTACGACGTGTTGGAAGGATACACGCGCGAGTACGAGGACGGCCGAAGCGTCGGCAGTGAGAACGCGGCGACGAAGGTCAAGCGAATCCACGCGAACGACGACTGGGTCTGGTTCGGCCACAGGCATCACGATGCGATAGAGAAGAGCATCAAGGTACAGCGATACGTCGATTTGGACTCCGAAGACGGACGGGCGCTCGTGCGGTTGCTCGCCGCGTACGTCACCGAGGGGAGTGCCTCGACGATCGAAACGGCCGAATCCAAGTTCGGCGCGAGCATCGCGGAATCCAGAACGGAATGGCTGAAAGGCCTCCAAGAGGATTATTTACGTCTGTTCGACGGAGCGACAGCGAGTGTCATTTCGTCGAACACGTCCGGCGAACGAACCGTCGAGTACGAAACCGACGACGGGGACCAGTCGGTAACGTACGACGACGGCACCCACAAGCTCCAGATGATGAACGAACTCTCGGCGGTGTTCTTCCGTGAGTTCGCCGGGCAAACGTCGCGTGGGAAGCGTATCCCGGGGTTCGTGTTCAATCTCCCCGAAGATCTCCAACAGCTCTTCGTCGACGTACTCGTAGAGGGCGACGGCTCACGCGAATTCCCACGGTACTCGGCCGAGTACTGCGAGCGAAACTTCGACTTCGAGACGACGAGCCGAGAACTCGGGGCGGGCCTCTCGACACTTCTCACCCAGCGCGGGGAGAAACACTCGCTGAAATACAGGGAGAGCAAAGAGAGCTACACGATTCGAACGTGCGATTACTACCGGGGTGGACGGGATCCAGTGGTTAAAGAAGTGGATCACGACGGGTACGTGTACGATCTCAGCGTCGCCGAGAACGAGAACTTCGTCGACGGTGTCGGCGGTATTGTGCTCCACAACACGGATTCGGTCATGTTGTCCCTCGGCCAAGAGGTTGACAAAGAGGAGGCGATCGAGACCTCCTTCGAGATCGAGGACCACATCAACGAGCGCTACGACGACTTCGCTCGCGACGAATTAAACGCCGAGTTCCACCGCTTCGAGATCGAGTTCGAGAAGCTCTACCGGCGGTTCTTCCAGGCGGGCAAGAAGAAGCGGTACGCGGGCCACATCGTCTGGAAGGAGGGGAAAGACGTCGACGACATCGACATCACCGGCTTCGAGTACAAGCGCTCCGACATCGCCGGCATCACGAAGGAGGTCCAACAGAACGTCATCGAGACGATCGTGACGGGTGACGACATCGACGAGGACTTAGAGGAGGTGAAAGCGTACCTCGTGGACGTCATCGCGCGCGTGCTCGACGGCGATATGGACCTCGACGAGATCGGGATCCCGGGCGGGATCGGCAAGAAGCTCGACGCCTACGACACCCCGACCGCGCAGGTCCGCGGCGCGAAGTACGCAAACCTGATGCTCGGCACCAACTTCGGGAGCGGGTCGAAGCCGAAGCGGCTGTACATCGAGAAGGTCCACCCCGACTTCTGGGCGCGGATGGAAGACGAGGAGGGGCTCGACCCGCAGCGGGATCACCTGTACGGGGAGTTCAAACGGGATCCGGACGTGATCTGCTTCGAGTACGCCGACCAGGTGCCCGACGAGTTCGAGGTCGACTGGGAGAAGATGCTGGACAAGACCCTGAAAGGCCCCATCGAGCGCGTGATAGAAGCGCTCGGGATGTCGTGGGAAGAGGTCAAGACGGGCCAAGAGCAGACCGGGCTCGGCTCGTTCATGTGACCGACGGCGAGGCGAAACGCCGGTCGTCGAAAGCAGTTTTCGATTGGAAGAAAATTTCTTGGTCGATCTGCGATTTTTGACGGGGAGATGCGTAACCATTAACCCCCTCAACCCCCACCGTCAACGTACGAGGCACGAGAATACATATGGCTACTCTCGAAATCAACGATCTTCACGCACGAGTGGCGGAAGAGGGCGGCGAACGCATCCTTCTCGGGTCGACCTGACCGTCGAGTCCGGCGACATCCACGCGCTGATGGGCCCGAACGGCTCCGGGAAGTCGACGCTCGCGAAGGTCATCGCCGGCCACCCCGCCTACGAGGTCACCGGCGGCGAAATCCTGCTCCACCTCAGCGAGGAGGACGTCGCCGACGTCGACGCCGATCTGGACGACGAGGACTACCACTGGGAGCTGCTCGAGTTAGAGCCGAACGAGCGCGCCGCGCTCGGCATCTTCCTCGGCTTCCAGTACCCCGCCGAGATCGAGGGCGTCACCATGACGAACTTCCTCCGGCAGGCCCTCAACGCGAAGGCGGACGAGCGCGAGGAGCTGTTCGAAGAGGAGGGCGAGGAGGAGGAAGCCGAGGCCGACGACGAGGACGACGAGGGCTACGAGACCTCCCCGATGGAGGGGCCCGCGGACGACGGCGAGATCGGCGTCGCCGAGTTCCAGGAGATCCTCTCGGAGAAGATGGAGCTGCTCGATATGGACGAGAAGTTCATGCAGCGGTACCTCAACGCCGGCTTCTCCGGCGGCGAGAAGAAGCAGAACGAGGTCCTCCAGGCCGCGATGTTGGAGCCGAGCGTCGCCGTACTCGACGAGATCGACTCGGGGCTCGACATCGACCGCCTAAAGGACGTCTCGAAGGGGATCAACGCGCTCCGCGACGAGCAGGGCACGGGCATCCTCCAGATCACCCACTACCAGCGCATCCTCGACTACGTCGAGCCCGACCACGTCCACGTCATGCTCGACGGCGAAGTCGTGAAGAGCGGCGGCGCGGAGCTCGCCGAGAAGCTCGAGGACGAGGGGTACGACTGGGTCCGCGAGGACGCCTTCGAGGCGGCGTAACCGAATGCGGGCACGCGACACACGTAAACACGGGAATCCGTAACAATACACTATGAGTTCACAACAGGACGACCTCAAGGAGACAGACACCGAGGCCCGCTTCGAGTTCAAGAAGGAGGAGAAGTCCGCCTTCAAGAGCGAAAAGGGCCTCACCGAGGAGACGGTCCGCGTCATCTCGGAGGACAAAGACGAACCGGAATGGATGTTAGAGCGGCGCCTGCGCGCGCTCGAGCAGTTCCAGGAGATGCCGATGCCGACCGACTGGCCCGGCCAGCCGGACCTCTCGGAGGTCGACATCAACGAGATCGTGCCGTACATCCGGCCGGACATCGACAAGCGCGGCGGCGCCGACAGCTGGGAGGACCTCCCGGAGGAGATCCAGGACACCTTCGACAAGCTGGGCATCCCGGAGGCGGAGAAGAACGCGCTCTCGGGCGTCGGCGCGCAGTACGAGTCCGAGATCGTCTACCAGAACATGCAAGAGCGGTGGGAGGAGAAGGGCGTCATCTTCTGTGACATGGACAAGGCCGTCCAAGAGCACGAGGAGATCGTCCGCGAGCACTTCATGACGAAGTGCGTCCCCCCGAGCGACAACAAGTTCGCGGCGCTTCACGGCGCCATCTGGTCCGGCGGCTCGTTCGTCTACGTCCCCGAAAACACCACCGTGGAGATGCCGGTTCAGGCGTACTTCCGGATGAATAGCGAGGGGATGGGCCAGTTCGAGCACACGCTCATCATCGCGGAGGAGGGCTCCGAGGTCCACTACATCGAGGGCTGTTCCGCCCCGAAGTACTCGGCGTTCAACCTCCACTCCGGCGGCGTGGAAGTGTTCGTCGGCGAGGACGCCCACGTTCAGTACTCGACCGTCCAGAACTGGTCGAAGAACACGTACAACCTGAACACGAAGCGCGCCATCGCCGAGAAGGGCGGGCGCATGGAGTGGATATCCGGGTCGATGGGGTCGAAGGCGACGATGCTGTACCCGTCGACGATCCTGAAGGGGCGCGGCGCCTCCGACAACCACATCACCATCGCCTTCGCGGGCGAGGGGCAGGACATCGACACGGGCGCGAAGGTGTATCACAACGCGCCGGACACGAAGTCGACCGTCGAGTCGAAGTCGATCGCGAAGGACGGCGGCCGCACGAACTACCGCGGCCTCGTCCACATCGCGGACGGCGCCGAGAACTCCTCGACGGCCGTCGAGTGCGACGCGCTGATGTTCGACAACGAGTCGACGTCGGACACGATGCCGTACATGGAGATCAACGAGTCGAAGGTCGACGTCGCCCACGAGGCGACCGTCGGCAAGATCGGCGACGAGGACATCTTCTACCTCCAGTCGCGCGGTCTCGACGACGACGACGCGAAACAGATGATCGTCTCGGGATTCATCGAGCCGATCACGGAGGAGCTGCCGATCGAGTACGCCGTCGAGCTGAACCGGCTCGTCGAGCTGGAGATGGAGGGTTCGCTCGGATAACATGAGCACGCAAGCAATCGAGAGCCTCTCGGAGGACACGGTACGACGCATCGCCGACGAACGCGACGAGCCCGAGTGGCTCTTGGAGACCCGGCTGAACGCGCTGTCCGCGCTGGAGACGGCAGAGCTGCCTGACGTCATCCAGACGCCGGGCCGCCGCTGGACCGACCTGGAGGCGCTGGACTTCGAGGCGCTCGTCGACCCGCTGAACCAAGCCGACGAGACGGAGCGGACCGCGGGCGACGACGAGGTCGTCGTCCTCCCGTTCACCGAGGCGCTCGACGAGTACGGCGACGTCATCGAGGCGAACTTCGGCTCCGTCCTCGACCCCGAGCACAACTACCTCACGGCGCTTTCCGTCGCGCTGTTCACGACCGGCACGTTCGTCTACGTCCCCGAGGGCGTCGACGTCGAGGACGTGACGGTGCGCGCGGAGATGAACTCCCGCTCGCTGTTCAGCCAGACGCTCGTCGTGGCCGAGGAGTCGTCGTCGGTGACGATCCTCGAATCGATCGAGACGGGTGACGCCGAGGTCGCCGACGACCGGTACTTCTCGAACCTCGTCGAGGTCGTCGCGGGCGAGAACGCGAACGTCCAGTTCGGCTCGCTCCAGAACCTGGACGACGACGCGTACACCTACTCGCTGAAGCGCGGCGTGACGGACACGTACGCGACGGTCGACTGGATCGAGAGCAACTTCGGCTCGAAGCTCACCCGCTCGGACATCGAGACCGAGCTCAACGGCGACGGCTCCGAGAGCCAGATCGTCGGGACGTTCTTCGGCACGGACGACCAGCACTTCGACATCAACGCCCGCGTGTGGCACCAGGCCGAGCAGACGACCGCCGACCTGGTCACCCGCGGCGTGCTCGACGACGTCGCCCGCTCCGTCTACGAGGGTGTTCAGGACGTCGGCGAGGACGCGTGGAACACCTCCAGCTACCAACGCGAGAACACGCTGATGCTGTCGGACGACGCCGAGGCCGACGCGTCGCCGAAGCTGATCATCCACAACCACGACACCGAGGCCTCCCACTCCGCGACGGTCGGGCAGGTCGACGCCGAGGACCTGTTCTACCTCGAGAGCCGCTCGATCGACTCGCGGACGGCCCGGAACATGCTCGTCGAGGGCTTCTTCGTGCCCGTCCTCGAAGAGATCGCGGTCGACGAGTTCCGCGACGACGTCGAGGAACTCGTCTTGGAACGGCTTCAGTAGGCCGTCTTCGCGGATCAGTTTTTTATTCGGCGCGCCCGCGGAGCGATCGGCGCGCGAGGGGAATCTCTTAAGACCGACGACGCCCGAGTCGGAGGTATGCGAACCCGCGTATCGCGCCGTCTCGGGTGGTCGCGGTGAGCGTGAGCCAGCGGGTCGCCTCCGACGACCAGCTCGCGCGGCTGCTCCAGATCGGAATCGTGCTCGAGGAGGTCGTCGAAGCGCGAACGCACCGCCACTACCAGCAGTTAGACGCCGAGCTCGACGAGGAGGTGGAACGGCTGCTCGCGGACGCCGCCGAGGAGTCCGCCGACCACCGCGAGCGCTTGGAGTCGCTCGTCGAGGGGCTCGGCGTCGACAGCGTCCCGTTCGGCGAGATCGAGTCGCTGGTCGACGCCCGCTACGGGCGGACGCGGCCGGAGGACTTCGACGACGTGCTGTACGACCAACTGTGCAACGAGGAGACGGCGTACAAGTTCTACGACGACCTCATCGAGGCGATCGAGGACTCCGAGGCGACGTTCTCGATCGACCGCGAGGAGCTGCTCGCCACCCTGACGACGATCCGCGACGAGGAGGCCGAGGGAGTACGCGAGGTCACGGAGGTCATGGAGCGCCGATGAACCGGGCAGACGAGTCGCCGACGAGCGCCGACGGAGGACAGCCGTGAACACCGCAGATCAGTACCTCAAGACGATATACGTCGTACAGGACAGCGAAGACGGCCCCGCCTCGACCGGGTCGATCGCCGACTCGCTCGGCGTCAGCCCGGCCAGCGCCAACGAGATGATCGGCAAGCTCGAGGAGCGCGGACTGGCGGAACACGAGAAGTACAAGGGCGTCACGTTGACCGACGACGGCATCGTCCGCGCGCGGGACGCCCTCCAGACCTACTGTATCATCGAGCGCTTCCTCGCGAACGTCCTCGCGGTCGAGGACTTCCAGGCGGAGGCCCGCGAGCTGGAGGCGGTCATCGACGACACGGTCGCCGAGCGGCTCGACACGATCATCGACCGCCAGCCGGAGTGCCCGGACTGCTTCGACCCCGAGTCCGACGCCTGCGCGTGTCTGGAGGTCGCGGCGACGCCAGTCGAGCCGGAACAACAGTAACGACCGCCCCGCCGCGAAGGACCGTTTTAGACGCCGGTCGAGTACCGCAGAATTCCCGCGATTCCGCCGAACGCGTCGAGCAGCTGCTCGCCCTTCTCGAAGTCCGTGGAGATGAACCGCGTCTCGGTGCCGCGCTGCTCCGCGATGGCCATCAGGTGTTCGATGACGTCCTCGCGCTCCTCGACCGCGGCCTCGTCGCCGCACTCGCTACACTCGTGGTCGGGCGTCGAGTGCCGGGCGTCGACCACCTCGTACTCCTCGTGGCCGTTGGGGCACTCGTAGACGACGACGTCGGAGCGGAGGTCCTCGGAGATGAGCAGCCGGTCGACGGAGCCCATGATCAGGTTCCGACGGGTCTGTTCGAACCCGTAGGTGGCTTCCTGCCCGGTGTTGAGCTTCTCGAAGAACTCCTCCATGTCGTTTTTGTCCTGGACGATCTCCTGGTCGGCAAGCGCCTCCTGGCCCGCGTCGACGAGGTCCTTCAGCCCGGACTCGTCGGTGTAGGCGACGTCGAACTTGCCCAGCACCTTGTCCTGGAGCTCGTGGTGGAGGTAGTCGCCGTCGAGGAACTCGTCTTTCGTCGGCGAGGGGCCGCCGACGAGGATGCCGTCGAGCTCGTGGCGCTTGTCGACGAACAGGTCGTTGGCCATCCCCGCGACCTCCTGGTAGAAGTTGTCGATCGCTTCGAGGCGCAGCCGGGCGAACCGCTGGGCGGACTGGCCACCCTTCCGCTGTTTGCCGGGGACGAGCGAGGAGGCGGACTTGACGGGCTCGACGCGTTTCCCCTTCAGCCAGCCGACGTTCGCCTCGCGGCGGTCCAAGACGATGAGCCCGAACAGCCCGGAGTCTTCGAGCATGTGTTCGAGCGGCTCGGTGAGGAACTCCGAGTCGCAGTGGTACCGGAACGACTCGACGGGCTGCGGGGGCGACTCCAGCGTCCGCGTGACCATGTCCGTCTGGCCGCCGCCGCTGTCGATCGCGCCCGAGAAGATCACGATCCCGTTGTCGGGCGGGAACGTGTCGTAGTAGCGCAGTCGGTCCTTGATCGACGTGAGCGCGTCCTGAACGGCGGTCCGGGTCTGCTTCGACTTGATGTTGGACGCCTCGCTGTGCTCTTGGGTGACGTGGGCCACCACGTCGGAGATCTGCTTGTCCTCGGGGATGTAGATGGTGACGAGCTGGGTGCCGGAGCCCTCGTAGTCTTTGAGCTCCTCGATGACCTTGCGGAACTCGTACTTCCGGCGGTCCTCGTTCGCCTCCTGTGCGTCGCTACTCATTGTCTGAAATACGGTCGCGTGCGTGTAAGTAAGCTTTGACCTCCCGGCCGGCGCGTCGATAGCGGGTCGCACGGGTCGTCGAACGCGCGTTTGTTTATAAATGGACTGCGGTGGCGCGTGCCTGCGAGCGGCCGCCCCCGGCGGCCGCGAGGAGCACGCGCGAGGGAGTCGGTGGTCTGGAGCGAAGCGGAAGACCACCGACGAGGCTGGGGAGGCGTGAGGCTGCGGTGCTGTGCGGTTCGGGGTGGGATTCAAAAGGGCAGTCGCGAGGCGGGCGCAGGCGACGTAAGCACTGGAACGAGGGAGCGAACGAAGTGAGCGACCGAGTGAAGCGCGCAGCGAGCGTGCGCCCGCCTCGCGACTGGGGCTTTGGAGACACTCTCCACCGATCTGCGATTAACTATTTATAAGCGAGCGACTGGAGCTTTGGACGTGTTCATCGCCAATCTTCGATCAACGCCCGAAGAAGGCCGAACTCGACAGCCCCGATCCTACATCGACTCCGGCGCCTCGACGCCCAGCACGTCGAGCGCGTTCGCCATCGTGTGCTTCGCGGCCGCGACGACCGCGACGCGAGCGTCGCGCAGCTCGTCGGTCTCGGCGGTCACGACCGGGCACTCGCGGTAGAAGGCGTTGTACGCGTCGGCGAACTCGCGGGTGAACGTCGCGATCGTGTGCGGTTCGAGGTCGTCCGCCGCCGCCTCGATCGCTGCGGGGAATCTGGCGACCTCACGGAGGAGCTCGCGGGCTTCCTCGGTTTCGAGAGCGCTCGCGTCCACGTCGAGCGCGTCGGGGTCGACACGCCCGTCGGCGTCGGCGGTCACGCCAGGCACGTCGACGCCCTCGGCCGCGGCCTCGTCGAGGATCCCGGCGCAGCGCGCGTGGACGTACTGGACGAACGGGGCCGACTGCGCCTCGAAGTCGAGCGCGTCCTCCCACTCGAAGGTGATCGCCTTCGCGGGCTGCTTCGAGACGATGTCGTACCGGACCGCGCCGATCCCCACCTGGTGGGCGATGCGCTCGACGTCCTCGTCGGTGAGGTCGTCGCCGCGGATCCGGTCGTCCATCCGGGACTCGACGGCGTCGCGGGCGCGGTCGATCGCCTCGTCGAGGAGGTCGTCGAGCATCACGCCGGTTCCCTTCCGGGTTGACATCTTCCCGTCGGGGAGGTTGACGTACGAGTAGATGACGTGGCCGAGCCGGTCTGTGTCGTTGCCGAGCAGTTCGAGGGTCGCGTCGAGCTGGTCGGCCTGGAGCTTGTGGTCCTCGCCGAGGACGGTGACGGCGCGGTCGTAGTTGTCGAACTTCCACTCGTGGTGCGCCAGGTCGCGGGTGGTGTAGAGGCTGGTGTCGTCCGAGCGCAGGAAGACGAGGTTCTTCTCTATCCCCCACGCGTCGAGCTCCAGCTGCCAGGCGTCCTCCTCGTAGACGGCTTGGTCGGTCTCCTTGAGCCGCGCCGCGATCTCGTCGGTCGAGCCGTCGCGCATGAACCGGGTCTCCTTGACGAACTCGTCGAACTCCGCCGGCAATCGGGCGAGGCAGTCCTTCATCCCGCCGAGGACGGTGTCGACGACCTCGCCGACGCGCTCGTAGGTCGCCTCGTCGCCGGCTTCGAGCCCCTGAAGGATCTCCTGAATCTCCGCCTCAGCGGCCTCGACCGCGTCGGCATCGGCCTCCTCCAAGAAGGCGTTCCCCTTCCGGTAGTAGCGCACGAGGTCGTACTCCGCGCGGTCGCGGGCGGGCTCGGCGTCGAGGTCGGACTCGTCGAACCGCTCGTACGCCCACGTGAACACCGCCATCTGCCGGCCGGCGTCGTTGACGTAGTAGTGGCGGTCGACGTCGTAGCCCGCGTACTCCATGAGGTTCGCGACGGCGTCGCCGACGATGGGGTTGCGCGCGCGGCCGACGTGGACCGGGCCGGTCGGGTTCGCGCTGGTGTGCTCGACCACGACCGACGCGTCCCGGTCGGGGAGCGCGCCGTAGTCGGCGTCGACGGCGGCCGAATCGAGCGTGTCCGCGAGGTAGCGCTCGTTCGCGTGGAAGTTGACGTACGGCCCCGCGGTGTCGACGCTCGCAATGTAGTCGGCGTCCGCGACCGACACCGCCTCGGCGACCGTCGCTGCGACGTTCGGCGGCGCGTCGCCGACCTCGCCCGCGAGCCGGAAGGCGACGCTGGAGGCGAGCGTCGCGTCCATGTCGTCGGGCGGGCGTTCGATACCGAGGTCGTCGGTCGGGAGGTCGAGCGAGCCGAGCGCGTCCGCGAGCGCCGCCTCGACCTCCGACCGGAACTGCCTGAACATACCGTCCGTTCGACGGGCGGGTTAAAAGGCCCTTCCGAAGCGGCTCGAAACGGAAGACGGGAAATCGGTGGGGCGAAACGTGAGACTCTACGAACCGCGGTGGCGCGTGCCTGCGAGCGGCCGCCATCGGCGGCCGCGAGGAGCACGCGCGAGGGAGTCAGTCGCCGGAGCGAAGCGGAGGCGACTGACGAGGCTGGGGAGGCGTGAGGCTGCGGTGCTGTGCGGGGCGGGACTCAAAGGGGCAGCCGTGAGGACAGCGCAGGCGACGTAAGCACTGGAGGGAGCGAGCACCGCGAGCGACTGAAGCGCGCAACGAGCGTGCGCTGTCCTCACGGCTGGGGCTTTGGAGGCATTCACCGCCGGTCTACAGACGATTATTTGGCTCTGTTGAGGCCCTAATCTTTAGACACATTTTATCTGAAATGTCTGGTCGCTTAAAGTGCGAATTGACCGGCTAGAATCCCACCAATCCGAGACACTAGGACCTAAATGAGAATACTGAGCAATAGATTCACAGAAAGCCTATACATATCTGTTGACACTGTTTCCGCGTGAAACGTCGAGATCTCATCGCTACAGGATGTATCTCTCTTACTACGGCCAGTTCTGGCTGTCTGAACCTCCCACTAAGAGAAAATGAGGATAAGCCGTGGGTTGATGTGAGCGTTGTTGCGGAGAATATCAGAGTTGGCTTCGATACCGAACAGCTCTTCGAGGTATTCATACATCCCAGCAACCTGATGGGAAGGCAACTACCTGATGAGAATCAGGAGCATCACATCAGGATAGACGTTTCCACGTTAGAGCAGTATGGAGTAAACATGGAAGATCTCTCTGTAGAAACCACGCAAGGGAAATACGGATTAGGACCTTCGGATGCCTACAATAATAATGTCGATAGCGTAGACATCACTGACGGAGTAATTGAGCTTTTGATACTAACGTCGGAAGACGTGTCGGAGACAGACCCGATCGCGTTGAAGCTGACGGGCTATCAGTTCACAAATGTCGAACCAGTAACTGAAATTCAGTATGATGTTCAATCCCCTGAGGACCATGTTGAGATTACCCATGGCACTTTCGGCGGTCCTCAAAGCGGGAGCAAGTGCGGGTTCACCCGTTCTACGGACGGAGAGTTCACACTTGTAGACCCTCAGTTGCTCTCACCAACATTGTGCCCAAGCCCAATCGATGCCTATCGTGGGAGCCACCAGAATCTCGATATCGAGTGGCTGACCCCAGAAGCTGACGAGGTAGTAATCAAGATAGATATCTCAGTACTTGATAAATACGGAACAATTGGAGAGTCAGTAATCGAGCCATTGAACAAAAGGGGTCCATCGAATGAATCGAGGGCGGTAGGTGCGACTCTTGACAGCCTATCAATTGATGAAGGGACAATTTCGATCAAATTGGTGCCAGGTCCCGGCACTAATTACGCTTCGGTGAGTGTCCGGCTCAGTGGAATGGATCTTCCCGTTGGAGATCCGGTCAGAGATATCTCATATGAGATGACTATTGAAGGGGACGTTGATGAGACGGTAGAGACGGGATCGTTCGACATCACTAATGATCCGCCTGATCCCAATAGCGATGCGTAAGTCTCGCCGCTAACTGGCTGCTTCGTGCGAACTGACGTGAAACCCCGTTTCGAATGCTGTATGGGCCCTCTGTACTGAGCGTTCCGTGAGTCCCCTGTATTGACCGCTACTGGGGGCAGAATAGATCACTTATTGAGGATGTTAACAGAGCCGATTATTTATAAATAAGCGACTAAGCCTTCGGAAGGCCCTCCCATAGAAAAGCCGACAGCGTGAGCGTATCCTATGAAACGATCTCGTCGATCAGTTCACGCGCGCTGCGCCGCACGGCCTCGTCGCTCTCGATCGACGGCTCCCAACCGAGATCCGCGAGCTTCTCGATCGACAGGCGCATCTTCGGCACGTCGCCGGTCCAGCCGCGGTCGCCGCCGGTGTAGGTGTACTCCGGGTCGACGCCCAGCTCGTCGCTCACGATGTCGGCGATATCGGTGACGGAGGTGGTCGTCCGCGTGCCGAGGTTGTACACGTTGTACGCGTCGTCCGCGTGCTCGACGACGTGCTGGATCGCGTCGACGCACTCGGAGACGTGCATGTACGACTTCTCCTGCCGGCCGTCGCCGAGAATCTCCAGCTCGGTCGGATCGTCATCCAACTTCTCGATGAAGTCGGGGATCACGTTGCCGCGCTGGCGCGGGCCGACGATGTTCGCGAAGCGGAACACCCACGACTGGACCCCGTAGGAGTGCGCGAACGTCGAGATGAGCGCCTCGTCCGCGAGCTTCGCGGAGCCGTAGATCGAGATGGGTTCGAGCGGGCCGTAGTCCTCGGCCGTCGGGCGCGGCGCTTCGCCGTACACCGTCGACGAGGAGGTGAACGCGAAGCGGTCGACGCCGACCTCGCGCATCCGCTCTAAGACGTTGTACGTCATCGCGGTGTTCTCCTCGAACAGCTCGCGGTCGTCGTCGTAGTTCGTGTCGGTGTACGCCGCGAAGTGGAAGACGACGTCGAGGTCGTCGGTGACCGCGCGGGCGACGTCGTCGGGGTCGGTCACGTCCGCCTCGACGAACTCGGCGCCGTCGGGCACTCGGTCGCGGGTCCCCTTCGAGAGGTCGTCGGCGACGCGAACGGTCGCGCCGCGGTCGAGCAGGCTCGCTGCGAGGTGGCTTCCGACGAGGCCGGCACCCCCGGTGACGAGGACGCGCGAATCGGCGAGGTTCATACCGGTCCGTCGGCGGTCGCGGGTAAGTAGGTGTGGAATCGGGACGGGAACAGAGACAGAGCCCGACTACAGGTTCTCGAACGCCTCGTCGACGATTTCGCCGGTGTCGGCGACGATGTCCGCCATCACGTCGTCGTCCGGCGTCATCCCCACGAGCCGGGCGATGCGCATGATAGAGACGTGGTAGACGCGCTGGACGCCGGGTTCCTCCTCCCAGACCACGACGTTACACGGCATCAGCGCGCCGAGCTTGTTGTCGCTCGCGTCGAGCGCGCGGTCGGCGACCTCGGGGTTACACGCGCCCAGCACGTAGTAGGGGTCACGACCCGCGTCGACCTTCTCGTTGAGCATCTCGGACGGCGAGAACTCGACGGGGACGCCGAAGCCGGCGTCGGTGAACACCTCGCGGACGTGTTCGATCGCCTCCTCGTGGTCCATTTCGAGGGTGGCCTGCTGTTCGCCGATGTCGTCCGGATCGATCTGCGTCGGGTCGATGGGAAGCGTCATTCGTGTACTGTCTTGGGCCTACGTAACAAAGGCTCTTCGGATGGCACGCGGAGAGAGCGGAGACGCGGCCAGCTGGGCATCGACCGCGCGGCCTCCGGCCGCGGCAGTATTGTGCTATTCGGGAACAACTTTAACCCGCTCTGCCGCCCTACTGTTCGATATGACGTCCGGTTCAGTGCGCGAGGACCTCGAACGCGACCTGGAGTGTCTGGACCTCTTAGAGTGCGTTCACGGACTCAACGAGCGGGACCAGAGGGTCTTTCAGGAGCTCCACCAGACGGACGGGGCCCTCACCGTGGACGACGTGGCGGACCGACTGAACTGCGAGCGGTCGACGGCGTACCGGTCGATTTCGCGGCTCGTCGACGCCGACGTCGTCGTCCAGCGGCAGGAGAACTACGACCAGGGCGGGTACTACTACGTGTACCGACCGCGGACCTCGGAGGAAGCCGCTCGCGAGATGCAGCGGCTGCTCAACAGCTGGTACGCGACCGTCGGACAGCTCATTCAGGAGTTCGAAGACCGGTACGGCCGCGAGACGGAGGAACGCGGGGATTGCCCGATTCGACCCGACCCCTGACGCGCGTACGGCCGCCCCGCTCGTGCCGCGGTATTGTACAAAATATACAAATAAATAAATCGCTGGGGACCGAACGGGACGCTATGGTCGACGACACGGGAACGGCCCGACCGACGACGGCCGGCGACGACGCTCCCGCCGAGTACGTGCGGGCCAACCGCGAGGCGCTGGTCTCGCTGGCCCTCGATCTGCTCGCGGTCGACACGTCGAATCCGCCCGGCGACACGCGCGAGATCGTCGCCGCGATCGAGCGGTACCTCGACCCGCTCCCGGTCGAGGTCGAGCGGTTCGCCGTCGACCCGGCGAAGCCGAACCTGCTCGTGCGGGTCCCGGGAGCGTCCGACCGCACGCTGCTGTACAACGGCCACCTCGACACCGTGCCGTTCGACGCCGACGCGTGGACGCGCGACCCGCTCGGCGAACGCGCCGACGGTCGGGTCTACGGCCGGGGGGCGACCGACATGAAGGGCGCCGTGGCGTCGCTGCTGTTCGCGGTCCGAGCCTTCGCCGCGACCGACGCGGATCCCCCCGTCGACCTGCTGTTCGCGTTCGTGAGCGACGAGGAGGTCGGCGGCGACGCCGGGCTCCCGGCGCTGCTCGACGCGGGAGCGCTCGACGCGGACGCGTGCGTGATCGGCGAGCCGACCTGCGAGGAGGGGCGCCACTCCGTCACGGTCGCGGACCGGGGCAGCATCTGGCTGACGCTCGAGGCGTCGGGCGAGGCGGCGCACGGCTCTCGGCCGACGCTCGGCGTCAACGCCGTCGACCGGCTCTACGACGCCGTCAAGCGGTTGCGCCGGCGGTTCGGTTCCGAGCGGCTCGACGTCGACGCCGAGATGGACCCGATCGTCGAGGAGTCGATCGAGTACTACGCCCCGTCGATGGGCGAGGCGACCGCGCGGGACCTGTTCCGGTACCCGTCGATCAACCTCGGCGTCTTCGAGGGCGGCGACGCGGTGAACGCCGTGCCGCAGTCGGCGCGCGCCGAACTCGACGTGCGGCTCACCGCCGGCGTCCACACGCCCGACGTGCTCGCGGGGATCCGCGAGTGCGTCGCCGACTGCGAGGGGATCACGGTCGCCGACGTCTCCTGGAGCATCGGCACCGCGGAGGACCCGGACGGCCCGCTCGTCGAGGCCGTCGCGTCGACGGCGACGGCCGTGACGGGGGACCGCGTCTTCAGGCGGAGCGCCACGGGCGGCGGCGACGCCAAGAAGCTCCGGAACGCCGGGATCTCGACCGTCGAGTTCGCGCTCGGGACCGACACGCTCCACGCCCCGGACGAGTACGTCCCGGTCGACGCGCTCGTCGACAACGCGGTCGTGTACACCCGGCTACCGGCGGCGTGGCGAGCTGAGATGGACGGTTAGCAGTCCGCAAGCGGGCGGGGCGTCTCGCCGCCGACCCGGAACGGGTGAGAAAGACGTATATACCGAAATGTTTCAATTGTGGGTATGGTAGACAATATTAGCGTGGCGGACGGACGGCTCCGCGAGGGCGACGGACGTGGGTCTGCGGTCGTCGGGGGCGACCGACGCCGACGCCGAGGCCCGCACCGCCCGTTGGACGCCGACGCGCTCGACCCTCGCTGACGATGGAGCGGTTCCAGAACACCGGCCAGCCCGACTGGGACTGGTGGGGGAAGCTCTGGCCGACGCCGGGCGCGACGCTCCGAGACCTCGGGATCGGGGCCGGTCAGTCGGTGGCCGAGGTCGGCTGCGGGAGCGGCTACTTCGCGCTCCCCGCCGCCCGGATCGTCGAGCCCGCGCCGGTGTACGCGGTCGACTTGGACGAGTCGCTGCTCGGCGAGCTGGAGTCGCTCGCCGAGCGACAGGCGGTCGGGAACGTCGTTCCGGTCCACGGTGACGCCCGGAACCTGGCCGAGCTCCTCCCGGAACGGGTCGACGCGCTCGTCGTGGCGAACACCTTCCACGGCGTCGACGACCGCGCCGAGTTCGTCGCGGAGGCGTTCGACGCGATCGAGCCCGGCGGCAGCCTGATCGTCGTCAACTGGCACGACCGCCCGCGCGAGGCGACGACCGTCGGGGGCGAGCCCCGGGGCCCGCCGACGGAGCTGCGGATGACCCCCGAGGAAACGGCGGAAGCCGTCACGCGAGCCGCGGCGTTCGAACTCGACCGGCGGATCGAGCTGCCGCCGTACCATTACGCGGTCGTGTTCCGACGGTAGCCCGCGGACGCCCCTCGCGCTCGGTCGCGGCCGACCCGTGTACACCGAACGACCAGATTATTAGAATAGTGGAATCCACGCACAAGTCTAATATGCCACGCGCGCAACTGCCGCACGTGAGACTGCCATGACCGACATCGAACCCGACGACACCGTCGACGCCAGAGGCGCAGCGTGTCCCGGCCCCCTGATGGACCTCATCGGAGCGATCCGAGGCGCCGAGTCCGGGGACGTCGTGCGACTCCTGAGCGACAGCGACGGGTCGCTCACCGACGTCCCCGAGTGGGCCGAGGAGGCCGGCAACGAGCTGCTCGCCGTCGAGGAGCTCGACGACCACAACGCGTTCTACGTGGAGAAAGCATGACCGAGCGAATCGTCGTCCTCGGCGGCGGGACCGGCGGGTCGGTGCTCGCCAACGACCTCGCCGACCGGCTCGAACCCGAGCTCGACGCCGGCGAGGTCGAGGTCACCCTGATCAACGACGGCCCCGACCACGTGTACAAGCCGGTCTGGCTGTACGTGCCGTTCGGCCAGCGCGAGCCGGCGGACGGTCGCCGCGCGCTCGACGAGCTCGTCGACGACGCGGTCGACCTCCGGATCGACCGCGTGTCCGAGGTCGACACCGACGCCCGGCGGCTCCGGTTCGACGGCGGCGGAGCGCCGATGGAGTACGACCACCTCGTCTTGGCGACCGGGTCGACGCTGAAGCCCGAGCAGATCCCCGGCCTCGCGGAGGGTGGACACGACTACTACAGCGAGTCGGGCGCGACCGCCCTGCGCGAGGAGCTGCTGGAGTTCACCGAGGGCGAGATCGTGTTGAGCGTCATCGGGACGCCGCACATGTGTCCGGCGGCGCCGCTGGAGTTCGTCTTCATGGTCGACGACTGGTTCCGCGAGCGCGGTCTGCGCGAGGACGTCGAGGTCACCTACACGTACCCGATCCAGCGCGTTCACGGGAACCCCCACATCGCCGAGTGGGCCCGTCCCATCATGGAGGAGCGCGACATCAACGTGGAGACGTTCTTCAACGCCGAGTCGGTCGACCCCGACGCGGAGACGGTCACGTCGATGGAGGGGACCGAGCTCGACTACGACCTCCTCGTGTCGATCCCGCCCCACGGCGGCGTCGACCTGATCGAGGAGGCCGGGCTCGGCGACGACGGCTGGGTCGACGTCGACAAGCACACGCTCGAAGCCGAAGCGGCAGAGAACGTGTACGCGCTCGGCGACACCGCCGACACCGGCGTCCCGAACGCGGGTAGCGTGGCGCACTACCAGGCCGGCGTCGTCGGCCAGCGCCTCGCGAGCGAGATCCGCGGTCGGCCGGCGACGGCGACGTACGACGGCAAGACCCTGTGCTTCATCGAGACCGGGATGGATTCGGCTTCGTTCGTCGAGTTCGACTACGAGAACCCGCCGTCGCCCGCGCCGCCCTCGGAGAAGCTCCACTGGTCGAAGCTGGCGTACAACGAGTCATACTGGCTCACCGCGCGGGGGCTGCTCTGACCATGTCCGAGACGGAACCCTCCGAGTCGGCCGACCTCGAAGCGGTGATCGCGGAGAACCCGGAGGCCGTCGCCGCGTTCGTCGAGCGGCTCGACGCGGTCAACGAGCTGCTGGACGTGCTCTCCTTGGGCGAGAGCGCGCTCGACGACGAGATGGTCCGCGAGCTCTCGGCCACGGGGTCGACGCTCGCGGAGTCCGCCGACGGCCTCGCGACCGACGAGACCGTGGCGCTCGCCGAGGCGGTCGGCGAGAACGGCGACGAGCTGCGGGAGGCGCTCGACACGCTGCTCGAGCTCCAGCGGAGCGGCACGCTCGACGAGCTGGCCGAGATCGCCGAGGTCGGGTCGCTGGCGACCGCGGCCCTCGACGACGAGATGGTCGCGTCGCTGGCCGGGACCGGCGCCGCGCTCGGCGAGGTGGCACAGACCGCGGCCGACGACGACACCCGCGACGGCGTCGAGACGCTGCTGAAGGGCGTCGGCGAGGCGGAAAGCGAGTCGCCCGAACGGGTCGGCGCCGTCGGGCTGCTCCGCGGCGTGCGCGACCCGGAGGTCCAGTACGGGTTAGGCTACCTGCTCGCAGTGGCGAGCGCGATCGGCCGCGAGCGGTCCGGCCGCGAGTGAACCGCTAGGGAGTTGTAGTGGGAGAACGGAGGTTCAGAAATCGGAACCGGAGTTTGGTCGACGGCGGTCAGACCAGCAGCTGGATGTCCGCCTCGGCCATGTCCTGAATGGCGGTCGCGGCGCCGACGCCGGTGGTGACGCCGTCGTAGAAGTCGTCCTCGTCGTAGTCCATCAGCTCGATGGTCATCTGACAGGCCTGGAACTCCACGCCCATCTCCAGGCTCGTCTCGAGGAGTTCCTCGATCGTGGCGGTGTCGTTGTCCGTGATCCGCTTTTCCATCATCTTCGTCGTGACGCGGTCCATCCCGGGGAGCGCGGCGACGGCGTTGGGGACGGGCATGTTGGGGTTCCCGACGGAGCTGAGCTGGAGGTTCTTCGACCGCTCCTCGTGGAGCATGTCGAGCCCCCAGAAGGTGGTGAAGACGGTCACCTCGTAGCCGAACGCGGCCGCGGTGCTGGCGAGGATGAGCGGCGGGTACGCCATGTCCAGCGTCCCCTTCGTGGCGATGATGCTCATCTTCTTGCCGCCGTCTTCGTCGGTGGCCTCGGCGAGCGCCTCCTCAAGCTCGTCGACGCGCGCGGCCAGCTCCGCGCGCGAGGGCGCCTCGTCGGCCGGCACGTCCTCGGGCGACGCGTCCTCGGTCTGCCCCTCCTCGGCCGACGCGTCGGGTGTGTCCGTGCTCATCGTTACTCCGTCTTGCGGACGTAGTGGTTGTACACGTCGTCGCCCTCCGTCTGGTCGACGAGCTCGACGCCCTCGGTGCCGTCGGCCCAGCCGTCGATGTCGCTCATGCTACCGGGGTCCGTCGCCACCACCTCGAGGACCTCGCCCGCGGCGAGGTCGTCGATGGCGGACTTCGTCTTCACCACTGGCATGGGGCACGATGCGCCTTTCACGTCAAGCGTCTCCGCGATGTCGAATTCGGCACTCATGGGATATCTGCTCCGGTTGTCTGTATTGGAGCTAGCGCACAATACCTCCCAGCACAGTAAAAGATTGTCGATTCTTGTGAAGATCGCCGACTACTGTATAAAGCCAAACCGGTTTAGACGGCTTATAACCCGCCTTCGGGGACACGAGGGGGCCACCGGACGAAGATCGCTCCCCGTAGTATTGTTTGAAATAGGAAATACTATGAAAATGCTTTTGTGCGTCGACCCGGTAGAACTGAGTGCGAAACATGAATGCCGACGACTTCCCGACTCCGGACGTCGATGTCGACTCCGTCGACCCGGAATCGCTCAAAGACCGAATCGACGCGGGCGAGGACGTCACGATCCTCGACACGCGCATGCAGTCGGATTACGACGAGTGGCGCATCGACGGCGAGAACGTCACGTCGATCAACGTCCCGTACTTCGAGTTCCTCGAGGACGAGGTCGACGACGACGTCCTCGATCGGATTCCCGACGACCGCGAGGTGACCGTCCTCTGCGCGAAGGGCGGCGCCAGCGAGTACGTCGCGGGCACGCTCGCGGAGCGCGGCTATGACGTCGACCACCTCGAAGACGGGATGAACGGCTGGGCGAGCATCTACGAGGCCGTCGAGGTCGACCGCTACGACGGCGCCGGCACGCTCCTCCAGTACCAGCGCCCCTCGTCGGGCTGTCTCGGCTACCTCCTCTACGACGACGGGGAGGCCGCGATCATCGACCCGCTCCGGGCCTTCACCGACCGCTACCTCGACGACGCCGACGACCTCGGCGTCGACCTGACGTACGCCATCGACACGCACGTCCACGCCGACCACATCTCGGGCGTGCGCGACCTCGACGCCGAAGGCGTGGAGGGCGTCATCCCCGACGCCGCCGTCGACCGCGGCGTCACCTACGCCGACGAGCTGACCACGGCCGAAGACGGCGACACCTTCGAAGTCGGCGACGCGGCGATCGAGACCGTCTACACGCCCGGCCACACGACCGGGATGACCTCCTACCTCGTCGACGAGAGCCTCCTCGCGACCGGCGACGGACTGTTCATCGAGAGCGTCGCCCGACCCGACCTCGAAGAGGGCGACGACGGCGCCCCCGACGCCGCGCGCATGCTGTACGAGTCGCTTCAGGAGCGGGTGCTGACGCTGCCCGACGACACCCTGATCGGCGGCGCGCACTTCAGCGACGCGGCCGTCCCGGCCGACGACGGCACCTACACGGCGCCGATCGGCGAGCTCGTCGCGGAGATGGACGCGCTCACCATGGAGGAGGACGACTTCGTCGAGCTGATCCTCTCGGATATGCCGCCGCGCCCGGCCAACTACGAGGACATCATCGCGACGAACCTCGGGCAGAACACCGTCGACGACGAGGAGGCGTTCACCCTCGAGCTCGGGCCGAACAACTGCGCCGCCAGCCAAGACTCGCTCGCGGGTGACTGACGACGCCGATGGTTGCTGACCCAGTACTGCTTCAGGCCGTCGCCGAGCTGTTCCCCAACGGGATCAGCCGGTACGCCGTCGGCGGGCTGCTCGTCGGCCTCGGGACCGTCGTCATCTACGTCGGGACCGGCATTCCGGCCGGGGCGAGCACGTTCCTGGAGTCGACGCTGTCGTACGTCTCCGACCAGTCGCGGTTCCAGCAGTACGTCGGCTCGCGGGACTGGCGGCTCGTGTTCACGGCCGGGATCATCCTGGGCGCGCTCGCGTTCGCCGCGACGGTCCAGTCCGGCGTGGTCACGACCTCGCTGTACGAGCCCGGAACGACCGGTCAGCTCTACGAAGTCGCCGGCGTGACGCTGTGGACGACGGACATCCAGCCGTGGCGGCTGTTCCTCGGCGGGATCTTGGTCGGTATCGGGACCCGCGTCGGGAAGGGGTGTACGTCCGGACACGGCGTCTGCGGCGTCGGCTCGGCGTCGAAGACGTCGCTGGTCGGCGTCGCGACGTTCCTGACCGTGGCGATCGGGACCGCACAGGTCGTCGCCGCGTTGGGGGTGAGTCCGTAATGCGCGAGACGCGAGCGGACCGAGGCGCGAACGGAGTGAGCGCCTCGGGGAGCGAACGGCGAACGGACGTGAGCCGTGAGCGGCGCGCGTCTCGAACTGCGCGAACGGGAGCGACCGGAGGGAGCGACACGTGAGCGACGACCGTCATCCCCTGTTCAAGCCGCTGGTGTTCGTCGGCGGGCTGATCTTCGGGTTCGGGCTCGGGTTCAGCCACATGGCGCGGCCGGAGGTCGTGGTGAACTTCCTGCTGTTCGAGGACCTCGGCCTCCCGTTCGTGATGTTCGGGGCCGCGATCGTCTCCGGGATCGCGTTCGCGCTGCTGCCGCGGATCCGAGACACCGCGCCCCTCACGGGGAGCCCGTACGAGCGCCGGCTGAAACCGTTCGACCGGAACGTTCTCGTCGGCGGCGCCGTCTTCGGCGTCGGCTGGGGGCTCTCGGGGATCTGCCCGGGCGCGGCGTACGCCAGCCTCGGGGTCGGCAACGTCACCATCCTCTGGGCGCTCGGCGGCATGTTCGTCGGCGCGTACGCGCAGGGGTACTGGCGGAGCCGGAGCGAGACCCGCGACGCCGCCCCGGCGGGCGCGGACTGACACGCCTCCTCCATGGACCCCGCTCTCATCGCCCTCTTCGTCGGCGCGGCGCTCGCCAGCCTGTTCATGGCGTGGGTGATCGGCGCCGGGTCGAGCGGCGCGACCCCGTTTGCCCCCGCCGTCGGCGCGAACGCCATCGGGACGATGCGGGCCGCCCTCCTGGTCGGCGTCTTCGGCTTCGTCGGCGCCGTCACGCAGGGCGGCAACGTCTCGGAGGCCGTCGGCAGCGGCCTCGTCGGCGGCATCAGTCTGCCCGTCGCCGGCGTTATCCTCGTGCTCTTGCTGGGCGCGGGGCTGATGGCGGTCGGCATCGTCACCGGGATCCCTATCGCGACCGCGTTCACCGTGACCGGCGCCGTCATCGGCGTCGGCCTCGCGCTCGGCGGGACGCCGGTCTGGGCGAAGTACCAGCAGATCGGCGCCGTCTGGCTGCTGACGCCGTTCGTCGGCGGCGGCATCGCCTTCGGAATCGCCTCGGTCCTCCCGCGACCCGGGGTCGCCGAGCGGTACAGCGTCCCGGTCCTCGCCGGCCTCGTCGGCGCCGTCCTCGTGAACGTCCGGTTCAGCTTCCTCGGCGAGGGGGCCGCGCCGGGGACCGTCAGCGGACTCGCGCAGCGGACCCTCTCGGTCGACGGCCTCGCGTCGGCGGCCGCGATCACCGGGCTCGCCGCGCTGGCGATCGCGACCGTCGTCTGGTGGGACGTGAGCCGCGACGAAGCGGGCGGGCTGCGGCGCGTGCTGCTGGCGCTCGGGTCGCTCGTCGCCTTCTCCGCGGGCGGGAGTCAGGTCGGGTTAGCGGTCGGGCCGCTGCTCCCGCTGCTCGACGAGGTGGGGATGGTGTCGACGACCGCCGTCCTCGTCGGCGGCGGGTTCGGGATGCTGGTCGGCTCGTGGACCGGCGCGCCGCGGATGATCAAGTCGCTCTCGCAGGACTACTCCTCGCTCGGGCCGCGGCGCTCCATCTCCGCGCTCGTCCCGTCGTTCCTGATCGCGCAGCTCGCGGTGCTGCTCGGGGTGCCGGTCTCGTTCAACGAGATCGTCGTCAGCGCGATCATCGGGAGCGGCGCGGCCGTCGGCGGCCGCGACGCGGTGGACGCCGAGAAGATCCTGACGACCGTGGGGGCGTGGGCCGGCTCGTTCGCCGTCTCGTTCGCGCTCGCGTACGCCGTCGCGGCGCTCGCTTTATAAGCGAGCCACGCCGCGGCGCCGTTTCTTTATAAATACCCGAAGCGGTAGCAGCGGCGCGTGCCTGCGAGCGGCCGCCCTCGGCGGCCGCGAGACAGCACGCGCGAGGGAGTCGGTCGGCGTTTTAAACGCCGACCGACGAGGCTGGGGAGGCGTGAGGTGCGGTCCCGCGAGCGACCGGAGGGAGCGAGCGGGAGCACGGAAGTCGCAGCCCGCGCAGCGAGCGAAGCGAGCGAGCAGGACCGTCTTCCGGCGGTCGCGGTGCCGTGCGGGGCTGGACTCAAAGGGGCAGTCACCGGCGGCGGAGCCGCCGGTTGCCCGTGGCGCGTAGCGCCACGCTGTCGCGAGGACGAAGCACGACGACGCAAGCACTGGAACGAGGGAGCGAGCGCAGTGAGCGACCGAGTGAAGCGCACAGCGAGTCGCGCGAGTCCTCGCGGCTGGGGCTTTGGAGGAGTTCCCTGCTGATTCGTCACTGATAATTTATGAGCGAGCGACTGGGGCTTTGGCGGTGTCCGTCACCGAGCCGTCAGTAACGATTTATAAACGAGCGGCTGGGGCTGTAGCGGTGTTCGCAGGCGACTCACCGGTATCCATTTATAAATAAACTGTAGGAGAGCTACCGAAGTAGCCGCCACGGCAGCGATCGCGTCACCGCGGCGTGACGATCTGCCCATCGAGACGCCTGCTTTTTTAAGTCGCTCGGGGCGGCGGGACGAGGAAGACGTTCCCCGTCGCCCGCGCGACGATCTCCCCGGAGACGCTGCCCAGCAGGAGCCGCCGGACGCGGCTCCGGCCCTTCGAGCCGACGAGGACCGTCGACGGCGTGACCGCCGCCTCGGCGGCGAGGATCTCCTCGGCGGGGTCGCCGCGGCGGACCTCGGTCCGCGTCTCGATCCCCCACTCCTCCAGCGTGCGCGCCCGCTCGGCCAGCCGCTCGGCCGGACCGGTGCCGGCGTCGCCGCCCGCGCCCTCGTCTTTCGGCGAGCGGACGTGGACGAGCGTCGCCTCGTCGGTCGCGTGACGGAGGTACGAGAACGCGTCGAACGCGCGGGCGGCGTGCTCGGAGAAGTCCGTCGCGAAGAGTATCCGCCGAAAGAGGTGCTCGCGGCGGACGTCTGGGTCGTCGACCGCCCGCTCGACGCGGTTGACTAACAGCGGGACGACGGTGGTCCGCGCGAGGTTGCGCGCGGTCGAGCCGACGACCCGGTTCTCCAGCGGGCTCCGTCCCCGCGACCCGACGACCGAGAGGTCGGCGTGGACGGTCTCGGCGATGTCGTTGAGACGGCGGTGCGGCGTCCCGCGGACGACGTGCGTCTCGACGTCGAACCCCGCGGCCTCGATCACCGCCCGGTACCTGTCGAGCCCCCGGCGCCGCCGCGCCTCGAAGTCGACGCCCGGCGTCGCGGCGTGGACGTTCCCCGGAACGACCGTGACGAGGTGGACCGTCCGAACGCCGATGCGGCCCAGACAGTCCAGACACGTCTCGTTCTCGATGGTCGCCTCGCTGGCGGCCGACAGGTCGGTCGCGCACAGGGCCCGCATGTCGACGCCTTGGGCGGGCGACGACAACACGGTTGCGCTCGGCTCGGAAGGCGTGCGGCCGAAGACGTGGGGCCGAAGACGTGGGGCGACCACAACGCGGACGACGAACGGGGCCGTCGAGCACGAAAACCTCTCTATAAGTTATCGGTACTCCGGCCGAGGTTACCGGAATATAGTATTGTACATTCAGCCCAAAACCGTTATAGGCACGAAGCGGGTAGGGGAGAGTGAGCAGAAATGTGCCAAAAGCGAATTTCCGCGTTCGGAAGTCGGAGGGTGAGTCGATGGCAGGACTAGAGATCCCGAGCTGGGACCCGGAGACGGCCCTGCTTATCGGCGCGATCCTCTTCGAAGCGTTCGTGCTGTACATCGGGTACGGCGGCCTCGAACGGCTCGTCGGGCCGTACCTAATGGACCTCATCGTCGGGGGTGACGCGAGTGCTCGGTAGCCTCCTCAGCGGGCCCGGATTCCTGGGGACGAGCCCCGAGATGCTCGCCCTGTTCGCCGGGTTCGGCCTCGTCGTCGGCGTCCTGTTCGGGTTCTTCGGCATGGGGGGGTCGTTCCTCGTCACGCCGGCCCTGCTCATGTTGGACTACCCGGCGCCCGTCGCGGTCGGGAGCGGGATGGCGTTCGTCTTCGGGACGGCCGTCATCGCGACGCTGAAACACCACGACCTCGGGCAGGTCGACTACAAGCTCGGCGTGATCATGATTACGGGGACGACCATCGGCATCGAGGCCGGCCGCGCCAGCGTCTACTACCTCGAATCGATGGGACTCGCCGGCGGCGTCATCAGCGTCGCCTACGTCGTCCTGCTCGGCGGCGTCGGGGCGATGGTCACCCGCGACGCCCTGAAGGGCGACGGCGGGGGCGGCGTCGACCACGAGGCGGCCGACAAGGACCTCGACGAGTACGAGATCCCCGAGATCGCGAAGAAGATCCAACGGACCGTCCGGATCCCGCCGATGGTGACGCTCCGCGGCGACGTCAGCGTCTCCGTGTGGGTCATCACGGCCGTCGCCTTCTCGACCGGCGTCCTGTCCGGATTCCTCGGCGTCGGCGGCGGGTTCATCCGGATGCCCGCGATGATCTACGCGATCGGCGTCCCGGTGCCCGTCGCGGTCGGGACCGACCTCTTCGAGATCGTCTTCTCCGGCGGGCTCGGGAGCTACCTCTACGGACAGGGCGGCGGCGTGAACCTCGGTATCGTCGCCCCGCTGCTGTTCGGGAGCGCGCTGGGCGCGCGCGTCGGCTCGGCCGCGACCGCCGTCGTCGACTCCGACGAGATCAAGGTGTACTTCGGCGGGATGCTGCTGGTCGGCTCCATCGCCGTAGGCATCGGCGAAGTGGGCTCGTACCTCGGTAACCCGACGCTCGAACTGATCGGATTAGTGCTCGTCATCGGCGCGGCGGTCGCCGTCGCGTTCGCGGTCCTCTACACGACGGTCACCTCGCTCCGCGTGACGCGGCAACAGCAGACGTCCGCCGCGGACTGAAGGGCCCCGCATCGGTCCGCGAGAGCGGAATTGTGTTTATTTCACAACAGTATCGCGAGTCCGGTCGCCGTCGTCCCTCACAGCCCCTCTTCGCCGCCCTCCTGCGTGAGGATGACGACCATCGAGAGCCCGGAGATGAGGAGTAAGATGAGCGTCGGCACGACCGCGTACTGGTAGAGCGCGGTCGACTGCGCGCGCCAGATCTGGGTGACGATCGTGTCGAAGCCGGACGGGCGGAGAACGAGGGTGACGGGGAGCTCCTTCATCGTCGTGAGGAACACGAGCGCGGCCCCGGCGACGATCCCGGACCGGGTGAGCGGGAACGTGACGCGGCGGAACGCGCCGGTCGGCGACTCGCCGAGCGTGCGCCCGGCCTCGACGAGCCGTCGGTCGACCTGGAGGATCGACGTCCGGGTGGAGCCCACCGCCTGCGGGAGGAACCGGACGACGTACGCGAAGATCAGTAGCGGCAGCGTCTGGTAGATCCACGGCGCGTACCCGGAGCCGAAGTACACCAACGCGAGCGCTAACACGATGCCGGGGACCGCGAAGCCCACGTACGTCGCGCGCTCGAAGACGACCGCGAGCGGCGAGTCGTGGTTCGCGGCGAAGTACGCGATGGGGATGGCGGCGAGCGCGGCGACGACCGCGGCGGCCGCCGAGACCGACACCGAGTTGAGCACCTGTATCGGCTCGAACGCGAGCGAGGGACGGCGTCCGGCCTCCGAGTTGACCAGCCACAGCCCGAGGATCCACAGCGGCACTAAGAGCGCGAACGCGGACACGCCGGCGGGGAGCAGCGTCGCCGGCCACCGCCACCGCCCGAGCGACACGCGGTCGTCGGTCCGGCCCGCGTCGTCGCCGCTCGTCTCCCGGTCCGAGCGGACCGCCCACTCTAAGGCGAGCACGAGGACCACCACGACGAGCAGCTGGAGGGAGAGCAGCGCGGCGTAGTCGCGGCCGAACGCGTTGTACTCGACGTATATCTGCCGGGTGAACACCGGGAGCCGCATAATCGACGGGGTACCGAAGTCCGAGACCGCGTACAGCGCGGCGAGCAGCGAGCCCGCGGCGATCGCGGGCCGGATCGTCGGGAGCGTCACGCGCCGGAACGCCGCGATCCGGCCGTGGTTCAGCGTCCGGGCGGCCTCTAAGAGAGTCGTGTCGAACGACAGCAGCGCGGCCCGGGTCGTCAGGTAGACGTACGGGTACGTGTACAGCGTGATGACGAGGATCGACCCGGAGAGGCCCGAGACCTCCGGGACGCGCTCGACGCCCAGCGGGGCAAGCACCTCGTGGAACTCCCCCTGCGGCCCGAACGCGGAGACGAACGAGAAGGCGCCGACGTAGCTCGGCACGACGAGCGGGAGGGCGGCCGCGACCGACCAGAAGCGGCGGAACGGGAGGTCGGTCCGGGCGGTGAGGTACGCGAGCGGGACGCCGATCAGGATCGACGCCGCCGTGACGCCGGCCATCAGGAGGAGGCTGTTGACGAGCACGTCGGCGGTCCCGGCGCTGAAGAGGAGGTCCACGGCGCGCTCGCGCTCGACGGCGACCGCCTCGATGACGAGCCACGCGAGCGGGAACACGAGAGTGGCGGCGATCGCCGCGCAGAGCAGCGTGAGCCCGATCGGGAGCCTGTCGTCGCCGTCGGTCAGCCGGTCGCGGATCCGGGTTCGCAGGGACATTGTGCGGGGATGGAGTCGAGTTGTCGAGGCGAGGGCGCGCCGAGCGTTAGGGGTTCCGATCGTCCGGCGAGCGCGCTCCGACGGATATATGAATTTAGGGCCACCTAAACTCTTCCATGGAACTGACGCGACGCGACGCGGCGGCCGCGCTGGCCGCGATCGGCGCGACCGGCGGCGTCGCGCTCGGCGTCCGTCGGGCGACCGACGAGCGGGGCGGCGAGGGTACGGAAGACGGCGACGCCGACCGCTCGTGGGACGGCGAGGGGACCCCCGGCGACGAGGCGGTTCGAACGGCGATGACCGCGGTCGCGCGGACCGTGTATCCGGACGCGGTCTCCGGGGTCGACGCGTTCGTCGAGGCGTTCCTCGACGGCCGCCTCGACGGGTCAACCCACGGCGAGGGGATCCGCGCGGCGGTCGCCGAGGTCGAGTCGGCGGCCCGGTCGTGGTACGACGCGCCGGTCGCCGACCTCCCGCCCGCCGACCGCGACGCGCTGCTCCGCGAACTCGGCGCGGACGTAGCCGAGGAGAACCCGGACGGAACGACCGCGGAACGGGTGCGCTACTACGTCGTCAACGAGCTGCTGCTCGCGCTGTACTCCTCTCCGACCGGCGGCGAGCTCGTCGGCATCGAGAACCCGCAGGGACACCCGGGCGGCGCGGAGAGCTACCAGCGGGGGCCGCGATGAGCGGCGCCGAGAGCGTCGGCGACGGGCGCACGGACGACGGCCGCGACGTCGACCGCACGCCCGTCCCGGACGCCGACGTCTGCGTCGTCGGCGCGGGTCCCGCCGGGGCGCTCGTCGCTGACCGGCTCGCGGGCGACCGCGACGTGGTGGTGCTCGACGCCGGACCGCGGTTCGACCCGGCGGACCGCCTCGCCAGACAGGAGCGGGCGATCCGTCCCTCCTACGGGCGACCGGACGTGTGGGGCGGCGGCGGGGCGCGCGACGCCTACGAGACCGCCGGCGACCGCTCGTACCCCCTCAACCACGCCCGCGTGAAGGGCGTCGGCGGGTCGACGCTCCACTGGCAGGGGATGGTGATGCGGCTCCACGAGGACGACTTCAACTCCGCGAGCGAGCGAGGCGTCGGCGCCGACTGGCCGATAGAGTACGCGGACCTGCGGCCGTACTACGCCGAGGCGGAGAAGGAGCTGGGCGTCGCGGGCGCCTCTGATAACCCCTACGCGCCGCCGCGCGAGGAGCCGCACCCGATGCCGGCGTTCGAGCCCTCCTACAGCGACTCGCTGTTCGCCGAGGCCTGCGAGGAGTTGGGGATCGACATGCACTCGGTTCCGAACGCGCGCAACTCGGAGCCGTACGACGACCGGTCGCCCTGCGTCGGCTACGGCACCTGCCAGCCGGTCTGTCCGAGCGGCGCGAAGTACGACGCGACGGTCCATATCGAGCGCGCGGAGGAGAAGGGCGCGACCGTGGTCGACCGCGCGCCGGTCGAGCGCCTCGAACACGACGGCGACGACCGGGTGACCGCCGCCGTCTACGCGACGCCGGACGGGGAGCGGCACAGGCAGGAGGCGGACGCGTTCGTCGTCGCCGCCGGCGGGGTGGAGACGCCGCGGCTCCTCCTGCTCTCCGACTCGGACCGCTACCCGGACGGGCTCGCGAACGGGAGCGGCCACGTCGGCGAGTTCTTCATGGACCACCTGTTCGCGGGCGCGGGCGGCACGCTCGACGAGGAGACGAGACAGAACCACGTCGGCTTCTACACCAGCGCCTGCGACCAGTTCTACGACGAGGCCGACGAGGAACAGGCCCCGTTCAAGCTGGAGTTCTTCAACTACGCCGGCCCCTCGCCGGTGGAGATGGCCCTGACCGGCGACGACTGGGGCGACGCGCTCCTCGACCGGCTCCGAGATGGGTACGGGAACCACGTCGCGATGGGCGGGCTCGTCGAGCAGCTCCCAGACGCCGACAGCCGGATCACCCTCGCCGACGACCGCACCGACGACCGCGGGAACCCCGTGCCGCAAATAGAGTGGACGGTCGGCGACCGCGCGCTCGACACGATCGAACGCGCGAACGAGATCCAAGTCGAGATCCTCGAAGAACTCGGCGCCGACGTCGAGTGGGTCGCCGGGCCGGACGCGACGGGGCCCGCCTACCACCACATGGGGACGACGCGGATGAGCGACGACCCCGATTCGGGCGTCGTCGACGCCGACTGCCGGACCCACGACCTCGACAACTGCTGGATCGCCTCCAGCTCCGTCTTCCCGACGAGCGGCGCGATGAACCCGACGCTCACTATCGCCGCGCTCGCGCTCCGCGTCGGGGACGACGTGGCCGGCTGGCTCGCGGACGGGTCCTGACGACCGACTGCCACTATTTTAGGTAAACCTAAAAACTCAAGTGGGTACGGACTGAGATGCGGGTAATGAGCGACTCAGCACACGCGACGAACGGCTCGGCGGCCGCGGTCGAGAACGGCAGCGAGGCGGCCGCGATGGACGATACCGACGCGGCGGACGGAGCGGACATCTCGGGCGACACGGACGCGACCGCCGACGCCTCGGGGGCGTACACCTTCGACGACCTCAGCGTCGTGATGGGGACGTACAACGAGGAGGAGGCGATCGGCACGGTCCTCGACGACATCGACGAGGTGACCGACGGGAAGGCGGAGGTCGTCTGCGTCGACGGCTCCTCGGACCGAACGCCCGAGATCGCCCGCGAACACGGCGCGACCGTCATCGAGCAGGAGCCGCAGGGGTACGGCGTCGCCGTCAGCGAGGCGATCCTGACGCCCGACCGCCCGGTCGTCGTCACGACCGACTGCGACGACACCTATCCGATGGAGGCGCTGCCGGAGTTCCTCGCGGAGATCAACGACGGCGCGGACGTGGTGAGCGGCGACCGGCTCTACCACGGCGCCGACGCGATGCCGGCGTTCAACCGCTTCGGAAACCACGCGTTTGCGGCGCTCGCGAGCCTGTTGATGGGCGAGCGCGTCCATGATACCACCACGGGGATGCGCGCGTACCGCCGCGACGTGGTCGAGGAGATCGGCTGGACGGAGAACACCGGCCTCTCCGCCGAGCTCCTCATCCGTCCGCTGATGCGGGGCTACGACGTGCGCGAGCGCCCGATCCGGTACGCCGAGCGCCTCGGTGAGACGAAGCTCGACCCGATCGGCGGCGGCGCCGCCATCGCGAAGTCGATCGTCACCGTCTGTCTCGAAGAGCAACTGCGGCGCTTCTGAGGGCGCTTCGCCCTCGACCCGGCGTCGGACGGCGGTCCGGACGTACACTGTGGGCACAGTGGACCGCCGCCGGCGGCGTTTTTACGCTCGTGAGCGACAGCGTCGATCACTTATAAATGGACGCAGCGGTGGCGCGTGCCGGTGAGCGCCCCTCGGGCGCGAACCGCACGCGCGAGGGAGTCGGGCGCGACGAGGGCGACCGAAGGGAGCCCGAAGGATGCGCCCGACGAGGCTGGGGAGGCGTGAGGTGCGGTCGCGGAGCGGTGCGGGGGCGGGACTCAAAGGGGCAGTCGCGAGGCGGGCGCAGACGACGCAAGCACCGCAGGGAGCGAGCAGCGCGAGCGACTGAGGAGCGCAGCGAGTGTGCGCCCGCCTCGCGGCTGGGGCTTTGGAGGTGCTCGCCGCCGATCTACTGTCAGTTATTTATAAGCGAGCGGCTGGTGCTTTGGAGGTGCTCGCCGCCGATCTACTGTCAGTTATTTATAAGCGAGCGACTGGGGCTTTGGAGGTGTTCGCCGCCGATCTACTGACAGCTATTTATAAGCGAGCGGCTGGTGCTTTGGAGGTGTTCGCCGCCGATCCACTGACAGCTATTTATAAGCAATCAACCAATTAATCGCTCGTTTCGGTCTCAGTCTCGAAGACGACCCACTCGGGGTGAGTCTGGGGCTCGTCGGGGAGGTACGTCCCCTCGTTGCCGCACTCCGTGACGAGCCGGCAGGTCGAGCGCTCGGGCGGCCAGACGGCCTCGACGGTGTCGTCCTCAGTCAGCCGCACCGTCACCTCCTGCCGGTACGTGAACGTCGCGCCCGTGGGGTCGACGAGCGTCACCGTCACTGCGACCACGTCGCCCTCGGGGTCGAACGGCACCGGTTCGGCCGCCTCGGGTGCCCCGGCGGCCGCCCCATCGGAGAGCCGAACGCCCTCGGGCGTCACCGCCCAGTCGACCGCGAGCGAGTCGCCGAGGTCGCTCACGGTGTAGGAGACGTGGTCGGGACCGCCCGCCGCGCCCCGGCGCGGGTCGACGCGGACCTGCGCGCGGACGACGCGGTCCGGCACGCCGACGGTCGTCTCCGCGTCGAGCCGAGCCCCCGAGCGCCGGCCCAGCACCGCTAACTTCGGCGTGACGCGGGTCTCCGGGTTCGCGGTCCAGACCCCCTGGTAGCCGTAGCGGTAGAGCGTCCGATTCGGGTACGCGTCGAGCACCGCGAAGTTCTCGACCGGGTCGCGGTCGAGCGCGTACACGACCTCGCCGTCGAGCCCCGGGCCGTTCCGGAGGTACTGGAACGGGTGGTTCTGCCACTCGCCGTACGGCGTGGGGACGAACACCAGCGCGTCCTCGAACGTCGCCTCGTCGATCGGGGCGTACGCGGCCTCGTGTTTCTCATCGACCGCGGCGTTCCGCTCCATCGGGTCCGCGGCCGCGTCCACGGCCGTGACGCCCCCGCCCGCGACCGCGAGCGCGACGACGACCGCGAGCGCCGCGCTCGCGACCGTCGGCGAGACGCCGCGGACCACGACCCGCTCGCGGGCCGCGACGAGCCCCCGCCACCCGACGGCAACGCCGAGGCCGCCGAACACCGACAGCGGGACGAGCAGGTCGAAGTGGTAGAACGGCCCGAACAGCGACGCGAGCCCGTCGGTCGGGTCCGAAAGGTCGGCGAGCGCGTTGTGGGTCCCCCAGAAGTAGAGGTTCCCGACGACGACGGAGACCGCGACGCCCACGAGGAGCAGCGTCGCCGTCCGCCGGAACGCGGGCGAGCCGGCGGTCTCCGCGACATCCTTGCCGTGGTCGACGACCACCGGCCTCCGCGGATCGCCGCTCGCGCGCCAGCCCCACAGCGCGACCGCGCCGCCGACCAGCGCGACGACGGTCCCGAGCGGCCCGGCGACGAACCACCGGGTCGCGATCTCCTGCAGCGCGTACCGGTTCGACTCCAGCGCCAGCCCGAGCGTGTAGTCGACCGAGTGGCCGAGGATGCGCCGCTCGCCGAAGCCGGGCCCGTCCATCGGCGCGAACACCTGGTACGGGAACGTGAGCGGCGACCCGGTCATCCGGACGTTGTACGCGAGCGTGACGCCGACGAACAGGACGCCGAACAGCGCCGTAAGGCCGTGGCGTCGGATCGGACCGGGAAGCTCGCCGGACCGGCCGACTCCAAGCGCGCGGCGACCGAGGGCCGCGAACGCACGCGGTGTCGACATCCCGGACTCGGCACCGAAGCGACGGACCGCCGACCCCACCCGCCACAGCGCGTGGGCGATGAACGGCGCGGCGAACAGCACCGCGGTGTACGGCCGCGCGAAGAACGCGAGCCCGATCGCGACGCCCGCGACGCCGGCCGCCCGGAGCGACCGGTCCCGGACGCTCCGGAGGTACGCGACCGCGAAGATCAGGTTGAAGAACGTCGTGGGCGCGTACGGGAGGAACGCCGACGACGTCGCGACCGCCATCGGCGACGCGGCGAAGCAGACGGCCGCGGCGAGACCGGCCCGGCGGCCGACCGTCATCGACCCGAGCAGGTACACGAGGGCAGCGTTGCCGGCGGCGACGACCGCGAGCGTGACGCGGGGCTCGCCGAACAGGCCCATCGTGACCGCGAACATCGCCGCCGGGACGGGGTTGTACTTCGGGTAGAGCCGGCCGCCGTCCTCGATGAAGAACCACGGGTGGACGGCGTCGGCGAGCGGACCGGCGTGGAACTCGAGCTGGCCGCCCAAGAGGAGCGCCGCCTGCGTGAGGTAGACCCCCTCGTCGTGGTTCGCGGAGTGGTGCGAGAAGACGGTGGCGGCGATGACGAACGTCAGGACGCCGGCCGCGATCGCGACCAAGGCCGCCGCGAGGCTCACGCGGTCGGCGCGGGCGAGTCGCTGGCGGAGCCGGGCGGCGAGTCGGCGGGGACGGAGCGACAGTGGGAGAAGTGACACGGGCGAGAGGCGGTGGTGACGTGGGCGTGGTGGGGAGCGCGTCGGCCGCTCAGAGCTGGACGCCGGCCTCGCGCATGAGGTCGATCGTCGGTTCGAGGTTGGACAGCTCCGAGAGGTCGATGTCCGGGACGTCCAGCTCGTCGATCGTCGGGAGGTCGCCGATCGGCTCGACGTCGGGGATCAGCGGGTACTCGAAGGTGGAGCGCGCGAAGTAGTCCTGCGCCTCCGCCGACAGCAGGTGTCGGACGAAGTTCGCGGCGAGGTCGGCGTCGGAGGCGGTGTCGACGACGGCGGCGCCCGCAACGTTGAACACCGCGCCCGCGTCGCCCTCGGTGAACGCGGTGGCGATCGGGGCCTCCGGGTTGCCGTCGAGGACGCGCTGGATGTAGTAGTGGTTCGTGAACGCGGCGTCGATCTCGCCGTCAGCGATCTCCTGACACGTGCGGAACTCGTCGGGGTACGTCGCGGCGCCGCGCTCGACCATTGCCTCCAGCCACTCGCGGGTGGCGTCTTCGCCCTCTAAGATTCGCATTGCGGTGATGAACGCCTGCGCGGAGCCGTACGACGGCGCCCACCCGAGGTCGCCCTCGAACTCCTCCGGGAACGCCATGATGTCGTCCGGGAGGTCGTCCTCGGAGAACGCCTCGGTGTTGTACGGGATCGTCCGGGCGCGCCCGGAGGTGCCGACCCACTGCTCGGTGCGGAACTCCTGGCGGACCTTCTCGGCCACGTCGTCGGGGAGCGCCTGCGCCCGTCCCGCGTCGGCGAGCGCGCCGAGCGCGCCGGCGTTCACCGAGTAGAACACGTCCGCCGGCGACCCCTCGCCCTCGTTGACGATCTGGTTCACGAGATCGGTCGAGTTGTTGTACCGGACGGTCAGGTCGAAGTCGTCGTACAGGTCGTCGATGTAGCTGACGAGCTCGCCGACGAGGAACTCGCCGCGGCCGGAGTAGACGGTGAGCTCGCCTTCGAGCGCCGGCATCTCCGCCATCGGCGTGCCGCCGGGGGCGCCGCGGCCCGCGCGGCCGGAACCAATCTGGCCGACGGCGTCGCCGACGCCGTCACCGCCGTCGCCGCCGTCCTCGCTGTCGTCGGTCGTCCCGTTACAGCCGGCGATCCCCGCGACGCCGACCGAACCGGTGGCTGCGAGGAACTTCCGTCGTCGAACGTCGCGTCCGTCTCGTCCGTCGGATTCGTGGTTCGTCATGTGTTTTAGGCTTACCTAAATACTTTTAGTCGTGTCGGTTCAGTCGTCCGCGACCGCCGGCGTCCGGCGGATCGCGTCGAGGCAGTCGAGCCAGTCGCGCATGTACTCGCCGCAGTGGTTGAGGAACGCGCCGTTGTTCCACTCGTCGAACTCGCCCTCCGCGAGCGCGTCGGCCATCTCGTCGAAGACCGCCGCGTACGAGTCGGCGTCGTCGCCCGCCTCGTCGACGACCTCCCAGACGTGTTCGTTCAGCTCTAACCCCGCCACCTCGTTCGCGAGGTCGTCGAACGTCGAGCGCGGGGCCTTGTTGTGTTCACACAGCGGGTCGCCGTTGTAGATGCGCTTGCCGAGCACGTCGCAGGCGCGCTTTAAGAAGAGCCCCGACCAGATGTCGTCGAAGCGGCCCACGTCCCACTCGTTGTCGTCCATCGGCAGCTGGTAGAACGCCGGGATCACCTCGCGGCGGAACGCGAGGTTCATCGAGCAGACGGTGAGGTAGTTGCCGCGCGCGGCGACGAAGTCCTCGCCGAAGTCGTCGGCGGTCGTGCGGGTCTGCGCTTGCCCCTGTAAGTCGCCGTCCATCAGGATCCGGACCGCGTCGAGGTCGGGAACGTTCGTCCACAGCCCCTGCGAGGCGACGACCTCGCCGGGCTCGACGTCGACCGCGTCCGTCTCGACCGTCTCGTCCATCGCCGAGTACGGGTAGCCGCGCGGGTAGAGCCCGTGCTCATCGGCGTTGTCGTAGAGGACGTTCACCCACTCCTCGTCGGAGCGCACGCGCTCGACTTCGCCGCCGAAGGCGAGGTTCTCCATGTGGCGGCCGAAGTAGTCGACATCGTCGTGCGGGAGCGTGTCGTCGTCGATGAAGATCCCGTACTCGAAGGAGTCGTCGGCCCACATGTACAGCAGGCCGAAGCTCGTCTCGGCGTGGCTCGCGGCCGGGACGACGTGGCCGTACTCCGCGACCCCGTTGGCCTCGTACCACTCCTCGCGGCGGCTGCCGTCGAACACCTCGCCGGAGACGCCGAGGTCGTCGAGCATGGCGCGCATCTCGTCGGTGTCACAGAAGTCCTCGGTGACTAAGAGGAAGTGGAGCCGCGAGACGTCGAAGCCGTGTTCGCGGGCGTTCGCAACGTACTCGCGGAGGCACTCGTACTCTCGGATCGTCGGGACGATGACGCAGATGTCCGAATCGTCGGCGCTCGGGGCGGTGGTCGGCATATGCGATAATTTTTAGGCTGGCCTAAAAACTTAGCGGTCCGTCGCGGTCGGCGCCGCGGTCGACTCCGTCTCCGGCGCGGATTCGTCCGGAGTCCCCGTCAGCGAGAGGTCGAACGCGGCCGCCGCGGCCGCGCCGCCGGCGAGGGTGACGCCGTTCTTCAGCGCGTGGTCGAGCACCGCCGCGGCGAGCGCAACCTCGGGGGCGATCGGCGTCGTCGCGACGACGATCCCGGTGAACGCGGCCTCGTACAGACCGATCCCGCCCTGCGAGAGCGGCAACACCTTCGCGAGGTTCCCGGCCGAGACCGCGAGGGTCCCGACGACGAGCAGCGTGACGGGGGCGACGCCGCCGCCGAACCCGCCGACGAGCGCCGCGAGCACGAGGACCGCGGTGGCCACGTCCAGCGCCCAGACGACGGCGCTGGCGAGGAACACACGCACGAGCGCCGCCCCGTCCGCGGCGACGACGCGGACGGCGGCCCCGAACCGGACCGCGGCGTCGACGGCCCGCGAGAGCCGACTGCCGTCGAACCGGTCGCGGAGCGCCGGACCGAACCGGCGGTCGCTCCGGGCGACCGCGACGGTGACCGCCGAACCGAGCGCGGCCGCGACCGCGATTCCTCCGGCGGCGGCGAGCGCCCGCCCCGACCCGTCCGGCGCCGCGGCCCGCCCGTCGACGAGCAGGACCGCGAGCGCGGCGCCGCCGAGGACGCCGAGCGCAACTAAGTCGAACGCCCGCTCGACAGCCAGCGACGCGACGCCGGTCGGGTACGGCACGTCGCGCCGGTCGTTCAGCAGGTACGCGCGCACCCCGTCGCCCGCCCGGGCGGGAACGATCAGGTTCGCGGTCTGGCTCGCGAACACCGCCGCCGTGAGGAACGCCGTCCGGCAGCGGTGTCCCATCGGCGCGAGCACGTCGCCGTACCGCCGGCCGCGGAGCGGCCACGACAGCAGGTACGCGGCGAGCGCCGCCGCGAGGAACGCGGGGTCGGCGGTCGCGGCCGCCTCGATCACGACGCCGACGTCGAGCGTCCGCGCCAACACCGCGCCGCCGACCCCGAGGACGAGGAGCGTGCCCGCGATCGCGAGGGTCCCCGGAGGAAGCCGTTCGCGGAGCCGCGAGAGACTCCCGCGAAGACGAGAGAGACGTTCGCGGAGCCGAGCGGCGACGACGCGCGTGTTCATGCGATTGTTTAGGTTGCCCTAAAGAATAAAACGCTGGCGGTTCCCGGAGGCGAAGCGGGGGCGATCGGGGAGCGCGGACCGACGCAACACGTTTGTTCATGGAAATCGAAATACCACGCATGAACGCGAACGAGGCGGCCCCCGGCTCCGCGACCGACGCCGTGCGGATGTGGCTCGTCGAGCGCACTTACTCCGACGACGAGCAGAACATGGTGATCCTCACGTACGCGACGCCGGACGGCGAGCGCTACTTCCGGAAGGAGCGCGCGCTCACCTCCTTCACGGACGTGCGCGACACCACGGCCGCCGTCGACGCGCCGCCGTCGAACGTCGGGACCGTCGACGACCCCGACGACCGCAAGCGCTACGCCGCCGAGGCGACGCGGATGGCGAAGGCGCACGACCCCGACGACGTGATCTGAGTCGCGCGCCGGTCGGGGGACGAACCCGCCCCGCACACCCTTTTCACCGCGCGGTTCCAACCCTCACCTCATGCGTGCTACCCTCGAAACGCTCGGAATCACCCTCCTCGTCGGCGCCACGCAGGCCCTCCTCAGCCTCGTCGGCCTCTTCGGGCTCCTCGCGCTGTCGACGCCCGTCTCCGTCGCTCCGTGGACGCTCGTCACCAGCGTGTACGCCCACGGCTCCGTCGGTCACCTGCTGGCGAACGCCGTCGGGCTGCTGCTCGTCGGGCCACTCGTCGAGCGCCGGACGACCCGCGTGCGCTTCCACGCGTTCGTGGTTGCGACCGGCGCGTTCGCGGGCGTCGCGCAGGTGACCCTCGGGAGCCTGCTCGGTCCCCCGTCCGCCGTGTTGGGGATCAGCGGCGCGGTGTTCGCGCTGGGGGGCTACCTGCTCGCCGGCAACGTCGTGAGCGAGACGCTGTTCGACCGGTTCCGGCTCTCTCCGCGGATTCAACTGGCCCTGTTCGGGTTCCTCGCGGTCGTCCTCACCGCGATGACGGCCGCGCCCGGCGTCGCGCTGATCGCGCACGCGACCGGCGCGTTCTGCGGGCTCGCGGCCGGTCGGGTCGGGCTGCTCGACGCGAGGTGAGCGGGATACGACCGCAGGAGGCGAGACGCGATCGACGACGCCGTCGCTAGACGCGGTGAAAAAACGAGAGGGGTGAAAGAGAAACGCCCTAGCGCTCAGTCTTCGAGAACGATCTCGATGCTGACGTCGTTCGGCACTTGGACGCGCATCAGCTGGCGGAGCGCGCGCTCGTCGGCGTCGATGTCGATCAGACGCTTGTGGACGCGCATCTCCCAGTGCTCCCACGTCGCCGTCCCCTCACCGTCCGGGGACTTGCGCGACGGGATCTCGAGCGTCTTCGTCGGCAGCGGGATCGGGCCCGACAGGGCGACCCCCGTCGAGTCCGCGATCTCGCGGACGTCGTCGCAGATGTCGTCGAGGTCCTCGGGGCTCGTGCCGGCGAGGCGGACGCGTGCCTGCTGCATCGATTATCGCTCGTTGACTTCCAGCACCTTGCCGGCCGCGATGGTCTGCCCCATGTCGCGGATGGCGAAGCTGCCGAGCTCCGGAATCTCGCCGGACGGCTCGATGCTGAGCGGCTTCTGCGGGCGCACGGTGACGACCGCGGCGTCGCCGGACTTGATGAAGTCCGGGTTCTCCTCGGCGACCTCACCGGACGAGGGGTCGATCTTCTGATCGATGGACTCGATCGTACAGGCGACCTGCGCCGTGTGGGCGTGGAAGACCGGGGTGTAACCGGCCGTGATCACCGACGGGTGCTGCATGACGACGACCTGGGCCTTGAACGTCTCGGCGACGCTCGGCGGGTCGTCGGCCGGGCCACAGACGTCGCCGCGGCGGATGTCGTCCTTGCCGATGCCGCGGACGTTGAACCCGACGTTGTCACCGGGCTCGGCCTTGGGCACCTCTTCGTGGTGCATCTCGACCGTCTTCACCTCGCCGCCCACGTCGGACGGCTGGAAGGAGACGTTGTCGCCGGTGTTGAGAATCCCGGTCTCGACGCGTCCCACGGGGACGGTCCCGATGCCGGAGATGGTGTAAACGTCCTGGATCGGCAGGCGGAGCGGCGCGTCCGTCGGCGGCTCGGCCTCCGGCAGGTTGTTGAGCGACTCCAGCAGGGTGGGGCCGTCGTACCACGGCGTGTTCTCGGACGCCTCGGCGACGTTGTCGCCCTCGAACGCCGAGATCGGCACGAACGTGGTGTCGTCGGTCGCGAAGCGGACCTGGTTGAGCAGGTCCTCGACCTCGCCGATGACCTCCTTGTAGGAGTCCTCGCTGTAGTCGACGAGGTCCATCTTGTTGACGCCGATGATGAGCTCGTTGATCCCGAGCGTTCGGGCCAGGAACACGTGCTCGCGGGTCTGGGGCGCGACGCCGTCGTCGGCCGCGACGACGAGCACCGCGTTGTCGGCCTGCGAGGCGCCCGTGATCATGTTCTTCACGAAGTCACGGTGGCCCGGACAGTCGACGATGGTGAAGTAGTACTGGTCCGTGTCGAACTCCTGGTGGGCGATGTCGATCGTGACGCCGCGCTCGCGCTCCTCGGCGAGGTTGTCCATCACGTAGGCGAACTCGAAGCCGCCCTTGCCCTTCTCTTCGGCTTCCTCGCGGTGCTGCTCGATTACGTGCTCGGGGACGCTCCCCGTCTCGAAGAGGAGGCGACCCACGAGCGTGCTCTTGCCGTGGTCGACGTGGCCGATAATGGCCAAGTTCTGGTGCGGTTTGTCACTCATGGGGTAATCACGCGCTAAGGCGCTCTGTGAGTAAGTTTCGGTTGATTCCACTAAAACGGTTTCGATACGGCCCACAGAGTATCGCGCCGCCGTCCGGCGATTGTCGACAACGCGGGACACGACAGAGCGACACATGACCCCGGTCCGCGGCGGCGGACTCGGCGGTCGAAGCGGCCTGCTCCGGCCGGACGACCCGGCCCACTCCGGCCGGACGACCCGCCCTACTCCAGCCGCCCCACGTCGCCGAGGACCGCGCTCGCGGTCTCCGGGCCGCCCGCGCCGCGGCCGGAGATGTTGAGCCGGCCGGCGTGAGACGTCTCGATCTGGACGATGTTCTGCGTGCCGGAGACCGCGAGCGTCCCGTTCTCGGGGACGAGCCGCGGCGCGACCCGCACGGTCTCGCCGGTCGCCTCGCCGATCAGCCGCACCGTCCGCCCGTCCTCGGCCGCAAGCCGGAGCGCGGAGCCGGGCACGTCGCGGATCCCCGAGACGTCGGCGTCGTCGAGCGTGAACTCCCGGGCGTCGGCGGGGTCGTCGGCCGCGCCAAAGGATAGCACGTTCGCGAGGATGACGCACTTCAGCGCCGCGTCTGTGCCGTCCACGTCGAAGGAGGGGTCCGCCTCCGCGACGCCGAGATCCTGCGCCTCCGCGAGCACGTGGTCGTAGTCGAGCCCCTCGGCGGCCATCCGCGTCAGGATGAAGTTCGCGGTCCCGTTGAGCACGCCCCGGACCGCGGTGACGTGGCCGGGTTCGATGTCCTCGACGGTCGACACAGCGGGGATCGCGCCGCCCACCGTCGCCTCGAACCGGATCTCGCCGTCGCTGTCGTCGACGGCCGCCCGCAGGTCGCCGAACCGCTCCGCGACCGGGCCCTTGTTCGCGAGGACGGCGTGGCGGTCGCGCTCCAGCGCGCGGGTCACGTGCGAGAAGCCGGGCTCGGCGTCGCCCAGCGTCGTCGGCGTGGCCTCCACGAGGACGTCGTAGTCCGCCGAGAGGGCGTCTTCCGGATCCGCGTCGCCGACGATCCCGCGCTCCGCCTTCCGCGCGACGACCGCGTCGGGGTCGACACCAACCGAATCGTCTCCGCCGGCGCCGGCCCGACCGCCAGTTCCGTCGGCGACCGTCGCGCTCGACGAGTCCGCGACCGCGACGACCTCGTGGCCGTACTCGCCCGCCAACTCGACGACGGAGCGCCCGACCGCGCCCGCGCCGATCACGGCGAGCCTCACGCGTCCACCCCCGTGAGCGGCTCCACGACGCGGAGCTCCTTCTCGTCGGCGAGCTCGCGGACCGCCGCCAGCGCCGCGTCCGTCTCGCCGGCGCGCGCTTCGAGCCGGAGCCGCGCGCTCGACACCTCCTCGGTCCCCTGCGGGGCCGCGAGCGACACGTCGGCGACCGACGCGGACTCGCAGGCCTCGATCCGCGAGAGCGTGTCGGAGAGGTCGGTGTCGATGAGGTGGCCGAACAGGAGGATCGTCACCTCCTCCGCGTACCGCTCCGTGCCCGCCTGCATCACGTTCACGCCCTCGCTGCGGAGCGCGTCGACGATCTCCTCGAACCGCTCGGGGGTCGCCTCGAAGTCGACCTCGACCGGGATCCGCCCGCGGGGCGTCTTGTTCCCGCGCTCGTGGTAGATCGACAGGAGGTTCCCGCCGTTGTCCGCGATCGGGTGGAGCGCGGCGAGCAGCTGGCCCGGCTCGTCGACGAGCTCTAACCGGACCGTGTGCGTCGAGGGGGCCGTCGAGGCGTGGCCGCCGTCGGGCGACGCCCCGGGGTCGGCCGGGTCGGACTCGCCCGCCGCGTCCTCGGCGTCGAGCGCGGTCTCCGGTGCCCCGTCGCGGCGATCGCTCACGTCGCCACCTCCGCCGCAGCGCGCAGCGGGGCCCGGTCGGGAGCGCGCGTTCGCAGACACGTCCCTGTCCCCGGCGTGGAGCGGTCGCTCGGTGGCTCCGTCGCGGTGCGCCGGGGGGAGTCGTGCCCGTCTGCATACTCGAACGGAGTCGGACGATCGGGTATAAGCCTTCGGCGATGGCAGGCGTTGCCTCGCCGCCTCGGCTGTCAACGTACCGCACGGATCGGGCGGAAATGTCCCGCAGAATTATGGGCGGTCGCGACCGATCGCCGGGCGTGTGTCACCCTCCACGCGGTTCGCCGAGCATCGCTGTGCGGCCCGACACGTCGAATCAGCGTCTCTCGGACCAGACGCCGCCCAATCGCTCTTCCCCAGACCGAACCCCTTCGAACCGAGGTGCGAGCGCAGAATGAGCGGGCTCTCGATCGACGGTCCGAAGACCCTCAAGGGAGCGGTCGTCATGCTGTTGATCGGTCTCGCGGTGACCGGCTACGGGGCGTACGACTACACCCAGCAGTCGAGCGCGGTCGAGGACGCCGTCGCGGTCGACGCGACCGTCACCGACCGCAGCGTCGAGTCGACGTCGACCGGGAGTAGTCCCGGCGTGGACTACCGGCCGGCGGTGCGGTTCACCTACGAGTACGAGGGGACGGAGTACGCGAGCACGAACGTCTTCCCGTCGGCGATCACGTCGAACTACGACACCGAGTCGGCGGCCCGCGAGGTCGTCTCGGAGTACGCCGCCGGCGAGTCGACCACCGCGTACGTCGACCCGGCCGACCCCGGCGGGGCGTTCCTGAAGGCGCAGACGTCGAACGCGCCGCTGTTCGCTGCCGTGCTCGGGCTGTTCCTCGCCCTCGGTGGGGCGCTCTCGACCGTCAGGCGAATCCGCGGCTGACGGCCGCGCCGCTTCGAGGAATCGAGCTCGAAGAGAGAGGAAAAACGGGGACCGGCTACCGCGAACCGCGCCGTCGACTCAGAAGTAGTCGATCGACTGCGGCAGTTCGAGCTTCATCCCCTTGCGCTCGCGGATCTCCATGATCTTCTCGCGCTGGAGGTTGTCGACGAGCACGCGGAAGCCCGCGTTCTCGGTGTTCCACGAGGCGCGGCCCTCGGTGGCCGAGCGGATGTCGGAGGAGAACCCGATCATCTCCTCGACGGGCGCGATGCCCTCGACGACCATTAGGTCGCCCTCCTGGTACATGTCGTCGACGCGGCCGCGGCGGCCCTGGATCTCGCCGGACGCGGCGCCCATGTGTTCGCTGGGCACGTCGATGCGGACGTCCTGGATCGGCTCCAGCAGGCGGACCTCGCCGTCGATCAGCGCGCGGTGGACCGCGTCGCGGACCGCCGGGATGACCTGCGCGGGGCCGCGGTGGATGGTGTCCTCGTGGAGCTTCGCGTCGTGCAGGCGGAACAGCGACCCCTGAACCGGCTCGGCGGCCAGCGGGCCGTCGTCGAGCGCCTCCTGAAGCCCCTCCAAGACGAGCTCCATCGTCTCGTTGAGGTGCTGGATCCCCTTCGTGTCGTCGATGAGGATGTTGGTCCGGTGGATGTCCTCGACGTTCTGGGAGGTGTCCTTGTCCATGCCGGCCTCCTGCAGCGCCTCCCGGCGCTCCAGTTCGGGCATGTCCATCGAGACCTCGCCGAGCTGGATGGCGTCGACGATCTCCTGGTCCATCGGCTCGACGGTGATGTAGAACTTGTTGTGCCGGTTCGGCGACTGCCCCTCGACCTCGCGGGACGACTCCTGAGGCTGCTCGCGGAACACGACGATCGGCTCCCCGGTGATGACCGGGATGCCCTGGTTGTCGCGGATCCGCTGGGTGATCACTTCGAGGTGGAGCTCGCCCTGCCCAGAGATCAGGTGCTCACCGGTGTCCTCGTTGATCTCGATCTGGATCGTCGGGTCTTCCTTGGCGACCTGCTGGAGCGTCTCGATGAGCTTCGGCAGGTCGTCCATGTTCTGCGCCTCGACGGACTTCGTGATGACCGGCTCGGAGATGTGCTCGATCGACTCGAACGGTGTCATCTCGACGGAGGAGACCGTCGAGCCGGCGATGGCGTCACGCAGCCCGGTGACGGACGCGATGTTCCCTGCCGGGACGCGGTCCACCTCCTCGCGCTCCGATCCCATGAACAGGCCGACGCTCTGGATTCGGTTCTTGCCGGCGGTGCCGGAGACGTACAGCTCCTGGCCCTTCTCCAGCGTGCCGGAGAAGACGCGGCCCGTCGCGATCTCGCCCGCGTGCGGGTCCATCGAGATGTCGGTGACCATGAAGACGACCTCGCCGTCCTCGTCGACCAGCCGCATCGTGTCGGCCAGGTCGGACTCGGGGTCGCCGCGCCAGATGCGCGGGACGCGGCGGGGCTGGGCGTCCACCGGGTTCGGGAAGTGCTCGCAGACCATGTCGAGCACGACGTCCGACAGGGGCGTGCGCTCGTGGAGCTCCTGCCGCTTGTCGTTCTGTTCGAGCTCCATGATGTCGCCGAAGTCCATGCCGGTCCGCTGCATCGACGGCATCGAGACGCCCCACTTGTACAGCGCGGAGCCGAACCCGACCGTGCCGTCCTCGACGGAGACGGTCCAGTCCTCGGGGATGTCGTCCATGTTCTCGGCCATCCCGCGGATGAGCTCGTTGACGTCGGCGATGACGGACATCAGCCGTTCCTGCATCTCCTGCGGCCCCTCCTGGAGCTCCGAGATGAGGCGGTCGACCTTGTTGATGAACAGCGTCGGCTTCACGCCCTCGCGGAGCGCCTGCCGGAGCACCGTCTCCGTCTGGGGCATCGCGCCCTCGACGGCGTCGACGACCACTAAGGCGCCGTCGACCGCGCGCATCGCGCGGGTGACGTCGCCCCCGAAGTCAACGTGACCCGGGGTGTCGATGAGGTTGACGAGGTGGTTGGTGTCCTCGTACTCGTGGGTCATCGAAACGTTCGCCGCGTCGATGGTGATCCCGCGCTCCTGCTCGTCCTCCTTCGTGTCCATCGCGAGCTGTTCGCCCGCGGTGTCCTCGGAGATCATGCCGGCGCCCGCCAGCAGGTTGTCGGAGAGCGTCGTCTTCCCGTGGTCGACGTGGGCGGCGATGGCGATGTTCCGGATGTTCTCCGGGGCGTCCATCAGCCGCTCACATTCCTGAACGATCTTCTTGCGTCGGCCCATTATACCGAGTGTTACCGAAAGGAGGGTCAAAAGGGTAGTGTTTCGTCGCGGCCGTTTCGCGGGCGAGTACCCCCGATCGCCGCCGATTTCGTGTCGACCGGTGTCACGGGGCAGGCGGCGAAGCGGGGGCTCGGTCGGGTCGCCGGCAGTGCGCGGTCGCCCGTACCCCAGTTGCCGTCGAACCGCCTCCGCTCGTCCACACCGACTGCGGTCATCGGCGCGGTTTTAAGGACCGACTCGGGTAACTGGGAGTATGGACGAGACGCTTTCACGGCTCGACGACAGCGGCGTCGTCGCGGTGTTGCGCGGGGTGCCGGCCGACCAGCTCATCGAGATCGCCGAGGCGCTGCGCGAGGGCGGGGTCACCGCCGTCGAGATCACCGCCGACACACCCGGTGTCGCGGACCTCATCGAGGAGGTCACGGCCTCGTTCGACGACGAGGTCGTCGTCGGCACGGGGACGGTCCTCGACAGCGAGACGGCCCGGACCACGCTGATGGCGGGCGCGGAGTTCGTCGTCTCCCCGAGCCTCCACGAGGACGTGATCGAGACGTGCAACCGCTACGGCGCGGTCTCGGCGCCGGGTGTGATGACGCCGACCGAGGCGGTCCGCGGCTACGAGGCCGGCGCCGACTTCGTGAAGGTGTTCCCGGCGAAGACGGTCGGCCCGGCCCACCTCGGCGCGATGAAGGGCCCGCTGGGCCAGATCCCGATGATGCCGACCGGCGGCGTGGGCCCCGACAACGCGGCCGACTACATTGACGCCGGCGCGTTCGCGGTCGGCGCCGGCGGCGCGCTCGTCGACTACGACGCCGCCGAGCGCGGCGACTACGAGGTCATCACCGAGACCGCCCGGGAGTTCGTGCAAGTCGTCGAGAACGCACGCGCAGACGACTGAGGCGAGGCAGTAGCGACGATCTACTTATAAACAGAATTGGGCGGTAGTAGCGGTGGCGCGCCTCCGAGCGGGCCATCGGCCCGCGAGGAGCCCGCGAGGGAGTCGGCGCGGCGCTTACAAGCGCCGCGCCGACGAGGCTGGGGAGGCGTGAGGCTGCGGTGCCGTGCGGGGTGGGACTCAAAGGGGCAGCCGGGAGGACGAAGGCGCGGGACGCAAGGACCGCAAGGAGTGAGTGAAACGAGCGACTGAGGACCGCAGCGACCGCACCGAGTCCTCCCGGCTGGGGCTTTGGAGGTCGTCACCGACAGATCGAGATCAACTCTTTATAAAAGACAGACGTGATCGACAACCACTCACAAATTTCGAAAGGCGCGCCTCCGCGCCGATCACCTACATAAAGTCCGCGATGCCCGACTGCTTGTTCGTGTCGTCCTCGAAGATCGACTCCAGCGACTGGTCTAACACCTTCAGCCGCTGTTTGGTGTAGGGCCGGCAGCCGAACCGCTCCGCGACCTCGATGGCGGTGTCGACGTACTTGCTCACCGACCCCTCGTGGACCGTGAGGTTCACGCGGCCGCCGCACTCGCGGCACTCCCCCGTCAGCGGCATCCGGCGGTACTTCTCGCCGCAGTCGAGACAGCGCGTCTCCTGCCGCGAGAACGCTCGGAGGTTCCCGATGATGTCCGGGAGGAAGTGGTACTCGATCACCCGCTCGGCCACGTCGGTCTCGTCGACCGCGCGCAGCTTCCGGGCCAGCTCTAACTGCGCGTCCATCTTCTCCATCATGTCGCCGAGCGTCTTGTACGCCGACAGGTCCGGCCCCATCGCGATGTCCGTCGTGTCGTGAGTGTGGTCGAACCCGTGGTACTCGTCGTCGGTCCCGAGCGTGTCCTCGCCGATCTGGATCAGCTCCTCGACTTCCTCCGGGTCGGCCAGCTCCCGCGAGGCCTCGTACAGCTCCAGCGGGTACTCCCGCACGATGTCGACGTTGTGCGCCTCGTCGTCGATCTCCGAGGGGTCGATCCGGGAGGACATTACCAGCGGCGCGTCCATCCGCCCGCCGCGCTGGTCGGGCAGAAATTCTTTCGAGAAGTTGAGAAGTCCGTCCATGAGAAGCATCACGCAATCCTCGTCACCGTCACATTGAGCAACTGACAAGTCATTCGCCGCGAGCGTGTGCGTCTCGGCGACGGTGAGATTGTACGTGTATTCGACATCGCTTTCGAGGAACGAGATCGACGTAACCTCGTCAGTCTCGATTCCGCCGTCCGTCGCCGTGCCGGTGGCGGCGTTCATCGATACGTTCTGCTGTGAAGGACTCGACGGAACGGAATCACCAACCTCCAGTTCGTTCGCGGCCACTTTTTGGACTTCCGCATCCACGACTCGCAGCATCGTGTGGTCGGGCGTCACGCGAATCGAGCGCCCGCGACGCGTTTCGATCCGGACGAGGTGATCCTGACTCGGATGTTTTGAGACGGCAGTTACCGACTGTGTCACCTCGTTTCCGCGTTCGTCGATCGAAGGCACCTCGATCGCACCGTCGAGTTCCTCAACGAGCGTTCCGAAGTCGTCGGTCCGCGGATCGTCCAGCCGATCCTCGACGAACGTCTCGATTGTTTCGCGGTGTCGACCCGCGTTGTCTCGATACTCGATCTCCGTCTCCGGGTGGAAGCAATTCCGTCGTTTCGCGGCGTGAAAGTACGGATGAGCGTATCCCACGGCGGCCGACGTGAATCCGACCACTCTCCCGACAGTCGCGGCGCTCGTGTGGGGCGCCATCCCGAAGACGAGCTCGCCGACGAGGTCGTCGCGCTCGTTCACCTCGTAGAAGCGGTCGAGCCCGTAGAACTGTTCGAGCAGGTCGTCGACGAAGTCGGCGGTCTTGAGCATGTGCTCGGCCGCGCCGTCCGAGAGGACGATGTCCTGGACGCGGAGCTCGACCACCTGGTCGTCGTGACGGAGCGGCTCGCCGTCGACGTCCGTCTCGTAGCCCAACTCGCGGAAGTGATCGGCGGTGACGTCGAGCTCCGCGGGCTTGACCGCGGTGACCGGGAGGTCGGTCATGTCGTACCGGACTGTGCCGTCCTTGAACGAGGTGACGCCGTTCTTCGCGCGGAGGACGCCCTTCTCGATCGGTTCGGGCGTCTTGTTCCGCGAGGTGAGCCCCTGGACCCCCTTGAGGATCTCGAAGGCGGACTCCCGTTCGCCGACGTTCTCCAGCGCCGAACGGTACGCGTCGTTGACGTCGACCTCCTGGTACGTCGCGGCCGTCACCTCCCACTCGCAGTTCGGGCACTCGACGCGGCCGGCCTCGTCGGGCTCGCAGACGGTTCCGCAGTCGTTACACTCGTAGTGCGGCTCCGTGTGCGTCTCGCAGTCGGGACAGAGCGCGGCGTAGGTGTGTTCGCCGCACTCCGGACAGACTCGGTCGGAGACCTGGAGTTCGTGCCGTCCCCGGTGACCGGTGTCGTCCATGACGTTCGCGGCCTCGGCCACGTCGCGCTGCGGGCCGCCGGCCTCGTTGATCGGGAAGAGGGTGTGGACCGCAGGCGAGAGGTCGCGGCTCTCCGACTTCTCCGGCCGCCCCATCCGGTTGCCGATCCGGGTCGGCGCGCGTTCGCGTACCTCGAACGGCGCGACCTCGTTGACCGCGCGGATCGCGTTCTCGCCGTCGGCGTACTCGCGGGCGGCGGCCGAGAGGTCGTCCGCGTCCCACTCCTTCCGGAGCCCGTCGTCTATCCCGAGCGACCGCGCGAGCGGGCGCCACGTCGGGATCCGGAGCGCGTCCGGGGTCGCCGCGTGTTCGACCAGCAGCGACTCCAGCGCGTCCCGGACCGGCTCGGTGCGCTCGATCGCGAGGACGCCCTCGACGACCTCGCCTGCGGCGACCGCGTCGGCCAGCGCCTCGAACGCGTCGACCGACACGTCGTGCCAGAGGTAGGTGTACTCCGGGTGGAGCGGGCAGTCGTACTCGCGCGCCCACGCGAGCGCCTCGTCGACGTCGGGGTGTTCGAGGTCGACGTGCGGGTCGTCGCCCATGGCCTGGACGTCGGCGCCGGCCGCCTCGAACTCCTGGACCCACCACTCGGGGGCGTACGACGCGGGCGCGAGCGGGTGGTTGTTCTCGACGAACTCCCCGTAGTTGACGAGGTACTCGCCCAGGTCGAGCACCTTCTCGATCCCGTTGCGGACCTCCTTGGCCTCCTCGGGGTCGTCGATACGCCGGACCTCGCCGTTCGCCAGCCGGACCGTCGGCCCCTCGATGGAGTCGACGGGGACGACGCCGTGCGCCTTCCCCGGCCGCTCCGTCTTGATCTGCGTCCCGGCCGCGAGGAAGTCGTCGACGATGTGCATCGTCGCGGGGTGGACGCCGCCGGTCGCGAACCCGTGATTTCGCGCGCGACCGTAGCGGAGTCGGAACCCGCCGGCCTCGCTGGGGTGCGTGAAGACGGGCCGGCCCGCGATGAGGTCACGGAGGAACTTCTGGGAGGGGTCGGCGCGGGGCGGGCCGTCGGCTTCGGCCTCGTTGTCGGACTTGGCCTCCGCGTCGCCCGGTTCGCCGTCGGCCGCCGCGTCGTCTCCGTCTTTCGCGTCGCCGTCTCCGGCCGTCGATTCGGCGGCGTCGCCGTCGCCTGCCCCGTCCTTGCCGATCGTCCCGTCGATCAAGTCCTGGAGCCACGGCCAATCGACCTCCTCGAGGTCGCGGGTGTACCGCTGGATCTTCGGGGCCTTCAGCGCGATCCCCTCGGCGGCGACGAGACACATCCCGCCGCGCGCGGAGTTGGTGTCGACGCGTTCGAGGTCGCGGAACCCCGACACCTCCTCGTCGCTCGTCGCCTCCCCGTCGAGCATGACGGGGATGTGCTTCGCGATGAACTTCGACTCCTTGTCCTTCGGCGTGTACTGGAGCCCGGTGTCCTTGTCGTATAAGGCGATCTCCTCGGCGTAGCGCTCGACCTCGACGTCGCGCGGCTTGTACTCGTCGATGCCCAGCAGCGACCGGGCGTAGTCAGCGACGAGCACCGACAGCGCCTGCGCGGTCCCGCCCGCCGAGCGGATCGGGCCGGCGTAGTAGACGTTGACGAACTCGGTGCCGTCGTCGTTCTCTAACAGCTCGACCCGGTCGATCCCCTCGATCGGGGCGGCCACGACGCCCTCGGTGAGCAGCGCGACGGCGGTCCGGACGGCCCCCTCGATCTTCCCCTCGCGGGAGTCGTAGTCGCCGACGCTCCCGTCGACGAAGTCGGTAACCAGCTCCAGGGCCGCCTCCTCGCGGGACATCTCGCCCTCTAAGTCGCGGACGCGCTCCGCGACGCCGTCGATGCCGAGGATGTTCTCGACGCGGTCCGCCATGTCGCGGGCGACCGGGATCTCGATCTCGGGCTCCGGGTCCCGGCCCTGCTCTTTGGCCGTCTCCGCGACGTCCCACGCCTCGTCGAGTCGCTCCTCGATCCGCGCGAAGTAGCGCTCGTCGTCCGGTCTCATCGGGCCTCAGTCGAGGGAATCGCGCGGCGCGTTAGTCGGGTCACAGCCACAGGTCGAGGTCGGTGGCCTCGTCGTGCGAGCGCTCCAGCGGCTCGGCGAACGCGCGCAGGTGGCACTCGCCGGCCCAGACGGTCGCCGAGTCGAGGTGGCCCGCGAGGGCCTGCCCGCTCGGCCGCGAGAGCACGACGTGGGTGTGCGCGAACACGTCCCCCTCCAACAGCGAGACGTTGCCCACGCAGGCGGCCACCTCCAGCGGCTCGTCGAACGTCACCGAGCGGTACTCGGTCTCCTCCTGGTCGTAGAACCAGACATCCGCGTCCTGGACCGCGCCGAGCGCCGTGAACCAGCCGGCCTCGACGTCCTCCTCGCGGGCGAGGCTCTCGATCTCCTCGCGCCAGTCGGCGCCCGTCTCGAACCGCGCGACGTACTCCGCCGTGGGTTCGACCTCGCGATGGTACATAGCAACTCCCCACGGCTGCCGGGGAGAAAAAGGCTTCAGTCGGACCGAGCAGGACCGGCGGAGTGAATTCAATATAGCGACATAGAATTTAACCCTGCTCGCCGAGAGAGACAGGAGAAACGACTGGAGCGTCGTTACAACGCGTCTGATCGCCGAAAACGAGCGATCATCGCCGAACGGCAACGCGACTGGCGAAGCGGAAAGAGAGAGAGGAAAGCCTCGGGGGTCGAAGCGACTCAGAACGGGGCCTGGGGGCCTTCGTCGTCGCCGCCGTCGTCGTCGGTCGTCTCGCCGGGGAAGGAGGGGGACATGCCGCCGCCGCTGCTGGTGCCGCCGAGGTCGCCGTCCGCGCCGGCGGACGCGCCGGTGTCCGCGTGGACCGTCTCGATCTCGGGGATCTCCTTGACCATCCGGGACTTGATCGCCTGGATCGTCATCGGGGAGATGCCGCAGCCGGAGCAGGCGCCGCCGAGCTGGACCGTCACCTCGCCCTTCTCGCGGTCGAGGTGGGCGATGGCGGCGCTCCCGCCGTGCATCTGGATCTGCGGGAAGTTGCGCCGCAGGAAGTTCGTGATCCGCTCGCGGAGTTCGTTTTCCGCGTCAGCCGCGTCGGTGTCCGTGCTCATGCCCGCGAGTTGGCGGGCGGCGGGCTTATGCCTTTGGTTCGGGCGGATACGGGCCGCGACGCAGCCCCGTCGCGTCCCGTTACTCCGAGCGATCGACGCCGAGGGTCCGGTACAGCTCGGACTCGATCCGCTCGACGTACTCGTCGAGCGTCTCCTCGAACGTCTCGTCGTCGACCGCGACGGCGCCGCGGATGCGCTCGCGCGGGTTCTCCGGCAGCTCGACGCGGAACTCGCCGTCCTCGTAGAAGGGCTCCGACTCGTTGAGCACGGTCTGGTCGATCCCGTGGATCAGCTCCGAGTCGTACCGGTCGTTCATCTGCTCGAACGCGTTCTTGTACGCCCGCTGGAGCTCGTTGAAGTAGTGGGCGTACTTGTCCTCGAACTTCTCCGGGTCGAACTCGTCGGCCATGTCGCGATCGAGGGTCCGGCGGGAAAAAAGCCGGTCGATCGTCGCCGAAACGCCGGATCGGACGGGAAGAACGAACGTGCGGTAAGCTGTGGAATCCGAGCGGAACTGGCGTGATGAATCTTATATCGCGATATAGAATCTGTCGCTGCGGCGATGGCCGGCCCCTCGACGTCGTGCTACAGGACGGACGTTGGGCAGCGCTGACGGGGAATTCAGGACGGCGGGGAGCGACCAGCGACAGACGGGCGGCGAACCGACCGGCACGCTACGGACTCGGTCTGGAACGATTCAAAAAGAAAACCGGCCGCGACGACGACCGTCAGTCGAGATCGAAGCGGTCGAGCTTCATGACCTCGCTCCACGTCGCGACGAAGTCCTCGACGAACTTCTCCTCGTCGCTGGCGTACACGTCGGCGATGGTGCGGAGCCGCGCGTTCGACCCGAAGATGAGGTCGGCACGCGTCGCCTCCCACGCGACCTCGCCGGTGTCGCGGTCGCGGACCTCGTAGAGGTCCTCGGCGTCGGTGACCTCATCCCACTCGTACTCCATGTCGAGCAGGTTGACGAAGAAGTCGTTGGTGAGCGTCCCGGGATCGTCGGTGAACGCCGTGCGGTCGGCGTAGGTCGCGCCCAGCGCGCGAAGCCCGCCAGCCAGCACGGTCATCTCGCTGGCGGTTAAGTTCAGCAGGTCGGCCTTGTCGACCATCAGGTCCTCGACGTCCTCGTCGGCGTCGCCGAGGTGGTTACGGAAGCCGTCCGCCTCGGGCTTGAGCGCCTCGAAGGAGTCGACGTCGGTCTGGTCCGCGGCGGCGTCGACGCGGCCGGGCGCGAACGGCACCTCGACGTCGTACCCGGCGTCGGCCGCGGCCTGTTCGACGGCCGCGGTCCCGCCCAGCACGATGAGGTCGGCGAGCGAGACGCGGACGTCGTCGGACCGCGACTCGTTGAACTCGGCTTGAACGTCTTCGAGCGTCGAGAGGACGTCGGCCAGCCGCTCGGGCTCGTTGGCCTCCCAGCTGCGCTGGGGTTCGAGGCGGATCCGGGCGCCGTTGGCGCCGCCGCGCTTGTCGCTGTCGCGGTAGGTGGACGCCGCAGCCCACGCGGTCTTGACGAGCTCACCGGTCGAGAGGCCGGAGTCGAGGAGCGCCTCCTTGAGCTCGGCGACCTCAGCGTCGCCGATCGTCTCGTAGTCGACCTCCGGCAGCGGATCCTGCCAGATCATCGTCTCTTCCGGGACCTCGGGGCCGAGGAAGCGCTCCGGCGGACCCATGTCGCGGTGGATGAGCTTGTACCACGCCTTCGCAAACGTCTCCTGGAACTCGTCGGGGTCGTCGCGGAACTCCTCTAAGACGGCCCGGAAGTCGTCGTCGTGTTTCAGGGCCACGTCCGTCGTGAGCATCATCACGTCCTCCTTGTCGGAGGCGTCCGCGACGCCGGGCGCGGCGTCGTCGAGCTCGTCGTTCTTCGTGGTCCACTGCCACGCGCCGCCGGGGCCTTTCTCCGGCTCCCACTCGTAGGTGAGCAGGTTGTTGACGTAGCTCATGTCCCAGACGGTCGGGGTGGCGTTCCACGGCCCCTCGATGCCGCTGGTGATGGTGTCGGGACCCATCCCCTCGCCGAACTCGTTGTCCCAGCCGAGACCCTGGAGGTCGATGGGGGCGTCCTCGGGCTCGGGGCCGAGGTTGTCGCCGTCGTCGGCGCCGTGGACCTTGCCGAAGGTGTGGCCCCCGGCGATGAGCGCGACGGTCTCCTTGTCGTTCATCGCCATCCGGCTGAACGACTGCCGGATGTTCTTCGCCGAGCCCTCCAAGTCGGGCTCGCCGTTCGGGCCCTCGGGGTTGACGTAGATGAGGCCCATCACGGTGTTGCCGAGCGGCGCCTTCAGGTCGCCCTCCTCGTCGAAGCGCTCCTCGGAGGTCATCTCCCACTCGCTTTCGGGGCCCCAGTCGACGGCGTCGTCGCCCCGGAAGTCGTCCTCGCGGCCGCCCGCGAAGCCGAACGTCTCGAAGCCCATCGACTCCAGCGCGACGTTGCCGGCGAGCACGATGAGGTCCGCCCACGAGAGCTTCTCGCCGTACTTCGTCTTGACCGGCTCCAGCAGCCGCCGGGCCTTGTCGAGGTTCACGTTGTCCGGCCAGCTGCTGATCGGCGGGAGGCGCTGGTGTCCGCCGGCGGCGCCGCCGCGCCCGTCGAGCGAGCGGTACGTGCCGGCGCTGTGCCACGCCATCCGGATGAACAGCGGGCCGTAGTGTCCGTAGTCGGCGGGCCACCACTCCTTCGAGTCGGTCATCACGTCTTCGAGGTCGGATTTGACCGCTTCGAGGTCGAGCTCCTCGAACGCCTCAGCGTAATCGAACCTCTCGTCGTAGGGACCGATGTTCGCGGAGTTCTGATCGAGCAGCTCCAGATCCAACTGATCCGGCCACCACTCTTGGGTGTTACTAGCCATCAAGAAATGATCGGCCCTCTTCGCTGATAATATTGTCTAAGTCGGAGAGGGAATCATCGTTATAACAGAGAGTTTCTATCGAAATAATGAAGTTCTTTTCGTAAATCTTCGAAGTCGCTGACAAGGGCCGCAGCGGCGCTCCAATGGGTTTACCGCGCGGTAAGTGTCTACTACCGGCCCCGATACGTAGCCGTTTCGACACTTCGACTGTCATGTGTGAGAGCCACACCCGAGGATCCAGCGGCGCATTGGTTCGCTTCGTCGCGGGACCTCAGCGGGCGAGGACCGCGGCCGCACGGAAACACGGAGGGTTCGAGCGCGGTCAGCGGTGTCGAACGCGGTCAGCGGTTCAGCGTGTGGATCGCCTGCCCGCGCGCGTTCTCGGCGGCCTCCATCACGGCCTCCGCGAGCGTCGGGTGGGTGTGGACGGTGGCGGCCACGTCCTCCAGCGTCGCCCCCATTTCGATCGCGAGTGCGACCTCCGCGATCAGCTCCGACGCCTCCGGGCCGACGATCTGCCCGCCGAGGACGAACCCGCTCTCCTCGTCGGCGACGATCCGGACGAACCCCTCGGTGTGGCCGGTCGTCATCGCCCGCCCGGAGGCGTTGAAGGGCATCTCGCCGACCGCGGGGTCGAAGCCGGCGTCCGCGGCCTCGCTTTCGGTCATCCCGACCGTGCCGATCTCGGGGTCGGTGAAGACGGCCGCCGGGATCGCCTGCTGATCCATCGCGGCGGGTTCGCCCGCGATCACCTCGGCGGCGACGATCCCCTCCTTCGAGGCCGCGTGCGCGAGCATCGGGTCGCCCGCGACATCGCCGACGGCGTGGATGTGCTCGACCGCGGTCCGGGTGCGGTCGTCGGTGTCGATGAACCCGCGCTCGTCGGTCTCGATCCCGGCCTCATTCAGGTCGAGCCCGTCCGTGACCGGCTGGCGGCCGACCGCGACGAGGATCTTGTCGACGCCGTACGTCGACTCCTCGCCCTCCTCCGTCTCCGTGTGGAGCAGGTAGCCGCCGTCGGGCGCCTCCGACCACTCGCTCGCGCCCTCGCCGAAGTGGAACTCGACGCCCAGCTCCTCGGCGCGCGTGCGGACGATCCGCTTCACGTCGTCCTCGTAGGGGTCGAGGATGTCGTCGAGCATCTCGACGACCGTCACGTCGGCGCCGAGCTTCGCGTACGTCGTCGCCAGCTCCATCCCGATGTAACCCCCGCCGACGATCCCGAGGCGGTCCGGGACCGTGTCGGCGTCGAGCGCGTCGGCGGAGCTCCAGACGTGGTCCTCGGCGAACTCGAAGCCGGGGATCTGGACCGGCCGCGAGCCGGTCGCGACGATCGCGTGTTCGAACGAGAGCGTCTCGGAGCCCTGCCCGTCGCCGCCGTGCGCGACGCGAACGGTGTCCTCGCCGACGAACGAGGCGGTCCCCTCGATCAGGTTCACGCCGTTCGCCTTACAGAGCTTCTCGACGCCGCCCGTCAGTTGGTCGACGACGCCGTCCTTCCACTCGACCATCTTCCCCATGTCGACGGCGGGGTCCGCGTGGACGCCCATGAACTCCGCGTTGCCGGCCTCGTGGGCGAGCCCGCTGCCCGTGATCAGCGCCTTCGAGGGGATGCACCCGCGGTTGAGACAGGCGCCGCCGTAGGCGTCCTTCTCGACCAGCGTGGTGTCGAGCCCCTCCTGTGCGGCGCGGATGGCGGCGACGTAGCCGCCCGGCCCCGCGCCGATGACCAGTACCTCCGTTCCCGTGGTGACGTCTCCGACGACCATTATTCGTTGAGTAGCAGCAGGGGTTTTCTAAGTGTTCCATGACGGTGTTCGCGAACTCGGCCGCGACCGCGCCGTCGACGACCCGGTGGTCGATCGAGAGGGAGAGCGGCAGCGTCGGCGCCGGGACGACCTCGCTCGCCCCGTCGGCACCCTCGCGCACGACGGGTCGCTCCTCGATGGCGCCGAGGCCTAAGATCGCGGTCTCGGGGTAGTTGATGATCGGCGTGGCGTACTCGCCGCCGATGGCGCCGAAGTTGGTGATCGAGAAGGTGCCGCCCTTCATCTCGGCGGGCTTCAGTTTCCGCTCACGGGCGCGGCTCGCGAGGTCGTTCACCTCGTCGGCCAGCTCGAAGAGCCCCTTCTCGTCGACGTCGTCGACGACGGGGACCATCAGGCCCGCGTCGGTCGCGACGGCGATCCCGAGGTTGTACTCGCCTTTCAAGACGATCTCCTCGTCGTCCTCGCGGAGCTCGCTGTTGAGGTACGGGTACTCCTTCAGCCCGGCGACGATGGCCTTCATCACGAACGGCATGTAGGTGAGCTTCACGCCCTTCGCCTCGGCTGTCGGCTTCAGCTCCTCGCGCGCCTCCACGAGCGAGTCGACCTCGGCGGTGTCGTGGTGACTGACGTGCGGCGCCGTGAACTTCGACCGCTCCATCTGCTTGCCGATGGTGCGCCTGACGCCGCGGTAGGGGACGGTCTCGTCGCCCGACGCGGCGCCGGCCGCGTCCGCGACACCGGTCGCAGCGGTCGCGTCGGTCCCGGCGCCCACATCGACATCGGCGGGCTCCGGCGTCGACTCGTCCGGCGACTCCAGCGCGTCGGCGTACGCGTTCACGGCCTCGGCCGTGACGAACGCCTCGCCGTCGCGGGTCTCGTCGGTCGGCACGTCGTCGATGTCCACGCCGCGCTCGCGCGCGACCTTCCGCGTCGCGGGGGTCGCGAGCGTCGTCTCGCGGCCCGCGAGCTCGGGGGCGTCGCTGGTGGCCGTTGTCGACGCCGCATCTGCGGAGCCGCCGGAGCCGCGCTTGCTGACCGCGGACGTCCGATCGCCCGATCCGACGTCGGTCGGTGTCGGCGTGGGACGGGGCTCGGGCCCGTCTTCGCCGCCCGAACCGGCGGATCCGGCGTCGCTCTCGGCGTGCGCCCGCACGTCGGCCTCGCTCACGCGACCGCCGGGGCCGCTCCCGTCGACGGCCGCGACGTCGACGCCGAGTTCGCGGGCGAGCCGGCGGGCCGATGGCGGCGCGAAGGTGCGCCCGGAGGGCGTGTCGGGTTCGCCGGGCTCCTCGTCGCCTTCGTCGGCGGCCGCGTCCGGTTCCGGCTCGGGCTCGTCGGTCGAGTCGGACGCCGGTTCGGCGTCGCCCTCCGCGTCGGCGCCGGCTGCCGCCTCGTCGCCCTCCTCGTCGACGCGGAACGAGATGATCACGTCGCCGACGGGGACCATCTCCCCCTCCTCGACGAACAGTTCCTCGACGGTGCCGTCGTAGCTCGACGGCACCTCGACGAGCGCCTTGTCGGTCTCGACCTCGGCGACGGGCTGGTCCTCCTCGACGCGGTCACCGGGCGCGACCAGCCACGAGACCAGCTCGCCCTCCGCGACGCCCTCACCGACGTCGGGGAGCTTGAACTCCTTGATCGTCATCGATCGGCCTCCTCCGTTGTCATGCGTGTATTTCCGGCGGACATCTTAAAATTCGACCGCCTCCAAGATCCCGTCCTCGATGCGCGCCGCGGACGGGAGGTAGTAGTCCTCCAACGCGTACAGCGGGTACGGCACGTCGAACCCGGTGACGCGGCCGATCGGCGCCTCCTGATACAGCAGCGCCTCCTCCTGGAGGATCGCCGTGATCTCGCCCGCGAGCCCGCCCGTCTTGGGCGCCTCGTGAACGACGACCGCACGGCCGGTCTTCTCGAACGCCTCGACGACCGCCTCGCGGTCGAGCGGCGATATCGTCCGGAGGTCGACGACCTCGCACTCGATTCCCTCCTCGCCGAGCGTCTCGGCGGCCTCCAGCGTGGGGCGGGTCATGGCGCCGTAGGTGAACACCGCGACGTCGTCGCCCTCGCGGCGCGTGGCCGCCTCGCCGGTAGGGACCGTGTACGGCTCCTCGGGCACCTCCTCGCGGAACGCCCGGTAGATCAGCTTCGGTTCGAGGAAGATCACCGGGTCGGGGTCGCGGATCGACGCCGCGAGTAACCCCTTCGCCTCGTAGGGCGTCGAGGGGATGACCACCTTCAGCCCCGCCTCGTGGGCGTAGAACGCCTCCTTCGACTCCGAGTGGTGCTCCGGCGCGCGGATGCCGCCGCCGTAGGGGGCCCGCAGGGTCATCGGGAGCGTGAACCGCCCGCGGCTGCGGGTCCGGAACCGCGCCATGTGCGAGACGATCTGGTCGAAGCCGGGGTACATGAACCCGGAGAACTGGATCTCCGGGACCGGTCGCATCCCCATCGCGGCCATCCCGACGGCGGTGCCGACGATGCCCGACTCGGCGAGCGGGGTGTCGATCACCCGGTCGCCCCCGAACTCGTCGAAGAGGCCCTCGGTGGCGCGGAAGACGCCGCCGTTCTTCCCGACGTCTTGGCCCATCACGACGACGTCGTCGTCCTCGCGCAGTTCGGTGTGTAATCCGTCTCGTATCGCCTGTACCAGCGTGAGGTTCTGTGTCTCGGTCATTCAATCCTCCAGGAACGCCGCGTCGCCGCGCTCGTCGCGCAGCGCGGCGAACTCCTCGTACTGCCGCTCCAGTTCCGGCGGAAGCTCCGCGTAGGCGTGTTCGAACAGCTCTCGGGGGTCGGGGCGCGCCATCGACTCCGCCGCGTCGATCGCGTCCGCGACCTGCGCCTCGACCGACGACTCGATCTCCGCGACGCGCTCGTCGTCGAGGACCCCCTCGCCGCGGAGGTACGACTCCAGCCGGTCGATCGGGTCCTTGCGCTTCCAGCTTTCGACCTCGTCGTCGTCGCGGTAGACGGTCGGGTCGTCGGCGGTCGTGTGCGCGCCGAAGCGGTACTGGACCGCCTCAATGAGCGTCGGCCGCGGCCGGTCCGTCTCGGGGTCGCGCGCCTTCTCCAAGGCCGCTTCCGTGACGCTGTACACCGCGAGCGGGTCCATCCCGTCGACCTGGACGCCGTCGATGCCGTACGCCTCCGCCTTCTGCGCCAAGGTCGCGCTCCGCGTCTGCCGCTCGCGGGGCACGGAGATCGCCCACTGGTTGTTGTTACAGAAGAAGACGGTGGGCGTGTCGAACACGCCGGCGAAGTTGACCCCCTCGTGGAAGTCGCCCTCGCTCGTCGCGCCGTCCCCGAAGTAGCAGACGAACGCGTCGTTCTCGCCGCGGAGCTTCGAGGCCCACGCGGCGCCCGTCGCGTGGGGCACCTGCGACGCGATGGGGACGGCGACCGGGAAGACGTTGACGTCCGGCGGCGCGTTGTTGCCGTCCTCGTGGCCCATCCAGTAGAGCAGCGTCTGTTTGAGCGGCAGGCCGTGGACGAGAGCGGCGCCGTGCTCGCGGTACGACGGGATCATCCAGTCGTCCGCGTCGAGCGCGTACGCCGACCCGATCTGGGCGCCCTCCTGCCCGGAGAGCGGGGGGTACGTCCCCATCCGGCCCTGCCGCTGGAGGCTCACCGCGCGGCCGTCGAAGTGGCGCGCCAGTCGCATGTGCCTGTACATCTCGACGAGCGACTCGTCGTCGAGGTCGGGGAGATCGCCGACGACCTCGCCGTCCTCGTCGAGGACGCGAACCGTATCGTCGTACGCCCTGTCGAACACGGTCACGGTCGAACCCACCTTCGCATGTCCGATACGTCCACCGCCCGGGTAATATCGTTTTCGTAAATAATTTAGTATAATCAGAAATAGCGGCTTCGCGCTGAGAGACCGTCCATCAGATTCGGAGAGAATCGGACGTTTCTGAACAAACTCTGACTTGTTCGGCAATATTTTCGCCAAGATAGGCGTTTCGTCGGTCAGTAACGGACGAACAGGAAGGTTTTCGCGCGCGGCGGGTCGGCCGACGCGGGAGCCGGACGTCGCGGCGCCGCGGCTCGACGGTTGGACGTGTCACGGCTCGGCGATCGCGAGTGGCGCGAGAAGGTCGGCGGCTGTGGCCGTCTGAAGCGGACCGGACCGCTACCCGAGGCGGAACGAGGGCTCGTCGGGCTCGCCGTCGAGGTCCTCCAGCTGGATCACTTCCTCGTCGCCGTCCTCCAACTGCTCGCGGAGGTAGTTGACGTAGCGCTTGTGCTCTTCGAGCTGTTCGCGGAGGTGTTCGGCCTCGAGCTCTAACCGCTCGTGCTCGCGGACGAAGCTCTTTGGGACCTCGATCTTCGGGGGGAACGACTCCCCGCTCTCGCCCATGCTGTCCAGTTCGGCCTCCGGGATGACCCGGACCTGACCGTCGTGGGCAACGAGCGTATCCACGTAGTCCCGGAAGACCGCAGACAGCGAGATGTCTCGCTCCTCGGCGATGTCGCGGAGGGTCTCGAACGCGTCCTCGTTGACGCGGAACGAGATCGTCTTGTTCTTGTTGCCCATTATCGGACCGATCGTTCCGCGGATCACTTAAGCGTTTGTCAGACGATCGTAAGAACGAGAACCGCGTTCGGGGCAGAACCGCGCCGAACGCCGCGAAAATCCGGTGTCGGGGCGTCAGTGTTCCGGCGCGCCGACCGCGTCAGAACGCCGAGATGCCGGCCGCGTCAGAACGCCGAGATGCCGGCCGCGTCAGGGTTCGGGCGTGCCGGCCGGGTCGGTCCCGTCCGGGGCGTCGTCAAGCGCGGCGTCGCCGTCGGCGTCGCCCGCGAGCTCGTCGTCGCTCTCGTCGAGGTCCTCCAGCGCCGACAGCGCGGCGGCCTTGTACGTCTGGGGATCCAGGTCGTACTCCTCGCGGGCCATCCGCGCGTACTCGTTGCCCTCGTCGTCGAACGCGGCGACGCGCTCGACGGTGCGGCGGGCGGTCTCCGCGACCCAGCGGTCGCGGGTGGCGGCGTCGACCTCGGTGATCGACTCGGGGCGGACGGAGACCCGGACCGTGCCGTCGTCGGTCTCGTAGGTCCGGGGCTTCCCCACGACTGCGACGTAGGCCGGGGGCTCTAAGTCCCGGAGTTTGGAAGCGGCTTCCGGCTGGTACTGGCCGGCGTACACGAAGAACGTGCCCGTCGGGTCGACGATGCGGCCGCGCCAGTACTCGCTGTCCTCGCCGACGTCCTCCTTCTCCGTGAGGGTGCCGACGAAGAACACGCGGTTCGATGACTCGCCCGTCGGTAACAGCGCGTAGACGGGGGCGCGCTCGTCGTCGGACTCGGTGAACGTGTAGCCGGCGTCGTTGAACTCGGTGGCGAACACGCGCCGGGCGACCTCTCGGGTGGGGGCTGACTGGCTCATTTAAATCGACCTCGCTTCGATCAGCGCGCTTTCAACGTCGACGGTGCCGGGGTCCTCCATCTCGTCGACCAAGACGTACCGGCCGAAGGTGGGGCCGGTGACGCGGTAGTAGCGCCCGAGCACGTCCTCGCCCATCTCCTCGGCGACGACGGTGGTGTCGAGCGCGTCCATCGCCATGTCCTTGGCCTCTTCGAGAGTCATGCCGGTGAGCTCCTCAGTGGCCTCGCGGTCGAAGATGACCTCGGTGACGGTCTCGCCGTCGTCGAGGACGCCTTTGATCCGCAGGTCGAACTCGCCCTCGACCTGACCGTGCTCCGAGCAGCGCCCGTTCTGGAGGACGCGCGTACAGTCCTCCTCGGGGCAGCGCTTGATCAGCCCGGAGCCGGACTGGATGTCCACGAGGGCGCCCTCGACGGTGTCGGCGTTGTCGCCGACCTCGATCTCCTCGTCGATCTCGGTGATGCCGGTCGTCCGGTTGAGCTTCACCGAGTAGCTCCCCTCGTACTCGTCGGTGACGACGTTCGAGAGCTCGTACGCCTGCCCCTCGGTCAGCTCCGGGAGGTCGGAGGTCTCGAAGGCGACGAACTTGATCGTGCCCGACTCGTCGCCGAGCAGGCCGACCTGTGAGATGGAGTCGCTCCGGGGCTCCCAGAGGTCGACCAACTTCACGCGTAAGTCGACCCACTGCTCGTCCTCGTCGATGTCGTTGACGAGGACCTCTTCGCTGCCGCCGCGGCCGAGCTCGTCGCGCTCCATCCCGGCGTCTTCGAGGTAGCTGTTGGTGACGCTCCGACTCGCCTCGTCGAGCGGCACGCGGTACTCGTCGACGAGCGTCGTCAGCCGCTCCTCGACGTCGTCGGGGTCGACGTCGGTGTGGTCCGAGAACTGTTCCGCTATCGCTTCCGCTTCCTGTCGCAGTTCGCTCATGGGGTGTCTCCGCCTCCGGTCTTGTTTTCAGTGGGAGGCGTACGACGGTTGGTTCCAGATGGTATTAAAATGTACGTGACCGCGGTGAAAGTGGAACGAAACGCCCGCTTGAGGGGCGCTACGCGGGGTTCTTTCGATCCGTGGAGATCGGCCGACGGGAGGACCTCGCTCGCGTCAGACGCCCGTCAGCCGTGCGCGGGCTTCGTTTCAAGTGGAACGATCACACGGATCGCAGCCGTATGGGATGGGGACTCGACGAGGGGGGCGAGACGGGGCGGCGGCGCGTGCCTGCGAGGCCGCTCCGCGGCCGAGCAGCACGCGCGAGGGAGTCAGTCGCCGGAGCGAAGCGACGGCGACTGACGAGGCTGGGGAGGCGTGAGGTGCTGTGCGGAGCGGTGCGGGGTGGGACTCAAAGGGGCAGTCGCGAGGACGGCGCAGACGACGTAAGCACCGCAGCGAGCAGCGCGAGCGAGGAGCGCAACGAGTGTGCGCCGTCCTCGCGACTGGGGCTTTGGCGGTGTCGCCCGTCGATCGGTAGTCGATTATTTATAAGAGAACGGATGAGGATTTAGCGGCGGTCTCCGTGCCGGTCACAAAGTCATCCGATTAGTACTGATCGCTCGAACCGTCAACGTCTCAGTCCGAGTCGGGGAACGGCACCTCGATCAGGTCGCCGTCGTCGGGGAGGAGACACTCGCCGTCGAACGCCTCGCGGGCGTCGCTGCGGATCGGGCGCGCGTCCGCGGCGTAGCGCGAGGAGATATGGACTAAGGCGAGCCGCTTCGCGTCCGCCCGGTCGGCGATCGACCCCGCCTCGCGGCCGGTGGAGTGGGCGGTGTCGCGGGCGCGGTCGGCCATGTCGTCGGCGAAGGTGGCGTCGTGGATGAGCAGGTCGGCGTCCTCGGCCGCCTCGACGGTGGTCTCTCGCGGGCGCGTGTCCGCGGTGTACACCAGCTTGCGGCCCGGGCGGGGCGGGCCGACGACCTGCTCGGGCTCGACGACCGTCCCGTCCTCGGCCTCGACCGACTCGCCCTCGTGGAGGCGGCCGAACTTCGGCCCGACGGGGACACCCAGATCCTCCGCCTTCGGGCGGTCGAACCGGCCGGGGCGGTCGTCCTCCTCCAAGACGTACCCCTGCGATATCGTGCGGTGTTCCGTTTCGAACGCGCGAACCGCGTACTCGTCGGTCTCGTAGGCGACCTCGCCGGGGGCGACCGGCTCGATCCGGACCGGGAACGCCGGGTCGTGGCCGACCGCGTGGACGAGGTCGTGAAGGTGGTCGTCGGTCCCCGGCGGGCAGTGGACCGTCAGCGGGTCGGTGCGGTCGTTGAACCCGAGCGTCTGGACGAGGCCGGGGATGCCGAGGACGTGGTCGCCGTGGAGGTGGGAGACGAACACGCGGTCGACGGCGAACCCGGTGCCGGCGCGCATCATCTCGCGCTGGGTGCCCTCGCCGCAGTCGAAGAGGAAGCGGTCGCCCTCGCGGTTGACGAAGACGGCGCTCGCCGCGCGCTCGACGGTCGGGACGGCGCCGCCCGTCCCGAGGAACGTGACGCGAAGAGACATGCCCGCTCGTCGGAGCGCCGTTTGTAAACCGGTGTCGATGCGGGAGAGCGGCGGTCGTCTCGGCCTCGCGGAGAGTCGGTCGACACCCACATGAGTCCGGCCGCCCGAGGGCGACCATGCGAGATCCGATCGCCGCCTTGGTCAAACAGGAGGGGTGGCGCGCGGAGGGCGCGGCCGCCCGCGTCCACTACGAGGGGGGTAACGACCGATACGCGGTGGAGTTCTACGCCGAAACGGCCCGCGTCCTCTACTGGGCGGTCCCGACCGACGACGACGAGGGCGGAACGGCCGCGCCGGTCCCGCGCGACGGCGTTCCGGATCCGCTCCGGCGGCGCGTCCGGGAGGACCTCGACGAGGCCGGGATCGATACCGACGTGGAACGACGCGAACTCTGAGCCCGTCGCGCGGTCGTCGGGTCCGCGGCCGGCGGGCAGCCGTCGGTGTCGAGGCCGCTACACAGCGACCGTGATCGACGCCGCCGCGCGCGCCGATCCGACCCGGCACGACCGGAGGGTTCTCGACCGTCGACCGCGCTCCGGAAGGCGATATCGCCCGATCGACCGCCCGTTAGCGGCGTTTTCTGCCGATGTATTTCGGTTCGAAGGAAACCTATTTGCCGCCTTACCTGATACGACTTTGTGATGAGTGGTGTCGAATGGGAGGAAGACGATCCCTTCGAGGAGCAGCGGGACAAGATCGAGAATCCGATGAAGCGGCTGTTCGTCGAGTACGGCCGCGACTACGTCCCGCAGGTGACGGTGGGCGTCCTCGCCAGCGTCTTCGCCCGCCTGCTCGATCTGCTTCCCCCGCTAATGTTAGGGATCGCCCTCGACGCGATCTTCCGCGGCGAGGCCGCGTTCGACGAGCAGATCCCGCTCGTGTTGCTCCCGGACGCGTGGCTCCCGACGGAGCAGGCGGCGCAGTTCTGGTTCACGATCGCGGTGCTGGCCGGTGCGTTCGCCTTCGGCGCCGGCTTCCACTGGGTCCGGAACTGGGGGTTCAACGCCTTCGCGCAGAACATCCAGCACGACGTCCGGACCGACACGTACGACCAGATGCAGCGGCTCAACATGGACTTCTTCTCGGACAAGCAGACCGGGGAGATGATGTCCATCCTCTCGAACGACGTGAACCGCTTGGAGCGGTTCCTCAACGACGGGATGAACTCCGTGTTCCGCCTGTCGGTGATGGTAATCGGGATCGGCGTCCTCCTCTTCTGGATCAACTGGCAGCTCGCCTTGGTCGCGCTGCTGCCCGTCCCCGTCATCGCCGGGTTCACCTACCTGTTCATCAAGATCATTCAGCCGAAGTACGCCGAGGTGCGGTCGACGGTCGGCAAGATGAACTCCCGGCTTGAGAACAACCTCGGCGGCATCCAGGTGATCAAGGCGGCCAACACCGAGTCCTACGAGTCCGACCGCGTCGACGACGTCTCCTTCGACTACTTCGACGCGAACTGGGACGCCATCGAGACGCGGATCAAGTTCTTCCCCGCGCTCCGCGTGCTCGCGGGCATCGGCTTCGTGCTCACGTTCATCGTCGGCGGGCTCTGGGTGTTCCAGGGGCCGCCCGGCCCGTTCACCGGCGAGCTCTCCGAGGGGATGTTCGTCGTGTTCATCCTCTACACGCAGCGGTTCATCTGGCCGATGGCGCAGTTCGGGCAGATCATCAACATGTACCAGCGCGCACGCGCCTCCTCCGCGCGGATCTTCGGGCTGATGGACGAGCCCTCGAAGTTAGAGGAGGACCGCGACGCCGAGGAGCTCGTCGTCGAGGACGGCGACGTCGTGTACGACGACGTCTCCTTCGGCTACGACGACGAGACCATCGTCGAGGATATCGACTTCGAGGTCGAGGGCGGCGAGACGCTCGCCTTAGTCGGCCCCACCGGGGCCGGCAAGTCGACCGTGCTCAAGCTCCTCCTCCGAATGTACGACGTCGACGACGGGGAGATCCGGATCGACGACCAGAATGTCGGCGACGTGACGCTGCAGTCGCTGCGCCGGTCGATCGGCTACGTCGGGCAGTCGTCGTACCTGTTCTACGGCACCGTCCGCGAGAACATCACCTACGGCACGTTCGACGCGACGGACGAGGAGGTCCGCGAGGCCGCCGAGGCCGCCGAGGCCCACGACTTCATCCAGAACCTCCCCGACGGCTACGACACGATGGTCGGGGAGCGCGGCGTGAAGCTCTCCGGCGGCCAGCGCCAGCGGATCACCATCGCCCGCGCCGTGCTGACCGACCCGGACATCCTCATCTTAGACGAGGCGACCTCCGACGTCGACACCGAGACGGAGATGCTGATCCAGCGCTCGCTCGACCGTCTCACCGAGGAACGGACGACGTTCGCGATCGCCCACCGGCTCTCGACGATCAAGGACGCGGACACGATCCTCGTGCTGGAGGGCGGGAAGATCGCCGAGCGCGGCACCCACGACGAGCTGCTCGACAACGACGGGCTGTACGCGCACCTCTGGGGCGTTCAGGCCGGCGAGATCGACGAGCTCCCGCAGGAGTTCATCGACCGGGCGCAGGAGCGCACCGCCCGGATCGTCGAGGACGCCGAGAGCGACGACGACTGACCGCGACCGCGGTCGACCGGGCCGGACGATTCAGGAGCGCCCGAGCGTCACCGTGGGAGTTCGGTCCACTCGTCCGCGGACGCCTCCGGAGACGCGTCGGCGTGACCGAGCGCGTCGAGGACCGCCTCCCTGACCTCCGACGGGTCCCGGAACTGCCTCTCCTCGCTCCCTTCGAGCAGGCCGTCGAGCCGCGCCGTCCCCGTCGGAGTCTCCAGTGTCGCGGCGCCGTACTGCTCTATCAGCTCCGCCGCCGTCACCGGGTAGCGGTGTTCGCGGAGCGCCCGCTTCAGCGGGCCGAACGTCACGGCGGGAGCCGAACCGTGCGCCTCCGGGTCGTGTTCCGCGTTGTCACCGCTCATGCGGTCGCGATCCGCGGGGAGGGGTATAATACCTCGGGAGCGTTCGCTCGACGGTGACCGCCGTCCGGGGTCGACCGGCCGCATCGTCGACGGTGACCGCCGCCTATACGACGCCGGCCGCCGAGGTTCCGGTATGCGCCTCAGCGAGGTCACGTGGACCGACGTGCGCGACGCCGACGTCGACGTCGCGTTCCTCCCGGTCGGGAGCACGGAACAGCACGGACCGCACGCCCCGCTCGGCACCGACGCGCTGAACGCCGTCGCGGTCGCGGAGGCGGCCGCCGACGCCTACGAAGAGTCGAGTGGCGGGCCGGGAGCGGACCGCGGGGAAGTCGCCGTCGCGCCGCCGATACCGGTCGGCGTCGCCGAGGAACACCGCGCGTTCGACGGGACGATGTGGGTCTCGCCGGAGACGTTCCGGGCGTACGTCCGGGAGGCCGCCGAGTCGCTGGTCGCGCACGGAATCGACCGCGTCGTGTTCGTCAACGGCCACGGCGGGAACGTCGAGGCGCTCGCGGAGGTCGCCCGGCGGTTCTCGCGCGACCCGGACCACGACGGGTACGGCGTCGCGTTCACCTGGTTCGAAGCGGTCGGCGACCACGCGAGCGACATGGGTCACGCCGGCCCGCTGGAGACGGCGCTGCTTCGCGCGACGAACCCGGAGCTGGTCCGCGAGGAGCGGGTCAACGAAGCGAGCGCGGGCGCCGCCGACCGGTGGGGCGAGTGGGTGTCCGGAGTGAACCTCGCGCACGACTCCGACGAGTTCACCGACAACGGCGTCGTCGGCGACCCGCGGGAGGGCGACGCCGAGCGCGGCGCGGAGCTGCTCGACCGCGCGAGCGCGGCGCTCGCGGAGCTGGCGGTGGCGGTCGTCGACCGCGACGCCGTTTAAAAAGGAGCGCGGCGCGGGAGCTACTCCTCGTCTTCTTCCGCTTCGTCGTCGTCCGCCGCGTCCTGGAGCGCCCCGCGGATCGCGGGGACGGTGCCGGTGAGGGATGCCACCTCCTCGGCGGCGTCCTCGATGTCGCCGACGAGCGACTCCAGCTCCTCGATCTCTTCTTTTAAATCGTCGGCGTCCTCGAAGGCGTCGGCGCGCTCGCCGAGGACGTACGCCTTCTTCGCCGAGCGCACGCTGTCGACTGCGTCGCCCGCGTCGAGAGCGGACTTCAGCCCGTTGAGCGCGCCGAGGACGTTGTCCGCGTCCGTCTCCCACACCGCGTCGGGGTCGGGGAGCTGGTCGCGCGCCGCCGCGAGGTGCTCTTCGACCTCCGCGCGGGTCTCCTCGGCCGCCTCGCCGAACAGGTCGTCGTCGTCGAACGTGGACTGGGCCATGTCCGGACCGTCGTGCCCGCACCTTTTAAAAACGCGCCCGAAAGCGGAAGTGAAACCGACGGCGAGGGCGGATCCGTCGCCGGATCGGGCGGGTTTCGCGTTCAGTTTCGGTTCGGCGGGGCGGCCGGCGGACCGGGGACCCGCGGTCACTCGGCGGCTCAGATCCGGACGAGCAGCTCCACCGCGATCAGCGTCACGAGGAGGGCGAGGAACCCCGCGAGGACGGAGAGCGTCCTGAGCCGGTCGAACACCGTGTCCGCGTCGGGGGTCGCCGCGAGGAGGGCCGGGCGGTCGCGGGGGGCGGACTCGCTCTCGGGATCGGGACGCACGTCTGTCTGAGGGTTCGGGTCCGGCATGGTCAACCTCTCGACCGGAAGTCCCGTTAAATCGACTATGAGGCCCCAATACAGATATTGAGCGCTCCGGATATCACCCTTGGTTCCACGACGCCTCCTCGAAGTCGACGATCCGCTCGTCGCGGTCGAGGGTGTCGATCCGGGCGATCTGGTCGTCGGTCAGGTCGAGTTCGCGGGCGGCCCAGTTCTCCTCGACGTGCCCGAAGTCGGCCGCCTTCGGGATCGGCGCGACGCGCTCCTTCGAGAGCAGCCACGCGAGGCTCACCTGCGCGGGGTGGCGTCGTGGCTCGCCGCGATCTCTCGGAGGACGTCGACGTCGGCGACGCGGTTGCGCGCGATCGGCGAGTAGGCGACGAGCCAGTGGTCGTCCGCGACCGCGTACTCGCGGAGCCGCTCCTGTTGGAGCAGGGGGTGACACTCCACCTGGTGAGCGAACACGTCGTGGTCCAGTCGGTCGATCGCCTCGTCGAGCTGGTCGGGCCGGAAGTTCGAGAGCCCGATCCGGTCTATCACGCCGTCGTCGACGAGGTCGTCGAGCGCGGGCAGCGTCTCCTCCGGGTCGTAGCTAGTCAACAACCCCACCCTACTTCGATCACCCTGACGGGTTCGCTCGTTGAGGGAGGGGCTTGTCCGTGAGCTCAGCCTCGAACCCGTCCGGGTGGGCGGTGAACCCGCCACTTGGCGTCACCGTTCCAGACTTCAGGGCGAGTTGACTGTCGCCCGTCCGCCGAGACGACTGTTGGCCTCGACGGACATACCGCATCCCGATGTTCTTCGCCGCGTTGTAATCCGCGTTCGCTCCCGACTCACACTTCACGCACCGGAACTCCGTGCGAGTTCGGCGGTTCTCGTCTGCCGTGAATCCACACTCGGCGCACCGTTGCGATGTGTACGCCGAACCAACTTGCTTCACGGAGATGCCGACTGCTCCGGCTTTGTACGCCACTTGCTCGTACAGCGTTCGGAACGCCCACTTGTGCCCCCACGACGCACCCGTTCGCTCGCGGATGTCAGTCAAGTCCTCGAACGCGATCACGTCGCACTCGTATCGGAGTGCTTCGTCTACGATGGCGTTCGACGCTTGGTGAACCACGTCACGAACGTATCGTCGTTCGCGTCCACTTGATTGTTCGAGCGTTCTGTGGGCGCTTCGCGTGCCTGTCTGTTGGAGTCCCGCACGGACTTTCTCGAACTCGCGGAGGTTGTGTGAGAGTTCGCGCCCACTGATGAATCGTGCTGTGCTGGTGACGGCGAGGTTTTCAATACCGAGGTCGACCCCGAGAACCGTTCCGTCCTCGGCGGTGTCTCGCTCAATATCGGTCTTGGGTCGGCGGAAGCCGATGTGTAAAAAGTAATCGCCGTCACGAGCGGTGAGTGTGCTTTCCGTGACGCTCCACTCGTCGGCGTCGAGGTACTGCCGTTGGTAGCCATCCTCGGCTTCAGGGAGCGCAAGTTCACATCGGACGCGACTCTCCGTCGTGGAGAGTGACACTGTATCGTCATTGAACAGCGTCATCGTTCGAGTGTCGTATGTTACCGTGGGTGCGGTGAATGTGGGTTTACTGACCTGCCTGCCGTTCGAGCGGCGTTCGAGACAGCCGGTGATGGCTTGGGCGGCTTGGTGGGTGGCGAGGATCGCGTGCTGACTCCCGAGGTCGGTTTCCTCGCGCACGTTGTCGTAGGCGAGGGGTTGGACGTCGCTCTTGGCGTTACACTTCCCCCACGCCATGTCCGTGGCGAGTTGGCACCCACGCTTCCACTCGGAGATGGTTTCCTCAAGCAACTCGCGTTGCTCATCGTCTACCGAGAGACGAGTGATTGCCGTCCGACGCACGTAATCGTCTGCCACAGTTTCAATGTGTGTGAGCGGCTATTTATAAGCTGGTGTTTGTTACAGATACGAACCCGCTCCTCTCCTCCCTACTCACTCCCTTCGGTCGCTCCTTGAGGAGGGGGACTCCGCGCTACCGCTTCAGTTGATCGGCCAGTGGACGTACAGCAGGTCGATCGAGTCGACGCCGAGCCGGTCGCGGCTGGCGCGCGCGGTCTCGACGGCGTCGTCGTACGAGAGGTTGTCCGTCGAGAGCTTCGTCGCGACGAACAGGTCCTCGCGGTCGACGTCGCTGCGGTCGATCCCGTCGCCGACCGAGGCCTCGTTGTCGTACCCCTGCGCGGTGTCGACGTGGCGGTAGCCGGTCTCGATCGCGTGCGCGACGCCGGCCGCGCACTCCTCGCCGTCGGCCAGTTTGTACGTCCCGTACCCGAGTCGGTCGAAGGTGCTCGCCATGTGGTCTCGTGCGGACGGCGACGCCCTCAACGTACCGGTCCCCGAACCGCGAGACCGCGGGGCACCTCCTCGGGTGAGGCGGGGTCGGTCTCCCTGACCGATTCGGCCGCCAACCGCGCTAAACGGACGCCGCGCCGAGTACAGTTATCACTGCTAATATTCGGGGAGCAGTTATTATCCCGATACGATCCCTGTCGATCGGTACACATGCAAGCGGGATCGTCCTCCGGCATCCGGTCGAGTTACGGCGCGAAGCTCGCGCTGTCTTTGATCGGGGTCATGGGGGTTTCAGTTTCATACGGTGTCATCGTCTACCTCCGCGCGGAGGAGGCCGGCGCCGCGGGCGCAGCGGTGCGCTCGGGGCTCGTCGGGATGACGCTGTTGACGGTGATCGGGCTCGCGCTCATCGGCGTCACGGTCGGATCGAACACGGTCATCTCCCTGCGGCAGCTCACGGCCAAGGCCGAGCGGATGGCCGAGGGGGACCTCGACGTGCGACTGGAGACGGGCCGAGCAGACGAGATCGGGCGGCTGTTCCGGGCGTTCGACGAGATGCGCGGCTCGCTGCGCTCGGAGATATCCGACGCGGAAGCGGCTCGCGAGGAGGCGGAGCGGGCGCGACGGGAGGCCGACGCGCGCGCAGAGACGGTCGAGCGGAAGGCGACCGAGTACGAGTCGGCGATGCGGGCGCTCGCCGACGGCGACCTGACCCAGCGGGTCGACTCCGACGTCGACAACGAGGCGATGGCGCGCGTCGGCGTCGCGTTCAACGAGATGGCCGACGAGTTAGAGGAGACCGTCGCGTCCGTCGCGACCGTCGCCGAGGACACCGCCGACGTGGCCGGGACCGTCGACGACCGCACGGAGGACCTGCGGGCGACGACCGGGACCGTGAGCGAGGCGGTCGAAGAGATCGCCGAGGGCGCGCGCACCCAGCGCGACGACCTGCAGGCGGCGACCGACGAAGCCGAGAACCTCGCGTCGTCGGCCGAGGAGGTCGCCTCCACCGTCACCGACGTGGCGGAGACGGCGGAACACGCCGCCGAGGTGGGCGAGGAGGGCCGCGAGGCGGCCGAGGAGGCGCTCGCGGAGATGGACGCGGTCGAGGAGACGACGGCGGAGACGACCGCGGAGGTCGAGGCGCTCGCGGAGGAGGTCGAGGAGATCGGCGAGGTCGTCGACACCATCTCGGAGATCGCGGAGCAGACGAACCTGCTCGCGCTGAACGCCTCCATCGAGGCGGCCCGCTCCGGCGCAGAGGGCGCCGGCTTCGCGGTCGTCGCCGAGGAGGTGAAGGCGCTGGCCGAGGAGACGCAGGAGTCCGCGAGCGAGATCGAAGCCCGGATCCGCTCCGTCCAAGAGCGGGCGGAGACGGGCGCCGACGCGATGGCGCGCACCGAACAGCGGATCTCCGCCGGCGTCGACACGGTCGAGACGTCGATCGACGCCCTCGAACGCCTCGCGGAGGCTTCCGAGCGCACCGACACGAGCATGACCGAGATCACCCGCGCGACCGAGACGCAGGCCGACTCCGTCGACGCGGTCGTCGGCCACGTCGAGGACGTCTCCGCGATCAGCGCGCAGACGGCCAGCGCGGCCGGCGACGTCACCGGCGCGGTCGACGAACAGGAGCAGACCCTCGGGGCGGTCGAAAACGCGGCCGGGTCGCTCTCCGACCGCGCGCTCGCGCTGCGCGACGCGGTCGACGACTTCGAGTTCGCGGCCGAGGACGGCCTCGGCGCCGCGAGCGGCGGAACTGGCCGGGGGACCGCGGGCGACGGCGTCACCGGCGACGGGGCCGCGGTCTCCGACGGAGGGACGACGAGCGGCGAGGAGACCGACTTCGACTTCTCAGGCGGCGGGAGGCGCGACGACGCAGCCGCCGGGGAGGAGGTGAACTGAGATGCTCGTCGACACCGCCGTCTGGGCGTGGATCGGCGCCCTCGCGATGGGCGCCGGGACGATTCCGCCGCTGCGGGCGTGGGTCTCCCGGTCTTCGGAGGCCGACGAGTCGCACGCGGTCTACTACGGCACCCTCGCCGGGGTCACCGGTATCGCGGCGATCGCGTACCTCCTGATGGCGCTCGGCTTCGGCACCGTCTCGCTGTCGGCCGGGGAGCTCGACGTCGCCCGGTACGTCGACTGGCTCCTGACGACGCCGCTGCTGCTCTTCTACCTCGGCCTGCTCGCGCGGCCGTCGCGGCGCGTGCTCGCCGGGCTGATCGGCGTCGACGTGGTGATCATCGCCGGCGGTATCGCGGCCGCCGCGACGACCGGGACGGTCTCGTGGGTCGCCTTCGGCGTCGCCGGGGCCGCGTACGTCGCGCTCGTCTACGGGCTCCTCGTCTCGCTCCCCCGGTCGGCCTCGGCGGAGGGCGACCGGGTCCGCGCCGTCTTCGGCACGCTTCGGAACATCACGGTGGTGCTGTGGACGCTGTACCCGGTCGTGTGGCTGCTCGCGCCGACCGGCTTCGGCCTGCTGACGCCCGCGACGGAGATGCTCGTGTTCGTCTACCTCGACGTCGTCTCGAAGGTCGGCTTCGTCGTCGTCGCGGTCGCGGGCGCCGACGCGCTCGACCGCCTCGGCGCCGACAGCGGACTGGATGGCGGAGACGAGTTCATCGCCGCCGACTCCGGGAGCGAAGAACAGACGACCGTCCTCGGCGACGACTGAGCCGCGGGCCGTTTCTCCCCCTCCGCCTCTTCCTTCCGCCTTTCCTTCTACTCCCCGTCCGCGACGAGGTCCTCGTAGCGCGCGCCGGTCTGTTTCAGCGTCTCGGTCGAGTAGAGCCGTTCGTGGGCGAAGGGGAGGTGCTCGGCCGCCAGCTCGTCGATCTTCTCGTCGACCGCCTCCGCCTCGCGGCCGTGGATCATCGTGAACAGGTTGTACTCCCACTCCTGCTCGGGGCGGCGCGGCCGGTGGTAACAGAGGGTGACGTACGGGAGGCTCCCGACCGCCTCGCCGCGCTCGTCGAGCTCGTCGTCAGGCACGTCCCAGACCACCATACAGTTGTTCGTGAACCCGGTGACGACGTGGTTGACGACGCAGCCGATCCGCTTGATACAGCCGTCCGCGAGCAGGCGCTCGACCGCCGCGAGCACCTCGTCGACGGTCGGGTCGACGCCGGACCCGCTCGCGCCGATCTCGCTCGCCACGTCGGCGTAGGGGGTCGCGGACAGCGGGAAGCCGTCCTGGATCGCCAAGAGGAGGTCGGCCTCCAAGTCGCTCAGGTCCCCGCGGGCGTCCTCGGAGATGCGGGTGGCTGAGACCGCGGTCTCGTCGAGCGATTCTCTCGCAAATCGGTCCGCGTTGACCACGGGAAACTCTAAGTCGATGTAGTAGTCCGTCAGCATCGGGAGCGCGAGCACCTCGCAGCCGGTGCGCGCCTCGATCTCCGCGAGGATCTCGTCGCGCTTCTCGCGGGAGCCGGCGGTGACGACGAACCACTGGTTCCACTCGTGGTCGCGGCGGTAGTTGTGGTTCACCTGCCGGTAGCCGTTGATCACCTCGGCGACCTCATCGAAGCGGTCCTCGGGGGCGCGCACGGCCGCCAGCGTCGAGGAGCCGATGACCGGGGGTTGAGCACCGCGCCGAACCGCCGGAAGACGCCGCGCTCGCGGAGGTCGCGGACGCGGTCGAGGACCGTTTCGGCGTCGACGTCGATTCCCGTCTCGGCGCTGATCTCGCGGGCGACCCGCTCGAAGGGGCGCTCCTCGACGGGGAAGCCGCTCTGGTACTCGTCGATGAGGGCCGCGTCGACCGCGTCGAGGTCGGCCCGCCAGTCGGCGTCCAGACTCATTACGCGAGTTAGGGGGCGCGCGTACGTACCGGTTTCGGAGGGTCGTCGAGCGTCAGCGGGACGCGTGTCGTCGGAGACGAGCGCGCGTCTCAGTCGTCCGCGGGAGCGTCGCCCGGCGTCGGGGCGAACGCCCGGGCGCTCTCTTCCAGCTGCGTCGTCGAGCAGCCGCCGACGGTCGCGGCCTGTTCGAGCGTCAAGGTGCGGGAGCGGTACAGCGTGAGCGCGGTGGCGACGGATTTGGACGTCATCGGGTACAACCAGTTAGTAGATGGACGAACATATAACTCTGACGCTATTTAGACCCCGATACAAACTGTAATTCGGATAGAACCGTTTGAACGTATATATAATCCTCTCTATATCGTACATTCGTCCTGTTATAGTATGCGAACCAGTACCACGGATCCGGCGGGATCGACCTCGCCGTCCCGGCTCGTCGCTCGCGCGCGACGGGTCGGCAGGTCGGTTCGGGTCCAAGTCGGCGGGGCGGAGCCGGTCCGTTCCGTTCCCGGCGCGCGGGAGTCGAACGGGGGACTTTTCGTCGGAGAACCCGAACGGCACGTATGGCTCAGGCGACTCAGGAGTTCGGCGACTGGCCCCTCAAGCGGCTGATGACCGAGGTCTGCGGCTCCGGCCACAAGTCGGCCGACGACCTGACGCGCGCGCAGGCGACCGAGGCGTTCGAGCGGATCCTCGCGGGCGAGCCGGACCCGACGACGCTCGGGGCGTTCTGGCTCTCCAACCGCTGGAAGCGAAACACGCCCGAAGAACTCGGTGCGTACGTCGACGTGATGTGCGACCGCGTCGAGTACGCGGAGCCCGACGTCGACCCCGTCGACTGCGGCGCCAACTACGACGGCAAGGGCCGGACCGCGATCCTCGGCGTCGCCGCGGGCGCGGTCGCGGCCGCGGCCGGGACCCCTGTCGTCGTCCACTCCGGCGACCGCGTGCCGACCCAGAAGCAGGACTCGTACAAGCACGTCCTCGACGAGCTCGGCGTCCACACCGAGCTGACGCCGTCGGACTCCGCCGACATGGTCGACGAGACCGGCTTCGGCTTCTACTACCAGCCCGCGTTCAACCCCGCCATCGACGACCTGTTCGACCGGCGCGACCAGATGGGCGTCCGGACGTTCGTCAACACGGTCGAGACGCTGGCGAACCCCGCGGGCGCCTCGACGCACCTCGGCTCCTTCTACCACCTCGCGTTCGCGAAGAAGGTGGTCGATACGTTCGTGGAAAGCGAGTTCCACGACCTCGACCGCGTCTTGATGTTCCAGGGAATGGAGGGGTACGACGACGTGCGCCCCGGCTACACGAAGGTCGCCGAGTGGGACGCGGCGGGCGACGCGGGCGGCGACGCGAGCGAGGGCAACGCCGAGGCGGCCGGCAGCGAGGGTGCGAGCTTCACCGACTTCGAGATCGAAACCGCCGAGTACGGGATGGACCTCGAAGAGGACGACCTCGCGGTCGACGATGTCGCGGCCGAGTCGGCCGCGATCACCGAGGCGGTGCTGGCCGGCGAGCGTGACGGCGCCTTCGCGGACGCGGTCGCGGTCAACGCCGCGCTCCGGATCTACGCGGGCGAGGACGCGGACTCCATCGAGGAGGGCCTCGACGCGGCTCGCGAAGTCATCGACGACGGCTCCGCGTACGAGGTTCTAGAGGAACTGCGGGAGTTCTGAGAACCGTCGCGTCCTCGGGATTCAGTTTGTGATCGAGCGATATTGCTGTCGGACATTTATAAATAATCGAGGCTCTACGACAAATTCCTCCAAAGCCCCAGCCGCTCGCCTATAAATAGATAATAGCAGATCGGTGGCGAACACCTCCAAAGCCCCAGCCGCGAGGCGGTACGTGATCGATAACTCTCCGGTGGACGCCTCCAAAGCCCCAGCCGCGAGGCTGACGCACGCTCGCTGCGGTCCTCGTCACTCACTTCGTTCGTTCCTGCGGTCCTTACGTCGCCTGCGTCAGCCTCGCGGCTGCCCCTTTGAGTCCCACCCCGCCCCGCACAGCACCTCACGCCTCCCCAGCCTCGTCGGCCTCCCTACGGTCGGCCGACTCCCTCGCGCGTGCTGCTTCGCGGCCAAGGGCCGCTCGCAGGCACGCGCCACCGCGTCAGTTCTTTATAAGTATTCGTCGAGGCGCGGTCAACTACTTATAAGTCGCGATCGGGCGCGGGCGGCATCGCCCGCTTGTGGGCGCTGCGCTCGTAGAGGTCGACCACGCGGTCGACGGCTTCTGCCGGGACGTCGAGTTCGCGGACCGTCGCCGCGCGCGAGAGGCCGCCGTCGACGTGGACCGCGAGGATGGCGTCGACGGTGTCGTAGTCGAGCCCCATCTCCTCGGCGTCAGTCTGGCCCTCCCACATACCCGCCGTCGGCTCCTGCATCACGAGGTCGCGGTCGACGCCGACGTGCGCGGCCAGCTGGCGGACCTGCTGTTTGTAGAGGTTCCCGATGGGGTTACAGTCGACCGCCTGGTCGCCGTATTTCGTGTAGTAGCCGGTCATCGCCTCGGCGCGGTTTCCGGTGCCGAGGACGACCCGATTTTCGGCGTTGGCGACGAAGTAGTTCAGCACGGCGCGGGTGCGGACGTAGACGTTGCCCGCGGCCGTGCGGTCCTCCGCCGCCTCCGGGACGGCGTCGAAGAAGGTCTCCGCGATCGGCTGGATCTCGATCACGTCGTACTCGACCCCGAGGTCGTGAGCGACGCGCTCCGCGTCGCTCATCACGTCCGCGTCGTTCACGGCCGAGGGCATCGTGAGCCCGTGGAGGCCGTCCTCGCCGAGCGCCTCGACCGCGAGGTGCGCGGTGAGCGTCGAGTCGATACCACCCGAGAGGCCGAGGACAGCGCCCTCGGCGCCCGCGTCGTCGACGACGTCGCGGATGAACGAGACGATGCGCTCGCGGGTCGCTTCCAGCTCCTCCTCCGAGAGGCGGAGATCGAGCGGGGGGTCGTCCGACAGCAACACCGACTGCTCCGAGGTCTGACTCATGAGCGAGTAGAGGTGCCGAGGCGACTAATACCTCCCCGTCGGCGCCGGGAACTGGACGCGCGTCGGGTTCTACAGCAGTCCTTCCTCTTCGGCCAACAGCAGCCCCTCCAGCGTCGCGTCGTTCGTCGGCGGCTCCCGGGCGATTTCGAGCGCCTCGTCGACCGGGACCGACCGCGGGGCGAGAAACTCGTTGCTGTCGTGGTCGACGTCGACCGGCTCTAACCCCTCCGCGAACACGTAGCCGCGCGTGTGACGCAACACGCCCGTCGAACACCACACCTCCTGGAGCAGCGACGTCGACGAGGGCTCGAAGCCGGTCTCCTCGGCGAGCTCGCGCGCGCCCGCCTCGGTGTACGACTCGCCGGACTCGACGATTCCGGCGGGGAGTTCCAGTTGGGTGTTCCGCACGGTGGGCCGGTACTGCTCGACGAACAGCACCCGGTCGTCCGCGACCGCGACGATCACCGTCGCGGGCGACAGCTCCGCCCAGTAGTAGTTCTTCTCCGTCCCGTCGGGCTGCTCGACGCGGTCGTAGCCGCCGACGAACCACCCCTCGTCGTACTCGACGACGACCTCCTTCACCGGCCACTCGGGCTCGCCCGGCAGCGAGTGGTTGCGGCCGTCGGCGAACGCGGGGAGGTCGCGGAGGTCGGCCGCCGGGGCGTCGGGGTCGGGGGCGGCGGGGTCGTCGGAGGCGTCGCCCGCGTCGGAGTCAGCGTTCTCGCGCGTCACGGGCGGACCACCTCCGCGTGGTACACCTGGCCGTCGCGGCGCACCCGCACGCCGGTCTCCGTCGAGGCGTTCGGCACCTGCCGGGTGAGCGCGTCCACCTCGTCGAACGGCGTGTGCGTGAACCACTCCTTCATCCCGTACGGACCGGTCTGGTACCCCGCCGACCGACCGTCGTCGCTCTCTATCGCGCCGATCAGGTACGGGTACCGCCTGTCGGAGACGTTGTTCACGTCGGCGGCGGTGCCGTTCGTCTCGATCGGTTCGACCGTGAGGTAGTAGGGATCGCCGCTCCCGAGGTAGCTGGGGAGGGCACCGAGCGCGAGCAGCGCGACGACGACCAGAGCGATGGCGATGAAGACGTTCCGGGTGACCCGGCGCATGGTCGCCGTAGGGGGCGGCGGGGAATACCGGTTTCGACCGACGAGATGCCGGTCGGCGAGGTGAGCGCCGAACCGGGCGCCGCGCGGCGACGCGTTTTATACCGCGGCGCCCCTGCCGACGGTATGGAGTATCGGTTCGAGCTGGCGCTTTGCGCCGCGCTCGAATCCCCGGACCGAGTCGTCGCCCGCCAGCTCGGCGCGGGCGTCGAGACGCCGGGCACGCGGATCGTCGACGTCTGCCTGCTGTCGCCGGGCCCCGACTTCGACGACCGCGCCGCCGTCAGCGCCGAGCGGATCCCGGACCCCGCCATCGAGGCCGCGGTCGGCCCCGGCGAGGCCGTCCCCGTCCGCGACGCGTTCGACCTCCCGCCGGATCGGGCCGCCGCCGTCGTCGAGCGCGCGGTCGAGGTCGGCTACCTCGAACGCGAGCGGCGGAACGGGCGGCCGGTCGTGCGCGCGACCGCGCGCTACCCGGACGACTGGGTCGGGGAGCTCGTCGCCGTCGAGAACAAGCCCGACCTCGGGACGCCCGGCGACCTCGAGGCGCAGCTGCGCTACGACGCCGCGCTCGGCCTGTTCGACGAGGTCGTCCTCGCGACCGCCTCCTACGTCACCCGCGCGCACCTCAACCGGATCCCCGACGCGGTCGGCGTCTGGCGGTTCGATCCGGAGACGGGGGAGCGCGAGGTCGTCCGCGAGCCGACGCCGCTCGACCCAGACGCGCCCGGCGTTGAGATCCGCGCGGAGCGTCCCTCCCGCACGGAGGTCGCCTTAGTCGACCCCGAGGCCAAGGCGCGCAAGCGGCGCCGGATCGCCGAGCGCGCGTACGGGAAGGGGTGGCGCCCCGACCCGCCGGCGTGCGCGCACGGCGAGGCGACCGCTGACGGCCGGCCGCGCTGCGCGCACTTCGACCGCGTGGTCGACCCCGGCCGCGAGTGCGGGAGCGGGTGTCCGGCCTTCGAGCCCGCCGACCCGCCGGCGGCGGACCGAGAGGGGCTTCGAGACGAGCGGACGGCGTGGGTCGCGGACCCCGACGGGGGCGGCCCGCGCCGCCAGTCCGGGCTCTCGCGGTACCTGTGAGAACGCTTATACGGCGAGGGCGGGTGTTTCCGGATATGGACGAGATCGAAGACGTCTTTGTGGCGCGGCTGATGTCGACGGGCCTCCACACGGTGACGCCGGACACGCTTGTCGAGGACGCGGCCGCGGTGCTGCTCGAGAACGACATCAGCTCGGTGCTGGTCGTCGACGACGACGGCGACCTCGTCGGAATCTTAACCTCGACGGACTTCGTCGACATCGTCGCGAAGAGCCAGCCGAAGGCCGAGACGACCGTCGAGCGGTACATGACGCCCGACCCGATCACCGCGGGCGCACAGGACGACGTCGCGGCCGTCGCCGCGACGATGCTCGAACACGGGTTCCACCACGTGCCGGTCGTCGACGGGAAGACCCCCATCGGCATCATCACCACCTCCGACTTCGCGGCGTACGTCTCCTCGCCGGAGTCCGTCTCGGCGTAGCGCCGCCTCGGAGCTGTCGGCCGGCTCGGTGCGTCGAGGCGGTCGCATCCGAGGCGTCCGCGACGGCGACAAGTGCCGCCACTTCCTGTGTCCGTATTACCCCGGAGCGCGTACCGAGGTCCGTGTCCGATCACCTACACCTCAACCTCTTCACCATGTCCTCGGTCGAGCACGTCTCGCCCGGGTCGTGGCGGTACCCCGGCGACCGGTCGGCGGACTACGCCGACCGCGAGTACTGGACCGAGGTCGCGCGCACCGCCGAGCGCGGCGGCTTCGACGCCGTGTTCTTCGCGGACGTGCGCGGGATCTACGACGTGTACGGCGATGATCGAGAGGTCGCCGTCGAGAAGGCGGTTCAGACCCCCGCGAACGACCCGCAGCTCGTCGTGCCCGCGATGGCGGAGGTCACGGACGACCTCGGCTTCGCGGTGACGCGCTCGACGACGTACACCCACCCCTACCAGCTCGCGCGGGAGTTCTCGACGCTCGATCACCTCACCGATGGGCGAATCGCGATCAACGTCGTCACCTCCTACTTAGAGTCGGCCGCCGAGAACCTCGGCCTCTCGGAGCGGATGGACAAGGAGACGCGCTACGACCGCGCCGACGAGTTCCTCGACGTCTGTTACAAGCTGTGGGAGGAGTCGTGGGACGACGACGCCGTCGAGGTCGACCGCGAGGCCGGGCGGTATTCGGACCCCGAGAAGGTCCACGCCATCGACCACGAGGGCGACCACTTCTCGGTGCCGGGCCCGCACGGCTGCGAGCCGTCCCCCCAGCGCACTCCGGTCATTTACCAGGCCGGCTCCTCCGACCACGGCCGGTCGTTCGCCGCGCGCAACGCCGAGGCCGTCTTCGCCAGCCAGCCGACCGAGGAGGGCGTCGTCGAGTACATGGACGACGTGAAATCGCGCGCGGCCGACGCCGGCCGCGACCCCGAGAGCCTCCGCTTCTTCATCGGCGTGGTGCCGGTCGTCGGCGAGACGCAGGCGCTCGCGGAGGCGAAGCACGCGGAGTACAAGCGCCACGTCGACGTCGAGGCGACGCTCGCGCTCCTCTCCGGCTTCCTCGATATGGACCTCTCGGAGCTCGACCCCGACCAGAAGGTCGAGCACATCGAGACGGACGCGATCCAGGGGACGATGAACGCGTTCACGAAGGCCCAGCCCGACCGGGAGTGGACAGTCCGCGAGGTCGCGGAGTTCTGCGGGCTCGGCACCACCTCGCCGACGATCGTCGGGACCCCGGAGGTGATCGCGGACGAGCTCCAGCGCTGGCACGAGGAGGTCGGCGTCCACGGGTTCAACGTCAAGGAGGTCGTCCGTCCGGACTCGCTCGTCGACTTCGTCGACCTGGTCGTCCCGGAGCTGCGCGAGCGCGGACTGGTCCCCCCAGCCGACGCGGAGCCACCGGGCGAGACGCTCCGCGAGCGGCTCCTCGGCGAGGGGCAGACGGAACTCCGCGCGGACCACCCCGCCCGGCAGTAGCGCGCGGAGACCGCTCGGACCTGACTCGACCGAACGCCGTCGCGTGGTTTCGCGGCTCGTATTAGCGAGCTGTTGTGAACGAATTGCCGCTAACTAATACGACAACGCTGCCGCCCCCGGCACGCTTAAGTGTCTACCACCGCTTGTCTCAGGTGACGCTTCGCTTGGAGGGCCGAAGCGTCAGCGGGGACCTACAGAACGACACGCCCGTGCCACCTTTTCCCGGCACGGGCGTGCCGTTCGTTCCTTTACTCACCGAGCGAGCCGCTCGCACAGCCGCGGGCAACGACCGTTCCGCGCCGACTGGGACTCAACGACCGTTCCGCGCCGACCGAGACTGTACGTAGCCGGCCCGCAGAAGACGCCGTTCTTCAGAGGTTCTCCCGCTGGTACGCGCCGTCGTACGTCCCCTCGTGGTCGGCCTCGGCGAGGACGAGCTGCGCGATCCGCGCGCCCGGCTCGATCTCGATCGGGTGGCCGATGTCGAGTCGCCCCTCGCCGACCCCCTCGTAGCCGGCGTCCCACACCGCGGTGTCGAGGGTACAGGCGTTACGCAGCAGCGTCGAGCGCGGGAGGACGAACCCGATCCGCTCTTCCGGGATCCGCACCGGCTCGCCGTAGCGGACGACGTAGCTCCCGCGTTCGAGCCGGTAGCAGTCGCCACGGGGCTCCAGCTCCCGTCGCTCGGCCACGCGCTTTCCGTCGCGCCCGAGCCGGCCCGGTTCGGTCTGTGCGAACACCGCGTCGAGGGTGAGGTCGACGCCGTTCGGCTGTCGCTGCGCGTCGTCGAGGTCGGCGCCGGCCGCCTCCAGCGCCGCCGCGACCGCGGCTCCCGAGTCGAACATGCGCGTCCGGAACCGCGGGCGAGGCAAAACGGTGTCGCCCGCGGCGCGCGACGAGGAGGGACGAATCAGCCGTTTTTGCCGCGACCGTTGAAACCCTCGATTTCGTCCGTTTCAGGCGATTAATGACCTAAAATACACTGGACGGCTACGTATTTCACGGTGCGTGGTATCACGCGGAGATCACAGCGAGAGTTGCCGCATCGAGGGATCTAACACGGTCGATCTTCGGGAAACTCGCGGGTTTTATATCCACGGGACGGCCATCTTGGCGTGATATGGGACAAACGATTACGGAGAAGATCCTCGATGACCATCTCGTCGAGGGCGAGCTGACGCCCGGCGAGGAGATCGGCATCGAGATCGACCAGGTGCTGACGCAGGACACGACGGGGACGATGGTGTGGCTGCAGTTCGAGGCGCTCGACTTAGACGAGGTCCAGACGGAGCTGGCCGCGCAGTACTGCGACCACCAGACGTACCAGTTCGACTTCAAGAACACCGACGACCACCGCTTCCTCCGCTCGGCGGCCGGCACGTACGGCGCGTACTTCTCCCGGCCCGGGAACGGCATCTGCCACCAGGTCCACAAGGAGAACTTCGCGGCGCCCGGCAAGACGCTGCTCGGCTCCGACTCGCACACGCCGACCCCCGGCGGGCTCGGCCAGCTCGCGATCGGCGCCGGCGGGCTCGACATCGCCGTCGCGATGGGCGGCGGCCCCTACTACGTCGAGATGCCCGAGGTCGTCAACGTCCACCTCGAAGGCGAGCTCCCCGAGTGGGCGACCGCGAAGGACATCGCGCTCCACCTGCTCGGCGAGCTGACCGTCAAGGGCGGCGTCGGCAAGATCTTCGAGTACACCGGCCCCGGCGCCGAGCAGCTCACGATCCCCGAGCGCACCACGATCACGAACCTCGGCACCGAGCTCGGCGCCACCTCCTCGATCTTCGCGACCGACGAGAAGACGAAAGACTGGCTCGCGCGCCAGGACCGCGAGGAGGAGTACGTCGACCTCCAGCCCGACGACGACGCCGAGTACGCGGAGACGATCGAGGTCGACTTAAACGAGCTCGAGCCGCTCGTGGCCGCGCCGTCGATGCCCGACAACGTCGCCCCCGTCAGCGAGTACGAGGGCACCGACGTCGAGCAGGTCATCGTCGGCTCCTGTACCAACGGCGCCTACGAGGACATCCTCCCCAGCGCGAAGATGCTGGAGGACCGCGAGGTCGCCAAGCAGACCGAGATGATCGTCGCGCCCGGCTCGAAGCAGGCCTCCGAGATGCTGGCCCGCGAGGGCTGGACCGCGGAGATGATGGCGGCCGGCGTCAACTTCTCCGAGGCGACCTGCGGCGCGTGCATCGGCATCGGCCACGTGCCCGCCTCCGACTCCGTCTCGCTGCGCACCTTCAACCGCAACTTCGAGGGTCGCTCCGGCATCGAGGACGACTCCGTCTTCCTCTGCTCGCCCGAGGTCGCCACCGCGGCGGCCATCACCGGCGAGATCGTCGACCCGCGCGACCTCGCGGACGAGCTCGGCGACCTCGAGGCGCCCGGCCTCGAGATGGGGACGAAGTACGGCCCCGGCATGGGAGAGTCCGACTCGGATATCATCTCGCCCGACGAGGCGATCGACGACGGGCTCGTTAAGGGCCCGAACATCGGCGACGTGCCGCTGAAGGACGACATCGACGTGGACGGCGGTGAGGCCCTCCTCAAGATGGAGGACAACATCACCACCGACCACATCATCCCGGCGACCGCGGACATCCTCAAGTTCCGCTCGAACATCGAGAAGCTCTCCGAGTTCACGCTCTCGCGCGTGGACGACACGTTCGCCGACCGCGCGCTCGCCGCCGACGGCGGCGTTCTCGTGGCCGGCGAGAACTACGGCCAGGGCTCCTCGCGCGAACACGCCGCGCTCTGTCCGATGTATCTCGGCATCGAGGCCGTCTTCGCCCAGAGCTTCGCCCGCATCCACAAGGCGAACCTCTTCAACTTCGGGATCGTCCCGCTGGCGATCGACGAGGAGACGTACGAGAAGATCGAGCAGGGAGACGACCTCGCGATCGTCGACGACGTGCCCGCGGGCGTCCGCTCCGGGCAGGAGGAGTTCACCGTGAGCGTCAACGGCGAGTGGGAGTTCACCGCCGACCTCGACGCCTCCGAGCGCGAGCGCGATATCCTCGCGGCCGGCGGCAAGCTCTCGTGGGTCAAACAGCAGCACGCCGACGGCGGCTCCGGCGCGGCGCCGGCCGACGACTGAGCGCGCTGTCCACCGAGCGAAGCCAGTTCAGACCTCCGAATTCGCTTTTTTTCGCCGGACCCACCTCGTAGCGGCGGCTACCGACTTGCGAATTGGCGACGCTTTCGGCTGTGATCGATTCCGGGAGTGAGTATCGCAGATCGGTAGCGGCGATTCAGTATTTAAATAATCGCCAGCGGCGCCAACGGTCGTTTATAAATGCCGGTGCGGTGGCGCGCGCCTCCGAGTGGCCGCCGAAGGCGGCCGCGAGGAGCGCGTGCGAGGGAGTCGGGCGCAACGAGGGCGACCGAAGGGAGCCCGAAGGCGCGCCCGACGAGGCTGGGGAGGCGTGAGGTGCGGGTGCTGTGCGGTGCGGGGCGGGACTCAAAGGGGCAGTCGCGAGGGCGAAGCACGCCGTAGCAAGCACCGCAGCGAGGGAGCGAAAGCGACCGAGTGAGGAGCGCAGCAAGGCGCGCGAGCCGTCGCGACTGGGGCTTTAGAGGTCGTCAGCGCAACGCGGTTGACTGTTTATAAACGGCCGATAGCAACACCGCGCTCCGCTTTATAAACGACCACACTCACGACGTACTACACCCACTCCAGCTGTCGATTACAGTTCTTCCGATCACGACACGCGTCTCGTCGCCGACGTAGCGCCGCCGCTCTATACGTGGGATCGAAACGAAAAACCGCGAGACGCGTCCCGTCGGTCCGAACGCTGAAACCGGCGTTAGCGGGCCGCGGCGGCGACGCGCTCGCGCTCTTCCTTCTGCGAGATGGAGTAGGAGCCCTCGACGTCGTAGTCGGCGGCGGCGACGAGCTCGTTGGCGAGCGCCTCGGCAGCCGCGGTCGTCGACTTGTACGTCGCGCTGGCGACGGCGTCGGAGATGAACAGCAGCGCCTGATCGACGCGGCGCTGGGGCGCGACGTCGACCGCCTTCGGGACGGAGATGCCGCCGTACTTCAGGCGGACGGTCTCCTCGCGAGGCGCGGCGTTCTCGACGGCCCGGACGAGCACCTGGACCGGGTTCTCCTCGGTCCGCTCGTGGACGATGTCGAAGGCGTCGCGGACGATCCGCGTCGCCTGCTGCTTCTTGCCCGTGTTCTCGTCGGTCTGCATCAGGCGGTTGATCAGCCGCTCGACGAGAGAGATCTCGGACTTCTTGAACTGTTTCGACGCGTGGCGACCCATCGTGTGCGCGATGGGCGTCACGGTCATGTAGCGCTTCGTCGAGGGGTCCTCGTAGGCGATCTCGGTGACGTCCCAGACGCCGAACAGCTTGGCGTTCTCGTTGGCGGCCTCGCTGGAGGCGGGCGCGTCCGGGTCCGGCTCGTCGGCGGCGACGTCCTCCTCGGACGGCGCCTCGGTCTCCTCGCCGCTCATCTGACCGGCTTCTCCGCGTTGCCGCGAACCAGTTCGATCATCGACACGCCGTTGACCTTCTCGACCTTGTAGTTGACGCCGGAGAGGTCGCCCATCGCGCGGCCCTTCGCGCCGCCGATGCCGGCGATGGTGACCTCGTCGTGCTCGTCGATGAAGGAGATCGCGCCGTCACCGGGACAGAACGCGGTGACCTGCTTCCCGTTTTTGATGAGCTGAACCCGGACGCACTTTCGGATCGCCGAGTTCGGCTGCTTTGCCTCGATGCCGACCTTCTCGAGGACGATGCCGCGCGCCTGCGGGGCACCTTCCAGCGGGTCGGACTTCTTTTTGAGCCCGCGCTCGCGCCGAGCGTACTCGGAGTCGGACCAGCGGCGCTTCTGCCGGTCCTTTTTGAGCTTACGGGCCGCGTACTTGCCGTTCGCCATCGTACGCCTACTTCCGAACGGAGCTACTTAAGCGTCGTCTTTCTCCGTCGCGAAACGGCCTCAGATCCCCCGAGCGGTACCTCTCGACGGATCTGAGAGTGTTTCACGCAGATCCGTGATCGAAAACGACGGACGCTCGCTCCCGCTGAGCCGATAAGCCGGCGAGAGCGCCTGTCGTTCGATCGCGATCGAGCGCGTCCGAGCGTCAGCCGCTCGTCTCCTCGCGCGCCGTCTCGACCCACCCCGGCTCCGACACCGTCGCGCCGAGGTCCCGGTAGTCGATGTCGACGTCGACGGTCGCCTCCTGCCCGTCGTGCTCGCCCGCCCACGACTGGACGAGCCGCGGCACCACGCCGGACTCGTACACGTGAACGGTCGCTGACGCCGTCTCGACGGTCTCGGGGATGTTCCGGTCGCCCTCGAAGGCGTCGGCCGCGAACCGCGCGGTCGGCTCGCCGCGCACCTCGCCGCCGCCGTCGCTCGTCGGGTTCCACAGGTTCAGCCCCTCGTACTCCGTCTCGCCGCCCTCGGTCTGCCCCTCGACGCGGATTCCTGTCACCACCTCGGAGCGCATCGCCGACTCGAACTCCGCCGCCGACCGGTCCGTCGACTGGCGGGCGTACCGCGTCCCGTCGGCGGTCCGCCGGCGGATGAACGCCGTCCCGTCGGCGACGTACAGCTCCGAGACGTCCGGCTCGTCGGTCTCGGTCACCTCCTGTCGCACGTACTGGCGCCCGTTTTCGAGGTCGTACCGCGACTCGTACTCCTGTGAGGGGAGCCACGGGCTCGGCTCCGCGTCGCCCTCGTGGCTCGTCGCCGCCGTCGACGAGAGTGTGGCGCCCCCGGCGTCGACGAGCGCGTCGGCGTGTCGCTCCGCGAGCGTCGCGACGTCGAGGCCGTCCTCCGCCCGCCAGTCGGCGTCGGGGAAGGGTCGCTCCGCCGAGTCGCCGCCGAGACAACCGGCGGCGCCGACCGCGGCTCCGGCGCCGACCCCGGCGAGGAAGCGTCTCCGGTTCATACGACGAGAAACGGGCGGGGCGGCAAAAGGGCGCGGGTTCCCGGCTCAGGTCAGCTGGACGTCGTCGATGTCGTAGTGCCGCTCCGCGAGCTGGCGGGCAGTCTCGATGTTCGCGCCCTCCGCGCCGATGGCGACGCCCCGGTCCGCTTCGTCGACCTCGACGTACGCCACGCGGTCGTTCTGCTCGGAGATGGTGACGGCGTTGACGGCCGCCGGCGCGAGCGCGCTCGCGACGAACGCCTCGGCGGTGTCGGCGTCCTCGACCAGTTCGATCGACTTGTCGAGCCGCCGCTCGGCCTCCGCGACGGTCTCGCCGCCCTGGCCGATCGCGCTCGCCATCTCGCCGGCCGGGACCACGAACACGAGCCGGTCGCCCTCCACGAGGCAGTCCGTCGGCGTGACCCCGGTCAGCTCGTCGAACCGACCGATGTACTGCCGCGCCTCGTCGGAGAGCTCGACGTACATTAGTCGTCGCTCACGACGCGCGACCCCATCCGGAGGTCGACGTCGCCGGTCCCCATCGAGATGGGCTTGCCGGCGATGACGTTCTCGATGACGCCGTCGAGGTCGTCGTACTCGCCGTGGATCGCGGCGTCGAGCAGGTGGTTGACCGTCACCTCGAACGCCGCGCGCGCGAGCACCGAGTCCTTGTTGCCGGAGATGCCGTGCCGGCCGATCGATTCGATCTCGCCGTTGTTCGTCATGATGTCGGCGACGAGCATGAGGTGGCGGACGTTCACGTCGTCGAGCCCCTGCTCTTCGAGCGTGTTCTTCGTCTCGTCGATGATCGTCTCGCGGGCGGCCTCGACCCCGAGGTTGCGGTAGATCTCGTGGATGTTGTTACACGTCGTCCGCGAGGCGTCGACGCCCTCGATGTCGAGGGTGTCGCCGAACGCCGACCCCTCGGTGTAGAGGACGAACTCCTCGTCGCCGTCGATCTCCTCTTTGCGGATGACGACGCGCTCGATCTCCTCGATCCCCTTGAACACGATCTCCCGGAGCTTCTCGACGAGCTGGAGCAGCTCGCGGTAGCTCGGCTCGTTGGGACCGAACTCGATGACCGTGCCGGCCTGCCGGGCGTCGACGCCCAGCGAGTCCTCGATCGTCTCGGCGATGATCTCCGCGACCTCCGTCGCGTCGGAGTGGGTTGGCCACCGCTCCAAGAGCGTGTCGTCGTTTAAGTCGATCCGGACCAGCATGTCTGCGACGTTCGTCGACACGTCGCCGAGCGCGAGGATGCGCGTGGCCTCGATCGACCAGACGACCTCGTGAGCCTTCTCGCGGTCGGTCGCGTACTCGCCGTCGAGGTGGACCGTCATCATCGGCGTGTCCGGCGTCTTCCGGGCGTCCACCAGCTCGATGAGCCGGGGGAGCCCCTGCGTGACGTCGATTTCTGCGACGCCAGCGTAGTGGAACGTGTTCATCGTGTTGTGCGTCACGACGCCTTCTGCCGTGGTGAACGTCTCCAGTCCCTCGACGGAGAAGTCGTACACGTGGTCGTGTTCCGTCGGTACGGCTTCGATCGACTCGATGCGGTCCCACACAACGTCGCCATCGACCGCCTGACGGAGTTCGTCGAGCGCCTCCGAGTCGACGCCGGCCTCCTCCGCTTCGTCAACGAGCCGTCGGAGCCGGGAGCGGCCGATCCGCTGGCGGTTCGACGCCGCGTTTACCTGTCGGCTCGGAATGCCGGCGTCGGACGCGACCTCGCGGAGCGCGTCACCGAAGTTCGGAACCTGATCGGTGGCGTCCGGCCCCGTCTCATCGATTTCGGCGGCCGCGGCGTCGAGTTCGTCCCCCCGCTCGCCGACCATCCCGATCCGGTCGGCGAAGCGCTGGACGTGTTTCTTCGGCACGCGGAGCGTCCGCGACGCGTCCTGTTCGCCGAGTGTCGCGTACACGTCGAAGCGAGCGAGCAGCAGCGCGATTCCCGCGGTGAGCCGGTCGCTCGTCGAACTGGAACGGACCGCGCTTTCCGCGACGTTGCCGTCGCCGCTGAAGTACCCACGGAGCAGCCCCCGGACGAACTCGTCGTTCGCGCCGAACGCGAAGCCCGGAACGATCTTCCGCTCGTCTTCCGTACACGCAGCGCGCAGGAAGTCGGCGAGGATCGTCCCGTTCACGCGAACGTCGTAACCGCGGGCGAACCCGCTGTCGTTCTCGTACTCGTTCACCGAGAGGTCGAACCGGTCGGCGAACGTTCGAATCCCGTCTTGGAACGTCTCGTCGACGTTCGAGACGGAGACGTAGTGGTCCGTCAGCGACCCTTCCGCGAGCCACGCGCCGACGAAGAACCCGGTATCCGCGTCGAGCGGGAAGCGTTCCGGGAGACCGACCGTCCCGCCGGTCGGATAGACGGTCTCTTCGTCGAGGTCTCCCGCGTCGAGCGCGTCGCGCTTGTTGCGGAGCTGATCCGCTCCGACCGGAGCGGTGTCGACGCCGCCGTCAGCGAGCGTCGAGGTGTACCAGTAATCGGTTGCTGGGAGGTACTCCCGGAGGTCGACCTCGTCGTCGCCGTCGCTCTCGTACGATCCGACGACCGGGAGCCAGTCGCCCGTTTCGAGCTCGTTGCCGGTGACCGGGACGACCTCGTTGTCGCGTCGGGTGACGAACGAGTGGGCCTTCGTCGCCCGGATCGTCCGACCGGACTCGAGTTCGAACCGAAGCAGCTCGTCCGGCGCGTCGTGGCGACTGACCTCTTCGACGGGCTTCCAGCGCACACCCTCGTCGCCGTCGAGGCTGAGCGTCTCCAGCCCGTCGGGCGCGAGCCCGACCTCGTGGTCGTCTACTGACCGGGACTCGCGGGACGTGAGTACCTCGTCGACGAGCGGACCGATCTCGACGATGTCGGTCGTTCCGTTCCGCCGAACCACGACGCGCTCGTCGTGCGGGACGCTCATCTGCGTCCCGGGCTCGCCGATCGACTGCGCCGAGACCGTCCCGACCGGGTCGAGCGGGTCGACCCGCGTCTGCTCGTAGCGGTTCACGACGCCCTCGACGATATCGGTCGCCTGTTCGATGGTAACTTCGCCGGCCTCCTCGGCCTTCCGGTCGATGGCGTCGTACACCTTCGTCTTGAGTCGGCGGGGGAGCTCGGTCGCCTCCACGACCGCCTCCATGTCGTCGGTGACGCCGTCGTACTCAGTCATCGGACTCCACCCCCGGCCCGCCGGCCTTGTTGAGCCCTGGCCCGGCGTGCTCCGAGAGGTTCGTCGGCGGCTCGCGCTCGCCGAGGAACCGCTCCTTCTCCTCGTCGGAGGCGAACTCGGCGTCGACGACGCGGTCGACGATGCCGTCGACGTCGATGCCGTCCTCCTCGCCGGAGGAGACCTTCACCGGCGAGGTGCCGTCCTCGCCGAACTCGAACTGGACGATCCGGCCCGAGGTGTCCCGAACCGTGCCGTCGTACTGCGCCTCCAACTCGGAGAGCGCGTTGATGAGCCGCCGCTGGAGGTAGCCGGACTTGGAAGTCCGGACCGCCGTGTCGACGAGCCCCTCGCGGCCGCCCATCGCGTGGAAGAAGAACTCCTGGGGCGTGAGCCCGCCGCGGTAGGAGTTCTCCACGAAGCCGTGCGCCTCCGAGGAGAGGTCGTTCGGCCGGTAATGCGAGAGCGTCCGGTCCTCGTAGCCGCGGTTGATCCGCTCGCCGCGGACCGCCTGCTGGCCGACCGAGCCGGCCATCTGCGTCAGGTTCAGCATCGAGCCGCGGGCGCCCGAGCGGGCCATCACGACCGCCGGGTTGTCGTCGCCGAAGTGCTGGTCGGCGATCTCCCCGGCCGAGTCGCGGGCCTTCCCGAGCGTCTGCATGATCTTCATCTCGAGCGTCTCGTCGACGCCGCGGCCCGGGAGCGACTCAAGCTCGCCGGCCTCGTACGTCTCGATGAGCTCCTGAACGCGGTCGTAGGCGCTCTCGATCGCCTCGTCGACCTGCTCTTCGGCCTCCGGCGGGATCGACTCGTCGTCGATCCCGATCGAGAACCCGAAGTTCATGATCGCGCGCATCGCCAGCGACGCGATCTCGTTGATGAACACGCGGGCGCGGGTCTCCCCGTACTCCTTGGTGAGCGTGTCGACGACCTCGCCGCCGAACGCGCCGACCGCGTCCTCGTCGATGGTCCCCTCGATCAGCTGGCCGTCCTCGATGACGACGCTGTCGCCGGCCGAGGAGGTAAAGGAGAGATCCAGATCGTCTGGGAGCAGCTCCGAGAACAGCGTCCGGCCGGTCCAGAACTCGCGGCCGTCGTCGTCGACGCCGTCCGCCTCGGGCAGCTCGTCCACGCGCGTGGCGCGCAGCAGGTCCAGCGCCTGCGTCTCCGTGAACTCGGGGTTCGAGTGGGTGAGGAGGTAGGTGCCGGAGATGTGGTCCTGGATCGCGCCGATGATGTTCCCGCCGAAGCGGGGCGAGAGGATCTGCTCTTGGACGCGCATAAGGACGCGGGCCTCGGCGCGGGCCTCCTCGTTCTGGAGCGCGTGCATGTTCATCTCGTCGCCGTCGAAGTCGGCGTTGTACGGCGGACAGACGACGGTGTTGAGCCGGAACGTCTTGTACGGCATCACCACGACCTCGTGGGCCATGATGGACATCCGGTGCAGCGAGGGCTGGCGGTTGAAGATCACGATGTCGCCGTCGACGAGGTGGCGGTTTACCTCCCAGTCGGCCTCGACTTTTTCGGCCAGCTCCTCGCAGTTCTTCTCGGTCACCTTCAGCCGGCGACCGTCGGGGCGGCGCACGTAGTTGGCGCCGGGGTGGGCCTCGGGGCCGTTCCGGACGTACTGGCGCGCCTCCTCGACGTTGCGCTCGGTGACGTTGAGCGTCTGGGTCATCTCCTTCGCCACGCGGTCGGGCACGCCGACCTCGTTCAGCGAGAGCGTCGGGTCCGGCGAGATAACGGTACGAGCGGAGAAGTTGACGCGCTTCCCGGAGAGCGATCCGCGGAAGCGGCCCTCCTTCCCCTTCAGCCGCTGGCTGAGGGTCTTGAGGGGGCGGCCGGAGCGGTGTCGCGCCGGCGGCGTCCCGCTGATCTCGTTGTCGACGAACGTGGTGACGTGGTACTGTAAGAGCTCCCAGAGGTCCTCGATGATCAGCTGCGGGGCGCCCGCCTCGCGGTTCTCCATGAACCGCTGGTTGATCCGGATGATGTCGACCAGCTTGTGCGTGAGGTCGTCCTCGGAGCGCTGGCCGTTGTCCAGCGTGATGGAGGGACGGGTGGTCACCGGCGGCACCGGCAGCACCGTCAGGATCATCCACTCCGGGCGGGAGTGCTCGGAGTCGATGCCGAGGACCTCGAGGTCCTCGTCCGGAATGTCCTCGAACCAGTCGCGGATGTCCGAGGGCATCAGCTTGTTCATGTCCTCCTCGGTGAGGTCGACGTCTAACGCCTTCTCGATGGCGCGGCGGTCCTCCTTGCGCGGGCGGAACTCGCCGGCCATGATCTCGTTGATCCGGTCGACGGCGATGTCGGTCTCGTCGGCGAGCTCCTGCGGCGAGGTGCCCGGGTCGTCCGCCTCCTCGTCGGGCTGCATCGCGGCCGCGATGCGCTCGGAGTAGTCGCCCGAGAGCACGTCCTGGACCTCGTAGTACGTGGTCGGCTTCTCGTGTTTGATGTCCGCCTGCGGCTCGCCGCAGAACGGACAGGTGGACGCCTTCCGGGCCTGCCGGACGGCGGCCTTCAGCACGTCGTGCTCGTCGTCGCCCAGCTCCTTCGCCCGCTCGTAGCGGTCGCGGAACTCGTCGCGCTGCGCCTCGTCCAAGGCGAGCTTCCCGCACTCGCGGCACGTCGAGCGGAGCAGCCGCCGGATGAGCTTGGTGAAGCCCACGTGGATGACCGGGGCGGCCAGCTCGATGTGGCCGAAGTGGCCGTTACAGGAGCCGGAGTGGGAGCCGCAGGTTCGACACTCTAAGCCGGGGTCGATGACGCCCAGTCGCGGGTCCATCAGCCCCATGTCGATCGGATAGCCGTCGTCGTCGTACGTGTCGGCCGTGATCACCTTCGTCGCGGACATGTCCCGGTACGTCTCCGGGTCCATGAGGCCGAAGTCGATCCCGCCGAGCACTTTCGGTGTTTGCGTTGACATCTAAATCGCGTCCTCCAGTTCGAGTTTCGGTCGGATGCCGAGGGCGATCATCTCGTCGAGCAGGAGCTTGAACGCGTAGCTAACCTCCAGCTCGTGGATGTCGTCCTCGTCGCCCGTCACCGGGTCGTACACGCGGCGCTGCTCGCGGTCCTCGACGGCGACGAGCCCGGTTTCCGCGGAGACGTGGACCGTCTCGGCGTCCGAGGACTCTAACAGTCGCTCGTTGAGCACCATCGACGCGCCGTGGCCGATGATCGTGTCGCGCTCCATCTCCCCGACGCGCAGCCCGCCCTCGCGGGCCCGCCCCTCGGTCGGCTGGCGCGTGAGCACCTGGACCGGCCCGCGCGAGCGGGCGTGGAGCTTGTTCGACACCATGTGGTACAGCTTGTGGTAGAAGATCGTCCCGACGAAGATCTCGGCGTCGATCTTCTCGCCGGTGACGCCGGAGTACATGACCTCCTTGCCGGAGGATTCGAAGCCGTGTTCCTCTAACTGGTCACGGAGCTCCTCCTCGTCTTCGCCCTGGAACGGCGTGCCGTCGACCCGCGAGCCGCGCAGCGAGCCGACCTTGCCGCCGAGCATCTCCAGCACGTGGCCGACCGTCATCCGCGACGGCAGCGCGTGCGGGTTCATCACGAGGTCGGGGACGACCCCTCTTCGGTAAACGGCATGTCCTCCTGGGGCGCGAGGTGGCCCACGACGCCCTTCTGGCCGTGTCGGGACGCGAACTTGTCGCCCAGCTCGGGGACGCGCTGGTCGCGCACCTTCACCTTCGAGAGCTTGGAGCCGTCCTCGCCCTCCATCAGCGTCACGGTGTCGACGACGCCCGACTCGCCCGAGCGCATCGTCACCGAGGTCTCGCGGCGCTTCTGCGGGGAGAGCCCGCCCATGTCGTCGGGCTCCTCAAGGAAGCGCGGCGGGCTGGTCTTGCCGAGCAGCACCGAGGACTCGTCGACCTTCGTCTCGGGGTTGACGAGGCCGTCCTCGTCGAGGTGCGTGTAGGCGTCCTCGCCGCGGGCGCCGCGCACGTCCTGTTCGGGGATCTCGAAGCGGTCCTCCTGACCGCCGGGGTAGCGGCGCTCCTCGCCCTCGTAGGTCCGGAAGAAGTGCGAGCGGGTGAGCGCGCGGTCGACGGAGCCCTGATTCATCACGAGGGCGTCCTCGATGTTGAAGCCCTCGTAGGACATCACGGCGACGACGAAGTTCTGCGCCGCCGGCCGCTTGTCGAAGCTGATCTGGTCGGACGTCTGCGTCTTCACCATCGCCAGCTGCGGGTAGTGGAGGAGGTGCTGACGCGTGTCGGGCCGGATCCGGTAGTTCGCGGAGGGGAGCCCGAGCGACTGCTTCATCATCCCCGCGCCCATCGTAATCCGGGGCGAGGCGTTGTGCTCGGGGTACGGGATCATCCCCGCGCCGATGCCGAAGACGAGCTGCGGGTCGATCTCGAGGTGCGTGTGGTCCTCGGTCACGTCCTCCTCGTCGACGGCGACGAGGATGTCCTCCTCCTCCTCGGCGTCGATGAACTCGACGTAGCCGCGCTCGACGAGGTCCTCGAACTCCACGTCGCCGCGTTCGAGCGCCTCGATCTCCTCGTCGCCGAGGAGCGGCTCGCCGTTCTCGACGACGATGAGCGGGCGCCGCGCCCGCCCCGCGTCGGCGTTGACGATGACCTCGCGGGTCCGGTCTTTCACCGAGACGTTCACCATCTCCGAGACGTCGCCGCGGCGGCGCGCCTCGCGGATCTGTTCGGCGAGCTCGTCCGGGTTCTCGTGGGTGCCCACGAGGCTCCCGTTGACGTACACCTTCGCTTCGCGTTCTGCTTGTGCCATGATCAGTCGTCCGCCGTCTGTCGTTCGACGCCCTCGATGCCGGGGATCCCCTCGACACCCATCGACGCCAGTTCTCGTTTCAGCCCCTGTTCGTCCTCGACCGTCTGTGACAGCTCCATCGCCTGCGCGAAATTCTTCACGAGCCCGCAGTTCGGTCCCTCCGGCGTCTCGGAGGGACAGATGCGACCCCACTGGGTCGCGTGGAGGTCCCGCGCCTCGAAGTGCGGCTGCGACCGCGACAGCGGCGAGCGCAGGCGCCGGAGGTGCGAGAGCACGCCCATGTAGTCCGTCCGGTCGACGAGCTGGGAGACGCCCGAGCGGCCGCCGACCCAGTTCCCGGTCGCGATCGGGTGTTCGAGCCGCTCGGTCAACACGTCGGAGCGCACGACGGTGTTGACGGTGAGCTGCCGGTTCCGCATGTTGGCGCGTTCGAGCTGGTACTTCACGTCGCGCGCCAGCTTGTTCAGGGCGGTGCGGAACAGGTCGCGCATCAGGTCACCGGAGACCTTCAGGCGCTTGTTCGCGTAGTGGTCCTTATCGTCGGCCTCCCGGCGGTCGAGGGCGAGCTCGAAGCACGCCTCGGCCATCCGGCAGAGGTAGTACGCCTTGTTGATCCGCACGTCCTCCTCGTCGACGCCCTCCTCGTGGAGGTGCGGCAGGAGGTAGCGGTCGATGACGTAGTTCGCCCGCTTGAGCTGGTAGTTCTTCCCCTGACCGGAGGCGACGCGCTCGCCGAGGGTCTCGATCGCCCCTCGGTCGTCTGGACGTCGGCCTCCTCTAAGTTCTCCAGCATGAACTTCACGATCTCGGGGTCGTCAGAGACGCGGTGGACAATCTCCTCGTCGGACTCGAGTCCGAGCGCCCGGACGAGGGTCACGAAGTCGATGGAGCCGGAGACGGAGGGGAACGACACTTCGAGCAGCCCCTCGCGGTTGCGCTCACAGAGTACCAAGGCGCGGTACCCGCGGCGCTGGGAGAACGTCTTCGCGACCTGAATCTCGTCGCCGTACTTCGAGTCGTACTCCGCGAGGATCTTGTTCGGCGCCAGGTCCTCCGAGGTCATCAGCACGCGCTCGGAGCCGTTGACGATGAAGTAGCCGCCGGGGTCGACGGGGTCCTCGCCGATGTCGATGAGCTCCTCGTCGGAGAAGCCCGCCATGTTACACTTGTTCGAGCCGACCATGATCGGCATCCGGCCGACCTTGGTCTCGGTCGTGTCGACGACCTCCTCGGGCTCGTCCTCGCCGCCGCGCACGATGGACATCTCCATGAACACGGGCGCCGAGTAGGTGATGTTTCGGAGCCGCGCCTCCTGTGGGTACAGCAGCTCCTCGGAGCCGTCGGCCTCGCGGACGCGCGGGGTGACCATCCGCACGTCGCCGAGCTCGACGTACACCGGCTCCTGACCCTCCTTGTCGCCGATGTCCGTCTCGATGGTCTCCTTCTCGTCGACGACTTCCTGCATGCCGCGGTCCAGGAAGTTGTTGAACGAGCGGAAGTGGTGTTCGGCGAGCCGTTCGTCCGAGAAGTACTCGCGTGAAACCACGCGTCGGTCTTGCCTGTTCATGAGACGACTAATCGGTACACGACCGCCTCGTCGGTCGTTCGGGAGTCGCGAACGATCTTCACCACGTCGCCGACCTCGGCCTCGTCGGGGAGCGCGGGATCCGTGCGTTTGATCTTCGGTAAGTTCGTTTTCTTCACGTCGTACTCCGCCAGGACCTCCTCGACCTCTTCGGGGTCGTCGAGGAGAACGTGGTCCGGGACGAGTTCGTGTTGGCTTACGTCTACCATGGGTGCTGGTGGTGGGGAGAAGCTATCACGAGATACTACAGATACGTATATACGCCAGCGGCATAAGAGTTACCAAGCGCTGCCGCGCGCGGCTCACGGGCCGGGGCGTTCGACACTCCCACACACGCGAGGTCGACACAAAAGCATACCGGCCGCGACCGCGATTGCCCCCTCGGCGTCGCGGCTCGGACGCCCCAATTCCCTGTCACCGACCCGCACTCCCGTCAGGGATGACAAGCCTTATTTGCCAGACAGGGGTACGAACTGATGCGACAAGCCCGGATGGTGTAGTGGCCCATCATACGACCCTGTCACGGTCGTGACGCGGGTTCAAATCCCGCTCCGGGCGTCCCCCGTTTCGGGGCGCTGTCGCTGTTTGCCCGGATGGTGTAGTGGCCCATCATACGACCCTGTCACGGTCGTGACGCGGGTTCAAATCCCGCTCCGGGCGTTTTCGACGAACAACACGGCGAGCGTAGCGAGCCGTTCGTCGAAAACGGTCGCAAAAGGGATTTGAATCTGAGGACGAGCGAACGCAGTGAGCGAAGTCCTCCGGGTTCAAATCCCGCTCCGGGCGTCTTTCGCTGCCGCAAAACGAACGAGGAGCGGCAGCGACGAGTGAGTACTGCGGCAGCGAAGCGTCGAGGGATTTGAACCCTATCAGTCGCGCGCAGCGAACGGAGTGAGCGAGCACGTCTGATTTCGGTTCAAATCCCGCTCCGGGCGTTCTGTCGACGCCGACTACGAGCGAGGAGCGGTAGCGACGAGCGAGTCCGGCGTCGACGAATACAGACGAAGGGATTTGAACCAGAGAGTGAAGCGAGCGAAGCGAGCGGAACGACCGAGGTTCAAATCCCGCTCCGGGCGTCTTTCGCTGCCGCAAAACGAACGAGGAGCGGTAGCGACGAGCGCGCCCTACAGGTCCAGTTCAGCCAGCAGGTCGTCGACGAGCGACTCCGTTTTCGCGTCCGGGTCCTCGTCGGTGGCGACGGGCGTCCGGCCGTCGTACGTCTCGTGGACCATGGAGACGCCCTCGGCGAGCGTGTCGAGGCCGTAGCCGCCCTCCAGCACGTACGCGTCGGCGGCGCCGACGTCGTCGGCGAGCGTCCGGATCCGATCGGTCAACAGCGCGTACCCCTCGGAGGAGACGCGCATCCGCGAGATGGGGTCGTGGCGGTGCGCGTCGAACCCCGCCGAGACGATCAGCAGGTCGGGGTCGAACCGGTCGACCGCGGGCGCGATCCCCTCGTCGACGGCGTACAGGTAGTCGGCGTCTCCGGCGCCGGCCGCCAGCGGGAGGTTCGCGGTGGTCCCCTCGCCGTCCCCCTCGCCGGTCTCGTCGAGGTCGCCCGTGTCCGGGTACAGCCCATCCTCGTGGATCGACGCGTAGAACACGTCGCCACGGTCGTAGAAGATGTCCTGCGTGCCGTTCCCGTGGTGGACGTCCCAGTCGAAGATCGCGACGCGGTCGGCGAGGTCCTCGTCGAGCGCGGTCTGGGCCGCGACGGCGGCGTTGTTGAAAAAGCAGAACCCCATCGCGTCGTCGGTGACGGCGTGGTGGCCCGGCGGGCGGCCGATGGCGAACGGCGTCCGTCGACCGGTCGAGCCGTCGAGCGCCTCGCGGGCGGCCCACTGGGCGAGCCCGGCGGAGGTGAGCGCAGCGTCCCACGTCCCGTCGCTGGCGACGGTGTCGGGGTCCCAGCTCCCGCCGCCGTCCGCCACGAACGACTCCAGCTCGTCGACGTAGTCGGCGTCGTGGACCGCCGTGACCGCCGCCTTCTCCGCGGGGTCCGCCTCGACGTACTCGACGCCGTGTCGCTTCGTGAGGCCGCGGCGGATCGCGCGGAGCCGGTCCGGGTTCTCCGGGTGTCGCTCGCCGGTGTCGTGGTCGAGACACCGCTCGCTGTAGCCGAACCGCATCTACTCGAAGAGGGCGAAGTACGTCTCGATGTCCTCGGCCTGTACCGTTCGTCGGTCCGCGTGGCGGGCCAGCGTCGCGGCCGCGCTCGCGACGTTGTCGGCGTAGTCCTCTAAGATGTCGGCCAGCGCGACCCGCGCGTCGACGCCGACCCGGTACCGGTCGTCGATCCGGAGCCGAGCGATCCGGTCGATGGGCGCGACCGGCAGCGTGAGGTCTTCCCGGCTGACGACCTGCTCGACGCCGAAATCCGCGGCCATCAGCGTCTTTCGACCGTCGGCGGTCGCCCGCTCGGCCGCGTCGACGGCCAGCTCCGCGCCGTGCGACTGGATCCGTCGCGCGAGCTCCTCGGCGGCGTCCGCGCTGACGCGGAGTTCCCCCGCGTTCCGCCGGATGATCCCGTCGACCGGCGCGAACGGCAACTCGACACTCATACACACAGACGCGTCCGTGTATCGTATAACGCTTTCCGTTAGCCGCATCCCCGCCGGATCCGGACGGGGACCGCCGGGGCCAGAAGACGCGTCCGCCTCAGAACACGTCGTCCGCGTCGATGGTGCCGTCTCGCTCCGGCCCGCGGACCGTTACCTCCTCGCCGAGCCGGAGGCTCGCGTCGGTGTCGACCGTCCTCGTCCGCTGGCCGTCGTCGAGGACGACCGGGTCGCCGGTCTGGACGACCGTCCCGGTGAACTCGACGTCCTCGCCCGACGCCTCCGCCGTCGCGGCCGCGGCGCCGCCGCTCGCGCTCCCCGCTTCGCCCTCGCCGCTCTCGCCGGCGACGGCCTCGGCGGCCGCCTTCCGTCCGTCCTCGGCGAAGGCGCCGAGACCGGTCTCGTCCGCGTCGCGGTCGTCGCTCCCGCCGGCCTCGTTGCCTCCAGCGGCGCTCGCGGCCGACGCCCCGTCCGCGACGCCGGCCGCCGCGTCGCTCCCCTCGTCGAGGACGGTGACGGTCGAGCGCCAGTTCGCGGACGCCTCGAGGTCGTCCTGCCAGCCGTCCTGGATCTCGACGTCGGTGAAGACGACGCGGTCGGCGAGGTCGATCTCGCGGTCGGCCTTGTCGCCCCACAGCGCGACGCGGATCTCGCCCGTCTCGTCTTTGATCCGGACGTTGCGCACCTGCCCCTCGCTGCCGTCGTCGCGGTCGAAGGTGCGCACCGGGTCCGTCTCGATGACGCCGCCGCCGACGTCGACGGTTTCGCCGATCTCCAGGTCGGCGATGTCCGTCGTCTCCGGGACGTACTCGACGTCCTCGTCGACGCGCTCGACGGTGCCGCGGTCGCCGACGTGGAGCTCCAAGTCCCCGTCGCGCTCGCGGACGTAGCCGTCGCCGACCTCGACGACCTCGCCGGCCTCGAACTCCTCGGCGAGGTCGGCCTTGCCGTCCCACAGCGTTACGCGCACGCGCCCCGTCTCGTCGCCGACGGTGAGGTTCGCTACGCGCCCCTCGCTGCCGTCGTCGCGGTCGAACGTCCGGATCGAGTCAGTGTCGAGCACCTGTCCGACGAGGTTGACGTCGGAGGCGCCGAGCGTGAGGTCCTCGACGCGGTAGGTGTCGAGTACCTGCACGTCGACCTCGGCGTCCTCGTCGGGTTCGACCTTGTCCGCGCTCACTTCGAGCCCGCTGTACCCCTCCTTCGGGCGGCCCATGACGCGGAGCACCTGTCCGACCTCCAACTGCTCCTCGGCGGCGGCAGCCATCTCGTCCCACAGCGCGACCCGGACAGAGCCCGAGGCGTCCGCGACGTCGATGTTACACACGCGGCCCTCCTCGGCCTCCTCGTCGTCGCGCTCGAAGGTTTTGACCTCGCCGATGGCGGTCACCTTGCCGAGGAACTTCACGTCGTTCATCCCCGGCTCGATGTCGGCGATGGTGTCGGCCTCCTCGTCGCGCAGCTCGTGCGCGATGAGCATCGCGGCGGTCTCCTCGTCGGCGAGCCCGCCCATCTGCTCGACTTTGTCCTCGACAGCGGCCTCGAACTCCTCGAACTCGACATCCGTGTCGAGGTCCTCGTACACCTCCTCTATGGCTCCCATACGCGTACCTCCGTACTCTGTGAGTTCGTAGATAAGCGTTGCCGTCGGTCCGGGCTCGCGCCGGAGTCCGCCCGACCTGCGGAGCGACCGGTTCGGGTCGCGGTCGCGGCTCGAAGGCGTCTCATAGAGGCGCATGGGGCCCGTTGGTACAAAAGGTGTTCATCCCGCGCCGCGAGTGCGCGTTCGTCTACTCCACCCTTCGTCCCGCGCCGCGTGCGTGCGGACCGCAGGCACGCGGCCGCCGGACCGTAACCGTCTTAAGTTCTACCGCGGTACGTGGAGATGAGTCCTGGTAGGGTAGTGGACTATCCTCTTGGCTTGCGGAGCCAGGGACCGGAGTTCAAATCTCCGTCAGGACGCTCACTTTGCGGCTGCCTCGCTTCGCTCGGCAGCCGCTGCGTTCGGTCCTGACTTGCCTCACGCTCGCTTCGCTCGCGTGAGACTCCGTCAGGACGTTTCTTTTAACACAACGCTGCGAGCGTAGCGAGCAGCACGTGCTGAAAGAAACTCCGCGGAGATTTGAGCAGGAAAGTCGCAGCGGCCGAGCGAAGCGAGGCCGACCGTCTTTCCGAGTTCAAATCTCCGTCAGGACGTTCTTTAGTCATAATCTCACGACGATTGCGAGCAGTGTGTCGGTCCTACGCGACACGTTAGGTGATGTTGGTTGTGCGGTGGCGCGCGCCTCCGAGCGGCCGTTTTTAAACGGCCGCGAGGAGCGCGTGCGAGGGAGTCGGTGGTTCGGAGCAACGCGGAGGACCACCGACGAGGCTGGGGAGGTGTGAGGTGCTGTGCGGAGCGGTGCGGGGTGGGACTCAAAGGGGCAGCCGGGAGGTGGGCGCAGGCGACGTAAGCACTGGCGGGAGTGAGCGAAGCGAACGACCGAAGCGCGCAACGAGCGTGCGCCCACCTCCCGGCTGGGGCTTTGGCGGTGTCCGCCGCCGATCCGTAGTTGATTATTTATACGCGAGTGACTGATGATTTGGCTGTGTAGGCCGTCGATTTGTGGTCAACTATTTATAAGTGTCCGGCTGGAGGTTAGGCGGCCGTCATCGCCGCTCCTCGGTCCGTTATTTATAAGCGAGGTGTCGGAGATTGAGCGGAAGTCACCGAACCGATATCAACTATTTATAAATGACCGACCGCCAGTGCGACGCACCGTACCCTCGCTTAGTAGCCGACCCGAACCACCCACTCTACGTCTTAATCGTGCGGGTGGAAGCGGTCCATCGCTTGGCGGACCGCGTCGGTGTCGCCGATGAACGTCACGTGGTCGCCGATTTCGAGGACGGTGTCCGCGGAGGGGACGTGGTTCTCGCCGTCGCGGCTGACGACGGCGACGAAGGTGCCGTCGGGGATCTGCGCGTTGAGGTCGCGGATCGTCTTGCCCGCGAACTCCTTCGAGGTCACCTCGACCTCTTGGACGTCGTGGCTGTCGCCGAGCTCATTCATCCAGTGGGTGAGCGCGGGTCGCTCGATCTCGTCGTCGATGGCGACCGCGGTCGCCGTCGAGGCGTCGATGCCGGTGACGCCGATGCTGTCGAAGGCGTCGACGTTGTCCGGGTCGTTCACCCGCGAGTACACCGAGGCGACGTCGAACTTGGTGATCGCGAGCTGGCACGCGAGGAGGTTGATGTCGTCGTCGCTCGTCGTCGTGATGAACCGCTTGGCGTCCTCGATGTGGGCGCCGCGCAGCGTCTCCGTGTCACTGCCGTCCCCCTCGTAGACGGTGTACCCCTCCGAGCGCGCGCGCTCGGCGACGTCCGGGTCCGACTCGACGACCACGACGTACTCGCCCCTGTTCTCCAGTCGCGTGGCGAGCGCCTGACCGACCCGACCCCCGCCGATGATTATCGTACGCATTGGTGACACTCCGAGGAACTCTCCGATCTGCCGCGCGAGCCCCGCCTCGACGAGGACCGTCGCGAAGATGACCGCGAACACCGTGCCGACGAGCAGTTCGCCGGCGGCGATACTGCCCGCGAGCTCCAACTCGATGGCGAACAGCGTCGCCACGCTCGCCGGGATGATCCCCCGCGGTCCGACGCTCGCGATGAACAGCCGCTCCGGCCGGGTGAACCGCTCGACGCCAACGGTCGCGAGGAACGCCCCCAGCGGCCGGAGAACGAGCATGATGACGGCGACGAGCGCGACCACGCCGAGGCCGAGCCCCGCGATCGCCTCGACGTCGATCAGCGCCGCGAGCGAGATGAACACGAACGAGAGGACGATCGAAGTGGTGTTCTCCGCGAACTTCTCTATCTCCTCGCGGTTGTCGATCCCGAGGTTCCCGAGGAGGATCCCGCTCGTCGCCGCCGCCGCGATGCCAGCCTCCGCGGCGACGGCCTCCGCGGCCGCGAACGACCCGATCGCGGCCGACAACACGAGGAACTGCGACGCCTGCACGTCGCGTTCGGGGACGAGGTCGCTCTCCAGCAACACGTAGATGATGACGGTGGCGAGCAGCCCCGCGGCGACGCCGACGCCGAACCGCTGGAGGAAGGATAGCACCGTCGCGGGGACGCCGAGGTCGTCGAGCAGCAGCGTCTCGAAGATGACGACCGCGACGATCGCGGCCGTCACGTCGTTGACGATCCCCTCCGTCTCCAGCGCGGTCGCGACGTGGTCCCGGACCCGGACCACGTTGAGGATCGGCGTGATGACGGTCGGCCCGGTCGCCACCAGCAGCGCGCCGATCAGCAGTGCGATTTCCCACGTGCCGTCGGTGAACGCGCGGACCGCCGCCGCGGTGCCGAGGAACATCACGACCGCGCTGATCGTCACCAGCCGGAGCGACACCGTCGACGCGCGCCGGATCCGGTCGAACTGAAGCGCGAACGCCCCCTCGAAGACGATGATCGCGACGCTGAGCCCGACGATGATCTCCAGTCCGTCGCCGAACGTCTCCAGCGTGACCAGCCCCAGCAGCTCGGGTCCCAACACCACCCCGATCGCGAGGTAGAAGATGACGCTCGGCACCCGGAGCCGGTGAGCGAGGAGCTGGACCGCGAGCCCCGACACGAGTACCACCGCGATCACCGGCAGCAGGCTACTGGACACGTCTACCGGATATACGCGCCCCGTCTCCCTTAGTGTACTGGTGGGCGTGCCGGTCGGCCGGACCGGGGCGACAGGGAAAGCACGGTATTGTATCACACACACAAACAACTATTAATTCGGTTCCGTTACTCGGTGGTACCACGCCCGGCTGGTCCCCCACCGCCGGGTCGAACCCATGACCGTCCGCGACCCCATCCCCACGTTCGCCCCCCGCCGGAGCGTCCGGAAACGGGCCCGCGGACCGGTCGCCGCTCTCCTCGGCGCCGTCGCCGCGTGACCCCCGACGCGGGGACGGCCGACTCGTCCGCCGTGACGAGCGCCGTCTTCTCCCGACGCCCCGAGACCCCGCTCCGCCGTCAGTGTCCCGCTGCGCGCGGGCAGAGGCGGCCGAACCGACACCCTGCGAGGCGTCCGCCTCGCACCGCACCCACGATCCGACGATGAACGCAGACCGATCCCCCTCCAGACGCACCGACCACCCCGACTACCCCGACCCGAACGCGGGCCCGCACCCGGCCGAACCGCTCCCGTCGCGCGGCGCGATGATCGCCTTCGCGGCGCTGCCGGTAATGACGATCGCGGTCCTCTCGTTCCCGGTCGCCGCCGCGGTCGCGCTGGCGGCCCTCTGCGGCGCCGTCGCCGGCGCGGCGCTTCACCGACGGCACCCGAGCGCGGTCGACCGGACGTTCCGCCTGCCGGACGACGACGGCACCGTCCGAGAGGCCTGACGTATCCGGCGCGGGCGAGTGCCTCCGCCTCCTCTCCGCTGACCTTCCCCTCCACTTCCCCGCTGACCTTCCCCTCCACTTCCCCCACCGCTTTCCCGACCCCAGAACTCGCCATTTATCACTCGCCGCCGCCGACCGCGAGGCGTGACCGACCGCGACTCCGCTCCGGACCGAGGCGCGCGCGACGCCCTCTCCGCGTCAGTCGCGATCACCGCCGGCGCCGCGCTGTTCAACGAGGGGCAGTTCCTCGCGGCCCGCGACGTCTGGGAAGGTGAACGACAGCCATCGGACGGCGACGATAGCGACGCCGACAGTGACACTCCCGACGACGTCGAGCGACTGCTCCGGGGGCTGGCCGCGACCGCGGCGGCGACGCACCGCGCGAGCGACGGCGACCGCTCCGGGGCGGCGGAGCGCGCGGACAACGCCGTCGCGGCGCTGGCGAATATCTCCGATCCGCGCGGAGTCGAGCTGGGGCCCGTCCGGGAGTGGGCGGAGCGGCTCGCTGCGACCCCGGGAGACACGGGAGACACGGACGCGGCGACCGCGCCGCGGATCCGGATCGACGACGAGACGCCGACGTTCGACGACCTGTCGCTCGCCGCGGCCGGGGTCGCGGCGCCGGCGCTGGCGAGGGGGGGCGAGCCGGGCGACGCAGCGGTACTCGCGACCGCGGCGGAGTTCGCTCGCGAGGAGCGGGGGACTGGACGGACCGAGTTCGCGGAACTGCTGTTCGCGTACCTCCGGGCGCCGGATGCGCGGCCGCAGGTGGCCGCGCGGCTGGGCGATCACGTCGAGCGCGAGGCGCGGAAGCGGCGCGACGTCGACGGCCTGTTTTAGCCGATTCGGCCCGAGAAGCGGGCAACGGCCCGTCGAGCCGGTCAGGCGTCGTCCGGGTCGGCGGGGAAGTTGGGTTCGGCGGGCGACTCGGGTGCGGGCCGATCGGCGTCCGACGCGAACGAGTCGTCGTCGTAGCGATCGCCGTTCGTCTCGGTGTCGCTGTCGGACTTGGGTTTGCCCTCGAAGGTGTAATCGGCGGAGTTGTCGGCGGGGTCGTAGCCGAGCGCCTCGCGGGCGCGCTCGATGGAGTAGTAGCGACGGTCGTTGTTCGAGATGCCGTACACGATCTCGTAGCCGTACTCGGCTCGGAGACAGCGGTCGAACAGGTGCGCGCAGTCGCGGTGCGAGAGCCACATCGCCTGCCCCCGCTCGTACTCTCGGGGCGGGTGGTCCTTGGTGAGGTTGCCGATGCGGACGCAGACGACGCTCATGTCGAACTCGTCGTGGTAGAAGCGCCCGAGCGACTCGCCGGCCGCCTTCGAGACGCCGTAGAGGTTGCCGGGGCGGGGGAGCTCGCTGCCGTCGAGCCGGTAGTCGTCCTCGGGGCGGTAGAGGTCGGGGGTCCGCTCGTCCGTCTCGTAGCCGCCGACGGCGTGGTTCGAGGAGGCGAACGCGAACCGCTCGACGCCCGCCTCGGCGGCCGCGCGCATCACGACCTGCGTCCCGTCGATGTTGTTCCGGAGGACAGAGTCCCACGGCGCGGTCTTCCGTGGGTCGCCGGCGAGGTGGATCACCGCGCCGACGTCGGCGACCGCCTCGCGGACGGCGCGCTCGTCGGTGATGTCGGCGACGTACCGGTCGGCGTCGGTGACCCCGTCGGGCACCTTCGCGGCCGGGAGCGGCTCGCGGTCGAGGAGCCGCCAGTCGTACTCGTCGCCGAGACCGCGGAGGATGGCCTGTCCCACCCGTCCGCCGGCGCCCGTCAGCAGGACCGGCTCGTCCATTCGACTCTACGTGGGCGGGAGAACGGCATATATGACACGGTTCGACCGGTGGGACCGAATCGGGTGCGGAAAAGCGGGACGGCAGACAGAGGAGCGGTGCGAGACCGCCGGAACGCGGCGGTTACAGCTTCTGCCGTGAGACCTTGACGCCGGTCGGAGTGACGATGATCTGGTCGTCGCCCTTCTGGACGATGTCGCCGTCGACCTCCTCGACCACCTGACGGAGCTCGTCGTAGACGTGTTCTATCGTCCGGTCCGACGTGGAGTGGCGGGTGATGTCAGCGATGACGAAGTCGCCGTCGTACACCGCGTCCTTGATCGGGATGACGTCGCTCTGGTCGCCGATCTCGGCGAAGTGTACCTGCGTGCCCGTCTCCGCGTGCGCGTCGGCGAAGTCGTCCGCGTCGAGCTCGACGTAATCGTCGACGGAGCGGCTCCCACCCCCGCCGAGGATCTTGCTCATGATGCCCATACACACCACACGACGAGGTTAGACATTAGTTCTTACGTCAGACGCACCCGAATCGGGCGCTCGGATCCCGGGGGGTCAGTCCAGCCGGTCCTGCCACTCCTGGACCCGCGAGAGCAGCTCCACCGGGGGGGTCTCCGCGACGTCGACGTCGCTCAGCTCCTCGATCACGGCGCGGGTCTCGGGGTCGAGTCGGTCGGCGGCCGCGGGCGCCGCAGACTCTGCGGTCTCCGCGCGCTCGCCGGAACCGGCCGCCATCGACCCGCTGTCCGCTCCGTTTCGGCTCCCGCCGGAGTCCGAGGCGTCGGCCGTTGTCGCCCCGTCCGCCGCCGCCCCCTCATCGCCCCCGAGAACGACCCCGACGAGAGATCGAAGACGACCTGCTGCGTGTCCCCTGTGCCGTCGGCGCCCGAGCCCGCACCGTCGCCGGTCCCCCCGCTCCGCGAGCCGCGGGCCTCGATCGCCTTCTCCTCCCGGAGCCGGTCGAGGACCTCGTCCGCGCGCGAGACGACGGGGTCGGGGACGCCCGCGAGGTCGGCGACGTGGACCCCGTACGAGCGGTTCGTCGGGCCGTCGCGGACGGTGCGGAGGAAGGTCACTTCGCCGTCACGCTCGTCGACGGCGACGTGGACGTTCGCGACGCGCGGGAGGTGGTCGGCCAGCGTCGTCAACTCGTGATAGTGGGTGGCGAAGAGGGTCCGCGCCCGGACCTCGTTGTGGAGGTACTCGGTCGCGGCCCACGCGATGGAGATGCCGTCGTAGGTGGCCGTGCCGCGGCCGACCTCGTCCAAGATCACGAGGGAGTCCTCGGTCGCCGAGTGGAGGATGTTCGACAGCTCCTGCATCTCGACCATGAACGTCGAGCGGCCCTGCGCCAGCTCGTCGAGCGCGCCCACGCGGGTGTAGATGCCGTCGACGAGCCCCACCTCGGCGGCGCGGGCGGGGACGAACGACCCGGCCTGCGCGAGCAGCTGGATCAGCGCGGCCTGGCGCATGTACGTCGACTTCCCGCTCATGTTCGGGCCGGTGACGATCAGGAAGCCGCGCTCGGCGTCGAGCCGGAGGTCGTTCGGGACGAAGTCGGTCGTCCCCTCGACGACGGGGTGGCGCCCGGCCTCGACGTCGAGCCGGCGCTCGTCGGTGAGCTCCGGGCGCGTCCAATCCCGCTTGGCGGCGTGGGTCGCGAGCGAGGCGAGCGCGTCGAGCTCCGCGATCGCCCGCCCGGCGTCCTGGAGCAGCTCGGCGCGCTCGGCGACGCGCTCGCGCAGCGCCTCGAACAGTTCGTACTCCAGCTCGCCGCGGGCCTCCTCCAGGCGGAGGACCTCCCGCTCCTTCTCGTCGAGCTCGTCGGTGACGAACCGCTTCGAGTTCTTCAGCGTCTTGATCTCCCGGTAGTGTTCCGGGACCTGATCCGCGACCGACTTCCCGACCTGAATGTAGTAGCCGTCCGTCTTGTTGCGGTCGACGGTGACGTGGCTGAGCCCGTGCTCTCGCTTCTCGCGCTCCGCGAGCCCGTCGAGCCACGACTTCGCGGACTCGTGGCGCTCGATCAGCTCGTCGAGCTCCTCGTCGTACCCCTCCTTCAGCAGTCCGCCGCCCGTCTTCGCCTTCGGCGGGTCCTCCGCGAGCGCCTCGGCGAGCTCATCGCGCAGGTCGGCCGCGGCGTCGCGGTCGACGCGGTCGAGGACGGCGGCCGCGGGCGAGTCGGCGAGCGCGGTCCCCCCTATCGCGTCGGCGAGGTCCGGGAGCAGCGCGAGCGTGTCGCGGACCGAGAGCAGTTCGCGCGCGCCCGCGCTCCCGCTCGTCGTGCGCGCCGCGAGCCGTTCGAGGTCGTACGCGTCGCCGAGCACCTCGCGGAGCCGGTCGCGGGCGAGCGCCGCAGACGCCAGCGCCTCGACCGCGTCGAGGCGGTCGGCGAGCGTCTCGCGGTCGCGCCGCGGGCGGGTGAGCCACTCGCGGAGCAGGCGCCCGCCGGCGGCCGTGACGGTGTGGTCGACGGTGTCGAACAGCGATCCGTCGGCGTCGCCCCGCATCGTCTCCGTGATTTCGAGGTTGCGCTGCGTGGTCGCGTCGACGTCAACGCGGTCGTCGGCGCCGTAGGCGGTGAGGCGCGTCATCGAGGCCAGCACGCCTGCACCCGTCTCCTCGACGTACGAGAGGACCGCGCCCGCGGCCCGGACCGCGAGCTCGGAGTCGAGCCCGACGCTGTCGGTCGTCTCGCGGCCGAACTGCTCGCGCACGGCGTGCTGCGCGCGGCCGGTCGCGAACGCCTCGCCGTCGAAGGCGGTCACGCGCCCCGAGAGGTCCTCGCGGACCGCCCCGAGGAGGTCGTCGTCGTTGCGGACCTGCGGCCCGGGAAGCACCTCCGCAGGGTCGAACCGGTACAGCTCGGCGCGCAGGTCGCCGCCGTCGTCGACCGTCGTCGCGAGGAACCGCCCCGTGGTCACGTCCGCGAACGCGAGCCCGTAGGGGCCGTCGGCGTCGGAATCGGTCCCCTCGTACCGCACCACCGCCGCGAGGTAGCGCGCGTCGTCGTCGCTCGTCTCGAGGACGGTGCCGGGCGTGACGACCCGGACGATTTCGCGGGCGTGGTCGCCGCCGTCGGTCTCGTACTGGTCGGCGACCGCGACGCGGTAGCCGCGCTCGACGAGGGCGTTCACGTACGGCGTCAGCTCCGACAGCGGCACGCCCGCCATCGGGTACGACGAGCCGTGGGAGGACTTCTGCGAGATGCTCAGGTCGAGCTCGTCCGCGACGAGCTCCGCGTCGTCCGCGAAGAACTCGTAGAAGTCGCCGCACTGCATCGCGAGGACGTCCGCGTCCGTCTCCGCCTTGAGATCGAGGAACTCCCCGACGATCCCCGTTGCCATATGTCCGTACTCCCGCCGTGTGAGCGTAAAACCCTGCGGGTGTCGGGCCGAGCTGGAACTATCCGATCCGGTTGCGGCGCGTCACCGTTCGGTGGACCAGACCGGAGACGCCGAACACGAGCGCGAAAAGCGTCGCGTACGCGTACCCCGAGACCGCGCCGAACGGGACGGTACCGACCCACGCCGCCGTCGCCAGCAGCCCGCACACGACCGCGAGCCCGACGTAGTACTCGCTCCAGAGGATCTCGTTGTCCGAGACGATCTCCAGGTACACCTCCAGCTGGCGGCTCTCCTCGGTGAGCGACACCAACCCCCGGTCGGACTCGTAGTCGATGAAGCCGCTGGCGGCCAGCTTCGGGAGGTGCGACTGGTGAAGCGCCGTGTACACTCGCTTGCGCTGCTTGTACGTCACTTCGGGGATCTCGAGGTCGTTCTCCCACGCCGCCAGCTGCTCGGCGATGTCGCGGACGCGCGCCTCGGCGCCGTTAGTTTTCAGATACTTGATCACGTTCCGACGCCGCGCGTTGCTCAGCGCCGTGAACACCTCGTCGCGCGACGGACCGTCCGCGTCAGCGAGCGAGCGCTCTTCCGACCCAATGAGTTGCGGTGTCATGGCTCACCCATTTGTATTGTAAGTAGATTAAGCCGACATTACATATCACTTTCTGTTAGTGTGGCAGCGAGTGCGATCGCAATAAATCCGGTTCGAAGAAGACTCAGAAAACAGTTTGAAAGCCGATATAATGGTGATTTTGAAATAAAGGCGCTATTTAGCGAGCTGATTTTGCCCGATATCATAATTATTCTGTAACGATCGGATCGGGGATGAGGCCCGCGGCGGCAGTAGCGGCGTACGCGGCGGCAGTAGGCGGCGCACGCGGTGGTAGGCGGCGCATACATAGGCGGGTAGGCGCCGTTCGAGCGGTATGAACGCGTCACGAGACACGGCCGCAGGTCGCCTTCGAGAGCCCGCGCGCGTCGCCGTCGATCGACTCCGACAGCCCGAGTACACCGGGGAGAACCGCTGTCTCCCCTGTACGATCGTCAACGTCGGGATCGCGGCGGTCGGGGCGACCGCGGTGGCCGCGGTCGGTGCCCCGCTCCTCGGCACGGCCGGGTTCGGCGCCGCGCTCGCGGCGATCTGGCTGCGCGGCTACCTCGTGCCGGGTACGCCCGAACTCACGAAGCGGTACCTCCCCGAGCGCGTCCTCGCGCTGTTCGGGAAAACGCCCGGTTCGAGGGGGATAACCGCCCGTCCGTCGGGCGAGGTCGATCCGGAGACGTACCTGCTCGACGCCGACATCCTCGTCGAGACGCCCGCCGGCGACGACTTCGCGTTCGCGCCCGAGTTCGCGTCGGCGTGGCGGGCGGCGGCGACGGGCGAGCCGAGGGACACTGGCGTCGACGGGGACCGAAGCGACCGCGATGACGTGGCGGCGCTCGCGACGCTTACCGGGATCGACGCCGACGAGCTGGCGATCGACTGGTACGAGGGCGTCGGGTTCGCGTACGCGGGCGACGAGAAGATCGGTCACTGGGAGTCGCGCGCGGCGTTCCGGGCGGACGTCGCGGCCGACCGAGTGCTGACGGCGACCCGCGGCGACTGGACGACGCTGGCGCTCGCGGACCGCAGCGCGGTGCTCGGCGCGCTCAGGCTGTTCGTCGATGAGTGTCCGAGCTGCGCCGGCGAAGTCGGGCTCGAAGAGCGCGTCGTCGAGTCCTGCTGTTCGAGCTACGACGTGGTCGCCGGACGATGCGCCGGCTGCGACGCGCGGCTGTTCGAACTACGCCTCCCCGAGTCGGTCGCGGCCGCCGCCGAGTAGGGGAGACCGACGGTTCGGATACGAGAGCGGAGTACGACGGAGAAGGAGTCCTTTTTCGAGCCCGTCACCGGAGCCGAAGCTGCCGGAGCACCGAGAAGCGGTTGACCCACAGCTGGACCGCGCTGGCGGCGGCGAAGGCGCCGAGTCCGAGGCTGGTCCAGAGGATCGGGTCGACGGCCGACACGAGCGGGACGTCGAGGAGCGCCGCGAGCACGACGAGCAGCGAGCCCACGGCGAGCGCGCGGTAGAGTTCCGACCACGTCGCGCCGCCGGGCGCGAGGATCTCCGTGTAGAGCCGCACGTCGCGCGCGCGTCGCGAGAGCTCGATGGTCTGCGTCTCGCGGTCGTACGTTATCACGCCCGCGGCCGCCAGCTTCGGGAGATGCGTCTGGACCAGCGACGTGTACACGCTCTCGCGAGCGCGCTTCGGCGGCGGGCTCTCGCCGGTCTCGCGGCCCGCGACGAGCGTCGACAGCTCGTTGACCGAGACGGGCCCGCCGACGGAGCTGAGCTGTTCGATCGCGCGCCGTCGGCGCTCGTTCGCGAGGATGGAATACACTTGTTCGGCCGGTAACACGTCGTTTCGGAGTTTCATGAGGTAGGGGTCCGAAGGCCGCGCTCGGCGGCGTCCGGGTTCTGTCACTCAGTGCGACTGATGAGGGTATATGTATGCGCTCGATACCCGTGGGAGCCGCCGATCGAGGGGGGAAAGTACGGCGTCCCTGTCGGATCCGACCCAACAAGTACGGTCTCCGTGCCGCGTTCGGCGGCAGCGGTACGGCGCACCTACCGGCAATAACCACCGGAGTAGGGACGCCGGACCGTCGGTCGAACGGACTCTTTGACCTGCGGCGTGAGACGTTCTATCGGTTGGAATCGGGCGTTCGACGGTGACGTGGATGTTCGTAACTACGTGGGTACCCCCCGGAGGAGAGAGTAACCGATTCGGTCAGCCCAGCGCGGACGGGGGGCGAGTCGGGAGAGAAACCATGAGCCAAGACACAAACGACACAATCGGACTCTCGCGGCGCAAGGTGCTCGCGGGCCTCGGCGCCGTCGGCGTCGCGTCCGCGGGCGCGGGACTCGGTACTACGGCGTACTTCAACGACACCGAGTCGTTCACTAACAACACGCTCACCGCGGGCGAGCTCGACCTGAAGCTGGATTACAAGTCGACGTACCTCGGCGGTCCCGGCCGTTTGGACGACATTCGGGCGATGGGGTACGCCGGCGGCGACGAAGAGTTCTTAGCGCAGGATCTCGGCGACGGACAGTACCTGATCGGCCAAGCGCCCAGCCCCGGGGACATGCAAGAATGGGAAAACTACGTGCAGGACGACGAGATGTTCGACTTCTGTTCGCCCGAGGCGGACGAGTTCCTCGTCAACGGCGACGGGATCCCGATCTTCACGCTCGACGACGTGAAGCCCGGCGACTCCGGCGAGGTCACGATCAGCATTCACATCTGTGACAACCCCGCGTACCTCTACCTCGCGGGCGAGCTGACCGAGAACGCGGAGAACGGTCAGTCCGAGCCCGAACTGGAAGACGAGGGCGAAGACACCGACGGAGTCGGCGAACTCGCCGACGCCATCGAGGTCTGCGTCTGGTACGACGAGGACTGCGACAACGTGTACGAGCCCACCGGCACGGGCCAGCAGCAGGAGCTGGAGGTCGCCTTAGTCAGCGACGTTTCCGGCTCGATGGGCGGATCCGCGCTCTCCTCGCTGAAGACGGCCGCGACCAGCTTCGTCGGGAACCTCTCGTCGCCCGACGAGGCCGCGGCGATCTCGTTCAATTCCGGCGCGTTGACCGACCAGGAGCTGACGACCAACTACCAGGCTGTTCAGAACGCGATCAACAACTACACCGCGGGCGGCGGCACCTCGATCGCCGCCGGTATCATCGAGGGCGAAGACGAGCTCCTCAACGGCACCATCGCCACGCCGGGCGCGTCGAAGGTGATGATCCTGCTGAGCGACGGGCAGTCTAACGAGACCGCCGCGACCGACGCCGCGACCGACGCCAAAAACAACGGGATCCGCATCTTCACCATCGCGCTCGGGAACGCCGACACCGGTCTGTTGGAGAGCGTCGCCAGCTCTTCCGACGACGCCTTCGTCGCGCCCGACCCGTCCGACCTCGACACCGTCTACGCCGAGATCGCGCAGATCGTCCTCGCGGGCGAACAGAAGATCCTCTCCGGCACGATGAGCGAGGTCTTCGCGGAACTGGCCGACGGCGAGGCGCTCGACGGCAACCGCCAGGAGGAGGGTCGGCAGCCGTACCCCGGCGCGACCACGCAGTGCATCGGCTTCGAGTGGACGCTCCCGGCGGAGGTCGGCAACGAGATCCAGACCGACTCCGTGAGCTTCGATCTGGCCGTCTACGCCGAGCAGTCGCGGCACAACGACAACCCGCAGGTGGCGTTCAACGGGACCGACGTGAACAGCACCAGCCCCGGTCCCGCCCCCAACGGCACCGGCAACGTGAGCGATCCGAACTAGCTCCTCGGAGCGACGCGGCCCCGGACGACACCTTCGTCCGGTTCCCGGCTCGGCGCCTTCGGGCGGCCGACGCGGCGGTTCGCGACCGCCGCCGGGAGTTCCCTTCGGGGATGATACACAATGAACGACGACAAAATCGGACTATCGCGGCGCAAGATGCTGGTCGGACTCGGTGCGGTCGGCGTGGCCTCCGCGGGCGCGGGCCTCGGCACCACGGCGTACTTCAACGACACGGAGACGTTCGAGAACAACACCCTGACTGCGGGCTCGCTCGACTTGTTCGTCAACTACGACGCCTCGTACGACAGCGACGGGACGGTAGTGAACCAGGCCGAAACGGCGGCCGGTGAGCAGGACGGCACCCCCGCGGGAATGTTCTACGACCTTGAAGACGTGAAGCCCGGCGACTCCGGCGAGGTGAAGTTCTGCTTCGAGATCGTCGACAACCCCTCGTACATGTGGGCGTGCGGTGACCTCTCGCAGGCGGAGAACGGCATCAACGAACCCGAGTCGGCCGTCGACGACACGCCCGACCTCGGCGAGCTCGGCGACTCGATCGTTGCGAGTCTCGCCTACTGTGACGAGGACGGCGAACCGCTCGCAGACGGAGAGATCGTCTCCGGCTCGCTCGTCGACGTCATCGCGGCGATCTCCAGCGGCGCGGCCCTCGACGGCGACGGGATGGCCGGCCTCGTTCCCGGCGAGCAGGCGGAGTACGCCGACGTGGTCGAGCCCGACGAGGGCGAGGCGTTCATCACCGGCCCGTGCGTGTGCCTCTCGTGGGAGATCCCGACGACGGTCGGCAACGAGATCCAGTCGGACTCGCTGACGATGAACTTCGAGTTCCACGCGGTCCAGTCGCGCCACAACGACGGCACGGCGAACCCGTGTGAACCCTCTATCACGACTACGACCGGCGAGGGCTTCGCCAAGCAGGAGGAGTTCGACACCGAACAGGAGACCTCCTTCGCCCGCGGCCGCTTCGGTGGTCAGAACACGTGGGAGGTCGCGGTCGGCCCCGACGTCGGCAGCGCCGACACGGCCAACTACGTCTGGACGCCCGGGAACCCCGTCCCGTTCAGCTACACCTACGACGGCAGCGGTAACGCCTCGTTCACCCTTGACGGCGTGAACGTGGCTAGCACGATTCCCGCCCCCAGCGGGAAGCTCGGCATCACGACGAAGGCCGACGAGGCGACCGTCTCCGTGACGGACCTCGCACTGGACCTGGACGGCACCCCCGTGTCGCTCAGCGGTCCCGACGCGATCTCCGCGTCGAATGACGACGACGGTTCCGACCGCGATGTCACCTACCTCGTGTTCGACACCGACGCCGCGGACGTCGCGAACGCGTTCACCATCAGCGGCAACGTGGAGGTCAACCTTCAGGGAGACTACGACATGACCGCAGAGGAGGGCGTCGCCTTCGACATCAGCGTCGAATAAGCGTCGCCGAACGCGCAACGTCCGCCCGATCGCGGGCGGGACTGCGCGCTCGCGACGAATTCCGACCACCACCCATTCCGGACCCGCGCGGGCGGCCGGGACGACGGTTCGACTCCGTCGGTGGGACTCCCCTCGGGGATTCACAATCATGACAGACAACAAGAAATTCGACACGATCGGACTGTCGCGGCGCAAGATGCTGGCGGGCCTCGGCGCGGTCGGCGTGGCCTCCGCGGGCGCCGGCCTCGGCACCACGGCGTACTTCAACGACACCGAGTCGTTCGACGGGAACACCCTCACCGCGGGCCAGCTCGACCTGCTCGTCGACTGGCAGCAGACGTACGACTTCGGCGAGGGGCACCAGTTCGTCAGCGCGCACCCGGACCACGACGGCGACGGCGAGCAGTCCGTCGAGATCGACGGCGAGGTGTTCAGCTACAGCGACTTCCCGGACGAGGACGACACGGACAGCAACGGGGCGAACCTCCCGGTGCTGACCTGCGACAACATCCCGCCGCTCTCGGAGGCGGACTTCGGCACGGACCCCGTCACGGGCGAGGAGATGGAGACGCTGGTCCAGCTCACCGACGTGAAGCCCGGCGACTCCGGCGAGATCACCTTCTCGCTCCACCTCTGTGACAACCCCGGTTACATCTGGATGCAGGCGGGCAACGTCAGCGAGGACGGCGGCGCCGGCACCGAACCGGAAATGCTCGTCGACCCCGATAACCTCGGCGACCTCGGCGACGCGATCCAGGCGACGCTCTGGTACGATGAGGACTGCGACAACGTGTACGACGGCGCGGAGCCGGTCGACATCATGCTGACGCTCGACTTCTCGGGCTCGATGCTGTACGACGGGTTCGGGGGTTTGGTCAACACGGACGACATCGCGATCAACGGGACCACCTACAATGAGACGACGAAGATCGACCTCGTCGAGCTCGGCACCCGGCAGTTCATCGACTTCCTCCAGAACGCGAACGCTGACGTTGAGGTCGGCGTCGCGTACTTCGACGGCGAGAAGTCCGGCGACAACGAACCCCGGACCGGGATCTTACAGCCCCTGACCGACGATCTGTCCGTGGTCGACGGCGCGCTGTCGGGCCTGCGGCAGAAGCTCGCGAACGTCGTGAGCGGCGGCGCCGGCTCGACCCCGTTCGACGGCGACGGTGACCCGAACCCGTTCGCGGGCGGCGGTATCGCGACGGGCACGTACATCGGCGAGGGCGTCGACGACGCGCAGAGCGAGCTCGCGAACGGGCGCCCCGGCGTGGCGAAGCAGAATATCGTCCTCTCGGACGGCGAGTCGTTCAACGGGACGGGCTCGACGACGTTCTCTTCGCCCACCGCGGCGGCCGACGACGCCCGCGCGGCGTCGCCCAGCCCCGCGACCGACGTCTACACGATCAACGTCAACGGCAGCGCCAGCACCCTGCTGGCGATGGCCGGCCCCGCCGGCGGGGCGGGCGGCGATCCGCTGTTCTTCAACGACCTCGACGACCCGCTGAACATCCCGACGGTGTTCGGTAACCTCGCGGCGCAGGCCACGCAGGAGAAGGTCATCATGGAGGACACGCTCGCGAGCGTCCTCGCCGAGCTCGCCGACGGGGACGGGATCCCGCTCGACGGCAACCGTGCGACGCTGTACGACGAGCTCACGGACCCGGCCGACGACCCGGACCGCGACGCGTTCCGCGGCGACGGCGTGATGCACTGCGTCGCGCTCGAGTGGGAGCTGCCCCTCGAAGTGGGCAACGAGATCCAGGGCGACACGCTCGCCTTCGATCTGGGCTTCTACACCGAGCAGGCGCGTCACAACGACGGCGCCGGGCCGTCGCAGGCGGCCTGATCGGGGGTTTCGGACCCATCGCGACGTGACGGTCGAAGCCGATCGACGGTGGATCCGATCGGGCGACCGCGGTGGGGTACGACGCCCGTACCGCCGGGTACGGTCACCGGACCGGTCGGGTATGACGCGTATACATACGACTACGGCGACGGTAGAGAGGGCAGAGACGGGGTATCACATCGACGACACGGCCGTTCGGAGCCGCAACGACACACAATGACACAGAAGGAATCAGGACTTACGCGGCGGGAGGCACTCGCGGGCGTCGGAGCCGTCGGCTTCGCGGCCCTCGGGGCCGCCTCCGGACGGCCGACGGGAACGGACAGGTGGGGTGAGTACACGGACTACACCTACGCGCAGACCGACCGGCCGTGGGACCTGCTCGTCGGCTGGCGGCAGACCGAGAACGGGACGGTCGTCGATTCGAGCCCGACGGACGCCGAAGACGACGTTGAGGCGGCCGGAATCCGTCTCGTCGACGTCGACAACGCCCTGCCCCACGACACCGGGACCGCGAGCGTGGGCCTCCGCTTGGAGGACCCCGCGGGCGTAGCGCCCGACGGCGTCCGGGTGTGGCTGAAGATCGGCCCGGCCCTCGACGGCCCCGACGTGAGCGCGGTCGACCGCGCGCTCGCCGACCGCATCCGGCTGGAGGTCCGGTACGACACCGGCCTCCTCGGGGTCGGCGCGTGCGCGGGCGCCGAGAGCGACTTCGCCGGCTACGGCGAGCTGATCGCCGCCGGCACGCTCGCGGAACTCAACGCCGACCCGGTGGCGACGGGGATCGAACTCGATCCCACGCTGCTCGGGAACGGCTGTCTCACGACCGAGGAGCGCCGCTGTCTGACCTTCACCTGGGAGTTCGACGGGGAGGGCGGTAACGCCGGACAGGGCGGCGCCGTCGACTTCGACGTGCGGTTCGCCGCGGACGACTGCTCGGCCGAGGGGAACCCCTTCGCGATGAGCGCCTCGACCGGCGGCGACACCACCGAGGTGGGACAATGACCCCCGGAGACGATTCGGGACGGCGCCCGAGCGGGCTGAGCCGCCGCCGGCTGCTCGCCGGGATCGGCGGCGTCGGCGCGGTCGGGATGGCGAGCGGCATCGGCACGGGCGCGTACCTCGCGGACCGGGAGACGTTCGCGAACAACGTCTTCGGCGCCGGCGAGGTCGGGCTGACGGTGGACGGCGAACCCACGGACGGGACCGTCACCGTCGGTCCGTTCGCGGTCGACCGGACGACGTTCGACGGGCGCCCAGACCCTGAGGGGTTCGAAATCGGTGCGTCGGCGAACCCGGTCCGGGTGTGGCTCGCGACGGAGTGCCCGGACGGCGACCGGCTCGGGAACGCCCTCGAAGTCGAGGTCGTCGTCGACGGCGAGTCGCTGACGGGCGGCTACCGGCCGCTCGTCGAGGTCGAGCGCCTCCTCGCGACCGGGGTGCGGATCGACGACGGGTGCCTCGCGGCCGGCCCCGACGGCGGTTCGATCGCCGTCGAGGTCGCCCCGTACCTCCCGGCGGGCTCGCCCGACGTGGGCGGGGAGACGACCGAGCTGACGGTCCGGCTGTACGCCGAGCAGTGTCGCCACGTCACGGAGGAGCAGGCGAACGCGCCGGGAGCGAACCCCTTCGCGGATGTCGTCTGCGACGAGACGGAGACGGAGTGCCCCGAGTGCGTCCCGTTCGGCAAGGCCGACTTCGGCGGGTCGACCGCGCCGGGCGACGTCCTGTCGCTGGAGATGATCCTCGACGGCGCGGGGCCACACGAGATCGAGATCACCGAGGTCGAGACGAAGGACGACGGCGAGGTCGTCGGCGTCGCGTTCCGGGTTCAGGACGCCGACGGGAACCCGGGGCCGGACATGTGCTCCGTGGCGGTCAAGGGCGGACCGGACCGCGACCCCGAGGGCGTCGATATCGATCCGGTGGCTCCGGAGACGGGGGCAGTCGTGTTCGCGCCGCAAAAACCCGGAGAGGATAAGCGGTACGGGGTCAGCAACGTCACGATCAGCGTCTGCGCCAGCGACGGTAACGGTGAAGAGGAGCACGGCGACGACCGCACCGATGACGGCGGCAGTAGCGGGACCGGTAACAGCGGCGAAAACGGCAACAGCGGCAAAAACGGCAACAGCGGCAAAAACGGCCGAAAAGACAGCGGAACGTCCGGGAACCCCGACGGCAAATCCGCGAACGCCGGCGGCGACGGTCGAAGCGACGGCGGCGGAATCGACGGCACGGAGGCGAACTGATGACAACTATACTCACATCACCACGGACGAAGCGCGCGGCGAACGTACTCGGGATCGTCCTGCTGATCGCGCTCGTCGCGCCGTTCGCGGCCTACGCGGCCCCCGAGGTCGTCGGCGCCGACGAGAGCTTCGTCGTGCTCACGGCGAGCATGACGCCCGCCATCGCGCCGGGCGACGTGGTTATCGTCGCCGACCGCGACCCGGCCGCGATCGCCGAGGGGGACGTGATCACGTTCATGCGGGGCACCAGCGAGGTGCCGGTGACGCACCGCGTGATCGACGTTGTCGACGAGGGCGGGGCGCTCGCCTTCGAGACGATGGGCGACGCCAACGAGGGGCCGGACCCCGGGCTCGTCTCGGCCGGGAGCCTCGTCGGTGTCGTGACGTTGACGATCCCGTACATCGGGTACGTGATCCAGTTCGCGGGCACCCGGGTCGGGTTCGTGGCGCTGGTGCTGCTCCCGTTCGGCCTGCTCGCGGTCACCGAGGTCTGGTCGATCGTCCGTGGCCGCGACGGCGCGGAGTCGCCGGCCACCGCGACCGCCGATCCGGACGGAGAGCCGGTCGGCGGAGGGGACGCCGAGACGGCGGCGTTCGAGTTCGCAGCCGAGCCCGATCCCACCCCGACGGCCGCAGCGACCGCCGCGAGCGGTTCCGGTGGCGTCTCGGTCGACGCGGTCGGCGGCGCGGCGGCGGTACTCGCCGTCTTCGCTCCGTACGCGGCGTACGTCGCGTTCGAGCTCCGGAGCGCCGCCGCGATCGCGGTTGCTGTGGCGACCGCGACGCTCCTGTTCGGCGCGCTCGCGATGTGGGTGCCGGCGAGCGGCGTGCTCGACCGGAGCGTTCAGAGCGCCGCGTCGGAGTCGGACGGCGACGCGTCGGAAACGGCCGCCGACGGCGGGGTCTCCGAGAGCGACGCGGATTCCGACGAGACGGACTCGGCGGCGGTCGCGACTGGCGAAGAGCGCGTGGAACCGGACGAGTCGGCACCGGCACGGACGCCGACAGCACGCCCCGACGCCGCCGGAGAGGTGGACTGATGCCCGCGAACCGCGGGCTCGTCGCGCTCGTCGCGCTGGCCGTGTTGGTGTGGAGCGTCGCGTTCGCCGGCGGGGCCACGGTGGCGGTCCTCTCGGCGAGCGTCGACGTGACGACGACGTTCGAGACGCCGGAGGAACTGAGCGAGGTCAACGAGTCGAGCGGAAGCGGATTCACCGTGGCGACCGTGCCGGTCGAGAACGGGACGACCGCCGTGGGAGGGAACGGGACGTCGGCGGCGGCGAACGGCACGGAGACCGCCGGGAACACCACGGTCCCGACCACTGAACAGAACACCACGGTCCCGCCCACTGAACAGAACGCCACGGCCCCACCCACTGAACAGAACACCACGGTCCCGCCGACGGACCAAAACGACTCGGCGACGACGGCGAACGAAACTAAACCGGACGAAAACGACTCGGCGACGACAACGAACGAAACCGAGACGGACGAAAACGACTCGGCGACGACAACGAACGAAACCGAGACGGACGAAAACAACTCGGCGCCAAAGACGAACGAAACCGAGACGGACCAAAACGACTCGGCGCCAAAGACGAACGAAACCGAGACGGACCAAAACGACTCGGCGCCAAAGACGAACGAAACCGAGACGGACCAAAACGACTCGGCGCCGGCCGATCCGACGGGAGACCAGTCGAGCCGGCCGAGTGAGGAGACGGTGACGAACGAGTCGGCTCCGGCGGGGAACGCGACCGTCGAGGGGTCGACCACGCCCGACGCGAACGACGTCGATGCGGTCGCGGTTCGTCACCCCACGGATCCGTCGCGGTCCGGCCAGGGAGCGCGAACGTGACCGTACCGAGCCGGCAGCGGGAGCGTCTCGGGAAGGGCGACGCACGGTCCGACGGGCGCTGCTCCGGCCCCGGGGCGAAACTCACCGCGCTGTTGCTGCTCGTCGCGTTGCTTCTCCTCGTGTTCCTCGCCAGCGTCGTTCGGATGTTCGGGTGAACTCGCAAACGGCGCGGCCGGGAGGCGGTTCTCAGCCGGTGGCCGCGCCCGCCGGAGTTATGGGCGGTACCGGCGTACGATCAGCCGACGAATGATTGCCCTCGACGCCTACGCGTTCGTCTTCGTCGCCGGGCTGATCACGGCGCTGGCGACCGGGATCGGTGCGCTCCCCTTCTTTTTCTTCGAGACGATCAGCGACCGCGGGAACGTGGCGCTGTGGGGGTTCGCGTCGGGGATCATGCTCTCCGCGTCGCTGTTCGGACTGGTCCAAGAGGGGCTCGCGGAGGGGACGCCAGTCGAGATCGGGGTCGGGATGCTCGCGGGCGTCGCGCTCGTCGTCCTCGCGCACGAGGTGCTGATGGACGCCGAGATCGATCCCAGAGAGTACGAGGAGGCCGACTTCAAGAAGCTGATTCTGATCCTCGGCGTGCTGACGGTCCACAGCTTCCCGGAGGGGATCGCGGTCGGCGTCTCCTTCGCGGACCTCGGGCTGTCGGGCGGCACCGCGCTGTTCGGCTTCACGGTCCCGCTGCTCGCCGTGTTCATGACGGTCGCCATCTCGATCCACAACGTCCCCGAGGGGACGGCCATCTCGATCCCGCTGCGGGCGATGGGCGTCTCGAAGTGGAAGATGGTGTGGTGGTCGATCTTCTCCAGCCTCCCGCAGCCGATCGGCGCCGTGATCGCCTTCGCGTTCGTGCGGTACGCCCGCGATTTCCTCCCGTACGGCTTCGGCTTCGCGGCGGGCGCGATGATCTACCTCGTCCTCTCGGAGTTCATCCCCGAGGCGCTCGAAACGGGCGCCGACCTCCCGCACGGCGGCAAGCGGGTCCTCGTCGGCGGGATCGCGCTTGGCGTCGCGCTGATGATCCCGCTCGCGTATTTATAAGCGGCCGAGGGGGCGACGACGCGGTAGTTTAAATGAGCGTCACCGGCTGCGACGATCATTTATAAATGAACGGTGCGGTGGCGCGTGCCGACGAGCGCCCGGTAGGGCGCGAGTCGCACGCGCGAGGGAGTCAGTCGCCGGAGCGAAGCGGAGGCGACTGACGAGGCTGGGGAGGCGTGAGGCGCTGTGCGGTTGCGGGCGGGTGGGACTCAAAGGGGCAGCCGTGAGGCGGGCGCAGGCGACGTAAGCACCGCAAGGAGCGAGCAGCGCGAGCGACTGAGGCGCGCAGCAAGCGTGCGCCCGCCTCACGGCTGGGGCTTTGGAGGTGTTCTCCGTCGATCCGCAATCAATTATTTATAAACAAGAGACTGGGGCTTTAGCGGTGTCATCCACCGATTCGCAGGCGATTATTTATAAACAATCACCCGATTCGACGGCTCACTCCTCGCCCAGCACGGTCGGGTTGACCGCGCCCGGGCCCTCGCCCACGTCGTAGCCGCGCCGGACCGCCTCGGTCATCTCCTCGACCGCGGCACCGACCGCTCCACGAACCGACTCCCCACGCGCCAGCCGCGCCGCGATCGCGCTCGATAACGCGCAGCCGGAGCCGTGCGTCGCGTCGGTGTCGATCCGGGGCGTCTCGAAGCGGTCGACGGTCGGCTCGCTCTCACCCCCACCCGCACCCGCTGCGCGAACGAGCGTGTCGACGACGACGCCCTCCTCGACCGCCTCGCCGTCGAGGTGCCCGCCCTTCACCAATGCCGCGTCCGCGCCGAGCCCGACGAGCTCCCGCCCGGCCGCCTCGGCATCGACCGAGGTCTCGACCGGCTCGCCGGTCAGCACCGCGGCCTCATCGGCGTTCGGCGTGACGAGCGTCGCGGCCGCGATCAGGTCCTCGTAGGCGTCCTCCGCGGCGGGCGAGAGCAGTCGGTCGCCGGTCGCAGCGACCATCACGGGGTCGACGACGAGGGGCGCATCGGCGTCCGCGACTGCCTCGGTCACCGTCTCGACGATTTCGGCGGTCGCCAGCATCCCCGTCTTGATCGCGCCGACGTCGAAGTCGTCGGCGACCGCCGCGTACTGGCTCGCGACGTGGTCGGCCGGGAGCGGGTGAACGTCCTCGACGCCGCGCGTGTGCTGGGCAGTCGTCGCCGTCACGACCGACGCGCCGAAGACGTCGTGCGCGCGCATCGCCGTCAGGTCCGCCTGAATCCCCGCCCCGCCGCCGCTGTCGCTGCCGGCGACCGTCAGCGCGACCGGCGGGTCGACCGGATCGTACTCGGGCATACGCGGTGATACAACCTAATAATATTAATTGGTGGTGGCCCGGCGATTCGGCCGCGCGGATCGTCCCGCCAACCGCCTGCCGTCGCCGAACAACCTTTTCGGCTCCGCGGCGTAGCGGGCGGCATGGCAACCGACTCCGACGCCGCGTCCGGCGCCGACGAGCCCGAGGCGATCACCGTCTACTCCGACTACGTCTGTCCGTTCTGCTTCCTCGGACGGCGGTCGCTCGCGAACTACCAAGAGACGCGCGAGGAACCGCTCGACATCGACTGGCACCCGTTCGACCTCCGCGCCGGCCAGCGCGGTCCCGACGGGGAGATAGATCACGACGCCGACACCGGGAAAGACGAGGAGTACTACGAGCAGGCGCGCGAGAACGTCCGCCGGCTTCAGGAGGAGTACGGCGCCGACGAGATGCAGCTCGAGCTCGCGACCGACGTCGACTCGCTGCCCGCGCAGGTCGTCTCGGTCCGCGTGCGCGAGACCGCGCCGGACGCGTGGCTCGCGTTCGACGAGGGCGTCTTCGACGCGCTGTGGCTGGAGGGGCGCGACATCGGCGACCGCGACGTGTTGGCCGACATCGCGGCCGACATCGACGGACTCGACGCCGCCGTGGTCGACGAGGCGCTCGGCGACGACGACCTCCGCGAGCGCGTGACCGACATGTTCGACGCAGCGCGGCGACAGGGCGTCACGGGCGTCCCGACGTTCGCGTACGACGGCCACGCCGCCCGAGGCGCGGTCCCGCCGGAGCAGCTCGAACGCCTCGTCGAAGGGGTCTGAGGTCGGGGAAAACGGGCGCACCGCTCAGTCGTCCGCGCCGGTCCCCGACCCGGGACGCTCTCCCCCCGCGTCGTCGCTCACTTCTGCGGCGTCGCCCCGCGGGTCCACGACGCGGTACGCGAGCGCGACGCAGCCGAACGCGAGCGCGAAGCCGGCGACGACGTCGGTGAGCCAGTGGATGCCGAGGTACATCGTCGCGATCACGACCGACAGCGAGAGCGGGACCGCGACCGCCGTCCACCGCGGGTACTCCTCGCGAGTCAGCACCGCGAACGTCCCCACGGTGACCGAAAGCGAGGTGTGGAGCGACGGGAAGACGTTCGAGTTCTCGTTCACCTCGCTCGCGAGCAGTATCACGTCCGGCTGGTTGGTGAACAGCAGCGGCGTCACCATGTCGGGCATCACGTTCCGCGGGCCGTGCGCGAACACCAGCGTGTAGAGGACCAGTCCGATCCCGTAGTTGAGCGCGTACGCGACGAGCAGCCGCCTGAGATCCGCGGTTCGAGGCAGCGCGAGGTACGCGATCGCCGGGAACGCGACGAGGAACGCGTACCCGTACACGTACACCCGCGAGAAGTACGCGGTCAGCGCGGGCGACGCGAACGTCGCCTGGATCCACGCGACGAACCCGCCCTCCAGCCCGTAGATGAACGCCGTCGCCTGAATGCCGAACAGCCTGGAGACGTTCAAAAGCGCCGGGCGGCCGACCGCGCTGGCGAGAAGCACCACGCAGACGAGCGCGACGGCCCGACGCGCGTCCCAGAGCCGGTCGCGGAGCCCGCTCCACGTCTCGCGGAGCCGGGCGGGCCCGACAATCGCGACCGACGCGACGGCGAGCATCACCGCGACCCACCCCACGACCGACGAGAGGACGGAGAGGAACGGACTCATTGCCCCCGCGAGAGCAGCCGCCCTTCGCTGTCGAAGCGATACCCGATGTCCCGCAGCGCCGCCCGAGCGGCCTCGACGTCCAGCGACCCCTCGTCGTCGAAGAACGGGTGAACGGGGTCGGTTCCGTCAGTCCACGCCAGCGAGTCGGGGACCGCGTCCGGCGACGCCGCGAGCGGAGAGGCCGCCGCCCGCGCGTACCCGTCGAACGCCTCGTCGACGACCGCGGACTTGTCGATCAGCCGCGCGATGACCGCCCGGAATCGCGGGTTCGACAGCGGGCTCCGCCGCGCGTTGTAGCCGACGTGGTAGAACGCCGCCGACCGGCCGCTCACGAGCCGCGCGTCGTCCGAGCGGCCGATCCGCGGGACCGACTGGGGGCCGAGGTTCGAGACGGTCGCGTCCGCGAGCCCCTGGGCGACCGCCTCCACGGCAGAGATGTCCGACGGGGACACCTCGATTCGGAGCCGGTCGAACGCCGGCTTGCCGTGGTACCGGGGTGGAATCCCCGCTCGCGGGTCCGTCGTCTCCTCCGAGGCCTCCGCGTCGGCGTCGGCCGCCGAGCGGACGAGGAAGTGGTCGGGGTTGCGCTCGAAGACGACCGACTCCCCGGCGGTCGCCTCAACGAACCGCAGCGGGCCGCTCCCGACCGGGTCGGGGTTGTTCGTGACGACCGCCTCCGTCGTCTCGAAGTCGAACTCGAACCCCCGATCGTCGCCGCGTCGGTCCGCTCGGACCAGACGTGTTCCGGGAGGATCGGCACCCGGAGCGCCCGCGCGGCGACCGTCTCGTTGACGTCGGAGACGGTGAGTCGGACCGTCGCGTCGTCGAGGACCCGCTCGTCCTCGACGAGGGAGCTCCGCCCGCGGAACCGCGGCGTCGGCACCGACGTCTCGACGCTCCCCAGCGAGGTGTCTCGGAGGAACCGGTAGGTGAACGCGACGTCGCTCGCCGTCACGGGCTCGCCGTCGTGCCACCGGGCGTCGCGGAGCGCGACGTCGACGGTGTTCGCCCCGGGACGCTCCCAGTCGGCCGCCAGCCACGGGACGGTCGACTCGCCGTCCGTGCGGACGAGCGGGTCGTACAACAGGCCGGTGAACGTGCCGTACTTCCGGTACTCGGCGGCGATCGGGTTCCAGTTCTCCGTGATTCGGTCGTCGGTCGTCACCAGTCGGAGGGTGGCCCCGCCCTCGGCGTCCGCGCCGTCCGCCGTCGCCGACGAGGTCGTGTTGCCGCCGTCCGCCGTCGCGTTGCCGCCGTCCGACCCCCCGTCTCCCGCCGAGTCGGCGTCGGGGACGGCGTCGAGGCCGAGGAGCCCGGTGACCGACACCGGCTGCCGGTCCTGGGTCCACCCCTCGAACCGGGCCCCCTGGACGGCGGTGAGCGCGTCGGGGAACGCGACGACGGAGAAGGGCTGGAGGTCACACACCGTCTCCTGAAGCGCGTCGACGGCGTCGGACCGGTCGCTCCCGGCCGCCCGGCGCTGTTCCTCCAGCAGGTCGTCGACCGCGATCTCCGTGAGCCCGAAGGGGTTCTGCCACCCCGGCTCCGCGACGAACTGCGAGTGCGTCAGCCCGTACAGCGCGTCCGAATCGAACGGCTCCGTCTCCACGAACTGGCCGACGTAGAGGTCGAAGTTCTGGTTCACGAGCACCTTCCGCCACAGGTCGGTCTGTCCGACCGTGTTGAGTCGGACGTCGATGCCGACCGCGGTCAGGTGCTCTTCGAGCTGTCTCGCGATCCGGATCCCGTTGGGGTCGCCGTCGGCCGGCGTGGTGTTGATCTCCAGGGTCAGCTGCGAGTGCGGGTTCCGTCCGGCGATGTTCTCCGTACGACCGAGGCAGCCGGCGCTGGCGGCCGCGAGGCCGAGCCCTGCGAGCGCCGCTCGTCGACTGATCGGTCGCGTCATTCTTCGTTTCTCCCTGTTTTCCGTCACCGTGTATATCTCTTCTGTGCTGTCGCCGCGCCGAGAGGTCGCGTCGGCGCGTCGGATCCCCCGCATGCGGCCGCCTCGGCCCCGTCAGATCACGTCCGCCAGCGGGAGCGCGAGCCCGATCGCCCACGCCAGCAGTCCGACGACGGTGACCGGCCGGTCCGCGGCCGCCCGCCCGATCGCGACGACGCCGAGCGCGGCGAGCAGCGCGAACCGGTGGACGATGAGGTCGGCGGGAACCGCCACCCCGAGCGCCGCGAAGTCGGCGACGAAGCCGCCGCCGAGCCCGACGACGACGGCCAACGCGGCCGCCTCGGGAGTAGATCGCGGCGCGCGCCAGACGACCAGCGCGGGCAGCCCGACCGCGAGGACGAGGTACAGCGGCGCCGCGATCGCCTTCGGCGACACGCCGGGGAGCGCCGTCTCCAGGGTCACGCCCGCGAAGCGGACGCCGACGAGGACGACGCCGAGTGCGAGCCCCAGCGTCGCGGCCGCGGCGTGTCGCTCCGCGTCGGCGCGGAGCCGGCGGAAGAGGTCGACGGCCGCCTCGCGGGTCCGCCGCCCGAGGAGCGCCCCGGCGAGCGCCGCCGTCGCCGCCAGTTCGATCACGGAGAGCCAGCCGTCGCTGTGGCCGCCGTCGATGCCGCGGTACTCGCGTCGCACGTCGTTCGCGCGGTCCGACTCGATGAACTCGTCCTCCAGCCGCGTCGCGGGCGCGTCTATCTCCGGAACGGTGTGGCGGAGCCGGAACCAGTCGTAGTACTCCTCGTGGGCCTGTATCGCGGTGTAGGCGCCGTCGGGCGACTCGTACGCCCGGAGGTGGTCGCGGACCCCGAGGTACGCCCCGTCGTGGAGCTCGAACGTCTCTGTGAGCCACACGCCGCCGCTCGGCCCCTCGACGTAGGAGTAGCGGAGCGAACTATGGGCGTCCCGCCAGTCGCGGCCGACGAACTCCCGGACCTGGTCGTCGCCGGCGGTCGCCGCGGCCTCCTCGGGTTCGGTCTCCTGCCAGTCCGCGGCCGCGTCGCCCTCGATCGCGGCCCGGGTCGCCGCCGCGTCGGCGTGGAACACCACGTTGATCGCGAGCGTCCGGCCCTCGACGGTCCGGGTCCGGCTGGTGTACGGCCAGAGCCGGTAGTCGCCGTCGACCGCGATGAGGCGGTCGTCGGCCACGTCGTCGACCGCCGGCTCCTCGGCGACCCCGGCGAAGAACCCGGAGAGCACGAGTCCGACCCCGACCACGAGGAGGAGGGCGACAACGACGGCGGCCCGCTTCATGCGCCTCATCAGAACCCCGGGACAGAAACGTATTCGGGTGGGATCGCAGCGCTACCGCTGGAATCCCGCACGAACTCGGCGGTCACCACGTCTCGACGACGCCGTCGCGGACGTCCTCGGCGCACCCCTCGCAGTCGGGGTGACCCGACTCGAAGCAGGCCGGTCGCCCCTCGGCGTCGACCGGGACTGTCCGGCGCTCCGCGTGGCGGCGGCAGACGATGCGGGCGCGCCCGGAGTCGTCCGTCGGGAGGTCGAACCGCGCCGCCGCGGCCGCGTCGCCCTCCGGATCGTCGCGCCCCTCGGCGTAGGCGCGTCTGGCCTCCTCGAACTGCTTGCCCGCCTTCCGGAGCTGCTGGCGGATGACGCGTTCGAGCCGGTCGTCCATACCGCCCGTTTCGGCGCGGCGGATATAGGTCCGTTGGCGGAGCGGGCAGCTGTCGCTCCTCGGCGGGGGTACGGGGCGGCGAGCACCGACGAACCGCGGCCCGGGAAACCTTGATGAGACGCCCGAGCGATCGCTCGGGTATGTCCGACGACTGTATCTTCTGTTCGATCGTCGCCGGGGACATCCCGGCGCGCACCGTCTACGAAACCGACGCCGTGCTCGCGTTCTTGGACGCGAACCCGCTCGCGCGCGGGCACACCCTCGTGATTCCGAAGTCGCACGCGCAGCACGTCGGCGACCTCGACGCCGACCTCGCGAGCGACCTGTTCGACGCGGTCGCGTCGCTCACGCCGCGGATCCAGGACGCGGTCGACGCCGACGGCGCCAACGTTGGCGTCAACGACGGCGAGGCCGCCGGCCAGGAGGTTCCACACGTCCACGTCCACGTCGTCCCGCGGTTCGAGGGCGACGGCGGCGCGCCGATCCACGCGGTGGCGGGGGAGCGACCCGACCTCTCGGACGACGAGCTCGACGCCGTCGCCGACGAGGTCGCGGCCGCGATAGACGGGTAGGAGGCGCGACGGACCCGCGGCCCGCGCCGCCGCTCGCCTTCGCGGTTTTTACAAACGGCCTCCGGCGAGAGCGGCACATGCAGGCGACGACGCTCGCGCTGGTCGGGGCGACCGGCGGCGCGGGGACGACGCGGACCGCTGTCGAGCTGGCGGCGATGGGCGCGCGCGACGGCGACGACGTCGCGGTCGTCGACGCCGCGTTCACGACGCAGGGACTCTCCGAGTACGTTTCCGGACGGATCGACCCCGACCTCACCGCGCTCCTCACCGAGGATCCGGACGCGGCGCTGTCGGCGGCGGCGTACCCCCTCGCCGGGACCGGTGCGAGCGCCGACCGGCCCGAACGCGGTAACGGGGGATCGGTGACGGCGCGGACGACGCGCCGAACCTCCCGGGACGGGTCGACGCGATACCCGCGAGGGCGCCGTTCGAACGCGTCGCGCGGGCGAAGACCGCGGAGGCCGCCCGGAAGCTGGAGCGCCGGATCGACGAGGCGGCGACGACGTACGACGCGGTGGTCGTCGACGCCGCGCCGGTCGGGTCGAACGAGGCGGTCGCGGCCGCCACGACCGTCGACCGCGCGGTCGCCGTCAGGCCGGCGACGGCCCACGGGCGCGACGCGGTCCAGCGGCTCCGCGGGCGGATCGCCGACGTGGGCGGAAGCCTCGACGCGACGCTCGCGGTCGAGCGAGCGGGGGTCGACGGCGAGAGTGACGAGGACGAGCGCGACGACGGCGCCGGCGGCGTCGTCCGCGTGCCGACGACCGATCCCGCGGTGGCTGCCGCGCCGACCGCGGCGACGGGAGACGACGCGTACGCGCGGGCGATCGCGGCCGCCTACGAGACCGCGTTCGACGCGTCGCTCGGCGTGGAGTTCCCAGAGCCGGGGCTCGTCGAACGGTTCACGCCCTGAGATAACTCGAGGAGAGTCCGAACTCAGCGGAGCCCGTCGCCGGCGCCGAGCGCGTCGCCGAGGGGGTCGTCGGCGCCGAGCCCCTCGCCGAGCGGCGCGGAGCCGGCGACCTGCGCGTCGACCGCCTCCGCGACGGGCTCGACCGGGTCGTGCGTCTCGACGTACGTCGCCAGCGCGAAGTCGGCCTCGTCGCCGCCGGTGAGCTCGACGGCCTCGCTGCGGGCGGTCCGGCCCGCCAGCCAGTCGCGGACGACGTCGCGGCCGGTCGGCGACAGCGGGCAGACGCCTGCGACGCCGCACCGGTGGAGCGCCTTCGCGGCCGTCATCGGGGAGACGCCCGCCTCGCGGGCCGCGTCGCCGACACTCCGCCCGGCGGTGTAGGCGTCGACGAGCGTGGCGGTCGCCTCGGGCGTACACGGGAGCGACTCGGCGTGATCCGACAGGCGGTCGACGAGCGGCGTGTCCGTGTCGTCCGCGAGCGCGACCCCCTGATCGCGCTGGCGCGAGGTCACCTCGACCCCCGCCGCGATCTCCGACAGCGTCATGCGAGCAGATGGCCCGGCCGGAGGGTTAAAACCACCGTACTGCGGCGCCCTCGACCGCCCGATCACCGACCGATAACCGGTCGGTTCGCGCGCCGCGATCCGGCCGATCGACCGCCGATTCGCCCGGGTTTAAGTAAGGCATCGGGCCGGAGTTCGACGTGTGATGAGTGACGCACCCTCGACCCGCGTTCGTTCGCCCCGGACCGAGACCGACGATACCGCGACCGCCGACCGCGCTGCGACCGCTGACCGCGCGGCGACCACGGAGCAGGTCTCGGCGGGCGAGGAGTCCGAGACGCCGGCCGCCGAGGAGAGCGGCGACCGCGAGACGTGTCCCGAGTGCGGCGGCCGCACGCGCGTCGACGGCGCGGAGCGCGTCTGCGCCGACTGCGGGCTCGTCGTCGAGGCCGACCGGATCGACCACGGCCCCGAGTGGCGGTCGTTCGACGACGACGATACGAACCCCAAGCGCACCGGCGCCCCCCTGACGCGCTCCCGCCACGACCGCGGGCTCTCGACTGAGATCGGCCGCTCGACGAAGGTGAAGGGGCGCAAGCGCCGCCGGCTCGCCCGGATGCGGACCCAGCACAACCGCGCGCAGATCTCGACGAAGCGCGACCGGAACAAGGTGTACGCCTACACCGAGATCCGGCGGCTCACCGGGGTCATGGGGTTACCCGACAGCGTCCGCGACGCCGCCTGCGCGCTGTTCGACTCGGCGCAAGAGGAGAGCCTGCTCCGCGGGCGCTCGCTCGAAGGGTTCGCCGCGGCCTGCGTCTACGTCGCCTGCCGCACCGCCGACGTGGCCCGTACCGTCGGCGAGGTGTGCGCCGAGGCGAAGGCGACGGAGGCCGAGCACCGGGCCGCCTTCGACGCCATGAACCGCGAGCTCGGCCTGCCGATCGCCCCGAGCGGTCCCGCGGAGTACCTCCCGCGGTTCGCCAGCGACCTCGGCTGCGACCCGGCCGTCGAGCGCCGCGCAGGCGAACTGGCCGAGCGCGCCGTCGAGGAGGGGATCGCGAACGGCCGCAACCCCGTCGGCGTCGCCGCCGCCTGCCTCTACACCGCGGCCCGCGAGCTCGACGAAGAGTGTACCCAGCAGGAGGCCGCCGACGTCGCCGACGTGACGCCCGTGACGGTCCGACGGACGTACGTGGACCTAACCGAGGAGTCAGTGACCCACGACTGAAGTCGTGGGCTTGTCAGTGGACTCCCCTTCTGTCGTCGAATCGACGCTGGCGGTGAATCCGCCCTTCAGGTTCAGCGTCCCTGACTTTAGCGCACACTGACAGCGTGCGCCTCCATCCGAAGACGTCTGCCCCGAATGGAGTCGTTTCAACAGTTTCCGAGCGATGTTCTTGCTCGCGTTGTAATCCGCGTTCAGTTCGTACTCGCACTTCTGACACGCGAACTGGTGTTTCGACCCCCGATTTCTCTCGTGTGTGAAGCCGCACTTCGAACACCGCTGAGACGTATATGCGGGACTCACCTGCTCGACTTCAATCTCGAGCATCTCTGCTTTGTACTCGACGTACTCGTACAAGCGTCGGAACGCCCACGCGTGGAATCGCTTCGCACCAGTCATCCGATCCCGGATATCGGTCAAGTTCTCGAACGCGACGTGCGTACATCCGTGATCGCGAGCTTCGTCGAGAATCTGGTTCGAAGCACGATGGAGTTCGTTCTGTATCCAGCGGTGTTCGCGGTCGTCCATCGACTGGATCGACAGGTGTGCCGACCGCGTGCCCGTCTGTTGCATCGACCCGCGGGTCTTCTCGAACTCGCGGCGTCGATGGTTCATCTCGTCGGCGTTCCCGATGAACGCGCCCGTCGAAGTCACGGCGAGCGAGCCGTCCACGTTCAAATCGACGCCAAGGACTGTTCTGTGCTCGGCGTCAGAAGCAGCAGCCGTGGACTGCTCGTGTTCCTCGCGTTCAGTACGGCGCATCCGCGCGTGGAGGTAGAATGAGTCGGTCGAGCGGTCGTACTGGAGCGTGGACATCCGAAACTCGTAGTCCTCGTTCAGCAAGTACTCGCCGATCGGTGTTCCCATGGGATCGTCAGGGATCACGTACTCACACTCGACGCGCCCGTTCACTGTTGAAAGAGAGACGTGGTCGCGGTGGAACGTCGCGGAGCGCTTGTCGTAGACCACGCTCCACGCGTCGAACTGTGGTTGGCTGGTGTTTTCGCCCTTTTTGAGTCGGGCGACACCGCTTTTTGTGGCTTCGATAGCGCGTCGAATCCCTTTCTGGACGAGGTTCGCAGTCAACTCCGTTTCGTCGCGAAGTTGGTCGTAGAGCGCGTTCTCGGCTTGTTGTTTCGAGGTGACGCAATGTCCATCTCGATGTCTCCACGCCCACGCTGCGGTCGTGTTCGCACAGTGGAGGAACTGCTCTTTGGTCTGATGGAGGTCGTCGCACCGCTCGTTGGGCACGTCGAGTTTGACTTTGACGGTGCGAATCACATCCCCCATCTACATTTCACATGTTGATCTATTTATTCATAAATTCTGCGGCTGGTAGTGGGGGGTCAGGTTGCTATCGCTCAAGGTATGTTGCGGGGAGTGTCGGATTCCTCCCACGTCATCAGAACTCTATGAGTTCTGATTGGCTAACGAGACGCTTTGCGTCTCGTGAACGGCTGAAGCCGTGGGCTTCCTGCTCGTTCCTCTGTGAACGAAAGAGCGGAGGAACGGCGACGGCGGGGCCGTCGCTTCGTGACGGTCCGCCGGGCGGGCGCGGCGGCGTCAGCGGGGGCCGGTCGCCGCGAGAGGGAGCGGCGGCGACCGGCGACCGATAGCGGACAGGCGGGGTGGAGGGCGGGGAGGGCGCCCCGACCGTCCGGCGGGCGTCACGCATCTAAATCGAAGCGCGGGGGATAATTCTACGTTAGCCGTCGATAGTACGGACAGACCGAACAGCGCGTTCGAATCGGATGAGTCGCGTCGTACGTGTCGACCGGTCGACGCTCGTGGGACGAGCGAAGCCCCGCTACTCCTCTATCTTGTGCTTGAACGCGAAGAAGACGCGACGACCGGTCTCCGTGAGCCGGACCGTGTCGGAGCGGCCGACGTCCTCTAATTCGACGTAGCCGCGGTCGCGCAGCGGCGAGAGCACGTGCGTCTCTAAGGCGCGGTACTTCGCCGTCCGGCTCTCGCCCGCCTCGCGCAGGAACGCGAGGTCGCGCTCGCGCGCCCACTCGATGAGGTTCCACTTGTCGGTGGTGACGTTCTCCTCGGCGCGCTCGTGGAGGCGACCGAGGACGGCGACCTGATCGGTCGTGGGCGCGTCCATCGGGTAGATCGGGAGGTCGACGGTGCGGGCGACGCCCTCGGTGAGCGGCTCCTCGCGCCGGTCGTGGCGGTGGCGCTCGGGCTCGACGCTGTAGGGGCGCGCGCCGACGATCATACACGCCAGCGCGACGCCGACGGCGGCGATCCGCGGCCCGGTCGAGACGTTCCCGAAGAGGCGGTCGCCGTCCGCCGCGCTCGCCTGATGGCGGGCGGCGACCGTCGTCGTCACGCCGAGCACGTCGTACACGTCCGCGAGCGCGACGGGGATCGGTCGGACCGCGGCGAACTCGGCGGCGGCCGTCCACGCGTCGCGCTGGTAGTCCGTGAGCCCGTCGGGGTCGACGCGGGTGTCCGCGGGGTCGGCGGCGCTGGCGGCCTCGAAGTCCACGTCGCCGCGGGCCCCCTCGCGGTCGGGGGCGTCGACGAGGAGGTAGGCGACGTCGGCGCCGTGGCGGCGGAGGGGTTCGACGATCCGGTCGCGCTCGTAGCCGAGCGGGACGACGTGGACGCGGCGTTCGGCGACGCTGGGGACCGAGGTGTCCATACCCTCCTTGTCCGCGGGGATCGGATAAATAGCCCGCCGGAGCGCTCCCGGAGAGGGACGGCCGATCACGAGTCGTGGGGTCACGTACCACGAAAACCGTTAAGCCGAGTCCTCGCCTACGAGGGGACATGAGCGCTGACCGGTCCGCCCTCAGGCGGGCCATCGAGCGCGGCGAACGGGACGGCGGTGCCATCGAGTTCAAGGAGCGGCTGACCCGGGAGGTCCACCTCGCCGACGGGCGCATGGAGTCGCTCGTGGCCCAGCTCCGCCACCGCGTCCTCTCCGGGGACGGCGAGGCGACCTACGTCCTCGGCGTCACCGACGACGGCGGGCTTGCCGGAATCTCCCCCGAGGCCTTCTCGGAGACGATGGACGTGCTGTCGCTGCTCGCGGACGAGGCGGACGCCCACATCGCCGACGTCGAGACGTGGAGCGCCGGCTCCGGCGGCGACGGCGACGAGGCTGGGCTGGTCGGGCTCGCCACGCTCCGCGACGGCGGCGTGTTCGAGGCCGACGAAGACCACCTCGTGGTCGGCACCGCGGGCCACGTCGACCACGGGAAGTCGACGCTCGTCGGCACGCTCGTCACCGGCAGGGCCGACGACGGGCAGGGCGGCACGCGCGGCTTCCTCGACGTCCAGCCCCACGAGGTCGAGCGCGGCCTCTCCGCGGACCTCTCGTACGCGGTGTACGGGTTCGCCGACGGCGCCGACGAGCCGGTCCGGATGGATAACCCCCACCGCAAGGCCGACCGCGCGGGCGTCGTCGAGGCGGCGGACCGGCTCGTCTCCTTCGTCGACACCGTCGGCCACGAGCCGTGGCTCCGGACGACGATCCGCGGGCTCGTGGGCCAGAAGCTCGACTACGGGCTGCTCGTCGTCGCCGCCGACGACGGCCCGACGAAGACCACCCGCGAACACCTCGGGATCCTCCTCGCGACCGAGCTGCCGACGATCGTCGCGATCACGAAGGCGGACGCCGTGAGCGACGAGCGGCTCGCCGAGGTCGAGCGCGAGACGGAGTCGATGCTGCGCGACGCGGGACAGACCCCCCTCCTCGTCGACCGCCACGGGGTCGACACCGCGGTCGCTGAGGTCGGCGACGGCGTCGTCCCCCTGCTGCGGACCAGCGCGGTGACGAAGGACGGGGTCGAGACGCTCGATCAGCTGTTCGAGCGCCTTCCCAAGCGCGCGACGCCCGACCGCGAGACCTTCCGGATGTACGTCGACCGCAGCTACAAGGTGACGGGCGTGGGCGCGGTGGCATCCGGCACGGTGAACTCGGGGACCGTCGAGACGGGCGACGAGCTCCTGCTCGGTCCCATGCCCGACGGGTCCTTCCGCGAGGTGGAGGCGCGGTCGATCGAGATGCACTACCATCGGGTCGACAAGGCGACCGCGGGGCGGATCGTCGGCATCGCGCTGAAGGGCGTCGACGAGGCGGAGATCGAACGCGGGATGGCCTTAGTGCCCCGCGGGAGCGACCCCGAGCCGGTCCGCGAGTTCGACGCCGAGGTGATGGTCCTGAACCACCCGACCCGGATCCAGGAGGGGTACGAGCCGGTGGTCCACCTCGAAACCGTCTCCGAGGCGGCCGCGTTCTACCCCGAGGAGGGACGGTTGCTCCCGGGCGACACGGGGGAGGCCCGCGTCCGCTTCAAGTTCCGGCCGTACCTGATCGAGGAGGGGCAGCGGTTCGTCTTCCGCGAGGGGTCGAGCAAGGGAGTCGGAACCGTGACGGGCACCGGAGACGCGGCCGAGGACCCGCCGCCGCGCGGTCGCTGACTCGCGACTCGCCGGTGACTCGCGGCCCGGCGATAATTCGCGACTCGGCGATAATTCGCGACTCGCGGCCGGCGTTCCGGCCGCTCGGCGCGCGAGAGCATCAGATATTTTATTTTATGCTTTCGACTGCGGATCGATCGGTGGATTTCGGATCGCGGCAGTCGTTTCTTCCTCATTCGGACGACGTTTGGGGGTGAGGGTGCGCAAAAAAGGACAACGAAGCGACCAGAGGTGACCGTACGGACACGGTGACCCAAAATACTTATTAGAGTGAAACAAGAGGTCGGCTGTATGCGTCGACAACACACACAACGCATTTCGCGACGGAAGCTCCTCGCCAGCGGGGCGGCCGGTACCTCCTTCATGCTCGCCGGGTGTACCGGCGGGGGAGACGGCGGTGACGGTTCCGACGGCTCCGACGGCGGCGACGGCTCCGACGGCGGCGACGGCTCCGACGGCGGGAGCGCCCCGACGCTGTACTTCTCGCAGGTGAAGGGCCCGCTCGACCTCGATCCGGTCGTCCTGAACGACGTGCCGTCCGCACAGATCGCCGGGCGGATATTCGACGGGATCTACGAGTACGACGACGCCCTCGGGATCGAACCGAAGATCGCGGCCGATCAGCCCACCATCGAGCGCGACGGCACGCGCTACATCGTCCCGATCCGCGAGGACGCCGAGTTCCAGAACGGCGACCCCGTCACCGCGGAGGACGTCATCCACACGATGCGGGCCCCCGTCGAAGAGGAGACGGGGAACGCCGCCGAGGTCGACATGGTCGACACGGCGGAGGCGATCGACGAACACACCGCGCAGTTCGACCTGTCGTACCCCTACGGCGCGTTCCCGATCGCGATGATCCGGAGCGTCGTCAACGCCGAGGTCCGGCAGGAGGACACGGAGGCGTACAACCAGGACCCGGTCACCTCGGGCCCGTTCCAGCTCATCGAGTGGGAGCCGGAGGACTACGCCACCGTCGAGCGGTGGGACGACTACTGGGACAGCGACAATCTCCCGGAGATCGGCGGGATCGAGTTCGAGCCGATCGAGGAGCAGACCACCCGCGTGACCGAGCTCGAAACGGGGAACGTCGACATCATCGAGACGATCCCGCCGCAGCTGTACGAGACGGTCGAGTCGAACCAGAACGCCAGCGTCACCGAGGTCCCGGGGATCGGGTACTTCTACCTGGCGTTCAACTGCGGCTCCGGTCCGACGAGCGACCCGCTCGTCCGAGAGGCGGTCGACTACTGCGTCTCGCTGGACCAGGCGGTCGAGAACTTCGTCGAACCGGCCGGCGTGCGGCAGTACACTCCGTACCCGGCCTCGATCTCCGAGGAGTGGGACTTCCCCGTCGACGAGTGGTCCGACATCCAGCACAGCCAAGACCTCGAAGAGGCGCAGGCGTTGTTCGACGAGGCCGGCGTGCCGATGGACTACAACTGGCGGATCATCGTCCCGCCGGACGACAAGCGCGAACAGATCGGCATCTCCATCGGTGACGGCCTCCAGAACGCCGGGTTCGAGAACGTGGAGGTCCAGCGGCTCGACTGGGGGACGTTCCTCGACGCGTACCTCACCGGCGAGGAGGACGACTACAACATGTACACGCTCGGCTGGTCGGGCGCTCCGGACCCGGACACGTTCGCGTACAACCTGCTCAGCCAGGAGACGGAGGGCGTCACCAACGGGACGTTCCACGAGTACGACGAGGCCTCCGAGATGCTGACGCAGGCCCGCGAGTCCGCCGACCGCGAGGAGCGCCGCCAGCTGTACATCGACGCGACGACGACGCTGCTCGAAGGGCGCGTCCACCTGCCCGCGTACAACCTGAACAACTCCTACGGCGTCCGCAACGTCGTGGAGGGCTTCAGCGCGCACCCGATCTCGTCTGAGATCCAGATGGACGACGTCACGGTCAGCCGGTAACCCGGCCAACAGGCGGGACGCGGTCCCCGCGTCTCGTCCGTGACGACGAACGCAGGGAGTTTTCGGCGCGGCGATGGACGCGGACTCTCCCGGACGGTCGCGCCGCGTTCGACCGTCCGTCCACGGCCGCCAGACCGACGCGTCGGCGGGAGCGAAACGGATAAGCGACAGCAAAAACCGAATCGAAGCAACGAGGAATCCACGACAGTGAGTCTACTTCGGTACACACTCCGGCGGTTCGCACAGGCGATACCCGTACTGATAGGTATCGTGACGATAACGTTCTTCCTGGCAAACCAGATCCCGGGCGACCCGGTCGAGATCATGCTCGGGCCGACGCCGGCCCAGGAGCAGGTGGAGGCGATCCGCGCCCAGTACGGCCTCGACCGCCCGATCTACGAGCGGTACCTCACCTACCTCGCCGGCGTCGCGACCGGCGATCTCGGACTGAGCATCTACTACGACCGGCCGGTGATGGAGATGATCCTGCTCCGCCTGCCGGTGACGCTGCTGCTCATGCTGTCGGCGTTCGCGTTTGCGATCGTCACCGCGATCCCGCTGGGCGTCATCTCGGCGAAGCGGCGGAACGAGCCGGCCGACCACGTCTCTCGGATCGTCTCGCTCATCGGCGTCTCGACGCCGTCGTTCTGGATCGGGCTGGTGTTGATCATCGTCTTCGCGTTCCACCTCGGGTGGTTCCCCGCGCGGGGGCTCATCCTCCCGTGGGAGAACCCGGCTGACGTCCGGGGGGCGGCGACGCGGTTCGAGGTGATACGCCAGTCGATCCATCACCTGTTCCTGCCGATGATCGGCCTCGGGACGCTTCAGATGGCTCAGATCACCCGGATCGAGCGCTCGTCGATGGTCGATTCCCTCCAAGGCGAGTACGTGAAGCTCGCCCGGGCGTACGGCGTGCCAGAGTCAACCATCGTCCGCAAACACGCGTTCCAGGTCGCGCAGCTCCCGGTCATCACCATCATCGGACTCGGGCTGTCGACCGCGCTCGGCGGCGCCGTCCTCACGGAGACCGTCTTCGAGATTCAGGGGATGGGCCGGCTGATCATTACGGCGATCAACAACCAAGACTACCAGCTGATCATGGGAACGACGCTCGTGTTCGGGTTCGTCTACGTGATCGGCGTGATCGTCACGGACATCACGTACAGCTACCTCGACCCGCGGGTCACCTACGGTGACGAATAATGTCGGTAAACAGCGCAACTTCGGACGACGACACACCGGACAGCGGCGACGAGAGCGGCAGCGGGCCCGACGAAATCGAGGCCCGCGTCGGCCTGCGGTACACGCTGAAGCAGGTCAGACAGGACACGACGGCGCGGATCGGGACCTACATCGTCGGCTTCATCACCTTCGTCGCGGTGTTCGCCGCGGTCGACTACTACGTCCTCGATTACGCGATCGCGGAGGCGGTGCTGTACAACCCCGAGACCGATCCGGAGCGGGTCAGGCGCCTCCTCCCGCCGGTCGGCATGGAGAACCAGTTCGGGACGGGGACGATCGAGCATCCGCTCGGCACCGACCACCGGGGTCGCGACCTGCTCTCCCGGACCATCTACGGGACGCGGATCGCAATGACGGTCGGGTTCCTCGCGACCGCCATCGGCCTCGGCGGCGGCACCGTCATCGGCGCGGTCTCCGGCTACTACGGCGGCTGGATCGACGACGTGCTCCAGCGGGTCACCGAGACCATCTACGCGATCCCGTTCCTCGTCCTGGTCATCGCGTTCATGACCGCGTTCGGACGCGACCTCACGTTCGCGATGATCGGCGTCGGGATCACGGCGATTCCCGTGTTCAACCGCCTCATCCGGTCGCGGGTGGTCTCCATCCGCGAGGAGGACTACATCGAGGCCGCGCGGGCGGCCGGGGTGAAAGACCGAAACATCATCTTCCGGCACATCATCCCGAACAGCTTCGCGCCGGTGCTGGTCCAGGCGACGCTCCAGGTCGGCGTGAGCATCCTCATCGTCGCCGGCCTCTCGTTCCTCGGCTTCGGCGCGCAGCCGCCGACGCCGTCGTGGGGGCAGATGTTGTCCGCCTCGCGCGGGTACATGCTCCCCGCGCCGACGTTCAGCATCTTCCCCGGTATCGCTATTCTGATCACCGTCATCGGCTTCAACATCCTCGGCGACGGTCTACAGGACGCCCTCGATCCGCGGATCAACAACTGATATGAGCGAACCACTACTCAGCGTACGCGATCTCAAGACACAGTTCTTCACCGAGGACGGCACGGTCCGCGCCGTCGACGGCATCTCCTTCGACGTCAACGAGGGGGAGATCGTCGGGCTCGTCGGCGAGTCGGGCGCCGGAAAGTCCGTCGCGACCTCCAGTATCCTCCGACTCGTCGACAGTCCCGGCGAGATCGTCGGCGGCGAGATTGAGTTCAAAGGCAAGACGATCTTCGGGCTCGAAGAGGGCGACGACGGCGAGCTGCGCCCCCGCGACGAGATGCTCACCGAAGAGGAGATGCGGAAGCGGATCCGCGGCCGCGAGATCGCGATCATCTTCCAGGACCCGATGGAGTCGCTGAACCCCGTGTTCACCGTCGGGGGACAGCTCCGGGAGTTCATCGAGATCAACCGCGACTTAGGGGCCAAGGAGGCGAAAGAAGAGGCGATCGACATGCTCAGAGAGGTGGGGATCCCGGCGCCGGAGTCCCGGTACGACGAGTACCCGCACCAGTTCTCCGGCGGGATGCGACAGCGCGTGCTGATCGCGATGGCGCTCGCCTGCCAGCCCGACCTGATCATCGCCGACGAGCCGACGACCGCGCTCGACGTCACCGTCGAGGGCGAGATCCTCGAGATGGTGACCGATCTCCAGGACAAGTACGACACCTCGTTCATCTGGGTCACCCACGACATGAGCGTCGTCGCGGAGATCTGCGACCGCGTCAACGTGATGTACCTCGGCGAGATCATCGAACAGGCCGAGGTGGACGACCTGTTCTACGACACGAAACACCCGTACACGTCGGCGCTGCTCGACTCGATGCCCCGTCCCGACGAGACCGTCGGCGAGCTCAACCCGATCAAGGGGGTGATGCCGGAGGCGATCGACCCGCCCGCCGGCTGTCGGTTCCACTCGCGGTGTCCCGAGGCGCGCGAGGTGTGCCGCGAGGTCCACCCCGAGCCGCGGGACCTGAGCGAGGACGGCGAGGCGCCGCACACGGCCGCGTGCGTGAAACACGACGCGTTCGACGTGGGGTACGACGGGAGCCCACCCATCGAGACGGAGGCCACCGGCGGGTTCTCCGCCGGCTTCACCGAGACCGGGGGTGAGGCGGAATGACGGAAGTCGGCCCGCCGGAGTCGGACCCCGAGGCGCTGTTGCAGGTCCGGGACCTCTGCAAGTACTTCGACAACGAGAGCGGGCTGTTCGCCGGCGTCCAGTTCGACGACGAGTTCCCGTACGTCTCCCGGTCGACCTCCGACGTCCGCGCCGTCGACGGCGTGAGCTTCGACATCAAGGAGGGGGAGACGCTCGGGCTCGTCGGCGAGTCCGGCTGCGGGAAGTCGACGCTCGCGCGCACCGTCCTCCGGCTGCTCGAACCGACCAGCGGGAGCGTCTACTTCCAGGGCGAGGACCTCGCCGAGCTGTCCGGCGAGCCGCTGCGGCGGATGCGGAAAGACATGCAGATGATCTTCCAGGACCCGCAGTCGTCGCTCGACCCGCGGATGAAGGTCGGGCCCATCGTCGAGGAGCCGATGAAGGCCCACGACATGCTCGACGAGGAGGGGCGGGAGGCCCGCGCGAAGGAGCTGTTGGAGAAGGTCGGGCTCGACCCGCAACACTACAACCGGTACCCGCACGCGTTCTCCGGCGGGCAGCGCCAGCGCGTGAACCTCGCGCGGGCGCTGTCGGTGAACCCCGACTTCATCGTCTGCGACGAGCCGGTGTCGGCGCTCGACGTGTCGATCCAAGCGCAGGTGCTCAACACGATGGAGGAGCTCCAAGAGGAGTTCGACCTCACGTACCTGTTCATCGCGCACGACCTGAGCGTCATCCGCCACATCTCCGACCGCGTGGCGGTGATGTACCTCGGGAACATCGTCGAGCTGGCCGACAAAGAGGAGCTGTTCGAGAACCCGAAACACCCGTACACCCGGGCGCTGCTCGACGCGATTCCCGTCCCGGACCCGCGGAACGGCGGGCGGAAGGCGCTCCTGTCCGGCGACGTCCCCTCGCCGATCGACCCGCCCTCCGGCTGCCGGTTCCGGACGCGGTGCCCGGAGGTGATCCAGCCGGACGAGTACGACATGACGGAGGACGCCTGGCGGAACGTCGTGGAGTTCCAGCGCGCGGTCGAGCGCCGGGCGTTCGAGGAGACCGACCCCGACACCCTCCGGTCGCGGTACTTCGGAAACGCGGTGCCGAGCGGCGACGCCGGCACCCTGCTCGACGAGGCGCTCGGGCACATCGAGCGCGATGAATGGGACGACGCCGAACAGATCCTCAGCGAGCGGTTCGCGGACCAGAGCGTCTGCGCGACGACGACGCCCGCCTACGAGGTGCCGTCCGACCTCACCGACGGCCGTCACTACTCGGCGTGTCACCTGCGTCGCGACGAGGCGCTCGCGAGCGCCGTCGACGAGCCCGCGGTCGACGACGCGGCCCGCTCCGGCGCGGGAGCGACCGAAGCGGACGACTGACCGCCCTCCTTTTTCGCCGCTCGGGTCGGCAGAGAAGCTGACAGCCGACCGGCGACCGCCGGCTATCGGATCCGGATCTGCGTGGCGTCCTCGTGGCGCTCGTCGGCGTCGGGGACCGGGACGAACACGGAGACCGTGTGGTCGCCGCGCTCGGCCCGGACGGACCGATCGAGGCCGTCGTCGTCGGAGCGGCGGAACCGCCCGTTCCACGTGACCGTCGCGCGCTTCGTCTCGCCGGCCCGGAGCGACAGCGAGGACTCCTCGGCGGAGACGTAGCGCCGCTCGTCGGTGGCCTCTAAGACGCCGTCGACAGCCCACCCCCACAGGCGGCGGGTCGTCGTGGGGACCTCGACCGGGACCGGCAGGCGGTTTCGGATCGCGACGGTGATCGCGACCGGCTCGTCGGGGGCGTACTCGGCGGCGTCGGTGCTGACGGTCACCTCGATCGCTCGCCGCGCCACCGAACGGGGCACGACGCGGCCGAGGGCCTCGGAGAGGTAGTTCTTCGTCTCGTCGAAGCCGGTTCGGTCCGTCCGACCGTCGTGTCGTCTGTCGACCATGTGGGTCTCTGAAAGCGGGAGATCGGGAGCGTCGACCGCCGTTCGGCTCGCCGTAGGCAGTTCGCGGTACTAAGCGTTCGGGTCGGCGCCGGGCGACGAGTCCGCGTCGAGCGAGGTGTCGGCGTCGCCGGAGCCCGACCGGCCGCCGTCGACCACCTCAACGAGCTTCATCAGGGGATAGCCGTCCTCCATCTCCATCCGCGTGCGGACGGTGACGCCCTCGTAGGCGATCCGCATCCGGACGTCCATCAGCGAGCCGGTGAGCTCGGTGTAGCCGTTCTCGTGGTCGATTGCGTCCGCGACGCGGTCGTCGTGGACCGTCACGTCGACCGCCTCGCAGTGCGGCTGGTTCTCGATCGCCTCCGCCATCGCGGCCTCTAGGCTCCGCGCGCTCGACGGGCTGACGGGCGTGCCGGCGAACTGGTGGTACAGCGAGCCGAACTTGATCCCCGCCTCGAAACACGCCTGCTGGGCGTCGGTTGCCATGCCGGAACGCGGCCGCGGGCGGGCAAGAAGGTTCGGACGGCGAGCGGAGGTGCGCGCCGAGGTGCGGGACGGACCGCGGTCAGCGGCCGACGATCAGCGGAAGCAGCCCGCCGTCGTCGTCGCCAGAGTCGTCGTCGCTCGTGTTGTCGTCCCCGGAGCCGCCGTCGCTCGTGTTGTCGTCCCCGGAGCCGCCGTCGCTCGTGTTGTCGCCGCCACCGTCACTGGTGTTTTCGCCGTCGTCGGTCGTGTTTTCACCGTCGCTCGTTCCGTCGTCGGAGCCGTCGGAGTCGGTCGAGTTCCCGGCGTCGCTCCCCTCGCCTCGGTCGAGCCCCTCGTCGAAGATGTCCGTCTCGATCGTCTCCTCGTATGTCAGCGCGTCCAGCGGGACGGTGAGCTCCTCGCCGGAGGGGAGCTCGACCACCGCGTAGAACTCGATCCGGAGGTCGCTCACCTGGTGGCCGTTGTCCGACTCGTTCAGGTGGGTCACCCACCACTCGTCGAGGCGCTCGTTGCGGAGCGCGGCGGACAGCTCGACCGTCTCGGAGCCGTACGAGGGGATGACGTACTCCGAGTCGGTCGAGCCGGAGCCCATCTCGACGTCGTTCATCGTCACGTCGTAGCCGATCTCGGAGACCACGTACGGTTCGAGGTTGGGATTGTACACGTCGAACTCCATCTCGATCGGCGTCTCTGCCTCGCTCACCGTTCCCCACCGCCCGCGCGTCTCGTTGACGTAGAGGACCGGGTCGTCGACGAGCGGCGCGTCGGCGTTCACGGGTCGCGTCTCCTCGGAAGCGAACGCGCCGATGAGGTCCGTCTCGACCTGCCGGGTGCGGGTGAGGTTCGTGCCCCGACCGAGGAGGTCGGAGGTGATCCGCGCGTCGATCGCGACCGTCGTCCGCTCGTCGTTCCGGACGTGGCTGGTCCACCACGGCGGGATCGCGTCGTTGTCCAAGTCGGTCTCGAACGCGATCGAGGAGTTCCCGGAGGCGACGCTGACCCCCTCGCGGCCGCCGCTCGCCATCTCGACGTCGTTCATCGAGACGGTGTAATCGATCGAGACGCCGTCGAGGCCGACCCCGATCGGGTTCGGGTTCGAGACGACTAAGTCGGTCTCGACGACCGTCGTCTCGTTGGTCACGTCGCCGAAGGAGTTGTTCACGGCGGCGACGCTCGGGACGCCGAGGACGCCGAGGGCGAACGCCCCGCCGACCGCGGCGGCGACGACCGCCAGCGCGACGACGGCGATCCGGAGCTTCCCCGCGGTGAGTGCCGAAACGATGCGGTCGAGAGCCATGTCCGTTCGTTTCGAGCGGCAGATAAAACCGTATCGTTCGCGAAAAACGGGCTCGGCGAGCGGATCGGTCGTCAGCCGGGGTCGACGGACGCGGTCGACGCGCGCGGTCGTCGGGCGCAGTCGACGCGCGGGGACGAGGAACCGAAGGCGTTTGGTGCGGCGGGCGGAACGGGCGGACATGAACCAGCTCCGCGTGAGCAGCGGACGAGTGCTCCGGCCCGACGGCCGGGTCGAGCGGGCGGACGTCGCGGTCGACCGCGACGAGGGAACGATCCGGGCCGTGGGGTCGCCGGACGAGGTCGACGACACGCTCGACGGGGCGGCCGCCGAGGCGCTCGACGCGTCGGGGTCGCTCGTGATCCCGGGGCTCGTCAACGCGCACACGCACGTCGCGATGACGCTGCTCCGCGGGTACGCCGACGACAAGCCGCTCGACCCGTGGCTCCGCGAGGACATCTGGCCGGCGGAGGCCGAACTGACGCCCGACGACGTCGAGGCGGGGGCCGAGCTCGGCGCCGTAGAGATGATCCGGTCGGGGACGACCGCGTTCGCGGACATGTACTTCGCGATGGACCGGGTCGCCGACGCCGTCGACCGCGCCGGGCTGCGCGCGCGGCTCGGCCACGGCGTCGTCACGGTCGGGAAGGACGACGCGGACGCCCGCGCGGACGTCGAGGAGAGCCTCGCGGTCGCCCGCGAGCTCGACGGCGCCGCGGACGGCCGGATCCGGACCGCGTTCATGCCGCACTCGCTGACGACGGTCGGCGAGGAGTTCCTGCGCGAGGGCGTCGCCGAGGCGCGCGAGGCGGGCGTCCCGGTCCACCTCCACGCCAACGAGACGACCGACGAGGTGGAGCCGATCGTCGAGGAGCGCGGGGAGCGACCGATCGCGTACGCCGACGACCTCGACGCGCTCGGCCCGGACGACTTCTTCGCGCACGGCGTCCACGTCGACGACTCCGAAATCGACCGGCTCGCCGCGGCGGGGACTGCGGTCGTCCACTGCCCGGCCTCGAACATGAAGCTCGCCAGCGGGATGGCCCCGGTCCAGCGCCTGCGAGAGGGGGGCGTGACGGTCGCGCTCGGCACCGACGGGGCGGCCTCGAACAACGACCTCGACCTCTTCGACGAGATGCGCGACGCCGCAATGTTAGGGAAGCTGGCCGCGGACGACGCGAGCGCGGTGCCCGCCGAGGCCGTCGTGGAGATGGCGACGCAGGGCGGCGCGGACGCTCTGAACCTCCCCGGCGGCCGGATCGAGGAAGGCGCGGCCGCCGACCTCGCGGTCGTCGACCTCGACGCGCCGCACCTGACGCCGGTCCACGACCCCGTCTCGCACCTCGCGTACGCGGCGCGCGGGAGCGACGTTCGCCACACGGTCTGCGACGGCCAGGTCCTCATGCGCGACCGCGAGGTCCTGACGCTCAACGCCGAAGCGGTCCAGAAGCGCGCCGCGGCCGCCGCGAGCGACCTCGTCGACCGCGTCGAATCGGCGTAGCGAGCAGTGCGACCGCGACCGAACGCGACACGCAAAGCCGACCCACGTCGGCAGTATTTAAATGTCGAACCGGGGTTCGCGTCCTATTTATAAATGAACGTGCGGTGGCGCGTGCCTGCGAGCGGCCGCCTCCAGCGGCCGCGAGCAGCACGCGCGAGGGACGCGGTGAGCGCTCGAAGAGCGCGAACCGCGAGGTTGGGGAGGTGTGAGGCGCTGTGCTGTGCGGGGCGGGACTCAAAGGGGCAGCCGCGAGGGCGGCGCAGGTGACGCAAGGACCGCAAGGAGGGAGCGGTAGCGACCGACTGAGGACCGCAGCGAGCGTGCGCCGCCCTCGCGGCTGGGGCTTTGGAGGTGTTCGCTGTCGATCCGCTATCAACCGTTTATAAGCGAACAGCTGAGGCTTTGGAGGTCATCGCCGCGAGATGGTCGCCTGCTTATAAACGAGGGAACACAACTCGGTCGAGCGCGGCAGTCCCGGAGACGTATCGCGCGCGAGCGGCGACAGACCCGAAGTTGGGAACGAACCCGGCACCGGTCACCGTCGAAACCACCGGCGAGCCCCGATCTACCAAAACAAACGCATCAGCGCCGTTAACCCGGATACAAACCGAATTAAACCGCGTTAAGCGAGTTCGCTTTTTATGTGTGAACAGGGGCTGGACCCGAGTGGACATGAGCGAACGCACGACAGCCATCCTACTGATCGCGGTCGTCGCGCTCGGCGCGATGACCGGCGTCGCGGCCGCCGACGGACAGTTCGACGTGGCCGTCGACACGGACGCGGACGGGACGTCGACGGTCACGGTGATCGAGAACGACACCGCCGTCGAGAACGCCACGGTCGTCGTGAGCGTCGTCGACGCGGAGAACGAGTCGTACGCGGGAGCGGGCGAGTACGAGACGGACGCGAACGGCACCGTCGACCTCGAAGCGCCCGAGGAGGACGTGACGGTCGAGGTCACGGCCGCCGCGGGTAACGACACCGCCGCGACGACGGTCGAGCTCGAAGCCCCTGACGGCCTCGAACTCGACGTGGCGGACACCGACGGCGAGCCGGTCGTCACCGTGACGGACAACGACACCGCGGTCGAGAACGCGACGGTGAACGTCACCGTTGCCGACCCCGCGAACGAGTCGTACGCCGGCACGGGCGACTACGAGACCGACGAGAACGGCACCGTCGGACTCCCCGCCGCCGAGGAGGACGTCACGGTTGACGTGACCGCGACGTACGAGAACGAGAGCGTCTCCGAGACGGTCGAGATCGAGGCGCCCGACGGCCTCGAACTCGACGTGGAGAACACCGACGGCGAGCCGATCGTCACGGTGACGAACGACGACGAGGCGGCCGAGAACGCCTCGGTCACCGTCGAACTCGCCGACGATGCGGGCGAGAACGCCTCCTACGCCGGCACGGGCGACTACGAGACCGACGAGAACGGCACCGTCGATCTCCCCGCCGCCGAGGAGGACGTCACGGTCGAGATCACCGCTGAGTACGAGAACGAGAGCGTCTCGACGACCGCCGACCTCACCGTCGGCGACGAGGGCGACGAGGCCGACGAGCAGGCGTTCGGCCAGCTCGTTCAGGAGTTCATCGACGGGCTCGAGAACCGCGACGGCGGCATCGGCAGCGCGGTCTCGGACTTCGTGACGGAGAACAACCCCGGTAACGCCCCGGACCACGCGGGCGGCCCCGGCGGCCCGGACGAGGCCGACGATGACGACGATGAAAACGAGAGCGACGCGCCGGGCAACGCGCCCGACCACGCGGGCGGCCCCGACGGCGAGGACGACGGCGAGCGCGGCCCGCCGGCCCACGCCGGTCCGGGCGGTGACGACGCGGATGACGACGATGCGGACGACGAGGAGGACGACGCCGACGAGGACGAGACGGAGAACGATGCGGACGATGAGGACGAGACGGAGGACGACGAGGCCGAAGAAGACGAAGCCGAAGCGGAAGACGGCGACGATGACGATGACGACGAAGACGAGACGGAAGATGACGACGACGACGGCGAGAGCGGCCCGCCGGACCACGCCGGCGGCCCCGGCGGTAACTGACGGCTCGAATCGATCGCCGAACTGACGGCTCGAACCGGCCGTCCCTCGAACGACGCGGATTTCTTTTCGCGGTCTCGGTCCGGTGTCGGCAGGGTTTAGTGCGCCGTGAGCGAAGCGAGAGGTATGAGCGAAACCGCGTATCCGCCGGTGTCACAGCACCTCTCGGACGTCGAAGCCGCCCGGGAGGAGGGGCGCCGGAAGATGGACTGGGCGCTCCAGCACATGCCGATCCTCAACGCGCTCCGCGACGAGTTCGTCGACGAGCAGCCGCTCGACGGCGAGACGATCGCGATGGCGATGCACGTGGAGGCGAAGACCGCGAACCTCGTCGAGCTGCTCGCCGAGGGGGGCGCCGAGGTGGCGATCACCGGCTGTAACCCCCTCTCGACGCACGACGACGTGTCGGCGGCGCTCGACGCCCACGAGTCGATCACCTCCTACGCGGTCCGCGGCGTCGACGACGAGGAGTACTACGACGCGATGCACGCCTGCATCGCCCACGGGCCCACCATCACCGTCGACGACGGGATGGACATGGTGAAGCTCGTCCACGAGGAGTACCCCGACCTCATCGACTCCATCGTCGGCGGCGCCGAGGAGACGACCACCGGCGTCGACCGCCTGCGCGCGATGGACGCCGACGGCGAGCTTCACTACCCCGTCTTCGCGGTCAACGACACGCCGATGAAGCAGCTGTTCGACAACGTCCACGGCACGGGCGAGTCGTCGCTCGCGACGATCGCGATGACGACGAACCTCTCGTGGGCCGGGAAAAACGTCGTCGTCGGCGGCTACGGCCAGTGCGGGAAAGGCGTCGCGAAGAAGGCCTCCGGCCAGAACGCGAACGTCATCGTCTGCGAGGTCGACCCCCGGAAGGCCTTAGAGGCCCACATGGAGGGGTACGAGGTGCTCCCGATGACGGAGGCCGCGAAGAAGGGCGACGTGTTCATCACGACGACGGGCAACCGCGACGTGATCACCCGCGAGCACTTCGAGGAGATGGACGACGGCGTCCTCCTCGCGAACGCCGGCCACTTCGACGTGGAAGTCAACCTCGACGACCTCGACGACCTCGCGGTCGACCGCTACGAGGTCCGCGACGGCGTCGAGGGGTTCGAGATGGAAGACGGCCGCGTCCTGAACGTCATCGCCGAGGGGCGGCTCGTCAACCTCGCGGCGCCCATCGCCCTCGGCCACCCGGTCGAGGTGATGGACCAGAGCTTCGGCGTCCAGGCGGTCGTCGTCCGCGAGCTCGCGGCGAACGGCGACGCGTACGACGCCGGCGTCCACGACGTGCCCGACGAGCTCGACCGCGAGGTCGCGGACATCAAGCTCGCCGCCGAGGGCGTCGAATACGACGAGCTCAGCGACGAGCAGCGCGAGTACATGGGGAGCTGGGAGCACGGGACGTGAACTACCCCTGCCTACTCGCCGCCTTCGGCGGCTCCTTGAGACAGGGGCTTCCTGCTTCCACGACACGCTTTGCAGGAACCGGGGTAGTTCCCGCAGGGAGCGCAGTCTCCACAGGCGTTTCTTCGGAGTGACCCACTCCTAGTTCGGTGAGTCCGCGAGAGAGAATGTTCCACGCTGCGTTTGCGTCTCTGTCTGCCTCGAAGCCACAGGCAGGACAGGAATGTTCTCGAACCCACAGCGGTTTGTCGGTTTCGACGCCACACTGAGCGCACTCTTTGGTGGTGCCATCTGGATCGACTTCCACGAAGTGCGTGCCTTCCCGTTCACACTTCGTTTCGAGCATGTCGGTGAAGGTAGTCCACGCAGCTGACGCCGTGTTGCGGCTGTTTCGCGGCGATTCGAGCATCCCTTTGACCTCAAGGTCTTCGACGGCAACCAGTTCGTACTCCCGAGCGTAGTAGTTCGAGAGTTTGTGTAGGAAATCATTCCGCTTGCGCTTGATGGCGAGATGGCACTCAGCGACACGCCGACGTTGGTTCTCCCAATTGTTCGACCCACGCTCTTTCCGGGAGAGTTTCCGTTGCTCCCATTCGAGCCTGTCACGTTCTTCAGAGAGGTCGAGTGATTCGACCGCTGTGCCGTCTGTATCGTGGGCATACTTCAGAATACCCACGTCAATCCCGACCATCTCGTCAGTGTCAATATCCTCCAGCGGTGGCTTGGCTGGCGGTTCTGTGTCCATCTCGATGCCGAAGATGGCGAACCACTCGCCAGTTTTCTCCTTTTTGAGCGTGACTTCCTTGACCGTAGCGTCGTCAGGCAGCGGTCGGTGGAACTCGATGGGGATGGCTGCGAGTTTCGACAGTGACAACACAGTCTGCCCACTCTTCTTGTCGAGTTCGAAGCCAGACTGGTTGTACGTAAAACTGCGAAACTCCCGAGGTGACTTCCACCGAAGTTCACCGACTTTGTAGCCCTGCTCTTTGAGGTTTCCGAGAGCTTTGACGTTCTTGGCGACCCGCATGACGGTGGGCTGGAGTACCTTCGAGTAGACATCAGTGAGTGCATCCCACCAGTCTTTGAGATCGGGAAGCTCGTCACGGATTTTGCGGACACGCTGTTTGACGGTACCCTCGTCTTCGGGGATTTGGTTGAAGCGGTACAGGGCGTGGTTATAGAGTTGTCTACAGGTATCGCGGTGGTAGTCCAGCGTCTCGCGCTGGTCTTCTGTCGGCTTGAGGCGATACCTGTAGTTGTAGTTCATCGGTTACTCGTCAGGCTCAGAGGTTCTGACGATTTTTACGTCTGCGCCACGCCACCGTTTTGGGACGAGGACGTGTGCGCCGTTGCCAGTGGCTTTCACCTCGCCGTCGATGACTTCGTGGCCTTCGATTTCGTGTCTATCCATCACCTGTGTTTAAACTTTGTTTCAACATAACTGTGTCGGTGCGTTGGCCTGTGGGTTGGGAATAGAAGAGTGTATTGACGATGATGACGGCGGTGTATCCCCTCCCTACTGCGCTACTCGGCCTTCGGCCTGCGTTGCTCCTTGAGGAAGGGAGCTTACCGCCTACATTCAGCTAATTCGAGCGCCGGCATCCGAGAAAGGATTTTGTGAGTCTGTATACAACCGCATACCATTCGTCTTTAGTTAAGCTTGATAGTAATACAATTCCGAAAAGTATGCTTGTCAGTATTAGATGTAGGAGAAGCCACAGATGAGACACCAGTACCGGCGAGATCGAGCGATAAGCAACCATCACAAACGGCGTTTTCTTGCCGTATCTGGTGTGGCTGGGCCGTATTTGAGCAAAAACCACAGCTATCGAGTATTACTGAAGATATTAACTAAAGACGAATGAACCGCATACTCATGGCGAAGAGCATCCGCCTCTCCGAGGAGGCCTACGATCGGCTCGCCGCCCACAAGCGGGAGGACGAGACGTTCTCCGACGTCGTTCTCCGGCTCGCCGGCGAGCGATCACTGCTCGAACTCGCCGGCATTCTGAGCGACGACGAGGCCGACGCGCTCCGTGAAGCCGTCGAAGAGCGGCGCGATCGGCGCGCGGCCGAGATAGATTAAACCGACCACACCGCCGCCTTCGACCCGTTTTTGTGCCGCGCGACCGTACCGATCCCATGAACCTGACCGCGGTGTTACACGCCGGGTTCGGCGTATCGGTTCTGGCCGGGATCCTCGTGTCGGACACGACGCTCCGAATTGCCGCCTTCGCGCTCGGCGTCGTCCTCTTCGTCGCCGGCATCGTCGTCTCGCGACGCGGCGACTGAGCGCAACCGAGACGGCGCGCGCCCTTTTTCACTCGCAACCGCCTACGAACCTCAGTGACAGTCACGAGCGTCCACGACCCGAGCCACCGTGAGGCCCTCTGGGAGCTTGAGGACGCCTTCGAGCGCGGCGACCTCGTCAGCGCCTTCGGCACCTGTACAGTCTCGTACGAGGGCCGCGCCGCCTCGGACCTCGGCCCCGGCGACCGGCTGCTCGTGTTGAAGCCCGACGGCGCCGCCCTCGTCCACACCGACGAGGGGCGCAAACCGGTCAACTGGCAGCCCCCGGGGTCGGAACACCACGCCGCGGTGCGCGAGGGGCGACTCCGCGTGCGCTCGACCCGAAGCAACCCCGACGAGAGCCTGACGGTCCGCTTCTCGGACGTCCACCAGCTCTCCGCGATGTCCGTGACGGGCGGCCGCGACCTCACCCTCCACGGCAGCGAGGAGGACCTCCGGACCCGAATCTTAGAGCGCCCCGAACTCGTCGAGCCGGGGTTCGAACCCCGCGAGACCGAACGCCCCTCCAGCGCCGGCCCGATGGACGTTTTCGGCGTCGACGCCGACGGCACGCCGATCGTCGTCGAGCTGAAGCGTCGCCGTGTCGGGCCGGACGCCGTGGGGCAACTGGCGCGCTACGTCCGGGCGCTCCGCGAGGAACTCGGGGTCGATGACACCGCGGGAGGCGACGATGCCGACGGCGACGACGCCCCCGCAGTCCGCGGCGTCCTCGTCGCGCCGTCGGTCACCGACCGGGCCGCGGAGCGGCTCGCGGATCGCGGGTTCGACCACGTCGCGCTCGATCCGACGCCGGAGGAGTGAGCCGGGCGGCGTGTCAACGCGGACCGCGATTCGAGGCGGAACGCCGCCGCTGCCCGCCGAGGAGCCGACGACGCCGCCTCGCTATCGAAGGGTTTATCGCCGCAGCGGGGGCTACATCGGACAAGTAGCCATGTCTGACAAACCCGCCTCTATGTATCGGACGATCGACAAGCCGTCGTACACCCGCCGCGAGTACATCACGGGCATCCCCGGCTCGAAGATCGCTCAGCACAACATGGGCGACCTCTCCGCGGAGCCGGACGACTACCCCGTCCAGATCAGCCTCCGCGTCGAGGAAGAGCTCCAGGTCCGACACGGCTCCTTAGAGAGCGCGCGCCTCTCGGCGAACCGCCACCTGATCAAGGAGCTCGGCGAGGGCAACTACAAGATGACCCTCCGCAAGTTCCCGCATCAGGTCATCCGAGAGAACAAGCAGGCGACCGGCGCCGGCGCGGACCGCGTCTCCGACGGGATGCGCCAGGCGTTCGGCAAGCCGGTCGGCACCGCCGCGCGGCTCGACAAGAACGACGTCGTCTTCACCGCGTACTGCGACGTCGAGCAGGCGTCCGTCGTGAAGGAAGCGTTCCGCCGCGCGTACAACAAGCTCTCGCCGCCATGCCGGATCACGGTCGACCGCGGCGAGAAGATGCTCGTCTCGTAACGGCACCGACTCCCCCCGTCCGTGAGGCGGGTTCTTCTCCGCGCGTTCGCGTGACGTAGCCGCGGCGCCGCGCGTCTCCGAACCGGTTCCGATCCCCGAGCCGAACACCTGAAATACCTCGCTCGCGTACCGCACGCCAGTGTCACAGCAGTTGGCCGAGGTCGAGACGCTGTTCCTCCACGAGGCGCGGAGCGACTACACCGTCGTCGCGAACCGCGACGGCAAGCGCGTGCTCCGCGGGCGGCTCGAACTCAAGGAGACCTCCGCGGGCCCGCGCCCGGGGAAGTTCCGCGTGATCCGCGACGGCGAGGACCACCCCCGCCAGCCGGACGAGTTCGTCGACCTCGCGCGCGCGGCCGGCCGGATCCGCATCTCCGAGCAGACCTCCCCCGAGAACCGAGCGCGGCTGAAGGAGATGCTCGACGGCTACCAGCTGGAGGCGACGGCGGTCCGGACCTGCCGTCGCTGCGCGAGCGACGGGCGATACGGCCCGATCACGAGCGAGGACGCGATCGAACACAACGACGAGCTGATCTGCCGGGACTGCGCCCGCCGGGAGCTAGAGCGGGAGCTGTCGTACAAAGGCGAGTTCACGGGCGCGGCCGAGGAGCGCTTGGAGGAGCTGCTGTACGAGTCGGGCGACTTAGACCGGATCGTGAGCCTTCTCCAAGGCGGGCTCGACCCCGATCTCACGAAGTACGACGAGGTGTCCGCGAACGTCGACGACGTCTCGCCCGTCCGGACCGAGGACCTCGACCTCCACCCGGACCTCTCTTCGCACCTCCAGGGACGGTTCGAGGAGCTGCTCCCGGTCCAGAGCCTCTCCGTGCGGAACGGCCTGCTCGACGGCGACGACCAACTGGTCGTGAGCGCGACCGCGACGGGGAAGACGCTCGTCGGCGAGCTGACCGGGATCGACCGCGCGTTGAAGGGCGACGGGAAGCTCCTGTTTCTGGTCCCCCTCGTCGCGCTCGCCAACCAGAAGCACGAGGACTTCGAGGACCGCTACGGCGACCTGCTGGACGTCTCCATCCGCGTCGGCTCCTCGCGGGTGAACGACGACGGGAACCGCTTCGACCCGGGCGCCGACGTGATCGTCGGCACCTACGAGGGGATCGACCACGCGCTCCGGACCGGCAAGGACCTCGGCGACGTGGGGACGGTCGTCATCGACGAGGTCCACACCCTGAAGGAGGGCGAGCGCGGCCACCGCCTCGACGGGCTCATCTCGCGGCTGAAATACTACAGCGAGAACCGGATGGAGACGCACTCGGGCTACGACGGCACCCAGTTCGTCTACCTCTCGGCGACCGTCGGCAACCCCGAGTGGCTCGCGGAGAAGCTGCGCGCGACGCTCATCGAGTACGAGGAGCGCCCCGTCCCCATCGAGCGGCACGTCACGTTCGCGGACAGCCGGGAGAAGGCGCAGATCGCCGACAAGCTCGTCAAGCGGGAGTTCGACACGAAGTCGTCGAAGGGGTACCGCGGGCAGACGATCATCTTCACCAACTCGCGGCGGCGCTGCCACGAGATCAGCCGCAAGCTGCGGTACGACTCCGCGCCGTACCACGCCGGGCTCGACTACGGGCGCCGGAAGAAGGTCGAGCGCATGTTCGGCAATCAGGACCTCTCGGCGGTCGTCACCACCGCGGCGCTGGCCGCCGGCGTCGACTTCCCCGCCTCGCAGGTGATCTTCGACTCGCTGGCGATGGGGATCGAGTGGCTCTCGGTCCAGGAGTTCTCGCAGATGCTCGGGCGCGCGGGCCGACCGGACTACCACGACCGCGGCCGCGTCTACCTCCTCGTCGAGCCCGACGGCGTCTACCACGGCTCGATGGACCGCACGGAGGACGAGGTGGCGTTCACCCTCCTGAAAGGCGAGATGGAGGACGTGGCGACCCACTACGACGAGACCGCGGCCGCCGAGGAGACGCTCGCGAACGTCGTCGTGGCCGGCAAGAAGGCCAAGCGCCTCAACGACCGCATGATCGGCGAGGTCCCCACGAAGCACGCGCTCGGGAAGCTGTTAGAGTGGAACTTCATCGACGGCTTCGAGCCGACGCCGCTCGGCCGGGGCGTCACCAGACACTTCCTCGCGCCCGACGAGGCGTTCTTCATCCTCGACTCGGTCCGGAAGGGGACCGACCCGTACGACATCGTCGCCGACCTCGAACTGCGCGACGACGAGGAGTGAGGCGAGCGCGGCGCGGAGCGCAACGAAACCCTTTAGCGGCTCTTCGGGGTACGTAGGAGTACGGGACCGTGGGTTAGTGGTATACTCCGAGCCTTGGGTGCTCGTGACCCCGGTTCGAATCCGGGCGGTCCCACTTTTGCGGCGCGAGCAAGTCCGCGAGCGCCGCAGCCGTGGAGCGGATTCGAACCCTACCGGGCGCGCGCAGTGAGCGTAGCGAACGAGCACGTCCGGGTCCGGTTCGAATCCGGGCGGTCCCACTCTGCTCCTGCGAATAGCCTATGAGCAGCGGTGACGGTTTATAAGTAAAGAGGCGGTGGCGCGTGCCTCCGAGTGGCCGCCGGAGGCGGCCGCGAGGAGCACGCGCGAGGGAGTCAGTCGCCGGAGCGAAGCGGAGGCGACTGACGAGGCTGGGGAGGTGTGAGGCGCGGTCGCGGTGCGGGGTGGGACTCAAAGGGGCAGCCGGGAGGCGGGCGCAGGCGACGTAAGCACCGCAACGAGGGAGCGAACGAAGTGAGCGACCGAGTGAGGCGCACAGCGAGCGTGCGCCCGCCTCCCGGCTGGGGCTTTGGCGGTGTCCACCGCCGATCCACCAGCGACTATTTATAAGCAAGCTGCTGGGACTTTGGGATCGGTCAACATACCGGCGGTCACCACCTAAAAAAGATCTCAGGCCAAGTCAGTCAGCGACTGCTGTTCGTACACGTCGGGGTCAGCGGGTGGCGCGTCGCGGACCTCGGGGTAGTACTCCCGGATCTGATTCGCCAATTCTTCGCCCAACCGGACCGGAACCGCGTTGCCGATCTGTTTCATCACATCGGTCTTCGTCCCCTCGAAGACGAACTCGTCCGGGAACGTCTGGAGCCGCGCCATCTCGCGGGGGGTGAGGTAGCGGTCCTCGGTCGGGTGGATGAAGACGTTCGTGCTCACCGTCAGCGAGGGCTCGTCGGGGTCGAGCCGGCGGAGGTACGTCCCGTACCGCTTGACGATCTCCGGCTCGTGGGGACAGGTGTCGGTGTCCTCGCAGTCGCACTGGTACTTCTTCGTCTTCAGGCGGTCGGGGAGATCGCGGTAGTAGCCGCCCGGCGGGACGTGGCGGATGCGTTCAAGCGTCTTCTCGCCGGTGTCCGCGTACGTCATGTTCGGGAGGTCGTCGGTCGCGTCCGCGAGCGCCTCGCCGGCGGTGCGCCAGTTCCCCTCGGGCGTCGTCGGCTCCGGGAACCGGATCGGCACGTCGCGGTCGGTCCCCATGAAGAAGATCCGGCGGCGCTTCTGGGGGACGCCGTACTGCTCGGCCTCAAGCACGCGGTACTCGCACTTGTAGCCGTGCGCCGCGAACTCGTCGACGATGAGGTCCTTCACGTACCGGTCGTCGCTGGTCTGCCGGTTGATAAGGTCGCGGACGTTCTCCATCAACACCAGCTGCGGTTCGAGGACGGAGACGACCCGGAGGAACTCCTCGAAGAGGGTGTTCCGGCGGTCCTTCTCCATCTCGTCGAGCTCGATCTGCTCGTTGTTGAGCCGGCTGAACCCCTGACAGGGCGGCCCGCCGATCACCACGTCGATCCCGTCGGGGTCGTAGCCAGCGCCTGCGACCGCCTCGCGGATCGCCGGAGCGTCGAGCTCGCGGACGTCCTCCTCGACGAACTCGGTGTCGGGGAAGTTGCGTCGGTACGTCTGCGCGGCCGGCTCCCACTGGTCGCTGCCGAGGGCGACGTCGAAGCCGGCGCGCTCGAAGCCTAAATCGAGGCCGCCGCAGCCGGAGAAGAAGCCGGCGACGACCGGCGCGTCGGCGTCGTCGCTCGCGGCGCGCGCGCCGTCCGCGTCGCTCGCGCCGTCCGACCCGGCGTCGCCGTCAGCGCCCACCGACACCACCTCGCCCGACCGCGGGCGCGCGTGCTCGGTCCATTCGTGACCGGATTCGCCACGGGCGTATAAAAACGTCACACCTCGGGCAGCAGAGGGGGAAGCCGCTCGACGCCGCCCGGATCAGGCGCGGCGCTCGCTGATCTCCTCGGCGATGCGCTCGTCGGGGCGGCGGAGCTCGCCGGACTCGACCTCGTAGACGTAGCCGGAGACGGTCGTGTCGTCCGGGATGAACTCCGATTCACGGAGGTACTCGACCTGCGCCGCGCAGGCCGCGTCGATGTCGTCGGTCATTTTCACCCAGTCGAGCAGGTCGGCGTCGCCGATGTTCAGCTCGGGGAGCGAGGGGTCGAGGTCGGCGTTGTCGAGGTCACCGGTCTGCGCTTCGAGCCCCTCGCGGACCGCCTCGTCGGGCGCGCTCATCATGCCGCAGTCGGTGTGGTTGATCACGACGATCTCGTCGGTGTCGAAGAAGTTCGTCGTGAGCGCGGCCGACCGGATCACGTCGTCGGTCACATTGCCGCCCGCGTTGCGGAACACCTGCGCGTCGCCGAGGTCGATGCCGAGCGCCTCCTCAATCGGGATTCGCTCGTCCATACAGGCGACGACGAGGAGGTTCTCGTCGGTCGGGATCCCCTTGCGGCGGCGGCGCGCCCAGTCGTCGCGCGCGTCGACCGCGGCGTCGAGCGTCTCGTGGTGCGTGTCGTGGGCGTCGTGGTCGTCGTGAGATGCCATCAAGAGACCGGAAGGGCCCGAGAAAGGGGGCGGTTGCGGAAACCACGATCCGCGCCGTCGACCCGGATCGACGGCGATATCGTCCGATACCGAGGAACCGAACTGGTGTGTGGGCCCGCAGATCCGAACGACGCGAGCGGGAGCCGCCCGCAGCCTTTCGAAATCCTTTTGTCTCGAATCGGCGTTGGTCCGAGTGCGAGCCGCCTTAGCTCAGACTGGGAGAGCACTCGACTGAAGATCGAGCTGTCCCCCGTTCAAATCGGGGAGGCGGCATTTTCCTGCGAACCTACGAGGGAGCGCAGCGACCGAGTCGTGAGCAGCGAAAATGCTCCCGACCCGATTTGAGCAGACGAGTCGCGAGCCCGAGCGGAGCGAGGGCGAGCGTCTCGGCGAGTTCAAATCGGGGAGGCGGCATGGCTTTTCAGCGCGATCTACATTCGTTAGCCTTGACTGAAGATCGAGCTGTCCCCCGTCCCCGCGAGCGGAGCGAGCGGGGAACAGTGAGACGACCGGAGGGAGTCTCACGCGTTTCAAATCGGGGAGGCGGCATTTTCCTGCGAACCTACGAGGGAGCGCAGCGACCGAGTCGTGAGCAGCGAAAATGCTCCCGACCCGATTTGAGCAGACGAGTCGCGAGCCCGAGCGGAGCGAGGGCGAGCGTCTCGGCGAGTTCAAATCGGGGAGGCGGCATAGCTTTTCAGCGCGATCCGCATTCGTTAGCCTTGACTGAAGATCGAGCTGTCCCCCGTCCCCGCGAGCGGAGCGAGCGGGTGAAGAAACGACGCCGTGCGGCCCCCACCGGACCTACTCGCTCGGGGGCGCAGCGAGATCGAGGCCGACGGGATGTCCCCGGTCCCACTCGACCGCGAGGACGACGTCTCGGAGCGAGTCGAGGCGTCGCTCGACGACGTCCAGCGGATGTGAGTCGATGAACTGCGCCGGCTCGTGCGCGGCGGGCGTCGCGCCGTCGTTGACTTGTAGATGAACCGGACCGAGGTCATCGTGCGTGTCGTCCTGATGCCAACCCACCAGCAGCCTTCGGTCTGGCTCGATCCAGTTGAACCAGTAGTACTCGTGCGGCTCACCAGTCTGTAGTTGAAACCCGATCTCGATCCGCGCAGCCGTCACCGGGTACTCGTCGTCCAGGAACTGCCGCGGGTTCACGTCGGCGACGACACGGTACGGGCCCGCTTCGCGCGGCTCGGCACGTCTCCGTCTGACGGTGTCGAACTCGCCGCCGAGCCGGTTCCCGATGCGGTCGTGGAGCCGCTTGCTCTGAAGGTTCGTCCGGTCAGCGAGGAAAACGACCATTAGGCGAACGTCGAGGGAGAGTCAGTCCGCGGCGAGGAGAGTTCGAGGACGTCATCGTACAGCCGGAGGGCGTGCTTCACGAGCCCGAGTTCCGTGTTGATCGCCTCCCACGTGGCGATCACGTTGCGACGCTCGCGGAGTTCCGCGGCCGAGAACTCCTCGTCAGCGAGGCGGTCCCGGAGCTCGTCGAGCGAACCGGCGTCGTACTCCGCCGCCAGCTCTTCCTGGTCCTCCTTCAGCCCCGTGAGTCGACGCTCCAGTTCCTCACGCGAGTGGGCGTCAATCAGGTCCGTCACCTCGTCGAAGAGCATCCGCACGGGATTCAGGTCGTAGGCTTTCGTCCCGTCGACGGTCGTCTCAGTAACCCAGTCGTCGCTCTCCAGTCGACGAAGTTCATCGTCGGCCGTCGCGCGCGAGACGTCCGCCCGGTCTGCGATTTCCTGTACCGGCGTCGGCCCGTCCAGCAGCTCCGCGACGTGCCGGACGCGCTCACGCCCGCTCATGGTCTCTCTCCACGGTTCGGACTCCGAGTCGGCCATTCGACCGGACGTTGTACCGCTCGGCTCAAATAATTTTGTATGGTTCAGATATTCAGACGGGACCGGTTCCGCGAACGCAGACACCGGAGCGGGCGCTAATTCGGCCCTAACGGCGCCGCACACTCGCGACAGTAAACGAATTCGGCCGCGTTTTCGGCGCCGCACTGCGGACACGTCGAGGGCGTCGCTCCGTCGGTCTCCGGGTCCGCCGGGTCGCGGTCGTAGACGGGATCCTCGGTGTACCGCTCGATCTCGCCCTCGCGCCGCTTGCGGCTCCGCTCGCGGCCCTCGCGGAAGATCGCGATGAGGGCCCGAGCCCCGACTCCCAGCGCGACGAGCAGCAGCGCGCCGGTCGCGACGAGGTAGGCCGTACCGACATCGAGCATGAGGGCTACTACGCGCCGGAGACGTAGATACTGTGGGGTGCCAACACGGAACACGAGCAGACAGGGGCTCCCAGCGGACGAGCCTCGACCCCGGGCGACCGACCGCGGCTCACTCGTCGCCGACGAAGACGGTCGCGAGCCGGTCGCCGCAGTGCGGGCAGTTCAGTGTCTGCCACGTGTCGGGGTCGAGGTCGCCGAACGGCTCGGAGCGGCGGGCGTCCGCGACGGCGACGCTCGCGCCGCACGTCTCGCAGTCGTAGGTGTCGGCGTCGGTCATTCTCCGAGCGAGTACAGCGCGGTCGCCGCGAGGATGCCCGCGGTCTGCCCGGCGCCGACGAGCGCGATTCCCGCGACGGTGCCGCTCTGAGTACCCGCGAGCGCGGCGACGGCCGCGCCCGCGACTGAACACGCGGCCGCGACGTGATGAACGATCGAGCGCGGGACCGTCGGGTCGCGCAGGCCCGTGTAGACGAACGCGGGCGCGGGCAGCAGCATCCAGCCGTAGAAGGCGACGGCGAGGAGCGCGTCGGCCGGGACCGCGCTCGCGAGCGCGGTCCCGTCGCGCGCGAGGAATCCGGCGACGCCCGCGAGCGTCACCGGCGTGCCCGCGAGGATGACCAGCTTCCACGCGCGGAGGACGCCCGTCGCCATGTCGCGCCACGAGGCGGCGACGAAGGCGACGAGCAGGACGCTCATGACGACGTGGGCGACGAACAGCGCGTGCGAAGAGACGACGCCGAGGACCGCCCCGGCGGCGACGCCCCACGCTGCCGGGACCAACAGCGCGGGACTGTTCTCGCGGAGCGTTAAGCCGGGGCCGCCCGCTCGGTGCGCGTGAGACACACGCGTCGCTTTCGCGGCCGGAAGTATAAACGTCGGCGTCGGACGGGACGAGAGAGAACCCGACGGAGCGAACAAGATGTCGTCTCGAATCCACCGCACAGTCAGTTGTCGTCCATGAAACTGGAGCTTTTCGAAGACAAACGTTCGTCGAGCGTCGTGGTAACTGTACACTCGCAATTCTTATCCCCGGTCGGGGACTCTCTATGAACGCAATGGCGACCGGAAAGGTTGATTTCTTCAACGACACTGGCGGCTACGGATTTATTGAGACTGACGACGCGGACGACGACGTGTTCTTCCACATGGAAGACGTCGGCGGCCCGGACCTCGAAGAGGGCCAGGAGCTCGAGTTCGACATCGAGTCCTCCGAGAAGGGCCCCCGCGCGACCAACGTCGTTCGGCAGTAAGCCGATCCGAGAAGGTGGGTCGGTCCGGCTGACGCCGAACGCGACTCTGACACACGGTACCAAACGTTTTCGTCCGCGTCGCGGGCTCACGTCCGCCGCGGCCGTATTTTATTCCTGACGAGCGCGTCGCTCGTCGCGTGCGCCGCGGTCCGTAAAAGGATCGACGAGAGCGTCGCGGCCGCGCTCAGATGTGTTGGCCGAAGAGCCCGCGGCCCTTCGTCACCTCGACGTCTCCCTCGACTTTCGTCTGACACGCGAGGCGGACGTCGTGGCTCGGGTGGTGGGGCGGGAACCAGAGGCGGGCGCGCTCCTTCTTGCTCGGCTCACTGACCTCGCCGTCGACCTGGACCGCACAGGAGCCGCACGATCCGGCGCCGCGGCAGTTGAGCTGCTCCATCTTGCCGTTGTAGACGGAGAGACCGGCCTCCTTGAGCACGTCGCGCAGGTTGGCGCCCTTCTCGCACTCGATTTCCTCGCCCTTGTAGGATACGGTAGGCATGTGAGTACACGGTACGCGAGCGATCCACAAAGAGTCTGTGTCCGCGGCGCGCGGCGCGAAACCGAGCACGGCGACCGCGTCGTCCCGCGATACCGGTCGTGTGCCGAGCGTCGGACGCCGACGGGGCGTTTTTTACCCTCGGCACCGCAGGGTGGCACAATGGGACTCAGGTGTCTGCTCGGACACGACTTCGGCGAACCCGAACTCCAGCGAGAGCGCGAGGAGGAGGGCGACGAGGTCGTCACGACCGTCAAGGAGGTGAAGACCTGCGCTCGCTGCGGCGAGACGCAGATCGTCAGCGAAAACACCGAGGTGACGACGATGGAGCAGCTCGCGGACGAGGTCGCCGCGAACGCGGCCGGCGGGAGCGACGCGGGCGCGGCCGCAACGCCGGAAGGCGGCAGCGGGCCGGCCCCCACCGAAGGCTCGACGCCGGGGACGGCGTCGGGGGCCGACGGCGCGGACGACGCCGCGACCGGCACGGGAGGGCTGACGCTCGACGAGGAGCCCGAAGCCGGGAGCGACGACGCGGTGATCCTCGATGACGACGCCGACGACGCGGGCGACGAGGCCCCCGAAACGGCCGCGGGAGCGTCCCCGGAAGGGAGCGACGCACCGGCGAGCGCGTCGGAGCGCTCCGACGCCGCGGGGGCGCCTGACGCTTCGGGCGGTCCGGACCCGGCGGACGAGGACGCGGAGCTGTTGGACGCGGGCGAGGAGTCGGCGTCGGCCTCGTCCGCCTCCGCCGCGTCGTCCTCAACGGACGCCGCATCGGAATCTGAGTCGAGCGACGAGACAGACGCGGAGAGCGACGACGGCGTGATACTCGACGAGGGCGGAGAGGACGCCGACGACAGGGAGCGCGGCGCGTGGCCCGAGGTCGACGAGGACGAAGCCGACGGCGATGGGTCGGCCGCCTGGCCCGACCACGGCGGCGAGGACGAGGGGTTCAGCGCGGAGGTCGGCGAGGGCGGCGACGCTGGCGTCGAGTTCGGCGGCGGGCTCACCCCGGAGGCCGCGGACCGGCAGGAGGAGGAAGACGGGGGAGAGACGGAGTACGTCGAGGCCCCCGACGACACGGAGAGCGTCGCGTTCGACGCCGGCGACGAGGGCGAGACGGGCATCACCCGCGGCGAGAGCCCCGAGCTGGAGACGATAGGCGACGACGGGCCGACGGAGTACTACTGTCCCGAGTGCGGGATGGTCCGGGCCGCGGACGGGAGCTCGATGCGCGCGGGCGACATCTGTCCGGAGTGCAAGCGCGGGTACGTCGACGAGCGGCCGCAGTAGTCGACGTTAAAAAGCGCCGCGTCGGCGGTCGAAGCCGCCGAGCGGCCGTGACGAAACTGGTTTACGCCGGCCTGTCGAACGGTCGCGGCATGAAAGAGTACAAGATGCGCCGCGGCGAGCATCTGGACGACCGCATGCCGGACCTGAAGGGTTCCATCGAGGAGTACTTCGGCGAGGTCACGGGCACCGAGGAGTGGCAGGGCCACGAACTGTACGTCGTCGCGGACCCCGAGAACCCGGTGTTCGACCGGATCGTCGCGGGCGCCGCCGAGTACGGGAGCAAGAAGGACAAGCTGGCGGTCCACTTCGAGGAGCGCCCCGCCGAGGACGTCATCGCCGAAGGCAACGCCGACGCCGCCGCTGACGCCGTCGACGCGAAAAACGAGTTCCTCTTAGAAGCGACCGGCCGCGACGCGAAGTCCCGACGCGACTCGTTGAAGCGCGAAGTCGAGGACGACGCGCCCGACTACTGATCGGATCCGCCACCGTTTTGCCGTCGTGAGCCGCTCTCGGAGCCGATAGTCTCTCGGTCGACCGAACGCCGAGGAGCGACTGCTCGCGCCCGCGAGAGTGTCAGGATCGATCGGTAAAATATTTATTCAGATTTGAGTTAATACTCCGTCAGAGTTAAATTGGTCGGAGGCGAAAGGCGTGTATGAGCATCGAAACAGTTGTGTTAGCGGTCGGCAGCGAAGACGAAAAACGGACCGAGCGGCTCGCGGAGGAGATCATCGCGCTCGCTGGGCCGTCGGACGCCGAGGTCGTGTTGACCCACGTGTTCGGCGAGGAGGAGTTTGACGAGACCCGCGCGAAGTTAGGCTTCGACCCGGACAGCGAGAACGCGACGCCCGACGAGGTCGCGGAGCGACACCGGACCACCCGAGACCTCTCGAAGGCGCTGTCGGCGGCCGGCGTGCGGCACTCCGTCCGCGGCGCGGTCGGCGACCTCGCGGACGAGGTCGTCGAGACCGCCGAGGGACTTCAGGCCGACCGCGTCGTCGTCGGCGGCCGGCGGCGCTCGCCGACCGGGAAGGCTGTCTTCGGCAGCGCGGCGCAGGAGGTCATGCTCTCGTCGCCGTGTCCGGTAACGTTCGTCCGCGAGACCGCCTCGTAACGCGGTTTCGCGGAAACGGCTCGGTTCTTTTCCCTCGCTCGACCGCCCGAAGCGTCCCGCTTAAGTGAGACGGGTCCGCGCTTACACCCGATGTACTACGTGGGCGTCGATCTCGGGGCGACGAACGTCCGGGCGGTCGTCGGCGACGAGACCGCGGCGGTCCTCGGCTCCGCGTCGCGAGGCACCCCGCGGGGACCGAACGGCATCGCCGTCACGGAGGCCGTCCTGGAAGTGGTTCGTGGGGCCTGTACCGACGCGGGAATCGCGCCGAGCGAGGCGGTCGCGGCCGGGATCGGCTCGATCGGCCCGCTCGACCTCGCGGAGGGAGTGGTCCAGGGGCCAGCGAACCTCCCGGACACCGTCGAGCGCATCCCGCTCGTCGGGCCGGTCGGGCGACTGCTCGACACCGACGAGGTGTACCTCCACAACGACACGATCGCGGGCGTCATCGGCGAGCGGTTCCACTCCGAACGCAACCCCGACGACATGGTGTACCTCACCATCTCCTCGGGGATCGGCGCGGGCGTCGCCGTCGACGGCAACGTGCTCTCGGGGTGGGACGGCAACGCCGGCGAGGTCGGCCACATGACCGTCGACCCGCACGGGTTCATGACCTGCGGCTGCGGGCTCGACGGCCACTGGGAGGGGTACTGCTCCGGCAACAACATCCCGAAGTACGCCCGCGAGCTGTACGAGGAGGACCCGATCGAGACGAGCCTCCCGATCGAGGACCCCGACTTCTCCGCGGTCGACGTGTTCGAGGCCGCGGGCGAGGACACTTTCGCCGACCACGTGATCGATCAGGTCGCCCACTGGAACGCCATGGGGATCGCTAACGTCATTCACGCGTACGCGCCGCTCGTCGTGAGCGTCGGCGGCGCGGTCGCGCTCAACAACCCCGACCGGATACTCGATCCCATCCGCGAGAAGCTCCCGGAGATGGTGTTCATCAACGTCCCGGAGGTGCGGCTCACCGACCTCGGCGACGACGTCGTGGTGAAAGGCGCCCTCGCGAGCGCGCTGACTGGCGGCACCGGCGACCGCTCGCGGGTCGAAAAGGCGCCCTGACGGCGGAAGGCGGAAACGAGGCCGGTTTCGCCCTTACTGTTCGAACTCGTCGAGCTCCGGTTCGACGTCCTCGCCCACCTCGTCGCGCGTGTCGAGGTACGCGTCGCGGTACCGCCAGATCTTCCGGAGGAGGACGTACCCGAACGCGCCCTGGAAGACCACGACGAAGCCGAACAGCGCGACGACCTGCGGGAGGCCGAGCAGCTGCGAGGCGACGCCCGTCACCGGGCCGACGAGCGTGTTGTACAGCGCGTGGATCGCCGCCGCGAGGACGAGCCCCTTGACGATGATGGGGCCGCGGTTCCCGGGGTTGAACTTCGCGAGCCCGAGGTAGTAGCCCGCGAACGCCGAGTAGACGACGTGGCCGGGGCCCGCGAGCGCCCGGAGCGCGGCGATGCCGTCGCCGGCGCCGAGCGCCGCGATCCCGACCGTCAGCTCCGCCATGTCGACGTTCTGGGCGATGTACACGAAGTTCTCGATGACGACGAATCCGAGCCCCGCGATGGCGCCGTAGACGGCGCCGTCGATGACGGCGTCGAACCGGGCGTCGGTGTACGCGTACAGCCGCACCGCGAGCAGCTTCACCGACTCCTCTATCGGGCCGACGACGACGAAGAAGAACACGACGAGCCCGAGGAAGCCGAACGGCCGGAAGTACGGCTGGAGCACGCTGTTCAGGACCGCCGCGAACGTCGCGGTGAGGATCGAAAGCAGGAACGTCGCCACGAGGAGCGACAGCGGCTCGGCGGTCGTGACGTCCGAGACGTACACGTAGGCGGCGAGGCCGAGCGCGGGGACGGCGGAGAGCCCGAGGAGGATCGCGATGGCCGGGTCGAAGACGAGCCCCAGCCCGAACGAGCCGACGATCGCGAGGAGTCCGACGAAGGCGACGAAGACGACCAGCGCCTTCGCCGAGCGAGTAATGAACCAGTGTAACGCGACCGACAGCCCGTCGAGGGAGGTCCGTTCCTCCCAGGTCGCGACGTCGTAGAGGTCGCGGTCGTCGTCGGCCCGGGACGCGATCGGGTCCTCGTCGGATGGCATGGCTCCCGTTTGCCACCCGGGTGACTTAATTACTGGGCGGCACCCGAGCGGCGTCCGGCGATGAGCGGGCGGAAGCGGCGCAGCCGACAGCGTTGAAACGGCGGCGCCCGAAGGCGGGGTATGCACTTCGATCCACGGGTCCAGCGCGCCCTCCGAGAGGCCGGGCTGGACGCGGACGCCGTCGCCGACGCCTCGGACCGCGTCGCCGAGCTCGTCGCCCGCGACGCCGACCGGCTCCGAGCGTTCTTCGACGCGGACGCACCCTACTACTCCGACATGGAGATGGCGCACAGCGCGTCGGAGACGCAGGAACACGCGACCGCCGACGTCGACCTGTTCACCCACGGGAGCGACCTCCGCGGCTACCTCTCGCTCGACGGGTGGGGCGTCCCGGTCGAGGGCGGACGGATCCTCCGCGAGGACGACGGCGGCGACCCGGTCGTCGTCGAGCTCTCGCTCGGCGACACGGTGAACGACCGGGTCCGGTTCGCACACGAGCGCGAGGACCTCTGAGGATGGCCCGAGCCCGCGTTCGCGGCATCTACGCGACGGCGCTCACCGCGCGCCTGCTCGACGACGGCCACGAGGTCGTCGACGCCTCGCCGCCGATCCGGCGGCGCTTCGACGCCGCGTTCGGAACCGACCCGCCGGAGGTCCGGATCGAGACGAGCGGCGACCGGCAGGGCGTCGGCGCGCACGGCGACCCCGACGCGCTCGACGCGCTCCGCGGACTCCTGACCGACGCGGGCCGCGACGCGCTCGCGTGGCCCGACCCGACACCGCCCGGCGCGGTCCTCGACGGGGAGGTGACGGAGACGCTCGGCGGCGGCGCCGTCGTCGATCTCCGCGTCGGCGACGATACCGCCGAGGGGTACCTCCCGTACGGGAGCGTCGACGCCCGGGTGGAGACGGGGGACCCGGTCCGGGTTCAGGTGCGCGAGTCGGCGGCGCCGTGGACGGACCGGCGTCCGGAACTCGCGGGGCATCTCCGCGTCGGCGGCGACCTCGTCGCGCTTGAGCCGGGCTCCGGGACGCGGGTCGATGTCCGGGACGACGAGGCCGCCCGCGAGCTGTCGGGGATGCTCGACCTGCTCGACCTCGACCCGCCGGACGGGTGGCGCGCGGTGTGGCAGCCGCCGGCCGTGGACGCCGACACGGAGGCGCTGACCGCGGGGCTAGACGCCGCGGTCGACGCCGCCGAGGAGCTGCGCGCGGCGATCGCTCCGAAGGGCGGGACGGAATCGGAGCTCGGCGTCCTCGACGACCCGAGCCGGCTCCGCGACGCGCCGGTCGCCGCGCCGAACGCCGGCGTCTGGGTCTGGTTCGGCCGCGAGAGCCGGTTCGGGCTCGATGACGCGCGCCGGACCGCGACCGCGACGATACCGGGTCACCACCGCGTGAAGGCGGGCTCGGCGGACGCCTCGGCCGGCGTCGACCTCGCGGAGGCGCTCTGCGAGCCCGCCCCCGACGCCGAGTTCCCGTTCGCGGTCGTGACCGACGCGTTCGGCCCGAGCGAGGGCGACGCGCTCCGGATCGACCACGGGAAGCCGGACGGGCGGCTGATCACCCTCGGCGAGGGGACCGTGACGGGAATCGACTCCGACGGGACCGTGGCCGTCGAGCGCGAGATGACCGGCGGCGGGACCTACGACGGGCTGGGCGTCGACCGCGTGGCGGGCGACATCGCCGAGACGAGCCTGAAGGAGGGCCGGTGGTGGTACCCGACGACGTACCGCGGCCGCGACGGGACCGTCCGCGGGACGTACGTCAACGTCTGTACGCCCGTGGAGGTGTTCCCCGACGCCGCCCGGTACGTCGACCTCCACGTCGACGTGGTGAAGCGGCCGGACGGAGGGGTCGAACGCGTCGACGACGACGAGCTCGACGCGGCGGTCGCGGCCGGAACGGTCCCCGAACCGCTGGCGGAGAAGGCGCGGAGCGTCGCGTCGGCGCTGAAAAACGCGCTGTGAGGCGCCCAACGCCGCGGACAGTCCTCCCGGAGTAACTTATCGACTCGGTCATTTCGTAATTCAATCACTTCTCTAGGTTACAATAACATTATTATTCGTCGTATACACGGTGCGGACGGAATGAGTGAAAAACGATCACAGCAATCGTTCGACGGATCGACGCGGCGGGGGTTCCTCGGGAGCGTGGGGGCGCTGGTGGCGGCGGCCGCCTACTCGCGGGACGTGTCGGCCGACGACGCCGCACCAGTGGCGAACGGCGAGGACGACCCGGTCCAGCGGATCGAGTCGCCGGACGGATCGATCGCGGTCACCCTCGACGTCTCGGACGGCGTCCCGACCTACGAGGTCGCCCGGAACGGGACGACGTACGTCGGCTCGTCGGAGCTCGGGTTCGACTTCCGGAACCAGCCGGCGTTCGGCGCGAGCGCCGGGAGCGAGGACGGCCCGGTGGCCGTCACCGGGACCGAGCGCGAGTCGGCGACCGAGGCGTGGGAACCGGTGTGGGGCGCCTACGACGAGGTCTCGGCCGAGTACAACGCCCTCAGCGTCGGGCTCGCGGACGCCGACTCGGAGGGCGGCGACGGCCCCGGCAGCGACGCGGTGGACGGTCGGACCGCGACCCTCCAGATCCGCGTGTTCGACGACGGGGTCGGGCTCCGGACGGTGCTGGGCGAGGGGTTCGCGAGCAACTCGGAGAAGGCGGTGATCGACTCGGAGAACACCGGCGTCGACTTCGCGGACGACTACGACGCCTGGTGGATCGCGAACGCGGTGACGAACCCGCGGTTCGAACAGGAGTACGCCGAGACGCCCCTGTCGGAGATTCCCGGCGGGAGCGATCCGCGGCGGCCGAACGACACGCCGATGCGCGACGGGGCGCACACGCCGCTCACCGTCGACGCGGGCGACGCGTACCTCAGCGTCCACGAGGCGAACCTCGACGACTACGCGGCCGCGACGCTCGCGCCCCGCAGCGACGACGGCGGGACGACGTTCGCAACGGAACTCACGCCGCTGCCCGACGGGTCGCGGGCCTCGCTCGACCTCCCGGCGGCGACGCCGTGGCGGACGATTCAGGTCGTCGACCGGCCGGGCGAGCTGATCGAGTCGCAGCTGGTCCCGCTGCTCTCCGACCCGCTCGACGAGGCGGCGCTCCCGACCGCCGGCGGCGCGCCCGACACTGACTGGATCGAGCCCCGGAAGTACGTCGGCATCTGGTGGACGATGATCGCGGGGTCGGCGAACTGGGAGTACCGGGCCGACGAGTCGTTCGACAGTCCGACGGACGCGGCCGGCTACGTCCACGGCGCCCGGACCGAGCGGATGAAGCGGTATATGCGGTTCGCGAGCGAGAACGGCATCGACAGCGTGCTCGTCGAGGGGTGGAACGAGGGGTGGGACACGTATCCCGGGGACGGCTCCGGGCTGGAGTTCGGCGTCGATGACTCCTACCCCGACTTCGACGTGCGGGAAGTGACCGACTTCGGCGCCTCGCTGCCGGAGCCCGTCGAGATGACGGCCCACAACGAGACCGCCGGCAACATCCCGAACTACGAGGACGCGGTCCTCGACGGCGACGCCTTCGCGGGCTACGACGACGTCGGCATCAACTCGATCAAGAACGGCTACGTCGCCGACAGAGGGCTCGGCATCGAGGGCGACGGCACCGTGGCGACCCACAATCACCACAACCAGCTCGCGGTGAACCACCACCGGCGCGTGATCCGCGAGGCGGCCGCGAACCGCCAGCAGCTGGAGATCCACGAGGGGATCAAGCCGACCGGCGAGATCCGAACTTACCCGAACGTAGCGAACCGGGAGGTCGTGAAGGCGCAGGAGTACGACGGGTTCGGGCAGCTCGGATCGAACGTCGGCCGCGACCACCACGTCACGCTGCCGTTCACCCGGAACCTCGCCGGCCCGGTGAGCTACCAGCCAGGGATCTTCGACATCACGTTCAACGACGAGCGCGGCGACCAGATCCAGACGACCCGCGCCAAGCAGCTCGCGATGTACCCGACGTACCTCAGCGGCCTCCAGATGGCGGCCGACCGGATCGAGGGGTACATCGACGAGACGTTCGCGGTCGGCGAGGCGCTCCAGGCCGCTGCCGGCGAGCTCGACGGGCTCGTCACTGACGACTCCTACCGGGACGCGTTCGGCACCAACTTCGTCGCCGTCGACCCCAACCGCGCGCCCAGCGGCTCGTCGGTGTCGTTCACGGTTGAGGACGTGCCGAGCGCCGGGACGTACGACCTCCACCTGCGCTACGCGAGCGACGCGGAGGAGAACACGGGCCGCGTGATCGACGCCGGCACCCCGCGGGCGACGCTCCGCGTCAACGACGAGCGCCGAACCATCGAGCCTGACTTCACCGACTACTGGGACGACTGGCAGGTGTTCACGACCGAGGTCGAGTTCGACGCGGGCGACAACGAGGTCGCGATCGAGCTCGACTACGCGCAGGGCGACGACGGATTCAGCGGCGACGTCGGCGGCTTCAATCTCAACACCGTCGCCGTCACCGAGTCGGGCGAGCCGTCGCCGGTCCCGGCCGAGTACGAGGGGTACACGCCGGAAAAGGAGAACTTCGACGCCGAGCCGGAGTTCGGCTTCATCGAGTCGGTCCCGGCCGCCGGCTGGGACGAGACGCGCGTCGTCGGCGCCGCGATCGGCGACTACCTCGCGATCGCCCGCCGGCACGGCGACGAGTGGTACGTCGGCGTCATGACCGACGACGACGGCCGCGCGGTCGACGTGCCGCTCGACTTCCTCGCGCCCGGTAATTCGGGCGGGAAGGGGAACGGCAACGGAAACGGCAGAGGCAACTCCGGAAACGGCCGAAACGGCCCGAAGTACGTCGCGGAGATCTACTCGGACGCGGTCGGGGCCGGCGTCGACCTCGACCCGACCGGCGTCCGCATCGACGAGGCGGTGGTCGACCCGTCGACCACGCTGCTCGCGTCGCTCGCGCCGAGCGGCGGGACGGCAGTGAAACTGCGTCCGGCGCGGGGCCGCGAGATCAACCGTCTCCCCGAGTACGAGCGCCCGGAGCAGACGATCTCGGTGTCGATTGCCGACGAGGCCGACCTCGGCGAGTCGTTCATCACCGCGACCGGCTCGAACGACGCCGCCTTCGTCGGCGCGACGACGGTCGAGGTCGTCTTGGACGGCGAGGTCGTCTCGCGCGACACCGTCCGACTCCCGCCGAACGCGACGGACGAGACGGTGGAACTCGGCTTCAGCACTGCGCGGATCGGTACCTTCGACGTCGTCGTCCGCGAGGCCGACGGCGGGACCGAACTCGGCTCCGAAACCGTCACGGTCGCGCCCGGTGACCTCGTGGGGCAGCTGAGCGATCCCGCGGGCGACGACGACGGACCCGGCGAGTACGTCTATCCCACGGACGGCGCGTTTCAGGACGGCGCGTTCGACCTGCGCTCGTTCCGCGTGTTGGAGACCGACGAGGAGTACCGGTTCGCCTTCGGCGTCGAGAACCTGTACAGAGGGTTCGGCGGGACGTTCTCGCCCCAGTACTTCGTCGTCTACCTGCGCGATCCCGACGGCGACGGCGGGCGGACGACCGAGCTCGGTGACCTGAGCGTCACCGCCGAGTTCGACGACCCGTGGCAGTACCGGGTTAGCTCCGACGGCTTCGGCGGCGGGACCGTCGTCGACGACGAGGGCACCGGGCTCGGCTCGGTGACCCGGTTCGCCGACCTCGAATCGAACGTCGCCGTCGTCTCGATTCCGAAGACGGCGCTCGGCGGGACAGACATCGCCGACTGGGAGGTCCTCCCGGTCGTTGGCTCGGCGAACTTCGGCGCGTTCCGCGACGTACAGGTCGAGGCCGGCGGGTTCGTCTTCGGTGGTGCCAAAGAGGGCGCGGCCGGCAACGCGCCTCGGGTGATCGACATGATCACGCCGGAGGGAACCTCGCAGGCCGAGGCGCTCGCCTACGACGCCGACACGCTCGCAACGCTGCCGTTCACGTCGCTGTAGGCGGTCAGGGCGGGGTGAGCCGAGAGAGCCGGAAGCGTCGCTCTCACCGGAACGCGCTCGTCCGCTTTTTCCGCGGATCGGGAGGTTTGGCACGAATAGATAAAACTGGTTCAAAAAGAGAGTATGCCAGCTGTTTGTGCGCTTAATTCACGTATTCTTAATCGGAGCCAAACATATCTCACCATTTTTCCGGTGATATTGGCACAAACGTTATTACAGCACAGTGATGATTCGATGGCGTGCTAGTTAATATCACACACTTGCGATCGGACGAGTGGGAGGGAGACGACGGTCCGGCCGGCGAGCCGTGAGCGACGCGGCCGAGGCGGACGGGTCGGGGCGCGGATCGACGGGCGGGACCGGCCCGACGCGACGCAGCGTCGAGGTCGAGTACTGGGTGATCGACGACGACGGGCGGCTCACCGATCCCCGCGGGCTCGTCGACGCGTCTCCCGGGGTCGAGCGCGAGTTCGTCAGCCCGCTCCTCGAGATCAAGACGACGCCGTGCGAGTCGACGGCGGAGCTCCGCGAGGAGCTGTTCGACCGCGTCGGCCGGGTCCTGCGACGGGCCGACGAGCTCGACAAGGGGCTCGTCCCGCTGGCGACGCCGATCCACGACGGCGAGATCGCCGACCGAGAGAGCGAGCGGACGCGGATCCAAGACCGCGTGGTCGGAGACCGCTTCGAGTACGTCCGACACTGCGCCGGCACGCACGTTCACATCGAACAGCGGCCGGGGCATGCGGTCGACCAGCTGAACACCCTCACCGCGCTCGACCCGGCGTTGGCGCTCGTCAGCTCCTCGCCGTACTTCGAACGGGAGCCGCTCGCCGCCAGCGCCCGATCGGTGCTGTACAGGCGGCTCGCGTACGAGCACCTCCCGAAGCAGGGGAAACTGTGGCCGTATCTCGAAGATACCGAGGAGTGGGCGAGGCGGCTCGAACGGCGGTACGAGGCCTTCGTCACCGAAGCGATCGCGTCCGGCTGCGACCGGGAGACGGTCGAGGGCTGTTTCATCCCGGAGGGCGCGGTGTGGGTCCCCGTCAAGCTCCGGGCGGCGTTCTCGACGGTCGAGTGGCGGTCGCCGGACACCGCGCTCCCGAGCCAGGTCGTTCGGCTGGCGGACGACCTCGTCGAGGCCGTCGACCGCGGCGTGAGAACGGAGGTACGGATCGAGGGCGACACGGGGCGTGTGACGGACGACGCGGTCGTGCTTCCGTCGTTCGACGCGGTCGAAGAGCACGTCGAGGCCGCCGTCCGCGACGGGCTCGACTCGGAGGCGGTGCGGTCGTACCTCGGTCGGATGGGGTTCGACGTGGACGCGTACGACCCGCTCTCGGCGGAGCTACGAGGGGCCGGGGCGCTCTCGGCGGCGGAAGCGAGGGAGACGCGGATCGACTACGCGGACCGGTTAAAACGCGACATCGGTCGTCGACAAGCGGTGAGCGGGGACTGAGGCGAGAGACTCGCGCCCGCGCCGCCGAGCGTCACGCGGAGAGACCCGGATAAGTCGCGCTCAGAAGTGGTTCGCGGACTCGGTCTCGTGTTTGAGTTCGCCGCCGCGGCCGCCCTCGACGGTGGAGGCGCCGTTGTCGCCGGAGGAGGCGGTCCGCACGGTGACGTTGTCGACCTCCTCGAAGTCCATGATGAGGTCGCGGCGGATGTTGTCGGCGGTGATGTTCGAGATGCCGCAGCCGGAGCAGGTGCCGCCGAGCTCGACGACGACCTCGCCGGTCTCGGGGTCCGCCTCGCGCACGACGCTCGTGCCGCCGTGCATCTGGATGATCGGCATCTGCCCGACCATCCACTGCTCTACCCGGTCCGCGAGGCTTTCGTCGCTCTCGTCGCTCATTACCTCCAGTACAGCGCCGACGGTATGGAAAGTTGCGGTTTAGGAGCTTTCGAGCGCGGCGAAAGGAACTGTGTCATCGTCGATGAGACGGAACGGCGCCAAGTGGGGCCGCGATCTGTCGGCGGGAGCGTCCGCCGTCGATTCCGGTCGCCGGCGTCGAGCGACTACCGGTCCGGGTCGTCGCCCGAGTCCGCCGACTCGCCGGACTGGCTCGGGAGCCGGGTGGGGTCGGCCGCGTCGTCGCCGTTCATCGAGTCGTCGCGTTCGAGCAGGTACAGCAGGGGGCCGAGCGCGGTCAACACGAGGACGCCGGGCAGGGGCGCGTCGGGGACGAGGACCAGCGTGACGAGGCTCGCGCCGCCGGTGCAGACGACCAGCGCGGCCCAGGCCGCCGGCGAACCGAGGTCGACGCCGACGCGGACCGCGTCGCGGTAGACGGCCGCGGCGATCAGCGCGACGGCGACGCCCCCGCCGCCGGCGACGAGCGCCGTGGTGACGGACATACGATGGGTTGGGACGAGACGCGAAAAAGGGTGTCGCGAGCGAACGCGGTGAGAGAAGACGGGAGCGAGGGCGCGGACGCGCGACCGGCGCTACGGCGCCTCGCCCGTCTCGATGCTGAAGGAGTCGCGGGGGTAGGCGACGCAGGTGAGCGTGTAGCCGTCGTCGATCTCGGCCTCCTCGAGCATCTGCTGGTTGTCGTGCTCGACGAAGTCCTCCGAGGGGCCGTCCGTGATTTGGCCGGCACAGGAGACACACTGGCCCTGCCGACAGGCGTACGGGAGGTCCCACCCCTCGTCTTCGCCCTGTTCGAGGATGGGCTGGTCGTTGGAGAGCTCGACCGTCTCGCCCTGCTTGACGAACTCGACCTCGAAGTACTCCACCTCGTCTTCGGGGATGTCACCGGGGCCAGAGCTTCCGGTGCCGCCCTCCTCGAGCTCGCCCTCCTCGCCCTCGGCGCCGCCGGCCGGGATGGCGCCGCCGCCGCCACCGCCGCCGACCGCGCGGTTGCCCGGCTCCGGGAACTCCGTCTCGGGGACCGCGGACGCGCGGTGTTCGAGGACTTCGTCCGAGATGTCGGTCGTGGGTTCCCACCCCGTCCCTCGCACCGAGGTGACGAGGACCATGAGCAGCGTCGCGATCGCCGCGAGCACGATCGCGGGCGGGTTCACGATCGCCGCGAACACGATCGCCAGTGGGTTGAGCATACGAGGGGATATGGAGAGGTGGATTAAGACCGTTTTGATCGGTCCAACCGGACGAGACCGGCGTGAGGCCGAAACCACGGCGCGATCGCCCGCGCCCACGCCGCGGAGCGGTCCATTTATCGGCCGAGCGGTCGACGGGACGCGCATGGAAGTGAAATCCCGGCACCACCTCCGGAGCGACGAGATCACGGCGATCCAAGAGGCGGTCGCCGACCACCTCGGGGTCGACATCGACGGGGACACCTTCGAGTTCGTCGAGTTCGTCGACGCCGGCTACGAGCTCGTCTTAGTCGACGGCGACCCCGCCGTCTTCTACGTCGACGACGACGAGCCGTTCCTCACGGTTCGGGGCGCGAACGACTACGAGCCGGAGACGGGGGTCGTCACGGTCGACGCCGGCGCGATCTCCTTCGTCTCCGACGGCGCCGACGTGATGCGCCCGGGGATCGTCGAGGCCGACGAAGCGATCCGCGAGGGCGACCTCGTCGTCGTCGCCGAGGAGACCCACGGGAAGGTGCTGGCGGTGGGCCGGGCGATGGTCGACGGCGACGAGATGGTCGGCGACAGCGGGAAGGTGGTCGAGTCGATCCACCACGTCGGCGACGACCTCTACGAGTTCTCGGTCTGAGCGCAGGCGGCGGCGCTATTTATAAATAGAACCGCGGTGGCGCGTGCCTGCGAGGCCGCTTCGCGGCCGAGCAGCACCGCGCGAGGGAGTTAGTCGCCTGAGCGGAGCGAAGGCGACTGACGAGGCTGGGGAGGCGTGAGGTGCCGTGCGGTGCGGGGTGGGACTCGAAGGGGCAGCCGGGAAGCGGCCGTAGGCGACGAAAGCACCACAGCGAGTGAGCGAAGCGAACGAGCGAGGAGCGCAGCGAGCGTACGGCCGCTTCCCGGCTGGGGCTTCGGAGCGGTTTTCGGACCTCGTGGTCGGGGCTTCGAGGCGGTTCTTGGGAACGGTATCGGTCACGTATCGCCGAGCGGCCGGGGCTTCGGGGTGTTCGCCGCTGATCCGAACGCACTCAATTATACATAATCGACAGCACACCCACCGATGACGACCCGAGCGAACGCGTGATCCCTCCGCGCCTTTTAATCGCCTCGCCCGCGACCCCAGAGGTAATGACCGGGATCCGGGTGCTCAGCTACAACGTCCGCTACGCCAACCGCGGCGACCACCACGACGCCTGGCACGACCGCCGCGACGCCGTCGCGCGACTCGTCCGGTTCCACCGCCCCGACGTCGCCGCGTTCCAGGAGCCGCTCCCCGAGCAGCGCGAGGACCTCCGCGAGCGGCTCCCGGCGTACGAGTTCGTCGGGCGCGGCCGCGAGGCCGGCGGCGAGGGCGAGGGGTGCCCGATCGCGGTCCGGAGCGAGCGCTGGGAGATCGTCGACAGCGACACGTTCTGGCTCTCGGAGACCCCGGGAGAGCCCTCGACCGGCTGGGACGCCTCGCACCCGCGGATCGCGACGTGGGCCCGAGTGCGCGCCCGCGACGGCGACGCGAGACTCCTCGTCGTCAACACGCACTTCGACCACGTCAGCGCGCACGCGCGACGCAAGTCCGCCCGCCTGCTCCGCGAGCGGGTGCCGGAGATAGCGGCGGCGAACGGGATCAGCGGCGACTCCGACGAGACGCTCCCGGTCGTCCTCGTCGGCGACCTCAACTGCACGCCGGGGTCGGAGCCGCACCGGGTCCTCGCCGGCGACGACCCGAAACGAGACGAGAAAGACTCCGCGACGCCGGCCGACGACGCCCGCTCGCTCCGCGACGCCGCTGCCGCCGCCGACCTCCGGCACGGCCCGGAGACGAGCCTCACCGACTTCGCTCGCCTCATCGACGGCCGCCGGATCGACCACGCGCTCGTCTCGCCCGATATGGCGGTCGACGCGTTTGCGACACTCGCGGACCGGGACGACCGCGGCCGGTACCCGTCCGACCATCTGCCGATCCTCGCGCGGCTGTCGATGTAGGGAAAGGTCGTTACTCCGTGTCGGCGTCCGTCCCCTCGTCGCCCTCGGCGGCCTCGCCGCTGTCGTCCCCGCCGTCCTCCTCCTCGGCGTACTTCTCCAAGATCGTCTCGTAGCCGCGTTTCGCGGTCTCGTACGTCTCGCGGAGGTCGGCCACCGGCGTCTCGCTCGCGTCGACCCGGAGGTCGTTGTAGTACGGGTCGTCCGCGTCCTCCTCCGTGTTACGCACGAGCAGCGCCGCGGACTGGACTTCGAGGTCTTCCCGTTTGTCGCCGCCCGCTGCGTGCCCGGCCGCGAGGGCGTCGATCAGTCGCTCGGCGAGCGGCGCGTCGCCGTGGGCGTCGGACTCGTAGGCGGCCGCGGTGTCCTCGATCACGTCCTCGCCGGTCAGGAGATTGCCCGCGACGGTGTAGTTCTGTCCCTCGCGGTGGCCATACCAGTCGTTACACTCGTCGCCGGAGAACGCGAACGTCCCGTCGGCGTCGACGCCGTGGAGCTGGCGCTGGGCGCTCCCCTCGTCGGCGTTCAACAGGGCCTCCAAGGCGTCGTCGACCGCGAGCCCGTCGCCGAGGTACTCGATCCCCTTCCGACCCAACTCGACGTTGACGAGCGACTGGGTCGCCACCGCGCCGTCGGACGACGCGAAGGGACACAGCGTGCCGACGCCGGGCAGCCGGGTGGTCACCCCCACGCCGAACCGGACCTGGTCGCCGCCGTCTTCGTCGGTGTACCGCTCGCGAACGCAGATGCTGAACGTCACACGTCCACTGGGTCGGCGTCCCGCAAAAGGGTGGGTTCCGGGGGCGAGCTTTCCGGTTCTCGGGCGGGGGAGCGGCGGAGTGAAACGGCCGGCGCGCGCGAGCGATTCGCGGGGACCCACGCCCGCCGTGGATCTCACGAACCCCGGATAAAACCGGCCGACGGACCGTCACCGATCGGGGCGAATCCGGGGACTGCGACGGTACCGAACGGATCGAGTGGGATGTGAACAGGCGACATACTTATCCGTGGCAATCCCTCTCACATATATAGCCTCGGATACGGGCGAGGCGTTCACCGGCACCGACGCGCACCCCGACGACGCGCCGCTCGGGGGTCGACGAGCTGCCGACACGCGCACGGAGAGCGACAGCTCCGTGCGGCGCGACCCGCGCCGGCGACGCCGACCCCGCCGTCCGAGCGAACGTGATACGATGGCAGACCAACACACGCTCGAACGGCTCAGCGAGGAGTACCGGACGGCGGTCCCCGACGACCTCAGAGCCGCGCGCTCGTTCGACTGGTACCTCGACGCGCTGTACGACGACCCCGAAATCGCGCGGAACGCGCACCAGCGCGTCGCGGACATGTTCGACCACTACGGGACGCGCTACGACGAGGAACGCGGCGTCGTCGAGTACGCGCTCGCCGCCGAGGACCCGCTCCACGACGGCGAGAACGTCTTCTACGGCCGCGAGGTACACGAGGCGATCCACGAGTTCGTCAACAAGGTGAAGTCCGGGGCCCGCGGGCTCGGCCCCGAAAAACGGATCAAGCTCCTCTTGGGGCCGGTCGGCTCCGGCAAGTCCCACTTCGACTGGCTCGTCCGACGGTACTTCGAGGCGTACACCCGCGAGGACGCCGGCCGCATGTACACCTTCCGATGGGTCGACCTCTGTTCGGTGATCGACGATCAGGACCCCGACGACGACGCGGTCCGCTCGCCGATGAGCCAGGACCCGCTCGTCCTCCTCCCGAAGCCGCAGCGACAGGCGGTGGTCGACGACCTCAACGAACGGCTCGATGCCCCCTACACCCTCCGGAACGACCAGCACCCCGATCCGGCCTCGGAGTTCTACCTGAACGAGCTGCTCGCGCACTACGACGACGACTTGGAGCGCGTCCTCGACGAGCACGTCGAGGTCGTCCGGCTGGTCGCCGACGAGAACCGCCGGGAGTGTATCGAGACGTTCGAGCCGAAAGACAAGAAGAACCAGGACGAAACGGAACTCACCGGCGACGTCAACTACGCGAAGCTCGCCGTCTACGGCGAGTCCGACCCGCGCGCGTTCGACTACGCCGGCGCGTTCTGCAACGCGAACCGGGGGCTGTTCTCCGGCGAGGAGCTGTTGAAGCTCCAGCGGGAGTTCCTCTACGACTTCCTCCACGCCTCCCAGGAGTCGACGATCAAGCCGAAGAACAACCCGCGTATCGACATCGACCAGGTGATCGTCGGCCGGACGAACATGCCGGAGTACCGCGAGAAGACCGGCGACGAGAAGATGGAGGCGTTCAACGACCGCACCAAGCGGATCGACTACCCGTACGTGTTAGAGTACGAGAGCGAGGCGAAGATCTACGAGAAGATGCTCGCCAACGCCGACGTGCCCAACGTCCACGTCGAGCCCCACGCCTTGGAGATGGCCGGGCTCTTCGGCGTGCTCACCCGCTTGGAGGAGCCGACCGACGAGACGGTGACGCTCGTGGAGAAGGCGAAGGCGTACAACGGGGAGTTAGAAGACGAGGAGATCGACCGGCGGAAGCTCCGCGAGGACGCCGCCGAGTCCGCCGACGTCGGCGAGGGGATGGACGGCATCTCCGCGCGGTTCGTCGGCGACGAGATCGCGGAGGCGATCATGGACGCCACCCACCGCGAGCGGGGGTACCTCTCGCCGCTGTCCGTCTTCGACCACTTCGAGGCGAACCTCGGTGGCCACGGCTCGATCGCGGCCGAGGACCTCGACCGCTACGAGCGCCTGCTCGACCGCGTCCGCGAGGAGTACCGCGAGCGCGCCATCGAGGACGTGCGCCACGCGTTAGCGTACGACGTCGACGAGCTCCGCCGCCAGGGCGAGAAGTACATGGACCACGTGATGGCGTACATCGACGACGACACCGTCGACGACGAGCTGACCGGGCGGGAGACGGAGCCGGACGAGACGTTCTTACGCGCCGTCGAAGAGCAGCTCGACGTCCCCTCCGACCGGAAGGACGACTTCCGACAGGAGGTGTCGAACTGGGTCTCCCGGCGCGCCCGCGAGGGGCGCGGCTTCGACCCGCGGGAGAACGACCGGCTCCGCCGCGCCCTCGAACGGAAGCTGTGGGAGGACAAGAAGCACAACATCAACTTCTCGGCGCTGGTGTCCGCGACCGACCTCGACGACGAGGACCGGAGCGCGTGGGTTTCGGCATTGGTCGACCGCGGCTACTCCGAGGACGGCGCCGCCGAGGTGTTGGAGTACGCGGGCGCGGCGGTCGCGCGTTCGGAGATCGAGGACGGTGGCTGAGATGAGCGACCGCACCCGATCGGACGGCGAGGGGTTCCTCGACGCGGCCGACGAGGCGCTCCGGGGGGCGTACGACCCGCCGATGAGCCTCGCCTCGTACGTCGACCGCGTGTTGGAGAACCCGACCGCGGCCGCCTCCGGCGCGGGGTACGTCCTCGCGGCCGTCGAGTCGTTCGGAACCCGCGAGGTCCACGAGCGCGGCGAGACGCTCGACCGGTACCGCTTCTTCGACGACCCGGCGAACGACGGCGAACACGCCGTCCTCGGCAACACCCGCGCGCTCAACGGGTTCGTCGACGACCTCCGCGCAGCCGCGACCGGGCGGGGCGGCGACGAGACGATAGTCTGGGTCGACGGGCCGACCGCGACGGGGAAATCGGAGTTCAAGCGGTGCCTAATCAACGGGCTCCGCGCGTTCTCGAAGACGGACGCCGGCCGGCGGTACACCGTCGAGTGGAACGTCACGGGTGCCGGGGCCGGCGTCGGCGGGGGCGGCGGCGCGGGCGCGGCGTCGCTCTCGTACGGCGACGGCGGCGACGCCGGGGAGTGGTACCGCAGTCCGGTCCAGTCGCATCCGCTGTCGGTGTTCCCCGCGGGGGTCAGGGAGTCGATCGCCGACGCGGTCGGCGGCGACGCCTACCCGATCGCCGCCGACGTGGAGCTGGATCCGTTCAGCCGCGAGGCGTACGACCACCTGGAGTCGGCCTGCCGCGAGCGCGGGCGCCGCGACCTCTTCTCGGCGATCACCGACCGGGACCACCTCCGGGTGACCAGCTACGTGGTCGACGTCGGCCAGGGAGTGGGGGTCCTCCACGCCGAGGACGACGGGACGCCGAAAGAGCGGCTCGTCGGCTCGTGGATGGGCGGCATGCTGCGCGAGCTCGACTCGCGCGGCCGGAAGAACCCGCAGGCGTTCAGCTACGACGGCGTGCTCTCGCAGGGGAACGGCGTCGCTACGGTCGTCGAGGACGCGAGCCAGCACGCGGACCTGCTCCGGCGGCTGCTCAACGTCCCCGACGAGCGGCGGGTGAAGTTAGACAAGGGGATCGGGATGGACCTTGACACCCAGCTGATCGTCATTTCGAATCCAGACCTCGACGCGGAGTTAGACCGGCACGCCGAGCGCGGCGACGCCGACCCGCTGAAGGCGCTGAAGCGCCGGCTCTCGAAACACGAGTTCCGCTACCTCACGAACCGCCGGCTGGAGGCGCGGCTCCTCCGCAGAGAGATCGCCGGCGCGACGGCGGTGGAGGGGGCGGGCGACGCGGACGACGCGACGGTCGGAGCGGGCGCCATCGCGGGGGGCGACAGCGGCGACGACGCGGCGGGCGCGCGCGCCGACCCCGGCGCGGCGCCGCTGTCGATCGAGGTCCGGGAGTCGGACGGCGCGGCCGTCGAGCGCGAGATCGCGCCCCACGCGGTCGGGGCCGCCGCGCTGTACGCGGTCGTCACGCGGCTCGACGCCGACGACTCGCCGGGCGACCTCGACCTGATCGAGACGGCGGAGCTGTACGAGACGGGCGAGGTCCGGCGCGGCGACGACGCGGTCACCGTCGACGACGTCACCCTCGCCGCGGGGGACGGCCGTAACGGGATCCCCGTCACCTACGCCCGCGACGCGGTCGCCGACCTGCTCGCGACGACGGCCGACCGCAGCCATCCCGACCTCCCCGTCGAGCACGTCGTCACCCCGACGGACGTGCTCGACGCGATGGCGGACGGGCTCGCCGACGCGCCGGTCTTCTCGCGGGCCGAGGCCGCGGAGTTCGAGGGGCGCCGCGGACCGGTCGCCGAGCGGGTCCGCGAGCGCCAGCGCGAGGACGTGATCGACGCGATACTCGCCGAGGAGACCGTCTCGACGGAGACCGTCGCGGAGTACGTCGAACACGTGTACGCGTGGGACGAGGACGACCCGACCGACCGCGAGCGCGCCGACGAGGCGCCGGACCCGCTCGCGATGAAGGTGTTCGAGACGGAGACGCTCGGGCGGTTCGACGAGAGCGACTACCGCGGGACCGACCCGACCCGCGACGTCGAGCGCTTCCGGCGCGAGCGGGTGATCCGCGGACTCACGCGGTACGCGTGGCGCAACCGCGGCGAGGAGTTCAGCGTCGACGACGTCGACCTCGCAGAGGTGCCGGAGCTGAAGGCGGTGATCGACGCGAACGACCTGGAAGACGTGAAGCGGCGGTTCCCCGACCTCGACCCCGCCGCGTGGGCCGACCCGCCGACCGACACAGAGACGGAGCGCGTGAAGGCCGAGACGGTCGAGCGGCTCCGCGAGCGCGGCTACAGCCGCGCGTCGGCGGAGCTGACGAGTCGGGCGGTGATGGTGGACGTGCGCGAGGAGTGGCCCGACGTCGACGCCGGCCGCGCCGGCGACGAGGGGCCGGACGACGCCGACCGGAACGGGGGTGGTGACCCGTGGGACTGACGGAGGACCGCGAGCGGTTCCGCGAGGTGGGCGAGAGCCGTCGGGAGGACCTCGCGGAGTTCATCAGCCACGGCGACCTCGGCGGCTCCGACGCCGACCGGGTCAAGATTCCGGTGAAGGTGGTCGACCTCCCCGCCTTCGAGTACGACCAGCGGTCGGCCGGCGGCGTGGGGCAGGGCGGCGACGGCCAGCCCCAGCCCGGCCAGCCGGTCGAGCCAGAGCCGGGCGATGGCGACGAGGAGGGCGACCCGGGCGAGGAGGGCGGCGACCACGAGTACTACGAGATGGACCCCGAGGAGTTCGCCCGCGAGCTCGACGAGGCGCTCGGGCTCGACCTCGAACCGAAGGGGAAGCGGGTGGTCGAGGAGGTGGAGGGCGACTTCACCGACACCGCTCGCTCCGGGCCGCGCGGCACCCTCGACGTCGACGAGTTCTTCAAGCGCGGACTGAAGCGGCACCTCGCGACCGACTTCGACGGGGAGTACGTCCGCGAGGGGCTGTTCGTCGACGGCGCCGACGTCGACGACGTCTTCGCGTGGGCGCGCGACCAAGGGATTCCGGTCTCCCGCGCGTGGATCGCCGACGCCGCGGCGACCCTCGAAGACGAGCGGGCCGAGCCGGTCGCGGCGCTCGACCGCTGGGAGAGCTTCGACGCGCTCGACGCCGAAGTCGACCGGGAGCCAGTCACCCACCGGATCCGCCGGGAGGGGCTCGACAGCGTCCCCTTCCGTCGCGAGGACGAGCGGTTCCGCCACCCGGAGGTGATAGAGAAGCGCGAGCGTAACGTCGTCGTGATCAACGTGCGCGACGCCTCCGGCTCGATGCGGGAGACGAAGCGCGAGCTGGTCGAGCGGGTGTTCACCCCGATGGACTGGTACCTCACCGGGAAGTACGACGCCGCCGAGTTCCGGTACGTCGTCCACGACGCGGAGGCGTGGGAGGTCGACCGCGAGGAGTTCTTCGGGATCCAGTCCGGGGGCGGCACCCGGATCTCCAGCGCGTACGAGTTAGTCGAGGAGATCGTCGAGGAGTATCCGTACGACGAGTGGAACCGGTACGTGTTCGCCGCGGGCGACTCCGAGAACGCCGGCAGCGACACGACGGAGAAGGTGATCCCGCTGATGGAGTCGATCGACGCCAACCTACACGCGTACGTGGAGACCCAGCCCGGCGACGGCGCCGCGAACGCCCGCCACGCCGACGAGGTCGAGGCGGCGTTCGGCGACGCCGACGACGTAGCGGTCGCGCGCGTCTCCGAGCCGGACGACGTGACGGACGCGATCTACGAGATCCTCAGCACCGAGGCCGAAGCCGACGGATCCGGGACCGCCGACGGCCGCGCGACCGGGCGGACCGACGGGGGTGAGCGGCGATGAGGAACGACCGGATCGAGGCGAAACGCGAGGCCGAGTCGCTGGACGAGCCGGCCCGCGAGGCGCGCGACCTCGCCGAGCGGCTCGGGTTAGAGCCGTACCCGGTGCGCTACTGGGTGGTCGACCACGACCAGATGAACGAGCTGATCGCCTACGGCGGCTTCCAGCGCCGGTACCCGCACTGGCGGTGGGGGATGAACTACGAGCAACAAAAAAAGAAGGACCGCCACGGGTTAGGGAAGGCGTTCGAGATCGTCAACAACGACGACCCGGCGCACGCGTTCCTCCAGGAGTCGAACTCGACGGCCGACCAGAAGGCCGTCATCACCCATGTGGAGGCGCACGCCGACTTCTTCGCGAACAACGAGTGGTTCGGGCTGTACGCCGACCGCGGCGAGGACGGCCCGAACGCGGCGGCCCGGTTAGAGCGCAACGCCGACCGGATCGCGGCGATCGCGGAGCGGACGGACGTCGACCGCGACGAGGTGGAGCGCCTGATCGACGCCGTGACCGCGTTGGAGGACACGATCGACCAGCACAGCCCGGTCGACGCCGCCCGGTCGGTCGAGGAGCCGGGCGTCGCGGCGGACGTGAGCGACGGGGACGACGACCCGCTGGCGGCGATCGAAGCGCGGATCGACGACCTCGACCTCTCCGAGGAGGTGCGCCGCGACGTGTTCGACGACGAGTGGCTCGAAGCGCGGGGCGAGGGGATCGAACCCGAGGAGCCGCGCCCGGACGTGCTCGCGTTCCTGCGCGACCATGGAAAGCGGTACGACCCGGAGAGCGGCAAGGCGGTCGACCGCGAGCCCTGGGAGACGACCGTCATCGACGCGATCCGCGAGGAGGCGTACTACTTCGCCGGGCAGAAGCAGACGAAGGTGATGAACGAGGGGTGGGCGACGTACTGGGAGTCGGTGATGATGGGCGGCGAGGGGTTCGCCGGGCCCGACGAGTTCCTCACGTACGCCGACCACATGTCCCGGGTGCTCGGCTCGCCCGGGCTCAACCCGTACAAGCTCGGCTTCGAGCTGTGGACGCACGTGGAGCTGCGGGCCGCCCGCCGAGAGGTAACCGACAAGCTGCTCCGCGTCGAGGGGGTGACCGCCGAGAACTTCCACTCGCGGGTCGACCTCGACGAGGTCGCGGCCCTGCTCGAACCGCACCCGGCGATCGCGGGCGCCGGTCCGGCGACGCTCGACGAGCTCGCCGATCTGGCCGCCGCCGGCGACTCTCGCGTGGACGCCGAAGCGGTCGACCGGGCGCTCTCCGCTCGGGACGGCTCCGGCAGCGGTCCCGGTGAGGGCGAGACGGGCGGCGACGGCGACGAGATGGACGTCGAGCGCTACCCGTGGAAGCTGCTCACCCGCGAGGGACTCGCGGAGCGACACTACGTCCTCTCGCGTCCGGAACACAGGGGCGCGCTCCGGAACGTCTCCCGGGAGGCGCTCGAAGAGCAGGCCCGGTACCTGTTCGACGTGGACCGGTACGAGACGGTCGCGGAGGCCGTCGCGGACGTCGACCGCACGGCCGGCTGGGAGCGCATGTTCGAGGTGCGCGAGAGCCACAACGACGTGACGTTCGTCGACGCGTTCCTCACGGACGAGTTCGTCCGCGAGGGGAACTACTTCACCTACGAGTACAGCCGCGCCGCCGAGGAGCACCGCGTCGCCAGCGTCGACGCCGACGACGTGCGGAAGAAGCTGCTCCTCCGATTCACGAACTTCGGGAAGCCAACGATCGTCGTGTTGGACGGGAACTTCCGGAACCGGGGGGAGCTCCTCTTGGGCCACCGGTACAACGGCGTCGCGCTCGACGAGGAGCGCGCGAAGGCGACCCTGAAGCGCGTATTCGAGCTGTGGGGCCGCCCGGTGAATCTCGCGACGATCCGCGTCGAGTACGACGACGGCGAGGTCCGGCGCGCCAAGCGGCGCGGCGAGGAGCCGGAGGGCACCGAGGTCGGCGTGCGGCTCCAGTACGACGGCGGCGAGGTGACGGAACACGACCTCGACGCCGAGACCGAATCCCGGATCGCGGCCGACGACGTCGACTACGACACGAAGCCCGACGACTGGCTGGCGTGAGGCGGCCGCGGGCGGCCCCGATATTCGCCGCTCCGGCCTTCGGACCGACACTTATGGCCGGCGGGCGACAAGGACGGACATGGACGCTCCGGAGACGGAGGCCGCCGAGCGCGGCGCCGACGGATCGCGCCCGCTCCCGGAGGGGACGCCGCTCGCGTTCGCGGACCGGGACCCGACCGCGATCGACGACGCGACCGAGCTGTACCTGCTGGACCGGCACTCGGCCGCGGACGGCACCGTCAGGGTCCAGGTGGTAGACTGGGAGCGCGACGGTGACCTGGTCCGCGTCGCCTACGCGCTCCCGACCGGCGAGCGCCTGCGCGACCGCTACCGCTGGCCGACCGCGGGCCGGTACGACGAGAGCGACTTCCTCGCGTTAGTCCGCGGGCTCGGCTACCCGCCGGGCGCCGCCGACCTGATCGCCGGGGAGTTCGCCCGCGCGCGCAGCGAGAACGGCCGCTGGCGGATCGTGACCGGGCGGCGGTCGGCCGGGGAGCGGGACTCCGACGCTGCGAGCGGCGCGAGCGGCGGGGAGCGGGCCGAACCCGCGACCGTGGCGGGCGAACGCGCCGGCGCGTCCGACGCGCCGTCCGCACTCGGGGAGCGCGTGCGGCGCCTCGACCCGATGGTGACGGGGAGCGCCGCGGTGGTCCTCCTCGTCCTCGCGGTCGTGATCCCGGCGACGCTGGCGACGCTGACGGGGGGACTCACGGCCGCGTCGGCCGCACTCGGCGGAGTCCTCGGGGCCGCCGCGCTGGCGACGCTGCGACTGTCGATCGCCGCGGTGTCGTGACAGGCATTCGAGAAACGGAGCGCGGCTACGGGAGCGACGCGATCAGCTCCGACACCGCCGCGACCTCGTCGTCGTTGATCCCGTGGCCCATCCCCTCGTAGATCCGCTCGTCGACGTCGGCGCCGAGCGCCTCCAGCACCTCGGTCGTCTCGTGGACCCGCTCCTCGGGGATGTGCGGGTCGACGTCGCTGCAGCCGAGGAACGCGGGAGTGCCGGCGAGCGGGCCGTCCCCGTCCGCCGCGTCGCCGTCCGAGAGGTAGTCGTCGACGGCGACCGTCTCGCCGATCAGCCCGCCGCTGAAGACGGCGAGCCCGCCGTAGCGGGTCGGATTGCGGGCGACGAACTCGCTCGCGAGGCAGGCGCCCTGCGAGAAGCCGCCGACGAGGACGCGCTCACGGGCGATCCCGGCGTCGACCGCGCGGTCGACCGCGGCGCCGACCGCCCGGAGGCCGGAACTCCGACCCGGCTCGTTGTCTTCGACCGGGGCGAGGAAGGAGTTCGGATACCAGGTGTTGCCGGCCGCGGCAGGCGCCAACAGCGCGACGTCGCGGTCGCCGGCCAACTGTTCACCCAGGTCGACGACGCTCCGAGCGGTCGCGCCGCGGCCGTGAATGAGTACGAGCGCCGCGTCGGCGTCGGCGAGCGGCGTCCCGGCCGTGACCAGCGGCTCGTCGCCGTGGGGGTCGTCGCCGGCGTTCGGGTCCGGAGCGCTGCCGGTCATCTCAGACCCCCACGCCGGCGTCGGCGTCGGGCAGGTCGTGTTTGTTCACCGGGAGTCCGAGCTCCTCGAGGGCCCCCTCCATGTGGCGGTCCTGCGCGAAGTCGGCGCCGTCCTCCTCGCGGAGGCGCTGCGCGGTCGCGAGCACCTCGCCCTTCCGGTCGTCGGGGATCTCGTACTTGTCGGCCGACAGCTCGATGACGAGCCCGTTGTTGTCCTGGGTGTAAATCGAGTGGAAGATGCCGCGGTCGAACACGTTGTACCCCTTGCCCGCCTCCTCAAGCGCCGCCATGATATCCTCGTACTCGTCGGGCTCGACGCTGAAACACAGGTGGTGGACGGCGCCCGTGTTGACGCGCTGACCGCGCGCGGACGCCCGCTCGTCGCTCACGAACACCGTGAGAATCCGGCCGTCGCCGGTGTCGAAGAAGAGGTGCGTCTGCGAGGGGTCGTCGAGGTTCGGCTGGCGCAACACGAGCGGCATCCCGAGCAGGTCGCGGTAGAAGGCGAGCGTGTCCTCCTCGTTGCTCCCCCAGACCGTGATGTGATCGGTGCCGCTGGTGTGGAACGGTGCGTCCGGGAGCTCCGACGTGACCGGAGCCGGCTTCTCGTCGCTCATACCGATCGAAAGGCGACCGAGGCGTATAAAAGCGAGAGGGACGGGACGGTGACCGGCTGACACCGGTGTTATCCGGCCGACTTCCTCCGAGGAGGTAGCCATCGGACTCCCCTCGGGACCGCCGTCACCGCTGCCAGACGGGCGGGGCGACGCCGAGCGCCCGAACGACGACGGGATACGCGACGGCGATAGCCAAGACGATCAGCAGCGACGCCGCGAGCCCGAGCCCGCCGAGGACGCGCTCGACGACCGCCAGCGCGGCGAACATAGCGACGAACATCACCGCCCAGTGGGGTGCGAGCTGTCGCACCTTCTCCATTGCCGAACTCATGGTCTCGGTAGCGGTCCCGACAGGTAGTGACTGTCGGTTGAACGGAGCGGACCCGAATGAAAACGCCGGTCGGCGGTCAGTACCGCGACGGGATGAACGCCATCCCGGCGAGCATGATCGACGACAGGACCGAGAGGACGAGGACGCGCGAGAGACCGCTGTTGTACTGGTTGAACCGTTCTATCTCGGTGACCTGCGCCTCGTATGCCTCGATGTCGGTCGACATCCGAAGCGTCGACGCGTCGGGGAAGTGCGCGACGTACTCCGTGTCGCCGATCGTCACCGTCGACTGCTGGGCGAGCTCGACCGTCTCCGTCTCGGTGGTCTCCCACACGAGGACGGCCCCGTCGGCCGTCACGTCGTCGATTGTGACCGTCTGCCCGTCGTACTCGAGCGTCTCGCCCGTCGCGTACGACCGCTCTTCGGGCGCGGGGAAGTACTCGTCGACGGGCACCAGCGTCCGATCGCCGTTCTCGTCGGTCACCGCGACATACTCGCCGTCCTCGAGGGTGACCGTCTCGTTTTCCGCATCGTCGTCGGCCTCGAGGATCGCCTGCCGGTCGAGCACCTCGACGAGCGTGAACTCGCTGGCGTTCTCCCCGGCGATCTCGACGCGCCACTCGCGGTCGTCGACCGAGACGGTCGACTCGTTCGCCCACGTTTCGGATGTCTCCGCCGTGAACTCGCGTTCGAGCGTGCCCGAGATGACCATCTGGCCATCGTCGTTCTCGCTTTCAGAGATGCCGGCCACGACGTACGTCTCGTCGCCGACTTCGATCGAGTCGTTTTGCGAGGCGTCAATTTCCGGATTTTCGAGCGCTATCTCCGGACTCTCGGCCGTCGCGGTCAGCGCACCCGCCACGCCCGCAACGGCGAGGAACAGCGCGACAAACACGGCCACAGCGCGTCGTTGCATAGTTCACGCATGGGTCACCCGGTGTTTAACGGTTACTAAGCGGGTCAGTTCGTGGGACCGATCGGCCGGTTCGTCTCGAAAAAGTCGAAAGCCAAGGGCCGGATTTGAACCGGCGTTGGGCGGCTCTGCAGGCCGCTGCGTCTGACCAGACTCTGCCACCTTGGCGCCAAGCGAAGGTACCGCTGTCGAGCGTTTAAGTTTAGCGGTCGGATGCGAGCGCGGTGGCTCGCTGGATATGAAAAAAGCCCACGGACACAACGTCCGTGGGCTTGGTGGGATGGGTCCCGTATGAGTGGGCAGGCGGCGACTCGTGGTTCCCAGAGGATCGCTCACTCCAGTACTTCACGATACGCTGGTGGGCTTAACTTCCGTGTTCGGAATGGGTACGGGTGTTTCCCCACCGCTCTGGCCGCCTTTATGCCGACTCTCGGAGTTGAACCGAGACCCGCTGTAGCCTCTACAGCGAGACGCCTGTGTCGGTCTGGTTCGATACCAACCGTGTATACGTGCGATCCAGATACCGCCTGAACTCATGCGAGTCGTGGCGCGTCAGCGCCAATGAATGTGGCTCGGTCTGTTAGTTCTCGTGGGCTTAACACCTCGTTGCCTCGGTGCGTACACCCCGAGTCTATCGAACTCGTCTTCTACGAGTGACCTCTGTGGTACCTCTTTTCCATGTGGGTTTCGAGCTTAGATGCGTTCAGCTCTTACCCCGTGTCGCGTGGCTACTCGGCATCTGCCCTCTCGGACAACCGATACACCAGTGGCGACCAAACGTAGTTCCTCTCGTACTATACGTTCGTTCACGTCAGGTACCTCACACCCCCAATAGATAGCAGCCGACCTGTCTCACGACGGTCTAAACCCAGCTCACGACCTCCTTTAATAGGCGAACAACCTCACCCTTGCCCGCTTCTGCACGGGCAGGATGGAGGGAACCGACATCGAGGTAGCAAGCCACTCGGTCGATATGTGCTCTTGCGAGTGACGACTCTGTTATCCCTAAGGTAGCTTTTCTGTCATCTACGGGTCCCATTCCGGAACCTCGTAGGTTCGCTAGACCACGCTTTCGCGTCAGCGTTCCTCGTTGGGAAGAACACTGTCAGACCATCTTGTGCTCTTGCGCTCTTCGCCGGATTCCCGACCCGGCTGAGATGATCTTCGGGCGCGCTCGATATCTTTTCGAGCGCGTACCGCCCCAGTCAAACTGCCCGGCTACCGGTGTACTCCTCCCGGAGTGAGAGTCGCAGTCACCGACGGGTAGTATTTCAATGCTGACTCGGTGGCGCGCTAGCGCGCGTACCTGTGTAATGTCTCCTACCTATGCTGCACATCGGCGACCACGTCTCAGCGACAGCCTGCAGTAAAGCTCTATAGGGTCTTCGCTTCCCCTTGGGGTCTCCAGACTCCGCACTGGAACGTACAGTTCACCGGGTCCAACGTTGGGACAGTGGCGCTCTCGTTTATCCATTCATGCAAGCCGCTACTGAAGCGGCAAGGTACTACGCTACCTTAAGAGGGTCATAGTTACCCCCGCCGTTGACGGGTCCTTCGTCCTCTTGTACGAGGTGTTCAGATACCCGCACTGGGCAGGATTCAGTGACCGTACGAGTCCTTGCGGATTTGCGGTCACCTGTGTTGTTACTAGACAGTCGGAGCGCCCGAGTCACTGCGACCTGCTCCGTCGAGAGCAGGCATCCCTTCTTCCGAAGGTACGGGACTAACTTGCCGAATTCCCTAACGTCGGTTCTCCCGACAGGCCTTGCCTTGCGCTGGCAGAGCACCTGTGTCGGATCTCGGTACGGACATCATGCTTGCCTTTTCACGGGCCCTATGTACGGCTGACTTTCGCTATCTCGCGTTTCGCTCGCTTCGTGCCGTGACGGCGTCCACGAGTTTCCACGATTCGACCGGGCGAGTGCCCGGCTCAGCGTTCCACACGGCGTCGGCGTTTACTGCACGATGGCGCTGGAATATTAACCAGCTTCCCGTCGGTGTAGTCAAGTTGTGGTACACCTTAGGACCGGCTAACCCTCGGCTGAACGGCAGTGCCGAGGAACCCTTGCTCTTCAGGCCGTCGAGGTTCTCACCCGACTATCGCTGCTACTGTGACCAGGATTGTCGTTACTGGACGGTCCACACGAGCTCTCGCCCGGGCTTCCATCCGACCAGTACGCCAACCTACGCGGTTGCCCCTGTCAAGGGCACGGCCAGGTCTCGGTGGTAGATTTGAGCCCCGATCATTTTGGGCGCCTCAAACCTCGGCCGGTAAGCTGTTACGCTTTTCTTAGCGGGTAGCTGCTTCTAAGCTCACCTCCCGGCTGTTTAGGGCTTGAGACCACCTTCGAATCGCACTTAATCTACACTTTGGGACCTTAACCCGGCTCTGGGTTGTTCCCCTCACGGTACACAGGCTTACCCCGCGCACCGGACTCCCTTCGTCTGCGGCGCCTGCGGGTTTGGAGTTCGACAGGATGGCCGACTCCTCTCGGAGGCGGGTCATCCAATCGGTAGCTCTACCCCGCGGGCTACCTCGGAAGAGGTCATGCTTCGACATGTTTCGGTTGGAACCAGCTGTTGCCAGGCTCGATGGGCCTTTCACCCCTACACACGAGTCACGAGAGGATATTGTAGAATACCAACTCTAACAGGCCTCCACGTGGCTTTCGCCACGCTTCACCTTGCTCGCGCGTAGATCGCCTGGTTTCGGGTCGCACCCGATTGACTCCCCGCGCTTGAACACGGTGGCCCTCACACGAATGTGCTGCGGCCGTATCGGTTTCCCTGCGCCTTCCCCGGTTCACGGGTTAGACTCGCCAATCAAGTGCACTCCCTGGGTCGTTTTTCAAAACGCACGACACGACGCCGGCTCGTCTCTCTTCCTACTAGAGGATCGCTCCTCGGTCGTTTCGAGAGACGCCTTGTACGCCCTGTCGCTCGATCGCCAGCTGATTTCAGGCCCTATTGCACCGCCCTTCTCGGGGTGCTTTTCAGCGTTCGCTCACGCTACTTGTTCGCTATCGGTCTCGAGGAGTGTTTAGCCTTCTCAGGGGATGCCTGAGATGTTCACAGAGGATATCCGACCCCTGCTACTCTGGATTTGACGCCATCCGTACTGCTCTCTCATACGGGGTTGTCACCCTGTTTCACGCTCCGTTCCAGGAGACTTCTGAGAGAGTGTCGAGATTTGATTGTCAACCCGAACACCACATTGGTCCGAAGACCTTCGGTTTGGGCTGTGTCGCGTTTACTCGCGGTTACTGACGACATCGCTGTTGCGTTCTTTTCCTGCCCTTACTGAGATGTTTCAATTCAGGGCGTTCCCTATTGCGCGTGGCAATTGTTGAACGGATTCCGATTGGGAGATCTCATGTTCTTTCCCTCCATGCGGGTCCCATGAGCTTTTCGCAGCTTGGCACGTCCGTCGTCGGCTCTCGAGCCGAGCCATTCACCAGCTGGCACAGTAGCCAGTAGTGTGTCAGCCAACTCTCCAGAAGAGAGTGCTGACGGTGTCAAGTGACATAGTGTCACCCGACTGTATATGGTTCACTGACGTTCCACGAACTCGGATGAGTTCAGTGGACGTCTGGATCGCACGTATACACGGTTGTCATTGAATCGCCCCGGGTGTGACGGGGCGTTCGTCGAACCCTTCCCATCCGCGGTTTCCCGGGATGGTGCATCGGTCGTCGTGTTCGATCCGAGTCGCGTCTCCCATATAAGGGGACGGATTCGGACCGAACGGACATGGACTCACTGGGATTCGAACCCAGGGCATCCTCCTTGCAAGGGAGGCACTCTACCGCTGAGCTATGAGCCCACCTTCCCGCGAGGGGAAGGTCTGGTGTGTGTCGCGTTTGTGTTGCGAGCCGTGGTCGTTCTAAGGTGTCCAAGCCGGTGGATGGGCGGACGGTACACAGTCCAATGCGAATGAGTAGTGACCGTCGTGGTGACGGTCTAAGGTGAGCTCGCCCAGAGGGCGAGTCTCGGGTCGGTGGAGGTGATCCAGCCGCAGATTCCCCTACGGCTACCTTGTTACGACTTAAGCCCCCTTGCGAAGCCCAGATTCGACGTTCGTGGAACGCCTCATCCGGACCTCACTCGGGTGCTTTGACGGGCGGTGTGTGCAAGGAGCAGGGACGTATTCACCGCGCGCTTGTGACACGCGATTACTACCGAATCCAGCTTCATGTGGGCGAGTTGCAGCCCACAATCCGAACTACGATCGAGTTTCTGAGATTACCGTCTCCTTTCGGAGTAGGAACCCTTTGTCTCGACCATTGTAGCCCGCGTGTTGCCCAGCACATTCGGGGCATACTGACCTACCGTTGCCCGTTCCTTCCTCCGTGTTAGCCACGGCGGTCCCCCTACTGTCCCCAGCTACCTCGCGGTACTGCTGGCAAGTAAGGGTGCGGGTCTCGCTCGTTGCCTGACTTAACAGGACGCCTCACGGTACGAGCTGACGGCGGCCATGCACCTCCTCTCTGAGGCTCGGATAAGGTCATCAACCTGATCGTCATTACCACAGTCGATGCTGGTGAGATGTCCGGCGTTGAGTCCAATTAAACCGCAGGCTCCTCCGGTTGTAGTGCTCCCCCGCCAATTCCTTTAAGTTTCATCCTTGCGGACGTACTTCCCAGGCGGTCTGCTTAGCGGCTTCCCTACGGCACAGCACCCACTCGTAGTGGGAGCCACACCTAGCAGACATTGTTTACGGCCAGGACTACCCGGGTATCTAATCCGGTTCGAGACCCTGGCTTTCGTCCCTCACTGTCGGATCCGTCCTCGCGACGTGCTTTCGCCATCGGCGGTCCGTCCAGGATTACGGGATTTCACTCCTACCCCGGACGTACCCGTCGCGCCTTCCGGTCCCAAGCCACGCAGTTTCTACCGGGCGCCCACCTGTTGAGCAGGTGGATTTCCCGATGGACTTGCGCGGCCAGCTACGGACGCTTTAGGCCCAATAAGATCGGCCATCACTTGGGCTGCCGGTATTACCGCGGCGGCTGGCACCGGTCTTGCCCAGCCCTTATTCTGGTACCACCTTACGGTACCGAAAAGCACAGGCGCTATGCCTGTGCACTTGGGATCCCCCTATCGCACTGTCGTGCAGTGTAAAGGTTTCGCGCCTGCTGCGCCCCGTAGGGCCCGGAATCTTGTCTCAGATTCCGTCTCCGGGTTCTCACTCTCATGACCCGTACCGATTATTGGCACGGTGGGCCGTTACCCCACCGTCTACCTAATCGGCCGCAGCCACATCCTTCGGCGCCGGAGCGTTTGGCACATCACTCATTCCAGTGGTGATGTGGTATACACTATTAGCCTCAGTTTCCCGAGGGTATTGTGTTCCGAAGGGTAGTTTGGCCACGTGTTACTGAGCTATTCGCCACGAGTCTGAACTCGTGCGACTAGCATGGCTAAATCGGATCCCAATAGCAATGGCCTCCGGCAGGATCAACCGGAATGAATATCCTTCGAGCCTGATTCCCGGCTCGAAGGGGGTGTTGGCGGGTGTCAATCTCGTCGAAGACGAGGGTTGACACACCATTGCATTGGTCTGTGTGGTGTCCGGGCCATCCAACGGCTTGGATGACACCGAACGACCACGGCTCACATCAGATCACCGCTTACGCCGGAGCGCAGGGGGCGTGATCCTCATCCTTCGCGGACCTGAACGTACCGGACGACGGGACATAAACCCATCGGAACGGTACGGGTCCAGCGAAACCGGGCCGAGTTGAACGGCCCGAGTCCGCGATGCGTTCTTCGCATTTCTTCGAATGGCCGGGTTGTATTTAACCCCGTCGAACTACCGGCGCCACGTCATGCGATTTCATGCCGAGAGAAGCGGGACAACTGACCGGATCGAGTCGAAGCGAAGGCGAGCCTACCCGGGACAGTAGCTCTGTCGCGACAGGGTGATCAACTCCGAGGTGTTCCGGCCGGTCGACGGCGAAAACGAGAGATCGGAACCGGCGGCCCGAGGGTTACTCGTCGTCGAGGTACTCGATGCCCTGCTTCGAGACGTTGGCCTTGGTGATGTCGTCAAGGTCGTTGAGCCAGAAGTCGTCGTCCGCGTCGTCGACCTCGGGAGCGCCGTCCTTCCAAGCCCATCCCTCGTACTCGTGGACCTTCTGGGTCCCCTTCTCCCGGAGACGAAGCGTCGTTCGCTCCGCCTCTTCCTCGGAGGGTGCCGGCTCGAGCGTCCGAGCCGCTTTGAGCGCCGCCTGACGCGGCATGTTGCCCGAGAACTCACTCGGTTCCGATCCGTCTTCCTCTCGCAGGGCAAAGTTTCGCTTACCGTCTTCACGTACCATGGTTTTGCCTCCGTGTGACACCAGCACACAGTGTGTAATAAATATATCGGGGAAATGAAAGCTGTGCGCCACAATTTTTATATACTACCTCGGTGGCGGCTGGCGATTTGGGGCCTCGAAGCGGAAGCGAAACGGGGTATCGACGACGATTCGCGGAGCGTTCAGCGCGCGCGACACGTCGATTCGGGGGTCGCGAGGCAATTTTGCTCCCCCGTGTCACCGGGAGATCGGTCTCGCCGCCCGTCGTCGGTCGCGACGTGCGCACCCGCGATTCACCGGCGAGCGAGTGCGTGTAAACAACACTTATGTGTCTGCTATGGCGAAGGGCGACAAGCACACCCGCGATGGTCCGCAAAAAGAAGCTCAGCCCCAGTGGCGCCAAGGACGACGACGGGGAGTACCACAACGTCCACGTGAACCTCCACGAAGACGAGCTCGCCGTCGCCGGCATGGAGATCGGCGACGAGGTGTTCGTTCGAGTCCGAGACGGGAAGATAATCATCCAGAAGGCGGACGCCAACCCGGAGCAGCTCGAACACGACTTCTGACGCGGACCGCGGGAGTCCGACGTATGTTCGCCGCCGAGCGATCGCCGCGCGGACCGCGGTCGGCGGATTGATTGTCGCTCGTGACGAGGCCCAGACGATGGGCGCGTACGACCTGTTGAAGCCAGCACTGTTCCGACTGCCGCCGGAGACCGCACACGGACTCGTTCACCGACTGCTCGGCGGCGTCCAGGGGACGCCGGTCACCGACGCGCTCGCCGAGCGGTACGCGGTCGACGACGAGCGGCTCGCGGTCGATCTGTTCGGGTCGACGTTCCCGAACCCCGTGGGCGTCGCCGCCGGGTTCGACAAGAACGCGCACGTCCCGCGGGCGCTGGCGTCGCTCGGGTTCGGACACGTCGAGGTCGGCGGCGTCACCGCGGAGCGACAGCCCGGGAACCCGCGCCCGCGACTGTTCCGGCTGAAAGAGGACGAGGCGCTCGTCAACCGGATGGGGTTCAACAACGAGGGCGCCGACCGGGTGGGCGAACGACTCGACCGCGACCCGCTCCCCGAGGTGCCGGTCGGGATCAACATCGGGAAGTCGAAGTCGACGCCCCTGAGCGAGGCCCCGGACGACTACCTGTACACGTACGAGCGCGTCGCGGACGCGGGAGACTATTTCGTGGTCAACGTCTCCAGCCCGAACACCCCCGGCCTCCGCGAGCTACAGAACCGCGAGGCCTTGGAGCGCATCCTCGGGACGCTCGCCGACGCCGGCGCGGATCCGCTGCTCGTGAAGCTCTCGCCGGACCTCCCGGAGCCGGCGGTCGAAGACGCGCTCGGCGTCGTCGACGACCTCGACCTCGACGGCGTCATCGCGACCAACACGACGACCTCCCGGCCAGATTCGCTGCGGAGCCACAACCGGGCCGAGCGCGGCGGGCTCTCGGGGAAGCCGATCGAGTCGCTCGCGACCGAGCGGGTGCGCTTCGTCGCGGAGCGCACCGACGTCCCGGTGATCGGCGTCGGGGGAATCTCCGACGCCGCGGGCGCCTACGAGAAGATACGGGCGGGCGCTTCGCTGGTCCAGCTGTACACAGGGCTCGTCTACGAGGGGCCAGGACTTGCGCGCGACATCAACGAAGGACTCGTCGAACTGCTCGAGCGCGACGGGTTCGACTCGGTCAACGAGGCCGTCGGCGCGGACCTGTGACCGAGTCGGGAATCGAAATGAGAGACCGGGCTACGCGTCGTTGCGGACGATGACGACGACATCGTCGGCCTGAAGCAGCTCGCCCTCGCCCTGGTACTGCCGCTCTTCCTCGACCGCGAACTCGTCGTCGACGAGCGTGACGCCCGCGACGTGGAGCTCGTCCCCGTCGATCTCGTACTCCTCCCGCGCCAGCGCGGCCTCGATGTCGCCGACCTGGTCGCCGTACTTCGGGCCGACAGTGGCGTAATCGAGGTCAATACCCGTGATCACCGTCTCGACGGGCGCGTCGCCGTCGGGGTGGACCGCGAGGTCGTCGACGTGCATCACGCCGGTGATGTCGTCCTCGAAGCCGCGCACGTCGGCGTACACCTCCACCGCGTCGAGCGTCGCGGTGAGGGGGAGCTGGTTCTCGCTCTTGTACTTCCGGAGCGCGCCCACGACGGCCGTCGCGGCGGTCCCGGCGTCGCGGTCGGCCTCGATACCCAGCGGCTCGGGCCAATCCGTGAGGTGGATCGAGTCGGCCGCGCCGTCGGCGAGGGCAGTCGCCTCCGTATCGGCGGTCGCGGCGTCACTGCTGCCGGTCGCGTCCGCGACGGCGTCCGCGTACATGTCGTGCCACAGCTCCTCGGTGACGTGTGCGAGCAGCGGCGCGAACAGCTTCAGGAACCGGCGGTGCGCGGTCCGGAGCGTGTACGCGGCCGCGTCGTCCTCGCGCTGTTTCGCGATCTCGAGGTAGTCGTCGCAGAACGTGTTCCAGAAGAAGCTCCGGAGCTCGTCGCGGGCCTTCGAGAACGCGCGGTCGTCGAGCAGCTCGGTGAGCCGCTCGACCTCGGCGTCCAGCTCCGCGAGCAGCCAGCGGTCGAGCTCGCGGAGCCCGCCGTCGGGCTCGGCCGGGAACGGCTCCGGCGCGAGCGACTCGACCAGCTTCGAGGCGTTCCACAGCTTCCGGATCAGCTTCTCGCCCGCGCGGAGGTCCTTCTCCTTGAACGGGAAGTCGTCTCCGACGGCGGTGCCGGCCGCCCAGTAGCGCGTGGCGTCGACCGGGAACTCCTCTAAGACCGCCTCCGGCTCGACGACGTTGCCGACCGACTTCGACATCTTCTCGCGGTTCTCGTCGAGGACGTGGCCGTTGATCATCGTCTCCTCGAACGGGACCTCGCCGGTGTGCTCGTAGCACTTGACGAGCGTGTGGAACAGCCAGAAGCTGATGATGTCGTGGCCCTGCGGCCGGAGGTCGAACTGGTACAGCTCCGGATGCTCCATGGTAAACTCCTCGGCCTCCTCGTCCCAGTCCCAGCCGGCGTTGATCAGGGGGGTGAGGCTCGAAGTGGCCCACGTGTCGAGCACGTCGTCCTCGGGCTCGAACCCGTCGTGCCCGCACTCGGGGCACGCGTCGACCGGCGGGTCGTCCGAGAGCGGGTCGACCGGGAGGTCGGCCTTCTCGGCGATGATCTCCTCGCCGCAGTCCTCGCAGTACCACACGGGGAACGGAATTCCAGAGGAGCGTTGCCGGGAGATGAGCCAGTCCCACTGGAGCCCCTCGACCCAGTGCTCGTACCGGGTGAACATCTTCTCGGGGGACCACTCCATCTCCCGACCGACCTCGAGGTACTCGTCGGTCTTGTCGAGCATTTCGATGTACCACTGCTCGGTGACGAGGAACTCGACGCTCGTCCCGCAGCGCTCGTGGACGTTGACGGTGTGGGTGATGTCGCGGCGGTCGAGCAGCGCGCCAGCCTCGTCGAGGTCCTCGACGATGGCCTCGCCGGCCTCGTCGGCGTGGAGCCCCTCGTACCCCTCGGCAACGTCGGTCATGTGACCGGACTCGTCGATGGCGACACGGAGGTCCAGGTCGTGGACCTGGTACCACTCGATGTCGTTCTGGTCGCCGAACGTACAGCACATCACGATCCCGGAGCCCGTCTCCCTGTCGACGCGCTCGTCCGCGATGATCGGCACCTCGTGGCCGAACAGCGGCACCTCGGCGGACTCCCCGACGAGGCCCTGGTTCTCGTCGTCCTCGGGATGGACGAAGACGGCGACGCAGGCCGGGAGGAGTTCGGGGCGCGTCGTCGAGATGACGAACTCCTCGGGGTCGTCGCCCTCGCCGTCACCGCCGCTTCCGGCGACGGAGAACGCGATGTCGTTGAAGTGGCTGGCCTGCTCGTCGTCCTCGGTCTCGACCTGCGAGATGGCCGTCTCGCACTCGGGACACCAGATTGCGGGCGCCTTCTCGCGGTACTCGCGGCCCTGGTCGTAGAGGTCGACGAAAGAGAGCTGGGAGACGCGCTGGACGCGCGGCTCGATCGTCTGGTAGGTGTGGTCCCAGTCGACCGACACCCCGAGCGACTGGACGTTCTCGGTGAACTGCTGCTCGTAGTCGGCACAGACCTCTCGGCACTTCCGTTGGAACTCGCGGCGCTCGAACTCCTGATGGCGGATGTCGAGCTCGTCCTCCGTCAGGCGTTCGGAGGCGATCCCGTTGTCGTCGTAGCCGAACGGGAAGAACGTCTCCCCGCCGTTCATGCGCTCGAAGCGCGCGACGAAGTCCTGGAGGGTGAACCCGTACAGGTGGCCCATGTGGAGGCTCCCCGATACCGTCGGCGGGGGCGTGTCGATGGAGAAGACGGTGTTCGGATCGACCGGGTCGTCGGCGGAGTAGGCGTACGTCTCCTCGTCGACCCAGCGCCGCTGCCAGCGCGGCTCGACGGCGTCGGGGTCGTACTCACCACTGGGCATTTCGGTCACACGTTCCGCCGGTTCCCCCTTAACGGACTCGGTTGTGTGGGGCGGGTTTGCGCGGTCAGGCGCGGGGAGGTGCGGAGCGCGGCGTCAGACCCGATCGTCGAGGTCGTGTTCGGCCGCCATCTTCGACGCCTCGGACGCGAACCGCTCGACCTCCTCTGCCGGGCTCTCGCCCAGCGCGTTCTCCTCGACCTCGCGGCCGGCGGTGATCCCGTCGCCCGTGACGAGCCGCTGTTCGGCCAGCTCCTTCGTGTGCATCCGCTCGCCGTCCTCCGTGGCGTAGGTGAGCCGCACGAGTCCCTTCGAGTCGAACTGCCGGTCGACGAGCCAGACGGTGGGCATGGGCGGGGATGGGTGCCTGCGACGCTTAAAAAGGGCGGTCGAGATCCGAGAGAACGCATGACAACAAGGAGCGATTTGAATGCCGATGCGGTTGGCGCGTGCCGACGAACGCCCGGTAGGGCGTGAGTCGCACGCGCGAGGGAGTCGGTCGCCGAGCGAAGCGACGGCGACCGACGAGGCTGGGGAGGTGAGAGGTGCGGTTGCGGTGCCGTGCGGGGCGGGACTTAAAGGGGCAGTCGCGAGGCCGCCGTAGGCGACGCAAGCACCGCAGTGAGTGAGCGGAGCGAACGAACGAGGAGCGCAGCGAGCGTACGGCGGCCTCGCGACTGGGGCTTTGGAGGAAGTCACCGGCGATCCCTTTCAGATCTCCACACCTCTCGTCGCCACGGCTTTGTACCGTCTCATCTAACCGAGAGCCATGTACGTTGAGTTCGACCGCGACACCTGCGTCGGGATGTACCAGTGCGTCGCCGAGTGGGACGCCTTCGAAAAGGACCTGAACGACGGGAAGGCCGATTTAAAAGGGAGCACCGAGGAGGAAGACGATCTGTTCGTCGTCGAGGTGCCCGACGGCGAGGAGTTCGACGCGAAGTTCGCGGCGCGCGTCTGCCCGGTCGACGCCATCGAAGTGTACGACGACGACGGCGAACAGGTGGTGTAGACGGATCGTGACGATTGGGTTGCCGTTTATAAATATCCGTCTGCGGGTCGAACGAGAACACCATCAAAGCCCCAGCCGTGAGGGCTCGCGCGCCTCGCTGCGCGCCTCGTTCAGTCGCTAACGCTCCTTCACTTCGGTGCTTGCGTCGTCGGGCTTCGCCCTCACGGCTGCCCCTTTGAGTCCCGCCCCGCACAGCACCTCACGCCTCCCCAGCCTCGTCAGTCGCCGTCGCTTCGCTTCGGGCGACTGACTCCCTCGCACGCGCTGCTTCGCGGCCTCCGCTTCGCTCCGGCCGCTCGCAGGCGCGCGCCGGGGTAAATGGTTGAGAAAGAGCGTCTGCTCCCGCCCGATCCTATTTATAAGTGATCGGCAACGTCTTCGGCGAAGTACGTGATGATGAGGTCCGCGCCCGCGCGCTTGAGCGCGGTGAGCGACTCCAGCGCGGTCGCCTCCAGGTCGAGCCACCCCTTCTCCGCGGCGGCGTGGAGCATCGCGTACTCCCCGGAGACGTTGTACGCGGCGATGGGGCGGTCGAACTCCCGCCGGAGGTCGCCGACGATGTCGAGGTACGGGAGCCCGGGCTTCACCATCAGCACGTCGGCGCCCTGTTCGGCGTCGAGCCGCGCCTCGCGGAGCGCCTCGCGGCGGTTCGCGGGGTCCATCTGGTAGTGCCGGCGGTCGCCGAACTCGGGCGCGCCGTCGGCCGCGTCGCGGAACGGGCCGTAGAAGGCGGACTCGTACTTCGCGGCGTAGCTCAGGATGGCGACCTCCTCGTGACCCGCGTCGTCGAGCGCCTCGCGGATCGCCCCCACCTGCCCGTCGGTCATCGCCGAGGGGGCGACCACGTCGGCGCCCGCGTCCGCCTGCGAGACGGCGGTCCGCGCGAGCAGGTCCAGCGTCTCGTCGTTCTTCACGGTGAGCGTCGGGTCCGACTCGGCGGTCTCCTCGATGACCCCGCAGTGACCGTGGTCGGTGTACTCGCAGAGGCAGACATCGCCGATCAGGGTGACGTCGGTCTCCGCGGAGATCCGCCGGATCGCGCGCTGGACGACGCCGTCGTCGGCGTACGCCCGGCTGCCGGACGCGTCCTTCGACTCGGGGACGCCGAAGAGGATGACGGCCTCGACGCCGGTCTCGCGGATCTCGGCGACGCGGTCGACCGCCTCGTCGACCGGGACGCGCTCGTGGCCGGGCATCGTCTCGATCGGCACGCGCTCGTCGGTCGTGGCGTCGATGAAGACGGGCGCGACCAGGTCCGACGCCGAGAGGTCGGTCTCGGCGACGAGCGGGCGAACGCCGTCGGTCCGGAGGCGGCGGGGCCGGTCCGTGAGGTCCATGGAGGGGGTTGGCCCCGCGCGGCCTTTTACCGTTCGTCTCGGCCGCGGGGGACTATCGACGGAGAGAAGCGTCCGGCCGGGCGACTACTCCGAGGACTCGATGTCGATCCGGTCGCGGAGCTCCGCGAGCTCGTCCGACTCGGCGAGCTCCTCGACGCGCTGTTTGAAGTGGGACTCGCAGAGCCCGACGACCACGCCGCCCTGCTCCGCCTCGTACGTGGCCTCCCGGTCGCAGTAGTGACACCGCATACGCCGTACTCCGTTCGGCGCGGGCTTAATCTTGTTCGTCGGGCGCCGCACCGGGGGAGTCCCCGGCCGCGAACTCCCCGACAGAAACCGGCTCGGGTAGCCGCTCGCGGACCGGATCGAACGCCGATTCCGTCAGCCCCGCGACGCCGAGCGTCCGCTCGTGCGCGTCCGTCCCGCCGGTTCTGAGCAGGTCGTTCTCGGCGGCGAGACGGTCGATCCGCGCGTCGTCGACGGCGCGGCCGTACGGGTAGAAGCGTTCGATCGCGTCGATCGCGGCCGACTCGCGGGCGACGTCGAGCGCCTCGTCAACATCCTCGTACCGGAACGGGTGCGCGAGCCCGACGAGCGCGCAGGCGTCCGCGAGCAGATCGAGCCCCTCGTCGAGCGGCGTCACGTCGCGCGCGACGTAACACGGGCCGTCGTTTCCGATCAGCTCGTCGAAGGCCCCGGCGTAGTCGTAGGGCGCGTCCGACGCGTCGATCGCCCGCGCGATGTGCGGGCGCCCGAGCCCGGCGCGGGGCTCGACGTCGAGGTCGACGCCGAGCCGCTCCTCGATCGCGTCGAGGATGGCGGCGCCGCGCTCGCGGCGGTCGCGCTGGAGCCGATCGATCTCCGCGTCGAGCGCGTCGGTGTGCTCGACGCCGTACCCGAGGAGGTCGAGGCGTTCGAAGCCGGCGTCGACGCGCAGTTCGATCCCGCGGACGACCCGGACGCCGTCGCGCTCGACGACCGGCGCGTCGAGCCCGGGGTGAATCCGGTCGTGGTCGGTGACGGCGACCCAGTCGACGCCCGCGTCGCGGGCGGCCGCGGGCACCTCGTCGAGCGTTAAGGTCCCGTCCGAGACGGTCGTGTGCGCGTGGAGGTCGGCGACGACGGGATCGCTGGAGTCGGGGGAATCGTCGGTGACAGCGGAATCAGAAGATTCGGCGGAATCGGCGGAGTCGGCGGGGTCAGCGGACATGGAGGTGAATACCTGCGCCCGACACTAAGCCGCGGCGGTTCCGGGAACCACCGGATTCGAGACGATATAAGGCGATATAAGGTATCCCCTCCGACTAAGGTCGTACATGGACAATCATTAAGAACCATCGGCGGTTTTCATCTGTCGATGCGCTTGAACGGCGTCGACGACCGACTCGAACGGCACCAGTACCCGACCACCTCTGAGGAGATCATCGCGGCTCACGGCAACGCGACCGTAGAGCTCGCGAACGGGTCCGAGCGGCTCGGCGACGTCTTAGAGCGGTTCGGCGACCAGACGTTTGAGGACGCGGAGGACGTGTTCACCACGCTCCGCGCCGGCGTCTGCCACCGCGGCGTCGGGCGCCGGTTCTACTCGGACCGCGACCCGACCACCGACGCGGAGGAGGGACCCTCGCCGGTCTCCTTCTGACGCGCCGAACCGACCAAGGTCCATACCCTTCTTTCGGAGCTCGACCGCGGAGCGGCGGCGCCGCGCGGACGGACTCCCGTGCGAGCGACGCGGCTACGACACGCCGTCGACGACCCCGGAGAGGTCGATCGGGATCGACCCCTTCCGATACCCCTCGATCGAGCCGTCGGGCTCGGCGCGGTAGACGACCGCGGGCTTGTGTCGGACCGCGGGTTCCGCCTCGCGCACGGCGGCCCACTCGTCGGTCGGGAACGACGAGCAGTCGACGAACAGCGTGACGCCGCCGGCGTGGGCCGCGAGCTGGCCGCTCGTCTTCGTCTCGGCGGTGTCGCGGACCGCCGCCACGGGGTCGTTCGCGGAGCGCCCGGCGGTCGGCTGCGGGCGCGTCACCTCGACGAGGTGACCGGTGCCAGTCTCCGGGTCCGTCGCGCGGAAGTCGAGCGAGTGACCCGTCGTCACCTCGATCTCCGGGGTGACCTCGTACCCCGCGTCCGTGAGGATCCGGGCCGCGGTGAACTCGGCGATGGCCGCGCTCATGCGGACGAGGTCCCGCGAGGCGGAGGTCCCGAGCTTCCCGGCCATGACCTCGCGGTACTCGTCGAGCGTTCCCGGCCGGAGCGTCTCCTCGACGAACCCGGTGCCGTCCTCGCGCGTCGCGTCCGGGAACCCGGCCGCGTGGTCGCGGAAGAACGCCCGGCTCGTCGCCGCGCCGTCCTTCGAGCAGAAGACGGGCAGGAAGTACCACGAGACGTGCGGGTAGTCGGCCAGCCACGGCTCGTCGTCGTGAAGCCCGGCGAGCAGCTCCCGCTGCGCCCACCGCGAGACCGGGTACGGCGCCTCGTCGAACCCGTACTTGTCCGTCCGCCAGAGCTCGCTCGGCGTCTCCGTGTTGCCCAGCCAGTACCCGACCGGGCCGCCGTCGGCGCCGGCCGGGGGGTCCGCGTCGTCGTCGGTCCAGCAGAACAGCGCGAACGAGCCGTCGTCCATGTCGAACCGGCGCGCCTCGTAGCCCGGCGGCGGCGCGAACCACGGATCGCCGGCCGTCGCTCCGAGGTTCTCGTCGAGGGGGCGACCGATCTGCGACCGGACCCGGTCCGCGGTCCACCGGCCGGGCGAGCGCCTGAAGCGGAGCGGTTGTGCCACGGGCGTTCGGTATCACGCCGCGGGGTTAATCGATTCCGGTGGACTGACCCGATCGTTCACGGTTTATGATACCTTTGCCGACAGGTATATAACAGGAAACGGCCAAGTGTTGGTGTACCATGTCAATGGGTGCCTATGACGAGGCCGAACACGAGCGTCGGGAGAAGAAGACCAGCGAAGTCGACGCCGACTTCGACGCGGAGCGCCCCGAGTACTCCGGATCGCTGACCTACGACTCGGGCGACTCCACGGAGGCACTCCTCGACAAGTTCGAAGAGCTTCAGGGCAAGTGACGCGGCCGCGGCGACGCCGCGCCTTCTAATTCCATTCTCGACGCCGGTAGCGACGGGTAACGGTCGCGACAGCGGGGAGCGACAGGTAACGGTCGCGACAGCGGGGAGCGACGGTCCGAACGGAACCGAGAGCTCAGGTGAGTAGGATCGCCGCCGTACAGACGAGCGCGACCGCGAGGACGTGACCGACCACCGCGCCGAGTAGCACGGGTTCCGTGAGCAGGAACGGCACGAGCGCCAGTTGGACCGCGGAGAAGCCGATGTTCTCGGCGTCGAGCCGCCGGACGGTCGCCCGCTCCTCGGGCGAGAGGTCGACGTGGACCGCGCGCCACAGCGCGACGACGGCGCTCCACCAAGAGGTGCCGATGCGGTAGGTGAGGTCCCAGAGGACGAGCAGCGTGAGGTAGACGACGGGGATCGGCGGCTGCGAACCGAAGAGCCGGTCGAGGAGGGTGTTCTCCCACGCGAACAGGTACGTCACGAGGGCGATGAACGCTAACACGCCCAACACGATCTCGATGCTCGACCCGAACAGCAGCCGCTTGTGTTCCGGCGGGGTCCCGAGCAGCCGGTTCTTCGCGCCCAACCGGTGCATTTCGACGCTGCCGACCGCCGCGACGACGACCGCGACCGTCCCGGCGGCCACGGCGTTCCAGACCCCGTAGTACCAGCCGAGCGCGACCACGCCGACCTCGAAGATCGCGAACTGGAGCGCGACCGCCAGCGTCCGCGAGATCCCTAACCCGGGGATCCCGCCGACGAGGCTCTCGTACACCCACGTCTCGCCGTACTCGCGGCTCACGACCGGAGCCCCCGGAGCGTCGTCAGCCACGGGCGCTGCGCGTTCGGCGAGTCGGTCAGAGCGCGCGCGACCGCGAGCTCGAACGGGGTTCGCTCGACCGGGACGAGGTCGCGGATGCGGTCGTCCTCGACGATCACGGTGTTCCGGAGCCCCTCGACCAGCGACCGGGCGAGGTAGGGGTTCACGTCAGTGACGAGCCGGAGCCACCGGGCCGACAGCTCCGGGCTCAGCACCGGCACCCTGACGATCCGGAGCCCGCCCCCGAGCTGGCGCCTAGTCCGCCGCAGGATCTCCCCGTAGGTCAACACCTCCGGCCCGCCGATCTCGAAGGTCTCGCCCGCGGTCTCGGGGACGTCGAGCACGCCGGCGAGGTACGCGACCACGTCCGCGATCGCGATCGGCTGGCACAGCGTGTCGACCCACTTCGGCGTGACCATCACCGGGAGCCGCCGCGCGAGTCCGGCGATCACCTCGAAGCTCGCGCTGCCGGCGCCGATGATGATCGCGGCCCGCAGCGTCGTGAGCGCCGGCTCCCCATCTCCCAGGATCCGCTCCACCTCGCGGCGGGAGCGGAGGTGTTCGGAGAGCTCCTCGCGGTCCTCCCCCAGCCCGCCGAGGTAGACGATCCGGTCGACCCCCGCGTCGGACGCGGCCGCGGCGAAGTTGGACGCGCAGTTGCGGTCGCGCTCCTCGTACCCCGGGCCGCCGTCCATCGAGTGGACGAGGTAGTACGCGGCGTCGACGGTCTCGCCGTCGAGTTCGAACGCGGGCGGGAGCGTCTCCGGTTCGAGGAGGTCGCCCTCGACGACCGAGACGCCCTCGGGCGCGTCGTAACCGTCGGCGTCGCGGACGAGCGCGACAACGTCGTGGCCGCGCTCGCGGAGCGTCGGGACGAGCCGGCTCCCGACGAACCCGGTCGCGCCGGTGACGAGCACTCGCATACAGTCCCCTCGGGCGGCGCGACCATAAGCCTCGGCCCGCGCGGCCGACCTCTCCGGGCCCCGAGGTCGCCGCGAGCGCCGGGGGCGCGGACCGATCGCTAGAAGTGCCCCCGGGTCCCTCCTCCGGTATGCGCGCTGGCGAGTTCGAACCGGTCCGCGGCGTCGAGGACCTGTACGTCCACGACACCGGCATGTTCGACACCGACGAGTACGGCGCCGTCTACGTGTACGACGCCGAGCGACCGATCGTGATAGACACCGGAACGGGAGCGAACCGGGAGGCGCTCTTCGAGAGCGTCGAGGAGATCGGAATCGGCCGCGAGGAGCTCGGGTGGATCCTCCCGACCCACGCCCACCTCGACCACGCCGGCGGCGCCGGCTACCTCGCGGAGCGCTACCCGAACGCCGAGGTCCGCGTGCCTGAAAAAGGCGTCCGCCACCTCGTCGACCCCGGGGCGCTCGTCGCGGGCACCAAGTCGGCGGTCGAGGAGCAGTGGGAGTACTACGCGGAGCCGAAGCCGGTCCCCGACGACCGGATCGAGGGCGTCGCCGAGGGCGACCGGATCGACCTCGGGGACCGCGAGCTCGTCGTTCACGACGCGCCCGGACACGCGCCCCACCACGCGGTGTACCACGACCCCGACGCGGACGTCGTGTTCGCCGCCGACGCCGCCGGCATCTACGTCCCCGAGATCGACGCGGTGACCCCGACGTCGCCGCCGCCCCAGTTCGACTTCGAGCAGTGTCTTGACGACATCCGGCTGATCGAGGAACTCGACCCCGACACGCTCTGTTTCGGCCACTTCGGCCCGCGCGACTGCGACGCGGACCTGCTCGGCGAGGCGAAGCGCGCGTACGTCGAGTGGGTCGAGCGCGTCCGCGAGAAGCGCGCCGAGCTCGACGACGACGAGGCGGTCGTCGACCACTTCGAGGCGGCGAGCCGCGACATCGACTACTGGAACCCCGAGCGCGCCAGAGCGAACACGAGTCTGAATGCGCGTGGCGTGTTGACGTATCTCGATCGCGTCGACAGCGAGGAGTGACCCGCGCGGCGAGACGCGGCGGGGACGTGGACCCGCCGATGAGCGCAGACGTGGCCGGACGATGAGCGCGGATACGGACCCGCCGAGAGAAACGCCCTAAACCCCGCCGCACGTAGGCCCGACCAGATGGGCATCTTCGACACGATCCGGGCCGTGCTCGGGACGAGCGCCGAGACCGACGCGACCCGCGAGGCGGACCCCGAGGACCTCTTCGGGATGTCGACCGCGTACATGACGATGGAGGCGGACCTCCGCTACGACCACTGCGGCGAGGCCGCGCTCTGTTTCTCCGGCATGGACAGCACCCGCTTCGACGAGGCGGTCGAGACCGTCGAGGCCATCTTGGAGGCCGGCGAGATAGACACCGGCACCGGCTTCCACCGCCACGAGGACGACCACGGCTACCAGTGGTTCGTCCTGGAGGACGACGACCCCGAGGACCTGGTGACGAGCGTCCACTTCGCGGCCGACCAGTTCATCGAGGAGGGGTTCGGCTCGCGGCTGCTCGCGGCCGTGTTCGGCTTCGAGAACGACGACGGGCCGGTCTACTGGATCTACTCGTTCCGGCGCGGCGCCTACTACCCGTTCGCGCCGCGGGGGACGAGCGACCGGAACCAGCGGGTCGAGTTCAAGCTCCAGTCCGTCCTCGACGGGGAGCTCGGCTTGGAGGACGACGAGTCGTACTGGTACCCGCTGTGGCCCGACGCGCCCGGGAACCACCCGTGGGAGTGAGCGCAGGTGACGACATGAACGACGGCTCGGACGCGGATATTGCCGGGCGGAACACCCCGAAGAAGCGTCTGCTCCGCGGAATCGCCGTCCAGACCGCGGCCGTCGCCGCGGCGGTCCACCTGCTGTGGGCGTGGCCGCGGCTCGGCTCGCCGCCGGACGCGCGCCCGTACTTCTTCCTCGCCGGGAGCGCGCTCGCGGCCGCGGTCGCCGTCGCGACGCTGCGGGGCGGCGAGTACCGCCGGCTGTACGCGCTCGGCGCGGGGACGCTCGGGGCGTTCCTCGGCGGGTTCCTCGCGTGGCACGGGACGGACGCCCCCGCGGCGCTCGCGGCGGAGCCGCTGGCGGTCGTGGCGGTGATCGTCGAGGTCGTCGGCGTCGGCGCCTACCTCGCGCTGTACCGGCTCGCGCCGCCGACGAGCGTCGCCGTCGAGCGCCGACGGGAGGACGAACCGGACGAGGGGAAGGAAGACGGCGAGGAGGAGGAACCGCCGTGACCGACGCGTACCTGACGGTCGCCGAGCGCGCGACCGCGCGGTTCGAGGTCCAGGGCTCCGAGTTCCTCGGGCACGTCGCGCCCGTCGACACGGTCGAGGCGGCGGAGTCGTTCGTCGAGGAAGTCCGCGAGGAGTACGCCGACGCGACCCACAACGTGCCTGCGTACCGGGTCCCCGCGGGCGAGCCCTCCGAGCGCGCGCCGGGGTCGGAGCCGATGCTCAGGGAGTACTCGTCGGACGACGGCGAGCCCACCGGCTCCGCGGGGAAGCCCGCGCTGAACGTCCTCCAGCAGCGCGAGATCCGGAACGTCGTCGCGGTGGTGACGCGGTACTACGGCGGGACGAACCTCGGTGTCGGGGGGCTCGCGCGTGCCTACTCGCGCGCGGTGAAGGAGGGCGTCGACGCCGCGGGCGTGGCCGAGGAGCGGCCGCACCGCACCCTCGTCGTCGAGACGGAGTACGACGACTCGGGGACGGTCCGGGGAGTGATCGAGTCCACGGGCGTCAAGTTCGACGCCGACTACGGTGAGCGCGTGCGGTTCGACCTGAGAGTGCCGGTCGCCGAGGTCGAGGAACTCCGCGAGCGGCTCAACGACGCGACGAGCGGGCGGGTGGAGATCGACCGATAGCGATCGCGAGAGATTCCGGCGGCCCGCCTACGAGAACTTCCGGACCGTCATGTCGAGGGTGTCGAGGTCGAGGATGGGCGCGTAGCCGGCGTCGGGGTCGATGTTGACGGACTTCTGGAAGTCGGTCTGGGCCTGCCAGCAGCCGGAGTTGACAGCGAGCACGTTGTGGTACTTCCCCCAGCCGAGCTTGTGGACGTGGCCGGTGTGGAACACGTCGGGCACGTCCTCCATCACGAGGTAGTCGCGCTCCTCCGGCGCGACGCGGGTGTGACCGCCGAACTGCGGCGCGACGTGGCGCTTCTTTAACAGCTGGTACATCGCCTTGTGGGGCTCGTCGTAGCTGGCCTTCTCCTCGGGGAGCTCCGCGATCACCTCGTCGAGCGAGACGCCGTGGTACATCAGTACCTCGACGCCCTCGACCGAGACGGTGGCCGGGTTCGAGACGATCCGCGCGTCGTGGACGTCCATAATCTCCCGGATCTCGTCGTTGAACCCGGGCTGCGGCTCGGCGAGGCGGACCGCGTCGTGGTTGCCCGGGATCATCACGACCTCGGTGTCCGCGGGCACCTCCTTGAGGTGCTCCGCGAAGACCTCGTACTGCTCGTAGATGTCGACGATCTCCAGCTCCTCGTCCTGGTCGGGGTAGACGCCGACGCCCTCGACCATGTCGCCCGCGAGCAGCAGGTACTCCACGGGGTCGGCCTCCTCGGTGTGGAGCCAGTCGGTGAAGCTGTGCCACGCGTCGGCCATGAACTCGTCGCTGCCGACGTGGACGTCGGAGATCAGCGCGGCCTGAACGTGGCGGTCGGCCCCCCCGGGATGATAAGTGCGAGGGACGTCGGGGAAGTGGAGCGAGTCCGCGAAGAGGATGCCGGCGTCGTCCGCGAGCGTCCCCTCGACGGCGACGCACTCGTCTAAGAGGATCTCGTCGACGACGTCGGCGAGGCCCTTGTCCTTCATCACGAGGGCGGGGAAGGTTCCCGTCGTGTCCTCCAACTCGATCAGCCAGTGGCCGGACTTCGTGGAGCGCACGTCGTTGACGAGGCCGATCATCGCGGCGTCGCTCCCACCCGGCATGTCCGCGATCGCCTCCGCAGGCCGGTGGTTGACGCGGCCGCGGAGGATCTTCGAGAGCCGTTCGTAGCGGTCGCGGAACGTCGTGACGAAGTCGGAGTACTCGCCCGTCCCGGTGCTACGCCCGGTCATGTCGTTTCCGACTTCGAGGTCGCGCAGGTCGGGGCCCCGGGAGCGTTCGGCACCGGTCGACTGCGCGGAGTCAGTGGTTGTGGAGTCGGTAGCGACGGAATCGGTGGTGGTAGAGTCGGCAGTCGGGGAGTCGGCGGTGAGGGAGTCGCTGGCGACGGACTCGGTAGCCCCGGCGTCCGCGACGCCGTTCGTCGCGACTCCGGAACCCGCTTCGGTCTCCGCGGCTTCGGCGCCCGTGGACCCCTTCGTTTCAACTGGAGATTGTCCGGTTTCGTCGGGGACGCGGCCGATTCCTCGGTCTCGGCGATCGCCTCGCGCACGTGGTCGGCGGTGATCCGAAGGGCGTCGTCGGGGGCGCGGTCGACGGCGGCCGCAACGGCGGCGGTCGGATCGGTCGCGCCCGCGAGCAGGGTGACCGCCTCGCGCTCGGCGTTGTAGCCGCGCTCGGCGAGGGCTTTCGCGATCCGGGCGTTCGACTCCAGCGGCACGATACCCGAAAGGAGGGTCGCGGGCAAAACCGTTCCGGAGCCGTCGGAGGGGCCGAGCGCGCGGGGCCGCGAGCGAGGGCGGAATCCGCGCGACCCGGAAGCTTATGAACGGAACCCTCCAAAGGCGACGTAATGGACGAAGGGGATCGGCCGACGGACACCGACGGGTCGGCCGGTCGAGACGAGCGGGTCGAAGACCAATCCGGGGCGGCTCCCGACGAATCGGATGACGTAGTTCCCGACCGGTCAGACCACAATATTTCCGGCCGATCGGACGACGAGGTTTCCGACGAGTCCGACCGCGCGACCTCCGGTGACTCGGACGATGAAACCGATAGCGAGCGCGAAGCCGACCTCGGGGACGAGCCCGAATCATCCAGGGAAGCCGTTGGTTCCGGGGAATCCGACACCGGGAGCGGAGCGCAGGGCGCATCGGAATCGGTCGGAGATCCCGCGTTCGAGACGGAAGAGACGACGACGGCCGACGAGTCGCTGGTACATCGGTTCCGCCACGACCGGGAGGGCGCGCTGATGTGGATCCGGGAGATGCTGGCGAGCGTCGGCGTCGTCCTCCTCGTCGGCCTGCTGCTGTTCGGCGTCAGCGGCGTGTGGCCGCCCATGGTCGCCGTCGAGTCGGGGAGCATGGAGCCGAACATGCAGGTCGGCGACCTCGTGTTCGTCACCGAGCCCGGGCGGCTCGCGCCGGACGCAGCCGAGAACGGCGTCGGCGTCGTCACCCACGAGGTGGGCCAAGAGGTCGACTACCGGACGTTCGGGTCCTACGGGTCGGTGATGATATACACGCCTCCGGGGCGGACCGGGTCACCGATCATCCACCGAGCCATGTTCCACGTTACCGAGGGCGAGAACTGGTATGACCGCGCCGACCCCGAGCACCACAACGCCGTCGACTGCGGGTCGCTCGCCAACTGCCCGGCGCCGCACGACGGGTACATCACCCTCGGCGACAACAACGGCGCCTACGACCAGGCGAGCGGCCTCTCCCCGCCGGTCAGGGCCGAGTGGGTGAACGGGGTCGCGCGGCTCCGAGTCCCGTATCTCGGGTACATCCGGCTGATCGCGACGGGACAGGTGGAGCTGAACGAGGCGATCACGCGGACGGTGGGAAGCGCCCTCCCGGCGGCGATGGAGAGCGGTCTTCCGGCGGTGGATTCGACCCCCGCTTCGTCCGCCACGGCGGCGTGACGCCTGCCGAGACGGGGTTGGCGACGTAGCGATTGACGGACGGGCTCAGTTGTCGAACCGGGCCTGAACGAACGGCTGCGCGTTCTCGATGTCGCCGAGCCGCGAGTCCGACAGGAGGACCGCCTCGGTCTCCTCGACGGGCACCGAGAGGCCCATCTCCTTCGTTCGGCCGTAGCGGCCCTTCGAGACGACGACGGCGTTGACGATCCCCAGCATGTCGAGCTCGCTGATGAGGTCGGTGACGCGCCGCTGGGTCAAGACGTCGGCGTCGATCTCCTCGCAGAGCCGCTTGTAGATGTTGAACACCTCACCGGTGTTGATGTTGTGGACGCCGTTCTTCTCGAGGAGGATGACGGCGAACAGGACGATCTTGCTCTGGGTGGGGAGCGTGCGGACGACCTCGACGACGCGGTCGAGCTCGATCTTGTCCTGCGCCTGCCGGACGTGTTTCTCCGCGACGATCTCGGCCTGCGAGCGCTCGGCGAGCTCGCCGGCGGTGCGGAGGAGGTCGAGCGCGCGGCGCGCGTCGCCGTGTTCCTGCGCGGCGAAGGCGGCGCACAGCGGGATCACGTCGTCGGTGAGCGCGTCGGGCTTGAACGCGGTGTCGGCGCGGTGCTGGAGGATGTCGCGGAGCTGGTTGGCGTCGTACGGTGGGAAGACGATCTCCTCCTCGCCGAGGCTCGACTTGACGCGGGGGTCGAGGAAGTCGGTGAACTTCAGGTCGTTCGAGATGCCCATGATCGAGATGCGCGAGCGGTCGAGCTCGGAGTTCATCCGGGAGAGGTTATAGAGGGTGTCGTCGCCGCTCTTCTCGACGAGCTTGTCGATCTCGTCGAGCATGATCACAACCACGCGCTCGTGGTAGTCGACCGCCTCGAAGAACGTCGAGTAGACGCGGTCGGTGGGCCACCCCGTCATCGGCACCTCCTCCATCTCGTCGGCGTCGTCTTCGAGGGTCTCGATGCGCTCGTCGATCTCGTCGACCGAGTCGAACTCGGTGTCGGCGAGGGCGGCTGCCGCGTCGCGACCGGCCGTGTCCTCGGCGTCCGTCGCGTCCCCTCGGAGGGTTTCGAGCCGCTCTAAGCGGTCGGCGATCACCGCCTGGTTCTCCTCGATAAACGTGTTCGCGAGCTGGGCGAGGACGCGGTACTGGGTGTCGGTCACCTCGCAGTTGATGTACTCGACCTCACAGGGGACGTCGTACTTCTGGGAGGTGGACTCCAGCTCCTGAGAGACGAACTTCGCCGACGCGGTCTTCCCGGTCCCCGTCTTCCCGTAGATGAGGATGTTCGACGGGGTCTCGCCGCGGAGCGCGGAGACGAGGATGGTCGCCATCCGGTTGATCTGGTCGTTGCGGTGCGGGAGTTCGTGCGGGGTGTACGAGGGGCGGAGAACCTCCTTGTTCTCGAAGATCGGTTCGCCGGAGAGGAGGTCGTCGAACAGGCCTTGGTTGTCCTCGTCGTCGTCGTCGAGGACGACGCCGTCAAAGTCGACGTCGGGCGACGACCGGTCGCGACCGCCGTTGTCGAGCCCCGCCGTTTCGGGTCGAGCGTCGGTCGAGATGGAAGGCGTATCGGCGTCCGAGTCGATCGATTCGACGTCTGGCGTATCGTGACTCGTTCCGTCTTCGACGTTGAGGCCGGTATCGGGGTCGGATTCGCTAAGACCGCCGGAGTCGGCTTCGGTTGGGGTGGTCGGATCGGCTTCGGTTGGGGTAGTCGGGTCGGCTTCAGTCGAGTTGTCGCCCCCCGTTTCGGTTGGAGCGTCGGGGTCGAAATCCTCGATATCGGGGTCCTCGATATCGGGGTCCTCGGCTTCGGGATCCTCGTCCTCGGACTCGTCGGTTTCGGAGCCCTCGACGGCGAAGCCGTCGGCGTCGGGAGTCGAAGAGCGGCTGGGCGATGAGTCCTCGGAGTCGCTACTGTGGTCCGATTCGTCGCCGTCGTCCGGGTCGATACCGCCGTCGGCCCGCGGTGTGTGATCGCCTTCGTCCATGTGAACCCCTCTGTTTCAGGTGGAGACAGCCGGGTATGTCGCTTGAGACGCCGTCTCCCGTCGGAAATACGCATTCGCGGTCGGAATCGAGACCGACCACGTCCAGTTGATACAGTCGAACCAGATGAAGAGACGGTACAAAAGTGTTCCTCTCTGGAGTTGAAACGGTCCTCCCTCGCGAAGTATCGGGGCGACGGAGAAGCGGTTCGGGAGCATTCGCGGGTTCGTCGATCGGATCGAAAAGTCGAGGTGAAACGGACGACGGGAGAGGAAACGACCGGGTTCCCCGAGACGATCTCGTCGATAGATCGAGTTTCGGGCGCTCTCGTGACAGGTTCCCATCTGACGCAATCGAGTCGTGCCTACTCGGATCCGGACTGGAAGTTCAGTCGGAGCGTTCCGACTCGCCGGTTTCGGTCCGCGATTTCCAGTTCCGTCGAGTCGACTCGATCGGGGAGACCCCCACACCCCTTTGTTTCGTGTGGAACGGTGAATGGGTGGGTGGGGGTGGTGAGATTGGATTTTAGTACCGGTGGTTTTATATCTAAAACTGTTCAACAGTACCCTCGACAATCTATTCTATATTATATTTTGTTTGTTAGTGTTGTTTTATCCAGCTATAGCTGATGAATTATCTGAGAGAACCGGGATCACCTCCGAACGCCCACCGGACGCCCCCACAGGTTACCGGGTTCCACTCGAAACAAAGGGGTGGGGGGCTCCCAAACGACGGCCATGTGACCGACGAGCCAACGAATATCACGGTCGACGCCGATAGTTTTACCATCCGGTAAACAAACCGTACACGTACCTATGAGACGACTCCGCACGTCGGACGAGGTGGGTAGATGACGGATACCGACGACACCGGTACCGACGACACCGGTACCGACGATACCGGTACCGAAGACGGCGGCACCGGGAGTTCCGCGAGCAGCGGACGAATCTTGGACGGCGTCACCGTTCTCGACCTCTCGACGTTCGTCACCGGCGGCTTCTGCTCGGCAATGCTCGCGAACCAGGGCGCGGAGGTCGTCAAGATCGAACAGCCCGGCTACGGCGACGCAGTCCGCCACTCCGGGCCGCCGTTCATCAAGGGCGAGTCCCCGTACTACTGGACACTGAGTTACGGGAAAAAGAGCCTCGAACTCGACTTGAAGAACGACGACGCGAAGGAGGCGCTGTACGAGCTGGTCGAGGAGGCGGACATCTTCATCCAGAACTTCCGCCCGGGCACCGCGGAGCGGCTCGACGTCGACTACGACACGCTCACTGACCACAACGAGGACCTGATCTACCTCGCGATCTCCGCGTTCGGACAGACCGGTCCGTGGCGCGAGCGGTCCGGGTACGACCTCCTCATCCAGGGGATGAGCGGGATCATGAGCGTCACCGGCGAGGCGGACCGCCAGCCGGTCAAAGTGGGCCTCCCGATGACCGACCTCATCACCGCGATGTGGGCGGCCTTCGGCGCGACGACCGCCCTCTACCGCCGAGAGCGGACGGGCGAGGGCGAGTACATCGACCTCGGTATGCTCGAAGCAACCCTGCCGTGGCTCACCAAGCAGGCCGGCATGGTGTTCGCGGGCGAGGAGACGAAGCGTATGGGAACCAAAGACCCCGTCCTCGCCCCGTACCAGACGTTCGAGACGAAGGACGGGTTCATCAACATCTGTATCCTCAACGAGAAGCTCTGGGGCGAGCTCTGCGAGGCGCTCGACCGGCCCGACCTCCCCGAGGACGACCGGTTCGAGCAGAACGCCGACCGCGTGGAACACCTCGACGAACTCGAGGCCGAGATCGAGGCCACGCTCGCGGACAAGACGACCGACGAGTGGATCGAGGTCATCGCGGAGGACGCCGGCGTCCCCGCCGGCCCGGTGTACAGCGTCGAGGAGGCGCTCAACAGTGAGCAGATCGAGGCCCGGGGCACCGTCACCGAGATCGACCACCCCGAACTCGGCGAGGTCCCTGTGATCGAACACCCGCTCAAGTTCCGCAACGCCGAGAGCGGCTTCGAGCTCCCGCCGCCGCTGCTCGGCGAACACAACCGCGAGGTGTTCCGGGAACACGGCTACTCGGAGGCCGAAATCGACCGCCTCGCCGAACTGGGCGTGTTCGGCGACGACGCCGAGGACGCGGACGCCGACGACTGATGTCGTCGTCCGCGACCGACTCCACCGGCGTCCGCGTCAGCGGCGTCGGCATGACGCCCTTCGAGAGCGACGCCGAGCGCTCGCTCACCGACCTCGCCGCCACCGCCGCCGAGCGCGCGCTCGCGGACGCCGCGATCGACCCCTCAGCCGTCGACGCGCTCCACTTCGGCAACGCCCTCGCCGAAGCGCTCGACGAGAGCGCGGGGCTCGCGAACGCGCTCGCGGCCGCGCTCGGCCTCGACGGCGCGTCCGCGGACCGCATCGAGAACACGAGCGCGACCGGCGCCAGCGCCTTCCACCGCGGCGTCGACCGCATTAAAAAGGGCGACGCCGACGTCGCGCTCGTCGTCGGCGCAGAGAAGATGTCCGCGGGCGACACGCGGGACGTCACGGAGGCGATCAGCCGCCTCGTCCACCGCCGCGAGTACGCGCAAGGGGTCACGCTCCCTTCCTTCGGCGGCCTCGCCGCCGGCGCCTACCTCGACCGCCACGACGCGCCCCGCGAGGCGCTCGCCGCGGTCGCCGCCAAGAACCACGGCAACGCGGTCGACAACCCGGTCGCGCAGTTCCGAAAATCGATCGACGTCGACGACGCGCTCGACTCCCCGGTCGTCGCCGCGCCGCTCCGGCTGTACGACTGCTGTCCGATGTCCGACGGCGCCGCCGCGGTCGTGCTGACGCGAACGGACGAGGACGACTCCGCCGCGGACGGCGGCGCCGAAGCCGGTCCTGCCCCGCGGGTCGCAGGTACCGCGAGCGCCACGGGGACCCACGCCGTCGCCGAGCGCCCGGACCCCCTCTCGATCGAGTCCGTCCGGACCGCCGGCGAGCGCGTCTTCGACAGCGCCGGAATCGGTCCGGACGACGTCGATGTCGCCTGTATCCACGACGCGTTCACCGTCCTCGAACTCATCGAACTGGAGGAGCTCGGCTTCTACGAGCCCGGGACCGCGTGGGAGGCGACGCTCGAAGGCGACACCGCGCTCGACGGCGATCTCCCGGTCAACCCCGGGGGCGGGCTCAAGGCCCGCGGCCACCCCCTCGGCGCGACCGGGCTCTCGCAGATCGTCGAACTCGTGTGGCAGCTCCGGGGCGACCTCCCAGAGAGCCGCCGCGTCGACGGTGCGGAGACGGCGTTCGCGATCAACGTCGCCGGGTTCGGGAACAACAGCGTCTGTACGGTGTTGCGCACGTGACCGACTCCGATCACCCGGTCACCGACCGGCCGGCCGACCGCGACGTCCCCGCGGACCGCGCCTTCGTCTGCGACGACTGCGGCCACCGCTGGTACTACGACCGACGGCGCTGTCCGGCGTGCGGCCACGGCGCCGAGTCGGCCGCGACGGTTCGACTCGAAACGGGGGCGGTCGTCGCGACGACGACGGTCGAGACCACGCCGCCGGACGTCCGCGCGCCGAACCACCTCGCGTTAGTCCGGTTCGACGAGGTCCAACTGATCGCACAGGCCGCCGACGGCGACCTGTCTCCCGGCGATCGGGTTCGATTCGACGGTTCCCACCGGCTTCGCGAGGGACGTGACCGGACCGACCCGCGGCTCGTCGCAGTCGACGACTCCTGACGGCGGGGACCGATTTCGACTGGAAATCGATTCCGACTGGAAACCGATCTCGACGCGAAACCGCTTTCGACTGGAAACCAATCTCGACGTGAAACGCCGGCCAAAAAAGGCAACCGCTCGACTACTCCGTCCGCTCCAGCGACTCGAAGATGAACTCGTCCATCGCCTTCCGGGCCTCCTCGGGCGCATCCTCGTGACCCAGCGAGATCCGGCGCCCGCGCGCGGCGTGGATCACGTCGGTCACCAGTTGGCCCATCCGCTCGGCGTCGACGTCGCGGAAGACGCCTTCCTCGATCCCCTCCTCGACGACTTCGACGATGCTGCCGCGAAGGCGGTCGTAGTGTTCGTTGAACACCTCGCGGTGCTCGCCGTCGTTCTGGGCGTGCGTGTACAGCTCGTGGTACACCTTCATCCGGTCCCAGTGGCTGAACTCCTCGAACTCGGGGCCGAACAGGCACTGGTCGACGCGGGCGCGGAGTTCCGTCCGCGGGTCCGCGTCGCCCTCGACGACCACGCTGCCCTCGTACTGGTCGATGATGTGTTCGAGGAACGAGGACATCAGGTCGTACTTGCCGTCGAAGTGGTAGTGGATCACCTGCCGCGTGAGATCCATCTCCTCGCCGATGTCGCGCATCCGGAGGTCCTTGTACCCGTGCTTGCTCAGCGCGCGGAACGTCGCCTCCATGATCACCTCCTTCGTGTCCTTGGAGGACACCGTCTCGTCGCCGCCGTCGACGTTTTCGCTCGGGGACTCGGCGGACTCGTTCGCCGATCCGCCCTGTGATTCGCTCATACGGACACTCTACGTGTGAGGTACATAATACGATTGCCTCTCTCGGCCTGTGGTTGTCCCCCTCAACCTACGGTCGCCTCTGTCGGCCTTTACCGTCCGGTAAAGTTTTAACCTCTTGGTCAAACCCTATTATCGAACATGACACAGACGATCGTGCGAAACGGGACCGTGGTCTCGCTCGACCCGGACGTGGGGGAGTTCGACGAGGCCGACGTCCTGATCGAGGACGGGGAGATAATCGAGGTCGGCACCGGGCTCTCGGCGTCGAACGCGGAGGAGATCGACGCCGCCGGGAAGATCGTCGTCCCCGGGTTCGTCGACTCGCACATCCACCTCGCACAGACACAGGTCCGCGGGATCGCCGGCGACTGGTCGCTCATGGGCGAGTACTTCGACGACATGCTCGGCAACATCACCGGGCTGTATCAGCCGGAGGACATGTACCTCGGCGGCCTCTTCGGCGCTTTCGAGAAGCTCCACACCGGGACGACGACCGCGCTCGACTGGTCGTACCCCAACACGCTCGAACACGGCGAACGCGCCGTCGACGCGCTGCAGGACACCGGCCTGCGAGCGGTGTACACCTACGGCCCGCCGGGCGACGACGCGGCGAAGTGGTGGTTCGAGAGCGACGTCGGCCTCCCCGAGGAGGAGATCCGCGAGCTCCGCGAGGAGAAGATCCGCGACGACGACCGGCTCAGCCTCGCGCTCGGGCTTCGCGGTCCGGACTTCTGTACCGACGAGACCGCCCGCGGCGACCTCGAACTCGCCCGCGACCTCGGCGTCCTCTCGACGATCCACATGGGCGCGGCGCTGTGGCCGTCCTCGGAGTACGGCGACGACTACCAGGGGTTCGGCTGTATCGAGGACATGCTCGGCCCCGACGTCAACGTCGCCCACGGGAACCACTTCTCGCAGGAGGATATCGATCACGCCGTCGAGCAGGGGGTCTCCTTCTCCTCGACGCCGGAGGTCGAGATGCAGATGGGCCACGGCATCCCCGTCACCGGGAAGGTGCTCGAAGCCGGCGGCCGCCCGGCGTGGGGCGTCGACGTCTGCTCGAACGTCAGCGGCGACATGGGGAGCCAGATGCGGATCGGGATGCAGCTCCAGCGCATGTTCGACAACCAGAAGATCCTCGAGGGCGACGAGGAGGTCACCGAGGTCAGCATCTCCGCGCGCGACACCTTAGAGATGGCCACTGTCGAGGGCGCGAAGGCGCTCGGGCTCGACGACGAGATCGGGACGATCACCCCCGGCAAGCGCGCCGACCTCGTCCTGTTCGACGCCGACGACTTCATGACCGCCCCCAGCCACAACCCGGTCCAGACCGTCGTGTTCCAGGCCGACCCCTCGCACATCGACACCGTCCTCGTCGACGGCGAGGTCGTCAAGCGCGACGGCGAGCTGACGAACCCGAAGGTCGACGAGGAGTTCGACCGGTTCGTCGCCTCCGGCGAGCGACTGCTCGACGAGGCCGGGATCGACCTGTAACGCCCGCTGCGTAGTTTCGCTAACCGAACTCACCCCTTCGACTCACTTCCCTCACTTCACATGCGAATCGGACAATACCGAACGACGGACGCACAGACACCGTGGCCCGGCGTCGCGACCGACGACGGCGTCGTCGACCTCGCCGAGGCCGGCGCCGCCGCCGGGATCCACGTCCCCGCCCGAACCAGCGACCTCCTCGCCGACTGGGAGTGGCGCCGCAAGGCGGACCTCGCGGTCGAGCACGCCGCGGAGACCGGCGTCGGCGTCCGCGACCCCGACGACCTCCAACGCGCCGCCCCCGTCGACGACCCGCAGAAGGTCGTCTGCGTCGGGCTGAACTACCGCGACCACGCCGAGGAGGGCGACAACGAGATCCCCGACGAACCCGTCCTCTTCTCGAAGTTCCCCACCTCGGTCGTCGGCCCCGACGACCCGGTCCGCTGGGACCCCGAGTACACGGAAAAGGTCGACTACGAGGCCGAACTCGTCGCCGTGATCGGCGAGCGGGCGCGTCGCGTCGACCCCGAGGACGCCCTCGATCACGTCGCCGGCTTCACCGTCGGCAACGACGTCTCCGCGCGCGACCTCCAGCACGGTGACGGCCAGTGGGTCCGCGGGAAGAGCCTCGACACCTTCGCGCCGACCGGCCCCGACCTCGTCACGACCGACGAGATCGACGACCCCCACGACCTGGACATCTTCGCCGAGATCAACGGCGAGCGCCTCCAGGAGTCCTCGACCGAGAACCTGATCTTCGGCGTCGACGAGCTGATCTCCTTCTGTAGCCAGGCGTTCACGCTCGAACCGGGCGACCTCGTCTTTACGGGCACGCCGCCCGGCGTCGGCGTCTACCGCGAGCCGCCGGTGCTGCTCGGCGACGGCGATTCGGTCACCATCGGCGTCGAGGGCGTCGGCGAACTCACGAACGAGTTCGAGACGGAGTAGGATCCTCGGCTCGTCGGAGTTTATAAATGATCGCCGGCGTGGCGGCCTCGTTGAAACCGTATTCTCCGGACGCGCTCGTACATCGCTAACCAAACTACAAGTGTCCTCGTGCTGTTACATCGCCAATGGAGGACCTGTACGTCTACACCGGCTCATTCGCCGTAATCGGAACGTCACTAGGAGGGCCAGCGGTAGCGTCGGTCGTCGGTGGCGATCGCGGCATCCCGATACTGCTCATGGCCATCGGTGGGGCTGGAATGCTCGCAGTTGCCGGCTACGAATCGCTTCAAACTGACCCAGAGGAGTTTACTGCCCCTCCTATCGTCCTTCTGGCGTTGGTCGGTGCCGCCTGTCTGACTCTTCTCGGAACAGTACTCCCTGCGGTGACCGGGTTCTAAATGGCTTGGACCGACCGGAATCGGAATGCCTTCTCTGTAGAGAATCTCAACGGAGCCCGTACAGTGAACTTCTCTACAGCTCCGGCCGTTCATTTATAAATAGTTGACCACAGATCGGCGGTGAGTACCTCCAAAGCCCCAGTCGCTCGTTTATAAATATCTGGTCGCAGATCGGTGGCGAACACCGCCAAAGCCCCAGCCGCGAGGACGGCGCACACTCGTTGCGCTCCTCGCTCGTTCGCTCCGCTCACTCGCTGTGGTGCTTACGTCGTCTGCGCCGTCCTCGCGACTGCCCCTTTGAGTCCCGCCCTGCACGGCACCGCAGCCTCACGCCTCCCCAGCCTCGCGGCTCACGCTTCGCGGCTTCGCCGCTCGCGTTCGCCGCGTCCCTCGCGCGTGCTCCTCGCGGCCGCCTTCGGCGGCCACTCGGAGGCACGCGCCACCGCACCGCGGAGTATTTAAATAGTCTATTCTGCCAGCCCGAACACGTCCCGCGGGTTCTCGTACACGACGGTCCGGATGTCCTCGACGTCGATCCCGTAGCGGTACAGCTCGAAGATCGCGCGCTTCACGGCGTACGGGTCCGTGCGCAGCACGTTCGCGGTGTCGGTGTCGATCATGATCCGCTCGGGGCCGTACTCGTCGATGGCGTTCGCCACGTCGGCCGCGTCGACGCCGACGAGCCACGAGTGGCCGATGGTGTAGCTCAGGTAGCAGTCCGTCTCCGCCATCAGGTACGTGGTGTTGTTCGCGTCCGCGTGCGAGGCCACGACGCGCTCCTCGTTGAGGCCGGCGTCGTGTGCGGCCTCCACGTCGCGTTTCACGGCTTCGAGCGCCGGGTTCTCGCCGTCGAGGACCGGGTCGGTGCCGAGGCCCGCGTTCTTCTCGTACCCCGGAGTCACGCCGAGGTCGTCGCGATACTCTCGCTTCGCCTCGGGCGTCGTGTTCGGCGTGTGGAGCAGGACGGGGAGGTCGTGATCTCTCGCCAGTTCCATCTGCGCCTGGACGACCGCCTGCTGTTCGTCGACGTCCCAGCGCTCGACGTGCTGGCTCGGGACGACGCCGGTCTCCCCGACGGCGGCGACCTCGTCGAGCGCGCAGTAGTCGTCCATCGCGGCCAGCAGCTCGTCGGGATTCTCGATCCGGACGCCGGTGTGGACGCCGAGCCCTAACTTCGCCTCGAAGAAGTGGTTTCGCTCGATCGCCCGCCGGCGGTTGACCGCGTCGTCCCACAGGAAGCGGATGTCGCTCGCCTCGACGGGCTTGTAGGGGGTCCAGTGGTACCCCGACGACACCATCACCATCGACCGACACCCCGACAGCGCGTACCGCTCGCGGTCTTCCCACGAGAGCGTGTGCGCGTGGTTGTGCGGGTCGATCCACGGCAGGTTCAGCAGCTCGGTCGGGAGTTCGGGTCCGGACTCGGACTCCTCGAGGTACGCGGCGTCGGTCGGGCGAACGGTGGCGTGCGGCGCGGTCATGCCCCCACCGTCGTCCCCCGGCCACTTAGCGTTTTACAGATTGGTAAAACTTTATTATGCGTCCGACGCACTCTGGGATATGACACTGTTGATCGGGACAGACTCCGGGCTGTACCGAGCCGACGACGTCCCCTTCGAGCGCGACGACCTCGACCCCGTCCTCGACTGCGGGGTCGTCACCGCCGTGAAGTCGTGGGACCACACCGAAGGCGTCTTCGTCGCCGCCTCGACGGGCGCGTACCGCTCGCTCGACAGCGGCGAGACGTGGACCGACCTCGAGGTCCCGCTCGGCGACCGCTTCTGGCACGCCGGCCAGAGCGAGGTGTGGGCGATCCTCGCGACCGCCGACGGCGCGCTGTACGCCGGCACCAACGACCCGTACGTCTTCCGCTCGGTCGACGGCGGGGAGACGTGGACCGAGCAGAAGGGGTTCCGCGAGCTCCCCTCCCGCGGCCACTGGGAGTCGCCGATCGATCCGCACTACGCCCGCCTCCGCGCCCTCGAAGCGGTCCCCGGCCGCCCCGACCACCTCATCGCGGGCGTCGAGGCCGGCGGGATCCACGTCAGCCGCGACGGCGGCCGCACGTGGTCGGACCACCGTGACGCCATCGTCGACGACGTCCACCAAGTCCTCCCCATCTCGGAGGACGTCTGGCTGGCGACGACCGGCTACCTCGACCACAACCTGGAGAACCTCGGGCTCGGCCACGCGGTCGGCGAGGGCGGCCTGTGGCGGACCACCGACGCCGGCGAGTCGTTCGAGCGGCTCGACGTCGGCAACGACTTCTCGTACATCCGCCGCGTGTTCGTCCACGACGGCCGGGTGATCTTCTGCGGCGGCGAGGAGGCGCCCCCCGCGTGGGTGAACGACGACCACGAGGTCGCGCTGTTCGAGTCGACGAACTTCGGGCGCGACTTCGAGCGAGTCTCCTTCCCCGGCGAGCCCCACGAGATCATCGAGACGTGGGCGGTCCACGACGGCGACGTCGTCTGCGGCTCCGGCCTCTTCGACGTGCCCGACGAGCGCGACGACGTAGAGGGCCGGATCATGCGGCGCCTCGACGGCGAGGGCGACGAGGGGCCGACCTACGAGACGGTCGGGCGCGTCGACGCGAACGTCAGCCGGATCGAGGTGGTATAAATGGCGGACGAACCGGACTCTCAATCCGAGGCCGCCGAGCCCGCCGACGGCCGCTCCGGCCGCGACGCCCCCTCGCTGCTCGGCCGCTCGCTGTACGGTGGCGTCCTCGCGTACATGGCCCTCGACGGGTTCAAGAACAACGACAAGCGGGTCGCGGTCGCCGAGGAGAAGGGCGTCCCGATGCCCGACGTGCTCGTCCCGTTCGTCACCGGGATGCTGCTGGTCGCCAACCTCGGGATCGTCCTCTGGCGGCTCCCGCGGGCGGCCGCGGGCGCGCTCGTCTTCTTCTTCCTCGGGACGACGCCCGCGATCCACGACTTCTGGACGATGGAGGGGAAAGAGCGGCAGGGGAACAAGATCAACTTCCTGAAGAACCTCGCCTTGCTCGGCGGCGCCGTCGTCTTCCTCGACGCCGCCAGCGGGAGCGACGGGGATAGCGACGCCGCGGGCGAGCGCGACGAGAAGTAACGCGGCCTCGACGTCCCGGAACGCTCGGTCGCGGACCGTCCGCGAACTCCTCTGGCCCGTCCGCGAACTCCTCTGGCCCGTCCGCGAACTCCTCTGGCCCGTCCGCGGTTTCGTTTCACCTCCGTTTAACTTTCACCGCCTGCCGTCGATTTCGCCGCCGTCCGCCGCCGACGCCCCGGATCGGGATGTCTGACGCAGTTCTTAAGTGAGAGCGGCGAGGACCCTACCGTAATTCCCCGAACAGGCGTCGAGCGTACGGATCGAACGGCGCCGCGCGACGACCGCGGTGTTCGGGAAAACCACACGGACTGGAGGTCAGGATGGGACTGCTCACAAATCTCAGAGACAGCATATCGCGGGTCACGGACGGCCTGTTCGCGGCCGACGAGCCCAAGCGGATCGGGATCTACGGACCGCCGAACGCCGGTAAAACGACCCTCGCCAACCGGATCGCACGCGACTGGACGGGTGACGCCGTCGGCCCAGAGAGCCACATCCCCCACGAGACTCGCCGGGCCCGCCGGAAGGAGAACGTGGAGATCGAGCGCAACGGGCGGACGGTCACCATCGACATCGTCGACACCCCCGGGGTGACGACGAAGGTCGACTACAAGGAGTTCCTCGACCACGACATGGAGAAGGACGACGCCGTCCGCCGGTCGCGCGAGGCGACCGAGGGCGTCGCGGAGGCGATGCACTGGCTCCGCGAGGACGTCGACGGCGTCATCTACGTGCTCGACTCCACGACGGACCCGTTCACGCAGGTGAACACGATGCTGATCGGGATCATCGAGTCGCAGGACCTGCCCGCGCTCATCCTCGCGAACAAGACGGACTTAGAGGGGTCGGACGTCCAGCAGATCGCGAACGCCTTCCCGCAACACGAGACGATCCCGCTGTCCGCGCTGGAGGGCGACAACATGGACGAAGTGTACACCAAAATAGCGGAGTACTTCGGCTGATGCCCGGTCCGAAAGCCAACGTCGACGCCGCGGACGACCCGGACGACGGCGACGACTCCGGTGACGGCGTCCGGATCGACATGATAAGCGGCGCGCGGATGGAGGGGCTCACCGGGATGGAGAAGATCCGGCTCATCCTCGACGGCGTCCGCGACGGCAACATCGTCATCCTCGAAGAGGGGCTCTCCCCCGACGAGGAGTCGAAGCTCATCGAGGTGACGATGACCGAGATCAGCCCCGACGACTTCACCGGGATCGAGATCGAGACGTACCCGAAGGCCGAGGCGGGCGACCAGAGCTTCCTCGACAAGCTGATGGGCCGCGAGTCGACCCAGAAGCTCACCGTCATCGGCCCGGCGAACCGCATCGAGACCCTCCACAAAGACGAGAACCTCATCAGCACGCTCGTCTCCCGCAAGTAGATGCCCCACCAGTGTACCTCCTGCGGCCGGACGTTCCCCGACGGCTCCAAGGAGATGCTGTCGGGCTGTCCCGACTGCGGCGGGAACAAGTTCCAGTTCAAGCCCGCCGGCGCGACGAAGGACCCGACCGCCGGCGCGACCGACGAGGGGGATCAGCCGTCCGGCGCCGCCGGACCGTCCGATTCCGCCGCCGACGCGGCCGACCGGACGCCGCCGACCCCGGACGATCGGTCGGCGCCGACCCCGGAGGAGAGCGGGGCCGACCGCCAGCCGAGCGACCCCGCGGACGCGACGCCGGACGACGGCGCCGCGCGCGCCGACGCCCCGGCCGAATCCGACGGGACGGAACAGATCGCGGACCGGAGCGACGAGGACACCGCGCAGGCGAGCGCCCGCTCCGAGGTGGTGTCGCCGGACGAGCTCGACCGAGCGAGCCGCGACGTCGAGCCCGCCGAGACGCCGCCGGCCGAGGAGGGGCCGGAGCCGGGCATCGATGCGCTCCGGGACGAGCTCAACGACCAGTTCGAGAGCATCCGCATCGTCAGCCCCGGCCAGTACGAGCTCAACCTGATGGAGCTGTACGACAGACAGGAGTACATCATCTCCCTCCAGGAGGACGGCCGGTACGTCATCGAGATGCCCGACGCCTGGGGCATCCAAGACGAGTAGCGCCTCCGTCCGTCTTCCCTGCGCGCGTCCCCTCATCTTCCCTGCGCGCCTCCATCTCGCCTCCCCTGCCCCCTCGCACACCCTGACCCGCGATTCCGAAATGCGCTGATCGTTCGTTTCGTTTTCACCCGCTCACGGCCGCCGCTTCGTGCGGTTCTGTGATTCGGGCGACCCTTGTCGAAGAAGATACTGTTATCCGGCTTCCTCCGCTACGGGGTCGCATGTTAGCCGATCGCTTCCGCCGACCGGGCCGGGACTCCGGCCTCGGTCCGGACCGCGCCGTCGCCCTCGCACCGCCTCGACCGTCTCTCGGAGACCGACCGCACCCCGACGAGGTAGCCGCATGCGCGTAATCGCCAAGTTCGGCGGCACGAGCCTCGGGAGCGGCGACCGGATCGAGCGCGCCGCCGACTCGGTGGCGAGCGCGGTCGCGGCCGGCCACGAGATCGCGGTCGTCGCGAGCGCGATGGGATCGACCACGGACGATCTGCTTGACGACATCACCTTCGAGACGGACGACGCCGACCGCGCGGAGATCGTCTCGATGGGCGAGCGCACCAGCGTCCGCATGCTGAAGGCCGCGCTGTCGGTCCGAGACGTCGACGCCGTCTTCCTCGAACCCGGACACCCCGACTGGCCGGTGATCACGGACGAGCGCGGCGAGGTCGACGTCGCGGAGACCAAGCGTCGAGCCGAGAAGATCGCCGCCGAGATGGACGGGGTCGTCCCGATCATCACCGGGTTCCTCGCGGAGGACCACGACGGTAACGTCACCACGCTCGGGCGCGGCGGGTCGGACACGACCGCGGTCATGCTCGGCAACTACATGGACGCTGACGAGGTCGTCATCGTCACCGACGTGGAGGGCGTGATGACCGGCGACCCGCGGGTGGTCGAAGGCGCCCGCAACGTCGGCCAGATCACCGTCGACGAGCTCCGCAACCTCTCCTTCCGCGGCGCCGAGGTGGTTGCGCCCTCCGCGCTCTCCTACAAGGACGAGGGACTCGACGTCCGGGTCGTCCACTACCAGCACGGCGACCTGCTCCGGGGGGAACCCGGATCGAGGGCGAGTTCGAGAGCCTGATCGACATGCGCGAGGAGCCGCTGGCGTGCCTCACCATCGCGGGCCGGGCGATCCGCAACCGGCCGGGGATCCTCTCCGAGTTGGCGAATGCGCTCCGCGCCGAGGAGATCAACATCGACGCGGTCGCGTCCGGGATGGACTCGGTCACCTTCTACGTCGACGTCGACGTCGCCGAGACCGCGGAGGCGCTGCTCCACGAGGCGGTTGTCACCGACGAGGCGCTCTCCTCCGTCACCGTCGCCGACCCCATCGCCGTGATCCGCGTCACGGGCGGCGAGCTCCCCAACCAGTCGGGCGTCATCCAGGACATCATCGCCCCCATCGCCGAGGCCGGCATCAACATCATCGATCTCATCACGAGCGCCACCTCCGTCGCGGTGTTCGTCGACTGGGACGACCGCGAGGAGGCGCTCGAAATCGTTCAGGACCGCTTCGACTGAGCGGCGACGGATCTCTTCTCAGCCGCCTTCTTCGGGGTCGAACCGGTACCGCGTCGTCGGCGCGCCCTCGATCCGCGGTCCCGAACCGCCCGGCTCGAACCCTGCGGCCTCGGCCGCCTCATCGGCGGTCCCGTCGGTCGGGAGGACGGCCTCGACCGTCATCCCCTCCCGGGTCGCGAACCGCACCGGCTCCTCGAACAGGCGCTCGACCGCGTCGGGGTCGCCCTCGACGTTCGTCACGTGGACGACGCCGTCGCGCACGTCGAACGCGACGAACCCCGCGACCGCGTCGACCGGGGTGTCGGCGTCCGCGTCGTTGCCTCCTCTTTCGGACGCGGCCGCGTCCGTCACCGCGACGCGGACCGAGCGGTCGTGGATCATGTTCCGGACGACGCCCTCGGGCCGGCCCGTCATCGATCCCAGGGCCGCGGCGTCGGCCTCGACCGCGTCACGAACTCGCATACCTCCGCACTCTCGCCCGGTGACATAAAATCGCCGCACGCTCGCCGCGACCGGATGATTTTAACGACCGGCGGACGCAGGAACGCGCATGTCCAAACCAACGAAGATCGTGGTCGGAACGGTCGGCGTCTCGGCCGTCCTCTCGGTGCTCATCATCCTCTCGTACGTCCTCGCCTGATGTTCTCACCCCGGTCGCTCGACGACGACCTCGCGACGGTCCGCGACCGCTACGCGCCGGGAACGCCCGTCCTCGACGTCGACTCCGACTTCGAGACGCTCCCGCCGGCCGCCGCGGAGGACCTCGGCCTCTTCGTCGACGCGCTCGACCCCGCGTCGTACCCCGCCGAGTGGCTTCCCGAAGCGGTACCCGACCTGCTCCGGAAGCACGCGGGGCCCGCGTTCACCGTCGGGCTCCCCGGGGACGGGACGGTCGTCCGGACGACGCAGACCGACCCGCCGACCGTCCTCGTCAAGCGGCGCGCTGAGGGGACCCCGGAGGACTTCCTCGCGTTCCTCATCGCCGAGCGGTTGGTCCAGATCGGCCGCGAGCCGGCCCCGGGATCCGTCGACGCCGGTGGTTCTTCCGGCCTCCCCGAGTCGTTCCTCCCCTTCTTCGGCGAGCGCTACCGCGACCTCGACGCGGCGATCCGCCGCCCGGACTCGGAGACGGGCGAGTCGACGACGGGATTCGGCCCGACCGACGTCTTCCAGGTCGCGAACGCGCTGTTCGACGCGTGGGTCGGGCTCCACGCCCGCGACGAGTTCGCCTCGTGGGAGGGGGAGTACCCCCGGCTGTTCGGCGCGTGGGTCGACGCCGGCGAGCGCCTCTCCGGCCGGCTCGGCGGCCTCTCCGGCGAGGTCGCCCGCGGCGAGACCGAGTTCCCGAGCGCGACGGAGTACGCCTGCTCGGCGGTGAAACACGACCTCGACCTCCCGGCGCCGTACGGCGCGCTCGACACGACCGCCTACCGGGATCGCGGGGCGGACTACGCGGTGGCGTGGGCGGAGAAGACGTTCGCGGCGCTCGTCGACGAGGAGTAAGGGGTCGCGCGGCCCGCGGCGAAGCGGCCGCTCAGACGTCGACGACGACGTTGCCCTCGCCGTCGAGGTCGATGACGCCGTCGAACAGCTCGCGGAACCGGTCGAGCGTCGCGACCTCGTGGACCTCCTCTGAGAGGTGGAAGATGCCGACCGCGTCGTGCTCGTCGAGGAGGGCGAGGATCTCTGCGGCGGCCTCGTACACCGCGTCGTCGTCGGCGTAGTAGGCCATCTCTGTGAGCGAGTCGACAGAGACGCGCCGCTTCCCCTCGTTCTCGGTGAGGAACCGCTCCACGCGGTCGACGACGCCGTCGAGATCGTCCGGCGCGGAGACGTAGTAGACGTCGTCGGACGTGCGCCGCGAGTAGCCGCGCTCGACGGAGAGCGTGTCGAGGATGGTCGCCTTCGTCTCGTCGACGTCGTAGTACTCCAGCTTCTGTTCGACCTCGCGCGCGGTCGTCCGCGTCGAGACGACGAGGAACGCGTCGGTGTCGGTCTTCAGAAAGTCCGTGTCGATCCGGTCCGTCTCGCCGATGCTCGGGTGGACGAGGAGGAGCCCGGTCCCGCCCGGTATCGTCTCCGGCCCGTTCTCGACGGCGAGGGAGTAGTCCATGGGATCGGAACTCGCCGGATCGACTTAACGGTGCGGGCCGGAGCCGTCCAAGACCGTCGGACGCGGGCGGGTCGCTCCCGTCGCGTTCGGTCGGCGTCGCGTCCGTCCGCCACCGACCCCACCGTTTCGTTTGGAGATTCTGATAGTTATGGGACGATCGCTCCCCGAGTCGCTCACGGGCGATCGCGGACCGACGGCGATCGCCCGGCGCGGCGGTCGGTTTTTTTGCCCCGCCCGCCGTCGGTGCGTTCGATGCCCGGGCACGACTCCGCGCGCGAGATCTACCGGCAGGCGCTCCCGGTGATAGCCGTCAGCCTGATTGCCGGGCTGTTCGCGGGGACGATACTCGCCTCCGAGACCATGCGTGCGAACATCGCGGAAGTCCCCGGGCTCCTGCTGCTGCTGCCGGCGTTCCTCGCCACCCGCGGCGGCGTGTACGGCTCGCTCGGCGCCCGGCTCTCGACGGGGCTCCATCAGGGGGTGATCGAGCCGCGGTTCCGGCCGTCCCGCCGGCTCACGAACGCGGTCGTCGCCTCCTTTATCAACGGGATGACCGTCTCCGTGTTCATCGCGGTCGTCACCTATCTCACGCTCGTGCTGTTCGGCGACGGCGGGAGCCTCTTCCAGCTCGTCGGCGTGATGGTCGTCGCCGGCTTCCTCTCGGCGGTGCTGATGATCTCCGTGCTCATCTCGGTCATCTTCGTCGGCTACCGCCGCGGGCTCGACCCCGACAACGTCATCGGCCCGGTCGTCACGACCCTCGGCGACGTGTTCGGGGTGTTCTTCCTCCTCGTCGGGGTGGCCGTCGTGGGGGCCGTCTCGTGACCGAGCCGCAGTCGACCGTCGTCGACGAGTGGTCGATACGCCGGATCGTCCGGACGATGATCCCGCTTTTGGCCGTGCTGTCTGTGCTCCAGCTCGTCTCCGGGACCGTGTTGGAGACGTACGAGGAAGTCCTCCTGCGGTACCCGGCGCTGCTGGTCTTGGTCCCGGTCCAGATCGGGACGGCCGGCAACCTCGCGTCGATCACCTGCTCGCGGCTCACGACGCAGCTGTACCTGGGGACCTACGAGTTCAGCCCCTCGAATCCCGCGCTCCGGGCGAACGCGGGCGCGGTGTTCGCGCTCGCGGCGACCGTCTTCGGCGCGGTGGGGGTCGCCGCGTGGGCGATCGGGCTCGCGCTCGGCGGGTCGCTCGCGCTCGGCCGGGTGCTGCTGATCTCGTTGGTCTCCGGGCTGTGTCTCGCCGTCCTCGTCGTCGTCGCCAGCGTCGCCGCCGTCGAGGCCTCCTACCGGATCGGGCTCAACCCCGACGACACAACGATCCCCGTGGTGACGAACCTCTGTGACATCGCCGGCGTGTTGATCCTCTTCGCGGTCGTCTCGGTCGTCCTCTGACTCGGACCGCGCGGTCGTCCTCTGACTCGGACCGCGCGGGCCCGGATCAGAACACGCTGTCGGCGGTCGCGGCGCCGACGACGCTGAAGAGGGCGCCGAGCGAGACGGCCTTCGCGGTCGTCGCCACCACCTCGCCGTCGCCGATGCCGCCTTCGACGAGGAAGGTGTGCGGCGCGTCGAAGATCAGCGCCAGCAGGAGTACGGAGCCGAACGCGACCGTCATCAGCGAGACGAACCGGGTCGGGATCCCGACGAGGTCCGGCTCCTCGTCGACGTCGCGGCCGGTGTCGGCCCGGTACAGCGCGGCGTAGCCGATCAGGGCGACGAGCGCGGCGGTCACGCCGGCCTGAATCCAGTTCATCCCCGCTGCGAGCACCCACACCTCCTCGGTGACGACGAAGGGCCCCGCGAGCAGGAAGCCGCCGACCGACTGCTGGGCGATGTCCGCCACCCGGAAGTCTGGTCGGCGGAGCGCTCGCGGGCGTTTCATGTCCCCCGTGGGGAGCGGAGCCGGTAAAACACCGCTGTTTTTCAGCGCTGTCCTCCTTCAGCCCGTATGAGCGTTCGCGAGGAGTTCGACGAGTGGGCGGCGAGCGGGAAGGACCGCGGCATGGAGGACCGCCACTGGCACACCGCGAAACACGTCTTGGCGCGGATGCCGGTCGAGGCGGGCGACGCCGTCCTCGATTTGGGTACCGGCTCCGGCTACGCGCTCCGCGCGCTCCGCGAGCGCGGGATCGGGCGCGGCTACGGCCTCGACGGCGCCCCCGAGATGGCGCGCAACGCCCGCGGGTACACCGACGACGACGCGGTCGGTTTCTTGGTCGGCGACTTCGACGAACTCCCCTTCGCCGACGACTCGCTCGACCACGTCTTCTCGATGGAGGCGTTCTACTACGCGGCCGACCCCGTCCATACGCTCGAAGAGGTCCGGCGCGTGCTGAAGCCGGGCGGCACCTTCTACTGCGCCGTCAACTACTTCGCGGAGAGCGAGACGACCCACGCGTGGCAGGAGAACATCTCGGTCGAGATGACGCTGTGGTCCCGCGACGAGTACCGCGAGGCGTTCCGCGAGGCCGGGCTGTACGTCGCAGAGCAGGACGCGATCCCCGACCGCGAGACCGAGATTCCGGAGGCCGCCGAGTTCCCGACCGAGGGGTACGAGACGCGCGAGGCGATGGTGGACCGCTACCGGACGTGGGGGACGCTGTTGACGGTCGGCGTCGCTCCCTGATCTGGGTTCTTAAATAGACATCGCCGGCGCGCTGACAGCCTCCAAAAACTGCGTAGTCTGTTTATAAATAGTTGACTGCGGATCGGCGGAGTACAGATTCAAAGCCCCAGCCGTTTATTTATAAATAGTTGATCGCGGGTCGGTAGAGGCCACCTCCAAAGCCCCAGTCGCGAGGGCGGCGCACGCTCGCTGCGGTCCTCGGTCGCTCGCGGTGCTCGCTCCCTGTGGTCCTTGCTTCGCCTGCGCCGCCCTCGCGACTGCCCCTTTGAGTCCCGCCCCGCACAGCACCGCACAGCGCCTCACGCCTCCCCAGCCTCGTCGGCCGGCCTTCGCTTCGCTCCGGCCGGCCGACTCCCTCGCGCGTGCTGCTCGGCCGCGGGGCGGCCTCGCAGGCACGCAGGGAGGCGCGACGCGCCTCTTGCAGCCGGCGGCTCTGCCGCCGGCGACGCCACCGCGGATCTATTTATAAACAAGCGTCGCAGTCGGCGGTCGCGTCTGCGCTCGCTCTCTCCCCCCTACCGGCCCGTTCCGACGGTTTAAATCGCGTGGGGGCCCCACGGACACGTAATGGAACCGAGTTCGCTCTCCGGGCTCCCCGCGGGCGTCGGCGAGGCGCTCGAAGCGGAGGGCGTCGCGGAGCTGTACCCGCCCCAGCAGGCGGCCGTCGAGGCGGGCGTCGTCGACGGCGAGAGCCTCGTCGCGGCCGTACCGACCGCGTCCGGCAAGACCCTTATCGCCGAGCTGGCGATGCTCTCTTCGATCGAGCGCGGCGGGAAGGCCTTATATATCGTCCCGCTGCGCGCGCTCGCCAGCGAGAAGAAGGCGGAGTTCGAGCGCTGGGAGGAGTTCGGCGTCACGGTCGGCGTCTCCACGGGCAACTACGACTCCGACGGCGAGTGGCTCGCGAGCCGGGACATCATCGTCGCCACCTCCGAGAAGGTGGACTCGCTGATCCGCAACGGCGCGCCGTGGATCGACGACCTCACCTGCGTCGTCAGCGACGAGGTCCACCTCGTCGACGACTCTCACCGCGGCCCCACCCTCGAAGTCACCCTCGCGAAGCTCCGGAAGGTGAACCCCGGCCTCCAAACGGTCGCGCTCTCGGCGACCGTCGGCAACGCGGACGTCATCGCCGACTGGCTCGACGCCGAGCTCGTCGAGTCCGACTGGCGACCCATCGAACTGCGGACGGGGGTCCACTTCGGCAACGCGATCGAGTTCGACGACGGGAGCCAGCGCGAGGTGCCCGTCGAGCGCGGCGAGGACCAGACCGCCCGGCTCGTCGCGGACGCCCTCGACACCGAGGAGGACGGGCAGGGCGGCTCCTCGCTCGTCTTCGTCAACTCCCGGCGCAACGCCGAGTCGTCGGCCCGGAAGCTGGGCGAGGTCACCGCCCCAGACTCACCGGCGACGAGCGCGACCGCCTCCGCGAGCTGGCCGAGGAGATCCGCGGCGTCTCCGACACGGACACCTCCGAGGACCTCGCGGACGCGGTCGAGCAGGGATCGGCGTTCCACCACGCGGGCCTCGCGAGCGAGCACCGCAGCCTGATCGAGGACGCGTTCCGCGACCGGCTGATCAAGTGCGTCTCCGCGACGCCGACGCTCGCGGCCGGCGTCAACACCCCCGCCCGCCGGGTGATCGTCCGCGACTGGCGCCGCTACGACGGGGAGTTCGGCGGGATGCAGCCGCTCGACGTCCTCGAAGTCCACCAGATGTGCGGCCGCGCGGGACGGCCCGGGCTCGACCCCTACGGCGAGGCGGTGCTGCTCGCGAACAGCGCCGACACCCGCGAGGAGCTGTTCGACCGGTACGTCTGGGCCGACCCCGAGCCGGTCCGCTCGAAGCTGGCGGCCGAGCCCGCGCTCCGCACGCACGTCCTTGCGACGGTCGCCTCCGGCTTCGCCGCCACCCGCGACGGGCTCCTCTCCTTCCTCGATAACACTCTCTACGCGACCCAGACCGACGACGAGGGGCGCCTCGCATCGGTGACCGACACCGTCCTCGACTACCTCGAAGTCAACGGCTTCGTCGACCGCGACCGCGACGGCGGGAGCGAGGGGCTCGCCGCGACCGGTATCGGCCACACCGTCTCCCGGCTCTACCTCGACCCGATGAGCGCGGCCGAGATACTCGACGGGCTGCGGACTGTCGTGGACGGCGCGGACGACGAGGGCGCCGAGAGCGGCGAGTTCGTTCCGGCGGACGGCGCCGATGCGGATCTCGACGCGGACGCCGACGACGCCGGGTTCACGACCTACACGCGGGCGGACGACGAGGGGGGCGACCCCGCCGCCGAGCCCGCGGAGTCGGACGACGACGGCCCCGCGGTAACCCCGCTCGGCCTCTACCACCTCGTCAGCCGGACTCCTGACACCTACGAGCTGTACCTCAAGTCCGGCGACCGCGAGGAGTACACCGAGGTCTGCTACGAGCGCGAGGCGGAGTTCCTCGGCGACGTGCCCTCCGAGTACGAGGACGTGCGCTTCGAGGACTGGCTCGCCGCGCTGAAGACGGCCCGCCTCTTGGAGGACTGGGCGAACGAGGTGGACGAGGACCGGATCGCGGAGCGCTACGGCGTCGGCCCGGGCGACATCCGCGGGAAGGTCGACACCGCCGAGTGGCTCCTCCGGGCGGCCGAGACGCTCGCGCGCGACGTGGAGGGAATCGACGGCGACGTCGTCGTTCAGGTGCGCGAGGCCCGCAAGCGGCTGGAGTACGGGGTCCGCGAGGAGCTGCTCGACCTCGCCGGCGTCCGGAACGTCGGCCGCAAGCGCGCCCGCCGCCTCTTCGAGGCCGGCATCGAGAGCCGCGCCGACCTCCGGGAGGCGGACAAGGCGGTCGTGCTGGGCGCGCTCCGCGGCCGCGAGCTCACCGCCGAGCGCATCTTGGAGAACGCCGGCCGCGAGGACCCCTCGCTGGACGGCGTCGACCCCGACCGATCGGCCTCCGCGGCGGCGACCGCGGGCGCGGACGCCGACGGCGACGGCGACGGACAGGCGAGTCTGGGTGATTTCGGATGACTGGCCCCGCTGTCGACGCCGACGAGGAACCGGCGCCCGACCCCGACGGTGAGCCGGCGCCCGAGCCCGCGGTCCGCCTCGTCCGCGGTACCTTCGCCATCGACGACCTCGACGCGTTCCTCGCCGACCTCGACGGGATCGCCGCGGAGACCGGCGCGGTCGTCCAGGCGTTCGACGTCGACCTCGTCGTCTCCCCGACGCAGCTCCGCGAGGCAGCGCGGCTCGCCGCGCGAGCGATCGCCCGCGGCGAGGCGGTCGCGCGCGACCCCGCGGTCGAGGTCCTGCTGTACGCGGCCGGCCGCAGACAGATCGACCGCGCGCTCGAAGTCGGGGTCTCCGAGGGTGAGCGTCCCGCCGTCGTCCTCGTCGCGGACTTCGGCGGCGTGGCCGGCGCCGACCGGTCGACCGCGGACCTCGACGCGGCGGTCGAGGCGGTTCGGGGGCTCGCGATCGACACCGTCGACGACCCGGACGCAGGGGGCTTCCCGACCGAGTTCGACGCGGACCGCGTCCGCGAGTACTACGGCGTCACCGACCGCGAGCTGGCGGCGACGACCGGCGACCTCACCGACGTCGTCCGCGAGCGCGTCGCGCTGCTGGACGTCGAGAAGTGACGGAGATACTCCCGCCCGCCGCCACCCCTTCGTTTCGACTGGAAACCGCGGGACGGGGGCGCCGCTCGGTTCCAAGCGAAGCGGAAGCGAGAGAAGTAGTCCATCCTGGATTCGAACCAGGGTCGTTGCCCCCAGAAGGCAACAGGATTGGCCACTACCCCAATGGACTGCGCACTTTCCGATAGCCAGTACGTCTTTGTAAGCGTTGCGCGTCGCGGCCGCCGTGCGATCGGTTGACGGGACCGTCGCACGCTCCGGTCGCGACGCGGCGGTCGCATCGCCTTCGGATCGCGTTCGTGCGCATATCGACGCGCTTTACACGACCCAATCCGCACGAAGCTGTATGTACGTCGGACGATTCGTCGTCGTCGCGCCCGGGATCGGCGGCTACCGCGTCTCCTCGCGCTCGTTCCCGAACCGCCGGATCCGCGACCGCGACGGGACCCTCACCGTCGGCCCGACGCCGGACGCGCCCGAGACCGACAACCCGTACGTCTCCTACAACTGCGCTCGGGCGGTCGAGACGCCGACCGAGGAGCCCCTCGCCGCCCTCGGCAACGGCTCGCACGTCGACCCGATCGCGGAGAAGTTAGAGCGCGGCTACCCCGCCCGCGACGCGCTCGCGTCGGCGCTGCTCGCGCTCGACTTCGAGAAGGACGACTACGACACCCCCCGAGTCGCCGGCGTCGTCGGCGCGGAGGAGGCGACGATCGGCGTCGTCCGCCGCGACGCGCTGCTCGTCGAGGCCGTCGACGAGCCGACCGTCGTCGCGACCTACGAGACGGATGCCCCCGAGCCGTACGATCTGACGGCCACAGGGGCCGACGCCGTCGCGACCGAACTGCTCGGCGCCGACCTCGAACACCCGGTCTGCGCCGCGGGCGCGACGGTCGACGGCGACGGCGTCTCCCTGGCGTTCGACAACGGCGAGGACTGACCGCGCGCCGTCGCGGGCGCGGGCCGCCCCCGCCGCGGCGACTGACCGCCTTTCCGGCTCCCGACGCCTTTTGCCTCCCCCGTCCGACTGACGCGCATGGAGCGCGTCACCGCCGCCGACTACCACGACCTCGCGGTCCCGTCCGACCCCCGAATCTCGCCGGACGGCGACCGCGTCGCCTTCGTGCGCCGACAGCCGACCGACGACGAGAGCTACGAGACGACGGTGTACCTCGTCGACGTCGCGGGCGAGGATGATCCGCGCCGGCTCACCCTCTCGGAGGGCGCCGACGCCGAACCGCGCTGGAGCCCCTCCGGCGATCGGATCGCCTTCACCTCCACCCGGGGCGCGGCCGACGACCGCCAGCAGCTGTGGGTCCTCCCGCTCGACGGTGGCGAAGCCCGCCGCGTCACCGACGTCGTCGGCGGCGTCTCCTCGATCACGTGGTCGCCCGACGGCGAGCGGATCGCGTTCGTCCAGTCGGTGACCGCGGACGACCGCGAGGCCGACCGCGACCTCGCGGTGCCCGACGAGTACGAGCCCGAGGAACACCCCGACCCGCGCGTCATCGACCGGACCGTCTACCGCGCCGCCGAGCGCTACTTCGACGGCCGCCGCCCCGGCGTGTACGTCGTCGACGCGGACGCGACGGTCGGGGGCGTCACCGACCCCGACCCGGCCGAGTCCGGGGCGGTCACGCGCGTCACCGACCGCGACGCCGACTTCGCCGCGCCTTCGTGGGGCGACGCCGACACGCTGTACTACACCGAGGCGGTCGGCGACGACCCCGACGACTCCGTCGAGATCGCGATACACGCCCACGATCTAGCGGCCGACGAGGCCGAGCGCGTCCACACCACGACCGGGTGGGGCGCCGACCTCGCGGCGACCGCCGACGGCCGCGTCGCGTTCACGCACGCGGAGCCGGAGCAGGTGTCGATGCAGCCGACGGACCTCCGCGTCCTCGACGCGGAATCGGGCGCGGTCACCGACCTCACCGGCGGCATCGACCGCGGGCTCGGCCGCGACACGACGCCCCAGTGGGGGCCGGACGGGGAGACGATCTACTTCGCGACGCCCGACGAGGGGAAGACGGCGCTGTGGCACGTCCCCGCCGACGGGAGCGCCGGCCCCGAGCGCCTGCTCCGACCGGGCACCGTCTCGGGCGCGACCGTCGGCGGCGACGCCGACGCGGGGCCCGAGTCGGTCACCGTCGCGTTCGCCGCCAGCGAGTGGGACCACCCGGGCGACGCGTTCGCGTACGACGCCGCGGCCGACGAGCGGACCCGCCTGACCGAGCTGAACGCCGACTACCTCGCCGAGCGGGCGGTCGGCGAGCCGGAGGAGCTCCTCTTCGAGTCCGACGGGGTCGAGATCCAGGGTGGCTGCTGACGCCCCCGGAACCAGCCACTGATACCGACGAGCCGTACCCGCTCGCGGTCGAGATCCACGGCGGCCCGCACGCGATGTGGTCGACCGCGGGGACGATGTGGCACGAGTTCCAGACGCTTGCGGCCCGCGGCTACGCCGTCTTCTGGTCGAACCCCCGCGGCTCGACCGGCTACGGCGAGGCGTTCATGCAGGCGATCGAGCGCGACTGGGGCGCGGTCACCCTCGACGACGTGATGGCGGGCGTCAAGACGGTCGCCGACCGGCCCGAGGTCGACGCCTCGAACGCCTTCGTCACCGGCGGCTCCTTCGGCGGGTTCATGGCCTCGTGGGCGGTCGGACAGACCGACTACTTCCGCGCGGCCGTCGCCCAGCGCGGTGTCTACGACCTCACCGGCTTCTACGGCTCGACCGACGCGGCGTACAAGCTCGTCGAGGGCGACTTCGACGCGGTCCCCTCCGAGGAGCCCGCGTGGCTCTGGGAGCAGTCGCCGACCGGCCACGCCGACGCGGTCGACACGCCGACCCTCCTGATCCACTCCGAGGACGACACGCGGACGCCGATCTGTACGGCGGAGCTGTACCACCGGATCCTCCGAAAAAACGGCGTCGACACGCGGTTCGTCAGGTACCCCCGCGAGGGACACGAGCTCTCGCGGTCCGGCGAGCCCGCGCATATCGTCGACCGCATCGAGCGCATCGCCCGCTGGTTCGACGGCTACTCCGACCACCACGACGCCGAGCGCGCGCTCGACCGCCCCGAGGACGACGGGCTGACCGCCGGCGCGGAAGACGAGGAAGGGGAGGAGTAGGCGTCTCGGCCGAGGGTCAGCGATCGTCCGGGTCGAACCCGTCGATCGCGTCGTGGACGTCCGCGACCCACTCGTCGAGCGCGTCGTGGAGTCGGCGCTTGGCCTCCGGGACCGGAGTCGCGGTGTACTGGTAGACGTAGCCGCCGGAGTCGAGCAGCCGCCGCCGGCGCTCGACGAGCCCCTTCTCCCGCAGGGTCGACAGCGACCGGTTCACGTTCGACCGGTCGCGGTCGAGCGCGTCGGCCAGTTCCGAGACGGTGCTGCCCGGGTACTCGAGCAGTTCGAGGTACGCGCGGCTCTCGTGGTCGCGTACGCCGAAGACGCAGGAGAGGACGTGCTCGAAGGAAGGCGAGGTGTCGCCGACGAGGTCCTCGATCTCGGGATCGCTCATGTCGGTCGATCCGCGCGCGGTGCTGTTAAATACCCGTCACGGCGGCTCGACGCGGTCATTCGTCCGCCGCGTACCCCATCTGGTCGATACAACCCCGCATCCCCGACTCGTCCGCGTGCCGGTGGAGGTTCGTCGGCGTGTCGCAGTGGTACGTCTCCCCGTCGTAGCGGAGGGCGACCTCGTGGTTAGCGCCGGCGACCTCGACGTCGACGAGGATCCGCCGGCCGTCGTTGAGCGCGTCGATGAGTTCGTCGACGGACAGCTCGCCCGCCTCGACTCGGAGTACCTCGCTCATGGGTGTGATACGACGGTCGGCGAGTTAAAGGCGACCGATGTCGCTCGGCCCGCGGCGGCCGTCCCGTCGACGCGGGCGATGCGCCGGCGTGGTCGGCGGGATCGCTCCCGATCTCACGTCGTCGTCGAGTCCGGGCCGCCCTCCTCGGCGGGCGGCTCGACGCCCTCGGCCGCCGCGATGTCGTCGGTCCGCTTCTCGGTCTCGACGTGCCAGCGGTCGATCTCGGACTCGTACTCGCCGAGGACCTCGGAGACCTCCGTTTTCAGCTCGTCGTCGTTGACGTTCACCTCGAAGACGAACGTCTCGCCGTCCTCGGCGCGGGCGACCTCCTGGATATTGGCGCTGACGAGCTCGTTGTCGAAGTAGTACGGCGCCATCTGGGTCATCACGTTGCGGTAGACGGCGTCTTCCACCTTCCGGAGCGCCTTCCGGCTGGCGGAGTCGGCCGCGCGGGCGACGTGCTCGATCGACTCCCCCCAGCTCTCGCGGGCGCTCTCCGTGTCGTTCTCCTCGACCTTCTCGTAGGACTCCGTGAGCTTCTCGCCGGCCGTCTGGAGGTCGTCGCCGGGCGACTGCCCCGCGCGCTCGCCTTTCCCCTCGTCGACGGACGCCTGCGCCGCGGTCTTCTCCGAGACGTCCTCGTCGATGCGCTCGTGGGTCTTGGGACGCCACTCGTCGAACTCGTAGTAGGCGTCGCCGTCGACGCCGACCTCCCGGAGCGCCAAGGCGATCCGCTCGCCGTGTTCGACGACGTCTCCCCAGTCGCCGCGCACCTTGAACCCGGAGATGCTCTCTTCCATCGGTTGCCCTCGCTACGGCACGGACGCGTATAAGTCTCCCCGAACTGACGTGACTCGCCGAGCGCGGCTCGCGGTCTGACCCGTGGCCGACGCCGGCTTGCAGTTGACGCCGACTTCCGGCCGATGCCTACTCTCCGTACGCGATCCGGCGCGCGAACGCGTCGATCCGCGCTTTGAGGTCGCCGAAGTACCCGGCCGGCGAGACGCGCCGGACCGACGACTCGTCGACCTCGATCCGCTCGCCCGAGAACGGGTCGCGCTCGGCCCGCTCTTCGGAGGACTGATCGCTCGACACCGCGCCGACGACGGTCGACATCGAGCAGCGGCCGCAGGCCTCGACCTCAACCGCGCCGTCGTCCCCGTCGGACCGGTCTCGTTCGTCTGCCATGGTCTCTCACGACACGTTACGCCGTGCGTCTTCTTAAAACCGCGCCTAGCTCCCGCTCCCGCCCGTTTCGGACGCTCGATCTCGTCGGCTGCGGCACCGCGTCGACGCCCGGGTCGCCGCCGGCATCCCGCTCCCGACGCCCTTTTTACTCGCTCCGTGGAATGCGTTGGCATGGGATATCGCGTCGTCGACGTCGACTCGGTCGACCCGGAGCCGGACCGACCGTGCGAGTGCCGGAAGCTCTCCGAGCCGGGCGGCCTCGACGCCGCGGCGATCAACCGATTCAGGGCCGAGCCGGGCGAGCAGCTCCCGCTCGCGTACCACTACCACGAGACGCAACAGGAGGCGTTCTACGTGCTCGACGGGACGCTCTCGGTGGAGACGCCCGAGGAGACCTACGAGATTCCCGCGGACGACCTGTTCGTCGTCGACCCCGAGAGCCCGCAGCGCGCGTACAACCCGGCCGACGCCGACGCCCCCGTCACCGTGCTCGCGATCGGCGCGCCGCCGGCCGACGGCGACGCGGTCGCCTACGACCCGGACGATGAGTGAGCGGGCCGGGCCGGAGGGCGGCGACGCGACGGGCGGCGACGCGACGGGCAGCGACGGGACCGCCCCAGCGGGAGGCGACGGCCGCCGCGACCCCGAGGAGCTGCCGGCCGAGATCCGCGAGGCCGTCCCCGACTACGACGACGAGTACCTCGACCGGGTCTCCGACCGGCTGCTGTACAGCTACGACCTCGACCGTGATGTCGTCGTCGACGGCGAGCGCTTCGACATGACGGCCGAGATGCGGGTGCGCAACCAGAAGCAGTTCCTCCACCCGGCGCTGAGCTACGCGGACCACGACATGATGGAGTTCCTGTTCGCTCGGCGCGTCTCGACCCCGTCGGTCGCCGAGCTCGAACGGCTCGTGGAGTTCGCCCACGCGGTGGCTGACGACCGCGTCGAGGCCGACGAGGAACACTACGGGACGGACGTCACCGTCGCGCTCGTCGCGGACCGGATCCCTGACGACGTCGCCGACTTCGTCGACGGGTTCCGCGACCGAACGCTGCTGAAGTTCGGCTACTACGGCCACTACGAGGTGAACCTGATCGTCGTCGCGCCCGACGAGGAGGAGCTGGTCGCGAGCGAGGTCGCTGACGTCGCCGGCGCGTTCCGCCTGTGGGAGGCGGTCGCGGAGCCGGACGAGGGGTTCTTCTCGCGGCTGGCGAAGCGGTTCTGGCGGTAGCGGTCGAAGCGGCGCCGAAAAAACCGTAGAGGGCAGGGGGCGGGGTCGGTCGGCGGCGTCAGTCGTCGCTCGGCTCCGCCGCGGGCCGGTCGCCGCCGCGGACGCTCGTGATGTTGCTGTAGCCGATGCGCACGAGCGACAGCGCGAGGTAGACGAGGACGGCCGCGAGGACGATGCGGACGACCATCGATATCTGGCCGCCGATGCCGGTGACGCCGCCCTGAACGAGGTTGACGAAGAACCACTGATACCCCGCCAGGAACGCCAGGGCGATCACGGTGATCACGACCATGATCGCCATCGGCACGCCCGTGCTGACGAGCTGTTTCGTCTCGTCCCAGTTGGCGAGCCAGACGGTTCCGGTGAGCAGCGCGAGCGCGGCGAGCAGCTGATTCGCGCTCCCGAACAGCGCCCACAGGGTCGCCCACTCGCCGGAGATGACCAGCGCGTACGCGATGAGCCCCTGAATGACAGGATTCGTGTACCGACCGCGGGCGAACGAACCGATGCCGCCCGCGAAGCCGGTCTCGCTCTGGGTCCCCTTCGTCCCGACGATCTCCTCCATCATGTAGCGGCCGAGCCGCGCGGCCGTGTCCGTGGAGGTGAGCAGGAAGCTCACGAGCACCAGCGCCATGAAGGGAGCGCCGTACGCGGTGGGGATGTTCAGGCTCGTGAGGATGATCCCGCCGCCGGTCGCGAAGTTCGGCAGCGCGCCGCCGATGCCGCCGGCCGCGGCGTCGGACGCGAACCCGGCGATGGCGAGCGCGGACAGCGCCGTCGCGGCGAGTAACCCCTCACCGAGCATGCCGCCGTAGCCGATGAGCCGGGCGTCGCTCTCCTTGTTCAGCTGCTTGGCCGTCGTCCCCGAGGAGACGAGCGAGTGGAAGCCGCTGATCGTCCCGCAGGCGATCGTCACGAACAGCATGGGGAACAGCGGATACGGCGCACGGCTGTCGACCCCCATGAACCCCTGGAACGGCTGGATGCTGCTGTCGACGACGAGCGGCTGCGAGGACGTTCCGAGCACCGTGCCGACGATGATCGCCACCAGCGCGCCGCCGACGCCCGCGTACAGCAGGAACGACGACAGGTAGTCGCGCGGCTGGAGCAGCGTCCAGACCGGGAGCGCGCTGGCGATCACCGCGTATATCAGGATGACGGGCACCCACGCGGCCGTGTTGCCGCCGAGCGCGCCCGCGCCGGGAACCCACGAACCCGTGCTCCCCTCGAAGAGGACGAACGTGCCCGCGGCGTGGGAGGCGTCGCCCGCCAGCTGGAAGAACGCGAACGGGTACTGGATGCCGACCCACACGCCGGCGAACACGCCGGCGACGAACACGACGGTCCCGGGAATGAACGGCCCGTCGAGCTGGTAGAGGTACACGCCGAACACGACCGCGAGCCCGATGTACACGAAGCTCGCGGTCGCCGCCGACGGGAACGCGTTCAACACTATCCCGACGACCAGCGCGAACACGGCGACGACGAGGATGATCGTGAGGAACGCGAACCACAGCAGCAGGTTCTTGCCGCGTTCCCCGACGTACTGCCCGACGATGTAACCGATCGAGCGCCCCTCGTGGCGGATCGAGCTCGACAGCGAGATGAAGTCGTGGACCGCGCCCATCAGCGGGTTCCCGATCGCGACCCACAGCAGCGCGGGGACCCATCCCCAGATCGCCCCCGCAGTGATCGGGCCGACGATCGGCGCGCCGCCCGCGATGCTCGAGAAGTGATGCCCCAGTAGTACCGGCTTCTTCGACGGTACGTACTCCTGTCCGTCTTCGTACTTGTGTGCCGGCGTCTCCCGCTCGTCGTCGAGGTCGACGAACTGCGAGAGGTACCGCGAGTACCCCATGTACCCCACGGTGAACGTGCCCAGCACGGCAACGACGATCCAAATTACACTTGTCATAGGTTCCCTCCCTCGTGATATCGGTTCACTATGTTCAACTTAAACGTTACCTTCGTTCATGATGGTTAACGTCAATATCTGCCGGTCGCGCCGGGGGCGTCGCCGAAACCCGGTTCTTTTCTCTGACTCACCGGTAAAATTCGTGCTATCGGCGCTCCGATCGACCTCGCGCGCGCTTTGAGTCTCCCGGTTCGGTCCGGTGGAACCGCTCCGCCGCGAGAGAGCGAGGCCGGCTCGCCGCCCGCGTTCCGCGCGTCACAGAGGAACGAGGAGGAAGCCCACGGCTTCAGCCGTGGGAGGAATCCGACTCCCCGCAACATACCACGAGCGATAGCAACTTGACTCCCCACTACCAGCCGCAGACTTTATGAATAAATAGATTAACATGTGAAATACAGATGGAGGATGTGATTCGCACCGTCAAAGTCAAACTTGACGTGCCCGAGGGGCGGTGCGACGACCTCCATCAGACGAAAGAGCAGTTCCTCCACTGTGCGAACACGACCGCAGCATGGGCGTGGCGACACCCGGACGAGCACTGCGTCACCTCAAAACAACAAGCCGAAACCGCGCTTTACGACCGACTTCGCAATGAAACGGAGCTGACTGCGAACCTCGTTCAGAAGGGGATTCGACGCGCTATCGAGGCCACAAAAAGCGGTGTTGCCCGACTCAAAAAGGGCGAAACCACTAGTCAGCCGCAGTTCGACGCGTGGAGCGTCGTCTACGACAAGCGTTCCGCGACGTTCCACCGCGACCACGTCTCCCTTTCGACGGTGAACGGGCGTGTCGAGTGTGAGTACGTGATTCCTGACGATCCTGAGGAGACACCGATCGGCGAGTACCTACTGAACGAGGACTACGAGTTCCGGATGTCCACGCTCCAGTACGACCGCTCGAGCGAGGCGTTCTACCTCCACGCGCGAATGCGCCGCACCACGGACGAGCAGGACGAGAACAAACAGCCCACGGCTGCTTCTTCTGACGCCGAGCACAGAACAGTCCTTGGCGTCGATCTGAACGTGGACGGCTCGCTCGCCGTGACGTCGACGGGTGCGTTCATCGGGAACGCCGACGAGATGAATCATCGACGCCGCGAGTTCGAGAAGACGCGCGGGTCGATGCAACAGACGGGTACGCGGTCGGCGCACCTGTCGATCCAGTCGATGGACGACCGAGAACACCGCTGGATACAGGACGAACTCCACCGCGCCTCGAACCAGATTCTCGACGAAGCTCGCAACCACGGGTGTACGCACATCGCGTTCGAGGATCTGACAGACATCCGCGACCGGATGGCTGGTGCGAAGCGATTCCACGCGTGGGCGTTCCGACGCTTATACGAGTACGTCGAGTACAAAGCGGAGATGCTCGAGATTGAAGTCGAGCAGGTGAGTCCCGCATATACGTCTCAGCGGTGTTCGAGGTGCGGCTTCACACACGAGAGAAATCGGGGGTCGAAACACCAGTTCGCGTGTCAGAAGTGCGACTACGAGCTGAACGCGGACTACAACGCGAGCAAGAACATCGCTCGGAAACTGTTGAAACGACTCCATTCGGGGCAGACGTCTTCGGATGGAGGCGCACCCTGTCAGTGTGCGCTAAAGTCAGGGACGCTGAACCTGAAGGGCGGATTCACCGCCAGCGTCGATTCGACGACAGAAGGGGAGTCCACTGACAAGCCCACGACTTCAGTCGTGGGTCACTGACGGTTCCACGTCGAGGGAGGCCGCGACGTCGGCGAGCACGTCCCCGCGGACTTCCGTCGTGCGCGACTCGATCTCGGCGACGAGCGGCGGGTCGAACCCCTCGCGGACCTGCGCGAGTCGCTCGCGCTCTGTCTCGACCTTCTCGCGGAGGTAGCGCGCGCCGCGTCCCTCCTCGTCCTCGTCGGGCGACGGCGTGAGCTTGTTCGCCACCAGCCCGCGGACTCGCAGGTCCCGGTCGGTGAACCCCTCGATCGCCCGCGCCGTCTCGTTGACCGAGAGCTGGTCGGGGTTGAACACGAGGAAGAAGGCGGCCTCGTTCCGCATCGTCTCGCCGGCGTACTCGAAGAACTCCTTGCGCCGCTGGAGCCGCTCGATCACGGGGTCGCCCTCCAGCAGGCGCCGGGGCTCCATGTCCCCGACCGCGGCCTTTTCGAACAGGTCGATCGACTGCTTGCGCTTGTACAGCAGCCGGTCGATCCAGTCGCCGAGGAACTCCGGGAGCCCGAGCAGCCGCAGCGTCGAGCCCGTGGGCGCGGTGTCGAAGACGACGCGGTCGTACGGCTCGCTCTCCGTGCGCATCACGTCGACGAACGCGTCGAACAGCGCCGACTCGTACGCGCCGGGCGTCCCGTGGGACATCTCCAGCTGGCGGTTGATCTCCGAGACCATCGCGGCCGACACCTGCTCCGAGAGCGCCTCGCGGATCTCGTCGAGATGCCGCTGCATCTCGTCTTCGGGGTCGATCTCCATCGCGTCCAGCCCCTCGACGCCCGCGACCGATTCCGGCTCGTCGCCGAACTGCTGGTCGAACACGTCCGACACGGAGTGTGCCGGGTCGGTGGAGACGACGAGCGTTCGCACCCCGTCGCGGGCGCAGCGGTGGGCGTACGCGCACGAGACGGTGGTCTTTCCGACGCCGCCCTTGCCGCCGAAGAAGACGAACTGCTCCATCAGTCGCGGGGTAGGTGTCGTCCCGTCATCAGAAGTGGTACTGCTGGCCCTTCCGCTCGATCAGCGTCTCGCGGTCCCACAGCCGCCGCTCCCACGCCTCGAACTCGTCTTCGAGGTACGGGAGCAGCTCGGCGGTGTAGTACGACACCGGCGACGGGATCCCGAACGCGTCCGGGAAACACGCCAGCATGAACTCGTCTTCGGCGTCCTCGGCCTCCTTCTCGATCTTCTCGTAGGCCGGATGCGTGATCATCCCGTGGTACAGGCCCCGGAGCCACTCCTCCAGCGTGGCCCGAAACGTCTCGATCCGGTCGGCTACTGTCATTATCTCTCATGACACTCCACCCGCGTTAAAACCTGTCGCGGTCCGGGGCGGCACAGCCACGGTCCGCGGCACGGATTCGCCCGCGGAGCGCGAGTCGTCAGGCGGTGTTCCCGTCCGTGAGCTCGCTCGACGCCTCGTCGGACTCGGCGTCGTCGTCGTCCAGTTCCGGTCGGTCCTCGTTGCCGGGGCTCGGCGTGTGGATGTCGTCGCCGAGCGCTCCCCAGACGAGATACAGCATCGCGGCGACCATCAGCACGGTCACCGCGACGCTGACGAGCGACACGGCGGAGGCGGACAGAACCATACCGCGAGTTCGACGACCCCAGCCTATCAACGTATCGGCTCGGATCGGCCCGTGGCGGGCCCCGGCGCCCGGTCGTTCCCGCTCGCCGCCCGTCCGCTCCCGCTCGCCGCCCGGGGGTTCAAGAGCGTCGTGGCCGATCCGACCGTATGGACGACCGCATCCCGGTGACCGTGCTCTCGGGGGGACTCGGCGCGGGCAAGACGACCCTTCTGAACCACCTGCTCCGGAACGCCGGCGACCGCGACATCGCGGTCCTCGTCAACGACATGGGCGACGTGAACGTCGACGCGGACCTGATCGCGGAGGAGTCCGAGGTCGACGTCGAGGGCGTCACCGAGCTGTCGAACGGCTGTATCTGCTGTGAGCTGCAAGACGACCTCGAAAGCGCCGTGGTGCGGCTCGCGAACGAGCGCTCCTTCGACGCCCTGGTCGTCGAGTCCTCGGGCATCTCCGAGCCCGCGCCGGTCGCGCGGCTGTTCACGACCGAATCGCGCGCGGCAGCGCGGTACCGCGTCGACGCGCTGGTGACCGTGATCGACACGCGCCAGTTCCTCGACGCGTTCGCCGGCGACGAGACGCCGGAGCGGCGCGTCGATCCGGACGGCGCGGCCGTCGCCGGCCGCGGAAACGACGCCGCGGGCGACGGCCGCGGGAACGACGGCGCGGGCGACGGCGATGCCGACCGCCCACTCTCGGACCTCCTCGTCGAGCAGGTCGAGGTGTCGAACCTCGTCGTCTGTAACAAGGCGGACCTCTGTACCGACGCGGAGATGGACGAGGCGATCGACCTCGTGGGCGCGCTCCAGCCCGACGCGGAGACGGTCGTCGCGGAGTTCTCCGCGGTCGACCCGGACCGGATCCTCGACGTCGGGCTGTTCGACGCGGGCGAGGTCGGCGACCTCCCCGGCTGGAAGCGCGCGCTGACCGACGCCAATTCGGGCGACCACGCCCACGACGGGCACGACGGCGACGGCGCCCGGGACCACGACGGGCACGATGGTGACGGCGACCACACTCACGACCACGACCATCGTCACCCCGACGAGGTGTACGGCGTCACCTCCTTCACCTACCGACGCCGTCGGCCGTTCCACCCGGACCGGATCGCCGCCCTCCTCCGGGACCTCCCCGACGACGTGGTCCGCTCGAAGGGGACGCTGTGGGTGGCCGGCACCGACCAGCGCCAGCAGGTCGGGCAGGCCGGGCGGTCGGTCCGCGTCGAGGCGCTCGGCCCGTGGATCGCGAGCCTCCCGTCGGTCGAGCGCGACATGCTGCGCTCGAACCGCCCGGACTTGGAGTGGGACGACGACCACGGCGACCGGCGGACCGAGTTCGTCGTCATCGGCACCGGGGTCGACGAGGCCGCGCTCGTCGACCGGCTCGACGACGCGCTCCTGACGGACGACGAGCTCGCGGCGTTCGGCGACCCGGGCGTCGGCGACGACCCTGCCGACGTCGACCCCGCCCCGTTCCCGGCCGAGCAGGGCGGGTCGACGGTGCTCCGCGAGCCATGACTCGTTTATAAATCGAGACGTTCGCGCTCAGCAGGCGCAGCCGTGGCCGCTCGCGCGCTCGAAGCGCATCGCGTCGCCGCAGTCCGGACACGCCGGCACCCCCTCGTCGTCGCGGTCGAGCCCCTCGTCGTCGACGTCGACGTCGCGGACCCGCACGCCGCAGTCGTCGCACCAGTACGAACCCTCCGAGCCGTCGTCGCCGGCCACTCCGGGAGCTGTCTCCGTCGAGCCCGCAAGCGCGTCGGTCACCGTGCTGATGAGTCCCATACGACAATGATCCGCACCGATCGACTTAGTCTCCGGGTGTCGTGCGATCGATTCGCACAGCCGATTCGTCGGCTCACGGGACATCGCCGCGTTCCGCTCTCGCCGCCGCGTTCCGCTCTCGCCGCCGCGTTCCGCTCTCGCCGCCGCGTTCCGGTCGTCCCTCTCCCGTCACAGCAGCGGGAGCGTGAGCGCGACCAGCACGACGCCCAGCCCGACCGCCCCGTAGAACAGCCGCTCGACGCGCGGACCCGGCGGGAGGGGACCGGCGTCGAGCGCGGGCGCGCTTCGGACCAACTGTCGGTACGCGAGCGCCGTCGCGCCGGCGAACGCCGCCCCCGACAGCGCCAGCGCGGAGCGCAGCGAGAGCCCGTACGCGAGCCCGTAGATCGGCCCGAACGAGAAGACAACCGTGAACGCGAGCCCCGTCGTCACGAGGAACGGGATCGGGTCGATCGGATCGCCGCGGCGGTTGCGGGGACGGGGCGCTTCGACCATGGCCCTCGTACGTCCCGGACGGACAAGAGCTAAGTGGCGCACACCCGCCAGTCGGCGTATGAGCGCCGAGAAGAGCGCCGACGGGGGGGCCGACGACGACGGGCCGGGGATCCGCGAGGGGGTCGAGCGCTCCTCGGGCGACCCGAAGGTGTTGCTCGCGATGAACGCCGTCCTCTCGACGTGGTTCGCCTGGGTGGTCGTCTGGGGGCTCGACTTCCTCGGCGTGGCGGCGCTCACCGCGGTCAACGTCGCGACGCTGGCGCTGATCCTCTTCGGCGTGACGTACGTGGCCGTGCTTCGCTAGGGGGAGCGCCGCGCCCCCTCGCCGCTTCACGCCGCCCGGCGAACGCTCGATCCGCCACGTTTTAAGGCCGTTCCGGGCGCGATTCCGGACAATGACGATCGAAGACCGCGACGACGCGCACCTCATCACGCACGCGCTGGCGACGGACACCCTCTCGCGGCTGCGCGACGTCGAGACCGAGCAGGTCGCGTTCCGGAAGGGGCTCGTGAAGCTCGGCCGCATCTGCGGCTACGAGATCATCGACGGCGCGATGGAGACGGAGTACGTCCCCGTCGAGACCCCCCTGGCGGAGACGACCGGCGAGCGCGTGAAGGGGCTCGACGACGTGGTGATCATCAACGTCCTCCGCGCCGCGACCCCGTTCGTCGAGGGGCTGTTGAAGGCGTTCCCCCGCGCGAAGCAGGGAGTCATCTCCGCCGGCCGCGACGAGGAGGCCGGGATGACCGCGGACGGCGAGTTCCCGATCACCATCGACTACGTGAAGCTCCCCGAGATCCGGCCGGAAGACACCGTCATCGTCGCGGATCCGATGCTCGCGACGGGGTCGACGATGGTCGCCGTCCTCGACCACGTCCTCGACGAGGCCGACGAGTTCGAGGACCTCTTCGTGCTCTCGGCGGTCTCGGCGCCCGCCGGCCTCGTCCGCGTGAGCGAGGCCGTCCCCGAGGCGGACCTGCTGACGGTCGCCATCGACGACCGCCTCGACGACGACGGGTTCATCGTCCCCGGCCTCGGCGACGCCGGCGATCGGGCGTTCCGGACCGTCTGAGCGGTCGCGTCCCCCCCGAGGCGCCCCGCAGCCGTCGACGTACTTTTAAGAGCCGGCGCCGCGACCGGTACGACATGAGCGACGCGCCGACGACCGAGCCCTGCGACGCCTGCGGCGAGCCGACGACGGACGCGCTCTCGCGGACCGTCCGGCTGAGCGTCGACCGGGCGAACATCGACACCCAGCGGCTCTGCCCCGACTGCTTCGCCGACTGGATCCAGCGCTATCAGGACCGCCTCGGCTCCGGCGGCGACGAGGGCGACGACACCTCCGAGATCATCGTCGACTGAAGGGGACGGACTCGGCTTGCCCGGCGACGACCGAACACCTTCGTTCCGGCCGGCAACGTCCGTTCCGACCGCCCGTCTTAAGCCGCGGCGGAACGGACCTCGACGTAATGGATCTCGCCATCGACGCCCCGGCCCCGGCGGCGCCCGACTGCGCCGCCGACGGGACGTGGCTCGCCTGCATCGAGTGCGACGAGACGTTCGCCCCCTTCGAGGACGTCCGGTACACCTGCGACGACTGCGACGGCCTGCTGGAAGTCCGGTACGCCGACCCGCCGACGTTCGACGAGTTCGGCGCGGGCGCGCCCTCCGACGGCCCGGACCGCGGCGTCTGGCGCTACCGCGAGGCGCTCCCCTTCGACCTGGGCGTCACCCTCCCCGAGGGAGACACCCCGCTCCACCGCGTCCCGCGCATCGAGGAGGCGGTGGGCGTCGACGCGCTCCGGATCAAACACGAGGGGATGAACCCCACCGGCTCGTTCAAGGACCGCGGGATGACCGTCGGCGTCCGCGTCGCGAAGGAACTCGGCGTCGACGCGCTCGCGTGCGCCTCCACCGGCAATACCTCGGCCGCGCTCGCCGCGTACGGCGGCCGCGGCGACATGCAGACGCTCGTCCTCCTCCCGGCCGGGAAGGTCGCCGCCGGCAAGGTCGCGCAGGCGAGCCTCCACGGCGCCCGGATCTTAGAGGTCGACGGCAACTTCGACGCCTGCCTCGACATCGTTCAGGAGCTGGCCGCCCGCGGCGAGGCGTACCTGCTCAACTCGCTGAACCCGTTCCGCCTGGAGGGACAGAAGACGATCGGCTTCGAGATCTTAGAGGAGTTCTACGCCGACTACGGGACGTTCCCGGACCGGATCGTCCTCCCCGTCGGCAACGCGGGCAACACCTCGGCGCTTTATAAAGGGTTCCGCGAGCTCGTCCAGTCGGGGGCGCTCGACGTCGACGACGTGCCCAAGCTCACCGGCGTGCAGGCCGAGGGGGCCGCGCCGATGGTCGAGGCGATCGAGGAGGGGAACGACGAGATCCGGCGCTGGGAGGAGGTCGAGACGCGCGCGACCGCGATCCGCATCGGCAACCCGGTCAACGCCCCGAAGGCGATCCCCGGCATCCGCAACACGAACGGCACCGCCGTCGCCGTGAGCGACGACGAGATAACGGCCGCGCAGCGCCACCTCGCCAGCGAGGGCGTCGGCGTCGAGCCCGCCTCCGCGGCGAGCCTCGCGGGCCTCAAGAAGCTCCGGCGCTCCGGCGTCGTCGACGACGACGAGCGGGTCGTCTGCCTGACGACCGGCCACCTCCTCAAGGACCCCGACGCCGCCTACGAGGCCGGCGGCGACCCGGAGCCCGTCCCGAACGACGCCGACGCGGTCCTCGACCATATCAGAGGATAACTGCCGACCGGAACGCCGACGACATCGAGCCGTTCGTCCCGGTCGCCACTTACTAACGCGGAGCGTCTCCCACTCTCAGAGCCTTTACTCCCAGTTGTGTAGCGCGTCCCGGAACACCGCCTCGGCGTCCTCCTTCGTCACGGGCCGCGGGTTACACCGGAGGAGTCGCTGCTGGCTCTCGACGGTGCTCTCGGCGAGTACGCCGATGTCGTCGTCGGTGATCCCGGCGAGCTCGTTGAGTCCGCTCGGGAGCACGTTGAGGTCGCGCTGGAGCCGCACGAACTCCTCCCGGGCCTCGTCGGCGGCCTCGCGGGTGCTCATTCCCGAGGTGTCGGCGCCGAGCATCTCGGCCACCTTCGCGAACCGGGGCGGGTCGCTGGCGACGTTGTAGCCGAGGGTGCTCGCGGGCGTGAGCGCCGCGATCGTCTCCCCGTGGTAGGTGTGGTAGTTGTTGCCGACGGGGTACGCCATCGCGTGGGCGAGGCTCGCGCCGGCGGTGAGCCCGGCGATCGCGCCGAACAGCGCGCCCTTCAGCATCGCGCCGCGCGCCTCGACGTCGTCGCCGTTGTTGACGACGCGGCGCACGTTCGAGGAGAGCAGGTCGATCGCCTTCTCGCTGAACATCTCCGTGAAGCCGGTCCGGCCGGCGTACACCGGGCGGTCGGCCGGGTCCTCCGGCCGGAGCAGGTCGTCGTAGCGGTGGGTGGTGTACCCCTCGATCGCGTGGCCGAGCGCGTCCATCGCGGTCTTCGCCGTGAGGTCCGGCGGCAGCGTGGTGGTGAGCGTCGGGTCGAGCACCGCGGCGTCGGCGCGGACGTGCGGGCTGGAGATCCCCTCCTTGATGTTCTTCTCCGGCACCGAGAGGATCGCGACGGGGGAGATCTCGGAGCCGGTCCCCGCCGTCGTCGGCAGCAGGATCAGCGGCGGGCCGGACTCGGTGAGGTCCTCGCCCGCGCCGGTCGGCGCGGCCACGTAGTCGAGCACGTCGCCGCCGTTCGCGATGACGGCGCGGGTCGCCTTCGCGGTGTCCATGCAGCTCCCGCCGCCCAGCCCGAGGTAGAAGTCGTACCCGTCGTCGCCCATCTCCTCGCGGACGAACGCGATACACTCCCGGACCGCCTCGATGCTGGGCTCGCGCTCGACGCCGTCGTACACGTCGACGTCGAGGCCGTCGGCGGCCAGCTCGTCCGCGACGCGGTCGACGTGGCCCAGCGAGACGAGGTCCGAGTCGGTGACGATCAGCCCGCGCTCGTCGCCGTCGAGCCCGAGCTGACCGAGCTGGTACCCGAGCTCGTCGGCCGCGCCCGCGCCGACGCGGACCGCCGGCATCTGGACCTCCCAGACCGTCTCGGGCGAGAGCTCGTGCGGCTCGGCGGAGACGGAGCGCTCGTAGCTCACACTCCCCACCCCGGCTGGATCGCCGCGAACTGCTCGGGATCGTGGCCGAACACGACCTCGGCGTCGTGGCGCCGCTCCAGCTCGCGGATCCGGTTCAGGCTCTCGGCCCACTCCGTCTTCCCCCACACGAGCGGGCCGCCGAGCGGCGTCCCCGCCTCGTAGTTCTCGTCCATGTACACCTGATCGCCGGTGAACACGAGCGTCCCCTCGTCGTCGAGGTGGATCACGCTCCCGGTGAGGCCCGGCGTGTGGCCGGGGAACCGGACGAACTCGAGGTCGGTGAAGTGCTCCTCGCGGTCGCGGTGGAGCACCCGCCAGTTCAGGTCGTGGTCGAAGTCGTCGAGGACGTACGCGCTGCTCCCCTCGTCCGTCTTCGCGCTGTAGTAGGCGAACTTCAGCTCCTCCTCGTGGACGTAGACGGGCGTGTCGGTGCCCGCGAAGAACTCCAAGCCGCCCGCGTGGTCGAGGTGGAGGTGGCTCTGGAACACCGCGTCGATGTCGTCGAGCGAGTAGCCCGCCGCCTCAAGATCGTCGTCGAGGCGGTGCTCGCTCGCGTCGTGCGGGTAGAACGCCTGGACGAGCCCCTCCGGCCAGTGACCGTCGGCGGCGTCGTGGTGCGATCCGGTGTCCCAGAGGATCGTCGCCTCCGGGTGGTCGATGACGAGGTTCCACACCGGGATCTCCCCGTACTCGGTGTCGGGATTCGGCTCGTCGTGGCTCCCGATGGTGTTCGCCTCCATCATGTAATTCATATCGCAGTACAATCCGCCGCGGTCGATGACGTGGACCTCAGCTTCCACCATACGGATCCGCATTCTTAATGATAGTTCATAAACATACCTCTCGGACGGGAGTCGCCGACCCTCGACCCCGGCGGTCGCCCGGGTTCGACGCGTCTCGCGCGGGCCGCGCCGCCGATATTCAGGCGCGATACGCCGACGGTTTGTATTATATAGTGGCGTATTGAACAACAAACGAGTTGATAGACGTCTCGCTGACGGCGCCGCTCGCCGCGCTCGCCGCGGCCGTGGCCGCCGGCGCCACCGTAGCCACGTTCGAGTACCGCGACGAGCCGGGCGGACTTGCCGCGGTCGCGTTCATGGGTGCGATCTTCTGGTGGTCCGCCGGGCTGTTCGGCGAGGCGGTCGCGGCGACGGAGGCCGGCAAGGTGTTCTGGCTCAACGTCCAGTACCCCGCGACCGCCGTCGTCCCGGTCGCGGCGGTCGCGTTCGTCGCGTCGTACCTCGGCTACGACGCGTGGATCTCCCGGCGTCGGCTGCTCGTCCTGGCGGCCCCGCTCGCGGCGCTGACGCTGCTGAGCTGGACGAACGACTACCACGGGCTGGTCCGGACCGGCACCGACCTCGTCGCGTACGGCTCCGAGACGGTGCTGGTCCGAGAGCTCGGTCCGGCGTGGTGGGCCGGCTGGCTCTACTCGCAGTGCCTGCTCGTCGCGACGTTCGCGACGCTCGCGTACGGCGTGTACGACTCGGCGCCCGCGTTCCGCGCGTCGGCCGGACTGCTGCTCGTCGGCGCCGGCGCGCCGTGGGCCGCGCAGTTCGTCGTCCTCGGAGGCGGGCCCGCGTTCCGGCCCGAACTCCTGTTCGTGCTCACGGGCGTCGCTTTCACCGTCGCGGTCCGACGCGGGCGGACGCTCGGCGTGACGCCGGTCGCCCGGCAGGTGACGCTGGAAGCGGTCCCGGACCCGATCGTCGTCGTCGACAGGAGCGGCCGGATCGCAGACACGAACCCCGCCGCCCGCGCGTGGCTCGGCGACGATGTCGCCGTCGGCGCTGCGGCCGCGGACGCGCTGGCGAGCGCCCCCGAGGTCCACGCCGCGTACCGGCGCGGCGCGGCCCCCGACGAGCCCCTCCCCGTCGAGGTCGACGGGGAGACCCGCTTCGTCTCGCTTTCGGCCGTCCCGCTCCCGACGCTCGGTAGCCGCTCGCAGGGGACGGTGTTATTGTTACGGGACGTGACCGACTCGGAGCGCAACCGGCGGGATCTGGAGGTGGCGAACGACCGGCTCCAGACGCTGACGCACGCGCTGGCGCACGACATCAAGAACCCGCTGGCGGTCGCGGACGGGTTCACGGACCTCGCGACCGCGGGCGACGAGGCGGCGATCGAGCGCGTCGAGGGGGCCCACGACCGGATCTTCGAGATCGTCGACGAGACGCTCGCGGCCGTCGACCACCCGGACCCCGACGAGGCCGCCGAGCCGTTCTCGTTCGCGGCGCTGGCCGAGGAGGCGTGGCGGACCGCGGAGACGGGGACCGCGACGCTGACTGTCGCGGGCGACGGGTCGTACGCCGCGGACGAGGCCGCGGCCCGGAGCGTCTTAGAGAACCTCTTCCGGAACGCGGCGGTCCACGCCGGGACCGGTCCGACCGTGACCGCCGTCGCGCTCGACGGGGGCTTCGCGGTCATCGACGACGGCCCCGGGATCCCGCCGGCGGAGCGCGACCGCGTCTTCGAGCGCGGCTACACGACCGCGGACGACGGCACCGGGATCGGTCTCGCGTCCGTCGCGACGCTCGCCGCGTCGCACGGGTGGACCGTCGGGGCCGGGCGGGGCCGGGGCGAGACGGATGCGATCCCCGACGGAGGGACGACGGATGTCGGCGACGGCGCGGCGTTCGTCGTCGGCTTCGGCGACCGGCCGGTCGAGGAGATCGCGGTGTCGGTCGTCGCGGACCCGGACGCGCTCGTCGCGCCCTCGGGAGCGCTCGCGTCCGGAGAACAGTAGCCCGCTCGGCGGACCGTCGCGTTACTCGTCGGCGCGCTCGTCGGCGCCGTCCAGCGTGATCTCGGTGATCTCCACCACGCGGTCGTCTGCGAGCAGCTCCTCGATCGCGGCGTCGGGAACGGCCGAGTCGAGGTTGTAGACGGTGAGCGCCTCCCCGCCCTGCGTCTCGCGGCCGTTGAACATCCCGGCGATGTTGACGTCGTGGTCGCCGAGGACGGTGCCGATGAGCCCGATGACGCCCGGCTCGTCGGTGTTGCGCGCGACGAGCATGTGGCCGTACGGAACCGCGTCGACGCGGAATCCGTCGATCCGGACGATGCGGGCGTCCTCGCCCGCGAACAGCGTCCCCTCGACCGCGATCTCGTCGTCGCCGTTGCGCACGGTGACGCGGACGAGGCTCTGGAAGTCGTCGGTCTGGCGCGTCTTCGACTCGGTCACCTCGATGCCGCGCTCCTCGGCGAGCCGCGGCGCGTTCACCGCGTTCACCTGCCACTCTAAGGGCTCGAAGACGCCCTTCAGCGCGCTCGCGGTGACGAGATCGACGTCCTCCGCGGCGATGTCGCCCTCGTAGGTGGCCTCCACCTCGGTGATCCGGCCGTCGAGCAGCTGTGCGGCCACCTTTCCGGCGGTCTCGGCCACGTTGATGTACGGTTCGATCCGCGGGAATGCGCTCTCGTCGACGGAGGGCGCGTTGAGCGCGGTCAGGACGGGCTCGTCGTCGAACGCCGCGAGGACGGCCTCCGCGGTGTCGACCGCGACGTTCTCCTGGGCGGCCTCCGTCGAGGCGCCGAGGTGGGGGGTCACGACGATCTCCTCGACGTCGAGCAGCGGCGAGTCCTGGGGCAGCGGCTCCTCGGCGAAGGAGTCGAGCGCGGCGCCCGCGAGGACGCCGTCGTCGACCGCCTCGGCGAGCGCGTCCTCGTCGACGATGCCGCCGCGGGCGCAGTTGATCAGGTAGCCGCCCTCTAACTGGGCCAGCTCGGCCTCCCCGATCATCCCCTCGGTCTCGGGGAGGAGCGGGGTGTGGATCGTCGCGAAGTCGCCGGCCGCGAGCGCGTCGTGGAGGTCCTCGACGAGCTCGGCGCCCATCCGGTCGGCGCGCTCCTCGGAGATGTACGGGTCGTAGACGACGAGGTCCATCCCGAGCGAGTCGAGGCGCTTGGCGACCTCCTGGCCGACGCGGCCGAGGCCGACGATGGTGAGCGTCTTGTTGTTCACCTCGGTGCCGAGGAACTCGCCTTTCGCCCACTCGCCGCCGACGAGGCGCCCGTGGGCTTGCGGGATCGAGCGCGCGACGGCGAACGTCATCGCGACGGTGTGCTCGGCGGCGGCGCGGACGTTCCCCTCGGGGGCGTTCGCGACGATGACGCCGTGGTCGGTGGCGGCCTCGATGTCGATGTTGTCGACGCCGATGCCGGCGCGGCCGACGATGACGAGGTCGCTCGCGGCCTCGAAGACGGCCTCGTTCACGTCGGTCCCAGACCGCACGATCAGCGCGTTCGCGTCGGCGACGGCGTCGAGCAGGTCGTCCCCCTCGCTCTCGTAGTCGGTGACGACCTCGTGGCCGGCGTCTCTGAGTCGGTCCAACCCCGCGTCCGCGATGGGGTCGGTCACGAGTACCTTCATGCCGAAACGCACCCGCGGCGCGGGGTTAACGCTTTCCGAATCGCGCCGTTTTGCCGCCCGGACGGATCCGCGCTCGTGGGTATCGACCCCTCCGTTTCCGGTGGAGAATGCGCGTTCGTGGGTATCACCACGTCGGTACTCCCTTTTATACCCGGCCGCATGTGACAGTATGGACCTCACGATCGCGTTCGTCGGCGTCGGCGCCATCCTCGCGCTGACCGCGGTGAGCGCCTTCTTCTCCAGTTCGGAACTCGCGGTGTTCTCCGTGCCGACCCACCGGATCGACTCGCTCGTCGCGACCGACGTCCCTGGCGCCCGGGCGCTGTCGGCGCTGCGCGACGACTCGCACCGCTTCCTCGTCACGGCGCTGGTGAGCAACAACGTCGCCAACATCGCCGCGGCGTCGGTCGCGACCGCGGTGTTCGTCCGGTTCGGCTTCTCCGGCGGCGAGGCGGCCACGGGGTCGACGCTCGTCACGTCGCTCTTCGTCATCGTCTTCGGCGAGATCGCGCCGAAGTCGTACGCGGTCGCGAACGCCGAGAAGCACGCGCTCCGCGTCTCACGGATCGTCGTCGCGATCCAGCGCGTCCTCCGCCCCGTCCTGTACGTGTTCGAGGCGCTCTCCGGGGTCGTCAACCGCTTCACGGGGGGCGAGTCCGCGATCGAGTCGTACCTCACCCGCGAGGAAATCGCGACGCTCGTGCGGTCGGGCGAGGCCGCGGGCGCGCTCGACCCCGACGAGGGGGCGATGATCCGCGGCGTCCTCGACTTGGAGACCACGACCGTCGACGCGGTGATGGTCCCCCGGACCGACGTGGTCGCGCTCCCGCGGACGGCGACGCCGGCGGACGCGCTCTCGCGGGCCGCGAGCGAGGGCGTCACCCGGATGCCCGTCTACGGCGAGAACCGCGACGACGTGGTCGGCATCCTCGACGTCCGCGACGCCATCCGTGCGAACGAGGCGGGCGCCGACCTCGCGAGCGCGCTCAGCGAGCCGACGTTCGTCCCCGAGACGAAGCCGCTCGACGAGCTGTTCGCGGAGATGCGCACGAGCGAGGCCCGAATGGTGATCGTCGTCGACGAACACGGCGCAGTCGTCGGGATCGCGACCTTAGAGGACCTCTTCGAGGAGGTCGTCGGTGAGCTGGTCGGTCGGTGGGAGACGGACGCCGTCGACGTGGTCGCGCCCGACGCCGCCGTGGTCCGCGGCTGGACGACGGTCGCCCACCTCAACGAGACGCTCGGGCTCGCGCTGCCAGCGGACGCGGGCGCCGAGACCGTCGCGGGCCTGATAACTCGACAGCTCGGGCGGCTGCCGTCCGAGGGCGACCGCGTCGCGGTCGGCGACGTCACGCTCGCCGTCACCGGCGCGACCGCGACGCGGGTCACTCGGGTACGCGTGGAACACGCCGACGAGAACGGGTTCGCGTCGGGGGTGGGCGACGGGTCGGTCGATTCCGCGTGACCGCCGTCGTCGCGCCCGTCGCGCCCGCCGGGCCAGCCGCGCGCGGCGGCCGGCCACACATAACACAACATACATGTGCTTCCGACGGGTCTCGTGAGGTACGTTCTCGACCATGGTGAGCCGCTGGGCGTGTGACCGGTGCGGGTTCGTCGCGTGGACGCGGGACCGCTCGGAGATGGCCGACGTGACGGGGTCGCACCTGCTCGCCCACCACTCGGACGCCCTCTCGAAGTCGGACTTCCGCGTGAGCTGGGACTGTCCGTACTGCGCCACCGCGAAGACCGCCTACGACACCGACGGCGCCGTCGCCGAGTTCAAGACGCACCTCCACGAGCACGTGGTCGACCGGATCGCCGGCGGGACGCACGTGGCGGACCTGGTGGGCTGGGACGGCGTCGTTCGCGTCGACGCACCGGCGGCCGGCGACGAGGCCGACCCGCTCCGGACGCACTTCCACGGCGCCGCGGGGCTGGCGGTGGCCGTGACTCCCACCCCGGAGCGGTTAGTGCGCGCGCTCGACGGGGCTCTCGACGCGTGGCCCCGGCGGACGGTTATCGTCTCGACCGGCGAGTACGACTTCGAGGCGACGCCCGACGTCGACTTCGAGGGACGCAACGCCGAGATCGTCGAGCTCGACCCGCGCCTCTCCCCCGACGAGGTCGGCGAGACGGTCTCGCGGATCCTCGACGCCAACCACGAGCCCGGCGAGCGCGTCTCGCTGGAGGTGAGCGTCTTCCACCAGATCGTCGCCGCCTTCGACGTCGAACGCGCGGTGGCGTTCGTCCGCATGCTCGCCGCGCGCCTCGGGGACGCGGGGGGCGTGTTACAGCTGTACGTCGACGCCGACGCGGACCGGAACGTCGCCACCGTCCTGAACTTCCTCGACGAGACCATCGACCTGACGGTCGCGGTCGACGACGGCCGGTTCGTTCGCCGGCCGTAGGCTCGGGTTTCGCGGCGCCCAGGCGGTCGACGCGGATTCCGTCGCTAGCGCGTCCGCGTCTGCGGACGCCCGGTCCCCAGCCGTCTCGTCGATCGGTCACTCGTTGTAGCTCTCGGTGTAGTCCGCGGGCCAGCGGACGTACACGTACTCCACGTGGCGGTCCGCGGCCGCCTCGACGACGGCCCGCTTGAACCGCCGCAGCACCGCTCTGGCGCGCTCCCGCGCCGCCTCGGCGGCGGCCTCGTCGCTCGCGAGCGCCCGCAGGTTCCGCTCGACGTCGACGCCGAGCGGGGACTCGGTCGCGCCCTCTGAGGGGTCCTCCTCGGTCGCGTCCGCCGAGACGATCCGCGGCAGGTACGCGGCGGCGAGGTCCGCGACTAGCCGGTCGCGGTGGTCGAGCGCGTCGATCAGCCATTTGACGGCCGCCGACCGGTCGGCGGCGGTCGGGTCCGCGGCCTCGAGGAGCTCACAGTACAGCCACGCCGCGTACCGCTTGGTCTTCGCGTCGACGCGCTCCCGCGATCCGGAGGTCACGCCTTCCCGCGACCCGGCGGCGTCCCTGCTCTCCGCGGCCCGGTCGGCCGCGGTTCGCTCCGCGGCGACCGCCCGGAACGCCGCGAGCGGGCCGTCGGCCTCGAAGGGTCGCTCGGCGAGGAGGCGGTCGCGAACGTCGCCCGCGGGGACCGCGTCTGCCTCGGCGACCACCGCGGCGACGGACCTCGCGGCCGCCCGGCGGACCGCCTCGGCGGGGTCCCGTAGCGACCCGATCAGTACCCCGGTCGCGTCCCGTCGGTCGAGCGCTCCCAGTCGGTCGACGGCGGCGAGGCGGAGCCGCTCGTTCCCGCGCCGCGCCGCGAGCGCGAGCAGTTCGACCGCGTCGGCGCTGTCAATCGCGACGAGCGCGTCGAGCGCGGCGCCGCGCACGAGTTCGTTCGGCGCGTTCACCAGCGGTCGGACGGCTTCGACCGCCTCGCCGCCGACCCGCGCGTATCCCCTGACGGCCCGAGCGCGGACCCGCGCGTCGTCGTCGTCGAACGCCTCGCGGAGCCGGCCGGCGGCGCCCTCGTCGCCGACGGCCGACAGCCCGGTCGCGCCGAGCATCCGATACGCGGCCCGGTCGTGTTCCAGCCAGCGCGAGAACGTCTCGGCGACGCCGCGTCCCGCCGCCCGGGAGTCGCCTTCGGCGGCCCGTCGCTCGGCGATCCGCCGCGCTAACCGGTCGACGTGGTCGTCGCCGTGGAAGTACAGCGACTCGATCGCCGCCGCGCGGACGGCCTCGTCGGGATCGCCGAGCGCGGTCTCGAACAGCCCCTCGACGACCCGCTCGGCGGCGGCGCTCATCGAACTGGAGGGGTTGCCGAGCGCCTCGGCCGCCTCGCGCCGCGTCGACGCGTCGAACCGCCGGTCGAGCCGCGCCACCGCCGGGGGGCCACCGTCGGTCGGACGGCCGCTCCGCCCGGCGCCGCCGCTCCCCGCCGATCCCGTAGCGCCCTCCGATCGCGGCCCGTCGTCCATCTGTGAACCCCTCTCCGATCCGGTACGTTAAACGTACGCCCGCGGCTATCAGCGGTGAGAATCTCACCGGAGACGCGTGTCGGAGCGCCTCACCCGAGGTCGAACCCCCGGACGACGTCGTACTCGGGCCCCGACTCGGTCAGCGTCGATCTCATCAGTCGGATCTCGTCGACCGCGAAGCTCCCGATTTCGGGGTCGTCGGCGTCGAGCGCGCCGCGGACCGCCTCGGCGCCGGTCCCGTTCTCGACCCGGGCCAGCGTGACGTGCGGGGTGAACTCGTGCTCTTCCGGGTCGACGCCGAGCGCGGTCGTCTCCGCTTCGAGCGCCTCGTGGAGCGCGGTGAGTTCCTCGGTCCCGCTGTCGACCCCGGCCCAGGCGACGGAGATGTACTCGCGGTTCGGGAAGACGCCGAGGTCGGCGATGGTACATTTAAACGGGCCGACGGCGGCGCGGTCGACCGCGCGCTCGCCGGCCGCGATCACGTCGTCGACCGTCGGTTCGGTCTCGTCGTCGCGTCCGCCGATCTCGCCGAGGAACTTCAGCGTCACGTGGGCCTTTTCGGGGTCGACCGGGTTGACGCCGGCCGCGTCCGCGAACGGGGCCTGCGCGTCCGCGACGGCCGGCGCGAGCGAGTCCGGGAGGTCGACGGCGAAGAACGCGCGCATGGTCGGGTACGGATCGATCGCGGTCGCTTATAAATACGGGATCCCGTCGAACCCCGAGGCGGTTGCTGTCTCCCCCGCACCGACCACTCGGTACGGGGGCGCCTACTCGTCGCGGCACAAGGGTTGCTCACTCGACATTATCGCCCTGATCTCGGCGTCCGTGATCTCGTAGTCGAGTTGGAGACACGACCGCTCGTCCCCCTGACCGAGAAGCGAGCCGGACACCCGCCTGTCTCCCGCCACGGCGTGGTATCCCGACCACTCCCTGTCGCTCTTCGGCTGGAAACTGACCCGCCGGCGCTCGTCCGCGTCGAGGGCGAATTTCCGCCATCGGCCGAGGTCTCCCTCCGATTCCAACACGAAGTGAAACGCGAGAGACGCCTCCGTCCGATTCGACAGATCGAGGCGTACGGTCCGTAATCGCTCCGTATTCAGCCGATCGGTACAACCGGCCGTCCCGACGGCGAGGGCGGCGGCGACGCACGCGAACCCACGGCGAGTGGAGGGCATCGTCTCCGTCTGTTTTCGAGCGAATAAAAAGCCATTCACGGGGAAGATGCGTCGACCCCGGAACTGGCCAGTTCGCACCGGTCTGTGAGTTTCACTTGGGCACGCGTCCGATTTATCCGACCTAACCGAGCCGAAACGAGTGATCGCGGATCGGCAGCGAACGCCTCCAAAGCCCCAGCCGGGCGGCGGGCGCACGCTCGCTGTGCTCCTCACTCGGTCGCTCACTCCGTTCGCTCCCTCGTTGCGGTGCTTACTTCGCCTGCGCCCGCCGCCCGGCTGCCCCTTTGAGTCCCACCCGACCGCGACCGCACAGCACCTCACGCCTCCCCAGCCTCGTCGGCCTCCCTGCGGTCGGCCGACTCCCTCGCGCGGTGCTGTCTCGCGGCCGCCGATGGCGGCCGCTCGCAGGCACGCGCCGACCGCTTCGTTCTTTTATAAGCGTTCGCGAAGCGTGTCGGCGGTCGCATCGCCGACGCCGTCGACGTCGGTGAGGTCGTCGCGGGAGGCGTCGCGGACGTTCTCGACCGAGCCGAACCGCCGGAGGAGGCGGCGGCGCGTCTCGGGGCCGACGCCGGGCACGTCGTCGAGGACGGTCGCCACCTCGTCGCGGACGGTCTGGTGGTAGGAGACGGCGAAGCGGTGCGCCTCGTCGCGCACGCGCTGGAGCAGGTGGAGTTCGGGGGCGTCCTCGTCCCACCGCCGGGTGCCGGTCGGGGTGACGACCATCTCCTCGGCCTTCGCGAGGGCGACGACGGGGACGTCCCAGCCCGTCTCCGCGAGGGCGTCGCGGGCGGCGCCCAGCTGCCCCTCGCCGCCGTCGATCAGGAGGAGGTCCGGGTCGGGCCGGTCGTCGCGGTCCTCGAGCGCGCGCTCGGCGCGCCACCGGACCAGCTCGCGCATGTTCGCGTAGTCGTCGTTGCGGTCGGTGAGCTTCTTCCGGCGGTAGTCGGCCGTCTCCGCGCTCCCGTCGACGAAGCAGACGTCGGAGCCGACCACGGCGGTCCCCTGCGCGTGGCTCACGTCGAACCCCTCGATCCGCTCGGGGCGTGAGATTCCGAGCCGGTCGCCGAGCGCGCCCACGGGATCGTCGCGCCCGCCGCGTTTCCGGGCGTTCTTCAGCGCGAGCTCGACGAGCTTCGCCTCGCGGCCGGCGCCCGGGACCCGGACCGCGACGCCCTCGCCCTCCAGCCAGTCGACCACGTCGGGGTCGGCGGGCCGCTCGGCGAGGAGGACCGCGTCCGGGAACTCCCGCTCGGCGTAGTACTGCGCGAGGAACGCCGCGAGGACGGCCGCGGGGGTGTTGGCGTCGGGGTCGGCGGGGTCCGCCTCGTCCCCACCGCTCGCTGCCGCGTCCCCGCCGCCAGCGTCCTCCACCGCCGCCGCGTCGAGTCGGTGCCGGCTCCGGTCGACCAGCTGGCCGCGCTCGCTGTGGAGCCGGGCCACGCGGGCGGTGTCGCCCTCCACCGCGGCCGCCAGCACGTCGACGGTGCGGTCGTCGGTCCGGTCGCTGACCGCCTCGCCGCCCTCGCCGTGGAACGCCTCCACGGCCTCCAATCGGTCGCGGAGGTTCGCGGCGCGCTCGAACTCGTTCGCCTCGGCCGCGGCCTCCATCCGCCGCCGCAGCGGGTCCGCGAGCGCGCCCGTCTCCCCCTCGAAGAAGCGCCGCGCGGCGGCGACGTCCTCGGCGTACTCCTCGGGGGATATCTCGCCGGTACACGGCGCCGAGCAGATGCCCATCTCGTAGTCGAGACAGGGCCGGTCGCGGCCCTCGTACTTGTGGTCCGAGCAGCCGCGGAGGCCGTACACCTCCCGCACCGCCTTCACCACGGTCTCGACGCGGCCCACGTCGGTAAACGGACCGTACGCGACCGCGCCCGCCTCGGGGTCGCGGGTCACCTCGATCTGCGGCACCTCGTGGTCTGAGAAGGCGACCAAGGGGTACGACTTGTCGTCCTTCAGCCGGACGTTGTACCGCGGCCGGAGCCGTTTGATGAGGTTCGCCTCTAAGAGGAGCGCCTGCGTCTCCGTGTCGGTGACCGCGAACTCGATCCGGTCGGCGCGCTCGACCATCCCGCGGATGCGGCCCGAGCGGGGGTCCGCGTACGACCGCACTCGGTCGCGGAGGTCGAGCGCCTTCCCGACGTACAGCGTCGTCTCGCCCGCGCGGAACTGGTAGACCCCCGGCTCCGTCGGGAGGTCGCGGGCCCGCTCGCGCACCGCGTCGGCGTCCATCGGTCTCGGATCGCCGTAGCCGCCGGACGCCATTGAACGCTGCGGGCCGGGCGCTCCCGACTCGCCGCCGCGGGGCGTCCCCGCCGCCGCCCGGTCTTCTCCGATTATCAAACTCGAATACCGGAACGTACGGTTTATGATGCCGGTTGGGAGACGGTGACGTAGACATGACGGGACTTCGCGAGCGTCTGCGGCGGCTACTCGGACGGGGGACCGACTCTCGGTCGGTCCCCGACGGGGGCGTCGTCGTCGAGAACGGACCCGATTCTGCCGGATCGGCCGACGGGACATCGAATGACGTCGTCGACCGGACCGGCGACCACACGTTCACCGACGCCGACGGCGTGAACCGCGCGGCGACGCTCGCGGGCGCCGGCTTCCAGCAGGTGTTCAACGCCACCAGCGTCCCGACCTTCATCCTCGACTGCGAGGGGAACGTCGCGGAGTGGAACGAGGCGATCGCGTCGCTCACCGGCGTCGAGCGCGAGGAGGCGATCGGCCACGACCACGTCTCGGAGCTGTTCTACCCCGACGGCCGACGGGCCGACACGCTCGCCGACAAGGTGCTCGACGTGCCGGACACCGCCGATGAGGTCCACGGCGTCGAGCGTCGCGAGGCCGGCCGCAACCGCTACCGCGACACCAGCACGATGGTCGACCGCCACGGCGACGAGCGCCACATCGAGTTCACGGCGACCGCGATGTACGACGAGGAGACCGGGGAGCTCGTCGGCGTGACCGAGGTCGTCGTCGACCGGACCGAGAACGTGAACCAGCGCGACGCCACGGGCGAGCTGGTCGCGGAGGTTCGGGAGACCGCGGAGGCGATCGGCGAGGGGGACCTCGACGCCCGCGCGAGCCGCCGCGACTCGTTCGATCACCTCAGCGCCGACCTGGTCCGCGTCATCGACGTCGTCAACCAGATGGCCGAGAACTTAGACCAGCTCTCCTCGGGCGTCCACGAGAAGGCGCGCGACCTCGACGAGACGGTCGAGGAGGCGAGCGCCGCGGCCGCCGACATCGCCGAGAACGTCGACGAGCAGAACGAGCTCCTCGAAGAGAGCGTCTCGGAGATGCAGTCCTTCTCCGCGGGGATGGAGGAGGTGGCCGCGACGGCCGACGAGGTCGACTCCGCCGCGGTCGCGGCGGCCGACGCCGCCGACGAGGGGCTCGACGCCAGCGAGGACGCCCGCGAGGCGACCGAGGACGTCGTCGAGATCGGCGACGAGCTCGTCGAGAGTGTCGGTGCGCTCTCCGAGCGCATGGACGACATCGAGGAGGTCATCGAGGTCATCTCCGACGTGGCCGAGCAGACGAACCTGCTCGCGCTCAACGCCAACATCGAGGCCGCCCGCGCCGGCGAGGGCGGCGACGGCTTCGCGGTCGTCGCCGAGGAGGTGAAGAAGCTCGCCGACGAGACCCGCGGCTACACCGAGGAGATCACGGAGAGCCTCGACAAGCTGCAGGCGCAGTCCGCGGAGACCACCACCGCCGTCGAGCGCTCCCACGAGCGCATCGAGGATGCGGGCACCGAGATCGAGACGGTTCTCGACTCGCTCGAAGAGATCGCCGACGCCGTCGACGAGGCGGCCGCCGGCGTCGCTGAGGTCGCCCGGACCACCGACGACCAGGCCGCGACCGTCGAGGAGCTCACCTCCTCGCTGGAGGCGGTCCGGGAGCGCTCCGACCGCACCGAGGACGCGACCGAGCGCATCGTCGACGCCACCGACGACCAGGAGGCGGCCGTCGACGAGCTGATCGCCCGCGTCGAGCAGCTGGACGCGCGGTAGCGACGCTCACCCACCGAGTCCCGTCGATTTTCGCTCGTCCGTTTCGCTCGTCCGTTTTCGGCTCCTGATTTGCTCCCCGCCGAACGTTTAACCCCGCTCAACCCCCAGAAATCGTATGTCCGTTACGCCGCCCGGACCCCTGGGCGACCCCCTGTTCGGCAACGGTCGCCAGTTCGCGGACGACCCGTTCGGCTTCCTGCGCGCCTGCGCCGACAGCTACGGCGACGTGGTGCGACTGAACCTCGGCCCGAGGGAGACGTACCTGCTCACGAACCCTGCCGATGTAGAGCGCGTGCTCGTCGCCGACGCGGACCGCTACCGCAAGCCGCAGTTCGACGACGCGATGGACACGCTGCTCGGCGACGGCCTCCTGATGAGCGAGGGCGACACGTGGAAGCGCCAGCGCACGCTGGCGAATCCCGCCTTCCACAACCGGCGGATCGGCGCGCTCGCCGGCGTGATGGCCGACCACGCCGAGTCGCACGTCGCCGACTGGGAGGACGGCGACGTCGTCGACCTCCAGCTGGAGTTGGCGCGGCTCACGGTCAAAATCATCGTCACGGCGATGTTCGGCGCGGACATCTCCGACGAGGAGGTGAAGACGGTCCAAGAGAACCTCGAACCGCTCGGCGCCCGGTTCGAGCCGGACCCCCGCCGGTACCTGATCCCGGAGTGGCTGCCGACCCGCGAAAACCGCGAGTTCGACGCCGCGATCGACACGCTCGAATCGGTGATCGATGACATCGTCGCGCGCCGGCGCGGCACGGAGCGCGACCCGAGCGTCGACCCAGCCGGCCCGGACGGGACCGGCGTCCGCGGGCCGCCCGGCGACCCCGACGCCGACCTCCCGATGGACCTGCTATCCGTCCTGCTCCGCGCCCGCGACCGCGGCGAGCAGACCGACGAGAACCTCCGTGACGAGCTGGTGACGATGCTGCTGGCCGGCCACGACACCACCGCGCTCGCGCTCACCTACGCGTTCTACCTCCTCTCGAACCACCCCGAGGCCCGCGAGCGGGTCGCAGGCGAGGCCGATGCGGCGGTCGATGGCAGTCGCGCAGCGGACGACGCGACTGCCGACGGGAGCCCCCTGACTGCGGACGCGGTCCGCGACATGGAGTACACTGAGCGCGTGCTCAACGAGTCGATGCGCCTCTACCCGCCCGTCTACACGCTGTTCCGCGAGCCGAAGCTCGACGTGAAACTGGGGGGTACCGGATCCCCGAGGGGTCGGCGCTGATGGTCTCGCAGTGGGTGATCCACCGCTCCGAGCGCTGGTACGACGACCCCGAGGCGTTCGACCCAGACCGCTGGACATCCGAGCGACGGAGTCAACGCCCCCGGTTCGCCTACTTCCCGTTCGGGGGCGGCCCGCGCCACTGTATCGGGAAGGCGTTCTCGCTTCTGGAGGCAAAAATAATCCTCGCGACGGTCTGCTCGCGGTTCGACCTCGACTACGAGGGGCCGAGCCTCGCCCTGCGCGGCTCGCTGACGATGCATCCGAACCATCCGGTGCCGATGCGGATCCGCGAGCGCTGAGGGATGGCCGGCGACGAGGCGGAGTCGTACTGCGCCCGCTGCGGCGAGCCCCTCTCGCGGGGCCTCGTCGCGAGCGAACAGCGCGCCTGCTGTCTCAACGCGACGCCCATCGCCGGCGTCTGCCCGACGCACGGGCCGGTGGGGCCGCATCACGCGGTTGAGGAGCCAAACGGGGTCGACGACGCGTAGTCGGTCGCGGCCGTCGCTCATTTATATACAGTACCCTTGTCCGGTCGGCGCGTGCCTCCGAGCGTCCGAAGGACGCGAGGAGCACGCGCGAGGGAGTCAGCCGGCCGGAGCGAAGCGGAGGCCGGCTGACGAGGCTGGGGAGGTGTGAGGTGCGGTCGCTGTGCGGTGGGTGGGACTCAAAGGGGCAGTCGCGAGGACAGCACAGGCGACGTAAGCACCGCAGGAACGAGCGAAGCGAGTGACGAGGCGCGCAGCGAGCGTGTGCTGTCCTCGCGACTGGGGCTTTGGCGGTGGTCGCCGTCGATCTGTGGTTGGCCATTTATTAGCGAGCGACTGGGGCTTTGGTGGTAGTCACCGACACCCCGCAATCGATCACTTATAAATCGACGCTCGCCGCGACCTCCCGGAACTCCGGGTCCCACACGTCGAGCGCGTGGACCCGCCACCGGACCGGCTCGAACTCGGCGTCGACGAGGTCGGCGACGACGCCCGGCTCCGGATTCCCACCTCTCGCCAGCGTGATATGCGGCACGTACTCGTCGCCCTCGATCCCCTCGACCGCGCCGAACAACGCACACAGCCGCCGATGGAGCCGAATCAGTTTGTCGCTCTCGACGGCCAGATACACCACCGGCCGCGACCCCGACCGCGGCGCGTCGAAGACGTCGACGCCGGTCACGGCGACCTCGAAGGGGTCGACGCCGGCGAGCGGCCGGCGAAGCCGCTCGCGGAGGCGGTCGAGGGCCTCCTCACGGGGCGGTGCGTCTCCCCGGTCTGCTCGCTCGCCCTCCTCGTCCCGCACGTCTCCGACGCCAAACCGCTTACAGACGAGCGTGCGCCGGTCGCGCACGTGGTCGAAGCCCGTTAGTTTCGGGTGGAGATCGGCCGCGAGCCGCTCCACCGCGGGCGGCAGCGGGACGTTGAGGCTGAACACGTCGGCGTTCGACTCAGATCCGATCGGTGAGGTGTAAGGCGATCACGACGACGAGCGCGACCCCGATCAGCGTCGGAATGGCGTCGAACAGCCAGGAGGCGACCTCGAGGACGGCCCCCACGATCTCCAGGAGAAGCCACGCGATGACGAGCAGCAACACGACTTTCAGGAGGTCGTCGGTGTCGATCTCGGCGCGGTTCATGCTCGGAGGAGCGCGCGGCAGCGGTAAAAATCCGGTGGGTGGCGGCGACCGATTCCCGCGAACGGCCCTACGCGATCTTCTCGTACTGCTCGGAGAGCTTCTCGGCGGCCTCGTCGAGCAGCTCCGACTCGTACTCGTCGAGGTCCCACTCGACGACCTCCTCGACGCCGTCGGACCCGAGCTTCGCGGGCACGCCGAGCGCGGTGTCGTCGTAGCCGTACTCGCCGTCAAGGACGACGGAGCAGGGGAGCACCTCGCCGGTGTCGTTGAGGATCGCCTCGACGGTGTGCGCGACGCCGGTGGCGGGCCCCCACTGCGTGGCGCCCTTCCGGCTGATCACATCCATCGCGGACTCCTGAAGGTCCGCGAGGATCTGCTCCTTCTCGTCGGCGTCGAAGCTCGGGTCGCGGCCGTCGACGCGCACCTTCGAGAAGACGGGCGCCTGCGCGTCGCCGTGCTCGCCGAGGATCGTCGCCTCAACGTTCTTCACGGGCGCGTCGAACCGCTCGGAGAGGACGTAGCGGAAGCGCGCGGAGTCGAGCCGGCCGCCGAAGCCGACCACCTTGTGCCGGTCGCGGTCGCCCGCCTCGTAGAGGTGGCGGTTGAGCAGGTCGACCGGGTTGGAGGTGGTGACGGTGACGAAGTCGTCGTTGTGTTCGGCGAGCGACGAGCCGATGTCCTCCATGATCGGCGCGTTGTCGCCGGCCAGATCGATCCGGGTCTGGCCCTCCTTGCGCGGGATTCCGGCCGTGATCACGACGACGTCCGAGCCGGCGGTGTCCTCGTACTCCCCCTGCCGGACGGTCGTGTTCGAGTCGTAGGCGACGCCGTGGTTCGCGTCGGCCGCCTGCCCGATCGTCGTCTCGCGCTGGTCCGGGATGTCGACGAAGACGAGCTCGTCGACCACGTCGCGCAACGCGAGGTTGTAGCCGGCCGCGGCTCCGACGGTCCCCGCCGCACCGATAACGCTGACCTTTGTCATACCGTCTTGATCCGCGACCGGACGGCGAGTAAACGTTTCGGAACCCCACGAACGTCCGTGCTGGTTCCGGCGCGTCGCTCCCGCCGAACCGTCGCGAAAACCCTAACTCCGGCGGCCGCTCACACCCATCCAGTGCCGACGTTCCGCTACCCGTGTCCCGGCTGTCGGACGACGAACAGCCTTCACGACGCCGACTGCGAGTTCGAGGGCGTGAGCTGGCCGACCGTCGAGAAGGCGTACACGGACCTCCTGTCGGTGCTCTCCGCCGAGCCCGACGGCCTCACGGAGGCGGCGCTGCGGGACGCGATTCCGGCGGACTGGGGCGGGCTCCACAAGGCGGCGCTCGGCGCGCTTCAGCGCGATCAGCGCGTCATCGAGGACGGCGACCGCCTCCGCCTGCTCACCGCCGCGGAGTTCAAGGAGCGCGTCTCCGAGCCCACCCGCGAGCCGATGCGCACCGTCTACGAGCACGGCTCCGTCCCCGGCTGCCACGACAACGCCGTCTTCGCGATGGTGGCGTGGTACGAGATGGTCGGCCTCTCGTGGCCCGAGACCCGCGAGAACGTTATCGAATGGCTCCACGAGTCGGGCGCGTGGGACCGCGGCGGCTTCGAGGAGTCGACCCCCGAGGAGCTCGTCGACGCCAAGCGCCACGTGTACGACGAGGGATACGGCTGGAAGGAGAAGGGACAGGCCGCGAAGCGCGTCATCGAGCGGCACCTGTGACTCGCCGCGGCCGCCCGCTTAAGTCCCCGCGCGACCTCTCACTACCGTGACACACCCGGAAGCCGGTGCGGCGTCGAGCGCGGACGGTCTCGACGAGGTCGGCGCCGCCGACGCCGCGGACGCCGATACCTCCGACGGCGAGAGAGGGGCTGACCGACCCCCGGCCGTCGCCAACCCGCGCCGGGCGCTCGCGGTGGTGATCGGCGTCGTGTTCATCGACCTGGTCGGCTTCGGGATCGTGATCCCCATCCTCCCCTTCTACGTCAGGTCCTTCGGCGTCAGCGACGCCTTCATCGGGCTGCTCGCGGCCTCGTACTCGCTCGCGCAGTTCCTCGCAGCGCCGACGCTCGGCCGGCTTTCCGATCGGATCGGGCGCCGCCCGGTCCTCCTCGCGTCGCTCGCGACCGCCGGCGTCGCGTGGGTGACGTTCGGCTACGCCGGGCCCGCAGGGGCACGGTTCGGCCCCGTCACGGCGCTGGCGACGCTGTTCGCCTCCCGCACGCTCGCGGGCGCCATGGGGGGCAACATCGCCGCCGCGCAGGCGTACGTCGCCGACATCACGCCGCGCGACCGACGGGCGGGCGCGCTCGGCCTCGTCGGCGCGTCGTTCGCGCTCGGGTTCGTCTTCGGGCCGGCGATCGGGGGCCTGCTCGCCGCCGACGCCGTCGTCGCCCGCGCCGACGCCCTCTTCCCGGCGTTCGTCCCGGCCACCGCTTACTCCCTGCCGAGCTTCGCGGCGGCGGGGATGAGCTTCCTCGCGGTCCTCGTCGGGTTCGCCTTCTTGGAGGAGCCGACTCGGACGCGACCGACCGAGGACGCGGACGGGGGCCCGCCGCCCCGCCGGACGACCGCGATCGGGCAGTTCCGCGACGCGCTGGCCTCCGCGTCGCTCCGGCCGCTGACGGTCGCGTACTTCGTCGTCGCGGTCGCGTTCGCGGGCGTTCAGGTGATGTTCATCCCGTACGTCGCGGACGCGTTCGGCTACGACGCGACGAGCGCGGCGTTCCTCCTCACCTACGTCGGCGTCCTCGGCGCGATCAATCAGGGCGTCCTCGTCGGGCGGCTCTCGCGGGTCGTCTCCTCGCGGACGCTCGTCGCCGCCGGGTCAGTCGTCCTCGCCGTCGCGCTCGTGGCCATCCCTGCGACCGGCCTCGTCGACCGCGTCGCCGGCGGCGTCGCTCTCGGCGGCCCGGGCTGGCTCACGCTCCCGCTGGTCGCGCTGCTCGCCGCGCTCGCGGCGCTCTCGCTCGGCAACGCCCTCGTCAACGTCTCGCTGGCGACGCTCGTCTCCGCGTCGGCCGACGACGCCGACCAGGGGGCCGCCTTCGGCGTGACGCAGGGCGCGTCGAGCCTCGGGCGCACTGTCGGCCCGCCGCTGATGGCGGTGCTGTATACGGTCGCCGTCGCGTCGCCGTTCCTGATCGGCGCGCTGCTGCTCGCGCCCGTGGCGGTCGCGTTCGCCCGGGCGGCCGACTGAGCGCGGGCGGACGCCGCCGCCGCCCGCGACAGTTTTACCTCGCGGCTCGCCTTCGGGACCGACACATGTTCGACGCCGTCCCCGCGTGGCCGGTCGTCGGTTCGTTCGCGGGCGGCGCGGGCGCGGTCCTGCTCGCGTGGGCGATCCGCGAACGCCGCGGTCGCCCCGGAGTCGACTGGTTCCTCGCGGTGTTCGCCGCGCAGGCGACGTGGTGTTTCGCCTACGGGACCGGGCTGCTCGTGGCCGACCCGGCCCTCCGTGCCCTGCTCGAAACGGCGACGTGGCTCGGCGTCATCTGGACCGGCGTGGCCTTTCTGGGGTTCGCCTTAGAGTACACCGGTCGGAGCGACGTCGTCCGCGGTCGCCTGTTCGCGACGATCGTCGGCTTCGGCCTCCTCTCGACGCTCCTGCTGGTCACGAACTCCCTCCACGGCGCCTTCTGGACCGACTTCGGACGCGACCCGGTCTTCGGCGTCGAGACCGTCTCCTACGCGCTCGGGCCGTGGGCGTACCTCACCGTCGCCGCGGAGACCGTCCTCGTCGCCAGTGCGGTGTTCCTCCTCGTCGACACCCTCCTGAGCTACGGGCCCCTCTACCGCCGGGAGAGCGCCGCGGTCGCGCTGAGCCCCATCCCGCCGGGGTTCGCCTTGGTCGCGTGGGCGCTGGCGCTCGGCCCGGTCCCCCAGCTCCAGCTCGCGCCGATCATGTTCGTCCCGCACGTCCTGCTCGACGCGTACGCGTTCAATCGGGCGGAGATGTTCGACCGGAACCCGACGACCAGCCGCGCCGCCGAGCGCACCGCCATCGACGACCTGCGGGACCCCATCGTCGCGCTCGGGCTGGACCACCGCGTCGTCCGGCTCAACCCCGCCGCCGAGGCGATCCTCGGCGTCGACGCCGAGACCGCCCGCGACCGCCCGCTCGCCAACTTCCTCGACCTGCCGGTCGGGCTCGACGAGAGAGAGACGGGGGCGTCGGACGGGGACGACTCCGGCGACCCCGCTGATCCCGGCTCCGACGAGAGCGTTTCCCGCGAGACGGTCGAAATCGACGCCGCCGACGGCGCCGGCCGCCGCACGTACGCGGTGTCCGTCTCCCGGCTGACCGACCCAAACGAGACGCACGTCGGCTATACCGTCGTCCTCTCCGACGTCACCGAGCGCGAGCGCCGCCGCCAGCAGTTGGAGGTGCTCAACCGAATCCTCCGCCACAACCTCCGAAATGACGCCGGGGTCGTCCACGGCTACGGTGAGATCCTCCGCGACCGCCTCGACGACCCGGAGCTGGTCCGGATGGCCGACGCCGTCGAGCGCCGCGCGGGTGCGTTGGCCGCGCTCGGCGAGAAGGCCGGCACCGTCGAGCGGCTGCTCGCCGAGACCGACCCCGAGCCGACGGACGTCCGCGAGCTCGTTGACTCGATCGTCTCGGACGCCCGCGAGCGCGACGACGCGGCGACGGTCGAGCTCGACGTCGAGGACGCGGCGGCGACCGACGGCGGCGGAGAGGTCGACTGGACCACGCGCGTCAGGCCGGACGCGCTCCGCGCGGTCGTCGAGAACACCGTGGAGAACGCCGTCGACCACCACGACGGCGAGGGCGTCGAGCGCGAGGACGGCGGGACGTGGGTGCGCGCGTCGCTCCGCCGGGAGGGCGCCCGGGGCGACGGCGGTGCGGCCGCCGACGGCGACGCCCGCTACGTCCTCACCGTCGAGGACGACGGCCCTGGCATCCCGGACCACGAGGTCGAGGCGGTCGAGTCCGGACGCGAGACCGCCCTCGAACACGGGTCGGGGCTCGGGCTGTGGGTCGTCGCGTGGGGCGCCGCCGCGGTCGGCGCCGACGTGGAGTACGCGGACCGGGGGCCGCGCGGAACGCGGGTGACGGTGTCGGTTCCGGTGGTCGCAGCTGAGTGAGGCGAGCAAAAATAAAATAGTCGACACCTACGAAAACAGCGAATTCGGACGTTTCAGTCGCTCTGAATTCGGGGGGCTAACATAAATGTCACATTTCCAAGGCCCTCTGCGAAGCCGTAGTGGAGCTTGACGGGGAACTCCTCGCCGAGCTCGACGGTGACCTCGGCGTCGGAGGGGATCGCCTTGTTCATGTCCTTCAGGTAGTCGAGGCTGAACAGCGAGTCGGCGGGGCCGGCGGTGAGCGCGATGAGGTCCTCGCGGTCGAGCTTGAGGTTGACGTCGTCGGTGTCGCCCTCGGCCTCGATGAAGAACGCCTCGTCGGTCTCGTCGACGCGGAGGCGGATGTGGTCGGAGACCATGTCGGCGGCCTTGATCCCGCGGTCGAGCTGGGCGCCCTCGACGACGATCTCGGAGGCGAGGTCGAGGTCCGGGATGTCCGGCTCCTGGCGGATCGAGTCGGGGTCGATGAGCGCGAGGGTGTACGAGAGGCCGTCGATCTCGATGTGGAGCTTGCGGGTCTCCTCGTCGAGTTCGAGGTGGATCAGGTCGCCGGAGTTGGCCATGCCGGCGATGTCCTCCAAGCGGGCGAGGTTGACGCCGATGACGCCGCCGTCGGCGTCGTACGACTCGAACGCGGCCGCCTCCAGCGTGAGGTCGACCATGCCGACGTTGGCGGGGTCGACGGCCCGGATCGAGAGCTCCTCCTCGTTCAGGCGGATCTTACACTCGTCGACCAACACGCTCACCGAATCGAGCGCGTCCTGAAACGTCGACGCGCCCACGATGGCCTTGAACATATACGTTCAGCTTGGGCGGTATCACCTAAAAAGGCACCCGATCGGAGCGGCGACCGGCCGCTCACAGCGACCGGATGAGACGGGCGACGACGACCGCGAGCGTGACGACGGTCCGCCACAGTCGGAGCCGTTCGAGCCGGTATTCGCGTGCGTCGGGGTCGACCGAGTCGTCGCCCTCGCCGTCCGGTTCGCGGTCGCGTTCGCAGGCCGCGTCACCGTCGGGTCGGTCGGGCGGCGGGTCGGTGGCTCGGTCCGGTTCCTCCCGAGGCCCCCGGTCGGATGCGTCGCGGTCGGTCCCGTCGTAGCTCGGCGGTCCCTCGCGGTCGGCCGCGTCGCACTCGGTCAGCTTCGGTTCGGCGTCGGTGTACTCGGTCAGCTTCGGTTCGGCGTCGGTGCGCTCGGTCGCCGGCAGTGGCTCGTCGATCATGTGGGCTCTCGGCCGCGATAGGCCGTACGCGATGATACGAGGTTAATTTATAAATAAACGAGCCGAACGCAAGGCGAAACTGAAACTCGTGCGAGCGGGCGGGTCCCTCACCGGCCGCCGCCCGTCGTTCGTCTCCCTCAGATCAGGGGCTCGACGAGCTCGCGCCCCTCTGCGAGCAGGTCGTCGACGGCGGCCTCGGAGTCGGCCTCGGCGTACACCCGGAGCTTCGGCTCGGTGCCCGAGGGGCGGACGAGCAGCCACGAGCCGCTTTCCAATAGGAGCTTGAACCCGTCGAGGGTGACGACCTTCGCGACGGGGGAGCCGCAGACGGACTCCGGAATGTGGTCTTCGAGCTCGTCGAGGACGCCTTCCTTCCGGTCGTCGGGGCAGTCGAGCGACACCTTCCCGGCCGCGATGCGCCCGTGCTCGTTGAGCAGGCGGTCGACGCGCGCGTCGAACGGCTCGGCGGCGTGGGTCGCGGCCGCGAGCAGCGCCATCAGCACGCCGTCCTTCTCGCGGACGTGGCCGCGGAGGGTGAACCCGCCCGACTCCTCGCCGCCGAACAGCGCGTCGTGTTCGCCCATCGCCTCGGCGACCCACTTGAAGCCGACCGGCGTCTCGTACACGTCTTCGCCGTGCGCCTCCGCGATGCGGTCGACGAGGAACGTCGTCGAGACGGTGCGGACCGCGGGCCCCGAGTCGGTCTCTAGGAGGCGGTCGTAGCAGGCGGCGTAGAAGAGGTTCGCGTCGAGGACGCCGCGCTCGGGCGTGACGACCGCGATCCGATCGGCGTCGCCGTCGTTCGCGATTCCGAGGTCGACGTCGCTGTCAGGGTTCGTGACGCGCTCGGCGAGCGCTTCGAGGTGTTCGGCCGACGGCTCGGGAGAGTCGCCGCCGAAGGTCACGTCGCGCTCGCAGCGCAGGCGGACGACCTCCGCGCCGGCCGACTCCAGCAGCGCGTCAGTGACGCCGCGCCCGCTCCCGTGCATCGCGTCGTACGCGACCGTGAGCCCGGAGAGGTCGAGCGCGTCGCCGGTGCCGGGGGCGGCGACGCGCCCCACGAGGTCGCGGGCGGCGTCCGCGTGGTCGCTCACGAGGTCGACGCGTTCGATCTCGCCGCGCTCGGCCTCGGGCAGGAGGTCCGGCTCCGCGAGGCGGTCGACGACGTCCTCGGTGACGTCCGGGAGTGCGGGCGCGCCGTCGTGCGGGATGAACTTCACGCCGTTGTACTCGGGCGGGTTGTGCGAGGCCGTGACCATACACGCGCCGGCGAGTCCGCGATCGACGATGGCGTACGCGATGACGGGCGTCGGCGCGTCGCGCTCGGGGAGGAGTACGTCGAAGCCGTTGCCGGCGAGCACCTCGGCGAGGCTCTCTGCGAACCCCTCCGAGGTCTCGCGGGCGTCGTACCCCACGGCGACCGGTTCGTCGTGGCCCGCCGCGTCGAGGTGGTCCGCGACCGCCTGTCCGACGATCCGCACGCGCTCGTCGGTGAAGGTGTCGAGCGTCGCCCGCCAGCCGTCCGTGCCGAAGGAGATCTGATCCATGTCGCCCACGTCGGCGGCGGGGACAATAATGCCCGGTGTCGCTCGCGAGGCTTGCGCGGCCAAATCGATAGCGGCTGTTTATAAATCAACTGCGGTGGCGCGTGCCGGTGAGCGCCCGAAGGGCGCGAATCGCACGCGCGAGGGAGTCGGCCGACCACAGGGAGGCCGACGAGGCTGGGGAGGTGTGAGGTGCTGTGCGGTCGCGGGGCGGGACTCAAAGGGGCAGTCGGGAGGACGCCGTAGGCGACGTAAGCACCGCAACGAGGAAGCGAACGAAGTGAGCGACCGAGTGAGGAGCGCAGCGAGCGTACGGCGTCCTCCCGACTGGGGCTTTGGAGGTAGTCGCCGTCGATCAGGAGGTGTCAGCGTATAGCCGAGCGGCTGGGGCTTTGGCGGTGTTCGCCGTCGATCTCTGGTCTCCCGCTTATAAACAATCGACTGGGATTTAAAAATACGAAACGCTCCCCAGCGCCGCTGACGAACCGCCGCCGATCAGAACTTCGTACCCGGACCGCTTCGATCGCCTCCGTTTTTATTACTCGCCCCCGAACCCGGATTATGACCCGAATCGTCGCCGTCTCCGGCAGTCGGAGCGCGGACAGCACCACCCGGGCCGCGCTCCGCGTCGCGCTCGGCGCCGCGGCCGACGCCGGCGCGGAGACCGACCTGATCGACCTCGCCGCCGTCGACCTCCCGCTGTACCACCCCGACGAGGGCGCGCAGGGCGACAGCGAGGCGCTGAAGCGCCGCGTCCGCGAGGCCGACGGCGTCCTCGCGGGCACGCCCGTCTACCGCGGCTCCTACTCGTCGACGTTCAAGAACTTCCACGACTTCTGCGGCTCCGACGAGTACGAGAACACCGCGGTCGGCCTCCTCGCGACAGCGGGCGGCGGCTCCTACGGCGGCACGCTCGAACACCTCCGCTCGACGTTCCGGAACGTCCACGCGTGGACCGTCCCCCACGAGGTCGGTATCCAGGGCGCCTCGTCGAAGGTCGAGACGGGCGCGGCCGCTGCCACCTCAGACGGCGGGCCGCGGATCACCGACGACGACCTCCGCCGCCGCACCGAGCGGCTCGGGCGAGTCGTCCTCGAACACGCCGAGCGGCTGCGGGAACGCCCGGCGACGGACGCGTGACGGCCGGCGACGGACGCGTGACGGCCGGCGACGGACGCGTGATCGCCGCCACCGACGCGCCGCACCCGGCAGGGATTTCCCCCGCGAGACCGACCCTCCGCCGATGAGTCGCATCCGCCCGGCCGAACTGGACGAGCGCCTCGGCACCGACGACGAGCCGTTCCTGCTGGACATCCGCCCCGAGGCGGACTTCGAGGCCGGCGCGATCGACGGGAGCCGGAACGTGCCGGTGTACGACGAACTCCGCGGCGGCGACGACGCCGCGCTCCGCCGGCGGCTCGACGAGGTCCCCGACGACCGCGAGGTCGTCACCGTCTGTAAGATGGGGATCGTCGCCAAGCGCGCGACTCGCGTGCTCGACGACGCGGGCTACGAGGCGGCGACGCTCTCCGGCGGGATGAGCGGCTGGAACGGGTACGAGCGGGGATCGCTCGGCTACAAGATTCGGTCGCTGTGGTGGCGGCTCCGAGGGTGACGGCCGGCCGCGCGGAACCGGGGCAGTCGGGGGCCGCGACCCGCCGGGCTTTTGCCCGGCTCCCGTCTACGGCCCCCATGACCGAACCGGGTGACGACGACCGTGTCCGCTAACCGGAAGGGGGACCGCCGCGAGCGCGAGCTGGTGAACGCCTTGGACGAGGCGGGGTTCGCCGTGATGCGCGCGCCGGCGAGCGGCTCCGCCACGGAGCGGGAGCTCCCCGACGTGCTCGCGGGCGACGGCGAGACGTTCTACGCCATCGAGGCGAAGTCGAGCGCGGGCGACCCCATCTACCTCACCGGCGAGGAGGTGGAGGCGCTGCTCTTCTTCGCGCGGAACTTCGGCGCGAAGGCGCGGATCGCGGTCCGGTTCGACCGCGAGGACTGGTTCTTCTTCCACCCCGGCGACCTCTACACCACCGACGCCGGTTCCTACCGCGTCAAAAAGGAGAAAGCGCTCGCGGACGGCACCGACTTCCCCGAGTTCGTCGGCGAGACGGAGAAGGTCACGCTCGCGGAGGTCGGCGAGGGCGAGGGCGGCGACGACGCGGCCGCGACCGACCCGGAGACCGAGGAGCGCCGAACGATCTTAGAGGCCGTCCGCGACGGGCACATGCCGGTCGAGGACGCGATGGACGTGCTGTGACCGGCTCGGTGGCGAAGCCGCCGCGGCCCGCGACCCCCTCGCTTATCCCTCGCGGCGCCGAACCCTGCCACGAATGAGCGAGGACTTCGGCCTGCTCGAACCCGCGGACCAGCCCGGCGACGAGTGGGAGCAGCTCGACGTCTCCGACACCGAGTCCGACCGGATCGCCCGGCGGCAGGACCGCGAGTTCGACGAGTTCCGCAAGCGGATCAAAGACACCGAGCAGTTCAAGCTCCAGGAGTCGGTGTTCGACGACGCCACGCTGGCGGCCGTCTACAAGCTGGTCCAGGACGGCTACGTCGACGCCTTCGGCGGGCCGGTGTCGACGGGCAAGGAGGCGAGCGTCTTCGAGGCGCTCGGCGGGCAGGCGGGCGAGCGGCCGGAGCCGGGGTCGGAAGCGGCCCGCGGCGGCCCCGAGGGCGTCACGCCCGAGCGCGAAGTCGCGGTGAAGGTGTACCGGATCAACTCCTCGAACTTCCGGCAGATGCGCGACTACCTGGAGGGCGACCCGCGCTTCGAGGGGATCGCGAGCGACAAGAAGGCGGTCGTGCTGGCGTGGACGCGCAAGGAGTTCGCGAACCTCGAACGCGCGCGGAAGGCGGGCGTCCGGGTGCCCGAGCCGATCGCGGTCCAGCGCAACGTCCTCGTGATGGAGCTCGTGGGGCACGCGGAGGACCGCGCCCGGCGGCTGAGCGAGGTCGACGTGGAGAACCCCGAGACCGCCTACGAGGTCGTCCGCGAGTACATGCGCCGGCTCTACCGCGCCGGGCTGATCCACGGCGACCTCTCGGAGTACAACATGATCATCCACGAGGGCGAACTGGTGATCATCGACCTCGGGCAGGCGGTGACGGTCCACCACCCGAACGCCGGGGAGTTCCTGAAGCGCGACTGCGAGAACGTGGCGACCTTCTTCACGCGACAGGGGATCGACGTCGACCCCGACGACCTCCGGGCGTACGTGACGGAGCCGGAGCCGGACCCGACGGGGGAGCCGGAGGGGAAGTCGGGCGAGCCGGAGCGCGAATCTGACGGGCCGTCTGACGAGTAGATCGGAGCCGCGTCGCCCGAAAGCGGCCGGAGGACACCGTCACGCGGCCACACACCGCCCGCGGCGGAACACTCTTAAAAGGCTCCGCCGGGTACTCCGTGATATGCAACACGTGACGGTTCCGCAGGACCGTATCGGCGTCGTCATCGGCGCCGGCGGCGAGACGATGCGGGAGATCGAAGAGCGGGCGAACGTGCGGCTCGACATCGACTCGGAGTCGGGGAGCGTCGCCATCGAGGAGCGCGACGACCCCGTGGCGGCGATGGTCGCGCCTGACATCATCAAGGCGATCGGCCGCGGGTTCAAGCCGGAGACGGCGCTGTCGATCCTCGACCACGACCTCCGGACGCTCGACCTGATCGACCTCTCCGAGCACACCCGCAACGACAACGACCTCCAGCGCAAGAAGGGCCGGATCATCGGCGAGAACGGTCGGACGCGGGAACTGATCGAGGAGCTGTCGGGCGCGAACGTCGTCGTCTACGGCTCGACCGTGGGCGCCGTCGGCCAGCCCGAGGAGCTCGAAGTGGTCCGGCGGGCCGTCGGGATGCTGCTCGACGGCGCCCCGCACGGCGCGGTGTACTCGTACCTAGAGCGCATGTCCAACGAGCTCGACGACGACGTGAGCTTCAACGCGCCGCAATAAGTGGTGTTCTGTGCTGGCGTCGCCGCCGTCGTTCGTTTATAAATCGTCGTTACTAGCGATGTGGTAAACGCCTCCAAAGCCCCAGCCGTGAGGCGGGCGCACGCTCGCTGCGTTCCTCGGTCGCTCACTTCGTTCGCTCCCTGCGGTACTTGCGTCGCCTGCGCCCGCCTCACGGCTGCCCCTTTGAGTCCCGCCCCGCACGGCAGCCTCACGCCTCCCCAGCCTCGTCGCTGGCACCCTCCGCTTCGCTCCGGGAGCCAGCGACTCCCTCGCGCGGTGCTGCTCGGCCGCAAAGCGGCCTCGCAGGCACGCGCCACCGCGGCTGTTTATAAACAATGTACGCCCAGCAGTTGATCTGGAGTTCTATATAAAGAGCCGTGTGAACGCACCCCATACCGGCCGATACTCCCCCACCGTGTTGCGGTTTCGCACGACCCGAGCGAAGGGTTTATATAGAATCACAATCAATCAATGGCTGTAATGTCACAGCGTCAGCGGATGGGCAATCAGCCCATGATCGTACTTTCTGAAGAGTCGCAGCGTACCTCCGGAAAGGACGCGCAGAACATGAACATCACGGCCGGCAAGGCGGTCGCGGAGTCCGTCCGCACCACGCTCGGCCCGAAAGGGATGGACAAGATGCTCGTCGACTCCGGCGGGTCCGTCGTCGTCACGAACGACGGCGTCACCATCCTGAAGGAGATGGACATCGACCACCCGGCGGCCAACATGATCGTCGAGGTCTCCGAGACGCAGGAGGAGGAGGTCGGCGACGGCACCACCTCCGCGGTCGTGGTCGCCGGTGAGCTCCTCGATCAGGCCGAGGAGCTCCTCGACCAGGACATCCACGCGACGACCCTCGCGCAGGGGTACCGACAGGCCGCCGAGAAGGCCAAGGAGATCCTCGACGAGGAGGCCATCGACGTCTCCGCGGACGACCGCGACACGCTCGTCGAGATCGCCGAGACGGCGATGACCGGCAAGGGCGCCGAGAACTCCAAGGACCTCCTCGCCGAGCTCGTCGTCGACGCCGTCCTCGCGGTTCAGGACGACGATGGCATCGACACGGAGAACGTCTCCGTCGAGAAGGTCGTCGGCAGCTCCATCGACGAGTCCGAGCTCGTCGAGGGCGTCATCGTCGACAAGGAGCGCGTCGACGAGAACATGCCCTTCGCGGTCGAGGACGCCGACGTCGCGCTGTTCGACGGCGCCATCGAAGTGAAGGAGACGGAGATCGACGCCGAGGTCAACGTCACGGACCCCGACCAGCTCCAGCAGTTCCTCGACCAGGAGGAGGCGCAGCTCCGCGAGATGGTCGACCACCTCACCGACATCGGCGCCGATGTCGTCTTCGTCGGTGACGGCATCGACGACATGGCGCAGCACTACCTCGCGCAGGAGGGCATCCTCGCCGTCCGCCGCGCGAAGTCCGGCGACCTCAACCGCCTCGCCCGCGCGACCGGCGGCCGCGTCGTCTCCAACCTCGACGACATCGAGACGGACGACCTCGGCTTCGCCGGCTCCGTCGCCCAGAAGGACATCGGCGGCGACGAGCGCATCTTCGTCGAGGACGTCGAGGAGGCGAAGTCCGTCACGCTCATCCTCCGCGGCGGCACCGAACACGTCGTCGACGAGGTCGAGCGCGCCATCGACGACTCGCTCGGCGTCGTCCGCACGACGCTGCTCGACGGGCAGGTGCTGCCCGGCGGCGGCGCCCCCGAGGCCGAGCTGGCGCTGCAGCTCCGCGACTTCGCCGACTCCGTCGGCGGCCGCGAGCAGCTCGCCGTCGAGGCGTTCGCCGACGCATTAGAGGTCGTCCCGCGCACCCTCGCCGAGAACGCGGGTCTCGACCCCATCGACTCGCTGGTCGACCTCCGCTCCCGCCACGACGGCGGCGAGTTCGGCGCCGGTCTCGACGCCTACACGGGCGACGTGATCGACATGGAGGCCGAGGGCGTCGTGGAGCCGCTCCGCGTCAAGACCCAGGCCATCGAGTCCGCCACCGAGGCGGCCGTCATGATCCTCCGCATCGACGACGTCATCGCGGCCGGTGACCTCAAGGGCGGCGGCACGGACGACGGCGGCGACGACGGCGGCCCCGGCGGCGCGCCCGGCGGCATGGGCGGCGGCATGGGCGGCATGGGCGGGATGGGCGGCGCGATGTAAGCGTCCGATAGGACAACTACACTCACCCACGCCGACCGCAGTCGCTTCACCGAACCGTCCGCAGACCGACCGTCGCGCGCCCCTTCGGGCCCCGACGACACGCGATTTTTATGACGACCCGACCCGCGTAGCGTTCCGCTCGTCGTCCGACCGAACGTCCCGTTCGCCTCCGACCACGTGCCGCGTTACTACATCCCACATTCGGCTCGCGCGACACGAGGGTAACACCGGCGTAACCACCGGACGGCGGTGTCCGCGAGCGGTTAAGTGACTCCCGGCCCTCCGATCTCCCGACGAGGTTCTCACGTTCACCATGCCACAGCAGAAAGCCGACTACGCGGACGACGCCGAGATCGACGCGGAACTGGACGAGCTGCCCGACGACGAGACGGTTGAGGCGACGGTCGCCAACTTAGAGGAGCGCGGCTTCGACGTGGTCGTCGTCGACGACGCCGACGAGGCGCTGGCGGCCGTGAAGTCCCAGATCCCCGCGGGGGTCTCGGTGATGAACGGGCACTCGACGACGCTCGAAGAGATCGGGTTCGACGAGTTCCTGAGCGGGGGCGACCACGAGTGGGAGAGCCTCCCGGACCAGATCTGGGGCATCGACGACGACGCGGAGCGACAGACCGCGCGCCGCGAGTCGCAGACGGCCGACTACTTCCTCGGCGGGATCAACGCGGTCGCGCAGACGGGCGAGCTCGTCGCCGCCGACCTCTCCGGCAGCCGCATCGGCGCGTACCCGTTCGCCGCGGGCAACGTCGTCATCGTCACCGGGATCAACAAGATCGTTCCGACGCTCGACGACGCGCTCGACCGGCTGGAGTCGGTCGCGTACCCGCTTGAGAACGAGCGCGCCCAGGAGGCGTACGGCGTCGAGTCAGCCATCGCGAAGCAGCTGATCTACCGGCGCGAGACCGAGGAGGGCCGGACGACGGTCGTCCTCGTGCGCGAGCAGCTCGGGTACTGAGCGGTTCGCGTCACGCGCAGGCGCGTCACACGTCGACGCTCCACACGCTTTCTTCCCCCTTTCGACGACCGTTAGCGTCCGCCACGCGCCGCCCGACACCGCAACCCGTTTTCCCCTCCTCTGAGAACCGCAGCGTAGGTCCCGCTATGATGCCCGACCCAGCGCAACTCTCGACGGACGCGTGTACCCTCTCGGACGGACGCATCCTCTCGTACGCGACCGGCGGCGACCCGGACGGGGTCCCGGTCGTCGTCCACCACGGCACCCCCGGATCGCGGCTGTTCGGTGCCCTGCTGTCGGAGCCCGCAGCCGAGGCCGGCGTTCGGCTCCTCGTTCCCGACCGTCCCGGCTACGGTCGCTCGTCGCCGCCGCCGGCCGAGTGGACGTGGAACGACTGGCCGGCCGACCTCGGCGCGCTCCTCGATGCGGAGTCGGTCGACCGGGCCGGCGTCCTCGGCTTCTCCGGCGGCGGCCCGTTCGCGCTCGCCGCCGCGAGCGACGACCGCGTCGCTCGGGTCGGACTGGTGAGCAGCGTCGTCCCGCCGGCCGAGAACGCCCTCGCGACGCTCGCGTCGGTCCCGTTCGCGCTCCGCGCCGTGTTCCGAATCTCCGATGTGGTCGCGTCGATCTCCGGACCGAGCGCGGTCGTCTCGCAATACACGGACCGGTCCGTCTCCGACCCGGTCGCCGAGGCCGTGGCGGCCGACTTCCACGAGGCGCTCGACCGCGGCGCCCGGGCGGTCGAACGCGAGAACCGGGTGTTCGCGAACGCGTCGCTCGACGCCGACTCGGTCGGTGTCCCGGTCCGCGCGTGGCACGGCACGAGCGACGAGAACACGCCGCTTCCGCCCGTGCGCTCGCTCGTTCAGGAGATGGACGGAACGCTGGAGACCGTCGAGGCGGACCACCTCGGGACGCTGCTCGACCGTCGGGCGGCGGCGCTGGAGTGGGTCGGTCGGGAGGTATGACCGGGGTTCGAATCTCTCCCTCCGCACAGCACTGCCCATCGCGATTTTGCTCGCGGCGGTGACAGCGGGCCGGGAGGGATCCACACGAACGAAGTAAGAGTGAGTCAGTCGCGCCCGTGACCGAACGAAGTAGGGAACGGATGTGACGGGATTCGAACCACGGTCGCTTCCGTTCGCTCGCTGCTCGCGGCTTCGCCGCTCGCTTTTCGAGGCGCTCGCTTCGCTCGCGCCTCGCCCCGCTCGCTCACCTCCCGCTCCCTGGTTCGAATCCCTCCCTCGGCACAGCACCGCCGCTCGCGGTTTTGCTCGCGGCGGTGACAGCGGGCCGGGAGGGATTCGAACCCCCGACCGTCCGGTTAAAAGCCGGACGCTCTCCCTAACTGAGCTACCGGCCCAGACGACTCCGGATAAGGTCAGCCGAGGGATAAACGTTTAGAACCGCGGCAGGGGTCGGCGCCGCCACCCGAAACGGTTTCCGACCCCCCGCCGTCGCCGCGAGCATGGCATTCGACATGCGCGCGTTCGCCGCCGAGCTCTGTCGGCACCGATCGACCGCCGGCGAGGAGGCGGCCGCGGCCGCGTTCGTCGCGGAGCGACTCGCCGACCTCGGCTTCGAGACGTACGCCTGGGACGCCGACCCCGCCGTCCTCGCCGACCACCCCTCCTTCCCGGACGATCTCGACGCGGCGGCCGTCGAGGGGCGGCGCAGCGTCGCGGGCGTCCTCGAACTCGGCGGCGCGAGCGACGCCGCCATGCCCGACGACGATGGCGGCGACGACCCGGCCCCCACGCTCGTCTTGAACGGCCACCTCGACGTCGTCCCGGCCGAGCCGTCCGAGTGGTCGAGCGACCCCTTCGAGCCGGTCTGGCGCGACGACGCGGAGGGGGCCGCGTCCGCGGACGCCGACGGCGACGAGAACGGCGAGACCCTCACCGCCCGCGGTGCGGCCGACATGAAGTCGGGGCTGGCGGCCTGCGTCGGCGCCGCGGTGGACGTCCGCGAGGGGGTCGCGGACGGGTCGATCGACCTCCCGCCGTCCGGGCTCCGGCTCGTGGTCGAGGCCGTCGCGGGCGAGGAGGACGGGGGCTACGGCGCGGCGACCGCCGCGCTCGCGAACCCGTATCCCTTCGAGCGCGACGCGGCGATCGTCGCCGAGCCCACCGAACTGCGTCCCGTCGTCGCCTGCGAGGGGTCGCTCATGGCCCGCTTAGAGATCGACGGGCGGAGCGCGCACGCGGCCACCCGGTGGCGCGGCGAGGACGTACTCCCGCGGTTCGAGGCGATCCGCGAGGCGTTCATGGAGCTGGAGACGGAGCGTAGCGAGTCGGTCTCGCACCCGCTGTACGGGGAGTTCCCGGTGCCGTGGCCGGTCGTCTGCGGCCGCGTCGAGGCCGGCTCGTGGGCGTCGACGGTGCCGGCGACGCTCGAAGCCGAGTTCCGGATCGGCGTCGCGCCCGGCGAGACGGTCGACGAGGTGGAGGCGACGTTCCGCGAGCGGTTAGAAGCGGTCGTCGCGGACGACTCTTGGCTGCGCGACCACCCGCCCCGGTTCGAGCGGTTCTCGGTCCAGTTCGAGCCCGCCGAGATCGCCGTCGACGAGCCGGTCGTCGAGGCGGTCCGCGCCGGCCTCGTCGCGACCGGCCTCCCGGACGTCGAGCCGCGGGGGGCGACGTACGGCGCGGACTCGCGGCACTTCGTCGCGGCCGGGATCCCGGCGGTACTGTTCGGTCCGGGCACCATCGACGAGGCGCACTACCCGGACGAGACGATCGCGTGGGGCGAGGTGGTCCGAGCGCGGGCGGCGATCGCCGCGGCCGCGGAGCGGTTCGCGACCGGCTACGCGGCGTAGTCGATCGGCGGTTCTCAGTCTCCCCGGTCGTCCGCGAGGTACTCGTCGACCGCGTCGGCGACGATCTCGCCCGGCTCGACGTTCTCCATCGACGCGCGGCGACGCAGTTCCACGTACGTCTCGGGCGGGAGCCGGAGCTGGAGCCGGCCGAGCTCGACGCCCGCCTCGCGGACCGCGGCCTCGATGTCCGCCCCCTCGTTGACCGCGGAGGCGATGGCGCGCACCTCACGGACGGTGAGCTCGCCGTCGATCGCCGCCCACGCGAGCAGGTAGCGGTCCCGCCCGCCGAGCCGCGCGACGTGCTTGGCGGCGCTCGGCGCGATCCGCCCGTTGGCGACCTGCCTGCGGATCGCCTGCGGGAGGTCGTGGACCCGCGCCCACTTGCGGATGAACGCGACGGAGACGTCCTCGCCCGCCCGCTCTGCGGCCTCCTTGTACGAGCCGACGCCGCGGACGAGCGCCGCGCAGGCGGCGGCGCCGCGCAGCATGAGGACGTTGTCGCCGTCGCCGACGTCGCCGGCCGCGAAGCGGGCCACCGTCTCCGCGGCCTCGGCGACGCTGTCGGGGTCGTTCGGGTCGAACCCCACCGCGTCCGCGGCCCGGTCGCCCGTCACCGCCGGGTCCGACCGGACCACCGGCTCGCCGACGGGGGACTGCCGGTCAGCGCGTGACTCCTCGGTCATACCGCTTCCTTCGGGGCCGCGGATATAAACGCCGGGCACCGGGGCGGAACTCGCCAGCGCCTCGGAGCGCCGACGCCGAGCGTCGGATCTCTACTCCGCGGCCCGAGACGCGGCCTCGCCGTCGTCTCCGCCCTCTCCGTCGGCCCGTCGCGCGTACAGGACGTACGAGTACGCGACGGTGATCGCGGCGGTCGCGAGCGCCGGGCCGACGAGGAAGTACACCGCGTACTCGCCGACGAGGAGGCCGGCGACCGCGATCAGCGCCGAGAGCTTGAACAGCCGGGCGCCGAGCGCGTGGGTGCGGTCCCAGACGGCGTCGTCGCTGAGCGTCCACGGCGTCCGGATCCCGAGGAACCAGTTCGGCTCGACGTGCGGGAGCAGCGTCCCGACGTAGTAGAACAGCGCGGCGCCGCCGGCGACCGCGACCGTCGTCACGTCGACCGCGTAGCCGAGGTTGACGGCGAGCACGGAGAGGTGGACGGCGACGAGGAACGCGGTGAGAACGACGACGAACCGGTCGTAGTGGACCCGGAACGCCGAGATATTTTCGCCCAAGGGGTCGATCCGCGGGAGCAGCGCGAACAGGCCGATCAGCCCGGCCGCGAGCCCCGGCACGAGCCACATCCCGAGGGTTCGGGAGAGCGTCCCCGTCGGCTCGCCGGCCGCGTCCCACCGCGTCACCATCCGCTCCGGGAGGTCCGGCGCGACCGCGAGGCTGGCGGCGGCGCCGACGGCGACGAGGAGGGCCGCGACGCCGAACCGGAGCCGCGTGGAGAGTCGAGGGTCGGAGGGCATGCGGCCGGGGACACGGTCCCCAGCGGTAAAAGCGTCTACCCGTGGGAGTCTCCCCCGCGGGACGCGGTGCGACGCAACCCTTACGCGTCGTGACCGCCAATCCGCGGGTATGACCGACGAACGCGACGACGACGGCCACGAGTTCTCCTCGGGGCAGGGCGTCGACGCCGACTACGACGCGTTCACGCTGGACCCGCCGGAGCTGGGCGAGGACCCGAGCCGCGTCGACCCCGTCGACTCCCGCGTGCTGACCGAGGAGCTTGACCGCCGGAACATCGGCAGCGAGGACGTCGACGTCGAGCAGCTGATCGACGTCGGCCTCTCGTACATGGGGATCAACCGCTTTGAGGAGGCGACGGAGACGTTCGAGCGCGCCGCCAACTTCGCCGAGGAGGACTCGCTTGCGGCCCAGGAGGCGTGGGTGAACAAGGGCGCCGCCCACGCCCAGCTGGAGGAGTTCGACCAGGCGATCGGCGCGTATCAGGAGGCGCTCCGCATCGACGAGGAGTCGGAGCACGCCGCGACCGCCGAGACGAACCTCGCGTACGCGCTCTGGGAGTCCGGCCGGAGCGAGCAGGCGCTCGAACACGCCGAGCGAGCCGTCGAAGCCGACCCGCGCTTCGCCGAGGCGTGGTACAACCGCGGGTTCCTGCTGGTCGAGCGCGGGCTCGCCGAGGACGCGGTCAAATGCTTCGACAACGCGATTCGGCTCGGCTACCGCGACGCGGGCGTCTTAGAGGAGAAGGCGCGGGCGCTCGAAGAGGCGGGCGAACACGAGCAGGCCGAGGAGGTCGCCGATCAGGCCGAGGAGCTCCGCCGCGAGACCGAAGAACAGATGATCGAAGAGCAGACCGGGCAGGCGCCCGGCCCCGGCGGGCAGGCTCCCCAGGGCGGCCGCGGCGGACAGGGCGGCGCCGGCGGCCCCGGGGGCCAGCCCGGCGGTCGCGGCGGACAGGGCGGTCGTCGCGGGGGGACGGTGAGGCCGAAGGCCCGGAGCGAGAGCTTCAGGGCGAGGGGCCCGAGGGCTTCTGAATGCTCCTCCGCGAGCGCGAGACCGCCGAGGGCCGGCTCGTCTCCGTCTGCGACCCCGACTGCCTCGGCGAGACGTACGAGGACGGGCCGGTCACGCTCACCGTGAGCGAGGAGTTCTACGGCGGCGACGACGCCGTCGAGGCGACCGCCGAGGAGGTCGTCGCGGGCCTTCAGCGCGCGCAGGTCGCGAACATCGTCGGCACCGAGTCCGTCGGCGTCGCCGTCGACGCGGGGCTCGTCGACGAGGAGACCGTCCTGGAGTTCGAGGAGACGCGGCACGCGCAGCTGCTCTGGCTGTAGCGGGCTCCGATTTCGCCGGATTCCGAACCGGCTAAGGGCGCGCGCGACGATTCGAACCCGATGAGACGACTCACGCGGAGCGAGCTGGCGTCGCGGGTGGGGCCGCGGCCGCCCTCGGACGCCTTCTGGCGGCGCGCGATCGACCGAGGAGCGGCCGCGCTCGCCGTCGGCGCGGACGCGGTCGACGGTGAGGCGGAGAGCGAAACGAGCGAGGAACCGCTCGCCACCGGCGACATCGTCGACGTCGGCGACCGCGCGTTCGTCGTCGTGGGCGCGGAGCGGACGGAGAGCGGCGGTCGAATCTATCGGATCGAACTCGTCGCCGACCGCGACGAGGGCTGAAGCGGCTCGAATTCGGTCGGTGGGGGCCGGATTACAGGTCCGCCACGTCCTCGATGGCGTCGGTGAGCTCTTTCACGCTCTCGACGGTGTGCTCGCCCATGTGGCCGATCCGGAACGTCTCCTCGCCGAGGTCGCCGTAGCCGTTCGAGAAGGCCATGTCGTACTTCTCGTTCACTTCCTCGATGGTCGCGGCCACGTCGATCCCCTGCGTGTTCTCGATGCAGGCGACCGTCTGCGACTCGTAGCCCGCCTCGGGGAACATCGCGAAGTGCTCGGCGGCCCAGTCGTGGACGTACTCGGTCATCTCGCGGTGGCGCTCGTCGCGGGCGCGGTGACCCTCGTCGAGCATGCGCTTCATCTGCTTGCGGTACGCTAACATGATGGGGATCGCGGGCGTGGAGTGGGTCTGGCCCTTCCGGTCGTAGTAGTCGATGGTGCGGCGGAAGCCGCCGTACCACGAGGAGTCGCCCTTCTCGACCTCGCGGTCGTAGGCGTCTTCGCTGACGACGCAGACGGCGAGTCCGGGGGGCATCGCGAACGCCTTCTGGGTGGACGCGAAGATCGCGTCGATCCCGTGGGCGTCGATGTCGACGTAGTCGCCGCCGAGCGAGGAGACGGCGTCGACGGCGAAGTAGGTGTCCGGGTACTCTTTGAGAACGTCGCCGATCTCCTCGACGGGGTTCCGGACGCCGGTCGAGGACTCGTTCATCACGCCAGCGACCATGTCGTACTCAGCGTCGGCGGTCTCGATCGCCTCGCGGACGTCCTCGGGCTTGACCGCCTCGCCCCACTCGTACTCCAGCCGGTCGACGTCCTTGCCGAGGCGCTCGGCGACGTTGGCGTAGCGCTCGCTGAAGGCGCCGCAGGTCGGGACGAGGACGCGGTCGTCGACGAGGTTCAGCGTCGTCGCCTCCCAGAACTCCGTGCCGGAGCCGGTTAAGATTACGACCTCGTTGTCGGTGCCGAGGAACTCCTTCGTGTCCTCGACGATGGTCGTGTACAGGTCGGTCATCCGGTCCATCCGGTGGCCGAACATCGGCTCCGCCATCGCCTCGATGACGTCGTCGCGGACCTCCGTCGGGCCGGGGATGTACAGCGTCTTCTCGTCGTAGTCGTCGCGGTATTCGCGTTTCTTCGTCACGGGATCCACCTGTTGGATCGTACCGGGGCGCGTGAGGGTATGGACCTTGTGTTCCGTTCAAAAGGCGCGACCAGCTCGCCTTCGCTCCCGGAACGGCGCCGTCGCCCGGATCAGCCGACTTTATACGAACGGAGGAGAGAAAGGAGGTATGATACACGCCCGAAGAGTCACAACCGTCCGAGGTGGTCCGCCATGAGCGGCGACGAGGAACTCGCGAAGGACCTCGGGCCGCTCGCGGCGCTCACCATCGGGATCGGGACGATGATCGGCGCGGGGATCTTCGTGCTCCCCGGCACCGCGGTCGCCCGCGCCGGGCCGCTCGCCGCGTTCACCTTCGTCCTCGGCGGCGTGATCGCCTTGTTCACCGCGTTGTCGGCCTCCGAACTGGGAACGGCGATGCCGAAGTCCGGCGGGGCGTACTTCTACGTCAACCGCGCGCTCGGGCCCATGTTCGGCTCCGTCGCGGGGTGGGCGAACTGGCTCGGGCTGGCGTTCGCGTCCGCCTTCTACATGTACGGGTTCGGCGAGTACGTCAACGCCCTCGTCGGCCTCGGCCCGGTCGGACTCGGTCCGGTGACGCTGGAGGCGGCGCAGGTGATCGGGCTCGCGGGCGCGCTGCTTTTCATCGCAGTCAACTACTTCGGCGCGAAGGAGACGGGCGGGCTCCAGATCGTTATCGTGATGTCGCTTTTGGGCATCCTCGCCGTCTTCACCGTCGTCGGCCTGCTGAACGCCGACATGGAGTCCCTGCGTCCCCTCGCGCCGCCGGGCACGACGAGCCAAGTGCTGCCGGTGACGGGGATCATCTTCGTCTCGTATCTCGGGTTCGTCCAGATCACTTCGGTGGCCGAGGAGATCAAAGACCCCGGACGGAACCTCCCGCTCGCGGTGCTGGGATCGGTTATCATCGTGACGGTCGTGTACGCGCTGTTCCTCGTCGTGCTGCTCGCGGCCGTGCCGAACGAGCTGGTCGCGAACAACGAGACTGCGGTCGTCGACGCCGCCCGGCTCCTGTTCGGACAGTACGAGGTGTTCGGCTTCTCGCTCGGCGCCGTCGGCGCCAGCATGCTCCTGATCGGCGGGCTGCTCGCGACCGCCTCCTCGGCGAACGCGTCGATCCTCTCGTCGTCGCGGATCAACTTCGCGATGGGCCGCGAGAAGATCGTCACCCCGAAGCTGAACGAGATCCACGAGCGGTTCGGCACCCCGTACAAGTCGATCGCGCTCACCGGCGCGCTCATCCTCGTGTTCCTCGTCGCCGGCGGCGTCGAGTCGCTGTCGACGATGGGCTCCGTCCTCCACCTCATCGTCTACGGACTGCTCAACCTCGCGCTGATCGTGATGCGCGAGTCCGAGGTCGAGGGGTACGACCCCGACTTCGAGGTCCCCTTCTACCCGCTCGTTCCGATCATCGGGACGGTGTCGTCGTTCGCGCTGATAATCTACATCGAGCCGACGATCATCCTGATCTCGTTCGGGCTCGTCGCCTTCGCCCTGCTGTGGTACCTGCTGTACGCCCGCGGGAAGGTGGAGTCGCGCGGCGTGCTCGGCACGTGGATCCTCGACCGCTCCGAGGACCTGCCCGAGCAGGCCGTCTCGGCGGCGACCGCGGTCCAGCCGAGCGGCGACGACTACCGCGTGATGGTGCCGCTCGCGAACCCCAAGACCGAAGAGCACCTGATCACGCTCGCCTCGGCCATCGCCAAGCAGCGGAACGGGACGGTCGTCGCGGTCAACATCGCGAACGTCCCCGACCAGACCTCCCTTGAGGCGGCGCGCGACCGCGGCGCCCACGAGGCGGCCCACGGCCTCCTCGACCAGGCCCGCGCGGACGCCGAGACGTTCGGCGTCGACGTGGAGACCCACGTCGTGCTCTCGCACCGCGTGTTCGAGGAGGTGTTCGACGCCGCGCGCACTTACGGCGCGGACATGACCGTGATGGGCTGGGGCGAGGACTCCCACGGGGCGCCCGGGCGCGCCGAGTCCGCGATCGACGAGCTGGCGTACTCGCTGCCCTCGGACTTCCTCGTGTTCCGCGACCGCGGGTTCGACGCCTCGCGCATCCTCGTGCCAACCGCGGGCGGTCCGGCCTCGGACCTCTCCGGCGCCGTCGCGAAGATGCTCCAGACCGAGTTCGACGGCGAAGTGACGCTGCTCCACGTCGCGGAATCGGGAGAGGAGGACGAGGGCCGCGCGTTCCTCGCCGACTGGGCCGACGCCCACGACCTCTCGGACGCGACGCTCCGGATCGAGACCGGCGACGTGGAGGCCAGCATCGAGCGCGCCGCCCGCGACGCCACGATGCTCATCGTCGGCGCGACCGAGAAGGGGCTGCTCTCGCGGCTGGTCAGCGGCTCGCTCGTGTTGGACGTGCTCAACGACGTGGAGTGCTCCGTCCTGCTCGCGGAGAAGCGCAGCGACCGCGGTCTCTTCGGCCGGCTGTTCGGGGCCGGCGCGCGGGCGAACGACGTCGCCGACGCGACCGCGACCCCCGCCGAGACCGGCGTCGAGCCGGAGCCGTCGACGCCGGAGATAGCGGAGGGCGCGGACGAGGAGTCAGGCGCGGACGAGGAGTCGAAGTCGGACTGACGCGGCGGTTTCTTTTTAAACGGTGAGGAAATTGCGGTGCGGGAGCCGGGCGACCTGCTCCGCGTTAGCCCCAGTGCCAGAAGTGGTTGCCGTCGTCCTCGACCGGGTCGGTGCGCTCCCGGAGGTCGGCCACGTCCTCGGCGGTCGGCTCGTGGTCGTCGGGCAGTTTCTCCATGCAGTCGAAACAGAGGAAGAACTCCGAGCCGTCGGTGAGTTCGAGCGTGAGTCCCTGCGTCGACTCGAACGCGAAGTTCCACAGGTCGCCGATCCCGCCGGCGATCCGCACGGACCGCTCGCAGACGTCGCACGCCTCGGAGGCCATATGTGTGTCCTACTGGGTCCGCGGGGTAAGGCGTGTCGCCTCGATACGTTTACGAGGTGGATGGATTCGGTGGGATGGTCCGGTAGCTCGTAATCGCGGGCTGAACGGTGACTGCTTTTTAAGAATGAACCGTTTATTTATAAATAGCTGCTACTAACTCGACGGACGACACCTCCAAATCCCCAGCCGCTTACTTATAAATAGCTGCCAGCAAGCCGACGGACGACACCTCCAAAGCCCCAGCCGCGAGGGCGGCGTACGCTCGCTGCGCGCTTCACTCGGTCGCTCACTGCGTTCGCTCCCTCGTTCCAGTGCTTACGTCGCCTACGCCGCCCTCGCGGCTGCCCCTTTGAGCCCCACCCGACGGCGACCGCACGGCACCTCACGCCTCCCCAGCCTCGTCAGTCGCCGTCGCTTCGCTCCGGCGACTGACTCCCTCGCGCGTGCTGCTCGGCCGCGGGGCGGCCTCGCAGGCACGCGCCACCGCACCGCATTTATAAACAAACGTCGTCGCTCACCGCGATTCGACCTCGATCACGTGCGCGTCGCCCGGGTCGAATCCGACTGTGACCGCGCCGTCGAGGGGATCCACGGCCCGGACGAGCAGTTCGCGGTCACCCCAGTCGAGCGTGACGCGCGTCGTCTCGCCGAGGAACTCCGCGCTCGCGACGGTCGCGCGGAGGGCGTTCTCGCCCGCGGGGGCGGCGGGCTCGTCGCCCGCGGCCTCGCCCGCGCTTGCGACGCGGAGGTGTTCCGGACGGACGCAAAAGACGGCACGGTCGCCGACCGACGTGGCCGTGCCGGCGTCGATTCGCACGCGGAGCGTCTCGTCGCCGCCGTCGACGTCGACCGCGATCGCTCCCTCGGCGGGCGTGTCGACGACGCTCCCGGCGAACACGTTGTTGTCGCCGACGAACTCGGCGACGAACCGGGTGGCGGGCTCGCGGTAGACCGTCCGCGGGGGCGCCACCTGCTCGGGCGTCCCGCCGTTCATCACCGCGACGCGGTCCGAGACGGCCAGCGCCTCCTCCTGGTCGTGGGTGACGTATATCGTGGTGATTCCCAGCTCGGACTGAATCCGCTTCACCTGCGCGCGGAGCCGCTCGCGGAGGCGCGCGTCGAGCGCGCTCATCGGCTCGTCGAGCAGCAGGACGTCGGGGCCGGGCGCCAGCGCCCGCGCCATCGCGATCCGCTGCTGTTGCCCGCCCGAGAGGCTCTCGGGGTCGCGGTCGGCGGCGTCGGGGAGGTCCACCAGTTCGAGCAGCTCCGCGACGCGCTCGTCGCGCGTCATCCCCTCGGGCGGGTCAGCGAAGTTGAGCCCGTACGCGACGTTCTCGCCGACGGTCATGTGCGGGAACAGCGCGTAGCTCTGGAACACGACGCCAACGTCGCGGTCCTCGGGCGGGACGCCGGACATCGACTCGCCGGCGAACCGGACCGTCCCCGAGGTCGGCTCCTCGAACCCCGCGATCAGCCGGAGCGTGGTCGTCTTCCCGCAGCCGGAGGGGCCGACGAGCGTGAAGAACTCCCCCTCGCGCACCCGGAGGCCCACGTCGTCGACGGCGGCCGTCTCGCCGTAGCGCTTCGTCACGCCGTCGAGTTCGACGGCGACCGCGGGGTCCGTCTCGTCGCCGTCGAACTCCGCGTCGCCGCCGTCGCCGTCGAACTCCGCGCCGCGCTCAGAGCCCACGGTGGTCACCTCCGAGGCGCTCGATGACGACGAAGCTGAGGCCGGTGACGACAAGCAGGACGACGCCCATGGCGGTCGCGGGTCCGAGCCGCCGCCCGATGAACCGTTCGATCGCGACGGGCATCGTGTACGCGTCGGCGCCGGTCGCCAGCACGACCGTCGACGTGAACTCGCCGATCGAGATGGCGAACGCGAACGCCGCGCCCGCGACGACCGCGGGCCAGACGAGGGGGAGCTCCACGTCCCGGATCACCCGCGCCCGCGACGCGCCGAGCGCCCGCGCGGACTCGACGAGCGAGCGGTCCAGCCCGTCGAGCCCGGGCGACACGGTGCGCACGACGAACGGGTACCCCGAGACCGCGTGCGCGACCACGACCGCGACCGCGCCGCTCGCGGCGATCCGCCACCCCGCGATCTCGACGCCGAAGACGAGCCCCCGGAGGAGGCCGAGCCCGACGATGATCCCGGACACCGCGAGCGGCGCCATCGCGGCCGCGTCGACCAGCGTCCGCCCGCGGTACCGCCGCGTGGTCAGCACCGCGACGACGACACCCATCGGGAGCGCGAGCAGCGTCGCCCCCGTCGCGAACACCAGCGAGTTCCGGATGGCGGGCCACGGACGAACCTGAAACGCCGCGCCCGTCTGCTGGCGCTCGACCAGGAACCGGTAGTGGTTGAGCGTGAGCGCGCCGTCGCCGCCCGTGACGCTCGCGAGGATCATCGACGCGATCGGCGCGAGGAAGATGACCCCGGCCACGACCGCATAGGCGGCCAGCCCCGCCCGCGGCAGCAGTTCGCGGAGCGTCGGGGCGGTCGGAACCAACGGGCGCCGCGGAAGGGGTCTCGCGCCCCGCGTGTTCGTCGACTGTCGGGCCTCGTACCGGAGGTACGCGAGGAGAACGCCGAGCGAGATCACGAGCTCGACGATCGCTAACGCGGCGGCCTCGGCGTAGCTCAGGTCGCGGACGAGTCGGTAGATGAACACCTCGACGGTCGCCAGCTGGAACCCGCCGAGCGCGAGCACGATGGGGAAGGTGCCGAAGGTGAACACGAAGGTGAGCGCCGCGCCCGTGAGGACGGCGGGGTACACCTGCGGGGCGACCACGTCGACGAACGCCCGGACCGGGCCGGCGCCGAGGCTGCGGGCGGTCTCGACCGCGCTCGCGTCCACCGACTCCCACGCCGCGGTCGTCACCCGCGCCACGAGCGGCGCGTTGTAGAACGCGTGGGCGATCACCACCGCTTCGAGGGTGAACAGCAGGTCGACCGGCGGGAGTCCGATGGCCGTCAGCGCGGCGTTCAGCGTGCCGTTGTCGCCGAACGTGGCGACGAACCCGACCGCGACCATGATCGACGGGAGGACGAACGGGACGATGGTCAGCGAGCGCAGCGTCTTCCGGCCGGGGAACTCGAAGCGCGCGAGCAGGTAGGCGGCCGGGAGCCCGAGGGCGACGCTCGCGATAGTCGAGAGGACCGCCTGGTAGGCGGTGAAGCCGACGATCCCGAGCCGGCGGTCCGGCGAGGCGAGCGAGCGCGCGACCGCCGCTGGCGACTCGCCCGATAGCAACCGCGCCAGCTCGCCGAAGTAGAACGGGTCGGTGAGCACGTCGGCGAAGACCGCGAGGGTGACCGCGCCGTCGACGACGACCGCCTCGATCAGGACGGTCGCGGTCGGGTAGTAGAAGGCGACGACGAGCGCGGCGCTGGTGAGGACCGCGAGCGCGGTCAGCGCGTGCGACTCGACGCCCTCGCGGAGGCGGGTCAGCCGCTGGGTATCGGTTCCCGTCACGCGCTCGGTCCCACGTCGGCCACGGGGTTAGTTCCCGGCGAACTGCCGCTCCCAGGCCTCGACCCACGCGTCGACCGAGCCCTGGAGCTCGTCGTAGGTGAACGTCACCGGGTCGGCCGGCTCCTTCGCCAGCTCGGCGTAGTCGCTCGGGAGCTCGGCGCCGTCGGTCGCCGGGAACGCGACGTTGCGCTGCGCGATCTCGCCTTGGACGTCGGGCTCCAGCATGAACGACATGAACTCGCGGGCGAGGTCCGGCTCGTCGGCGTCGGCGAAGACGGCCATCCCCTCGGGGTTCGCGTACGCCTGGTCGTTCAGGAATCGGATCTGGTGTTTCTCGAGGTCTTGGCCCTCCATATCCGCGAACACCTGATCGGTGGAGTAGGAGACGACTATCGGCGCCTCGCCCTCGCTCCAGGCCGCGTACGCGTCGTCCCACGAGCCGAGGACGCGCACGTCGTTCTCCTGGAGGTCCGTCCAGTAATCGAGGTAGTCGTAGTCGGGGTCGCCGTCCTCGCCCTCGATCGCCTCGCCGTCGCCGTCGCTCGCGACGCCGCCGTCGCCGAAGCGGTTGATCGTGTGAAGGAGGAACGCGCGGCCGGTCGAGGAGGCGCCGGGGTTCTGCGCGATGAGCGCGCCCGCGTGCTCGTCGTCGAGCAGCCCGTCGAACGTCTCGGGCGCCTCCATCGTCGTACCGTCGTACACGAGGCTCACGTAGCCGGTGTCGTACGGGACCGCGCGGTCGAACGGGTCGAACCGGAGCCCCTGCTTGACCGCGTCGCGCCCCTCGATCTCGCCCGCCTCGGCGAAGAGGTCCCCGTCAAGCTCCTCGTCGACGCGCACGAGGTCCTCCGTCGTGAGGCCGACGTAGAGGTCGGCGTCGATGCCCGCGCCCGAGGCGGCGCGCTCGACGTAGTAGTTCACCTCGTTGTCGGGGGTCGCCCACTCCAGCTCGGCGTCGACACGGCTCTCGAACTCCTCTTTGAGCCATTCGCCGGGGCTCACGGAGGGGGCGTCGATGAAGCTCGTGTAGGTCGCCACCGTCAGCGTCGGGGTCTCGTCGTCGCCGCCGTCTCCCTCCCCGTCGCCGTCGTCGGTGTCGGTTCCGTCGCCCGTCCCGTCGCTCCCGGAGCCGTCGCCGCCGTCGCTCCCGTCGGTCCGCTCGGCGCTACAGCCGGCGAGCGCGACGGCTCCCGCCGTCCCGGCCGCCGTCAGGAACCGTCGTCGGGTGCGTGACCGGGCCGATCGCCGCCGCGTCTCGCTCTCGTCGGTAGTCATCACTCGGTTGTTGTACTCGGTGGTTACATAAGGGATCCGTCCGCGTCCCGGTTTCGTGTCTGAATACCCTCCCGCCGACACCCATTTACTCCGGGACGACCACCCGGATCCATGGACGAGTACACCGGAGCGCGGTCGACGCGGACGACCCGGCGGCGGCTGCTCGCCGGCGGCGCGGCGGTCGGGGTCGCCGGCCTCGCGGGCTGTCTCGGCGGGCGCGACGGGCCGGTGCCGGCCCCCGAGGTGACGAGCGACCGGATCGAGGACTGGCGCCAGACCGACGAGTCGGAGAGCACCGTCTTCGAACAGTCGTACGGTCCGGTCACGGTCCGGGCGCTCGAACGCACGCGGATCTTCGAGTACGCGCCCGTCGCGGACGCGCTCGCCGAGACGGTCGACGCGTCGGGCTCCCCGGTCGTCTTCTTCGCGACGCGGATCGACCTCCGCCCCGCGATCGATCAGCTCCCGGCCGGGGTCGGCCGCGACCGGGTGATGAGCGAGGTGGAGACGGCCGCCACCGACGCGTTCCGCGCGCAGCTCCGGAACGCTGGCATCGAGAACGTCGAGGTCGCCGAGGAGATGACGACCACCGTCCGGTCGGGCCACACCGCCACGGCGTGGCGGCTGACGGGCGAGTACGCGCTCGACGGCGAGATCCCGCTCCCCGACGGCTCCACCACCGACGTGGAGGGGGTGCTCGACATCGGGGCCCGGCTCGGCGTCTGGCACGATGGGACCGACGTCATCGTCGCCGGCGGCGCGTACCCGACCGAGCCGCTCATCGGCGTCCTCGACGAGGCGCTCCCCAATTTCGTCGACGCCGAGACGGTCGTGCGACAAATCGCGGACGCGGAGACCGCCGAGACGCTCGCGACCGACCCCACGAACTTCGACGAGGACGTCTCGCAGCTGCTCATCTCGGTGGCGTGAGCGGCTAGCGGATCCGGACTTTCGACTTCGTTGAAACGCTATCGTTTATAAGTGAATGCGGTGGCGCGTGCCTGCGAGCGGCCGCCGAAGGCGGTCGCGAGCCAGCACGCGCGAGGGACGCGGTGAGCGCTCGGAGAGCGCGAACCGCGAGGCTGGGGAGGTGTGAGGTGCTGTCGCTGTGCGGGGCGGGGACTCAAAGGGGCAGCCGCGAGGCCGCAGTAGGCGACGTAAGCACTGGAAGGAGCGAACGGAGTGAGCGACTGAAGCGCGCAACGAGCGTACTGCGGCCTCGCGGCTGGGGCTTTGGAAGTGTTCGCCGTCGTTCTGCGGTCAATCACGTATCGCCGAGCGGCTGGGGCTTTGGAAGTGTTCGCCGTCGTTCTGCGGTCAATCACGTATCGCCGAGCGGCTGGGGCTTTGGAAGTGTTCGCCGTCGTTCTGCGGTCAATCACGTATCGCCGAGCGGCTGGGGCTTTGGAAGTGTTCGCCGTCGTTCTGCGGTCAATCACGTATCGCCGAGCGGCTGGGGCTTTGGAAGTGTTCGCCGTCGTTCTGCGGTCAATCACGTATCGCCGAGCGGCTGGGGCTTTGGAAGTGTTCGCCGTCGTTCTGCGGTCAATCACGTATCGCCGAGCGGCTGGGGCTTTGGAGGTGTTTCACCGGCGATCCACAGTCAGCCATTTATAAGCAAATGACTGCGTCTTTGGAGACGTCCGCCGCGTAACCCTCTGTTTCATCTCGAATCGACCGGTTTAATCACCGGCCGCGACTCCCCTCCCGTATGAGCCAGTTCCCCGAGTTCGAGGTGATCCCCGCCGTCGACGTGCAGGACGGCGAGGTCGTCCAGTTGGTCGGCGGCGAGCGCGGGACGGGCAAGCGCTACGGCGATCCGGTCGCGGCCGCCGAGCGGTGGATCGAGGCGGGCGCCGGCACGCTCCACCTCGTCGACCTCGACGGCGCGTTCGAGGGCGAGCGCGTCAATGCCGCCGCGATCGAGTCAGTCGTCGAGAGCGTTCCGGACGCGGTCGGCCTCCAGCTCGGCGGCGGCATCCGGACTGCGGAGGGCGCGCGGGACCTGCTCGACCTGGGGCTCGACCGCGTCATCCTCGGCACCGCGGCGGTCGAGACGCCCGAGATCGTCGCCGAGATCGACGAGACGCATCCCGGGGGCGTCGTCGTCAGCCTCGACGCGAAGGACGGCGAGGTCGTCGTCTCGGGCTGGACCGAGGGGACCGGGCTGGACCCGGCCGAGGCCGCGGCCCGCTACGAGGAGTTGGGCGCGGGCGCCATCCTCTTCACGAACGTCGACGTGGAGGGGCAATTAGAGGGGATCGACCGCGAGGCGGTCGCGAGCGTGGTCGAGGCCGTGGACATTCCGGTTATCGCCTCCGGCGGGGTGGCGACGGTCGAAGACGTCGTCGACTTAAAAAAGGCCGGCGCGGCCGCCGTCGTCGTCGGCACCGCGCTGTACGAGGGCGAGTTCACGCTCCGAGAGGCGCAGAACACGGCTGACGAGATTTAAATAGTGAAATCTTGGCATGCCGCAGTTCATTTATAAATAGATCTCGCTGGATCGGCGGTGAACACTTGCTTGGCCCCAGCCGCTTGCTTATAAATAGCCACCTGTCGCTTGCCGGCGAACACCTCCAAAGCCCCAGCCGGGAGGGCGGCGCACGCTCGCTGCGGTCCTCACTCGGTCACTCACTGCGTTCGCTCCCTCATTGCGGTCCTTACGTCGCCTGCGCCGCCCTCCCGGCTGCCCCTTTGAGCCCCGCCCCGCACGGCACCGCACCTCACGCCTCCCCAACCTCGCCGCTCGCTCGGGGCTCCCTCCGGTCGCCCGCGTCGCTCGCGGCGTCCCTCGCGCGGTGCTGCTCGGCCGCTTCGCGGCCTCGCAGGCACGCGCCACCGCACCACCATTTATAAATGAACTCTCGACTCCCGCACCGCGTCCGCTCTCTTTTCACGAACTCGAACGCCCTCACACCCGCAACCGACTTACGAATCCCCCGCGACGAGCCGGTATGAGCGAGCACGACCGGACCGCGGCCGTCACCCGCGAGACGAGCGAGACGACGATCGAACTCACCCTCGCTATCGACGGCGACGGCGACAGCGAGGTCTCGACGGGGATCGGCTTCTACGACCACATGCTCGAATCGTTCGCCAAGCACGGCCTCTTCGATCTGACGGTCCGCTGTGACGGCGACCTCGACATCGACGACCACCACACCGTCGAGGACGTGGCGATCTGCCTCGGCGAGGCGTTCGACGAGGCGCTCGGTGACAAGCGAGGAATTCGGCGGTACGCCGACCGACGCGTCCCCCTCGACGAGGCGGTCGCGAGCGTCGTCGTCGACGTCGCGGGACGCCCGTACTACGAGTTCGAGGGCTCGTTCTCCCAGGAGTCCGTCGGGGAGTTCACCAGCGTCATGGCCGATCACTTCGTGCTCTCTTTGGCCCACAACGCCGGGCTGACGCTCCACGCGACGGTCGAGAAAGGGGACAACGCCCACCACGAGGTCGAGGCGCTGTTCAAGGCCTTAGCGCGCGCGCTCGACGACGCGACCCGCCTCGACGAGCGCCGCAGCGACACGCCCAGCACGAAGGGGGAGCTCTGAGCGGGCCGAATCCCCTCGTCCCGGCCGAACCGCGCCGCCCCGCCGATCGCTTATCCGCGCGCGAACCGTTCTCACGGACGCATGGAACTCGACTGCGAGGGCTGCGCCGGCTGCTGCGTCGACTGGCGCCCGCTCGATCCGGCCGCCGCGGGCTCGGACCGCACCGGGCCGCGCCCCCCGCTCGACGACGCCTACGACCTCGTCCCGCTCACTCGCGACGAGGTCGCCCGGTTCGTCGACGACGGCCTCGGCGACGCCCTGATCCCCCGGCTGTTCGAACCTGCCGAACGGGACGACAGCGTCCGGATCGACGGGGTCGACCTCGCCGCGGTCGACGGCCGCCCTGTCTTCGTCGTCGGGCTCCGGAAACCCCCGAAGCCGGTCGCGCCGATCGGGACCGACGAGCCGCGCTGGCTCGACGCGTGCGCCTTCCTCGACCCGACGACGCTCCAGTGCCGGATCCACGACACCGACCGCTACCCCCGGACCTGCTCGACGTACCCCGGGCACAACCTCGACCTCGGCGCCGAGACGGAGTGCGATCGCGTCGAGGCCGCGGGCGGCGGCGACCGACTCCTCGACGACGAGCCGCCCGAGGACCTCCCGGCGCCCGCGTTCGGCCCGCAGGCGCTCGGCGCGACCGTGTTCGCCTACCCCGATCCCGACGCGCTCGACGGGGTCGTCGCGCGCCTCCGCGACGGCGCGGGGACCGCCGACGACCGCGCCCGCTTCGCCGGCGCCGCGGTCGGCTCCCGCCCGGGGTCGCTGTCCGTGACCCGCGACCGCATGGCCGAGGCCCGGGAGCGCGCCCGCGAGGCCGACTCGTGGGTCGGCCGAGCGATCGGGGCGTGGACCGAACGCGCCGGCGACGACGGCGAGCGTGTCGCCCTCGACCGCGACGCGCGCGACCGGCTCGTCCGCGAGATCGAGGACGACGGGGGCGCACCCGGCACGCCGGGCTGGAACTCGGAAGTCTAACGCCGGCCACATGCGAAGCCGAGTCGACCGGCGACCGCTCGCTCCTCTCCCGCTCCCCTCAGCCGCCCCGCTTCCGGTACCAGACGCGCTCGCCGACCGGCGACTCCCCCTCCTCGATCGGCAGCCGGCTCACGAACAGGTCTCGCACGGCGAAGGTGATCGTCAGTTTGACGAGTTCGGCGTCGGGCTCGTCCGCTCCGCGCTCGCCCGCCCCGCGCTCGTCTCCGTCCCCCGACGCGAGCGGTCGCACCGTCACGACGCAGTGGCCGTCGCGCTCGCCGATCGACTCGACGACCCCCTCAGACCACCGGTCGACGTGATGCGACGGCGCTCGGGCGTGGACACGGTCGTGGTTCACGACCGGGTCGCCTCCGCGTCCCTCTCGTCGCCCCCGTCGTCCCCGACCCGCCGGACCGCGAGCGCGCCCGCGCAGACGCACTCCCCCTCGCACTTCGGGCACTCGTCCGCCGACCGCTCGATCGGGTCGCGGTGGACCGTCTCGTACCCGTGCGCGTCGAACAGCTTCTCCGGGGAGTCGTCGCCGCCGTGGTACCACGAGTCCGCGAGGAACAGGTCGACGCCGCGCGCCGCGCCGACCGCGTGGAGCCGTTCGAGCAGCCGGCTCCCGATCCCGCGGCCGGTCGTATCCGGCCGGACGTACCCCATCTCCAAGTGGCCGTACAGCGTCGCCGCCGGAAGCAGCTCCGGGTCGTCGAAGAAGTACATCTCGTCGGCGACGGCGGCCGGGTCGTCGAGTTCGCGGAGCGCCATCACGCCGAGGATCGCGTCGTCGCGGTCGCTCTCGCCGTCCTCGCGGGGTTCCTCGCCGCCCGCCTCCTCCGCCTCCTCCGCGCCGCACTCGACCGCGACCAGCACGTGGTACGCCGGGTCGCCGATCCCGAGGTCGACCCCGTAGGCGCTCCCCTCGCTGAAGTGCGAGGTGATGAGCGCCTCCAGCGGCTCGGCGTCGCTCGGCCGCGGGTCGCGGATCGCGATCTCGTCCATTATGGGAGGGACGCGGCCGCCGACAAAGAGCGGTGCGGTGTCGGAGCCGGGAGGCTCGCGCTCCCCGGTCAGCTCCCGGTGCCCGGCCGCCAGACGCCCTGTCGCCGGTCGAGCCACGCGACCACGACGACGTGGGGGAGCGTCATGGCGGCGATGGCGACCAGCGACACGGCCAGCAGGTCGCCGGGCGCCGCGACGCCCGCGGGGACGCTCGCGCCGACCGCGGCCACGACGAGAAACCCGCCGAGCGTGAGCGGCGCGGCGTCGCGGCCGAAGCGGGCGAGCGCCCCGACTGCGTTGCCCGCGGACGCCGCGCTCGCGGCCTCGGGATCGACGAGGACGAGCCGCCCGACGTGTCGGAGCGCGTGCCACAGCGCGAAGTACACCCCGATCGCGAACACGGGCGCGGCGAGCAGGAACCACGCCCACAGCACCGCGAGTTCGCCGACGTCGCGCCGCCAGCCGCCCGGGTCACGCCGCCGGCCGTCCGGGTCACGCCGCCGGCCGTCCGGGTCACGCCGCCGGCCGTCCGCGTCGCGCCCGTCCCGGACCCGGCGGTAACCCAGCCCGACCGACGCCAGCGTCGCCGTCGCCATCCCGACGCCGACCCCGATCCGGACCGCGGGCGCAAAGAGGGGGTCGACCGCGGTCGCGGCCGCACCGGCGTCGACGAGGAACAGCCCGACGATCCACTCGGCCACCAGCCGGTACTCCTCGGGGTGCGCGAGGAGGGGGACGCCCATCGGGAGGCCGCCGCGGACGACGAGCGCCAGCCACCGCTCCCCGGAGGTTGGCAGGTGGTCGACGCCGGCGATCGCGAGCGTCGCCACGTCGCCCTGTCCCCAGTGGAGCCACGTGAGCGCGATGAACCCGACGAACGCCGCGACGGGCGCGGCGAAGAACGCGGCGACGACCGCGCCGCCGAGGACCGCGTACACGACCGAGACGACCGCGATCGACCGCCGGAGCGACACGCCCGGCGCGCCCCGGAGGGGAACGAGATGGTCGACCGCGCCGTGGGCCATCCCGACGGCGAGGGTGCCGAGCGCGAACGTCGCGACGCCGAGTTCGACCGGAAACAGGGGGGTCACGGCGCCGATCGGCAGCAGCGCGGCCAGCGCCAGCGCCGGGCGGCGCGCGAACCAGCGGTCGACCCGTTCGCTCGCGGCGTCGGCCGCCGATTCGGGCCGCGCGTCCGCGGGGGCCGCTCCGGCGTCGCGCCCGCGAGTCTCCGCGGAACCGGACTCGGTCGCCCTCGCCGACGTCGAGGACGCCTCAGTCATCGACCACGTCGGGGTCCGGGTCGGCCGGCGCGTCGGGGCCGGCCACCTTGCGGTCGGACGCCTCCGACCCGGGGCCGGTGACCGCGTCCGCCGCGGTCGGCCGGCGTTCGTTCCAGTCGAGCACCCACTCGAACAGGACGAGGCCGTTGATCGTCATCAGCCCCGCGGCGACGAAGAACAGCATCTCCTCTATCGGGAGCCCGAGGACCGCAATTCCGGTCGTCAGCTCCGGCGACAGGTACCAGGTCCCCATCCCGATCGCGATCCGGTCGACGACCCAGAAGTACGCGGCGGGGAGCAGCGTCGCCGTGACCCACAGCCGAGGCGTGCGCGCGAGGTACCCCCGCCCACGCTCCACTGGAGCGCGAGGACCGGCCCGACCCACGCGATCAGCCCGCCGAGGTACAGGAACGAGGGGTCGAGCCGAACGAGCCCCAGCCCGACCGGCACCATCGCGAGGCCGACGGCGACCCCGGCGGCCCGCGGCGCGCGGTCGAAGTCTCCCTCCCGGAACGTCGGGTCGAAGCCGACCCGGTGGAGCGCGAACGCGACGACGACCGTCTGTACCGTGAAGAAGAGGTACTCCCCCAGCGGGATCGACAGCGCCCGCGCGACGACGGCGCCGTCGGCGTATCCCCACGCCCCCCGTCGGATCATGTAGCTGATCCACGGCGTGGTGTAGGCGTACGCGATAGCGACGAGGATCGCGATCCCGGCGATCGCCCGGCGCTGGCGCTTCGGCTCGTACCGCGGGGCGACGTACCACAGCAGCGCCAAGACGGGGAGACTGAAGACGAGATGAAACTGGAGATACGTCAGCGTCGGCAGCATCGGACCACCCCAACGAGGACGCTCATACCTATGTGTACTCTCTATTTCTCTTTAACCCTTCAGCCGAACGTGGTCAGGTATCTCCGGCCCGAACCGGTTCGGGGATCACGCTTCGGCGGCGAGCACGCCGTGCGACTCCAACACCTTTCCGAGCCGGTACATGGAGGCGACGACCGAGTCGCAGACGGGGCGCACCGCGGACTTGGGGACGAAGCCGACGGCGAGCCCAGCGACCTCCAGCATCGGCAGGTCGTTCGCGCCGTCGCCGACCGCCACCGTCTCCGCCATCGGCACGCCCGCCTCGGCCGCGAGGTCGGCGAGCGCGTCGTCTTTCGTCCCTTCGATCAGCGGCCCCTCGGCCTCGCCGGTGAGCGCGCCGTCCGCGTCGGTCGGCAGTCGGTTCGCGACGATCGTGTCGACCGAGACGCCCTCGCGGGCGAGCGCCGCCTCGACGCCGCGCTCGAACCCGCCAGTGAGCACGGCGACGTGGTGGCCCTCCGCCCGCAGGCGCTCGATGAGACGCGCCGCGCCGGGCCGGATCCGGACCGCGTCGAACGCGTCCTCGACCTCCGTCGCCCCGAGGCCCTCCAGAAGCGCCGCGCGCTGATAGAGGCTCTCGGCGTAGCTGAGCTCGTCGTTCATCGCCCGCTCGGTGATCTCGGCGACCTCGTCGGCGACGCCGGCCCGCTCGGCGAGTAAGACCGTCATCTCCGAGTCGGAGAGCGTCCCGTCGAAGTCGAACGCGATGAGGCTCATGGCCCCCGTTCGTCGCGGCGGGGTCTTGAAGCGCGCGGTCGACGGCGGTTCTCGCCCGCTCCCGTCACTCCCCGTCCGCGTCGGCGAGGAATTCCACGTCGCCGGCGATCACCGCGCTCGCGATGACGCCGACCCCGACGAGCGTCGCGACCCCGAGGGTGGTCAGCGTCACCGAGAGCGCCGACCCGCCGACCGCGACGCCGACGAACGCCCCGACGGAGCCCCCGACGCCGCCGGCGATCACCGCCAGCGTCTGTGCCTCGCGCATAGGTGTCGATTCAGTAACACGGTTTATAAGCCTTCGCGCCGGGTTCTCTCCGGTGATAACGCTGCGAGCGCCGGCCGAATCCGTCCGGCCCCGTTTCAACGCGGGTAGCTCCGACCGAGGTCGACGCCGCCGGAACCATCGTCGTCCGCGCCGTCGGCGTCGCCGGAATTGTCGGGGCGTTCGTTGACGTCGTCATCCGCGCCGCCGACCCCCTCGTCGGAGCCGCTTTCCTCGCCGCCCGGGCTCACGCTCCCGGTCCGGTAGCCGGCCATGTCGAGGGTGACGTACTCGAAGCCGAGGTCGGTGAGGTGCTCGTGGACGGCGTCGGCGAAGGCGGGGTCGAGCGCGCGCTCTAACTCGTCCGGCGCGATCTCAACGCGCGCGAGCCCGTCGTGGTCGCGGACGCGGAACCCCCCGAACCCCCACTCGCGGAGCACGCGCTCGGCCTTCTCCACGCGGGTCAGCCGCTCCTCGGTCACTTCGAGGCCGGTCGGGATCCGCGAGGAGAGGCACGCCATCGAGGGCTTGTCGGCCACGGAGAGGTCGTACGAGTCGGCGATCGCGCGGACCTCGTCCTTCGAGATCCCGGCGTCCAGGAGGGGAGAGAACACGTCGAGCTCCTCGACCGCGCGGAGCCCGGGCCGGTGCCCCTCGCCCGGGTCGTCCGCGTTCGTCCCGTCGCAGACGGTGTCGATGCCGAGCTCCTTTGCCGTCTCGTACATCCGGCCGAGCCGCATCGTCCGGCAGTGGTAACAGCGGTCGCCGTCGTTGGCGACGAAGTTCGGGTCGTCGAGCTCGGAGAAGGTGACCGTCTCGTGGTCGATTCCGATCTCGTCGGCCACGCGCTTCGCGTCGTCGAGCTCCGCCGCGGGGAGCGTCTCGCTGCGGGCGGTACACGCCACGGCGTCGTCGCCGAGCGCGTCCCGCGCCAGCGCCGCGACGACCGCGGAGTCGACGCCGCCCGAGAACGCGACGAGGACCCCGTCGCGCTCGCCGAGCGCGTCGCGGGCGCTCGCCGCCTTCGCCGCCGTCTCGGGATCGAGCGAGCCGTCGCCGACGGCCCGCGCGTTCTGACTCATGGCCGGCGTTCGCGGCGGGCGCGAAAAAGGGCGTCGCACGCGGAACCGGTGCCGTCGTCTCGCGCTTCCGAACCGCCGGACCCCGGGAGCGACCCGCACGCTTTAGACCGTTGCCGCGATACCGGCGGGTAGATGGAGCTGGAGGCGATCCCCGGCGTCGGCGCCAAGACGGCCGCGGCCCTGCGCGAGCTCGACGACCCGGCCGCGACCGTCGAGTCCGGCGACGTGGCCGCCATCGCCCGCGCGCCCGGCGTCAACGAGGCCCGCGCGGCCCGCATCGCACGCGGGGCGATCCGCCGCCGCCACGACGACGACGGACGCGTGCTGGCCACCGACCGCGCCCGCGAGCTGTACCGGGAGGCGATCGACCTGCTGCGCGAGCGCACCGTCACCGACTACGCGGCGAAGCGCTTGGAGACGTTCTACCCGAGTGCGTCCGCCTCGCGGGTCGCGGAGGCGCAGGCGTTCGCCGCCGAGGCGACCGACCGCGACCCCGATCCGGCGGTCCGCGAGGCGCTCGCCGACTGCGCGCCCCTCTCGGACCCGCCCACCGTCCGCGTCCGCGACCGCTGCCTCGCGACCGCCGACGCCGAGACGCTCGCCCGCGCCGAGGCCGAGGTGCCCGAACTCTCCGTCGAGACGGTCGAGGACGCGCGCGACGTCTCCGAGCTTGGCCGCTCGTACGCCTCTGTCATCGTCTTGGACGAGTCGTTCGCCGGCCTCGACGTGGAGGGCGACGTGAGCGTGCGGCCGGACGCCCTCGAAAACCCCGCCGAAACCGTCCCCGAGCGCCTGCTCGCGTTCTTCGCTGAGAACCGCGAGCGGTTGGAAGCGGCCGCGGCGGTCCACGAGGCGGCCGCGGCGGCCGGCGACCCCGTCTCGGGAGTGATCCGGATGACGGGGGCGACGCCGACCCCCCGGTCGACCTCGACCGCCTGCGCGACGCGCTCTCGCGGCTCGACGACGACGGCACGATCGCCGGCGACGCGGAGTTAGACCGGCTCACCGCCGCCGTCGACGACCTCGACGCCGCCGTGTCGACGGCGGCCTCGGTCGCCGACGACCGCCTGCGCGAGGCGATCCGCGAGCGCGACGTCACCATCGAGGGGACCGACTTCCTCTCCCTCGTCGAGCAGGGCGCTCGCGTCGACTCCCTCTTGGACCGCGAGTTGGCGGATGAGTACGACGCGGCGGTCGACGCCGCCCGCGAGCACCTCGCCGACGCGCTCCGCTTGGAGCCCGAGGAGGCGGAGTTGGCGGAGCGGGTCTTCGGCGGTGACCCCTCATTTCCGGTCGACCACGACGAGAGCGCCGTCTCGCGGCTCCGCACCGAACTGTCGGCGGCCCGCGACCGCCGCGCGGCGAAGCTGAAGGCCGACCTCGCGAGCGACCTCGGCGACCTACGCGAGCCGGTCGAGGCGCTGGTGCGCGACGCTCTCGAACTCGACGTGGAGCTGGCGATTTCGCGGTTCGCCCGCGACTTCGACTGCGCGATGCCCGATGTGGTCGACCCGGAGGACGCCGACGCGGACGCGGGCTTCCGCATCGAGGGCGGCCGCTCCCCGCTGCTCGACGTCGACTTCGCGGACGTCGAGCCCGTCGACTACGCCGTCTCCGGCGCGACGCTTCTGTCGGGGGTCAACTCCGGGGGGAAGACCTCCACGCTCGATCTGGTCGCCCTCGTCGTCGTCTTAGCGCAGATGGGGCTGCCCGTGCCCGCCGAGTCGGCGACCGTCGAGCGGTTCGAGGAGATCCACTACTACGCCAAATCGCAGGGGACTCTCGACGCGGGCGCGTTCGAGGCGACGCTCCGGGACTTCGGCGACCTCGTCGACGGCGCGGACGGCCGGCTCGTCCTCGTCGACGAGTTAGAGTCGATCACCGAGCCGGGCGCCTCCGCGAAGATCATCGCGGGCATCTTAGAGGCGCTCGACGACCAGGACGCGACCGCGGTGTTCGTCTCCCACCTGGCCCGCGAGATCCGCGACGCCGCCGACTTCGAAGTCGCGGTCGACGGCATCGAGGCCGCCGGGCTCGTCGACGGCGAGCTCCGCGTGAACCGCTCGCCGAAGAAGGGGCACCTCGCGCGGTCGACGCCGGAGCTCATCGTCGAGAAGCTCGCGGACGACCGCGGCGGCGAGTTCTACGGCGACCTGTTGGAGAAGTTCTGAGCCGCGGTTCGTCTGTGCGCGGCTCGTCGCGTCGCCGGGTCGGTCGGGCTCAGTCGCCGTCAGATCGGTCGAGCTCAGTCGCCGTCGAGCTCCGCGGTGACCGTGATCTCGACGTCGAGCGGCGCCGGAAGTCGGGACACCTCGACGCAGGTCCGCGCCGGATACGGCGCCGAGAGGAACGACCGGTACGCCTCGTTGACCGCGTCGTAGTCGTCCATGTCGGTGAGATAGACGGTCGCCGACACGATCGCGTCCGGAGTCGTCCCGGCCGCCTCTAGGATCGCGGCGACGTTTTCGAGCGTCTGCGTCGTCTGTTCGGCGACCGACTCGGGGGCCTCGCCGGTGTCGGGGTCCACGCCCGTCTTCCCCGAGACGTGGACCGTGTCGCCGGAGACGATCCCCTGTGAGTACGGGCCGAGGGCCTCCGGCACGTCATCCGTCGTAATCTCTCGCATTGCTCGGAGGAGGACGCGCCGCGGTATCAAGATGCGGGTCGCGGGGGTCGGTTCGGTCGCTCCGGGCGTTCTTCGTCCCGCCGACATATTCATACAGACTCGGTCGGAATCGTGGGGCATGCCAGCTGTGTCCCCGTTCGGCGTCCTCCTCTTCGCGGCGCAGGTCGGCGTCGGTGCTCAGGTGTCCCGCTTGCTTTCGACCACCGACCGCGCTCGTCGCGCCGCGGTCGGGCTCGCGGTCGCGGTGCTCGGACTGTTGGTCCTGTTCCGCTTCGGTGCGGTCGCGGCGCTCACGGCCGACCTGATCGCGCTCCTCGTCGTTGCGAGCGCGACGGGATCGTCCGGTCGTCGCCCGACTGCGGGGTGACCCTCGGCAGGTGACCTCTCGGCTTCGTTCGCTTCTTATAGTGATCGCGACGGTCGATAGCGGGAGTAGGTGTAGTACATTTTTAGTGGGGCAGTTTATAAATGGAATCTCGACGTTGCCGTCGGTTGTTTATAAGTGATCGATGCTACTGCGGTGAGGGCTTCCAAAGCCCCAGCCGTCGAGGATGGTGTACCCTCGCTGCGCTCCTCACTCGGTCGCTTGGCTCCCTCATTCCGGTGCTTACGTCGGCTACACCATCCTCGACGGCTGCCCCTTTGAGTCCCACCCCACACCGCACAGCACCGCAGCCTCACGCCTCCCCAGCCTCGCCGCTCACGCCCTCCGGGCGTTCGCGGCGTCCCTCGCGGGCTGGCTCGCGGCCGCCGGTGGCGGCCGCTCGCAGGCGCGCCACCGCACTTTCTTTTTATAACTTCTCGTCGCTGTCGCTCACGGGTATTTAAATACGACATCGTAGCCGCCGATTTGCGATACCTCCTCTCAGTATCGCTCGACGACCGGAAATCTCAGTTGCGTCTCCGTTCGGTCCGAGGCACGGGATTTCGACGGAGCGCTCCCGCCTCAGTCGTCGTCGGCGATCGCGGGCTTCCGGCGGTCGTCGCGGGGCCCTTCGAGGTCGACCTTCGGGAGCATGTCTCGGAGGTAGCGCCCGGTGTGGGACGCCTCCTCGTGCGCGATCTCCTCGGGGGTGCCGTCCGCGACGAGCTCGCCGCCGCCGTCGCCGCCCTCGGGACCGAGGTCGATCACGTGGTCGGCGTTCTTCACGAGATCGAGCTCGTGCTCGATGACGACCACCGTGTTGCCGGCGTCGACGAGCCGATGGAGCACGTCGATCAGCTTCCGCTCGTCCTCCTTGTGGAGCCCCGTCGTCGGCTCGTCGAGGAGGTACAGCGTGTCGCCGGTCGCGCGCTTGCCTAACTCCTCGGCGAGCTTCACGCGCTGGGCCTCGCCGCCGGAGAGCGTGGTGGAGGGCTGGCCGAGCTCCATGTAGCCGAGCCCGACGTCCTTCAGGAGCTTCAGGCGGCGTTCGAGCCCGCGGTGGCTCTCGAAGAACTCGTGGGCCTCCTCGACGCTCATGTCGAGCACGTCGGCGATCGTCTTCCCCTTGTACTCGACGTCGAGCGTCTCGTCGTTGTAGCGGGCGCCGCCGCACTCCTCGCAGGGGACGTACACGTCCGAGAGGAAGTTCATCTCGATCTTGACGGTGCCCTGCCCGCCGCACTCCTCGCAGCGACCGCCCTTCACGTTGAACGAGAAGCGGCCCTTCTCGTAGCCGCGGCGCTTCGAGAGCTTCGTCTCCGCGAACAGCTCGCGGACGTGGTCGAACACGTCCGTGTACGTCGCGGGGTTCGAGCGCGGCGTCCGCCCGATCGGCGACTGGTCGATGAGCCGGACCGTCTCCACCTCGTCGAGTCCCTCGATCGCGTCGTGGTCGCCGGGGTCGACCGAGGTGTTGTCGTTCATCTCGCGGGCGAGTCCTTTATAAAGAATATCGTTGACGAGCGTCGACTTCCCGGAGCCGGAGACGCCGGTGACGGTCGTCAGCGTGCCGAGCGGGATCGGCACGTCGAGATCCTTCAGGTTATGCTGGCGGGCGCCCCGAACCGTCAGTTCGCCGTCGGGCTCGCGGCGCTCGTCGGGCACCGGAATCTCCTTCCGGCCCGCGAGGTAGTCGGCGGTCACCGACTCGTCGGTCGCGACCACCTCGTCGAAGTCGCCCTGCGCGACGACCTCGCCGCCGCGCTTCCCGGGGCCGGGCCCCATGTCGATGATCTCGTCGGAGCGCCGCATCGTCTCCTCGTCGTGCTCGACGACGAGGAGGGTGTTGCCGAGGTCGCGGAGGCCTTCGAGCGTGTCGAGCAGGCGATCGTTGTCGCGCTGGTGGAGCCCGATGGAGGGCTCGTCGAGGACGTAGAGGACGCCCACCAGCCCGGAGCCCACCTGCGTCGCGAGCCGGATGCGCTGGCTCTCGCCGCCGGAGAGGGTCGACGCCTCGCGGTCGAGCGTGAGGTACTCCAAGCCGACCTCCTCCATGAAGCCGAGCCGCGCGCGGATCTCCTTTAAGATCTCCTCGGCGATGGTCGTCTCGCGCTCGTTCAGCTCGTCTTCCATCCCCTCGAAGTGCTCGCGGGCCTCCGCGATCGACAGCTCGTTGACCTCGGTGATGGCGGTGTCCGCGACGAGGACGTGCCGCGACTGCTCTTTCAGGCGCGTCCCCTCGCACTCCGGACACGTCGTCACGGCCATGTACTCCTCGATGTGGTCGCGGGCGCGCTCGGAGTCGGTCTCGACGTGGCGACGCTCCAAGTTGGGGATCACTCCCTCGAACCGCTCCGTCTTCTCGCGGGTGCCGTTCTTCGTGGTCCACTCGAAGTGGACCATCTCGTCGGTGCCGTAGAGGAACTGCCGCCGAATCTCCTCGTCGAGCTCCTCGAAGGGCGTGTCGAGGTCGACGCCGAAGTGCTCCGCGACGTTGTCGAGCTGGCGGGAGTAGTAGGTGCGGTCGTAGCTCCACGGCTCGAACACGTGTTTGAGGGGTTTCGAGGGGTCCTCGACCACGAGCTCCTCGTCGACCTCCTTCGTCGAGCCGATCCCCTCGCACTCGGGGCAGGCGCCGTAGGGGCTGTTGAAGGAGAACGAGCGCGTCTCGATCGCGGAGAACTGGACGTCGGAGTTGGGGTTGCCGAGCTCCTCGGAGAACTCGACGACGAGGCGGTCGTCGCCGTCGGCGTCTGCCGCGAGCGACCCCGTCGAGCGCGCGTTCGACGCGAACGGGACGTCTTCGGGCGGGTCCGGGACGATCAGCTTGAGGGCGCCGTCGGCCTCTTCGAGGGCGGTCTCGACGGAGTCGGTGATCCGCGAGCGCGCGTCCGGCGAGACGGTGACGCGGTCGACGATCACGTCGATCGTGTGGTCGTAGTTCTCGTCGAGGTCGGGGTCGTCGAGGGTGAGGTCCACCGGCTCGCCGTCGACCTCGACGCGGCTGTACCCGTCCAAGACGAGCTCCTCGAACAGCTCCTCGAACGCGCCCTTCTGGTCGCGGACGACCGGCGCGGCGATCTTCGCGCGGGTGTCCTCGGGGAGGTCGAGGATCTGGTTCACCATGTCCTGGGCGGACTGCTCGCCGACCTCCTCGCCGGTGACGGGGTCGTACTGGGTGCCGATCCGGGCGTACAGCAGGCGGAGGTAGTCGTGGAGCTCCGTGACGGTCCCCACCGTCGACCGGGGGTTGTTCGCGGCGTTCTTCTGGTCGATGGAGATCGCCGGCGAGAGCCCCTCGACCGACTCCACCTGCGGTTTGTCCATCTGCCCGAGGAAGTTGCGGGCGTACGCGGACAGCGACTCGATGTAGCGGCGCTGCCCCTCGGCGTAGACGGTGTCGAACGCGAGCGACGACTTCCCCGAGCCCGAGAGCCCGGTGACGACGGTGAACTCCTCCCGCGGAATCCGGACGTCGAGGTCCTTGAGGTTGTGTTCCTCGGCGCCGCGGACCTCGATGTAGTCCTTGCTCATTTCTGTTCGTCCGTTGCGGGCGCGCGCGGGAATAGTCGTCGGTCGCGGGAACCGCGAGAGGCCGTTTCCGCCGTCGGTCGCCCCGAGTTCGGGGGGCTCTCTCCTCGACGAGCCCGGAACTCACTCCCCGATGAACTCCGCGGGCGGCGAGAGATCGCGGCGCCCGCCGAAGGTGACGAGGAAGAGGACGCCGACGCCGATCCCGTACGCGATCATCAGCGGGATCGTCGCGAGGAACATCGTGATCACGTCGGCGGGGGTGAACACGGCCGCGACGAGCAGGATCCCGATCGTCACCTCGCGCCAGCGCTCGCGGAACACGCGGTACGGGACGCCCGCGTTGTTCATGAGCACCATCGCGATCGGGATGTCCGCGAGGAAGCCGATCCCGATCGTGGTGTAGATGACGAGCCAGAGGAAGTCGCTCACCTGGTAGGTGATCACCATGTCGGCGAGGCGCGCGTCCGTGACGAGCCAGCCGATGATCCCGGGGGCGATGGTCGTGTACCCGAGCACGAAGCCGCCGATCATGCCGGCGCCGAGCGCGCCCGTCCACAGGTACACTTGGTAGAGCCGCCCGGCGACGAAGCCGCGCTCGCGGAGCGCGGGCCACGCGTAGTAGAGGACCACGGGGAACGCGGCGAAGATGCCGAGCATCACCGAGAACTTCACCATGAAGATGAGCGCCTCGACCGGGTGGAGGGTGATGATCTCGATCCCGCCCTCGATCTCCGCGGGCACGCGCCGTTCGAGGTCGCTCCGAACCGTACCCAGCCCGCCGAGGTACAGCCACGTGAACGCGGCCGCCATCACGACCCCGAAGACGGCGACGATCCGGAACGAGCGCGTGCGGAGCGAGTCGAAGATGAACTTGAGGTCCTTGTAGTAGCCGCCGATGTCGTCTTCGGCCGCCTCCTCCTCGCCGTCCGTGAGCTCGGCGAGGAACGTCGAGCCCGCGCGCGAGGTCCGGTTCTGGACGGAGCCGACCAACCCGTCCCCGCCGGCGTCGCCGTCGCCGCCAGCGCTTCCGGCGTCGCTCGCGTCACCGTCCGCGTCACCCCCCTCGCCGTCGCTCCCCTCGTTCGCCTCGTCGAAGCGGTCGAGGATCGCCTGCGCCTTCTCCGGGTCGTCGTCGTCGATCGCGGCCTGCGCGAGCGCGAGCGACTCCTCCTCGCCCATCTCGGCGAACGCGTCCGCGGGGGCCGCTCGGACGCCCGCGGCGTCGAGCTCGCTCACGTCGATGGCGGTCGGGTCGCCGTACTGAGCGCCCGCGCTCGTCGTGTCGAGGTCGGTGTACACTGCCCACAGCGTCCCGACGGCGGCGAACGCGAGCGCCCAGACGGCGGCGTAGATCCCGAGCGCGGTCGTCGGGTCGAGGCCGAGCCCCTCGCCCGGCGCGAGGAAGCGTCGGGTGCTCCCCGCGAGCCGCAGCAGGTCGTTGAGCCCGGTCCGGCCGCCGTACTCGTAGAAGCCGTACACCAGCGCGCCGCCGAGGACGGTCACGCCCCCGACGACGTTCCAGTGGTTCCGGACCGCGCCGAGCACGTCGATCCGGTCGGAGCTCCGCTTGGCCGTGACGACGAGCTTCGCGAGGTAGAGGCTGAACCCGTATAAGGCGACCAGCGGGAACGCCCACAGCAGCTGGGTGAACGGGTCCGGCGGGGAGAAGACGGCGCCGAACACGAAGATGGCGACGACCGCGTAGCGCCACTTGTCGCGGAACGTCTCGTACGGGACGATCTCGGCGTACGAGAGGCCGGTGATCACCATCGGCATCTGTCCGGCGAGCCCGAAGGAGAGCGAGAGGAAGACGATGAACTCCGTCCACATCACGATCCCGTAGGTCGGCTGGATGTCGGCCTCCAAGCCGAACTCCGCGAGGAAGCCGAACATCAGCGGGAAGAAGGCCAACACGCCGTAGGCGACGCCGGCGGAGAACAGGCCGGCGCCGAGCAGCCCGAGCAGCGCGAGCTTCCAGCGGGCGATCGGTGACTGCGGCCACATACCGCGGGCGCGGAGCTCGTCGCGGGTGACGTAGATCAGCGGCGGGATCGCGACGATCGCGCCGACGACCAGCCCGATCTTCGCTTGGAGGAGGATCACCTCGAACGGGGTCGTCGCGATGATGTCCGCCTCCTCAGCGACCGCGGCGCTCATGTTCGACTCCGTCACCTCCCGGAGTCGGTCCCAGATGTACGTGCGCAGCGCCCAGAACGTCGCGAGGAAACCGATCAGGAAGACGACGAACACCTTCTGGAGGTCCTTCTGGATCGACCGAAGGAACGCCTTTGCCGTCTCCTGGCCCTCCGCGATCGACCGTTGGGTGTCCTCGTCGAGGGCGCTCGCCATACGGAGGGCGAAGGCCGTCGCCGTTATCAACCTTTTCGACCGCGGGCGCTCTCGCCGTCGACCCTCCCCGTCGATCCGGCCACCCTCCCCGTCGATCCGGCGACCGACGCTCCCGGACGGGGCGGCGAACGGGGCCGACCGACCCCGCGCGGCGCCGCTATCCGAAAAGGTTGATAACCGCCCGGTCGCGTAGGGCAACTGAATGGACGACTCGGACCGGTCGCGCGACGACGACTCGGCCGCCGCCGATGGGTCGACCGACGAGGGCGAACCCGAAAGCGACGGCGCCGTCGACCCCGGATCCGAGAGCGGCGACTCCGCCGTCGAGGAGTCGTCAGAGAGCGTCGAGTCCGAGGTGACTCCCGAGGTCGACTCCGAGGTGGGAGGCGCCGAGAGCGACGCGGAGGAGTCTGCTGAGAGCGACGCGGAGGAGTCTGCTGAGAGCGACGCGGAGGAGTCTGCTGAGAGCGACCAAGCGGACTCCGACGAAGGCGACGAAGCGGAGGGATCCGACTCCGAGTCGTCGGACACGTTCTCGGACCCGGATGAGGTGGTCGAGGCCGAGGACGCTGGTCGGTCGGCCGCGCTTGACGACGGGAACGAATCCGACGACGCGGCCGAGTCCGACGCGGGAGCGGCGGACGAGGAGTCGGCAGACGAAGGTTCGGCGGACGACGCCGCTGCGGCGGACGACGCGACGACGGAGGGCGCCGAAGCCGCCGGCGACGGCGGCGCCCCGGCGACGACCGCCGACGCCGCGGACCCCGCGACCGCCGGCGTGCCGGCGACCGAGGACGACGAGCCGTTCGACGGGATCGAGGGCCCCGAGACGGACGAGGAGATGCCGCTGGCGGCCCACATCGAGGAGATGATGCGCCGGCTGGCGGTCGTCTTCCTCATCGGCGGCCTCGCCACCCTCGTCGTCGTCACCGAGTCGACGGAGCTCATCAACTACTTCTGGAGCTACCACATCCCGGCGCCGATGGAGAACCGGCCGCGGCTGTACGGCCCGCTCGAACTCCCGCTCACCCGGCTGAAGGTCGCCGGCCTCGCGGGCGTCGTGGTCGGGCTCCCGGCGTTCGTCTACGAGACCTACCGGTTCATGCGACCGGGGCTGTACCAGACGGAGCGGCGCTACTACCTCGCGGCGGTGCCGACCAGCCTCATCTTAGGCGGGATCGGGATCGCGTTCGCGCACTTCCTCGTGTTGCCCGCGATCTTCTCGTATTTCACCACCTACACCTCCGACGCGGCGACGATCGCCTTCGGGCTCGCGGAGACGTTCAACCTGATCGTCATCATGCTCGCGTTCATGGCGATCGTCTTCCAGATCCCGCTTTTCATCATGCTCGCGATCATGATGAACCTCGTCACCCGGCAGTGGCTGGAGGCGAAGCGGCTGATCTTCTGGGGGTCGTTCCTCGGGATCGCGTTCCTGTTCAGCCCCGACCCGACCGGGATGGCGCCGATCATCGTGACGCTGACGATGATCGCCCTCTTCGAGGGGACGCTCGCGATACTGCGCTGGACCGGGAACTAGATCCGGTCGGTGTTGTTTATTTATAAGTGATCGCTCGTGGATTGCTGGTGAACGCTTCCGAAGCCCCAGTCGCTCGTTTATAAATCGGTGGCTCTTTTGAAATCTTCAGCAAGTGATATATTAATAACCCAATCGCGGTCAGTACAGAGGTAGCGGCGAGCGATAACGGGAGTGGGTATCGCAGATCGGTAGCAGCGATTTGGTATTTAAATAGTCGCCAGCGGCGGCGACTGCCGCTTATAAATAGTCGGCGATGGCGTCGCCGGCGGCTGCGCCGCCGGCTGCCAGAGGCGCGTCGCGCCTCGCTGCGCCTGCGAGCGGCCGGAGCGAAGCGGAGGCCGCGAGCCAGCCCGCGAGGGAGTCAGTCGCCGGAGCGAAGCGGAGGCGACTGACGAGGTTGGGGAGGCGTGAGGTGCTGTGCGGAGCGGTGCGGGGCGGGACTCAAAGGGGCAGCCGCGAGGGCGAAGCACGCCGCAGCAAGCACCGCAGCGAGGGAGCGCGAGCGACTGAGCGAGGAGCACAGCAAGGCGCGCGAGCCGTCGCGGCTGGGGCTTTGGAGGTCGTCAGCGCAACGCGGTCGACCGTTTATAAATAGCCGACAGCAACTCCCCGGTTTCCCGTATAAATGGCCTCACTCACGACGTACGACACTGACTCCCGCTATCGATCAAGAAGCAGCTCTCATCGACCGGCTGTTTCAGGGAAGAATATGTCTGTAGAATCGGGTTTCAACAGAGCCAAATCGGTGTAAGTAACTCTACGACGGACCCCTCCAAAGCCCCAGCCGGGAGGCGGGCGCACGCTCGCTGCGCGCCTCACTCGGTCGCTATCGCTCCCTCGCTGCGGTGCTTACATCGCCTGCGCCCGCCTCCCGGCTGCCCCTTTGAGTCCCTCCCGGACCGCACAGCAACCGCACCTCACGCCTCCCCAGCCTCGTCGGCCTCCCTCCGGTCGGCCGACTCCCTCGCGCGTGCGACTCGCGGCCTCCGCTTCGCTCCGGCCGCTCGCAGGCACGCGCCGCCGCGGCGTCGATACGCATTTGTTTGCTGCGAAGCGAACGGCTCGGTATGGTCCTCGGTCTCGTCGTTCCGGCCGCCGTCTCGTTCGTGTTCGCCGCGATCGCGGCGTACGTGGGTTCCCTCCGCGCGCTGGAGGTCTACTTCGACCCGAATCAGGACAGCGTCTTCCTCATGGACGACCGCGACCCGCCGCAGCGTCCCTGACGCCGCGGTGACCGCGGTCGGCGGTTCGCACTCGTCCTCCGGACCGGCTCCTCACTCCTCGCCGAGCAGTTCGACGAGCAGCGCGTTCTGCGCGTGCATCCGGTTTTCCGCTTGGTCCCAGACGAGGGCGCGGTCGGATTCAAGCACGTCGTCGGTGACCTCCTCGCCGCGGTGCGCGGGCAGGCAGTGCATCACTTTAGCGTCGGTGCCGGCGAGCAGGTCCGAGTTCACCTGGAACCCGTCGAAGGCGGCGAGCTTCTCGTCGCGTACGTCCTCCTGGCCCATCGAGATCCACACGTCGGTGTAGACGACGTCAGCCCCCTCGACCGCGGCTTCCGGATCGGTTGTCGGCTCCACGTCCAGCCCGAACTCCGCGGCGCGGTCGAAGACGGAGGGGTTCATTCCGTAGTCGGCGGGCGTGGCGACCTCCACGTCGATTCCGGCCATCGCGGCGCCGACGACGAACGACTGGCCGACGTTGTTACCGTCGCCGACCCACGCCACCGTCGCGTCCTCGCTGACCGTCTCGCGGATCGTGAGCAGGTCCGCGAGCGTCTGGCAGGGGTGCGCCTCGTCGGTGAGCCCGTTGATCACGGGGCAGTCGGCGTACTCCGCGAGCACCTCGACGTCCTCGTGGTCGAAGAGGCGCGCCATCACGCCGTCGACGTAGCGGCCGAGGACGCGCGCGGTGTCCTTCAGGGGCTCGCCGTGCCCGAGCTGGATGTCGTCGGGGCCGAGGAACATCGCGTGGCCGCCGAGTCGGGTCATCCCCGTCTCGAAGGAGACCCGGGTGCGCGTCGAGGGCTTCTCGAAGATCATCCCGAGCGTCGCGTCCGCCAGTCGGGGGTCCGTCTCGCCCGCCTTCATCGCGGCGGCGCGGTCGAGCAGGGCGTCCAATTCGGCGGGCGTCACGTCGTCGATGTCGAGGAAGTCGTCGGTGGCGAGTGGCATCGTGTGTGGTGTGAGAGTGTGTGTCGTGGTATTGTTCGAAAACGAGCGGTGACGAGGGGCAACGAGGCGCGTTACAGTCGCTTCCGGCAGACCTCGGTCAGCACGTCCACGGCGCGGTCGAGGTCCGGCAGCGGGAGCCGCTCGTCTGGCGCGTGGTCGAGATCGGAGTTGCCGGGGCCGTAAGTGACCATCGGGCAGTCCCACGCGGCCGCGAAGAGGTTCATGTCGCTCGTGCCGGTCTTCCGGAGCAGGCGCACGTCGCCGTCCGCGCCCCGGATCGCGACGCGGAACGCGCGCGCGAGGTCGGTCCGCGGGCTCTCCATCACCGGCGGCATCGGCTCGCCCCAGTGGACGGAACCGGTCGACAGCTCCGCCTCCGCCAGCTCGTGGATCTCGTCGACCGGGCGCGAGGGCGGGATCCGGAGCTGGACGTCCATCGTCGCCTCCACGGCGAGCCCGTCGTCGCTCAGCCCGCCGTCGACCGAGATGGGCTTCGTCGTCACCTGGTCGAACACGGCGGTCTCGGAGTCGTCTGGGGTAAACGCCTCCTCGACGCCGTGCCACCAGTCGATCGCGTGCTGGATCGCGTTCGGCTCCGGCCGCGAGGAGTGGCCCGACTCGCTCGTGTTCACGTACGTCCCCTCAAGCAGGCCGCGGTAGCCGAGCGTGATCCCCTGCCAGCCCGACGGCTCGCCGTTGATCACCGCCTCGGGCGCGTCGCGGTCCTCGATGAGGGCGCGCGCGCCGCCGGAGTCGACCTCCTCGCGGACGACGCCGGCGAACGAGACCCCCGTCTTCACCGCCGCGACCGCCATCGAGACGAGCGGTCCCGTCGCGTCGACCGCGCCGCGGCCCCACAGCACGGGGTCGCCAGGCTCGCCGACGCGGACGTCCGAGGGCTCCGGCAGTTCGCCCTCGGCCGGTGCCGGCCGCACCTCGACCGGGATGTCGCCCGGGACGGTGTCGATATGCGAGGTGAGGAGGACGGCGTCGTTCGCCGGCGCCCGGACGTTCCCGACCTCGTCGATCCACGCCTCCCGGCCGTTCGCCTCGAAGAAGTCGACGAGGCGCTCGGCCGCCCGCTCCTCCTCGCCCGACGGCGAGGGGATGGAGACCATGTCGTACAGCAGCTTGCGGGCGGGCGTGTCGCAGGCCGCGGGGTAGCCGCCGCCGGCGACGACGTCGGTGCCGCCCTCGGATTCGGCGTCGGCTTCCCGCTCCGTGCCGGCCGCCATCAGCCGACCACCTCCTCGATCGCGTCGACGACGGCGTCGGCGTGCTCGCGCTCGATCGTCAGCGGCGGCAGCAGGCGCAGCACGGTCCGGCCCGCCGGGAGCGCGAGGATCTGGTGGTCGATCGCGAGGTCGCGCAGCAGGCGGTTCGACCCGCGGCGGACCTCGATCCCGACCATCAGCCCGTCGCCGCGCACGTCGCGGACGTCGTCGCCGAGGCGGTCGCGGAGCTCGCCGCGGAGGTAGCTCCCGATCTCCTCGGCGTGGTCGGCCAGCTCCTCGCGCTCGATCACGTCGAGGGTGGCGCCCGCGGCCGCGGAGACGACCGGGCCGCCCGAGAACGTCGAGCCGTGGTCGCCCGAATCGTCCGCGATCCAGTCGCGGCACAGCGTCGCGCCGATCGGGAGCCCGCTGCCGAGCCCCTTCGCGGTCGTGAGGATGTCCGGCACCACGTCGTGGCGGTCGGCCGCCCACATCGAGCCCGTGCGGCCGAGCCCGGTCTGGATCTCGTCGAGGATCATCGCGGCCCCGCTCGTCGCGGTCGCGACCCGGACGGCCTGGAGGTATTCGGTCGAGACGGGGTTGATCCCGCCCTCGCCTTGGAGCGGCTCGAGGATTACCGCGGCGGTGTCCTCATCGACCGCCTCGCGCATCGCGTCGGCGTCGCCGTACTCGACGAACTCCACGCCGCCGGCGAGCGGGCCGAACCCCTCCTTGTACTTCTCTTTCCACGTCGTCGCGAGGGTCCCCATCGTCCGTCCGTGGAACCCCTGCGTGGTCGCGATGATCTTCTCGCGGCCCGTTGCGTGCCGGGCGAACTTCAGCGCGGCCTCGTTCGCCTCGGTGCCGGAGTTACAGAGCCAGACGTTGTCGACGTCGCCGGGCGCGACCTCGGCCAGCCGCTCGTACAGTGCCGTCCGCGCCGCGTGCGGGTACGACGCCTGGACGTACATGAGCTCCTCCAGCTGGCTCGTCGCGGCGTCGACGACCTCGGGGTGGCAGTGGCCGACCGGCGTACACGCGTAGCTGGCGCCGAAGTCGAGGTACTCGGTGCCGTTCGCGTCGGTCACGTGGACCCCGTCGCCGGACGCGATCTCGATCGGCTTCTCGGAGAAGACGAAGCCGCTCACGCGGTCTCACCCCCGTCGGTCTCGACGGCGCCGCTCTCGTCGGCCTCCTCGGCCTCGCCGCCGTCCGCGCCGTCGCCCAGCGCCGACCGCTCGATCGCCGTCCCCTCGCCGCCGAGCGCGGCGACGACCGGGTCGCGGACGTTGGCGTCCGCGATCACGACGCGGCCGGATCCGCCTTCGAGCGCCTCTTTCGCGGCCATCACCTTCTTGCCCATGAACCCCTCGGCGGCGTCCTCGACGGCCGACAGCTGGTCGGGCGTCGCGGCCGCGTCGATGCGCGTCTCGGGGTCGTCCGGGTCGGCGTACACGCCGGAGACGTCGGTCAGCAGGACGAGGTCGGCGCCCAGAGCGCCCGCTATCGCGGCCGCGGCGCGGTCGGCGTCCGCGTTGACCGGGGTGACCTCGCCGTCGCCCTCGTCGCCAGCCATCGGCGGCGAGACGACCGGGGTGTAGCCGTCGGCGAGGAGCCCGCTGAGCAGGTCGGCGTTCACCGACTCGATCTTCCCCGAGTGGTCGCCGCGCCGGATCTTCCGCTTCCCGTCCTCGACGACGCGGACCGCCGACTTACGCGGGCCCGCGAGGAGCCCGCCGTCGATGCCCGAGAGGCCGACCGCGTCGACCCCGGCCGAGCGGAACTCCGCCGTCAGCTCGGTGTTGAGCTTCCCCGCCATCGCCATCGAGAACGCTTCCATCGTCTCCGCGTCGGTGAAGCGGCCGGTGACGCCCGACGCGGACTCGACGTACTCCGGCTCGATGCCGAGCCGTTCGAGCGTCTCGTCGACGACCGTCGAGCCGCCGTGGACGACGACGACCGCGCGCCCGTTGGCCGTCAGGTGCGCGACGTCGCCGACCGCGCCGGCCGGGTCGACCGCCTTCGCGCCGCCGACCTTGACGACGACCGGAGGCTCGTCCGCGGGCGCGTCGCCGGCGGCGGACTGCCCTCCCGTCATGGCGATCCCACCGGGTGGAGCCCGTCGAACTCGAGGCCGGCGGTCTCGGGCAGTCCGAGCGCGACGTTCGCCGCGTGGACCGCCTGGCCGGCGGAGCCCTTGGTCATGTTGTCGATGGCCGAGAAGACGACGACGCGCCGGTTCCCGGGGTCGAGCTCGAAGCCGACCTCGCCGTGGTTCGTCCCGGCGACCGACTTCGGCTCGGGGTAGCGGTAGACGCCGCCCCCGCCCGAGACGATCCGCATGAACGGCTCGTCGGCGTAGGCGTCGCGGTACGCGCCCCACAGGTCCCCCTTCGAGACCGGCTCGTCGGGGAAGGCGTGGCAGGTCGCGCTCGCGCCGCGCACCATGTCGACCGCGTGGACCGTGAAGGAGACGGAGAGCCCGAGGTACGCCTCGATCTCCGCCTCGTGGCGGTGACCGGTGGGCGCGTACGGGCGCACGACGCCCGAGCGCTCCGGGTGCGAGGAGGCCGCGCCGCCGCCGGCGCCCCCCTCCGAGGAGCCGACCTTCACGTCGACGACGACCTCGCCCACGTCGGGACCGAGCGCGCCCGCGTCGACCAGCGGCTTGAGGCCGAGGATCGTCGCAGTCGCGTTGCAGCCGCCGCCGGCGATCAGGTCGGCGCCGGGGAGGTTCTCGCGGTTCAGCTCCGGGAGCGCGTACTCGGCGCGTTCGAGGTACTCCGGCGACTCGTGGCCGTCGTACCACTCGTCGTAGGCGTCGGCCTCGGGGAGCCGGAAGTCCGCCGAGAGGTCGACGACGGTGTCCGCGGCCTCGAAGAACTCGTCTATCCGCTCCATCGAGACGCCGTGCGGCGTCGCCGCGAACAGCACGTCGACCGATTCGAGGTCGTCGGGGTCCGAGAAGCGCAGGTCGAGCCCGCGCAGGTTCGGGTGCGACCGTCCGACGGTCATGTTGTCCGCCGACCGCGAGGTGGCCTGGACGACCTCGAAGTCGGGGTGGCCGGCGAGGATCCGCAGCAGCTCGCCGCCGGTGAACCCGGTGCCGCCGACGACGCTCGCGGTGTAGGCGTCGTCGGTCATGCGCTCGCCTCCTCGCTTTCTTCGCTGCCGTCTCCCTCGGCCAGCTCGACCGCCTTCGCCTCCAGCCAGTCGACGACCCGCGCGGGGACGTCGACGTCGGTGGCCGAGTCGAGCGCCTTGAACTCGACGGTGTGGTTCACCTCGTGGACGGTGTAGTCGTCCGCGCTGGTCTCGGCGGGGTCGGTGTCCGGGTCGACGCCCACCTCCATCAGGTCGACGCCGAGCATGCCGCCGCCGACCGCGGCCGAGGCCTTCTCGACCAGTTCGGTCGCGCGCTCGTCGAGGTCGAACGACTTCGTCTCGCCGCCCTTCGCGGCGTTCGTGAGCCAGTGGTCCGACGACCGCGTCATCGCCGCGACCGGCTCGCCGTCGACCGCCAGCACGCGGATGTCGCGGCCGGGCTTGTCGACGAACTCCTGGACGTAGAACACCTTGTGCTCGTAGTGGCCGAGCGTCTCCTTGTGCTCTAAGATCGCTTCGGCGGCGTTGCGCGAGTCGATCTTCGCCATCAGGCGCCCCCACGAGCCGGTGACCGGCTTGAGAACGCACGGGTAGCCGAACTCCTCGATCGCCTCCAGGGCGGCGTCCTTGGTGAACGCGACCTCGGTCGCCGGGGTCGGGATGTCGGCCTCGGCGAGCGCGAGCGAGTTCTTCGCCTTGTCGGCGCAGATGTCGCCCGTCTCCGGGGAGTTCACGACGGGGACGCCGTAGCTGTCGATGAAGCGCGTCGCGTACAGCGACCGGCTCGTGGACAGGCAGCGGTCGACGACGATGTCGAGGTCGTCGACGGCCGCCGTGGTCGACTCTAAGCCGAACCGCTCCTTGCGCACGTCGATCTTCTCGACCTCGTGGCCCCGCTCGCGGAGCTCGTTGAGGAGCAGCTTCTCGTCCTTCCGGATCCGCGAGTAGAGGATTCCTACGCGCACGTCGACTCCCCTCCGTTCACGTCGGCGCTCACGCGCATGTCGACCACTCGCGTGTCGCGGCCGTGGCGGTCGTCGCCATTACTCGCCCCAGTCCTCCTCGAGCTCGGGCGCCTCCTCTAAGACGACCGGATCGAGCGAGATGACCTCCAGCTCGGTCCCGGTGACCGGACTGTCGATGATCTCGCCGACCTCGACATCGGCCGGGATCTCGATTTCCTCGCCCGTGATCGGGTCCTCCGCGGTCAGCGTGTCGGTGTCGCTCGTCATCGTGGCAGACACTCGTCCTCGAATAGGCATAAAGGCTTCGAACTTATTGGATAATTTACATAAGACGGATCGGCCGCTAACGGGATCAGTTCGACGAAATAGTTCCGTATCGAGATCGGATGTCAGATCTCGGTAGTAAATGTGTCCCCCTACGGGGACGGTCGTCGTCGTCGGTCGGGTCGGTCCCGACCGAGCCGACGATGATCTCGCGGTCGTCGCGGCTCAGACATAGCGATCGACCTCCGCGTCCAGTGCCTCGCTCGCGTCGGCGAGCGCGTCGCGCTCGGCCGCCAGCGCGGCGTTGTCTCCCTCGATGCCCGCCTCAGCGGCGGCGAGCTCGTCGGCGACCGCCTCGGGGGCCGGTCCGCCGGCGGAGTCGCGGCTCGCGACGCTTTCGGCCGGGTCGAGCGCCGACTCCACGTCTTCGCGGCTCACGTACGCGGAGAGGGGCTCGCCGGTCACCTTTCGAGTGGCCTCGTCAACTTTTGCGGCCGCCGCGTCCGGCGAGTCGCCGTCCGCGACCGTCTCCGCGGCCGCCGCGACGATCTCGTGGGCCGTCCGGAACGGCATGCCGCCCATCGCGAGCAGATCGGCGACCCCGGTGGCCGTCGAGAATCCCTCGCCCGCGGCGGCCGCGAGCGTGGCCTCGTCCCAGTCGGCGGTCGCGACCGCGCCCGCGGCGACCTCGGTCGCCTCGCACACGTCGCCCGCGATCTCAAAGACGCTCGCGTGGGAGCGCTGGAGGTCGCGGTTGTAGGCGCGCGGGAGCCCCTTCAGAAGGCTCAGCGTGCCGGTTGCCTCGCCGATCGCGTCGCCCGCGACGCCCCGGGTGAGCTCCAGCGTGTCGGGGTTCTTCTTCTGGGGCATGATCGAGGAGGTCGAGGCGTAGTCGTCGGAGAGCTCCACGACCCCCTTGTTCGAGAAGATGATCAGGTCCTCCGCGAGCCCCGACAGCGTCGTCGCGAGCGTCGCGAGCGCGCTCGCCGACTCCGCGAGGAAGTCGCGCGCGGCGGCGGCGTCCATCGAGTTGCGGACCGTCCCGTCGAAGCCGAGCAGCTCCGCGGTCCGGTCGCGGTCGACGTCGAACGGCGTCCCCGCGAACGCGGCCGCGCCGAGCGGCGAGCGGTTGACCCGGTCGTACGCGTCGAACAGGCGTTCCGTGTCGCGCGCGAGCCCGCCCTCGTACGACAGCAGGTAGTGCGCGACCGTCGTCGGCTGGGCCGGCTGGAGGTGGGTGTACCCCGGCATCACCGTCTCGGTGTGTTCGCTCGCGACGTCGACGAGCGCCTCGCGGGCGGTGAGCGTCGCCTCAACCGCGGCGAGCAGGTCCTCGCGCAGGCGGTAGCGGATGCAGGTCGCCACCTCGTCGTTACGCGAGCGGGCGGTGTGCATCCGCCCGCCGTCCGGGCCGCCCCGGTCGATGACGGCGGTCTCTATCGCCTCGTGGACGTCCTCGCCGTCGGGGAGTTCGTCGTGGCCGGCAGTCTCGACGTCGTCGAGCGCGGCGAGGATCTCGCCCGCGACCGCCTCGTCGACGATCCCCTGCTCCGCGAGCATGACCACGTGCGCGCGGTCGACCGCGAGGTCGGCCTCGAAGATGGCCTCGTCGGCCGCGAGGCTCGATAAGAACTCGCGGGCGGGGCCGCCGCTGAAGCGGTCGCGGCGGACGGCAGTGTCGCCGCCGGCCGACGCGCCGCTCGCTTCGATGTCGGCGTCCGTCGCTGCGTCGGGATCGTCGTCGGTCATCTATTCGGACGTGTCCGTTTCGCCGCTCCCGTCGGTGGCCAGCTCCGGCTTCGAGACGCTCGCCTTCACGTCGTTCGCGAGGCGCTCTTGGAGCCCGTGGTACTTCGCGACGCCCGTCGCGTCGGACTGGGCGATGCCGGCGACGTCCTCGGTGTTGAACGAGGCCATCTCCTCGGAGTAGACGGCGTACTCGGAGTCGCGCGCGACGACGCGGCAGTCGCCGCCGGAGACCTTCACCGTCGCCGTGCCGGTCACCACGTCCTGTGTCTCGTCGACGAAGGCGTCGAGCGCGTCGACGACGGGCGCGAACACGAGCCCCTCGTACGCCTTCTCGGACCACTCCTGCTCGATCCCTTTCTTGAACGAGCGCTCGTTCTTCGTGAGGACGAGGTCTTCGAGCGCCTGGTGGGCCGTCAGCAGAACGGTCGCGGCCGGGTGCTCGTAGTTCTCGCGCACCTTCAGCCCGAGCATGCGGTCCTCCATCACGTCGGTGCGGCCGACGCCGTAGCCGCCGGCGTACTCGTTGAGGTGCTGGATGAGCGGGACCGGATCCATCGCCTCGCCGTCGACGGCGACCGGGACGCCCTCCTCGAATGTGATCTCGATGGTGGTCTCGCCTTCCGGCTCCGCGGTCCACTCGTAGATGTCCTCCGGCGGCTCGTAGTCCGGGTTCTCCAGCTTGCCGCCCTCGACCGCGCGCGACCAGATGTTCTCGTCGATGGACCAGACGCCGCCGTCGCCCGCCTCGACGGGCAGGTCCTTCTCGGCGGCGTAGTCGATCTCCCACTCGCGGGTGAGGCCGAGTTCGCGCACGGGGGCGATCACTTCGAGGTCGGAGCCGCGCCAGACGGCCTCGAACCGGAGCTGGTCGTTCCCCTTCCCCGTACAGCCGTGCGCGATGGCGTCACAGCCCTGCTCCTCGGCGACGCCCAGAATGGCCTCGGCGATGACCGGGCGCGCGAGGGCGGTGCCGAGCGGGTAGCCCTGGTAGTCGGCGTTGGCCTTCACCGCGTCGAAACAGAGGTCCGCGAACTCCTCTTTCGCGTCGACGACGTGGATGTCGAGTCCCAGCGCTTCGGCGGTCTCTTCGGCCTCGTCGAACTCCTCCGTCGGCTGGCCGACGTCGACGTTGACGCCGATGACCTCGTCGTAGCCGTACTCCTCTTTCAGTAGCGGTACGCACACTGTCGTGTCGAGTCCCCCGCTGAACGCGAGTGCAACGCTCGTCATTACCAGAGTACACCCGGGCTATGCCCTTAAATTCAGCGGTTTTAATTTTGTAAGAAAATCAGAGAGCGGTCGCTCGTGGAACGCGGAGTCGAGACTCTTCGGAACGGAACGGCGCGAACGCGACGAGAGGTGAAGATTACTGGCCCGAAGGGCCTCGTCGTCGCGCCGCGCCGGAAGCCGGTCGCGGCGGTCGGACGTCTCGTCGCGGTCGCAGGGCTCGTCGGCCTCGGAAGAGGGCGGCGCCGGAACGAGCCGCTGCGGTCATCACCTGTACGTACCCGATCTCCGGTATAAAAGCGTTCCGTAATACGTGATTGGCAGCGGATCGGCGGCGGACTTCTCTAAAGCTCTAGTCGCTCGCTTATAAATGGCTGCTAGCGGATCGCCGGCGAACTCCTCCAAATCTCCAGTCGCTCGCTTATAATTGGGTAGCGATGAATCGACCGAGAACATCTCCAAAGCCCCAGCCGGGAGGCGCGCGCACGCTCGCTGCGCTCCTCGTCGCTCGTTTCACTCGCTCCTGCGGTGCTTACGTCGCCTGCGCGCGCCTCCCGGCTGCCCCTTTGAGTCCCGCCCCCGCACAGCGACCGCACCTCACACCTCCCCAGCCTCGTCAGTCGCCTCCGCTTCGCTCCGGCGACTGACTCCCTCGCGCGTGCTCCTCGCGGCCGCCTTCGGCGGCCACTCGGAGGCACGCGCCACCGCGCCGCTTTTTATAAGTAATCATCGCTACGACCCTTTTATTTAAAAACTATCTCGACGCGGCCGGTCTCGAACACCGGCTCCCGCCGTCGCTCAGATCGCCTCTCGGTACGCCTCCAGCGTCCGCTCGACGTCCTCCTCCGTGTGCGCGTAGGAGGTGAACTGGCACTCGAACTGGTTCGCGGTGAGGAACACGCCCCGGTCTTTCATCTCCTGCCAGAACACGCGCTCCCAGCGGTCGGTCGCGGCCGCGGCGACGTCGGCGCCCGTCTTCGGGCAGTGGTCGTACCGGGCGCAGTCGGGGTCCTGTCGGCAGCCGCCCGCACAGCAGTCGTCGACGTCGTCGGGCGCCTCGCGGGTGAAGATCGTCTTGAACATCGAGTCGGTGCCGACGACGGTGTACTCCGGCGCGCGCTCCGCGCAGATCTCGGCGATCCCCTCGCGGAGCTTCCGGCCGAGCCGGTTGACATGCTCGTACACGTCGTTCTCGGCCGCGTACTCTAATCCGGCCTTCCCGGCCGCCATCGTCACCGGGTGCCCGGAGAAGGTGCCGGACTGGAACACCTCGCCCGCGGGGGTGAACCCCTCGATGATGTCCGCCCGCCCGCCGATCGCGCCGACGGGGAACCCGCCGCCGATGATCTTCCCGAACGTCGTCACGTCCGGGGTGACGCCGAACTTCGACTGCGCGCAGCCGAGGCCGCCGACCCGGAACCCGGTGATCACCTCGTCGAAGACGAGGAGGGAGCCGTGGTCGTCACAGAGGTCCCGCAGCGTCTCGTGGTACCCTTCTATCGGCATGACGATCCCCTTGTTGGCTAAGATCGGCTCGACGAGGACGGCCGCGATCTCGTCGCCGTGTTCCGCGAACACTTCCTTCGCGGCCGCCTCGTCGTTGAACGGGATCGGGAGGGTGTGTTCGGCGAACTCCTCCGGGATCCCCGCCGTCGAGGGGCGGGCGTCGCCCGGCGACCCCTCGACGAGCGTCGACTCCTGCGCGCCGTGGTAGCCGCCCTGCATCACGACGATCTTGTCGCGGTCGGTGTGGCCGCGCGCCAGCCGCACCGCCGAGACGGTCGCCTCCGTGCCGGAGTTGACGAAGCGGATCGACTCCACGCTCGGGACGTGGCGGGCGACGAACTCGGCGTGTTCCACCTCGATCTCGGTCGGCGCGCCGTACATCGGCCCCTCCGCGACGTGCGACTGGACCGCGGCCTCGACCGGGTCCGGGAGGTCGTGGCCGTACAGTAGGGGGCCGTACCCCATCACCCAGTCGACGTAGCGGTTGCCGTCGGCGTCGATCACGTGGCCGCCGTCGCCGCGCTCGACGAAGAACGGGTGCGGCATCGTCGCCCGGACGGAGGAGTTGACGCCGCCCGGCATCACCGACAGCGCGCGGTCGTACAGGCCGCGCGAGCGCTCGTGGTTCATACCGATCGGTTGGAGCGTCGGGCTGAAAGTAGTTGCCGAACCGGGCGAACCGGTTCGGACGCCGAAAAGGGACCGCGTCGGTTCGAGCGCTACGCGCCTCCACCGTCTCCGGTCCGGTCGCTACACTGCCTCCGGGCCGGTCGTCGCTACACTGCCTCCGGGCCGGTCACGCCCGTGCGGACCTGGAGCGCGTCCTCGACCGGCATGATGAACACCTTGCCGTCGCCGGGCTCGCCGGTCTCGGCGGCGTCGGCGATCGCCTCCGCCACCTCGTCGGCCGGGATGTCGGCGACGACGACCTCGACTTTCACCTTCTGGTGGAGGTCGACGGTGAACTCCTCGCCGCGCCACTGGCCCTTCTTCGCGGGCTGGCTGCCGCGGCCGGAGACGTTCGTCACCGTCAGCGAGGGCGCGTTGATCTCCGCGAGCGACTGCTTGATGTCCCCGAGCTTGTCGGGGCGGACGACCGCGGTGACCATCTTGATCTCCGTGCCCGCCTCCGCGCCGCCGTCAGCGCGCGGGGACTCGCCGTCGGACTCGGTCGTGTCGACCACGGACGGACCGCCGTCGGTCGCGACGCGGTCGCCGCCGAACTCGGGGTAGGTCTCGACGCCGTGCTCGGAGATGTCGAGCCCCTCCTGCTCGTGTTCCGCGGTGACGCGCGCCTCGCCGGAGACCTTGAGGACGTACCAGACGGCGGCGGTCGCGGTGAGCGTCCAGCCGCCGATGATGACGACGCCGGTCAGCTGCGCGACGAAGTGCGCGCCGATGCCCGCGCTGAGCTCGCCCGGCGCGGCGACGAACGGGAACAGCAGCGTGCCGAGGACGCCGGCGCTCCCGTGGACCGGGAACACCGCGCAGACGTCGTCGATCTTCAGCGTGTCCGAGACGAACTCGAAGACGAGGGGGAGCTGTCCGCCGGCGAGGAGGCCGACGACCAGCGCGCCCCACCACGCCGTGGTGTCCGGGATCGCGGTGATGCCGACGAGTCCCGCAAGCAGCCCGTTGGCGACGTACAGCGTGTCGACCTTCCCGGTGCGGAGCCACACGACGGTCGCGGCGCCGATCCCGCCGGCCGCCATCGCAATGGTCGTCCCCATCGCGACGAGGTTGAGCGTCAGCGTGTTGAACACGCCGCCGCTGACGACGGAGGCCGTGCCGACGTTGAACCCGTACCAGCCGAACGCGAGGACGAGCGTCCCCAGCACGGCGAACGTCAGCGAGTGACCGGGGATGACGTTCGTCGAGCCGTCCTTCGCGTAGCGGTCCATCCGCGGACCGAGGACGGCCGCCGCCGTGAGGCCCGCGATCCCGCCCATGCCGTGAACGATCATGCCGCCCGCGAAGTCGTGGAACGCGGTCCCGGTCAGCTGCGCGACGAGCCCGTCGCCCGACGCCGACCAAGTGAACGCGATGACCATCGGGTAGATGACCGCGGCCAGCAGGAACGTGTACGTCACGTACGCGCGGAGCTTCGCGCGGCCGGCGACCGCCCCGGAGACGATCGTCGCGGCGGTCATCGCGAACACCGCGCCGTAGAGCCAGTTGACGTACGGGCCGACGACGCCCTCCTCGACGGCCAGTTCGCCGCCGGAGAACAGCGACCCGGCGGCGGAGGCGATCCCCGGCGAGCCGTTCACGAGGCTCGTGAACGCCGTGCCGATGAGGAAGAACACCGTCACCCCGACGCTCCACGTCAGGAGGTTCTTCGTCAGCTGGTTGGCGACGTTCTTCGACCGCACCTGCCCGGCTTCGAGCATCGCGAAGCCGGCGTGCATGAAGAAGATGAGGAACGTCACGACGAGGATCCACGTCCCGTTCATCGCGGACGCGAACGTGCTCGGATCGATCGTGGCGAGAACGCCGCCCGTCATGATTCCTCCACCTCTACTGAACGACTGTCCGGTTCACGCTTCGTTTCGCTCGTGTTCATGCGCTGAATCACGTTTCGACTCCCGGGAACGACTACATATAAACATTAGAGTTGAGTTTCACAAAAAAGAGAGTTGATAATACGATGCTCGTCCGATATAAGGAGATGTCTATGGAATATAAGGACGTTTTTTCGCGGATTTCGCGGCAATCGTTGCGCTCGAAGCGGACGAGCGTTGTGTAAAATTTCTATCTATTCAGCCGCGATCCCTCGCCGACGGCCGCTCTGCGCCCATGCGCGGCCGGTTCTGGCGAGTATTGCCACGCCGCCGTCTCGCGATTCGCCGCCGTACGGGGCGTCCTCCGCGAATTCGGACGGTTGGAGGCCTCTCGGTGAAAATTGACGTTCGTCAACCCGATCTCCCGTTTGCCGACCGATTCGATCGATCGGTGGCGGTTCGACGCGATCACCGGTCGACTAACGCCGGCGAAACCTCGCTTACTCCGGTTTCAGTCCCTCGTTCTGGACGCGCATCACGGCCTCGCCGTCGGCGAGGTTCGGCGCGTCGACGAGGCGGACGATCCGCTTGTCGCCCTTCGACTTCCGGAGGTAGATCCGGAAGGTGGAGGCGTGGCCGAGGATGTTGCCGCCGATCGCCTGGGTCGGGTCGCCGAAGTAGGAGTCCGGGTTCGATGCGACCTGGTTGGTGACGAGGATGGCGGTGTTGTACAGGTCGCCGAGCCGCATCAGGTCGTGGAGGTGCTTGTTGAGCTTCTGCTGTCGTTCGGCGAGCTCGCCCCGGCCGACGTACTCCGCGCGGAAGTGCGCGGTGAGCGAGTCGACGCAGACGATCCGGATCGGCCACTCCGTCTCCTCGTGTTCGCCAGCCAGCTCTTTCGCCTTCTCGGCGAGCAGGATCTGGTGGTTGGAGTTGAACGCCTTCGCGACGTGGATCTGGTCCAAGAACGCGTCGACCAGGTCCTCCAAGGCCGCCTCATCGTTCGGGGTGCCCTCGATCTCGCGGCGCTCCATCTCGTCGGCGAGGATCTCGTCGTCGAGCCCGCGGACCATGTCGTCGATCCGCTCCGGGCGGAACGTGTCCTCGGAGTCGACGAAGATGCAGCCGCCCTCTAAGCCGCCGTTCTCCTTCGAGAGCTGGACGTTGACGGCCATCTGGTGGGTGACCTGCGACTTCCCGGAGCCGAACTCGCCGTACACTTCCGTGATCGACTGGGTCTCGATGCCGCCGCCGAGCAGGTCGTCGACCTCGTCGATCTGCCAGGAGAGCTTGCCGATCTCCTGGCGGCGTTCGAGCACGGTCGCGCCCGTCTCGAAGCCGCCGACGTCGGCGGCCTCGCGGGCGGCGTTGATGATGTCGCTGGCGGACGACTCGCCGATGTCGGCGGTGTTGGACATCTCGCCGGGGCTCGCGACCGCGATCGACTGGTAGCTCTCGAATCCGTTGTCAACGAGCTTGTCCGCGGTCGCCGGGCCGACGCCGGGGAGGTCCTCGAGTTCGTCTTCAGGCATGTACACGTGGCTTGTTCCCCATCCCGTATAAAGACTGGTTTACACCCCAGTGAAAGTAAAAATCGCGTGGGGACCGCGCTCCGGAATGGCTCGGTGCCGTATAAATGGTCTCGGGCCGACGCGTGGACGCGGCGATCGGGCGAAACTGGTCGGTTCGGCCGATCGATCAGCGACGGCGCCGCGGCGCAAGCGCCTCAGAAGCCGACGCGGCGGACGTAGTCGAGGTCGCGGATCTCCACGAGCAGGTCGCCCGACAGGTCGGCGTCGGTGATCACGTACAGCTTCGGGTCGTCGGTGAACTCGGGGTCCTCGCTCAGCACCTGCCGGATCGAGACGCCGCGGTCGGCGAGGATGGACGTGACCTCGGCGACGATCCCGGCCTCGTCGGCGGCCGCGACCTCGATGGTGAGGACCGTCAGATCCAAGACCGGCGCGAGATCCATCAGGCTCGGGATCGACGAGATGTTGGTGAAGATGCGCTTCAGCTCGGGGTCCGCCAGGATCGCGTCCGTCGTCGAGTCCACGACGCGGCGGTCGACGTCGAGCTCGCGCGCGATGCCGGTGTAGGGGATCTCGATCCCGCCGGAGACGACCCGCCCCTCCTCGTTGACCGAGAAGCCGCGCTCCAGGAACAGCCGGATGACGGCCTGCTGGCTGGGTGACCCCTCGAACTTCTCGAGGATCTCGTCGAACATTCGTTGCTACGGTGGTCGTCGCCGAGGTGTTAAAAAACGGCGCACTGCCGCGCCTCAGTTCGCGACCGCCGAGTAGACGCCGCCGAGGACCGCGCCGTAGACGACGTGGCCGACGAGGCTCTCGACGCCGACGTTCGGCAGCGGCGGCGCGCCCGGGAAGCCGACGGCGCCCAGCCAGATCGGCATCGCGATCACCGCGAGCGCGACCCAGACGAGGAGGCCGTAGGCCGCCCCGACGCCGAGGCCCGTTCCGACCGAGTCGCCGAGCCTCGGCCGCACGCCCGCGATCGCGGCGAACCCGAGCCCGATGACCGCGCCGTGGGACATGTGGATCGCCCAGCCGACGGCGCCGGCGGGGCCTTCGATGCCGTACATCGCCGGGATCGCCATCTGTAATACGCCAGGAGTCATCGCCGACATCATCGCGCCGAAGACGAGCCCGCCGACCAGTCCGCCGGCCACGCCCGCCCGCCAGTTTCCGGTCTCCGTCGATACCCCCTCCGTCGTGGTCGCCGTTTCGGTTGCCATCTCGCCTCTGCTTTCGCGCAAGAACCGGTAGTATATGCCGGAATTATGTGGTAACGACGCACACGCCCGAAAGTTATAAATTTTCGAAACCAACTACCGTCAAAATTTGACCGCCGCCGGCCCGAACCACTTCCGCCCCGCCACCCGACTCCTTTTGGCCGGTGGCGCCGAACCCCACCCCGTGTCAGAGTCGCCGCACCTGCGGTTCTTCCCGTACGAGGAACCCTACCCGAACCAGCGCGAGGCGATGGACAGGGTCGCCAACGCGCTGGACCGGGGCCAGGACGTGCTGTTCGAGGGCGCGCCCGGGACGGGGAAGACCCTCTCCGCGCTCGTGCCCGCGCTCGAACACGCCCGCGAGCACGACCGCACGGTCGTCATCACGACCAACGTCCACCAGCAGATGCGGCAGTTCGTCGAGGACGCGCGCGCGATCACCCGCGAGGAGCCGATCCGCGCGGTCGTCTTCAAGGGGAAGTCGTCGATGTGCCACATCGACGTCGACTACCAGGAGTGTCAGACCCTCCGGGACACCACCCGCGAGATGGTGGAGACGGAGAGCGAGGTGCGCGAGCTGGAGTCGCGCCAGCGCGAGCTGCTGGCGGAGAGCCGCGAGGGTGACGCGGGCGCCGCGGAGGCGCGCGAGGCGATCATGGAGGAGCTCGACGAGCTCGAGGCGGAAGTCGACGAGTACGAGACCGCCAACGTCTGCGAGCACTACCGCAACAACCTCACCCGCGACACCGACGAGTTCTTCTCGTGGCTCTTCGACGACGTCCGGACGCCCGACGACGTGTACGAGTACGCCGACGAGCGCGAGCTGTGCGGCTACGAGCTGTTAAAAGAGGGGATGGAGGGGGTCGACCTCGTCGTCTGCAACTACCACCACCTGCTCGACCCGAACATCCGCGAGCAGTTCTTCCGGTGGATCGACCGCGACCCGAGCGAGATAGTCACCGTCTTCGACGAGGCGCACAACATCGAGGACGCCGCGCGCGACCACGCCACCCGGACGCTGACGGAGAACACCCTCGACGCCGCGCTCGACGAGCTGGCCGACAGCGACGACTCCCGCGCGGAGCCCGCGGAGAACGTCCTCCGCGCCTTCCGCGACGCCCTCGTCGAGACGTACGAGGACGGGCTCGGGTTCGGCGGGGTCGACGAGAGCTGGGAGGACGTCTCGATCGCCAACGACGACCGCCGCGACGACCTCACGCTGGCGTTCCTCCGCAACTACGAGGGGAAGGGGATCGACACGGAGGCGGAGCTCGCCGTCCAGCTCGGCCAGGCGATAGACGAGGAGTACGAGCGCCGCTACCGCGACGGGGAGGCGACGACCCGGTCGGAGTCGCAGACGCTCGCGGCCGCCCGGTTCGTCGCGACGTGGATGGACGAGGGCGCGGAGTTCGGCCAGTACCCGGTGGTCTCCGTCCGGCGCGACGCGGGTACTGACGAGGTGTACGGCCGCGCGGAGCTGTACACCTGTATCCCGCGGAACGTCACCAGCGAGCTGTTCGACGAGGTGGCCGCCTCCGTCCTGATGAGCGCGACGCTGCGCCCGTTCGACGTGACCGAGGACGTGCTGGGGTTAGAGGACGTCGCGTCGATGGCCTACGAGATGGGCTACCCCGAGGCGAACCGCCGGACCTTCGCCGCCGACGTGCCGCCGCTTTTCGCCTCGGACCGCAACGACCCGGAGACGCAGGAAGCGGTGTCGTCGCTGCTCCGCGACGCGATCCGGTTCACGCCCGGCAACACGCTCGCCTTCTTCCCCTCGTACGCCGAGGCCGAGCGCTACCACGAGCGTCTCGCCGGTGGGAGCGGGAGAAGCGCCCCGAGCGGCGGCGACGCGAGACGCGGGTCGGAGGGAGGGAACGACGCCCCCCTCGGCTCGATCCACCTCGACGGGCCGGGCGTCGACGAGGAGCGACTCCGCAGCGAGTTCGTCGCAAGCGACGGCGCCGCGCTGTTCACCTCGCTGTGGGGGACGCTCGGCGAGGGGGTGAGCTTCGACGGCGACGACGCCCGCACGGTCGTCGTCGTGGGCGTCCCGTACCCGCACCTCTCGGACCGCACCGAGGCGGTTCAGGACGCCTACGACCGGGCGTTCGCGGACCGCGACCGCTCCCGCGACCCGGGGTGGATGTACGCCGTCGAGATCCCGACGATCCGCAAGACGCGACAGGCGCTCGGCCGGGTGATCCGCGGCCCCGACGACTTCGGCGTCCGGATCCTCGCGGACCGCCGCTACACGACCGCCGACATGGGGAAGTACTCGGTCCGTTCCGCCTTCCCGCCCGAGGAGCGCGAGGAGCTGCTCGACGTCGACCCCGAGAAGCTGAAGTTCGCGATGCTGAACTTCTACCAAGATCACGACGCGTACGACGGGCCGCCGCCGTCACCGTGATCTCCGTCGAGCGCGAGAACTGCCGCCGCCGCCGCGACGCGGGAGCGCGCGAGGACCATCTCTGCCGATCTCACCCGGGCATCGACGCGAGCAGGATCGAGGCCACGAGCAGGAGCCCGCTGAGCAGCGTCGTGACCACGACGTGGATCAGCGTCATCACGGCCACGGCCCGCCGGGGCTGCTCGTAGCTCCACCAGAACATCGTCCCGTCGACGAGGAGCGCGGCGAGGAGGATGAGCGCCCCGGAGAGCTCGAACGCGTTCCCGACGACGCTTATCACCGCGGGCAGCGGGCCGACGTAGAGGGCGCGCCGCGGGTCGACGTCGCCGAGGACGTTCCGAGCCGCGATGTGCGCGGTCAGCGAGAGGAACAGCGCCAACAGGACGGTCGTCCCGAGCACGGAGACCGGCGTCACCGTCTGTAAGAGCATGGTCGGTCTACGGGACGAGGGGTAAAAGTGGCCGCGGAATGCGACCGCGGCAAGTCCGCGTTCCGTCTCCGTTCCGCCGCGTCACTCCAGTAGTCCGAGCCCATTCAGCTCCTCGACGATCACGTCGACGGCGGCCGCGGCGTCCTCGGGGCTCGTGCCGCCGGTGACGACCACCTTGCCGCTCCCGAACAGCAGCGCGACGACCTCCGGCTCGTCGAGGCGATAGACGAGCCCGGGGAACTGCTCCGGCTCGTACTCGATGTGTTCCAGCCCGAGGCCGATCGCGATCGCGTTCAGGTTCAGGCTCTTGCCCAGGTCGGCCGAGGTGACGATGTTCTGGACCGTTATCTCCGGGTCCTCGATCGGGATCTGGAGCGCGCGGAGCTCGTCGAAGACGATGTCGAGGCTCTCGTGGACCGCCTCGATCGAGTTCGCGCCGGTGCAGACGATCTTGCCCGAGCGGAAGATGAGGGCGGCCGACTTCGGGTCCGTGGTGCGGTAGACGAGCCCGGGGAACTGCTCGGGGTCGTAGTCGGCGCCCTCGAGGTCCATCGCGACGCTCTGGAGATCGAGCTCCTGTCCGATCCCCGTGGAAGCGACGACGTTCTCTACGGTGATCGTCTCCTTCGGGTCGGCCGTCATTACCTCTATTCTCGCCCGAACGCCGTAAAAAGGTGGCTGGTCGGAACCGCCACGCTATTGGCGCCGCCGCGCGGAGCCGTCGGCGTGTACTGGCTCGAACTCGCCGGCGAGACCGACGCCTTCGCCGCCCGCGAGGCCGCGACCGCCGCCGCCGGCGTCGACCTCCTCGCGCCGGGGATCGCGCGCACCGGCGCGATCGACCGCGCCCGCGTCCGCCGGCTCGCGTACACCCGCGCCGCCCACGAGGCGGTCGCGCGGACCGACGCCGACGTCGACGCCGCGGCCGCCGCGCTCCGGGCCGCGTCGCTCGACCGCGCCGGGAGCGTCGCGGTCCGCGCCCGCGACGTCCGGGCGACGTCCGCCGTCTCGACCGAGGCGGCCGAGCGGGCGCTCGGCGGCGTCCTCGTCGACCGCGGGTTCGACGTCGACCTCGACGACCCCGACCACGTCCTCCGCGCGCTGTTCGCGGCCGGCCCGCGCGCGGAACACGATGCGGTGGCCGGTGCCGATGGCAGCGACGCGGACCTGTGCGCGCTCGGCTGGGTCGCGGTCGAGGCCGCCCGCGACTTCGCCCCGAACCCCACCGAGCGCCCCTTCTTCCAGCCGGGGAGCATGGCGCCGGCGGACGCCCGCGCCTACGCCAACCTCGCGGGTGCCGCCCCCGGTCGGACCCTCCTCGACCCGATGTGCGGCACGGGCGGGCTCCCGCTGGAGGCCGGCCTCGTTGGCGCCGACGCCGTCGCCTGCGACGCGCAGGCGAAGATGGTCCGCGGCGCGCGTCGGAACTTCCGCGAGTACCTCGGTTCCCCCGGCATTGACGACTCGCCCGACTGGCACGTCGCGCGCGGCGACGCGACCGCGCTCCCCCTCCCGGACGACGCCGTCGACGGGGTCGCGTTCGACGCCCCGTACGGCCGGCAGTCGAAGATCGCGCGCCACGAGCTGGCAGACCTCGTCGGGGGCGCGCTCGACGAGGCGGCCCGGGTCGCGCCGCGCGCGGTACTCGTCGCGGACCGCGACTGGCGCGCCCCCGCCCGCGACGCCGGTTGGACCGTCGACGCGGCGTTCGAACGGCGGGTTCACCGGTCGCTGACGCGTCACGTGCTGGTGTTGCGCCGCGGGGACGTGGCGGGGAGCGGAGGTGTTGCGACCGAGATGTCGCCAGAGCGAGAGTGAACGAGCGATCGGCGGAATCGCTCTCATCGGCGGCTCGCGCGACAAGTTTCAGTTTCGCTTCGCCGCCGGGCAACGGTTAAGTGCGCGGCCTCTCGTGGTACTCGCATGACCGGGGACGCCGGGGACATGCTCTCGTGGGACGAGTCGGTGTTCCGCGACGAGTCGGTGTTCGAGATCGACCACGTCCCCGAGACGTTCCGCCACCGGGAGAGCCAGTTAGAGAACCTGAAGTACGCGCTCCGCCCCGCGGTCCGCGGCTCTCGCCCCCTCAACACGATGGTCCGCGGCCCGCCGGGAACGGGGAAGACCACCGCGGTCCAGAAGCTGTTCGGCGAGCTCGGCGCCCGGACCGAGGTGCGGACGGTGCGCGTCAACTGCCAGGTCGACTCGACGCGCTACGCGGTGTTCTCACGGCTGTTCGAGGGGATCTTCGAGTACGAACCCCCGTCGTCCGGCATCTCCTTCAAGAAGCTGTTCGGCCAGATCACCGACCGCCTCGTCGAGGAGGACGAGGTCTTGGTCGTCGCCCTCGACGACGTGAACTACCTCTTCTACGAGAACGAGGCGTCAGACACGCTGTACTCCCTCCTGCGCGCCCACGAGGCCCACTCCGGCGCGAAGATCGGCGTGATCGTCGTCTCCTCGGACCTCGGCCTCGACGTGATCGACGACCTCGACACCCGGGTCCAGTCTGTCTTCCGCCCCGAGGAGGTGTACTTCCCCGTCTACGACGCGACCGAGATCTACGACATCCTCGCCGAGCGCGCCAAGCGCGGCTTCCACGAGGGGGTCATCGGCGACGCCGAGTTGGAGCGCGTCGCCGACCTCACCGCCGACAGCGGCGACCTCCGGGTCGGGATCGACCTCCTGCGCCGGGCCGGGCTCAACGCCGAGATGCGCGCCTCGAAGACGATATCGGAGGAGGACGTCGAGGAGGCGTACGACAAGTCGAAGCACGTCCACCTCTCTCGGTCGCTCCGCGGGCTCTCGGAGTCCGAGCGCGACCTCGTCCGCGTCCTCGCCGAACACGACGGCGAGCGCGCCGGGGCGGTGTACGACGCGTTCAACGACGAGACCGACCTCGGCTACACCCGCTACTCCGAGATCATCAACAAGCTCGACCAGCTCGGCGTGATCGACGCGGAGTACGCCGACGTCGACGGCCGCGGCCGCTCGCGGGAGCTCTCCCTAGCGTACGACGCCGAGGCGGTGCTGGACCGGCTGGAGTGACGGCGAGGTCGGCCGCGCACGCCCTCATTCCCCTCCCTCATATCCTCGCGCCGCCCCTCCCCGACGCCTTTTCAACGCTCCCGCACGCAGTCGACGCCATGAAGACGAGCGGCGGGAGCGACGCGATGAAGCGACGCGCCGGCGAGTCGGCGGCCGCGGCGGTGAGCGACGGTGACGTGGTCGGGCTAGGGACCGGGTCGACCGCGGCCCACGCCATCCGGCGCCTCGGAGACCGGGTCGACGCCGGCCTCGACATTCGGGGCGTTCCCACCTCCTTCGCGAGCCGCGAACTCGCGGTCGAGGCGGCGATTCCCTGCCTCGACCTTCCGGACGCAGTCGGCCCGGACGGGCCCGGGATCGACGTCGCCATCGACGGGGCGGATCAGGTGGCGACGGGCGCCGGAGCGGCCGACGCCGGGCGCGGAGAAGCCGATGCGCCCGCCCCCGGGAGCGGAGTGTCCGATTCGCCCGCCCCCGGCGGCGCACTTATAAAAGGCGGCGGCGCGGCCCACGCCCGCGAGAAGCTCGTCGACGCCGCGGCCGACCGCTTCCTCGTCGTCGCCGACCCCTCGAAGGAGTCGCCGCGGCTGGACCGGTCGGTTCCGATCGAGGTGCTCCCCGCGGGGCGGACCGCGGTCGCCGCGGCGATCCGGGAGGCGGGCGGCGAGCCGACGCTGCGGCGCGCGGAGCGGAAAGACGGCCCCGTGGTGACCGACAACGGGAACCTCGTCCTCGACTGCCCGTTCGGCGAGGTCGCCGATCCGGCCGCGCTGTCGGCGACGCTGTCGTCGATCCCGGGGATCGTCGAACACGGCCTCTTCGTCGGGCTCGCGGACGAGATCCACGTCGGGACGGAGTCGGACGTCCGGGTCGACGAGGTCTGAAACCGCCGAATCACGGCGCCACGACCGACAGTGCCGCCGCTCGGCGGACAGCGTCCAAATAAAATGGAACGGAAACGAGTTCCGTTTTAGAGGTCGCGCGGCTGGACCGTCTTCCGGTCGTTGGCCTCGGCGCGGCGCGCGGCGTCTTCGAGCAGCTCGTCCACTTCGTCGTCCAGCGCGTCGTAGAAGTCCGAAGCGACGTTCTTGTCGTCCAGGGCTTCCTTGACGGCCGCTTTGACAATGAGGTCTGCCATGCGATCGGGCCTACCCGGTGATGGTTAATAAGAGTTCCTGAATTCGCCCGCGAGGGGCGCCGTGAAGCCGGTTCGCGGGGGGCTGCGAACACAGTCACTTATAAATCTTGTGAGATTATCGTCTGCGCGCCGGCTCGAACGCGCTCCGAACCCCTCTCGACACCGCCTCGGGCCCGCCTCGACCGGGCGCCGTCCCCGTCGCGTGACGCTCACGGGTGCGCTCCGACCCCGGCCGGCTTCGCTCGCGGCGCGCTCCCGGACGGCGAAGCGACAGGTTCGACCGGCTCCCCGGCCGACGGTCCGCCATGCGAGAGACGCTTGCGGCGCTCGAAGCGGGCGAGATCGGCGTCGAGGAGGCGGAGTCGCGGCTCGCGGGCTACGCGACCACCGACGCGGGACGGTTCGACGCCGCCCGCGAGCGGCGACGCGGGATCCCCGAGGCGATCCTCGCGGAGGGGAAGACGCCCGCGGAGGTCGCCGCGCTGGCGACGACGGCGCTCGAAACGACGGGGCGGGCGCTGGTGACGCGCGCCGACGAGGCGACGGCGGCGGCGGTCGCGTCGGCGGTCGGCGACGGCGACCCGGACGCGACGGTCGACCGGGACGACCGCACGGGGTCCGTCGTCGCGCGCGCCGGCGACTTCGAGCCCCCGTCGCTCGACGCCGCGGTCGCGGTCGTGGCCGCCGGCACCGCGGACGCGCCGGTCGCCGGCGAGGCGGCGGTCGTCGCCCGCGAGATCGGGGCGGCGGTCGATCGGGTCGACGACGTCGGCGTCGCCAACCTCGACCGGATCCTCGATCAGGTCGATCGGATCCGCGAAGCCGATGTCGTCGTGGTCGCGGCGGGCCGCGAGGGCGCCCTGCCGACCGTCGTCGCCGGCCTCGTCGACGCGCCCGTGATCGCCCTTCCGGTCTCGACCGGCTACGGCGTCGGCGGCGAGGGGGTCGCGGCGCTTCAGGGCGCGCTCCAGTCGTGTTCCGTGCTCACGACCGTCAACGTCGACGCTGGCTTCGTCGCCGGCGCGCAGGCCGGCCTGATCGCCCGCGCGGTCGACGCGGTGCGGGCCGAGTGAGGCGACCGGGCCCTGCCGAACGCTCCGCTCGGCGGATCGGCTCGAAGAGACGAATACCGGCAGCCGACGGGGTCGAAAAAGGGTATTAGTTCGTCGAGTTCGTATGGTAGTTGCCGACGCACGTCGGCAACACATGCCACGCTGTGACCACTGCGGGTCGCACGTCTCGGACCGCTTTGCGCGCGTCTTCGCGGACGAGCGCGGCGACCTGAACGCGTGCCCGAAGTGCTCCGCGAACGCGGGCATCGCAGAGGTGTCTCGCGAGCGGACGCGAACCGGGGACTGACCGGCGAAACGCCGATCGGAGACCGAGCGCACGGAGAGCCGCAGCTCCGTCTCGTCTTCGGTTCGGGCACCTCCCCGATCCGACCCGGGCACATCCGTACCCACTTTGCGCTCGCGCCCGGACGGCCGGTCGTGGCCGACCACCACGTGTACGTCATCGAGTGCGCCGACGGCACCCTCTACACCGGGTACACGACCGACGTCGAGCGCCGCGTCGCCGAACACGACGCCGGGGAGGGCGCGAAGTACACCCGCGGTCGGACCCCCGTCACCCTGCGGCACGTCGAGTCGTTCGACTCGAAGTCGGCGGCGATGTCGAGAGAGTACGCGATCAAGTCGCTGTCGCGCGCGGAGAAGGAGCGGCTGATCGGCGACGGGTAGGACCCTGTCCCGGAGTTATTCGACGAGCCGCTCGATCTCCGTGACGAGGATACCGGTCGCGCCGACCGAGCGCAGCTCCGAGATGGTCTCGAACACGTCGCGCTCATCGACGACGGCGTGGACCGCGACCATCCCGTTGCCGTCCTCGTCGGCCTCGACGTCCATCACGGTCGGGCCGCCGAGCCCGGGGATCACGTCCTTCACCTCGTCGAGCCGATCTTTCGGCGCGTTCATCATCAGGTAGCGGCGGCCGTCCGCCGCGAGGACGGACTCGAAGGCGGTCAGCACCTGCTCGACCTTCGCGTCGTCGACGACGTCCGGGCGGGCGAACAGCCGCACGGAGGAGTCGAGCACGTCGTCGATCACGGCTAAGCGGTTCACCTTCAGCGTCGTCCCGGTCGAGGTGATGTCGACGATGGCGTCGGCCATGTCGACGTGCGGCGTGAGTTCGGTCGCGCCCGTCACGGTGACCACGTCGGCGTCGACGCCCACCCGGTCGAGGTAGTCGCGGGTGACGTTCGGGAACTCGGTGGCGACCGTCTTCCCGGCGAGGTCCTCGACGGCCGCCACGTCGCCGTCCTCCGGTGCCGCGAGGACGAGCTTACAGGAGCCGTAGCCTAAGTCGAGCAGGTCGACGAGGTCGTCGCCGTCGGCGGACGCGGCGTCGTCCGCCACGCCGCCCGACTCGGCCGCCTGGTCGAGGCCGGTGACGCCGAGGTCGGCCGCGCCGTCGCGGACGTACTCGGGGATGTCGGCCGCCCGCGCGAACAGCACCGTCACGTCCTCGTCGACGGTGTCGGCGTACAGCTGGCGGTCGGCGGTCTCCTCGACGTGGAGCCCCGCGCGCTCCAACAGCGAGAGCGTCGGCTCGTGCAGGCGGCCCTTGTTGGGGACGGCGATGCGCATACGGAACGCGTCGCGGGGACAGGGGGAAACGTTTTCGTCCGGGGAGCGACCCGGGTGTCGACGCGAGACCGTTTATAAACAAACGCGGTGGCGCGTGCCTCCGAGCGCCCTGTGGGCGCGAGGAGCACGCGCGAGGGAGTCGCGAACGCCCGCAGGGCGTGAGCGACGAGGCTGGGGAGGTGTGAGGCGCGGTTGCTGTGCGGGGCGGGACTCAAAGGGGCAGTCGCGAGGCGGGCGCAGGCGACGCCAGCACCGCAGCGAAGGAGCGAGCAGGGCGAGCGACTGAGCGAGGCGCGCAGCGAGCGTGCGCCCGCCTCGCGACTGGGGCTTTGGAGGTGTTCGCCGACGATCCACTGTTGATCATTTATAAGCAAGCGACTTGGGCTTTGGCGGTGTTCTCTCCAACGGTAACCTTGTACGTCCGAGCGACTGCTGTTTCAGGAGCCTCCGTCGCGCCACTGGGAGCAATCGGGTATTCACAGCCGGCCGAACCGCTGAGATTTCCGGCGGTATAAACGACGTAGTCGCGCCGCTCAAGTGCCTCGCCGCCCAACGAGGCGTATCGTGAGCGACGCCGACTCCCCCCTCTCGGAGGACCGCCCGACCGTCGACCGTCCCCTTCGCGTCGACGCCCCGTTCGAGCCCGCGGGCGACCAGCCCGAGGCGATAGAGCAACTCGTCGAGGGGTTCGAGTCGGGCGCGAAGAAGCAGACGCTGCTCGGCGTCACCGGGTCCGGGAAGACGAACACCGTCTCGTGGGTTGCCGAGGAGTTGGACCAGCCGACGCTCGTCTTGGCCCACAACAAGACGCTCGCGGCCCAGCTGTACGAGGAGTTCCGCGAGCTGTTCCCGGACAACGCCGTCGAGTACTTCGTCTCCTACTACGACTACTACCAGCCGGAGGCGTACGTCGAGCAGACGGACACGTTCATCGACAAGGAGATGTCGATCAACGAGGAGATCGACCGACTGCGCCACTCCGCGACGCGCTCGCTCCTGACCCGCGACGACGTGATCGTCGTCGCCTCGGTCTCGGCCATCTACGGGCTCGGCGACCCCCAGAACTACCGGGACATGGCGCTCCGCCTCGAAGTCGGCGAGGAGGTCGGTCGCGAGGAGCTTCTCACCCGCCTCGTCGACCTGAACTACGAGCGCAACGACGTGGACTTCACGCAGGGCACCTTCCGCGTCCGCGGCGACACCGTCGAGATCTACCCGATGTACGGGCGGTACGCCGTCAGGGTCGAACTCTGGGGCGAGGAGATCGACCGCATGATCAAAGTGGATCCGATGCACGGCGAGGTCGTGAGCGAGGAGCCCGCCGTCATGCTCCACCCTGCGGAGCACTACTCGATCCCGGACGACAAGCTCGAACAGGCGATCGCGGAGATCGAGGACCTGATGGAGAAACGCGTCAGCTACTTCGAGCGACAGGGCGACCTCGTGGCCGCCCAGCGGATCGAGGAGCGCACCACCTTCGACTTAGAGATGCTCCGCGAGGCCGGCTACTGCTCGGGGATCGAGAACTACTCGGTCCACATGGACGACCGCGAGTCCGGCGACGCCCCCTACACCCTGCTGGACTACTTCCCCGACGACTTCCTCACGGTCGTCGACGAGTCCCACCAGACGATCCCCCAGATCAAAGGGCAGTACGAGGGCGACAAGTCTCGGAAGGACTCGCTCGTCGAGAACGGGTTCCGGCTCCCCACGGCGTACGATAACCGCCCGCTCACCTTCGAGGAGTTCGAGGCGAAGACGGACCGCACCCTCTACGTCTCGGCGACGCCGGGCGACTACGAGCGCGAGACCTCCGACCGGATCGTCGAACAGATCGTCCGCCCGACCCACCTCGTCGACCCGAAGGTGGAGGTGACGGGCGCGACGGGGCAGGTCGACGACCTCTTAGAGCGCGTCGACGACCGGATCGAGCGCGACGAGCGCGTCCTCGTCACCACGCTCACCAAGCGGATGGCCGAGGACCTCACGGAGTACCTCGAGGAGGCGGGCGTCGACGTGGCGTACATGCACGACGAGACGGACACCTTAGAGCGCCACGAGATCATCCGCGACCTCCGCCTCGGCAACATCGACGTGCTCGTCGGCATCAACCTGCTGCGCGAGGGGCTCGACATCCCGGAAGTGAGCCTCGTCGCCATCCTCGACGCCGACCAGGAGGGATTCTTACGCTCCACGACGACGCTCGTCCAGACGATGGGGCGGGCCGCGCGCAACGTCAACGGCGAGGTCGTCCTCTACGCCGACAAGGTGACCGACTCGATGGAGGAAGCCATCGAGGAGACCCAGCGCCGCCGCGAGATCCAGCTGGAGTACAACGAGGAACACGGCTACGAGGCGACCACCATCGACAAGCCCGTCAGCGAGACGAACCTCCCCGGGTCGAAGACGGACACCTCGAGCGTGAGCGTCGGCGACGTCGAGAGCGAAGACGAGGCGAAAGCGCAGATCGAGGCGCTCGAAGACCGGATGGACGAGGCCGCGAGCAACCTGGAGTTCGAGTTAGCGGCGGACATCCGCGACCGGATCGCGGAGCTGCGGCGCGCCTTCGAGCTCGACGCGGGCGACGAGGGCGTCCCGGCGCCGGCGATGGAGGAGTAGCGCGCGTCGCGGTCGGCGACCGCCGCCTTCGGCGTCCGCGCCCGCCGCCTCCAGCGTCGTCGCCCGCACCGCGACCGCGACTCCAATTCTCAGTCCGCGTCACCGTGACGACGGGGTTTTTACCTCGCTGCGTCACACTCCCGGCCGTGTACCGTCGCGCGGTCGTCGCCGGAACGCTCGCCGTCGCCACCGGCGGGTGCGTCGACCGCCTCCACGACGTCGCCGCCTCGACCCCCCGCGACCTCGGCGTTCGGAGCCGGTACGTCGACGGCAACCCGATGGTCGACAGCCGCAGCGTCCTCGCCCGGCCCGAGGAGCTGCTGACGCACGCGGCCTCCTTCCGCTCCGCCGACGCGGCCCGCGGCGCGCTCAAGCCGGAGGCGACCGAGTCCCGCGAGTTCGTCGAGCGCACCGAGTTCGTCGACGACGGCGGCGACGCGATCCTCCTGATCGCCCAGCGGCTCACCGCCGACGAGGTGCGACTCCGCCTCGGCGGGATCAGCCGCACGGGCGACCACTCGCTCCGGATCGCCGTCGACCAGTCCGGCGTCCGCGGCGAGATCGAGACGGACGAGCCGGTCGTCAAGACGCTCCTGTTGCGGCTCACCGACGAGCGGGGCCCGCCGGAACGGGTGATCGTCACCGTCGGCGACGGGCGCGCCGGAATTACAGTGTGAGCGCGGTCGGTCCGAGGCCCCCCGCCCCCGACTCGGTCCCGCGATCGTTTTGTGATCGGAACGCGTCCGACCGTCCATGTCACTCCGTAGTCGACTCCTCGGATCGGCCCTCCTCGTCGTCGGCGTCGCGGCGCTCGGTTTCGCCGGAACGGTCGCGCCCGGGTTCGTCCCTTCGCCATCCGCGCCCGACGGAATCACGTTCGTCAGCCCTTCGCCCGTCTCACTCCTCGCCGCCCCCGCGCTCCTCGCGGCCGGCTCGGTCCTGCTCGTCGGCGGCGCGGCCGCCGCGGGCGGTACCGACCGCTCCGCCCGCGCCGCGCTGGTCGCGCCCGCGCTCGGCGCTGCCGCCGCGTTCGCGTTCGGCGTCGGTCTCGCACTCGCGCCCGCGTCGGTCCCCGAGACAGCGACAAATCCAGCGGCGCACGCGATCCTCATCGGACGGGGCAGCGGGATCGCCGCCGGCGCCGTCGTCGGCGCAGCTCTGGCCCCGGTGGTTCAGGCGACGATCACGGAGGACACCGCCGCGCTCCTCGCCGGCGCGGTCCTGTTATTGGTGGCGATCGCGTCGGGAGCGTCCCTTCCCCTCTCGCTGGTCGCCGGCGGCGTCGGCGGTGCGGTTGCGGTCGGGCTCCTCTGGGCGGTCGACCCCGAGCGCTGGCGGCCCTGAGCGCCGGCGGCCCTGAGTCCGGGTTCCGTCGGTCGCCCGCCTATCAGCTTCCCGGCCGCTCGCTTTCGGTCTCTAAGTCGGTGTTGCGGTCGGCCTCGCGGGTCGCCGCCTCCTGCTTGGCGAGGCCGACGTTGTCCGAGTTCCGGGTCTCGTCGGTCTCCCTCGCGCCCAGCTCCGGGTTCGCGCTTCTCGCCGAACCACTCGGCGGATCCCTCACAATCGGACTAACGCGGGGGCTTGCCGCCGCCAGTTGGGCGCTGTCGCGACCACCCGTACCCGGAGATCACCGCGCAGTCCCCGTCTCGGCACCGCCCGTTCGCGGATCGGGAGACCGACCTCGATCCCTCGTTATGAAAGTGAAATTGTTATACTACAATTCTGTTGGTAATACTTATGCCAGTGGAGTCTGTGTGGTCCGATACGGTTCACACGGCTACACACACGGTACGCTGTGAGACCGTCTCCCGAGCGACACGACTGCGGTCGGACTCACCGAACTGACGACAGACAGTGGCAGCGGCAATCCAACGCAATCGGTCACGTTCGAGACGGCCAAATGAGTGAAAGCGAAAACGCGAACACCAACGCGAACACCGACGCGAGTACAGACACAGAAACAGAGACGGACATCTTCTCGGAGCGAACACAACTGAAGCCCTACGAGTACAGCGAGTTTCTCGACTACGTCGAGGCGATCCGGAACAGCTACTGGGTACACACGGAGTTCAACTTCGACGGCGACGTCCAAGATTTCAAGGTCAACACGACTCCCGCCGAGCAGACCGTTATCAAGCGGACGATGCTGGCTATCGCGCAGATCGAGGTGCAGGTGAAGACGTTCTGGTCGGATATCTACGAGGAGATGCCCAAAGCCGAGGTCGGGAACGTGGGCATGACCTTCGCGGAAAGCGAGGTGCGGCACATGGACGCCTACAGTCACCTACTGGACGTCTTAGGGATCACGGACGACTTCGAGCAGGTGACCGAGGAGCCGGCGATCAAAGAGCGGATCGAGTATCTCGACGAGTACCTGGAGAAGAGCGAGAGCGACGACGAACGGGAGTACGTGATGAGCATCCTGCTGTTCAGCGCGTTCGTCGAGCACGTGTCGCTGTTCAGCCAGTTCCTCATCATGACGAGCTTCGACAAGCACGAAAAGAAGTTCAAAGGGATAGCGAACGCCGTCGAAGCGACCAGCAAGGAGGAGCAGATCCACGGGCTGTTCGGAGTCGAGCTGGTGGAGACGATCAGAGCGGAGAACCCGGACCTCTTCGACGACGACTTCGAGGCGGACGTCCAAGAGGCCTGTCGGCAGGCCTACGAGGCGGAGACCGAGATCCTGGATTGGATATTCGCCGACGACGAGCTGGATTTCCTTCCCAGGGCCCATGTCGACGCGTTTCTGCGAGACCGGTTCAATCAGAGCCTCGAAAACGTCGGCGTGGAACCGATATTCGAGACGGACGACGACCTGCTCGAGGAGACGCGCTGGTTCGACGAGGACATCATGATGACGAAGGATAACGACTTCTTCAGCAAGCGGTCGACCACGTACAACAAACACACGCAGAGCGTTACCGCGGAGGACATGTTCTAAGATGGCACAGACAGCACTCGACGGCGTCGCGGAACAGCACGACGAACCGTTTTACTGGCTGAACGAGGACAGTCGGGAGTTCCTCAGAGAGGGATACCTGCTCGAGGGGGTCGAAGCCGAAGAGCGAGTCAGACAGATCGCGGAGCGCGCCGAAGAGATCCTCGACGAGGAGGGGTTCGCGGACAGGTTCTACGAGTACATGAGCCGCGGCTTCTACAGTCTCGCCAGCCCGATATGGTCTAACTTCGGCTTAGACAGAGGTCTGCCTATCAGCTGCTTCGGCAGCCACATGGAGGACAGCATCGAGAGCATCCTCCACACCCAGGCCGAGGTGGGCGAGATGACCAAGCAGGGCGGCGGCACGAGCGGGTACTTCGGTGAGCTGCGCCCCCGGGGCAGTCCGATAACGGACAACGGCAAGAGCAACGGGAGTTACAGCTTCACGGAGCTGTTCGACACGATCATCAACGTCATCAGCCAGGGCGAAACCCGCCGAGGGCAGTTCGCCGGCTACATCGACGTCGAACACGACGACTTAGAGGAGTGGCTCAACATCAAAACCGAGGGGGACCCGGTACAGGACATCTACTACGGCGTCATCGTCGGTGACGACTGGTTTCAGGCGATGATCGACGGCGACGAGGAGAAGCGAGAGACCTGGGCGGACATCATCGAGACCCGGATCAACATCGGCGTTCCGTACATCATCTTCCGGGGGAACATGAACGAGGGGAAGCCGCAGGTGTACAAGGACAAGGAGTACCAAATAAACGCGTCCAACCTGTGTACCGAGATCGCGCTGCCGGCCACCGCCGACGAGAGCTTCGTCTGCTGTCTCTCGAGCATGAACGCGCTCCACTACGACGAGTGGAAGGACACCGACGCGGTGGAGACGCTGACCCGGTTCCTCGACGCGGTGATGGAGGAGTTCATCCAGCGCACGGAGGGCGTCCGGTTCATGGAACGGGCCGTGCGGTTCGCGAAGCGACACAGAGCGATCGGGATCGGCGTCCTCGGATGGCACAGCTACCTCCAGCGCAACATGATCCCCTTCGACAGCATGGAGGCGATGGAGAAGAACGAGGAGATATTCCGGACCATCAAAGAGCGGAGCTACGAGGCGAGCGAAGCGCTCGCCGACGAGTTCGGGGAGCCGGAGGTTCTCGAGGGGTACGGCAGGCGGAACACGACGACGATGAGCGTGGCGCCGACGAAATCGAGCAGCGTCATTCTGGGGCAGGTCAGTCCGAGCATCGAGCCGCTGAAATCGAACTACTTCGTGCGAGACGGTGCGAAGCTGAAGTCGACGCAGAAGAACAGATTCCTTCAGTCGCTACTGGCGGAGCGGGGCAAAGACACGCGCGACGTCTGGGACAGCATCGCGAATAAGGACGGGAGCGTTCAGCATCTCGACTGTCTGACGGACGAAGAGAAAGAGGTGTTCAAGACCTTCGCCGAGATACCCCAGATGGCGATCATCAATCAGGCGGCACAGCGACAGAAACACATCGACCAGGCACAGAGCGTGAACGTCTCGATCGACCCGAGCGAAGTGAGCGTCAAGGAGATCAACCAGCTCTACATCGAAGCCTGGAAGAAAGGGGTCAAGAGCCTCTACTACCAGCACAGCGTGAACGCCGCACAGAAATTCAGTCGGGATATTCTCGAGTGTCGGGCCTGTGAGAGCTGACCGCTAACCCGTAGTCGGGCTCACGTCCCCGGCCGCTCGCTTTCGCTCTCTAACTCGATGTCGCGGTCGGCCTCGCGGGTCGCCGCCTCCTGCTTGGCGAGGTCGACGTTGTCCGAGTCCCGAGTCTCGTCGGTCCGCAGGTCGCTGTCGGCCACGGTGTCGAGCTGTTCGAGGGCGCTCTCGATGTCCTCTAACCCGAGCAGCTTCTCTGTCTCCTCGTCGAACTCCTTGCCCTCCAGTCCCTCCATCTGCTGGACGTCGGAGCCGGAGAGGGCCTTGCCGTAGCGCCCCACCAGACTCGTGAGCTCCTGCGGGAGGACGAAGGTGGTCGACTCGCCTTTCCCGATCTCTTCGAGCGTCTCCATGCCGCGCTCGATGATGGCGCGCTCACCCATCGACTCCGCGGAGCGCGCGCGGAGGACGGTCGAGATGGCGTCCCCCTGCGCTTCGAGGATCTGGCTCTGTTTCTCCCCCTGCGCGCGGATGATGTTGGACTGCTTGTCACCCTCGGCCTGCTCGACGGCGGAGCGGCGTTCCCCCTGCGCTTCGAGGATCATCGCGCGGCGGCGGCGCTCGGCGCCGGTCTGCTGCTCCATCGCGCGCTGGACCTCCTGGGAGGGGCTCACCTCGCGGACCTCGACGGCCTCGACGCGGATCCCCCACTCGTCGGTGGGCTCGTCGAGCTCCTCGTTGATCCGGTCGTTGATCAGCTCCCGCTGTGAGAGCGTGTCGTCGAGCTCCATGTCGCCGATGACGGCGCGGAGGGTCGTCTGCGCGAGGTTCGAGACGGCGTTCTTGTAGTCGTCGACCTCCAGAAAGGCCTTCTTCGCGTCCATCACCTTGATGTAGACGACCGCGTCGGCGGTCACCGGGGAGTTGTCCCGGGTGATCGCCGACTGGCTCGGGACGTCGATCGTCTGGGTCCGCATGTCGAACGCGTACGTCCGCGAGACGAACGGCGGAATGATATGGACGCCCGGCTGGAGCAGCTTCCGGTACTCGCCGAAGACGGTGAGCGCCTCCTTGTCGTAGGCGTCGACGATCTCGACGGCGCTGACGACCGTGACGGCCGCGAGCAACACCGCGAGCGCCGCGACGCCGAAGACGAGGCTCTGCCCGAGGAGGGCGACCCCGACGAGGAGGGCGACGCCGAGCGCGAGGTACTGCCAGACCCCGTCCGGGATCTCCGACAGCACGTCCTCCAGCTCGGCGGACTCGCCGCGCGGACCTTGTGTTCCCATACGCGAAGTTACGGCCGAACGCTGTTAACGGTTGGCACGAGTTCGGTACCGCTGGGCGCGTCGCGGGCTCGGCCCGCCGCCTCGGGGGCGATATCAGAGATAGCGGAAACGCCCGCGTATGCCGGTCGGGTTTAACTACGCGGCGGCGGAACACCGACCCATGCCATCCGACGAGGACGACGACCGGAAATTCAGCACGCGAAGCGTCCACGCCGGCTCGGAGCCGGACCCGGCGACCGGCGCCCGCGCGACGCCCATCTACCAGACGACCGCCTACCAGTTCGACGACGCCGACCACGCCGCGGACCTGTTCGCGCTCGAAGAGGCCGGCAACGTCTACTCGCGGCTGATGAACCCGACCAACGCCGCCCTCGAGGAGCGGATCGCCTCGCTGGAGGGGGGCGTCGGCGCGGTCGCGACCGCCTCGGGCATGGCCGCGCTCGACGTGACGACGTTCCTGCTCGCCTCGGCGGGCGACAACATCGTCACGTCGTCGGCGCTGTACGGCGGCACCTACACCTACCTCACCCACTCCGTCGAGCGCCGCGGGGTCTCGACTCGCTTTGTCGACCCCCTCGACTACGAGGGGTACGCCGAGGCCATCGACGAGGACACCGCCTACGTCCACCTCGAAACGATCGGCAACCCCGCCCTCGTCACGCCCGACATCCAGCGGATCGCCGACATCGCGCACGACCACGGCGTCCCGCTGTTCGTCGACAACACGTTCGCGACCCCGTACCTCTGCCGGCCGCTCGAACACGGCGCCGACCTCGTCTGGGAGTCGACGACCAAGTGGCTCACGGGCAACGGCACCACGGTCGGCGGCGTCGTCGTCGACGGCGGCTCGTTCCCGTGGGCCGAGCACGCCGAGAAGTACCCGGAGATCGCGCAGGACAACCCCGCCTACCACGGGATCAACTTCGCCGAGCGGTTCGGCGACGCCGCCTTCACCTTCGCGGCGGTCACCCGCGGCCTGCGCGACCTCGGCGACCAGCAGTCGCCGTTCGACGCGTGGAACACGCTCCAGCAGACGGAGTCGCTCCCGCTGCGCATGGACCGCCACTGCGAGAACGCGGGCGTCGTGGCCGAGTACCTCGCGGACCACGACGATATCGCGTGGGTGAACTACCCCGGCTTAGAGAGCCACGAGACCCACGAGGAGGCCAGCGAGTACCTGGACGGAGGCTACGGCGGAATGCTCACCTTCGGGCTGGAGGCCGGCTACGAGGCGGCGCGGGCGACCGTCGAGGAGGCGGACCTCGCCTCGCTGGTCGCGAACGTCGGCGACTCGAAGACGCTCGTCATCCACCCGGCGTCGACGACCCACCAGCAGCTGACCGAGGAAGAACAGGAGGCCGCGGGCGTCACCGACGACATGGTGCGGCTGTCGGTCGGCATCGAGGACCCCGCGGACATCGTCGCCGACTTAGAGGCGGCCATCGAGGCGGCAACGCAGTAACCGCGGTCACTCTGGGGACCGACATTCGATGAGTTTCCCGTTTTCCGGGGCTGAATCCGTAGACTCTGTTCGCCGAACTGCGTATTCTGTGACATAATACAGAATTTCTTCCTCCCAAAGACCGCCATCAGAGGTCGCTATCCTGAATTCGAGGAGTACGGGTGTCCCCTCGACATCGAAATATGCGTATTCCGGCCCGCCTGAAGAGGATTCGATGGTCGAGGCATCCGGCGAGAGAGCCGCGATCAACTCAGAATATTGTTCTATCTTCGAGTCATCGACAGAATCCGCCTCAACTCTATTGACTGCGGCTGACTCAAGCAATCCGCGGAGAAGTTGATCATCAACCTCCTCAATTGGGACGTAGGTCGGATCGCCGGGTAGGTCACTGCTCTCCAACCGGTCGGTAATCTTCGGAATGCCGTCCGAGTCGACTTCGTATGCGTTCAGGCTCCCCGATGCCTCATAAACGTCAGCACTCACAACCAGCGTTACTCGATACCCGTCAGCAACTCGCTCTGGTTCTCGTTCCACTCTGGCAGAATAACTGGAAGAGGACCATGGAGGCTGTAGATCGCTATTATGGGATCGATACGCCACTTCGTACGTTTTAGCAAAATCGGCGACGGCATCTGCGTTCAGATTTTGTGGCCACTGGACATCCAGATTCTGCGACGTGGGGCACTGATCCGGGAGCTCGTCTTCGCTTGGTGGTTGCGAGTTGCCAGACGCAGTACAGCCGGCAAGGCCGACACTAGCGAGACTCACCAATACGGCACGTCGAGTATGAGATGTCATTAACAGAAAAATCCTTGCCGGCTGATAAGTCTCTTGTGTGAATCCGCTCAAGTGTTCTCAACACCGGAGACCGTACGACCCGTACGAGGTGTCCACGTATACTGAGCGACCACTCTCTCCCGTGGGTCGGCCTCGGTCTATGTCGCATTCGCGCTCTGTATTCAGCACGCCTCTAAGAACATATCACCGGTTATGGATTTCAACGGCGCCGCCGGTCCCTCTTTCTCTCGCCGAGCTATCGTCCTCCCGACCTACTCTTCGAACCCGTCCTCCCACCGGAACGTCCCGTTCCGCTGGACGACCTCGCCGTCGACTTCCATCCGGGAGCGCTCGCTCACGTCCGAGATCATGTCGACGTGGACCGCGCTGTCGTTGCCGGACTCGCCCTCCGGGAGGCAGGCGTCGTAGGCGCGGCCGACCGCGAGGTGGACGGTGTCGCCCATCTTCTCGTCGAAGAGGATCGAGTCGGTGAAGCGGTCGATGCCGCGGTTCATCCCGATCCCCAGCTCGCCGAGTCGCCGGGCGCCGTCGTCGGTGTCGAGGATGTCCGCGAGCGCGTCCTCGCCCGCCTCGGCCGAGAAGTCGACGACCTCGCCGTCCTCGAACGCGAGGTGGACGTTCCGGACGCGCGTCGCGTCGATGGTCATCGGCACGTCGAAGAACGCCTCGCCCTCGGTGTCGTAGGGGGCGGTGAACACCTCGCCGCTCGGGAGGTTGTGCGAGTCGTACGCGACGGAGGCCGCGGAGTTCACCGCGGTGCGGCCCGCGATCGACATCGAGACGTCGGTGTCGGGCGCGTCGTCGCGCTCGGTGACGATCCGGACCTCGTCGCCGGCGTCGAGGACGTCTTTCATCTGCGCCATCTCCTCGGCGAGCGACTCCCAGTCGCGGAGGACCGCGTCGTAGACGAACTCCTGGTACTCCTCGTATGCCATCCCCGCCTGCTGAGCGAGCGAGCGCGTGGGGTGGACCGTCGACACCCAGTCGGTGTCCATCCGCGCCTCGCGGACGCCCTTGCGGGCCTTCGCGTACGCCTGCCGCGTCGGGCGGTCGACGTCGGCGGTCGCGGTGGTGTTGCGCCCGCCCCCGATCCGGAGATAGGCGTCGGCGGCCTCGAAGACCGCGCGGTCGACGGCGGGGTCCGCGTCGAAGTCCTCTGCGTCGACGTCGCCGTCGGTTCCGGCCTCGATGCCTTTTAAATAGGCGCGGGAGAGTTCGCTTGACCCGTACAGCGTCGTCACGTTCGCGCCCCGTTCGCCGAGCGCCTCGGCGACCGCGACGCCCAGCTCGTGGGCGTCCTCCGCGACGCTCACGACGACGTCGTCGCCGGCCTCGACCCGTGCGCTCCAGTCGACGAGCACCTCGGCGTGCTCGCGTACGCGTTCGTCCATTACGCTGTGTGTGTTCGGGGAAGCGTAAATCGATGCCGGGACGGTGATTGTTTATAATCGGTCGGCGCCGTATCGGGAACGAGTCCCGCTGGCTGCTGAGTTGGTGGTTTATAAATGGCGGATCGGGGATCGGCGGCGACCACCGCCAAAGCCCCAGTCGCGAGGCGGGCGCACGCTCGCTGCGCTCCTCACCCGGTCGCTACCGCTCCCTCGTTGCGGTGCTTACGTCGTCATCAGAACGCTCCGCGTTCTGATTGGCTCACGAGAGCTCTGCTCTCGTGAACGCCTGCGCCCGCCTCGCGACTGCCCCTTTGAGTCCCACCCCGCACGGCACCGCCCCGCACCTCTCACCTCCCCAGCCTCGTCGCTGGCGGCTGGCGCCGCCAGCGACTCCCTCGCGCGTGCTGCTCGCGGCCTGCCGGCCGCTCGCAGGCACGCGCCACTGCGCTATTTAAAAGCTCGCGGGAGAGGCGAGGAGTCCGTTACGGAAGTGTAAGGAGAAAGCTCCGCCCTTCAGCGCGGGGAGGATGTCAATCCTCGGTCGAACTGTCGTACATCGCTTCGAACTCCGCTTCGCCGCGGATCAGTTCGTCGACGCCGCTCGTGAGCGTTACCTCGCCGAACACCGTCGCTCGGTAGTACGTGTAGAGGCCGTCCGCTCCTCGCTCGGTGTGTTGGCGCTTTTCGACGAGGCCGGCGTCGACCAGTTTGTTGAGGTGGTAGTGGAGGGTACTGTCGTCGACCTCGATAGCGTCCTCCAGTTCTTTGGGGCTCATGTCGTCGCTGTGGACGAGTCGATAGAGAATTTCGTACCTGGTGCGGTGTCCGACCGCTGCGTGCATCGCCAGGTACTCGTCGAGGCTGAGGACGCTGTCCTCGGGCAGCAGGTCTTCGGGATCCTCCGGGAATCCTGCGCCGGCGGGCTGCGAGTGATTCGTCGCCATCGTAGTGTTTCGTACGAGGGAGGGATGCTTAGGCTCTTTTAAGCCAAAGTTTCTCAAAAAAGCCGTCTTTTAAATACTGACGGAAGATCATCGGTGAAGACCGCCAAAGCCCCAGCCGTGAGGCCGGCGTACGCTCGCTGCGTTCCTCAGTCGGTCGCTAGCGCTCTCTCCTTGCGGTACTTGCGTCGCCTACGCCGGCCTCACGGCTGCCCCTTTGAGTCCCACCCCGCACAGCACAGCGCCTCACACCTCCCCAGCCTCGTCGCTCGCGCTTAAAAGCGCTCGCGACTCCCTCGCGCGTGCGACTCGCGCCCTGCGGGCGCTCGTCGGCACGCGCCACCGCGGGTCGTTTAAAAACCCTCGTTGGGAGACGACGAGACCGTCACTCGGACTCCCGATGGACGGTCGCGAGGAGCCCGGCCGCGAGCAGTGCGACGCCGCCGACGCCGCTTCCGAGTTTCGCCAGACCGAACAGAGGCGTCCGGTCTAGCCGCTCGCGCGAGTACCCGCCGAGGACCCTGTACGACTCCCCGTCGACGCGCAGGTTGTCGACTCCGGCGAGCCGGTTCGCGCAGTTCGCGTCGCCGAGGGCCCACTCTCCGGAGGTTGAGGCGCGTTCGATCAGGAGGTCGACGGACTCGGGAGCGATCCGGTACCCTCGGATCGAGACGTTGTTGCCGTCCGCGAGGGCGACCGCGGCGTCGGCGCACCGCGCGGGGAGGTCGGTTGCGTTCACGACTTGGTGTTGGTCGAGTCCCGGTCCCGGGTAGAACGTCGCCCGCCAGCCGACGACGCTCACGTCCGCGATCAGGAAGCCGAGCAGGAGGGCGCCCGGGACGGCGAGGAGCCTGCGGTCCATCTCGCCAGACGGATAGATCCGAGCGAAATATAGTCCTTGTGCGGGTCGTGCGCCGTAGTGTTCAGATAAGCTGGTTCCATGCGAAAGCGAACGATCTGAGCCACTCATCAGCAGTTTCTGCTTTGGCGTTTCTAAAACAGTTTGAGAAACTGATAGTTCTGCGTTTTATATTACGAAAGACATGTTTGACGCTGTTCCGATTTCCATGTCGTTCATATTTGAAATCGAGGTCGTGTTTGCGACAGGCTCGCTGAAGTGAAGCTGATCCATCGACGAGAACGGTTGCGTCATCCACGTCGTGTTTGTCACGGAGATCAGCGAAAAATCGATCTGCGAGAGCGTTATTTGTCGTCGGCTCAAGCTGTGTGTGAAGCAGATCATTCGTTTCGGATCAACAGCAGCGTACAGCCAATATTGTTCATCGTCAAGCCGAATCACCGTCTCATCAACCGCAACGTGATTCGGGCTCCGGCCAGACTCCGGCTGTAGATCGGCTTTGTGAACCCAGTTATGAACGGTGGAGCGCACTCGTTCAACACCGAATACCTCAAGAAACAAGATAGTATTCGAAAGCGATAATCCTGCTAAATGAAGCTGAATACTGAGCTTCATCAACAGCCGCGGTGTTGCCTCTCGCTCCACAAAGTCTAAGTTGATCTCGTCTAAACAGCCGCCGAGGCGGTTGTTTTCGGGCATAGATACTTTGAAAACGTACCGCCTCACATTTCAATTCTTATCTGAACACCGCCCTATTTTTGGCGAGTAGGACCAAATACGCGGGCCTCAGTACCGGAGGGGTCAGAGTATATCTCAGAAGGTCCCCAATTTACGCACCGGTTTAAGCAAGCTGGTCGACACACGGTTGAGGTTCTAATTACTTATGGAAATAATATTGTCTATAGTGGTGAAGCATTTCCAAATACTAGAGTCGGCTATCAGCACGAATCTGACGTAGCCCGTGCCAGTGAAATTGTTAATGTTCAGCCACTACCGGAAGATCCGATTAACTTAGATAATACGGATGTAACTATTTCGTTAAAGCCAGAGCAACAGGCTGTCTCTGTTGGAAATCCTGTATATCTAACACTTAGTATCACGAACACAATTGGGGATGGTCCAGTTTCAGCGCAACTCATTCTCGAAGTTCCAACTGGACTAACTGTATCCGAGACATCATTTAATCAAGGTGGAGGTCAATACACATCAACCTTTGAAATCGATCCCGGTGACACAGCCAATGAGCAGATCGCTGTCCGTGCTACCGAGTCAGGCCCATACCAACTAACAGGGTACGTCGTTTACGAATTTGATGAGAGTGACACTACCGAACAAACACAGACTAGTGAAATTCAACTTCGATTCTATGAGTAAACGAGCGGATCATGCCTCTTAGGACACTTGGACTGGCGTTGAATAGATTATAGAGGCTCTGGAAGATAGTACGAATAACCAGTACGAGTAACACTTACGAGTAAAGCTTAAGTTGGTGGGGTGTCATGTCCTAGTTGCGTCATGGCATCTCACAAATCGCAGACGGCGATCGTGCTCGTGGCCGCGATCGTTCTGGGCAGCGTCATGCTCCCCCTCGCGGCCGGGCCCGCAGTTGCGCAGGAGAACAACTCGACCGCAGACAACACGACGACGACGCAGGTTGAAGAGTGCGAAAACCCGCGGACTCCCGAGATGGATCAGGCACGGCTTTACGCGCCTGAAACGGTGATCACCTCTGGGGATGCGGGGCGCATCGACGGGGGCTTCCAGCTCGACAATACTGTCGAGTGCCCAGTGAAGGTCGCCGTTACGCTCCGGGTTCCCTCGGGAATGTCGATCTCCGGCGGCAGTGACTGGGGGAGCGCCGGTGCTGGGATGGTGACCTCCACGTTCACGATGCAGCCGGGATCCGGCATCATGGACCTCTCGGGGAATGTCTACAGCGAGCGTACCGGTGAGCTCCGGGTTACCGGAGACATCGAGTACTGGCCCGCTGGCCATCCGGAGATGTCTCAGGAGATCGATGGGCTCACGTTTAACTTCGACGTCCAGGAGCCCAACACCGGTGACGATGAGCCCGGGATCGGCATCCCCGATGTGAGCAATAGCACCCTGCTCATCTTACTCGTGGCGTTGGGGATGATTGGGATGATGTACGTCGCGCCGAAAGTGGGGGTTAATTTCCGCCAATAACCACGTCAGCGTCCGTTTGGTCGAACATCGGTACATTGTTGGCTAAATGGCTTTGCTGACGGATTTGAACCTTACAAACCATGTTTGGAAACCTATTCGGAGGTGATGACGACGACGATCAGGGCGGTGACAACGATGACTGGGAGGTTGATGTATCGATCAACACCGGGTTTACGAAATCCAATACGAGCGAGAACAGTGGCTCCGCAAGCGGATGGTTCCGGACGCATACGATCGATCTGAGCTCTGACGTGGACCAGCCGTCTGGAAGTGGCTCAGATGCCCCGTCAGGCCCCACGAGTCCCCCAACCCCTGATGTCGATCCGGGAGACTCATCGACGGCCCACGATCGTGGTACATTCGTCTTCCCGACGGGTCGGGACTTCCTTCAAAAGCTGGAAGCCCGCGGTCTCAACGGAGCTCACCAGCGTGTTGAGACTGTGTACATCCTGGCTGGACCAACGTACACTACTCCCACCGACCTCTTCCGCGTCGACAATCCGGAATACTACGCGTCAGCGACTCGTCGGAGTGTCACGTCATACGGGCGAAAGATGGCGCGTAAGGTCGCAGCGCTGTATCCAGACGGCGAAGCACCCAAGCTACTGGCACGCTTCCACACACATCCAGGTGGGTCGACGCGCCCGAGTGATACTGACCGCGACAGTGCTGAGCAGATCGCTTCACAGTTCTCGGATGCGCTGGGTACCTCGGACTTTGAGTTCTTCCAAGGAATCCATGCGTACAAAGACCACAATGGGAATCCGGGCCCGTCGGAGCGCCATGACCCGGTTGTCCGAAGCAACAGCGTCTCGTGGCGCGGTGAACAGTATCGGCATGAGCTAGCGCTGTACGGACCAGCATTCCGTAACCCACGACGGGTGGTGACTGGCGATGACTGATGCTGATCTGGACCCGCGCCTGGCTGAGGCGCTTGCGCAACTCGATGAGAGCACAGTCGAGGGGATCTCTGATCTCGCCGCGAATGATCCCGAACTGCTCGAAGAGTTACTCGCTGACGTCGGGTACCTGCCGACGAGTAATGCTGAGTCCGACTCTGAGGAGATAGCTGAAAACTTGTCTCCCCCGCAGCGCCGACTGTCGGAGGCACTCACTGATATGGGGTCTCCCCGGACTACCGATGAGATCATTGAACTCCTACAGAACGACCACCCCGATGTCATCGAAGAATACCAGTCGGCAAAACATCGGCCGTGGCTCTCAACGAAATTAAACGAACTCGTTGATAAAGGTGCCTTCGGACGATTTCGGGATGGGCGGACTGTTCGCTACGTCCCGTCCATTAGCGAGGCTGTTCGTCATTGGGCGCTTCATAATAACAGGTTCGTTGAGGACCTTGAGCGGAGCGACGCACGCACCATCGCTGATGATACGGGGATGCCGACCTCTGCGATTCGCAACGCCATCGAGGAGATGACCAACGGAGATGAGCAATTATGAGTGACAATACGACAGAACCAGACAATCAGAAGTCCGCCGAAGAGCGCGCTAACTGTGAGGGTGACTCGCCTCTCACCCCTGAAACTGAGCGTAACGCGACGACGGACGAGCATACCCCGTCGTCCCCTGATGTCGAGGTGACGGCCGCGACCGTTGCAGAACTACACCGGCGATTGCTCGACGCCGATAACACGGTGAATGATGCGGAGACCCACATTACTACGCTTTCGGAGTTAGTTGGGACAGAACCGACGGATTCGAGATCCAGGTCAGCCAGTGTTTCCGCCGAACTCGATGCGGCAATTGCGAAGCTGGAAGAGACTGCGGACCATATTGATGCGGCCATCAATGGGGCACGAGAGCTTCAAGAATCAGCTAAAGCCACATCTGGTCCAACTGGTGATGAAGGCGAAAAAGAATCAGAGGGTCAGCCATCGATGTTTGATAAAGACGAGTACGTTCGGAACACTTCTGACGAGTGTTCAGATCAAGACCACGTTTGATTGCCGCTAGCAAATTTTTCGCGGAATAATAAATAACAACTGAAAGACAGATTAATAAGAGATAATCTACAACTACTGTACAAATGCTCAAGGGGGGTGGCCATATCAAAACGGCACTCGTTGCTTCGATTGTTATTGTAGCTTGTTTTACGTTATTTCTCACAGGACCTGTATCTGCTACTGACAATTTAGACGAAACTAGAGAAATCGGTGGACATGGCGAGGCTGTCCACCAATCAGATTCCACAGAATTCATTGTCAAAACCATTGCCGACTCCAGCGTTGTACAAGGAGACACATTTGAATTAGAAATTGAGGTAACTAATGAGGGGGACGCAGCTGGCACCCAGACTATTACTTATGAAGTAGGTTCTATATATCGGGAGAATGAAATGTACTTGGAGCCTGGAGAAACAGATACGTGGTTCCTTACTGTCGACAGCGATCCGCTGTCGCCCGGCGAATACACGCATTATATCGAGAGTCCTTCAAGCACTGATGACCTTCCGTTCCTTGTCAAAGCTGGTGAGCCGAACTTCATCGTAGGTAATCTCCGTATTGAGAAAGACGGAGAAGTAACTTCACGGATTGAAAAAGGCGAATCTGCGAAGATAATGTATGCTATCCTCAATGATGGAGAGGGGCTCGGAACTCAGTATGCGAACTGCTATCTTGCTAACGAAAATGTGGGCGGTGAGTTCCTTGAACTAGAGGCCTCAGAGATCCGAGACGACATGTCCTGTACGATCGACACAGGCGACCTTTCACCTGGGACCTACGAGTTCGGCGTTGAGACTGACGATGATTCATGGTACAAGGAGGTGGTCATCGAGAAGCCTCCGCAGCCGCCGACAATCGATTCGGCATTCCCATCTGGTAATGTGAGGCTCAATGTTGCGACAGACGATTCCGAGGAATTCAGTGTCGACGCTTCTGACCCTGACTCTAGTCCTGGGGCCCTCTCGACGGAATGGCTCATTGACGGTGAGAGCTATGGTACCGCTGACCGGTTTACTGTCTACGCTGATGATCTTTCTCCGGGGACTCATACACTGAAAGCCGTCGTTAACGATAATCAAGCCGAAACCGAGGCAGCAACTCGTGAGTGGACGATCGATGTTGTCACGCCGCCACGGATTGCTGAACAGACACCAGAAAGCGAGTCGGTTGATATCGAGCCAGATCAATCCACATCGTTCAGAGTAACTGTTGAGGACGGCGATACACCGAATTCAGACCTCGATATCTCATGGCGAGTAGACGGAGATCAAGTCGGGACAGGCGCGTCGTTTGATCTTGACAGGAGTATCTTGACTCCTGGAACCCATACGTTGAGTGTCAGAGTTTCTGATGACAGCGACCTCACCGAAGATACCTTCGCTGAGTGGACAGTGAAAGCCCTCGCTCGCCCCTCTATCTCTGAAATAACACCAGACCGCTCTACCGTCACCCCGGGTGAGTCAGTTACATTCTCTGTCGACCCGACTGATCCAAACGGTAGGGGGATCACTGACGTCCAGTGGCAAATAGCTGGTAATGAGTTTACTGGACGGTCTATCCAGCATACCTTCGCGCAGGTTGGAACAGTTGAAGCCGTTGTTGAGGTCACAAATGAAGCTGGTCTCGTGGCAACCGAATCAACTGAAATTACCGTCGAATCAACACCACCACGGCTCGAATCTGCTGGTCCAGAACAACCAGTAGTGGCGGTTGGTGAACCGGTTGAATTCGACGTAGAAGCTTCAGATCCCAAAGACCGGTCGCTGTCTTTCGATTACCAGTGGCGTTCCGACACGGGGGAAACCGATGACCAACAGTCGACAACCATGCGCTTCGACGAAGTCGGCAAGCATGAGGTCACTCTCACGGTGACCAACAAGTACGGTGCTGAAACGACGCAGACCTATACGGTTAGTGTCCAGAACGATGAGCCCTCGATAGTACGTCGGAATCCCTCTGAAGACTCTGAATCTATTCTTTCACAAAGGACCGCTCGCTTTGCTGCTGTTATTACCAACCGTGATTCGTCACCAGCAACGGTCCGGTTCCAGATAGATGGAGACACAGTTGAAACGCAACGAATGACGGGTGATGAAGAACTCGTCAGCTTCCAGCAGGCGTTCTCAACTCCGGGGGAAAGGACAGTTGAGATATCGGTCGTAGATAGTCATGGTGCCGAAAACCAAGTCACGTGGGACATGGAGGTCGAAAGTAGACCTCCCGAAATTCGTGATGTCTCACCAGGTGAGGATAGCCTTACCGTGATGTCTGGCGAAACTCGCTCATTTGATGTATCAGCTGTCGATCCGGAAAAACAGGGTGTGGAGTACCAATGGTACCGAAACAGCAGCATAATCGGTGCTGGACCGTCAGTAACAGAGACTTTTGATGAGGGAGGTACATACGATCTGACCGTAGAAGCGAGTGATCCACAGGGTAGTACCTCTACCCGGTCTTGGTCAGTTAATGTCCGTAGCTTCCGTGAACCGCCTACAGAGAGTACACACCTATCCAACATCGAGATCGACCCGGAGAGTGAGCGGGTTACGAAAACGTTCTTGACTACCTCACTAGAGAACCCGTCGTCAAATGATCGAACTGTCGTCGTGGAATTCATCATTGATACGCCCGATGGCCTTGAGGTAGTTCGACAGCGAGGCGTGAGCGAAGCGAATAACGCTCAGATTACTGGGATCGGACGAATTGAACCCGGAGCTCAGCGATCAATGCGTGTTGGTCTACGAATTGCTGATGAATCTATCATCGGATCAGATGTTCCCATTGATGTAACAATTCGATATTATCCTGCCAGCCAACCAGAGGACATAAGTTATGTTCGTCAGTCAAACGAGGAGGTCACGATTCAACGACCAGGAATTATCCCGCAGGTTACGACTTGGATTGACTCCCTAATTGATGATATTCTATAGAGGATGAGAGACTGCGTCATTGTTTTTAGACTCGTCCATTTTTGAGTAGCCATCATGATTAGTAGTGCCCGTACACACATTGCTTTTGTCTGTGTACTCGCAGTGCTGGTTGTCTGTACTGGCGTTGTGGCTGCAACTCCGCAGACGGCGATGTCGGGCGCAGATGTAACTCTCACCAATGCGACGAATTCTGAGACGTGTTCGGGGAATGTCCAAGAGAAAGCGAGTATTAGCCAGACCTCAATCCAAGCAGTTGATGATCAAATCACTACAAATCAGCCTGCTCTAGTTTCTGGACAAATCGTTACACCTCAATCGAATCAGTGTACTGTCGTGGTTCAGATCATTCTAACTATCCCGTCGGACATGTACGTCTCGGGTACCGATGGTGTGGGAAGCAGTGGTCAGGGCAAATTGAGTGCGACGTTCAGATTATCTCCGGGAGAGACCCAATCGATGTCAGCACAAGTGTATGCGAGCTCTACAGGGACACGCGTAATAATCGCGGACTTCCTCTATTACCCAGCTGGACACCCAGAAGATGAACGCCAGCTAACTGGCTTCTCGATGGAAATCGAGGCACTCGAATCGAATCTACCTGGAGAGAATGTTAACGGCTCAACAGCCTCCAGCCTCATAACTGAATTCATACTTGTTGGAATTTCCGGCTTGTTCCTTCTCGTCGTCGGGATCAGATTACTCCAGTAGTATCCATTAATAATCTCTATGGATGTCCATTTGGTCGTGTTAAGTTAGAGGATGAGGCGGACGAGTTCTGAGTGTCTATGGCAGAATTCGACCGCCTCAGCGAACGTATCGCGTGGATCGACTTGTCGTTTGTGGAGCGAGATCGAACTCCGCGCTGGGCGATTGAAATAGGGATCCGCTGTCACTTGGCCGGTATGTCACTACGTGAGGTAAGTAAACATCTTGAACTATTTGGGATCAAGCGGGGTCATGTTGCGATCGGCTCTGTTGAAATCCTTAGGAAGTGACACATTCTGTCCCGGGTGTGGTCAATATAGTAGGTCTTTGTCGAAAAACAACGTACTGACACTCTTCAGTCAGTGCCAATTGAACCACAGTTTTCACATTTCCATCGTACTTTTCCGGCTATACTGTACAGACGGCTACTCTTAAGAACAAGAAGTTCATCGTGTTCATGCCCACACTCCCAACACGTGACATTGGAGACTTCTGACTCATACCAATCGCTCACCTCAAGATCTGTGTCACGCTCAATCTCGCTTCGTTTCATATCACATGTCATTATAGTAACTATAAAAAAGTTATTATAACATTATGTATATTCCACAGTAAGCAATTGATTCTTTTACAGGTTGATCCGCACCTTGCGCCACATTCGCAAGCGCATTCTATCGGCTGTTTCAGCCGATGATGTGTCCGAATAATAGGATTTCAACAGAGCCTTGCGATCCATAATTGGGTTCACAAAGCCGATTTACAGCCGATCTCGACCGTCTCAGAGGATCAACTCGCGGTTGACGAAAAGATGCTCCGCCTCCACGGCCAGCAGTTCTGGCTGTACGGCGCGGTTGATCACAGACGAACGAGATCCTCCATGTGAGCCTCTATCCAACCGCAAATAAACAGACGACGCGATGGTTTCTGACCGATCTACATCAGCGCTATCAGCTGAATAATATCGAATTTCTCGTCGATGACGCGGACTATCTCGGATCAGTACTCGCTGAAGACGGCTATCGATTTCAAGTCATTCGACATGGAAATCGGAACGCCATCGAACGTGTCCTTTGGGAGATAGAACAACAAACTTGACCTCCTCCTCCGCGTGAACGCGGAGGAATCCCACCACGGGATTTCAGGCCGAGCGAAGCGGCCTGTTGATTTCAAGACGCATACGTTCCAAGCGTCGTCTGCTGGTTTTCAGCATCGGCTTGGCTGTCTTGTGGCCCGGTCAAAGAGGCCCCATCCGTAGCCGAGTCATCGTCACCAGCCTTCTGCCGGGAAGCCCAGTCGCTTTGGCGGTGACTCTCTCCACTACGGTAGCGGTCTGCAATGTTTATCGCCCCGTTCACGTCGGCTTGATACTCACCGACCCAACAGCCGTCGTTCGAGCATCTAAACGTCGCCTGTCGTGGCCGGTAACCGTGTTCACCGCAGGCGTGACACGCCTTCGACGTGTTCCGGGGATTCACCGTCTCGACGGGAATCCCCTTCTCGGTGGCTTTGTAGCGAATCTGTGCGTGGAGCTTGGCAAAGCCCCACCCGTGTAACCGCCGATTCATATACTCACCGTAGTCCATGTTCTCGCGGATGTACCTCAGGTCTTCCAGCACCAACACTGGGTTGTCGACGGACTCGGCGTAGTCCACGACCTCGCTGGTCACACGGTGAAAAACGTCGTCAATCTGGTCCCACAGTGCGTCACCGTAGGACTCTGCGATTCGCTCACTACCACGCTTCTGAAGCCGTCTTGTGGCGGTGAAGTAGGTTTTTCGGAGCCGACGAACGGCTTTGCCGTCGTCGGCCCACAGGCGGGGGCGAACCGGAGAACCGGAGCCGTCGCGGTGACACACCGTGACGAGGCTCGCTTCTCCGATGTCCACACCAACCGGCGTCCGCTTATCGGCGGACGCCTCAGATTCGTCCTCCACGTCGCGGGTAGCGGTGATGTGGAGGTACCACGTTCCATCCCGCTCGAACAGCCGACTTTCACCCATCTCGGCGTCGTCTGCGTTTAACGCTTCAAGCCAATCCCGCTGGTCGGGATTGGCGCGTGCCGGTATCCAGAGGTGGTAATCCTCGTGGTGCGGGACTTTGGCGTACCACTCGATAGCGTTCTGTGGCTGGTGGTCGAGTTGTAGGCCCTCGTTTGTGAACCGCACTGGGTGGTCGTCGTGGATCTCGTTGGCGTCGTAGCTGTTCCCACAGAGTTGTGGGACGTACTTCTTGAGAGCATTTTTCGCGTAGCCGCTCAGGTCGTACTCGACAACCACATCGTTGGTTGCTGACTGCGTGTCACAACCAGTGTCAAAGGCGGCCTGAAGCGCCCGTTGATAGGCGTCGCGTGTCTCACGAAGTTTCTGTCGCTTATGGAGGTTCGGGTCCACAAGCTTCAGTTCGAGGGTTTTCGTGAGTTCGCCCATCGTCACCGTACGAAGATCCATCGTCACCGTACGAAGATTTTGGTTGTGGCAGATATATATCCCAGCCATCCGGAGTGGAAGTGAACCCGTGGGAAATCCGGCACTACAATAGAACGGTGGGTTGTCACACTATGATGTCCGCTCGACCCCCGCCTGTTCGTTCCTCGGTTCCGACACTCTGTCGGAACACTCGTCACTCACGGCAAGGCGGGGGTATGCGCTCGTATCTCTATCATCGTTTGCGAATAATTTTAGCAATGTCGCGTTAGAGACAGCTCAAAACTGGCTCGAAGCCTTCGCCGTCTACCACAATTCACGTCAAACTTAACGCGAGGATACTCCGCCGTTACTCTAAGTCGAGCAGCGTCGCAATCTCGTCAAGGTAGCCGTCGTACACGCCGACGGCGGACTCGATCGGGTCGGGCGAGGCCATGTCGATGCCGGCGAGCTCGACGACGTCGAGGGGGTACTCGGAGCCGCCCGCCTTCAGCATCTCGCGGTAGTCGGCGGCGGCGGAGTCGCCCTCGTCGAGGATCCGCTCGACGATGGCGGCCGCGGCGGAGATACCGGTCGCGTACTGGTAGACGTAGAAGTCGTAGTAGAAGTGGGGGATGCGCTGCCACTCGCGCTCGATGCCGCCCGTCAGCTCGGCGGGCGCGTAGTAGTCGCCCTTCAGATCGCCGTACATCTCGTCGAACGCGTCGGGCGTGAGCGCGTCGCCGGCCTCCACGCGCTCGTGGATCTGCTGTTCGAACGTCGCGAACATCGTCTGCCGGAAGAGGGTTGAACGGAAGCGTTCGAGGTACTCGTCGAGCACGTGCGTGCGGAGCTCGTCGTCCTCGACGGTGTCGAGCAGGTGGTGGGTGAGCAGCGTCTCGTTGACGGTGGAGGCGATCTCCGCGACGAAGATCTCGTAGCTCGCGTCGTGCCACGGCTGGGCGTCGCCCGCCAGCTCGGAGTGCATCGAGTGGCCGAGCTCGTGGGCCAAGGTGAACATCGAGGCGATGTCGTCCTGGTAGTTCATCATGATGTACGGCTGGGTGTCGTACGTGCCGGAGGAGAACGCGCCCGAGCGCTTCCCGCGGTTCTCGTACACGTCGACCCACCGCGAGTCGAGCCCCTCGGCCAGCCGCTCCTGATAGGCGTCGCCGAGCGGCGCGACCGCCTCGATCACCCACTCGCGGGCCTGCTCGTACTCGACGTCCGGCCCCTGGTCGCCCGTCAGCGACATGTAGAGGTCGTGGCTCTGTAGCTGGTCGACGCCGAGCGCCGCCTCCTTCAGCTCCGCGTGGCGGTGGAGCACGTCGAGGTTGTCGTCGACCGTGTCGACGAGGGTGTCGTACACCTCGACCGGGACGTTCGAGTCGTCGAGCGCGGCGGCGCGCGCGGAGTCGTAGTCGCGGATCTCGGCGCTCGTCACGTGCTCGCGGACGGCCTTCTCTAAGGAGGTGCCGACCGTGTTGCGCACGTCTTCCCACTCGTCGTAGAACGTCTCGTGGACGCGCTCGCGGAACTCGCGGTCCGGGTTCGTCTGGAGCTTCGTGAAGTTCGCCTGCGTGATCTCCACGTCCTTGCCGTCGGGGTCCTCGACGACGCCGTACGTCATGTCGGCGTTCGTCAGCATCGAGTAGATCTCGCTCGGCGCGTCGGTGACCTCCGAGAGGTCCGCCAGCACCTCCTCGACCTCGCTCGACCGCGTGTGCGGCTTCTTCCGGAGCACGTCGTCGAGGTAGTGCTCGTACTCGGCGAGGGCGGGCTCGTCGTCGAGGAAGGCCTCCACGTCCGACTCCGTCAGCGACTGGATCTCCGGTTCGAGGTACGAGACCGCGCTCGACGCCTCGGAGCCCAGCGACGACGCCTTCGCGGACATCGCCTGGTACTCTTGGTTCCGCGTGTCCTCGGCGCTGCGCAGGCGGGCGTAGGTCATCACCTGCTGGAGCTCGCGGAAGATCTCCTCGCGCAGTTCGAGCAGTTCGAGGAGCGTGGCGGCGTCCTCGGTCGCGCGCCCCTCGTAGGCGGCTAACTCGTCGATCCGCCCGGACACCTCCTCGTAGGCCGACTCCCACGCCTCGTCGTCGGCGTAGATGCCGTCGAGGTCCCACTTGTACTCGGCGTCGATCTCGGACCGCTCGGGAACCGAACTCATACCGTTCGGGTCGGCCTCGCGCACACTAAGCCTTGTCAAACCCCGTGCGGCGGGCCGATATGCGTGCGGTGCGTTACCGCTCACCTGTGTCGCCGCCGGCGTCGCCGGCCTCGCTGCCGTCCGCGCCAGACCCGCCGCGACTGTCCGCCGCCTCCCCCTCGGCCCAGTCCGCGAGGTCGACGACGAGCACGAGCGCGTCCTCGCCGTCGCGGTAGTAGCCGCCCACCCGCCGGATCGGCTCGAACCCCTCGTCGGCGTACAGCGACCGCGCGGGGTCGTTCCCCTCGCGCACCTCCAGCCGGGCCACCGCCACGCCGGTCGCGCGGAGCCGGGCCAGCGCCGACCGGAGGAGGGTCCGGCCGATCCCCTCGCCGCGGGCGTCGGGATGGACGGCCAGGTCCTTGATGTGGCCGATGTCGCGGCCGTGGTTCGGCGTCCGGTCGGCGACGACGAACCCGACGACCGCGCCCGCCCGCTCCGCGACGAGGAACGCCGGCTCGTCCAGCAGCCGCTCGAAGGCGTCGTGCGGCCACGGGTCCGAGAAGCAGGCGCGCTCGATCCGCACCACCGCGAGCAGGTCGGCGCGCTCCGCCCGCCGGACCGCGACGTCGGGGACGCTCACGGGTCGGCTTGCGGGCCGCGGAGAATAAACGCCTCGGGTCGGCGGAGAGGTGCTGAGAGGGAACGCGCCGGGTCGACGAAGGCCGCGGCGACGACGCGTCGGCCCCCTCACGCGTCGATCCAGGGCTCGTCCGGGTCGGCGCCGGCGGGGTCGGGTGCGCACACCTCGAAGCAGGCGCCGTCCGGCGGCCGGAGCCGCCGCCCGTCAGGGAGCCCGATGGGGTCGTCCGCGGGCGCACGCAGCTCCACGCGCCACCCGTGCGACTCGACGACCTCGCGGACGATGTCGAGCCCGTACCCCGTCCCGTCCGCCCGCGTGGTGAACCCGGAGTCGAACACCGACTCTCGGTGGTCGGGGTCGATCCCCGTCCCGTCGTCGGCGACGAGGAACCCCTCGTCGGTGGCGGTGACGAGGACGGTGAGGTCGTCTCCGTCGGAATCGTCCCCGCTCGCCTCGGCCGCGTCCGGCATCCCGTGCTCCGTCGCGTTGCGGAACAGGTTCTCCAGCGCCTGCCGCATCCGGCCGCGGTCGCCGTACATCCGGGCGTCGCGGGCGACAACTAACTCCGCGTCGTCGCCCTCGGCGGCGGTCTCCCAGGCGTCGCGGGCGACGCTCGCGAGGTCGAACTCCGCGGGCTCGTCCATCCCGGTTCCCTGCCGCGCGAGGGTGAGCAGCTCCGAGACGAGCCGGTCGATCCGGTCGACGGCGCGCTCGCCGCGTTCGAGCGGCTCCGTCTCCCCGCGCAGCCGCGCCATCTCGATGGAGCCGCGAATCACGGAGAGGGGATTCCGCAGGTCGTGCGAGACGATGCTCGCGAAGCGGTCGAGCCGCTCGTTCCGGTCGGTGAGCCGCCGCTCGCGCTCTTTCCGCTCGCTGACGTCGCGGGAGTTGATGAGCAGTTCGCCGACCGGGCTGTCGGCCGGCAGTGACCGCGTGCGCGACTCTAACCACACCCAGTCTCCGTCGGCGGCCCGGTAGCGGTACTCCAGCGTGGGCGCCGCGTCGGGCTCGGTGAGCGCGCGGTAGAACCGCTCGGTCACCCGGTCGCGGTCGTCCGGGTGGACGTAGCCGAGCGGGGAGCGCCCGACGGTCGACCCCTGCTCGTAGCCGAGTACCTCCTCGACGGAGGGGCTCTCGTAGACGACGAGCCCCTCGCCGTCGACGACGGTGACGAGGTCGCTGCCGTACTCGAGGAAGGCGCGGTAGCGCTCCGGGAAAGTGCGGTCCGCGTCGACCCGGCGGACCGTGACGATCCGCCCGCCGAAATCCGGGGCGAGCTCCTCGTCGACGACGGACTCGACCCACGCGTATCCCCCGCTCGCGCGGCGGATCCGGTGGGTGACTGTCCGGCTCGTCGCGACCGCCGACAGCGCGTCGGCCACCGGCTCGCGGTCGCTCGGGTGGACGCGGTCGAGGAGATCGCTCCCGACGAGCGCCTCGCGCTCGACGCCGACGACGTCGGGCACCGACGGCCCGGCGAACAGCACCTCGCCGTCGACGGCGACGGCGAGCAGGAACCGGTCGGGCTCGATCGGGCGCGACCACCCCTCCGCGGGCGTCGCGCCGAGGCCTCCCGACCCCTCGTCGGCGTCGGTCGGTGACGGCGGAGAGCCGTCGGCATCGGCGCGCTCGTCCGACCGACCCGGCCGCTCCGCGTCGGCGGTCGGCGCGTCGGTCGCGGCTCGGTCGTCGGGGTCGGGGGCGTCGCCCTCGTCAGCGCCGCGGACCGGCGTCGACGTGTCGGATGGCCGGAGGGTCACGGTGAGTTCTGATCCGTCGTACGGACGCGGGGTGATAAAACTGCGCGGCGGGAAAATCAAACGCGATAACTCGGTTCGGGCGTCGGACCGATCCAGGCCCGGCGCGACCCTCGGGCGCCGTGGACTTCTCGCGGCTCGCGAGATGTCGCCCTCGCGGGCCGTCACACTTCGTCGACGACGGTCCCCTCCGCCCACGCGGCCTCGAAGCCGTCGCGGACGCGGGCGGCGAACCCGCGGTCGCGTAAGTCGAGCATGCCGAACAGCCGGTCGGGCGCGAGCGGGTCGGCGACCTCTAAGCACACCTCCTCGCCGTCGATGAGGTAGAAGTTCCCGTACGCGTCCTCGGTGATCCGCAGCTCGAAGGGGCCCTGCGCGATCGTCAGCGTCGCGCGGTCCTCGTCGACGGCGGCGCGGGCGTCGTCGAACACGCTCGGCGAGAGCAGCACGGAGACGTCGACGCCGCTCCGAATCGCCGCGAGGAGGCGGTCGAGCAGCTCCGGCCCCTCGCGGTCGACGTCGAACTGCGCGGAGACGTCGGTGGCGACGACGACAATCGACTCCTCGGCGGCGTCGATGCGCTCGAAGAGGAGGTCGAGCGAGTCGTCGGCGCCGACCGCGGCGGTCCAGAACTCGTCGTCGGTCGCCTCGGCGTCCGCCAGCCGGTCGATCAGCTCCGACTTGCCCGACTCGTACGTCTCGATCCGCTGTCGCAGCTCCCGCCGCTTCGCCTCGACGAGCCGGTCGACGGCGACCGCGGGCTCGACGGGCGCGTACCGCTTCGGCTCCCGGTCGGTCTGGACGCGGACCAGCCCGCGCGACTCTAAGCCGCCGAGCGCGTCGTAGATGCGCCCCTTCGGCACGCCGCTCTCCTCGGCGGCGGCCGCGGCGGTCCCGGTGCCGAGCGCCAGCAGCGCGCGGTACGCCCGGTCCTCGTAGCTCGACAGGCCGAGGTCGCGGAGCGACTCCATGCCTTCCCGTAGGCCCGGCCCCCACAAAGCGTCGGCGCTCTCCGCCGCACGAGTATATAAAAGAACGCGCGTACAACGTCCGACCGTTTCGCTGTCGCCCCGCGACGGTCGGCCGCGGATCCGCTCTCGGAACGATTCAACGCGTCCACAACCGGTGAAATTCCGGTCTCGGCGAACTTCAATCGCCACCGAACTCTGTGGTTCATCTACGAAAACAGATACGTTGTTGTCATAGGTTCCCGAAGGGTATTACGTCGCAGTCCCGTACCCGTTCGCAGTTACATGAGTCGAATCCGGACGGCCGCCGTCCTCCTCCTCGTCGCGTCCCTGCTCGCGACCGGCACGGCGGTCGCGCAGACGGCCAACGACACGGTGCGCGGCGACCCCGACATCGAGGCGTTCGCGCCGGAGACGGCGTTCGTCCCCGGCGAGGAGTCGACGCTCCAGGTGAGCCTGAACAACCGCGGCGACATCGACGCGCAGGGGGCGGACAACCTCGAGAGCGAGGTGGTGACCGCCCACGAGACGACGGCGCGGATCCTCACCGGCGACGCGGCCAACCGCGAGGTCCCGTTCGACGTGCGGACCGGCGAGCAGACCGTCGGCGACGTCGCGCGCGGCGTCACCGGGCCGATCGAGTTCACCGTCGTCCCGGACAAAGACGCCGAGCCGGGCGTCTACCGCGTTCCGATCCGACTGGAGTACCGCAACGTCGAGAGCGCCGAGGTCGACGACGGCTCCACCGTCCGCGACGAGGAGATCGTGACGGAGACGGTGTACGTCTCCGTGGAGATCACGGACCGCGCGCAGTTCGCGGTCGTCGACGTCGACGGCGTCGTCCAGGCCGGGGACAACGGCCTCGTCGACGTGACGCTGCGGAACGTCCGGAACGAGACCGCCCACGAGGCCAGCGTGGCGGCGAACCCGATCGACCCCGACCTCTCCTTCGCCACCGACGCGGGCACGACCGAGACGTACGTCGGCGCGTGGGAACCGGGCGAGAACCGCACGTTCACCTACCGGCTGGCCGCCGCGGGCCAGGCGACCGCGCGAGCGTCGACGCTGGAGTTCGACGTCGACTACCGCGACGCCGAGCGCGCGAACGCGGCCGCGCGGACGGTCCGGACGGGCGTGACGCCGCTCTCGCGGCAGGCGTTCTCCGCGGAGGGGTTGAACAGCACGCTGCGCGTCGGCGAGGACGGCTCGTTCACCGTCGAGGTTCGCAACCGCGGCCCTCGCGACATCGAGAACGCGGTCGTCGTCTTCAGTAACGAGGCGCCCGCGCCCGAGGGTGTCGGGCAGGAGACGGTCCAGTCCGACCCGAACATCGTCCCGCGCTCGACGCGGGACACGGTCGGCGACCTCGCGGTCGGCGAGACCGCGACCGCGACGTTCGACGCCGGCCTCCGGACGGACGCGAACCCCGGCGCGCGGACGGTCAACGTGGCGGTCCGCTACCGCGGGCTCGGCACCGACGAGGGGGTGAGCGCGAGCGAGGGCGACGACGGCACCGTCTCGCTCGTCTCGACGGGGTCGGCCGGCGACGTCATCGTCTCCGACACGCTCGACGTGGTCGTCGACGTCGCCCCCGAGGCGGACGTCTTCGCCGTGTCGCCCGCCGAGCCGAACGCGACCGACCCCTCGTCGGTGACGCCCGGGTCGACGGTCCGGTACGACGCGGTCGTCCGCAACACCGGGCCCGAGCCGATCTCGAACCTACAGGCGAAGCTGTTCGTCGACTCGCCGCTCTCCTCGTCCGACGACGAGGCGTTCGTCACCTCGCTCGACCCGGGCGAGGAGACGACGGTCAGCTTCGAGGTCGCGGTCGACGGCGGCGCGACGCCGAAGACGTACGCGGCCGCGGTCGACTTCCGGTACGACGACGCCGACGGCGACGAACAGCTCTCCGACACCTACCGGCTCCCGGTCGAGGTGACGACCGCCGACGACAGCGGGGCCCTCACCTCACCGCTCGGGATCGTCGCCCTGCTCGGCGTCGTCGCGGTCGGCGGCGCCCTGGTCTGGCAGCGCGGCCGGGTGAGCCGGGCGATCGCTCGGCTTCGAAGCCGGCTCCGCTCCCGATAGATGGACCCCGTCACCCGGCTGTTCGGCGCGATCACCGACCGGGTCATCGAGCAGCCGCGCCGGGTCGTGATCGCCTGCCTCGTCGTCACCGCCCTGTTCGCGCCCGGCATGGCGCTGCTGGAGGCGAGCGCAGGCAGCGACCAGTTCACGGACGGGATCGAGGAGGCGGACGCGCTCGACCGCGTGAACGAGCGGTTCGAGCCCGCGTTCGGGGGTGACGACCCGACGACGCAGCTGATCCAGCGCGACGTAAACGTGCTCGACCGCCGCGGCCTGCTCGACATGCTGGCGACCGCCGAGCGGTTGGACGAGCGCGACGGGTTGCGGGTGACCGACTTCTCCGCCCCGGCGATGGACGTCGCGGCCGAGCTCGACGAGGACGCCGACACCCCCGAGGACGCCCGCGACGCGATCGAGCGCGCCAGCGACGGCGAGATCGACGACGCGGTCGACGCCGCGGCAGAGGACCCCGGCTTCGCGACGCTGCTGTCCGACGATTTCAACAGCGAGTCCGGCACCGCCTCTGCGTCGCTCGGCGTCGTCTCCCACTCGTTCCCGGCCTCGGCGGACACCCAGGCGATCCAAAGCGAGGCCCGCACCGTCGCCGAGGAGGCCCCGGGTGACATCACCGCGTTCGGCGGGGGGATCGTCGATGATGAGTTCGAGCGCGTCATCTTCGACTCGCTGTCGATCGTCGTGCCCGCGGCGCTCGCGGTCATCCTCGGCCTCTTGGCGTACGCCTACCGCGACCCCTTCGACTTCGTGCTCGGCGGGATCGCACTGTTGATGACGGTCGTGTGGACGTTCGGCTTCACGGGGTACGCGGGGATCGCCTTCTCGGAGGTGCTGATCGCGGTGCCGGTCCTCCTCTTAGCGATCGGGATCGACTTCGGGATCCACACGGTAAACCGCTACCGCGAGGACCGCGCGGCGGGCGCGCCGCCGGAGACGGCGATGCGCGGCGCGCTCGGCCAGCTCGTGGTGGCGTACTCGATCATCGCCGGCACGACGATCATCGGCTTCCTCGCGAACCTCACCAGCTCGCTGCCCCCGCTCCGGGAGTTCGGGTTGGTCGCCGGGCTCGGGATCTGTTTCACCCTCGTCATCTTCGTCGGCTTCCTCCCGGCCGCCAAGCTGCTCTTAGACCGCTGGCGCGCAAAGCGCTCGCTGCCCGAGTTCGGCTCCCGCCCGCTCGGCGCCGAGGACTCCGCGCTCGGGCGGCTCCTCCCCAAACTGTCCGCGATATCGCGGCCCGCACCCGCGGTCTTCCTCGTCGTCGTCCTGCTGATCACGGCCGGCGCCGCGGGCTACGGCGCGGGCGTCGACACAACCTTCGAGCAGGACGACTTCCTGCCGCCGAGCGAGGAGCCGGCGTACATCGACTACTTCCCCGGCCCGCTCCAGCCCGGCGAGTACACCGCGACGGAGACGATCAACTTCCTCTCCGACAACTTCGCCACGAGCGAGGACGACACCGTCACCATCTACGTGGAGCGGCGCATGACCAGCGACAGCGCCCTCCGCAGCCTCGCGCGCGCCGAGCGCGACCCGCCCGACTCGTTCGTCACGGTCGACGGCCGCGCCAGCGCCGACAGCGTCCAGAGCGCGATCGACGCCTACGCCGCCGAGGACCCAGAGTTCGAGCAGCTGGTCGAGGAGTCCGCGCTCGACGACGGGCGGCCGAACCGGAACCTCGACCGCATCTACGCCGAGCTGCGGAACTCGCCGTACGACGACTTCACCGGCGAGTACCTCGCCGACGACAGCCGCTCGACGCGGATCGTGTACGCCGTCGAGTCCGACGCCAGCGACGCCGAGATCACCGCCGACGCCCGGCGCGTGGCCGACCGCTACCGCGGCGACGCGACCGCGACCGGCCAGATCGTCGTGTTCCAGGCGGTCGCGGACACGATCTTCGACTCCGCGATCGTCTCGCTGGCGGCCGCTCTCGGGCTCTCGGCGGTGTTCCTCGTAATCTTGTTCTGGCTGCTGCTCGGCAGCCCGACGCTGGGGCTCGTCACGCTCGTCCCGGTCACGGTCGCCGTCGCGACGCTCACCGCCACGATGCGGCTCGGCGGCATCCCGTTCAACGCGATCACCGCGACGATCCTCGCGATCACTATCGGGCTCGGGGTGGACTACACCGTCCACGTCGCGCACCGGTTCCACGACGAGTACCCCCGCGGCGGCGACGTCGACGCCGCGGTCGTCACCACGCTCCGCGGCACCGGCGGCGCGCTCACCGGCACGTGGGCGACGACCGCGCTCGGCACGGGCGTCCTCGTCTTGGCCATCACCCCGATCCTCGGCCAGTTCGGGCTGCTCACCGCCGCCAGCATCACGCTCGCGTACCTGGCGTCGCTGATCGTGTTGCCGCCGGCGCTCGTCGTCTGGGTCGCCGTCGTCGAGCGCCGCCCCGGACTGCTGTTCGTGGGTCGCTTCCTCGACGCCGCGGGCGCCATCGACGCCGACGCCGAGGGCGACGCGACCGACCGAGCTCGGACCGACGGCGGGACGGCCGACTCCGGCGTCGCCGACGACGCCGACGCGTTCGAGTGGCAGACCGACCCACGGCCGCCCGCCGAGGACCCGAGTCAGAAGGATTAAACGCTCGCCGCGGATACCGGCTCGTGAGGGCGCGTAGCTCAGCGGACAGAGCACTTGGTTCCGGACCAAGATGCCGCGGGTTCAAATCCCGTCGCGCCCGCTATCTGCGAACGAAGTGAGCAGTAGCGGCGCATGCGGGATTTGAACCCTGCCAGTCGCAGCCCGCGCAGCGAACGGAGTGAGCGAGCAGGACCGTCTGGCTCTGGTTCAAAGTCCCGTCGCACCCGTGTTCTCGCGTCGCTTCGCTCGCTCGAACACGGGTGCGACTGGCTCCACGCTCGCTCCCTTCGGTCGCTCGCGTGGATCCCGTCGCGCCGTATCGTTCTACCCGACCGATAGCAACAGCGTAGAACTGTGAAACCGTAACAGCGCCGACTACTCGTCTTCGAGGGCGTCGTAGATGTCTCGGTTCGCATCGCGGTCGTCTGCCGCGACCCGTCGAACCAGTTCCTGCCAACTATCCTCCATCACACCGTCAAGCGGCGAGGTCAGTTCTGCGCCTTCCTCTGTGACCATATCCGAAGAGACGCTTTGAGGGTCGTTACTACTCGCCGACGCTGTTGAGCGCGCTGTTCAGCTCGAAGAGTTCGCGGACGGCATCGCTGTCCGCGACCCGGTACCGACGCGGTGACGTGTTCGGAACCTCCTCGATGAGTTCGACCTCGATCAGGAGATCGGTGTAGTTACCGACGGTTTGGCGCGTGACGCCGGCGTGTTCTGCGAATTCGGTTTTGTTGAACTCGCGGTTCGGCGGGAGATCGAGCAACGCGTCTACGAGAATTGGGATCGCATCGTGCTGCGTGAGGTACAGCCACCCGCTCGGGTGCTCCTTCCGGAGCTCTTTCTTCGCCCCGCGGTCGTCCGCCTGTTCCAGACTACTCATACAGAGAGACACCATCTGTATGTGTATAAGCGTTCCCACTAGCGTTAACTGTCATTAACAGCCTTTATGTATGAATGGATTCATCCCTCCGCTATGGAGAAGCCGTCGGTGAAGTGTGCCCTCCTGGCGACGATGATAGCGAAACACAAGTGGGGCACACCGATCACGGAGGAGGCGCTCCTCAATCTCTCAGCGATCGACGGCGACTACCCGACTGCGCGTGACGTCTATGCGGACCTTCGACGCGAACCCTACATCACTTACCGCGGAAACCGCGGTATCGAGCTCAACAAGAGTCGCTTCGACAAACTCGCCGATGTTCTCTACCACGAATGCGGCTGGGAAGCCTGGGAGATCGATAGTCGCCTGAAACACTACGAGGGCATCGAGGAGCATGATTGGAAGTGAGTCCTCTATACAGACCGACCAAATCCACACTGAGCCCCGACGCGAGATATCCGTTCTGTATCTCGCACGGATGGCACATACTACTAAACCAGTTGTCAGAAACGGCAGTTTTGAAACGGCCGAATTCAGCCGCCTCACACCTGGAAGGTCTCGTCGTTCGACGGCCGAACCAGCGCCCGTCGCGCTGGTCGAATATACTTCTGACCGACCCATCGACATTCAGAGAATACCCAGTGGACTGACTGAAGTCATCAGCGAGTAAATCTCGATATGGCTTCCTCTTCCGGTTCTTTGATTTGATATCTCATACTAAAAATATATTTATCCGGCGTTTGATATTCGGGCATGTATCGGTTCACGCCGGACGAAATTGACTACGAGCGGGCCAACCACCAAGCGGTCATCCAAGGGGCGGACGACATAGACGTGAAGCGAATCGGCAACCTCGGCGAGCTCGCGTTCGAGCAGTTCTGTCGCGAGTATCTCCCCGTCGAGATGTGGGAGTGGGAAAACGAGGAAGCAATCCGGCGGTGTAACTCCGAGAGCTTCTCTGGGCATGACTTCGAGGTTTTCGGCTACACGGTCGACGTGAAGTCATCGCGGGACGTCTCGGCCTTCCTTCCCGAGTCGCTCGTTGAACGCGATCCCGATGACGACATCGTAGTAATGGTCTGGCATCGAGATAACGAGGATAGTCTGATGTTGCTCGGGTGGGAACGCCTCGAAACGCTGAAATCGAAGGTCGAAACGGAGAAGGCGTTCTCGGGCGAGTCCCCGGAAAAACTCGACCACCTCGCGGCCCGCCCGATGAACGAACTGATCGACCTCGGTCCTAACACCGCTCACATGAACCAGAAGCCGGAGAATCCGTTCTCACCAGGGGATCGGGTGGTGAAGGCTGGCGACTCGGAGCCGTCGGTGGGAATCGCCGTCGAGGTACTACCGCCGGAGCAGAACACCGGCGCGTTCGGACACGAAATGGACGGGGAAGCGGTGCGGGTCGCGTTCCCGAGTTCGCTCGATGAGGGACCAGGTGCGTGGCGGGACTACCACCCCGCGATCCTCGCGTCGTACTGTGACGATCAGGACATCAAACTCTGGACGTACAAACACGAGAACCTCGCGTTCGCGGAGAATCCGTACGTGGCAGGTGACAAGGTAATTAAGACCAGCCACAGCGACCCGAACACGGCCGTCGTGGTGGAAGGCTCCGAGGAGCGTGAGGACGACAACGTGACTGTCGCATTTTTGGGTGACTTCGAGGAGGAGGACATCTTGCCGGGAGAGCTTGCGACGCACTGTGAGGCGAACGGGATCAAGTGTTACACGTACGAGTATTCGGAATTGGATTTCTCAACATAAGCCTCATCCAGCTACCGAAACGGACTGGTTGCTCTGGCGAGTGGATTTTTATTCAGCGGCGAAAACTTCGATCTTGAATGAAAGCATCGACCGCGAAGGAGGAACTGCTTGATAAGGGTTACAGATCGATCACGAGCAGTTTGAACAGCTCTGTAAGATGGTGATCGAGCGTGCGGAGCCAACTCGTGAACTTGAGCTAACGCCCTTCCGTGGCGATGGCGGGATCGATATTCACGCCGTTATCGATCGAGAACTGTTCCACGCTCGGCTCGGCGTACAAGCGAAACAATATGCTACCGGGAACAGCGTCGGCGCCCGCACCCTCCGCGGATTTAAAGGCGCTCTCTCGGAGCAACAGTATCACATCGGAACGGTGATCACGACCTCCTCGTTCACCTCTGGAGCCGAGACAAGCGCAGACCAAGATTTCATCCGATTGATCGACGGTGACCGTCTCACAGACATCATGGTTGAGAGCGGCATCGGTGTCGTTACAAACGACGAATCCTACGAACTTGACCCCACGTTCTGGAGTGCGTTCGAGAAGCCGGAGCGCACCGATACCATCCCATCTCTAGAGGTACCACAGGCGGACAACTTTGAGGTGATTCGCACTGTCATCCAAGCGGTCGGAGTGGGTTCTGATATTAAACCCGATATCGCAGAATACGTTCGAAGACGGACGGATTCAGACAGCTTCGATCCACGGCAAGCGGATTACTACGGTATTGCTGCGTGGCTTCTCCAGTTCCTCCACAAAGAACAGGAGGTCGAGATTGACAACCACACGATCCGCCGCTGGGGACTCACCCGCCTCGGCGAGGAATATCTCACGTATCTCGATCGCGGCAATCGAGAATCTGCGGACGCCCTCCTCACACAGCAGATCCGTGATGTCGAGATCATCTCCCGTGTATACGCTCAACTCGAAGAAGACGGTACTCTCTCCCGACGCGATATTACGGAGATCCTCGCAGACGAGACCACTCTCTCGGATTCAACCACGCGTCGACGCGCCCGAACCGTTGGCGAGTGGCTCGTTTGTCTCCCTGAAATCACGACGAGCGGCCGGGGATCTGAGCAACAATACGTGCTGGACTCAACGCCACGTTGAGCGGTCTCCGACAGCTCATTCAGTAAAATCCGAGAGAGTCTTTCTCCGCTGCGCCTCTGCTGGAACGTTTGTAATGAGAACTTCTGAGACCTCTCCGCGACTACTGGCATCGCTGTTTATCGCACGAGTAGCATCTACATATCTGATCGAGAACATGCCGTGGTCCTCGTATAACTCCGTGACTGGCGGGGAGTTAGAGAGGATCACGGAAACATCCATTTCCGTGAGTTCCACCACGACATCGCGAAGTCGGCGTTGATCCTCTCGGTCGAATCCCTCTGCTTGGTACGAATTGAAATCCGCGGTTTTCGACACCGGTTCGTACGGCGGATCAAAATACACAAGATCGCCGCTGGAAGCCTCATCGACGACGTAGCTGAAATCCGTATTGAACACGGCCGTGCCTTGGAGGACGCGCGATGCCTTTCGGATCCGCTGTTCTTGTACCCAGTCTGGGTTTGAATACCGGCCGAAAGAGACGTTAAATTCGCCGTCACTGTTCTCTCGGTACAATCCGTTGAAACAGGTCCGATTCAAATATAAAAGCAAACTCGCCTCTCGGACTCGCTCGTCCCGCGTTAGATTCGACTGTGAGAAGAGCGCATTAAACTCCGAGCGAGCGTTATAGTAGTATTCTTCCGTGTGTTCGTGCGTCTTGTTTTCGTCTATAAGTGCGTCTGGTTGATATCGAACGATCTCATAAAAGGTAGTCAACCGCGTGTTCAGATCGTTGATCGTTCCATCGTCAGGATCTTGATCAAAAAAGACAGCGCCACCTCCCACGAACGGTTCGTGATACGCCTCATATGTGGTTGGAAACAGCGCCGTGATTTCTGAGAGAAGCTGGCGCTTTCCACCTGCCCATTTTAAGATCGGCTCTACCATTCAGTGTAGATCTCCTCGGTATTCGCAAAAAACTGTCCCGTTGGGGTAGTATGGACACTTGAGATGTGGTTTAGAGATCCGTCAGCCGCAGCACGACTGTATTGTACTCTATCGGGCTTTGAGTGGAAGAGACGGACGGAGGGGGGTGCGTCCAGCAAACTACAGAGGTACTCGACTGCGATTCCAGTGTCGTAACACGAGACACGATCCCAGAGTCGCCTCTGTATCGAATTCGACACTCGTATTCATCTCTTCAGGGTCATCTTCGCCGGGAGGGGGGTGCGTCCGGCAACGAATCGCAGCGCACGACGCTCCGGGACGGCCCACAACCATTTATCAAAACTCCCGGCGACGCCTGTCTATGGACCACAACGTCTCGCGAATCCACGAGCACGACCTCCGCTCGGTGTGGGAGAACGAAGAGCGGGATTTCACGCAATGGTTGACAGAGAACATCGACCTGCTCGCGTCCGAGTTGGGGATAGAAATTGAAGACGCACGAGCTGAGGAAGCCGTCGGTGACTTCTCGGCCGACATCGTCGCACGAGAGATGAACACCGGTGAGACCGTCGTTATCGAGAATCAATACAATCGGACGGACCACGACCACTTGGGGAAGCTCCTGACGTACTCGTCGGGAAAGAACGCTGGGTTCACGATGTGGCTCGCCGAGGAATTCCGGCCGGAACACCGGAGCGTCCTCGAATGGTTGAACGAAACCGGGCCGAAAGGTGCGAAATTCTTCGCGATCAGACCCCGCGTCGTGAGTATCGAGGGATCCGAGGAGCGTGGGTTCGAGTTCGAAGTCGTTGTCGAGCCCAACGAATGGGAACGCGAGGTGAGCACCGAGTCGCTGTCCGACCTTGAGCGTAGCTACCGGCAGTTCTTCGCCGAGATGGTCGAGGCGTACTCGCAGCGACGGCCGACTTGGTACAAACTCAAGCCCGGACCTCGGAACTATCTAACGTTCAGTGCCGGTATCGGGGGCGTCCGATTCGGCTGGGTGTTCCACCAGGGGCCGGAGTTCTCCGTTGAGCTCTACATCTCCACGTCGGATAAGGAACGCAACGAGGAGATATTCGAGGCGCTGAAACGCGACCGAACGGAGATTGAGAGCAATTTAGGCGTCGAGTTAGAGTGGGAACGTTTGCCTGAGAAACAAGCATCCCGGATCAAACAGCCTGAAGATATTGATCGGACCATCACCGATCTCACCGCAGACCAGCGAAATCACTTGGTCGAATGGGGGGTGGATGCGATGGACGAATTCCAGGAGGAGTTCGAACCACGTCTTTCCGCTCTCGGCTCCAACTGATCGCTGCTTCTACCGGTGTAACGAACTCGCTGCGTAGGTGCCTTCCATCCTCCCCGTCTTGTCGGACGCACCCCCCTCCCCCACTATCTAGTTTGAACTACAGCTCCGATGAGATTCCCTACTGAGACTCGTTTCAGGAGTATACGGTATACACAGCGCAAAATTTGAAAGATACCGCCCTAAGAACTCATCTACAAATTATTTCATGACAGCGGCCCCAGCGTGTCACATGGAGTTTATTCGGTCTGACTCGAAGGACGTTCGAATCCGTGTTCATCTCCGTGCCGGCAGTATGGATGGTGATGACGTGGTTGCCTACGAGGATGTAGATGAACTCCCCGACGACGCAGCGACTCGAATACCACAGATTCTCGATGATCACCCTCTCGAACGGTATCCAGTGGGAGCATATATTGGAACATTATCCCCACCAGGACTCGAATCGAGACAGATCCGCGATCCAGATGAGGTTCTCTCAGAGCCATATCCAAGAGATATTGAATTAGCTGAGTTTCCACCTGAAGAAGACCAACTGTACAAGTGGTAGAACGCCGAATTTTATCCATTACGTCCTATCTGTGGAGCCAACTATCACACACACTTCTGCTGACAGTGGGTGAGCGTGATAGCGGGTCGCAGCAAACCTGTGGGATGAGTAGCTCAACCTACCTGCGATCAATCTGAGCCACCCAGAACGTGACAACCACGATTTATACGGGCCGGCACACCACCCTATCAGCATGGAAACCCGCACGGTCCATCTCGATTCCCTGTTGACGGACGGGTTGTTCGATATTCCGAGCTACCAGCGCAGCTACTCGTGGACCGAGCCCCAGCTCACGGACCTGTTTGAGGACCTCCTATACCTCCCAGAGGCGAAGTCGCACTTCTTCGGGAACATCATCCTCCGCAAGCAGGACACCCAGTTCGAGACGGACCGCCGCCGTCGGTTTGACAAGTACGACGTCGTGGACGGCCAACAGCGGCTAACATCGGCGATTATCTTTCTCTACGTCGCGTCGAAGTTCGACGACACGATCGCGGCGACACTCGACGAGGATAACCTCCTCTTCCCCGTCAAGGAGCGACCGCGATTACTTCCACAGGATCAGGACTCCGAGTACTTCCGTGACGGACTCCTCGGCTCCGCATCCATCGACCCGGAAACGCCGTCGCAGACGCGGCTCAAGGCTGCCGCGGACTTCTTCACAGAACAGTTTGAGGAGCTCGATGATCCTGAAGCCGTAGCCGATCTCGCAGAGACGCTCCGGTACGACTGCCGGATCAACGTTGTCGAGATCGATGACGGCTCCGAGGCAGCCTCGATCTTCGAGAGTCTCAACGATCGCGGCCGACCACTGTCGACACTCGACAAAACGAAGAGCTTCCTGATGTATATGGACGACCGCTCCAGCAATCAGGGCGCTCTCGAAACCAAGATCAAACAACGCTTCGGGAGTATCTACCGGGACCTGTTCGTTTTCAACACCGGTCATAATCGGGTGAATGACTTCGATGAAGACAGCTTCCTTCGGTTCCACTGGGGCATCTATGACGGCTATAACTCTGATGAGTATTTCAACGGGTTCGAGACGCTGAAAGATCGACTCCGTGAGCGGTTCCGCGCCGGCGAACTCGACGCCGTCCAGTCGGAAATTGACGCGTACGTCCAAGACCTCCGTGAGGCCGCGACGGCGTTCTCAGCGATACTCCAGCCGGATGTCCCGGATTCCGTTGAACTCTCCCTTACACGACTCCTAGAGCTCGGACGATTGGCGAACGTTCTCCCCGTCCTGATGGCGTCGTATCTGAACTTTGCCGACGATGATCCCGAGGGCTTCGCTGCCGTCGTCGACGCATGTGAAACGCTCGTGTTCCGGATGTACGCAATTGACTCACGGCGATCGGACACGGGCCGGGGACGACTCGTTCGACTCGCTCACGACGTTCACACGACACCGTCGATCGATCCCGAGACAGTCGTCGAACGACTCGACTCGATCACACAGCGATACACGGACGACGACCGGTTCGAGCGCCAACTCCGCGATCCGGACTTCTACCAGAGCACGTCGAGTCGAGACACGAAGTACCTGCTCTATCACTACGGGCAACAGGTCGAATCCGAGGCCGGCGAGGAGGTCCTGACAAGTCCCGGGCATATTCTATCGACCGAGTTCCAAGTCGAGCACATCCTTGCTCGGAAGCTCCCCGCCGATGCGATCCCCGAGAGCCTCGTCGACGAGTTCGATGAGCACGTCCACCGTCTCGGGAACCTCACGCTCGCCAGCCGGTACTGGAACAGTTCGTACGGTAATCTGCCGTTCGCCGAAAAGAAACACGCGAGCGGCGGACGCGAGAAGGAGTACGCCTCCTCGTCCTTGCGCGTCCAGCGGGAACTCGCCGCGTTCGACACGTTCGGGAAGTCGGCCATCGATGAGCGGACCGACACGCTCGTCGAATTCGCGCTCGATCACTGGTCTATCGATCCCGCGTCCCCCGAGCCGGATTCAACGGATGTCCCCGCTGAGTTCACCGGGTGGTTCCCGTCCGACTTCTTCGACCGCCTCACCAGCAAACAGGAGGCGATGTTTCGGGTTCTGTACGCCGCCGAGGAGCCCTTGCTCACCGACGACCTGATTGAACGGATGGAAGACGAGTACGGTGAGACGGTTGGTGGCAGTAGCGGTCTTTCAGGCATTCTCGCGGGACTGACGTCGAAACACTCCAAGGAGTTCCGCCACTCGATCATGTCCACGTCGTGGGTAGGAGATCAGTTCGAATGGGTTCTCACGCTCGATTCTGCTCAACGGGAGCAGTTCGAAGCAGAAATGGATCTGAAGTGATCTCGCCTCCCGTTTGAGGAATGTCGGAAACATACTACAGTAGACTCATAGAGTCGGATCATACCAACTGCTGCCGCTCGACCTGAACCTCACCGTTCAGTACCGTCACCAACCAGGTAGAGGGGGCGGTCTCCTGTGTCGATGTGCTAATTTCCGCAGTCGGACCAGTGACGATGAGGGGTGTCTCGTAGCCCGCTATGGAAGCGCGACTCCCGACGTGTAGATGCCCCGAGACGATTAGGTCCAACCACCCCTCGGCCGAGTCGAGGAACTCCCTGAGATCTAGATGATTCGGATCAGTTCGATGGATCGGCGACCCATTCTCGCCGACTGCCGGATACGGCGTGTCGTGTAGGACGAGGATCGATACCGAGCCCCCATCGTCGCCGGGCTTCTCCGGCGGCGGACTCGAAAACTCTCCCGCCCCGTAATCAAGTCCAGAAAGTCGGACGGTACCGTCGCCAAACACCACGGTCTCACCACCGATATGGATTCCTGGACCCTGACGTAACGTTCTGTTACCCGCTTTGTTGTCGTGGTTCCCGTGGATGTAGTACACCGAAACCCCCGCGTCGTGGGTGCGTCGGATCTCCTCGCGAACGTGGCCTCTGTCTTCTCGGGTTATCTCGTGGTCAAACACATCGCCTGCGTGGACGACCGCGTCGATGTCGAACAGTTGGAACGATGCGATACCGACGAGCATGAACGCCGAGGCAAGTCCCGCCACTACGAGGGCGGCGTCGACGGCGTCGAATTCCATTTTCGCCATGCGAGCGGCCGGGCCACGGTGATCCGCATATACTCCCGCATTCAGTACGGTCTGTGCCCGTTCCGTGTCACTTTGAGGTACATTTAAGTGAACCACCGTGCCCGCGAGGGTCGATGGGATTCAAAAGTCTCGTCGACCGCGACGGCAGCGGAACCGTAACGATCGACAAACAGCACCTCGAACTCGACGGATTAGTCGCCGAGGACGGATCGATCAAGGAAGCCGACGCGCACACTCAGCGCGTCGGCGAGCGCGCGTACCTGGTGCGCTTCCCCGAGGACGGCGAAGTTCCGACGCTGTTAGAACTCGTGGGGCGAGCGTGAAACCTCGTGGAAAGGGGTTCTCGACGCGACCCCGTGGGGTCCGACGTAGATGTATTCACGATCCGCGATCTATGTACTTCGCTCAGCGCGCTCGCCACGTGAGGTACATAGAAATCGGTTGGGTTGCGGGTGGCGGCCGCGGTGATCGTGGTCGATCCGTGGGTACTACTTCAGCACGGATCAGTTCAGTCACTCCAGAACGACGGGATCGTGACCCCCGTACATACGATGTGGTATAAATGAGCCGTCGAACCAGCCTCAAACTCACCGATGAACGCGAACGGCAGCTCGAAAAGGCGAGCGAAATTGTGGCGAGCGGTCCCGACGACGACCCGCCCATGAGCGTGGTGATCGACGCCGCGCTCGCGCATCTGATACAATCGGAGGCTAATATCCACAAGGCTCGTGACGAACTCGATCCGGGCACAATTCAGCAGTTCAACACGGACGTTATCGGGTTGCGGTACAGGATAAGAATAGAAAGCCGCTGGCGGTAGATTTACGCCAGATAATTGAAAGAGTGTACAGCTAAAGAATTAGCTTGAGCTTTTAACCGTGGCCGTATCCTCGTAGATTGCGTTACCGCTCGGGTCGTGAATAAGTCTAATTGTGATAGAATCATCGGCAGATGCGGTCCCAACGCCCTCTACAACTGCTGTGGTTCCGCTTTGCCACGTGTCTGTGAGAGTGGAATTGCTCGCAACTGTACCGCTCCTATCACCATCAACAACGATTGTAACTTCTCTCGGGTCGATGTCCTGACCACCGGTCTTAGTAATCTCCACATCTACACCAGTACCATTGTCAGTTACATCATCTATACTGAAACTCGCCTGTGGCGCGGTGTCTCCTAACTGATCGCCGAGTCCGAGGACGAACGTCCCGATGACGGCGGCCAGAATGACGGTAATCGCGACCATGAGTATGACCCCGATAACGGGGCTGACAGCACGGTCTTCTCCTTTGGACGGGTTGCTTGGTTTCATGATTGAACCCAGCTGGGGCCGAGGACTCGTTCCCGAGACTGATGTCGGACCAAGTCCTTCGGATTGCTGGCTACTCGGAAAGACGCTGATCTGGTATATGTACTTAATGGCGTGGGTATCACGGGTGAAAATTTGAGGCATGAGTTCAAATCCTGTTGTCACAAAATCACGTGTATGGTCCCCACGGCAGTCTCTCTCGCTCGCACATATAGCGATCGTGAGTATCCGGATCCTTGGGAGAAGGTACTCGACTATCGGCGGGTTCGAGAGTATGCGGCCGAACATCCTAACCACGGCCGAATCCGAGTCGGGAAGGCTCTCGATCTTCCGTCGGGTCGCGTTCGAGGATGGCTCGACGGAGGGATGCCGGACTCCGTCCGTGGGATTCAAACTGCGATTGATCACGGCTGGCTCGACCCGGACCCCGAGAGTGAGACGGCCGCCGCGCTCGTCGAGCTGCTCGCACACGTCCTCGCGGGCGGGAGCATCGCGACCGAGAGCTACGGCCCTGCGGTGACGCCCGGGAAACGAGTGAGCCCCACGGAGGTCCGGAACGCCTTCGAGTGCGTCGGCGTGGAGACGCGCACCCGCAACGCAGACACTCCGAACCGGGCGACCGAGATTGTCCCCACGTGTGCCGGGACTGTTCTCGGTCGGTGCCTCGTTGCGATGGGCGCGCCGACCGGCGCGAAAACGTCGCTCGATCACCTCCCTGCGGTTGTGTGGGATGTCCCTCGATCGGTCCGGCGGTCGTTCGCGCGGATATACGTTCGACACCGCGGACTGAACTACGCCGACAAATCGACGACTCGCGTTCAGGTCGAACGACCGAGTTCGTTCATCGAAGAACTGCGCGAGGTACTCGACGACGTGATCGACGAGCGTGTTACGACGGCCGACGCCGGGCTCACCATCTCTGCGGCCGCCGCCCGCGAACTCGGTGTCGAGTAGCGCCGTCGGTTCAGTTCACTACTCTTCGAGGTCGTCCGCGTCGAGGTCGCCAGGGAGGTAGGCCCGCCCGCGTTCGGTGATCCGGTTGTACCCTCGCTTCTCGGAGGTCTTCTCGACGAGTCCATGCTCGTCGAGGATCGGGAGCCGTCGATTCACCGTCGGGTGAGAGACGCCGTCGACGTTGTGAGAAATCACCGCTGGGGGAAAGTCGTGTAAGTTCGCGACGTTCCGCCACGTGAGCGGGTGTCCGTCCGCTCGGTCGCCCCACGACGCCCGCAAGGCGCGGGTGACCAAGTATCGGAACGACGGCGTCCCTCGGGGCGTCGTTTCGGACCAGCTCAACGCGAGCGAGGACGTTCTCGACAAGCACTACGACCGCGCTTCGGAGCGCGAGAAGGCAGACCGCCGCTGGCGGATTATACAACAACGAGTGTCACACAAATTCAAGCTGATTACAGCGGGATAATTACGGGACCCAAATCCAGTCGCGCCGTATCGTTCTACCCGACCGATAGCAACAGCGTAGAACTGTGAAACCGTAACAGCGCCGGCTACTCGTCTTCGAGGGCGTCGTAGACGTCCCAGTGAGCATCGCGATCATCCGCTGCGACCCGCCGAACCAGTTCCCGCCGGATGTCCTCCATCACCTAGTCGTCACCTCTCGGCTGTCGGGCGTCGCAGACACAGACGCCGCCTTCCCGTATCTGGTCCGTGACGTGCTGGTGAACGCTGCGAGAAAGCGCATACAGACTATCCGCTTGCTTCTCGGTGGGCCGCTTGCCGCCGTAGTAGCTGTCTGTCCTGTTGTCGTCGTACAGTCCCCGAAGCTCCCGTGTCGCCGTCCGGGAGAGCAGGCCGAGGTCGGCAGCTCGGTCGTAACAGTGCGTGTGGTCGTGGAAGTCGTCCAGTTCATCACCACCGACTGCGAGGGCATAAGCCTCGATAGACCGCTCGGTTGCCCCGAAGCAAAGTTCGATGACGGCGGTGTAGTGCCCTTGCCCGTCGATTCGTGCGACTGCGTCTAGCAGCCGACACGCCTTCGTGAGCTGTGTCTTCCAATCGTCGCCGGTCGCGATCGCATCCTCGCGGTTCGGGACGCCGAACCCCTCCTCGTTGAACGCGTCGATAGCCGCATCGAGAGCCGTCCGGATATCCCGCGGATCGGACCCTTCACTCATCGAGATCACCGTGGAAAACCATATTTCGGACCGTCTGGAACTTCTCCGTCCCGTGGATCACGATCCCGTCGCTGAGCACCTCCCGTATCTCGGCGATGTACTTCGGGACCGCCTGAAGCGCCTCGATGTCGATCTCGTATTCGTACCGGCCGTTCTCGAACTCCTCGTCTTCGAGCCCTTGTTTGACCTGATTCGCCGCTCGCTGGTTCGCCATCCGATCTTCCTCGACGAGCACCCAGAGATCGATGTCGCTCCGCCGGTCCGCTTCGCCTCGCGCGACACTGCCGTACAGAACGACCCCGATCACGCCGTCGAGTTCGCCGCGGAGTTCGGTTGCTGCTGCTCTCACCGGCTCTTGGAACTCGGCCTGCGGAATCTGTAAATGGGGATCGTCCGGAACGTGGAGCCGCTCGCGGTTGATTCGAACCCATCGCGTGTTGCCCTCGCGTCGTTCGACGACGAGATCGTTTTCGGAGAGTACGGTTACCGCCTTGGAGACGCTCGGCTGCGAATAGTCCACTGCCTCGACGAGGTCACTAATCGAGAACTCCTCAGTGTGGTGGCGGGATAAAAAGGAGAGAACCGTGTCTGTGGCCGTACTACCGAATAAATTCCCGCTTTGGGTCGGTATGTCGAGAAGTATCTGTAGCCTGTCTTCGGCCACAATATTCGAGCTGCTTTTCATAGCAAACGATCTATTTCTCTTTCTATTTAAAGTTTATATAAGAAATGCGGATTGGTTTATATTAGATAGTTTTGTGGAGTGGTGAGCGACGGCGGCCGGGAGTGACTCTATATGTCGTCGAGGTATCCCCTCCGTTGTTCCATCTTCTCTTTCTGCGAGCGCTGGTCGTAGTGCTGGTCGATGACATCGGACGTTACGTTCGCCCGGTCGCTGACCACCGTCTCGGGTACGTCACTCTGTAAGTAGTGCGTGATGGCGCCGCGACGGAACGGATGCGGGCTCACGCTTGACGGACACTGTGCCGAGTGGTCTTTGTTGGTGGCTTCACACTCGCTTTCATCACGGTCATGAGGGCAGGGTTGTCCGTACCACAGGGACGGGTGATCTGGTAGCAGTACGTCCGGACCGTGGTTGTTGCTACTCGTCCTTGATTCGTCGCTAAGAGCGGCTCTCGTCCGTGGTCATCCGTAACGTCAGGTCGGTTTTCACGGATCCAGTCGTCGAGAACGAGACAGACCTCGTTCGACACCGCGATAATGCGCTCTCCCTGTTGCTTGTTCTTAAGCGGTGTCCCGGTCTCAGGGCGATGTCGAAGCGTGAGCGACCGCTTTTCGGGGTCGTAGTCTCTGATGTCGAGTGCGCGCACGGACCCCATCCGAAGCATCGTGTGCCACAGTAGCGTCGCGGTCACGTGTCGGATCGACGCGTACTCGTACCGCTCGAGATGCTGGAGCATCGCCTCCGCGTCGTCAGCCTCGAGCATCACGTCGCGGCTATTCTCACCCGGATTGAGATCCGGCGACCGGACCTTCTTATGAAGTTCTTGTTCCACGCCGTCGATGGATTCCAGCCACTTGACGAAGACGCGGACCGTATCCATGATCGTCTTTACCGTCGCCTTTGTCAGGTCGCCGGTGTTGCGTCGCCAGAGTCGGAACTCCTGTATCTTCCGGCCAGTCAGCTCGTTCAGATTCTCGATGTCGCGCTTCCCACACCACTCGATAAAGAACTTCAACCGCGACCTGTGGGAGACGAGCGTCGCGTCCGAAACCGAGGTCTCTTTTTCTGCGAGGTACAGCTCGAATGCCGTTTCGGGGTCGATTGGTTCGATTTCCATGGTTCGATCGGTCTCGAACCACACGAAGGCGCGGCCTTCGACACCCGTTCGGCGAATCACCAACTTTTCCGCAGTGCCGTCTTACTCCTGTCGCGCCGTATCGCTCTAGTTGAGGGATAACGACCGATCAAACCCGAAAAATCGCAACAATGCCGGCTACTCGTCTTCGAGCGCGTCGTAGATGTCTCGGTTCGAATCGCGGTCGTCCGCCGCAACCCGCCGAATCAGTTCCCGCCGGATGTCCTCCATCACGTCGTCAAGCGGAGAGACCGGTTCTGTACCTTCTTCGGTGGCCATGTCTGAACGGACGCTTCGAACGCCGTTAATCGTTCGGGTTTGAGGAATCGCCGGTCAACTGATCAAGCCCGTACGTGACGAGTTCGTCTCGCCAGTCGTCGATCTCACCGGCCAGATCCATCTCTTTGGTGTGGGATCGGAGATACTCGGTGGTGTCTCCTTCATCGACCGCTGCCTCGTCGGTTCCGAACTCTTTCAGAATCGCCCTCACTTCGTTGTCGTACTCGAACCGATTCCCGTTGAGGAAGTAGAAGACGACCGTCACGTTGAGTGCAGTTCGTTTGTTCGCATCGACGAAGGGGTGATTGGCGACGAGGAGACGGAAGAGGTGATACGCCTTCTCGTGGATGGTGTCTGGTGCGGAACCGAAACTCCCCTCTTCGATGTAGTCTAATGCGAACTCGATGTCACCACGGTTCCGAACACCGGCGGGAGTGTCGGGGTACTCCGCGACGACATCGTCGTGGATGGTGACGATGTCTTCGACGGACGGGTACCATAACGAGTCGGCCATTCGCTCCAATCTCGATACTGTATCAGTGTAGATGTTGCTATGATGAGGCGGGTGAGTGATGTCAGAAACCACCGTTTTCACGACGGCGATTTCGACCGTCTCACACCTGAAAGGTCGATCCGTTCGACAGTCGAAGTAGCGCCCGTCGCGCCGTATCGCTCTACGCGACGCATAGCGACAGGTGGGCTCGTGAAACCGTGCGTCGGATACTCGTCTTCGAGCGCGTCGTAGACGTCTCGGTTCGCATCGCGCTCGTCCGCCGCGACTCGCCGAACCAGTTCCCGCCGATCTCCACCATCACTTAGTCATCACGTCCCGACTATCGAGTGTCGCAGACACAGACGCCGCCTTCCCGTATCTGGTCCGTGACGTGCTGGTGAACGCTACGAGAGAGCGCGTACATACTATCCGCTTGCTTCTCGGTGGGCCGCTTGCCGTTGCGGGAGTCACCCATCGCTGCCAAGCTGAACGGCTACGCCGCCGGACACGACGTCGCGGTGGTCGAGGAGCTCCCGGCGTCCGGCTGATGCCGTCGGCCGTCGGTTCTCACGGCGCGGCCGATGTCCACAGATGCCACAGGCTTTCCGTGTGGCGCGTCTCGTACTCGTATGTCGATAACTACTGGCGACTCCGTGACGCTCGAGTACACCGGCCGACTCGACGACGGCACCGTCTTCGACACATCTCAGCAATCGGTCGCCGAGGAGGCGGGCCTCGCCGAGGCCCAGCCCGACCGCGAGTACACGCCGCTAACGGTCGACGTGGGGGCCGGACAGGTCATCGAGGGGATGGAGGAGGGACTCATCGGATTGGAAGCCGGCGAGACGGACACGCTGACGATTCCGCCGGAGGAGGCCTACGGACAGCCCAGCGACGAGAACGTCGAGGAGTTCGAGACCGACGAACTTCGGGAGCTGCTCGGCGGCCAACTGCCCGAGGAGGGCGCGTACCTCGAGGCCCAAGACGGCAGCCAAGGCGAAGTCGTCCACGTCGACGACGACACCGTTCGGGCGGACTTCAACCCGCCGCTCGCCGGGGAGACGCTGACGTTCGACGTCGAAATTCTCGAAACCAACTGAGTTCGAACCGTCCGCCCCGCGTGCCCGGCGGGACTACCCGTGGAACCGGTACAGCGACGTGACGTACGGGAGCCGGTTGAGCATCCAGATCGCGACCGGTAGCCCCACGACTGTCATCGCGAGCGCGGACGCCACGTTCGCCCACAGCAGGCTCAGCCACCACCCGACGAGGACGAAGTAGATCGCACGGACGACGAGCGACCGCTGCCCCCGGGCCGAGTCAGGGTCGGAAAGCGACCGCGGCTCCGCGAGCGTGAGCACCGTCGGGACGAGGTTGATCAGCTTGATCCCGACGGGGAGCAGCACGATCGTGACGTTGAGCAGCCACGCGACGTTGACGACGATCGGCGTCGCCCACCAGCCGATAAATACGAACCACAGCGCCCGAACGAGCAGGGACCGTTGTGCCATTACTCGGGATAGACGCTCAGGGGGGAAATCCGTGTCGTCGGCCGCCGTCGCCGCGAACCGTTCGAGCAGGGGCGATGCCGGACGTCGCGGCGACAGGCGCTTCGAGTCGGTTCCCCCGGTAACGTGTTCGAGGCGACTACTGCGAGGCGCCCCGCCCGACCCCGTCCGTTTCAAGACGCTCGCCGGCCTGTCTCTCGTATGGAACTGACGCGGGCGTACACGGGCTCCCGTTACGGGTATCGATGGACGACCGCGACGCGACGTTCAACGCGACCGCCGTCGAGACGCCGCAGGGACTCCTCCTGATCGACGTCGGGCTCCCCGACACGGTGGACGTGCTCGAAGCCGCGCTCGACGACGAGGGGTTGCGCCTCGCCGACATTTGGGGAATCCTCGTCACCCATCAAGATCCGGACCACGCCGGCTGTCTGGCGGCCGTCGTCGACCGGACCGACGCCGTCGTGTTCGCGCACGAGACGGAGGTGCCGTACCTGGAAGGTGACAAGGAGCTCGTCAAATCCACCGAGGAGCGACCGCTGTCGATCGACCCGACGACGGTCGACGTCCGCCTGACGGGGGGCGAAACCTTCGCGACCGCCGCGGGGCCGATGGAGGTCATTGCGACGCCCGGCCACAGTCCGGGGCACGTGTCCGCGCACTTCCCCGACGCGGAGCTGCTCGTCAGCGCCGACGCGCTCAACGTCGTCGACGACGAGCTCGTCGGCCCCCGACCCGAGGTGACGCAGGATCTCGAAACCGCGTGGGAGAGCGTCGAGACGCTCGCCGACCGGGCCGTGACTGAGACGTTCTGCTTCCACGGCGGCCGCGTCGCCGCGGGGACGGACCGCATCCGGGAGTTGGCGGCCGACCGGTAGGGACAGACCGACGGCGGCCGCCGTAATCGCCGCCGTCGAAGCCGCGACCCCAACCGACTTGCCCGGCGGGCGCGTCCCCCCGCTCATGCCAGCTTCATCGAACGGCTCGACGAGCCTCGAATTCGGCGTCCTCGGCACCGCGGAGATCGCGCGTAAAGCCGTGATCCCGGCGATCGCCGCCAGCGATCACGCCGTCGGCGCGGTGGCGTCCCGGGACGCGGCCCGCGCGGAGCGGTTCGCCGCCGAGAACTCGATCCCCCGGAGCTACGGCTCCTACGAGGCGCTCCTCGAGGACGACGCCCTCGACGCGGTGTACGTCCCGCTCCCGAACGGGGCCCACGCCGAGTGGACGAAACGCGCCGCGGACGCCGACCTGGACGTCCTCTGCGAGAAGCCGCTGGCCGCCGACGCCGACGAGGCGCGCGACGTGGTCGACTACTGCGACGAGCGGGGCGTCACGCTGATGGAGGCGTTCATGTACCGCTACCACCCGCGCACCGAGCGCGCCGTCGCGCTCGCGGCCGACGAGCTCGACGACGTGCGCACGGTGACGGCCACCTTCCGCTTCCCGCTGTATGACCGCCCCAACGACGTGCGGCTCGACCCCGACCTCGCGGGCGGGTCGCTGATGGACGTGGGCTGTTACCCCGTCTCGCTCGCTCGGACGATTCTCGGGGAGCCGGACCGCGCGTACGCCCACGCCGGCGACACCCGTGACGCCGGCGTCGACACGGAGCTCGCGGGGGTGCTGGCGTACGACGACGGCCGCTCGGCGCGAGTCGCCTCCGGCTTCGACACCCAACTGGTCCAGCGGTACCGCGTCGACGCGACGAACGGGTGGGTCGAAGTCGAGCGCGCGTTCGACGCCCCGACTGACGAGCCCGTCGAGCTGGAGTACGAGATCGACGGCCGGCACGGCGTCGAGACGTTCCCCGCGGTCGATCAGTACCGGCTTCAGATCGACCGCTTCGCCGAGTGCGTCGCCGACGGGACCGCCCCCCTGACCGACGGCGAGGAAGCGGTCGCGAACATGGAGGCCATCGACGCGCTCGCCGCAAGCGCCGCCGAGGGCGGCCCCGTCGAACTCTGAACGCGGCCGCCGGAGAACAGCCTCCGAACTCCCGTCCCGTCAGTACGTCCCGAGCGCCGCCGCCCGCCTCACCGGTCGATCCCGCCCTCGCCGTCGATGACGTCGCGGACCTCCGCCCGGTTCGTCACCGCGAGGTCGCCGTCGGTGGTGCGTTTCAGCGCCGCGGTCGCCGACCCCCACCGGAGCGCCGCGGGGAGGTCGCCGCCGCGCAGCCGCTCGGCGACGTAGCCGGCGACGAACGCGTCGCCGGTGCCGATCGCGTCGAACGTCTCCGCCTCGTACACGTCCTGCTCGTACACCGAGCCGTCGTGGAGCGCGACCGCCCCCTCCAGCCCGCGGGTGACGACCACCGTGTCGAAGCCGAACTCCGTGGCGAGCCCGTGCGCGATCTCGACGGCGCCGCCCTCGCGGTCGAGCACCTCACGGGCGTCCCGCCGCGGGACAAACAGGGTGTCGACGTGCTCGAACAGGTCCTCGTAGGCCGACCGCGCGGTCTCCGGGTCCCAGAGCTTCGCCCGGTAGTTCAGGTCGAACGAGCGCGTGGTCCCCGCCTCGCCGGCGGTCCGCAGCAGCGCGGTCGTCGTCGCCGCGGTCGCCTCCGAGAGGGCGGGCGTGATCCCGGTCGTGTGGAACCACTCCGCCTCGGCGACCGCCTCCGTCGGGAGTTCGTCGGGTTCGACGGTCGTGATCGCCGCGTCGGCGCGGTCGTAGATCACGTTCGTCCCCCGCGGCTCGCCGCCGTGTTCGAGGTAGTAGGTCCCCACGCGGCTCTCGTCCGCGTCGGCCCACGCGACCCCCGGGCGGACGCCGTGGCTCCGCAGTTCGGTCACGATCCGCCGGCCCAGCGGCGAGTCGGGGAGCTTCGAGAGCCAGCGGGCGTCAGCGCCGAGCCGCGCGGCCCCGACCGCGACGTTGCTCTCGGCGCCGCCGGCTTGGACGGTCAGGTCGCGCGTCGTCTCCAGCCGCTCGCCGCGCGGCGGCGACAGCCGGAGCATCGTCTCGCCGAACGTGACGAGGTCGGTCATCGGCGCCACCCCGCACCGCAGGTCTCGAACGGGTTCATGGTGGGTGCTACGCTCGGCCGATTATAAGAGGGGGTGATCGCCGTCGGCCTGCGCGGGCGGGGGCGCCCGCGCTTCACTCGCGCCGCGTCTCTCCTCACCGCGCCGTCCCCGCCTACTCTCGGTCTTCTCGCGCCCGGTAGTCCGGGAGCGTGTCATCTTGCATCACCGCGCCGCGGCCGCCGTCGACGAGCAGCGCGGCCCCCGTGACGAACGAGGCGTCCTCGCTCGCGAGGAAGGAGACGGCGCCGGCGACGTCGGCGGGCGTCCCGATCCGCCCGGTCGGGTGGATCGACTCGACCTCCTCGAACCGCCCCTCCGAGAGCTCCTCGCGGGTCCGTTCGATCTCCACCCAGCCGGGGACGACCGTGTTCACCCGGACGCGGGGGCCGAAGTCGACCGCGAGCGACCGCGTCATCCCGTTTATCCCCGCCTTCACGGCGTTGTACGGGAAGTGCGCCGGCATCGTCGCGTACGCGTGGTTCGACGAGACGTTCACGATCGCGCCGCGGTCCATGTGTTCGAGGGCGGCCCGCGCGGCGAGCCAGTACGCCCGGAAGTCCGTCTCGACGACGAACGCCCAGTCGTCGAGCGTCGCGTCGTCGGCGGCCGTCTCCGTCTGGACGCCCGCGTTGTTCACGAGCACGTCGACCGAGCCGTAGCGCTCGGCCGCCGCCTCCGCCAGCGCGGCCACGTCGTCCGGGTCGCGCATGTCGGCGCGGACGAACGTCGCGTCTCCTTCCGCACCCCCCGCCGCGATCCGCTCGGCGACGGCCTCCCCCGCCTCCTCGGAGCGCCCGCTGACCACGACGTTCGCCCCCTCGGCGGCGAGCCGCTCCGCGATCCCGGCGCCGATCCCCCGCGTCGACCCGGTGACGATCGCGGTCTCACCGGCGAACCGCCCGGGGACCGCGCCCTCGGTCGGCGACTCGCGTCGGCGGGTCATCGGTCGCCCTCCAGTCGTCGAAATTCGGTCGCCATCGGGATCACCACTCTGCGACGGAGCCGTCGTCGTGGCGCCAGACGGGGTTGTGCCAGTCGACGTCCTCCTCGGCCTGCTCGCGGACGTGTTCCTCGTCTATCTCGATCCCTAACCCGTCGCCGTCGGGAACCTCGACGAACCCGTCGCGGTACTCGAACACCGACGGGTCGGCGAGGTAGTCTAGCACGTCGCTCGTCTCGTTGTAGTGGATGTCGAGCGACTGCTCCTGGATGAGCGCGTTCGGCGTACAGGCGTCGACCTGAATGCAGGAGGCGAGCGCGATCGGCCCGAGCGGGCAGTGCGGGGCGACCGACACGTCGTACGCCTCCGCCATCGACGCGATCTTCTTCAGCTCGGTGATCCCGCCGGCGTGGGAGACGTCCGGCTGGATCAGGTCCACCGCGTCCGCCTCTAACACCTCCTTGAAATCCCACCGCGAGTACATCCGCTCGCCGGTCGCGATCGGGATCGTCGTCGACGCCCGGATCGCCGGGAGCGCGTCGTTGTTCTCGGGGAGCACCGGCTCCTCGATGAACATTGGGTCGTACGGTTCGAGCGCCGCCGCGAGCCGGCGGGCCATCGGCTTGGCCACCCGGCCGTGGAAGTCGACGCCGACGTCGACCTCGTCGCCGACCGCCTCCCGGACGGCCGCGATCCGCTCGGCCGCGGCGTCGACCGCGGCCGGCGAGTCGATCGACTCCAACTCCGCGGTAGCGTTCATCTTCAGCGCCGAGAAGCCGGCGTCGACCTTCTCGCGCGCGGCCTCGCCCACGTCCGCCGGGCGGTCGCCGCCGATCCACTGATAGACGCGGACCCGGTCGCGCGCGCGACCGCCGAGCAGCTCGTGGACGGGCGCGCCGAACTGCTTCCCCTTGAGGTCCCACAGCGTCTGGTCGATGCCGGCGATGGCGCTCATCAGCACCGGACCGCCGCGGTAGAAGCCGCCGCGGTACATCGTCTGCCAGTGGTCTTCGATCCGCGTCGGGTCCTCGCCGAGCAGGTAGTTGTCGAGCAGCTCCTCGACCGCCGCGGCGACCGTCTTGGCGCGGCCCTCCACGACGGGCTCCCCCCAGCCGACCCTCCCGTCGCTCGTCGTGAGTTTCAGGAACAGCCAGCGGGGCGGCACTTCGAACAGCTCGTAGTCGGTGATGTACATGGTGAGTTGGTTGACATCCTCTCCGCCCTAAAGGGCGAGGATTCCCCGAAGGGGATATTCAGGTTGCGCGTTTCCTCGGTTCTCAAGGACGCTTTCGCGTGGAACGTCGAAGGTCGCCACCGAGTTGTGACCAACGGTGTGCTTTCCAGCGCGTACAGCCCTGTCAATGGGGCCTTCCTCCCCGCATACAGCGAGCGTCGAAGACGGCTGGCTATTCAACCAGCGAGGTAGCACGATTCGCGTCAGCCGAACTGTTACGCCGTGCATGGTTCTCCCTCCCGTTGTGCGATATTCTCTGAAGCGTTCAGGTCGGCGTGGCGTCCTCGACCGCACTCCGAACACGAAAAGTGGTCGCCATCACGGGTTCCCATCGAACCACACTCCGAACATCGCTGGCTGGTATGGTACGCGTCAACCTTCTCGACGCGTATGCCAGCGCGTTCGGCTTTGTACGTGATGAACTGTTGGAGTTGGTGGTAATGCCACGAGTGAACGCCCGACCATGAACTGTTCTCGCGGATACCTTCGAGGTCCTCCATCCGAATGACGGGGTTCTCGAACTGGTCCGCGAACGTGATGAGACGACGGGAGAGTTTGTGGTTCAAGTCCTTGATTCGACGCTGTTCTTTGTCACCCACGCGGTTGCGTGCGCGAAGCGCACCCGCTTCCGAGAGCGAGTCGCGTAGGGAACGATATTTGCGTCGAATGTACTTCGCCTCACCACCAGACACGAGCATCGACTCGTCCTCGCCGTAGGCTGTCACAGCGAGGATATGCCGTTCGCCAATATCCACACCGATGGGCGTCTCACCCGACGTGTCGGCGTCGTAGTTGACGTTGAACGTACAGTACCAGTCGTCGCCGCGACGGTAGACCTGTAGTCGGGTCTTGTCGGCGTCACCCTCCACCAGCCGGTCTACGGGGTCGGCAATGTCGGCGTACACCTCTATCGGGGTGTACCACCATTGGGAGACACACGGGAAGCCGACAACGACTGTGCCGTTCTCGGTCGTGTCGATCTCCCAGTTCTGGTTGTTGATGGCGAACGGTTGGCTCTCTCGGTAGCGAACCTCCCCGTCCTTGTTGTGGTCCGATTTCGCCTCTCGAATGGCTTGATTCTGGATGGCCGAGTAGAGGTCGTTGTCGATACTGGCGGTGGTCACGGATTTGTCGAAGTCACCGTTCTCCCATCCGTCAATACAGAACTGTTTGGTATCACGGTAGAGACGAGAGGCGCGTTGCCACTCTTTTCGCCGCGAGAGGGATGGGTTGTGGAACTTCGCAGTGACAGCCACCGTGACTATTACATTTGTAATTAGGAAACCCACCATATGTATTTGTTGGAATATCGGGCGCGCTATGGTCGGTGGGTTTTGTCACCGAGTGTCGGATTCATCCCCACCCTGAAGGGCAGGGCTTTCTCCTTGTACTTCCGTAACTCCAAACCGGTCCGCCGGTCGCGGGACTCGCGCCCCTCGGTCGCCGCGGGTCGCGCGCCGTCTGTCGCCACGGATCGCGCGCCGTCTGTCGCCGTCCGTCACCGCCCGCGTTCGATCCGGACCGGTCCGTCGCCACGGTCGTACTTGCCCGTCCGTCTCTTAAATAGCGGGTGTGTGCGACCGCGCCGCGGGCGTCCCCACACGGCCGCGACACACCTCGATTTAAGCCCCCGCGACGAGCAGGACCACGCATGCGAACCGACCGACTCGACCGGATCACGGACGGCGGCGTGATCGCGATCCTCCGCGGCGTGGGGCGAGACGACGCCGTGGCGGTCGCGGACGCGGTCGTCGACGCCGGCGTGACGGCGCTGGAGGTGACGGCGGACACGCCGAACGCGATGGCCTCTATCGAGGCGATAGCCGAACGCACCGACGACGCCGTCGTTGGCGCCGGCACCGTCCTCGACGCGGAGACCGCTCGCGCGGCGCAGCTCGCGGGCGCCGAGTTCCTCGTGACGCCGACGGTGAACCGGGACGTGATCCGGACGGCGAACCGGTACGGGACGCCGGTCGTCGTCGGCGCGTACACGCCGACCGAGGCAATCGAGGCCTACGAGGCGGGCGCCGACGCGGTGAAGGTGTTCCCCGCGAAGACCGGCGGCCCGGACCACGTCGCGGCGATCGGCGGCCCGCTCCCGCAGGTCCCGCTCGTGCCGACCGGCGGCGTCGGCGCCGACAACGCGGGCGAGTACGTCCGGGCGGGCGCGGTCGCGGTCGGCGTCGGGAGTTCGATCGTCGACGGCGAGGCGGTCGCCGACGGCGACTTCGACGTGATCCGGGAAAACGCGCGCGCGGTCATCGAAGCCGTCGCTGCGGCTCGGGAGTGACCGCTCACCGCTCCGATCCGGCGTCGCCGCCGAACCCGAGGCCCGCTACCGCGCGGGCGACCGAGTCTCGTCGGCGGCGTCGGCGGAGGGGGAGCGAACCGCGTCCCACCCGCTGATACAGGCCTCACACAGGTAGTACGCGAAGCCGTCAACGTCCCGGTGCGCGAGCGGAGCGTCGACGCCGCACTTTTCGCAGTTCATGGCCAGCGAGTGCGCTATGATGGATATATGTCTTCTGTTCGCGACCAGATCTGTGATAATTCGTGACAGAAGCGACCGAACAGACGTTTGTCGTCCGCGTGTTCGGCTCATCTCGGTATCTCCCCTCACAGTTCGTCGATACCGAACTCTGATCGCCGGCCCGCGACCCGCGGTTCGCGGTCGCGTTCGAGGACCGTCACGGGCTGGGGGCGCAGTCCGTCTTCTGTCGGACCGTGACAGATCGACGCGAAGAAAGAAACCCGGCGCGCTGTGGTCGGCGTTCCCGACCGGTCGGGTTCAGAGGCGCTTTCCGAGGAAGACGCCGCCGGCGACGGCGCTCCCGAGCGCCGCGGCGCCGCCGGCGACCACGACGAGATTCACGTCGCCGAGCAGTCCGCCACTGTTGCCGCCGTTGCCGGTGGTTTCGCTGCCGTCGCTCGCGCCCTGTTGGCCGTCGTTGTTGGCGACGACGTCGCCGGCCGCGACGTCGACTTGCCCGCCGACAAGCGCCACGTCGACGCTGGCGCGGTCGGCATCGTTGACGGCCGTGTCCTCGCCCACGAAGGACAGATCCGTCGAGTCGCCGTCGTCGCCGACGGCGGTGACTCGGAGCCGAGCCAGTACCGGTTCGTCGACGCCCTCGGTACCGGACTGCGTGAAGACGACCCACCCCTCGTCGTTGTTCACGTTCACAACGGGGTCGTCGAAGTCGTCGCTCCCAACGACGCCCTCGACTTGGACGACGGACGAGTCGAAGGTCACGTTGGTCTGATAGCCGGCGACGTTGCTGGCGTCGGTCGACACCCGAACCACGGCGGTGTCGTTCGGGTTGACTGTCGTCGATCCGAGCCGGAGCTGCGGGGCGTCGGACTGCTGTGCGTACTGCTGGGAGAGGAGGGCATTGTCGCTCGCGGTCGTACCGGCCTTGTCGGTCACCACGGGGGTCCCGTCGGCGGTGGCGGCGGCCGCTACGGGCGCGGCGACGGGGGCCAACGCCAGCGCGAGCACGAGTGCGAGCGCGGCGGCGTGTCTGGTGTCATCGAACATACGTTATCTGTGTGTAAGGATCCGTGTTAATCATTTCGCGCGTTCTGCGGTACGAAAAATTGTGGCGGCTGTGGTTGACGGGTGGTTCGACCGGTCAGAGCGCGGGTGCGCTCGGCGTGGCGGTCGATTCGACGCTCGGAGCGGTGACCGAGGACTGGGTGTCCGCGGCGTTCATCTCCGGCGGTTCCTCGATGCCGGCGACGATCTGCAGGATGTAGGTCACGTCAGCGGACGTGATCTGTCCGTCCTGGTTGACGTCACCGAGCATCTCGATCTGGTCGTCCGGAACCTCGGTCGGCAGGCCGGCGATGTAGCGCTGGACGATGACCGCGTCACCGGCGGTGATCTCGCCATCGGCGTTCACGTCGCCGAGCTGGCCGTCGAGGACCGTGACGTGGCCGTTGTCCCAGTTGGTGAGGTAGGAGTCACCGTCGGGGCCGAAGACCGCGGACTCGGAGCCGACGAGGCTGACTTCGGCCTCCTCGCCGTTATCCATGTCGACGACCTCGAACTCGATGGAGGCCATCTCGGGCGCGTCGGCGCCCTCCGCCTGCGCCTGCGTGAGGAACAGCACGCCGTTCTCGTTGTCAACCTCCATCACGGGGTCAGCCATGTCCTCGCCGGAGACGTCCTCGACTTGGAGCTTCTCTGGATCGAACTCGATCGTCGCCTCGTAGCCGGAGACGTTGCTGACGTCCGTCTGGAGCGTCACTTCGGCGTTGCTACCGGGCGAGACCGTCGTCTCGGTCACTTCGACCGTGCCGGCGGGCTCCGGCGGGTTCGCCGCGACCTCGACCATGTTCGCGAGGATGGTGTTCGCCTCTTCGGTAAACTCGTCACCGTTGACGAATAGCGTGCTACCGAGGCCGGCACCGAGGACGTCCCACCGCTCCTCGCTGACTGCGGCGCCGCTACCGGGGACGGTGTCGCCGTCGAACTGGGCGTCGGCGAGCACGGTCCCTTCGGCACCGTTGAAGTACGACACGTCGATGCCCGTGTGGATCTGGACAGTGTCGCTGTCGATGCCGTCGAAGACCGGGTGGTCGGTCGCGATGTTCGTGTACGACGACTCGTCGCCGAGGTCGTCGTCGACTTCGGCGGGCGCACCGATGGCGCTCGAGCGCGCCTCGATACCGTTGGAGTCGCTACCCCACTGGTCGAGGTAGACCGTGCCAACCCCGACGCTGGCGGTCGCGTCCGCGAACGCCTCGGCGTTCTCTTCGTCGATTTGCTGGACGACGAACGCATCGTACTCGCCGGTCGAGTCGATGGCGGTGTCGGCGTCGATGACTGTCAGCTCGTAGCTCGCCGGGAGCTGGCTGGCGGCGCGGCTCGCGACGTCAGAGCCGTACTCGCCGTCGTCATCGACGACGCCGACCTGCGTGAACTCGGCGAAGACCTCGGTCGGGCCCGTGGTGACTTCGAGACTGTCACCGGCGCCCTCGAAGGTGTGAACCACCGAGAGGTCGCCGCTGGAGCCGTCGGCCGTCTCGACGGTCACGGTCGCCATGCCGCTGTAGTCGCCGAGGTCGACCGGTTCACCGAGCGCGATCTCGTTCCCGTTCAGGTACACCGTGGCGTTCTCGGCACTGAAGCCGTCGCCGAGTTCCGCGGTGTACGTCTCGAGGTTCGCGACCTGTACCGTCGCGGAGACGTTCTGGCCGCCTTCGACGGCGCTCGCCTGGCCGGACTCGAGCGAGACGCCGAGTGCGGGACCGAGGCTGAAGTTCGCGGTGACGGTCTCGTTATCACCGACTTCGACCGTCTGGCTCGAACTCTCCGCGCCGAACGCGTCGGCGGTAACGGTGACATTGCCGGTCTCGGCGAGCACCGTGTACTCACCGTCCTCGTTCGTGGTCGCTTCGAAGCCTTGGTCGGTGGAGACGGACGCGCCCCCGATGGCCGAACCGTCTTCGTCCGTCACCGTGCCGGTAATCTCCTGTTCGAGCGCGACCATGTCGGTCGCCTCCTTGATGTCGATAATCCCGTCACCGTACCGGGTCGGGTCGGGATCCTCCGTCGGCGCCCAGGCCGTCTCCGTGAGCGCCTCCGTAGCGGTGGACTTGTCGATGTCGCCGGCCGCGGAGAGCATCAGGGCGTACGCGCCGCTGATGTGCGGGGCGGCCATCGACGTGCCGGAGAGCTCTTGGTAGCCGCCGCCGGGCTGGGCGCTTTTCACCGCGACGCCGGGCGCGGCGTAGTCGGGCACGATGTAGGTGTCCGGCCAGTCGCTCGGGGCGGCGTCGCCCCAGTCAGCCTCGGTGTCGACTTCCTCACCGCTGGAGAACGAGGCGATGCCGCCGTCCTCGTTGCTGGCGCCCGCGGCGATGCTCTCGTAGACGTTCCCCGGGCTCCCGGAGCTACCCTCGTAGCTGTTGCCCGCGGACGCGACCAGCACTTTACCAGCCGCCTCGATGTTCTGCGTCGGCTCGATCATCTCGGTGAAGTAGCCTTCCGCACCCAGGCTCATCGAGACGACGTCGACGCCGGACTCGTTGGCGGCCCACTCCATCCCGCTGGCGACCTGCGCGAAGCTCCCGCTCCCGCCCGGGATGACAAGACCGTGGTAGAGCTCCGCATCGGGCGCGACGCCGATGTACTCGCCGCTGGCGTTGCCGCCGACGACGGTCCCGGAAACGTGGGTTCCGTGGTCGCTGCTGTCGTACGGGTCCACGTTCTCGACGCCGTCCTCGGTCGCCTCGACGAAGTTATCGGGGTCGATGTTGATGTCCGGATGATCGGGATCGACGCCCGTGTCGAGCACGGCGACGCCGACGCCCTCACCCTGAGTGTCGTACTCGTCCCAGACCTCGGTCGCGTTGATCTGATCGAGGCCGTAAGTGGTGTTGTAGCTCGCGGACCGGACATCGTCGGCGCTCGCGCGCTCCTGCTGGAGGTTCTCCGGAACCGTCAGCTCGAAGTTCGCGTGTGCGCGGTCGACGCCTTTGATCTCGGTGACGCGCTCGATGTTCACCTCGTCCGTATCGACCTCGGCGAGCACCGCGTTCGCGATCCAGAACCGCTCGACGGTCTCGATTCCCTCCGTACTACCCGCGTACCGGAGGAAGTTCTGCTGGGTGGCCGCCGAGTGCTGTTTCATCGACCGGATGGCTGCTTGTCCCGTCACGCCCTGGAGGGACGCGCGGTCGATCTCGTCGAAGCGGAAAATCACTTCGACGGTACCGTCAGCCTCCTGGAGGGCCGGGTCGACGTCACCCTGTGTCCCGAACTCTACTGGAGCTCCGGGGTTCTGGATGCCGTCGCCGAACGATGCCGTATCAGTTGCCGCGTCTGTTCCCCCGCTCCCCGGTGCTACCCCGGCCGCGCCTCCAACAGGCGCGAGCAGGAGTATCACCGCGAATACCGTGGCGAATATTACGTTACGTGACATTCGGTGCGCGCGGCGGTACCACGCACCTCGAGGCCACAGCCCATCGGGGCATAGTTAGTAGACAGAATATGATCACCTTAATGACCGCATTTGGGGGGTTTCGTTCCTATGTAGCCCCATAATCTGTGGAATATGGCGGTAAAAGGATACCACAACGGATGTCTATGGAACGCGCAGCAGCTCACTTCGTTCCGAGTATTTGGTGTGAATTTTTCCGTTGCGAGAGCGCAGTCAACTGCCGCAGATCGCGCAAGTGAAAGAATACGTACACCAGTGTACGAAGTCATCCATGAATGTTATTTTCAACTTGTAAGAATGGAGAATGAGCCGATGAATAGCAGAAAATATATAGATACTGTCAATTGAAAAGTTTTAGTTGTTATACATATATTTGGAGATACGGAGGGAGCGGTGTGAACACTACACAAGTACGTACGGACGATGGCGACGAAGAGACGGCCACGCCCTGCGGCGGCGTGACCGTACTCTGCGAACGGCTCGATGAGGGCACGAGAAACCCGGACGACCTCAATCTCATCTACGACGTCCTCAGCAACTACCGTCGACGGCAGATGCTTCAACTCCTCGGAGCCGAGTCCAACAACTCGGCGACGATACCCGATCTCGCATCTACTATCGCCGCGTGGGAGATAGATGTCGACGACCCCGACGCAGTCAGCTACGACGACCGAAAGTCGGTACAGTCGACTATCTATCAGCACCACGCGCCCAAGATGGCCGACGCCGGTCTCGTCGAGTTCGACAAGCGGACCAGCCGCCTAGAACTCACCGACCGCGCGAACCGTCTCGGACTCGGCGGAGACGACGCTGACGTCGACGGCTCGGCGGGTGACGAGAGGAAGTGGATGTCTTCAGACGCGGCCGCCGTCACCGGTGTCCTAGCGGTGGCCGTCAGCGTCGCCGCGACGGCGACTGTCGCCGGTTCCCCGACCGCGTTCGTGGTCCTCGCAACCTCCATCGTGACCGGAGTGGTCACTTGGAATCGTTCCGGCCGGTAGTCGTCGTCTCGGTCGACTCGGTCAGACCGTCGACGGCGAGCCGCTGTCTTAGCCTCGGCAGTCGTCGCGCTAGAATGCGGTCGACCCGGACGATTCCGTCACTGCGGCCTGTCCGTCCGACGCTCGGCGTTCACCGCAGCGCGTCGAGGTCGAACTCGAAGGCGGCGACCGGCACCTCCAGGTCGTGTTCGACGAGCACCGCGGGGTGGAGCTCGCCGATCACGCCGACGCGCTCGCCGTCGATCTCGACGTCGGCGGCGCGGCCCTCGATGAACGACGGGTGTTCGGTCCGCGGGGTCGCCAACTCGGCGCCGAAGTCGTCACAGAGCGCCTGGAGGCGCCCCTTCGCGGCCTCGTAGGAGGCGTCGCGGCGGGCGACCGCGCCGGCGACGTGGCGGGACTCGGCGACGTTCGCCTCCTCGTCGTCGTCGCGCTCGGCGACGAAGCCGACCTCGGCGACGTCTTGCGGGTAGGCGTTGTGGGTGTTCCGCTCCAACAGCATCACGAGCGACGGAAGTGCCCACGTGCGGAGCTGGGTGTACTCCTCGCTGTACGGCTCGGTGATCTCGACGGGGTCGCCGCCGCCGAAGACGCCGGCGCTCGCGTTCGCCGTCTCCCCGTCGGCGAGCGCCGCGCCCCCGGTCCCGGGCTCGACGTTCATCCGGTCGTAGTTCTCCGTTCCGCTCGTCATGTGGAAGTTCAGGAGATCCTCGAAGCCGAGGCCGACGAGGCTCGTCCGGACCGCGTCCTCTAAGCGCGAGCGCTCATGGCGGCCCCCCACTGTCCCCACGTCGGGGTAGCGCGGCTCTAAGTTGTCGAAGCCGTACGCGCGCCCCACGTCGTCGACGAGGTCGAGCGGGTGGAGCACGTCGACGCGGTACGGCGGAATCGACACCTCGTAGGTCACGTCCTCATCGAGGGTGTAGGAGGCGTCGAGCCCGGCGCGCTCGAAGCAGTCGACGACCTCCTCGGGCTCGAACTCGACGCCGAGCAGCGTCTCGATCCGGTCGTGCGAGACGGTCTTCTCGTCGACGTCGAGGTTCGGGCGGACGAGCTCTCGGCCGTACTCGCTCGGGTGCGTGGCGCCCTCGGCGTAGTTCACCTTGACCTCCTCGATCGTCGCGCCGCGGGCAGACAGCGCGTAACAGATGATATTACACATCCGGTCGATCGTCCACTGGTCGGTGCCGGTGAGTTCGACGAGCAGCTCGCGGGAGCCGGTCGTCACCTCGGTGCGCTTCCCGTTGATAACCGGCGGGAACGAGAAGAGGCCGAGCTCGTCGTAGATCGCCGGGTAGCGGTCGAGCCCCTCGACGAGATCGGCGTAGGTCGTCCCCGTGTCGTGCTCATCAAGGACCTCGTTCGGGGTCAGCTCGTCGTTCGCGTCGAGCGGGACGAACGTGTCGCCGTCGGGGTCGACACCGCGGTAGGTGATCGACGGCTCCGCGCCCTCCTGGAGCGGTGCGCCCTTCACCATCGCGAGGTCGTGGATCCCGATCGCGCCCTTTGCGCGGCCGCGACCCATCGTCGCGTGGAGCTTCTCCTGGAGCTGGATCAGCGACTCTAAGGCCGCCTCGTCGAGGTCGAGGCCGCGGACGACGGCGCCGGTGACGTACGGGCGCTCGTCGGGCACCGACTCGTCGACTTCGATCGTCCACTCGGGGTCGTTCGTGTCGGGGACGTAGACGCCGCGGTCGTCGCCGTAGTGGTAGCGCAGCGAGCGCGCGACCCCCTCGACGGAGAGTCGGTCGAGCCGGTCGGGCGCGAACTCGAACTGGAGGAGCCCGTCGTCGGTCTCGCCCTCGAACTCTAAGCCGAGGCCGAACAGGTCCTCCTTGAACTCCTCGTCGCTCGTGTCGGTGCGGCCGGTGAGCCCGCGCAGCTCGTCGGTGTCGATGTCGACGACGGGCATCAGTAGCTCACCTCCGCGTTCCGCAGGAAGTCGATGTCGGCTAAGGTTCCGTGGAGGTCACGGATGTCCTCCGCCCCGGTGGTGAGCATCGCCAGTCGCTCCAAGGCGAGCCCCCACGCCATCACGTCGCAGTCGACGCCGAGCGGGCCGGTGACCTCCTCGCGGAAGACGCCGGAGTTGCCGATCTCGATCTCCTCGCCCGTCTCCGGGTGCTCGCCGAACAGCTCGAAGGAGGGCTCCGTGTACGGGTTGTAGTGCGGCTTGAACCGGATGTCCGTGATCCCGAACTGCCGGTAGAACTCCTCGAAGGTGCCCATCAGGTCGCGCACCGAGAGGTCCTCGGCCATCACCCACCCCTCGATCTGGAAGAACTCCAGCAGGTGCGTCGGGTCGAGCGTGTCGTTGCGGTACACCTTCTCGACCGAGAAGTAGCGCTGGGGCGGCTCCAGCTCCGCGCCCGCGATCCCCGAGAGGTAGCGCATCGACAGCGAGGTGGTGTGACCGCGGAGCGCGACCTCGCGGGCGAAGTCGGCCGACCACGGCGAGTGGTAGCCGTCGCCGTCGACCCCCCACCCGTCGCGGTGGGCGGCCTCGACGCGGGCCATCAGCTCGTCCGGAATCGACTCCATCCGGTCCACGTCGAGCGCGAACCGGTCCCAGTGGGTCCGCGCCGGGTGGTCCTGGGGCATGAACAGGCAGTCGTTGATCCAGAAGTCGGCGTCGGCGTGCGGGCCCTCCATCTCTTGGAACCCCATGCCGACCAGCACGTCCTTCACGCGGTCGGCGGTCCGACGGAGGACGTGTTTCCGGCCGCCGCGGGCCGTCTCAGCGTCGGCCTCGACGTTGTACTCGGCGAACTCGGCGTCACGCCACTCGCCGCTGGCGAGGAGTTCGGGCGTGAGCGCCCCGACCGTCTCGGTCGCCTCCACGCCGGTCATCAGCGCGTCGACGCCGTCGTCGGTGAGCCGGACCGTCCGCGTGACCGACTCGCCGACCGCCACTAACCCGCGCGAGTCGAGCTGGTCGATCGCCGCCTCGTCGACATCAAGGGCCTCCGCGTCGAGCCCCTCGCCCTCACCGCCGGCGTCAGCGAGCGCCGCGAGCGCCGTCGCCTCGGGGTCGGCGTCCGGGTCGACGTCCGGATCGACCGAGAGCTCGCCGCCGTTGACGCTCCCGAATCCCTTCCGCGCGAAGTTCGCGAGCGCGATGTCGACCTCGGGGCCGTCTAGATCGGCCCCGCCGATGACCTCGCCCATCGAGACCGGTTCGGCGTCGGCGCCCGCGTCGAGCCCGGCCCGGTAGAGCCGCGTCTCGGGGAGCCCGTCCTCGACGTAGGTCCGTCCCTCGTCGGTGAGTTCGAGCGTCTCGTCGGTCGCGGACCCGACCTCGACGAGCCCCTCGTCGGCGAGGTCGAACGCCGCGCCGGCGACCGTCTCCGGCTTCAGGTCCGTCTCGTCGGCTATCTCCGCCACCGTTCGTTCGTCCGTCGCGCTCGCGGCCTCGAGGACCGCGAGCTGTCGTTCCGGGAGTCGCATTCGAGTTGTCTCTACACGCGTGCGGCTGGTTGGTAACGGTTCCGGGACCGGGACGTCGGAAGAGAATCGTTTCTGATAAATTGAGCGATCGAATCATATACCGTATCGGTGTACGGGAGCTATGAGCAGCGCAACGACCGGATCGAACGATTCCGGCTCGGTTCCGGAGACGGCCCGCGTCTGTCACGGCGACGACGGTCCCGCTCCGAGTCTCGCCGTCGTCGAGGCGATCGCCGAACTCGTCGATGTCGACCCCGTCGACCTGTCCAAGGAGGGCGTGGTGCTGTACGAACACGTCGATCCCGACGCGCTGAACGCGCTCGTCGCGGGACGGGCCGACGCCGACGTCGACATCTCGCTCACGGTGGCGGGCTACGACGTCCGCGTCGGCCCCGACTCCGCGGTCGCTCGCCGAGCGCGGGACTGAGACGCAGCCGACGGCGCGGACCCGTTTTCCGCCGCTACTCCCCGTCTGCCGCCCGCTCGCGGAGCCGCGCGATCCGATCGCCGAGCGGCGGCTGGACCTCGAACCACGTCGACCAGTCGCCGGTCTCTGGCTCGACCCCGCGGCGCTCCGCGATGCACTCGAACGCGTCGGCGACGCGGTCCGCGCCGACCGCGTCCGCGGCGCGGGCGTCCGCCGCGTACTGGACCCGCCGGCCGGCCCAGAAGGAAGCGATCCCTACGGCGATGACGGCGGCGAAGCCGGACTCGAACGGGACGAGCGTCGTGACGACCGCCGCCAGCGTCGCCAGCACGGCGCCGACCGCGACGGCGCGGAACTCCGCGTAGTACGCCGCGACTCGCCCGGCCTCCGCCGCGAGCAGCCCGACCGCGACCTCCTCGTCGAGGTCGGTCAACACGTCCCCCGTGAGGAACAGCACCCGACGCCGGGGCGGCCCGCGGACGGCGACCTCGGCGGGACCGGTCGCCGACCCTCCCTCGTTGCTTGCGCCGTTGCCGCTCCCCGCCCCGTCGACGGACTCGATCGCGACCCGCTCGATGTCGAGTCCGCCGGGATCTGCCAGCGCCGCGATCTGCGCGCGCTCCGCATCCGTCGGCGGCCGCAAGTCCCGGTAGCGGTCGGCCGCGTACAGCGGTCCCACCGAGACCGCGAGCGCGGAGATGACGCCGACGCCGACGACGAACGCGACTCCGATCATCGCTCTCGCTGACGGGACGACCGGAGTAAAAAGGCGCGGTGTCGCGACGCGTTCCCGGTTTTCCCGTCTCGCGCATCTCACCCGTCTTGCGCATCTCACCTGTCCCGCCCTCTTCACTCCGGGACGCGCCGCGCGAGCGCCCGGACCGCCGCCGCGGCCTCGCTGTCGGGCGCGGCGCTCACGATCGGCCGCTCCGTCGCGACGGACCGACCGACTCGCGGGTCGGTCGGGACCACCTCGACGGGCGCGCCGAGCGCGTCGCCGATCGGTTCGACTGGCGGCGGCTCGGTCACGCGGTTGACCGCGCAGCCGACCAGGCCGGCGTCGAGCTCGCGGGCGAGCTCCCGGGTGCGGATCGCGTCGGCCAGCGCGAACGCCCGGGGCGAGACGACGAGGAGGCAGGCGTCCGCGACCGCCAGCGGCACGCCGGCGTCGGCGCGGCGTCCCGCGGGACAGTCGAGGACGACGGTCCCGAACTCGCGCTCGACCGCGGCGACCGCCCCCTTCAGCCGGGTCAAGTCCGCGGCGCGCGCGCCGGCCAAGGTCCGCCCGCAGGGGACGATATCGACCGGCCCCGACCGGACCGTCTCTATCGGGTCCGCCGCGCCGGCGAGCACGTCGTGGAGGTCGGGGCCGCGGCCGTCAGGCAGGTCCGCCATCCCGAGGTCCGCGTCGACGACGACCCCGTCGAGCTCGGCGGCGACGTTGTACGCGAGCGTCGTCTTCCCGACGCCGCCCTTCCCGCCCGCCACCGCGAGGATCACGCCAGCGCCTCCAGCGCCTCGGTCGGGACCTCGCTCTCCTCCGCCCGCTCGGCCAGCGCCGCGGCGCGGTCGCGGACCGCCTTCAGGCGCTCGGCGTCGGTCGCGATGCGCTCGTCGAGTCCCTCCACCGCGTCGAGGCCGCCGACCTCCTCGACGACCGCCGTCGCCGTCGCGAGGTCGGCGTCGTCGAGTCGCTCCCCCCGCTCAATCCGCGCCTCGACGGCCGCGAACCACGCGTCGATCTCGTCGGACCCCGCTGCGCTCGGCGGCGGATCGGGAGCCGCCGACCGGTCCGCGTCGCCGTCGCTCTCCTCGCCGTCGGCCGCTCTCCCGTTGACGTCGTTGCCCTCCTCGCCGTCACCGTCGTCCGTGTCACCGCCCACCTCGTTGACGGCGTCGCCAGCTTCCGCTCCGGCGACCGCACGCCGCGGGGGGCGATGCGATTCGAGGTCGCGCACCACCGCCCGCGCGAGGTCAGAGCCGTCCTCGGTCGCCGTGCGATCGTCCTCCGCGTCCGCGGGCTCGACGCTCGCGATTTCGACCGGCGGATCGACGGGGTCGGCGAGCGCTGCGAACCCGAACGCCGCACGGTCGCCCGGGTCGATCACCGCGGTCACGCCCCCGGCGTCCCACCCGGCTTCGGGGATGCCGCCGCGCCGCGGTGGAAGGACGGGGCCGTCCAGCCGGCTCTCGATCCGGACGCGCCGCGGGACCGCCCCGTCGTTGCGCACTCGGACGCCGACGAGCGACGCGTCCCCTTCGCGGTCGACGGACCAGTCGAGTTCCATGCGTCGGGTGCCGCGGAATCGCATTTAAGTGTCGGGGTCGGACCCCACGCGGACCGCCGCGGTCCGGAGCAGCGACCGCGCGCTCCGCTCGGACGCCGCGACCGCTCGGGCCGCGTCGCCGCGCAGTTCGACAGGGCTGTCGAGCGCCGCGACCCTGACCGCCGCGAGCGACGCCGCGACCGGGTCCCCGTCGTAGTCGTCCGGCGCCGCGCCGGCCGCGCTTGGATCGCCGCCCGGGACGACCCCCAGCGCGCGGCGGAACGACGGATAGACCGCCTCGGCGAGTTCGCGGCGGGCGGTCCGCAGCCGGTTTCGGAGCCGGTCGCGGAGCCGCAGCCGTCGCCGCCGCTCGTCCCGGTTCCGGGCCGCCTCGGCCCGCGCGCGCTCGAGCGCCTGCTCGGCGGCGATCGCCTCCGTCTGCGCGGCCGACAGCTCCGCGGCCGCTTCCTCCAGGTCGCCGAGCGTCTCGTCAGCCTCGGCGTCGACCGCGCGGCGCGCTCGGGCGTCGCCGCGCAGCGCCGCAACTCGTTCCTTCAACCGCTCGGTCTCTCCGGTCGTCTCGGCGACCCGCCGCCGCGCCGCCGTCAGGTCCACCGGCTCGATCTCGATCGCCGCGAGTTCCGCCTCGATCTCGTCGATCTCGGGCGCGACCGACGCGGTCCGTCCCCGCGAGCGCGCGGCCGCCGCGAGCTGTCGCCGGAGTCCCGCCTCGGTGGGGAGCCGCCCGAGCACCGCGCTCGGTTCCGGACGCTCCTCAACGCCGACGGAGCCGTCCACCTCGCTGTCATCGTCGGAATCCGGCGGGACCGACATCGCCCCGGTCACAGCTCCCGGTCGCGCATGGCGTCCGGGTCCGGATGCTCCGTCCCCGCCGCGAAGGCGGTGTACGGCGTCGACTCCGCGGACCGGTCCGCGTAGGCCGCGGCGGCCTTCCGGACCGGCTCGTCGACGGCGACGAACTCGTTGAACGGTTCGGTGCGCTCTATCTGGACGTCTCCGCCGTGTGACTCCCGCAGCCGGAGCGCGAGGAAGGCGGCGTACACCGTCTCGTCGAACAGCGCGGCGCGGCCGAACCGCCGGGCGACGACCGACTCGTGGCGACGACACAGGTTCCGGAGGCCGGTTCGGGCGGCCGCCGAATACGTCACGACCAGCAGCACGCCCGCCGGTGGTCGGTTTTGAAATTTATCCGTTCCGGACCGGAACGTTTCAGCCGCCTTCAGCGACGGCGGGTCGGTTCCGCCCTTCGTCGGCCCGCTGTCGGCGGTCGGAACCGCCCGCCGTCGGACGTTAGAACCGCTCGACGTCGAACTCGGGATCGGTGTCACCCTCCGGGTCCCCCTCGTCGAGGTCACTGGCGGCGAGGACGCGCTCGCGGGCGGCCGGTTCCGAGGGCGCGACGACGACGGTGCCGTCGACGGGGTCGTCGCCGACCGCGCGGAACACGTCACCGTCGCCGTCGAACTCGGTCGCGTACGTCCGGAGTACGGCCGCCACGCGCCGCTCGGTGGCCGCGAGGTCGGCGTCGCCGTTCTCGAACTCGCGGAGCGCGTCCTCGACGTTCCGTATCGCGGAGATGCGGTCCATCTACGTCGTTCGGAGGTGGCCCTGCTTGGGTTCGTACACCTCGCCCTTCGTCCGGAGCTTCTCGATCTCCTGTTCCGCCTTCCCCGGGTCCATCCCGATCTCGCCCGCGCGGTCGAGCACCTCGTCGACCGGCGCGCCCTCCTCGTACTCCTCCTCGATGTCGGCGATGAGCCCCTTGATGTTCTTGATGCGGTCGCGCTGGCTCTTCGAGGTGCCCGTTTCGACCACGTCCGCGTCGAACTGCCCCGTCTCGGGGTCGACGCCGATGTCTTTGAGACACGACTCGACGATGTCGGTCGCGCGGTCGGCGTCCTCGCGCTCGACGGTATCCGACAGGCGGACCCGCGCGCTCGCCTCCGAGAGCCGCACCATCGCCTCCAGCTTCCGGGCGGTGACCGGTACCGGCGCGTCCTCGTCCGCGCCCTTCGAGCGCAGGTCGACGTAGAACTCCTCGATGAGCTCCTTCGCCTCGTCGGTCATCGTCGGGAAGCAGGACCGCTTCGCGTGGGCGATGTACTTCCGCAGCAGCTCCGAGTCGATCTCCGGCGCGACCTCCTCGGTCACCTCCGCAACCTGCTCGGACGTGAACTCCGAGCTCGCCAGCTCCTCGCGCTGGGTGTTGAGCTCGCCGGCGTAGTTCGTCTTGATGATGTGTTTCGCCAGCCGGGAGTCGTGTTCCGGGTCGGGACTGTCCGTCACCGTGAAGATCAGGTCGAACCGCGAGATGAGGGCGGGCTCTAAGTCGATCTGCTCGCCGATCGGCTCGTACTGGTCGAACCGGCCGTACTTCGGGTTCGCCGCGCCGAGCAGCGAACAGCGCGCCTTGAGGGTGGCGTTGATCCCGGCCTTCGAGACCGAGATCTTCTGTTGTTCGAGCCCCTCGTGCATCGCGGAGCGGTCAGAGGAGTTGTGGACGACGAGCCCGTTCGCGACGAAGTTGTGCGTCCCCTCTACGGTCAGGTCGTACACCCGCGGTCGCTCCCCGTCGTCGATCCGCGTCAGTATCGACCGCAGATCCTCTCTGACGGCGGTCACCTCGCTCGCGACCGCCTCACGCACGTCGCCGAGCCGGTCGGTCTCGACAGCGCCCGACAGCCACCGAGATACGGTCGCCTGACTCACGTCGAGCCTCGACGCCACATCCGCCTGACTAACCCCGTAGGCGTCGAGCGCCGCCGACAGCTCCGATCGCGTTTCGCCGACCGGACCGCGGTCGAGCAGTTCGCGAGCGCGCGTTTCCGCCGTGTCGACCGGCCCACCGATGACGTCTGCGAGATGCTGTCGGAGCACCTCGCCGCGGTGTTCGGTCGACTCCGGGGGGACCGTTTCGACCGACTCGACCTGACGCCACTTCACGTCGCCGCGGACGAACTCGCGAAGGTCGTCGAAGTCGGTCTCCGCGACTCCGGTGAGGATCTCTCGCAGCCGCTCGGTCACCGTCCGACGGACCTCCTCGCTCTCGCCCCACTCGCGGGAGATCTGCTGTTGGGACAGCGTCGTCCCGTCCGCGAGTTCGGACTGCGAGACGTGGTACCGCTCCCGCAGCTCCGAGAACATCTCCCACGTCGGTTTCTCGTCGAGTCGGCGCCGGTCCTCGGTGGCCGCCTCTCGCCGTTCCTCGAACGCCACGAGTACCTGGCGGGCGCGGTGGAGCGAGACGTTCGCACCGCCGCTCTCGAAGTCGTGGTACGTGACCGCTTCGAGTCCGCACTCACGCTGATGGAGCCGGAGCGAGTCGCGACACCGCGCGAGCACGTCGCCGACCTCTGGGACTACGTCGAGGATCGTGCGACCGCCGCCTGCCGAATCGACGACGCGGTCGAGCGCCGCCGCCTTCCGCGTGGCCGTGAATCCGACGTACCGCCGGAACGCCGCGAGCGAGTCGGCGTCGGTCACCGTGAGGTAGTACACGTCGCGGCCCTCGTTCCGCTCGCGCCGCTGGAGCTGACTCGACACGCCGAACCCTAAGAGGAGGTTCCGCGTGCCTCGGAGCAGGTCTCGGCTCGCAGATGCTATCCGAACGTTGCCGGCCGACTCGTCGACGTGCCCCTCGCTGTCCGCGAGCGCGCGGATGAACGCGGCCTTCGCCGCGCGGCTCCCGGTCGAAACGGGGGTCGGGAAGCACTTCTCGTCGTACCCACCGAGGTTCATTCCCGCGTCGAGGACGGCGTCGGCGTGTTCCTTCCCCGTGACGCGGACCGTCTCGACGCCGTCGTCGCGCTTCTCGCTCGGCGGACGGGTCGGCTCCGCGTCGAACGCCGCCCGCGCCGCGCGCTCGAAGTCGTCCAAGAGCTCGTCGTCTGCGTTGGTGAACCGGACGCCGTAGACGCCCTCGTCGCGGTCGTAGTAGACGTTCCCGTCGCCGGAGAGGTATCCGAGGACGCTCGCCATCGCGGGGTCGACGCCGTCAGTGTCGATTCTCTCGCTGTCGACCGGTTCGGTTACCGGTCGGTCTCCGCCGTTCGCCGCCACCGCTCCGCCGTCCGCCGCCTTCGTCGGGATCTCGCGGGGGACGTACACCCAGTCGCCGTCGTCGAGCGCGGCCGCCTCGCGCTCGACGCGCTCGCCGTCGTCGAGGACGAAGAACGGGTGGTCGGCGGTCGCGGTCAGCGACTCGCCGGTCTCCATCGTCACCCGGGTCAACTCCGACGGCGCGTCGTACTCGTGGACCGCGGAGACGGGGCGCTCGACGAGGTTGCCGTCCCCGTCCATCGACCAGACGTCGAGGTCGACGTCGCGGACGCGGCGACCGTTCGAGAGCTCCTCGATGTCGCCGTCTTCGGCCGCTTCCCGCGCCAGTTCGTCGATGCGCTCGACGCGCCCGTCGGCGAGCGAGACCAGCGTGTCGCCCGTGACGCAGTCCATCTTGTCCAGCTCGTCGACCGCGGCGATCCCCTTGTCCGCGAGCACGAGCGCGCCGGCTTCGAGCGACCACTGCTGGCCGTCGCCGAAATCGTCGCGGACGGCCGCCGCCGTGAGGCCCGCCGCGGACGACCCCTTCCCGGACGTGTACACCGAGCGAGGTGCGATGTTTTCGACGTACGAAATCATCTGGGAGTTATGAGAGACGACGCTGTTTCCGAGATACGTGTGCGTGTCTCTGACCTCGAGATCGTAGACCCACTCGTAATCCGGATCGACCGATTCGATCGACTCGATCCGGTCCCAGTGAACGTCGTTCGTACACAGACGATCGAGTTCGGAGATGTCTTGGCTGACGGATAATGCCTCGTCGAGACGATCCAAAATCACGTCCTTTGCATCCGCGGTCTGTCCACCGTCTGGAGCGACGTCGTTCCGCTCATAGTAGCTGATCGCGGTTTGAGAGACGTCCATACCCTCCGAGAGTACCTTCTGAGAGATGTTCAGTTCCTCTCGTAGCGTCTCGACTGCCTGCCAGTCACCGTCCAGCAGCTCTCCGCGCTTCTCCCGAAGCCAGTCTAAGCGGGTTTCGAACGTGTCGACAACCGCTCTCAGACTCGCTCTACTCGGATTTCTGTCGCCGCGTTCGTAGTGTTGATACGTCGGACGCGGCAGTCCGATATCGAACTGTGACAACGCGAGCGCCTCGCGGATCTGCCGGAGATCGTCACTTAGTCCCGGAATCACATCCGTGTTTGTGTTCTCTGGAACGTCGTCGAACGCTTTCGAGGCCGTCGCTTTGCGATCGGTGACGAATCCAATTTCGTCGACGTATTTGACGAAATCCCGTCCACTGATGCGCAGTCGGTGGCTGTCGTTGTGTCGTTTCCGAAGATGGCTCTGGATCCCGAACGCGAGGAGTAACGTCTGTACTCCGGTCAGCAGTTCTCTACTCATCGAGGAAACCGTGATTTCGCGTTCTTTGGGTGAGACTGTCCCCTCGCTGTCAACGTACGCCTGTAGGAATTCCTTCTTGTTCTCCGGACTCGCCCGTTTGAGACAATCGGGGACGAGTTGATTCTCAGAGTTTTTGAGAATTGCCGGTTCGAGTTCTCTGAGGAACCGGACGAACTCCAACGAGGAACAGCGGACGATTTCGGCAGTCTCATGATCCCATTTCTCTAGACGGGACCACCGAACGCCCAACTCGCGGAAGCAGTTCTCCACGTCCGTCAGTATCTCTTCGTCGACGTTCGTAACCTCGGTAGCAGCACTCGATCCCGAGAGATAGGTGTGGCCCTCTGCGATGATATAACCGAGGAGTCGAGCCAGAGTGGGATCGACTCGGGTGGGCGGCGTGAACGAATTCGCGTTGTAGGCTTCGACCTGCTGGAACGAAACATCAAGCGAATCATCCCAATCGGCGTCGATGTTTCCGGGGACCGCAATGAGGTCTCCTTCCGCCAATTGATCTGCCCGTCGGGGAGACAATCCTCTGTTCAACTGTTTGAACAACGGGTGCGACGGTGTTACTTCTACTTCGCGCCCCGATGCCATCAAAATTCTGTGCATCCTATCCGGCGCTTCTCGTTTCCAGACTTTTGTCGCGGTCCCAGTCTCGACGGCCCCCGATTCGGTTACTGTTTGAACGCCGACATCTACCGGTTCGTATACCCCGTCGTCGACCTCTATCGGGTCTTCGAGGTTTGACTCTACTATATCCCCGAGTGCCCGTTCCGTTCCGTCAGCAAGTGTCACCTCTGTATCATATTTTTGACACTTACCCGTACCAGGGTCGCCGATCAGGAGCATGTGGAGGTCGCCGCGGATCCGCGACCCGTCGGGGAGGTGTTTGGTGACGCCGGAGAACAGCTGGAGGATCATCGCGAGCTTCTCCTCCTCGTAGCCGTAGATGGCGGGCGCGATGGAGCCGACCATCGCCTCGTAGATGTCGTCGCGCTCGGAGAGCTCGATGATGTCGCGTTTGTCCGCCTCCGTGATGTCCATGTCCTCGAACTCCTCGTCCTCGATGGCGATGGAGACGCCGTCCATGTAGAGGTCGAAGATGGCGGACTTCTCGTTGCCCTGCTCGACCTGCTCGATGTGGAGGACGCCGACGCAGGTGACGTGGTCGCCGGGGCTCACCTCGCCGGTGATGTCGTCGACGATGTCGACGTCGATCGACTGGGGCGTCTCGCCGCCGCGCAGTCCCTCCGGAGACTCCTGGATGCGGAGCTTCTGGGAGTCGACGAACTCGGACTGGTCGAAGTTGACGCGGAACGGGCCCTGCCGCTCGCAGCCCTGGCACTCGTGGGGCTCCTGGAAGCCGCCGTCGGACTGCGGGATGTACGTCATCGTGCCGCAGCGCTGGCACTCGAAGGCGGCCTCGGTCACCTTGGGGCGGACGTCCGTGGCCTTCCGGACGATGCCCTGGATTGAGACGAGCTTGCCGATGTGGTCGTCGTGGACGCGGATGCCGCGGATGTCGACGCTCTCGGGGAGGTCCTCGATGCGGACGTGCGCGCGGCCGAGGCTGACGTCGGCGGGGAGGTCGTAGAGTCGCAGCGCCTCCTCGGCGTACTCGCGCATCTGCTCCGGCTTGTTCAGGAAGTCCTCGGCGAGGTCGCGGTCGAACTGGAAGAGGTCGTCGTAGGAGACGTACAGCGAGCGCTGCTCGTTGGGGTACCGCTGCGCGAGCTGCCCGATCTCCTCCCGATAGTAGTTGCGATAGAACTGAATGAACCGCTCCGTGAGGTCCTGGGTGCCGGCCTGAGCCATTGCGACACCACTTCGTCGGCATCACGTATGAACCTCCGGTTCGGAGCGGACGTGGTCGGACGCCCGGACGCGGCATCCCCCGACGGCGGTCTCGGCGCGGCTACGCGCGTCCGACGAACGTCGCGTCCGCAGAGGTGCGCCCCTCGTTGAAGGAGAGTACCTTCGCGCGGATCACGTCTCCCGGTTCGAGGCCGCCGGGGATATCCTCGGTGAAGAGGACGAACCCCTCGACCTTGCCGACGGCGACCTCCTCGCCGGAGTGGTGGTCGGTGAGCTCGGTGACGCCGAACTCGTACGTCTCGCCGATCTCGACCGGCGGGTCGCGCTCCTGGGCCGCGTCGTGGGCGCGCTTCGACTCGCGCGCGTCGGCGGACGGCCCGCGGAGCCGTCGGGCGAGCACGAACAGCGCGAGCAGCGCGACCGCGACGGCGATGCCGACGACGACCGGTGACGATGGGATCATACCCGTGCGGTCGACCGCGGTCACCTAAACGATGTGGGTCCGCGACCCCGCGTCGGCGCCCCGTGGCCTCGCGCTCCCGCCGCTCGACGGTCCGATTCTCCTCGCGCCCGCATGAGAAACGCCTTTGCCCTCGAAGCCCCCCTCTCGATCCGATGCGACACAGCCGCGGTTCCCGACGACACGCGTCCGGGTGTGGTGTGCCGTGAAGGTCGCGGACGCGGTGCCGGAGTTCGCTGACGCCTTCGGGTTCGACGAGTTCAACCGGATGCAGCGGGAGGCGCTCCCGGGCATCTTAGAGACCGACCACAACGTCGTCGCGTCGGCGCCGACGGCCTCCGGGAAGACGGCGCTCGCCGAGCTCGCGATCTGTAAGACCCTCTCCGAGGGCGGGACGGCCCTCTTCGTCGCCCCCCTGCGCGCGCTCACCAACGAGAAGGAGAGCGAGTGGGAGCGGTTCGAGGAGCTGGGCTACTCCGTCTACGTCGTCTCCGGCGAGCGCGACCTCAACCCCCGCCGCGCCGAGCGCGCCGACGTGCTGGTGACGACCCCCGAGAAGGCCGACAGCGCGACGCGGAAGCACGACTCCGCCCGCTACTCCTTTATCACCGACGTGGACTGCGTCGTCATCGACGAGGTCCACCTGCTCGACTCCGAGAAGCGCGGCGCGGTGCTGGAGGTGACCGTCTCGCGGCTTCGTCGGCTCCAGGACCCGCGCGTCGTGGCGCTGTCGGCGACGATGCCGAACATCGACGACGTCGCGGAGTGGCTCGACGCGCCCGCGGAGACGACGTACGCGTTCGGCGACGAGTACCGCCCGGTCGACCTCGAAACGGGCGTGAAGACGTACTCGCACGGGTCGAACGCGTTCGCCGACAAGTACCGCCGGCTCTACCGCGCGCTCGACCTGGCCGAGCCGCACGTCCGCGAGGACGGGCAGGCCTTGGTGTTCGTCTCCTCGCGGCAGGACACGGTCCAGGCCGCGAAGAAGGCGCGTGACGAGATCACCGAGCGCGACATCCCGATCGACTCGCGGGACGACTACGACTTCCACAACGAGGCGACGGAGCTCACCAACGACACCCTCCGCCAGTCGGTCACGGACGGCGTCGGCTTCCACCACGCCGGCCTCGGCAAGGACGACCGCGACCGCGTCGAGGAGTGGTTCAAGCAGGGGAAGATCAAGTTCCTCTTCTCGACGTCGACGCTCGCGTGGGGGGTGAACCTCCCCGCCCGCTGCGTCGTCATCCGCGACACGAAGTACCACGACCCGCTGGAGGGGGAGACGGACATCTCGCCTTTGGACGTGCTCCAGATGCTCGGCCGCGCCGGCCGCCCCGAGTACGACGACGTGGGGTACGGCTGGGTGGTCTGCGACCGCGCGGACGCCGACAAGTACCGCAAGCTGCTCCGCGACGGCAAGGAGATCGAGTCGCGGCTCGCCGCCGACCTCGAATCCCATCTCAACGCCGAGATCGCGATGGGGACGATCCGCGGGCTCGAAGACGTGATGGCGTGGTTAGAGACCACCTTCTACTACGTCCGCGCGAAGTCGCAGCCGGAGCAGTACGACTTCCCGACGCTCCGCGACCGCGTGCGCGACACGCTCGAATCGCTCGTCGACGACGGGTTCGTCGCGGCCGACGACGATCTCGCGATCGAACCGACCGCCCTCGGGCGCCTCGCCTCGAAGTACTACCTCCGCTTGGACACCGCGCGCCGCTTCCGGCGCCTCGCCGACCGCGAGACGCTGACGGTCGATTTCGTGCTTGAGACCGTCGCGTCGGCCGGCGAGTTCGACTCCGTCTCGGCGCGCTCGGCCGAGTCGGACGCGATCGACCGGATCCTCGACGGGCGCGACACCGACCTCGAAGACGGCCACCGCAAGGTGTTCGCCATCCTGCTGGCGGGGATGGCGGACTCGATCCCCTCGGACCTCCGATCGGACGCGTGGGTGATCCGGCAGAACGCCCTCCGCCTGCTCGCCGCGCTCGCGGAGTTCCTCGACCGCTTCGCCGGCCCGCGCGCCGCCAACCTCGCCCGCCGCGTCGAGGCGCGCGTCGAACACGGCGTCTCCCGCGAGGCGGTCGCGCTCACCGCCATCGAAGGGGTCGGCTCCGGTCGCGCCGAGCGCCTCGCGGACGCCGGGCTCACCTCCCCGGCCGACGTCGTCGACGCCGGCGCGAAAGAGCTCGAAAACGCCGGCATGAGCGGCTCCGTCGCGGAGCGCATCGTCGACGCCGCGCGCGACTGTCCCCGGATCGACGTCGACTGGGGCGAGTTCCCCGAGACCATCGCGGTCGGCGAAAACGAGATGTGCGAGGTCGCCGTAACCGCCGTCTCCGGGAGCGCCCGCGCGGGGATCCGCGTCACCGTCAACGACGTGGAGATGACCGCGACGACGACGTACCTCGACGGCGAGGTGACCGTCCCGGTCGGCGTGTTCGGAACCCCCGACGCCGACGAGTTAGAGTTCGTCGTCGAGGTCGTCTTCCCGGACCTCCCGCTGCTGCCGGTCACCGCGACGCGCACGGTTCGCGTGGAGTAGGCGAGCCGGCGTCCAAATCCGATTTTACGAACTGTCGCCAGCAATCGGGCATTTAAATATCACCTCCGGTGACGTCGATATCTTATAAATAAACGAGGCGGTGGCGCGTGCCTGCGAGCGGCCGCCATCGGCGGCCGCGAGACAGCACCGCGCGAGGGAGTCGGCCGGTCGGAGCGAAGCGGAGACCGGCCGACGAGGCTGGGGAGGCGTGAGGTGCTGTGCGGTGCCGTGCGGGGCGGGACTCAAAGGGGCAGCCGCGAGGCGGGCGCAGGCGACGTAAGCACCGCAGCGAAGGAGCGAGCAGCGCGAGCGACTGAGCGAGGCGCGCAACGAGCGTGCGCCCGCCTCGCGGCTGGGGCTTTGGAGGTGTTCGCCGCCGATCCGTCAGCGGTCATTTATATCCTCGCAGCTGGGGCTTTGGAGGTGTTCGCCGCCGATCCGCAGTCATCTATTTATAAACGAGCGACTGGGGCTTTGGCGGTGTTCGCCGCCGATCTGACAGCGACCATTTATAAATAAACGACCGGAGCGTCCGAGCGATTCGCCACCTCGTCGCTCCACCAGTAGTCACCGCGACCCGCCACGTATCCCACATAAACCCCCGCAACGACCGCTTTTCACCCATACCGCGGCCACCCGCCCCATGCCGCAACGACTCCGCGTGCTGGCCGGCGACTGCGTAGTGACCGACCGCGGCGACCGCACCCGCACCCACCGCGGGCGCGTCGTCGTCTTGATAAAGCCCGACGACACGACGCTCGTCCACGACGCCGACGGCTACCAGCCCGTCGCGTGGCTCACCCGTCCCGAGAGCGTCGTCGTCGAGGGCGGCGGCGACGGGTTCACCGTCACCGCCCGCGACGGCTCTCGACAACTCCGGGTCGTCGCCGAGGAGGCGACCGCGAGCCGCGCGCTCCCCGTCACCGAGGCGGGCGTTCCGGTCGGGACCTGCCCGGACGACGGCGGGCCGCTCGTGCGCTCGCGCGGCGACGTGGTCTGTCTCGACTGCGAGGAACGCTGGGGGCTGCCGGCGGGCGCGAGCGTGACGGACGCGACCTGCGACGACTGCGGGCTGCCGAAGATTCGCGTCGAGCGCGGCGAGCCGTTCCACCTCTGTCTCGACCCCGCCTGCGACCCGATGGAGGACGCCGTCAGCGACCGCTTTGACGGGGTTTGGGACTGCCCGGACTGCGACGGCGACCTCCGGGTGCGCTCCGCGCCCGGCCGCGTCTACCTCGGCTGCGAGAACTACCCCGACTGCGAGACCACCTTCTCGTTCCCGGCGGGCGTCGTCGTCGACGAGTGCGACTGCGGGCTCCCCGTCTTCGAGACGGCCGCCGGGCTGGGCTGTCTGGACGGCACCTGCCCGCTCGACGGACACGCGGCGGGTAGAGAGTCGGAAGAACAGAGACCGAACGACGCGTAGCGGCCGGAGAACGCGACCGGGCTACTCCGCGAGCTGCTGGCGGCCCGGGGCGATGAGGCGGTCGAGGTACTCCGCGAGCGCGCCCTTCGCGTCCGCGGGATGGAGCTCGCCGGACTCCAAGTCCGCCTCCAAGTCGTCGTAGGCGTCGTACTCAAGATTCCCGCCGTACTCTTCCGGGCGCTCGACGGTCACCGCGTCGAACCGCGGGAACACGTGGTACTCGAACACCTGGAGGACGGGGTTGTCGCGGGCCGTGCCGTCGTCCGCCGGCTCGGGGTCGGCGGTGGGCGGGCAGTAGGCGTCGTTCACCTTCGACTCGATGTCCTCGCGGGAGTCCTCCATCGAGATGGTGACGCCCTCGCTGGAGGACATCTTCCCGCGGCCGGTGCCGAGGTCGGCGATGAGCGGCGTGTGGAGGCTCGTCGGCGGCTCGCGGTCGATGCTCGGTAACACGTCGCGCGCGAGCATGTGGACCTTGCGCTGTTCCATCCCGCCGACCGCGATGTCGACGCCGAGGTACGGGATGTCGAGCGCCTGCATCAGCGGGTAGACGGCCTGCGACACCTTCACCGAGTCGCCGGAGGTGATCTCGGCCATCGCCCGCTCAGCGCGGGCGAGCGTGGTCTCCAGTTCGAGGGCGTGGAGGTCGAGGGTGTAGTCGTCGTCGAGCTGGAAGTCGGAGCCGAGGACGAACTGCGTGTTCGACTCGTCGAGCCCGTAGGCGATGAACTGGTCGCGCATCCGCTCCGCGGTGTGGCGGATCTCCTCGAACGACCCCTTGTCGTTGAGGTACGCGTGTACGTCGGCCAACAGTACGGTCACCTCGAACCCCGCCTCCTGGAGGTCGATGAGCTTGTTCGCGGTGAGCATGTGACCGATGTGGAGCACGCCCGAGGGCTCGTAGCCGACGTACGCCCGCTTACCCTCGGGGTCGTCGGCCAGCGCCTCGATCTCCGCCTCGGTGACCACCTCGGCCGCGTTCCGGGTGATCAGCTCGTGAGCGTCCATACGTCCGACTGTGCGTTACCGGACATATGACTTCTGGATGCGTGCCGACGGATCACGCGGAGCGCCGCCAGCGCGGCCGTCGGGCGCTCGCTCTTCGGGTTCGAGGCGACCCCGCCGCCCTTACTCCTCCGTCTCGGGCAGCGTCCGCCCCGCCCGGTGTTCGGAGATGATCCGGTCGATCCGCTCGGCCTTCTGGTCGCGCCGCCGCTCCTCGGCCTCCTCCTCCCACTCCTCGACGGCCGCGACGAGGTCCTCCTCGCTCGCGACCGCCAGCTCGTCCACCTCGCGGACCGGCACGGCGTCCGCGGGCACCACCGGCACCCCGCGCTCGAACAGCACCGCGTCCGCGACGTCCGAGAGGTTCCCCTCGCCGCGGATCACCGCTCGCGGCTCCGTCTCCGCGAGGCGCTCGGCGGTCCGGCGGCCGGCGCCGGACGCGTCCCGGAGGAACACCACGTCGCCGGCGACGAGCCCGTACGCCTCGTCCGCGGCGTCGAGCGCGTCGAGCGTGAACTGCTCGACGACTTTCACGCTCACGAGCCCCCGCTCCTCCGCGACGTCGCCGAAGTTCGAGTGGTCGAGCCGCCACAGCTCTTTCAACGTCTCCACCTTCCGTTCGAGGTCCGCGACGCGCTCCTGTGCCTCGTCGCGCTCGCGCTCCAACCGGTCCGTCTCGCGTTCGAGCCGCGAGACCGCCCGACGCTCGCGGGCCTCGATGCGCTCCTCGCGTTTCGCCTCCTCTAACTCCCCCTCAAGCTCCGCGATCCGGTCGTCGCGCTCCTCTAAGTCCTCCTCCAGCGACTCGGCGTGCGACTCCAGCCGGTCGACGCGCTCGCGGAGCCGCCGGATCGTCTCCTCCTCCTCGGTGCGCTCCGGCTCCGTGGGGTCCGACTCGTCGCCGTCGCCGTCGCCGCTCCCGCCACCGCCGCTCCCGTCGTCCTCGCTCAGGTCCTCGATGACGGCCTCGACCGACGAGTCGCCCGCGACGACGCCGGCGATCACCGCCTCGCGGTCGAGCCGGGGCGGCGTCTTCGCCGCGATCCGCTCGAACTGGTCCTCGTGGTCGTCGTAGGCGTACAGCGCGGCCGCGAGCGCGTCGCGCTCGTGGTCGTTGTCGTAGCTCGCCTCGCGGGTGCGGTGGAGCTTCTCGTCGACCGGGAGATCGGTGGTGGGCTTCCACCCCGCGGCGTCGAACGAGCGCCGGAACTTCTCGACGGTCTCCGGCATCGGCTCCACGTCGGCGGCGACGATGATCGGGCGGCCCTGCTCGACGATCCACTCGGTCACCTCGGCGGTGTCGCCGGTCCGCGAGGAGTAGAGCGCGTGGACGGTGCCGTCGAGCCCGACGACCGCGGCCGCGGTGGTGGTCCCGGGGTCGATCCCGACGATGACGCGGTCGCGCCGCTGTACGAGCGGCTCGTACTCGATGCCGTCGCGGCGCTCGCGCTCGACCTCGACGCGCACGTCGCCGGCCCGCGAGTTCGACACGGGGATGTCCTCGGGGCGCGCCTCGACCGTGAACGTCGCGTTCGCGTAGCCGCCGTACTTCTCGGTCACGTCGCGCTCGAAGTCGAGGTTCGCCTCCTTCAGCTTCGACTGGACCTGCCGCGTCCGCTTCTTCACGTTGCCGTGGATCCGTCGGGTGTAGCGGTCCTGGCTCCACCCGCCCTTGCCGGTCGAGCGCCCGCGGGACACCTTCACCCGCGTCTCGTCGGTGAAGGCGGTAACCTCGTGGCCGACGTTGGCCGCGGCGAGCCGCGCGGCCGCCTCCGCCTCCTTCATCGGCTCCTTCCCGTAGGGGATCCCGTGGCGGGAGGCGACCCGCGAGAGCGGCTCCGGGCGCTCCGCGCCGGTCACCTGAACGAGCCGGGTACCGTCCGGGAGCGACCGGAGGAAGTTGACGAGCTCCCCCTTGTCGGCCGCCAGCTCGTAGGCGTTGTCGGTGGCGACGTAGAGGGGCTCGCGGTCGTCGATCAGCCGGCAGAGCTTCCGGAAGGAGACCACGTCGCGGGTGACCCGCGCCATCGGCCCGTCTGCGTCCGGGGCGTCCGGGTCGTCCTCGTCGACCGGATCGAGTATCACGAGCGCGTAGGAGGGGCTGTCGCCGCGGACGTCGCCGCTGTGGACGTCGACGCCGAACACCGGCCGGTCGCGGGCGCGGATGGTCCGGGTTGTCACGGCCCGAGGTAGGTCGTTGCCGCGTATATACCCCACGCCGGGGGAGACGATTCCTCGCCGGCGAGTTGGTGAGCGGTCGGTGGATCGATGTCGAATCGGCGGGCGGTCAGCGGATCGGCGCTAAGTTGACGAGCCCTCAGAGGATCCGCGGCTCGTCGCCCGCCCCCTGCTGCCGGCCGCTGATGATCCCGGGCGTTCCGCCGGTCTGGATGATGTTGAACGCGGTCATCAGGTCCGACCGCGAGATGAGGCCGACGAGCTCGCCGTCGGCGTCGACCACGGGCAGTCGCCCGACGCCGTGTTCCTGCATGGTCTGGAGCGCGGTCAGGGCGTCGGCGTTCGGGTCGGCCGCGACGAGGTCGGTCGCCATCACGTCGTCGACGCGGTAGGCGTCGCGCTCGACCTCGCGGACCGAGCGGGCGTCCTCTAAGGTGACCATCCCGACGAGTTCGTCGCCGTCGAGGACGGGGTAGCCGGTGTGGCGCTCCTCGAACATCCGGCTCATCAGGTCGGCGACGGAGGTGTCCTCCGACACCGTGTGGAGGTCATCGCGGGGCGTCATGATGTCCGTGACGGTGACGCCCTCGAAGGCGGCCTTCAGGGTCGTCTGCTGCGCCTCGCCGGAGGCGGCGATGTAGACGAAGAAGGCGAGCACGATGAGAAGCAGCTGGAACGTGAACAGGCCGATGATCCCCATCAGGAACGCGAACACCTTCCCCACGGCGGCGGCCCGCTGGGTCGCCTGCGCGTGCGGCTGGTTCCGCGCGAGCAGCGCCCGGAGGACCCGGCCGCCGTCCATCGGGAACGCGGGGAGCATGTTGAACACCGCGAGGACGACGTTCAACAGCGCGAGGTAGCCGAACACGAAGAGGAGGGCGTCGGAGCCGCCCGCACCGACGAGGACGACCCCGTAGCAGGCGACCCCGACCGCGACGCTGACGAGCGGGCCGGCGATCGCGATCCAGAACTCGTGTTTCCAGTCCTCGGGGAAGTCTTTGAAGCTGGCGAGCCCGCCGAGCAGCCACAGCGTGATCGACTCGATCTCGTAGCCGTAGCGCATCGCGACCAGCGAGTGGCCGAACTCGTGGAGCAACACCCCGACGAACAGCCCCACCGCGGCCGTCAGCCCGAGCAGCCACGGGGTGTTGCCGGCCGCGACCGCGCCCGCGTCGATCCCGAGCCCGGCGACCTCGTTCATCACTCCGGCGATCTCTCCCACCTGTCCGCCGATGAGGTACGCGAACAGCGGTAAAACGATCAGGAAGGTCCAGTTGAGGCGGATCGGAATGCCGAACGCGCTCCCGACCTTGATTCCACGCATGCCATCGAGTTCGGGTGGTGACCGGTTAAGTCACGGGGTCCGGGAAGCGATCGGACCGCTCGCACGGTCCGGTCGGTGATGGCTTAAATACCCGGCTCCCGTCACAGACGCCCATGAGCGACGCAGCCCACACCGACCCGGTCGTGAAGCGCGGCGAAGAAATCCGCTACGAACCCGTCGACGCCGCCGAGGGGCTCTCGAAGGGCGTCCTCCTCGACGAGTCGGACGGCGCGCCGAACTTCGCGATGCGCCGGTTCGAGCTCGCGGCGGGCGCCGAGGTCCCGCGCCACACCAACGCGGTCGAACACGAGCAGTACGTCCTCGCCGGCGAGTACGTCGTCGGGATCGGGGACGAGGAGCACACCGTCTCGCCCGGCGACGCGCTCCTCATCCCCGCGGGCGTCGAACACTGGTACCGCAACGAAGGCGACGAGCCCGGCGCGTTCATCTGCGCGGTGCCGAACGGCGACGACACCATCGAACTCGTCGAGTAGAAATCCGACCGTCTCGGTCCCGCGGGCCGACTACTCCAGCGTGCCGACCCGGTCGGCGACGTAGCCGAACTGGTCGCGGTAGCCGTTCGGCGACAGCAGCACGGGGTAGAAGGGCTCGTCGGCGAGCAGCGGCTCGCCGTCGGCGGCCGCGAACCGCTCGCCGGACTCGACGCGTTCGAAGTTGCGCGCGAACACCTCGTACGCCTCCGCCTCCGGCTTCGGGATCCGCTCGCGGAGCCGGAACACCGGAACGTCCTCGCGGCCGCCGACGTCGAGCACGTCGTCGGCGCCGGGCGCGGAGACGGCGCCGGTCGAGGCGAGGAACGCCCGCGCCAGCCAGTAGGCGTTGTCGGCGGCGGCCTCCGAGCCCTGAAGTCCCGCCTCCACTTCGAGCGTGTGCGGGTGTTCGATGAGCCGGCCCTCGGTGAACGCGTCGGTCTGGATCACGGCGTCGACCGGGAGATGCGGCGCGACCGCGCGCGTCACCTCGTCCATCGAGTCGATGACGGCGAACGGCTCGGCGTACGACTGCGTCGAGTGGATCGCGAGGGTCGTACACCCCTCTACGGCGTCGACGAGGTCGGCCGCGAGCCGCACCTCGTGGGCCGCCGCGTCGCGGTTGCCCGGGAACACCCGGTTGAGGTCGGCGTCGAGGTACCGCTCGCCGGCGGCGAGGGCCTCCTCGTTGGCGACGATCAGCCGCACCGGGCGCTCGGGGGCGAGGTCGGCGTCGAGCAGGCGCTCGACGGCGCGAGCGCCGCAGGGCTCGTCGCCGTGGATCGCGCCGACGACGGCGACCTCGGGCTCCCCGTCGCCCAGATCGTGAACTTCCATACGTCCCGCAGACGCGCGGCGGATAAGTGGCGTTCGGATCGGAGACGGAGGGCCGAATCGGCGGCGTCGCCCTCGGTTTCCCGTCGACGTGCTCAGTGCCCCCCGTCGACGCGCTTAGTGCCCCTCGTCGACGCGCTCAGTGGCCCTCGTCCACCTGATCCGCGTACTCGTAGTCGGCCGGGTAGGCGGGGGGCCGCGCGTCGTCGAGGGCGATCCGCCAGCCGTCGACCGCGCTCGGGTCGTCGAGCGCGGCGCGGAGCGTCTCCCGGACGTCGTCGACGTCGACCCCGTAGAAGTCGCCCGGGACGCCGTCGAGGTACTGGAGGGCCGTCTCGAACAGCGACCGCATCCCGGCGTCGTTCTCGAAGTCGACGCGCTTGTACGCGCCGGCCGCGACCTGAACCATCCCGTGGAGGAAGGCGCTCTCTGCGGTGCCGCTGCCGTAATTATACCACTCGTCTTCGAAGCAGTCGTGGCTCTCGTGGTAGGCGCCGTCGTTGAACAGCCGCACGCCGTGTTCGGTCGCGCGCCGAAGCGTCGCGTGTTCCCAGTAGCCGCCGACCGCCCGCGCGTCCGGCGGGCCGCCCGACGACTCGTCCTCCTCACCTGCCCCGGACGAGTTGGGTCGGTCGCCCGCGTGCCACCCGGTCGGGTTCCCGAGCGGCGGGGCGACGCCCGGGTCGCGGGTGTGGTCGTCCATGTCCGGGCCGTTCACGCGGGAGCGACCTAACCGTTTCGCGGGGGGTGGAGGATGAACCGGCTCGGGACCGGATCGAACCCTTCTTTCCCCCGGTCGCGCTCGGGGCGAACGAATGGACGCCGGACTCCTCTTCGCGCTCGCCGCCGCCGTCGTCTGGGGACGTACCTCTTCGTCCTGAAGCGCGCCTTCTCGGAGTATCCCCCCGCCGCGCTGACGGTGGCGATAAACGCCGCGGCGCTCGGGTGGTTCCTCGCTGCGACCGGGCTCACGGTCGGCTTCGGCGACGCCGCGGCCGGGCTGTCCGGGCTCGTCGTCCCGCGGCGGTTCGCGGTCGTCGCCGTCACGAGCCTCGCGACGGCCGCGGCGTTCGTCCTCTTTCTGCGCGCCATCGAGAACGGTGTCGTACGTCGCGCCGATCAACAAGGTCGTCCCGATGTTCGTCCTCCCGCTGGAGGTCGGGCTGCTCGGGCAGGTGCTGGCGCCGATCCAGGTCGCCGGCGTCGTCGTCACCACGCTCGCGGTGTACGTCGCGAACTACGAGCCGGGCAGCTTCTTCGCGCCGCTCGCGCGGGCCGCCCGCTCGCGTCCCGCGCAGCTGGCGCTCGCGAGCGCGGCCTGCTACGCGGTCGCGGACGTGGGCAAGCGGGTGGCGCTCCAGGAGCTCGCGATTCCCGGCACGCTCTGGGTGCCGCTGCTGCTCGTCGGCGTCGCGGTCGTGCTGCTCCCCGCGGCGATCCGGAACCCGATCGAGGCGAGCCGCGACGACGTTCCGAAGTTCCTCGCGGCCGGCGCGCTCGTCGCGCTGGGCGAGCACCTGACGACGGTCGCGTTCGCGGCGCTGCCCGCGAGCGTCGCCTCCCCGGTGATCAACACGCAGGCGATCGTCGCGGTCGTCCTCGGAGGCGTGCTGCTCGGCGAGCGCCACTTCCGGCTCCGGCTCGTCGCGGCCGTCCTCGCGGTGGTCGGCGTCGCGATGATCGCGGGCTGAGGCGGCGCGCGGGACGGACGGCGCGCGGGAGGAGCCGCCGCCCACCTCGACCGTCACGCCTGCCGCTACCCGAGAGACACTTGCCCGTTCGGCCCGTATCGATCGTATGAACTCCTCGCCGGAGTCGAGCCCGATTGACCACGCCGAGTCGATCGTGAACGCGCTCGGCGACGGCGCGTACGTCCTCGGCGCCGACCGGACTCGCGTGTTCGTCAACGACCGGCTCCGCGAGGTGACCGGGTTCGATGAGGACGTCCTCCACGACGAACACCCGGAACGGCTCGTCGAGGAGGGGTACTGGTCCGAGGAGACCGGCGAGCGCTACCGGGCGGCCGTTGAGCGCGTCCTCGCGGGCGAGACGGACGACGAGCGCGTCCAGCTCACGACGACGCTCGCGGACGGCGGCGAGGTGACCACCGAGACCCGGCTGACGCCGATCGAGCGCGACGGCTCGGTCGTCGGCGCGGTCGGAGTGATCCGCGACGTCACGGACCGCGTCGAGCGCGAACGAGAGTTAGAGCGGCTCAACGAGCGGCTCGAACGGCTCGCCGGCTTCCTCTCGCACGACCTCCGGAACCCCCTGTCGGTCGCCCGCGGCTACGTCGAGCTCGCCCGCGAGACGGGCGACACCGAGCGGCTGGCGGCCGCCGAGGAGGCGCTCGACCGGATCGAGTCGATGATCGACGAGGCGCTGGTGATGGCCCGCGACCCGAACGAGGTGGAGACCGCGGACGCCGCGGTCGACCTCGGAGACCTCGCCGCCGACTGCTTGGAGTCGGGCGACGTCGGCGATTGCCCGGCCGACGCCGAGCTCGTCGTCGAGGACCCCGGGCCGGTGGCCGGCGACCCGACCCTGCTCCGGCGCGCCGTCAGCAACCTCATCGGCAACGCCTTCGACCACGGCGGCGACGAGCCTACGGTCCGGGTCGGCGTCGACGACCGAGGGGTGTACGTGGCCGACGACGGACCGGGGCTTCCGGACGACGAGCAGGCGCGCGCGGAACTGACCGACTTCGGCGTCTCGCCGGAGGGGGGCACAGGCATCGGACTCGCCATCGTCGAGCGCGTCGCGGCCGCGCACGGCTGGACGCTCGAGATCGGCGAGTCGGCCGAGGGCGGGTTCCGCGCGACGCTGGCCGGTGCGAAATCGACGAAATAAAGGGGGGGCCGAGCCAACGCCAGTCCGCGTGCGAGGGTAGCCAAGCCCGGAAACGGCGGCGGATTCAAGCTCCGCTCCTGTAGAGGTCCGTGGGTTCAAATCCCTCCCCTCGCATGAGCGCGTCCACAACGCGCGAATGCATCAGGGGAGAGGATTTGAATCAGGGAGCGCCTCTGGCGCGACCGTGGTTCAAATCCCTCCCCTCGCATCGCCGGGGTCCACCCCCCGTGATGCGGAAGACGCTCTCGGAGCGCTCTTCCCTCGCAAAACTTCACTCGACTCACGCAGAGCCCCCGGTATCGCCAAGCCCGGAAACGGCGGCGGATTCAAGCTCCGCTCCTGTAGAGGTCTCGTGAGCGAGCGACGCGAGCGAACGAGAGCACGCGAGTCGCAGCCGGCGAGCGAAGCGAGCCGGACCGTCTCGCGGTGGTCCGTGGGTTCAAATCCCTCTCCTCGCATGAACGCGCCCACAGCGCGCGAATACATCAGGGGGGAGGATTTGAATCAGGGAGCGCCTCTGGCGCGACCGTGGTTCAAATCCCTCCCCTCGCATCGCCGGGGTCCACCCCCCGTGATGCGGAAGACGCTCTCGGAGCGCTCTTCCCTCGCAAAAATTCCTCAGTCGACTCTCGTAGCCGCGGCGCTCTCATCGAACCCCGTCGCCGCGGCGCTTCGACCGGCTCCCGCGACCGGGGCAAGGCCCGGACGCGGAGCCCGCCACATCGAATCGGTGTCGGTCTCGTCGGCCGTTGCCCCGGCGGCAGGCGTTAGTAAGCAGTCCATTCCGGGGCGCTCCTCAGCTCTGAAACCGGGACATAAGCTCGCGACACCCGTAAGACGGTCCATAACCATGTACCGCTACCGTCATGATGCGACGATGAGTCACAATCCCGGGCCGGAGACCGAACCGACGACGAAGCTCCGTGTTCAATCGTTCATCGAACGCGCCACGCGGCTGTGGGAGGACCTCAGGTACAAACAGCACCGGCTCCGGAGCGACACCTACCGAGTGGCGGTCGGCGAGGCGGAGGCGGACCTCTACGCGCTGTCGAAAAGCGAATACCTCGACTTCGCGCGGCTCCCGGAGCGGGGCATCCTCGAAGAGCTGCTCTCGGATCTGCGGCCCGACGACATCTTCTACGACCTCGGTGCGAACCTCGGGCTGTACGCCTGTCTCGCCGCTGACGTCCTCGACACGACGATCGTGGCGTTCGAACCCCATCCGAAGAACGCCGACCGGCTCGCACGGAACGCCGAACTGAACGGGTCGAAGGTCGCCGTTCATCGCGTCGCCCTGGCCGCCTCGTCGGGAAGCGCACAGATGAAGCTCTCGCCCGGGTTCGGACCCGATAACCTCGGGTCCGCCGGGCACACGCTCCTCACGGAGTACTACGAGGAGGAGTCCGAATCGGTCCCGGTCACGAAGCTGCGAGGCGACGAGTTCGTCGCCGAGGAGCGCGCACCGCCGCCGACCGCGTTGAAGATAGACGTCGAAGGAACGGAGATGGACGTCCTACAGGGCCTCGACTCGACCCTGTCGCGCCCCGAGTGTCGGCTCGTCTACTGCGAGGTCCACGAGGACCGGCTCGACTCTCAGGGGTACTCCGTCTCCGACGTGTCAGACTTTCTCGCATCCCGCGGCTTCTCCGTCGAGAGGCGTTCGATCGACGGCTATCAGTCGTTCATCCGCGCGGAAAAGGTCTGAGCGCGAGTCGTCGTTCCTCTGGGTACTGTTTCTCCCGGCCCAGACTCGAATCGGTGAGCGCCGTCGCTCCTACGGACCGGCCGCTCGCCGCCGCGCCACCGCCCCGCCGCCGCGCAGCCGAGCGGTATGGCTTTTTATTCTCTCCCCCGAATCGGGCGTTATGACCGAACGGACGCGTCGCGACCTGCTCCGCGTCGCCGGCGGCGTCGGCGTCACGGGACTCGCTGGCTGTAGCTCGCTCGGCGGCGACTCGTCGGGCGACGGTGACTCGCCCGCCGCCACCGCCGGATCGGGGTTCGACGAGGTCGACCTGCCGCTGGACCTCGACGCCCGACCGCAGTCGTCGGACGGACTCGCGTCGCAGTTCCGGCAGGGGCTCCGGAACCACGGCCACATCGACGCGACGATACCCGAGACCGTCGAGGTGCGGTGGTCGGTGCCGGCGAACCGCGGCGAGCACTCCGCCTCGAAGGGCAGTCCGATGCCGACGCCGGCGGGCGACATGCTCGTCGCGGACGACACGGGCCGGATCCAGTCGATCGCGGTCGACGGGACGACGAACTGGGAGACGGACCTCTCCGACGCCAAGTGGGGGAGCCACGGCACCCCCGCGATCGCCGACGGCTTGGCGTACGTCGGCACCTACGATGGCGTCGTCTCCGCGGTCTCGGTCGCGAGCGGCGAGATCGAGTGGCAGACCGATATCGGTGACGCGGCCGCCGCCAGCCCGACGTACCACGACGGAACGCTGTACGTCGCCGTCGAGTTCTCGCCGCCGAGCGGCGCCGTCGTCGCGCTGGACGCCGAGAGCGGCGACGAGGTGTGGCGCGACGGCCGGCCGACCGACCACCCGCACTCGACCGTCGCGGTCGACCTCGACCGCGACCGCTTCCTGTTCGGCGCCAACGACGGCCGCGTCTACGCGTGGTCTTTCGTCGACCGCGAGCGCGCGTGGACGTTCGACACCGGCGGCGACGTCAAGGCGCCGATCGCGATCAGCCGCGGGATCGCGGTGGTCCCGTCGTGGGCCGGCACCGTCACCGCCGTCGACGTCACCGACGGCTCCGGGCTCTGGGAGTTCCAGACGGACGACTCCGTGTCGCCGTCGGACGAGCCCGACCCGATCCGCACGGGCGGCGTCATGTGCGCGCCGGCGGTCCACGACGGAACGGTGTACGTCGGGAGCCACGACACGAACGTCTACGCGATCGACTTGGCGACCGGCGAGGAGCTGTGGTCGACCCCGACCGACGGGTGGATCACGGGGAACGTGACCGTGACGAACGGCCACGTCCTCGTCGGCTCGTACGACGAGCACCTCTACGCGCTCGATCGCGGTGACGGCTCGGTGACCTGGGCGGTCGAGGGCAACGGCGAGGTGACCAGCGCGCCGTTCGTCACCGACGACGGTGTCTACTACACCGAGCGCGCCCCGGAGAACACCGACGAACCCGGCATGTGCTACCGGCTCGCCGCGCCGGAGTGAGCCGGCCGCCCCGCTGTCGGGCGGTCGGGCGGTGCGTCGGCAAATAGTCACGAACGTCCAGCGAAACGCGGGGTCCGAAACGGTTTTGCCGGCCCCTGCCGGACGGTCGATATGCCAGCAGATCCCGACACGGGGTACGACCCCTCGCTGGGTCGGAAGTTCGTGTTCGTCACGGGCGGTGTGATGTCCGGGCTGGGCAAGGGCATCACGGCCGCCAGCACCGGGCGCCTCCTCGCCAACGCGGGCTTCGACGTCACCGCCGTCAAGGTGGACCCCTACCTCAACGTCGACGCCGGGACGATGAACCCGTACGAGCACGGCGAGGTGTACGTGTTAAAAGACGGCGGCGAGGTCGACCTCGACCTCGGCAACTACGAGCGCTTCCTCGGCACCGACATGACGTTCGACCACAACGTCACCACGGGGAAGACCTACCAGCACGTCATCGAGCGCGAGCGCGCCGGCGACTACCTCGGCAAGACTGTCCAGATCATCCCGCACGTCACCGACGACATCAAGCGGCGCATCCGCGAGGCCGCCGAGGGCTCCGACGTCTGCCTCGTCGAGATCGGCGGGACCGTGGGGGACATCGAGTCGATGCCGTTCCTCGAAGCGCTCCGCCAGTTCGCCCACGAGGAGGACGACGAGGACATCCTCTTCACCCACGTCACGCTCGTACCCTACTCGAAGAACGGCGAGCAGAAGACGAAGCCGACCCAGCACTCCGTGAAGGAGCTGCGCTCGATCGGGCTCCAGCCGGACATCCTCGTCGGGCGCTCCGAGGACCGGCTCGACCCGGAGACGAAAGAAAAGATCGCCTTATTCTGCGACGTGCCCACGGACGCCGTCTTCTCGAACCCCGACGTCGAGGACATCTACCACGTCCCGCTGATGGTCGAAGACGAGGGGTTAGACGAGTACGTGATGGAGCGGCTCGGCCTCGTCGACGAGGCGCTCCCGAAGGAAGAGCGCTCGACGGAGTGGCGCGACCTCGTCACCCGTGACCGCGACGAGGAGATCGACGTGGCGCTCGTCGGCAAGTACGCGCTCGAAGACGCCTACATGTCGATCCACGAGGCGCTGAAACACGCCGGCATCCAGACCGGCACCGAGGTGAACGTGCTGTGGGTCGACGCCGACGAGACGCAGGAGGAGCACGAACAGCGGCTCGCCGAGGCGGACGCCGTCGTCGTTCCCGGCGGGTTCGGCTCCCGCGGCACGGACGGGAAGATCGAGGCGATCCGCTACGCCCGCGAGAACGACGTGCCGTTCCTCGGGCTCTGTTTAGGCTTCCAGATGGCGGTCGTCGAACACGCGCGCAACGTCCTCGGGCTCGACGGGGCCCACTCCGCGGAGATCGACCCCGACACGCCCCACCCCGTCATCGACCTCCTCCCCGACCAGTACGAGACGGAGGACATGGGCGGGACGATGCGGCTCGGCGCCCACGAGACGGACATCGAGCCCGACACCCTCGCGGCCGCGGTGTACGACGCCGACTCCTGTACCGAGCGCCACCGCCACCGCTACGAGGTGAACCCCGAGTACATCGACGCCTTAGAGGCCGACGGGCTCGTCTTCTCCGGGCGCGCCGACAACCGGATGGAGATCCTCGAACGTCCAGACCACCCGTTCTTCTTCGGGACGCAGGCGCACCCCGAGTTCCGGTCGCGCCCGGACCGCGCGAGCCCCCCGTTCGTCTCGCTCGTCGAGGCGGCGCTGGGATCGACGGACACAACCGAGCGGAACGCGGACGTGAGGCTATAGATGGTCGAGACGGAGGAATTCATCGCGGAGGCGAAAGCGGAGATCCGGGAGGCGATCGGCGACGCGAACGCCGTGATCGCCCTGTCGGGCGGGGTCGACTCCTCGGTCGCGGCGACGCTCGCGTACGAGGCGGTCGGCGACCAGCTCACCCCCGTCTACGTCGACACGGGGCTGATGCGGAAGGGGGAGACCGACGAGATTCGAGACACCTTCTCGTTCATGGAGTCGCTGCGGGTGATCGAGGCGCAGGACCGATTCTTCGACCGGCTCGAAGGCGTCACCGACCCCGAGGAGAAGCGCCACGTCATCGGCGAGGGGTTCATCGACGAGTTCGAGACGGTCGCGCGCGACGTCGACGCCGACTTCCTCGTCCAGGGGACGATCTACCCCGACCGCATCGAGTCGGAGGGGAACATCAAGTCGCACCACAACGTCGGCGGCCTCCCCGAAGTCGTCGACTTCGAGGGGATCGTCGAGCCCGTGCGCGACCTCTACAAGGACGAGGTGCGCGAGGTCGCCCGAGCGCTCGGGCTCGAGGAGATCATCTCCGAGCGCATGCCGTTCCCCGGCCCCGGGCTCGCCGTCCGGATCGTCGGCGAGGTGACGCCGGAGAAGGCCGCGGTCGCCCGCGAGGCGACTCACGTCGTCGAGGAGGAACTGGAGGAGTACGACCCGTGGCAGGCGTTCGCCGCGGTCCTCGGCAAGGCGACGGGCGTCAAGGGCGACAACCGCGTCCACGGCTGGGTGGTCGCGGTGCGCTCCGTCGAGAGCCGCGACGGGATGACCGCCCGCGCGCAGGAGCTCGACTGGGGCACGCTCCAGCGGATCCAGAGCCGGATCACCGGCGAGAACGAGAACGTGGCGCGGGTCGTCTACGACGTGACCCACAAACCGCCCGCGACGATCGAGTACGAGTGATGGCGGGAGCTCCCGTCCGCCCCGACGGCGGTCGCGCCGAGGGGGAAATCGCGATCGTCGCCGGCCCCGACGAGCACGGCCTCGGCGAGGAGCTGGCCGCGCTCGGCGTCGAGATCCGCCGGATCGAGGGGCTCGTCACGGCGGCGAAGCTGGAGGACGCCGGCGTCGCCGACGCTGACCTGTTCGTCCTCACCGACGTCGAGGAGGCCACCGGCATCCCGGTCGCGAAGGAACTGAACCCCGACGTCCAGATCGTCACGTACGCGGGCCGGTCGCTGCCGGAGTTCGTCGCGACCGTCGCCGACCTCGCGGTCGACCCCGACCTGCTCGACGCAGCGACGGTCGCCGAGGAGCTGCTGTCCGACGACGACGGCGAGCCGTGAGCGGGGAGGACGACTCGACGGCGGCCGAGGAGGGCGACGGGGACGCGGCCCGAGACGACGCGTCCGACGACGCCCCCGCGACCGTCCCGGTCACCCTCTACACCCGCGATGACTGCTCGCTCTGTGTCGTCGCCCGCGAGACGATCGAGTCGGTCGCCGCCGACCTCGACGGCGTGCGGGTCGACCTCGACGTGATCGACGTCGACACCGACCCCGAACTGGCCGAGGAGTACGGCGAGCGCGTCCCGTACGTGCTGGTCGACGGCCACCCGGCGTTCAAGTACGAGGTCGACGAGCGAGAGTTGCGTCTGAAGCTGTTGGCGGCGACCTGACGCGGTCGCCGTCCCGCCCGCCCGCGATTCGCCCGCACCCCGCCCGCCCGCGATTCGCCCGCACCCCGCCCGCCCGCGATTCGCCCGCGCCCCGCCCACTATCTCCCGCGATCTCTCCTACCGCGACCCGACCCTTTAGGTTCGTGTCCCTCCCTCTGATTAGCATGGCAAAAGGAGGCACACACCTGTTCACCGGCGGTCGAGTCGCGGACGCGGAGGGAACACGGCGGGCGGACGTGGCGGTCGTCGACGGCGAGATCGCCGCGGTCGGCGATCCGGAGACGGTCGCGGACGCGGTCGCCGACGTCCCGGACGAGGACCTCGAACCCGTCGACGCGAGTGACCGCGTCGTCGCGCCCGGGCTGATCGACGCGCACGTCCACGTCATGATGGACGGGCGCCCGGACGTCTCGACCGCGGTGTCCGACAGCGACTACACCGCGAGCTACCGCGCCGCGAGCAACCTCGAAGCCGCCGTCTCGAACGGCGTCACGACCGTCCGCGACCTCGGGAGCCGCGGGACGCTCGCGCTCGACGCGGGCGAGGCGGTCGCCGCCGGCGAGATCGACGGCCCCCGGGTCCTCGCGTGCGGCCGCAACGTGATCATGACCGGCGGCCACGGCAACTGGTTCGGCCGCGAGGCGGACGGCCCCGCGGAGGTGCGGAAGGCGGCCCGCGAGCAGCTGAAGGCCGGCGCGGACGTGCTCAAGTGCATGGCCACCGGCGGCGTCCTCACCGAGGGCGCGGTGACGGGCGCCCCCGAGCTCACGCCCGAGGAGCTGGCCGCGTTCACCGACGCGGCCGCGCCGACCGACACCCCCACGGCAGCCCACGCCCACGGCGAGGTGGGGATTAAGAATGCGGTCGAGGCCGGCATCTCCAGCGTCGAGCACGGGACGTTCATGGACCGCGAGGCCGCCGAGATGATGGCCGAGCGCGGCACCTACTGGGTGCCGACCGCGAGCGCGCTCCGCGGTATCGTCGACAACGGCGTCGAGGCCGGCATCCCCGAGGACGCCGTCGCGAAGGCCGAGGACGCCGCGGACCGCTTCGACGACGCGTGGGACCACGCGCTGGACGCCGGGGTTTCGATCGCGATGGGCACCGACGCGGGCACCCCGTTCAACTTCTTCGCGGACATTCCCCAAGAGATGGCGTACATGGTCGACTACGGGCTCTCCCCCGAGCGGGCGCTGGAGGCCGCCACCGTCAACGCCGCCGACCTGCTCGGGCTCGACGACGTCGGGCGGGTCGCGGAAGGGTACGTGGCGGATCTGGTCCTCCTTGACGCCGACCCGACCGAGGACGTCGCGGCGTGGCAGGACCCCGAGGCGGTGTTCGCGCGCGGCGAGCGCGTGAAATAGGCGAATTCAGTCTGGTGCGGCTCTTATAAACGGCCGAGCCGAGTTGCGGTCGGGCGTTTATAAATAAAACTCGATTCTGCGGTGAGCGCGGCGAAAATCTTAGCTGCTCGTTTATAACTGGTCGCCGGCGCGGTGAACACCTCCAAAGCCCCAGCCGCGAGGCGGGCGTACACTCGTTGCGCTCCTCGGTCGCTCACTGCGTTCGCTCCCTGTGGTGCTTACGTCGTCTACGCCCGCCTCGCGGCTGCCCCTTTGAGTCCTACCCCACCCCGCACCGCACAGCACGGCACCTCACGCCTCCCCAGCCTCGCGGCTCCCTTCGGTCGCCGCGTCCCTCGCGCGTGCGGTTCGCGCCGCGTCGCGGCGCTCACCGGCACGCGCCACCGCACCGCGCGTTCGTTTATAAGTAATCGTCGCCGTCGCGCGGATGTTTAAATGCCGTCTCGCCGTCGTCGACTGCGGGCTCGACCGCGAGGCGATCCGAACGGTCGCTTTTAACCCGAGCCGACGCAAGGGTCGGTCGATGACGAGCGCGCAATCCGGGTCGTCGACCCGGCACGCGGACCCGGACGAGAACCCCTACGTCGAGGACCCCCGACCGACTTCGAGCCGGTCGAGGACCTCTCCGCGGACGCGGCCGCCGAGCAGGCCGAACTGCTCCGGGCGGCCGTCCGCGAGCACGACCACCGGTACTACGTCGCGGCCGACCCCCTGATCTCGGACGAGGCGTACGACCGGCTGTTCGCCCGGCTCGAAGCGCTCGAAGCCGCGTTCGACCTCCCGACGGAGAACTCCCCGACGCGGCAGGTGGGGGGCGAGCCGCTCGACGCGCTGGAAACGGTCGAGCACGTCGCGCCCATGCTCTCGATCGACAACGCGACCGACGCCGACGCGGTCCGCGAGTTCGACGAGCGCGTCCGCGAGGGGCTTGCCGACGCGGCCGAGTCCGGCGAACTCGATGGCTTCGACCCCACCGACCTCGCGTACGTCTGCGAGCCGAAGTTCGACGGCCTCTCGATCGAAGTGGTGTACGAGGACGGCGAGTACGTCCGCGCGGCCACGCGCGGCGACGGCCGCGAGGGCGACGACGTCACCGAGCAGGTCCGGACGATCGGCTCGGTCCCCGGCCGCCTGCGCGGCGACGACCACCCCGACCGGCTCGCCGTTCGCGGCGAGGTGTACATGCCTCGCGACGCCTTCGAGGCGTACAACGACGAGCTGATCGAGCGGGGCGAGGAGCCGTTCGCGAACCCGCGCAACGCCGCGGCCGGGACGCTCCGCCAGCTCGACCCCGCGGTCGTCGCCGAGCGCCCCCTCGACGTCTTCTTCTTCGACGTGCTCGCGTGGGAGGCGGGCGACGAGGGCCCGGAGCGCCCCGCGCGCCACCGCGACGCGCTCGACGCGTTCGCGTCGCTCGGGCTCCGCCGGAACGACCGGGTGGAGATCGTCGACGACGTCGAGGCCGCGATCGAGTACCGCGACGAAATTCTCGCCGCCCGCGACGACCTGAACTACGCCGTCGACGGCGTCGTGATCAAGGTCGACGCCCTCGCGCACCGCGAGGCGCTCGGGAGCACGTCGCGCGCGCCGCGCTGGGCGTTCGCGCACAAGTTCCCGCCGCGGACCGCGACGACGACGGTCGAAGGCGTCACGGTCCAGGTGGGCCGCACCGGGCGGCTCACGCCCGTCGCGGAGCTCGACCCCGTCGACGTCGGCGGCGTCACCGTCTCGCGCGCGACGCTCCACAACCCCGCCGAGATCGAGGCGCTCGGCGTGAACGTCGGCGACCGCGTCCGGATCTACCGCGCCGGCGACGTGATCCCGTACGTCCCGGAGGTCGTCGAGAAGCGCTCCGAGGGAACGTACGAGTTCCCCGAGGAGTGTCCGGTCTGCGGGGCCGAAATCGAGTGTGACGGCCCCCTCGCGTTCTGTACCGGCGGGTTCGGCTGTTCCGCCCAGTTGGAACGGGCGGTCGAACACTGGGCGCGCCGCGACGCGCTCGACGTCGAGGGGCTCGGCCCGGAGCGGGTCGAACAGCTCCGCGAGGCCGGCCTCGTCGAGTCGCTGCCGGATCTCTACGACCTGACCGCCGAGGAGCTGGCCGACCTGGAGGGGTGGGGCGAGACGAGCGCCGAGAACCTGATCGCGGAACTGGACGCGACCCGGAACCCGCCGCTCGACGACTTCCTCGCCGGGCTCGGGATCCCCGACGTGGGCGCGACGACCGCACGGGCGCTCGCCGCGCACTTCGGGACGCTCGACGCCCTCCTCGACGCGGACGAGGAGGCCCTCCGCGAGGTCGACGACGTGGGTCCCGAGGTGGCCGAATCGATCCGGTCGTTCCTCGACACCGAGGAGAACCGCGAGCCGATCGAGGGGCTCCGCGAGCGCGGCGTCGACCCCGAGCCGTTCGAGACCGACGCGGGCGACGGGCCGGCCGACGCGCTCGACGGGCTCACCTTCGTGTTCACCGGGTCGCTGTCCGTCCCGCGGAGCGAGGCGCAGGCGCACGTCGAGGCGCGCGGCGCGAACGCCACGTCGAGCGTCTCCGGCAACACCGACTACCTCGTCGCCGGCGAGAACCCCGGGCGGTCGAAGCGCGACGACGCCGACGCCGAGGACATCCCGGTCGTCGACGAGGACGGGTTCGCCGACCTGCTCGCCGAGCGCGGCGTGGCGTGGCCGCCCGAGGACGACGAGTAGCGGCGGCGCGGCCGCTAGCGGGTTGAGTCGCTGGAAAAACCGCTCGGAAAAACGGGTCGCTCGCCTCAGGCGAGCGGCAGGACCGTCGACAAGATCAGCACGGTGATCAGCCCGGTCACCGAGATGATCGTCGTGAGGGCGGTCCACGTCTGGAGCGTCTCCCGCTTGGTGAGCCCGCCGATCTCGCTGACGAGCCAGAAGCCGGAGTCGTTGAACCACGAGAAGATGTTCCCGCCGGCGCCGATGACCATCACCAGGTACGCCGGGTGGACGGTCAGCTGGCCGGTGAGCGGCGCCATGATCCCCGCGGCGGTCAGCATCGCGGCGGTGGCCGACCCCTGGGCGATGCGGACGATCGCGGCGATGAGCCAGGCCGTGACGAGCAGGCCGATCCCCACTTCCTGGAGCGCGCCGGCCAGGTAGTCACCGATGCCGGAGGCGGCGAGCAGCGCGCCGAACGCCCCGCCGGCCGCCGTGATAGCGGCGATGTTCCCGCCGCTCCTCAGCGCCTCGGTGAGCTCGTCGCTCCACTCGCTCTGCGTCATCGCCTCGTAGCGGTAGAACGTGTACGCGGCCGCGAGCGCCGCGATCGTCAGCGCGACGTTCTTGTTCCCGAGGAAGTCGGTGACCGGCTGGAGCGAGGCGAGCGCGGGAACGACTTCTTGGAACGTGTTAACGGCCGTCGACGACGCGATCAGCACGACGGCCAGCAGGATCGGCGCCAGCGACTCGAGGACGCCCGGGAGCTCGCTGGTCGACCGGTCCGCGACCTCTTGGAGCTCCTCCGTCGAGGTCGCCATCGTGTCGCGCAGCGGGATGTCCAGCCGGCTGTTGATCCAGCGCCCGTAGACGATTCCGGAGACGATCGCGGCCGGGATGGCGACCGCCAGTCCGACGAGGATCGTCGTCCCCAGGTTGCTGCCGACCTGGTCGGCGACCGCGAGCGGGCCGGGCGTGGGCGGGACGAACACGTGCGTCGTCGCGGCACCCGCGCCGACGACGACGATGAATAGCGTGTAGTCACGGCCGACGCGCGCCCGCATGGAGCGCGCGAGCGGCGCCATCAGGTAGAACACGCTGTCGAAGAACACCGGAATCGCCAGCACCGAACTGCTCCCCAGAAGCGCCACGTCGGAGTTGCCCTCGCCGAGGACGTTCTGGAACCCGCGGACGATCCGCTGGGCCGCGCCGCTCTCTAACATCCCCTTGCCGATGACCGCGGCCATGAGGATCGGGATGCCGATCCCCGCCATTCCGTTCCCGAACGCCGTCGCGACTTGACTGCCGGCGTCAGCCGCGGTGAAGTCGGCGACGAAGATCGTGTTCACGACGCCGACCAGGAACGCCGAGATGATCAGCCCGATGAACGCCGGGAGGTCCAGCCACACCAGCAGGGCCACTACGATTATCAGCCCAATTATGAAAGTTAGTAGTGGACTGTGCGCGAACTCGACAGCTGCCTGAAGTGGTATCGGAACCATACCGATCGGTATGTTCGGTATTATCATTTAAATCTTTTTGCGAGGGCAGATCTGTAGGTGTAAGCGCCAAAACGCCAAAAAACAGTTTCTTTCTCGCTGTGTATCGGCTCGTTTTGACCGGCAAAAAGCAGTCAGAGAACTGGGTGATATTCTTTATTACTTTTAACAGAACACTTCTGGTGGCGGAAAACAAGTTTGTTTACCGACATACTCGTCGAGCGGGCGGGCGGCCCGCGCCTCGACCCGCAACCCTTTATGAACTCACGCCGGAACCGGAAGCCATGACCGCCATCGAGCTGCGGGGCGTGACCAAGGAGTTTGCCGAGGTCACGGCCGTTCGCGACCTCGATCTCACCGTCGAAGACGGCGAGGTGTACGGGTTCCTCGGGCCGAACGGCGCGGGTAAGTCCACGACGATCGACATGCTCTTAGACCTCGTCCGCCCGACCGCGGGGACGGTCCGCGTGCTCGGCGCCGACGTCGCGACTGAGGGGGTCGAGATTCGCCGCCGAACGGGCGTACTCCCCGACGGCTTCTCGGTGTACGACCGGCTCTCCGGTCGGAACCACGTCGAGTTCGCAGTCGAGTCGAAGGAGGCCGACGACGACCCGGACGCGCTCCTCGACCGCGTCGGCCTCGCCGACGCGGCCGACCGCTCCGCCGGCGAGTATTCGAAGGGGATGCGCCAGCGGCTCGCCCTCGCGATGGCGCTCGTCGGTGACCCCGACCTGCTGATCCTCGACGAGCCGTCGTCCGGCCTCGACCCGGCCGGCGCCAAGGAGATGCGCGAGATCGTCCGGACAGAGGCCGAGCGCGGCGCCACCGTCTTCTTCTCGTCGCACATCCTCGAACAGGTCGACGCCGTCTGCGACCGCGTCGGCATCCTCCGCGACGGCGAACTGGTCGCCGAGGACTCCGTCGAGGGGCTCCGCGAGGCCGTCGGCGGCGAGGAGACCCTGGAGGTCGCGGCCGCGGGCGCCGACGACGACGCGGTCGCGGCGGTCCGCGCGCTCGACGGCGTCTCCGGCGTCACCCGCGACGGCGACGAACTGGTGGTGGACTGCGCCAGCGACGCGAAGACGGACGTGATCGCCACCTTGGAGGACGCCGGCGTCGCGGTCGCCGACTTCCACACCCGCGAGGCCTCGCTGGAGGACCTCTTCTTGGCGTACACGGAGGCCGACGCGGCTGAGGGTGACGCCGATGCGGTCGCGTCCACGTCGAGCGAGGACGAACCGGCGGAAGGGGAGGTGGACCGATGAGCCTCGCCGCCATCGCCCGGAAGGACTTCCGGGAGACGGTTCAGTCGCGCGGCATGATCGCCCTCGTGGTGCTGTTCTCGCTGCTCGTCTCGGCGTTCGCGTACGCCGTGCGCCCGACCGGCGAGAGCGAGCAGTTCGCCACTGAACTCCTCCTGAGCGCCTTCGTCGGCCGCTTCCTCGTCACGACGCTCGTCCCGCTCGTCGGCGTCGTCGTCGGCTACAACGCGGTGAGCGGCGAGCGCGAGTCCGGCTCGCTGAAGCTGCTCCTGTCGCTGCCGCACTCGCGGGCCGACGTGGTCTTGGGGAAGGTCGCCGGTCGCGGCGCGGCGCTCTCGCTCGCGGTGTTCGCCGGGTTCCTGCTGCCCGCGCTGGTGTTGATCGCTGCGCCGGTCGTGTTCAACGCCGGCGCGTTCCTCGGGTACACCGTGTTCGCGGCCGCGCTCGGCGTCGTGTTCGTCGCCGTCTCCGTGGGCTGCTCGGCCGCGTCCTCCACTCAGCGCCGGGCGCTCATCGGGGGCGTCGCGATATACGTCCTCTTCGTCCTGCTGTGGGGCCCCTCACCGGCCAGCTGGTGGGCGCCGTCGGGCCGGTCGTCGACGCGCTGCCCGTGTCCGCGGCTCAGGTCGACGTGTTCCTCCGGGTCTCGAACCCAACGACCGCCGTGGAGGCGCTGTCGAACGCCTTCCTCGCGGAGCAGCTGTTCACCGGCGACACCGTGAACCAGCAGCTGTCGGCGGCCGCGATGCTCGTGTTCTGGACGCTCGCGCCGCCGCTCGCCGGACTGCTGAAGTTCGACGCGGACGACCTGTAGGCGCCCCCGTCGTAGAGCTTTTCGGGCCGATGCGCGCGGGTCGACGGGCGCAACAATAGCTACAAACGCTCGCACGAATAGCCTGTGCGTATGGAGACTGCCCACGACGTTTTCGTCGGGAACTCGACCTCGCTCTCGGAGTTAGACGACAACGAGGTCGAACTCGTCGTAACCTCCCCGCCGTATCCGATGATCGAGATGTGGGACGACCTCTTCTTCTCGCTGAACGCAGACATCGAAACGTCTCTCGACGAAGGCGACGGTCGGCGGGCCTTCGACCTGATGCACGAGGAGCTCGCCGAGACGTGGGACGAAGTCGAACGGGTCCTCGTTGACGGCGGGATCGCGTGTATCAACGTCGGCGACGCGACTCGGAAGGTGGACGACAGTTTCAGAGTCTACCAGAACCACGCGCGTATCACCGAGCGCTTCGACGAGATGGGGTTTGAACCCCTCCCGGACATCCTCTGGCGGAAACCCGCCAACTCGGCGGCGAAGTTCATGGGGTCGGGGATGATGCCACCGAACGCGTACGCGACCCTCGAACACGAGTACCTGCTCGTCTTCCGTAACGGGAAACAGAGCCGGGAGTTCCCGTCCGGGACCGACGTCCGATACGAGTCGGCGTACTTCTGGGAGGAGCGCAACGAGTGGTTCTCCGACGTCTGGGAAGACGTTCGGGGAACGTCACAGGAGCTAACGGACGCCGACACCGAGCTCAGGGACCGTTCGGCCGCGTACCCGCTGGAAGTCCCGTACAGGCTCATCAACATGTACAGCGTCTACGGAGACACAGTGCTCGACCCGTTCTGGGGGACCGGGACGACCTCGCTGGCGGCGATGATCGCCGCTCGGAACTCCGTCGGGTACGAGCTCCAAGAGAAGTTCACGGAGGTGTTCGACGCGGAGGTCGCCGACGTCGCGGAGCTCGCTCACGCCACGGTGTCGAAACGGGTTCGAGACCACGAGGAGTTCGTCGAGCAGCGCTTGGAAGACGGCAAGGAGTTCAAATACGACGCCGAAAACTACGACTTCCCGGTCACGACGAAACAGGAGAAACCCCTCCAACTCTATACGATCGACGGCGTCGAGCAGACGGAGAGCGGATACGCCGTGACGCACTCCCCGTACAACGAGTCCGAGTCGATCGACGGGGACGCAGACGGTCACGGACAGGCAACCCTTGGGAGTCAGTTCCGGTAACTTCTCCAGGCGTTCCAACCGGCCTCTCCGTACCTGTAGCTCGCGGAATTGCTCGCCCAGGAGATGGGCTCGGGCGGGTTCAAACCTCACTCACTCCGCTCGCCGCCGAGGTGCTCGCGTTGCTCGCACCTCGCACCGCTCGCTCCGTTCCCTGCTTCGAACCCGCCCTCAAACACGCACGTTGCTGTCGCTCGCGAAATTGCTCGCGACAGCAACAGTGGGCTCGGGCGGGTTCGAACCGAAATCGGACGTGCTCGCTCGCTTCGCTCGCTGCGCGCGACCGATAGGGTTCGAACCGCGCCCTCGCAGACATTTCTGTGACTCACTTCGTTCGTCCCAGAAATGGGCTCGGGCGGGTTCGAACCGCCGATCTCAGCCTTGTAAAGGCCGCGTCATAACCAGCTAGACCACGAGCCCTCACCCGTTTGAACCCGCCGAGAGCGGAAAACGATTTCCTTCCGCGACGCGAACCCCGACCGTGAACCGCCGCCTCGTCGGGGTCGCGGCCGCGCTCGCGCTCGTCGGCCTCCTCGGAGCCGCCGTCGCCGCGACGAACCCGGCCCTCCTCATCACCGGCTACGACACGACCACGGTCGAGGCCGTCGACGGCGAGACGGGCGAGACGCTCGCGACCGTCGAAGCACGGGTCGCCGACGGGTTCGTGAAGCAGTACGTCGGCCTCTCCGCGACCGAAGCGCTCGACGACGGGGAGGGGATGCTGTTCGTCCACGGCGAGAGCGCCGAGCGCGCCTACGTGATGCGCGACATGGCGTTCCCCATCGACATCGTCTTCGCGGACGCGAACGGGACGGTCACCCGGATCCACGAGGCGGAACCGGAGTCGCGACCGTTCACGCGCTACGAGGGAACCGGGCGGTACGTCCTCGAAGCCCCGCGAGGGTGGAGCGAGCGCCACGGCGTCGAGCCGGGCGACCGGCTGGTGATCGAGGGCCTCGACGAGGAGTGACCCGCCGACGAAACCGCTTTGGGCCTCGCAGGCGTCGGCCCGACCATGACCGGACTCCCCGGCCGGGTCGCGTGGAACCTCCGCCACCGCTGGCGGCGGGTGTTCGCGCTCTGCGTCGTCGGCGCCGGCGTCGCCGCCCCGCTCCTCACCGGCCTCTGGTGGACCCTCCCGCTCGCGTGGTTCTTCGGCCTCGGCATCCTCCTCCCCGTCCTCCACACCCTGACGAAGCCCGTCCCGGACGACGACCCCGACGAGCGCGAGGACGCGACCGGCGACCCCGCGCTCGACGCCCTCCGCGAGCGGTACGCGCGCGGCGAGATCGACGAGACGGAGTTCGAGCGCAGGCTCGACCGCCTGCTGGAGACCGAAGACGCCGAGACGGTCGCCGACTCGGCCGACGGCGACGTCGCCGACCGCGTCCGCGCGGGGGTCCGACGCGAGATGGAGCGGCTCCGAGAGTGACCGACCCGCGCCTCGCGCCGCGGGCGCGACCGACACCGTTTTGCGGGCCGGCGGCGACGCGGTCGAACGTGTTCGAACCGACCGACAGCCGGCGGACGCGCGGGACCGCCGGGCCGCCGCGGGGCGCGTGAGATGTTCCTCGAGGCGCTCCGCTACCCGTTCGCCGACCGGACGCGGCTGGACGGCACCGCGACGTGTCTCGCGGCGCTGTTGCTCGCCGGCGCGCTGCTCCGGATCGCGGCCGGCCTCTGGCCCGACTGGGCGCTCGTGGCGCCGCTCCTGCTCGCCGTCGGCCCGCTCGCCGCGTTCCTCGGCCTCGTTGGCGGCGTGCTCGCGGGCGAGGGGTTCCCGGCCGTCGCGACGCGCGCGACGGCGCGGCTCGCCGGGCGGCTCTCCGGCGCCGCCGCCGTCTACCTCTCCCCGGCGGTCGTCACCGTCGCCGGCGTCGGCTACGTCGTCGCGGCCGGGCGGGTCCCGAGCGCGCTGAGCGGCGTGGGGCTCGCGACGCTCTCGACCGTCGCGCTGCTCGTCACGGTCGTCTGCGCGTACCTCTTCCCGTCGGCCGCCGCCGTGAGCGTCCGCGAGGGGCTCCGCGCCGGCCTCCGGCGGGAGGCGCTCGCCGGGACCGCCTCCAGCTCGTACTTCCTCGCGTGGGTCGGCGCGACGGTCCTCGTCGTCGTCGCGTGGACCGCGCTCGCGGCGACGGCCACGCGGAGCGTCGCGGCGCTGCTCGCGCTCGCGTGGGGCGCGTACGCGCACGTCGCCGCCGCGGCGCTGCTCGCCGACGGCGTCGACCGGACCAAGTACTGGTGAGTCGGTCCGGGCGAGACGCTTCGAAAAAACCGCGACGACGCGCGGCGCCGGTCAGAGGTCGACCTGGTCCGCCGCGTCCTCCATCGACCGGTTGTGGAGCGCCTCGCCCGTGCTCCGGTCGAAGAGGTGGATCGCGTCCTCCGGGATCCGCGCGGTCACCGTGTCGCCCTCGCTAACCCGGTTGAACCCGTCGATCGTCGCGACGAGCGCCGACGCGGTCTCGGGGTCGGCGTCCGGGTCGAAGTGGAGGTACACCGTGTTCTCGTCGCCCATCGGCTCGACGACGTCGACGGTGGTCTCGAACTCGTGGTCGCCGGCCTCGTCGACGAGCTCGACGGCCTCGGGGCGGATCCCGAGGACGAGGTCGGTCGCGTCGCCGAGGTCCGCCCGGACGTCCTCGCGGATCGGGTAGTCGAAGGCGTCGCCGACGAGGCGGTCGCCCTCCAGCGTCACGTCGAAGAAGTTCATCGACGGCTCGCCGAGGAAGCTCGCGACGAACTGGTTCGACGGCTCGTGGTAACACTCCAGCGGCGTCGCGACCTGCTGGAGCTCGCCGCCGTCGAGGATGGCGATCCGGTCGCCCATCGTCATCGCCTCCGTCTGGTCGTGGGTGACGTACACCGTCGTCACGCCGAGGTCGTTCTGGAGCCGCTGGAGCTCGGTGCGCATCTCCGCGCGGAGCTTCGCGTCGAGGTTCGAGAGCGGCTCGTCCATCAGGAACACCTCGGGGTCGCGCACGATGGCGCGGCCGAGGGCGACGCGCTGCTGTTGGCCGCCGGAGAGGTCGCTCGGCTTCCGGTCGAGCAGGTCCGAGATGCCGAGCATCTCGCCCGTCTCCGAGACCATCCGGTTGATCTCGTCGTCCGGGAGGTCCGTCGACTCCTCGAGCCCGAACGACATGTTCTGTCGGACGCTCATGTGCGGGTAGAGCGCGTACGACTGGAACACCATCGCGATGTCTCGGTCCTGCGATTTCACGTCGTTGACGACGCGGTCGTCGATGCTGAGCGTGCCGGCGGTGATCGTCTCCAAGCCCGCGACCATCCGGAGCGTCGTGGACTTCCCGCAGCCGGACGGACCGACGACGACGAGGAACTCGCCGTCGTCGATCGACATCGAGACGTCGTCGACCGCGACGATCTCCTCGTCTCCGTCCTGGAACGTCTTCGTTATCGAGTCGAGTTCAAGCGTTGCCATGTCTTTGTGTTGTGGTCGGTGTCGTGTGGTCGTTCGCGCGCCGCGCCGTCTCGCAGTCCGGCCGCCGCCGTCCCGGGCGACGGCCGCCGCCGGCCGATGTCGGCGTCCGGGTCACGCCGCCACCCCCTCGGCGAACTCCTCGCCGAAGAAGATGTACACCGCCAGCGTCGGCAGCGCCGCGAAGAACGCCCCGGCCATCCGGAGCGCGAAGTCCTGCCCCTCCAGCGAGGTCCCGAGGCCCGCGAGGATCAACACGACGGGCGCCGCGGGGCTCGACTCCGTCGAGACGAGCACCAGCGTGAACAGGAGGTCGTTCCAGATCTGGGTGAACTGATAGATGAGGACGACCGCGAACATCGGTCCCGACAGCGGGAGGACGATCCGGCGGTACACCCGGCGGAGCGTCGCCCCGTCGAGGCGGGCCGACTCGATCATCTCGTCGCTCATCGTCTTGTAGTACGTCCGGAACAGGAGCGTACAGATCGGGATCCCGTAGGCGACGTGGGTGATCACCAGCTCGACGATGCCGGCGTAGTCGTTCGAGACGCCGAGCGCCCAGACGAACGACAACACCTGATCGAGCTGGGCCCACTGCGACCAGAACTGGGTCAGCGGCACCAGCACGGCCTGATACGGGATGAAGATCCCGGCGATGATCAACATTAGCACCACCGCCTTGTACGACTTCTTCCAGGTCGGGATCGTCAGCCCGTACGCCGTGACGCTCCCGACGACCGCCGAGATGACCGTCGCGGGCACGGCGTACAGCAGGCTGTTCCCCATCCCGCGAAGCAGCGCGTCGATCGCCGTCTGCCACTTCTCGAAGGTGAATCCGGACGGTCCCGGCGGGGCGAACGGCGCCGTCTCGATGATCGCGGTTCCGGTCTTGAACGACGTCACCAGCCCGGACTCGATCGGAACGAGGTAGAACACCGCCGCGAAGATCAGGACGACGTACAGGCCGGCGTCCTCGGCCGTCATCCGGTCGAGGTTTCGGCGCATCCGGGCTATCGTCGTCGCGCCGCCGTCGGTTCGAGGTTCTGTGTCGCTCATAGGTTATCCCTCCGGTACTCGTAGACGAGGTACGGGCCGATGACGCCGAGCGCCATCGCGAACAGGACGATCGCGATCGCCGACCCGTACGCCCAGTTGAGGTTCGCGTACGCCTCGCGCACCATCTTCGTCGCGAGGATGTCGGCGCCGTTCGGCGGTCGGTACCCCCCCACGAGCGAGTAGAGGAAGTCGAACGCCTTCATGCCGAACACCATCAGCACGACGGCCGCGCTGATGGTCGCGCCCTTCAGCTGGGGAATGATCACGCGCCAGTACATCTTCAGTGTCGACGCGCCGTCGACCTTGGCGGCCTCGTAGTGCTCCCGCGGAATCGCGCGCAGGCCGGCGAGGTACACGACCATCGCGTACCCCGAGAACTGCCACATCAACGCGAAGATGATCGCGTAGAGGACGATGTCCTGATTGCCGAGCCAGCTCACCGGCCCGAGGCCGAACGTCCCGATGACGCTGTTGGCGATCCCGTTGTTGTAGTTGTATATCCACAGCCAGAACTGGGCGGTGACCACGAACGAGAGGCTCATCGGCAGGAGGTAGATCGTCCGGAACGAGTTCTCGAACCGGATCCCCCTGTCGATCAGGATCGCCAAGAGGAGGCCCACGACGAGCGTTCCCGCCGTGAACAGGACCAGAAGGATGAGCGTGTTGACCGCGGCGTCGATGAACCCGGAGTCCGCGAGCGCCCGGGTGTACATCTCGAAGTCGAGGTCCGAGTAGTCCGGGGCGTTCTCGAAGCGCTCGTAGTCGGTCAGCGAGATGAGGAGGTTCCAGATGACCGCACCGTAGACGAACAGGCCCATCAGCAGGAACGGCGGGAGCCAGAACACCGACGACTCCATGAAGTCGCTCCCGAACCGCCGGTCCAGGGCCGCCTTGAGGCGCGTCGTCGCGTCCCGGTCCGGCTCCGTCGGCTGGTCGGCGGCGGGGCCGTCGCTCACGACGCCCCCGTCGGCGCGGACCTCGTCCGCGTCGTCCCCCGAGGAGGGCCTGATCGTTCGGTGCAATCGACGATAAAAATCGAGCATCTGATCGTGCTCAGTTCGACACCGCGTCCAGGAAGCCCGTCGTCGCCGCGTCGACGTTGTACGGGCCGGTGAACTCCGAGGAGATGACCTCGTTGAGCGCCGTCATCGTCTCGGAGGGGACGCCGAGCCCGTGCTGGAGGTTCGGCGGCCGGTACTCCGCGTTGGCGAAGTCCTCGGCCGTCTCCTGGAGGTACGGACCGAACTCCTCCATGCTCACGTCGGTGCGGGTCGGGATCGAGCCCTTGTACTGGTTGAAGGCGATCTGCGCTTCGGGGCTGCCGACGAACGCCTCCCAGGTCTTCGAGGCCTCGGGCGTCGGGTTGTTCGCCGGGTAGATGAACGAGTCGAAGTGGAGCGTGTACATCCCCTCCGTGCCGGGGAACGTCTTGAAGCCCCAGTCGTCCTCGTACTCGAAGTCCTCGGCGTTCCGGAAGGCGCCCGCCGCCCAGTTACCCTGGTGGATGAAGGCGGCGTCGCCGTTGATGATGTTCGTGTTCGACGAGGTCAGGTTGAGCGAGGCCGCGTCGTCGCTGATGTAGTTCTCCAGCATCTCCGCGGTCGTCTCGAACGCGGTGCGAACGGCCTCCTCGTCGCCGTCGCCGGCGAGGAAGTCCATGTACGGCTGGTAGCCGTTCTCGCCGAGCATCACGGCGCCCCACAGCTGGGTCGTGGTCCAGGTGCCGGACATCGCGTGGGTCATCGGAACCGCGTCCGTCTCGCTGGCGACCGTGTCGAAGGCGTCGATGAGCGCCGAGGGACTGTTCAGCGAGTCGACGTCGATCCCGGCGTCCTCGACGACGGAGACGTTGTAGAACAGGCAGTTCAGTCGGTGAGAGCCGAGCGGGACGGCGCGGTAGCTACCGCCCTGCTGGTGGAGTTCGACGGCCTCGTCGACCATCGCGTCCTCGAAGCCGTTCTCCTCCCAGACGTCGTCGACGCTGCCGAGGACGCCCTCGTAGCGCTGGAGGTTCGGACCGGGCCACCCGGCGAACGACCCCGGCGGGTCGTCGCTCTGGAGGCGGTTCGCGACCACGGCGTCGAGGTTCTGGTTGCCGCCGCCGCCGATGGCGTTCATGTTGAGGCCGGTGTCGGGATGCGCCTCGTTGAACGCCTCCTCTAACGCTTCGGCCGCCGCGGCGCCGTCGCCGCCGGTCCAGCCGTGTAGCGCTTCGACCGGATCTCCGCTGCCGCCGTCGCCGCCGTCGCCGCCGTCGCTGCCGTCTCCGCCGTCGCCACCGTCGCCACCGCCGGAACAGCCGGCGATCCCCACGGTTGCGAGGCTCCCGGCGCCGGCCACGTAGTGGCGACGGGTGAGTCCGCTCTCCGAATCGGCACTGTTGTCACGTGACATGTGTCCACAGCTTTGACTGGCCCATACTTAACGATTGATGTTCATTTACTCAAAATACTATTAAAAACTCACGGCGGAGGAACGAGTCGAAAAACGTCTCTAACCTATTTTGCGGAAGTAATCCCGGGTATCGGACTGTCGTCGACGCACCACTTCTGAACGACTCGAAGGGGGGCGATCGTAACGAAATCACCCGTCGACGGAGCCGGTTCGAGACGTGCGTTTCCCTCCGGTACCGAGGCGGGCTCGCCGTCTCGGCGCGCCGACCGACCGATTCTTGAGCGCCCGGACCGGACCCACACGGCATGGACGGACCGCTGTGGATAGACACGCACGCGCCCGACCTCGACGAGATCCGGCAGGACGAGGCCCGCGACCGGCTGCGCCGGGCCGTCGACGAGCCGATGAACCTCGTCGTCCAGGGGCCGCCGGGCGTCGGAAAGACCGCGGCGGCGCGGGCGCTCGCCGACGCGTCGCACGCCGACCCGGACGCCGACCTGATCGAGATCAACGTCGCCGACTTCTTCGGCCGGACGAAAAAGGATATCCGGACCGACCCGCGGTTCGAGGGGTTCCTCGCCGGCCGGAGTTCGATGGCGAAACGCGACATGATCAACCGCGTGTTGAAGGAGTCCGCGTCGTACGCGCCGATGTCCGGCGAGTACAAGACGATCCTCTTGGACAACGCGGAGGCGATCCGCGAGGACTTCCAGCAGGCGCTGCGCCGCGTGATGGAGAAGCACCACCGGACCACCCAGTTCGTGATCGCGACCCGCCAGCCCTCGAAGCTCATCGCGCCGATCCGGTCGCGCTGCTTCCCGGTCCGCGTGCGCTCCCCGACCACCGACGAGACGATCGACGTCCTCGAAACGATCTGCGACCGCGAGGGCGTCGACTACGACGGCGACGGGCTGGAGTTCGTCGCCAGCGCGGCCGGCGGCGACCTCCGCGAGGCGATCCTCTCGGCGCAGGCGACCGCGGTCGAGGGCGGCGAGGTCACCATGTCGACCGCCTACGAGACGCTGGGCGAGGTGGGCGACGACGACGCGCTCCGCGAGGCGCTCGCCGACGCCCGGAGCGGCGACCTGAAGGACGCCCGCTCGACGCTCGACGACCTCCTCGACGAGGGGTACGACGGGGGGGAGCTGCTCCGCGAGACGCTCCGGGTCGCCCGCGCCGGCTCCGAGTACGGCGGCGACGACCTCGCGCGGCTCCACGCGCTCGCGGGCGAGGCCGACCTCGACATGTCCGACGGGCTCGACGACACGACCCACCTCGTCCACCTGCTCGCGGCGTGGGCGGCGGGCCGAACCGAGCTCTCGCCCGAGCTGCGGGACGCGGAGGTGGCGCCGTGAGCCGCGCGCCGCCGCTCTCGCGGCTCCTCCCGTTCCCGGTGGTCGACGCCGCGTGGGACCTCGCGCTCGTCCCGGCGCTCGCGGGCGCCGTCGCGCTGCCGTTCGTCCCGCCGGTCGGCGCCGCGCTCGTCGCGCTCGCGGTCGGGGTCCTCTGGTTCCACCGCGACCCCGAGCGCGACCCGCCGACGGGCGAGGAGGCGGTCGTCTCTCCGGCCGACGGCACCGTCTCCGTGGTCCGCGAGGAGGGCTCGCGGCTCCGCGTGGGGGTGTTCATGAACGTCACCGACGTCCACGTCAACCGCGCGCCGCTCGCGGGCGAGGTCCGCGAGGTCCGCCACCGCCCCGGCGCGAACCGCCCGGCGTTCGACAAGGAGTCGGACCGCAACGAGCAGGTGGCGATCGACTGCGGCGAGTACGAGCTGCTCGTCATCGCGGGCTGGTTCGCCCGGCGGATCCACCCGTCGGTCGAGGCCGGCGACCGCGTCGAGCGCGGCGACCGCGTCGGCCACGTCTCGTTCGGCTCCCGCGCCGACGTGGTGTTGCCCGCGGCCGTGAGCCGCGAGGACCTGCTGGTCGCCGAGGGGGACAGCGTGCGCGCGGGCGAGACGATCATCGCGGAGCGGCCGGACGCGGCCGACCCCGCGGCGTGACCGTCGGACGCCGAACAACCGGGCTGGCACGCGAGACGCCCGTGTTCGGGCGTACACTTTTGTTTCGCGGCGGTGACGCTTCTCGCGCATGTCCGACGACACCATCCACGAGTCGAGGCGGTCGCGGAGCCGACAGGGGTTAGCCACGTACCTTCGGCGGATCGCCCGAGCGCTCGGACGGGGGGAGCCGGTGCCGGTCGACGAGGGGGGAACGGTGACGGTAGAGCCCGCCGCGACCGGCGACGTCGAGGTCGAGCTGGAGCGCGCGGACGGGACCGTCCACTTCGAGGTCGAGATGGAGTGGCCCGACGAGGCGGCCGCGGTCGACGAGGACGCGAGCGCGAGCAAGGCGACGTTCGAGCTGTACGCCGACAGCGCGGACGAGTACCGCTGGCGGCTCCGCCACGACAACGGCAACATCGTCGCCGACGGCGGCGAGGGGTACGCCGACAAGCGCGACGCCCGCTCGGGGATCGAGAGCGTCCAGCGGAACGCGCCGGGCGCGCACGTCGTCGACGTCTCGCGCGACGAGGAGCCGCCCGAGGAGGGAGGCAGCGACGCGACCTTCGAGCTGTTCCGCGACAACGCGGACGAGTACCGCTGGCGGCTCCGCCACGAGAACGGGAACATCATCTCCGACAGCGGGCAGGGGTACGCCTCCAAGCAGAAGGCGAAACAGGGGCTCGAGAGCGTCAAGTCGAACGCGCCGGGCGCGGCCGTCGAGGAGCCCGAGGAGTAGTCCTCGGTCCTGTCGCGGGCCGACGGCGGTCCGCCCGTCCGCGGCCTCCGCCCCCGCGACCCGACCGCGTCCCCCGCCACCGCGACGCGACCGCCCGCGGACCGCACCGCTTATTCGCCGGCCCTCACTACCTCGGGCCGACATGGACGCGCTCGACGCCAAGTACCCGTTCTTCGCGAGCGCCCGCGAGGCGGTCGCCGAGGCCGCGGTGTCGCTGCCGGAGCTCGTCGCGGCCGACGCGCCGGCCGTCGAGCGCGCCCGCGAGCGCGTCGAACGCGCCCTCCTTGAGGGGACCGTCGCCGCCGAGAGCGGCGATTTCCCCGGCGAGTCGGCGTCCGACACGCAGGCGGAGCTGCTCTCGTACCCCATCGCGCGGATCCTCGTCTCCCTGCTCGACTCCCAGCCCGCCATCGAGAAGTACGCGGCCGCGGAGGCGGCGACCGCCATGGAGCGGGTCCGCCGCGACTTGGAGACCGACGACGAGCTGCGGTCGGTGTCGTCCGCGACGGTCGGGCTCGACGATCTGCTCGCGGAGTTCGACCTCGCAGACGCCGTGCGCCCGGACGCGACCGCGCCGGCCGGCGTCCGCGGCGGCACGGGAGGCGGGACGACGAGCGGCGGAGCCGGGGGCGGCGCGACCGGAGGAGGTCCGACCGGGAGCGGCGCCGGCCGGGACCCCGACGGCTACCGGATCGACGTCGGCCCGTACCTCCGGCTCACCTCCCCCGAGTGGGGCGACTCGTGGCGGCTCGTCAACCGCGCGCTCGCCGACGGCGCGGTGCGGGTCTCCCGCGAGGAGCTGCTCGCGGCGCTGGAGGCCGCCGTCGAGGCCCGGGTCGCCGAGGGGCTCCCCTTCGAACTAGGCGCCGACGAGGAGATCGCCGCGGCGCTGGAGTCCCGGGTCGCCGACCTCCGGCGGCTGCTCTCCGAGCGGACGTACGCCGAGCCGCCGGACGTCGTCGCTCCCGCGCTGTTCCCGCCGTGTATGACGAACCTGATCGAGAAGGCGGAGCGCGACGCCGCCCTCTCCGCGGCCGAGTCGTTCGCGCTGATGGCGTTCCTCGTCGGCATCGGCATGACGCCCGACGAGGTCGTCGCGTTCTGCGCGGACACGAGCCTCGACGCCGAGGGGATCCGCTACCAGACCGAGTACCTGACCGACGACCGGGGTACCCAGTACCCGCCGCCGACCTGCGAGACGCTCGCGAACTACGGGATCTGCCACAACGAGGACGACCACATGCAGGTGGCGGCCGACCCCCTCTCGTACTACGAGAAGCAGGTGGCCGCCGCCGACGACGTGACCGACTGGCGGGACGGACGCGAGGCTGACGGGTCGGAGGAGGACTGAGGGAACGGAGGAGGACTGAGAAGGCGGAGGAAGACTGACAGAGCAGACGAAGCGTGAACGCCGCGCGCCGAACGCGGAAGACAATTTAAGAGAGCGGCGACGGCCCGGGCGGACTACGACTCGTCTTTCGCGCGCATCAGGTACGTCCCGACCCCGGCCATCAGCAGGACGAATCCGGCCAACAGCGCGATGAGCGCGATCGCTCCCGCCTCCGGAAGGACCGTCGACCCGCCGAAGGTGACCCCGATGGCGATCAGCCCGACGATGAACACCGCGGCCGCCGCCAGCGAGACCGCGATCTGCCGACGGAGCTCCGCGTCGATTTCCATGAGTGCGGCTTCCCGTCGCCGCTAAAAAAGGACTTCGATGGGCGTCCCGCCCGCGGGGCGCTCACGTCGCGAGGTGCGTGATGTCCCGCCGCAGGGTGTACCCTCGCGGCACGCCGACGATCTTCAGACACTCCTCGCACAGCACCCGCTCGTAGTCGCGGTTGGTCTCCTTCTCCAACAGGGAGACGTCCGCGAGCGGGAACACGGACCCGCACCGGTCGCACTCCGCCTTGTCGCCGTCGACGATCTTCATCGACTCTCCGTTCCCGAGATCGGTATATAAAATCGCGGACGACGTTATCACTCCGGATACTGGCGCGTCGCGAAAAATCGGTGATCGGTCGACGCGGTCGGCGTCGGGGAGTCGCGCGCCGGCTCAGCCGAAGAGCTCGCCGAGCCCTTCGCCGCCGTCGCCCTCTTCCTCGTCGTCGTCGGCCGCCTCGTCGGCGGCCTCGGCCTCGTCGTCGTCATCGTCGTCGTCGTCCGCCTCGTCGGCGGACGCGTCGGCGTCCGCAGAGCCACCGGTGGACGCGCCGGCGGCCGGGGCCGCGGCGGCCGTCTCGATGGCCTCCTCGATGTCGACGTCCTCCAGCGCGGCGACGAGCGCCTTGACGCGGGACTCCTCGACGTCGACGCCGGCGGCTTCGAGCACGCCGGTGACGTTGTCTTCGTTGATCTCTTCGCCAGTCTCGTTCAGGATGAGCGCAGCGTAAACGTATTCCATTGGTGTGTACCTCGTGTTATCCGAACATCGCGCCGAGTCCCTCGCCGCCGTCGTCGCCGTCGTCGTCGGCGTCGTCGTCGGTGTCGGTCTCCTCGGCGTCTTCCGTGTTGTCGTCCGCCTGTTCCTCCTCCTCGTCGGCGTCGTCGGCCGCCGGCTCCGGTGCCGGCGCGGCCTCGACGCCCTGGAGCTCCTCGGGGAGCGCCTCCTCGTCGTCGATCTGGGCTGCGAGCGCGCGCAGCTGGGCGTCGGCCTTCCCGATCAGGTCGGGCACGACGTCCGGGCTCTCGATCTCCGCGAACAGGCCGACGGACTTCGCCTCGCCGGACGCCTTCGCGAGAAGGGTGCCGGCGGTGGCGGCCGTCGGGTACGCGGCGTTGACAGAGAGGTTACGCGCGGCGGCCGCGGCGGACCGAATGTCCGCCTCGTACTCGTCGACGTCGAGTTCGAGCTCGTCGGGCTCGAAGAGGACGCCCTCGGAGTAGACGGCGCGCAGGTCGAGGCCGACCTCCTTGGGCTCGATACCGAGCTCGACGAGGACGTTCGCGAGGTCGTCGTCGACGACCTCGCCCTCCGTCAGCACGGTCGAGTCCTCGGTCACCTTGATCGAGCCGTCCATGATGCGGGCGGACGCGCCCACGGTCTGGAGCTCGCCGACGAACGGCCCCGGGTCGACGCCGGTGTCGCCCTCGGGGATCACGATGTCGTTGGGGGCCACCTCGCCCGCGTTGATCGGGGCGGGGGTCTTCGAGGCTTCGAGTTGCTTGAAGAGGCCGAACGGGTTGTCGTTGGTGCCGACGAGCGCCACTTGGCCGCTGACGTACTCCGTCAGCTGCTCGACGCCGTCGTCGACCTCCTCGAGCGCCCGGTTCGTGAGCGTGTTGCGGCTCATGCGGACGGCCGCCGAGCCGTGGAGCTCCCGGCGCATGGCCTGGAGCTGCCGGCTCGGGATGCCGGCCACGCCGACGATCCCGACGGACTGGTAGGAGTCGATGAAGTCGACGAGCTCGTCGACCTCCTCCCGTTTCCACTCCGGGATCGTCTCGGTCTTGCGGGCCGAGCTCATACGGGCACCTCCTTCGCGGGACCCATCGTGGTCTTCACGTAGATCCCGTCGATGTTGAGCGGGCCCTTCTCGAGGTCTGCTTCGAGTCGCCGGATGATGACGTCGATGTTGTCCGAGATCGCGTCGGCGCCCATGTCCTCGGCGCCGACGCGGGTGTGGAACGTGCGCCGGTCGCGCGACCGGAGCTGCACCGTGTTCTTCATCCGGTTGACGGTCTCGACGATGTCGTCGTCCGGCTGTAGTGGGGTAGGCATCTTCCCGCGCGGACCGAGGACGGTACCGAGGTACCGACCGATGTCCTGCATCAGGTTGGCCTCGGCGACGAAGAAGTCGGTGTCGTCGGCGAGGTCCTTAGCGCGGTCGTCGTCGTCTCCGAGGTCTTCGAGGTCGTCGCTGTCGAGCACTTCGTCAGCGACCTCCTCTGCGCGGACGGCGGTTTCGCCCTCCGCGAAGACGACGATCTGTGTCTCCTGCCCCGTTCCAGCCGGCAGCACGACGGACTCGTCGATACGGTTCGACGGATCGTTGAGGTCGAGGTCTCGCAGGTTGATCGCGATGTCCACGGTCTCGCGGAAGTTCCGCTCGGGCGCATCGTCGAGTGCGAGGGTTACGGCCTCTTGTATTGTGTCTGCCATTTTCACCTCCGTAGTACGCAGGTCGCTCCTACGGGTCAGTGAAACAGGCGAAGCCTGTCTCATCGGAGAGAGGTCCATCGGAGGTTTAAAAGCGTCGAACCGACCCTCACCGTGTGAACCGGCGACAGGGCCGCTCCGCGGCGGTCGCGCCGTCGAGCGCGGTTCCGTCTGTTCGCCGTCGGATCCGCGGTTCGGCTTCGACGCGCGTCGAACGCCAAAACGTCGGATAGGGGAACCCTTTTGACGCCGCTGTCCGACCGACGAGGTAATGACTCAGGGTGGTCCGCCGTGACGATGGACGACCGTATCGAGGACCTTCGGGAGCGCCGCGAGCGGGCGGCCAAGGGCGGAGGCGAAGACCGGATCCAGTCGCAACACGACAAGGGGAAGATGACCGCCCGCGAGCGGATCGACTACTTCCTCGACGACGGGACCTTCCACGAGTTCGACCGGTTCCGCACCCACCGCAACCACACGTTCGGGATGGAGGAACAGCAGATCCCGGGCGACGGCGTGGTGACCGGCTACGGTGAGGTGAACGGCCGGAAGACGTTCGTGTTCGCGCACGACTTCACCGTCTTCGGCGGGTCGCTCGGCGAGGTGTTCGCCGAGAAGGTGTGCAAGGTGATGGACAAGGCGATGGACGTGGGCGCGCCCGTCGTCGGCCTCAACGACTCCGCCGGCGCCCGGATTCAGGAAGGGGTCGCCTCGCTCGGCGGCTTCGCGGAGATATTCCGGCGCAACACGGAAGCGTCGGGCGTGATCCCCCAGATCTCGGCGATCATGGGGCCGTGCGCGGGCGGCGCGGTGTACTCGCCCGCCATCACGGACTTCACGTTCATGGTGAAAGACACCTCCCACATGTTCATCACCGGGCCGGACGTCATCGAGACGGTCACCGGCGAGGAGGTGAGCTTCGAGGAGCTGGGCGGCGCGGTCACCCACTCGTCGACCTCCGGCGTCGCGCACTTCGCCGAGGAGAGCGAGGAGGAGGCGCTCGACAACATCGCGCGGCTGCTCTCGTACCTCCCCGCGAACAACGTGGAGGACCCGCCGCGCGTCGAGCCGTGGGACGACCCGGAGCGCGCCGACGACGAGCTCGCGGAGATCGTCCCGGACGCCCCCCGGAAGCCGTACGACATGAAGGACGTGATCGGCAGCGTGGCCGACGAGGGCTCCTTCTTCGAGGTGCACGAGAACTTCGCGAAGAACATCGTCGTCGGCTTCGCCCGCCTCGACGGCCACTCGATCGGCGTCGTCGCCAACAACCCCCGGGTGAACGCCGGCACGCTCGACATCGAGGCGAGCCAGAAGGGGGCGCGGTTCGTCCGCTTCTGTGACGCGTTCAACATCCCGATCCTCACCTTCGAGGACGTGCCCGGCTTCATGCCCGGCACGGATCAGGAACACAATGGGATCATCCGCCACGGCGCGAAGCTGCTGTACGCCTTCTCGGAGGCGACCGTTCCCCTCCTGACCGTCATCACCCGGAAGGCGTACGGCGGGGCCTACTGCGTGATGTCCTCGAAACACATCGGCGGCGACGTCAACTACGCGTGGCCCACCTCGGAGATCGCGGTGATGGGGCCGAAGGGCGCGGTCAACGTCCTCTACCGCGAGGAGCTGGCCGAGGCCGACGACCCCGACGCGCGCAGACAGGAGCTCATCGACGAGTACCGCGAGGAGTTCGCGAACCCCTACACCGCCGCCGACCGCGGCTTCGTTGACGACGTCATCGAGCCGACCGAGACCCGCGCCCGCCTGATCGAGGACCTGAAGATGCTGAAGGGGAAGAGCTCGGACCAGCCCGCCAAGAAGCACGGCAACATCCCGATCTGATGGCGGCCGACGACGAAGCGGTCGACGGGGAGAGCGCCGACGGCGATCTCCCGGTTGCCGGCCTCTCGATCCCGGACGACGCCGGCGATGACGAGGCGGCCGCCATCGCCGCCGCGGTCGCCGCGCACCTCCGAGACGGCGAACTCGCCGCCGCGGCCGCCGCGAGCGACGGGGAGGAGGGGCGCGAGGAGGACCGCTGGGGGCTCGCCGACCGGATCGACCGGCTCCACCGCCGACGGGTGCGCGTCCCTGCCGACGCGCCGACGGACCCGTGGGCCGCGGCCGGTCGCAGCGACCGATTCTGAGTCGCGGTCGCGTCGCTCCCGTCTTTCGTTCGAACGCTCTCCGTGTCGACCAGTCGCTGGTCGGGCACTCGACACGTCGAACAGAGCTGCCGGACGCGAGGGCGTCCGGCCGCGTACATTCCCCCGACAGCGCGGCGTCGAACCGCTGCGCCGTCGACCCGGCCCTGCCTCAGGGCGCGTTCGGAGATACGTCCGCTGACATATATACCTGTGGTAACGTCTCTCTTGGTCGCTCAGCGCGGCCCGTCGTCGCCGGCGTCCTCCCTCGCAGTCGCGGCGGCTGACTCGTCACCGTCGCCGGGGTCACTCGGTTCGCCTCGGTCGCCGAGCAGTCGGTTGAGGACCACCGGGACGACAGCCACGAAGACAAGGAGCGCACCGACCCGGATCGGCAGCGACGCGTCGGTGGCGACCGTGAGGCCGAGGTAGACGGCGGCGCCGACCAGCACCGACGGCAGCACGTAGGGGTTTCCCGCGTCGAGCATACCTCATCGTGGCGCCCGCGGTCCCCTTAATCGTCTCGGCATAGGCCGGTTATCCGTCTCGGCACGGACCGATCGCTCGTCTCGGCACGGACCGACAGAGTTTGGTAGCAGTTCGTGGAAGAACCGACAGGAATGTTCGATAAGGTTCTCGTGGCGAACCGCGGCGAGATCGCGGTCCGGGTGATGCGCGCCTGTGAGGAGCTCGGCGTCGACACCGTCGCCGTCTACAGCGACGCCGACAAGCACGGCGGCCACGTCCGGTATGCGGACGAGGCGTACAACGTCGGGCCCGCACGCGCGGCCGACTCCTATCTCGACGGCGAGGCGGTCGTCGAGGCGGCGCACTCGGCCGGCGCCGACGCGATCCACCCCGGGTACGGGTTCCTCGCGGAGAACGCCGACTTCGCGGCCCGCGTCGAGGCCGCAGAGGGGATCACGTGGATCGGCCCAGCCAGCGACGCGATGGAGCGGCTCGGCGAGAAGACCCACGCGCGCCGCGTGATGGACGACGCCGACGTGCCGATCGTCCCCGGGACGACGGAGCCGGTCACCGACGTCGAGGCGGTGACCGACTTCGGCGACGAGCACGGCTACCCGGTCGCGATCAAGGCCGAGGGCGGCGGCGGCGGCCGCGGGATGAAGGTCGTCGAGAGCGCCGACGAGGCTGAGGAGGCGCTCGAGTCTGCCAAGCGCGAGGGGGAGGCGTACTTCTCGAACGACTCGGTGTACCTCGAACGGTACCTCCAGACCCCCCGCCACGTCGAGGTCCAGATCGTCGCCGACGACCCGGTTGCCGCGGGGTCCGACGGCGGAAGCGGCGACGTCGACGCCGCGGTGACCGAGAGCGACGTGGTCCACCTCGGCGAGCGCGACTGCTCGCTCCAGCGCCGCCACCAGAAGGTGATCGAGGAGGGGCCCTCCCCCGCGCTCTCCGACGAGCTGCGCGAGAAGATCGGCGAGGCGGCCCGCCGGGGCGTCGCCGCTGCGGACTACACCAACGCCGGGACGGTCGAGTTCCTCGTTGAGGAGGACCCCGACCGCGACCCGTCCGAGCCGCTCGGCCCGGACACGCCGTTCTACTTCCTCGAAGTGAACACGCGGATCCAGGTCGAACACACCGTCACGGAGGCGCTGACGGGGATCGACATCGTGAAGGAACAGCTGCGGGTCGCGAGCGGCGAGGGGCTCTCCGTCTCGCAGGACGACGTGGAGCTTGAGGGTCATGCGATCGAGTTCCGAATCAACGCCGAGGACGCCGCGAACGAGTTCCAGCCCGCCAACGAGGGGGCACTGGAGACGTACGACCCGCCGGGCGGGATCGGCGTCCGCGTCGACGACGCGCTCCGGCAGGGCGACGAGCTCGTCACCGACTACGACTCGATGATCGCGAAGCTGATCGTCTGGGCCCCGGACCGCGAGGAGTGTCTCGCGCGCTCGAAGCGCGCGCTCGCGGAGTACGACGTCGACGGCGTCGTCACCATCGTCCCCTTCCACCGGCTCATGCTCGACGACGAGCGCTTCGTCGACGGGACGCACACGACGAAGTACCTCGACGAGGATCTCGACCGCGAGTTAGTCGCCGAGGCGCAGGAGAAGTGGGGGACCGAGTCGTCCGCCGCGGGCGACGGCGACGACGAGGAGGTCACCGAGCGCGAGTTCACCGTCGAGGTGAACGGCAAGCGCTTCGACGTGGAGTTAGAGGAGCGCGGCGCGCCCGCGATTCCGGTGCCGGAGGGCGGCGGTGGCGGCGGGAGCGGCGGCCAGCAGCGTCCGCCGCAGGCGAAGTCCGACGACGGCGGCGACGACGGAGTCGATGTCGCGGAGGGCGGCGAGGCCATCGACGCGGAGATGCAGGGGACGATCCTCTCGGTCGACGTCGACGAGGGCGACGAGGTCGCCGCCGGCGACGTGGTCTGCGTCCTCGAGGCGATGAAGATGGAGAACGACGTGGTCGCCGAGCGCGGCGGCACCGTCGCGAGCGTCCACGTCGGCGAGGGCGACAGCGTCGACATGGGCGACGTGCTGATCGTGCTGGAGTGAGGTCGGGCGTTCCCTGGACGCTGTCGTTTATAAATAATCGACGGTGCTGCGGTGAGAGGTTCTGAGGCCTACCTGCTCACTTGGATCCGTTGAAATCTCCAGTGAGTGGTATACGTCCCCCCCGCCGGTCGTACAGACGTAGCGACGAGCGATTTCGGGAGTAGGTATCGCAGATCTGCGGCCGCGATGTCGTATCTAACTAACCACGAACGACGGCGACGAGCGCTTATAAATGGGGTGCGGTGGCGCGCCTGCGAGCGGCCGGAGCGAAGCGGAGGCCGCGAGCCAGCCCGCGAGGGAGTCAGTCGCCGGAGCGAAGCGATGGCGACTGACGAGGCTGGGGAGGCGTGAGGCTGTGCGGTGCTGTGCGGGGCGGGACTCAAAGGGGCAGCCGTGAGGGCGTCGTAGGCGACGAAAGCACCGCAGGGAGCGAACGGAGTGAGCGACCGAGGAGCGTGGTTCGAGACGCCTTCGGCGTCTCGTCATCACGAAAGGCGCGAAGCGCCTTTCGAACGACAGCGAGCGTACGACGCCCTCACGGCTGGGGCTTTGGAGGCACTCGCCGCGGTAGCGTCAGTAACTAACAAACAGCTGACAGAAGCGCCCCAATTCTCTTTATAAACGGCCTCTCTCTCGACGTACTACACGTACTCCCGCTACCGATCAGGAAGCGAGCGCGGTCTTGCGGTCGATTCAGTCGCGCAACCCTGAAAGTATCAAACGTAGAGTATTCTGTACAGAGAGCCTATCCAGCAATTCGTCGGACCGCGGTTCCGATGGTAAAGCCGAGCGTCCCCACGATCGCCGCGGCAACTGCGCTTCCGACGACGGCGTATCTGACGAGCCACAGCAGTCCAGGTTTGGCTCCGCTCAGTCCGATACCACCGTAGTTCAGGATGACTCCGGCGACCGCAGCGAACACGAGCAACCAACTCACTCCGATCCCCCCGTTAGAGTACGCTTGGACCGCAACGAAGATCGTGAGCAGCACGGCGTACCCCTGCCACCATAGCAGCAAATGGATCTGAGGAAAGCCTACTGTCCTCACCACCGCGAAGTAGGAGATCGACGCGAGGAAGAGTATTCCGGCACCGATACTCCACCGTCTCGTTCGCTTTCGATCCTCACCCAGTAGGAGGGTTCGAGTGTCGACGGGGACCATTCATAATCCGCCTTTCTAGGTGTAAAAAGTAAGAAATTACGACGTGACTGATTCGTACTCCTCATCGTCCGGCCGTTTCAGTCGAAAATAGGATCTCAGCGGAAGCAATTGTTTATAAATAGCCGTTGGCGGATCGACGGCGAGGACCGCCGAAGCCCCAGCCGGGAGGACCGCGCACGCTCGTTGTCGCCCGAAAATCTCCGATTTTCGGGATGACGAGACGCCTCCGGCGTCTCGAACCACGCGCTTCAGTCGCTCGCGATCCTCGCTCCTTCCAGTGCTTACGTCGCCTGCGCGGTCCTCCCGGCTGCCCCTTCGAGTCCCACCCGACCGCGACCGCACAGCACCTCACACCTCCCCAGCCTCGCGGTTCGCGCTCTCCGAGCGCTCACCGCGTCCCTCGCGCGTGCTGTCTCGCGGCCGCCGGTGGCGGCCGCTCGCAGGCACGCGCCGACCGCATCGTTTGTTTATAAGCAATCGTCGCCGTCGCTTGCGTCTTTTAAATATCGTATCGCTGTCGAGGCTCGCGTCGCGAACTCCCGTTACCGACCCCGCAATCCCAGCAGCTCCCGCGTCTGCTCGGGCGTCGCCACGGGCCGCCCCAGCTCCTCGGCGATCCGCGCCGCGCGCGCCACGAGCTCCTCGTTCGTCGCCAGCTCGCCCTTCTCGTAGTACCGGTTGTCCTCTAAGCCGACCCGGACGTGCCCGCCGAGCAGCAGCGACTGGGTCGTCAGCGGGAGCTGGTGCGGGCCGAACCCGATCACGTTGAACTCGACGCCCTCGGGGAGCGCCTCGACCCGATTCATCAGATTCCGCGGGTGCGGCGGCGACGTGGTCCCGCCGCCGAACAGGAAGTTGAGGTAGGGGGGATCCTCTAAGTCGTCCAGAACCTCCAACGACTCGTTGAGATGACCGTCGTTGAACACCTCCAGTTCGGGTTTGATCTCCCGCTCCTTCATCTCCGCGTGGAGCGACGACACCAGCTCCCGGGTGTTCTCCGACGTGAGCCGGTCGTAGCGGTTGAGCGGCCCCATGTCGAGCGACGCCATCTCGGGGGCGGGGTCGGTCCGGAGCGGCTCGTGCCGGAGTGCGTCCGGCGCCGCCGTCCCGCCCGTCGAGTGCTGGAGGACCGCCTCGTCGGTCGCCTCCCGGACCGCGTCGGCGACCTCCTGAAACCGCTCCGCCGAGAAGGCGCGCTCCCCGTCGTCGCGGCGGGCGTGGAGGTGGAGCACGCTGGCGCCCGCCTCCTCGCAGGCGGCCGCGGCCGCCGCGATCTCTTCGGGCGTCTCCGGGAGGTCCGGGTGCGCCTCCTTCCCGTGGACGCCGCCCGTGAGCGCCGCAGTGATGATCGCCGGCTTCCCGTCGAGGTAGTCGTCGTACGTCATTCCGCCCCGCCGTCCCCGCGGTCGGCGTCGTCGCTCGTTGTCTCCGCCTCCGAACCGACGTAGAACTCGCAGTCCGCCGCCGGGTCCAACTCGTACCGGGCGTTACAGATATCAGCGCGCATCGGCTGGACGAACGATTCCGTCACGGTGCAGAACGCGCGGGCCGTGTCGAACGACTTCCCCTCACCCTCCTCGCGGTACGCCAAGTGCTGGCACGTCTCGTCCATAGCGGACGGAGGCGGGGGAACGGCTTGAAACCACGCGTCGCGCGTTCCGATTCCATCGGACGCGGCCCGCGCCGGCCCACCCCGATCCGACCGACGCTGTTTAACCGAACGCCCGAGAACGGGTGGCCATGGAGCCGGTCGACGACTGGCGGTCGGCGATCGACGAGGCCGGGGAGCTGACCGGCCCGATCGCGGCGGCCATCGTCGAGGCCCACGGCGACCGCGGGCAGCGCGCCATCGAGGCGGTCGGCGAGGGCCGCGTGAAGCGCTACCGAGATTTCACCGTCGTCGTCGGCCACGAGGACGAGTACGTCGTCGAGGACGGGGAGTGCAACTGCGCGGACGCGACGTACAACCTCGACGCCGACGACCCCGACCAGCGCTGCTGGCACGCCATCGCGGTCGACGTCGCGGACGCGCTCGACGCCGTCGACCACCACGACATGTGGTACTCCGAGGTCAGAGAGTTCCTTTGAGGGCGCCTCGGTCCGCCCCCCGCGGTCCTCGCGCTCGCTGACCGTATCGAATCAGCCGCCGCTGAGCCGCGTGAACCGGTCGTTTTCACGAATTTCGGCCTGAGAGTCGAAAACGTTTACAACGGCGGCCGGTCTCCCCTACGGTATGGCGGACTGTCCACTCGCCGACGACTGCCCCAGCTTCGACGAACGGATTCAGGGGATGGGGTGTCAACACTACGGCAACAAGGGCGGCGCGGAGTGGTGTAACCACTACGACATGCCGATCTACGAGCTGAAACAGCAGCCGGTCCAGCCCGGCGAGGCGGTCGTCGTCGAGGTCGACGACATCCACGAGAGCGGTGCCGGCGTCGGCCGCACCGACGACGGGTTCATCGTCCTCGTCGACGGGCTGCTCCCGCCGGCGCGCGCCGAGGTCAAGATCCACCGCGTGAAGTCCAGTCACGCGACGGCGGAGGAAGTGATCGAGCGCCTCCCCGACGACCCGGAAGCGGAGGAGGGAGACGACGCCGAGGCCGCGGACGGCGACGAGCGGGACGACGAGGACGCGGACGACGAGCGCACTCGCCGCGACCGCACGGACCGCGAACGGCTCGGCAGCCGCGAGAACTTCTGGGGCAAGTGACGGCGTCCCGGGGGAGCCCCGCCCCACGGACAGTCCGGACGCCGTCGATTTCTCGGGCGGCCCGCGCCCGATATTTTCACTCGCGCCCGCCGCGCGAAACCGCCGTTTTTTGAGCGACCGGCCCGTCGGTGACCACATGGCCGCAGACGACGGGCGACCCGACCCCGCCGACGTCGACGCCGACTCGATTCTGGAACGGGCCGGCTTCGACGCCGACGAGAGCGTGCTCACCCGCCGGCAGGCGGAGGTGCTGGCGCTCCGCGAGCGCGGGCTCCGGCAGTCGGACATTGCCGACCGGCTCGGCACCTCGCGCGCGAACGTCTCCAGCGTGGAGTCGAGCGCCCGCGACAACGTTGAGCGCGCCCGCGAGACGGTCGCGTTCTCCGAGGCGCTGTCGGCGCCGGTCCGCGTGGAGATCGAGGCGGGCACCGATCTCTACGACGCGCCGAAGCGCGTGTACGACGCCTGCGACGAGGCGGGCGTGAAGGTGAACCAGACCGCGCCCGAGCTGATGAAAACGATCGGCGACCGCGCGGGCGACGCGGTCCGCGGCCGCGAGGTCCGCAGCCGACTCTTCGTCACGGTCGCCGCCGACGGACAGATCCGCGTTCGACATCCGTAACCTCGGTTTCTCGGCCGTTCTCCCGTCACTCGCCGTCGATCCGCTCCGCGACGCCGACCAGCGTCGCGCCCGCGGTGACGGTCGCCTCTCGCGCGACCGAGTAGGCGATCCCGTCGCGGTCGGCGCGCGCGACCTGGAGCGTCTCGAACGTCGTCGGGTCGAACACCTCACCGACCCGTTCGCCCTCCGCGACTCGGTCGCCGACAGCGAGGTCGGACTCCGGGACGAACAGCCCGGAGTCGTCGGCGATCACGCGCCCGAGGTGGTTGCGCGCGACGACCCCGTCCCACGCGTCGGGCTCCCCGTCGAGCAGCCCCTCGTGCCGCAGCGCGCCGACCATCCCGGATACGCCGGCCTCGACCGCGGCCGGAACGATCTCCTTGCTGTGGGCGAGTTCGGGCGTGATCGTCGGGATCCCCTCGCGCGTGGCGGCGACCCGGAGCTTCCCGGCGAAGCCGCGCTCGTTCCACTCCGTGTCCGCGTCGTCGCCCGCGGCCTCCGCGAGTAGGAGGTCCGTGCCGAACGCCTCCGCGAGCCCCCGACAGGCGTCGTCGCCGCGCATGTACACCGTATGCGTCGCCATCGACGGCGACCCGGTGTGGAGGTCGACGATCGCGTCCGCCGCGCCCGCGAACGCCCAGAGGCGGGCCGCCATCCGCTCGTGGAGCGAGCCCTCCCGATCGCCGGGCCAGCAGCGGTTCATGTTCGGCTGCCGCGAGTCGAGCGACTCCGGCGTCGTGTACGAGACGTGATCGAAGGTGAGCGGGTCGGCGACCGGGACCGTCACGAGCGTCCCGTCGAGGTCGGCCGCCGTCGGTTCGCTCTCTCCTCCGGCTGTTTCACCGACGAGTCGCTCGTGGAGCCGCCTGAGAACCGCGGTTCCGTTCACCTCCCGCCCGTGCTGGGCGGCCTGCGCGTACACGACGGGCCCCTCTTCGGGGGCGTCGAGTTCGGGGCCGTCGTCGCCGTCGACGAGTTCGCCCTCGCCGTACGCGTGGACGGTCGTCCGGATCGGCACGCCCGAGGGGAGCCGCGCGAGGGTGAGGGTCCGACTGGTGTGCATGGTTCGGATCCGGGCGGCTCGGAGTTATACGTCGGGGGTCGGTCGCGACGCGGCCGGCGCGGTCGCGGCGCTCCCCGGAGTCCGCCGCTCCCCCGGACGCGGCCGCTCCCGACCGCGGACGCTAAGGCCGTGGCCCGCGCACCGCGATCCATGCGGGTCACCCTCCTCGGGACGGGCGACACGACGGGGACGCCGACGGTCGGCTGCGACTGCGACACCTGCGAGGCGGCCCGCGAGCGCGGGGTGTCGCGGTCGCGCTTCTCCGTCCACGTCGCCAACGAGCGCACCGGCGAGTCGCTGCTCGTCGACTTCAGTCCCGACTTCAGACAGCAGTTCCTCGCCGCCGACGTTCCTCTCCCGGACGCCGGGCTCGTGACGCACATCCACTTCGACCACCTCGACGGGCTCGGCAACGTCTACCGGCTCGTCGACGGGCTCCCGGTTCACGCGCCGAACGAAACCGATCCCGCGACCGACGAGAGCGTCGCCGAGACGATCCGCGACAAGTACGACTACCTCGAAGACCGGATCGGCGTCCACGCCCGCGACCCCTTCGAGCCGTTCGAGACCTGCGGGTTCGATGTGCGGTTCGTCCCGGTCGACCACCCGCCGCTCCTCTGTTACGGCGTCGTGATCGAGGACCCGGAGACGGGCGCGAAGCTCTCGCTCACCGGCGACACGAGCTACGACGTCCCCGAGGACTCGCGCGAGGCACTCGCCGATCCGGACCTGCTGCTCGCCGATGCCATCGTCCCCGCGTCGCTGTGCGAGCACCACCCGATCGGCGGGCGCCACGAGGGGCCGGACGGCGTCCCGCGCACCTTCGGCACGAAGCATATGACGCGGGAGGGCGCGCTCGCGCTCGCCGACGACCTCGACGCCGACCGGACACGGCTCGTCCACCTCGCGCACTTCTACCCCGCCGACGAGGCGTTCGAGGAGCCGCTCGCGGTCGACGGTGAAGTGTACGAGCTGTAGCGAGCGCGATGCCCCCCGCGGACTGTATCCTTTTGTCTCGGTAGCACGTAGCACGCGTAGATGGCCGCGACGAACCGCCTCCGGACCGCGCTCGACTGCCTGGAGCCGCCGCCGCGCGCGGTCGACTGGTCGCTGTTCGCGTTCGTCGTCGCCGAGGCGGGTACGGGACTGGTCTCCTTTACCGTCGGCGTCCCCGAGGGGTGGCCCCTCTTCTGGCTCCACCGCGCGCTCGGGCTCGGAATCATCGCGCTGCTCGCGTGGAAGCTCGCGCGGGTCCGTCGCCGGCTCACCGACCCCGGCCTCTGGCAGCGGTCGACCGCGCTCTCCGTCCTGACGCTCGTCGCCGCGGTCGGCGCGCTCGCGACCGGGATCGCGTGGGTGTTCGGCCTCGACGTGCGGATCTCCTACTGGACGCTGCTGTCCGTCCACGTCGGGTTCGGGCTCGCGCTCGTCCCGCTCGTGGCCGCGCACGCCTCCACGCGGTTCCGGCTTCCCCGCCGCGTCGACTTCGAGCGCCGGCGGACCGCGGTCCGCTACTTCGCGCTGCTCGCGGCCGGCGGCGCGACCTACCGGCTCCAGCAGGGGGTCAACGACGCGCTCGACACCGCCGGCGCCGACCGGCGGTTCACCGGGTCGCAGCCCCGCACGGGGGCGGGAAACGCCGCCTTCCCGATCACGTCGTGGGTCGCCGACGACCCCGACCTGATCGACCGCGACGACTACCGGCTGACCGTCGACGGCCTCGTGAGCGACCCCGTCAAACTGGCGGCCGACGAGCTGGCCGCGGGTCACGAGACGGAGGCGCTGCTCGACTGTACCAGCGGCTGGTACACGGTCCAGGAGTGGGGCGGGATCCGGGTCGGCGACCTGCTCGACGCGGCCGGCGGGGTCGACTCCGACAACTCGGACCGCGAGCCGGCCTACGTCCGGTTCACCTCCGTGACGGGCTACCGCTGGAGCCTCCCGATCGACGAGGCTGAGGACGCCCTGCTCGCGACGCACGTCGGCGGCGAGCGCCTCTCGCACGGCCACGGCGCGCCCGCGCGGTTGGTCGCGCCCGACCGGCGGGGGTTCCAGTGGGTGAAGTGGGTGACGCGCGTGGAGGTGCGGTCGGAGTACGACCTCGGCCAGTGGGTGGTGACGCTCGTGAGCGGGTTCGACTGACCGGCGATCGCGTTCACGACCCCGGTGCGGCCAGCTATTCGTACTCGCTCCCGACGACCTCGCGGATGCGCTCGGCGGTCACCTGCCCGACGCCGTCGACCTCCAAGAGGTCCTCCTCGTGCGCGGTCATCACGGCCTCGACGGTGCCGAAGTGTTCCAGCAGCGACCGGGAAGTGACCGGGCCGATGTCGGCGATGGAGGAGACGACGTACTCCTGCTGTTCCGCGCGGGTCTTCGTCGTCTTCTCGCCGTGGACGCTCACCTCGCGGTCGCGCGTCTCCTGCTCGCGCTTGGCGATCGTGGCGAGCAGCTCGGTGGTGTCCTCCTCGCCCTCGGTGCGGAGGACGCTCACGTCGAAGTCGACCGCCAGCGACGCGAGCGCGCCGCGGATCGCGTTCGGGTCGATGTCGCGCTGGCCGTAGAGGTTCGTCCCCTCGACCACCATCACCGGGCGGGCGTACGCCCGCGAGAGCTCGCCGACCTGCTCGAACATCGAGCGGTCGGAATCGAGCATCGAGTCGACGAAGTCGGCCGCCGACTTGCGCTCGACGGCGACGCGGTCGGAGAGCACGTAGTCGCCGACCGCGAGCGTCTCCAGCCGGGTGACGAGCCCGTCGCGCGTCGAGAGGTCCTTCGCGATCGAGGAGTCGAGCTCGCGCTGGTCGACGACGACCTCGACGCCCTCCTCAACGCCCGCGGTCGCGACGACGCCGTCGTCGTCGTCGGCCGCCGCGTCTTCATCGGTGTCGCTCGCCTGCGCGTCGGCCTCGTCGCTCTCCCCGCTCTCCTCCTCTTCGCTCTCGCGCACTTCCTCGGCGAAGTCGGTGAGGCCGGCGTCGTCGTCCCCGCTGTCGTCGCTGTCCCCGTCGATCGTCTCTGCGCCGTCGCCGACTTCGACGTCCGGGTTGTCGCTCTCACCCTCGGACCCCCCGCCGAACGCGTCGAGGCCGGCCTGCCCGTCGTCGCCGACGGACTCCTCGATGTCGTCGGTGGCCTCCTTTAGCTCGGCGAGCTGGCTCGCCATCTTCTTCTCGCGACGCCGGGAGATCCAGAAGAACGCCTCGTCGCGGGTGTCCTCGGCCATCAGGACGACGACCTTCCCCTCGGCCTGCCGGCCGGTCCGCCCCTTGCGCTGGATCGAGCGGATCGCGGTCGGGACCGGCTCGTAGAAGCAGACGAGGTCGACCTCGGGGACGTCGAGCCCCTCCTCCGCGACGCTCGTGGAGACGAGCACCTCGAACTCGCCGTTCTTGAACTCGTCGAGCGTCTCTTGCTGCTGTTTCTGGCTCATCCCGTCCGAGCCCTCCTTGTCGCCCTGCCCGACGAACTTCCGCACGTCGAAGCTGGCGGAGAGGAACTCCACGAGCGCCTCGGCGGTGTCGCGCGACTCGGTGAAGAGGATGGCGCGCTCGCCGCCGTCGATGCCGAGGGTTTCGGCCAAGAGGATCCGGGCCTTCGAGAACTTCGGGTGGAGCCCGTCGAACGACTCCGCCTTCCGCATCGCTTCTCTCACTTTGGGGTCCGCGACCATGCGCTGGCTCGCCTTCGACGCGCCCGACGAGCGGGCGGCCTCGCGCTGGCGCTCGAAGTAGCGCCGGACGGACTCGACCGACTGGGTCTCGACCAGCTCCGTCGCGCGCCGGAGCTTCATCACCTCGGCGTGGGTGGACATCCCCTTGTACCCGTCCGACTGGTCGTTGTCCATCATCTGTTTCAGCTTCCCCCGCATCTTGTTGAGGTCCTTCTGCGAGAGGTCGGGGTTCGTCGTGTTCGTCACGCCGAGCTGTTTCAGCTTCTCCAGCCGGTCGGTGATCACCTCGTTGAGCGCGTCGCGGATGTCGAGGACCTCGTCCGGGAGGGTGACCTGCTCCCACTGGACGTCGGTGTCGTGGGTGTACTCGCCGACGTCGGCGTCCTCCTCGGTCATCACCTCGACGTTGACGAGGCCGAGGTTCTCACAGACCGTCTCGATCTCCTCGGTGTCGCCGCCGGGCGAGGCGGACATCCCGGTGACGAGCGGGTCGGCCGCGTCGGCGTGGTAGCGCTCCGCGATGTAGACGTACGCGTAGTCGCCGGTCGCGCGGTGGCACTCGTCGAAGGTGAGGTGGGTCACGTCCCGCAGCGAGATCCGGTTGCCGACCAGGTCGTTCTCGACGACCTGCGGGGTCGCGATCACGATCCGGGCGTCGTCCCAGAGCGCGGCGCGGTCGTCCGGCTTCACGTCGCCCGTGAACACGACGATCTCGTCGTCCGGAATCGAGAGCGCCTCGCGGTAGAAGTCCGCGTGCTGCTGGACGAGGGGTTTGGTGGGGGCCAAAAAGAGCGCCTTCCCGCCCGCCTCGTGGAGGCGCTCTGCGGTGACGAGCAGGCTGACCGTGGTCTTGCCGAGGCCGGTCGGGAGACAGACGAGGGTGTGTTCGTCGGCGGCGGCGTCCGCCAACTGGAGCTGGTAGCGGCGTCGCTGGAGGAAGTCGTCGACGAGCAGGGGTCTGTCGATCCCGGCGGCCTCGGTCGCCATCGGCGGCTCTTGGCCGGCACCGGCCTAAAGCCTTCGCGAAGCGCGGTGAAAGTTATCCGTCGCCGGAACGCTCCTCTCGGAGCTCCTCCGGCACGTCCTCGTCGACCAGCTGTGCCCACTCCGCGAGCCGGTCGCCGGATCTGGTCTGCGTACTCATCACGCGACGGATCTCCGTGGTACGTCTTAACAGTTACCCCGATTCTGCATGATTTAGCACGGGTCCGGGCAGCTCTGCCTCTCCCGACCGACCGTGACGCGCGTCGTTTCCGCTCGGCCGGGACGCGCCGTCCCCGCTCGGCCGGGACGCGCCGTCTCCGCTCGGGCCGACTCGCACGCCTTTTACCGCTCACGCGCCTCCGGCCGGCATGAGCAACCTCGACGAGTTCCTCGCGGGCGAGCGGCTCGACGACGTGGTCTTCTACCTGAGCGACGCGTACCTCGACGACGACTCCCGGCTGCGCGAGGTCGGAGAGGAGACGGATGGCGGCGTGCGCCTGATCCTCGACGGCGAGACCGGGCGCTCAGCGTTCCAGGCCGGCACGGGGATGGGCGCGATGGAGTTCGCGAAGACGGCGATGGACGCCGAGGGCGAGGTCGCGCGCTCGCTCGACGGCGGGGCGTGTCCGTTCGCCGAGGAGGAGCCCGACGACCACGAAGTCCAGTTCGTCTTCGCGTTCGCGGAGGCGCAAAACGAGGAGGTCGGCGGCCTCTACGCCGAGGGCGACGTGGTCCACGCGTACGCCCACTGCACCTGCGGCGAGAGCTACTCGCACAAGTGGGTGATCGGCGACCGCGACGGCGAGTAGATCGCGGCCGCGGGCGACCTTACTCCTCGGCCGCGGGCGACCTTACTCCTCAGGAGCGTCGTCTTCCGGCACGGCGCCGTCGACGAGCGACTGGTCGCCGTACTGCTCGCGGAGGTCCTTCTTCGAGAACTTCCCGGTGGCGGTCTTCGGTACCTCGTCGATGAACTCCACCGCGTCCGGCACCCACCACTTGGGGTACTCCTCGCGGAGGCCGGTCTCGATCCGCTCGACGATCTCCTCGCGGTCGACGCCGTCGGCCACGACGACGAACGCCACGGGGCGCTCCTGCCAGCGCTCGTGGGGCACGCCGACGACGGCCGCCTCGCTGACGCCGTCGTAGGCCATGATCGCGTTCTCCAACTCGACGCTGGAGATCCACTCGCCGCCCGACTTGATCACGTCCTTCGTGCGGTCGACGAGCTGCATGTAGCCGTCCTCGTCGACGGTGACCACGTCGCCGGTCTTCAGCCAGCCGTCGACGAACTCCTCCTCGCTCGCCTCCGGGCGGGCGAAGTACTCCTTCGTCACCCACGGGCCGCGGATCCGGAGCTCGCCGAAGTCCTCGCCGTTCCACGGCACCTCCTCGCCGTCCTCGTCGATGACCTCGAACTCGAGGCCGGGGACGACGAGCCCCTGCTTCGAGCGCTTGTTCACCTGCGTGTCGTAGTCGGCGTCGCGCAGGTCGCTCTTGAGGTGCGAGACGGTGCCGATCGGCGACAGCTCCGTCATCCCCCACGCGTGGAGCACCTCGACGTCGCGCTCGTCGTACCACTCGATCAGCGCCTTCGGCGCGGCCGCGCCGCCGATGATCACGGTGTCGAGCGTCGAGAGGTCGACGTCGTTCCCCTCCTCGACGTACTCGCGCAGGCCGAGCCACACCGTCGGCACGCCCGCGGAGATCGTGACGCCCTCCTCCTCGATCAGCGCCGCGAGGTCCGCGGGGTCCGGCGAGGGGCCGGGGTAGACGTGCTTCGCGCCCGCGGCCGCCGCGGTGAACGGCATCCCCCACGCGTTGACGTGGAACATGGGGACGACGGGCATGACGACGTCCGAGTCCTCCATCGGGATCCCCTGCGGCGTCTGGGAGGCCATCGTGTGGCTCCACAGCATCGACTGGGTGTACTCGACGCCCTTCGGCTTCCCCGTGGTGCCGGAGGTGTAACAGAGGCCGGCGGGCTGGTCGCCGTCGAGATCCGGCCAGTCGTACTCGGTCGAGTGGTCCGCGATGAACTCCTCGTAGGCCGGCGCGTCGAGCGCGTCGATCCCCTCGGAGCCCATCGCGACGAAGTCGACGTCGTCGAACTCCTCGGCGCCCTCCGCCGCGCCCGCGATCTTCTCGGCCAGCGACGGGTCGACGAAGATGATCTCGTCGTCGGCGTCGTCGACGATGTACTGGATGTGTTCGTCGGGCAGCAGCGGATTGATCGTGTGGAGCTGCGCGCCCGTGTTCGGGACGCCGAAGTACGTCTCGAAGTGCCGCGTGTGGTTCCAGCAGAAGGTCGCGACGCGGTCGCCGCGCTCGATCCCGTAGTCGTCTAAGGCGTTCGCGAGCTGTGCGGTCCGGTCGGCGTACTCGCTGTAGGTGTGCCGGGTGCGCCCCTCGTGGGTGCGCGAGACGATCTCGGTGTCCGGGTATAGTCGTTCGGCGCGCCACATGAACGGTCGCAGGGTCTGCGCGTGTCCGCCTGGCATACCTTAGACTCCACGTGGTCGGGAACTATGAACGTTATCATGATTGATCGTGAATCTTCGTGGATACTCGGAGAGCGCCCGTCTCGCCTCGACAGGTTATTTAAAAACGGTCAGCGGTCGGTCGTCGGTGAGAGTCGCCCGCACCTTAGCCGTTTGCTTATAAACAGCTCCTGGGAGGTCGATATCGAGCACCGCCGAAGTCTCAGTCGTTCGGCCGTACGACGGTAGATCTTATAAATAACCGATCGACACGCACACCGCCGAAGCCCCAGCCGCTCGGCCGCACAATTGTGGGATTTATAAACCGGCGACCGACACGAACGCCACCGAAGCCCCAGCCGGGAGGCGGGCGCACGCTCGCCGCGCTCCTCGGTCGCTCACTCCGTTCGCTCCCTGCGGTGCTCGCGTCGCCTGCGCCCGCCTCCCGGCTGCCCCTTCGAGTCCCGCCCCGCACCGCTCCGCACAACTCCTCACGCCTCCCCAGCCTCGTCGCTCGCGCTTAAAAGCGCTCGCGACTCCCTCGCGCGTGCGACTCGCGCCCTCCGGGCGCTCGTCGGCACGCGCCACCGCACATATTCTATTTAAAAGGGTGATTACCCCCGAAACAGGCTCGCGTGGACGGGCGCGTGGTCGGAACTCGGGCGCGGGTCGTCGCCGTCGTCGCCGCCCTCGTCGGAGACCGCGCGGCCGTCGACGCCGTCGGCGAGGAAGTCGCGGACCGGCGGCCCGACGTGCTCCGGTTCGACGAGGAACGCGTCGTGGCCGTGGTCGGAGTCGATTACGTGGTGCGCGACCGGGACCCCGGACTCGCGGAAGGCGTCGGCGAGCGAGGCCGACTGCTCGACGGTGAAGTGCCAGTCGGCGGTGAAGCTCATCAGGAGGGTCTCGCCCTCGAAGGCGGCGAGCGCGTCGGCGTCCGTCCCGTGGCCCGCGGCGAGGTCGTACTCGTCCATGGCGCGCGTCAGGTAGAGGTAGCTGTTCGCGTCGAAGCGGTCGCCGAACCCCTCCGCCTGATAGTCGAGGTACGACTCCACCTCGCGGTACGGGAAGAATCCGGCCGTCGGTTCCGGCGGCAGCCCGAGGTCACCGTCCTCTCGCGTGAGCGAGTCGCGGCCGGCCGACCGGCGCCCGAACTTCCGCTCCATCGACGCCTTCGAGAGGTACATGATGTGGCCGATCTGGCGGGCGATGGCGAGCCCCTCGGTCGGGTCCGGGCGGTCGTCGCCGTAGTAGTTCCCCCTGTTCCAATTTTCGTCCGCGCGAATCGCCCGGCGCGCGACCGCGTCAAGCGCGAGACACTGCGCGTCGAGCCGCCCCGCGGTCGCGATGGCGACCACGCGGTCGACGTCGTCCGGGTACCGCTTCGCCCACTCCAAGGCGTTCATCCCGCCGACGCTCCCGCCGACGACCGCCCGCAGCCGCCCCACGCCGAGGTGGTCGAGGAGGCGGCGCTGCGCCCGCGCCCAGTCCTCGACTTGGACCGGCGGGAACGCGGTCCCCCAGCGGTCGTGGTCGGGCTCCTCGCGCAGGTCGAGGTCAGCTGGCCGCTCGCTGGCCGGGCCCGTCGTCCCGTAACAGGAGCCGGGGACGTTCGCGCAGACGACGTAGTACTCGGTCGTGTCTATCGCTTTCCCCGGACCGACGACGTCGTCCCACCACGCGCGGGCCTGCCCGGCCTGTCCGGCCCCGGTCGTCTCGGCGTCGCGCTCCGGTTCGGGCGAGCGCGCGACGTTCTGGCTCCCGGTGAGCGCGTGGCAGACCAACACGACGTTGTCGCCGTCGAACTCGCCGTGGGTCTCGTAGGCGACCTCGAAGTCGGGGACCGACTGCCCGCACTCGAAGGTGAACTCGCCGAGCTCGGCGACCCCGTGGTCGGTCGGGACGGCGCTCATCGGGTCACTCCCCCTCCTCGCCGGCCGCGGCTCCGTCGTCTCCGGTTCGCCCCGCCGCGGCGCGCTCGCCCGCGGCCAGCCCCGCGTCGAGGTCGGCGATCACGTCGTCGACGTCCTCGATGCCCACCGAGAGCCGGAGCATCTCCGGGTAGACGCCCGCCAGGCGCTGCTGGGTCTCGTCCATCTGCGCGTGCGTCGTGGAGGCCGGGTGGATGACGAGCGTCTTCGCGTCGCCGATGTTCGCGAGGAAGCTCGTCAGGTCGACCGACTCGCAGAAGCCCTTCGCGGCCTCGTACCCGCCGTCGACGCCGAAGGTGACCATCCCGCCGAAGCCGTCGAGGTACTCGGCGGCGTTGTCGTGGCTCCGGTGGTCCTCGAAGCCGGGGTAGCTCACCCAGTCGACGCGGTCGTCACCGCGGAGGAACTCGGCGACCTCCCGCGCGTTCTCGCAGTGGCGCTCCATCCGCAGCGGGAGCGTGTTGAGCCCCTGGATCGTCTGCCACGCGTCGAAGGGGGACTGCTGGCCGCCGGTCGGCCGCACGCCGCGCTGGCGGACGACGTTGGCGAAGGCGGCGTCGCCGAACTGCTCGACGAAGTCGATCGGATAGGCGGGCGACTCGCCGTCGAGCTCGTCGTAGTCGGCGTCGGGGTGATCCCACGGGAACTGCCCGCCGTCGACGACGACCCCGCCGACGGTGGTGCCGTTGCCCGTGATCCACTTCGTCGTCGACTCCCAGACGATGTCGGCGCCGTGTTCGAACGGGCGACAGCAGTACGGCGTCGCGAAGGTGTTGTCGACGACGAGGGGGACCGCGTGTTCGTGGGCGATCTCGGCCAGCCGCTCGAAGTCGGGCGTGACGAGCGAGGGGTTCGCGATCGTCTCGACGTGGACGAACGCGGTGTCGTCGTCGATCGCGTCTGCGTACGCCTCGTAGTCGAGCGTGTCGACGAGCCGCGACTCGATCCCGCGCCGGTTCGCGATGCTCGTGAGGTACGCGGCGGTCCCGCCGTACATCTCGGAGCTGGCGACGACGTTGTCGCCCGCGCTCGCGAGAACGGTCGTGATCGCGTCGAACGCGGCCATCCCCGAGCCGGTCGCGACCGCGTCCGACCCGCCGGCCAGATCCGCGATCCGGTCTTCCAAGACGCTCACCGTCGGGTTCGACAGCCGAGAGTAGACGTGGCCCTCCGCCCGGAGCGCGTACAGCTCCGCCGCCGTGTCCGCGTCGTCGAAGACGTACGACGTGGTCTGGTGGATCGGCGTGGCGCGGGCGCCGGTGGCCGAGTCGGGCTCGGCGCCGGCGTGGAGACTCCGGGTGTTGAACCCACGTGTCATGTTTGTTGCTCATACGGCTACGTACTTCTATAACCGTCAGTTACGGCAATTGATGCCCCTTCGGCGGAGCGACGCGACCAAACCGGAGCCGACGGCGTCGCGGCGTCGACACCGTCGCGGCGTTGACGGTGCCACGCCGGTTCACGTCCGCCGCTCCGAAGCGTGCGTTTATGCCCGATCGGGCGCCAACCGGTGGTAATGGCAGTCGCCGCCCCAGTTCCCGACCTCGACGACCGCGCGACCGACTGCGCCGACCGGCTGCGCGAGGCCGGCCGGGTGCTGCTCGCGTCGCACATCGACGCCGACGGGATCACGAGCGCCGCGATCGCGTCCACCGCGCTCGCGCGGGCCGGGATCGACCACGAGGTCGTCTTCGAGAAGCAGCTGGACGCCGACTCGATCGCCGGGATCGCGGCCCGCGAGTTCGACGTCGTCCTCTTCACCGACTTCGGCTCCGGCCAGCTCGACGTCATCGCCGACCACGAGGAGCGCGGCGACTTCGTCCCCGTCATTGCCGACCACCACCAGCCCGCCGACCGCGACACACGGTACCACCTCAACCCCCTGCTGGAGGGGATCGACGGGGCGAGCGAGCTCTCCGGCGCCGGCGCAAGCTACCTCCTCGCCCGCGCCTTAGAGGGGCCCGACGGCGACAACCGCGACCTCGCCGGGCTCGCGGTCGTCGGCGCGGTCGGCGACATGCAGAACTCCGACGGCGGGCTCGTCGGCGCCAACGAGTCGATCGTCGCCGACGGCGTCGACGCGGGCGTCCTCGAGGCCCGGACCGATCTCGACCTGTACGGCAGACAGACCCGCCCGCTCCCGAAGCTGTTGGAGTACGCCTCCGACGTGAAGATCCCGGGGATATCGAACGACGAGGCGGGGGCGATCTCCTTCCTCACCGACCTCGACGTCGACGTGAAACGCGACGGAGAGTGGCGGCGCTGGGTCGACCTCGACGGCGACGAGCGGCGGACCCTCGCGTCGGCGCTGATGCGCCGCGCGGTCGCCTCCGGGGTCCCGTCCGAGCGGATCGAGGCGCTCGTCGGCACCTCCTACACGCTGGTCGATGAGGAGCCCGGCACCGAGCTGCGCGACGTCAGCGAGTTCTCCACGCTGCTCAACGCGACCGCCCGCTACGAGCGCGGCGACGTCGGCCTCGCGGTGTGTCTCGGCGACCGCGGCGACGCGCTCGCGGAGGCCCGCCGGCTGCTCCGCACCCACCGGCGGAACCTCTCCGAGGGGCTCCAGTGGGTCAAAAACGAGGGCGTCACCCACGAGGACAACCTCCAGTGGTTCGACGCCGGCTCCCGCATCCGCGAGACGATCGTCGGCATCGTCGCCGGGATGGCGGTCGGCTCCCCGGCAGTCGACCGATCGAAGCCGGTGATCGCCTTCGCCGAGGAGAGCGCCGAGGAGCTGAAGGTGTCCTCGCGCGGGTCGCACGCGCTCGTCCGGCGGGGGCTCGACCTCTCCGCGGTGATGCGCGAGGCGAGCCAGGCGGTCGGCGGCGACGGCGGCGGCCACGACGTGGCCGCGGGCGCGACCATTCCTATCGACGAGCGCGACGCGTTCCTCGCCGAGGCCGACCGGATCGTCGGCGAGCAGCTCTCTTGACGGGGAGGCCGACGCCGCGCGGTCGTCACCCGACCGTCCGGCGGACCCAGCCCGACGCGCCGCTCGGAACCGGGCCGGACGCCTCGCTGGTCTGGCGCGTCCCCTCGCCGTCGACCGCGCGGACGACGACCTCGTGTTGGCCGTCGGGCTCGAAGACGTGGCGCCACTGTCGCCAGACGTCCGCGTCCGGGAGCGCCTCGGAGAGCTCGGCGTCGGTCCACGTGTCGCCGCCGTCGGTCGACACCTCGACGCGCTCGATGCCGGGCGTCCCGGCGTAGGCGTGGCCGGCGAGCTCGATCCGGCCGTCGCCGAGCTCCGTGACACCCTCGTCCCAGAGCTTGGCCACGGTGGTCACCTCGCCGGTCCCCTCCCAGCCGCGCTCCTCCCAGTAGCCGTCGTCTTCGACGTTCAGCAGTTCGATTTCCGAGAGCCACTTCACGTTCGTCTCGCCCCAGTGGCCCGGGATCAACACCCGGACCGGATGGCCGTGGCTCGTCGGGAGCTCCTTCCCGTTCATCCCCCACACGAGGAACCCCTCGGCGAGCACGTCGACCGGGAACTGAACGTAGTAGCCGTCCTCGCCGCGCAGCATGGCGCAGTTACAGTCGCCCTGCGGGTCCACGGATTCGAGCAGCGGCCGGATCGGCGTCCCCGTCCAGACGGCGTTGCCGATTCGGCGGCCGTTCTGGTCCTCACCGACGCACCGCAGCGTTACCGCGCGGTTCTCGACAGGCCGGTCGATCAGCTCGTCGAACTCGATCGTCCGCTCGGAGCCGGTCTCGCCGGTGAACGTCAGCGACCACTCGTCGGCGGTGACCTCCGGGTCGAACTCCGCGATGTCGACGTTGTAGAACTCGCCGATCGGCGTCACCATCCCCTGGAGGCCGTCGCTTTCGACCGCCAGCGACGCCGAGTCGAGTTCCCGGAGCCGCGCGGCCGCGCCCTCCGACCGCGGGGCGTCGGGAAGGGGCTCGTCCTCCGACGCGAGCGCCCGCCGGCCCACCGCGGTCGCGGCGACGAACCCGAGCGCCCCCGCGACGACCCCGAGGGTCCGGCGGCGTACCGCGTTGACGACGGCCGGTGCGTCCCTCACTGCGTCGGTGTCGCCTCCGGACGGGGTCGCGGACGACGGTAGCCACCCGATCCCGACGACGGCCGCCGCGGGGAGCGCCGCGCCCAGCGCACCCGTCGAGACGCCCGTTAGGCCGGCGGCGAGCAGCCAGGATCCCCCTCCCGCGACCGCGGCGCCGACTGCTCGCCGGTCCGTGTGCGCGGCGAGCCGAAGGCCCGCGAACGCGACCGCCCCGAACAGCCCGACGGCGACCGCGAGCGCCAGCGCGATGTGGAGCAGGTGGCCCGCCTCGCCGAGCGTTTCGATCGTCGCCGTCACGATCGGTCCGGGAGTCAGGTTGACGACGGTCTGGTCGACCGGCCTGACGACGAACGACGGCGTCCACCCCGCGACGAGGTACGACCCGGCGATCGCGGCCGCGCCGGCAGCCGCGGCGAGGAGCGTTTCCCGGCGCTCGGTAACGTTGATCACGATTAGCGTTAGGGCCACAGTCACGTCAACAACCCCACCCTACTTCGCTCACCCTGATGGGTTCGCTCGTTGAGGGAGGGGCTTGTCCGTGAGCTCAGCCTCGAACCCGTCCGGGTGGGCGGTGAATCCGCCACTTGGCGTCACTGTTCCAGACTTGAGGGCGAGTTGACTGTCGCCCGTCCGCCGAGACGACTGTTGGCCTCGACGGACATACCGCATCCCGATGTTCTTCGCCGCGTTGTAATCCGCGTTCGCTCCCGACTCACACTTCACGCACCGGAACTCCGTGCGAGTCGCGCGATTCTCGTCTGCCGTGAATCCACACTCGGCGCACCGTTGCGATGTGTATGCCGACCCCACTTGCTTCACAGAGATGCCGACTGCTTCGGCTTTGTACCCCACTTGCTCGTACAGCGTTCGGAACGCCCACTTGTGCCCCCACGACGCACCCGTTCGGTCGCGGATGTCAGTCAAGTCCTCGAACGCGATCACGTCGCACTCGTATCGAAGTGCCTCATCCACAATCGCGTTCGACGCTTGGTGAACCACGTCACGAACGTATCGTCGTTCGCGTCCACTTGATTGTTCGAGCGTTCTGTGGGCGCTTCGCGTGCCTGTCTGTTGGAGTCCCGCACGGACTTTCTCGAACTCGCGGAGGTTGTGTGAGAGTTCTCGCCCGTTGATGAATCGTGCTGTGCTGGTGACGGCGAGGTTTTCAATACCGAGATCGACCCCGAGAACCGTTCCGTCCTCGGCGGTGTCTCGCTCGGTGTCGGTCTTGGGTCGGCGGAAGCCGATGTGTAGAAAGTAGTCGCCATCACGAGCGGTGAGTGTGCTTTCTGTGACGCTCCACTCATCGGCGTCGAGGTACTGCCGTTGGTAGCCATCCTCGGCTTCAGGGAGCGCAAGTTCACATCGGACGCGACTGTCCGTCGTGGAGAGCGACACTGTATCGTCATCGAACAGCGTCATCGTTCGAGTGTCGTACGTTATCGTGGGTGCGGTGAACGTGGGCTTGCTGACCTGTTTACCGTTCGAGCGGCGTTCGAGACAGCCGGTGATGGCTTGGGCGGCTTGGTGGGTGGCGAGAATCGCGTGCTGACTCCCGAGGTCGGTTTCCTCGCGCACGTCGTCGTAAGCGAGGGGTTGTACGTCGCTCTTGGCGTTACACTTTCCCCACGCCATGTCCGTGGCGAGTTGGCACCCACGCTTCCACTCGGAGATGGTTTCCTCAAGCAACTCGCGTTGCTCATCGTCTACCGAGAGACGAGTGATTGCCGTCCGACGCACGTAGTCGTCTGCCACAGTTTCAATGTGTGTGAGCGGCTATTTATAATCTGGTGTTTATTACAGAAACGAACGCGCTCCTGCCCTCCCTACTCGCTCCCTCCGGTCGCTCCTTGAGGAAGGGGACTCCGCGCTACCGCTTCAGTTGAACTGCGGCCTCGGCCGAAACCCGTTACAGTACCGTCGGCGTCGCCGGAGTACGCACAGCCGCGACGGCGAGAAAAGCGATCGGAACGAGCGCCGCGAGAAACCGCGTTGAGGCGAGCGACGTCGAGACGGACGGCGTCGCGTCAGGCCTCGCCGAGGTCGCGGAACATCGCGCGGTAGTCGTCGGTCGACAGCGACTCACCGAGGTCGTCGATGTCGGCGTCGAGCTCCTCTAACCGGTCGACGAGGTCGGCGTACGCGTCGTTACCCTCGCGCTGTGCGGCCGGCTTCTGCGAGCTCAACACGGCGCGCTTGCTGGCGAGCGCGGCGGCCTCTTGGACGAGGTCGTCGTACTCGCTGCGGGTCAGGAGGGTGTCGATGGCCGCGAGCAGCTTCGTGCGGCTCACCGGCTTAGTGAGGTAGAGGTCGAACCCCATGTCGATGATGTCGAAGTCGGGCTCGACCGCGGTGACCATCGCCACGCGGCAGTCGTACCCCTCCCCGCGGATGTGGTCTAAGACGTCGTCACCGCTCCCGTCGGGGAGTCGGCGGTCGAGGAGCACCACGTCGACGGCGGCGTCGACCCGGTCGATCGCGTCGGCCGCGGTCTCGGCGACGTCGACGTCGTACCGCTCCTCTAAGAAGCCGGCGTACAGCGCCGCGATGTCTGGCTCGTCCTCCACGACGAGTATCGACGGGTCGCTCACCGCCGATCACCGCCGGGAGCGACCGGACACGCTTCACCGGGCATACACGAACGGGCGGCGTGTCGAGAGATAAAACTGTCGCCGTCCGTTCGCCCGATGTCACCGAGCGTTGCTTCTTCCGGGCCGGGGCGTCACTCCCGGCGCACTGAACCGTCTTTTATATACTCCGGCCGCCAAAGGGGAGACGAATGTCAGAACTCGTCTCCACCGGGGTCGAGGGGCTCGACTCCATTCTCACCGGCGGCATCACCGAGCGGTCGACGGTCCTCGTCTCGGGGAACCCGGGCACCGGCAAGAGCATCTTCGGCATCCAGTACCTCCATCACGGCGTCTCCGAACACGACGAGCGCGGCGTCTACGTCTCCTTCGAGGAGGACGAGGCCGACATCCGCGGCGCGGCCGAGTCCGTCGGCTTCGAGGGGTTCGACGAGATGGTCGACGACGGCGACATCGTCATCCTCGACAAACGCGAGATGCTGCGTGAGACCGACTTCTCCACCGCGGTCGACCGCCTGCTCGACACGGTCGAGGACGGCGAATTCGACCGGCTCGTCCTCGACTCGCTGTCGATGTTCCAGCTCTTCTTCGACGCCGAACAGGAGAAGCGCACGTACCTGCTGAAGTTCTCGGACATCCTCAAGGCGAACGGGCTCACCTCGCTGCTCATCAACGAGCAGGGCGCCGTCTTCCCCGACACGGAGGTCGGCTTAGAGAACTTCCTCACGGACGGGAACATCTACTTCATCCAGACGCCGACCGACTCCGGCGTCAACCGCTACGTCTGGGTGGCGAAGATGCGGAAACAGGACATCGACACCGACATCTTCCCGATGGAGATCGGGCAGGGCGGGATCACCGTCCACGAGCGCGCGGGCGGCTTCTCGATGATGGGCGGCTCGGACGACCAGCCGTCCTTCTGACGGGTCGGGTGCCGCCGGAAATCCCTGCTACTCCCGAGAGGAGAGGTCGCGCCAGACGTCGTCGAGGCGGTTCTTCACCGCGGACCGCTCCTCCACCTCGACGGTGAGCCCGTCGCGGAAGTCGACCTCGACCCCGTCGACCTTCCGGCGGTACACCTTCACGCGTCGGTGTTCGTCCGAGAGCGGCCGGTCGTGTAGCTCGAGGAGGTCCGCCTCCTCCAACTCGTTGATCCGTCGGTAACACGTCGCGATCGGGACGTCCAACTGGTCGCTGAGGTCCTGCGCCGACTTCGCCTCGCCCGTCGCCGTCAGGATGTCCGTGTTGTATTTGTTACCGAGTACGGTGATCAGATCGTCCCCCACCATTCACGTTATCGAGATTGATTTTCGGGTTTATAATGGTACCGGTGATTGTTCCGTTCGACGAACGTCCCGATTCGGCGTGCGGGACGGGACCGCGACCGCTTCGCCGGTCTGAACCTCCAAACCGTGTTATCGCCGCTGATACCCGCCACCGTGGGTTTATTATCCGCGTTCGAGCAGGACGGGTATGGAGCTTATCGAGGGGTTGTACCTGATGACGACCACCGTGTTGGCCGGCGCGAGCGCGACGCTCGTCGCGTTCGCCGTCGCCGCGTATCGGTCGTCCGGTCGCACGGCGATGGCGTACCTCGCGGTCGGCTTCGGCCTCGTCGTTGTCGCGGCCGTCGGAACGCCCGCGGCCGCCTTCCGAACCGGATTCGGCAACGCGGAGGCGCTGCTCTTGGTCAACACCGGGCTGCTGGCGGCCTCGATGGCGCTCGTCGCCGGGAGCCTCGCCGTCTACGAGCCGGGAACCCAGGAGTTCGTCATCCCCGAATCGGAGCTGTCGCGCCTGCGCGATCGGTAGAAGAAGAAGCTGGGAAGAGCCGACTACGCGCGCTTTCACTCCACGGCCGCGGGTGGCGATTGCGTTCGAGCCGTCTCGTCGATCTCGATCGTCGGTTCGAATTCGTCGTATCGACGCCGGTCGATCTGTTTCGTTTCCGTCCGTCGTTCCGCCGATGAGCGTCGGCGACGCACGCGGATCCCCCAGATCCAACGCTGAGAACACTCCGCGGTTTTCGTTAATTAGTTCTGTAATTATCCACCCAAAACAAATACGAAAACCGCACGACGTGAGTCGTTTATCAACTCGGATAACCGGGAACGTGATCTTAAGTAGGAATTCCCCATCGTCATCGATAACGCCCGCCGGGCAGGCCGGGGGCCGACGCAACACAACCAATGTTCGAAGCAATCACGGACGAGGAACAACGCGGTCAAGTGGGGATCGGGACCCTCATCGTGTTCATCGCGATGGTGCTGGTGGCGGCGATCGCCGCCGGCGTCCTGATCAACACGGCCGGATTCCTCCAGACGCAGGCGGAAGCAACGGGTCAAGAGAGTACGAGCCAGGTCGCGGACCGGCTCCAAGTCGTGAGTCAGTCAGGGACGTTCAACCAGAGTAATGAATACATTACTCAGTTGGACTTTGTTGTCGCTCAATCACCGGGTTCCGAGAATATTGACCTTAATCAAACGTCAATGGAACTAATCGGTGCTGATGGACAAGAATCGTTCAAGATCGAAGATGAGAGTAACGCAACAATTGACATCTTCACCAACGACGACCTGGACAACGTACTCACGGATAACAGCGAACGTGCTGAGATCAACGTCCAGCTTCAAAATCCCAACTCGAGCGGAGACAGTTGGCTTGGATACAATCTGGAAGAGGGTGATACGCTGACTGTTACGTTCACTACTGCAAGCGGTGCGTCGACCACCGCAGAGATTCGTGTTCCGAGTACTGTCGTCGAAGACTCTGTGAGGCTGTAACTATGTTCGAGTTCATCAACAATAGTGAGGAACGCGGCCAAGTAGGGATCGGGACCCTCATCGTGTTCATCGCGATGGTGCTGGTGGCGGCGATCGCTGCTGGCGTCCTTATCAACACGGCCGGCTTCCTACAATCACAGGCGGAAGCAACGGGACAGGAAAGTACTGACCTTGTCTCGGAACGTATCGATGTGACCAGTTCTGTGGGTATCGTCACAGATAACGCAGATAATGGTAGTCTAGCAGAGATCCGGATCGGTGTCGCAGGATCGCCTGGAGCCGACGAAATCGATCTGAGTGAAACGACAATTCAGGCTGTCGGTCCAGACGGACAAGCCAATCTGGTATTTGCCAACGCTAGTACTATTGGTACAGTGGATTCCAGCGCCACAGAAATTAGCGCCGGAGAGTTCGGTGTTCGTAACAGTTCCGGAGTGTTCGTCGATGATCCAGTGATCAGCGATGACGATAAATTCACTATCGTGCTCAATCCGGAGATTGAACCATTCGGCACTACTGAAGACCCATTCGGCGAAAGCGAGCAGTCGTCGATCGATATCGTGTCGCCCTCGTCTGCGACGACATCGGTCGAGCTCCGCGCCCCGGACCTCTTCAGCAATGACAACGAAGCGGTCCGGCTCTAGCGAGCCTCGAACAGCGCGGTAACCACAACGTCGGCGGCTCGGCCGCCCGCAACACCTATTTTTCGGCGTGCGCTACCACGACCCATGAGTGACGACGACGCCGTCCCGGCCGACCCAGAGGAGCTCGACTTCACCGACGACGAGAACGTCGTCGAGATCGGGGAGGGCCGCTACGTCGTCGGGACCAACGGCCGCCCCAACGTCGGTCGCTCGCGGGGACAGCGCCGCGCGCCGCCTGACGACGACTCCGGCTTTACCGCCGCGGACCCGGCGAGTCCCGACGAGCGGCGGCCCGCCGGCGACGACCCCCGCTCGAGCGCGTCCGGGCCCGGCGTCGGCGAGCGCGGGCAGCAAGGTGGCGGGCGGGCCGGCGGCGGCCAGCAGGCCGGGGGCCAACCGGCCGGCGGCGGCCAACCGCCGCCGAACGCGCAGGGACAGCGCCAGAATCGGTCCGCAGCGGCGGGCGGCAACGCGGTCGACCGCCAGTCGGTGAGTCGGTGGCTGGCGAACTCCTTCGACGGCGACGGGTTCGATTACGGGATCGACGCGACGCTCCACGCCAACGGCGACACCACCCGCCAGCGGATGGTGTCGAACGACGTGACGGCGACGTTCGATACGCTGATCTCGTGGTTCGCGTCGAACGCCGGCCCGAGCTCGCCGACGCCGGAGGCGATCGGGCTGCTGCTCGCGGCCTCCGAGACGACCGTCGACCTGCCGCCGGTGATGATAAAGCGCTTCGCGGCAAGTCAGGGGCTCTCCGCGAGCGACAGCATCGGCGACCTAGTTCGGGCGGCCGAGGAAGAGGGCGGGTTCAGGATCGAGTGATACGGGGGAGAGAGCGACGTGCCCGCTACCCCAACAGCACGAACAGCGCGATTCCGATCAGCGCGAACACCGCGTAGATCCCCGCCATCACCTCGCGCTTGAGCGGGCTGCCGAGCGGCTCGGCGGTAAGCCGGCGGATCGGCGGCAGGATCGCGATCCCGGCGAGAATGAGCGGCCACGACTCGGCCGCCGGAACGCGGGTCAAGGCGATCACGACCGTCCCGTAGCCGAGGACGTACGACCCCCGTCGCCACAACTGCTCCCGGTCGGAGAGCTCCTCCATGGACGGGAACACGTCATTCCCGCCCGAGCCGCTGTCGTCGGATCCGCCTCCGCCGCCACTCCCCGCGACCTGCTCCGCCTGCCGCTGGACGTACTCGTCCAACTCCTCGGCCGCGTCCTCCGTCTGCGGGGCGCCGCACTGCGCGCAGTACCGCGCGTCGTCGTCGACCGGAGCGTCACAGCGGGGACACGATGGCATCTTGGCGTGGATCGGGCGCCGACCGGGCTTAATTCTTCGGACCGAGGACTCCGCTCACGTCTTGCGATTCCCGCGTTTTCTTCCCTCTCTTCCTGCTCTCGTTACACGCCCTGATAATCGGGTGGGTACGCTTTAGTCGGTGACCCGCCGAGTCGTCGCCAACCAAGCGCGGGCCGTCGTTCGGCCCGCACTCGTTGACCACGCCCTCATGACGATGGACCACGACGACGCGACCGAGACGCGCCCGACGGACTCGCCGGCGACCGACAGCGACGGAGCGGTCGACTCCGAATCTGACAGGCGGGTCCGACCCGAGGAGATCGGTCCGTCGGTGTTTCAGGCGAGCGTGATCGCCCTCGTCGTCCTCGTCGCGCTCGCTGGCGTCGCCGCGACCGCTCCGGCCGCGGCGGGCCTCTCGTCCGGCCCGTCCGCGCCGTCCGCTGACGCGGGAGCGACGGCGCCGGCCGCGATCGAGACCGCCGGGCCGACCCGTCCGGCGGACCGCCCGGAGATCGAGGGTGGATTCTCGCGCTCGACGTACACCGGCGTCGCGGGGGATCCGGTCAGGATCAGATACACCGCCGACAACCCGGACGGAGAAGCGTACCTGCTGATCGGCGGGAACCGGCTCAGCGACACGGGACAGACGGTCGGCTTCGTCGACGTCGTCAAAATCACTGACACGAGTGAAACCACGATCAACACGCGGACGCTCGGCACCGACGCGAGCAACGTCAAGAGCTGCGGTCTCGAAGACACGACGTGTGACCTAGAGTTCGTCGACGAGAGCGGCGACACGGTCGCCGAGAACCTCAGCGCGCTTTCGAGCGCGACCGGCGCAGGGGGGCTCGCCCGGCCCCTGGTCCCGCAGCGGTACCGGCTCGCGATCACCAACGGGACGTTCGTCGTGGACGACTCGGGCGTGGTAACGCCGACCGAGAGCGCGGACCAAGCGGACCTCGTGTTGGAGAAGCCGGAGTTCCGCCACGACGTCGAGGTGTTCACCAGCATCGATCCGGACTACCTCGACGAGGACGCGGAGACCGAGTCGCTCAACGCGCTCCGAGACAACGGGCTCGAACGGACCGAGGTGACGAAGGGCAACCGGGTCGTCCTCGGGTTCGAGGCGACGGGCATCTGGGGGGCGCTGTCGCACTTCGCGGCGGAACGCGACGCGGGTCCAATCGAGGCGGGCGAACCGATCGACCACCGGGTGCTAGTCGACCTCTTGGAGGCCAATGAGGGTGTTTCGCTCCGGGTCAGAGAGACGAACCCGGACATGAATGAACCACCGGCAAAGCTCGACCTGTCGCGGGCTGACTCGGACGATGTCTCACTCATCGTGGCGGACGCGACGGAACTAGAGACTCCCGATGCTCCCGGCCGATTCTATCTCGTATTAGACACGGGCGAGGCGGCAGGCGCCGAGCCGGGCGACGAGTTCGCTGTCGAGTTCGCGCTGGAGGGGACCGAAGGGGAGCGGTACGCGTTCGCGGACGGTGCGGAGCCGCCGGCGGCGTTCAACGCCACTTCGGCGACCGACGACGACGTCTCCCAGCAGTTCCCGTACTGGGAGGCGGCGGACGGCACGGTTCGCGCCGAGGCGACGTTCAGCGTACGGGAGCGGTTCCTCGGGTACGACCACGTCACCGAGGACGGCGAGCTCCTCGTCGAGGCCGACGAGGGTCGGGTCACGGGAACGACCTCGCTGCTCCCGGTGCGCGAGATGTCCGCGACGTTCGTCAACGACGCTGGCGACGCCCCGTTCCGCACGGAGTCGCCGCTCGAGATCTCTGACGGGAACTTCACGGTCGACGTCGACCTCGACGAGATCGATCCCGGGACGCGGCTGAACTACGAGCTGTACGAGGGGTCGACCCTCCGCGACAGCCGGACGGTCGTCGTCGTCAGCGACGCCGACAACCCCGACGAGCTGGTGATCGACGACGCCCCCGACAACGTCACCGTCCGCGAGGGCGGGAACCTCTCCGCGCTCCGGGCCACCGCGCGCAACGCGGGCGGCCTCACGGGCGAGGGAGAGCTCACACTCACCGTCGACAACGGCAGCGAGACGGGGTCGTGGGGCGTTCGGCTCGCCCCTGACGAGTCCCGAACGTACGGGTTTGGCTCGGTGACCCCCGACCTCGACCCGGGGACCTACCCGTTCACCCTCCGGCTCGACGGCGACACTCACGGCGGGACGCTGATCGTCGAGAAGGACCCGGCGACGACGACGATCGAAGACGACGGGAACGGTTCCGACGCGAGCGCCCGGAACGGGACTGACGCGAGCGCCCGGAACGGGACCGATACCGGCGACGGCGACCCGACCGACACCAACGAGTCGGCCGACGGCAACGAGACCGACGGCAACGAGACGGACGGTTCGGCCGACAACGAGACCGACAGCACCGATAACGGAACCGACGCCGACGGACCGACGAACGACGCGCCTTCGGACGAACAGACCGGGGGTCCCGGCCTGCTTCCGCTCCCGTTCGGGACCCGCGAGGCGCTCGGCGGCACGGTCCTCGTCGGCGCGGTCCACCTCCTCGGTCACTGGGTGTAGCGGCCGTTCGCTCAGGCATCGACTGCGGCCGCGCCGCTCTGGTCCGTTCTCATCGCTGAGAACCGCGGGGGAGCGATTAAGTGATCGCTGCGCCCGGTTTCAGACAACAATGGCTACGCGGGTACTCATCGCCGACGACTCGGAGTTCATGCGGAACCTCCTCCGGGAGATCCTCGAAGGCGAGTTCGAGATCGTCGGGGAGGCGGAGAACGGCGTGGAGGCGGTGAACATGTACGAGGAACACGGCCCGGACCTCGTGATGATGGACATCGTGATGCCGATCCGCGACGGGATCGAGGCGACCACGGAGATCTTAGAAGAGAACCCGGACGCGACGGTGATCATGTGTACCAGCGTCGGGCAGGAGGAGAAGATGAAGGCGGCGATCAAGGCCGGCGCGGAGGGGTACATCACGAAGCCGTTCCAGAAGCCGAACGTGCTCGACGCCATCGGCTCGGCGGTATAATGCGCGTCGACGTCCGCGCGCTCGGCGCCTGTAACCGCCTCGCGGAGCAGGGGGCGAAACAGGCCGCCGGCGCGCTCTCGGACCTCACCGGGACCGACCTCGCGGTGGAGGTGACGGGCGCGAGCGTCGCGAGCGGCGAGGACCTCGCGGAGTCGTTCGCCGGCCGGGAGTCGATCGGCGTGAGCGTCGGCCTTCGCGGCGGGTTAGACGGCGAGGCGGTCCTCGCGTTCGACGCCGCCAACGTCGACGCCCTGCTCTCGCTGCTCCCCGGGGGCAGTCGATGGAGCGGAGCGCGGTGACGGAGGTCGGCAACATCGCGCTCGGCGGGTTCCTCGACGGGTGGGCGAACTACCTCGGCAAGGCGATCGACATGTCGCCGCCGCGCTACTTCGAGGCGGACGGCGCGGCGGTGCTGCCCGACGGCGCGCTCGCCGGCGACGGCGTGTTCCTCTTCGAGAGCCGTCTGGACGCGACGACGACGGACCTCGACTTCTCGATCTACATGCTGCCCGACTCGGGGCCGTTCCGCGACCTCATCGTCGGGAAGACGGCGCCCGCGGCGACGGCCGGCGGCGAGGCGGACGGCGGCACTTCGAGCACGGCGGTGCCGTACGAGTCGCTGTCGACGTTCTCGTCGCTGGCGAAGAAGGGGTCGGCGAACGCCGCCGACAACATCGCGATGATGACCGGGTTAGAGACCAGCGTCGACGTGAGCCGGCTCCGGTTCGTCCCGCTCGCCGACGTGCCCGCGGAGGTCGGCACCGAGCCGCACGCGGGCACGGTGTTCGAGCTACAGGGCGAGCCGAGCGGTTACCTCGCCATCCTCTTCGAGGAGTCCTCGGCGGCGGCGGTCGCGGACGCAATGTTACCGATGGAGTCTGACGAACCCCTCGGCGACATGGCACAGAACGCGCTCTGCGAGCTCGGCAACGTGATGACGAGCGGGTTCATCGACGGGTGGGCGAACGTCCTCGGCACGTCGATCACCCACTCGCCGCCGGAGTTCGTCCACGACATCGGCGCGTCGACGATCAGCCCGCTCGTCGCGAAGCTGAGCGAGCGGCAGGACTACGGGTTCGTGATCGACACCGCGATCCAGACGGAGGGGATCCAGGCGCGCTGCGACGTGTACGCGCTCCCCGACGAGCGCGAACTGGCCCGGGCGCTCGACCGGCTCTCGGAGCCGTGACCCGCTCGCTCTCCGACGATCGGCCGGACGAGCCGGCGGACCGAACGGAGAGCGGCGGGGACGCGGTCGCCGACGCCGAGCCGGCGACCGTCACCGGCGGCGCGGCTGGCGACGACCCCGGCCGGATCAAGGTCGGCGTGGGGGAACTGGCGGTCACGAGCGACGACGCGGTCCTGACGACCAGCGGGCTCGGCTCCTGCGTCGCGGTCGCGCTCGTCGACCAGCGGGCGGGCGTCCGCGGCCTCCTCCACGCCATGTTGCCCGCCGGGGAGGGACGAACGAAGGCGATCTCCCGGCCAGCGAAGTACGTCGATACCGGGATCGACTCGCTGATCGGGGCGCTCGACGACGCCGGCGCCGACCCCCGCCGCCTGGAAGCCCGAGTCGCCGGCGGCGCCGAGATGCTGGACCTCACCGACGCGGTCGGCCCGCGGAACGTCGAGCGCGTCGGCGAAGTGCTCGACGCCGCGGGCGTCCCCGTCGTCGCCAGCGACGTCGGCGACGCGGTGGGCCGGACCGTCCGGTTCGGGCCGGACGGCCGGCTCGTCGTCCGGGCCGCGGACGGCTTCGAACGAGCGATCTGACCGGACTGGGCCGTTCCGTCCCGGCTACGGCCCGTTTCCGCGTTCGATCGCGCTCCGATCTCTCCGTGCCCGTGCCCCTCAACCAGCGATGTACACGCTGCGCCGTGCTTTCTCATGGCTGATATTTTGAGGGGTGAATTGAAGTGGGTTCTGCGGGTGGTACACGGTAATGGGCCTCGAACTACCGGTGTGGGGAGCTCCAACCGCCGCCTGGGCAGTCGCCACGCTGGGGCTCGTCGGTGCGAGCGTCCTCGACAGGTTCCTCGACGACGACGGATCCGACGACGACGGTTCCGGAGGTATGGACGGCGACGACGATCCCTTCGGCGGCGACATGGGCGGCGGAGGGATGGGTGGCGGCATGGGCGGCGGCGGTGGCGGCGGAGGCGGCGACGGCTTCGACGACTTCGACGGCATGGACGAGTGGGACGACGAGTTCGACGACGGCGGCGGCGGTGGCGGCGGCGCGGCCACCGACGAGCTGGAGAACCGGCTCGACGAGCTCGAAAACGAGGTCGCCTCGCTCTCCTCGACCGTCTCGACGGTCCGCTCGGAGAACGAGGAGATATCGAACGCCGTCGACGACATCGAGGAGGACGTCCGCAACCTCCTCGACATCTACGAGATGGTCACCCGCGGTATCAACCCGTTCGTCGACGACTCCGGCGGCTTCGACAGCGTCGCCGGCGGCGGCGAGGGCTCGTTCGGCATCTTCGACGACGAGGACGGCGGCGAGGAGGAGGACCTCGACGAGGACGTCGCGAACGCCGACGCGGACGGGTTCTTCGACGACGACCTCCTCGACGAAGAGGAGGAGGGAGACGAGTTCGACGACCTGGACGGCGACGCGGACGGCGACGACGAGTTCGACGACCTCGACGACGATCTCGACGACGAGTTCGACGAACTGGACGACGACAGCACGGACGACGCCGCGTCCGAGACCGAAACGGCGGACGACGGAGACGACATGAACGACGATGGAAAGAGTTTCAGCGAACTGAAAGAAGAGTACGACTCCGGGGAGGCCGACTGGGCCGAGGAGGGCGACGACGCCGCGGACGAGGACCCGTTCGAGGACGGGGACGACTCGTTCGCCGACCCCGGCGACGAACCCGACTCGTTCGACGACGCCGACGACGGTCTCGGAGGCGACGACCTCGGCGGCGTCGAGGACGACGGCGTCGACTTCGACGAACCGGTGGACCCCGGGCCGGCGGGCGGCGCGGCCGACCCGGATCCGGCGGGCGGCGCCGATCCGGAGCCGGCGCCCGACCGCCGACCCGGCGGTGATCCCGCGGAAGCCTCCGGGGGCTTCGAGTACGTCGGGAAAGACGACCTCTCGAGCGGGAACGGCCGCGGCAAGCCGTACCTCACCGAGCTGCCCGGCGACTACGTCGGCGACCTCCTCGTGATGGAGTGGCTGGAGTTCCTCGTCTCCGAGAGCGACGTCACCGACGCGGTGCGCGCGATCAACTACTACGAGCGGATCGAGTGGATCGGGCCCGACGCCGCGGCGCGGCTCCGGGACTTCCTCTCCGGGTTCGGGACGATCGACCGCAACCTCGTCGACCGGCCGGGAACCGATCGGCTCGTCCGCGAGCACCACACCCGCAGCCTCCGGTACGTGACCCAGCTCAACGGCACCAACAGCCACACGGTCCTCTTAGACCGCTGGGACGACCTCGCCGGCGGCTCGATGGTCGGTGGCGGGCCCGTCAACGGGCGCCGCGGCGGCGGCCGCCGCGGCGGACGCGTCGATTCCGGTCGCGGCGGACGTGACGGGCGAGACGGGCGCGACGGCAGGAACGGCCGCGACGCGCGGAGCGACCTGCCGCCGGCCGAGCGGAACGGCCACGACGCCGGCGGGCGGGACGCGCCAGACGAGCGCGAGCGACGCACGAACGGCGCAGACCGCGACGAGGCGAAGCGCGACGGCGCGGGACGCGAGGCGGACGCGGACCGCCGCGACGGCCACCGCGACGACCGGCGCGACCGGAACGGTTCCACGCGACCGATGAACGATCCGAATCCCCGTTCCGACCGCGCCGATCCGGCCGACGGAGGGTGGGGAGATGGGCGTTAGCGTCTCCGCGTCCACGGCCATCATCGTCGCGGGGCTGTTCTTCGCGTTCACGACGTTCTACCCCGTGGCGGCCAACGGGCTCGACCGCGTCTCGAACGCCCAAGAGGGCATTAACGAGCGCGCGCTGGAGCGGCAGAACACCGACTTCGCGGTGACGAACGCGACCTACGACGCCGACACCGAGACCCTCACCGTCAACGCCACCAACGAGGGGGCGGTCGGCCTCGTCGCTGGCGACGCGACGCTCGTCGTCGGCAACGAGTACGTCGACGTGGGCGGGGCGAACGCGGACACGACCGTCGACGGCGACGGCGACACCGCGCTCTGGCTCGGCGACGAGACGCTGTCGGTGAGGGTCACACAGGGCGAGACGGAGACGACGATCGAGGAGGGCACGCGGGTCGTCCTCGTCGTCGAGTCTGGCGTCCGCGACGCCGCGACCGTGACGGAGGTGAGCGCGTAGATGGCCAGCGTTCCCGTCTCACATCTCATCCTGTTTATCGCGAGCCTCGTGATCGCCGCGGGTGTCGTCGGCACGATCACGACCGGCGTCGACCGCGTGAGCGCGGCCGTCGACGACGCCGGCCTCGACGCGACCGAGCAGCTCCGGACCGACGTGACGATCATCTCGGACCCCAGCGCGGGGGTGTACAACGCGAGCGGCGACCAGAACGTTACGCTGTTGATAAAGAACACCGGCACGTATCGGTTGGCGCCCGACGGCTCCGACCTCGACGTCGTCTTCGACGGCGCGTACGTCCGGCCGGACGCGCTCTCCGGGGAGCTGGTCTCTGCGGACGGCGCGAACGCGTGGAGCCGCGGCGACGTGTTGCGGCTCACGATCGACGTGAGCGAGCTCGAGGGGCAGGACGGGGGGCTCGTCGACGGCGACCACCGCGTCTACCTCACCGTGAACGGCGACGAGGAGCTGTTCCAGTTCCGCGTGGAGGGGGGTAACTGAGATGCCCCACGACAACCTCCTCTCTCTCGGTCTCGGCGACCGCGACCGGCTCAACAAGGAGCTCGGTGGCGGTATCCCCCGCGGCAGCATCGTCCTCATGGAGGGCGACTACGGCGCGGGCAAAAGCGCCATCTCCCAGCGGTTCGCCTACGGACTCGTCCAAGAGGGGGCGTCGGTGACGATGATGTCGACGGAGCTCACCGTCCGCGGGTTCATCGACCAGATGCACTCGCTGGAGTACGACATGGTGAAGCCCCTCTTACAGGAGGAGCTGCTTTTCCTCCACGCCGACTTCGACTCCGGCGGCGCGTTCTCCGACGGCGACGGCGAGCGCAAGGAGCTGCTGAAGCGACTGATGGAGGCCGAGGCGATGTGGAACTCCGACGTCGTCTTCCTCGACACGTTCGACGCCATCTTCCGGAACGATCCCACCTTCGAGGCCTTGGTGCGGAAGAACGAGGAGCGGCAGGCCGCCTTAGAGATCATCTCCTTCTTCCGCGAGATCATCTCGCAGGGGAAGGTGGTCGTGCTCACCGTCGACCCCTCGGCGGTCGACGACGACGCGATCGGCCCGTTCCGGTCGATCGCGGACGTGTTCCTCCAGCTTGAGATGATCGAGGTCGGCAACGACATCCGCCGGCAGATCAACGTGAAGCGCTTCGCGGGCATGGGCGAACAGGTCGGCGACACGATCGGGTTCTCGGTCCGGTCCGGAACCGGAATCGTCATCGAGAGCCGCAGCGTCGCCTGACACATGACCCGCCGACGCACAGCCGGTCCGCGCGTGCGGACCGCGACCACGACGACCGGGTGTAGGCCCGCCACGACGACCGGGTGTAGGACATGACCGAACACGGCACCGCCAAACCGTCCGAGGAGCTCCGCAAGGCGGCCATGCGGCGGCCGCACCTCCGGGAGCACCTCCGCGAGTTCAAACAGATCACGGGGGAGTTCCCGCAGTTCATCGAGGAGCCGAAAGACGAGTACGAGTCCGACCGGCCGAACGTCATCTACCCGGTCGGCGGCCCCATCTACAGCCACATCTACGGCGACCTCGGGCAGGACACGAAGTACTACGCCATCGAGCCGGAGGTGTCCGGCCCGCAGGCGGAGATCCTCAACGAGGTGAAAAACCGGCTGCTCACCGTGAGCGGCCAGCACACCGCGCCGGAGAACGAGGCGGAGTACGACGACCTCATCGAGGAGCTGTTAGAGGAGGTGACCCACGTCGACGACAGTTCAACCGGCTGGCGTCGCGGGCTCTCGAAGCTGAAGAACTTCGGGAAGCTGTCGGTCACCGAGGAGACGTACGAGAACATCCGCTACCGGCTCAACCGCGACATCGTCGGGCTCGGCCCGCTCGAACCGGTGATGCGTGACCCGGCAAACGAGGACATTCATGTCATCGGCCCCAAGGAGTGTCACGTCGATCACGGCACCTACGGCATGCTGGAGACGACCGTCGACTTCGGCACCCCGAAGGAGTTCGACAACTGGCTGCGCAACATGGGCGAGCGGATCGGCGACCCGCTCTCCGACTCCGACCCCATCGTCGACTCCACGCTGCCCGATGGGTCGCGTATCAACATCATCTACTCCGACGACGTCTCGCTGAAGGGCTCCTCGCTCACGATCCGGCAGGGCGAGGAGGTGCCGCTGTCGATCAACCAGATCACCAACTGGGGGACGCTCTCGCCCGAACTCGCGGCGTACCTCTGGCTCTGCCTCGAAAACGAGCAGACGGTGTTCGTGGTCGGGGAGACGGCGTCCGGGAAGACGACGACGCTGAACGCCATCCTCTCGTACATCCCGGACGACTCGAAGATCTACACCGCGGAGGACACCGCCGAGGTCATCCCGCCCCACAGCACCTGGCAGCAGCTGTTGACCCGCGAGGGCGGCGGCGAGGGCTCCTCCGATGTCGACATGTTCGACTTAGTCGCCGCCGCGCTGCGGTCGCGCCCCGACTACATCATCGTGGGTGAGGTGCGGGGCGCCGAGGGACGCATGGCGTTCCAGGCGGCCCAGACCGGCCACCCGGTCATGCTGACGTTCCACGCGTCCGACATCGTCTCGATGATCCAGCGGTTCACCTCCGAGCCGATCAACGTCCCCGAGACGTTCATGGACAACGCCGACGTGGCGCTGTTCCAGAACCGCGTGAAACAGGGCGATCAGGTCCTGCGCCGCGTGACGAGCGTCCAGGAGATCGAGGGGTACTCCAAGGAGATGGAGGGGGTCGTCACCCGCGAGGTGTTCAGCTGGGACCCCGTCGAAGACGAGATCGTCTTTCAGGGGATGAACAACTCCTACGTGCTCGAAGAGCAGATCGCGACGCTGCTCGGGTACGCGGACACCCGCGACATCTACGACGACCTCGACTTCCGCGCGGAGCTGATCGAGCGGATGATTCAGGAGGGAATCCTCGGCTACCACGAGGTGAACGACGCGATCAACTCGTTCCAGCGCGACGGCGTCGAGGGGCTCCCCTTCGACATGCACCGGAACACGAGGTAGCGACGATGGGGGCGATCTAAGCGATGGCGGTGAAACAGTTCGGCGACGGGCTCGCGACGGCCGCGCAGCTCACCTCCGAGGTGATGGAGTCGTACGAGCAGCTCGACATCTCCAAGGGGAAGTACGTCGGCCTCGTGCTGCTGCCGGCCGTGTTCGTGTTCCTCGGCAGCGTCGTCGGGCTGGTCGCGCTCCCGCTCCCCTTCGCCGCCCGGGTCCCGATCCCGATGTTCGGCGGGCTCGTCCTGTTCGCGGCCGTCATCTACCCGAAGATCTACCTCTCAAGCCTTGAGACGAAGATCGACAACCAGCTGCACCTCGTGATGACCCACATGACGGTGCTGTCGACGACGAACATCGACCGGATGGAGGTGTTCCGGACGCTGGCCCAAGAGGAGGAGTACGGCGTCGCCGCCGAGGAGATCGGCCGCGTCGTCCACCTCGTCGACACGTGGAACCAGAGCCTCGACGACGCGTGTCGCCGCCGCGCGCAGGAGGTTCCCTCCGACGCGATGGCCGACTTCTTCGACCGCCTCGGCTACACGATGGGCGCGGGCCAGTCGCTCGAGGAGTTCCTCGTCTCCGAGCAGGACGTCATGCTCGCGCAGTACGAGACGCGCTACGAGTCCGCGCTCTCGAACTTGGAGGTGATGAAGGACCTGTACATGTCGATGATCCTCTCGATGACGTTCGCCCTCGTGTTCGCCGTCGTCCTCCCGATCCTCACCGGCAACGACCCGACTGCGACGGTGGCGGCCGTCATCGTCCTCTTCGTGTTCGTCCAGCTCGGCTTCTACGCGATGATCCGCGCGACGTCGCCGTACGACCCGATCTGGTACCACCCGGACGAGCGCGCGCCCGGCGACGTGAAGCTGTGGGGGTCGCTGATCGGCGGCGGCGGGCTCACCTTCGTCCTCATCGGGATCACGGCCGCCGGGATGTTCGGCTACGGTCCCGGGCTCCCCGGCCTCCTCTTCTTCCTCGACGACGTCCGGCTCCCGCTGTACCTCGCGGTCCCCATCTCGCCGCTCATCATCACCGGGGTAGTCCTCCGGCAGGAGGAGCAGGCGATCACCGCCCGCGACGGCGAGTTCCCGTCGTTCGTGCGCGCGCTGGGCGCGACCGAGAGCGCGAAGCAGTCGACGACCACGGACGTGCTGACGACGCTGCGCGACAAGAACTTCGGCGAGCTCTCCGAGGCGATCGAGCGGCTCTACCGCCGTCTCAACATGCGGATCAGCACCGAGGGTGCGTGGCGGGCGTTCACGCGTGACACGCGCTCGTACCTCATCCAGAAGTTCTCCGAGATGTACCTCGTCGGCCGGCGGATGGGCGGGGACCCGAAGATGCTCGGCGAGCTGATCTCGAAGAACATGAACGCCGTCAACCAGCTGCGCGAGCAGCGCCGCCAGGCGGCGATGACGTTCATCGGGCTGCTGTACGGGATCACCGCGGCCGCGACGTTCGCCTTCTTCATCGGGCTGGAGATCGTCGCGATCTTGGCCGACCTGACCTCCGACTTCGGGCTCGACCAGATGGATATCGGCCAGATCGTCTACCCCGGCGCCTACGACATTCCGCTCATCGAGTACCTCCTCCTGACGGTCGTGCTGTTCAACGCGGCGCTCTCCTCGCAGATGATCCGCCGGATCGACGGCGGCAACCCCGCGAACGGCTACATCCACTTCGTCCTCCTGACGTGGCTCGGCGCGGGCACCGCCATCGCGACGCGGACGCTCGTCAACGCGATCCTGTCGATCTGAAGCGTGAAGTCGGCGCCGACGCCGCCGTCGGTTTCATGATGCGCGGCGAACGCGGTAGCCACGACCGTCCACAGTATTATTACATGTACTGTCGTACAGTTACGCACGTTTACAATGCCGGTCGACTTCGAGAGCTACCGTCCGAGCGACCTTCCGGACGAAGACACCAACGGGCGTCGGATCCTCGAGTTCCTCGCTCGGAACCCGGAGCTGGGATTCCGGCCGAGCGAGCTCGCGGAGGAGCTCGACATCCCCCGCGGGAGCGTCGGCACGACCCTCAGGCGACTCGAACAGCGGGGGCTCGTGCGGCACAAAGGCGAGTACTGGGCCATCAACGCCGAGGCGTACGACGCCCACACCGCAGCCCAGATCGGTCTCCGCGCGGTCGCGGACGCGTTCGCGGGCGACGGCTACGACCGGACCGACGACTGGGACGCCGACCTTCCGGATCTCGACGCGGACGAGTCGGGAGACGAATCGACCGACGGCTGATGTATCGACGCGGAACCGTCGTCGTCGCGTCGGACCCGTTCGGCGACGCGCCGCGACGGCCCTACCTGATCGTCAGCGACGGCTCCCACCCGTTCGCGGGTGAGCAGTATATCGGCGCCGGTATCTCGACGAAAGAGTACGACGCGTCGGTCCCGCTCGCCGGCGCGTTCATCGAAGGAGGGCTCGACCGAGAGTCGTTCGTCGCTCCGTGGGCGGTCGTGTCGCTGCGCGAGGCGACCGTCGACCGCGCGGTCGCCCGGGTCGAAGACGACGTCACCGAGACGGCAGTTCGTCGGATGGTTCAGTTCGTCGGCTATTCCGGTGAGTAAGGGGCCGTTCGGTCGAATTTCGGTTTGGTACCGCGAAGGGGATTCCTCGGGTCTACTCCTCGAACAGCGTCGGCTCCTCGACCGCCTCGTCGGCCGCGTCGCGCCACGAGCGCGACGGCGCCCACCCGAACAGCTGCGCCGCCTTCTCGATCGCGTAGGCGCCGCGGTCGTCGCCCTCGGCGAGTTCGCGCTCGTCGACCGCGCAGTCGTCGGGAATCTCGCCATACGACTCACGCAGGAGGTCGAGTAGGGGTCGGCCGAGCGCGTTGTCGGCCGCGACGCAGTTGACCGCCTCGTGGGTGCCGGGGGCGACGGCGGGGTCGTCGCCGAGGAGGTCCGCGAGCGCGGCCGCGACGAGGTCGGCGACGTCGCGGGCGTCGACGTACGACCAGAAGTTACCGGCGCCCGCGTCGAGGTCGGTCACGTACTCCTCCGCGCGACAGGCGTAGTCGCCGGGGTACTGGATCCACGACGGGCGGAGCGAGACCGCGGGCACGTCGTGGCGCCGCGCGACCGCGCCCGCGGCCGCCTCCGCGGTCACCTTCGAGAGCCCGTACGGGTCCTCGGGGCGGAGCGGGTGGGCCTCGGTGACCGGAAGCTCGTCCGGGAAGGGAGTGGGATCGGCGAAGAAGAAGCCGTAGGCGCCGTCGCTGGAGGCCTGAACGACCGGGGCGTCCGCCCGGCCGGCCGCGTCGAGGACGTGTTTCGCGGCGAGCGCGTTCGTCTCGAACACCCGCCCCTCGGGGTGCGTGCCGGCGACGGGGATCGCGGCCCAGTGGACGACCGCGTCGGGGTCGACGGCGGCGACGACGTCGAGCGCCTGGTCGCGCTCGGCCAGGTCGGCCGCGCGGAACGAGACGTTCGGGGCCGGGTCGACGCCGAGTCCGGGGTGGTCGTAGTCGACGACGACGACCTCGTAGTCGCCGGCGAGCCGGTCGACGACCCAGCGCCCGGAGGCGCCGCGGCCGCCCGTGACGAGGACTGTCTCCATGTCCGTCCCTCGGGGAGCGCCCGAAAAAGGGCGTTGTTCGTCGGTTCGCCGCGGTCGCCGCTCGTCGATACGGGCGTCGATCGGCGACCACGGCCTCCCGCTCCGGCAACCTTTAACGCGCCGAGCGGTAACTTCCGGGTATGGACTGGAAGACAGACTGGGGACTCCGTGGACGGATGGGGTTCACGATGTTCCTCCTCTTCGCCCTCTACGTCGTGTTCATCGGTGTCCTGATCGAGGTGTTCAACGTCGGGATCATCTTCACGCTCGCGATGTTCGGCGCGTTCTCGCTCGCGCAGTACTTCTTCAGCGACAAGCTGGCGCTGCGGAGCATGGGCGCCCGGGAAGTGAGCGCCGACGAGTACCCGGACCTCCACCGCCGGATCGAGCGGCTGAGCCAGCAGGCCGACCTCCCGAAGCCGACGGTCGCGGTCGCGGACACGCAGGTGCCGAACGCGTTCGCGACCGGCCGGAACAAGAAGAACGCCACCGTCGCGGTGACCACCGGGCTGCTCCAGGCGCTCGACGAGGACGAGCTCGACGGCGTGCTCGCCCACGAGCTCGCCCACGTCAAGAACCGCGACGTGATGGTGATGACCATCGCGTCGTTCCTCTCCACTATCGCCTTCTTCATCGTCCGGTGGGGGTGGCTGTTCAGCGGCGACAACCGGCAGGGCGCGCCCGTCATCGTGGCGATCCTCGTGTCGATCGTGGTGTGGGTGATCTCGTTCCTGCTCATCCGCGCGCTCTCGCGCTACCGCGAGTACTCCGCCGACCGCGGCGCGGCGCTCATCACCGGACAGCCCGGCGCGCTCGCCTCGGCGCTGATGACGATTGACGGCCGGATGGACAAGGTGCCCAAAGAGGACCTCCGCGAGGAGGCGGAGATGAACGCGTTCTTCATCATCCCGATCAAGGCCGGCTTCGTCGGCAAGATCGCCTCGACGCACCCCTCGACGGAGAACCGCATCGAGAAGCTCCGTGAGTTGGAAAAGGAGATGGAGACGGCTTGAGACGGATCTGAATCGGAATTTTCGATTGGTTATTTATAAGTCGTTGAGCGCAGTTTGGCGACGAATATCGCCGAAGTCCCAGCCGCTCGTTTATAAATCGTTGCGGGCAGGTCGGTGACGAACACCGCCGAAGCCACAGTCGCTCGTTTATAAATCGTTGCGGGCAGGTCGGTGACGAACACCGCCGAAGCCACAGTCGCTCGTTTATAAATCGTTGCGGGCAGGTCGGTGACGAACACCGCCGAAGCCACAGTCGCTCGTTTATAAATCGTTGCGGGCAGGTCGGTGACGAACACCGCCGAAGCCACAGTCGCTCGTTTATAAATCGTTGCGGGCAGGTCGGTGACGAACACCGCCGAAGCCACAGTCGCTCGTTTATAAATCGTTGCGGGCAGGTCGGTGACGAACACCGCCGAAGCCCCAGCCGGGAGGGCGGCGCACGCTCGCTGCGCTCCTCACTCGTTCGCTCCGCTCACTCGTTGCGGTGCTTGCGTCGCCTGCGCCGCCCTCCCGGCTGCCCCTTCGAGTCCCGCCCCGCACCGCTCCGCACAGCACCTCACGCCTCCCCAGCCTCGTCAGTCGCCGTCGCTTCGCTCCGGCGACTGACTCCCTCGCGCGTGCTGGCTCGCGACCGCCTTCGGCGGCCGCTCGCAGGCACGCGCCACCGCCGTTTATTTATAAGCAACTTCGGGACAGCCGCGCCGCTGGTCGGTCTGAGCGGACTGAGGGGAGTAAGCCCCCTTCGGTTCGTCCCGACATTCGGCTGAGCGTCCGCGCCGTGGCCGGACTACCTTGTGGCGCGGACTTGCACCGGCGAGGATTCGCCGTTCCATCCGTTCCCGCCCGTCGGCCCTCGTCGGGTTAACTCCCTCCCCTTGCGGGTCGGTTCGCTCGACTCATCGGTCGAGGCGGGGGGTGTCGTTGCTGTTCCAGAGCCAGCCGTCTCCGACTCCGGGCGTGTGCCCGGTCGCCCGTCCGGCCGGTGGGGGACTTTCCTCATGCCAAGGGCACGGGAGTCGGGCTCCCTCTGTCCGGTCCGTCCTTTCGCCCGCCGGCGAATAAGCGGTTCGGTCGGCCGCGTCTTTGGGCGGGGTTCGGCGGGTCGTCGAGCGGGTCTTCGGGCCGGGTAGCGACGGCTTTCGGGCGAGACGCCGCGAGCGCGGCGTGTAAGGGAAGCGTTCAAGTCGTCAGGACTGTAATGGACTCTCATGTCCGAGGCTCAGACCGTTCAGCTGTCGTACGACGACGGTGCACGAGCGGTCGAACTCGCGCGGGAGGCGGTCGAGTCGTTCGTTCGACACGGGCAACGCGAACAGCCCGGCAGCATGCGAGAGGCGTTCTACGCCCGCACCGGGGCGTTCGTTCGATTGGAGTCCACCAGGGGCCGCGGCCGTCTCCGCGGCTGCGCCGGCGCCTGGGACACCTCAGATCAGCTCGGCCACGCGATCGTCGAGGCCGCCATCAAGGCGGCCTCGGGCGACTCCTGCGGCTCCGAGGTCGAGCCGAAGGAACTGGACAACATCACCGTCTCCGTGTTCGTCGTCTCCAACACCGTCCTCACGAACGACCCCGCCGAGGACCTCGAGGTCGGCACCCACGGCGTCGCCGTCGACAGCGGCAACGCCCACGGCTGGCTCTACCCGACGGTCCCCGTCGAGAACGGCTGGTCGGCCGCGGAGTTCCTCTCGCGCACCTGCCGCAAGGCGAAGCTCTCGCCGACCGCGTGGCAGGAGGAGGACACGATGGTGACGCTCATCGAGGGCCAGGTGTTCCGAGAGCGCGCCGACGGCGGCGCAGTCGAAGAGCTGTAGCCAGCCGCCCCGTTTTCCTTTTCAGCCGTCGTTCCCGTACCCGACCGCCGCCGCGTCCGCGAGCGCCCGCTCCGTCGCCGCCGACAGGTCGAAGGCGTCCTCGGCGACCACCTCGCCGTCGCGGATCACGGGTTCCATGAGCGACTCCGCGCCCTCGGGCCCCGAGCGCTCCGCGAGCCCGACCGCGTGTGCGCCGTCGGCGGTGCGGTAGACGTCCTTCGCGCCCGAGAGCTTCCCCCGCTTGGCCGCCGGCTCGCCGTCGACGGCGACGAGGTCGAGCGCGAAGTCGACCGGGTCCGCGTTCGAGACGTACCCGCCGACGCCGAACCCGTCGACGACGTCGCGCAGGTCGCGGAGGTCCGCAGGCCCCAGTCCGCCGGAGACGTACACGTCGACGTCCTCGTGGCCGCGCACGTCGAGTTCCAACCCGACCTCGCGGATGATGTGCCGAAAGTCGCCGCGCCGGGAGCCGGTCGTGTCGAGGCGGACGCCGTCGAGGTCGTCGCCGAGCGTCTCGACCGCGCGGAGGGCCTCGTCGACCTCGTCGGAGTAGGTGTCACACAGCGCGATCCGCGGTGCGTCCTCGGGGACGCCCTCGTCGTAGGCGCGCCACGCGGCCTCCTGTTCGCCGCGCCCGAAGCAGATGGCGAGCGCGTGCGGCATCGTCCCGGACGCCTCCCGGCCGATCAGCTCGCCGGCCGCGACGTGCGAGAAGCCGTCGAACCCGCCCACCAGCGCCGACCGCTCGACCGCCGCGGTCATCGCGGGGTGGACGTGGCGCGCCCCGAACGAGAGGATCTGCGAGTCGGGCGCGGCAGTCCGGCAGTCGAGCGCCCCCGTCGCCATGCCGGAGGCGTGCGAGAGGAACCCGAGCAGCGACGTCTCCAGCCGCGCGAACTCCAGGTACGGCCCCTCGATCCGCATCACCGGGCCGCCGTCGAACAGGCGCCCCTCCGGGATCGCATCGACGTCGACGTCGCGGCCGGCCAGCAGCTCGACGGCGTTCCCGAGCCCGGCGAACAGCTCGAACTCCCCGTCCGGGAACTGGTCCGCGGTCACCTCGGCGACCACGCGGGGGTTCCGCCCGGCCGCCTCCAGCGCCGCCTCGGTCCGCTCGAAGTACGCGTCGGTCGCGCGCCCCTCCCGGACCGCGGCCGCGTCGACGATGTCGAACTCGCTCATGCCCGTCGGTTCGGCCGCGGGGACGAAAAGCCACCCGTGTCGCGGCGGGGCGCGGGGAGCGAGCGTCCGGGACTCCCGGCCGAGCGAGCGCCGCGCTACGTCGACCGTCGCGCGAACAGCCCGAGCGCCGCGGCGAGCGCGACGAGCGCCGTCGCGACGCCGAATCCGGGCGTGCTATCGCCGGTGTCACCGCCTCCGTTCTCGCCGTCGCCGTCCGTGCCGTCGCTTCCGCTCCCGCCGTCGCCGTCCGTGCCGTCGCTTCCGCTCCCGCCGTCGCCGTCCGTGCCGTCGCTTCCGCTCCCGTCCGTACCGTCGCTCCCGTCCGTGGTGTTTCCGTCGTCCGTGCCGTCGCCGTTCGCGCCGTCGCTCCCGCCGGCGTCCGGGAGCGCGAGGTCGGCGTCCGGGCGGAGTTCGAGGACGCCCTCCGGCGAGGGCGCGTGCGTTACCGTCACGCTCGTCCCGTCGCGCTCGACGCCGTACGCGCCGGGGAAGTCGCTCTCCGAACCGATCTCGTAGACGGTGCCGTCGGCGTACTCGCCGTCGCCGTGCGCGGTCAGCATCCGCACGTAGGCGTCGCGGAACGCCGCGGCGTCGTCCTCGGTCTGCCACTCGGTCGCCCAGACGTAGCCGTCGCGGTCGCCGTTCTGGTAGGGGTACAGCTCGTCGCCGGCCCAGCCGGCCGTCACGGGGTGCGCGTAGTTGTAGACCTGCCGCGTTTCGAGCTCGGCCTCGGCGTCGAGGTGGATCTGGACGTTCTGCCGGACGGTCGCGTCGGGCTCTAACACGGCGTGATCGTACTCTAAGCTCTGATACCAGAACATCACGAACATCGACGCCTCGCCAGCGGTCTCCGCGCCCTCGACCCCCTGATCCGGGTACGTTTCCCACCCGTCGGTCGCGGTGTCTTCGAACGTGACGTTGCCCTCCTCGTAGTCCGGGTTCCGGTGGATGACCTCCGCCGTCGACTCCGGCGGGTCGTTCATCGTCGCGTTGACCGCCGCCCACCCGCCCTCGTCGCGGAGCTCGCGGACGTACAGCGCGCCGTCTCCGTACGGCTGGAGGACGGTCTGGAGGATGCCGAAGTTGAAGTCGGCGCCGCCGCCGCCCCCGTCGCTCTCGGGCGCCTCGGCGCAGGTCCAGTTGTCGGCACAGCGGGCGGCGTACCGCTCCTCGACGTGGACCGCCTCCCCCTCGATGATCCCGTCGACCGCGAGGTCGCCGTCCTGCGTCGCGCCGACGTAGCGCGGGTCGGTGAGGTCGTGGTACTGGTCTTGCATCGCGTGGAGCAGCTCGTGTGCGAGCGTGGAGGGGTCGATGTCGGGGGACTCGCCGTCGGGGACGACGATGACGATCCGGTCCTGCGAGGGCGAGTAGAAGCCGGAGACCGCGCCGCCGAACACCGAGTCGATCTCGTCGTTCGCGTTCGTGTCGTCGCCGACGACGAACAGCGCCTCCCACACCCCGTCGTTCCAGCGCCGGAACGCCTCGGAGCTGTTGCCGCTCGCGGTGTCGTTGGCGTACTCGCTCCGGGTGACCGTCTCGACCGGCACGTCTTCCTTGAACGGTCGCTCTCGGACGTGTTCGACGCGCGCCATCGTCAGGTCCGTCAGCGCCGACAGCTGGGACTCGTTGAGTCCGTCCGTCTCCTCGAAGTCCACCGACTCCTCGTAGTGGGTCCCGTTCCAACAGCCCACCAGTTCGGTGCCGTCGCCGGTGTCGCACTCGTCGGCGGACGCGGAGAGCGTTGCGCCCGGCTCCGTCGGCCCGCTGCCGGAGGCGGAGGGCGCTGCGCCGGCGTCCGGAGCGGCGGCGACGCCGGCAGTGCAGGCGACACACAGGAGGGCGACCGCGGCGACGACCGCGGTCGCGGTCGAGGGGGTGAGAACCCGTCGCATACGAATCGTATCGGACGCGCCGGTAAGTAGTTTGTCGGTTCCTTCGGCGCCGCGGCCGGCGGATTTTTCGGCGCGGGTCGCCGGCCGCGCCCACGACGCGCTCGGCGCGGCCGGCGCCCGCACGACGGTTTTTGAGGAGCGCGCCCGAACGCCTCGGCATGGCGTTCGATCCGACAGCAACCGCGGTGGTCGTCGTCGACATGCAAAACGGGTTCTGTCACCCGGACGGGAGCCTCTACGCCGAGCCGAGCGAGGCGGCGGTCGAGCCCGTGACGGCGCTCGTCGACCGCGCCCGCGAGGCCGGCGCGAGCGTCGTCTACACCCGCGACGTCCACCCGCCCGAGCAGTTCGACGAGACCCACTACTACGACGAGTTCGACCGGTGGGGCGAACACGTCGTCGAGGGGTCGTGGGACGCCGAACTCGTCGCCGACCTCGACGTGCGCGACGACGACCACGTCGTCGAGAAGCACACCTACGACGCCTTCTATCAGACCGACCTGGAGGGGCACCTCGACGCGCACGGGGTCGACGATCTACTGATCTGCGGGACGCTCGCGAACGTCTGCGTCCTCCACACCGCCGGCAGCGCGGGACTCCGGGACTACCGCCCGGTCGTCGTCGAGGACGCGCTCGGCTACATCACCGAGGAGCACCGCGAGTACGCCGTCGACCACGCCGACTGGCTGTTCGGCGAGACGACGACGCGCGACGAGGTCGCGTTCGCGTAGCCGCGGTTGACCCGCCACCGTCCGCACGGTCGCGGACTCCCACCGACGGCGAACGTTCCGGATTTCCGTAATTATCGCGCGCGGAAATCGGCGTGTAACCCTTTTTACCGCTCGCCGGAACCGCGAGGTATGGACATCTCTCGGCGGGGCGTGCTCGGCGGCCTCGGCGCGGCCTGCGCGGTCGGCGCCGTCGGTTTCGCGGGCGCGGCGACGGTGACGGACGGCGAGGCGGTCGGCGGGCTCGGCGGCGGATCGGGCCCGGCCGGCGGGAGCTCGGAGGAAGGCGACGACGGTCCCGAATCGGCCGCGGTCGACCCGGACGCGCCGTTCGAGGCGCGGCTGACCGGCGACGACGGGACCGACGCGCTGCTGTTCGACGCGAGCGACCTCGACCGCGTCAAGGGCGTCTTCGCCGAGGAGGGCGAGTACCTCGTTCAGGTCGTGCTCCCCGACGCGGGCGTCGAGGCGTTCCGGACTCGGCTCGACGAGGCCGGCGCGACCGACGACCCGGCGGCGTTCGTGGTGTCGATGACGCTCGACGGGACCGAGGTGCGGCGCGTCGAGCTCGACGGGGAGACGGTCGACGCGCTCACCGGGTCCGACTGGGAGGGCGTGTTGACGCTCCCGTTCGGCGAGGAGCGGGTGGCTCGGTCCGTCTACGACCGGCTGGCCGACAGCTGATCGGACTCGGAGCCGGCCGACAGCCAGTCGGTTCGCGGTCGACCGACCCCGGACGACTGACTGGTCAGGTGTCGCGGTGGTTCGCCCGTCGGACAGTGTTTTGACTATCGGGCGCATAGCCCCGCCGTGAGCGACGAACCGGAGAACGACGGCGGCCGCCCGTGTCCGGTCTGCGAGACGCCGATGTACCACCGGCACTGTAAGTACGTCTGTCCGGCTCACGGCGTCGTCTACGACTGTAGCGACACGTTCTACTGAGCTGCCGGTCGCCTCGCGCGCCGCGTCTGGTCGCCGGAGTTAACAGGGGTGACAGAGAACCAGACTGGGTCGTGCGAACTGTTATGTTCTTGGAGGCCGACTTTTCTTCCATGATGGGCGACCCGTACGTGATCCTCCACGCCGACCCTCCGAGGTCAGCATGGTAGAGCAAAAACAGGTTGCCCGGAGCAAGCGGATCCAGCGCCGCACCGGGAAGACGTTCCACGTCGCCACCCGGCTGCTGCCCCAGCGGATCCGCCATCCGACGTACGTGCTGTACGGATTCTTCCGTATCGCCGACGAGGTCGTCGATGCCGAGGACACCGGAACGCCCGCTGAGCAGCGGGCCGAACTCGACCGGCTCCGGGCGGCCGCGCTCGGCGAGGAGCCGACCGACGACCCCGTCTTGGAGGCGTTCGCCGAGGTGGTCGAGCGCAACGACATCCCCGACGAGGACGTCCACTCGTTCGTGGACGCGATGGCGAGCGACATCGACACCGACCGCTACGAGACGTACGCGGACCTCGAGGCGTACATGGACGGCTCCGCGGCCGCCGTCGGGCGGATGATGACGGCGATCATGGACCTCGATCCGGAGGAAGAGGCCGAGGCGCTCCCGCACGCCACGAAGCTCGGCGAGGCATTCCAGATGACGAACTTCCTCCGCGACGTCCGCGAGGACGTCGTCGAGCGCGACCGGATCTACCTCCCCTTGGAGACGCTCCGGCGCCACGGCGTGAGCGAGCAGCAGATCCTCGATCTGGAGTTCGACGAGGACGTCGCGGCCGCGATCCGCGAGGAGATGGCCCGCACCGAGCGGCTCTACGAGGAGGGCGTCGCGGGGATCAAGTACCTCCCCGAGGACTGCCAGCTCGCGGTGCTGCTCTCGGCGGTGCTGTACGTCGACCACCACCGCCTCATCCGGAACCGCGGCTACGACACCGTCTCGACCACCCCCGAGCTGTCGCTCACCCGGAAGCTGTCGCTGCTCGTCCGCACGCGCTGGAAGTGGCAGTGGAACAAGGACCCCGAGGCGGTGTTCTACGACATGTGTACCGACTTCGAGCCCCGCCGCGACCGCCACGGGCACGGCCCGCACGGCGCGGGCGTCCCGCAGACGGACTGAGCGGCCGCATGGACCGCTCCCGGTTCGTCTCGCTCGCCGTCGCCGCGTTCGGCCTCGTGTTCGTCTCCTTCCTCATCCGCGGTACGACGCGGCTGGTGGCCCCCTACGAGGTCGCCGTCGCCGTGTCGTCCCCCGTCCTCTTCGCGGCGGCCGCGCTCATGGCCGTCCTCGTCGTCCTCGCCGTCCTCGACGCGACCGGGATCCGCCGGCTGACCTGAGTCGACGGGCGGTCGCGTCCGCGCCGTTCGACCGAGTCGGAACGCCCTTGCCCCGCCGTCCCCGACGGCGCGTATGGACGTACGAACCGTCGCGGACCTCTCGCCCGCCGAGCGGCGCGCGTTCTTCGAGCGCGACGCCGGGGTCGAGGGGGTCCGCGAAGACGTGCGGGAGATCGTCGAGCGGGTCCGCGAGGAGGGCGACGTCGCGGTCCGCGAGTTCGCCGAGGAGTACGACGGCGTCGCCGTCGGCAACGTCGACATCACCGACGACGCGGCGCGGGCGCACGAGGAGCTGGCAGACGCCGACGACCCGGTCCTCGACGCGGTTCGGGAGGCGGCCGCGAACGTCCGCGAGTTCCACGAGCGACAGCGCCCCGACGACTGGCGCGATGACTTCGGCGGCCGGGAGCTGGGCCGCCGCTTCCGCCCGATCGACCGGGTGGGGGTGTACGTGCCCGGCGGCGCGGCGGCGTACCCCTCCAGCGCGCTGATGGGGATCATTCCCGCGGTCGTCGCCGGCGTCGACCACGTCGCGGTCGCGACGCCCCCGGCCGAGGAGCTCAACCCCGTGACCCTCGCGGCGATCCACGAGGCGGGCGCCGACGCGGTGTACCAGGTCGGCGGCGCGCAGGCCATCGGCGCGCTCGCGTACGGGACGGAGACCGTGACGCGGGTCCAGAAGGTGGTCGGGCCGGGCAACAAGTGGGTCACCGCCGCCAAGTCGGTCGTCCAGGGCGACGTCGAGATCGACTTCCTCGCCGGCCCGAGCGAGGTGCTCGTCCTCGCGGACGGGACCGCGGACCCGGACCTCGTCGCGGCCGACCTCGTCGCGCAGGCCGAACACGACCCGAACGCCTCCGTCGTCGCCGTCACCGACGACGCTGACCTCGCGGACGCGGTCGCCGAGGCGGTCGACGCGCAGGCGGCCGAGCGCGAGCGCGAGGAGACGATCCGGGCCGCGCTCGACAACGAGGCCTCCGGCGTCCTTCACGCGCGGTCGATGCCCGAGGCGGTCCTCTTCGCCGAGGAGTACGCGGCCGAGCACCTCTCGATCGTCGCCGAGGACGACGAGGCGCTCTTAGACCGGATCACCAACGCCGGCTCGGTGTTCCTCGGGCCGTACTCGCCGGTCGCCGCGGGCGACTACGCGGCCGGCACGAACCACGTGCTGCCGACCAACGGCGGCGCGAAGCGGTACGGCGGGCTCTCCGTCGACACGTTCCTCCGGTCGTCGACGGTCCAGCGGCTCGACCGCGACGCGCTCGACGACCTCTCGGAGACGATCACGACGCTCGCCGAGGCGGAGGGGTTAGAGGCCCACGCCGAGAGCGTGCGGAAGCGGTTCGAGTAGCGACCGGACCGGCCGGTCTCGACGCCGATCGATACCGGAGGCGCCGCAGAAACGGTTATCTCGCACTGTCGCGTTCCGAGTGACATGATTCCGTCGCTCGCGGCGCTGTTCGAGGGGTTCTCCGCGGTCGAGGCGACGGTCGCGGTCCTCGCAGTCTCGGTCGCCGCCGCGGTGGGGATGGAGTTCGTCGTCCTCCGGTTCGCCCGCCGCTACGTCTCGCACACGGACACCGGGTACGACGACATTGTCATCTCCTCGCTGCGAGCGCCGCTCGTCGTCACCGCCGGGCTCGCCGGCGTGTTCGTCCTCACGCAGGTCCCCGCGGTGCGGGCGTCGGTCGTCGTGGAGCCGCGCCTGCTCGACGCGGCGTTCGGGCGGCCGTCGCTGTCGGTGATCGTCCTCGTCTGGGCGTACGCCGCTAACGCCGTCGTGAACCGGGTCGTCGCCGCGGTCAACGCGGAGGGCGGCCGGTTCGACTTCGCGCCCGTCTTCTCGAACGTCTGGACGCTCGCGGTGCTGGTCGGGAGCGCTGGCACCCTGCTGTGGCTGTGGGGCATCGAGATCACGCCGCTGCTCGGCGCGGCGGGGGTCGCGGGTATCGCGGTCGGCTTCGCCGCGAAGGACACGGTGGCGAACTTCTTCGGCGGGATCGCGCTGTACTTCGACGACACGTACAAGATCGGCGACTACATCGTCTTGGACGACGGCACCGCGGGAACGGTGATCAAGGTGGGCGTGCGCTCGACGACGCTCCTCACCCGCGACGAGGTGCTGGTGACGGTGCCGAACGCGGCGCTCAACGCCGCGAAGGTGACCAACGAGTCCGCCCCCCAGCGCCGCCGGCGCATCCGGGTTCCAATCGGCGTCGCCTACGGCACCGACGTCGACGCCTTCGAGGCGCTCGCCATGGAGGTCCTGGCCGCGGAGCCGCTGGTCCTCGACTCGCCGAAACCCCGCGCCCGCTTCCGGTCGTTCGGCGACTCCGCGCTCCAGTACGAGCTCCTCTGCTGGGTCAACGGTCCGACCCGGCGCCGCCGCGCGCAACACGAGCTCAACCGCGCGCTGTACGTGGCGCTCGGCGACGCCGGGATCGAGATCCCGTACCCGAAACGCGACGTGACCGTCGGCACCGCCGCCGCGCCCTCCCCGGCGCCCCGCGCCCCCGATCCCGACTCTCCCCACGATCCGGGGGCCGACGCGGAGCCCGGCGTCGATCCGGACGCCGACGTGGCGGGTCCCGATTCCCGCGCAGAGACGCCGTGAGCGTGCGGAGACGCCGTGAGCGTGCGGAGACGCCGTGAGCGCGAGACCCTCGACGCCCGAGACGACCGACCGACCGGTCCGCGCCCGCCGGCAGGGTTTTGAGTGTCCGTGCCGAACGCGTTCGCATGAGTACCGAACCGGCCGACACCGGGACCGAGGGGAACGACCCGGCGATCGAGGTGACTCCGGACGCCGCGGAGGAGGCGCTCTCGCTCCTCGACGGCGAGGGGCTCGATACCGACATCGCCGGATTACGGCTGTTCGTCCAGCAGGGCGGCTGCGCGGGGCTGTCGTACGGGATGCGTTTCGACACCGAACCGGAGGACGACGACCTCGTCGTCGAGCATCACGGGCTCCGGGTGTTCGTCGACCCCGCGAGCAAGAACTACATCGGCGGGAGTACGCTCGACTACGAGCACGGCCTCCAGGCCGCCGGCTTCGAGGTCGAGAACCCGAACGTCGTCTCGGAGTGCGGCTGCGGCGAGTCGTTCCGGACGTAGCGGGTCGCGGTCCGATTCTCGGATTTCCTTCGGTTCCCTCCGACGCGCGAGTCCGCCGCTTAAGTCGCTCGGGCGGGTACGGGACGCCATGAGCTTAGAAGCGTCGACGACGCCGAGCGGCGAGCGGGTGTACACCGACCGGTCGCGCACCGAGCGCGGCGCGGACGGGCCCTTCTACCTCGTGTTCGAGGACGAGGCGGGCGACTCCCGCTGGGGGTTCCGCTGCGGCAACTGCGGCTCCTTTGACACCGCGATGGACACGATGGGGCGGATCCAGTGTACCGAGTGCGGCAACCTCCGGAAGCCGGACGAGTGGGACGCGGCCCACGAGTGAGCCGCGTTCGCTGCGCTCCGGACGGTTCCCGACGGCGCCGCGATTCTCCGCGCTCGAAATCGTGAGAAAGTTTATCACGGATGGTGCCGAACTTCGAGGTAGATGGCCACTGCGAGCATCCCCCCGACGACCGAGGCCAGAGACGTCTTCCGCGAACTGGGATACACCGTCTCCGAGGACGGACGCGAGTTCGTCGCGGAACGCAAGTGGCGGCGCGTGTTCGTGACGGTGCTGTGTATGGACGACGACGAGCTCGACCCGTATCTCGCAGACGGGGGCGACCCGGCGCGGCTCCGGTGTTTCGTCACGTGGCGCGACCGCGCGAACGATCTCCAAGAGCGGCTGGTCGACGCGAAACCGCCCTACGACTGGGCGGTCATCGGTATCGACCGCGACGGCGAGGACTTCGCGGTGATGGAAGGCGCGCCAGGCAGCCCCTGACCCCCTCCACCCTCACTTCCCCCGCGGTTGCGGTTCCCTGCGCCTGCCTCGACTACCGGTGGGCCGGCGGCCGGTAGCGTTCTCGGTCGGCTCTCTCCCCGAGTGTCTATTTGCGGCCCCGCCGCGTACGGTCCCCATGGAGCACGTCGAGTACGTCTACACCAGCGGCATGTCCGAATCCGAGGTCGATAGCCGCCTCCGGGGCGGCGAACACGGTGTCTTGGGGCTCGCGAACGGCGACGACGCGTACGCCGTCCCGCTGAGCTACCACTACGACGGCGACCGCCTCCTGCTTCGCGTGAGCGAACACGACGGCGACGGCGAGAAGATGCGGTTCCTCGAGACGACCGACACCGCCACGTTCGTGTGCTACGAGGCGTCGACGGACGAGTCGTGGAGCGTCCACGTTCGCGGACCGATCCGGCGGTGGGAGCGGAGCGTCGACGAGGCGACGCTCAACGAGTGGTTTCAGCCGTTCCGCCTCTTTGACGAAGCGGTCGAGGACGTCGCGTTCGCCCTCTACGAGCTGCGCATGGAGACCGTCATCGGTCGCACAACCGTGGACAGGTAGCCCGTGGGCCGGGGAACGGGGCCGGGGGTGCGGCGCGTTCGGGGTGATCGAGCTCCAGTCCCAGTGATCCCGCTCCGCGAGGTCCCGCTCCGCGAGGTCCCGCTCCCGCCCGCGCCCTCCGCGGACGCGTATTTTTATCCCCCCGTGCGTCCTACCAGCACGTGACATGGTGTTCAAGAAAATCACGCTGATCGGGACGAGCGACGAGAGCTTCGACGCGGCGGCCGACGAGGCCATCGACCGCGCAGAAGACACCCTCGAGAACGTCTACTGGGCGGAAGTAGAGGAGTTCGGGGTCGAGCTTCAGGGGGACGCCGAGCGCGAGTACCAGGCCGAAGTCGAGGTCGCGTTCGAACTCGAAGGCTGAGCGAGACGCGGTTTTTGATCTTTTATCAGTAGTCGTGAGCCGTGCCGGCGTCTGTTTATAAGGACCTGTTCGCGGATCGTCGACGAACACTCCCGAAGCCCCAGCCGGGAGGGCGGCGCACGCTCGCTGTGCTCCTCGTCACTCGCTACGCTCGTTCCTGCGGTGCTTGCGTCGCCTGCGCCGCCCTCCCGGCTGCCCCTTCGAGTCCCGCCCCGCACGGCACCGCCCCGCACCTCACGCCTCCCCAGCCTCGCCGCTCGCTCGGGGCTCCCTTCGGTCGCCCTCGTCGCTCGCGGCGTCCCTCGCGCGTGCTCCTCGCGGCCGCCGAGGGCGGCCGCTCGGAGGCACGCGCCACCGCCGTTCATTTATAAATGCTCGCGCGGCGGTCACCTATTTATCCAACCGCTACCACGACCCGGCAATGACCGCTTCACGCGCGCCGGCCGAGCCGACGGTCCGGGAGTTCGAAGCGACGGTCGAGTCCGTCGACGGCAGCGAGGTCGTCCTCGACGAGACGTACTTCTACCCCGAATCGGGCGGTCAACCGGCCGATAGGGGAACGCTCGACGGCCATCTCGTCGACGACGTGGTGGAACGCGACGGCGAGGTCGTCCACGCGCTCGACCCCGACGCGGACATCGATCTCGCGCCCGGCGACGAGGTCACAGGCCTCATCGACGACGCCTTTCGTACCTACTGCGCCCGGGCGCACACCGCCTCGCACGTGCTGTACGGGGCCGCGCGCCGGATCGCCGACGACCTCGGCTACGCCGGCTTCGACATCTCCGAGACGAAGGTCCGCGTCGACCTGACGACCGCCGAGCCGCTGGGCGACGGCGACCTGATCGAGTTAGAGCGGCTCGCCAACCGCGCGGTCTGGGACTCGCTGCCCGTCTCGTGGGCGACCCACTCGGCCGACGAGGCCCGCGAGATCGATGGGATCGCGTTCAACACGAAGACCGAGGAGGGCGCGATGAGCGGCGGCGACGCGGTCCGGGTCGTGACGGTCGGCGAGAGAGAAGATCCGTGGGACGTCGCCGCGTGCGGGGGGACGCACGTCGAGAACACCGCGGAGATCGGGCCGATCGCGGTCTTAGAGCGGTCGAACCCCGGCGAGGGCGTCACCCGCGTCGAGTTCGCGGTCGGCCCGACGGCCATCGACGAGCTCGGCGCGGTCCACGCCGCCGCGCTCGACGCCGCGACGACGCTCGACGCGCGCGTCGGCGACCTCCCGGACGCGGTCGCGCGCCTCCGCGACGAGGCCGACCGACTGGAGGCGGACCTCCGGGATGCCCGCGAGGAGCTGCTCGCCGCCCGCCTTCGCGATCTCCCGACCGCCGAGGTCGACGGCGCGCGGTGGGCGATCGGGACCGTCGCCGACGCCGACCCGAACGAACTCCGCGAGCCGGCGACCGAGGCGGTCGGCGGCGACGAGGACCTCGACGCCCTCGCCGCGGTCGGAACCGGCGACGCACCGTTCGTCGTGGTCGCGGTCGGCGACGCAGCGGACGGTGACGGAGCCGCAGCCGAAATCGACGCGGGCGACGTCGTCGGCGCGGTCACCGACGAGTTCGGCGGCGGCGGGGGCGGCGGCCCGACGTTCGCGCAGGGCGGCGGCCTCGACGCAGACCCCGAGGCCGTCGCGGCGTGGCTCCGCGAGCGATGACCGGGAAGCTGGGTCCCGACGCGCTCGCGACGGCGCTCGCGGCGACCGGCGCGGCCGACGACGCGGTGACGCAGGGGCCGGCGTACGGCGAGGACGCGGCCGCGATCGACTTGGCCGGCGCCGGGGAGACGCTCGTCGTCGCGGCCGACCCCCTGTCGCTGGCCGCGGAGTCGGTCGGCACCTTGGCCGTCCACGTCGCCTGTAACGACGTCGCCGCCAGCGGCGCCGACCCGCGGTGGCTCACGCACACCCTGTTCCTCCCGGACGACGACCCCGACCGCCTCCGGACCGTCGTCGACCAGGTCGACGCGACCGCGCGCGACCTCGGCGTGTCAGTCGTCGGGGGCCACACCGAGGTGCTCGACGCGCTCGACCGCCCGCTCTGCTCGATGACGGCGATGGGGACGACGGACCGCTTCGTGTCGAGCGGCGGCGCCGAGCCCGGCGACCGCCTCCTGCTCACGAAGGGGGCGGCGATCGAGGCGACCGCGATCCTCGCGACCGACTTCCGCGAGGAGTGCCTGGAGGCGGGCGTCCCGGCCGCGACGCTCGATTCGGCCGCCGAGTTCCTTGACGAGGTGAGCGTCGTCCCCGACGCGGCCGCGGTCCGCGACGCCGCGACCGCGCTCCACGACCCCACCGAGGGCGGCGTCGCGACCGCGCTCGTCGAGATGGCGGCCGCGAGCGGGGCCGCCTTCGCCGTTGAGCGCGACGCGGTCCCGGTCCGTCCCGAGACGCGGGCCTGCTGTGACGCGCTCGGCGTCGACCCGCTCGCGACGTTCGGCTCCGGCGCGCTGCTGGCGGCCGTCCCGCCCGACCGGGTCGACGACGCGCTCGACGCGCTCGACGTGGCCGGGATCGCGGGGGCGGAGATCGGCGTCGTCGAGACCGGCGCCGAGGGTGACGGCGTCGTCGAGGCCGCCGAGGGCGCCGCCGAGCCGGGGGCCGTCTGGATCGACGGGGAGCCGCTCGCGGAGCCGCCGCGGGACGAGCTGTACCCGCTCTGGGAAGCCCGGGAATAGCTCCCCTCCCCCGCCGATCGCGCACCTTTTTCGGTGAGGGACCGAAGGCGGTGACATGACCGGAGCACGCGTCGGGTCGGCGCTCACCGACGAGCAGGCGGCCGTCCGCGACCTCGTCGAGGAGTTCGCGGCCGAGGAGGTCCGGCCGACCGCGGCCGCGGCCGACGAGACGGAGACGTTCCCGGAGGAGGTGTGGGACGGGCTCGCGGAGCTCGGCCTGACGGGGCTGACGGTTCCCGAAGCACACGGCGGGTTCGGTGCCGACGAGACGACCTACGCGGTCGTCAACGAGGCGCTGGCGCACGGGTCGCTCGCGGTCGCGACCGCCCTCTCCGTCCACTGCCTCGCCACCTCCTGTATCGCCGAGTTCGGGACGGAGGCGCAGCGCGAGGCATGGCTCCCGGAGATGGCCGAGACCGGCCGTCCGGTCGGCATGTTCTGCCTCTCCGAGCCGCAGGCGGGGTCGAACCCGGCCCAGATGTCGACGACCGCGACGTACGACCCCGAGACCGACGAGTACGTCCTCAACGGCGAGAAGCAGTGGATCACGAACGGGGAGCGCGGCGGCGTGGCTATCGTCTTCGCGAAGGCCGCGGGGGAGGACGGCGACGGAGGCTCCGACGAGTCCGACGACGCGATCACCCAGTTCCTCGTCCCCGCGGACACCGACGGGTTCGAGGTCGGCAAGAAGGAGGAGAAGCTCGGGCTCCGCGCGTCGGACACGACCGGGATCACGTTCGACGACTGTCGCGTCCCCGCAGAGAACCGGCTCACCGAGGATGGGAAGGGACTCTCCGCGGCCTTCCGGACGCTCACCGAGGGCCGGATCGGCATCGCGGCGCAGGCGGTCGGCGTCGCGCAGGCCGCGCTCGACGAGGCGACGTCGTACGCGCAGGAGCGCGAACAGTTCGACCGCCCGATCGGCGACATCCAGACGATCCGCCACAAGATCGCGGAGATGGAGACGGACGTGTCGGCCGCCCGCCTCCTCGTCCGCGAGGCGTGCCGGCAGGCGGAGGCGGGCGAGGACTACCGCGTCGCGGCCTCGAAGGCGAAGTACCGCGCCAGCGAGGCCGCGATGTCAGTGACGAACGAGGCGGTCCAGATCCACGGCGGCTACGGCTACACGACCGAGTTCGACGTCGAGCGGCTCTACCGCGACGCGAAGATCACGGAGATCTACGAGGGAACGACCGAGATCCAGAAGACGATCATCGCCCGGGGGTGTTCGGCGAGTGAGCGACGGGGATCCGGAGCCGGCGCAGACCGGCTCCCGCCTTGCTGGCTACGACGCGGTCGTCTACGACCTCGACGGCACCCTCGTCGAGCTCGCGGTCGACTGGGACGCGGTGGCGGACGCGGTCCTCGACGTCTACGCCGAGCGCGCGCTCATCCCCCCGACCGAGGAGCTGTGGGACCTGCTCGGCGCGGCCGACGACTACGGGGTCCGGGACGAGGTCGAGGAGGCGATCGCGATCCACGAGCGCCCCGGCGCCCGCGAGTCGACGCGGCTCCCGCTCGGGGACCGACTGACCGAAACCGCGGACGGCGGCGGTCCGCATCCCCCCGCGGGCGTCTGCTCGCTCAACTGCGAGGAGGCGTGTCGGATCGCGGTCGAGACGCACGGGCTCGGCGACGCGCTCGTCTCGGACGCGATCGTCGGCCGCGACACGGTCGGGAGCTTCAAGCCGGCCCCGGAATCGCTGCTCGCGGCTGTCGACCGGCTCGGCGCGGCCCCCGAGGACGCGCTGTTCGTCGGCGACTCGCGGAGCGACGCGGTCACCGCCGAGCGCGGCGGCGTCGACTTCGCGTGGGTCTCGGACCTGCTCGCGGAGTAGGGCGTTCAAAACAGCGTCGCGCGCGTTCAGTCCCGCTTTCCTGCTTCGTTCGTCGTCGGATCGCCGTCCTCGGTCCGCCTTCCGTCGTCGTCCGTAGCCGCGTCGTCGGCCGAGCCGGCTTCCTCGTCCGGAACCGCGTCGTCGTTCGTCCCCGCGCCGCCGTCGCCGGCCTCGGCCCGCCTCGCGTACAGCGCGACGGCGACCGCGGTGACGAACCAGATGGGGGCGCCCACCCGGACCGCGAACGCGGCGCGCGCGCCCCACGACTCCAGCGTCACGAGCGTCGACAGCAGGGCCGCGGCGGGGGCGCCGACGAGGATGGTGACGACGAACGTCGTCTGCATCACCCACGCGTAGTCAACTCCCTCGTACTCGGCCCGCTCGACTGGTTGCACACCGCGGACTCCGCGGCGGAGCGGCAAATCGGTGGCGGTCGGCGGCGAGAGCGGCGGTCCGAGCGGCGGCGGACGCGCCGGCGACCGCGCCGCCGCGCTCGGTTTCCGGTTCCCCGACGAATTTAGGGCGGCGCGCGGGTGACTCCGAGGTATGACCACGACGCGGGGACTCCGGGACGCCGAGGATCCGATCACGATGCTGACCGCCTACGACGCCCCGACGGCGGCGATCGTCGACGAGGCCGGAATCGACGTGGTCCTCGTCGGCGACAGCATGGGCAACGCCGCCTTAGGCTACGACTCCACGCTCCCCGTCACGTTCGACGAGGTCGCGAGCCGGACCGCGGCGGTCGCGCGCGCGACCGAGGAGGCGCTGGTCGTCGCCGACATGCCGTTCCTCTCGTTCGGCGTCGACGAGGCCGAGTCCGTGCGGAACGCCGGCCGCCTGCTGAAGGAGGCGAACGCGGACGCGGTGAAGATCGAGAGCGGCCCGCACACCGTCTCGACCACGCGCCGCATGACCGAGGTCGGGATCCCGGTGATGGCGCACCTCGGTTTGACCCCGCAGCACGTGAACCGGCTGGGCGGCTACACCCGACAGGGGACCGAGCAGGAGGCCGCCGAGGAGATCATCGAGCTGGCGGGGGACCACGCCGACGCCGGGGCGTTCGCGCTCGTGTTGGAACACGTCCCGGCGAACCTCGCGGGCGCGGTGACCGAGGCGCTGGAGATCCCCACGATCGGCATCGGAGCTGGCTCCGACTGCGACGGGCAGGTGCTGGTGATCAACGACGCCGTCGGCCTCGGCGAGTGGTCGCCACCGTTCGCGCGGCAGTTCGGCGACGTGCGCGGGGAGATGGTCGACGCCGTCGAGGCGTACCGGGAGGCCGTGACGAGCGGCGAGTTCCCGGCCGAGGAGCACTCGCACGTCGAGGAGGATCTGGACGACTTGTACTGAGTGCCTTTCCGAGACGAGTACGGCATCGTTTCTGGTGGAAACTCGCTGATCATCGCGAACCACTCCGAAGCCCCAGCCGGGAGGCGGGCGCACGCTCGCTGTCGCCCGAAAATCGGCGATTTTCGGGATGACGAGAGAGCTTTGCTCTCTCGAACCACGCTCCTCGTCGCTCGTTTCACTCGCTCCTGCGGTGCTTACGTCGTCATCAGAACGCTCTGCGTTCTGATTGGCTCACGAGAGCTTCGCTCTCGTGAACGCCTGCGCCCGCTTCCCGGCTGCCCCTTCGAGTCCCACCCCGCACAGCACCTCACGCCTCCCCAGCCTCGTCAGTCGGTCTCCGCTTCGCTCCGACCGACTGACTCCCTCGCGCGTGCTGGCTCGCGGCCGCCTTCGGCGGCACGCTCGCAGGCACGCGCCACCGTGGAAAATCGGAAACCCTGTCGGGAACTCCCCGTCAGCGGGTTCGACCGCTCAGACGGGGAAGAACCTGAGGACCGCCGGCATCGCGTCTGGACCGACCTGCGTGACGGTAACGTAGAGGACGGTGAAGATCACGGCGTTGTGGAGGCCGTGGAGCAGCGCGGGGACGACGAGGTTCTCGGTGTACTCGTACACCGCGCCGAACACCAAGCTCGGGACGAAGAGGATGGAGACGGTCGTCAGCCGCGCGGAGAGGCCGCCGGTCAGCGCCATCACGTGGATGGTCGCGAAGATGGCGGCCGAGAGCAGGATCGACGGGGCCGCCGGCAGCGACTCGCGGAGCCGCCCCTGAACGACGCCGCGGTAGAGGATCTCCTCGCAGGGGCCGATGACGAGGAACGAGGCCGCGATGAACAGCGGGATGATCGCCGGGTTCCCCATCGCTAACTCCGCGCTCTGATTCGCCGCCGTCTCCGTCCCGAGCAGCTGGACGATCGTCGAGATCACGAGGATCAAAACGAGGATCACGACCCAGCTGCCGAGGACGATCCCGACCTCCTTGAGGCTCGGAACTCGGACGCCGAGGTACGAGACGATCCCCTCGCGGTCGAACCCGCGCCACGCGAGGTAGCCGACTGCGAGCCCGCCGAACGCGACGTACTGGCCGAATATCAGCGTGAGAACGACGCTCGCGGTCAGCGAGAGCCCCCCGACCGCCGCGTCGATCGCGAAGATGGCCACGCCGCTCGCGAGCGCGATGACCGGCCCGAGGACGCCGAGGAGCAGCGCGGTCGCGACCGCGATACCGGGCGACCCGCCGGCCCGTTCGGGGCCGTCGGCGTCGTCGACGGGGTCCGGGTCGATCTCGTCGAACTCCTCGGACACCCCGCCGTCCGGGGCCGGATCGCCGCTGGAGGGATCTGTCATTGCCCGGAATAGGCGGCGCTCGGCAAAATGGTTGTCCGTGTCGGAAGCCGCGCGGACAGCTATCTCTCGGGCGCGTGAGTCGCGGTCACCGGTGGAGCAGCTCGTACCACAGCACCGCGGTGACGGCCCGCCCGTCGCGAAGCTCGTCGTCGACGACCGCGGCGAGCAGATCGTCGTACGGCACCGTCTCGACCGAGATCGACTCGTTGTGGTCCAGGTCGCGGTCCGCCGTCGGCTCGCAGCCGGTCGCCAGCACGTGGTGGTGGACCGAGTCCGCCATCCCGTTCGTCGGCTCGACGGTCGTCAGCCGCTCGAAGGCGTCGGCCTCGTACCCCGTCTCCTCGGCGAGCTCGCGGGCCGCGGCGCGCTCGATCGCGTCGTCGGTCGGATCGCCGGCTGCGCTCCCCTCGCCCCCATCCTCGGGCTCCATCGTCCCCGCCGGAATCCCGCGGTTCACCCGCCCGACCGCCTGCCGCCACTCGTCGATGACGACGGCGTCGCCGTCCGGCGTCAGCGGGAGTACGACGACTGCGGGCGGCTCGTCGACGTAGTGGAACCCGTCGGTCTCGCCGTCCGGGAACCGCACCTCGTCGCGGCGCACGTCGAAGCCGGGGCAGGCGTAGTCGATGTCGGTGCCGAGCGTCTCCCACGAGAGGTCGTCCATGCGTTCGGGTCGGCGGTCGGGGACCTAAATCCCCGCACTCCGCGGCGTCACTCGGCGGGCGCGTCGCCCGTCGGGGGCGCTACTCCGCGGAAGCGTCCCGTCGCCGGTCCCGGAGCTCGTCGACTGCTCGCCTCGCGACCGCGCCGGCGATCCACGCGATCGTTCCCAACGCGAGGGCCTCGACGCCGACGAAGACGAGCCCGTCGACCTCGACGAGCGCGGCGACACGCTCGCCGAGGGGACGACCCGGGAGTCCGAGCAGGTAGTGGTCGGCGTTGCTCCCGAGCAGCGCCCCGTAGACGGTGGCCCACGCGAGCGCCATCCCGGCCCCTCGGTAGGCGAGGCCCGCGGTCACGAGGATCCCGAGGGCCGCGGCGTCGAACGCGAGGAACACGACCCCGCCGGAGACGGAAAAGACGCCCAGCGCGTAGGCGGCGAAGGAGATCAGAAAGAGCAGCGGCGGGGCGAGGAGTCGGTACCGACGCGGCGAGCCGTTCGGGTTCGAGCCGAGGAGGACGCGGCGAGCGAGGGACATGCCCGCGGATCGTTTCGACTGCGTGATAACTCTGCGTGTCAGGCGAGATTCACGACCAGTCGCCGAGGGAGGCCTGTCCCTCGTCGGTGCTTCGTCGCTCGCGGTCCGCGATCGAGCCGGACTCGTCGCCGTCGCGGTCCGGCGGTCCGTCGACCCAGTCGGTGAGCTTGCCGCCGTCGCCCCCATCGTCTCGCTCGGTTCGGTCGCCGCGACGCGTCGGATCGCCGCCGCTCGCCTCGAACCCGCCGAGCGTCGCCTGGTCGGTCTCGGCGAAGTCGAGCTTGGAGACGCGCACGCCGAGCTTGCGGACGCGCGCGTTGTCGAACTCGCCGAGCAGGTCCAGCGCCACCTCCTCGACGAGCTCCGGGTCGTCGACAGGGCCGGGGAGGCTCCGCGCGCGGGTGTTGACGTCGAACGGCGGCTCGACGGCCTTGATCCCGATGGTCCGGTAGAGGCAACCCCGTTCGCGGGCGCGGCGGGCCACGTCCGCGGCGAGCGCGGAGACGGTCTCCCGCTTCGTCGCCTCGTCGGCGGTCGTCGGCAGCGCCGACTCCCGCGAGAGGCTCTTCGGGAGGCCGGTCGGCGTCACCTCGCGGTCGTCGTCGCCCGCGGCGCGCCGGGAGAGCTCCGGGCCGCGCTCGCCCAGCGCGTCTGCGAGGCGGTCGCGGTCGGCGACGGCCAAGTCGCCCGCGGTCTCGATCCCCAGCTCCGCGAGGGTCTCCTCGGTCACCGGCCCGACCCCGTGAACGTCGGCGGTCGGCAGCGGCGCGAGGAACTCGGCGACCGACCCGGGCGGCACGACGACGAGGCCGTCCGGCTTGTCGGCGTCGCTGGCGACCTTCGCGGCCGACATGTTCGGCGCGACGCCGACGCTCGCCGGCACGCCGGCCTCCCGCCCGATCCGGTCTTTCACGTGGCGGGCGTACCCCTCGGCGAGCGTCCGCGCCTCGGCCGGGCCCGCGGCGCCGCTCGGCGGGGGTCAGTTGCCTCTCCGTTGGCTCCGCCCCCCGCCACCGCCCACGAGGTCCGGTCGGTGACGTCGAGGTACGCCTCGTCGATGCTCACCTCCCGGCGGGTGTCGGCGCAGTCGCGTAAGACCTCCTTCACCTCGCCCGCCACGTCCTCGTAGAAGTCGAGATCGACGGGGACGTACCGGCCCGTCTCCCCGGGGTCGGGCGCGTCCGGGTCGTCGGGGTCGGCGTCCTCGCGGCGGGGGAGCAGCTCCAGCGCCTTCGAGATCGGCATCGCGCTGTCGACGCCGAACTCGCGGGCCTCGTAGCTCGCGGTCGCGACCGCGCCGATCGAGTCGCCCGGCTCGTACCCCATCCCGACAACGACGGGCTCGCCCGCGAGGTCGTCGTGACGCAACCGCTCGCAGGAGGCGTAAAAGCAGTCCATGTCGACGTGGCAGACGACGCGGTCAACGGCGTCGTCGCCCTCGTCGCCGGCGCCCGGGAGCGTCTCCCCGGCGGCGGGCGTCCCCCCGGTCATCGCGTTCGGGTCCGCGCTCCGCGGCCTTAAGAACCAGCCACGCGGGCCGGAAGTGGACGCGGAGCGCGGTCGGCGTCGGACCCGGATCCAGATCCGATACCCGAGGCGGTAGTCGTTTATTCCGTGCGTCCGTACTACGCCGGTATGCCCGGAGCGATCGACGTGCTACACGTCGACGACGACCCCTCGGTCCTCGACCTCACGGAGGCGTACTTCGAGCGGGAGCTCGACGCGGTGGCGGTGACGAGCGTGGCTGACCCGGAAACCGCGTTAGACCGGCTTGACGAGGCCGCGTTCGACTGCGTCGTCAGCGACTACGACATGCCCGCGATGGACGGGCTGGAGTTCTTCGAGGCGCTGCGCGAGCGCCACCGGAAGATACCCTTCGTATTGTACACCGGCAAGGGGTCCGAGGAGATCGCGAGTCAGGCGCTCAACGCCGGCGTCACCGGCTACTTCCAGAAGGGCGGCCCCGAGCAGCTCCGCCGGCTCGCGAACCGCGTCGACCAGGCCGTCGAGGAGCACCGGACCAAGGAGATCGCCGAGCGCTACTCGACGGTTATCGAGGCGCTCGGCTACCCCGTCTACGTCGTCGACGAGACCGGCGTCTTCCGGTTCGTCAACGAGCCGTTCGCCGAGCTCACCGGCTACGACCGCGAGGAGATCATCGGCCAGACGCCCGGGTTCATCAAGGACGACGCGGCGGTTCAGGAGGCGGAAAATCGGCTCGGCACGATCCTCTCGGACGACGGCCCCAACGTCCAGCACTTCGCGGTCGACATCGTCCCCAAGGAGGGCGAGCCGATCCCCTGTCGCGACCACATGGCGGCGCTGCCGTACGAGGGCGATTCCTTCGACGGCAGCGTCGGCATCCTCCGCGACGTCTCCGACGAGCGCGAGCGCCGCGAGGAGCTGGAGACGAAGACCCGCGCGCTCGACGAGGCGCCCGTCGGGATCACCATCACGGACCCCGCGCAGGCGGACAACCCGATGGTGTACGTCAACGACCGGTTCGTCGAGATGACCGGCTACGACCGCGAGGAGTCGATCGGCGTCAACTGCCGGTTCCTCCAAGGGCCGGACACAGAGGAAGAATCGGTTCAGGCGCTCCGCGAGGCGATCGACGCCGAGGAGTCGACGAGCGTCGAGCTGTTGAACTACCGGAAGGACGGGACGGAGTTCTGGAACCGGGTGAGCATCGCCCCGATCTGCGACGCCGACGGCGCCGTCACCCACTGGGTCGGCTTCCAGGAGGACATCACGGCGTTCAAGGAGCGCGAGGCGGCCCTCGAACGGCAGAACGACCGGCTCGACTCCTTCGCGAGCATCGTCTCGCACGACCTGCGGAACCCCCTCAACGTCGCGCAAGGGCGCGTCCAGCTCGCCCACGACGCGGCGAACGACGGGGGCGACGAGAACCTGTCCGCCGCGCTCGACGCGCTGGAGCGGATGGAGTCGATCGTCGAGCGCACGCTCACGCTGGCGCGGGAGGGCGAGACGGTCGGCGACCCCGAACCCGTCGATCTCGCGGCGGTCGTCACCGACAGCTGGTCGACCGTCGACACCGCCGACGCCTCCCTCTCCGTCGAAACGGACCGCGAGGTGCTCGCCGACCCGGACCGCCTCCGGAACCTCTTCGAGAATCTGATGCGCAACGCGGTCGATCACGTCGGCTCCGACGTCGCGATCCGCGTCGGCGACCTCCCGGACGGCTTCTTCGTCGAAGACGACGGTCCGGGAATCGACCCCGCGGTCGCGGACTCCCTGTTCGAGCCCGGCGAGAGCGGCACCGCGGGCAACACCGGGTTCGGGCTCGCGATCGTTCAGGAGATTGCCACCGCGCACGGCTGGACGGTCGAGGCGACGACCGGCGAGGACGGCGGCGCGCGGTTCGAGATCCGCGGGATCGACAAGCGGACGCCGGCGGCCCACTGAGCCGCTCGACGCCGGCGGCCCACTGAGCCGCTCGACCTCGGTGACCGCTCCGGTTCTCTCGAAAGCGGATCGACTCCCCCCGTTCAAAAGGGCCTTTATGCTCCGTTTCGAAGCTCCGGGCGAATGGGCTCGCTCTCCGACATCGCCGAGACTGACCGGCGCGTGATCGTCTTGGCGCTCGCGCGGATGGTCGGCGCGGCCGGGAACTCCTTCCTCATCGTCGTCCTCCCGCTGTACATCACCAGCGACGTGGTCGACATCGAGGGGTTGCTCGGCACGGAGGTCGGGGTCGGCGCGGCCGCGGTCACGCTGACCGAGCCGCTCCTCATCGGGGTCGTCCTCTCGCTTTTCGGCTTCCTCAACAGCCTCTCGCAGCCCTTTACGGGAAGACTGTCCGACCGCGTCGGCCGGAGGCGGCCCTTCGTCCTCGCCGGTATCTTACTCCTCGGGACCGCCAGCGGGCTATACACGATTGCGACGAGCTACCCGGCGCTGGTCGCGCTGCGCGCGATTCAGGGGCTCGGCGCGGCGCTCATCATCCCCGCGACGGTCGCCCTCGTGAACGAGTACGCCGCGAGCGACACCGACCGCGGCGGGAACTTCGGGGTGTACAACACGTTCCGGCTCATCGGCTTCGGCTTCGGCCCGGTCCTCGCGGGCGCCGTCGTCGAGGCCGGCCCGTACGACCTCTCGCCGATCGGCCTTCCGGTCCTCGACGGCTTCGACGCCGCGTTCGTCGCGGCCTGCGCGGGGGCGTACCTCAGCTTCACGCTGGTGTTCCTCCTCGTCCGCGACGCCGACGTCGAGGGCGAGGCGGGCGACGACGTCTCGATTCGGGTCCGCGGCGAGGACCGCCTGCTCGACCCCGTGTTCACGCTGGGGCTCGCGACCGTCGCGATGGGCGCGTGCATCGCGCTGTTCGCGACGCTCCAGAATCAGGTGAACGTCCGCTTAGACCAGCCGCCGGTCTGGTTCGGCGCCCAGTTCGCGGCCGTGACGATCGCCAACGTGATCTTCCAGGTCCCGGTAGGGCGCGCCAGCGACCGAATCGGCCGCCGGCCGTTCCTGCTCGCCGGGTTCGTCCTGCTCGTCCCGACCACGCTCCTCCAAGGGATCGTGACGGAGTCCGCGCTGATGATGCTCGTCCGGCTCGGGCAGGGGATCGCGGTGGCGTGCGTGTTCGCCCCGTCGCTCGCGCTCGCCGGCGACCTCGCGCGGGAGGGCGAGTCCGGGACCACCCTCTCCGTGCTCACGATGGGGTTCGGCTTCGGCGTCGCCTTGGGCCCCCTCGCCTCCGGCTGGCTCTACGGCTTCGGCTTCCTCGTCCCCTTCGCGGTCGGGGCCGCGGCCGCCGCGCTCGCGCTGATCGCCGTCTTCACGCAGGTCGAGGAGACGCTGGACGTCGGAGAGGAACCGGCAGCGGCGCCGGGCGCGGACTGAGCGAGGGCGGCGCCGAAAGCGCGCACGCCGGCACGCGTTTTTATATCGGTGGCCTCGTCGAAATCTTCAGTCGACGATAAGTTTCAGCGGTCGTGCTGAATTCAAAGAATGTAGGCAGCACGGGTACTACGCTATTTTCCCAAAATGAACCCCGAATTAGCTGATAGAACACGCCTGCTTCTTGATTTTGTGCGGGAGTGCGTGTAGTGCGTCATGAGTGAGGCCATTTATAAGGAATTTAGCTGTGTTGCTGTCGGTTGTTTATACGTGATCGGTGCTGCCGCGGTGAACGGCTTCAAAGCCCAGTCGCTTGCTTATAAATGGTCAACTGTGGATCGACCACGAACGGCTTCAAAGCCCCAGCCGGGAGGACTCGATGCGCTCGCTGCGGTCCTCGGTCGGTCGCTATCGCTCCCTCCCTGCGGTCCTTGCGTCGCGCGTCTTCGTCCTCCCGGCAGCGTGGCGCGACGCGCCACGGGCAGCCGGCGGCGAAGCCGCCGGCGACTGCCCCTTTGAGTCCCGCCCCGCACAGAGACCGCACCTCACGCCTCCCCAGCCTCGCCGCTCGCTTCGCTCGCGGCGTCCCTCGCGGGCTGGCTCGCGGCCTCCGCTTCGCTCCGGCCGCTCGCAGGCGCGCCACCGCACCGGCTGTTTATAAACGACGGTCGGCGCCGCTGGCGACTATTTAAATACAGAATCGTTGCTACCGATCTGTGATACATTCTCCCGCTATCGCTCGCCGCTACCGCTGTACTGAGCGATACGGCCTGATCGAACTAGGAGACGGGTCTGTGAGAGATACGTGCCCCGTATTCGGCAGTCGTTCCGACCGGCCCCTACGCAGTCAACAGAGCCATACCGATCACAACCGAACCGCCGCCCGTGCCGAACGACCGCCTCCGCTGCGTCGACTGCCGCGAGCCGATCCCCGCGGACGCGCGGATCTGCCCGCACTGCCGGACCATCCAGCCCTCTCCGCTGCTCGACGTCGGTGTCGTCGTCGCGGGCGTGTTCGCGCTGCTGTTCGGCGTCGTCCTGACGGTGATGACCGTTGGGACGAGCCGTCTTCTCGGGTTCCTCCTGCTCGTCGTCGGCTTCGGGCTGGCCATCGGCGGCTACACGCGGTACATCGACCGGCAGGCGGCGAGCCGGGCGCGCTGAGCCGTCGCAGTCCCCGATCGCCCTTCCCGTCGCTTCCGTCGCGACAATTTAAGTACCAGCGCGCGCCACGATACGCACATGCTTTCCCCACTCACGGGCGGCTTGGTCCTCGCGGGGCTGGCGCTCGCGTTCGTCGGCGCGGCGGTCTCCGTCTACGCGGTGACGCTGACGGGGCTGCTCGTCGGCGCCGGCGCCGGCTACCTGTTCGCGCCGAACGTCGTCGGCCTGATCGCGGTCGACGGCGCGGTCCTCACCGCCGGCGTGGTCGGGGTCGGCGGCCTCCTCGGCGGCTTCCTCGCGTACGCCGGTCTCTCCTTCGCGGTCCTCGGGATCGGCGCGGTCGTCGGCGGCTTCGCCGGGCGGTTCGCGGTCGGCCCCTTCTACGCGGCGGACGCGGCGGGGATCGAGGGGACGGCGCTGCTCGTCGGCGCGACGCTGGCGGGCGTCGCTGTCGGCGCGCTGTTCGGGTTCGTCCTCACGCGGACGACGCTCGTGGTCTCGACCGCGCTCATCGGCGCGGCGTTCGCGTCGCGGTCGCTGACGCCCGCAGACTTCGAGGCGGCCGCCGCGGAGACCACGGTCCAGCCGCTCCTCTTCGACCTCTCCGCGCCCGCGTTCCTCGCGGTGTTCGTCCTCGGGGCGCTCTCGCAGCTCGGCCTGTTCAGGTTCGGCTACGTGACGAAGCTCGTCGGCTTGCTGCCGGGCGCGCGCCGGTGGACGGCGGACGACGACCGTGACGGCGACGCGGACGCGAAGGGGGCGTGACCCTCGCGGAGTCGACTCTTGTTCAATCGTACTCGTAGAACCCCCTCCCCGTCTTCTTGCCGAGGTCGCCGGCCTCCACCTTGCGCTTGAGGAGGTAGGCGGGCTTGTAGCGGTCGCCGAGCTCCTCGTGGAGCGTCTCGCTGGCGTCGAGCGCCACGTCGAGCCCGATGTGGTCGGCGAGTTCGAGCGGGCCCATCGGGACGTTCGTGCCGAGCTTCATCCCGCGGTCGATGTCGGCCTTCTCGGCGACGCCCTCGTCGTACGCCCGGATCCCCTCGTTGATCCACGGCATCAGGATGCGGTTGGTGACGAAGCCGGGCTTGTCGTCGGCCTCCCACGTCTCCTTGCCGAGATCCTCGGCGAAGGCGTGCGCGAAATCGACGACCGCGGAGTCGGTGCGCTCGCCCACCACGACCTCGACGCCGTCCATGATCGGGACGGGGTTCATGAAGTGGAGGCCGACGACGCCGCTCGCGCGGTCGGTCGCGCTCGCGACGCTCGTGATCGACAGCGTGGAGGTGTTCGTCGCGAGGACGACGCCGTCGTCGGTGACGCGATCGAGGTCGGCGAACACGTCGCGTTTCACGTTGAGGTCCTCGACCACGGCCTCGACCGCGAGATCGACGTCGGCGAGGTCGTCGAGGTCGGTCGTCCCAGTGATCCGGTCGCGAATCACCTCTGGTTCCTCGTCAAGCGCGTCCTTCCCGGCCAAGCGGTCGAGGCTGTCCTCGACGCTGTCGAGGCCGCGCTCGACGTACTCGGCCTCCACGTCTCGCATCACCACGTCGTAGCCCGCGGTCGCCGCGACCTGCGCGATGCCGTTGCCCATCGTCCCGGCGCCAACGACGCCGACGATGTCCACCTCGGAGAGTTCTCGCATGCGGACCGCTGCCGCGCCGCAGGTGGTAAGTATTGCGGAAGCCCGAGGCGACGCCGTTTCTCGCAAAGAAATTAACAATTTGAGTAGTAATGAATTGATTTACTTGATCGCCCGGCACTCGCCCGGAGACGCCACGTAAACGGCCGTTCCGATTCTTTACGTTCGGTGAAACCACCATAGCCCTTTTTACGTGTGTAACGGAACTACGAATTGATGCTTCCTCACGCCGCCGACGACATCGAGCGCGACGGTAAATCCCTGATCCTCGCGTACGACCACGGGCTCGAACACGGCCCGGTCGACTTCGAACCGAACCCGGACACGGCGGACCCGGAACGGATCTTCGAGCTCGCCACCCACGAGGCGGTCACCTCGCTGGCCGTTCAGAAGGGGCTCGCGGAGGCGTACTACCCCGACTACGAGGACGAAGTAAACCTCCTGTTGAAGCTCAACGGGACCTCGAACCTCTGGCGGGGCGAGCCCGACAGCGCGGTCAACTGCACGGCGGAGTACGCGGCCGAACTGGGCGCCGACGCGGTCGGGTTCACCGTCTACGGCGGGTCGAACCACGAGGTCGAGATGGCCGAGGAGTTCCGCGAGGCGCAGGAGGGCGCCCGCGAACACGACATGGCGGTCGTCATGTGGTCGTACCCGCGCGGGCAGGGGCTCCGTAACGACGGGAGTCCGGACGTGATCTCGTACGGCGCGCGGCTCGGCTTGGAGCTCGGCGCCGACGTGGTGAAGGTGAAGTACCCCGGCTCCGCCGAGGCGATGGGCCACGCCGTCGAGATGGCCGGGCCCGCCGACGTCGTCATGTCCGGCGGAACGATGCGCGACGACAAGGCGTTCCTCCGGAACGTCTCGAACGCCATCGACGCCGGCGCGACCGGGATCGCCGTCGGCCGGAACGTCTTCCAGCGCGACGACCCCGAGCGCATCCTCGACGCGCTGGAGGCCGTGATCTTCCAGGAGGTCGACCCGGCCGAGGCGCTGGCCATCGCCGAGAGCGACGACTGATGACCGACTCCGACCCCCGCGCCGACGGCGGCCCCGCCGACTCGACCGTCGCGGCCGTCTTCGACGCGGTCGCGGCGACCGCCCCCGAGATCCGCGCCGCGCTCCCCGGCCGCCGCGTCGAGAGCGGGACGGAGAACGCCTCCGGCGAGTCGGTGCTGGCCGGCGACCTCTACGCCGACGAACTGCTCGGCGAGGCGATCACGGCGGTCGACGGGGTCGGCTCGTTCGTCAGCGAGGAGCGCGAGGACGCGGTCGACGCCGGCGGCGCCGTGGGGAGCGGACCCGACGACGCCTACGCGGTGGCGATCGACCCCCTCGACGGCTCCTCGAACCTCCGGTCGAACAACGCGATGGGGACCGTCGTCGGGATCTACGACGCGCCGCTGCCCGCGAGCGGCCGCGACCTCGTCGCCGCCGGGTACGTCCTCTACGGCCCGATCACGACGATGGTTGTCGCCGACGACGCCGGCGTCCGCGAGGAGGTCGTCGAGCGCGCGCCCGACGGCGGCGGGGTCGAGCGCTCGGTCGTCGAGGCTGACCTGCGGCTCCCGGAGACCCCGACCGTCTACGGCTTCGGCGGCCGCGTCCCCGACTGGCCCGCCGACTTCCGGGCGTACGCCCGCTCGATCGAGGACGAGCTGAAGCTCCGCTACGGCGGCGCGATGGTCGGCGACGTGAACCAGGTGCTCACCTACGGCGGGGTGTTCGCGTACCCCGCGCTCCGGAGCGCACCCGAGGGGAAGCTCCGCCTCCAGTTCGAGGCGAACCCCATCGCCTATATCATCGAGCGCGCCGGCGGCGCCTCCTCGGACGGGACCGGCTCGATCCTTGACGTCGAGCCCGAGGCGGTCCACCAGCGCGTCCCGCTGTACGTCGGCAACGAGGCGCTGATCGAGCGGCTGGAAGCCGCCGTCGGCGACGACTGACGCCGCCGCGGCCCGCCGGGACGCGGCCGGTCGCCCCGCCCGGGCCAAATCCCGCATGGAAAACTGTTTAGGACTCTCCGCAAATCTTGCGTCCATGAAAGTCCACGTCGGCGCGGCGGCGACCCCCGAGGAGGCCGAGGCGATCGCGAAGTCGCTCGCGGAACACCTCGGCGTCGACGTCGACGTCCACATCGAGGGCGAGGAGACGCCGCTCGCGAGCGCCGAGCCGTCCGAACCGAGCTACCCGCTCGACGACGACCTCGGGCCCACGGAGCGCGAGCGCGACCTCCGCGCCGAGATCGCCGACATCCGCGAGGGCGGCCCGGAGAAGTACCGCGACCGGCTCTCCGAGCAGGGGAAGCTGTTCGTCCGCGACCGCCTCGACCTCTGGTTCGGCGGCGAGGGCGGGACGAGGGGTGCGGGCGACGCGAGCGCGGCCGACGGCGACCCCGCGGGCGTGAAGTTCGAGGACGGGAAGTTCGCCGCGTTCGACGACTGGCACCCCGACGCGCCCGGACGCGGCGATGACGCGGACGAGGACGGGGAGGACGATGCGGGCGACGGCGACCGCCTCCCGGGCGACGGCCTCCTTACCGGCGCCGCCGAGTTCGAGGGGCGCGACGTCCACTTCATGGCCAACGACTTCACCGTGAAGGCGGGGTCGATGGCGTCGAAGGGCGTCGAGAAGTTCCTCCGAATGCAACAGCGCGCGCTGAAGACGGGGAACCCGGTCCTCTACCTGATGGACTCCTCGGGCGGCCGGATCGACCAGCAGACCGGCTTCTTCGCCAACCGCGAGGGGATCGGGAAGTACTACTACAACCACTCGATGCTGTCGGGCGCCGTGCCGCAGATCTGCGTCCTCTACGGTCCCTGTATCGCCGGTGCCGCCTACACGCCCGTCTTCGCCGACTTCACCGTGATGGTCGAGGACATGTCCGCGATGGCGATCGCCTCGCCCCGGATGGTGGAGATGGTCACCGGCGAGGAGATCGACTTAGAGGAACTGGGCGGCCCGCGCGTCCACGCCGAGGAGTCCGGCTCCGCCGACCTGATCGCGCGCGACGAGGAGCACGCCCGCGAGCTGGTCGCGGACCTGATCGGCTACCTCCCGGATCGGGCCGGCGAGAAGCCCCCGAAACGCGAGACGAAGCCGCCGAAGTTCTCGCCCGACGGGATCGACGAGCTGATCCCGGAGGCGCCGAACCGCCCGTACGACGTTCACGACCTCATCGACCGGATCGCAGACGCCGAGTCCGTCTTCGAGCTGAAGGAGGGGTACGGCCCGGAGATCGTCACGGCGTTCTGCCGGATCGACGGGCGGCCCGTCGGCGTCGTCGCCAACCAGCCAACGGAGCGCTCCGGCGCCATTTTCCCGGATGCGGCGGAGAAGGCCGCGGAGTTCATCTGGACCTGCGACGCCTACGAGATCCCCCTGTTGTACCTCTGTGACACGCCCGGCTTCATGGCCGGCTCGCAGGTGGAGAAGGACGCCATCCTCGAGAAGGGGAAGAAGATGATCTACGCCACCTCCTCGGCGACGGTCCCGAAGCAGACCGTCGTCGTGCGGAAGGCGTACGGCGCGGGCATCTACGCGATGGGCGGGCCCGCCTACGACCCCGAGAGCGTCATCGGGCTCCCCTCGGGCGAGATCGGGATTATGGGCCCGGAGGCCGCGATCAACGCGGTCTACGCCCGCAAGCTCGCCGAGATCGACGACCCGGAGGAGCGCGCGGCCGAGGAGGAGCGCCTGCGCGAGGAGTACCGCGAGGGGATCGACGTCCACCGGATGGCCAGCGAGGTCGTCATCGACGAGATCGTCCCGCCATCCGACCTCCGCGCGGAGCTGGCCGCGCGGTTCGACTTCTACGAGGACGTTCAGAAGGATCTGCCCGACAAGAAACACGGGACGGTCCTCTAGTTCCCGGCTACAGCGCCGCGACCAGCTCGCTGCCGTACGCCCCGACGGCGCCGTCCAGCCCGAAGCCGACGGCCAGCCCGACCGCGAGCAGCGCGCCGGCGTAGGCGGCGGACCCGACCAGTGACGCGGCGGCGAACCGCGGCGCGGAGACGGTCGAGGCGTTCGCGGTCGGCACGGCGAGCCAGCCGCGCGTCCCCGGGACCGCGTTCGAGGCCGCCACCGCGGGGAGCCCCCACCGGTCGAACCAGCGGCCCGCGCCGTCGAGCCGCGCCTCGCCAACCGGGACGATGGGGAGCGACGTCGGGTCCGCGTCGAACCGGCGGACGCCGACGAAGAGGAGGGACTGGCCGACCGTCGCGCCGGTCACCGCCGCGGCGAACACCGGGAGCACCGCGAGCGCCTCGACGCCCGCGGCGACCACCGCCGCGACGAACAGCGTCCGCGCCGGCAACACCTTCCCTACGAGGGCCCCTTCGAGGGCGAAGACGGCGAAGACCGCGACGGCCCCGTAGGTACCGACGAGGGCGAGCAGCGTCTCCACGTGGGGTCCATACACGGCTCGTCTTCGGCGGCGACGCGTAAAACACCCACCGAGAGAGGCGGTAGCACCCGTCAAAGCGCCGATTCCCGTGCGTCGCGGGGCCGACACTTTCGGCTCGTTCCGCTCCGTCTCGGCTCGGGAGTGGCTATTTACCTTGTACGCGCGCACCGAACCACATGATCGGCGTCGGCGACACGGCCCCGGACTTCATCGCGCCCGCGGTCAGCGGCGGGACCGCGATCGAACTGGAGCTGTTCCGGCTCGTTCGCGGGCACGACGCTGTCGTCTGCTGTTTCGCGCCCGCGACGTTCGTTCCGACGTGTACGGCCGAGCTCGCCGCGGTCCGCGACGCCGGCTGGGACGACCGCGACGACCTCGCCGTCGCCGCGCTCGCGGGCGACTCGCTGTACGCGGCGTTCGCGTACGCCGACCGGTTCGAACTCTCCTTCCCCGTCGTCGCCGATTTCCACGGCGGCGTCGCGGAGTCGTACGACCTGCTCGCCGAGTCGTGGGAGGGACACTCGGACATTCCGCGCCGCGCGACCGTCGTCGTCGACGGCGACTGGACGGTCCGGTTCGCCGCGGCGACTGACGACGCGCTCGACCGCGCCGAGCCGGCCCCCGTCGAGCGCGCGACCGAGGCGCTCCGCGAGGTCGGCGTCGACGTCGAGCGGCCGCGGGTCGACTACGACGCGAATTGGGAGCGGTGAGGTCGTCGCGGCCGCCGGTCCGATCGGGCCGCCGCCCGGCCGCGGGCACCTGCGGGGTTATTTGACGCCCCCGGACGGAGGGGCCGACATGCAAGCCGCCTTCGCGGAGTACCTCGACGAGTTCACGCGCCGGGACTGGGAGACCCTCGAACCGGACGCCGTCGCCGACCCCGTGCGAGTCGCGGTCGTCGGCCTCGGCTGGTTCGCGCGCGAGTGGGCGCTGCCCGGCATCGCCCGGTCGGCGTACACCGATGCGACCGTGGTCACCGACGTCGACGCCGCCGCGGTCGAGGCGGTCGCGGCCGAGCGCGACCTGACCGGCGTGACGCCCGACGAGTTCCGGTCGGGCGCCGTCGCCGACGAGTACGACGCGGTCTACATCGCCACGCCGAACGCGACCCACCTGGAGTACGTCGAGGCCGCCGCCGATCAGGGGAAGGCGGTTCTCTGCGAGAAGCCGCTGGAGGTGACGCCGGACCGCGCTCGTCGGCTCGTGAGCGCGTGCCGCGACGCCGACGTGCCGCTGATGGTCGGCTACCGGATGCAGACCGACCCCGCCGTCCGGCGGCTCCGCGACCTTCTCGACGCGGGCGTCGCGGGCGAGGTGACCCACGTCCACGCGACGATGTCGCAGACGATGCTGGGCGAGCTCGGCGGCGACACGGACCAGTGGCGGCTCGACCCCGAGCTCTCCGGCGGCTGCGCGGTCATGGACCTCGGCGTCTACCCGCTCAACACGACGCGGTTCGCGCTCGGTGAGGACCCGGTCCGCGTCTCCGGGCGGACGCGCTCGGAGCACGAGGCGTTCGCCGACGTCGACGAACACGCCTCGTTCCGGCTGGAGTTCCCCGGCGACGTCGACGCCTTCTGTACGGTGAGCCAGAACGCACAGCACGCGAGCCGATTGGAGATCACCGGCACGGAGGCTCGACTAATCCTGGACCCGGCCTTCTACGAGCGCGAGGACCGCGGGTTCGCCGTCGTCCGCGACGGCACCCGGGTCGACGTCGAGTTCGACCAGGTCCACCAGATCGAAGAGGAGTTCGCGTACTTCGGCCACCAGCTCCTCGCGGGCGAGCCGTTCCACGCGGACGGCGAGCACGCCCTGACGGACATGGAGGCGCTCGCCGGCGTCTACGAGTCGGCCGAGACGGGGGCACCGGTCGACCTCGGCGGCGACTGAGACACGGCCTGCGCCGCGCCCGCGGCCGCGAGCCCGCTACTGCTCGATCCCGTACACATCGCTCGTCCAGTCGCGCGCGGGGGTGTCGTACACCGGCGCGTCGCGGTCGCGCTCGTCGAGCCGGCGCCGGTCGGCGTCGTCGAGCTCCCAGTCCATTTCGGCGTTGGCCCGGACGTGGTCGGGGGTCGACGAGCGCGGGAGCGGGACCACGCCGCGGTCGACCGCCCACCGGATCACGACCTGCGCGGGGTGCTTGTCGTACTTCTCCGCCAGCTCGGCGACGACCTCGTCGCCGAACACGTCCGTCCGCGCGAGCGGCGCCGCGGCCTCGACCACGGTGTCGGTCTCGCGGCAGTAGTCGACGAGGTCCGGGCGCTGGAACCACGGGTGGAACTCGATCTGGTTCACCGCGATGGGGACGTCCGAGACGTGGTGCGCGCAGCTGAGCTGGTACGCGCTGAAGTTCGAGACGCCGACGTCGCGGACGAGCCCGCGCTCGCGAAGCTCCGCCATCGCGCGGAGCGTCTCGCGCAGCGAGATGGCCGGATTGGGCCAGTGGATCAGATACAGGTCGAGGTAGTCGACCCCGAGCCGATCGAGCGACGCCTCGCACGACTCGATCACCGACTCGTAGTTGAGGTTCTTCGCGAGCACCTTCGAGGTGAGGAACACGTCGTCGCGGTCGACGTCGCTCGCCGCGAGCGCGTCGCCGATCGCTCGTTCGTTTTTATACCCCTCCGCCGTGTCGATGTGCGCGTAGCCGGCGTCGAGCGCCGCGCGCACGCTGTCGGCCGTCTCGCCGTCGTTGAGGTCGTACGTGCCCAGTCCGAGCGCCGGCAGCTCCGCGCCGCTCGGGAGCGTCTTCGTTGGTACGGTCACACGACACGCGTTCGGGGGATCACCGATTGAAACTACCGGTCGGGGAACCCGCCTCGGTCGCGGTTCTCGGCAGCCGCGTAGCGGCATTTAAGCCGCAAGCCGAGTTGCTCGACAGCTTATAAATGACAGGCGGTGGCGCGTGCCTGCGAGCGGCCGACAGGCCGCGAGCCAGCACGCGCGAGGGAGTCGGCCGACCGTAGGGAGGCCGACGAGGCTGGGGAGGTGTGAGGTGCTGTGCGGCGCGGTGCGGGGCGGGACTCAAAGGGGCAGCCGGGAGGACGAAGCACGACGACGCAAGGACCGGAACGAGGGAGCGGTAGCGACCGAGTGAGGACCGCAGCGAGTCGCGCGAGTCCTCCCGGCTGGGGCTTTGGAGGTGTTCGTCGCCGGGTCAGTATCAACAACTTATAAGCGAGCGGCTGGGGCTTTAGAAGTGTTCGCCGCCGATCTGCCGTCCATTTATAAATCACCGATAGCGTTCAAATCTCTCTCGGTGATTTTGCTCACTTCGTTCGCAAAATGCACCGGCCGAGATTTGAACTCGGGTTGCAACCATGGCAAGGTTGCGTGATACCACTACACTACCGGTGCGTGCTTCGCATTCGATCGTAGCCCGGGTCGGAGATATAAGGGTTCCGAACGAGCGTCGGCGGAAGGGTCATCGGTGGCGCGTCCCCACACGGATCCGTATCCGAACGATGACCGATCTCCCCGACCGCATCGACAGACGCACCGCCCTCCGCGCGGCCGGCGGCCTCGCCGGACTGACCGCCCTCCCTGCGCTTTCCGGCTGCCTCGGCGGTAGCGGAGACGAGGGTGACCCCGACGGGGGCGACGGCCCCGACGACCCCGACGACGACCTCCCGCCCGACGACGGCGCCGACGTCGCGTACGACGTCGAGACCGTCGCCGAGGGGTTCGAGAATCCCTGGGGGCTCGCGTTCCTGCCCGACGACGGCCGCCTGCTGGTCACCGAACGGGCCGGCCGACTCTCGCTTGTCGACCCCGCGGACGGGAGCGTCGAGGACGTCGCGGGCGCACCCGAAGTGTTCGCCGAGGGACAGGGCGGGCTGCTCGACGTCGCGGTCCACCCCGACTACCCCGACGACCCGCGCGTGTACCTGACGTACTCGGCGAGCGCCGCGGACAGCCCGGCCGGCGACGGTGCGGACGGCGCGACGACCCACGTCGGCGTCGGCCGGCTGTCGCTCGACGGCGGCGATGCGCCCGCGCTCGACGGCTTCGAGCCGATCTTCGTCGCCGAGCCGTTCCGCGACACGGACCTCCACTTCGGGTCGCGGGCGACGTTCGGGCCGGACGGCGCGCTGTTCGTCACGGTCGGCGACCGGCGCGACACCGACTTCGGCCCGGACCACGTCTCGCAGGACCGGTCGAACGAGCTGGGCGCGACCCTCCGCCTGACCCCGGACGGCGACGCCCACCCGGACAACCCGTTCGTCGACGACTCGGACGCGGCCGACGCGGTCTACAGCTACGGCCACCGCAATCCGCAGGCGATGGCCGTGCGCCCGGAGACGGGTCGGATCTGGCAGTGCGAACACGGCGAGCGCGACGGCGACGAGATCAACGTCGTCGAGCGCGGCGGCAACTACGGCTGGCCGATCGCCAGCGAGGCGTGTCGCTACGGGACGGACGACCCCGTCGCGCCGGGCCACGACGAGCGCGACGGCGTGGTCGCGCCGGTCCACTACTGGCCCTGCGGCTCCGGGGGCTTCCCGCCGAGCGGGGCAGTCTTCTACGACGGCGACGCGTTCCCGGAGTGGCGCGGCGACCTGTTTGCGGGCACGCTCGCGGCGCGGTACCTCGGGCGGTTCACGGTGGACGGCGACGGGCTCGACGCGACGGTGACCGAGCGCGACCCGCTGCTCGACGACCGGGAGTGGCGCATGCGCGCGGTCGCGGTCGAGCCGACCACCGGTCACCTCTACGTCGCGGTCGACGCGGGCGACGCGCCCGTGGCGCGGATCGTTCCGGCGTGAGCTCGGATCCCGCTTCGCGGGGACGGCTTTCGGATCGCGACCCGTGAGAACGGTTCGCTCGGATCGGCGGGGCGATTCGGCCGCCAGACCCCGTGTGAACGCGCCACAGCCCGAAATCGGGACCGCTATCCTTTTACGGTGGCGTCCGGAATCGAGGTGTACAGTCTCGCCACGATGCGTACCGAAGACGGACTCACGATATGTGTTCCGTCTTCGCTCGTCCGGGAAGCCGAGGACGACCGCGAGGCGACTCGCAAACTCGGCTACGTCGCCCGTGCGGCGGCGGTGTTCCGGGCGGATCGGCTCGTCGTCTTCCCCGACGCGGAAGGCGACGGTCGACGGGGCGGGGAGTACGTCCGTACCGTGCTGGGGTACGCCGCGACGCCGCCGGAGCTCCGGAAGGATCTCTGGGGGCAACGCGACGAGCTCCGGTACGTCGGCGTACTCCCCCCGCTCCGCGTGCCGTGGCGGACCGGCTCGACCCCTAGCGGGGGAGAGTCGAAAACACAGGGACTCGTGACCGAGGTCGGACCTGAAGGCCGCGTCCGGGTCAATTCCCCGCTGCGGGAACACCCGATCTCCCTGCTCGTTCCCTCCGGAATGGAGGTCGAGCAGGGGGAGCGCGTCACCATCAGGGTCTCTTCGAGAGAACCGGTCCGCGCCCGCATCGCCGGGAAGCCCGAGGAGGGCTTCCAGGTCGTGGCCGCGGACCTGTCGGAAGCGCTCGCCGGCGACGGAGTGGCCGTCGCGACGTCGCGACACGGAGAAGCACTCTCCGTCTCGCGGCTCGGCGACCTCGTCTCGGACGCCCGCGAGGCCGGCGGTTACACCGTCGCCTTCGGGGCGCCCGAGCGGGGGCTTCCGGAGATGCTCGGGCTTTCGCCCGACCGCATTCGGGCGGCCGTCGCCGACGGCCGCTCGGTCGAACCCGATCCGGGGTTCGACCTCTGGCTGAACACGATCCCGGCACAGGCGAGCGAGGTCGTCCGGACGGAGGAGGCTCTGTTCGCGACCCTCGGCTCGCTCACACTCACGGAGTAAACACATGCCACAACCAAGCCGACCACGAAAAGGCTCGCTGGGCTACGGCCCGCGCACCCGCGCAGACAGCGAGGTGCCGCGCATCCGTTCGTGGCCAGAAGACGATGGGGCCCCTGCGCTGCAGGGATTCGCCGGCTACAAGGCCGGGATGACCCACGTCATGATGGTCAACGACGAGGCGAACTCGCCGCGTGAAGGGATGGAAGAGGCCGTCCCCGTCACCGTCGTCGAGACGCCGCAGATGTACGCCGTCGCCGTCCGAGCCTACGAGGATACGCCGTACGGACAGAAGCCGGTCGAAGAGGTCTGGGCGACCGAGTTCCACGAGGAGCTCGACCGCGCGCTCGACCTGCCGGCCGAGGAAACATTCGAGGAGGACGCCGACGAGCTTCGCGCGCTGCTCGACGACGACGTCGTCGACGACGTGCGCGTCATCACGCACACGGCCCCCTCGGACCTCTCGAACGTCCCCAAGAAGAAGCCCGACGTCATGGAGACGCGCGTCGGCGGCGGCTCCTTAGAGGAGCGCGCCGACTTCGCGCTGGACCTGGTCGCCGAGGGCGGCGCCCACGAGTTCGGCGACGTCTTCCGCGCCGGCCAGTACACCGACGTCTCCGGCATCACGAAGGGGAAGGGGACGCAGGGTCCCGTCAAGCGCTGGGGCGTTCAAAAGCGGAAGGGCAAACACGCCCGCCAGGGATGGCGGCGCCGGATCGGTAACCTCGGTCCGTGGAACCCCTCCCGCGTCCGCTCCACCGTGCCCCAGCAGGGCCAGACCGGCTACCACCAGCGCACCGAGCTCAACAAGCGCCTCATCGACTTCGGCGAGGGCGACGACGCCTCCGTCGACGGCGGCTTCGTCAACTACGGCGAGGTCGACGGCGAGTACGCGCTCATCAAGGGCTCGCTGCCCGGACCGGACCAGCGCCTGCTTCGACTTCGCCCGGCCATCCGGCCGAACGACCAGCCGCGCCTCGACCCCGAGGTCCGGTACGTTTCCACCGAATCCAACCAGGGATAACCAATGAACGCAACAGTACACGACCTGGACGGCGACGAGGCGGGCAGCATCGAGCTGCCGGCCGTCTTCGACACCGCGTTCCGACCGGACCTCATCGGTCGCGCGGTCGGCGCCGCTCAGGCAAACCGGAAGCAGGCCTACGGGGCCGACGAGTTCGCCGGGCTGCGGACGCCCGCCGAGTCGTTCGGCTCCGGCCGCGGGCTCGCGCACGTGCCACGTTCCGAGAACGTCGCCCGTCGCGTCCCGCACGCCGTGTCGGGCCGCGCCGCGCACCCGCCGAAGGCCGAGAAGGACCAGACGAAGAGCCTCAACGACAAGGAGCGACAGTTCGCGATCCGGTCGGCCATCGCGGCCACGACCGACGCCGAGCTCGTCGCCGAGCGCGGCCACGCGTTCGACGAGGACCTCGACCTCCCGCTCGTCGTGAGCGACGAGTTCGAGGACCTGAAGAAGACTCAGGAGGCCCTGGGCGTGCTCGAAGCGGTCGGCGTCGACGCCGACATCGCGCGCGCCGAGGAGGGCCGCTCCGTCCGCGCCGGACAGGGGAAGGCCCGCGGTCGGAAGTACCGCCAGCCCAAGTCCGTCCTCGTGGTTACCAGCGAGGAGCCGTCGCGCGCCGCCCGCAACCTCGCGGGCGTCGACGTCGCGACCGCGCGAGAAGTCAACGCTGAGGACCTCGCGCCCGGCGCGCACCCGGGCCGCCTCACGCTGTGGACCGAAAGCGCCGTCGCGGAGGTGGCGGACCGATGAACTCGATCATCGAGCATCCGATCGTCACCGAGCAGGCGATGAACGAGATGGACTTCAACAACAAGCTGCTGTTCCTCGTCGACGTGGACGCGACCAAACCGGAGATCGAATCCGAGGTCGCCGAGCGCTACGACGTGGGCGTCGTCAACGTGAACACGCAGGTGACGCCGCAGGGCGAGAAGAAGGCGATCGTCACCCTGTCCGCGGACGACGACGCGACCGAAATCGCCTCGCGCATCGGGGTGTTCTGAGATGGGACGACGAATTCAAGGACAACGGCGCGGACGCGGCGGCCCGACGTTCCGGGCCCCCTCCCACCGTTACAAGGCGGAACTGTCGCACAAGAAGCTCGAAGACGTGGACACGATCACCGGCGAGATCGTCGGGATCGAACACGACCCGGCCCGCTCGGCCCCCCTCGCGGAGGTCGAGTTCGAGGACGACGACCGTCGCCTCGTGCTCGCCCCCGAGGGCGTGCGCGTTGGCGAGACGATTCAGGTCGGCGTCTCGGCCGAGATCAAGCCGGGCAACACGCTCCCGCTGGCGGAGATCCCCGAGGGCGTTCCGGTCTGTAACGTCGAGAGCAACCGCGGGGACGGCGGGAAGTTCGCGCGCGCCTCCGGCGTGTCGGCGACGCTTCTCACCCACGACCGCGACGTCGCGGTCGTCCAGCTCCCCAGCGGCGAAGTGAAGCGGCTCGACCCCCAGTGCCGCGCCACGATCGGCGTGGTCGCGGGCGGTGGCCGGACGGAGAAACCCTTCGTCAAGGCCGGTAACAAGCACCACAAGATGAAAGCGCGCGGCACCAAATACCCGCGCGTGCGCGGCGTCGCGATGAACGCCGTCGACCACCCCTTCGGTGGCGGTGGTCGCCAACACCCCGGCCAGCCGAAGTCCGTCTCGCGGAACGCTCCGCCGGGACGCAAGGTCGGTGACATCGCATCCAAGCGCACCGGACGAGGTGGCAACAAATGAGTTCAGATTACCGAACCGGCCGCGAGGGCAAGGAGTTCGCCTACCGCGGTCACTCGCTCGACGAGCTGCAGGAGATGGACGTAGACGAGGTCGCGGAACTGCTCCCCGCACGCCAGCGGCGAAGCATCGTTCGCGGACTCGGCACCGAACAGCAGAAGCTGCTGGAGACGGTCCGAAGCCGCGACAAGGAGACGACGGCGGACGACCCGATCCGGACGCACCTGCGCGACATGCCGGTGCTCCCGGAGTTCGTCGGCGTCACCTTCGCCGTGTACAACGGCCACAGCTTCGAGCGCGTTCAGGTCGAGCCCGAGATGATCGGGCACTACCTCGGCGAGTTCCACCTCACGCGAAGCACCGTCGAACACGGTCAGGCCGGCATCGGCGCGACCCGGTCCTCGAAGTTCGTGCCCCTCAAGTAACCCATGGGAATCAACTACAGCGTCGAGGCCGACCCGGAGACCACCGCCAAGGGGATGCTCCGCGACCGGCCCATCAGCGTGAAGGACAGCAAGGAGATCTCCCGAGAGATCAAAGGCGAGACGGTCGCCGACGCGGAGGAGTACCTCCACGAAGTGATCGACGAGGAGACCTCGGTGCCGATGCGCCAGCACAACGCCGGCGCGGGCCACCGCTCCGACATCGACGGCTGGGACGCGGGACGGTACCCCGAGAAGGCCGCCAAGGACTTCCTCAAGCTCTTGGAGAACGTCAAGAACAACGCCGACGAACAGGGGTTCGACGGCGAGGAGATGGTGATCAAACACGTCGCTCCCCACAAGGTCGGCGAGCGACCCGGCCGGAACCCCCGCGCCGCGGGCGCGACGGAGTGGAACACCACCCTCGCGGACGTCGAACTGATCATCGAGGAGCCGGAGGCTGACAACTAATGGCTGACGAACACCAATTCATCGAGGACGGCCTGCGCCGTTCCCAGATCAACGAGTTCTTCGCGGACGAGCTCGGCCGCGCCGGCTACGGCGGGATGGACGTCGCCCAGACGCCGATGGGCACCCAGATCGTCTTAAAGGCCGAAAAGCCCGGCATGGTGATCGGGAAGGGCGGGAAGAACATCCGCAAGATCACCACCGAGCTCGAGGAGCGCTTCGACATGGACGACCCGCAGATCGACGTTCAGGAGGTCGACGAGCCCGACCTGAACGCCCAGATCGTCGCGGACCGTCTGGCGAACGCCCTCGAACGCGGCTGGTACTTCCGGAAGGCCGGTCACACGACGATCGACCGGATCATGGACGCGGGCGCGCTGGGCGCCGAGATCGTCCTGTCCGGCAAGGTCACCGGCGCGCGCTCGCGCGTCGAGAAGTTCAACCGCGGCTACATCAAGCACAACGGCGAGCCCGCCGAGGAGGTCGTCGACCACGGCCAGGGCGTCGCCGTGATGAAGCTCGGGACGATCGGCGTCAACGTGAAGATCATCCCGCCGGGCGCGACGCTCCCGGACGACTTCGACGTCCGCGAGGACGCCGAGGTCCCGGAGGTCGAGCAGGCGGCGGTCGACGCCGACGCCGACGAGGGCGTCGAGTCGCTCCTCGAGGAGGAGCCCGACGAGGTTCCGGACGTGGGCGACGACGACGAGGACGTCGAGGTGCCCGACGAGGACCCCACGGACGTCATCGACGAGGAGGTCGTCGAGGAAGTCGTCGAGGAGACGCAGGAGACGGCCGACGAGGCGACGGACGTCGCCGCGGAGGAACCGGTCGACGAGGACGTCGAGGCCGACGAACTCGACGAGCTCGACGAGGAGATCGAGTCCGAGGCGGCCGACCTCGTCGCGGAGATGGAAGCGGCCGACGAGGAAGACGAGGAGGACGAGTAATATGGCGATCCTCTACACCGACGAGATCCGCGACATGACCGCGGCGGAGCGGGAGGTCGAACTCGAGGAGCTCGAGACCGAGCTGCTCAATTCGAAGGCGCAGCGGGCGGCCGGCGGCATGCCGGAGAGCCCGGGCCGCGTCAACGAGCTGAAGAAGACCATCGCGCGGATCAAGACGATCCAGGCGGAAGAAGGCGACTTCGACGACGAACAGTAAGATGATCTCCCCCGACACCCTCGTTCGACACGAGCTCGTCGGCCTCCCGATTCGGGTGGTCGACGCCGACAGCGACGCCCACGTGGGCATCGCCGGTCGCGTGCTCGACGAGACGTTCGGCACCCTCGTGGTCCGGACGGGGTCGGGGGACAAACGCGTGCCCAAATCGGGCGCGACGTTCGAGTTCGGCGTCGTCGAGACGCCGACCGCTCGCACAGATGAAGCCGCCGGCGACGGAGAGTCGCCGGGGTCCGCGTCCCAACTCGGGTCGGATACTACGGGGGTCCGCCCCCGTCAGTCTGGCCCGTCCGGGTCCGAAAGCGTCGTCACCGGTGACGGCGCGGGTCCGGCGAGCCGACGAGGCGAGTGCAAAGACGCGGTCTACGCGACGGTGGATGGCGATCGGTTGCGGCATCGGCCCGCCGAACGCACCGAACGAGGTGCCACACAATGGCGATAGGAATCGACGTACCCACGCCTCCGGAGCCAGACAACCCGGAGGATTACGACTACGAGAAGTGCCCGTTCTACGGGCAGCTCTCCGTCCGCGGCCAGACTCGCGAGGGAACGGTCGTGTCGACGGATATGGCAAAGACCGTCATCGTCGAGCGAGAGTACGACGTGTTCGTACCGAAATACGACCGGTACATGAAGCGTCGCTCGCGCATCCCGGCCCACGTGCCGGGCGTGCTCGACTCGCTCGAAGTCGGTGACGAAGTGAAAATCGCGGAGACGCGACCGCTCTCGAAGACGAAGTCCCACGTCGTCGTCGAGATCCTGGGTGATCAGTGATGGAGGCGCTCAAGGCCGACGTCACGCAGGGGCTCTCGAAGGGCTCGCTGATCACGTGCGCCGACAACACCGGCGCCCGTGAGCTGAAGGTCATCTCCGTGTCGGGCTACTCCGGCACGAAGAACCGCCACCCGAAGGCAGGAATCGGCGACAAGGTGACCGTCTCGGTCACCAAAGGGACCCCGGAGATGCGGCGGCAGGTGCTGGAGGCGGTCGTCGTCCGCCAGCGCAAGCCGATCCGCCGTCCGGACGGCACGCGCGTGAAGTTCGAGGACAACGCGGCCGTCATCATCGACGACCTCGAGGAGCCGCGGGGCACGGAGATCAAAGGCCCCGTCGCCCGCGAGGTCGCCGAACGATTCGGGAGCATCGCCTCGACCGCGACGATGATCGTCTAACTATGACGAAACAGCCACGCAAACAGCGAAAACGGTCGGAGACCGCGCCGCTCCACGAGCGGCAGAATCAGGTCCGGGCCACCCTCACCGAGGATCTCCGCGAGGAGTACGGACAGCGGAACGTCCGCGTCAACGCCGGCGACACCGTCGAGGTGCTTCGCGGCGACGCGGCCGGCACGGAGGCGGAGGTCGTCTCCGTCGACCTGTCCGCCGAGCGGATCACGGTCGAGGACGTCACCGTCGAGAAGGCGGACGGGGAGGAGGTTCCCCGCCCCATCCCGGCGAGCAACGTCCGGGTGACCGAACTGGACCTGGAAGACGAGCGCCGGGAGGCGCGGCTCCAGGAGGACAACGAATGACGCGACACCAGAAGCGACTGTCAGTACCGAACTCCTGGCCGGTCGAGCGCAAGACGAACACGTTCACCGTGAAGGCGGGCGCGGGCCCGCACGGCGAGGCGGGCGTTCCGCTCGTCGTCCTGCTGCGGGACGTGCTCGGCTACGTCGACTCGACGAAGGAGGCGCGCTACGCGCTGAACAACGACTCGATCCTCGTCAACGGGGACGCGGTCTCGGACGAGCAGCGTCCGATCGGGATGTTCGACATCCTGGCGTTCCCCGAGCGCGGGGAGTTCTTCCGCGTCTTCCCCGACGAGGGCGGTCGGCTCGCGCTGACCTCCGTCGACGAGGAGGCCGCGGGCAGCCGGCTCGGGAAGATCACGAACAAGTCCGTCGTCCCCGGCGGGGTCGTCCAGCTGACGCTCCACGACGGGACGAACGTCCGCGTCGACGACGACGCGGACTACGACACGAACGACTCGATCGTCGTCGACAACGAGACGAAGGAGATCGTCGCCCACTTCGAGTACGAGGAGGGCGCCCTCGTCACCGCCGTCGCCGGCCAGCACGCCGGCCAGATCGGCGAGATCGACGACATCGACGTGACGCTCGGCTCCGGCGACAACACCGTCACCGTCGCCAGCGACGACGGCGGCTACGAGACCGTCGAGGAGTACGTCGTCGTGATCGACGAGAACTTCACCGACGACGACGCCGACGAGGCGGGTGATTCGGATGAGTGAAGCCGAGAGCGCCGACCACGAGATGCGCGAGCCGTACCTCGAGAAGGTCGTCGTGCACATGGGCGTCGGGCAGGGCGGTGAACCCCTCGCCGACGCCGAGGAGATCATCGAGGAGATCACGGGCCAGCAGTCGGTCCGGACCACCTCGAAGCGCACCATCGCCGAGTTCGGGATCCGCAAGGGCGACCCGATCGGCGTCAAGGTGACGCTGCGGGGCGAGGACGCGCACGCGTTCCTCGCGACCGCGCTGGAGCTGGTCGAGATCGGCCGGAGCCAGTTCGACGACACGGGTAACCTCAGCTTCGGGGTCGAGGACCACACCGACTTCCCGAGCCAGGAGTACGATCCCAACACCGGGATCTACGGCCTCGACGTGACGACGACGATCGTCCGTCCCGGCTACCGCGTCTCGAAACGCGACAAGGCGACGGGGACCATCCCCGCTCGCCACCGGATGACAGCCGAGGACGCGGCCGCGTTCCTCGAAACGAACTTCGACGTCGAGGTAACCGAATGAGCGAAGCGAACAACGACACGGGCGAGCACGCCGCGAAGCGCACCGACTCCCGGCACACGTGCCGGCGGTGCGACCGCGAGCAGGGACTCGTCGGCAAGTACGACATCAACCTCTGCCGGCAGTGCTTCCGCGAGGTCGCCCGAGACATGGGATTCGAGAAGTACAGCTGATCATGACGGGAAACGATCCATTCACCAACGCGCTCGCCGGCATGGACAACGCCGAGAGCGTTGGCCACCTGTCGTACACGGTAGAGCCCGCTTCGAACATCATCGGCTCCGTCCTCGAGGTCCTCTACGACCGCGGGTACGTCGACGGCTTCGAGTACGTCGACGACGGAAAAGCCGGGAAGTTCGAGGTCGAACTGAAAGGCGCGATCAACGAGTGTGGCGCCGTCAAGCCCCGCTACTCGGCGGGCGCAGACGAGTTCGAGAAGTGGGAGAAGCGATACCTCCCCGCCCGTGACTACGGGACGCTCATCGTCACGACGAGCCACGGCGTCATGAGCCACTACGAGGCCCGCGAGGAGGGCATCGGCGGCCAAGTGATCGCATACGTCTACTAACAATGAACAGAGTCGAAATCGAGATTCCGGACGACGTCTCCGCCGAGACCGATCACCTCGAACTCACCGTCGAGGGGCCCAACGGGAGCGTCACGCGACGCCTCTGGTACCCCGACGTCGACGTTTCCGTCGAGGACGGCGCGGTGGTCATCGCGGCCGAAAACGAGGACGCGAAGACCAACGCCACGGTCGGCACCTTCGAGAGCCACGTCGCCAACATGATCCACGGCGTCACCGAGGGCTGGGAGTACGCGATGGAAGTGTACTACGCCCACTTCCCGATGCAGGTGAACGTGGAGGGCGACGAGGTCGTCATCGAGAACTTCCTCGGAGAGAGCGCTGCGCGGCGCACCCCGATCCGCGGAGACACGGACGTACAGGTCGACGGCGAGACGGTCACGCTGACGGGCTCCGACAAGGAGGCCGTCGGGCAGACCGCCGCCGACATCGAACAGCTGACGAAGGTGACCGACAAGGACACGCGCGTCTTCCAGGACGGCGTGTACATCGTCGAGAAGCCCACCGGAGGTGCCTAATCAATGGCAGACGAACTGGAAGACATCAGCGGTGTCGGTCCCTCGAAGGCGGACGCGCTTCGCGAGGCCGGCTACGAGACGGTCGAGGACGTGAAGGCCGCCTCCCAGTCGGAGCTCTCCGAGGTCGACGGCGTCGGCAACGCGCTCGCCGCGCGTATCAAGGCCGACGTCGGCGGACTGGAGGTCGACGAGGAGGCGGACGCGGAGATCGAAGACGAGACGGACGAGGGGGAGGCCGACGAGGCCGACGCCGACGAGACCGTCGAGACGGAGCTTCGCCCCCGCGGCCACGCCGACAAGACGCCGGAGCTGGACGACGAGACCGCTCGCGCGCTCGCACAGAAGCACCGCGAGGGGAAACCGCAGTTCAACCGGCAGGATTACCACAAGAAAAAGCGGATCCCGACGTCGTGGCGCAAGCCGCGCGGCGGGCTCTCCAAGCAGCGCCGCCGCATGAAGTCGAAGGGCCCGGTCGTCGAGGCCGGCTTCCGCTCGCCGACGGCGTCGCGCGACCTGCACCCGAGCGGCTTCGAGGAGGTCCGCGTGCACAACACGGACGACCTCGAGGGCGTCGACGGCGACACGCAGGCGGTGCGTATCGCCTCGAAGGTCGGCGGTCGCAAGCGCGAACTGATCGAAGACGAGGCGGAGGAGCGGGGCATTCGCGTGCTGAACCCGACCTACGTCGAAGTGGAGGTCGACGATGAGTGATCTGAAGGCGCAGAAACGGCTCGCAGCGGACGAGCTCGACGTCGGCAAGCGCCGCGTCTGGCTCGACCCCGACGCACAGGAGGAGATCGAGGACGCCATCACGCGAGAGGACGTCCGCGAACTCATCGAACAGGGAACGATCCGCGCGAAAGACGAGAAGACGAACTCGCGCGGTCGCGCCCGAGAGCGCGCCGAAAAGCGCTCGTACGGGCACCAGTCGGGCGCCGGTACCCGGAAGGGCCGCTCCGGCGCGCGGCAGGACACGAAAGACGACTGGAAGGCGCGCATCCGCGCACAGCGGGCCCGCCTGAAGGAGCTTCGCGACGAGGAAGACGTGCTCGACGCCTCCGAGTACCGCACGCTCTACAACAAGGCGAGCGGGGGAGACTTCGAGGACGTCGCCCGTCTCGAGGCGTTCATCGAGACGCAGTACGGTTACGAGGTGACGGACTAATGGCGACAGGACCACGATACAAGGTGCCGATGCGGCGCCGCCGCGAGGTCCGGACGGATTACCATCAGAGGTTGCGCCTGCTGAAATCGGGCAAGCCTCGCCTGGTCGCTCGGGTGAGCAACGCTCACGTCAGGGCGCAGCTGGTGACCCCCGGATCCGACGGCGACGAGACCCACGCGGCCGCCTCCAGCGAGGAGCTCGGCGAGTACGGCTGGGACGCCCCCACGGGCAACCTCCCCAGCGCGTACCTCACCGGCTTCCTCGCGGGCGCCCGCGCAGTCGACGCCGGCCTCGACGAGGCCGTCCTCGACATCGGGCTCAACACGGCGACGCCCGGCAACAAGACGTTCGCGGTACAGGAAGGAGCGATCGACGCGGGCCTCGAGATCCCGCACAACGACGACGTGCTGGCGGACTGGTCGCGCACGCGCGGCGAGCATATCGCCGACTACGCCGAGCAGCTCGACGAGCCGCTGTACAGCGGTTCGTTCGACGCCAGCGAGCTACCCGAGCACTTCGATTCCGTGCTCGAGACAATCCAGGAGGACCATGAGTAGACACAACGACGGCTGGGAGCCGCGGACGCGACTCGGCCGCAAGGTACAGGACGGGGAGATCTCGTCGATGGAACAGGCGCTCAACTCCGGCCTCCCGCTGAAGGAGGCGGAGATCGTCGACCAGCTCCTCCCGGGGCTCGAAGACGAGGTGCTGGACATCAACATGGTCCAGCGCATGACCGACTCCGGCCGGCGCGTGAAGTTCCGCTGCGTGGTCGCCGTGGGCAACCGCGACGGCTACCTCGGCTACGCGCAGGCCCGCGACGACCAGGTCGGCGGCGCGATCCAGAAGGCGATCGACGTCGCGAAGCTGAACATCATCTCGGTCGACCGCGGCTCCGGCTCCTGGGAGGACCAGCCCGGCGGCACCAACTCCCTGACCCGCACGGCGAAGGGGAAGGCCGGCTCCGTCACGGTCGAGATCAAGCCCGCCCCGCAGGGGCTGGGCCTCGCGGCCGCGGAGACGGTCCGCAACATCCTGGAGCTCGCCGGCGTCGAGGACGCCTGGACGAACTCCGACGGCAACACGCGCACCACGGTGAACCTCGCGAAGGCGACGTTCAACGCCTTGGAGAACGCGGCGCAGTCCCGCACTCCGCAGCACGCGCGTGAAGTCCACTACGACGAGGTGAGCGAGTGATGCAGGCGATCGTGCAGCTCCGCGGCGACGTCAACCTCGACTACGGCGTCGAGGACACGCTCGACATGCTGAACGTCGGGCGCGTCAACCACGCGACGTTCGTCCCCGAGACGGACTCGTACCGCGGCATGATCGCGAAGGTCAACGACGTCGTCGCGTTCGGGGAACCGAGCGTCGAGGCCGTCGCGCGAACGATCGCGCGGCGCGGCGAGCCGATCGAGGGCTCGGCCGACGTCGACGACGAATGGATCGACGACAACACCGACTACGCCGACTTGGAGGCGCTGGCCGAGGCGCTCGTCGACGAGGAGACGACCCTGCGCGATCAGGGCCTCTCGCCGACGCTGCGGCTCCACGCCCCCCGCGGCGGTCACGAGGGCATCAAACACCCCGTGATCGAGGGCGGCGAGCTCGGGAAACACACCACCGAGGAGATCGACAGTCTCCTGGAGGCGATGCGATGACGAGCAAGAAACGACGACAGCGCGGCTCTCGGACGCACGGCGGCGGCACGCACAAGAACCGGCGCGGCGCCGGACACCGCGGCGGCCGCGGCGCGGCCGGCCGCTCGAAACACGAGTATCACAACTACGGCCCGCTCGGCAAACACGGGTTCAAGCGGCCCGAGGACGCCCAGACGGAGGTCCTCGAAGTGAAGGTCCAGAAGCTCGACGAGGACGCGGCGCTGTACGCCGCCGAGGGCCTCGCCGACGAGGACGGCGACGCGTACGTCTTCGACGCGCGCGACGTCGTCGAGGACGGCCACGAGGCCGACGTGGTGAAGGTGCTCGGCGGCGGGCAGGTCCGCCACGAGCTCCGCGTCACGGCCGACGCGTTCACGGCCGGTGCGGTCGAGCTCATCGAGGACGCCGGCGGCGAGGCGACGCTCTCCGAGCGCGCCGAGGAAGCCGCTGACGAACCGGAAAACACTTCCGACGACGAGAACGACGAGGCGTAACATGAGCTGGAAGGAGGCCGCCGAACCGGTGCTCTCGCGGATGCCCGTCGTAGAGCGGCCCGCGGGACACGTCCCGTTCAAACGGAAGCTCACGTGGACGGCCGGCATCCTGATCGTCTACTTCTTCCTGACCAACATCAACCCGTTCGGGTTGGCGGTCGGGCAGGGGTCGGACTTCTTCGGGCAGTTCCGGTCGGTGCTCGCCGGCTCGTCCGGGTCGCTGTTACAGGTCGGTATCGGACCGATCGTCACGGCGTCCATCGTCCTCCAGCTGTTGGGCGGTGCGAACCTCCTCGGGCTCGACACGGAGAACGACCCGCGTGACCAGGTCCTCTATCAGGGCCTCCAGAAGCTGCTGGTGATCATCGTCGCCGCCCTCACGGCGGCGCCGATGGTGTTCACCGGGAGCTTCCTTCCGGCCGACCCCGCCGTCGGTGACGCGCTCGGCATCGGCACGTTCGGCGTACAGGTGCTGATCTTCGCGCAGATCTTCGTCGGCGGCATCCTCATCCTGTTCATGGACGAGATCGTGAGCAAGTGGGGGTCGGCTCCGGCGTCGGGCTGTTCATCATCGCGTCGGTGAGCCAGCAGATCGTCGGCGGCTTCTTCAGCTTCTCCGCGCTCGGCGCGTCCGGCTTCTTCGCGAGCTGGTACGGCGTCATCGTCGGCGACGTGCCGGCCTCGCTGTCGCCGTTCACGGCGGAGGGGCTCCAGAACCTGCTGTTCGATCCGGGCAGCATTCTGGCGCTTTTCACCACGGTGTTCATCTTCGGGATCGTCGTGTACGCGGAGTCGGTCCGCGTCGAGATCCCTCTGTCGCACGCCCGCGTGAAAGGCGCTCGCGGACGCTTCCCGGTGAAGCTCATCTACGCGTCCGTCCTGCCGATGATCCTCGTTCGCGCGCTGCAGGCGAACATCCAGTTCCTCGGTCAGATCCTCTCCTCGCAGTGGGCGGGGATGCCGGCGTTCCTCGGCCAGTACAGCGAGCAGGGCCAGCCGATCTCCGGGCTGTTCTACTACCTGAACCCCATCCAGAGCCGCAGCCAGTGGATGTGGTTCTTAGGCGAGATCCCGGCGTCGGTCGAACCGTGGATGATCGCGGTCCGGCTCGCCGTCGACCTCACGTTCATGATCGTCGGCGGCGCCATCTTCGCGATCTTCTGGGTCGAGACCACCGGCATGGGGCCGGAGGCGACCGCGAAGCAGATCCAGAACTCCGGGATGCAGATCCCCGGGTTCCGCCGGAATCCGCAGGTCGTCGAGAAGGTGATGGAGCGGTACATCCCGCAGGTCACGGTCATCGGCGGCGCCCTCGTCGGGTTCCTCGCCGTGATGGCGAACCTGCTCGGCACCATCGGCCAGGTCTCCGGAACCGGACTGCTGCTGGCGGTCTCGATCACGTACAAGCTGTACGAGGAGATCGCCGAAGAGCAGCTGATGGAGATGCATCCGATGATGCGCCAGATGTTCGGCAACGAGTAACCCCATCGGGGTCCCACGCGTTATTTATTAATTCTGCGTAGCCGCTGGTATGCCCAGCGGGTCACATAACAAAATCGAGCGAAACGTCCGCGTTCCTCCCGTAAAAAAGAGGCGTGGAAAGATGCGGGTCGCGTTACGTTACGCAGAAACGCAAGACGGCGAGCGTATTCGTCGGGCTCGGAATAGCTGAGTTATAAACTCAAAATAGGTAGTAACTCCGCGAAGAACCGGATCTGCCCTCTCAGTTCTCCTTTCCGTTGATCCACAGAACACGACCTGCTACTACATTTGAAAACACTTCTGTAAAATCGCATGACGGAAGCTATGTTGACACTAACTCAACGCGACCCCGCATCGCGGCCGAGAGCGAAAGTACCCAGTCGTCACCTTGCCTGGCGTCGGTCGCTGGCCCGAGGGCGATCGTCCCCGCGAGGTCGCCGTCGACGTAGTACCACTCTGCGTTGCGGTCGACGTGGTAGTGAGCAGTAGGACGCGGATCCTCGGATCGATGTCGCCGCCCATCCGTGGTCTCCTCGCTGGGTCAGGCGTTCGCCTTGCGCCCCTGTCCCGACCCGGTCGTGAGCGGGATGTCGGCGTCGATCTCGTCGTACCAGACGACCGGCCGCTTCGCCCGGCCGTCCTCTTCGAGTTCGAGGAGTCCGTAGTCGGCCAGCTCGTTCACGTTTTCGAGGACTTCCGGGGGGTTCCGGTCAACGAGGCGCGCGAGCTCGCGGATGCTCCCTGGCTCGTGTTCGACGATCGCTTCCAAGAGCTTGAGATTGGTCGAGCGGAAGACGCGGCCGAACGTTTCGAGGTTCTCGATCGAGAGCGTCGGCTCGCTGGGTTCGACGTCCTCGCCGGCGTCGATCGCTTCGAGGCGCTCTTCGAGGTCGCTACGGTCGGCGGACTCGATCCGAACATGGAGTGTCTGAGTCATGGGTGGTGTGGGGTCGTCGGTTGGAGTCGGTCGCGGCCAGTACGTCGGTCACCGTGCTCGAACGCGCTACCAGTCGTCGCGCTTCTCCTCCGGGAGCGCCGCCCGCCACGCGCGGAAGATCTCCGCAAGGCCGGGGTAGTCGATTTCGAAGGTCTCGCCCCCGAGGTGGAGCTCGTGGACGCCGTGGTGGTTGTCGAATCGGATGATCGGCTCGTCCGCGCCGGCTTCGCCGTAGTGGTAGGCGTACTTGATCCCGTCCTCGAACCGGTCGGGACCGAGAGCACGCGAACCCGCGCAACAGTGCCGTCGGCATAGGCCTCGATCTCATCTTCGAGTACGGTGACGTCATCGCTCATCGATACGTGTGTCGACGCACCCTACTCCGATGAGTGTTAGGGAAAAACCTAACAAAGAACGGGCAGTACCCTTCCGAACTCCTGACGAAAAGGCACGACCTCGCGATCGGGATCTTGTACGTGTCTCTCTTACCCCCGTATTCACATGCTCTGATATTTCGTTACCACAACTACCGTAGTTTGAACTACGATAGTCTGAGCTACGCTATATGTGCGTTTTATATGCTGGTGGTTCAAAGGCGGAGACATGCCTGCGTTCGTGAACCGAGAACGAGAACTCGACAGGCTCCACGAATTATACGACAGTGACTCTGCGGAGTTGGGCGTCGTCTACGGACGTCGGCGGATGGGAAAGACGGCGCTCGTCGTCAAATCCATCGAAGACTGCGACGACGCGGTGTAATCTCTCTCCGCGTGCCCAGCTCCCCCGCGACGGCCTCACTCCGATCGTTTTCCGAGTCGGGTCGCTCGCTGCGCCCGCGACCGCTCACGGAAAAAGCTCGATCAAAAAGCGCGACCTCGCTTCGCTCGGTCGCGTTCGACCGATCCCATCGCTCAGTACGGACGAATCAATAAGCGCCAGCTATCACGGTGGCGCGTGCCTGCGAGCGGCCGCCCTCGGCGGCCGCGAGACAGCACCACGCGAGGGAGTCGGCCGACCGGAGGGAGGCCGACGAGGCTGGGGAGGCGTGAGGTGCGGGGCTGTGCGTGGGGGTGGGATTCAAAGGGGCAGTCGCGAGGACGAAGCACGGCGCAGTAAGCACCGCAGCGAACGGAGTGAGCGAGGAGCGCAGCAAGCCGCGCGAGTCCTCGCGGCTGGGGCTTTGGCGGTGTTCGTCGTCGCTCCGCGATCCGCCATTTATAAGCGAGCGACTGGGGCTTTGGAGGAGTTCACCCGGCAACGCCGGTCACTTATAGAAGCACGACCTCGCTCCGCTCGGTCGCGTCCTCCTCGTTACTCCGCGACTGCCTCCTCGACGATCTCGATCTCCTCCTCGGTCAGGTCGTAGAGGTCGTAGACGATCTCGTCGATGAGGCGGTCGGTTTCTTCGATCTTCGCGTCGAGTTCGTCAGCGCGCGCTTTCGTCTCGACGTAGCGGTCGAGGTCGTCGGCGGCGTCGTCGGGGTCGGGCAGCGTGATCGCCTTCAGGCGGTCGACGAGCGAGTTCGTCTTGGTGGCGTTCTCGCGGAAGCCCGCGATCTCGTCGTCGACGGCGACCGGGACGAACGCCGCGACGAGCGCGGCCTCGCGCTCGGAGCAGTCGACGAGCGTGAACGCCTCGTGGAACTCCGTCTCGGTGTAGCCGTACGTGTCGGTCTCGTGGGCGTCCTCGTCCTCCGGCTTGTACCGCGCCGTCGCGGAGATCGTGACGCGCGTCCCGTCGCGCTCGGCGCGCACGTCGCCCACGCGGAGCTTCTCGTACTCCTCCGTCGTCGCGTCGAGGACGTTCGACGCGCTCGGCTGGAAGAGCCCGACGTCGGGGAGGGTCGGGCCCTCGTCGTAGTTGCCGAGGTAGTCGAGAAGGTCGAGGTTGAGAACAGTTCTTTGGTTTTTAAATTTAGATATCCTTTTTGCGAGTTCGGATAAACTATATTCTGTTTTACCATCTGTTTTGTCAGCCTCGGAGGGAATGGGGAGGTCGTCAAGACTACCTTGTGTGGTGTAGCCAGTTCTGGATCGCTGTTCTGTTTGCCAGTATTTAGACAATCTCGAATTCAGTATTGCTGTGAGCCGATGAATATCTATATCCGAACTACGTGGTTTAAGTAGCGTGATATCACGCCTCTCGTAATATCCTTGATTTTCTACCGCATATGGTTGCCAATCATTCCCCCAGTTAGAATATACTATTTTTGGCGTCTCGAATAACTGCTCATTCCGTGGCCACTGGAGACTATACCAGTTTATTTTCCCATTCTTGACTTCTCTTCTCTCCTCCAACTTGGATCTATATTGATTAAGATGCTCCTTGATTCGGGGATACTGGTCAATATCTGTGTTTGAAGTAATATACAGAACATACAATTTACTTGGATATGATATATGAAATTCTGAGATATTCGAATTACGGTATGCTGGTTTGAGCAATTGGTGCCCATCGTCAATTCCAATACGATCTAAATCCTCCTTATCCAGTAGAAATACACCGTCTCCAATCTCTACACTTTCGTTTTCATACTCTTCGTACGATTGTTTTGTAACCCTATCCGGATTCGGAACAATTCCTTGGTAGGATTCGAAGAAATCAGAAAGTGTATTTTCAGTATCCGGTATCTCTAACGCACCCTTTGCTAATCCTTTTATACCGTACCATTCGCTACCATCAGTAGGCAAATTGATTTTATCAGTTTCATACTCTTCTTGATAAAATAGTTTCTTATCACCTAACAGAGACTCCGCGACAGCGTCTTGTTCATAAGTATCTGAACGAATATACGAGAACGTGGTAGTATCTATATCAGAATTGTCAAATTTGTATATGAGATTTTCTTGCCCGGGAGCCTGGTCGAATACTGTGAAGCCATCAAATTCAACGATCTCGCTAATATTTGTTCTATTTATTATTTCACGACGGAGGTTTTCTGCGCTATCTGCCTCTGGCCAATATGCTGTAGTAATCATAGAAGATGCCCCAGAGTTGTTGGAGAGTTCAATTCCCAGCAGCACGAAGAAATATAACATATCCATCCTCCCCTGATAACATTCTCTAACGTGCGAACACTTTCGTAAGAAATCAAATTCCTCTTTACGTTCCTTTTCTCCTACATACGGCGGATTCCCGATCACCGCGTCGAATCCGGCGTCGGCCTTGCGGCCGCCGTCCTCGTCGTAGAACGCCACCGGGAACTCCAACTCCCAGTGGAAGAAGCGCTCGTCGGCGGCCATCGCCTGCGCGCTTTTAAACCAGTCCTGCCCTTCGATCTCGCTCCACGAGTCGGCGCGGAGGGCCTCCGCCATGCGCTTGTCGGCGTCGCTCGGCACGTCGAGGCCGAACCGCTCGGCGGTGTGGACGTTCGCCATCGCCAGCAGGTGCCGGTAGAGGGGGTCGTCACGGACCGCGTCGTACACGTCCTCCATCTCCTTCGCGTCCGCGAGCGTCTCGTTGTCGATGGCGAGCAGACTCTGGAACCGGTCCATCACGTGTTCGAGCGCCTGCTGGCGCGTGTGCGCGAACGACTGCTCTAAGGTCAACTGCCCGTCGTTCGCGTCGGCGTCGTCACCGTTGGCGAGCACGTCCTCGATGTCGCTGCCGACCAGCGAGTTTCCGGTTTTTAAGTGGTGGTCGAGGAACGCGAGCGGCTGCTCCGCGGCGAGCGTCCGCAGCCACAGCGACACCTTCGCCAGCTCGGTCGCGAGCGGATTCAGGTCCACGCCGTAGATGCACCGCTGGGCCACCTTCCGGCGCGCCCAGTTGATGTCGCGCTCTTCGTCGACCGTCTCGACGCCCTGCTGGGCCGCCTGCCGCTCCTGCGCGTCGATGATCTCCCGCGCGAGGTAGTCGACCGCGCTCGTGAGGAAGTGCCCGCTCCCCATCGCCGGATCGAGGATTTTTAACTCGAACACGCGCTCCGCGAACTCGGCCGCGAACCCGCCCTCGCTGTATGAGTCGTAGCCGAGCAGATCCTCGCGGATGTCGTCGACCAGCGGCCCGAGCGTCTCGTCGACGATGTACTCGACGACGTACTCGGGCGTGTAGTACGACCCCGTCGCCTTGCGCTCGCCGCTCCCGGTCGTGAGGTACACCTCGCCCGGCTCGACCGCGACGTCCGCGGAGTCGGCGTCCGGGTCGCTCTCGTCGCCCTCGTCGTCCGCCGCGCCCTCCTCGCCGCCCTCGACCGGCACGTACTCGCCGTCGTCGAGCGCCAGCGGCTCGTCCGCGACGTGAAGCTGGTACTCTAACAGTCCCTCGTAGACGCTCCCGAGGTGGCGCACGTCCAGCGAGGAGTAGTCGACGAAGATCTTCCCCTCGCCGTCCCCCTGCCGGCTCCGCGTGAGCAGTTCGACGACTCGGGCTAAGTGCGCGTCGCCGACCGTGTGCTCGGCGAGGAACCGCGCCTCCGCGCCGTCGTCCTCGTCCGGATCCGTTCGGAACAGCCCGCCGTTGTACGCCGGGATGTGGAGGTCGTCCTCGGGGATCCCCCGCGACTTGCTCCCTTGGTCGATCAGCTCGAACAGCTCGTCGAGCCGCGCGCTCAGGTCGTCCTGCCAGTCGCGGTACTTCGGGTCGCCCCCGTCGAGCTCGTCGGCCACCTCCTGTTTCAGCGAGTTCAGACTGTACGACTCCTCGTAGATCTCGTTGTCCGTGTCCAGCAGGTCGCGCCCCTCGGCCTCAGCGTACAGCACGAAGATGAGCCGGTAGAGGTAGATGAGCGACGCGTCGTGGATCAGGTCGAGATCCCCCTCGTCGAGGTCGTTCTCCGGGTACTGGAGGTACCCCTCCGAGAGCACCTTGATCGCCTCGTAGATGTTGTCTTGGAGGTCCTCGCCGAGGTCCTGCGCGAAGACGTTCGACTCGTCGTACACCTCGTCGAGGAAGCAGTCGCCGCCGGCGTCTTCGAGGAACGCGCCGTGCCGGAAGAAGAGGTAGAAGTATTTGAACTCCTCTAAGTCCCCGGTTTCGAGGACGGCCGGTAGATCGATCTCGTAGTAGGAGTCGAGCCGGTGGCTCGTCGGCCCGTAGTAGAGCCGCCACTTCTTCCCGTCCGTCAGCACCGCCCAGCGGGCGGGCGTCTCTTGGAGGTAGACGTGGATCTGGTAGCTCGGGTTCTCGAAGTCGCGCTCGTGTTCGCCGCTGCCCCGCGTGTCGAGCGGTCGCCCCCAGCGCTTGGCGTCCGCGACGGCGACCGCGTTCTCGTAGAAGTCGCCGCCCTCTTCGCGGCGCTCGAACGCGTCGCGCGCCGCCTCGTCGGTCTCGAAGAAGCCGTAGTCCGGTCGGCGCTGGGTCCGGCTCGTGCTCTCCTCGACTTCGAACGGGACCCCCAGCTTCCGGAACATCGGCCGGATGAACTTCTCCTCTAGCTGGGACTCGTTCCGCTTCGGCGCCGTGTCCTTCTCCCGCTCGTAGAGGTCGAGGATCTCGTCGCGCGCGGCCGCCAGTTCGTTCTCGTCCACCTCCTCCCACGCCTCGGTCTCGGGGAGGTGCTCGTCGAGGTAGTGGTTGGAGAACAGGTCGCGGTTCGTTCGGTAGGTGAGTGAACGCTGCATCCGTCAGGCGTGGACCGTGGTGAGGGACTCGTCTGAGTCCGTGCCGTCGATAGATCTCTGTGCGATATCCGCTACCCCGACAGGTCCGACGTCGGTCGCGTCACCGGCCGCAGGGCTGAGTCCGCCGATTCCGGACGCGACGATGCCGAATCGCCCCGAGCGTCCGGAACACTCTCCGACTTGTTTACAGGACATCACGTATGAGACGGACGAATACGGGAGGCCGTATAGACTTTTCCTCGGCTCGTGGATTGTAACAGTCCGCTGACAGCACCGGTCCAGAACGACGCGTCCCGGCTACCGTGACCGGCTCGAAACCGAGTCACGCTCGCGGCCGAACCGACGGGGCGCGTACTTTGTTTGGACCACGGATCCGCACACCGGCGAACCGCCGCCAGCCGCGGCCGCTCGCGGATCGTCCGACACGCCACCGAGCAGACCGCACCGCGACCCACCGGCTCGCCGTCCCCCTCCCACTCCTCCCTCGTCCGATTCCACGAATCCCACCGATCGCCACCGGATCTCCCCGTTTATTGGTCCGGCCGCCCAAGCGTGCGCCATGGCCGACACGATCCTCGTGCCGCTCGAACTCCCGGACCCCGAGCCGCTGTCGCAGCTGCTGATCGAGGACCTCTCGTCGCTCGACGTCGTGGTGCTCGGGCACTACGACCTGCCGGAACAGACGCCGGCCAGCTCCGCCCGCGAGCAGTTCGGCGACGCGGCGCAGGCGACGCTCGACGACGTCGCCGCGTCGTTCGCGGACGCGGGGGCGTCCGTCCGGACGCGGCTGGTGTTCGGGAAGGACCGCGCCGCCGCGATCCGACAGGTCGCGGTCGAGGAGGACTGCGCCGCCGAGCTCGACCCCGCCCCCACGGAGGGGATCGAGCGCATCCTCGTCCCGGTCCCGGACGTCGCCGGGTTCGACCGGCTCCCGACGTTCATCCGCGTCCTGAGCGAGGACTCGACGCAGCGCATCACCCTCTTCCACGTCGTCGAGGGCGAGGAGACCCGAGAGAGCGGCGAGGCGGTGGTCTCGGAGACGCGCGAGCGCTTAGTCGAAGACGGGTTCGACGCCGACGCGGTCGACACGCTGGTCGTCGAGGGCGACGAACACGACGCGGAGATCCTCCGCGTCGCGGCCGACTACGACGCGGTCGTGATGTACGAGCCGGAGTCGAGCCTCGGCGACCGCCTCTTCGGAACGCTCGCGGACCGCATCGCCGACGAGACCGACGACCCGGTTATCGTGGTCGACCGCGACTACTGACCGCGCCTCGACGCGACGGTCGCGCCGCCGCGGCGGTCAGTCCTGCTTCGTCGGCGCGACGCCGTCGTCCTCCTCCCCGCGGCGAGCGCGGACGATCGCTCCGAGCGCTCCGGTTCGGTCCGTCCGCGGCCGGCCGTACGCGAAGTAGACGAGCGCACTGCCGACGATGATCCCCAACGCGCCGAGGATCGGAAACGTCCCCATCTGCGTCAGCAGGGCCAGCCCGGCGACGAACCCGAACACCTGAACGTACGGGTAGCCCGGCGCGGTGAACTCGGGATCGTAGGCGGGCATGTCCGCGACGCGGAAGGCGACGAGCGCCATGTTCTCGAACGAGAAGACGAGGATCTGGAACGCGCTCGCCAGCTTCGCGAGCTCGATCACTGGCACGAACGCGATGAGCAGCAGCAACACGACGCCGGTGAGCAGGACGGCGTTCCGCGGCGTCTTGAACCGCTCGTCGATCGTCCGCAGCGTCGGCGGCAGGAGGTCGTCCCGGCTCATCGCGAGGGGGAACCGCGACGAGGAGAGGACGCCGGCGTTCGCCATGCTCGTCAGGGCGACGACGGCGATCACGGAGATGAGCGCCACCCCGACGCCGCCGAACAACGCCCCCGCTCCGTCTGCCATCGGCGTGAGCGACGCCGTCCCGCCCGGACCGCCCGTTTTCAGCACCTCCGGATCGCTCAGTCCCACGATCGCGCCGACTACCCCGATGTACAGGACCGTCATGACGGCCATCGATCCCAACATCGCGCGAGGGAGGTTCGTCCCGGGGTCTTTCACTTCCTCCGCGACGCTCGCGATCTTGGTCACCCCCGCGTACGAGACGAAGACGAAGGCGGCGGCCGTGACGATCCCACCGTTCCCGTTCGTCGCGAAGGGTGTGTAGCGGGCGGTGTCGACGACGACGCCCGCGTTGACGACGTAGGCGAGCAGGCCGGCGACGACGACCGTGACGATGACCGCCTGGATCTGTCCGCTCATCTTCGTTCCGGAGATGTTCAGGGCCACGACCAAGGCGCCGAGCGCCAGCGCGACGTACACCACCGCGCCCTGCGAGAGCGGCGCGAAGAGCAGCAGGTACGCCCCGAGCCCGACGAGCGCGAACGAGCTTTTGAACACGAGCGAGAACCACGCCCCGATCCCGGCGATCGTCCCGAACAGCGGGCCGAGCGCCCGGTCGATGTAGAGGTACGTCCCCCCGGACTCGGGCATCGCCGTCGCCATCTCGGCTTTCGACAGCGCGGCCGGTAAGACGACGAGCGCGGCTAACACGTACGCGAGGACCACCGCCGGCCCGGCCTTCTTGTATCCCAACGCCGGCAGGACGAAGATCCCGCTCCCGATCATCGCACCCATACTGATCATCATCGTCGGGTACAGCCCGAGACTCCGATCGAGGTCGTGGTTGCCCATTCGACTATGTACGATTATTCGCCCTCACGGTTTATCACCGTCGGAATCGGCGGATATGGGCTCTCGGGAGCGCCCACCCGACCACAATGTCTCGGCGGCGGACGGCGTCGCCGATCGCGACCGATCCGACTACGAGTCGTCGCGTCGCCCGGCCGCCTCGTCGTCCTCGTCTTCGTCCCCGTCGCCGACGGTTTCCTCGACGGTCTTCTCGACCGTTTCCTCGACCTTTTCGCCGACGGTTTCTTCCACGGTCTCCTCCACCGTTTCTTCGACCTTTTCGCCGACGGTCTCCTCGACGGTCTTCTCGACCGTTTCCTCGACCTTTTCGCCGACGGTTTCTTCCACGGTCTTCTCGACCGTTTCCTCGACGGTTTCGCCGACTTTCTCCTCGACGGTTTCGCCGACTTTCTCCTCGACGGTTTCGCCGACTTTCTCCTCGACCGTTTCGCCGACCTTCTCCTCGACGGTTTCGCCGACTTTCTCCTCGACGGTCTTTTCGACGGTTTCGCCGACGGTGTCTTCGACTTTCCCCGTGACCTCCTCGCTGACGGTGTTGCTGACGTCGTCGGCGACTTCGCTGACCTCCTTGTTGACGGTCTCGCCGACGCTCTTTTCGACCTCCTTGCTCACCGTCTCCTCGACCTTCTCGCCGACGGTCTCCTCGACGGTCTTCTCCACTTCCTTGCTCACCGTCTCGCCGACCGTCTTCTCGACCTCCTTGTTGACGGTTTCGCCCACGGTCTTCTCGACCTCCTTGTCGACGGTCTCGCCGACGCTCTCCTCGACCTGCTTGCCGACCTGGTCCGCCACCTCGCGGGTCATCCAGTCCGGGTCGAACCGCGCCATCTTCCAGACGACGTGGATCACGTACGAGGCGAACACCCCGATCCCGAACGCGATGGCCACGTCGTTCTGCTGGGTGGTCGCGATGAGGACGATCGACGCGGCGATCAGCGCGCCGTACGCGATGTCGGTTATCGCGTCCACCCGCGCCGGACTCACCATCCTCGGCCCTCCGTTTCGTCGCCGGCCGCGTCGTTCCGCCGTCGCGTCGCGTCTCCGTTCATACGTCTACGTTCCGAGCCGACGGCGTAAAAGCCTCCCATTGTCGCCGCGCCGACCGCCGCGTCCGACGCTCCCGAGGCTCGCCGGCCCCGGAGCGCGGTCCTTTTAGCCCGGATGGCCGAACCGACGGTATGGATATCGAAGAGGGCGGACTCACCGTCTCCGTCCCGGAGGCCCGCGACGGCGCCAGCGAGGGCACCGGCGGCGGCGTCTTCTTCAACCCGACCCAGGAGCTGAACCGCGACGTGACGGTCGCGACGCTGCGCGCCTACCGCGACCGCGAGCCGCGCGCGGCCTCCTACCTCGACGCGATGGCCGCCTCGGGGGTCCGGGGCGTCCGCGCCGCGGCCGAGGGGTACGACGTGACCTGCGCCGACGTCGACGACGAGGCGGTCGAGCTTGCGGCCGCCAACCTCGACGCCAACGGCCTCGACGGCGAGGCGGTCCACCGCGACGTCAACGCCCTCCTGTACGACGAGGGCCCGTTCGACGTGGTCGATCTGGACCCCTACGGCACGCCGATCCCCTTCGCGGACGCGGCGTTCGCGAACGGCCGCAACTTAGTCTGCGTCACCGCGACCGACACCGCGCCGCTGTGCGGCGCCCACCTCAACAGCGGGATCCGGAAGTACGGCGCGGTGCCGCGCAACACCGACTACCACCCGGAGATGGGGCTCCGAACGCTGATCTCTGCCTTGGTCCGGACCGCCGCGCGCTACGACAAGGCGGCGACGCCGATCCTCTCGCACGTCTCCCGCCACTACGCGCGCACCTACCTCGAACTGGAGTCGGGCGCCCGCGCGGCCGACGACTGCCTCGACGGCGTGGGGCACGTGGACGGCTGCGAGGACTGCCTCTGGCGCGAGGCGACGCCGGGCCACATCGCCGACCCCGTCGACGCCTGTCCCGAGTGCGGGAGCGACCGCGTCCTCACGGCGGGCCCGATCTGGCTCGGGCCGGTCGCCGACGCCGACTTCGCGCGCGCCGTCCGCCGCGAGGTGACGGACGACATGGGCGAGGCGAAGCGCGCGCGCAAGCTGCTCGGCACCGTCGCGCGCGAGCTCGACACCCCTACGCACTACGACCAGCACCGGCTGTACAAGGAGTGGGGCGAGCCCGCGATCGGCATGGACGAGTTCGTCGAGCGCCTCCGCGGCGCCGGCCACGAGGCGAGCCGCGCACACTACCGCGGCACGGCGGTGAAGAGTACGGCGTCGATCCCCGAGATGCGCGAGGCGGTCCTCGGCGGCGACGGGGACTGAACCGCCTCTCGCCGTCGGCACCCTCTCGCTTTTGTCGCGGTCGGTCGAAGGGCCGGGCGTGTCCAGACACTCGCGCACCGCGTTCGGCACGGCTCGGCGCGTCGTCGACGTCGCGGTCGACCGGCAGGTGACGTTCCTCGCAGCCGCCATCGCCTACTACGCGTTCGTCTCGCTCGTCCCCGCGCTGCTGCTGCTCGTCGTCGTCGCCACCGCCGTCTTCGGGGAGACGATCGCCGGCGAGCTGGTGGCTGGGGCGGGCGACCTCCTCACCCCGGCGGGCGAGGAGGCGGTGACTGCGGCGATCTCATCCGCCGGCGGTCGGACCGGCGCGAGCCTGCTCGGCGTCGCGGTGCTGCTCTGGTCGACGCTGAAGGTGTTCCGCGGACTCGACACGGCGTTCGCCGAGCTGTACGGCGTCAAGGAGCCGCCGGACCTGCTGAAACAGCTCACCGACGCCGGTTCGGTTATCCTCGCCGTGGGCGTCGGGATCGCCGTGATGGTCGTCGTCGGGGCGTTCGTCGCGGCCGCGGACGCGATCCCGGCGGTGGAGGCCGCGAGCATCCTCGTCTTACCGGGGTTCCTCGCGGTCGTCTTCCTCCCGATGTACTACCTGCTCCCCGAGCCCGACATCGCGTTCCGCGAGGCGTTACCCGGCGCGGCCGTCGCCGCCCTCGGGTGGACGCTGCTTCAGGCCGGATTTCAGGTGTACGCGGCGAGCGCCGGCCAGTTTCAGGTGTACGGCGTCATCGGCGGAATCCTCCTGCTCGTCACGTGGCTCTACCTCGCGGCGGTCGTCGTCGTGACCGGAGGCGTCGTCAACGTGGTGCTGGCCGGCCGCGACGGGGTCGTCCCCGCGAGCGGCGCCGGTCTCGGCGGCGGGGCGGCGCCGACCGACCACGCCGCGGACCGGCAGTTACAACAGGACCGCGACCGACCCACGGGTATGAACGGCGAGTCGGATCCCGATGGGGACGACGGCGAACGGCCGCGCGGCGCGCCGGACGTCGCCGCCCTCGAAGCGGAGGTCCGGGAGCTGCGGTCGCAGCTCGACGAGTTCGAGGACGACGTGGAACGCCGCACGGTCGACAAACCGGAGGTCGAGTCGGAGCTGAAGCGGTACGTGCGCTCGCGGATGCGGCGCGGCCACGCCCGCGGCTGGGGACCGTACCTCGTGTTGCTGTACGGCACCGTGCTGACGCTCGCGGCGCTGACCTCGCTTCAGGGGATCTACGCGGTCGGCGCCATCGTCGTCCTCGGACTGTCGACGCTCGGCCTCTACACGATATTCGTCGTCGTCGGCATCGGCCTCAACCTGATCGAGACGCCCGGCAAGGCGCTCGACTACGCCCGGCGCCGCGGCGATGACTGACGCGGTGGCGCCCGCACCGGCGACGACCCCGGGGGTGGCCGAGGCGTGACCGGACTCGTCGCCGCCGAGCGCGGGCTGGGCGAGTTCGTCGTCGTCGACGCGCTCCCGGAGTTCGTCGTCGTCGCCTTCGCGGCCGTCACCCACCTCGCGGACCCGTGGTTCCTCTTCGCGCTGCTCGCGGTCGGCTACTGGTTCGCGACCGAGGGGGTCGCGGGGTCGCCCCGCCGCGCCGGCGCGACCGCCATCGCGGCCGTCACCTGCGCGTACGCCGCGACGGCGCTCGGGAAGGCGTGGTTCGCGGTCCCCCGACCGCCCGGCGCGATGCCCCCCGCTGACGTCCCGACGTGGCTCCCCGCGCTCCTGTCCGGCTGGTACGAGGCGCAGGTGCTCTCCGACGGGTTCGGCTTCCCGAGCGGCCACGCCACCGGCGGCGCGGCCGCGTACCTCGCCGTGGCCCTGCTTTACGACCGGTTCTGGACGGACCGAGGCCGCTACCTCGCGGCCGGGGCGGTCGCCGTCGCCATCGCGGCCTCGCGGGTGATCATCGAGGTCCACTACCTCGTCGACGTGCTCGCGGGGTTAGCCGTCGGCGCGGGGACGGTCGCCGTCGCGCTGCGGCTCGCCGGCGACCCGCGTGTCCGGCGCTCGACGGACCCGGCAGCGGCGGCCGGCCCGACCGCCGCGCTGAACCCCGCCCCGGCGTTCCTGCTCGCGGCCGTCGTCTCGGCCGGCGCGCTGGCCGTCGCCGTCGCGGGCGGGCACACCGGCGAGGTGGTCGAGGCGGGAATCGGGATCGCCACCGGCGCCGGCGGCGCGGTCGGCTGGCGGCTCGTCGAGGGGGACGAGCCCGCGGTCCCGGTCCGCGTCGCGGTCCCCGCGCTCGCGGTCACCGGCGGGCTCTGGGTCGGCGCGTACTCGCTCGCGGGAACGCTTCCGGTGACGCTCGTCGCCACGACCGCCGCCGTGGTCGCCGTGGTCGCGCTGCCCGCGCTGCCGGAGCGGATCGGGGCGATGAGCGGCGCCCGGAACTGAGTCGTTTTTTTTAAGCGGTCGTCGCGACGCCGTCGTGGTTCCCGCCCGACAGCGCATCCTCGTTGACCGACGAGCGCGGCGCTACCGGGCTTCGGAAAACGGAGAGAGAACGCCGCCGAGTCAGTCGTCTTCGAGCGCCTGCGCGATGCGCTGGAGCTGCCGGGTCGCGTCGCGGACCTCGTCGCGGAGCTGGCGCACCTCGCGGACGAGCTCCTCGTTGCCGCCGTCGTCGCCGCGAGCGCCCTGCTCGCCCTGCGCGCCGGGGCCGCCGCCCATCCCGGGCGGGCCGCCCGCGCCGCCGGGACCGCCGCCGCCGCCCATCATGCCGGACATCATCTGTGCGAAGGGGTTACCGCCGCCGCCACCGCCCATCCCCGGCGGGCCGCCGCCGCCCATCATCTCTTCGGGGTCGGGCCGGTCGCCCTCCTCGCGCTCCTCTTCGCGTCGCTCACGGATCTCCTCGACGCGCTCGCGGAAGGACTTCTCCTCGCCGTCGTCGCCCTCGGCGGACGCGTCCTGTTCGCCGGCCTCGCCGTTCTCGGGGTCGGTGGCGTCGTCGTCTGCCATGTGCCACGCTTCGGCGGCGCCGCCGAAAAGGGTTGTCGTGGCGTCCGCGACGGTGCGTTTATAAGTCAGGGGCGGGCGGCGGCGACCGGACGGAGCCGTATCCGCTTCGCGACCGGGCAGCGGTCGGCCCCGCCGTCACGCGCGCACGAGGCGGTGGCAGTTCGGACACTCCGCGGGCTCCCCGTCGCCGCCGGCCACCGGGACGCGGTCGCCGCAGTTCGGACAGCGCGTCCGGGTGCGCGCGTACTCGGTGCGCGACCGGACGCCGGATCGGTCGGTGTCGTCCGTCATACACCATTGTCAACGAATACCATACAAATAGCTTACCCGTGTATTCCTAAAACACCATTTAGGCCGCGAACGGGCCGAACCCGCGTTCGCGCCGCCTACTCGTGGCCGGAGACGCGGACCGGCTCGTACGGCTCCTCCAGCCACTCCAGATCGGAGTCCGAGAGGTCGACGTCGAGCGCTTCGACCGCGTCTTCGAGGTGTTCGACGCTCGTCGTGCCGACGATCGGCGTGTCGACCGACTCCTTGTGGAACAGCCACGCCAACGCGATCTGGGCCATCTTCACGCCCCTCTCGGCGGCGAGCTCCTCGACGCGCTCGTTGACGGTCGGACCGCCGCCCTCGCGGTAGGGGTGCGCGTAGAGGTGGTCCTCGGTCTGCCCCCGGAGCGTCGCGTCCACGTCCTCGTGCGGGCGCGTCAGGTAGCCGCGCGCGAGCGGGCTCCACGGCATCACGCCGACGTTTTCCTTCTCACACAGCGGGAGCATCTCGCGCTCCTCCTCGCGGTACGCGAGGTTGTAGTGGTTCTGCATCGTCGCGAACCGCTCGTACCCCTCGCGCTCGCTCGCGTGGAGCGACTCCGCGAACTGGTGGGCCCACATCGAGGAGGCGCCGATATACCGCACGTCGCCGCGCCGCACCGCGTCGTCGAGCGCGGCCAGCGTCTCCTCGATCGGGGTGTCGTAGTCCCACCGATGGATCTGATACAGGTCGATCATGTCGGTGCCCAGGCGGTCGAGCGAGTTCTGAAGCTCCTGTTCGATCGCCTTCCGCGAGAGCCCGCCGGAGTTCGGATTCGACTCGTCCATCTGGAAGTACCCCTTCGTCGCGACGACGAACTCGTCGCGGTCGTACCCGTCGAGCGCCTCGCCGAGGACGCGCTCGCTCTCGCCGTCCGAGTACATGTTGGCGGTGTCGAAGAAGTTCACCCCGAGGTCGATCGCGCGCTCGACGAGCTCCTTGCCTTCCTCTTCGTCGAGGACCCACTCGCGCCAGTCGGGGTCGCCGAAGCTCATGCAGCCGAGACAGATCTTCGAGACGGTGGTGCCGGTGTTCCCGAGTGTCGTGTACTCCATACGCCGATCAGTTCGAGGCGAGACAAAAAGCTACGCGCGGCGGCGGGGATCGCGGGGAGTCGGTCGGGTCGAAAGCGGCGGCGTTCGTCGCGCGGTCGGTCGGGTCGAAGGCGCGGAGGCGTCGAACCGCTAATCCCGGAACGACGCGGTGTACACGAGGAACGCGCCGGTGAGGATGACGAACGCGAGGAAGGTGACGAGCGCGAGCACGTTCGCGACCGGCGCGAGCGAGGCGAGGAAGGGCTCGCCGGTCGAGTCGAGCACCAGCACCGCGAGGAGGGCGGCGATCAGGCCGAGCAGCCAGTTCGTGAGGATCTCGTCCATGGCCCGCCCGACACGCGCGGGCGATAAAAAGCCGCGGATGCGGCGACGACGGAGCGATCGGAGACGGCGGACGCCGCGCGCGCCGCCGGAGCTATGCCGCTCGCGCACCTGAGTCCCGTCGTGAGCGACCGGACGACCTGCTGGCTGCTCGGCGACCAGCTCAATCCCGACCTCGACGTCCTCGACGCGGCCGACGACGTGCTGCTGATCGAGGCGCACGGGTTCGCCGACCGGAAGCCGTACCACGCCCACAAGCTGACGCTCGTGTTCTCGGCGATGCGGCACTTCCGCGACGAGCTCCGCGAGCGCGGCCGCGACGTGACGTACGTGCGGGCCGAGTCGTTCGGCGAGGGGCTCGACGAGTTCTTCGCGGAGCGACGGGCGGAAACGGGCGGCCGGGACGGCGACGGCGAGGACGGCGACGGTGACGGCGACGACAGCCCGCATCTGCGACTCATGCGCCCGGCGAGCCACGGCGCCGGCGACCGGCTCCGCGAGCTCGTCGCCGAGCGCGGCGGGACCCTCGAACTCGTCGACAACGAGCTGTTCTGGACGACGCCGAGCGACTGGCGCGAGTGGGCCGGGGGCGAGGAGGGCGACGGCGGCGACGAGGATGGCGACGGACCGCTCGTCGGCGCCGACGGGGCCGCCGAGCGAACGTACCGGCAGGAGCACTGGTATCGTCACGTCCGCCGCGAGACGGGCGTGCTGATGGACGACGGCGAGCCGGTCGGCGGCGAGTGGAACTACGACGACCTGAACCAGGAGACGCCGCCCGACGACTGGGAGCCGCCCGGGCGGCCGGCGTTCGAGCCGGACGAGCTGACCCGCGAGACCCACGCGTGGGTGTGCGAGCGGTTCGACACGTGGGGGACCGACTCGCTCGACGAGTTCGCGTGGCCGGTCACGCGCGAGGCGGCGCGCGAGGCGCTCGACCGCTTCGTCCGCGACGGGCTCCCGGCGTTCGGCCGCTACGAGGACGCGATGGTCGGCGGCGAGCCCTTCCTGTCGCACTCGCTGCTCTCGCCCGCGATCAACCTCGGGCTGCTCGACCCGCGCGAGCCGGTCCGGGCGGTCGAGCGCGCCTACGCGGAGCGGGGCGTCGAGCCGGGCGCGTACGATCCCGAGGAACACGGCGAGTTCGACGCGGGTGCGGCGGCGACCTCGCTCGACGAGTTCGGCGGCGGCGACTCGGGCGACGAGGGAACGGCGCCGAGCGGCGACGGTGCCGAGGAGGAGACGGGAGCGGCGGCGGACGAGGAGCCCGCACCCGTCCCGCTCAACGCCGCGGAGGGGTTCGTCAGGCAGGTGATCGGCTGGCGGGAGTTCGTGCGCCACGTGTACCGCGAGGCGATGCCGGAGCTGGCCGACGCGAATCAGTTGGAGCAGTCGCGGGAGCTCCCGCCTGCCTACTGGGACGGCGACACCGACATGCGGTGTCTCTCCGAGGCGGTCGGCCACGTCCGCGAGTTCGGCTACGCCCACCACATCGAGCGGCTGATGGTGCTGTCGAACTTCGCGCTCGTCTACGGCGCCGACCCCGCGGAACTGAACGAGTGGTTCCACCTCGGGTTCGTCGACGCGTACCACTGGGTGACGACGCCGAACGTCGTCGCGATGGGGTCGTTCGGCACGGACGTGCTCTCCTCGAAGCCGTACGCCTCCTCGGGGAGCTACGTCAACCGGATGAGCGACCACTGCGCGGACTGCCGGTACGCCGTCTCGCGGACCACGGGTGAGGGCGCCTGCCCGTTCAACGCGCTCTACTGGGACTTCTTAAAAGAGAACGAGGAGACGCTGCGCGGCACCGGGCGGATGGGGCTGATGTACTCGCACGTCGACGGGAAAGACGACGCGGAGTGGGAGTCGATCCGCGAGCGCGCGGATCAGGTTCGCGAGCTGGCGGCCGACGGGGAGTTGTAGTCTGCTACTCGCCGCTCGCGAGCCGACGCAGCCGCGGGAGCGCCTGCTCGTAGCCGAGCGCGACGACGCCGACGTACAGCGCGAGCAGCCCCATCCCGACGGCCCAGGCGCCGAGAACGAGCTCACCGCCCGATACCGCCGAGAGCCCGAAGCGTTCGAGGACGACGCCGACCGCGGCGGCCGCGCCGGCACCGAGGGTGACGGCGAGGAGTTCGACGAGTTCGACCGCGACGGCAGGTACTTCGACCATACCCGAGGGGGACGGCCGGTGATTATGAGTCTTTCGAGAGAACGGTGAACGCCGAGCGGGCGTCGACGACGGCCGAGGCGCTCGGGTCGAGCTCGCGGACTACTTCAGCCCGAACGAGCGCATGGCGGTGTCGACGAGCCCCTTCGCGATCAGGGCGAGGCCGGCGATGAGGAGCAGTACGGCGCCGGCGATGACGGGATCGCGGACGGCGATGATGCCGACCGCGACGAAGACGACGAGAACCCCGGCGATGCCTTCGAGACCCAGAGTGTCGCGCATGTCGTCGGGTGGTTCTCGGTCGTGCTTAAAAGGAGATGATTTCGCAGCGGAGAGCGGCCCTTTTATTTCCGGGAGCGCGTATCACCGCGTACGCATGAGCAACGGAGACGGAGACGGTCGGAACGACCTCCGGATGCCCGACGACGACGAGGTGTTCGCGGAGGTCGTCGAGATGCTCGGCGCGAACCGCGTCAAGGTGCGCTGTGCGGACGGGAAACAGCGAACCGCACGCATCCCCGGCCGGATGCAAAAGCGGGTGTGGATCCGCGAAGACGACATCGTCCTCGTCGAGCCGTGGGACTGGCAGGACGAAAAGGCCGACATCTCGTGGCGCTACGAGAAGAGCGAGGCGGAACAGCTCCGCGAGGAAGGCCACTTACAGTGAGTCAGCGAGCGCGGATCGGCAGTTAACACCGCCGGATCCTCAGCCGATCATTTATAAATAGCTGAGCCCAGAACGACATCGGACGCCTCCAAAGCCCCAGCCGCTCGCTTATAAATAACCGATCGTGGATCGGCGGCGAACTCCTCCAAAGCCCCAGCCGCTCGCTTATAAATAACCGATCGTGGATCGGCGGCGAACTCCTCCAAAGCCCCAGCCGCGAGGCCGCAGTACGCTCGTTGTGCTCCTCGGTCGCTCACTACGTTCGCTCCCTGCGGTGCTTACGTCGCCTACTGCGGCCTCGCGGCTGCCCCTTTGAGTCCCGCCCCGCACGGCACCGCCCCGCACCTCACACCTCCCCAGCCTCGTCGCTGGCACCCTCCGCTTCGCTCCGGGAGCCAGCGACTCCCTCGCGCGTGCTCCTCGCGACCGCCGAAGGCGGCCGCTCGCAGGCACGCGCCACCGCGTTTCGCAACGCGTTCGTATCGCCGCCACGCACCGTTCGCGCGGTTTTTAAGTCCGAACGGCGCCCAGTAATGCTATGCTCCGGCTCGCGATGACCACCGACGCGGAGACGTTCGAGCGCGTGCGCGAGCCGCTCGCGGACCGCGACATCGAGGTGGGTCACGTCCGAGCGAAAGAGCGGTCACTCCGGGTGTCGGGCGGGGAGTCGAGCGCGGGCGACACGGGCGACGTCGCGGCCGGCCCCGAGGAGTTCGCGGGGTTCGACGTCGGCCTCGTCTACCCCACCCGCCTGATGGAGGGGGCGGTCGTCGACGAGCGCCTCGGCGTCCCGTGGGTGAACGGCCGGGACGCGGTCGTGGCCTCGCGCAACAAGGCGGGGGTGCTGGCGCGGCTGTCGGCGGCGGGCCTGCCGACGCCGAAGACGACGCTCGTGTCGAACCCTGTCGACGAGTCGGTCGTCGTCGACGCCGCAGAGGAGTTCTCCTACCCCGTCGTCGTGAAGCCGAACTCCGCGACCCGCGGGGTGGGCGTCGCGACCGCGACCGACCTCGACTCCCTCTTGGGCGTCGTCGACTACCTGAACCTGATTCACGACTACCGCGCCACCGGGGACAAGTCGTTCCTGATCCAGGAGTACCTGCCCGACGCACGCGACTACCGCGCGATGGTCGTCGACGGCGCGTCCGCGGGGGCGGTCGAGCGCGTCCTCGACGACGACGCGCTCGCGGCGGGGCGGTGGAAGCACAACGTCCACCGCGGCGCGACGGCCGAGGGGATCGCCCTCGACCCCGAGGCGCGCGACCTCGCGGAGCGCGCGGCCGAGACGCTCGGGATCGACTACCTCGGCGTCGACCTGCTCGCGACGGACGACCGGCTCGTCGTCAACGAGACGAACGCGCGGCCGACGGTCGACGCCGCGACGAAGTACGCGGACGACTTCTACGACCGGTTCGCGGCGCTGATCCGGCGGACGGCAGAAACAGCTTAAAAACGGGCGACCGCTTCAGACGAGATCGATCGACGCGCTGTCGTCGTCGCGGTCGAACGAGACCTCGAGGACGCCGTTGTTGAACGTCGCGTCCGCGGAGTGTTCGTCGACGGGCGCGGGGAGCTCGACCGTCTCGTCGTACTCGCGCCGGTCGGAGACGGCCGAGATGGTGAGCGCGTCGCCGTCGCAGCGCAGCGAGAGGTCCTCCTTCTCGACGGCGGGGAGGTCGGCGACGAGACGCACCGACTCCTCGGTGGTGTACGCGTCGACGTGGGTGTCGGAGCCGAACCCCGCGTCGTCGGCCGACGGGGCGTCGCCGCTGGCCATCTCGTTCATCATCCGCTCGATCTCCTCGAAGAAGTCTCCGAACGGATCGTCGCGGTCGTCTCTGTCCATATCTCCCGTGAAGTCGGTGACCCCGATAAGCCTTCTGTCGGTCGCCGTTTCGGCCGCTATCCGCTCCGCGCCGAGGGGGCGACGAGCGACGTCGAGCGGGCGCGAGCGACGCGAGCCGACCGAGACCGACCGCGGACGCCGGCACCGACCGTAACAAATTCGAACGATTATGACGGTCTCGACGCGACTGGGCCGGATTTAAGTAGTTGCGGCTCGCTTTTTTCGAACATGAGTAAATCGTATCTGGACGCGGGCGAGGACGTGAGCGACGACGAGGTCGTGCGGGTGGGGCTCAACGGCTTCGGTCGCATCGGGCGCAACGTGTTCCGCGCGGTGTTAGAGAGCCCGCGGATCGAGCTCGCCGGGATCAACGACGTGATGGACTTCGACGACATGGGGTACCTCGCGAAGTACGACACCGTCATGGGCCGGCTCGACGACGTCGAGCGCGACGGCGACGAGCTGACGATCGGCGGCACGTCGGTCCCGCTGTTCAACGTCCAGGACCCCGCCGACCTCCCGTGGGACGAGCTCGACGTCGACGTCGCCTTGGAGTGTACGGGCATCTTCCGCACCCGCGACGACGCGAGCGCGCACCTCGACGGCGGCGCCGACACCGTGATCATCTCGGCGCCCCCGAAGGGCGACAAGCCGGTCAAACAGCTCGTCTACGGCGTCAACCACGACGAGTACGAGGGCGACGACGTGGTCTCGAACGCCTCCTGCACCACGAACTCCATCACGCCGGTCGCGAAGGTACTGGACGACGAGTTCGGCATCGACGCCGGCACCCTCACCACCGTCCACGCGTACACCGGCTCGCAGGCCCTCATCGACGGCCCGATGAGCAAGCGCCGCCGCGGCCGCGCGGCCGCCGAGAACATCGTCCCCACCTCGACCGGCGCCGCGGGCGCCGCCCAGGAGGTCCTCCCGCAGCTCGAGGGTAAGATCGACGGGATGGCGATGCGCGTCCCGGTCCCGACCGGCTCGCTCACCGAGTTCGTCGTCAGCCTCGACGAGACGGTCACCGCGGACGAGGTCAACGCCGCCTTCCGCGACGCCGCGGACTCCGGCCCGCTCGCGGGCGTCCTCGGCTACACCGACGACGAGGTCGTCTCCTCGGACATCGTCGGCCTCCCCTTCTCCAGCTACGTCGACCTCCAGTCGACGAACGTCATCGCCGGCGGGAAGCTGCTGAAGATCCTCACCTGGTACGACAACGAGTACGGCTTCTCGAACCGGATGCTCGACATGGCCGCGTACGTTCACGACGAGGCCTGAACGCGGGACAGCTGGCGACGACCAGCCCCGACACCCGGGCGGCAACGCTCCCCCGGAGCGCCACCGCTTAACTATCTCATCGACGACCACTCACCCATGCCCACCTTCGACACCATCGACGACCTCCCGGCAGACAAACGCGTCCTCGTTCGGCTCGACCTCAACTCCCCGATCGAGGACGGCGAACCGCAGGACAACCGCCGGTTCGAGCGCCACGCGGAGACGGTCCGCGAGCTGGCCGACGCCGGCCACCGCGTCGTGCTCATGGCCCACCAGGGTCGCCCCGGCCGCGACGACTTCACCTCGCTCGCCGGCCACGCGGAGATCCTCGCCGACCACGTCGGCCGCGACGTGGGGTTCGTGGCCGACACGTACGGCGACGAGGCGTTGGCGGCGATCGACGCGCTCGAAGCGGGCGAAATCCTCCTCTTGGAGAACACCCGGATGTGCGAGGACGAGCTCCCCGAGGCGTCGCCCGAGGAGAAGGCGGAGACGGCGTTCGTCGAGACCTTGGCCCCCCACTTCGACGCGTACGTCAACGACGCCTACTCGGCGGCGCATCGGAAGCACGCCTCGCTGGTCGGCTTCCCGCTCGCGCTCCCCGCGTACGCGGGGCGCGTGATGGAGACGGAGTACGAGGCCAACACCGCCATCGCGACCCGCGAGTTCGACGGCCCCGTCACGATGGTCGTCGGCGGAACGAAGGCGACCGACGTGATCGGCGTGATGGACGCCTTAGACGAGACGGTCGACCGCTTCCTCCTCGGCGGCGTCGCGGGCGAGCTCTTCCTCCGCGCCGCGGGCCACCCGGTCGGACACGATGTCGGCGAGATGGACCTGTTCGACGAGCAGTGGAAGAAGAATCAGGAGCTGATCGAGTCGGTTCTCGACGAGCGGGGCGACGCGATCCGCCTCGCGAGCGACCTCGCGTACGAGGGCGACGACGGCGAGCGAGCCGAGGTCGCCGTCGGCGACATCGACGAGAAGGCGACGGGCTACCTCGACGTGGGCGCCGCGACGGTCGCGGACTACGAGCCCGCGATCCGCGAGTCCGACGCCGTCTTCGTGAAGGGCGCGCTCGGCGTCTTCGAGGACGAGCGGTTCGCCGACGGCACCGTCGGCGTCCTCGAAGCCATCGCCGAGACCGACTGCTTCTCGGTCGTCGGCGGCGGCGACACCTCGCGGGCCATCGAGATGTACGGCCTCAGCGAGGAGGACTTCTCGCACGTCTCCATCGCGGGCGGGGCGTACATCCGGGCGTTGACGGGCGAGCCGCTCCCGGCGGTGGAGGTGCTGGAGGCGGCGGCGAAGCGGCAGTAGAAGGGCGGAATCGATCTCAGAGCGGGGCGGGCGTTCGATTCGATCCGGGCGATCGGGTTACGGAGAATCGAGGAGAAAGCCTCGCGCTTTAGCGCGGGGATGAATCCGACACTACCCTTCACAGTCCGCCGTTCGATGGCACGGCTGGATATTCCACGCTGAGCAAATACACAGCTTCAAGTAAGTTTGTCTACATAGGTTACGTATGGCGAAACAGGTCGTTACCCGCACCTACACCGCTTCCATACGGAACCAGTCGCGGGTACAAGACGACCTTGATTCGCTCGGGTTCGCAGCCAGTAAGCTCTGGAACGTCGGACGGTGGACGTGTAGTCGGATCTGGGATGAAATCGATCACATCCCGAACCACAACGAACTCACCACGTACCTCAAAACCCACGAACGCTATGATGACCTGCATTCGCAGTCAAGTCAGCGAGTCCTTCAAGAACTCGCTGAGGCGTTCAACGGCTGGTACGGCAAACGACGTAACGGAGACACGAGAGCGAACCCGCCCGGCTACCGTAAACACGGCGACGAACACCCGCGTTCCACAGTCACGTTCAAAGCCGCTGGCTTCAAACTCGACACCCAGTACAACCGCGTCCGACTCTCAAAAGGATCGAACCTGAAAGAGTACTGGTCGGATTTTGTCCTGTGTAAGTACCAAACTCGCCCCGACGTTGACCTCTCCGCCGTGGAGAACGTCCAACAAGCCAAGATTGTGTGGACGGGCGACGAATGGGAACTACACTTCGTCTGTAAGGTCGAGATCGACGTGGATGAAGCCCCCGGTGAGAAGACGGTGGGTGTTGATCTCGGTATTAACAACTTTGCCGCGCTCGCGTATGAAGACGGTCACAGCGAGCTGTACCCGCTGAACTGCTTGAAACAGGACGACTACTACTTCAGCAAGCGAATTGCTCGGTGTGACGACTCGAATTCCGATCAGGCCACCCGGCTGAACCAGAAGAAGTCGGCCCGCCGCACCTACTACTTCCACACCCTCTCGAAACATATTGTCCAGCGGTGTGTTGACGAGGAAGTTGGAACTATCGTGGTGGGAGATCTCTCCGGCATCCGTGAGGATGAGGAGAACGCCGAGTCAAAGGACTGGGGCATGCACGGGAATCTTGATCTGCACTCGTGGGCATTCGACCGTTTCACAGACCTTCTCGAATACAAAGCCGAAATGGAAGGTGTCACGGTTGAACAAGTGTCTGAGCGGGATACCTCGAAGTCGTGTTCGTGCTGTGGCCGGAAGTGTGACGCGAACCGTGTTGAACGTGGACTGTATGTCTGCGATGAGTGCGGGACAGTGGCGAACGCGGACGTGAACGGTGCTGAGAACATTCGGCAGAAAGTATCTCCAAGTCCCGCCACGGATGGCGGTGATAGGAGTAACGGCTGGTTGGCACAGCCATCGACGTTCTTGTTTGACAAGGAAACTGGTGCGTTTGTACCTCAAGAACAGGTCACGTCGTAAACCACAATATCCCAACCCAGCGGTGCGGTGCCGTGGGAATCCTCGCGCTTCAGCGCGGGGAGGATGTCAATCCTTGACGTCGAGGTCGAACTGCTCGTTTTCCGTGACCGCGTTGAGGACGACGCTCGTGTTCGACTCGCGGATGTCCGCGTCCGTGAGGATCGATTTGATCTGGTCGTTCATCCCGTCCGTGTCGGTGAACTTCCCGATGGCGATCACGTCGTAGTCGCCGGTGACCTCGTAGACGCTCACCATCTGTTTCTCTTGGCGCAGCTTCTCGGTGACGTCCGGCAGCGCGCTCCCCTCCACTTTGAGCTGGAGCACGGCCGTCACGTCGTAGCCGAGCTTGTCGTAGTCGACGACGGGGGTGTACCCCCGGATCACGCCCTCCTCTTCGAGGTCGCGGAGGTGGTTCGAGACGGTCGTCACCGAGACGTCGAGCTCGTCGCCCAGGCTTCGGAGGCTCGCGCGGCCGTTGCTGAGCAGCGAGTTGATAAGCTTCGCGTCGAGGTTTTCGTACGTCATCACACCCAACCACGCTTTCGGGGGTTTAGAATTTTACGAACGTCCAGCAGTTTTGCCTGTCCGGCGGTTCATGCGCCAAGCGATAAGGCCTTTATACTGGCAGATAAGGAATGAAGCGTCCAGAACATGACGGACGAACACGCGAAACCGGACGGCGGCCTCACGGCCGAGGAACAGGCGGTACTCGACGAGATCGAGGAAGAGAACGTCGACTTCCTGCGGCTCCAGTTCACCGACATTCTCGGCGTCGTGAAGAACGTCTCCGTCCCCGCCCATCAGGCGGAGAAGGCGTTCACCGAGGGTATCTACTTCGACGGCTCCTCCATCGAGGGGTTCGTGCGCATCCAGGAGTCGGACATGCGGCTCGTCCCCGACCCCGACACGTTCGCGGTGCTCCCGTGGCGCAGCGGCGAGGACGGCTCCGCGGCCGCGCGCCTCATCTGTGACATCGTCGACACCGACGGCGAACCGTTCGTCGGCGGGCCGCGCCAGGTGTTGAAGAGCGTCCTCGAAGAGGCCGAGGAGATGGGGTACTCCGTCTCGATCGGTCCCGAGCCCGAATTCTTCCTCTTCAAGACCGACGACGAGGGGAACGCGACGACGACCCCCCACGACAACGGCGGCTACTTCGACCTCGCGCCGAAGGACCTCGCGTCCGACGTGCGCAAGGAGATCATCTTCACCTTAGAGGAGATGGGCTTCGAGATCGAGGCCTCCCACCACGAGGTCGCCGAGGGCCAACACGAGATCAACTTCAAGTACGACGACGCGCTCACGACCGCGGACAACATCGCGACGTTCCGCGCCGTCGTCCGCGCGGTCGCCGCACAGCACGACCTCCACGCGACGTTCATGCCCAAGCCCATCGCCGACATCAACGGCTCGGGCATGCACAGCCACATCTCGCTGTTCGACGAGGACGGCAACGCGTTCGCCGACGACTCGGACGAGTTCAACCTCAGCGAGACGGCCTACGAGTTCATGGGCGGCATCTTAGAGCACGCCCCCGCGTTCACGGCCGTGACGAACCCGACCGTGAACTCCTACAAGCGCCTGGTGCCCGGCTACGAGGCGCCAATCTACGTCGCGTGGTCCGACACGAACCGCTCGGCGCTCGTCCGCGTGCCGGACGCCGCGGGCGTCTCCGCGCGCTTCGAGGTCCGCAGCCCCGACCCGTCCTGTAACCCCTACCTCGGCATGGCGTCGCTCATCGCCGCCGGCCTCGACGGGATCAAGACCGGCGCCGACCCCGGCGACCCGGTCCGCGAGGACATCTACGAGTTCGACGACGCGAAGCGTCAGGAGTACGGCATCGAGACGCTCCCGCCGAACCTCGGCAAGGCCGTCGAGGAGTTAGAGGAAGACGAGGTGCTGCAGGAGGCGCTCGGCCCCCACACCTCCGAGAAGTTCGCCGAGGCGAAGTCCCAGGAGTTCAGCGAGTACCTCACCCAGGTGTCGCAGTGGGAGGAGGACCGCTACCTGGAGACCTTCTGAGGCGACCGCGCGGCCCGACGTTTCGATTTCTTTCGGTCTTCTATCGTGCCGTCCGGTTTCGCCCTGTTGCGCGTTTTTCGAGTGAGAGCGCTTCGTCTCCCAGAGAGCGTGTGAACTCGCGACCGATCGATTGCGGGAGTGCGTGTAATACGTCGTGAGTGAAACCATTTATAAATCAGAGTGCGGTGTTGCTGTCGGCTTTTTATAAGCGATCGACGCTGCTGGGATGGCGATCTTCAAAGCCCCAGTCGCGACGGCTCGCGCGCCTTGCTGCGCTCCTCGCTCGGTCGCTGTTGCTCCCTCGCTGCGGTGCTTGCTGCGGCGTGCTTCGCCCTCGCGACTGCCCCTTTGAGTCCCACCCCACACCGCTCAGCACCGCAACCTCACACCTCCCCAGCCTCGCGGTTCGCGCTCTCCGAGCGCTCACCGCGTCCAGCGAGAATCGAAGATTCTCTGGCAGCCGGCGCGTAGCGCCGGCGACCTCGCGGGCTGGCTCGCGGCCGCCGATGGCGGCCGCTCGCAGGCGCGCCACCGCCTGCCATTTATAAACGACCGTCGTCGCCGCTGGCGACTATTTAAATACCGAATCGCTGCTACCGATCTGTGATACTCACTCCCGGTATCGATCGCGTTCGTACGAACTGCGAAAAATCGCGCCGCAAGCGCTTTTACCGTCAGTTCGGTCCGTCTAACACTCCGACCAGCCGCACGACTCGCACGTCTTGCAGCCCTCGGAGTAGTAGAGGTTCATGCCGCCGCACTCGGGGCACTCGGGCGACTCGCCCGCCGCGATGAGCTCCTGGGTCGAGTCGTCGGCGCCGGCGGCGTCGTCTTCCGCTGCCGGGCCGGGGGCGTCCGCGCTCGGGGCGTCGGTCGCCGTGCCGGCGTCGACCGCGCCGCCGTCGGTCTGGCTCGGGGGGCTCGCGCCCGCCGCGGACTCCTCGACGTCGTCGAGGCTCTGCTGTTGGGGAATCCCCTTGTCGACGTCGTCGTCGAGGTAGCGCCGGAGCGCGGTGCCGATGGCGTCCGGGATCGACTGGATCTGCTCGCCTTTGTCCCAGGCGACCTTCGGGCTCCGGGTGCCCTGGAGCTCGTCGACGATCTCCTCGGGGTCGACGCCCGAGCGGAGCGCCGTCGAGATGACCTTCGCGAGCGCCTCCGTGAAGGAGTTGGTGTAGCCGCCGGAGTGGCCGATGTTCGCGAACAGCTCGAACGGCAGCCCGTTCTCGTCCTCGTTGATGGTGACGTACAGCTTGCCGTAGCCCGTCTCGACGCGCTGGGTGACCCCGTTCAGGGAGTCGGGGCGCGGGCTGCGCTCGCTGTAGTCGATCCGGGGCTGCTCCGTCGTTTCGAGCAGGTCCGAGATCTCCGCGTCGATCGCGGCCTGAACGTCCTCGTTGTCGAGGAACGCGTCGACACCGCCGAACACCTCGTTGATCTGTTCGACGATCGTCTCGGCGGCCTCGCTCTCGTCGGCGAACTCCGCGTTCTGCGCGCGCGTCGTGAGCACCTGCTTCGAGCGGGTGCCGTCGCGGTAGTAGGTGACGCCCTTCCCGCCGTTCTCGTAGATGTACTCGAAGACCTCCTTGGCGTCGCCCAGCGTGGAGTCGTTGGGCGCGTTCACGGTCTTCGAGATGGCGGAGTCGACGCCCTTCTGACAGGCGACCTGGACGCCGGCGTGGTCCTTCGCGGAGAGGTCGCCGGTGACGACGAACAGCTCACCGATCGCGTCCGGAACGGTGTCGAGCCCCTCGACGCCGTCGAACTCGTTGGTCGCCATCTGCTCTTGGGCCTCCTCCTTGACGGCGTCGACGTCGACGTCGTTGGCCTCCAAGGTACGCAGGAAGTAGTCGTCGAACTCGACGAGCATCTCGTCGCCCTGAACGTCGTCGGAGACGTTCTTGTAGTAGGCGACGTTGTAGATGGGCTCACAGCCCCCGGTCGTGTTGCCGATCATCGACGTCGTGCCCGTGGGGGCGATCGTCGTCGTGTTGTGGTTGCGGATCGGGAAGCCGTCCGCCCACTCGTCGGCGTCGAGCCCGGTGTAGTGCTCGAACCAGTCGCGGTGTTCGGTCGGGTTCGCGTACTTCGAGTCCGCCCAGTCGTTGAAGGTGCCGCGCTCCTCGGCGAGCTCGTGGGAGGCGAGCTTCGACTGGTGGTTGATGTGGGTCATCAGTTGCCGGGCGATCTCGTTGCCCGACTCGGAGCCGTAGCGGACGCCGAGCTGGACGTACAGCTGCGCGAGCCCCATGATCCCGAGCCCGATCTTCCGCATGTCGCGGACCTTCTCTTCGATCTCGTCGACCGGGAAGTCGGACATCGTGACGACGTTCTCGAGGAAGCGGGTGCCGTACGCGATCCGCTCTTCGAACTCCTCGAAGTCGATCGCCTCCTCGAGGAACGCCTCGACCGCGGCGGCCTCGGAGTCGTACTCGTCGGCGTGCTCGTCGGACCAGACGCGCCAGTCGGGGGCGTCGAGGTCCGCGAGCGTCGAGAGGTTGATGTGGCCGAGGTTACAGGCCTCGTACTCCTCCAACGGCTGCTCACCGCAGGGATTTGTTGCGAGGATTCTGTGGCTTGGATTTTCCTCCACATCGAAGGAATGTTCTTTGTTGATCCGTTCGAGGTAGACGACGCCCGGCTCCCCGTTCTCGTGGGCGCCCTCGATCATGTGGTCCCAGATCTCGGCCGCGGGGACGGAGAGCTCCTCGCCCACCTCGACGTGGTCGCCGAGGCCGAACATGTCGTAGAGCTCCTTCGTCTCCGGGGTGGCGACGTGGGGCTCCTCGGTGCGGGGGTTGGTGAAGGTGAACTCCTCGTCGTTCTCCAACGCATCCATGAAGTCGTCCGTGACGCCGACGCTGATGTTGAAGTTCGAGAGGTGGCCCTCCACCGCGTTCCGGAGGTGTTCCGGCACCTTCCCGTCCTCGTCGATGAGCTCGCGGGCCTCCTCCAAGGCGTCCGCGAAAGAGTTGTGCGTGAAGTCGTCGGGGTCGTTCAGGCGTAGCGAGTGGGCTAAGGAGACGTCCTTGTTCTTCGCGTGGATGAACTGGATGACGTCCGGGTGCGAGATGCGCATGACGCCCATCTGGGCGCCGCGGCGCGCGCCGCCCTGCGCGATCGTCTCGCACATCTGGTCGAACGTCCGCATGAACGTGATCGGCCCGGAAGCGATGCCGCCGGTGGAGCCGACGGAGTCGCCGTAGGGGCGGAGCTTCCAGAACGCGTACCCCATGCCGCCGCCGGACTGGAACACCTCGGCCGCCTCCTTGGCGGTCTGGTGGATGTCGGTGATGTCGTCGCCCGGCGAGTCGACGAAGCAGGCGGAGAGCTGTTGGAGCTCGTCGCCCGCGTTCATCAGGGTGGGGGAGTTCGGCATGAAGGAGAGCGACTCCATCCCCTGCCGGAACGTCTCGGCGGTCGCCTCGACGTGGTCGCGCACGCTCTCGGGAAGCTCGGGAACGACGGTCTCGTACGCGAACTTGTTGACGTTGTGGGCGGTGAGCGTCGTCTCCGCGTCGTCCTGCGCGGTCGTGCCCGCGCCGAAGACCTCCTCGGCGAGCTCGTCGCGCCGGGGGTGGTCGGGCTTCAGCTGGTCGGGCGTGACCGTGACCTCGACGCCCTGCTTTTCGGCCTCGAAGACGGCCTCCGCGAGCGCGACGTTGCGCGCGACGCGGTCGAACAGCTCCTCCTGATCTTCGTCCGGCTCGCCGTCCGCGTTCTTCCGGAGGTAGCGCGCAGGCAGGATGTTGTGGTAGGCGTTGCCCGTGAGGCGCTCCTCCATGGTGTCACCCGTGGTTCGTTTGATCGGCAGTTCGACTCCGTCGGCGGAGACGCCGTCGCTGCTCATTCGGCGGCCACCCCGCTGGTTTGGCGTGGGATATGGATCATCTGTAGTGTTGGTGTACTGGCGAGGCGGGCCCTTGTAGGTTCGGATGTTCGGACCCGCCCGGCATCTACGTGTCCGATTCGGTATGTAACGTCGGTCAGGCGCGTCTGACGCTGAATCCGGTACGTCGGTACAAAAAGGGCTCCGGACACATAAGCGTAGGTAGACCGGAGTGAAACTGATCTCCAACCGGCCAAACCGCTGTACGAGAGCGGTCTCCAACCGGAACAGAAGGGGGGTTGCTGGGCGGTGATTCCTCCGTCGATATCCGGCGCTGGCCTCCCCGCGCTCGTCGCCTCGCCGCGTGCGCGTCCGGACTCCGCGCAGTTCTTGCCGCGGATATATCAAAATTCGATAACTGGATCCGCCCTCGTCCCACAAGCTTATGCCCGGCGTCGCCGTGGGGCCGGACATGACCGCATCATCGCTCGCGCTCGCGGGGCTCGTCGCGCCGGCACAGGCCGCGCTGCTCGGCAGTCAGGTCGGCCAGCTGCTGGTCGCGCTGGTCGCCGTCGCGCTGATCATCGTCGTCGGCAAGTTCGTGCTGAAGCTCGCGTGGCGGCTCGTCACGATCGGGATCGTCGTCGTCGCCGCGTTCTACCTGCTGTCGGCGATCGGACTGATCTAAGGACTGATCGAAAAAACGCGGCCGCGAAGCCGGGAGTGCGCCTTACTGGAACGCCGCGCCCGGTTCGGCCTCGTCGCGGTTGACCTCCGACCGCTGGAACTGCTTTTCTATCTCCTCGTACCGCTCGCGCGTTTCGGGGGTGACGCTCGGGTTCACCTCGTTCAGCGCGTCCTCGAAGTGCGCCATCGTCACGCGGACGTTGCCGACGGACTCGCCGACCTCCTCGCGCGTGACGCTGCCGATGAACTCCCGGGAGGCGTTCATCGACGCCTCGCGGGCGACCGCCTCGATGTCGGCGCCCACGTACCCCTCGGTCTTGCGGGCCAGCGCGTCGAGGTCGACGTCGTCGGCCAGCGGCTTGTTCCGCGTGTGGACCTCGAAGATCCGGCGGCGGGCCGTCTCGTCGGGGACGGGCACGTGGACGTGCCGGTCTAAGCGGCCGGGACGCAGCAGCGCCGAGTCGATGAGGTCCGGGCGGTTCGTCGTCGCGATGACGACGACGTCCTCCAGCGACTCGAGCCCGTCGAGCTCCGTCAGCAGCTGGGAGACGACGCGCTCGCCGACGCCGGAGTCGCCGGAGTTCTTCCCGCGCTCGGTCGCGATCGAGTCGATCTCGTCGAAGAACACGATCGTCGGCGCGTTCTCGCGAGCCTTGCTGAACACCTCGCGGACGCCCTTCTCGGACTCGCCCACGTACTTGTTCAGCAGCTCGGGCCCCTTGATCGAGATGAAGTTCGACTCGCTCTCGTTGGCGACGGCCTTCGCGAGCAGGGTCTTCCCCGTGCCCGGCGGGCCGTACATCAGGACGCCCTTCGCGGCCTGCATGTCGAGCTCCTCGAACACCTCGGGGTACTCTAAGGGCCACTGGATCGTCTCGCGGAGCCGCTCTTTGGTGCCCTCGAGGCCGCCCACGTCGTCCCAGGTGACGTCGGGGACCTCCACGAACACCTCGCGCAGCGCGGAGGGTTCGATCCCCTTGATCGCCTCCTTGAAGTCCGCCTCGGTCACCTGAATGCTGTTCAGCACGTCGGCGTCGATCTCGTCGCTCTCTAAGTCGATCTCCGGCCGGATACGCCGCAGCGCGTGCATCGCGGACTCCTTCGCCAGCGACTCGAGGTCGGCCCCGACGAAGCCGTGGGTGTTCTCGGCGTACTCGTCGAGGTCGACCCCGTCGGTCAGCGGCATGTTCCGCGTGTGGACCTGCAGGATCTCCTTGCGGCCGTCGCGGTCGGGGACGCCGACCTCGATCTCGCGGTCGAAGCGGCCGCCCCGTCGGAGCGCCTGGTCGATGGCGTCGACGCGGTTCGTCGCCCCGATGACGACGACCTCGCCGCGCTCCTCGAGCCCGTCCATCAGCGAGAGGAGCTGGGCCACGACGCGGCGCTCCACGTCGCCGCCGGCCTCCTCGCGCTTGGGCGCGATGGAGTCCAGCTCGTCCATGAAGATGATCGACGGCGACTCCTCGGCCGCCTCCTCGAACACCTCGCGGAGCTGCTCTTCGCTCTCGCCGTAGTACTTCGACATGATCTCCGGGCCGGAGATCGTGTGGAAGTTCGCGTCGATCTCGTTGGCGACCGCCTTCGCGATCAGCGTCTTCCCCGTGCCCGGCGGGCCGTGGAGCAGCACGCCCTTCGGCGGGTCGATGCCGAGGCGCTTGAACAGCTCCGGGTGCCGCATCGGCAGCTCGATCATCTCGCGGACCTGTTCGAGCTCGTCGTCGAGCCCGCCGATGTCCTCGTAGGTGACGTCGGGCCCCTCGCCGGTGCCGCCCGGGGCGTCGCCGCGGTCGGCGATCTCCTCGGCGGAGATCTCGGAGATGCTGATCTCCGTCTCGTCGGTGATGACGACCGTGCCGCTCGGGCTTGTCTCGGCGATCTTCATCGGGACGGCCTGCGACTGACCGCCCATCAGCCCGAAGCCGAGGGAGGTCCGGATCGTCTGTCCCTCGGTCACGGGCTGGCCGGAGAGCTTGTCGCGGATGAACGGGGCGATCTGGCCCCGCACCCGCAGTTGGCTCGGGAAGGCGATCGTCACCGCGTCTGCGCGGGAGACGTCGACGTCCTCGACGGTCACGCGGTCGTCGATCCCCACGTCGGCCTCCTGCCGGAGGCGGCCGTCGATGCGGATCACGCCGGTGCCGTCGTCCTCGGGGTAGCCGGGCCAGACCCGGGCGATCGCGGCCCCGTCGGCGCCCTCGACGCGGACGATGTCCCCGCCGGAGAGCCCGAGCTCGTCGGCCGCGACGCGGTCGATCGCCGCGAGGCGGCGGCCGGCGTCCTTCTGTTTCAGCGGCTTGACGGTGAGCTTCATCGCTCGCCCTCCACGGTGAGCACGCCGTTGTTCACGGCCGCGTCCGCGGCCGTTCCGGGCAGCTCGAACTCCGATTCGACCGGCCCGTCCGGTCCCTCCACGACAACGATCGCCGTCTCGCCGACGGTGTCGACGGTGACGGTCTCGTCGTCGACGCCGAGATCGGCGGCGACGACCCACTCGTCGTCGTACTCGTACCGACGCAGCAGCGCGCCGTCGCCGGTCGATCGGGTCTGTATGTGATTCATCCTAACTACGAGTTAGTCGCGTAGCTATTTAAACTTGACGCTCAAAATCGCACGACGTGAGTGTTTCTCTGTTCTATCGGTAGTGTAGCGGTTCGGATCCCATTGCCCCCGATCGGTCGCCGTCCGGCGGTCGGCGCCGCGTCGTGTCTCCCGTTCGGATCGCGGGCCCGTCTCCCGTTCGGATCGCGGGCCCGTCTCCCGTTCGGATCGCGGAGTGCCGACCGCAGTCCGACCCCTCGGGCGTTTATACCGCTCGGCGCCGAACCGCCGGCCATGGAACGGGTCACCCACGACGGCCGGGCGACGGCGTCCCGCCGCTTCGACCGCGGCGGCGACGGGCCGACGGTCTGTTTCGTCCACGGCAGCGGCGGCACGAAGGACGTCTGGAAGTCGCAGGCGCGCATCGCCGACCGGTTCCCCGGCGTCGCCGTCGACCTCTCCGGGCACGGCGACAGCGACGACGTCTCGACGCCCGCGGGCCGCGAGACGCTCGACGCGTACGCCGACGACGTCGTCGCGGTCGCGGAGGCGACGGACGCGACCGTCCTCTGCGGGAACTCGCTCGGCGGCGCGGTCGCGCTGTGGATCGCCTTAGAGCGCGACCTCGCGCTCGACGGCCTCGTCCTCGCGGGCACGGGCGCGAAGCTCGCGGTGGCCGAGCCCCTCCGCGACGCGCTCGCCGGCGACTTCGACCGGGCGGTCTCGCTGCTCCACGAGCCGGACCGGCTGTTCCACGACGCGCCCGCCGAGTACGTCGAGCTCTCGGAGGCGGCGATGCGCGCGTGCGGCCGGGAAGTCACCGAACGCGACTTCCTGACGTGCCACCGCTTCGACGTCCGGGACCGCCTCGACGCGGTCGACGTCCCGGCGCTCGCGCTCGTCGGCGCGCACGACGGGCTCACGCCGCCGGCGTACCACGAGTACCTCGCCGAGGAGATCCCGGACGGGGAGTGGACCGAGCTCCCGGACGCCGCGCACCTCGCGATGCTCGAACGGCCGGCCGCGTTCAACGAGGCGCTTTCCGGGTTCCTCGACCGACTGTAGGGCGTCGACCGCGGCGACCGGCCCCGAAGCCGGTCGAGCCGCGGCGACCGCGCAGGTACCCTTTTAGGTCGCTCGCGCGTCGCGGGGGCACATGGTCGACAGCGACGAACGAGACGCGGACGCGGGTCGGACCGGCGACTCGGAGGAGCGGGCCGCCGCGGCGAACGCGCCCGGCAACCCCGACATCGAGGACCTGCTCGCGAAGCTCGACGCCTTGAGCGACACCGTCGACGAGGACCACGAGCGCGAGAAGGTCAGACAGACCATCTCGCTCGTCGAGCGGATGCCCGGGACCGGCGCGCTCGCCGAGCGGATCACCAAGTACACCTCCCGGGACTTGGCCGAGTCGTTCGTCGGGGCGGTGCTGTTCGCGCTCCCGCTGCTCGTCGAGGGCGGCGTCTTCGAGATAGCCGCCTGGTTCGCCGCGACGACCGTCGCCGGCGTCCCGGTCCTGTTGATCGGCCACGTCGGGTTCATCTTCATCGCGACCGCCGGGCTCCTCTACTTTGCCGACTTCCGGCAGATCACGATCCGACACCCGATCTTCGGGCTCATCCCCCGCCGGTACGCCGGGGTCCTCCTCGTATCGCTGGTCACGTCGTCGACCATGCTGCTGTTCTGGGGCCGGCTCCACGAGGGGGACCCGACCGCGCTCGAACGGCTCGGTCGGATCGCGGTCGTCTGGGCCGCGGCCGCGTTCGGCGCGGGACTGGGTGACATCCTCCCGGGCGAGTCGCAGGGCGAGGACCTCGGGAAGTTCGACCTCGACATCGGCGACGACGACTGAGCCGCGGCCGGCGACCGCGAACGGCAAGCCGACTCGACGCCCGCCCGCGACCGCGTTTGCCCGCCTCGGCTCCCGCGAGCGGACCCCGTTTTTCCACAGCTTTTTCGCTGCGGCGACCCTACCTGTATCCATGTCAGCGCTACGCGACGCGCTCCGGGACCTCCCGGACGCGGTGTTTGCGGACCTACTCGAGTCGGACGAGGGGTACGTCCTCGTCGTCGACCTCCCGGGCGCGACCGCCGAGACCACCGAGGTGCTCGTCGAAGACGGGCGCATCGACATCGAGGGGCGCCGCGAGAAGGCCGTCCCCGAGGGGTTCGAGTACGTCCGCGAGGACCGCCCGCTGTTCCTCGACGCGGAGCTCCCCCTCCCGAGCGACGCCGACGGCGCGGGCGCAGACGCCGAGATCGACCGCGGCGTCCTCGAGATCTCGCTGCCGAAGCGGGAGCGCGAGGTCTCCCGGACCATCCCCGTCGACGACGCGGACGACGAGGGCGACGCCTGACGGGTGGTCACGCTGGTCAACCTTCGCGCCTACTGGCGGTTCGTCGTCGTCCTGCGGCAGTTCTCGCCGCTCATCGTCGCGTACTGGCGTGACAGCCGCCGCTACTTCCTGTTCGGCGGGAGCCGCGAGGTCGACGCCGAGACGCAGCGCGAGCGCGCGGCGGTACTGCTCGACATCCTGCTCACCCTCGGCCCGACGTTCATCAAGCTCGGCCAGATCCTCTCGACGCGGCCGGACATCCTCCCGCCGGCGTACATCGAGGTGTTGGAGGGGCTCCAAGACGACGTGCCGCCCGCGCCGTGGGAGGAGTCGAAGGTCGTTCTCGAGGAGGAGTTCGGGCCGGTCGACGACACGTTCGACGACTTCGACCGCGACCCGATAAGCGGCGCGAGCCTCGGACAGGTGTACACCGCGGAGTACGAGGGGAACCCGGTTGCGGTGAAGGTGCGCCGCCCGGGAATCGAATCGCTCGTCGAGGCCGACCTCCGGACGATCCGCTGGTCGATCCCCCTCGTCAAGCGGTTCACCGGGGCGGGCCGGTCGTTCTCCTTAGAGAACCTCGCCGACGAGTTCGCCAAGACGATCCGCGAGGAGATGGACTACGAGCGCGAGCGGACGATGCTCGAGGAGATCCGCGGCAACTTCGGCGACGAGGACCGGATCCGGATCCCGGAGACGTACGAGTCCGTCTCCGGCCCGCGCGTACTCACGATGGAGTACGTCCCGGGCACGAAGATCAGCGACATCGACGCGCTCGACGAGGCGGGACACGACCGGACGCAGATCGCGGAGACGCTCCAGGAGGTGTACCTCCAGATGATAATCGAGGACGGCGTGTTCCACGCCGACCCCCACCCGGGGAACCTCGCGGTCGCGGACGACGGCGCCGTGATCTTCTACGACTTCGGGATGGCGGGCCGGGTCGACCCGTTCGTCCAGGAGAAGATCGTCGAGTTCTACGTCGCGGTCGCGCGGCAGGACATCGACGCCATCCTCGACACGCTGATCTCGATGGGGACGCTCTCGCCGGAGGCTGACCGCGAGGTGATGGGAAACGTGATGGAGCTGGCCATCGCGGACGCCAGCGGCGAGGACATCGAGCAGTACCAGGTGAACCAGATCATCGAGCAGGTGGAGTCGACCATCTACGAGTTCCCGCTGCGGCTCCCGCCGAACCTCGCCTTGGTCCTCCGCGTCGCTACCGTCGTCGAGGGGGTCTGTGTCACCTTGGACCCCGAGTTCGACTTCATCTCGACGGCGACCGACTACCTCCGCGAGGAGGGGTACTACGAGCAGACCGCCCGGGATCTCGCCGAGGACGCCGGCCGGCAGGTACAAAAGACCACCGAGGCGCTGTTCACCGTCCCGCCGAAGGCCGACGAGTTCCTCGACCGCGCCAACCGCGACGACCTCACCGTCAACGTCGTGTTGGAGGACGACACGAACGTCTTAGAGAAGCTGGCGATGCGGATCGCCTACTCCGTGCTGCTCGCCGTCGGCGTCCTCTCGGCGACGATCCTCTACTCGTTCGCGGACAACTGGCGGCTCGCGCTCGTCGTCCTCGCGTTGGCCGCGCCGCTCGCGATCGCCCTGTACCGGTCGTTCCGGAAGAAGCGCGGGCTCCGGACCACGCCCCAGTTCACCAGGCAGGGGATGAAGAACCAGCGCGACGACTGAGTCGCGGCGTCACGCGCCGACGACCTGAATCGGCACGAGGAGGAAACAGAGCGCGCCGACGGCGAACGTGGCGAGGCCGACCGCGAGCCGCGGGAGCCCCACACCCTCCTCGTCGGTCGGGTCGGCCGGGCCGTTGAACGCGATCACCGTCGCGAACACGCCCCAGAACGCCCACAGCCCGACGGACTCGTTCAGCCCGAGCCCCCGCCAGAAGTGGAGGTACGCGGCGATCCCGAACAGCGCGCCAGGGACGAGCGCCGCCACCGTCTCCTGTCGCGGCCCGAGCATCGCCCGGACCATGTGACCGCCGTCCAGCTGGCCGACCGGGAGGAGGTTCAGGAGGGTGAAGAACATCCCGACCCAGCCGCCGATCACCACCGGGTGGGCGGTGAGCCGCGGGTCGCCGTAGCTCGTCGGCTGCCCGAGGACGCCGGCGATGAGGTCTAAGAGTGGCGGGTTGTTGAACCGGATCACCGAGCTCGACGAGCTCGCGAGCTCCGCGGGCACCCCAATCGGGTCTAAGGAGAGGCCGACGGCAGTCACGACGACCGTCGCGACCAACCCCGCGATCGGGCCGGCGGCGCCGATGTCGAAGAGGACCTTCCGCGAGGGCATCCGCCCCCGGATCCGGATCACCGCGCCGAGCGTGCCGAACGGGAAGATGAAGGGGATGACGTACGGGAGCGAGACGGGGACGCCGTGGTAGCGCCCGGCGGCGTAGTGGCCGAGCTCGTGGGTCATCAGAACGCCGAGGACGGCGGCGGTGAACGGCCACGCCTGAAGCAGCGAGAGGGGGTTCGACTGGATCTCCGCGAGCGGAACGTAGTACCAGCCGTACGCGCCGACGAACAGCGTCGACAGTATCGTGGCCGCGAACATGGCGACGTTCACCCACGGGATCCCGTCGCGGCCGCGGTCGAACGGCGTCGCGACGACGACGTGGCCGTCGTCGACGACCTCGACGTCGACCTCGTAGCCCGCCTCTCGGAAGTGCGGGGTCAGCTTTCGCAGCAGCGTCCGCTCCGGGACGTACGACTCGCCGCGGTATCGCACGCGGCCGTCCTCGCGGCGGACCTCGTCGATCCGGAAGAACGTCCGGAGGGGCTCCGGACGCGGCGCGCCGTCGCCGGCCGCCGCCGCGTCCTCGTGTTCTGGCATCGCCTCGTCGTAACTGGTCGGCGAGTATAAACCCCGCGTCGGCGGGTGAGCGAACCGGAAACGGGGGGACCGGTCGTCCGCTCGGTTCGCGAGGCGGACGCGTGCGCGGTCAGAAAGCGCGAGTCGGGGACCGAACCGCGAACGTCGGTGCGGTGGTGCGCGTCGGGGGCGGTGCTGCGGGCGTCAGTTGGGACCGGGAATGTCAGGCGGGCTCGACGCGCCAGGTCGTCGCGCCCGTGTACGACCACTTCTCGACGGTGAGCTCCGTCGCGGAATCGCGGAGCTTCACCATCAGGGCGCCGATATCCTTCGGCGAGAGGTCGACGTCCTCGGAGATGAACTTCCCTTTGAAGTACATCTCGCCGTCCTGCGCGCGGTCGAGCAGGTACTGCTTCAGCCGCTCTTCCTTGCTGCGGTCGTCGTTCGCGCTCGCGTTCGTGGAGGGGTTCGCTGTCGCGCTCATGGTACACCCCACGCTTGCCGCCGGAGGGTGTTATAAAGGCAACACCGTTGGGCGACGTTCAGGGGGTTTCAGGGCGTTTCACCGAACTCGACGGGCTAAAACGTGTCTGACGGACTCTTTACAACGGTTCCAAAGCGGCGCAGACGTTTTATAATCCGTTTTACGCTCGTTTCTCTCGATAACTACTCGGGGAACGAGCCACTCGTCGCCGCCGCGTTCGCCCGACAACTACCGGCAAAATGGGCCGCGTAACACCGTCTCGGAGCGACCGCGCGCCCCTCGCGCGGCCCGCTCACCGGCCGTCCGACGTTGTGGGGAAGGCCTCGACGCCGCCTCCGACCACCGTTCAGTCGCGCCGATGGACCCAGAACGTCTCCGATTCTGTCGCCTCCTTTTTGAATATCGGTACCTCGTCTTTCAGCCGGTCGATCCCGTCCTCGACCGTCCGGAACGCCTCCCGGCGGTGGCCGGCGAGCACGACCACGAACACGATGTCCTCGCCCGCCTCGATCACGCCGGTGCGGTGGTGCATCCGCACGTCGAAGACGCCGTCGCGGTCTTCGAGCTCGTCGGCGATGTCCCCCATCCGCGCCTCGGCGACCCCCTCGTACTTCTCGAACGCGAGGTGCGTCGTCCGGTCGTCGTCCGGGTCGTCGCGGGCGCGCACGCGGCCGGTGAACGTGGCGATCGCCCCTGACCGGTCGGCGTCCGCCGACGCCTCGACGCGCCGCACGAGCGTCTCGCGGGTGATCCACGGCTCCGCGTCGTCGAGGTCGGCGACGAGCGCGTCGAGGTCGACCTCGTCGGGGGCGCCCGCGGTCGCGAGGACCGTGCCCGGCACGCTCTCGGGGTCCGGGTTCGGGCCGAGGAGGACCGCGGGGACGCGCAGGCGCGACTCGCCGACCGCCAGCAGGTAGTCGTGGTCGGGGGCGAGCCCGTCGAGCAGGTCGTCGAACCCCTCGACGCTTCCCCGCCCGGTCCAGTTCCCGTCCGCGTCGAACGCGATCTCGGTGTCGGCGTCGGGGCGTCGAGCGGGGTCGGTCCCCTCGCCGTCGACCACCCCGCCGTCGGTGGCCGGATCGGTCGGACCGACCGAGTCCGCCTCGCTCCGCCTCCCGCCGTCCGGGTCGGCGCCGCGTTCCACGACGGCGACCCGCCCGTCCAGCCGCGCCGCGAGCCGCCGCGCCAGCGCCGAGCCCCGTCGCCGACGATCGATATCGGTCGCATACCCGAGAGCGGGCCGCGACCGGCTTAGGCGTTTCCCGGTCGTCCCGTCGGTCCGGATCCGGTGTCCCGGACCGGCTCCGCCGCGTCCGGGCTTGACAATCCTTAAGACCGCGACAGGGGTACTCGTCGCCAATGAGAGTCGTCGTTTCTGTCGGCGGGAGCGTGCTCGCGCCGGACCTCGACCCCGCGCGCGTGGCCGCCTACGCCGAGGCGATCGAACGACTGGTCGCCGACGGCTGCGAGGTCGGGGTCGTCGTCGGCGGCGGCGGCGTCGCCCGCGAGTACATCGAGACGGCCCGCGAAATCGGGGCCAACGAGGTCGAGCTCGACCGGCTCGGCATCGGGACGACACGGCTCAACGCCCGCCTCCTGATCGCCGCGCTCGGCGACCGCGCGAGCCTCGCGCCCGCGCCCGACACGGAGGAGGCGGCGGCGGCGCTCCGCCGCGACGAGGTGTCGGTGATGGGCGGGGTGACGCCGGGACAGACGACCGACGCGGTCGCCGCCGCGTTCGCCGAGTCGGTCGACGCCGACCTGCTCGTGTACGCCACGAGCGCCGACGGGGTGTACGACGCCGACCCCAACGCCGACCCCGACGCGACCCAGTTCGCGGAGCTGTCGCCGGCCGAGCTCGTCGACATCGTGCTCCCGATGAGCCGCGACGCGGGCGCGTCCGCGCCCGTCGACCTGCTCGCCGCGAAGCTGATCGACCGGGCCGGCATCCGGTCGATCGTCTTAGACGGTACCGACCCGAGCGCCGTCGTCGACGCTGTGTTGCGCGGCGACCACACGGGGACCGACGTGGTCCCCGTCGACGGCGCCGAACCGAGCCGCTGGACGGAGGACCGATGAGCGCGGACGACGACTCCCCGCACATCCTCTCCGAGCAGACCGCGCTCGACGAGGGAGCGGCAGACGAGAGCGCGGAAGCGGTCGACGACGGCGAGGGCGCGAGCGACGAATCTGCGGAGACGTTCCACGCCTTCTGGGCCGACGTCGTCGCGGACAAAATCGAGACGCGCGACCCCGACGAGCCGATCGTGATCAAGGGCGGCGTCTCCCCCTCCGGGGTCGCGCACCTCGGCAACTTCAACGAGATCATGCGCGGCTACTTCGTCGCCGAGGTGCTCCGCGACCGCGGTCACGAGGTCCGGCAGGTGTTCACCTCCGACGACAGGGACCCGCTGCGGAAGGTCCCGCGGAAGTTAGCGAACGCGGACGGCGAGATCGTCGGCCTCGGCGAGGTCGACGCCGGCGCGCTCGGCCGCAACCTCGGGAAGCCGTACACGGCAATTCCGGACCCGTTCGGCGAGGCCGACTCGTACGCGGCCCACTTCGCGGGCCTGCTGAAGGCCGACGCCGACCGGCTGAACGTCCCCGTCGAGATGCTCTCGAACACCGAGCTGTACGCCGACGGCGCGTTCGACGACGCGGTCCGGACGGTCCTCTCGGACGTCGAGCGCGTCCGCGAGGTGCTCTCGCCGTATCAGGACAAGGTCGACGACGAGTACGTCCCCTTCAACCCGGTCTGCGAGTCGTGCGGCAAGGTCACCGAGACGGTGACGGCGATCGACCTTGACGCGGAGACCGTCGACTACGTCTGTACCGACATGGACGCCGGCGGCAACACCATCGAGGGATGCGGCCACGAGGGGACCGCGACGTTCCGCGAGGGGAAGCTCCCGTGGCGGCTTGAGTGGCCCGCACAGTGGGAGGTCCTCGGCGTCGACTTCGAGCCGTTCGGGAAGGACCACGCCGAGGGGTCGTGGCCCTCCGGGGTCGACGTCGCGCGGAACGTCTTCGGCGAGGAGCCGCCCGTGCCGATGGTGTACGAGTGGTTCACGCTCAACGGCGAGGCGTTCTCCTCCTCCGAGGGCAACGTCGTCACGGTCCAGGAGCTGCTTGAGCTCATCGAGCCCGAGGTGCTACGCTACTTCTTCGCGCTCCACCCGAAGAAGGCCCGCGACCTCGACGTCGAACGGCTCGACCAGCTCGTCGACCGGTTCGACCGGTTCGAGCGCGCCTACTTCGGCGAGGTCGACGACCCGGACCTCACCGCGTTCGCCGAGCGCGCCTACCCGTTCGTCGTCGGGAGACCGGACGACCCGCCGACGGAGCGGCCGATCCGGCTCCCGTACACGTTCGCGGCGGTCCTTGGAATGGTCGACGACCCCGACTTCCGCGAGCGCCTCGCCCGCGACGAGGGGCACATCCCCGCCGAGGCCGACGAGGACGCGGTCGACGCCGCGCTCGCCCGCGTGGAGCAGGCCCGGAACTGGGCCGAGCGGACCGAAAACGAGTACGACTACCGCCTCCAGACCGACCTCCCCGCGGTCGAGTTCGACGAGGACGTCGCGGCCGCGCTCGACGACCTCGCCGACTTCGTCGCGGCCGGCCACGACGGCGAGGAGATCCAGGGGGCGATGTACGAGACCGCCCGCGACCACGACGTCGAGGTGAGCGACTTCTTCGCGGCCGGCTACCGCCTCTTCTTCGACGACACGCAGGGGCCGCGGCTCGGGGAGTTCCTGGGCGAACTGGAGCGCGACTACGTCGTCGACCGGCTCCGACGGGAGGCGTAGATGCCCGAGGACCGCTCGCTCGACGAGTTCGCCCTCGGTGATGAGGACGCCGATTCCGACGCCACAGAGGCCGCAGACGCCGATTCCGACGCGGCGGAAGCCGCCGACGATTCTGCCTCGGACGACGGGGACCCGGACGCCCCGAGCGATCCGAACGACGCCGCTGACCCGGCCGCCGTCGACCCCGCGGTCGCCACCTCGACGTGGCATACGGACGGCGCGGCGTGCGACCGCTGCGGCGAGCGGGTCGAGCGCCGCTGGCGCGACGAGGACGACTTCGTCTGCGCCGACTGCGCGTCGTGGTGACTGTCTTTCTGCGATCGGATGCGACGGTCAAAATTTAAGCCGACGGCCGTCGAGGAGTTGCTCGCGAAGAAAATTCGGCGAGTAAAAGTTAAATATAAATGAAGTTTAATTCGGAACTGATCTACGGGCGGTCTGCGGCCGCTCTCACGGCGGCGTACCTCTGTCTCGGAGCGCTGTTCGCGGTCGCGGTTCACCTCGCGGTCGCGTCGGCGAACGGGACCGCGGCGGGGTGGGCGCCGACGCGACTCGTCGGGGACTTCCTGCTCGTCGCCGGGTCCGGCGGACTCCTCTACGGCGCGGTCACGCACCACCGGCGGCGGGCAGAGACCGCCAGACGGGACCTCGAAACCTCCAACCAGCAGCTACAGGTGCTGAGCCGGGTGTTCAGACACAACGTCCGCAACGACCTCAACGTGATTCAGGGGTACACCGACCTGTTGGCCGACCGAGTCGACGACGAGCGGGGCCAGGAGTGCCTGGAGACGATCCGGCAGACGACCGACGACGTCATCGCGATCAGCGAGAAGCTCCGGGTGATCGAGGACGCCTCGCCCGAACCGCCGGACGAGCGCGTGAACCTCGTCGACGCCGTTCACGAGGCGATCGGGGTCCTCGACGACGACGGAACCGCGGTCACGGTCGAAACCCCGTCCGAGGCGTGGATCCGCGCGGACGACTCCGTCGAGTTCCCGATCCGCGAGGTGTTCGAGAACGCGGTCACCCACAACGACGGCGCGACGCGGCGCGTGGCGGCGACGATCCGCGAGAACGGGACCACCACCTGTCTGGAGGTCACCGACAACGGGCCGGGGATCCCGCCGGACGAGCGCGCGGTGTTACAGGCGGAAGAGGAGACGCCGCTCTCGCACGCGAGCAGCATCGGGCTGTGGCTCGTCAAGTGGATGTGCGAGACGCAGGGGGGGACCGTCCGCTTCGAGGCGACGGACGACGGCACGACGGTCCGGCTCCGGTTCGAGTCCGCTCCGCCGCCCGCTACTCAAGCTCGGTGATCGTCACGGCGTACACCGCGCCGCAGTTCCCGCATTCGACGTGGACGCCGCGGCTCGCCTCGCCGCGGGTGAACTCGGAGATCTCCTCCGAACAGGAGCACTCGAACTGGACTTTCATTATCCGTTCTGCGCGCTGCTGGTATTTAAAAGAAACCGATGCGGAATCAACGGCGAAAAACGGCGATCGCGGTACCACCCCGCACGCCGTTCCCTCGGTCAGAGGTCGCGCTCGGCGTCAGTCGTCGTCGACGATCACTTCGACGGGGCCGTCCCCGTCGTCCGCGGCGTCCTCGTCGTGTCCGCCCGACGCGTCGGGGCCGCCGGACTGCTGCTGCTGGTAGTAGAGCCCACCGGCGACGGCGAGGACGAGCCACGACCGCCAGTTGGCGAGGTTCAGCGTGTAGCCGATGCCGAACGGCTTCTCGACGAGCATCCCCTTGCCGGGCTGCCAGTACGACGAAAGCAGGCGTCCGAGGCTCGGGCGCTCGAAGTTGTACGGGATTCCGAGAATCTCTCCCGACGACGGTTTATCTCCCATGCCCGGTACTCTATCCGCTGGCACCATAAATCGTGGCGCCATCGGACGCCGATCGCCGTGGGGAGCGCAGCCGCGCCGACGCCGCGGTCGGCGGCGCCGGAAGTCCTCAGCGATACCGGCCGCGGTCCGCCACGTCGCGAAGCCGTTCGAGGACCTCGCCGTCTCCGACGGCCCCGTACCCCGATTCGAACGCCGCGATCAGCGGGTCCGGGTCTGTCGCGGTCGCCCGGATCGATCCCTCGAACACGTGGAGGTCCATCGCGTGGTCCTCGACGTGGCCGGTGTGGTAGCCGAGCCCGAAGTCGATGAGGTACGTCTCCGGCGCGGGGTCGGCGTTGCCGCTCTCCGCCCCCGCCTCGACGTCGTCGGGCGACACGCGTACGTTCCGGGTCGTCGGGTCGCCGTGGACGATCCCCGCGCCGTGAAGCCGCGCGAGGTGGCGGCCGACGGCCTCCGTCCACCGCTCGTCGAGGGCGGCCGCGAGGTCGCGGTCGCCGACGTACTGGAGCGTCAGCGTCGCGTTCGCGAGGTCGACGTCGGACACGAGCGGCGTCGGCACACCCGCGCGCCGCGCCTCGCTCGTCAGCCGCGCCTCCGCGACGGTGCGGTCGCGCCTGAGCGTCCGGTCGAGCTCGGGGTGGCGATACGACTTCTCCACGCGCCGCTTGATCACGCGACGGTCGCCGCCCCTCCCCTCGACCGTCACGGTCGCCTCCGCGCCGCGGCGGTCCGCGTCCGGGTCGCGCGCCGCGCCGCCCGACCCACTACCCGGGCCTCCCCGAGCGACCGACTCGCCGTCGCGCCACGTCACCGGCACCTGGTCCGGTCGGAAGTTCGGGTCGACCGCGGACTCCGCGATCGGAATCGTGTCGCCCGCGGCGGCCATCTTCGCGCCCAACACGGCGATCATCCCCGCGTTGTCACGGAGGAAGCGCGGCTCCGGGGCGTGGAAGTCGGCGCCGCGGGCCTCGCACATCGCGGCCAGCATCTCGCGCAGCCGGTCGTTCTGTGCGACGCCGCCGCCCAACACGAGCTCGTCGGCGCCGGTCAGCGACAGCGCGCGCTCCGACACCTCCGCGAGCATCGCGAAGACGTGCTCCTGAAGCGAAAAGCAGATCTCCTCGACGGGGACCCCATTGTCCGCCGCGTCGTTGGCGGCCGAGCTGATCCCGGAAAAAGAGAAGTCCATCCCCTTGACGACGTACGGGAGGTCGAGGAGGTTGGCGTCGGCGGTCCCCCCGTCACCTTTACTGTCGTCGCCGGAACCGCCCGCGGCCGCCGCGAACTCCGCGGCCGCCGCCTCCACCTTCGGCCCGCCGGGGTGGCTCCAGCCGACGTGGCGCGTGAACTTGTCGATCGCGTTGCCGACGCCGGCGTCCATCGTCTCGCCGAGAACGCGGTAGCGCCCGTCGTGGTAGCCGAGCAGGTGCGCGTTTGCGCCCGAGGCGTTCAGACAGACCGGGTTGTCGAAGCCGGATTGATGGCGACCGATCTCTAAGTGCGCCACCATGTGGTTGACGCCGACGAGGGGGACGTCGAGCGTCCCGGCCAGCGACCGCGCCGCGGTCCCGACGATCCGGAGGCAGGGGCCGAGCCCGGGGCCCCGGGAGAAGGCGATCGCGTCGACCGCGTCCGGGCCGTGTTCCGCCTCGGCCGCGCTCAGTACCCGGTCGACGACCTCGGGGATCGCCTCCGACATGTGTTCGGCGGCCTCGCGCGGGTGAATGCCGCCGCTGTCCGGCTCGTAGGCGTCGGATTCGATGAGAACTGAGTCGGTCTCGGCGTCGTACAGCGCGGCGCTGGCGCACCACGCGGTACCCTCGATGCCGAGGACTCGCATCCGGCGGGGTTACGCTTCCTCGGCGTCCGCCTCTTCGCCGCCGATCTTGTTGCGTTCGAGCATGTGGTCCTGTTCGACCTCCAAGGCGTCAGCCGCGGAGTCGTACACCTTCGCGTAGCCGATCGTCTTGCGCATGCCGAACTTCGTGTCGAGCTCGTGGACGACGACCTCCTCGGAGTCCTTGTCGAGCTTGGCAGCCAGCGAGTCGCGGACCGACAGCCGCGAAGGGGTGGCTTCCTCGTGGGTCGTCTCGAAACGGATGTCCGTGCGGTGCAACATCGGGTTCTCCTCCTCGGAGATGATATCGACGTCCATGGTTCAGTTGGGCGTATATCCCCTCGAAAGCTGTAAAAGGATTTCGAAGCGGGGGTGACGCCGCCGAACCGCTCGCCGACCGTCGACCGAGTGCCCCGTTCGGCGTCAGAGTTTCACTTCTCCGGAGCGTGTGTATCGTTACCGCGCGGATGTCCGACGACACTCGATTCGAGCCGACCGACCGCTCGGAGTACGACCTCGTCCGGGCGGCGAACGTCATCGTCCCGCTGTCGCCGCTCCGGAAGGCCCGGGTCTGCGGCGCGCTGGCACTCCTCGGTGCGCTCGCGGCGCCGGTCGTCGCGACCCTGCCCGCGGCCGTCCGCGACGCAGCGTTCTCGGGGCCGCCGCTCGCAACCCCGCTCGGCGTCGCGGCGGTCGTGCTGGCCGGCACCGTCGCCGCCGGCCTCGCCGGTCTCGGGCTCGTCGCGCTCCACCGCCGCCTCGCGCGCGGTCCCGAACCGACGGACGACGCGGTCTGGTCGTTCCTCGCCATCGAGGACGCGCTCACGGGGATCGGGTTCGTCACCGGCGGCCTCGGCGTCGGCGTCGGCCTCTCGCTACTGGCGAGCGGTCACTGGGGCGTCGACGCGCTCGACGCCCTCCGGCGCAACGGCGTCGAGCCGTACCTCTCGGTTTCGACGGTCCCGGTGACGCCGCGGCTGACGAGCGCGGTCGGGCTGGTGGCCGGCCTCGCCGTCCTCGCGGCGACCGTCGTCGCCGTCGACCGCGAGTGACGCCGACGGACCGGCTGTCACCTACTCTCCGCCGGCGTCGTCGAACTCGTCCGGGTCGACGCCGAGAATCTCGTACGCGGCCGCGGTGTCGCCGGTCAGCCCCTCGAACAGCTCTCGCGCCCGCCGCCGGGTCTCGGGCGTGACCGCGACGCGGACCATTCCCTCGCCCGGCTGGCCGTAGACGACGGTCGACCCCAGCGGCGCCGCGAGCATCGCCGGCAGCGCCGCTAAGTCCTCCTCGCCGGTCACCTCGATCGTCACCGGCTCGGTGGCCGCGAGCGCCTCGGCGAGCGCGTCGAGCAGCGCCGCCGACAGCGCTGCGGCGGGGTTTTCGACGGGAATGCGCCGCTCTTCGGCGGCGTCGAGCGCGGTCGCTATCTCCTCGCGGACCGCCTCGCGCTCCGTCTTCCCGTCGACTAACGCCGCGTCCGGGACGCGGCCGGCACCCCGGAGGTGATACGTGACCACGTCGCCGACCGCGATCAGCCGCGGGGGCCCCTCGTCCGGGGAGCCGTGTCGCTCGCGGGTCTCGTCGGCGGCCTCTAAGAGCGCGGCGGCATCAGTGGTCACCGGCCCCAGCGGCTCCTTGAACGCGTCGCGCAGCGATTCGGGCAGCGTGAGAAGCGGGTCGGACGGGTCGTCGGGTGAGTCGATCATCGGTTTCGTTCGGCCTCAGTGCGGCCGGTTAGCGGACCTTGAGCGCGTATGCGCCCGCCTCGGAGACGTTCATCTCCTCGGCGATCTGGCTGTCCTCGGGATCGGTGATGATGACGTAGCCCGCCCAGTCCTCCGTCAGCGACGAGGACCCGCAGAGCGCGCAGGTCTGGGCGTCCGGGTCGTTGACGTGGTGGCACTCCCGGCACGCCAGGCGGTCCTCGGCCATCAGTCGGCCTCCTCACCGGTCTGCTCGCGGTGTTTCCGCTGGCCCTCCAGCCACTCGTGTTTGCCGAGGCCGGGCTGTTTGGCCGTGAGCCCGATCTTCGAGTCGCGCGGGTTGCGCTCGTCGATGCTCTTGGTGACGACGCGGACGCGCACCGCGTCGTCGACGCCGAGCGTCTTGTCGGAGTCCGACGAGGCGAGCTGCTGGTTCGCGCCGTCGAACGTGAGGTACTCGTCGGTGATCTGCGAGACGTGGAGCAGCCCGTCCACCGGCCCGATCCCGACGAAGGCGCCGAACTCGACCGTCTCGACGACGGTGCCGTCGGCGACCTCCTGCATGTCGGGGTCGTAGGTGAGTGCGTCGAACTCCGCCTCGTAGTAGACGCCGGGGCGGTTGTGTAACACCGCGCCCTCCCCGATGTCGTGAACCTCGATGACGCTCACGACGCTGCCGACCTCTTCGTCCATCCGTCCTTCCAGCTTGTCTTGGAGCAGGGCCTTCACCCGCTCGTCGGTGACGTCCGCCAGGTGCTTCGGCGGGACCTCGACCGTGTCCTTGAGTCGAACTCGTTTGTACATGTTGTTGGTTGTCCGCGGCCGCTAGGGTTCCGTTATCGCCAGTGTGTTCCGACCCCTTAAACCGATTACTGGTGCGTCCGCGGCCAGCACCCGGTTCGCGAGGGGTCCGTCGACCGTGACGACGGCGTCGACCCGGCCGGCCGCGGCCAGGGCGACGAGCGCGTCGTCGGCGTACGATTCGTCCGTCTCCACCGCCTCCGCCCGCTCGGCGAGATCCGCCCCGACGCTCGCGGCGGTCGCCTCGGCGCCGTTGCCGCCCTGGAGCCCGTCGAGCTCCGCGAGCACCGCCTCCGGCACCACGGCCTCGTAGCCGCCGAGGAGCCGGTCCAGCTCCTCGAACAGCCGCAGGTCGGCCTCGACCGGCGCCATCAGCGCGCTCGTGTCGAGCGCGACGACAGGGGCGCCGCCGGGGCCGTCTTCCGCGAGATCCTCGCTGCGGGCGTCGCCCGCGGGGGTCGACTCGGAGCCGTCCGCGCGGGCGTCGTCGGCCACGTTACGTCAGGGTCCCGACGCCGATGAGCCGCCAGCGCGCGCCGACGCGCCGATTGATCGCGATCTGGGCGCCCTCCTCGGCGCAGACGGGCCGCTTGAGGCTCACCTCGCACTCGCCGTCGCGCGCGCTCGTCACGGCGCCGACCGTCGTCGCCGTGCCGACCGTGAGCATCAGCGGCTCGCCGGTGCTGATCTCCTCGATGTCGCTCTCGCCGCTCTCGTCGTCCTCCTTCCCGACGACGCGGTCGAGGAGGTCGACTTTCATCTCGAACTCCTCGCGCGTCGGCGGGAGGGTGCCGGGCTCGCCGGCGACCTGCCCGGCGAGGGCGTCGCCTTTCGTCAGGCTCGGGTCGAGCCCGGTGCCGACGCCGAGCAGGCCGCCGGGGTGGGCGGTCTCGACGTCGCGGTCGCCGGCCTGGAGCGACCGGACGGTCGTCTCCAGGGGGCGCCACTCGGTCTGGCCCTCCTCGTCGACCTCGCGGCCCGGGCGGATCTCTAAGCCGTCGCCGACCGACAGCTCGCCGCTGACGAGCGAGCCGCCGACGACGCCGCCCTTGAGGTCCTCGGCGCTCGCGCCCGGTCGGTTGATGTCGAACGAGCGGGCCGCGTACATCCGGGCGCTCTCGCCCGGGTCGCGGTCCGGCGTCGGGATCTCCGTCTCGATGGCGTCGATGAGGAGGTCGAGGTTGACCTCCTGTTGGGCCGAGACGGGGACGATCGGCGCGTCCTCCGCGACGGTGCCCTCGACGAACTCCTGGATCTGCTCGTAGTTGTCGACGGCGCGGTCGCGGCTCACGAGGTCGACCTTGTTCTGGGCGATGACGATGTTCTCGATCCCGATGAGATCGAGCGCCATCAGGTGCTCTTCCGTCTGGGCCTGCGGGACGTCTTCCGTCGCGCTGACGACCAGGACCGCGCCGTCCATGATCGAGGCGCCCGAGAGCATCGTCGCCATCAGCGTCTCGTGGCCGGGCGCGTCGACGAACGACACGGTCCGGATCGGCTCGCTCTCGGAGCCGTCCTCGCACTCCTCGTCGACGGTGTAACACTCGGGCGCGTCGACGCCGGGGCAGCGTCGGAACGTCGCGTCCGCGTACCCCAGCCGGATCGAGATGCCGCGCTTCATTTCCTCGCTGTGCTGGTCGGTCCACGAGCCGGACAACGCCTGTACCAGCGTGGTCTTCCCGTGGTCGACGTGACCGACGAGACCGATGTTCACCTCCGGTTGTGTGTTGGCTTCAGTCACTGTTGGACCTCCTAACGGAGTAGTCTTACCCGAATTTCGCCCCGTGCGAGTGATAAAGTTGCTGTTATAGCGGCGTCAGCCCGCGCGACGGCTTCCGGCGGAGGGCCGACCTCGACGGCGAAGTGGTATATAAATAAACGAACCCGGGTGGCGTGGCCGTTTATAAATAGTGCCGCGGTGCGGTGGCGCGTGCCTGCGAGGCCGCGTTGCGGCCGAGCAGCACGCGCGAGGGACGCGGTGAGCGAGGGCGACCGGAGGGGGCCCGAGCGAACCGCGAGGCTGGGGAGGCGTGAGGTGCTGTGCGGGGCGGTGCGGGGCGGGACTCAAAGGGGCAGCCGCGAGGGCGGCGCAGGCGACGTAAGTAGCGTGGCGCTACGCGCCACGGAAAGCCGGCGGCGAAGCCGCCGGCGACACCGCAAGGAGCGAGCAGCGCGAGCGACTGGGGAGCGTGGTTCGAGAGAGCGAAGCTCTCTCGTCATCACGAGACGCCTTCGGCGTCTCGAACGACAACGAGCGTGCGCCGCCCTCGCGGCTGGGGCTTTGGCGGTGTTTGCCGTCGATCCGGTATTAGCCATTTATAAGCGAGCGGCTGGGACTTCGGCGATGTTGTTCGCGTCACGGCCGGTATGATTTATAAATAACTCCCATCGACTCCGACAACGTTCGACGCCGATTTACGCCTCACGGGTCAACGCGAATTCATAATGGGATACGCGTGCCCGGTCTGTGACACCCCGCAGCGCGACGGCGAACACCTCGCGCACCACCTCGCGTTCACGGCGATGCTCCACGGCGGCGACCACGCCGACTGGCTCGACGAGCGCGTCGACGACTGGAGCGAGCGAGAGCCCGCCCAGCTCGCGGCCGAGGTGACCCCGCACGCCGACGACGCCGAGTACGACGAGGTGTTCGAGGACACCGTCCCGCGCGGCCGCCCTGATGTGGGGATGGGATCGGGCGGAGGCGCGGCCGGGCACGAACACGCTGGTCACGACCACGCCGACCACGGGCACGGCGCCGACCCCGACCCCGCCTCCGGAGCCGGCGTCCCGGACCCCGAATCCGTCGACGACCCCGAGGTCGCCGAGGCGCTGCGCGAGGCGCGCGAGATGACCCGGAAAGCGCAGGAACAGGAGAACGACACCGACGCCGACGCCGACGACCCCGACTCCGCGGACGACGACCGCGACTCGTAACGGAACGCCCTTTTCGGCCCGCGCTCAACCCCGCGTATGGAGACCAGAGGCACGTTCGCCCCGGAGACCCGCGCCGACGCGCTCGAACGGTACGAGGAGGTCGGCCCCGTCGCGCAGGTGGTCGTCCGCGAGGCGACGAAGGCGATGTCGTTCGACGCCGACGAGTACGACGAGCGCGTCACGCCGGAGGTGATCCGGACCGCCCGCGACGCGACGTTCGCCGAGCTGCTCGCCGTTCACGTCGGCACGGGCGACGAGTTCGACGCGTGGCTCGCGGACAGCGAGTTCGACGACGAGGACGTCGTGCGGATCGGCTCCGAGAACGTCGACAACGTCGTCTGGCATCCGGTCCCGTTCGCAGACACCGTGATCGCGGCGACGTATCAGGAGGAACCGGACGCGGCGGCGAGCACCCTCCGACGCAACGCCTTCGGGCGCGTCTACCGCGAGGAGTTCTACGAGTCGGGCCGGTAAGGGATACGGCAGTCGCTGTTCGAGACGAACGAACGAAAAAACGGGAGTCGCAGTCGACGAGTTGTCTGCCTTACAGGCGACCGACGTTTTCGACCGCGACGGACTCGACCTCCTCGACCTGCGAGAACGCCTCTTCGACGGCCTCCGTGCCGCCCGCGCCGTCGGGGACGATGACGGTCGGCAGGAGCGCGACGAGCCCGAACGCGACGTCGTCGCGCTCGAAGCCGCGGATCTTCGCGCCCTCGGGGAGGACCTCCTCAAGGCGGTCCTGGAGGTCGTCGAGGTCGACGTCGGGGCTGTTCGGCATGACCTTGATCTTGGCGGCGACGTCGCCCATCTTACGGCCCCCGGAAGCCGCAGTCGTGGCACTCGTAGAGGTTGCTCTGCTTCCGGCACTTCGCGCACCGGTAGATGGTGGCGCCGCAGTCCGGACAGGAGAACCGCGCGGCGTTCATGCCGGACACCTGAATCCCGCAGGAGACGCACTGCGGAGTGGCTTGGGAGTCGCTCTGGCTCATACACGTACCTACCGGCGGCGACTTTTAACCGTTGTTCTTTTCGCCGGAACGCGCCGTGCGCCCCGGTACCGTGCCACTCGATGGACGCGGTCCCGGCGGCCCGCTCTCACCGTTCCGCCGCCGCTGTCGCCCGTCATCCGACGATCAGCGGGCCGATGAGCACGCCCATCAGGTGGACGCGCCGTGCGTCGACCCGCGGCGGAACGAGCCCCAGCGCGCCCGCGACGAGGAGGACGCCGACGCCGAACCCCCCGGCGAACGCGTACGAGACGGCCACGAGCAGTCCCAACACGCCGACCGAGAGCCGGGTGTAGTCGGCGTTCCCGACGATCCGGAGGTACGGGTCGCCGACGAGCACGACGAGGGCGAACCCGAAGCACGCGGCGGTCGCGGCGGCGATGAGCAGTATCGGCAGCGCGAACGGCACGCCGGCCCGGTCGATCGCGACGGTCACGCCGGTCCGCGGCGTCCCGAGCGCCACCAGCGCGAACAGCGCGAAGATCGTGTTGGCCGTGCTGGCGCCGCTCGTCGCCACGACGAACCCGCGGTCGGCCGACGCGCGCGGCACCGCGGGCATCGCGGCGACGGCGGCGATGGCCGCCGACACGCCCGGAACGTACCCGACCACCGCGCCGGCGAGCGAGCCGGCCCCCGCGCTCGTTCCGAGGTCGCGCGCCCGCATCGCGATCCGGGCGTCCGCCTGCGGCGGGACCCCCTCGCCGCCGAGCGCGTCGACGAGGACCGGGACGCCGAACAGCCCGGCGAACAGCGGCGCGAGGACGCCCCCGGTCGACAGCGGCGCCGCGGGGTCGGCGTCGAGCGTCGCGAAGCCGAGCGTAGCGCTCGCGAGGAAGGCAAGCAGCCCGCCGACCGCGGCCCGGCGCGACGACTCGGTGAGGACGAGCAGCGCGACGACGCCCCCGAGCAGCAGCGGCAGGTGCGCGCGCAGCGTCGGGTACCACCGCGTCATCAGCCACGTGATCGGGACCGCGAGCGGTACGGCGAGCGCGACCGCCAGCCCGGAGCCGACCGCGGAGAGGCGGAGTGCCTCGCGACCCCGGCCCGCGATCACCAACCGGTGGCCGGGCAGCGCGGCGACCGCGGTCGCGGCGTCGGGCACGCCGAGCGCGAGCGCGGGGACGATATCGAGAAAGGAGTGGACGACGCCGGCGCCGAGCATCGCGACGCCGACGAACAGCGGGTCGGCCGGCACCGACGGGGCGAAGCCGGCTAAGAGCAGCGCGAAGTTGTTCGCGTGGAGCCCGGGGACCAGCCCGCTCGCGGTCCCGAGCGCGACCCCGCCGAGCAGGAACGCGAGGGCGCCCGCAGCGAACGTCGGATCGACCACCGGCCGCACGAGCGCGTCCATCGAGCCGGAATGGCCGCGGCTCCGGACTTAACGTGTCGGGCGGTCGCGACGGGCCGCAGAATCAGTGCGATTCGAACCGAACGGTTACGCGTGCTTTGCCGCCTGCGCCTTCTTCTGGGTGACGTAGCCGGCGATCCGGTTGCGGACGCCTTTCGACTCGACGGTCGTCAGCGCCGTGACACTCTCCTTGTTCGTCTCGAAGTCCGTGTTGAACGAGTCGGGATACCGCTCCAGCAGGACGTTCCCGAGCTGTTTGATGTACTTGGGTTTGATGGCCATACCGAGCGGTACCGGCGGCCCGAACTAAAAGGGTTCGTTCCGCCGCGAGCGGCCGCGAGCCGGAGGCGCGGCGGGGTTCGTTTCCTCTCCGTCACGCCTCGTCCGCGCGCTCCCGCCACCCGGTCGCCTCGTCGATGCGCGCGAACGCCTCGCGCTCGGCCGGGCCGCCGCAGCGCTCGACCACGTCGGCGAAGTACCGGAGCCGGTCGAGCAGCTCTCCGGTGTCGAACGCCGGCACGTCCAGCCGCGAGGCGGCCACCGTGGCGTCGACGACCGCGCCGAACCCCCGGTTCACCGTCGGCACGCGCTCGCTCACCACCGCCGAGTCGACCGGCGACAGCTCCCACGTCCGGACCGTCGTGTCGCCCTCCGTCTCGGCCGCGACCTCCTCGGCGTCGACCTCGACCCACGCGTCCGCGCTCGGAAGCACCGGGTCGTCGACCTCGGTGACCGTCAGCGCCGCGTCGACGAACGTCCGCGGGTCGGCGGTGAACTGGACCACGCCGCCCCCGCGCTCGGCGAAGTTCCGCCACGTGCGGGTGCGCCCGTAGGTGCGCGCGGTGACGGGACCCTCGGGGTCGCCGTCCGCGTCGGTCTCGGGCGCGTGGAGTCCGAGCGCCGCGACGTTCCACCGGTCGTTCGGCCCCAGCGTCGTCACGACCGACTCGGTGACGCCGCGGAGCGGGACCGGCCAGCCGTCGGGGACGACGCCGAGGTGTTCCTCCCGCTCGTCGCTCACGGCGCCACCTCCGCCCCGCCGCGGAGCGCGACGAACAGCGCCGCGCAGGTGAGGTCGGCCGTCGTGCCCGGGTTGATCCCCTCGGCGACGAACTCCTCCGCCAGCGACTCCGCGGCGTCGAGGTCGGCGCCGTGGACGGCGTCGGCGTCGACCGCAGAAACGTCGCCGACCGGAGCCTTCGGATCTCTCTCGTCCGGTTCCAGAATCTCCCTCGCCCACGCGCTCGCCTCACGCGCCGTTTCTGCCCCTTGCGTCGACGCGACGAGGGTGTCCGGCTCCGCGGCGAGCAGCCCGAGGAACGCCCGCGCGGCCCGGTCCGCGAGCGGCCCCTCGTCGGAGAGGATCCACTCGGCCGCGCGAAACGTTCGGGGGAATCCCTCGGTCCACTCGGCGGCGTTGCGGTCGGGGACGCGCTCCGGGTCCTCGGGGGTCTCCGGGTCGCCGGGGTCGGCCGACAGCGCCAGGACATCCAGCAAGGTCATCTCGCGTTCCCGGAGCGCGGGCTCGGCATCGCTCCCGCGGCGCACGTCGAGGTCGTCCGCGCCCGGCGGCGGATCGTCGACCGCGACGTCGACGCGCTCGAACGCGCGGTAGAAGGCGATCGCGTCCTCGACGGTCGTCGACCGGCAGACGGCGTCGAGGCCCTCGGGAGAGAGTTCGCGGTCGGGATCGGCGGCCGCACGCACTAGCGGGACCAAGAGCAGCAGACAGCCGAACTGCGTGTTGGTCCCGGCGCGGTCGGCCATTCCCGCCACGGCGCGATCGAACGCGTCGCCGACGACGGGAGGCTCGCCCGTGGTCGGCCCCGTCTCCGCCGCCAGTTCGAGCCCGGACCGCGCGCCGACGGCGCCGCCGAGGAACGCCTCGAACCGCAGGTCGTCGAGGTCGCGGCGCCGGTCGACGTTCCCGGGTTTCGGCGTCCCGGCGACCTCTACGAGGAGCGCGAGCGTCGCGTCGTCGACGGGGTCAGTCGCGTCCGTCTCGGCGGACACGTCCCGGGTCACGGCGACGCCTCCGGTTCGGGTTCCGGCTCCGGCTCGCGGGCCTCGCGCGGAAGCGACCCGCGACGCCACGCCTCCACCGCGTCCGCGACGCGCGCGAGGACGGGCGGGTCCTCCGTCGGGCGGCCGACGCTCACCGCGTCGGCGCCGTGCGCCGCGTACTCGGCGACCGTCTTGCGGCCCCGAACACCGTTGTTGGCGACGAGAATCAGATCCCCGAGTGCGGTCTCCTCCCCGCTCGCGGGCGCCGCGTCGATCGCGGACGCGACCTCGCCGACGACCGCCTCTGAGTCCATCGCGTCGACGTGGAGCCAGTCCGCGCCGGCCGCGGCGACGCGCTCCGCGACGGCGACGAGGTCGACGCCGGGCACCTCGGCGCGGACCTTCACGCTCGTTGTCGCGCCCGTCTCGGCCGCCGCGGCGACGTACCGGGCGAGCCGGTCCGGCTCGCGGAGCAGCGACTCGCCGCAGCCGACCGCGCGCAGCTCCGGCTGCCGGCAGTGGGCGTTCACCTCGCAGACCGCGCCGCGATCGGCGCAGATTTGCGCCGCCTCGCGAACGGGTTCCGGCGTCGCACTCCGGACGTTGACCCCGGGACGGACCGGCGCGTCCGCGAGCCCGTCGAGCTGGTCGGCGACGAAGGCGAGCGGGTCGGCCGGGAGGAACTCGGACCGCCCGCGCGCGACGAGGTCGCGGGCAGCCGCTCGGCTGGCCGAATCGAGCGCGACGCCGCCGAGGAGCGCGACGTCGACGTGCTCGGCCGCGGCGCGGGCCCATGCGGCGTCGGCGGCGCCGCTGAGGCTCGCGGCGACGAGGAACGGGTCGGTGCCGTCGGGCCCGCGGCTCCCGTCGGCGACGCGCCGGCTCACTCCGCGCCCCCCCCCGGCGGGCGCGCGCCCGCCGGCTCGTCGGTGACCGCCGCCAGCGCGCGCTCGCAGGCGCGGGCGACGCGCTCGGCGTCGTCCGCGTCGGCGATCCGCGTGTCGGTACGTTCGACGTGTCGGTCGAGCTCGGTCGGATCGTCGTCGTCGAGGACGAACGCGTCCGCGAAGGGGTAAGCGTCGGCCACGCCCGCCGTCGAGGGCTTACGGCCCACGCCGCGCATCAGGTCCGCCGCTGGACCCGAGAACACCTCGTCGCCGACGAACGGCGAGACGGCGACCACGGGCGTCTCCCGGAGCGCGCGCTCGAAGCCGGGGAGCGCGAGCATCGGCCCGAGGCTCGTCACGGGGTTCGAGGGGCCGATCACGACCGGCTCCGCGAGGGCGTCCAGCACCGCGTCGGTGGGTTCGGCGTCCGCCGCGCCCCGAAACTCCACGTCGGCGACCGCGGGCTCGGCCCGCCGAGCGACCCAGTACTCCTGGAAGTGGAGCGTCTCGCCGCCCTCGGTGTGGACCAGGGTTGCGACCGGGTCGTCGGACATCGGGAGGAGGTCGACGTCGAGGTCGAAGGCGTCCGCGAGGACCCCGACCGCTTCGGTGAGCGACTTCCCCTCGTCGAGCAGGCTCGTGCGCGTGAGGTGGACGGCGCGGTCGCGGTCGCCGATCTCCATGAACTCGCCGACCGCCGAGAACCGCCGCCACCGGGCGATCTCACGGCCCGCGGTCTGCGCAGCGTCGTCGAGGTAGCGCGGGGCCGTTCCGAGTCCGACCTCGTCGGCGAGCCGCCGCAGTTCCTCGTGGGTCGCGGTCGTGTCGCCGTCGATCCCCCACCACGTCTCGTGGTCGAGGACGCCGCCGCCCGCGAACAGCACCGTGTCGACGTCGGGGCAGACGAGGTGCCCGCCGAGCTCGACGTCGTCGCCGGTGTTGGCGACGACCGCGGTCTCGGCCGGCTCGAACACCCGGGCCGCGCCGTCGAGGAGCTTCGGCGTGCCCGTCCCCCCGGCGAGGAAGGTTACCATACCGGCGCAAGGCGACCCCCGGATTTGTATCCTCGCCTCCGCGGACGGCGACCGGCCGGGCCGCGCCCGACGGCCCGCCTCACTCGGCGAGCGCCACGCTCGTCTGCATCCCCTCGGTGTTGAACGCGCTCCCGGCGCCCTCGTCGCCGAGGACGATCACGCCGGCGCCGGACCCCGTGATCGCCTCGAACTCCTCGATCGCCCGGTCCGCCGCGCCCTGGGCGTCGAGCCCCTCGTCGAGGAAGTCGACGGCGCGCCGCGAGAGCGTGACGCGCGCGATGTCCTCGCCGGCGCCCGTCGCGCTCGCGCCGCCGGCCTCGGTACAGAAGAACCCCGACCCGACCTGCGGCACGTCGCCGACGCGCCCGGCAAGTGCGAACGACCGGCCGCCCGTCGAGGTGACCGCCGCGAACGACTCCCCGTCGGTCGCCACCGCGCCGACCGTGTCGTGGTCGGGGGCGCCGTTTTTCCCGCCGTCGCCCTCCTCGGCACCGTCGTCGGACGTCTCCCCCGCCTGGTCGTCGCCCGAGCCGAACCGCGATTCGAGCCAGTCGAGGTGTTCGCGGGGCGACCCCCGCGGCGGGTCCTCGGCCTCGTAGCGCTCGTGTTTCTCGTCGGTGAGCAGGTCGACGCCGGTCTCGACGCCGAAATCGGCGGCGAGATCGACCGCGTGTTCGCCGGAGACGAAGACGTGCGGCGTCTCGGAGTGAACCACGCGGGCGACGCGCGCCGCGTGCTCAACGCCCGGCATCGAGCAGGCCGCGCCGACCTCGCGGTCGGAGGTCATCACGCCGGCGTCGGTGCGGACGACGCCGTCCGACTGGACCGCGCCGCCGACGCCCGCGTTGAACCGGGGGTCCGACTCGAGGACGCCGACCGCGGACTCGACCGCGTCAAGCGGTGACGTGGCGTCGGCGCCGCGCGCTGCCGCGTCGTCGAGGACCGCCTGTCTGGGCTCCGGGTCGTCCGGCGCGCCGCCGGCGCCGCCGTGGACGATGACTCGCATACCGGAGGCTCCCGCGGCGGCCACATAAGCGCCCGGAAGGCGGCGGGAGAGTCGGGGGCATCGTGACGACCGACGACGCCGGGGAGGCGACGAACGGGCCCGCGGTTCGACCGCCCCCGTTTATCAATCGGCCGCCCGAACCGCACGGCGTGACCGATTCGGAACCGAGCTCGGCGTCGACGGGCCCGACGCCGGTGTCGGTCCTGCTCCCGACCGTCCGCTGGACCGACGCCTGCGACGAGGTGGCGGCGCAGCTCCGCGGTCCCGAGGCGTTCGGCGGCGACTGGGAGGGCGGTGAGGGCGACGGTGACCGCGACGCCGACGGCGCCGACCCCGCGGCCGACGAACTGCTCGTGATCTGCGACTCCGCGGACGACCCCGTCGCGGACCGACGCGGCGACCTCCCGGAGCGGGTCCGGATCGTGGTCGCGGGAGAGCCGGAGGGCTGCTCCGGGAAGGCGAACGCCATCGCGGCCGGGATGGAGGCGGCCGAAAACGACCGGATCGCGTGGACGGACGACGACTTTCATCACCCGTCCGACTGGCTGGCGACGCTCGACGCCGACTACGACCGCCGGGGACCGACCACGGAGGTCCCGGTGTTCGTCGGGCTCGACCCGCTCGCCCGGCTGTTCGAGCCGGCGTACGTGATCGGCGGGACGCTCGCGGTGTTCGCGGCCGGCGTCGCGTGGGGCGGCGCGGTGATCTTCGAGCGCGACGACCTCCGCGACGGGGAGGCGGCGTTCCGGCGGGACCTCCGGCGGACCGTCAGCGACGACGGGACGCTCACCGAACACCTCGACGTCTCGGCGGCGGACCGCACGCGGTACGTCGAGGCCGGCGGCTCGCTCCGGGGGTCGCTGGAGCGGTTCGTCCGATTCTTCACGATCACCCGGTACCACGCCCCGACCGCGACCGCGTTCAACGCCGTCTTCGGCGTCGTCATGGCCGCGCTCTGTCTGCTCGCGCCGGTCGCGGGCGTGGCACTCGTCACGGCGCTCGCGGGGGCCGCGTACGCCCGGTTCGGAATCGACCGCGCGACGTTCCTGCTCGCGGCGCCCGGGGTGCTGATCGCCCCGCCGCTGATGGCGTACGCGCTCGCGCGTCGGACGTTCGTCTGGGGCGGGCGGCGCTACCGCTGGCGGTCGATGTTCGACGTCGAGGTCGAACCGGTCTGACGCAGACCGGAGGTAGAACCGGCAAACGCTGCGAGCGCGACGCTCACGCCGAAAACGGCAGGCACTTTAGGGGCCCAACTGAATCCACGAACGTTCATGAGCTACGATAAGGTCGACGTCCCCGACGACGGCGAAGCTATCACGCTCGCCGACGAGGAGACCGGCGAGCTGAACGTTCCTTCGAATCCGATCATCCCGATCATCCACGGCGACGGGATCGGCACCGACGTCGGGCCGGCCGCGCAGCAGGTACTCGACGCCGCCGCCGAGGCGACGGGCCGATCCATCGCGTGGATGCGCGTCTACGCCGGCTCGTCCGCCCGCGAGAAGTACGACGAGAACCTCCCCGACGACACCGTCTCGGCCATCCGCGACCACCGCGTCGCGATCAAGGGCCCGCTGACGACGCCGGTCGGCGCCGGCTTCCGCTCGCTGAACGTCGCGCTCCGGAAGACGCTCGACCTCTACGCGAACGTCCGCCCGACCTACTACATCGAGGGCGTTCCGTCACCCGTGAAAAGTCCCGAGAAGATGGACATGATCACCTTCCGTGAGAACACGGAGGACGTCTACGCCGGCGTCGAGTGGGAGGCCGGCACCGAGGGCGCCGAGAAGGTACGCGACTTCCTCGAAGACGACATGGAGATCGCCGACGTCATCCACGACGGTCCGGTCGGGCTCGGCGTCAAGCCCATCTCTGAGTTCGGCTCGAAGCGGCTCGTCCGCGAGGCGATCGACTACGCGCTCGCCAACGACCGCGACTCGGTCACCCTCGTCCACAAGGGGAACATCATGAAGTTCACTGAGGGCGCGTTCCGTGACTGGGGCTACGAGGTCGCCGAGGAGGAGTACGGCGAGGACGTGATCACCGAAGACGAGCTGTGGGACGAACACGACGGCGAACAGCCCGAGGGCACCGTCGTCGTCAACGACCGCATCGCGGACAACATGCTCCAGCAGCTACTGACCCGCACCGACGAGTACTCCGTCATCGCGACGATGAACCTCAACGGCGACTACATGTCCGACGCCGCCGGCGCGCAGATCGGCGGCCTCGGCATCGCGCCCGGCATCAACCGCGGCCACGGCCGCTGTCTCGCCGAGCCGGTCCACGGCTCCGCGCCCAAGTACGCCGGCGAGGACAAGGTGAACCCCACCGCGATGATCCTCTCGGGCCGCGAGATGCTCGATTACCTCGGCTGGGACGACGCCGCGGACCTCGTGCGCGACGCCGTCGAGGAGACGATCGCCTCCGGGAAGGTCACCTACGACCTCCACCGGCAGATCGAGGGCGGCGAGAAGCTCGCGACCAGCGAGTTCGCGGACGCCGTCGTCGAGAAGATCGACGAGCTGGCGTAAGCGAGGGTTCGAACCGCGCGGAATTTTCGGTTTTATCGGCATCGAAACGCTCCCGTCGAGCGCCGCTCCAGTCTCGGGCGTTATCTAAGATAGCGAACGGGCCGCTTGGGCGGCCCGAGTTTCGATCGGCTGCGCTATCTTCGAAAATTCGCAGTCACAATAGCCACAAATTACAAACCGAACTGCGTAGAAGACACCGCTACAGATTCATGTATTCACAACCGTGTACCTATGACATCCTTAGTTATATATAGTCGGATCCAGAACCGGATGCTGTATGACTTCACACCGAACACGACGTAGATTCCTCGAAGCGACCGGTCTCGCTGGCGTGGTCGCACTGGCCGGCTGTAGCGGAAACGGCGGCGACGGAAGCGACGGTGGAGACGGCGGCGACGGAAGCGACGGTGGAGACGGCGGCGACGGAAGCGACGGTGGCGACACCGAGACGCGCCTGAGCTGGCACGCCGGCGGTACCGGTGGCACGTACTACCCGCTCTCGAACGAGATCAAGACTATCGTCGAGGCGAACACGGACTTCTCGCTGAACGTCCAGTCGACGGGCGCGAGTGTCGAGAACGTCGGGAGTCTCGCGGACGAGTCCGCGGACTTCGCGCTCATCCAGAACGACATCGCGTACTTCGCGAAGAACGGGACCGGCATCGATACGTTCCAAGACAACGCGATCGAGAACCTCCAGGGCGTCGCGACGCTGTACCCCGAAACGATCACGGTCGTCACCCTGGCAGACTCTGGAATCGAGACTCTGGGCGACCTCAGCGGCGCGACGATCAATACTGGGGACCTCGGCTCCGGGACACAGGTCAACGCGAATCAGATTCTCGAAGCCGTCGGGATCACCGACTACAACGAACAAAACGCCGGCTTCTCGCAGGCGTCCGAACAGCTCGCAAACGGCGACATCGACGCGGCATTCGTCGTTGGCGGCTGGCCGGTCGGCGCGATTGAAGACCTCGCGAACACGAACGACGTCAACATCGTTCCCATCACGGGCGAGAACCGTGCGGCCGTCAAGGACGCCGCCTCGTGGTTCGCCGACGACACGATCCCCGCCGGGACGTACACCGGCGTCGACGAGGCCGTTGAGACCGTCGCGGTGCAGGCGATGATCGCTACGAACTCGGGCGTGCCCGCCGACACCGTCGAATCGGTGACTGCGGCCATCTTCGACAACCTCGACGAACTGTCGATCAAGACGGAGTTCATCACCGTCGACAGCGCACAGGACGGGATGTCGATCGAACTCCACGAGGGTGCGGCGGCGTACTTCGACGCCTGATCGGCGCCGATCGACGCACACTGACACACCGTTCGCGCTCGCGTCTCGTGATCGAGACGCGGCGCACCCACACCCTGCTCGATACCACAACACTCACTCCACACTCAACAACCACACGTGGTAACACGTCACATACCCTCACGATTCCGGCTGGCTCCGGCGCTGGCGGTGGTAGCGCTCGCGCTGGTCGTGGCGCTCGCCGGCGTCGCCCTCGCTGCTCCGACTGGCCAGGTGCTCGTCGTCGAGGACATCGACACGGGAGAACACTACATCACACAGCCCGTCGACAACGGAAGTACGGTCGCGCTGGAGTACACCCACAGCGTCGAGAAGACCCCCGTGTACGACGAGTATCGTGTCGAGGGGGACACCCTCGTGAACACACGTATGGAGTTCCAATCGTACGGCTGGGGGCTCCCGTCGGGCGTAAACGTAACGAACGTTAACGGTACCTTCGTATACGATCCGCCGGGACCGATCATGACGCTCGAAACGCTTTCGGTCTCACCCGGCCGGATCGCGAACCACTCCCTGATCGTCGAGGATCAGCAGTATGACTTGGTTGCGGAGACGAACGCCACCGACGTTCGCATTCGCGTCGAGCACCGGACGCTAACGGACGTATTCCAATGAGCACGAATACCACACAACCCGGCGAAGGCGAGGAGATTTCCAGAGAGGAGGCCGACGAGATCATCGACGAGATCGAGCGCCGGCGGTCGTTACACGGGCTCGCCGCCCTTGCCGTCGCCGTGATCGGAATCTCTTTTTCCCTGTTCCAGCTGGTGCTCGCGGCGCGGAGCTTCACGTTCGTGGTTCCCCTCCCGTTCGTCGAGGACTTTCAGGTCTCGTTACAGCTGCTACAGGCTAACGCGATCCACGTCGCGTTCGCGCTCGTGCTCACGTTCCTGATGTTCCCCGCGAGCATGGGCGACGGGTTCGTCTCGCAGAATTTGGGACGCCTTGCCGACGGCGTCGAGGACGCGTTCGGTTCCGACGGCCCGCTCGCGACAGCGGTCAATCGGATTCGAGGAGCGTTCCGCTGGGCGTTTTTGGATCCCAATCGGAGCCGCGTCACCCCCTTCGACGTGCTCTGTATGATCGCGTCCGGGCTCTCCGCGTTCTACTTCCTGACGGAGTTCGCGGAGATTCAGGACATGCGCTTTTTCGGCCTCGAAGGCGGCCGACCGGTCACCGGTGTCTACCCGTTCCTCGAGCCGATTCTGGGCGGGATCCCGTTCATCAGCGAGTACTCGTACGCGATGATTCTGGGTGTTCTCGGCGTCCTTCTGGTGCTCGAAGCCACTCGACGGACGCTCGGGCTCCCGCTCATGCTCATCGTCGCCAGCTTCATCGTCTACGCCCGGTGGGGGTACCTGATAAGCAGTAGCACGCCGTTCCTCGGACTGCTCGCGATCCCGGAGCTCACCTGGCCGGACATCGTTCAGAACCTCTGGTACAACACCGAAAACGGGGTGTTCGGTATTCCGGTAACCGTCTCCGTTAGCTTCATCTACATCTTCATCCTGTTCGGGTCGTTCCTGGAGATGAGCGGTGCGGGCCAGTGGTTCATCGACCTCGCGTATGCCGTCACCGGTCACCGAAAGGGTGGCCCCGCGAAGGCGAGCATCCTCGCGAGCGGCTTCATGGGGACCATCTCGGGCTCGTCGATCGCGAACACGGTCACCACGGGCGCGTTCACGATACCGCTCATGAAGCGATCGGGATACTCGCCCGAGTTCTCCGGCGCGGTCGAGGCCTCGGCGTCCTCCGGCGGACAGATCCTCCCGCCGGTGATGGGGGCGGCGGCGTTCCTCATGGTCCAGTACACCGCCACGCCGTTCCGGGAGATCATCATCCTCGCGACCATCCCCGCTATCGTCTTCTTCTTCGGCGTCTGGGTGATGGTCCACCTCAAGGCGGTTCAGGAAGGTATCGGGGGGATCGAAGACGCGGAGTCCGAGTCACTCGGGACACACCTGGCGCGCGGGTGGTTCTACCTCGTGCCGATCGTGCTCCTCCTCTACTACCTCATCGGTGCGCGACTCTCGGTGTCTCGCTCCGCGTGGTTCACGCTCGTGGCGCTGGTGTCACTTATCACGTTTCTCGCGGCGTACAGCGAGGAGACCCGCGCGTTCCTCCTCAGTTCGATCGCGGTCCTCTTCGGCGTCGAGCTAGCGAGCTACGTCGTGGCGGGCGTTCCGGTGAGCGGTCTGGTGGGTGGTAACGCCGGCGCGGGGATCCCGATCGCGGAGGCGTTCTCGATAGTCGGCCCGCGGATCGGTTGGTACGCGATGCTCGCCGGCACGGTGACGATGCTCGTGTACTCGGACGTCCAGTCCAAGGTGCTCGACCTCAATCCCACCGTCCAGAACGCGGCCGAATCGGCCGGCGATCGAGCCGGCCGAGACCTCGGTGACAACCAGCTGTTCCGGGTCGGGACGTTCGTCGTCAAGTCGATGGAGGAGGGCGCTCGAACGGCCGTTCCGGTCGTCATCGCGGTCGCGGCCGCCGGGATCATCCCCGGCGTCATCAGCGTCTCCGGGCTCGGCCCGAACCTCACCTCCCTCCTCTTGGCGCTCTCCGGCGGGTCGATCGTCGTCATGCTGCTCGTGACGGCCGTCGCGAGCATCATCCTCGGAATGGGGATGCCGACGACGGTCACCTACATCATCCTCATCTCGATGCTGGCGACGCCGCTCGTCGAGTTCGGTATCCCGGAGCTGGCCGCACACCTGTTCATCCTCTACTTCGGCGTCATCGCCGACATCACGCCGCCGGTGGCCGTGGCGGCGTACGCCGCGAGCGGCGTCGCAAAGTCGGACCCGTTCGAGACCGGAGTGAAGGCGTTCTCGCTGTCGCTGAACAAGGCGATCGTTCCCTTCGCGTTCGTGCTCGCGCCGGGGATCGTCCTGCTACGTGAGAAGGCGAACGCCGCCGATCTACCGCTCCGCGACCGATACCGTGTGGTCAACTTCTCCGACCTCGCGGAGCTGTCGTACTCGGTGCCCGAGATCCTCGTCCCCGTCGTCGGCGTCTTCCTCGGCGTGGTCGCCCTCGGCGCCACCATCATCGGAACGCTGTACACTCGGGTCGACCGGTTCGGTCGAATCGCGTTCGCGCTCAGCTCCCTCCTGTTGATGGCGCCGGGGATGCTCTCTACGTCCGTCTTCGACATGCTCGCGCTCGTCGACGTGACCGTCTCCGTCAACGCGCTCCTGCTTGACGTGACGCTGCGCGGTGTCGGGCTCGTGTTGTTCGTGCTGTTCACGCTTCGGAACCGGCGAGCGTTCGACAGCGAGGGCGACGAACCGCCGGGAACCGACAGGACGACGAGATCGGCCGAAGCCGCCGCCGGGTCCGAGTCGACCTGAGCGGCGCTCTCGGTCTGCCCCGGACTTTCGGACGGCCGGTTCGGCCGCTTCGACGGCGAGCCAGCACCGTCAGCGTCTCCGTGCGAACGGAGCCGGGGACTTCCGCTGAACTCACCCCAGCCGCTCGTCGAGGATGAGCCGCGTCTTCGTCGACTTGACCTCGTCCATCTCGCGGGCCTGCGTGATCAGTTCGTTGACCGCGCGCGTGTCGACCGCGTCGACGACGAGGACGACGTCCTCTTCGCCCGACACCTGCCAGACGAAGTCCACCTCTTCCCACTCCACCATCCGCTGGCCGACTTCGTCCGTGTTGACGTTCATCTCCACCGAGATCTCGATCATCGCCTTCACGTTACCGGTGCGGGTCGTCACCGTGAACCGCTCGATCACGCCCTCGTCGGTCATCCGGTCGACGCGGTTGCGCACGGTCCCCTCGGAGGTCCCAACCCGGTCCGCGATCTCCGTGTACGGGGTCCGCGCGTCCCGTCGCAGGATCGAGAGGATCCGTCGGTCGAGGTCGTCCATACCGGTCCGTCTCTCGCCCGTCGCCTTACCCGTTACGAATATCGTAACGAACCTTCGAACGACGCATTTATTATCCTTTGCGCGTACGTTTCTCGTAATGTCGGACGCCTACATCGCGCTGGCCGACGGACGCGTGCTCGAAGCGCGCGCCCGTTCGCCGGGGCGGACCCGCGGCGAACTGGTGTTCACGACCGCGTACACCGGCTACGAGGAGTCGCTCACTGACCCCTCCTACGCCGAACAGATCCTCACCTTCTCGTACCCCCTGATCGGGAACTACGGCGTCCGAAGCGAGCGGTTCGAGTCCGAGTCGGTCCAGCCCCGCGCGGCGATCGCCCGCGAGCTGACCGACGACGTCGCCGACTGGCTCGCCGGCGAGGGCGTGCCGGCCGTCGACCACGTCGACACCCGCGAGATCGTCACCACCGTCCGCGAGGAGGGCGCGATGGCCTGCGGGATCGCCGCCGGCCCGGACGCGACCCCCGAGGATGCGGTCGAAGAGATGGAGGCGTGCAAGCCGATGAGCGACCACGTCGACATCGGCGCGCAGGTCTCGGTCGCCGAGCCGACCGTCCACGAGAGCGCCGACGGCGTCGGCGTCGACGTCGCGATGCTCGACTGCGGCGCGAAGGGCTCGATCGTCTCCTCGCTCACCGAGCGCGGCGCGGACGTCCACGTTCTCCCGTACGACGCGACCCCAGAGGACGTGGCGGCCATCGACCCCGACGTGCTGTTCGTCTCGAACGGCCCGGGCGACCCGGAGAACTTCGTCGCCGCCCAGGAAGTCGTCGACGAGTTCGCGGGCGAGCTCCCCCTCGCGGGGATCTGCCTCGGCCAACAGGTGATCACGAGCGCGCTCGGCGGCTCGACGGAGAAGATGGCGTTCGGCCACCGCGGCGTCAACCAGCCGGTCAAGGACCTCCGCACCGACAAGGTCGTGATGACCACCCAGAACCACGGCTACACGGTCGCCGACACCGGCCCGCTCGAAGTGACGCAGGTGAACGTCAACGACGACACCGTCGAGGGCCTCGACAGCGAGGAGCTGGACGTCATCACCCGCCAGTACCACCCCGAGGCGAACCCCGGCCCGCACGACTCGCTCGGCTTCTTCGACGAGGTGCTCGACCTGGCGACCTCGTCGCGTCGAGTCGCGGCTGACTGACCGCTCGGCGCACCGAGTTCCCGCTTTTCCGGTTCCGGCACCCTCCGCTGACCACACGGAGTACCACTCGGTCGACGCCCGCGACGTTCCTCCCGCTGCATTTCTCCTTCGCCCTTCGGGTCCGTTCCGCGTTCGCCGCGGACCGGCGACGTTTTCTCCCGTCCCCCCGCAGGGTGACACATGCCAACCGAGATCCTGCTCACCAACGACGACGGGATCGACGCCGTCGGGATCCGGGCGCTCGCGGACGCGCTCTCGCGCGACTACGACGTGACGGTCGTCGCGCCCGCGACGAACCAGTCCGGCGTCGGCGGCGCGCGCTCGTGGTGGGACACGACGGTCGACTACACCGAGACGGACCGCGGCTACGCGGTCGAGGGCACCCCCGCGGACTGCGTCGCGGTCGCGGACGTGGCGCTCGGGCTCGACCCCGACGTCGTCGTCTCCGGCTGCAACCACGGGCCGAACATCGGCGCGCACATCCTCGGGCAGTCCGGCACGGTCGGCGCCGCGATGGAGGCCTCCTTCCTCGGCACGCCCGCGATCGCGGTCTCGCTGTACGACCGCGGCAACCTCCCCGTGCCGCCGACGCTGGACAACGGCGACTTCGCGGTCGCCGGCGAAGTCGTCGCCGACCTGCTCGACCGCGCCGAGAGAGGGGAGCGGGACAGGAGCGACGGCCCGCTCGCACTTCCCTTCGGCGCCGACGTGCTGAACGTCAACGTCCCGGCCGCGGACGACGAGGCGGCGGCGGACCCCACCTACCGGCTGACCGAGCCCGCGCGCGGCTTCGACGTGATCGAGTTCCGTCCGGGCGAGGAGGGGCCCGAGGACGAGAACGTCCCCGAGGGCTGGGAGTTCGGCGAGCGGCGCGGCGAGATGGGGATGGAGCTGCGCGACCGCTTCTGGCGGGAATTCCTGCGCGGAAACGTCCAAGACGACCCCGGCTCCGACCGCCGCGCGGCCGTCGAGGGCGAGGTGAGCATCTCCCCGCTGTCGAGCTCTCGGTCCGTCGCGGGCGAGAAGGCGGGCGACCTCGTCGAGCCGGCCCGGGGCGCGGAGACTGGCGCCGACTGACCTCAGCGCCGTCGCCGACGCCGGGGGCCGCTGCCGGCGAACTCCGCCGCGAGCCGCCCGAGGTACCACACGACGACGAGGCCGAGGCCGAATCCGGCCCCGGTCGCGGCCAGGAGCTGTATCGGCGACGGGTCCAACTGGAGGGCGATAAGCGGCGGCGAGGCCGTGACGATCGCGAGCAGCACGAGCTTGATCTTCCGGTTCCCGGCGTCTCGCTCCGCCTCAGAGATGGGTCCTACCACCGCGCTCCCCCTCGCGTTCCGACGGGCACCGACGCGACGCTCATGCGCTCACCACGCGCCCGGCGACTATCAAGGCGACGAACCCGTTCGGGTCTCCGGCGCTCTTCGCCCCGACACGCGGTGACGGCTGGCGCGCGACGAGGCCGGCGCGCGACGAGGCCGGCGCGCGACGAGGCCGGCGCGAGAGGTCGGCGCGCGACGACCAATCGACCCACTGGGTTCCGCTCTTTGAAAAGCGTCTCGACAGTTCACGCCGGTAGCGGACCGTTACCGCCGTGAACGGTCTGGGTCGTTTAAGCCGATCCGAGCGCTCGTGTCGGATGCCCCTACCCGCCGTCCCGAACGTCGCCGCGGCGCGTCGCGGCGGCCGTGGTCGCGCGCCGCGGTTTCACCGGCTGCCGCTCGCGTCGCCCGCGGCGCCTCGCCGACGCGGCGAGGCCGGGACTCGCCCCTCCCCACCGTTTCGCGGCGTTTTTGACCCGACCCCGACAAGTCGGCGGTATGGACGACGAACTCCGCGAGCGCGTCGCGGCGGCCGGCGAGGCCGCGGCGCTTTACAACGCGCTCAAGCACGGCAGCGACCCGGACGTGGGCGCGATCATGGGCCCGATCATGGGCGAGAACCCCGAGTTCCGCCCGCACGGCGACGAGATTCCGGGCGTCCTCGCGCCGGTCGTTAACGAGGTCGGCGAGATGGACGAGGCCGAACGCCGGGAGCGGCTCGGCGAACTCGCGCCCGAGCGGCTCGCGGAGCTGGAGGCGGACGAGGAGGGGGACGACCGGGTCCTTCCCGACCTCCCGAACGCCGAGGACGGCGAGGTCGTGATGCGCGCCGCGCCGAACCCGAACGGCCCGTGGCACGTCGGCCACGCGCGGATGCCCGCCGTCATCGGGACGTACAAGGAGCGGTACGACGGCGAGTTCATCTGCCGGTTCGACGACACCGACCCGGAGACGAAGCGCCCCGACCTCGACGCGTACGACGCCATCCTCGAGGACATCGCGTACCTCGGCTTCGAGCCAGACCGCGTGCTCCGCGCGTCGGACCGCTTAGAGACGTACTACGACCACGCCCGCGAGCTGATCGACCTCGGGGGCGCGTACACCTGCTCCTGTTCCGGCGACGAGTTCTCCGAGCTGAAGAACGCGGGCGAGGCCTGCCCGCACCGCGAGAAGGACGTCGAGACGGTCCGCGAGGAGTTCGAGGCCATGGTCGACGGCGAGTACGGCTCCGGCGAGATGGTCTTGCGGGTGAAGACCGACATCGAACACAAGAACCCCGCCCTGCGCGACTGGGTCGCCTTCCGGATGATCGACACGCCGCACCCGCGCGAGGAGGCCGCAGAGTACCGCTGCTGGCCCATGCTCGACTTCCAGTCCGGCGTCGACGACCACCTCACGGGCGTCACGCACATCATCCGCGGCATCGACCTCCAGGACTCCGCGAAGCGCCAGCGGTTCGTCTACGACTACTTCGACTGGGAGTACCCCGAGGTGCTCCACTGGGGCCACGTTCAGGTCGACGAGTACGACGTGAAGCTGTCGACGTCGACGATCAAGGGCCTCATCGCGGACGGCGAGCTGACGGGCTGGGACGACCCGCGCGCGCCGACGATCCGGTCGATGCGCCGCCGCGGAATCCAGGGGCAGGCCCTCGTCGACTCGATGACCGAACTCGGGATGTCCACCTCCGACGTCGACCTCGCGATGTCGTCCGTCTACGCGAACAACCGCGACTTAGTCGACGACGACGCGAACCGCTACTTCTTCGTCCGCGACCGCGAGGACGACCCCGCCGTCGAGCTGCCGGTCGTCGACGGCGACGCGGCCGCGCCCGAGGCGGGCCACCCGCGATTTCACCCCGAACACCCGGACCGCGGCGAGCGCGAGGTGCCCGCCGGCCGCGTCGTCGTCGAGTCCGGCGACCTCCCGCCCGAGGGCGAGCGCGTCTGGCTGAAGGGGTACGGCCCCGTCCGCTACGAGGGCGACGAACTGGCCTTCCTCGACGCCGACATCGAGATCGTCCGCGAGGGCGACGTGGACGTGATCCACTGGGCGCCCGCCGACGAGGGGCTCGACACCCTCCTGCGGACGGTCGACGGCGACGTGCGCGGGATCGCCGAGCCGGCGCTCGCGGACGTCGACCCCGACACGGTCGTCCAGTTCGTGCGCGTCGGCTTCGCCCGGATCGACGCGCTCGACCCCGAGGCGACCGACGAGGAGGACGGCCCGGACGGCGCCGAGGACCTGTTGGCGTACTACGCGCACCCGTAGCTCTGCGTCTTCGGTCCGGCCGGGTCCGTTCCGGCCGACCGACCGAATCCGTTCGTCGGGGAGTTTAAACCCGCGACCGGCGAAGCGAGGGCAACGATGGCCATCGACTCGAACTTCGAAGTGAACCGCGAGCGGGTCGGCGAGGAGGACGGCGTCGCCGTCTGGGGCCCCGTCGAACCGCCGGAGAAACAGGGGATCCGCGGCACCCACGTCGCGGTCGACTTCGACATCTGTCTCGCGGACGGCGCGTGTTTAGAGGACTGCCCGGTCGACGTGTTCGAGTGGGTCGAGACGCCGGGGCACCCGGAGTCCGAGCGCAAGGCGAACCCGGCCGACGAGGACCAGTGTATCGACTGTATGCTCTGCGTCGACGTCTGCCCGGTCGATGCTATCGACGTCGACCCCGGGCGCGAAAATCGCTTATAAATAGTTGGTGTCGCTGTTGGTCGTGTGGTGACGGATTGCGTCGTCCGAGTTGTTCTTTTATAAATAGTTGACAGCGGATCGGCGGTGAACATCTTCAAAGCCCCAGTCGCTCGGTTATAAGCCGCTGACTGTGAATCGGCGGTGAACACCTCCAAAGCCCCAGCCGCTCGTTTATAAACAGCTGGCTGTGGATCGGCGGTGAACACCTCCAAAGCCCCAGCCGTGAGGCCGCCGTACGCTCGCTGCGCGCTTCACTCGGTCGCTCACTCCGTTCGCTCCCTCGCTCCAGTGCTTACGTCGCCTACGGCGGCCTCACGGCTGCCCCTTTGAGTCCCGTCCCGCCCACGGCTCCGCACGGCACCTCACGCCTCCCCAGCCTCGTCGGGCGCATCCTTCGGGCTCCCTTCGGTCGCCCTCGGAGCGCCCGACTCCCTCGCGCGTGCGACTCGCGGCCGTCGCTTCGCTCCGGCCGCTCGCCGGCACGCGCCGCCGCAGATCTATTTATAAATAGTCGCCGCCGGTTCGTTCACTCGTTTATAAACCGCTCCCGCTCCTTTCGCGCGAACTCGGTACCGTACCGCTCCACGATCGGGACGAAGGCGTCGCCGAGCGCGCGCATACACGCGCTCGTCGAGACGAAATCCAACTCTTCGGCGACCTCCTCCCACGGCCGGCCCTGAAGCACTTTCCGGACGAGCAGGCGCTCCGCGCGGTCGTCGAGGTCGCTCCCCTCGATCAGCGCCGCGAGCGCGAGGTCCCGGAACGCGCCGGGCGCGGTGTCGTACATCCCCGGGCCGACCGACGCGCCCACGACCGAGCGCCACTCGGTCTCGGTGAGGTCGACCGGGACCGGGGCGGAGCAGGCGCGGAGCGCGCCCCGGACCACGTCCGGGTCGACGTCGCGGTGGGCGTCCGAGAGCCCGTCGCGCTCGCGGTCCCGGAAGGCGACCGCGTGGCGGTCGAGCAGCTCCTGACCGGCCTCGGTCTCCGGCCGGAGCATGATCGCGGAGTACTCGCCCGACGCGTCGTTCCGGCTCGTCGAGAGGTGGACGGTGCGGTAGCCCGCCCGGCGCCAGAACCGGAGCAGGCGCGGCGTCGCGCCGTAGCCGACCGAGAAGTAGTCCATCTCGTCGCCGAACTCCGCGTGGACCTCGTCGAGCAGCCGCGAGCCGAACCCCGCGTCCCGGAGCGCGTGGTGGGTCGCGATCCGGACCGTCCGTAGCCCGCGCGGCTCAGCCGCGGCCTCATCGCGCAGCTGGCTCGTGAGCACGTCCGGCACCATGTTGCCGCGGACGCGCTCGCCCTCGTACATCCCGCGCCGCGTCTCGGCGTCGAGTCCCCCCTCGCGCGCGAGGAGCGCGACCGCGACCACGCGGCCGTCCGCGACGAGTGCCCGCGCGACGAGGTTCGGCGCGTCGAGCAAGCGCGCGAGGTCGTTCGGCTCGGTCCGGTAGTGCGCGGCGACGAGCAGCCCGAACGCCTCGCCGAGCAGCGTCTCGTCCGCGAGCAGGTCCTCCGGGTCGAGCGCGCGGTAGGCGGCGTCGTCGACCGACGCGCCGGAGACGGCCGCGTCGACCGCGGGCCGGGCGTCGAGCAGGAGCGCGCGCGACGCCCACGCCTCGACGGGGTCGTTCCGCGCGTATCGGATCGGCTCGTCGAGTCGGATGTCGCGAACCGAAAAGTGCGAGTCGAGCAGTCGCTCGCGGAAGCGCACCGCGAACCCGCGGCCCGCCCCCTCGTAGCCGTGGACCGTCGTACAGAACGCGACCGCGGGCGCGTCGAGGAACCCCTCCAGCAGCCGCACCGGGAGTGCCGCCGCCTCGTCGACGACGACCGCGTCCGCCTCGGCCGCGACTTCCGCCGCGGCCGCGGGCGGCAGGAAGCGGACGCGACCGCCGGCCGGCGTCCGGAGGTCGCGCTCGTCGACCTCGCCGTCGTCGTGCTCGCTCTCGTCGTCGCCGTCCGTTTCCGCTTCGATCAGCTCCCGCGTCCGAGCGAACACCTCCGCCGCGTTCCGGAACGCGGGCGCGGTGACGAGTACGTCGCGTCCCCCGAGCGCGAGCGACCCCGCCGCGAGCCCCGCCGCGCTCGATTTCCCGCGCCCGCGGTCCGATTCGACCACGACGGCCGAGCCGGGGTCGGCGAGCCCCTCGAACGCCCGCAGCGCCCGCGACTGATCGGCCGTGAGACAGGCGCCGTACGCGGCCGCGGGAAACGTCGCGCCGGGCGGTGCGCTCGGCGGGTCGACGGATTCGCCCGGCCCGTCGCGCTGGTCGGTCCGCTCCCCGGTGAGTCCGTCGCGCTCTAGGCGGTCGCCCGCCTCGTCCCCAAGCGCGACGACCGCGATTCCGGGGTGCGTCTGGAGCGTCGAAACGAGGCGCTTCCGGAACCGGCCCGTCACGTCGTCGATGCCGAAGGGCGGCACCGCCAGCGAGTCGTCGAAGCGGTCGCGGACTGCCGGCCACTCGTCGAGCGCGGGCGTCAGAAGGATCAACAGCCCGCCGCCGTCGACCGCGCCGACCGCGCGGCCGAGCGCGTTCGGGACGAACCGCTCGTGGCAGTCGAGGACGACCGCTTCGCGGGTGCGCCCCAGTAGCCCGTCGGCGTTCCGCGGGCGCGTTTCATCGAATCGGAACCCCTCGCGTGTCGAGACCATCGTCACGTCTCTGTCGCCGACCCCGAGCGACTCGATCGCGTCGTAGGCGGCGTCGAGCGCGTGGTCGCGGTCGCCGGCGAGCACGAGGACGCGTCGCTCGTTCGCCCGCTCGGCCTCGGCGCGCAGGTCGCGCGCGACTCCCGCGATCATCTTCGCCCGTCGTTGCCGAGGCGCGGACATGTGTCTTGCCCTCCGGGCCGCCGTCGTCCTCGTTCCCGGGTCGCCTCGGTGGCGCCCGCGAAGGCGGGAGGCTTACGGACACTCGGCGCGTCACTCCGGGCATGACCACGGTCACGCTCATCGGGACCCGGCTCGCGGACGTGGGTCGCGAGTTCGTCTACGAGGGGGAATCGGCCGACTGCGAGGGATGCCCCTACCGCGGCCAGTGCCTCAACCTCTCCGAGGGCACCCGCTACCGGGTGACCGGGATCCGCGAGAACGCGCAGACGCTCGACTGCGCCGTCCACGACGCCGGCGTCCGCGCGGTCGAGGTCGAGCCCGCGTCGGTCCCCGCGAACGTCCCCTCGAAGCGCGCGTACGCCGGGAGCAAGGCGTCGCTCGCGGGTCCCTGCCCGCACACCGAGTGCCCGAGCCACGGCTACTGCGTGCCCGACGGCGCCGACTTCGACGAGGAGCGTGTCATCGATCAGGTGCTCGGCGAGCCGCCCCACGAGACGTGCGCGCTCGACCGCGACCTGACGCTCGTGGAGTTCCGCGCGGAGGACTGAGAACTCGACGTATCGATCGTCCGCCTACAGCGACGTGATCGCGTTCAGCGTGATCCGGATCGCACGCTCGACGTTGTCCTTCGCCTTCTCCGGCAGCTCGTCGTCGGAGTCCGCGCCCTTCTGTGAGCCCGCGACGAGGTTGCCGTCGACGGTGCAGATGGCGCCCGCCGCGAGCCCCTTGCGTCGCGCGAGCGAGAAGACCGTCGCCGCCTCCATCTCGATCGCGAGCAGGTTCGCGTCGTTCCAGTCGGCGACGTACTCGTCGTCCTCGTTGTAGAACGCGTCGTCGGAGACGATGGGGCCGACGTGGATCTCCTCGTCGTTGTCCTCGGCCGCCCCGACGAGCCCGGTGAGCACGTCGTAGTCCGGGACCGCGGGGTACACTTCATCTTCGTACCGCTTGCTCGTCCCCTCTTCCTTGGCCGCGCCCGTCGCGACGACCATGTCGCCGACCTCCATGTCGGGCTGGAGCGCCCCGCAGGTGCCGCAGCGGACGAACGTCTCGACGCCGACGCGCGAGAGCTCCTCGACGGCGATCGCGGCGGACGGGCAGCCGATTCCTGTCGAGCAGATCGTGAGGTCGGTTCCCTCGTAGCTCGCGTTCACGATCTTGTACTCGCGGTTCTGCGCGACGACCTCGCTGTCGTCACAGAGGTCCGCGATCCGGTCGACGCGCCCCGGGTCGCCAGGGATGACCGCGATCTCGTGAACGTCGCCCTCCTCGACCAGCAGGTGCGGCTGTTTCGCCATACGAGCCGGGACAGTCGCCGCGCGCAAAAACCGACCGGTCGGCGGGCGGGGTGACGGCGCAATTTAATATCGCGATATGTGATTTATCAAGGGCTTACCGTCCCGGCGGCTGCGTCCCAATTCGTCCGTGTGGCTCTGCCGATCGGCCGGTTTTATCGCCCGGACGCGCAAGGTTCGGGTATGTCCGACGCGAACGCCTCGGCCGACCTTGGCTCGACGATCGCCGCCCTCACGGTCGCCTTCCTCTTCGTCACGCTCGTCGCTGGGGCGCTGCTCGATTTTAACTGGACGCAGGCGGTGCTGCTCGGTGGCTTCGCGGGCGCTGTGGCCGTCGCGTCGGCGTGGCTGACGGAGCGACGAGCTGGCGGCGACTGACCTTGTTCGGTTTCGGTCCCGATCGGACCTGCCCGAGTATCGCGACTGAGAGGTCGGACGGAGGCTTTTATATCCGCTCGGCGTCGACACCGTACAATGCGATTCAGTCGCGACCGTCGGGGCCAGTCGGTCGTGGTCGGGACGGTGATCCTGTTCGGGTTCCTAATCTTAGCGCTCTCGCTGTATCAGGTACAGATCGTCCCGCAAGAGAACGCGGAGGTAGAGTTCCAGCATTTCGAAGAGGTTCGCAACGATCTCGTTGACCTCAGGGCAGGGATATTGCGGGCAGGCACTACTGACCGGGTACAGTACGAGACAGTTCGACTGGGAACTGATTATCCTCCCCGGCTGTTTGCGATTAACCCGCCGGCACCGTCGGGGACGATACAGACGAGGGGTCCATACAACATCAGTATTCACAGCGAATCAGGCGACACCGTCAACATCACGACCCGATTCATCCAGTACCAACCGAGGTACAACGAAATTGACCATCCGCCGACGTGGTACGACGCCTCTGTGCTGTATCTTGATGCTAACGAAGAGGGAGGTAGAGTCGTGATTATCGAAGATCAAAACCTTGTAAATGATGACGGTGAGGTTCGAATCACTGCCCTCCAAAACGAGTTCCGGCGAAGTGGAACCCAACAGACGACTCTTGAGCTTCGTCCGAGTCGAAACTCCACTGATAGGATTCCCGAAGGTGAGCTCACTATTAAGATTCCAACACGATTAAGCGGCGAGGAATACTGGGACAATGCTGACATCCCGGACAAGGTCTACGGCGGTGTCTCGGACGCCGGCGGTAATGGGGTTCACAACTTAACACTGAACACGACCCACGAAGAACTGGTAGTGGACACGGTCGGAATTCAGGAGAAGCCAACAGATTCAATCGCGAAGAATGGCAGCAGTGATGACGAGAATAATCAAGCTGTCGAGAATCGAATATTTGATATTGAGTGGTACGATCGAAATTCTGTTCCAATAGGCGATGTACAACTAAACGGGAGTATAAGCGCTAATGACGAACCCTTGGATAATGCTATTATCGACTTTTCGACTACGAATCCCGCGGTAGCATCTTTCAATCAAGAGAACACCACTACCACGAGCGTCGATGGTAACTTCACCGCGAATATTACCGCTAAACAGGAAGGCAATGTCACATTATTCGCCGCGTCTGGTGATGATGTCGATAACATCTCTGTCGAAGTTATTGCTCCGGTAAACCCGAGCCCGCCAATATTTGGTTCCCTAACTGCCAGTGGGAGCCAGCGGTCTGTTTCGTTTGACTGGAATATTGACGGTCAGTTTGACTCAGTCACGTTTGAAACTGATTCAGGTAGCGCGACGAGTACTGATCGTTCGGGTACAGTTTCTATTGGAAAAAGCCCTGGCAACCGTGATATAACAGCTATCGTAGAGGGACCTGGCGGATCCGAAACCTGTACCGCTACCATCGGTAATGACGGAGAATTGATAAAGCCTGACTTTACCTGTACTACTTCCTGACACGTCATAGAACATAATATTATTACAATCTTCCAGGCTCTGACTCAGTAGATTCGATGAATCACATATACCTGACTCTTAGAAAAGCCGTCCCTCGTATCAATTAAGTACTCTACTACTAGGTTCCACGATCGACGTAATACTCATCGACAAAGCCATATGCCAGTCTCGTGAACGACCGTGTATGACCGCAGTCGGGATCGACGGCATCGAGATCTGGACCGGGAAGCTCAAACTCGACCTGCCGGGCACGTTCGCGCCGGAGAAGGGCGACGACCCCGAGAAGTACACGAAGGGGCTCGGGCTCAACAACTCCTCGTTCCCGGACGTGTACGAGGACATCGTCACGATGGGGGCGAACGCCGCCAAGGGGCTGATGGACCGCAAGGGGCTCGAACCCGAGGACGTCGGCCGGATCGACGTCGCCACCGAGTCGGCGTTCGACCACTCGAAGCCGGTGTCGACGTACATCGCGGGCTGCCTCGAACAGGTGTACGACGGCGACTTCACCCACGCCAACAAGGGGGAGCGCAAGTTCGCCTGCCTCGCCGGCACGCAGGCGATAGACGACGCGTACAACTGGATCCGAGCGGGCCGGAACCGCGACCGCCCCGCGATCGTCATCACGACGGACACGGCGCTGTACGCCCGCGGCGACCCCGGTGAGGCGACGCAGGGCGCGGGCGCCGTCGCGATGCTCATCGACGAAGAGCCCGACATCGTCGAGCTCTCGACCGATCAGGGGTACGGCTCGAAAGACGAGACGGACTTCCTCAAGCCGAACCAGCAGTTCCCCAGCGTCGACGGGAAGCGGTCGGTCCAGGTGTACCTCTCCCGGATGCGCGAGGCCCTAGAGGACTACGAGTCCGTAACCGACGACATCGAACTGGAGGACTTCGCGTACGCACCGTTCCACACGCCGTTCCCGGGGATGGTCCGGAAGGCGGCACTCTTAGCCTACCGGCACGTCATCCGCGACACGCCCCACGAGGACGCGCTCGCCGACGAGATCGGCCGCCAGCCCCGCGAGGACGAGTACGAGGACCGCGAGGCGTACGAGGAGGCGATCCGCGGCTACATGGACGAGCTGAAGACGACCGAACAGTACCAGACGTGGTACGACACGGCCGTCGAGCCGACGCTCGGCCTCTCTCGCGAGGTCGGCAACTGGTACACGAGCTCGGTCCACATCGCCCGCGTGAGCGCCCTGCGCGACGCGCTGAAGCGCGACCGCGAGTTCGTCGGGGACACGCTGCTCGTCGCCTCCTACGGCTCCGGCGCGCAGGCCGAGATCCACGCCGAGACGATCCGCGAGGGGTGGCGCGCGGAGATCGAGGGGCTCGACATCGACGCCCAGCTCGACGCCCGCTACGACCTCACGTGGGACGAGTACGAGGACGTCCACGACGTCCACGAGTACGACATGGACGTCGAACGCGAGATCGAGGAGTTCACCCAGCCGGACGGGGAGTTCGTCTTCACCGGCTGGGGGCGGATGAACGAGCGGAAGTACGAGTACGTCGAGTAGCGGCGCGGCCCCCGCGCTCGGCCTCGCTCCGATCCGCGAGTCGCCCGCAGCGGCCCGCAACCCCGTGAAAACGGCTCACACGGGCCGTACGCGATACGATGGTTTTAAACGACGCTGGCGTGAATCGACACCCAATGGTAACCATCTACGACGTGCCGGCCGACGACCTCATCGAGGCCGTCGCGGCGCGACTCGAGGACCGCATCGACGAGCCCGACTGGGTCGAGTTCGCCAAGACCGGCGCCGGCAAGGAGCTCCCGCCGGAGCAGGACGACTTCTGGTACGTCCGCTCCGCGAGCCTCCTGCGGAAGGTCGCCCAGAACGAGCCGATCGGCATCGAGCGGCTCGCGACCGAGTACGGCTCGAAGAAGCGCGGCTCGAACCGCTACGTCGTTCGCCCTGGCGAGCACGAGGGCGGCTCCCGCAAGCTCATCCGTTCGGCGCTCCAGGCGCTCGAAGAGGACGGACTCGTCACGACCGCGAGCGGCGAGGGGCGCCGCGTCTCCGACGAGGGCGAGGCGTTCCTCTCCGAGGTCGCGACCGAGGTCTTCGAAGATCTCGACCGCCCGGAACTCGAACGCTACGCGTAGAGCGCTGTTTTTCGTTCTCACCCGTCCGACTCCGTTAGCGACTGCTGTCCCGCATTAGCGGCCGCCGTAGTGCCTTTGTGGTCGTTTCCCTGATTACGCGGCCGAAACGCCCGGTAGCGGCCGTTTCTCTCCGGCGAACCGTGCTTGTGGATTGCGGCCGCTCACACGTAATGTATCAAATACCGCTATACAGAATTTTGGTGACACCGATCCATCCGCCTCGCTCCCGTCGCGGTTCGCATCGTACGGTTCGCCGCCGCTCCGCCATCAGCTTCTTGCTCCCTCGGCGCCGAGCCCGGCCGTGACTCCGAGCGTGATTCACGCATGACCGATTCGCAGGCCGTCGCGGTCGAACGGATCCACGTCGCCTCGGGGACGGGGGGCGACCCGGAACCGCGAACGGCCGTCGAGGCGGTCGCCGACCGGGGGCTTCGCGGCGACCGCTACTTCGACGGCGACGGGATCTACAACGAGCAGGCTGACTTGGAGCCGAGCGACGTCACGCTGATCGAGGCGGAGGCGCTCGCGGCCGCGGCCGAGGAGTTCGGCGTCGACCTCGACGCGGGCGCCCATCGACGCAACCTCACCACGCGCGGCGTCGCCCTCGACGACCTCGTCGGCGAACGGTTCCGGGTGGGTGAGGCGGTGTTCGAGGGGCTCGGTCACTGCGAGCCCTGCGGGTACATGGCGGACCTCGCGGAGGAGGCGGACGCGGCGGCCGCGCTCGATGGCCGCGGCGGACTCGACGCTCGGATCGTCGAGTCGGGAACGATCGCGGTCGGGGACGACGTGGTTTGGTCGCCTCCCGGCGACGCAGACGGAGAGTCTATCGGCGACGCGGACTGTTGAAGGAGGACGGCGGACGAGCGGGAGACGCGCGGACTATCCCGTATTCTTCATCCCGGCGGCGATGCCGTTGACGGTGAGCCGCAGGGTGCGCTCCTCCTCGTCGGTGCGGTGGGTGCGGCCGAGCAGGTTCGCCTGGAGGAGGTTCAGGGGATCGACGTAGGGGTTGCGGCGGTCGAGGCTCTCCTCGAGCCACTCGCGGCGGAGCAGCTGGTCGCGGCCGCTGATCTCCAGGACCAGTTCGCGCCCGCGCTCGTACTCGCCGACGAGCTCGGGGAAGAAGCGCTCGCGGAGGTCGTCGTCGGCCAGGTCGGCGTACTCGGCGGCGATCTCCGGCTCGGTGCGCGCGAGCGCCAGCGAGGCGTTGTCGAGCGTGGTCCGGAAGAACGGCCACTCGTCGAACATCTCGCGGAGCGTCTCCATCCCCGCCTCCTCGCCGACCTCGTCGAGGTAGGCGTCGATCCCGGAGGCGATCGCGTACCACCCGGGGAGGATGAGCCGGGTCTGGGTCCACGAGAACACCCACGGGATCGCGCGCAGGTCCTCGACGCTGCGCTCGCCCGAACGCGAGGCGGGCCGCGAGCCGAGGTTGAGGTCCTCGACGACGCTGATCGGCGTCGCCTGTTCGAAGTACGAGACGAACCCGTCCGTGTTCAGCAGGTCGCGGTACGTCTCCCGCGCCGCGGGCGCCATGATCTCCATCGCCTCCACCCAGCGGTCCGGGACCTCCTCGACCGGCTCCTCGTTCGCCTCCTTCCGGGCGCGGATCTGCGCGTCGAGCATCTGTTCGAGCTCGCGCTCGGCGATCCGCGGGTTGGCGTACTTCTCGGCGATGGCCTCGCCCTGCTCGGTGAACTTCACCTGGCCGGTGACGGTCTCGTTCGGCAGCGCGAGCAGCGCCTCGTTCATCGGGCCGCCGCCCCGGGAGATGGAGCCGCCGCGGCCGTGGAACAGCCGGAGCGTCACGTCCTCCTCGCGGCAGAACCGGGCGATCCGGCGCTGGTTCTCGTAGAGATCCCAGTTCGCCGCGAGGAACCCGTTCTCCTTGTTGGAGTCGGAGTAGCCGAGCATGACCTCCTGGACCTCGCCGCGCGCCTCCAGCGCCTTCCCGTACGCCTCGTTCTCGAAGAGGGTTCCGAGGATGCGCTCGGCGCCGTTAAGCGCGGACTCGGTTTCGAGGAGCGGGACCACGTCGACCGCGCAGTGGTCGGGCAGGGAGACGACGCCGACCTGATCGGACAAGAAGAGCACCTCCAGCACGTGGCTGGGCTCCTCCGTCATCGAGATGCAGTAGGTGTCGATCGCCTGCTGGCCGTACTCCTCCTGCCACTCCGCGAACGACTCGAACCGTTCGAGGACGCGCTCGGTCGTCTCCGAGACGTCGCCGGGCTCGTCGATGTCGACGACCGGCTCCTCTTGAAGGATCGCCTCGGTGAGGAAGTCGACGCGCTCGTCCTCGTCCATCCCCTCGTAGTCGACGCCCTCGACCGCGACCGCCTCAGCGACGGCCTCAGTGTGGTTCTCACGGTGGTCGCGTAAGTCGAGCGACGCCAGCGTGAGCCCGAACGTGTCCACCTGCCGGCGGAACGGCTCGACGAAGGATTCGAGGACCGACTCCTGGCCGTCCTCGCGCAGCGACTCGGCGATGACGTCGAGGTCGTCGAGGAAGGCGTCGCCGTCGGGGTACTCGCCCGGGCGGACGTCGTTGACGCGGTCGAGGCGCTCGCGCATCAGCCGGAGCTTCTGCCGGTACGGCTCATCGGGGTAGCGCTCGCGCGCCTCCTCGACGACCGTCGGGAACCGCTCGGCGTCGGCCGCGAGCGAGCGCGCGAGCGCGTCGCCGGCGGCGTACCGGTCGCCGTCCTGGCTCAGCACGGCCGAGAGCCGCTTACACCGGTCGCGGTACTTCTCGACGGCGACCTCGCGCTGGCGTTCGAGCGTCTCGTCGGTCACCTCGGGGGTGACGAACGGGTTGCCGTCGCGGTCGGAGCCGGCCCACGAGCGGAACTCGAAGAGCTTCGGGCAGTCGACGTCGTCGTACTCCTTCGAGATGGTCTCCTCGAACTCCTCGTAGGCGTCACCGACGACGTCGAAGAGGGTGTTCTCGAGGTACCACTGGACGTTCCGCGCCTCGTCTTCCGGCTCGGGCGCCCGTTGTCGGACCTGGCGGGTGCCCCACAGGCTGGTCACCTCGGCGGTGACGTCGCGCCAGATGGCGCGCCGCTCGCGGTCGGTGAGGTTGCGCTCGTCGAGCTCGCCCAGGTGGTTCGCGATGGAACGGAGCTTCGACTTCACGGTCGACCGCCGGGCCTCCGTCGGGTGGGCGGTGAACGTCGGCTCGATGAGCACGTCCGCGAGCAGCGCCTCTAACTCGTCGGCGTCGACGCCGGCCTCGGCGAACTCGGCGATCGTCGCGTCGAAGGAGTCGTGGAGGGCGGTCCCGTCGTCGGCGTTCCGGACCGCGCGGACGCGCTCGCGCTCCTCGGCGAGGTTGATCAGTTCGAAGTAGGTCGTGAACGCGCGGGCGACGACCTCCTCGCGGGTCGTCGAGAGGTCGTCGACCGCCTCGTGGAGGGCGTCGCGGTTCGGGGCGTCTCCCCGTCGATAGTCGATCGCCGCGTTCCGAAGCGTCTCGACCGTCTCGTACGCCTCGGTCGAGGCCTGCGCGGCCAATACGTCTCCCACCAGCGCCCCGAGTTCCCGAACGTCCGTCCGCACGTCCCGATTGTGCAACTCCATACCACGCACACTGCGGTCGCGATCGGTTAAAACCGCGGTCTGAACGAATGTTTGCCTCGGTTCCGAGTTAATTCAGTCACGAACGTTCCTGTGTAACCGGCGCCGAGACGCCGCGGTCGTCGGTGCCCCGACTCGAGGCGTCGGTGTCGACCGACGAGGGCTCCGATTCTCGCGCCGGTGGAGGGTTCGTCACCCTTTTTACCGATCCAACCGCAGGTACGTGTATGAGTGCGTCCGACAAGTATCCGTCTGAGTCCGGGCGGCGACGCTTCGTGAAGGGCGTCGTCGGCGGCGCGGCCCTCGCGGGGGTCGGCGCGATGGGGTCGGCGACCGTGAACACCCTGACGACCGCCGGCGGCGTCGGCGGCGGGTCGACGATCGCGAAGACGATCGCGCAGACCGGCGGTCCGGCGCCCCGCGGGCTCCCGCAGATTCCGGTCCAGGTCACCGACGAGGGCTACGTCGAGGGGATCTGGCCCGAGACGACCACCGTCACCCAGGAGGGTCAGGAGATCGAGGTCGCCCAAGAGGAGCTCGGCGGATTCACCTACGCCGGCGCGTGGTTCCAGTACTGCGGCGTCGAGTCCCAGGAGAACGTCCAGCCGAACTTCGAGTCGGACAACCTGTTCCGGTCCGCGAGCGCCCCGCCGTACGACTGGCAGTCGAACACCTACTCGGGCGGCGACCGGATCCATATCGACGACTTCTCGGACTACACCGAGTGGGGCAACGGGATCGGCAGCGACGGCGTCGGCAAGCCGGCGTCGGTCACGTGGCGCTCCGAGGACGCCGAGACGAACCTCGGCGCGATCGTCATCCGCTCGCCCCAGATCGAGGAGGCGGCCCAGAACGACGAGTGGCTACAGGCGTCGACCGACCAGGGGTTCATGGCGTATCTCAACGTCTGTACCCACTTCTGTTGTATCCCGGGCTACAAGGTGTTAGAGGAGTCCGCCCGCTACGACGCCGCCAACGGGACCTACTGCGTCTGCCACCAGTCGACGTACGACCCGTTCACCATCGAAGAGGCGCTGTTCATCGCGCGGCCCCGCCCGGAAGAGTAACGCGTCCGTCGCAGACCCGTCTTTCTCCTCCCGATCGGCGTCCCGCACAGCCGTCGCCGCGCTTTTCACGCCGCTCGCCCGAGGGACTGACATGAGCGAGGACGACCCCGCAGACGCCGACGCGCCCGACGGAGCGGATCGCTCCGAGACCGCCGACGGCTCGACGGACGCCGCCGACGCGCCTTCCGGCGACGAGTTCGAGACGGAACTCGCCCGCGCCCGCGACCTCCTCGACGGCGACGGCGTCGACGCGGTCCACGTCGGCGTCGTCCGCGACGGCGAGGTCGACACCACGTTCGCCCAGCGCACCGACGACGACGCCGACGGCGCCGGGCTCCGGGCGCTCGCGCTGCTCGCCGCGCACGTCAGGCTGGTCGCGGGCGAGGCGGGCGTCGAGCCCTCTACCGTCGCCGGCGACGCCGCGACGCTCGCGGGACAGGTCGAACAGATCCCGGCCAGCACCGACCAGATCCCCGACGAGTAACGGCCCCGTCGCGCCGGTCACCGCTCGGTCCGTTCCCGCGCGGTCACCGCTCGGTCCGTTCCCGCGCGGTCACCGCTCGGTCCGTTCCCGCGCGGTCACCGCTCGGTCCGTTCCCGCGCGGTCACCGCTCGGTCCGTTCCCGCGCGGTCACCGCTCGGTCCGTTCCCGCGCGGTCACCGCTCGGTCCGTTCCCGGCGCGATTACCGGTCGGCGCCGTCGGACTCCGTCGCGCGGATCCGGCGGAGCTGGTGGGTCACGCCCGCGAGCGCGACGAGCAGGACCGCGAGGTTGAACACGGCGAGCGCGACGGACTGGTAGGCCGGGTCGAACCACGTGCGGATCGCGTTGCCGGACTGGCTGTAGAAGCCCCAGCCGGCCACGACCGCGAGCAGCGACAGCGCGGCCAGCCCGACTCGGTCGAGCAGGCCGCGGAGGTCGTCGGTCGAGAGGCGGTCGAGCCCGCCGGCGTCGACCGGCTCCGTCCATCCGTTCGCGTCGGTGCGGTCGGCGTCCGCCTCCGTGCGGTCGGGAGCGGTCGCCGTGCGTTCGGGGTCCGTGCGGTCGGTCGCGTCGGTGTCGTCTGTCATTGGCTGTGGTGGGTCGGGGGTGTGATCGCCGTCGTCGGTCGCGGGGTCGTCTGTCGCGGGGTCCGTCGCCGGTTCGTCGGCGTCCGGATCGTCGGTCGGGCCGTCGCGGGGCCGGTCGTTCGTCATCGTCGCCTCCGCGCGGTCAGCGCCGCGACGACGAGCGCGACGAGCGCGACGAGCGGGCCGAATCCGGGCGTCGAGTCGTCGGTGGCACCGTCCGTCGGAGCGCGGTCGGCGCCGTCCCCGCCGATGTCGTCGCCCGCGTCGCCGCCGCGCTGGAAGTCCTCGACGGAGAACTCCACGTCGCGGACGGTCTCGTTGGCGGTGATCGTCTCCCGCGGGTTCAGGTTCGCGACGCCTTGCGTCTCGTCGACGAGCACGTCGTCGTCGAACAGCGCGGCGTCGACGTAGTAGTTGTAGCCGGCCGGCACCTCGACGGTCGTCGTCACGGTGTCGGTACGGCCGGGGCGGACGGCCCCGACCGTCTCCGTCGCGTCCGCGGCGATCACGTTCGACTCCGCCTGCCGGAGGTAGAGGCGGAGGTCGACGTCCTCGCTGGCCTCGTCGCCGCGGTTCGTCACCGAGACCGACGCCGACAGGGTCGCGGTCTCGTTGTCGGCCTCGACGACGCTCACGGCGACGGTCGGCCAGACGGACCCGTCGGTGAAGCCGACCTGCGTGTCCGCGTAGTCCGGCGTGAGCGCCGCGACGCCGGCGACGCGCGTGGTCTGTTGCTCGCGGCGCTGGCCGTCCGCGAAGACGACCGTCTCGATGCGGTAGCCGCCCTCGCGCTCGACGGTCACGGTGCCGTTGACGGTGCGTTCGCCGTCGAAGTCGACGTCGCCGACGTCGACGGTGGTCTCGTCGACGAGGAGGCCGGACTCGGCGCCGATAGCGCGGTGGCGGACCGTGACGTTCTCGACCGGCGAGCCGCGGTGGCGGAGGTCGGTGCCGAGCCGGAGCTCGGCGGTCTCGCCGCGCACGTCGCCGGGCGCGACGGTCGCGCCGGCGACGCGGATGTCCCCGGGCGGTTCGTCCGTCGCTCGCGGGTCGCTGATGGCGCCGGGCGCGGCGACGGCGCCGACCGCGCTCGCGACGAGGAGGGCGGCGGCGGCCGCCAGGAGGGCTGTGCGGGTGTCCATGTGCGACCCCTCACGACCGCGATATAAGTGCTTTGTCCGGGATCCGCTCCGAGGCGTCCGGAACCGGCCTCAGAGGACGCGATACCGCCCGTTCGACTCGGTGACCTCGCCGCGGCGCGCGAGGCGGGTCAGGATCTCGCGGGCCGCGTCGGCGGGAACCCCCTCCGCTGCGGCCCGCTCCACGACCGCCGCCTCGGTGGGGTCGTCGACGGCCTCGATCGCGTCGCGGACGACCTCGGTGCGGCTCCGGGAGCTGCCCCCGCCGCCCTCCGCTCGGTCGCCGGCCGCGTCGACCGCGTCGGCGTCGAGCCCGGACGCTTCGAGGTACTCGCGGTCGTCGATGCCGGCGTCCTCGACGGCGGCTTCGAGGTCGGCCACGTGGTCGACCTCGGCGAACGCCGCGCTGTCGCCGCGCTTCTTCGCGAGCAGGGCGGACCGCGCCTGCCGGGCGGCCGCGCGGTCCTCGGACTCGAAGAAGCGCTTGAGCTTCGCGGTGCGGTGGGTCTTGCCGCACCGCGAGCACTTCGCCGTCTCGCTCGTCTCCGGGTCCGTGACCAGCCACATGTTGGCGCACTCGTTGCAGCCGACGACCGCGTACATACGAGTGGATTCGCCGGCCCCGAATTTGAACCCTCGGCTGTACGTTGTACTCGCTGTGACGGTGGCCACTATTGAAGCCCCAGCCGCTCGGCCGTACGACGATACTGCTTATAAGTAGCGAAGCGACACGAACGCCATCGAAGCCCCAGCCGCGAGGCGGTCAGACGCTCGCTGTGCGCTTCAGTCGCTCACTGCGTTCGCTCCTTCCAGTGCTTGCGTCGCCTCTGACCGCCTCGCGACTGCCCCTTCGAGTCCCGCCCGCCCGCACAGCCCCGCACCTCTCACCTCCCCAGCCTCGGCGGACGGCCCGGCGCAGGCGGAGCCGCGCCGGGCCGCCGCCTCCCTCGCGGGCACCTCGCGGCCGCCGAGGGCGGCCGCTCGGCGGCGCGCCGCCAATACTTCGTATAAATAGCCGCGCTCAATCGGGGTCCTCGATCGCTCGGGCGGCTGCCAGCACCTCGTCGTGGAGGGCGCCGTTGGAGGCGACCACGCCCTTCGAGTCGTGGCGCCAGCGGTCTCCCTCTAGGTCCGTCACGCGGCCGCCCGCCTGCCGGATCACGAACACACCCGCAACCGTATCCCAGGGGTTCGCGCGGAGGTTCGTGATCGTTCCCTCCAGCCCGCCGGCCGCGACGGTCGGCAGCACCACCTGCGCGGCGCCGAGCCGGCGCATGTCGCCGAAGCGCGTCACGATCGCCTCGCACGCGCGGGTGTACTCGTCGCGGGCGTCGTACGCCCACCAGATCGTCGGGTCGACGGCGGCCTTGCGGGGCTCGTCCACGTCGCTCACCGCGATCGGCTCGCCGTTGCGGTACGCGCCCGTGGCGTCGGCGGTGTAGGTGTCGCCGAGCGCGGGCGCGACGATCGCCGCCGCCACCGGTTCGCCGTCGACGACGGCCGCGACCGCGGTCGCCCACACGCGCACGTCGCGGACGTAGTTGTTCGTCCCGTCGATGGGGTCGATCACCCACGCGGCGCCCTCCTCGGGCACGGTCTTGCGCTCGTCCTCCTCCTCGCCCACGACCGCGTCGTCCGGGAACGACTCGCGGATCGCCTCGATGACGGTGCGCTGGGCGGCGCGGTCGGCCTCGGTCACCACGTCGTCCTCGCCTTTCGTCTCCACCGCGATGTCGCTCCGGAAGCTTTCGTGTGCGACGGCCGCGCCCGCCTCCGCGGCGCGTCTCGCGACCGCGGCGCGCTCGGCGACGTCGTCCGCGCGGTCCGCGACGGGGGGCACGGCCTCGTCGCCGCGCTCGTCTGCGTCGGTCATGGCGCCAGTCGCCGCTCCGGCGGCGTATAAACGTCGGTTCGACGCGGGGGACACCGCGGAATTAACTCATTTCCGAATCCGAGTACCTTTAAGTGGATCGGCCCCGGTGGTTCGCGTATGGAACCAGAGGAAGCGGTCCGTCAGCTGGAGTACACCATCGACGCCTCGCTCGACGAGATCGGTCAGCGCGCCGCCGCCGGCTACCGGCCCACCTTCGAGCGCGTGGCCGAGCGCGCGGACGGGAGCGCGGTGTACGACCTCGCGGGCGAGCTCTCCCGGGAGGTCGTCGCCGGCTCCTGCCCCTCGCCGGCGGAGGCGAACGCGGTCGCCGAGCGCGTACTCGACGACTGGGCGTACACCGACGGCGGGGAGTAAGATTAGACGTAACAAAACTATAGTATCAAATCCCGTTATAAGGAGTCCGGATAATTAAAGGGAGGTCTGAATACATTCAAGAAGGACTTGACTGGTTTCTGGGTCTACTCAACGTCCTTCTGGCAGTTAATAACCATACTATTGGAAATCATTTGCGATAGTACGTGCTATCCGTGTGTCATGCCTCTGCTGCGATGTCAACAGGAGCAGACGGATAGCACGAAACAATACGCAAATCCATGAGTAACCGACGGAAATTTATGAAGCTGGTCGGAGGTATTGGAGCAGCAACCGTAGCAGGTGGTGCGGGAGTGATGTCGATGACTGGAGGGGCGGCTGCGTCTACGGTCAGTATCAGTGCTACTGGGCCCAGTACAGTCTCAAATGATCGTGGTGATGTCAGTAAAGTTACTGTTGATCCCGCGTTTAATGTCAACTGGTCCGGTCTGGACGATGCAGTCGGGAAGGTCTTCTGGCTTTTGGAAGCAAAGGTCGCTGGTGGTGACTGGCAGCCGATCTACCGTGCGACGCCGTGGCTAAGTGCAGAAGACATCGGAACTAGCGGCACCTTCAGCCGACCAAACAGTAACAACGGGGGTCTGGGGCCGCTCGTCATCGCTGACGAACAAGGCCGTCCCGACTATGATGGATGGAATTGGGGCTCTTACGGGGACGCCGACCTGAGTTCCTTCCTTTCAGGGACGAGCCTTGGGTCCGCGGAGAACTACGTGAACGAGTCTGAACCCGTCGGTAGCGGCCCGACGCCGCAGAATAACTTCCCGGATCAAAACGCCGGTTACTACGGTGCAGCAAGCGATACGGCTCCATTTGACAACAACAACGATGACGCCGGAAATGGATCGTCTGAGACAACGACCGTTCAGCTCCGATACACCATTGAACTTCAGCGTCCAAACCTGAGTCAGCTCAAATATCGCGTTGATTATGACCAGATTGAGGACGTGGCAGATGAAGAAGAGTTCAGCAATCTCGCAGATAGTGAACAGAAATCTATTGCTGTAGAACAGATTGACGGGCTAGAAGAGTCTGATATTGACGAAGGTAACTCACGGCTTGTCATGGAGGGAGAAGATGGTTACCAGAGCTTCGACTCGTACAGTGATGGTGCAGGGATTCCGTATAACGTTCTTCGAAACAACACGGATCATGTCGGTATCATCGTGGAAACCGCGCAGTTCGGAGTGAGTGCGCAAAATCTCGGCTCTGACTCCGGCGTTACTGGCGACTCTAATACCGCGGCCGAGTAATTATTGGCTGACGCCGCGGAGCCGGTCCGCGGCAGCTATACTTATTTTGTGAAATTTTGATATTTTGAGGGATTACATTCAACTGTAGGTGGTGAACTCAGCAACTACACTGAACAATCCCCTGCTGACTGATAATATTCAAGAAATCAATATGCAACTCTCATCGACCGATTGTTTCAGGCGAGGATATCTATGAAGAAGAGGGTTTCAACAGAGCCACCCTATCCAATGTCGTTATGACACGCTCGAAGTATCGTATGCGCACCCGAAACCAGTCACGACGCGACCTCGAAGCGCCACAGGTACCGGTTGATCCCACCTCGACCGGGACCTAAACCCAAAATCACGTCGAATCACGGAAAAGAACTCGAATCGCCGGTTTTACCCCGGAATTCACCGTTTCAAGCACCGCTTGACCCGGTCGTAGGGACCGGAAGAACCGGCGAGAATCAGATCCTCTCAGATCAAGTATCGGATCGATTTATGTGGCCCAGCGCACAGTATCGTGTAAAACGCCGAACAGGAGATCTACTCACGATCTCGGTCGGCGCACGCCACACGATGCTCTCGACGACGCCGCTGGGAACGACGGGCGACGTATCGCTGCCGGAGGAAACGATCTTCGAACTGCTGGCGAACCGCCGCCGCCGGTTCACCATTCACGCGCTGAAACACGCGGGCGAGCCGATGGAGGTCGCGGACCTCTCGACGCGCATCACCGCGTGGGAGCGCGGGGTCGACCCCGAGACGATCGACTACGACGACCGCCGGAACGTCCACACGGTCCTCACGCGCACCCACCTGCCGAAGCTCGACGAGCACGACGTGGTGGAGTACGACGACGAGGCGAAGGTGGTCGAGCCGACCCCGACGCTCGACGACCTCGACGTGTACATCGAGGTGCTGCGCGGACGCGAGATCCCGTGGAGCCTCTACTACCTCGGGCTCGCGGTGCTGGCGGCGCTCGTCCAAGTCGCCGTCGCGGTCGAGGTACCCCTGTTCGCTGCACTCGACGCGACCGCCGCGGCCGTCTTCGTCGTCACCGCGTTCGCGGTCTCCGCCGCGCTCCACTATTACTACGGCGAGCGTGCTCGGCTGGGGAATCTTGAGAAGCCGCCCGAGCTGCGCGAGAGGGAGTAATTTTGGTAGCTGAACGGTCGTGGTCGGCTTGATTGTGTCCAAAGTACTACTATTTAGTCAGTCCCTCAGGGCTTGTCCATCGAACGATGAAAATACGTCTTGATTATGCTGACAGTGAAAACAAAAGATAGACTGAGCGTATCAGCTCTCGTTAGTTGCTGCCGTACGGTCCATCCGCGTCGGTAACAGCGAACGTGATTTCTCCTCCTGGCACGCTATTCTCATCGCGTGCGTCAATCGCAACCCCAACCAGTGTTTCACCGCCTGAAGAGAGGCCACCTCCACTCGCGTTCGTACTGTCGTAACCTCCGAAGTCGTCCCAACTCGGGTAGAAACTATCTTCAGGGTAGTTACCGCTGTATTCTTCGTAGACTTCCTTGGGGACAAAATGCCAGTCGTCTGGGTTAGCCAGTCCGGACTTATCGATGGTGATGTCAAGTTCGTTGGGGCCATTATTGACCATTTTGAACACCCCATCAAATGTCGACACTGAATCGGCATTAATACCGCTCCCACCGTCGCCGTTGCCAGCGAAATTCAGTTGCATCTGTTTCCCGTTCGTCTCTGCGTACGGTGACGTGTCAATCAAGCCTAGGTACGCGCTTCCGTCCCCTGCCACGTTGACGTTGACACTACGGGTTGCTTCCACGCTTGCGAACGCACCTGTTCCCATTGCGGCTGCCCCGCCGGCAGCGAGCGATCCCATTCCGATCACGAATTTGCGTCGGTCCATATCGTATCTCACCTGTGTTCACGCACCCCCGCGACCCGCCGTCCGGGCCGGGAGTGCTTGGAAAATACATACGACGGGTGGTACTTCGTTATGAGATTCCCGTTGGCCCACCGGGGGATCCCGTCGGATCCTCGGCTTCTGATCGTCGCCCCACACGCTCGCCTCGTTGCCGCCGACGAGACGGTCCTGAACTCCTCGACAGCACGTACTCAACTCGAATCGACCGATTGCGCCGACCATCGGGGCCCGCCTGAAACCCGACCACAAATGGTCGTTTCGACGGTATACAGACCCAACCGCGGGTTAGGACCTTCCTGCGCGGACAACGAGACGTGTTATCTCTTCTCATCCGGTTGAGAGTAACAGATTAACTATCCAACTGGTTTATGTGAATAGCTCGAACAGTATCGCCCGAAACCGGACGTTCCGAACCGAGACGAACGCCGACGAGGAGGAAACAATCGCATGGGCTCCACCACCGCACCGACGGCCGAACCGCGCTCGGAGGTCGACGACCTGTCCGAAGACGACGTCTTCGAGATGCTCTCTAACCGCCGCCGGCGGTTCGTCATCCACGCGCTCAAGCGCGCGGAGGGGCCGGTCGACGTGTCCGAGCTCTCCACGCACGTCACCGCGTGGGAGCGTGGCGTCGACCCGGACGCGGTCAAGTACGAGGACCGCCGGAACGTGTACAGCACGCTCCAGCGCATCCACCTGCCGAAGCTGGAGGAGAAGAACGTGGTCCGCGTCGACGAGGAGGCGAACCTCGTCGAGCCGACCCCGACGCTCGACGACCTTGACGTGTACATCGAGGTGTTACGCGGACGCGAGATACCCTGGAGCCTCTACTACTTCGGGCTCGCCGTCCTCGCGGGGCTCGTCCTCGTCGCTGTCGCGGTCGGCGTGCCGGGCTTCGCCGCGCTCGACGGGAGCACCGTCGCTGTGTTCGTCGTCACCGCCTTCACCGTCTCCGCGCTGCTCCACTACCACTACGGGGAGCGCGCTCGGCTGGGGAACCTCGAAGAGCCGCCCGAACTGCGCGGGCGGGGAAAATAACTCGGGACGCGGTCTCCTCCGTTCGACGCGGTTACAGCTCGATCCGCTCCCCGATCGCCGGCGCACTTGCCGCGAACCCGTCCCCCCGCAGATCCGCGGCGAACGCCTCGCAGCGGTCGCCGTGGCTCACTAGCACGCGCGCCCCGCGATACGACGCCAGGAACGACTCCAGCCCCACGCGGTCCGCGTGCGCGGAGAAGTCGTACGACTCCACTCGCGCGCTCACGGGCTGAACCCGGCCGTTAAGTTCCAACTGCCCGCGCTCTTGGAGTTCGCGCCCCGGCGTCCCCTCCACCTGATACCCCGTGAGCGTCACGAGGTTCGTCGGGTTCGTTCGGATCTCCGGGAGGTAGGTGTGGACCGGCCCGCCCGCGAGCATCCCCGAGGTGGTGACGACGAGCGCGTTCTCGGCCGCGATCCGCTCGCGCTGCCCGTCGCGGCCCGTGACGACCCGCGCGCGACCGACCGCCTCGCCGAACGCGTCCGCGTCGCGCAGGAACGACGGATACCGCCGGAGCATCTCCGTCACCTCGACGCCCATCCCGTCGACGTACGGGGTGAGCCCGTGCGCGGCCGCGACGAGGAGCAGCTCCTGCGTCCGCCCGATGGCGAACGCGGGCGCGACGACGGTGCCGCCCTCCCAGATCGTCCGCTCCACGCTGTCGGCCCACGCCGACTCCACCGCGGCGCGGTCCTCGTGGGTCACGTCGGCGTAAGTGGACTCGCAGACGACGACGTCGGCGTCGGGCCGCACGGTCGTCCCCGCGACCAGCCGCTGGTCGTCGGTGTGGAAGTCGCCGGTGTACAGCAGCCGCGTGTCGCCGTCGTCGACGAGGACGTGCGCGGAGCCCGGAATGTGGCCCGCCGAGAACAGCGTCACCTCGTACCCCCCGCCGTCGATTCCGCCCGCGACCGGGAAGGGGTCCTCGTAGCCGTGCCGCCGCTCGACCTCGCCCAGCCGCGCGACGTGTTCGGCGCCGAACGGACACAGCGGGCTGTTGCCGTGGAGCTTCAGGGTGTCCTCGGCGAGCGTGCGCGCGAGTTCGCCCGTCGGCGGCGTCCAGTGGACCGGCGGCCGTCGGTCGCCCTTCAGCAGCGCGGGGACCGCGCCGACGTGGTCGAGGTGCCCGTGCGAGACGACGACCGCCTCCGGCTCGGGGTCGCGCACGGGATACCGCGGCGGGTCCGCGGTCATGAGCCCGTAGTCCAGCAGCAGCGCGTCGTCGACGAGGAGGGCGCTCCGGCCGACCTCGCGGGCGCCGCCGAGGAACTCCAACTCCATCGGCGAACCGTAGCCGCCCGCGGCGTTAGTGTCCGTCGGTCGTGTCGCCGGCAGCAGCCCGGATCGCCTCGACCACGGGCGCCGGCCCGACGACCCAGACCCACGCGGCGAGCATGAGCGCCCCCGGGAGTTCGGGCAGCGCGAGCCCGGTCACGGGCCACCACCCGGCGACGAACGTCGCCCAGACGGCGACGTGGACCGGGGCGAACGCGAGCGCGACGCGCCCGGTCGCCTCCCCCCGTCTGACCCAGCCGTCGACCGCGAACACCAGCGTGACCAGACCGTAGAACCCGATCGCGGCCGGCCCGTGGAGCGGCTCGGTGAGGTCGAAGACGCCGACGCCGGCCATCGAGACCAGCGCCAGCGCGAGGAGGAGCGCCCGGAACGGGCGACCGGTTCGTCCGAGGCGGACGGCGTAGCAGACGCCCGCCGCCCCGCCGGCGATCAGCCCCCAGTTGAACGCGACGGCGCTCTCGTCGCGGACGCCTAAGTCGGAGAGCGCGTCGGCCGTCCACGAGAAGGTCGGATCGAGGAGTACCGCGAGCGCGATTCCGCCGAGCGCCGAGAGCGTCGCGACGGCGCCGCACGCGGCCGCGACACGCCCGACTTCGGGAGAACGGGATTCCGCGTCGGTGCCGCCCTGATTGCCGGCCGAGGAGGGCGCAGAGGGGGCGGAGGGCGCCATCGACGCCCGTTAGTCGATCCGCTCGGCCGCGTCGCGCTGGACCAGCGGGTCGGCGTTCTCGACCGGGAGAGAGACGACGTCCTCGCTCGCGAGCTCGTACTCCCGCTCGTCGACGCCGAAGATGGCCCCGACGTCGCGGGTGATCCGCACCGTGGCCCGCTCGGTGCCCTCGTCGGGTTCCGGATCGGCGCCCGGCTCGCCGCCCGCCGTCGCTTCGGGGACCGGTCCGCCGTCAGTCGTCGCTCCGGGGTCGGCCGCGTCGTCCGATTCGCCCGCGGAGGGGTCGGTGGCAACGCCGTCGGGCTCGTCGCTCGCGCCGTCCCCCGCGTCGACGCCGACCGCTCCCGGCGGCGCCGGCTCGGGCGGCACCGGCGTCGGCTCGTCGTCGCCGTCGGTCGCGGCGCCGTCGGTCGGCTCCGTATCGGGAGAAGCGACCTCGCCGTCGGCCGCGGCGCCCTCGGTCGGTTCGGGTGGTGCGTTCGGCGGCGATTCCGCCTCGCCGCCGCCCATCGCTCCGGCGAGCGCGTCCGAGGCGGCGGGGCCGTCGCCGGCGTCCGCCTCCTCGGAACTCGGACCCGTCGGATCCACGCCCGTCGGATCCGTTTCCGCCGGCTCAGCGTCCGTCTGGGACGCGCCGGTTTCGGGGGTCGAATCGCTCGGTACCGGATTGCGCGACTCCGCGGCGTCGGTGGAGACCGGGGTCTCGTCGGCGGTCTGGGCCTCGTCCGGCACCGGCGACTCGCCGGCGAGCACGTCGAGGACCTCGGACTTGTTCGCGGTGATACGCTCGACGAGGTCGTCGAACAGCCGGCGTTCCTCGGTCGTCATCCCCTCCTCGTCGACCGACATGTCGGCCGCCGCGAAGGAGGCGAGCTTGACGACCTTGCCGACGCGGCGCTCGTACAGCGCCTCGGCGACCTCCTCGGCGGTCTCCACCTCGTCGGAGAGCCGGCGGACGTCGTCGTCCTCGAACGGGTTCTCGACCTGCTCGGCGCGACGGTCGCGCGCGGCCCGGAGGTCCGCGACGTACGCGCCCACGTCGTCGTAAAACGAGTCCCGCAGGTGCTGGAGGCTGTCCTTCCGGCGCTCCTTCGCCTGCGCGGACCGGAGTTCGTCGAGGTTCATTTATATTCGGTCATCGTTCGGGGGCTTTCCGCGCCTCGCCGCGGGCCATTAGGAAGGCTCCCGCGAACTCGGGCACGGTGTTCGTACCGGATTCAACTCTGACGCGCTCGCCGTTTAATTCTACCGTCCGATCCGCGTCCGTCTCGATCCGGATCTCGCGGCCGACGAACCGGTCGGGGACCGCGTCCCGGAGCGGGTCGAAGTCGGCGAGCTCGTCGCGGTCGAGCGGCGTGACGACCAGCGCGGAGCCGCCGTGGAGCGTCCCCGGGAGCCGGATGAGCCGCCGCGTGTCGGTGGTCACCGGCTCGTCGATCGGCGCGGCGTCCTCCGCGGCGACGCGCGACGCCAGCGCGGAGACGAGCCGACGCACGCCCGGCCCGCCGGCCTCCACGTTGCCCTCGCGGACCGCGGTCGGGTTCCGGTCGAACGCGCCGAGAATCGTCTTCGCGCGCCCCTCGCCGATCCCGTCGAGCTCCATCAGGCGCTCGCGGGCGGCCTCGTCGTCCATCTCGCGGAGGTCGTCGGCGTACTCGATCAGGGCCTCGTGGACGCGCGCGCCCCACCCGCCCTCGGTCCGGAGGACGCGCTTCGTCGTGCCGCGGTCGGAGACGGTGCGGATCAGGCCGTCGGTGTCGAGGTCGATGGCGCGCACGTAGTCGACGATCTCGCGGCGCGCCTCGCTGTCTAACTCCCGGACGTCCTCGTCGCGGACGTGGACGTGGTAGCCGCGGCCGCCCGAGAAGACGACGGTCACGTCCTCGAACGCGAAGTCGTCGTCGAGGAAGTCCAAAAGCCGCAGGAGGGCGTCCTTACACGCCGCCAGCATCTCCGGGTACGAGGTGGTCTCCGGGTCGACGCCGGGGAGGTGGTCGGCGTCGAGATCGAAGACGAGGTCGGCGTTGCGCCACCCCTTCTGTCCCATCGTCGCCGCGCCCGGGTTGTCGTAGCGCGCGGCCGAGAAGTAGGCGTGTCGGGGGGCGTTGTCCGCGAAGAACGTATCGACATGGCCGAGTTCGGTCAGCGCTTGGTGGCGGACCATCGTCGTCCCCGACCCGGGGTCCACGGGATGTGGCCCCACTCGCGGAGGTTCGCGTCGGGCGGGAGCGACAGCGAGACCGACCGGTAGTAGTCGCCGAACCGCCCCCGGAGGTACTCGCGGGTCCGGTCGTCCATCGTCTCCTCTCGTACCCGCGGTCGACGTATCAACGTTACCGTTTGCGGGCGACCGCGACAGCAACCGTTTATAAATAAATCAAGCAGTCGGCGCGTGCCTGCGAGCGGCCGCCCTCGGCGGCCGCGAGGCAGCACGCGCGAGGGAGTCGGTGGTCCGGAGCGAAGCGGAGGACCACCGACGAGGCTGGGGAGGCATGAGGCTGCGGTGCCGTGCGGGGCGGGACTCAAAGGGGCAGCCGGGAGGCCGCAGTAGGCGTTCACGAGAGCGGAGCTCTCGTGAGCCAATCAGAACGCTCCGCGTTCTGATGACGACGTAAGCACCGCAGGGAGCGAGTGTAACGAGCGACCGAGGAGCGCAACGAGCGTACTGCGGCCTCCCGGCTGGGGCTTTGGCGGTGTTCACCGCTGGTTTTCAGGGAGCAGCGTATCGCCGAGCGGCTGGGGCTTTGGCGGTGTTCACCGCTGGTTTTCAGGGAGCAGCGTATCGCCGAGCGGCTGGGGCTTTGGCGGTGTTCACCGCTGGTTTTCAGGGAGCAGCGTATCGCCGAGCGGCTGGGGCTTTGGCGGTGTTCGCCGCCGATCCGCGATCAACTATTTATAACTGGGCGGCTGGGAGATTTGGCGGTGTTCGCCGTCGATCAGCCAACATCTATTTATAAATAACGGACTGAGATTTCGACGCGACTCGTTACCAGGGTCACGTATCGACGCCGATCGTCGACAGTATTTTGATGGGCAGATTCGTCGACCGCACACGGCTGGTCCCCATGCTCGACGAGATACTCGACGTGCTCATCGATGAGGTCGCCAAACTGGTCCCCGACGTCGTGTGGGGCGCCGTATTCCTGGTGACCGGCGCCCTGACGACGATGCTCGGCGTGACGATGATACTCGACATGACGACGCTCAACGGATCGATGCGTCTCGGCGGCGTACTGACCGCCGTCGGCGTGCTGTTAATCGCCGGCCCGTTCGTCGCGTGGTACCGGTAACCCTCGACTGCCCGGATCCCCTCGGCCACAACACTATCCGAGACGGCTCCGTACCCCTTCGCATGCGCTCCGAAGAGGAGGTCAGAGAGCAGTACGAGTTCCTCCGCGAACAGTTAGACGACGAGGAGATGAACCACCGCGGCGTCGAGGAGCTGTTCACTCACTACAAGCGCGCGCTCGGGTGGGTGTTAGAAGAAGAACATATGTGAGCGACGTACGACACGTTTATCACTCTCTACGGTGTACGATGAAGTGACGCTTCGTCTGGAGGGCCGAAGCGTCAGCGGGGACCAATCGGCAGGCCCGACGCGGCTTTTTTCCGCGTCGGGCGTGCCTTCTTCCGACACTCGACCGCGTAGCGCTCCGCTCATCGTTTCGCGCCCGAGCGAACGCGCTTCCCGCGATCTCGATTCCCGCAATCCCGACCGACGAGCCGCTGTCCTCGCGTCCGCATACGTATCAGACGCCGAAAACGACGTCCAGCCGCGGAGACCCGAATCCGCTTCGCGTGCGAGTTACGGAACTGACAGAACGGAGGCGTCTGTTACGGGGACGTAGGAGACGATTCGTGGTCGTACGAGGACTAATATAACGGTATATTTATTTATTCTCGACAGGTATGTACAGACAGTTGTATGTACGACCTCACAGGTTTTCAGCGAGACCTGCTCTACGTGATCGCGGGCCTCGACGAGCCGCACGGGCTGGCCATCAAAGAGGAGCTCGAAGAGTACTACGAGAAGGAGATCCACCACGGCCGGCTCTACCCGAACCTCGACACGCTCGTCGAGAAGGGGCTCGTCGAGAAGGGCCAGCGCGACCGCCGCACCAACTACTACACGCTGACCCGCCGCGGCCGCCGCGAGATCGAGGCCCGGACCGACTGGGAAGCCGAGTACATCGAACACTGACCCGGCCGCCCGCCGCTCCCGCACCCGGTCGATAGCTCTGCCCGTTCCGTTCTTTCTCGCTCCGTTCTGCTCGTTTTCCGGCCGTCGCCGCGCCGCCGCGAACGGTTGGATTCAAGTCCGCCCCGGGGGAATTCGGTCCTATGAACCCGGGAGATCGCGTCCGCGTCGAGCGCGGGGGCGTCACCAACGAGGGCGTACTGCTCCCCTCCACGACGCGCGACCACCTCGTCGTCAAGCTCGACGGCGGCTACAACGTCGGTATCGACCGCGAGGAGGCCGACGTCGAGGTGCTTGAGTCCGGCGTCCGCGAGGTCGACCCCGCGGCCGACGACGGCGGCGGCGACGCCGCCTCGGAGATCACCTTCGACGAGGACCTGCCCACCGTCTCGCTCATCTCCACCGGCGGGACCATCGCCTCCACCGTCGACTACCGAACCGGCGCCGTCACGGCCCAGTTCGACGCCGAGGACGTCCTCCGCGCCGTCCCCGAGCTCGCCGGGCGCGCGAACTACCGTGGGCGGGTCGTCGCGAACATCCTCTCGGAGAACATGGAGCCGTCCATCTGGCGCGACCTCGCCGACGCGGTCGCCGAGGAGATCGAGGCGGGCGCCGACGGCGTCGTCGTGATGCACGGCACCGACACGATGCAGTACTCCGCGTCCGCGCTCTCCTTCATGCTCGACTCGCCGGTGCCGGTCGTGTTCACGGGGAGCCAGCGCTCCGCGGACCGCCCCTCTTCCGACAACGTGATGAACGCGGTCTGCGCCGTCGAGGCCGCGAAGGCCGACCACGCCGAGACGCTCGTCTGTATGCACGCGAGCCCCTCCGACGACGCCTGCGCGCTCCACCGCGGCACGCGCGTCCGCAAGAACCACACCTCCCGCCGGGACGCGTTCGAGACCGTCGGGGCCGCGCCGCTCGGGCTGATCGACTACGAGGCCGCCGCCGAGGCGGGCGCAGAGGGCGACGCGGCCGACGCCGCGATCGAGTGGCACCGCGAGCCCACCGCACGCGGGAGCGCGGAGCAATCGGTCGACCTCGCGCCCGATCTCGCTCCCGACGTCGAGCTCGTCAAGTTCACGCCCGGGATGGACCCGGCGGCGTGGGACTACCTCGACGAGAAGGACGGCGTCGTGATCGAGGGCACCGGGCTCGGCCACGTCCACACAGACCTCATCCCCCGGATCGAGGCGCTCGTCGAGGGCGGAACCGTCGTCGCGATGACGAGCCAGTGTCTCGCCGGCCGGGTCTGCGACCGCGTGTACGACACCGGCCGCGACCTGCTCGACGCGGGCGTCGTCGAGGCCGGCGACACCCTCCCCGGCACCGCGAAGGTGAAGCTGATGTGGGCGCTCGCGAACACCTCCGACCCCGCCGAGGCGATGGGCCGCGACCTCGCCGGCGAACTGACCGAGGAGTCGCGGCCCTGGCGATGACGGGATCGGGAGAGGGCTTCGACGTCGTCGTCCGCGAGGCGCGCCCCGCCGACGCCGACGCGGTCGCGGCGTTCACGCGGGACACCTGGGGCGAGCGCCACGAGGACTACATCCCGCGGGTGTTCCCCGACTGGGCCGCCTCCGACGACTCCGACCGCGGCACGTTCGTCGCGACGCTCCCTCCGGAAGCGGCCGAGGCCGGCAACCTCGACGGCCGGGAGGCGGGCGACACGCACGTCGCGGGCGACGGCGACGGCGTCGCCGACGCGGGCGACCCTGAGGCGGTCGTCGGCTGTATCCAAGGTGTCCTGCTCTCCGAGTGGGAGGCGTGGGGGCAGGGGATCCGCGTCGACCCCGCCGCCCGCGGCCACGGCGTCGGCACCGCGCTCTCGGAGGCCGCGCTCGACTGGGCACGCGAGCGCGGCGCGACCGTCTGCCGGAACATGGTGTTCTCGTGGAACGTCATGGGGCTCGGCCAGTCGCGCGCGGTCGGCTTCGAGCCCGAGACGGAGTTCCGGTTCGCGGAGCCGGAGCCCGACCCGGACGCGCTCGACGGCGACGGGGGCGCGCCGACCGATTACGGCGCCCTCGACGACCCCGACCCGGACGCGGCGTGGGCGTTCTGGAGCGACAGCGACGCCCGCGACCGCCTGCGCGGCCTCGCGCTCGACCCCGACGAGTCGTGGGCCTGCTCGCAGCTCACCCGGGAGCGGCTCGCGGCCGCCGCGGCCGAGGACCGGCTGATCGCGGTCGCCGACGCCGACACCGACACCTTCGCCGGCTTTGCGGTCCGAACCCGCGTGACGGAGCGCGAGGTCGACGGCGAGACCACCAGAACCGCGACGTACGGCGTCGCTGCGTGGCGCGACGTCGACGCGGCCGGCGCGCTGTTCGACGCGATCGCCGCCGACGCCGCCGCGGCCGACGCGGACGGCGCCCGCGCCCTGATCCCGGAGACGGTTGAGCACGTGAGCGACGCCGCCGCGAACCGCGTGTCGGTCGCGGCCGAGCCCGACTTCGTGATGTGCGCGGACCTCACCGGTGGGAAATGACCCTCTTCGGCGTCGATCTCCCGTGGTCGCTCCCGCTCACGCTCGTCATCTACGGGGTGGTCGTCGCCGCCGCGGTCTGGATCTACCGCGATGCGAGAGCCCGCGGGAGCCGCTACGCGGTCCTCTGGGCGCTTTCGACGCTCGTGTTCACGATCGTTCCGGTGTTGGCGTACCTGTATCTCCACCGGGAGGCCGGTCCGGCGCGGTAGGCGACCCGCCGCGCTCCGCCGGTCGGCCTCGCGGTCGACCGCTCCCGGCCGCTTATGTGCGACGACGCGGAACGACCGACGGATGCCCGCCCTCCCCCTGACCGACCGGGTACGCGCGCTCGGTCGCGGCCGCCGGCCGCGCGCGCTCTCGGTCGCCGTCGCTAACCTGCTCCCGCTCGTCGGCGTCGTCGCGCTCGGCTGGAACGCGGCCGCGCTGATGACGCTGTACTGGTTCGAACTCGGGATCGCCTCCGGCTGGGCGCTCGTCCGCGGGCTGTTCGCCGGGCGGCCGTCGGAGGTCGAACGCGAGGTGCTGATCTCCGGGCCGCTCGCGCAGCGCCGGGTCGGACTGTCGCTCCCGCTGACCGACGTCCAGGTCCGGTTCTCGTCGCTTCTCGTGCTCCCGATCGCCGCACCGATCCTCGCGGTCGTCTGGGGAGTCGTCGGCACGCTCACGGTCGGCGTCGTCGGCGGCGGGCTGGGCGCGGAGGCGCTCGACACCGTGACGCTCGCGGTCCTCGCCGTCTTCGTCGGCGAGGGCGCGACGACGCTCGTCGAGTACTTCGGCCGCGGCGAGTACCGCGACCACAGCGCCCAGACGGCGTTCACGGGCGTGTTCGCCCGCGGCGCGGCCATCTTCCTCGGTGCGCTGTTCACCGTCACGGTCGTCGCCGCGGGGACCTTAGAGGACGACACGCCGATCTCCGCGCTCGACGCCGACGCGGTCGGACTCCCGCTCCTGCTCGGGATCGTGGCGGTGAAGGCCGCGTTCGACCTCGGCGGGTTGTACGGCGACCGGCTGGCGGCGTTCGACGAGTCGTCGTCGCTCGATCTGGGGTTCTCCTACGACCCTCCCGACCCGGAACCGGCGGACGGGTCGCTCGCGGAACCGGTCGAGACGGTCCGCCAGCCCTTCCGGTCGCGGCTCGCGGGCGCGCTGACGACTCCCCTCGGCCATCCGGGACTGTGGTACATCGCCGGGGCCTTCGGGTTCGTCGGTCTGCTGTTCGCGATCGGCGGGAACTGGCTGACCGCCGGAACCCTCGGCGCGCTTGCCGTGGCGGTCCCGCTGGCGATCGCCGCGCTCGACCACGAACTCCGGTACGGACTCGTCGAGTACCGCGCCGGCGACGACGCGCTCGTCGCCCGCGACCGGCTGTTCGACGTTCCCCTGTGGCGCGTCGAGCCGTGGGACGAGACCGACCTGCGCGTGGAGCGGAGCGGACTCGACCGCCGGCTCGGGACCGAGACCGTCGCGATCGAACTCCGCGACGACGAGTACCGGATCCCGGGGCTCGACGACCCCGAGCCGATCCTCGACGTGTTCGATAGGCGGCCGGACCGTCCCGACGGCCCGGACCGATCGGCCGACTGACGCGTCAGCCGTCCGCATCGGTCGCCCCGTCCCGGCCGTACAGCGGGTGCGCGTCCCCGACGAGGCGCTTGAAGAGCAGGATGACGGCCGCGTGGAAGGCGACGAGGACGGTCACGCTCGCGACGATGATCGCCACCTCCACCGGGGTCGAGAGGAGGCCGAGCGAGACGATGAGCGTCGTCGCGCACGCCGGCGGGTGGACCCAGTCGGTCGCGATCATCGCCCAGCTGGTCGCCACGAGCGAGGCGACCGCGCTCGCGGTCAGCCGGAACCCCTCGGGCGAGAAGGCGGGCGGCGTGGCCGTGAGCGCGGCGCCGTCGGCGATCACTGTCCACGCCGCCAGCCCGGCGACGCCGCCGATCAGGTGACTCGCGACCACGCGGACGGCGCGTTCGCGCTCGCTCCGCCGGTCGAACGCGAGGACGAACGCGGACGGGCCGAGGCTCGGGAAGACGAACGGCTGGCCGGTCGCCCACGCGACGGTACCGAGGACCGTGAACAGCAGGCCGGCGTACAGACTGGTTCCCAGACGGCGACGCATTGCGACCCGGTCGGCGAGCGACTCACATAGGCCCGGCGGATCGCCGGCACCGAGGCGCCGAGCCCCCTCGGCGACGCGGATTCGGGGCGGCGCTATCGATCGCGATAGCCGAACCCGAACGCCTAATTGGTCCGACCGCGCCCGTGGAGACATGTTCGCGACGCTGCCGGACCTCCTCCGACTGCTCGTCGTCCCCGTCTTCGGGTGGGCGGCGATCCGGGACGTCCGGACCCGGCGCCTCCCGAACCGGCTGTGGCCGCCGCTGTACCTGTTCGGCGCGCTGCTGTTGATCTGGGAGGCCGTCTCGCTGTGGCCGTTCGCGGGGTTCGACGGGCGGATCTTCCTCGTGCGGGCCGCGATCAGCCTGCTGTTCGTCGCGCCGCTCGGCTACGCCTTCTGGTACCTCGGGGCGTTCGGCGGCGCCGACGCCAAGGCGATGATCGCGCTCGCGGTGATATTCCCGACGTTCCCGGCCTACGAGCTCGCCGGGCTCACCGTCCCGCTCGTCGACACCCAGCTCGGCGTGTTCTCGCTGACGATCCTCACGAACACCGTCCTGCTCGGTCTCGCGTACCCGGTCGGGCTCGCCGCGCTCAACCTCGTCCGCGGCGAGGCCTCGCCGAGCATGTTCTTCGCGCGCCCGGTCGCGACCGACTCGCTGCCCGACCGTCACGGCCGGCTGTTCGAGGACCCGGACGGGCCGACCCGAGGCGGGCTCGACCTGGACGCGCTTCGGATGTACCTCCGCTGGCGGGGGCTCACGCTCGCTGACCTGCGGGCGGACCCGGAGGGGCTCCGCGACCCCGGCTCGGTCGGCGAGACGTTCAACCCGACCGACGGGGGGGCCCACGTCGGCCCGCGGACCGACGGGGGGCGCGCAGTTGACGACGTGCCCACCGACGGGGGGCGCGCGGTCGATGTCGAGGCTAAAACCGACCGCAACTTCGACGACCCGTGGGCGGCCGAGCGCTTCCTCGACGACATCGACCACGGCGCCTACGGCACCGACGCGGCGACACTCCGCGACGGCCTCGACGTCGTCGCCCGCGAGGACCGCGTGCTGGTCTCGCCCGGAATGCCGTTCGTCGTCCCGATGGCGGTCGGCCTCCTCGTCTCACTGACATTCGGCGACGCGCTGTTCGCCGTGCTCGGCGCGGTCGGCTTGGTCTGAGCCGGCACCGACGCCGCCATTTATAAATGAGCGATGCGGTGCGGTGGCGCGTGCCTGCGAGCGGCCGTCAGGCCGCGAGCAGCACGCGCGAGGGAGTCGGTCGCCGAGCGAAGCGACGGCGACCGACGAGGCTGGGGAGGTGTGAGGTGCCGGGCTGTGCGGTGCGGGGTGGGACTCAAAGGGGCAGCCGTGCGGTGGCCGCAGGCGACGCAAGCACCGCAGGAGCGAGTGAAACGAGCGACGAGGAGCACAGCGAGCGTGCGGCCACCGCACGGCTGGGGCTTTGGCGGTGTTCGCCGCCGATCCGCGAGCAGCTATTTATAAATAAACGACTGGAGCTTTGGCGGTGTTCGCCGCCGATCCGCAAGCAACTATTTATAAATAGAAGGCGACGAACGCGCCGTATCGTCAGTTCCCGGCCCAGACGTCGTCGGCCGCGAGGACGCGCGTCCCGACCGGGCGCTTCACGAACTCGCCGAGGTCGCGGCCGACGAGGTCACCGACGCCGCGCTGGGCGGCCACGTCGAGTAGCCGCTGGTCGACCGTCCCGTCGACGACGACGGCGTGCGGCGCGGGCTCTGCGCCCTCGACCGCGTCGAACGCCTCCGCGGCGTCGACCTCGCTTAAGACCTCGAACTCGTCGCCGAGGAGCCGCGCGCGGCCGGTCTCCCCGTCGACGACCTCGCCGACGTGCGCCGCCATCGTCTGCGGTTCGTCGGGCTCGTCACCGGTCGCGTCGCGTCGTTCGTCGTCACTCTCGTCGGGCTCCGTCTCCGCGGCCGAGTCAGCGTTTGGCTTCTCGGCCGGCTCGGTGTCCGGGTCCTCGACCGCCTCGGGATCCGGTTCCTCGGACGACCCAGCGTCGGGCTCAACGGCAGAGGCCGCGTCGGCGTCGAGCGTCGAGCCGGGATCGGCGTTGTCGGTCGGCGTCGACTCGGGCTCGGGATACTCGCTCGCTTCGTCGGCCGAGGACGGGTCACCGGTCTCGGCCGCCGCGTCGCTGTCGTCCGGTTCCGACGATTCTTCTTCTGACTCGATCTCGGGCGACGCGTTCGTTTGGGCCGACGGTCCGGCCGAATCGCCGCCCGAGGAGTCGCTCGGGACCGCACCGCCGTCGCCGACGCGGGCGACCGACGGGTCGTCGTCAGCTGTATCGCCGTCGGCGATCTCCTCGTCGCTGGCGGCGGCTCGGAGGTCGGCCGCGTCCGCGAGGCTCGCGTACGGGACCTTCCCGCGGAGCGCCTCGAAGACGGCGTCCCGGTCGAGGTCCTCGACGGACTCGCCGGGCGGCGCGAACGCGACGTAGTCGACCTCGCCCACCTGCGCGAGCTCGCGGAGGATGAGCTCGCCGCCGCGGTCGCCGTCGAGGAACGCGGTGACCGTCCGGTCGGCGGTCAGGTCCGCGACCGCCTCCGGGACGTTCGTCCCCTCGACCGCCACGGCGTTTTTGATCCCGCAGTCGAGCAGCGTGAGCACGTCCGCGCGCCCCTCGACGACGATGACAGCGTCGGAGTCGCCGACGCGCGGCCCGGCCGGCAGCCCCTCGTAGTCGACGATGCCCTCGACGCGCGCGGCGTCGCGGACCTCGTCTAACACGTCGCTGCTCGCGAGGCTCGTCTCCTCGAAGCCGCCGGCGATCAGCTCCTTGGCGCGCTCGACGACCTCGCGGCGCTTGGCGGCCCGCACGTCCTCGATGCTCGTCACCTCCACGGAGGCGTGGCAGGGGCCGATGCGGTCGATCGTCTCCAGCGCGGCCGCTAAGATGGCGGTCTCGACCTTGTCTAAGCTCGACGCGACGGTGACCTCGCCGAACGACTGGCCGTTCTCGGACTCGACGGAGACGTCGATCCGACCGACGCGCGAGGACTCTTGGAGGTCCCGGAGGTCTAACTCGTCGCCGAGAAGCCCTTCGGTCTGGCCGAACACCGCGCCGACGACGTCGCTCCGCTCGACGACGCCGTCGGCCGCGATGGTGGCGTGAATCAGGTATTTCTCTGTGTCTTTCATGATGGGTGAATGGTGATGGCGGGCGGTAGCGCCCGTCCGTGTATGGTTGCGTTCCTCGCGGAAAGTAGTTATCGCCACGCTCCTCCGGCGGAGGTTATTGAAGAGAATTTTTCTCCAACACGCAGATCCGAACTGATTCAATAGTTCTTAGTGTCTATAGATGTAGTGTTATCCCACATGACGCGCTCACGGAGCGATCTCGTGTGGATACCGACGTTCGCGATACTCGTGGCGTTCGCAGTGCCGTGGCCGCTGTGGGGCGTCGACCGCGTCGTCGCGGGCCTCCCGGTGTGGATCTGGTGGCACGTGGGCTGGCTCGGGCTGTGCGCGGCCCTGTTCGCGCTGTTCGTCCGGAGCGGCGCGTGGGAGCGCGGGATGGGACGGCGACCGGAATCGAGCGACGGTCGCACCGGAGGCCCCGCGCTGGGGGGTGACCGCCGGTGACGCTCGGCCTCTCGCTCGGGATCGTCGTCGGCTACTTGGTCGTCGCGCTCGCGCTCGGCCTCGTCGCGTACCGCGTCTCGGAGACGACCGCCGAGGACTACTACCTCGCGAGCCGGTCGATCGGGACGCTCGTGCTGCTTTTCACGACGTTCGCCACCCTGCTCTCCGCGTTCACCTTCTTCGGCGGCCCGAACCTCGCGTACGCGGCGGGCCCCGAGTGGCTGATCGTGATGGGGACGCTCGACGGCGTCCTCTTTGCCGTGCTGTGGTACGTCATCGGCTACAAGCAGTGGCTGATCGGCGCCCGCAACGGCTACGTGACGCTTGGCGAGATGCTCGGCGACCGGTTCGGCTCGACCGGGCTGCGCGCGCTGGTCGCGGGCGTGAGCCTCCTGTGGCTGTTCCCCTACGTGATGCTCCAGCAGATGGGCGCCGGCGAGGCGCTCGTCGGGCTCACGAACGGCGCGGTCCCCTACTGGGGCGGCGCGGCGCTCATCACCGGGTTCATGATCCTCTACGTCGCCGTCGCGGGGCTCCGCGGCGTGGCGTGGACCGACACGCTCCAGGGGCTGTTCATGCTCTCCGTCGTCTGGCTCGCGGCGGCGTGGGTCGTCTCGGCGCTCGGCGGCGTCGGCGCCGCGACCGAGGGGATGCTGGCAGCCCGGCCCGAGTTCGGGTCCTTCGGCGGCGGGACGTACTCGGTCGGGTTCATCGTCTCGACCGCGATCACCATCGCGTTCGGGGTGACGATGTTCCCGCAGATCAACCAGCGGTTCTTCGTCGCGAAGTCGGCCGCGACGCTGAAGCGGTCGTTCGCGCTGTGGCCCGTGCTGGTGCTGCTCCTCTTCGTCCCCGCGTTCATGCTCGGCGCGTGGGCGGCGGGCACCCCGGTGACCGTCCCGGAGAACGCGAACGTGCTCCCCGTCGTGTTAAACGAGTACGCGCCGGCTTGGCTCGCCGCGGTCGTCGTCGCCGGCGCGATGGCCGCGATGATGTCCTCGTCGGACTCGATGCTGCTGTCGGGGTCGTCGTACTTCACGCGGGACCTCTACCGCCCGCTGATCGACGCGGACGCCTCTGAGCGCCGCGAGGCGTGGATCGCGCGGATCGGCGTGGCGGCGTTCGCGGCGCTAGCGTTCGTCGCGAGCCTCTTCCGCCCCGGGACGCTGATCGAGGTCGGCGACACGGCCTTCTCCGGGTTCGCGCTGCTCGCGCTCCCCGTGATCTGCGCGCTCTACTGGCCGCGGACGACGCGTACGGGAATGATCGCAGGCGTCGCGGTCCCGCAGGCGATCTACCTCGCGGTGGTGCTGTCGGCGGTCGTCGGCGCCGTCCCGACGCTGCCCCGGACCGTCGCCGGCGGCTGGGACGTGGCGCTCGGGCTGATGCTCCTGTCCGGCGCGCTCACGGTCGGCGTGTCGCTCGTGACCGCGCCGACCGAGGAGAGCGACGCCTCGCGGTTCGCGGTTGTAAGTGATTGACAATTTGTAAAACGGTTCGTTCTGGGCCGGCGTTTCGTGTTCCTCTGCCACCGAGTCAGGGATGAACGCCGCCAAAGCCCCAGTCGCTCGCTTATAAATAGTTGATCACGGATCGACGACGAAGGCCTCCAAAGCCCCAGTCGTGAGGGCGGCGCACGCTCGCTGTGCTCCTCGCTCGCGCTGCTCGCTGCGGTGCTTACGTCGCCTGCGCCGCCCTCACGACTGCCCCTTTGAGTCCCACCCCACCGCGACCGCACAGCACCTCACGCCTCCCCAGCCTCGTCGGCCTCCCTCCGCTTCGCTCCGGTCGGCCGACTCCCTCGCGCGCGCTCCTCGCGGCCGCCTTCGGCGGCCACTCGCAGGCACGCGCCACCGCGACCTTCGGGTTGAAATAGCGCCACCGAACCGTTCCCGCCGCGCCGAAGCCGGCGAAAGCCAAAAGACCGCTTCGCCCCGACAACGCGTATGAACGAGCCCGGTACCGAGGGCGTGCTGCTGGACCAGGAGACGCTCCGCGGTCGGCTCGACGACGCGCCGGCGTGGCTCCGGGAACACTACCGAACCTTCCGCGAGTCGATGCTCGGCGAGCGCGACGGGTCGCCGTTCCCCTGCTACTTCGGCATCGAGGTCGAGCGCGAGGGCGACCTCCTGTACGCGGCCTGCGAGTCGACCACGGACCCGGCCGCGCTGTTGCGGCTGCGCGACGTCCTCCTCGAATACCTCGACGCGTACCCGGACCACGCCGACCGCGCGCCCCTCGCGGTGTTCTTCAGGCCGCCCGACGACGACCGCGGCGAGGCGCACTACCACGAGCGGCTCTGGAACGTGCTGGAGTTCCTCCACGTCCACGACCCCGAGCCGTGGCCCGACGACATCCCGACCGACCCCGACACCCCGCGCTGGGAGTTCTGCTTCGGGGGCGAGGCGCTGTTCCCCACGTCGCGGGCCCCCTTCTACGACGACCGGAAGAGCCGGTACTCGCCGGTCGGCTTAGAGATCACCTTCCAGCCCCGCGCCGTCTTCGAAGGGATCACGGCCGACACCGAGGCGGGCGAGCGCGCACGCGAGGCGATCCGCGACCGCATGGGCGACTACGACGGAGTCTGCCCCCACGCCGACCTCGGCGACTGGGGCGCCGAGGGCGACCGCGAGTGGAGACAGTACCTCTTCCGCGAGGACGACGACGCGAGCCCGGACGCCTGTCCGCTGTCTCCGACGCGCGAGCACCCGAAGGCGCCCGAATCCCTGCTCGAACGCGGCGCGTGGCGGCGGTTCGCGGGCGACGCCGACGCGAGCGATCACGACGCTCCCGTCATCGCGGGGCTCGGCGATGACTGACGGCCCGGCGGCCGACGACGCGGCGCGCGCCGCGACCGTCCCCGACGACGCCGTCCTCCTCCTCGTCGACTTCCAGACCGGCTTCGACGAGCCGGGCTGGGGCGAGCGCAACAACCCCGACGCCGAGGCGGTCGCGGCCGCGCTGCTCGACCGGTGGCGCGAGACGGGCCGCCCCGTCGCGCACGTCCGCCACGCCTCGACGGAGCCCGACTCGCCGCTGCGCCCGGACGCCCCCGGCTTCGCGTGGAAGCCGGAGACGGCGCCCGTCGCCGGGGAGCCGACGTTCGAGAAGTCGGTCAACGGCGCGTTCCTCGACTCCGGGATCGACGAGTGGCTCCGCGAGGAAGGGTACGACTCGCTCGTCGTCTGCGGGCTCACCACCGACCACTGCGTCTCGACGACGGCGCGCGAGGCCGAGAACCGCGGCTACGACGTCCGCGTCGTCGCCGACGCGACCGCGACCCACGCTCGCGAGGCGCCGGACGGCGAGCGGATCGATCCGGAGACCTCCCACCGCGTCGCGCTCGCGCACCTGAACGGCGAGTTCGCGACCGTCGTCGACAGCGGCGACCTGCTCGCGGAGTGACGAGAGACCCCGCCGCCGCCCGCGCTCAGTCGTCGGCGGCGTCCGCGGCCTCCGCGTCCCCGCCGCTCGCGCGCTCGGCGGCGTTCGTGAACATCCCGCGCCGCGTCGTGTACAGGAAGTAGCCGCCCAGTCCGAGGAAGCCGACGACGTTCGAGGCCGCCACCGCCCAGAAGACGGCCTCGACGCCCCAGCCTAATCCCGGCGTCACGGTGACGCCGAACGCGCCGAACGTCGTCGCGACCGGGACGGCCGCGACCGCGATCGGGAACCGGACCGCCCAGTACTTGACCAGGTCGGCGAGGAAGGAGGTGCGGGTGCGGGAGGCGCCGTTGAATCCCGCCAGAAGGGTGTACGTGCCGCCGAGCGCCCAGTAGGAGGCGCCGAGGATCCGGAGGTAGAGGACCGACAGGGATCGGCCGGTCGCGGTGAGGTCGGGCGCGAGCAGGTCCGCGATCCCGCCGGCGAAGAGGAACTGGACCGCGCCGAGCGCGAGGAACCCGGCGACGACCATCCCGGTGCCGACCGTGGTCGTCCGGCGGGCGCGCTCGGGGGCGTCCGCGCCGAGGTTCTGTCCGATCATCGACTGGGCGGCCTGCTGTATCCCGAGAGCCGGCACGACCGCGAGCGTCGCGACCCGGGCGCCGACCGTGTACGCCGCGACGCCCGCCGCGCCGCCGGCGACCGCGACGAGGGCGACGACGAACACCCGGACTAACTCGCTTACGCCGCGCTGGCCGCCGAGCGGGAGGCCGACCGAGACGACCTCGCGGGCGGTCGCGGGGTCGAACGCGAACGCCTCTCGGGTGAGCCGGAACGTGTCGCGGCCGATCCCCGCGGCGTACCCGAGGATCCACAGGAGGCCGGCGACGCCCGCGAGCGCGGTGCCGAGCGCGGCGCCGGCGACGCCGAGCTCCGGCACTGGGCCGACCCCGAAGATGAGCACCGGCGCGGCGATCAGGTTGACGAGGACGCCCACGAGGCTCACGTGGAACACCGCCTGCGTGTCCCCGTACGCAGTGAAGCAGTTCTCGACGGTGTCGCCGACCGCGCCGACCGGGAGGACGGCGATCACGATCGCGAGGTACGTGGCGGTCGTCCCGGCGAGCGCGGGGTCGGCGCCGAGCAGCGCCACCACTTCCTCGGCGTAGACGACCACCGGGAGCGCGACCGCCGCGGTGACCGCGAGCGCGACGAGCGCGCCGTTGACCGCGACGCGGCGCGCGCCCGCCTCGTCGCCGTCGCCGGTCCGCTGCGAGACGAGGATCTGGGTGCCGACCGCGCCGACCACGACCGTCGCGCCGAGCAGCGACTGGATCGGGAGGCTGAGCCCGACGGCGGCGACCGCGTCCTCGCCGACCCGGCCGAGCCAGAACGTGTCGACCAGCGCGTTGGCGACGTACACGACGTTCTGCGCGACGAGCGGCGCGGCGAGGACGAGCAGCACCCGTCCGACCGGCCCGTCGGTTATCTCCTCGCGGTCGACGTCCAGCATCTAATCGTTCCAGTATTAGTCAGTGATAATAAAAGTGTGCTGGTAGTGAACACGACTCTCGTATCGGGGGTCACTACTCTTCTCCAGTCGGGGAATTTCGCACCCTCTCGCCCCGGCGCTTGTCGACCGCTTCTCGCCCGGTGCGATCGCTCTGTGTCCTCGCGCGCGGCCGTCCCGCTCCTCCCACGCGGCCGCCCGGCGCCCGCGAAGGGAAACCTCTTAATGGACTACGCGCGGAGTTCGTGGTATATGAGCAACGGCGACGACGACCCGGCCGACGCCTCCGAGGAGGCCGACGCCGCGGACGACGGCGGGGACGCCGACGAGTCGATGGGCACAGCCGCCGCCCCGACGCTCCCCGATGACGCGACCGAGGAGTCCCTGAATGAGTACCTCGACGAGATCGCCGAGCGGCTCGAGGCCGCCGAAACGGAGGCCGACCTCGACGACGTCGAAGCGCTCTTAGACGACGCGGAGACCGGTATCGAGGGGGCCGATCTCCCCGAGCCGGACGAGGACGACGAGGACGCCGACGACCCCCGCGGCGACCTCGAGGACCGCGTCGCGGAGCTCCGCGACGGCGTCGAGGAGGCCCGCGGCCCCTACGGCGAGGACGTCATCGACGCGATCGAGGCCGCGTCCGGGACGGTCGCGGACACCGAGTGGACCGAGGACGGCCACGAGGACGTCGCGGCCGCCGTCGCGTCGTTCGTCGACGAGGCCGCGGACGCGATCGACGAGGCGGCCGCCGATGCGATCGACGAGGCCGACGAGGACCCCGAGGCGCTGCTCGGCGAGGCCGCGGACGACGAGGAGACCGCCGCCGCGGGGCCGATCCCCGTCGACCAGCTCACCGCGGCGCTCGACGCCGTCGCCGCGGCGGTCGCCGAGGCCGGCTTCGACGCCGACGAGGACGCGGACGCGATCGCCGCGCTGCTGGAGGCCACCGACGACCTAGAGGCCGGCCTCGACGACGCCGAGGAGTGGGACGACCTCGAGACCCACGAGCAGCTCCGCGCGCAGGGGTACTACGACGTGCTCGGCCACTACAAGGACTTCCCGGTCGAGTGGGCCGCGCTGAAGGAGCACGAGGCGCAGGGGAACGTCGACATGATCCTGCTCGCGCTCGACTCGCTGCAGTCCGAGTTCATGGAGCGCCACTGCCTGGAGGCGTTCGAGCGGATGGGCAAGCGCGGCAAGACCGAAGACTCCGTTCAGGAGATCCTCGGCCGCGCCGAGAAGCGCGACCAGCCCGCGATCCGGATCCTCGGGAAGATGGCGGCCGCGAAGGCGACCGACACCCTCGTCGAGTACGTCGGCGAGGACTCGAACCCGCAGCTCCAGAAGACCGTGTTCAAGGCGCTCGGCGAGATCGGCGCGCCGGAGGCCGTCCAGCCGCTCGCGAACCAGCTCGACCCCGACGGCGACACCGACGAGCTGGTCCGCCCTCACGCCGCCCGCGCGCTCGGGCTGATCGGCGACGCGCGCGCCGTCGACCCGCTCGCCGACGCGCTCGAAGACGACCCGTCCGACGACGTCCGCGCGGCCGCCGGCTGGGCGCTCCGGCAGATCGGGACCCGCGAGGCGCTCGAAGCGGTCGCCGAGTACGCCGACGAACACTCCTTCGTCGTCTCGACGGAGGGAGAGAAGGCCGAGCGCGCGCTCGACGAGGCCGAGCCCGCGCCGACGGCCTGAGGGGCGCACTCCTCTCTCCCGCAGCGGTCGCGAACCCTTTTAGCCGATACAGGCGCCACGCTCGCCGTGTCACCCCGTCGTCCGAGCCGCCGGTCCCGCGTCGCCGCGCTCCTCTTGCTCGTCGCCGCGGCGACTGTCGCCTGCTCGCTTCCGGCCGCGGCCGCCCCCGTCGGCGCCGCCGCCCCGGTCGACGAGGTCGAGCCCACCTCAGCCAACGCCTCCGCCGACGCCCGCGGCGAGCCGCGAATCGTCGAGCTGTACCCGAACCCGACCACGGCGGAGAACCGCGGCGAGTACCTCGTCGTCTCGCTGCCCGAGCGCGGGAACTGGTCGCTCTCGGACGGCTACTACGACACCGAAATTCCGGCGAACGCGAGCGGCCGGGTGACGCTGTCGATGGCCCCGAACCGGACCGCGTCGATCCTCGCCGGCGATTCGGGGACGGCCGCCGCGGTCGCGGACCGGCGTCAGATTCGCCGCCTGACCGACTACTTCCCGCTGTCGGCGTCGGGCGACCGGATCGAACTCCGCCGTAACGGGCGCGCGGTCGACGTCGTCGCCTACGACCGCGCCAGCGAGGGGCACCGCTGGCGCGCCTCGTGGGGCGAGTGGCGCCCCCGCGGCTACGATCCCCGCTCCCCGGAGTCGACCGCGGACGCGGCCGTGACGCCCTTCGTCCTCCCCGACAGCCCGGGAATTCCGGTCGAGCCGCTCCGGAGCGCAGACGAGCGCCTGTTCGTCGCCGGCTACACGCTGACCTCGGAGCGAATCGTCGGGACGCTCGTCGCGGCCGCCGACCGCGGGGTGCGCGTTCGCGTGCTGCTCGAGGGGTCGCCGGTCGGCGGGTTCCCAGCGCGGAGCGCACCGCTGATCGACCGGCTGACGGCCGCCGGCGTCGAGGTCCGGATCCTCGACGGCGAGGTCGAGCGGTTCCGCTTTCACCACCCGAAGTACGCGGTCGCGGACGACCGCGCCGTCGTGCTCACGGAGAACTGGAAGCCGTCCGGCACGGGCGGACACAGCAACCGCGGGTGGGGCGTCGTCGTGGGCGGCGACGGCGAGACGGGGGACGACGAGACGGCGGACGGCACCGGAGCCGACCGGAGCGCGGCGGTCGCGGACGACCTAGCCGCCCTGTTCCTTGCCGACTTCCGGGCCCACGACGCGCGGTCGTGGCGCGCCTTTCGCGCCGATACGGAGTTCCACGGGGCGGGCGAGCGAACGGCTCATACCCGACGCGGTTCGACGCGCCCGCGCAGCCGGCGGCGGCGAACGTGACCGTCCTCACCGCCCCGGGCAACGCCGCCGACCGGATCGTCGCGCGGATCGACGCCGCCGACGAGCGGGTGCTCGCGGTCGTGCCGCGCGTGGGCGGGCCGAACGACCGGATCGTCCGCGCGCTCCGGCGCGCGGCCGACCGCGGGGTCGACGTCCACCTGCTGCTCTCGGACGCGTGGTACGACCGCGAGGCGAACCGGAACCTCTCGAAGCGGCTCGCGGACGAACCGATCGCGGTCGACCTCGCGGAGCCGCGCGGTCGGTTCGGGAAGGTCCACGCGAAGGGGCTCGTCGTCGACGACGCCGCGGTCGTCGGGAGCCTCAACTGGAACCCGAGCGCGGAGACGAACAACCGCGAGGTGTTGCTCGCGGTGGAAAACGAGTCGGTGGCGGACTTCTACGCTCGCGCCTACGCGGCGGACTGGCGCGGTGGCGGGATTCAGCTTCCGATCGCCTTCCTCGGCGGCTTCGGCGCCGCGCTTGCGGGGGCCGGCGCGGTGGTTCGGCGGGAGGTCACGTTCGGCTGAGAAACGGGCTCGGTGCGAACGGCCGCAGCGAGCCGCCCGTTGGCAGTGTCGAGGGCCGGACCGATTGCGGTCAGTCGTCGAGCGCGATCGTCGACGAGAGCGCCTCGTCGATCTCCGCGCCCGCCATCTTCTCGACGAGCGTCTCGATCACCTCGCTCCGGCGGCCCTTCACGAACTTGATGGAGCCGACGACGAGGTGCCCGCCGCCGGAGACGCCGGCCTCGGGCAGCTCCTCGTTCAGCTCGGTCACCATGTTCGGGATGTCGAGCCGGACGCCGTCCGAGCGGAGGACGCAGAAGTCGGGGCCGTAGCCGATGGTGATGACGGGGTCGCCGGTCTCTTTCACCTTCGCGTCGTGGAGTTCACCGGTGGTCTTGCCCGGTGCGGGGTAGGTGAACCGGTGGGCGTACTCGTCGAGGTCGATCCGGTAGAGGTGCGCGCCGGAGGCGAGCCGCTCGTGTTCGACGTGGTCGTCGACGGCGTCGAGCTGGCGCTCCACGTCCCGTTCGGCGCGCTCCGAGAGGAACTCGACGAGCTCCTCGTGCCGCTCCTCGTCGTCACAGCCCACATTCAGGGCGTCGTTGACGAGCGTCTTCCCTTCGGAGTAGCGGAGCCAGTGGGCCGCGTAGTCGAGCGCCTCCCCGATGTCGAGGAGGTCGGACTCGTCGTACCCCGCCTCCTCGGCGAGCGCGACGTAGTCGTCCATCGCCTCCGCCTTCGAGCGGTCGGAGAGGCCGGCGACCGCCGGCACGTGTTCGAGCTCCTCGGTGAGCGACGGGTCGATCAGGCGGGCGAGCTCGACGCACATCATCCCCGTCGTGACCCGGTAGTCCTCGCCGTGGAGGTACGGGTTGACGTGGGCGTCGAGCAGCGGCTCGACCGCTTCGGGGTCGGGGTGGTGGTGGTCGACCGCTGCGATGGGGATGTCGTAGTGCGCGAGGTTCTCGTAGGCCGGCACGTCCTCCTCGGTCGACCCGTTGTCGAGCATTAGGAGGAAGGGGAGCTTCTGGCCGTGGCGGGCGCGACCCTCCAAGGCGAAGTTGAGGTCGCGGGTGACGTCTTCCATCTCGTAGTAGGGCGCCTTGCTCGGGAGCCGCTTGAAGAGGTGGCGCGGCGAGTCGGGGTCACCGTGGACCTCCTCGATCAGGTTCTCCAAGGCGAGCTGGACCGGGATCGCGGCGCACATCCCGTCGCCGTCGGCGTGGTGGCGGACGCGGATCGGGCGGCCGGCGAGCACGGTCCGGCGGAGGAGCCGGGCGAGTTCGCGGAGGTCCTCGTGGATCGGTTCGAACGCCTCCCAGTCGACGAGGGGGTCGACGTCGGCGGGCTCGGCGCGCTCCTCGAGGGCCGCCTCGAAGCGCTCGCGGGCCTCGGCGGCGCGCTCGTCGGGCAGTCGCTTCAGCGAGTCGACCTCCAGCTGGAGCGCGTCCTCGCGGCTCTCTATCGTGCCCGCGACGTGGACCATGTCGCCGACCTCGACCTCGGGGTACGCCCGGACGCCGGCGGACTCGAAGGCGGCACAGGAGAGGACGCCGGAGGCGTCCGCGACGGCGAATATGGTGGGACCGCCCGTCTGTTTCGCCTGGACGACCTCGCCCTCGACGGTCACCTCGTCGCCCGGGGTCAGGCCGCGGACTCGTGAGACCGTCGGCTCGTGGGCGACGGCCTCGGTGCGGTAATCGTCGGGGTCGACGTCGTCGAACGCGATGTCGCCGTTCTCCTTCACCTCGGTGAGCCGGACGATCAGCCGGTCGCCGACCGCGTACTCGCCGTCGAGGTTCGACTCGTGGACGAGTCCGCTCACGGCGTCGGAGAGGTCGACGAACACGCCGTAGTCGACGACGCCGTTGACCTCCGCGTGATACAAGGCGTCGGCCTCCGCGTCTTCGAGGGTACAGTCGGGCGCCAGGTCGTAGACGGTCGGCCGGTCGTCGGTTGCGTTCTGCGATCGGTCGTCGGTCGCGTGATCCGGCCGGTCGTCGGCCGTCCCCTCCGCGGCGTCGGCGTCGGGTTCGGGGCTCGAATCGCCCCGCGTGCCGGAATCCCCGGCGGTGTTTTCGCTCATGGACACGTCTCGGGAACGGCCGGTGTTAAGCCTGTTCTCTCGGGGCTCACGGCTCCGGGCTCCGCTCGTCGGTGGCCGAGAGACCGCCCCCGCGTCCCGCGGTCCGGAACCCCTATGAGGCGACGGCGACTTGTCTCGCTCATGCGACTGTTCCGCTCGGACGAGCTCCTCGGGATCGCCCGAGAGACCCTGGAGTTCGTGCTCGAGGCGAGCGAGGAGACGCACCCCAACGAGTACATGGGGTTCCTCCGCGCGGACGACGCCCGGAAGCTGGACCTCGACCGGGAGGGCCAGGTGATCACCGACGTGCTCGTCATCCCGGGGACGGAGTCGAGCCCGACGAGCGCTACCGTCCGCACCAACATGAAGCCGAACGACATGCGGTCGGTCGGCTCGGTCCACTCGCACCCGAACGGCGCGCTGCGCCCGAGCGACGCCGACCTCGCCACGTTCGGACAGGGGAAGGTCCACATCATCGTCGGCGCCCCCTACGGCTGGGGCGACTGGAAGGCGTTCGACAACGACGGGACCCAGACCACCCTCGACGTGCTCGACGTGGAGGTGCCCGACGAGCACTTCTTCGATTTCACACAGGCGGACATCGATCGCGAGCTGGACGAGCGCGACTCCGGCGGCTTCCTCTCGTGGTTCAGATGACGCGGGTCGTCGCGCAGGGGACGTTCGACCTGCTCCATCCCGGCCACGTTCACTACTTAGAGGACGCGGCGACGTACGGCGACGAGCTCCACGCCATCGTCGCCCGCCGCACCAACGTCACGCACAAGCCGGAACCGATCCTCTGTGCCCGCCAGCGGCGCGACATGGTCGAGGCGCTCGACGCGGTCGACGAGGCCCACCTCGGCGACCCCGAGGACGTGTTCGTCCCGATCGAGCGGCTCGACCCCGACGTGATCGTGTTGGGGTTCGACCAGCACCACGACGAGGCCGACATCGCCGACGCGCTCGACTCGCGTGGGATCGACTGCCGCGTCGAGCGCGCGTCGGGGCGGGAGCCGAAGTACGAGGACGAGCTGCTCTCCAGCGGCGACATCGTCGACCGCATCCTGCGCGAGCGCGGCGAGCGCGGCGAAGACGGCGACGCGACATCTCCGTAGACAACGCGACGCCCTCGTAGGTCACGGCCGCGGAGCCATCCGACCGCGGGGAAACGTGAGGACCCCGACGGGTGCGGAAGCGCGGGGTCTAAATGGACTGACTCCCAAACCGAGGTGAGTGAAGATTCCCGACAAGTTCCCCGCGGTGTTGGCCGCGGCCGCGATGGGCGTGTACCTGCTCGTCGTCGTCGGCGCGACCACCTCCCTGACGGAAGCGGCGACCGCCTGCGGCGGCTGGCCCGCCTGCGGGACCGGCGCCGCCCTGCCGACGGCGACCGCGGGGTGGATCGCCCTCGGCCATCGAGCCCTCGCCGTCGTCGTCGGGATCCTCGTCGCCCTCTCCGCGGCGCTCGCGTGGCGGGAGAGGGCGGACCGCCGGGTCAGAGCCGCGCTCACGGTCGCGCTCGTCGTTTATCCGGCCCAAGCCGGGGTCGGCGCGCTCGTCGCGGTCGGCGACCTGCCCGACGCGCTCGGCTCCGCCCACCTCCTCCTCGGGATCGGCATCTTCGGCGCCGTCCTCGCGGCGCTCGCGTGGTGGCTGGAGGCCGAGACCGGGCACCCGGACGACGCCCCCGACGACTTCGAGCCCGGCACCGACCACCTCCCGCCGGTCGAGGAAGCGCCGGAGCCGTCGATCCCGTCTGCGACGCTCCCACGGCTGAAGGCGACCGCGACGGCGTACTTCCGGCTGATGAAGCCGCGGCTGATGTGGCTGCTCTGTCTCGTCGCCGCCGCCGCGATGGCGCTCGCGCAGCCGGTGGCGACCGCCGGCGCGCCCGGGTTCACGCCCCCGGTCGTGGCCGCCACGCTGGCCGGCGGCGCGCTCTCCATCGGCGCCTCCGGCACGTTCAACCACGTCCTCGAGCGCGACGTCGACAAGCGGATGCAACGCACCAGCGACCGCCCGCTCGCGACCGACCTCGTCCCCGTCCCGCACGCGCTCGCGTTCGGCGGCGCCCTGACGCTCGTCTCGCTCGCGCTGTTCTGGACGGTGAACCCGCTGACGGCCGCGCTCGGGCTGGTGGCGATCCTGTTTTACAGCGTCGTGTACACGCTCGTCCTCAAGCCGAACACGGTCCAAAACACCGTTATCGGCGGCGCGGCCGGCGCGCTCCCGGCGCTCATCGGCTGGGCCGCGGTGACGGGCGAGGTCGGCGGCGGCGGGCTGCTGCTCGCGGCCGTGATCTTCCTGTGGACGCCCGCGCACTTCTATAACCTCGCGTTAGCGTACAAGGACGACTACGAGCGCGGCGGCTTCCCGATGATGCCCGTCGTGCGCGGCGAGACGACGACCCGCCGCCACATCCTCTGGTACCTCGGCGCGACGCTGGTCGCCGCGGTCGCGCTCGCGGCGGCCGCCGACCCGCTCGGCGCGCTGTACGCCGTCGTCGGCGTCGGCGTCGGCGCCGTCTTCCTCTGGGCGGTCGTCCGGCTCCACTACGAGCAGACGGAGAGCGCGGCGTTCCGCGCGTTCCACGCCTCGAACGCCTACCTCGGCCTGCTGCTGTTCGCCGTCGTCTTCGACGCGTTGGTGGTGTGAGGCGGTCGGCGTCGTCGCGGTTCGTCGCAACCGTCCGCGACCCGCCCTTTTAATCCGGTTCGCGTCCTACCTCGCGGCATGACACGCGTCGAAGTCGAGTACTGCGTTCCCTGTGGCATGTTGAACCGCGCGCAGGACGTCTCGGAGGCGATCCTCAAACAGTTCGGCGAGGGAATTGACGAGGTCGCGCTGGTAACCGGTGACGACGGCGTGTTCGTCGTCCGGGTCGGCGACGAGGTCGTCTTCGACAAGACCGAAGACGAGTACGACGTCGACGCCATCGTCCGCGCGGTCAGGCCGCACGTCGGCGCGACGGCGTAGCCGCCGGCTCCGGCGTCGCCCCCTTCCTCGGCGAACGCCCCGCGATTCCTGACTCTCGTTCACACGCCACAAGCTAATTGTCCCTCGGCCGCGAACCGCCCCGACGATGTCGGACTCATCGAAACGGGCGCGAGGCGGGCCTCCGGCCGACGATCCGACGCGTGAGTCGGACGATCCGACGCTCGGCGGCGACGCCGCGCCCGCCGCTGACGACCGGCCGCAGCTCGCGCGGACCTGGTATCGGTCCCGGCTCGGGACCGCCGTCGTCGCCGTCGACATCCTCCTCACCGCCGTCCTCGCGGCCGCGGCGTCCGTGGCGATCGACGCGCCGTTCGCCGGGATCGCCGGTCTCGCTCCGGGGATCGTCCCGCCGTTCGTTCCGCTGTTCAGCCTGCTCGGCGCGCTGGGGTTCGTGTTCACGGCCTTAGTCGAGCGCTTCGACGCGTCGGTCGGCACGCTGGTCCGGTACAACCTCCGGCTGCCGGCCGCGCTGCCGCTCGGGGTCGGGGTCTACCTGCTCTCGGATCTCGTCCTCGGGCAGGGCGTCGACGAGGTGCCGCTCGTCGTCGGGACCGTCTTCCTCTCGGGGCTGTACGTGAACCTCGCGTACAAGCGCCTCGGCGCGCTGGCGCGCCGGCTCCTCCCCCGGGCCGCGGCGGGAGCGAGGACCGCTCGGGACGCGGCGGGAACTGACGGAGCGCGTGAGCGTCAGTCGCCCGCGTGAGCGTCAGTCGCCCGCGTGAGCGTCAGTCGCCCGCGTGAGCGTCAGTCGGGGTCGAACACCGCGCGCGCGGAGTTCGTCACCACGAGGATGCTGCTCGACGCCATCGCGAGCGCGGCTAACAGGGGGTTGAGGAGGCCGGACAGGGCCAACGGGATCGCGACCGCGTTGTAGACGAACGCCCAGCCGAGGTTCTGCTTCAGCCGCCGGTTCGTCCCGCGCGTGACGGCGAACAGCTCCGGGACCGCCGAGAGCCGGTCCTCGAGGAGGACCGCGTCCGCGGCGTCCGCCGCGAGGTCCGTCCCGGAGGCGATCGAGATACCCAGGTCGGCCGCGGCGAGCGCGGGCGCGTCGTTGCTCCCGTCGCCCACCATCGCGACCGACCGGTCGGCGCCGAGCCGCCGGACCGTCTCGGCCTTCGCCTCCGGCGGCACCTCGGCGAACACCTCGTCGATCGCGGGGTGCTCCGCGAACCGCGTCGCGGCCGCGGGCGCGTCGCCGGTGAGCACGACCACGCGCCGCCCGTCCGCGTCGAGGTCGCCGACGACCGCCTCCCACCCGTCGCGCACCTCGTCGCCGACGGTCAGGACCCCGCGCACGCGGCCGTCCCAGCCGACGTAGACGGGAACGTTCCCGCGGTCGCGGGCGGCCGCTCCCGCCTCGCGGAGCCGGTCCGAGACCGCCCACCCGCGCTCGGCGAACAGGTCGGGGTGGCCGACGACGACCTCGTCGTCGTCGACGCGCCCCGCAACCCCGCGGTCGAAGACGTCGACGTCGGTCGCGGCGGGGGCGTCGAGCGCGTCGACCTCGGCCGGCGGGCCGTCGCTCGGGTCCGCGGCGGCCGCGGCGCCGCCGTCGGTGGCCGGTCGCTCGCCCGACGTCTCTCCGGCATCTCCCAGCACACCCGCGACGATCGCCTCGGCGACCGGGTGGATCGAGGCGCGCTCGACGGCTGCCGCCCGTTCGCGGACGCGGTCGACCGAGGTCCCGTCCTCGGCGGTCGCGTCGAGCAGCCGCATCTCGCCGTCGGTGAGCGTCCCGGTCTTGTCGAAGACGACCGTGTCGACGTCGGCGGCCGCCTCGAAGACGGCGTCCGAGACGACGACGATGCCGCGCTTCGCCGCGTCGCGGATCCCGGCGGCGACCGCGAGCGGGGTGGCGAGCCCGAGCGCGCACGGACACGAGACGATCAGCACCGTCAGCCCGACGAGCGCGGCGTCGATCGGCGCCGAGCCGAGGGCGAGGGTGGCGGCGGCGCCGACGGTCGCGACCGCCACGACGAGGGGGACGAACACCGTCGCCAGCCGGTCGACGAGCCGCTGGATCCCGGACCGCGAGCTCTGGATCTCCCAGAGCAGTCGCACGAGGGTGTCGAGGGTGTTCGCCGCGTCCTCGCCGACCTCGATCACGACGGGCGAGTCGGTGACGACGGTGCCCCCGCGGACCGGGTCGCCCTCGCGTTTCGTCGCCGGCAGCGACTCGCCGGTGACCAAGGCCTCGTCGACCGCGGCGGTCCCCTCCGCGACGGTCCCGTCGAACGGCACGCGCTCGCCCGGACGGACGAGGAGGCGGTCGCCGGGATCGACCGCGTCGGCCGCGACGGTCTCGCCCGCCTCGGTCCGCACAGTGCGGTCGTCGGCCGTCGTCAGGTCGGCCAGCATCCCGGTCGCCCGCCGCTTGATTATCGACTCGTAGTGGTTGCCAGCGGTGACGACGAGGATGACCGCGATGGTCACGTCGAAGTAGAGATCGGTCCGGCCGACGAGCAGCGCGAGGGTGCTGTACGCGTACGAGCTCGTCGCCGCGAGCGACACGAGCAGGTCCATGTTCGGCTGTCGCGCCCGGAGGCTCACGTACGCGCCGCGCAAGATTGGGTAGCCGGTGTAAAACAGCACGATCGAGGCGAACAGCCAGATCTGCGCGAAGAGGTAGGTCCCGGAGACGCCGCCGAGGTCGACTATCGGCTCGTACCCGAAGTAGGTCGGATATAAGAAGAGGACGTACCACAGCATCGCCATCATCCCGAAGAAGCCGCCGCCGATGAGGAACCGCACAACGGCGTCGTCGTCCTCCGCGTCCGGGTCCGCGCGGTCGCTCGCCGAGTACCCCGCGACCGAGAGCCGGTCGGGCAGCTCGTCCGCGTCCACCGCGTCCGGGTCGTAGTCGACCCGGATCGTGTCGGTAGCGTAGCTCGCCTCGGCGGCCGCAACCCCGTCCTGCTCGCCGGCCGTCATCTCGAGGAACGACTCGCAGGTCGCGCAGTGCATCCCGTCGACGTGGAGGAACGTCGTCTCGCCGTCGAACTCCTCGCCCGGCGTCGCGTCCGGGCGCCGCGCGTCGAGGTCGTCGAGGTCCTCGACGTCGTCGAGCGAGCGCGCGACGGTCAGACAGCCCCGACAGCAGAACTCGCCGTCGACGTCGGGGGCCGTGTGCGGGTCGTCCCCGGTCGGGAGGTCACAGAGTGTACAGCCTGTCATGCGTGGTCAGTTCGGATTCTCTCCGGGCGGTCAGTTCGGGCTCCCTCCGGGCGGTCAGTTCGGGCTCCCTCCGGGCGGTCAGTTCGGGCTCCCTCCGGGCGATCAGTCGGCCGCATCTGGCGGTCCAGCGGTGCGTTCGGGCCGGTTACGCGTGTTCCGGCTCGTCTGCGTCACCGGTGAATCCCGGTAGGCTCCCGCCGGTCGCGATCCGGAGGCTCGCCCAGATGAGCAGGACGTTCACCAGCGTCACCGCCACGACGAACTCCGCCCGGTCGGCGATGAACACCACCGCGGGGACGAGCCCGCCGAGGACGAGGAGTACGGCCTGTTGGATCGAGAAGTTCATACCCGACACAAGGCTTCCCTGAGCATATATAATGCCCGTGTTTTCACGGTTCGAGAACGGGTAGGTGTTATATGTTCCCCTGACCATAACCGGACCTATGGGCCAAAATGAGGCCGTACACGCCGGCACGGAAGACGGGGGCGGCGACGCCGAGGAGTTCGACCCGATCGGCACGCTCACGCTGATCGGGATCTACTTCGTGATATTGGTGCTCGCATGGGTGTCTATATACTTCGTAGAGTTCCTCGGACGAGACCTCGTCATCGTGGGGTGATCAGACATGCACATCCACGCGTACGAAAAACTCTGGCTCGCGCTTTCGATCGTGTTGATCCTCGCCCTTATCGGGACCGTGACGTACGGCGCCGTCGGTCCGGGCGTGGCGATGGTCGCCGACTCGCAGTCAACGATCGATGCCGGGGGATCGACGAGGACGAGCGGTTCTCGGAACCCCGGGTCGAGCGGGTCGGTGAAAACGAGTACGAGGCGTACGTCGTCGCCTACCAGTTCGGCTTCGAACCGACCCCGATCGTCGTGCCGGCGAACAGCACCGTGACGTTACAAGTGACTTCCCGGGACGTGATCCACGGCTTCGAGGTGGTCGGCACGGGCGCGAACACGATGGTCGTTCCGGGCGAGGTCTCGGAGATCACGGTCGAGACCGACGAGCCCACCGAGTACGGGATCGTCTGTAACGAGTACTGCGGCGCGGGCCACCACGTCATGGAAGGGAAGCTCCACGTCGTCAGCCAGTCGGAGTTCGAGAACCGAGGAGGTGACTCGGAGTGAGCACTGCCCTCGAGTCCGAGCAGACGTTCGTCGACAAGTTCCCGGACGAGGCGCGCGTCGTCCGCGCGGCCTTCCTGAGCTCCTTTTTCGCCCTGTTCCTCGGCGCGGTGTTCGGGATCATCCAGACGCTCCACCGGACCGACGTCGCGCGGATCATCCCTTCGACGGACTACTACACCGTCCTCACGGCTCACGGCGTCTTCATGGTGATCAGCTTCACGATCTTCTTCCTCGTCGGGCTGTTCACCTGGGCGGTGACGCGGAGCCTTGACCGGCCGCTGTTGAACATCAAGATCACGTGGACGTGGTACGGGCTGATGGCGACCGGCATGACGCTCACCGGCATCTCGATTCTCGCCGGGTTCGTCGACTCCATCGACATGAGCGCGGACGTACTGTACACCTTCTACGCGCCGCTTCAGGCCCACCCGCTGTTCTACGCCGGACTCGCGGTGTTCATCGTCGGTACGTGGATCGCGGGCGCGGACTGGTTCCGGACGTTCCTCGCGTGGCGGCGCGACCACCCGGACGAGCGGATCCCGCTCCAGACGTTCATGGTGTTGACGACGATGACGATGTGGTACATCGCCTCGTCCGCCGTTGCGGCCTCCGTGCTGCTGTTCCTCCTGCCGTGGTCGCTCGGCTTCATCGAGCAGGTGAACCCGACGCTCACCCGGACGCTGTTCTGGTTCTTCGGCCACCCGGTCGTCTACTTCTGGCTGATGCCGGCGTACCTGCTCTGGTACACCGTCCTCCCGAAGATCGCCGGCGGACGGCTGTTCAGCGACCCGCTGGCCCGGGTCGTGTTCGTGCTGTTCGTCCTCCTCTCGACGCCGGTCGGGATCCACCACCAGTACCTCGACCCCGGCATCGCGGAGGGGTTCAAGTTCATCTCCATGACGAACACGATGTTCCTGCTGTTGCCCAGCCTGCTCACCGCGTTCACCGTCGTCGCGAGCGTCGAGTACGGCGCTCGGAAGAACGGCGGCAGCGGACTGCTCGGCTGGCTCACGCACCTCCCGTGGCGGAAGCCGGAGTTCACCGGCATGATGCTCGCCGGGCTGATGTTCGCGGCCGGCGGCTTCTCCGGGATGGTCAACGCGGGGATGAACATCAACTACCTCATCCACAACACGCTGTGGGTGCCCGGGCACTTCCACCTCACCGTCGGGACCGCGGTGGCGCTGACGATGATGGCCGGAATCTACTGGCTCTGGCCGCAGATCAGCAACAAGCCGATCTACAGCAGTCAGATCGGGCTGTTCCAGGTCGTGCTCTGGTTCATCGGCATGGCGCTGATGTCGAACGCGATGCACGCGCAGGGCCTGCTCGGCGTGCCGCGGCGGACCGCCGAACCGGAGTACTCCGGCTTCGACTACCCGACGATGTTCGGCGGCTTCGAGGAGCTGAACATCCAGATCGCGATCGGCGGGACGCTGCTTTTCGTCTCGACGATCCTGTTCCTCGGGAACCTCGCGTTGACGATGGGGAACCCGAAGGTCGCCGGGCTCGCGGAGCCGCTTCCGAGCCCGGTCTCCGGCGCGGAGGACGCCCCGCAGGTGCTCGATAACCTCCGCCTGTGGGTGAGCATCGCGCTCGTCCTCGTCGTCCTCGCGTACGCACTCCCGATCGCGGCGATCATCAGCCGCGGCGGGCTGCTCGGACCGGGCGTCGGTACCTATCCGGTGTGGCTCGCGCCGCTGCTCGACGCGCTCGCGAACGCGGCGGCGACGCTGCTCGGGGGCATCGCCGACACGTCGGCCTCGCTCGCCGAGGTGGTCGGATGACCGTCGACGTGAGCCGCGGCGGGCTACTCGTGACGCTCGCCATCTTCGGCGTGATCGTCTACGAGATGCGGACCGTCCTCGACTTCGTCGGGGTCGAACTGCCGATCATCCCGTACATGGCGGCCGTCTTCGTCCTCGCCGGCCTCTCGATCTGGTTCGTCACGCTGAAGGGCGGGTGGCGCACTGAGCCCGAGGGCGACGAGCCGGCGTAGCGGATCGAAACGCGGTCTCACGGACCGCTCCTCGTCTTTCTCCCGGAACACGGTTCCCGACAGAAGCAGTTATTACCCTTCGGCGACAATAATGCGTATGAATTCCAATACTGTATCGAGCGAGGCCGAGACGGCAGACGGCGGATCGTCCGGCGCGAACCGCCCGGTCTCGCTGTCGGACGAGGACGACCTCGACGCCTTCGTCGCCGACGCGGACGTCGCGCTCGTGGAGTTCTACACGGACGGCTGCGGCATCTGCGCGAGCATGGAGCCGGTGATCGGAAACGTGGCCCGCGGCGCCGACGCCGATCTGGCGGTCGGCACCGTGAACCCCCGCGACGACCCGCCGTTGGTCGAGCGGTTCGACGTGCGGAGCGTCCCGCTGTTCGTCCTCTTCGTCGACGGTGAGCCGGTCGCGCGCCGCGCCGAGGGGTTCATCCCGGGCGACGAGCTGACGGCGTGGATCGACGAACACGCGGCCTGAGCGAGAGCGATTCGTCGGTTCGAGATCGTCTCGAGAGTTCGGTGTGGCGACGACGACCACCGAAGTCCCGGCCACTCGGCCGTACGACGATTCTATTTATAAACGATGGTGTCATAGAAGTCTTCTCACACCTACACAGGAATCGCTTAGTACAGGTGGTGCAATTACCAACGACGCCCAGCTCAAGTGAATCACCGGAACAAGGACAAATAGTCAAAAAGCCTATTATCACTACTATGTGGTTTCGGGTATGTCGTTGAAGCGGCGAGCCATTCTCTTGGGCGGTGCGGCAACGGTCGGATTCGGGGCTCTTGGTTACTATGAGATAACGAGGTGCGACGAGGTCGCCTGTTTTTCTTTTGAGTTTCAGGGTGCTGACCATGTGGCTGATAGATTAGATGTTCAGCATACGGGTGGCCAGGAGAGCCTGCAAGCGGGTGATGTGTACTTCCGCGAGGTTGTTGTTGATTGGGAGTCCCGAGAGACAGACACCATCGCATGGTCTGAGTTAGATGATGAGATGGAGCCAAGCGACACGATTGATGGCGATGAAATACGGCTCCAACTCTTGTGGGAAACGAACGTTGTGGAAATCCTATGGCGGCAGGAGGGTGAGGAGACACTCATCGGAGCATGGGTTGACGAAGACGATGATGCTAGATAGGCACTCTTCAGCGACTGCCCGTTTCAGACGAGAATATGTCTGAAGAATAGGATTTCAACAGAGCCGATTAAACCCATCTGCACGGTTCCTAACTCATATCGTACCCCCTTGAGAGAGGGTGACCTGTCTGGTAGTGCTACGTTCTTGGCCACTTGTAATGACAAGTAAGTACGCGTCATAACATATATGCCTCTCCACGTCGAACATCAATGTATGAGCGGATCAAGCTACGACAAGACGATTCAGTTCCGTGCCGGAGCCGAAAAAGAGGCCGCGGAGCTCCTCGATGAGATCCACATCGGTGGCGTCAACGTGAGCGAACTCGCCCGCGTCGGCCTGGTCGAAATGCTCCGACAGTCATTGGATGAACAGGACAAGATTGCGGTGTACGAACGATACAGTCGTGATGAGATCGGCGAGGACGTGGCCCATGTCCTTCTCGGTGAGAAACTCGATAGGATGGAAGAGGAGAAAGAGTCGTTCGAGTCAGCTATGGAACGAGACACGTCTGAATTCTTGACGGGCAGCGATGGCGAGTGAGGCTCGCTATCCGATACTGGCTGATACGAGTTCCTTGATCGCAGTTGCGAACACCACTCAGTGGAAACGACTGAAAGACGCGATTCACCTTACAACGACAAACGTCTGCAAGCACGAACTTCAAAACCACGTCAACTCGAACAAATACCCGCCTGAGGGCAGCCGTGAGTACTACTTGAAACGAGGGAGCCAACGTGTTCTTGAACATCTAGACGAGGATTCGTCGCCGTGGTCGTGCGTCACTGTCGTTCCCCGCCCGCATGGACCAGATGCAGGCGAGCAATCGCTCAAGCAGGAACTTTCTGAATACGGTTCATCGTATCAGATCGTATCGATTCTTGACTCAGCTGCGAGACGGTCAATTCGGCGTCTCATCGATAACAACGGGTACGACATTGACGTTGTGGGGCCACCGTATCTCCTCTACATCCTGCTTGACAACGACCTCATCGAAAAGCCTGAATTCTGCGAGGCAACCGTGAGGATGATTCAAACGGAAGGGTGGACTGGGTACGAGGTTGTGAAGAACGCGTGGACCAGTATTCCCGTTGATTGTTCCGAAATCCTTGACGACGAATATGATGACGCCCTTCCACCGAAATAGTCTGGCTTATACTGCCAATCTGATCAGTAAAGGTTGAGTAGGTAACAAACCAGCGGTGAATTAGTTTGTTTGTCTATCTTGGTTCCTTTGTAATCTTGGGTACATCCAAATCCATATCGCCATCAGAAACACACAGCTGAATAGCCAGACAGGGTCAGTAAATTTGCCAAGAAGAAACACAGAGGGCGTACGTCCGAACAAAACTGCCCCAAGAGTCCCGACAGCTATGAGACCCGTCACAGATAAACTGATGAAAATAATCGTGTCGCGTCTAAATGACCGCTTCATACTTTTTGTTTAGTCTCTACGATTATACCCTTTCGGTCAATACGCAAGCGCATTCTATCGGCTGATTCAGCTGTGAATCCACGAAATGAATGTCGTGGTAAATCTTCTATGACACCCTATTATAAACCCCTAAGCCACGCGGACTGCCCCTTCGAGTCCCGCCCGATAGCACCGCACAGCGCCTCGCGCCTCCCCAGCCTCGGCGGACGGCCCGGCGCGGGCGGAGCCGCGCCGGACCGCCGCCTCCCTCGCGCGTGCTCCTCGCGGTCGCCGAGGGCGACCGCTCGCAGGCACGCGCCGCCGCATCCTGTGGTCTGATTTATAAACGATCCCCCCTCGACGGAACCCTTTTGAGCCGGACCGGCGTATCTGTGTCCGATATGGGACTGGGCTCGGACATGTACCGACAGCAGATCCTCGACCACTACAAAAACCCGCGCAACTACGGGGAACTCGAGGATCCGGACTTCACGCACGTCGGCGAGAACCCCTCCTGCGGCGACACGATCCGGATGGACGTCCAACTCGACGACGACGAGGAGACGGTCGAGGCGGTGCGGTTCACCGGGGACGGCTGCGCCATCTCGATGGCCTCCGCGAGCATGCTCTCCGAGCGGCTCCACGGGATGCCCGTCGACGAGCTCGACGCGCTCGACACCGACGACGTCACCGAAATGCTCGGCGTCGACATCTCGCCGATGCGCGTCAAGTGCGCGGTGTTGGGGCGACAGGTCGCGCAGGACGGCGCGAAGATCCACCGCGGCGAGCTCGACCCGGACGAGGACCGCACGGTCACCGAGGAGTAGCCGCTCGGCTCTCGTTGCGGCCGCGCTCCCGCGCCGCGGCCGGCTCGCACCGCGGACGCGCCCGTCCCGAGCCCACCGGACTTTTGCCCGCGAACCACGTTCGTCCGTCCATGAGCGACGGCTTCGACAAGGAGGCGGAACGAGAGAAGCTCCGCGAGAAGTTCGCGGACGACGAGAAGAAGCGCGAGCACACCCAACAGATGTCTGAACTCCTCCTGAAGGGCGCGACGATGACGAACCGCCACTGCGGGGAGTGCGGCGACCCCATCTTCCGGTACGACGGCCGCGAGTTCTGTCCCACCTGCGGGAACGAGGCCGGGGGCGCGGCCGAGGCGGACGAGGCTCCGGCCGAGGTAAGTGGGAATTCGGCCGAGGCGGACGGGACTTCGGCCGACGTGGGCGACGCTCCCGCCGTCGAGTCCGGAACATCGGCTGACGCGGACGCCGAGAGCGTCGACGCCGCGGCCGACAACGGCGCGGTCGACGCCGGCGCGAACGAACCGGTCCGGTCGCAGTCGCCCCCGTCAACCGCGGCCCCGCAGGGATCGACACCGTCGCAGGAGCCGGCGCCCTCGCAGGAGTCGGCGCGCTCGGAGGACTCGGCGTCGCCACGGACGTCGTCGCCGCAGCGGTCCGCGCCGCAGCAGTCGGTCCCGTCGCGGTCGGCCGCCGACGCCGAGGGCGTTGACGCCGCCCGCGCGTCACTGACGCGGACGCTGACGCGGTTCGCTCGGGCGGCCGAGGAGACCGATGACCCGCGGCGCGCCCGAGACCACCTCGAAGCGGCCCGCGAGGCGGCCGAGGCGCTCGCGGCGCTGAATCGGTAATCGGCGGCGGGGCGACGCGGCGCCGGCTCGAACGAGAGTCGGGGAGACCGCGAAGAACGGAGAGCGAGGAGACGGAAAAGAGAGGGCCGGAAAAGACGGGAAGGGTGAGAGAGAACGGAGAGACGGCAGACTCGCTTCGGTCGCGGCGGCGTCAGGCCCGAACCGGCGAGCCGGCCGGCTCCATGTTCGCCCAGCTCGGCTCGTCGCACAACAGCGCGTGGACGATCCGGACGACCGCGTCGAGGTTCGCCTCGATGTCGATCTCGCCGCGCTCCGCGCGCCGGACGAACTGAGCGACTTCCTCTAGGGTCACGGTTCCGGCGGCGATAGCGCCGGTGACCGTCTCCGTGTCGCTTTCGAGCGCGTTCAGCAGTTCGGGCGACGGGTCCGGGTCGGTCTGGGCGAGGGACGACGAGGTGTTAGCCTTTGCGGTGGTCATTCTGATAGTTACTACACAGCGAGTTAATATATTAGCACCGGTACTGGTCGGGTTTCTGTCAGTTTTGTGCTGCCCGCCGAGCGAGTCGAGTTGATGCGCCGGCATTCGAACCGGACACGCCGAGAGCATCGTCGAATTCGCTGTTTGTTTATAAATGACTGAGTCGGATCGCCGGTGAACGCCGCCAAAGCCACAGCCATTCGCTTATAAACGGCTAACTGTGGATCGACAGAGAACACCGCCAAAGCCCCAGCCGGGAGGCGGGCGCACGCTCGCTGCGCTCCTCGGTCGCTCACTTCGTTCGCTCCCTGCGGTGCTTGCGTCGCCTGCGCCCGCCTCCCGGCTGCCCCTTTGAGCCCTGCCCGACCGCGACCGCACCGCAGCCTCACGCCTCCCCAGCCTCGTCGGGCGCGTCCTTCGGGCTCCCTTCGGTCGCCCTCGGAGCGCCCGACTCCCTCGCGCGTGCTGACTCGCGGCCGCCGAGGGCGGCCGCTCGCAGGCACGCGCCACCGCGTCTATTTATAAATAGGTCGCCGCTATCGCCCGCTCTCGACGGCGACGCGCATGTCTTGGGCGAGCCGCTCGGCGCGCTCGGCGTCGGCGGACTCGGCGTAGATCCGGATCTTCGGCTCGGTGCCGGAGGGGCGGACGAGCACCCACGCGTCGCCGTAGTCGAGGCGGTAGCCGTCGGTCGTGTTCGGCTCCGCGTCGGCGGTCTCGACGTACGCGCGGGCGGCCGAGAGCAGCTCGTCGCGCTCGTCGTCGCCCTCGTACTCCACGTTCGCCCGCACGAAGTGGTAGTCGCTGTACGGCGCGACGACCTCGCTGACGGGCGCGCCGTCGGCGTCGGCGAGCAGTTCGAGGAACCGCGCGCCGATGTATGCGCCGTCCCGCGAGAGCCGGTACGGCGGGAAGAAGACGCCGCCGTTGCCCTCGCCCGCGACCGGGACGTTGACCCCCTCCTCGTGGAGCTCGCGGGTGCGGGTGATGATGTTCGTCGCGCCGATGGGCGTCAGTTCGAGGTCGGCGTCGTTGTCGGCGCAGACGTCGACGAGCCGCTGGGAGACGTTGACCGCGCTGACGACCGCGTCGCCCGGTTCGAGACAGGCGTCCGCCAGCGCCGCGAAGGAGGTGTCGCCGTCGACGAACTCGCCGTCCTCGTCGACGAAGACCGCGCGGTCCGCGTCGCCGTCGTGCGCGATTCCCACGTCGGCGTCGGAGGTCGCGACCAGCCGCGAGAGGTCCCCGAGGTTCTCCGGGACCGGCTCGGAGTCGCGGCCCGGGAAGTGGCCGTCGGGCGTCGCGTTGACGGTCAGCACCTCGCAGCCGAGCTCGCGGTAGATCCGAGGCGACGCGACCGAGGCCGCGCCGTGACCGGGGTCGACCGCGACCGTGAGGTCGGCGTCGGCGATCGCCTCGCGGTCGACCGCGTCGATCAGCTGGTCGACGTAGTCGTCGACGGCGCCCTCGACCGGCGTCGTCGCGCCCGCCGCCCGCCAGTCAGCGTGGTCGTACTCGTCGTCGAGGACGCGCCGCTCGATCCGCTCTAACACGTCGACAGAGAGCTCGACGCCGTCGTCGCCGACGAGCTTGATCCCGTTGAACTCCGGCGGGTTGTGCGAGGCGGTGACGAGGACGGCGGGCACGCCCGCCGACTCGCAGTAGTTGCCGACCGCGGGCGTGGGGACGACGCCGAGCCGGTCGACGTCGCAGCCGACCGCGGCGAGCCCGCTCGCGGCCGCGTTGGCGAACAGCTCGCCGGTGGTCCGCGTGTCGCGCGCGACGGCGACGCGGTCGGCGTCCCACACCGTCCCCGCCGCCTTCGCGATGTCGAGGACGAGCGCGGGCGTGAGGTACCGCAGCGCGACCCCACGGATGCCGCTCGATCCGAACAGCTCCATGGGAGACCATCCGCCCGCCGAGGGGAAAGCGGTTCCGAACCGCTTGGCGACGTGTCGGCGGAGGGACACGCTCGCGCCGGGCCCGCGACGACGCGTGCGGTTCATGCCGGTGGCGCCCGTTCGCCCCGTATGGACCACACGCGACGCGACGCGCTCGCCGGGGGCGCGCTCGCCCTCTCGGTCGCGACGGCGGGCTGCCTCGACTTCGCCGCGGGCGACGGGCCGCAGGGCCCCGAGGGGACGCCGGCGACGCTGACCTGCGAGGACGAGGAGTTCGTCCGCCTCGATCGGCCGTTCGAGGCGTCGGTCACCGAGACCCTCGTCGAGACGGCGGAGACGACCGTGGAGCTCTCCACCGAGGGGACGACCGAGACGTACGGCCAGTCGCTCCGGCTCGTCCTCCGCAACACCGGCGACGCCCCGACCCCCACGCTCGGCGAGGCCGCGTACTCGCTCCAGCGCGAGACGGGCGAGGGGTGGCTCGACGTCCGCGGCTCGACGACGGGCGAGGCGGTCGAGCTACCGCGGAGCGAGTCGTCGCTGGACACGAGCTCGGCGTACTCCTGGGATATCACGCTGACCGAGTCGGGGGTCGCCGACGCCGTCGACAGCGTCGACCTGTCGGTCTGCCCGCCGCTCGGTCCCGGGACCTACCGGTTCGTCTACTGGGGGCTCGTCGACGCGCCGCCGATCGGCGCGGAGTTCGAATTAGTCGGGTGAGGGGTTCGGCTCCCGCGTCGCCGCCGAAATCGACTCAGAACGACTGCCAGTCGGAGGGCTGGCCGACGCGGCCGCGGACCCGGAACTCCCTGTCGTCGTCGTCGACGCGCGTCTCGACGACGAGCTCGAACGGCTCGTGGAGGGTGTGGACGACCTGCTCGTCGTGGGCGGTCGAGCCGACGACGCCGACGAACGGCCACCCCTCGCCGGAGGTCTGGGAGGTCATCACGCGGGTGAACCGGTAGATGCGCTCGGGATCCCAGTACATCAGCAGCTGCGAGAGCGAGTAGACGCCGACCGCGCGGTCGCGCCCGGCGGAGGACTCGACGACGTCGGTGAACTTGATCCCGATGTCGGTGAGGTTGCCCGCGCTGGCGACGTACTTCGTCGTCGGCGTGTCCTCGCGCTTGTCGCCCTGCTCGTGGGTGACGCAGTCGATGACGACGACGTCGTCGCCGTCGCCGCCCGTCAACTCCTCGTAGTCGGCGCGGACCTTCTCCGCGGTCCGGCCCGTCGAGATGACGACCGGGCCGTCGGACCACGCCGCGAGCAGCCGGTTGAACAGGTCGTACTTCCCGCTCATCGGGGGACCGCTGATGAGGACGCTGTCGGCACCGCGGACAGCGTCGGGAAGCGCGGTCATGGTGAAAACGTGAGAGAGTGTCGGGTAAAACCCTTCCGAGGGATCACTTTCGGAGCATGGAAGGGAGGTCGAGCGACGACGGCGGCCCCTCCCGCGGCCCGTCGGTGAGTGTCAGCTCGCGTATCGCACCGGGGAGCGCGGCGGGGACCGGCGACTCGCGCGGCTCGCCGGCGCCGTCGACGAGCGAGCGCCAGACCGCCTCGTCGTCGGGGTCGTCTCGCTCCGCCTTCGCCTCCAGCGCCTTCGTCCGCCCCTCGTCGTACGCCAGCTCCACGATGCTCCGGTCGTAGCTCCCCGGGAACGCCTCCAGCACCCGGTCGAGCTCATCCGGGCGCTCGCTGTCGACGCCGGCCGCGACGCCCAGCGCGAAGGCGCGCTCGACGGCCTCCTCGCGGGTGAGGTCGTCCCACTCCGTGCCGAACGTGCGGTCGTACATCAGTGCGTCACCGTCGCGGCCGAACCGACGCGGAGCCCGCCGTCGGTGAACTCCACGTCTTGGATGTCGGTGTCGACGTTCGTCCCCCGCATCTTCAGCACCTGAACCCCGCGCTGCATCCCCTCGTCTTCGAGGTAGTTGTGCATGAAGACGACGCCGTGCGCGAGGTAGTGCTCCTCCGAGTAGGCGCTCGGGTCGGTCATCTCCGATATCAGCAGCGTCGTGGCGTCGGTCCGCTTCAGCGAGGAGAGCAGCTGGATCATCGTGTCCTCGTCGTCGTCGAGGAGGAACCGCAACAGCATCGTCGAGTCGAAGACGACGCGGTCGATGTCGCGGGAGTTGATGAACCCGGTGAGGCGGTTGGTGACGCCCGAGCGGTCGCGCCGGTCGCCGGGGAGGCCGAAGAAGCGCCGACCGTCCGACGAGAAGGAGTCGAGGAAGGTGACGCGGTCGGAGTCGAGCGCGCGGTCGAACCCGAAGTCGTAGCCGCTCATGTCCTCGCGGATCCCCTCCTTCGTCTCGTGCATGCTGATGTAGAGGACGTCCTCGCCGTTCCGGGCGCCCTGGGCCGCGAACTGCGAACAGAAGGTCGTTTTGCCGCTCCCGGGCGGACCGCTGACCACGTAGAGGCGGTTCTCGGGGAACCCGCCGTCGACGAGGCCGTCGAACCCCGGGACGCCGCTTGAGACGCGCATACGTGGGAAACCCGTCGGACGGCTGATAAGCGTTGGCACCCGGTTCTCACGGGTGAGAACCGACGCGGTCAGCGAGCGTCTCGCGCCGAACCGGGGTCGGCTTCTCCTCCCGCCTACGCCTCCGCGGCCTCGACGTCGTCGAGTTCGGCGGCGAGCGCGTCGTCGACGTCCGGCGAGACCCAGACGACGAACCGGTCGTCGGACTTGACGATGCCGCGGACGCCTTCGTCCTCGACCGTCGTGCCCTGGTCGACGTCCTCGGGCGAGACGTCGCGGACCTGGAACACCTCGTCGACCATCCAGCCGACCGTCCCGCCCTCGTCGATCTCGGCGTCGTCGAAGACGACGATCCGCTCGCGCGGGCCGTCCTCGTCGATGTCGAACAGCGTCTTCGGGTCGACGATCGTCGTCGTCCGGCCGCGGAGGTCCATCACGCCCTCGACGTGGTCCGGCGAGTTGGGGATCCGCGTGAGCTCGCCGGCGTCGACGATCTCGTCGATGACGCCGATGTCCAGACAGTACGTCCCGTCGCCTAACCCGAACTCCAACACCTTGGTCGGTTCGGCCTCCGCCTCTGTTGCTGCCATGCCCGTAGCTGCGGCGAACCGACAAATAATCGTGTCCCCTGAATTATCAGGGGTGATTACTGGGTCCGTGGATTTATGCTGATTCTGCGCCCGCCGTGAGACATGAGCAGGACGACGGATCGGCGCGGCGGTCGGGACGGGTCGCCGCGGGTGGTGGTCGTCGACGACTCGCCGTTCATGCGGGGACTGATAGGCGACCTCCTGAGCGACGCCGGGGTCGCGGTCGTCGGCGAGGCGGGGGACGGGGAGGAGGCGCTCTCGGTGGTCGCCGAGACGCGCCCCGACGTCGTGACGATGGACGTCGAAATGCCCGGGATGGGCGGGCTCGAAGCCGTCGAGCGGCTGATGGAGGAGACGCCGACGCCGGTGTTGATGCTGTCTGCGCACACCGACGAGGGCGCGGAGGTCACCTTCGAGGCGCTGGACCGCGGGGCGGTCGACTTCTTCGCGAAGCCCGGCGGCGAGGTGTCGACGGGCGTCTCGCGGGAGTCGGAGCGCCTCGTCGAGGCGGTGCGCTCGGTCGCGGGCGCCGACCTCGACGCCGCGACCCGCGAGCGGGACGACCCGAGCGCCGCGGCGTCGCGGTCGAGCGAGTCCGGCGGCGACGCCGGCGCCGGCGCGGCGGACGTCGACGGGCCGCTGACGGTCGTTATCGCCGCGTCGACCGGCGGCCCGAACGCGGTCGAGCGCGTGCTGTCGGCGCTGCCGATGGCTGACTGTCGCGTGGTGGTCGTCCAGCACATGCCGGAGGCGTTCACCTCGCGGTTCGCGGACCGGCTCGACGCCGCCTCCGCGTACGACGTGCGGGAGGCGAGCGACGGCGCGCGGATCGGCGCGGGGGAGGTGCTCGTCGCCCGCGGCGGGAGCCACACGCTGATCGACAGCTACCGCTCGGGGCGGCTCCGGGTGAAGCTCGACGAGGACGACGACTCCCACACGGTCACCCCCGCGGCCGACGTGACGATGCGCTCCGCGGCCGAGGTGATCGACGACCCGCTCGTCGGCGTCGTGTTGACCGGGATGGGCTCGGACGCCGCCGAGGGGATCCGCGCGATGGCCGACGCCGGGGCGCGCACGCTGGCGCAGAGCGAGGACACCTGCGTCATCTACGGGATGCCGAAGCGCGCGGTCGAGACGGGCGGGGTCGACGCCGTCTACGACCTCGACGACGTCGCCGGCGCGATAGTGGGGGGTGAGGCCTGATGGACTCCCACCGCGCCGCGTTCGTCGCCGAGGCCGAAGACGGGATCACCGACCTCAACAACGCCTTACTCGCCCTCGAGGCCGACCCCGAGGACACCGAGGCGATGGACGACGTGTTCCGCGTCGCCCACACCCTGAAAGGGAACGCCGCGGCGATGGGGTACGAGGACGTCTCCGACTTCGGGCACGCCTTAGAGGACCTGCTGGACGCGGTCCGGCAGGGCGACCGCGAGGTGACGCCCGAGCTGATGGACCTCCTCTTCGAGGGGGTCGACACGGTCGAGGCGATGGTCGAAGAGATCGCCGACACCGGCGAGGTGTCGACCGACCCCTCCGACCTCGAATCGCGCCTGCGCGAGATGGAGGAACACGGCACCGTCGGGGGGGACGGCGGAAGCGATGAGAGTGACGACGAGAACGACGAGGCCACCGGCGACGAGGACGACACCGATAGCGAGCCGTCCGGCGAGTCCGGAGATGACGCCGAAGGCGACGCGGACGACGCGACCGACGTCTCGGTCCCCGAGCCGCCGGCGGCCGCGGCCGACCTCCCCGACCCGGTCGCGTACGCGGACGTGACGATCGGCGACGCGCAGATGCCGGGCGTCGACGCCGCGCTCGTCCTCCAGGCGCTCGACGAGCAGTTCGACGGGCACGCGACAGACCCCGCGCCGGAGGCCTTAGAGGACGGCGAGTACGACGAGTCGTTCGACGCCTTCGTCGGCGGCGCCGACCCCGAGGTCGTCGCCGAGGGGCTCCGGGCGCTCACGCAGGTCGAGGCGGTCACTGCGGTCGCGGTCGGCGACCGCGCGGACGGCGCGGAGGCGGAGTCGAGCGACGCGGACGCCGAGTCGGACGACGCCGAACCCGCCGACGCGGCGATCGACGACGAGCCGGCCGACGCCGGTTCGGAGGCCGCGGAGCCGGCCGAGGAGAGCGTAGACGAGGAAATCGGCGGTGAGACCGAACGGGCCGACGACGGCGGCGACGATTCCGGTTCGAAGTCGGACGATTCCGGTTCGAAGTCGGACGATTCCGGTTCGAAGTCGGAGTCGAAGTCCGGCGACGAGATCAAGTCGATCCGCGTCGACGTCGACCAGGTCGACGAGCTGTACGGGCTCGTCGAGCAGTTAGTGACGAGCCGGATCAAGCTCCGGCGGGAGCTGGAGGCCGCCGACGCCGAGTCCGACACGTTAGACGAGCTCGACAAGCTCGCCTCCAGCCTGCAGGACACGGCGATGGACATGCGGCTCATCCCGTTCTCGCAGGTATCGGACTCGTTCCCGCGGCTCGTCCGCGACATCTCGCGGGACCTCGACAAGCGGATCGACTTCGAGATCGAGGGCGACGACGTGGAGCTCGACCGCACCATCCTCACGGAGATGCGCGACCCGCTCGTACACGTTCTGCGGAACGCGGTCGACCACGGGATCGAGCCGCCCGAGGAGCGCGAGGCCGCTGGGAAGGACCCGACCGGTCACGTCAAGCTCTCGGCCGAGCGCGAGCGCGACCACGTGATCATCGAGGTCGCGGACGACGGCGGCGGACTCGACCCCGACCAGCTCCGCGAGAAGGCGGTCGACGAGGGCGTCAAGAGCCGCGAGGCGGTCGACGCGATGGAGGACGACGAGGTGTACGATCTCGTCTTCCACCCCGGCTTCTCCACCGCGGAGGAGGTGACCGACGTCTCCGGCCGCGGCGTCGGGATGGACGTGGTCCGGACGACCGCGCGCGACCTCGACGGCTCCGTCTCCGTCGAGAGCGAGCCCGGCGAGGGGACCACGGTCCGCTTCCGGCTCCCCGTCACCGTCGCCATCGTGAAGGTGATGTTCGTCGACGTGGGCGGCACGGAGTACGGGATCCCGATCAAGTCGATCGCGGAGGTCGCCCGCGCCGACGACGTCGAGGAGGTCCACGGCGACGAGGTCGTCAGACACGAGGACGACCTCTACCCGGTGATCCGCCTGAACGAGCGGCTCGGCGAGGTGGCCGCTGACGCGGCCGAGGCGTCCGCTACCGAGGCGGCCGCTGCCGAGGCGGCCGCCGACGAGACTCCCGCTGCCGACGGCGGCGTCGCGACCGACGAGCCGGGCGACGACGGGTTCGTCCCGGCCGATCCCACGGCGCCCGGCTCCGAGCCCGACGGCGCTGGCGGGCCCGACGACGACGGCATGCTCGTCCGGATCCGCGAGGAGACGCGGCAGGTCGCGCTCCACTGTGACGCTGTGCTCGACCAAGAGGAAGTGGTGGTCAAACCCCTCGACGGCCCGCTCTCGGGGACGCCCGGCCTCAGCGGCACGGCCGTCCTCGGCGACGGGGACGTCGTGGCCGTGCTCGACGTGGTGAGCCTATGAGCGGGTCAGCGGACGACGGCGAGACGGCGTTCGAGGGCGTCCTCCGGCAGATCGACGACACGGTGCCGTTCGAGCCGGGCTACTACAACGAGTCGTACCTCGACCGCCGGATCACGGCGCGGATGCGCCGGCGAGACACGGAGTCGCACGCCGAGTACGAGCGCATCCTCCGCGAGGACGCCGACGAGCGGCAGGCGCTGATGGACGCGCTCACGATCAACGTGACGGAGTTCTTCCGCAACCCGGAGATGTGGGACGTCCTCCGGGACGTGCTACGCGAGCGGACCGCGGACCAGCGGCGGGTCCGCGTCTGGTCCGCGCCGTCGGCGGACGGCCGCGAGCCGTACTCCGTCGCGATGTTGGCCTGCGACGACCCCGAGATCGACGAGTCGCGCGTGGAGGTGCTCGGCTCCGACATCAGCGAGGAGGCGCTCGACAACGCCCGCGAGGGCGTCTATCACACGACGCGGACGACCGACATCGCCGAGGAGCTCGAACCCCTCTCGGACCCGGACCGCTACGTCGAGCGCGACGAGGACACGTTCCGCGTCCGGGAGGCCCCGCGCCGACTCGTCGAGTTCGAGACGCACGACCTGATCCGCGACGGCGCCCGCGACCCCTTCGACGTGGTGTTGTGCCGGAACCTGCTGATCTACATCGACGTCGACCACAAGGCCGCCCTCTTCGACACGCTGGAGGCGTCGCTCGCCGAGGACGGTGTCCTCGTGTTGGGGATGACCGAGAGCGTCCCGCCGGACCGCAGCGACCGCTACGAACCGATCGACAAGCGACGGCGGGTGTTCGGGAGGCGCTGATGTCGCTGTACCAGCACGCTCGGGACGGGAACGCGGAGCGCCTTCGAGACGCGCTCGGTAGCGACAGCGCGGCCGTCCGGCGGCGCGCCGCCGAGTTCCTCGGCGAGGTCGGCGAGGAGGGCGACCAGCCGACGATCGACGGGCTGCTCCGCGCGGCGACGACGGACGACGACCCCGAGGTCCGCGGCGCGGCGGTCGACGCGCTCGACGAGATCGGCGAGGCGGCGCTCGAACAGCTCCTCGAGGAGCTCACCGGCGGCGGCGGCGACTCGGAGGCGGAGTGGGTCACCGCGCGCAAGTTTGCCCGCGCGCTGAAGGCCGACCGACCGGAGCTCCGGATGGCGGCGGCGAACGCGCTCGGGCGCCTCGACGACGCGAGCGGTCTCCAACCCCTGGTCGGCGCGCTCGACGACGAAGACCCCCGCGTCCGGCTTCGCGCGGCGCAGGCCTGCGGGACCTTCGCGGACGCCAGGGCGGTCCCCGGCCTCCGCGAGCGGCTCGACGACGAGGAGCCGCGGGTGCGCCGCGCCGCGGCGAACGCGCTGGGGACGATCGGCACGGACGAGGCGCTGTCGCCGCTGCTCGACCTGCTCGACGACGGCGACGAGTCGATCCGGCGGATCGCGGCCGGGGCGCTCGGCAAGGCGAGCACGCCGGAGCCGGTCGAGCCGCTCGCGCGGGCGCTCGGCGACGAGAGCGCCGTCGTCCGCAACGCGGCGGTGTACTCGGTGATCGAGCTGCTCTCGAACGTGCCGACCCAGCAGAGCCACGCGGTCCGCGACCAGGTGGTCTCGGAGCTGAAAGCGGCCGACGACGCGACCGTCGTCGAGCCGCTCGTCGAGATCCTCACCGACGGCCAGCAGTCCCGCCAGCGCCGGAACGCGGCGTGGATCCTCGGCCGAGTGGCGGACCCGGATACGGCGACTGCGGTGGAGGCGCTCGCGGACGCGCTCGCGGACGACGACCCGCAGACCGCGCAGTTCGCGGCCACGAGCCTCAAGAGCCTCGGCGGCCCGGTCGTCGAGGACCGCCTGCTCGACAAGCTGGGGCCCGAACACCCGGAGGACGCCCGCGCGAAGGCGGTGTTCGTCCTCGGGCAGATCGGCGGGCAGGAGACGCTCAACCGCCTCGAAGAGTACGCGGACGACGACAGCCAGGCCGTCAGAAAGCGCGTGTTCTCGGCCGTCTCGAAGCTGCGCGCGGGGGGTCCGTAAATGGCGCAAGAGGAGGGCGAGTACAAGATCACCGACACGCAGGCGAAGTTCGCGGTCGCGGTCCGGGAGGGCCGAAAGGTGAGCGACGTCTCGTGGACGCCCGGCCGCGTCCTCCTCTCGAACCGGCGGCTGATACTCGCCGGCAACGACGGGAAGCGGACCGTCCCGCTGTCGAAGCTGGAGCGGCTCGGCGGTCGCCACGACGCGAACCAGTCGGTCGCGCGCGTCTCCAACTACGTGAGCTTCGACCTCGGCGAGCAGGTGATGCTCGTCGCCGCCAAGGACCACGAGCCGTTCGAGCGCGACGTCTACCGCGCGCTCTTAGACCAGAAGACCGTGATGGCGAAACACCCCGCGATCGAGGGCGGCGTCGTCCAGGACACCGAGTGGGAGCAGGCCCGCGTGAAGATCGACGAGAACGGGCTCAACGCGGCCTTGGAGCGCGGCGCGTTCGTGAAGTTCGACCTCGACGACATCAGCGGGCTCGACGCGGCGAAGCGCACCGTCAACGGCGACAAAAAGCCCGTCATCGAGGTGTCGCACACCGACGACGAGGGGACGAGCATCGAGACCCACGTCGCCGGCGACCCCAGCCGCATGCGGTTCGTCGAGTCGTGGCTCCGGAAGGGCGAGGAGCGCTCCTCGACGAACGTCGACCTCTCTAACCGCGACCGGGAGGTGCTGATGGCGCTGTACTCCGGCGTCTCGCCGTTCGAGATCCCCTCGTTCCTCGGGATGGACGTCGACGACGTCGAGGAGACGTTCGAGCGGCTCGTCGAGCTCGAAGTGGTCGAGGAGGTCCGGGTCCGCCGCGAGGTCGCGCTCAACTCCCGCGGCCGCAACATCGCCAGCGAAGCGATGAACGAGCAGTAGGGCGGCCTCGCTCCCCCGAAAGCAACCCCGCGCCGGGTCGGCGCGTCGAATCACGCTTAAGTCGCCGCCCGGCGCAGTACGGGCATGAGCTACGAGGCAGTGCTTTTCGACCTCGACAACACGCTGTACCCGTACGCCCCGTGTAACGAGGCGGGCAAGCGGGCCGCGCTCGACGCCCTCCGCGAGCGCGGGTACGAACTCGACCGCGCGGCGTTCGACGACCTGTACGCGACCGGCCGGCGGGAAACGAAGCGCGAAACCGGCGGCACCGCGGCCTCGCACTCCCGCCACGTCTACTTCAAGCGCGGGCTGTCTCGGCACGCGGGCGAGCCCGACCCCGCGGGCGCGCTGGCGGCTGGCGACGCCTACTGGAACGGCTACCTCGCGGAGATGTCGCTCTGCGACGGCGTCGAGGCGGTCCTCGACGCCCTCGACGCAGCGGGGACGGACGTCGCGGTCGTGACGAACCTCACGACGCGGGTCCAGCTGCGGAAGCTCGTGCGCCTCGGGATCGACGACCGGATCGACCTGCTCGTCACCTCCGAGGAGGTGGGCCGCGAGAAGCCGAGCGCGCTCCCGTTCACGAGCGCGCTCGCCGAGCTTGACCGCCGGCCGAGCGAGGCGCTGGCGGTCGGCGACAACGTCGAGACCGACGTCGCCGGCGCGAACGCCGTCGGGCTCGACTCGGCGCTGTTCGTCGCCGACGGCGACGCGCCGGCGGACGCGGAACTGTCCGAACGACAGCGCCCGGACCACCGGCTCGACGCCTTCGCCGACCTGACGGAGGTGGCGGCGTGACCCGAGAGAGCCGCGACGACGCCAACTCCGACCTCCTGCGCGGGGCGCGCGAGGCGGTCGTCGAGTACGCCCCCGCGCTCGCGGACCTGACGCCCGGCCGGACCGGGAACCTGAGCGTCCGCGACGGCGATTCGGTCGCCGTCACGCCCACCGGCGTCCCCTACGACTCCTTCGACGCCGCCGACGTGCCCGTGGTGTCGCTGGAGGGCGAGCGGCTCGCGGGGCGGATGGCGCCGTCGAGCGAGGTGCCGATGCACACGGGCATTTATCAACACGACCGGCCGGGCGCGATCGTCCACACCCACTCGCCGTGGGCGACGACGATGGCGACGCTTCATCAGAAGCTTCCCCCGATCCACTACATGATCGCCGCCGTGGGGCGGGAGGTCCCCTTAGCGGACTACGCGCCGTACGGCACCGAGGAGCTGGCGGCGAACGTCGTGGCCGCGATGGCCGAGGCGGGCTCCGACGCCGCGATCCTCGCGAACCACGGGCTCGTGGTGACCGGCCCCGATATCGAGACGGCGGTGGAGAACACCCGCCACGTCGAGGACATCTGCCGCCTCTACCTGCGCGCGTCCGCCGTCGGCGAGCCGCACGTCCTCACCGACGAGCAGATGGCGACGGTGGAGGAGCGGTTCGAGAGCTACGGCCAGCAGCCCGACGCGGAGTGAGGAGGGGAATCGCCGACAGTCGGCCGGTTTTATAAATACACGGGCGGCTACCGGATCGGTATGACAGACACCGAGCCGGCGCCGGCGGTCCGCGAGACCGCCGAGTCGATCGCGACCATGGAGATCCGCGGCGCGGCCACCATCGCCTCCGCGGCCGCCGAGGCGCTCGCCGAGCAGGCGGAGGCGGCGGCCGAGGCGGACGCGACCGCGAGCGACCCCGAGGCGTTCCGCGCGTCGATGCGCGCCGCGGCGCGAACCCTCCGCGAGACGCGCCCGACCGCGGTGTCGCTGCCGAACGCCCTCCGCTACGTCCTCCAGCGGATGGAGGGCGACTCCGTCGATCGGCTCCGCCGGAGCGTCGTCGACGCGAGCGAGGCGTTCGTCGAACAGCTCGACCGCGCGCAGGAGGACCTCGGGCAGGTGGGCGCGAACCGCCTCGCGGACGGCGACACGGTGATGACCCACTGCCACTCCACCGACGCCCTCGCGTGCATCGAGGCGGCCGTCGAGCAGGGGAAGTCGATCTCGGCGGTCGTCAAGGAGACGCGCCCGCGCCAGCAGGGGCACATCACCGCCGAACAGCTCCGCGACGCAGGGGTGCCGGTCACCCTGATCGTCGACTCCGCGGCGCGGCGCTACCTCGACGAGGTCGACCACGTCGTCGTCGGCGCCGACTCGATCGCCGCCGACGGCGGCGTGATCAACAAGATCGGCACCTCGGGGCTCGCGGTCAACGCCCGCGAGCGCGGCGTCCCGATCATGACCGCGGCCCAGACGATCAAGCTCCATCCCGAGACGCTGACGGGCCACACCGTCGAGATCGAGATGCGCGACGAGGGCGAGGTGATCGAGCCCGAGGCCCGCGAGGAGATCGGCGACATCGCGGTCGAGAACCCCGCGTTCGACGTGACGCCGCCGCGGTACATGGACGCGATCGTCACCGAGCAGGGGCAGTTCCCCCCGGAGAGCATCGTGACGCTGATGCGCGAGCTGTTCGGCGAGGGCGCCGCCGAGCCGTGGGCGGAGCCATGAGCGGGCGCGACGGCGCTCCGGAGGACAGCGCGTCGGGCGACGGCGCCTCGGTCGACGGCGACCCCGGAGACGAGGGCGTCGACGACTGGGACGAGACCGTCGCGGCGTGGGACCGCGAGGTCGACGAGTGGGAGGAGGCCCCGGACGGCGGCACCGAAGGGCCGGTCGGCGGCGACGAGGCCGCCGACGGAACCGCCGACCGCGCCGGCGACGACGTCGATCCCGCGGTCGACCGCGACCCCGACCTGACCCCCGACGAGGCCGACCGCGTGCCGAAGGTCGTCTCGGCGGGCCACATCAACTGGGACGTGACGATCCACGTCGACAGCCTCCCCGAGCCGGACGGCGAGACGCGGATCGAGCGGCTCGAACAGTCCGGCGGCGGCAGCGCCGCGAACGTCGCGGTCGGGCTCGTCGACCTCGGCGGCCAGTCGGTCGTCTACGGCAGCGTCGGCGGCGACGAGTCGGGCGCGCTCGCGCTGCGCGAGCTCGCGAGCGCCGGCGTCGACCCGGGGCAGGTGCTCGTCGACGCCGACGAGCCCACCTCGGTGAAGTACGTCATCGTCGACGGCGGCGGCGAACTGCTCATGCTCGCGAACGACGGCGCCAACGAGTCGTTCTCGGCGGCCGGGCTGGACCGCGACACGCTCGCGGCCGCCGACCACCTCCACCTCACCGGCCAGCAGCCCGAGACCGCGGCGGCGCTCGCGACCGCGGCCGCGGAGGCGGGCGCGACCCGGAGCTTCGACCCCGGGCGCCGCGTCGCGGACCGCGAGTTCGAGGCCGCGCTCCACGCGAGCGACGTGCTCTTCTTAAACGACCGCGAGGCCGACGCGCTCGAAGCGGCGACCGACGTCGACCCGTGGGAGCCGGACGACCGCGTCGTCGCGATCAAGCTCGGCGACGAGGGCGCGACGGTGCGGACGCCGCACGGCAGCGTCTCGCACCCGGGGTTCGACGTCGATCCGGTCGACACGGCCGGGGCGGGCGACGCCTTCGCGGCCGGGTTCCTCGCGGCCGCGCTCCGGGAGCCGGAAATCACCGGCGACGGGTTCTCGCACGACCCGCGCGACTACCAGGTGCCGATCCTGGTCGGCAACGCCTGCGGCGCCGTCGCGACCGAGTCGGTGACCGCGCGCACCGACCTCTCGTGGGACCGCGTCCGCGAGACGATGGGCGAGTCGCCCGAGACGGACCTGCTGATCGAAGTGCGCGCTTGACGCACAGCGGGGTCACCGCCGGGGCGGTCACCCTTCGTAATCGAACGCGACCGCGAGGTCGGCGGCGCCCCAGAACACGAACCGGTACCGACCGGGGACCAGGTCCGGGCAGACCCGGAGCGCGTCGGCGTGCGGGCCACCCTCGACCGACGTCCCGTCCCTGACGGGCCCGCCCTCGACGAGCCCGGACTCGGTCATCTCGAACTCCCACTCCAGACTCTCGCCCGGCGGGACGATGATCGCCTCGTCGGTGTACGCGAACGTGGCGTCGCCGTCGGTCCCGCGGAGCTCGGTCCACCCGTCCTCGGTGCGGATCTCCAGGTTGTACTTCCCCTGATTGCCGACGGACGCCTCGCGCGCGGAGACGTTCGTCAGTTCGATCCGGAACCGGGTGCCGCGGCCGATCGCGAGCGGATCGGACCCGGCGTCGTCGTCGCCGGGGGTCACGACGCGAAGCGCGAGCGGCCCGTCGCCGCTGGCGTCGCTGCCGGCGCCGCCCCCGCCGCCCCAGTTGACCCCGCCGTCGTACATCTTCGGGTGTCGCTCGAAGCCGTCGGCGTCGCAGTCGAAGGCGGCGGGGACGGTCGAGGGCTCGTGGTCGGGCCGGATCCCCCCGGCGAGCCCGTCCGGGTCGCGGAGCCAGTCGCCGTCGCGCACCGTCCCCGTCTCGCCCCAGCCGTCGGTGACGGAGAGCCGGACCGCGTCGGGGAGCGGGTCGGCGGTGACCCGGAGCAGCGCGGCCGGGTACGTGATCGCCTGGCCGCAGGCGACGTCGTCGCTTTCCGCCCCGCGGACCGTCGCGTCCGCGACGAGCGTCCCGTCCTCGACGCCCACGTTCTCGAACGCGATCTCGTCGTGACAGGTGTCGGGACCGACGGACTCGACGTAACAGAGGACCGACTCCGCGAAGTCGGTCTCCTCGACGAACGCGCGGACCTCTTCGGGTGCGTCGTCGAGGAGCCACGAGCCGTCTCCCTCCTCGGCGATCAGCGTACAGAACCCGCGCCGCTCGGTCCGGCGCCACGCCGGGCCCGAGAGGGCGGCGCCGACCTGCTGGACGACCGTCGTTACCTCCTCGGCGTCGCCGCCGTCGCCGTCGGGCCCGTCGTCTCCGTCGCCTCCGCTCCCGTCGCTGCCGTCTCCGTCGCCTCCGCTCCCGTCGCTGCCGTCCGCCGGGACGCTGGCCTCCGTACACCCCGCGAGCGCGACGCTGCCGGCGGCGGCGACGCCGTAGAGGGTCCGTCGTCGCGTGAACTGAGTCATACCTCTCGGTACGCGGCCGGTACATAAGGGCTTCCTGTAAGCTCAAACGCCCGTCTGACCCATCGCGGCGAGCGGTTTCGTCCGCCCGTCGCGGTCGGCTTACGCCGGCGCGAACAGCGCCTCGATCCCCTCGGAGTCGAGTTCGGCCGCGAGGCCGAGCGCGAGCGCGACGCGCGCCTTCGCGGCCGGGAGGTCGCCGGCGAACGTCACCCCGCGGTCCGCGAGCGTGACGGCGCCGCCCGGCGTCCCGTACACCGGCTCCGTCGGCCCGGCGGGCGGGCGGCCGGCGACGACGACCGGCACGGACTCGACCGCCTCGCCGATCGCGTCGCCGAGCGCCCCGGTGACGTTGCCGAGACCGGTCCCCTCCACGACGATCCCGCCGACGCCAGCGTCGAGCGCGCGTTCGAGCGCGCCCGCGCCGACGCCGGTCCCGGAGTGGATCACCGGGACCTCGGGCACGTCCGCGGCGCCCCCTATCGCGTCTGCGAGGGGGTCGACCGCGACGCCGCGCTCGGGGGCCCGGACCAGCCGCGAGGCGGCGCGGGTGAACGTCGCGACCGGTCCCGTCCCCGGCGAGGTCATCGTCGACAGCGCGTTGCTGTGGCCCTTCACCACGTCGCGGGCGGCGTGGAGCTCGTCGTCGAACGCGACGTGGACGCCCGGCGCGAAGCGGTCGTCCGCGGCCGCCCGGACGGCGAGCGCGAGGTTCGCGGGCACGTCGCTGGAGGGCTCGTCGAGCCGGCGCTGCGCCCCGGTGACGACGACCGGCGCGTCGAGGTCGGTGAGGAGGTCGAGCGCGAACGCGGTGTCCGCGAGCGTGTCCGTCCCGTGGGTGACGACGACGCCGTCGGCCCCCTCTGCGACCGCGTTGCGCGCGGCCGTCGCCGTCGCGAGCACGTCCCGCCACCGCACGTCGAACCCGGGCTGTGAGCACACCTCTCTGGTCGTCACCCGCGCGTGGTCGCTCACGGCCGGCACCGCCTCGACGAGGTCGTCGCCGGTCTTCTCGGGCGCCGCGCCGTCGTCGCCCGGCTCCGAGGCGATGGTGCCGCCGCAGGCGACGACCGCTACCCGCGGGCGGCCGCCGTCGGCGCGCGCGGCTGCGTCGTCTGGATCCCTCCGGTCCTCGCGTCCGTCACGGCGATCGGTCTCGGTCATACCCCACCTCGCTCCCCGACGGACAAAGCGGTTGGTGCCGCGGCAGTCGTTCCGCGCCGCGCCCGTCGGTCTCCGACTGTCGCCCGCCCCCATCGTCGGCGGTCCGCAGCGGTCTGGTCGCTCCGGATGGGTCGACTCGCCCCGCGGCCGGCGGATCGCCGCTGATCCCGAAACAAAGGATTAGCTGGCTCGATAAACAGTTAAAATGTCTTTGCGGCCGTTTTAAAACGACGCGATCGGTCGAGAAATGTGGTGAAATTCGTCGAACCCTCGGCGGGGTATATGTGGTCCCCCGTCGTACGGAGAAGTGTCCATGTCAACCCCCGCTCCCACCCAGATCGCCTCCGGCGAACGGCTCGCCGGGCTGATGACCGGCACCGTCAAGGCCGCCGCCTTCTGGGCGGCCATCGCCATCCCGGCGACGTACCCCGCCCTGCTGTACTCGGGGCTCGACGGCGGCACCGGGCAGCTGTTCGTCGTGCTGCTGTTCGCGAACGCGCTCGCGCTCGCGCTCGGTCACGACTACAAGCGGTGACCGTCGACGCCTGACCGCTCACCGAGAGCCGAGTCGAACCGCCCTCCGAACGTCCGACGCGCCGCGTGGACACCGGCGCTTCGCCCTCCCTCCTTCCGCCCTTCCCCTCCTGCCTTCCGCCCTTTCCCTCCCGCCCTCCGCCTTTCCCCTCCTGCCCTCCGCCCTTTCCCCGCTTTCGTTCTCTCCGCCCTCCTTCCGCCGCACCTCGGTTCCTGCGCCAGCATCCGCTCTCGAAGCGCTTACCCCCGCCCCGATCCGACTGGGCGTATGAGCGACGAGACCCGCGTCGAGTGGCGCGACTGGGGCCCCGAGGCGTTCGCCGAGGCCGACGAGCGCGACCGCCCGGTGCTGCTCTCGCTGTCGGCCACCTGGTGTGAGGGCTGTCACGAGATGGACGCGATCACCTACGCGGAGCCGCGGATCGCGGCCAACGTCAACGAGGAGTTCGTCCCCGTCCGCGTCGACGTCGACCGCCACCCGCGGGTGCGCGAGCGGTACAACATGGGCGGGTTCCCGACGACCGCCTTCCTCACGCCCGAGGGGACGCTGCTGACGGGCGCGGGCTACCTCGACGTCGACGGGATGCGGCAGGTGCTCGAATCGGTCCGCGAGATGTGGGCCGACAAGGGCCGCGAGGCCGGGCGCGTGCCCCGCGCGCTCGACGCCGACCTGCCGCCCCGCGGCGAGGTGACGGACGGGATCGAGAGCCACCTTGCGGGCCAGTTAGAGGCGAAGTACGACGCTGAGAACGCCGGCTGGGGGACGGACGCGAAGTTCCCGCTCCCGCGGACCGTCGAGTTCGCGCTGAAGCGCGACCGGAGCCGCGCGCTCCGGACGCTCGACGCGGTCCGCGACCACCTCACCGACGACGTCGACGGCGGGTTCTTCCGCTACGCGGGCACCCGCGACTGGGGCGACGTCGCCTACGAGAAGCCGCTGGACACGAACGCCGCGGTGACCCGCGCGTTCGCGAACGCCTTCCTCTACACCGGCGACGAGGCGTACTTGGAGCCCGCCGTCGACGCCGTCTCCGTCCTCACCGACGAGCTCTGGACCGGCTACGGCGTCGGCGGCAGCCTCGGTCCCGGGCTCGGCCGCGCCTACTACGCCGCGCCGGCCGCGGACCGCGCGGACCTCGACGAACCCCGCCGCGACCTCACCGTCTTCGCCGGCGGCAACGCGCTCGCGGCGGACGCGCTGCTCGCGGTGGCCGCCTACACCGACGACGAGCACGCCCGCGAGTACGCCGACCGGATCCTCGACGGGCTCGAACGCGACCTGATCGACGCCGAGAGCGGCGTAGTGACCCACTACCGCGGCAGCGACGAGGCCGGCGAGACCGACCTGCTGGAGGACGCCGCCCGCGTCGTCGGGGCGTACGTCCGCGCCGCCGGCGTGCGCGGCGAGGGCGCCGACGTCGCCCGCACGGTCGCGGACCGGGCGATCGACCGGCTCCACGTCGACGGGTCGTTCGTCGACGGGCCGCGCTCGGGGCCGGGGCTGCTCGACCGGTCGTTCCGCCCGCTCGACGCCAACGTCGAGATGGCGTCGTCCCTGCTCGACCTGGCGGCGCTCACTGGCGAAGAGCGCTACCGTGAGGTCGCCCGCGAGACCGCCGAGGCGTTCGCCGGCGCCACCGAGCGGCTGAGCGTACAGGTCGCCGACTACGGGAGCCTCGCGGGGCGGCTCCGGCGCGGGACGACCGTCATCGCCGTCGGGACCGAGCCCGGGAGCGACCTCCACCGCGCCGCGTGGCGGGTCGCCGACCACGAGAAGGTGATCGCGCCGAACGCCCACGAGGCCGACGCGCCCGCGCCGCGGACGGTTTCGGAGGGGACGGCGGTCGTCCTCGCGGGCGACGGCGCCTCGGAGCCGGCGGAAACGCCGGACCAGTTGATGGATCGGGTCGGCGACGTTCTGGGCTGAGGGTCTGGACCGCGCCGGATCGACGCGTCGGCGGCGTCGCTCTGGCGTCGGCGGTATGGACTCGGCGTCGACGGTCGTCCGTGAGCTCGGCCGCGGATCGTAAACGGACGATGCGTTTATACGGGCGCCGGGGCATCCCCGAGTATGGCATCTCTTCGCGACTTGGGCCTCTCCGAGTACGAGGCCCGGGCGTACCGCGCGCTCCTTCGGACCGGGCCGACGACGGCGAAGGACCTCTCGCGGGCCAGCGAGGTCCCGATGGGGCGGATCTACGACGTGCTCAACAGCTTAGAGCAGCACAACCTCGTCCGCAGTCAGGCGGCGAGCCGGCCGAAGAAGTACGTCGCGGTCGAGCCGGACGCCGCGCTCGACCGCCTGCTCGACGAGAAGAAAGAGGAGCTCCGGACGCAGGCGGAGCAGTACGAGTCGGTCGTCGACGACCTCTCGACCGAGCTCGACGCCGGCGAGCCGGTCGACGGCCAGTTCTGGACCGCGGCGGTCGGCGCCGAGGAGGCGACGGACCTCCTCTTAGAGCGGATCGCCGCCTCGGAGCGCCGGGTGGTCGTGGTTGCGGGCGCGCCCGCGACCGGCTTCGACCTCGGCACGATCGGTGAGCGCGTGACCGCCGAGCTGGAAGCCGCGCTCGACCGCGGCGTGGAGATCCGGGTGCTGCTGTCGCCGGCGACGGTCGACGAGCTCCCACGGAGCGTCGGCCGGCGGTACACGTCGGAGCTGGCCGACATGGAGGGGTTCGAGGTCCGGACGATCCCGGGCGTCGACGGGACGTTCAACGTGTTCGACGAGATCGAGGTGTGCATCGAGGTGCCGCACCCGCTGTCGGCGGACGAGCCGTTCGCGATGATCGACGTGAAAGACATCGAGTTCGCGACGAGCGTGAAAGACCAGTTCGAGCCGCGCTGGGCGGAGGCGGAGCCGCTGACGTTCGGATAGGTGGCTAGCGACGACAGTTTATAAATGGCGGTGCGGCGGCGCGTGCCTGCGAGCGGCCGCCCCCGGCGGCCGCGAGGAGCACGCGCGAGGGAGTCGGTCGCCGAGCGGAGCGACGGCGACCGACGAGGCTGGGGAGGCGTGAGGTGCGGTTGCGGTGCTGTGCGGGGCGGGACTCAAAGGGGCAGTCGCGAGGCCACCGTAGGCGACCCAAGCACCGCAGCGAAGGAACGGAGTGACTGAGCGAGGAGCGCAGCGAGCGTACGGTGGCCTCGCGGCTGGGGCTTTGGAAGTGTTCGCAGTCGATCTGCAATCAGCAATTTATAAGCGAGCGGCTGGGGATTTGGAAGTGTTCGCAGTCGATCTGTAATCAGCAATTTATAAGCGAGCGGCTGGGGATTTGGAAGTGTTCGCAGTCGATCTGCAATCAGCAATTTATAAGCGAGCGGCTGGGGCTTTGGAGGAGTTCGCTGCCGCGCCGCTAACTATTTATAAACAATCGACAGCAACGCCCGGACTTATTTAAAATGGCCTGGAGACCACGTCTACACGCTCTTATCGGTCGAGTTCGTCCCGCAGGTCGCCTAAGCGGACCTCGCGCTCGGCGTGGGCGTTGTGCTGGTGGATCGACTCGTCGTTCGACTGCTTCATGTGGATCACGGCGTCGTCGGAGAGGTGCGGGAACTCCTCGACGGTCCCCTCGGCGAGCGCGCGGACGCAGTCCTCGACGAACTTCGCGTCGGCGTGGGCCTCGTAGGTCATGTGGTCCTCGTCGGGGCGCTTCGCCATGTTGTAGATGCGCGCGCTCATCGAGTCGCGGGCGACGTCGATCACGTCCCGGAGGTCCACGTCGGGGTGGCCGTCGGTCGTGATCGTCAGCGTCGCGTGGCCGCGCTGGGAGTGGCCCGGCTGCGGGACGGCGTCTAAGAACTCCTCGGTCGTCTCCTCGTCGACGCCCAGCTCGGCGAGCTTGTCGCGGGCCCGCGACTCGCTCATCCCCTGCGAGCAGGGGCAGACGGTCATCCCCGTCACCTCGGCACCGATCTCCTCGCGCGTGCCGTCCTCCGTCGCCTCGGCGCTGGCGACGATCGTCGCCGTGCTCTGCGTCTCGATGCCGGACGCCGGCGTGTCCTCGCGGGTGACCAGCTCCGCCGACATCGACACCTCGGCGGTGGTGGTGTAGTCGTGTTTCTCGAGGAGTCGCTCCGCGGCGTCGCCGCAGACGTCCTCGACGCGGTACGCCTCCTCGCGGGTGATGTCCTCTAAGATTTCGTCAACCGTCGCGAGGTTCCGCGACATGTCGATCCCCTTCCGGCCGCTCGGGAGGTCGACGAACACCTCGAACTCCGCCATGAGGACGATGGGCCGTTTGTCGCCGCGCGCCAGCTTGACGAGCTTCTCCACGCCGGTGACGCCGACCTGCGAGAGCCCGACGGTGACGTCGGGGGCCGAGGCCTGTACGTCCGGCAGCTGATGACTCATTACGAATATGATAGGGATTGCCGGGATTAGCCCTTTCGGAAGGGGGAGGTGCGTCTGGTAGTCGCGCGCGTGCGACCCGACCGCGCGAACGGGCGGCGCGGCGCTCGCCGTCGACTCGCGCGTGTGAGACGCCCACGTCCCGAGGATCGTAACGCACGATTTATAACGGCGGCAGCGGAAGGTATCCCAAGACCATGCCGAGTTCCAATGGGCCGCAGAAGGCGACTCGCGACAAGCTCTCGAACAAACCCCGCAACCGCGGCACCTCCCCGCCGCAGCGAGCGATCCAGGAGTTCGAGGAGGGGTCGCAGGTCCACCTCAAGATCGACCCGAGCGTCCCCAAGGGACGCTTCCACCCGCGCTTCGACGGCCGGACCGGGACCGTCGTCGGCAAGCAGGGCTCCGCGTTCAAAGTCGAGATCCCGGACGGCGGCAAGACGAAGACGCTCATCGTCACCGCCGCCCACATGAGCGCGCAGCAGAACTGAGATGACAATTTTCAAGGAAAAACTCGACGAGGAGTACGTCACCACCTCCGAGGCGAAGGAGATCCTCGTGGAGATCGAAGACGAGCGCGCGGAAGACGAGGACCGCGACCTCCGCTACGAGCTGGCTCGCGCGATCGAGCACGTCAACCGGTTCGCGGACCTCGACGCCGACGAGTCCCGCGAGCTCGTCGAGGAGCTGGCCGAGCTCGACCAGATCGACGTGCCGACCGCGGTGAAGATCACCGACCTGCTCCCCGAGGATCGCACCGAGCTCCGCTCGGTGTTCGCCCAGGAGCGCTACTCGCTCGACGGCGAGGAGCTCGACGAGATCCTCAACGTCGTCGCGAAGTACGCCTGATCGCGCCCCTCCCGTTGACGGTCGAGACGGACCCGCGCGTTTTCTCTCGCCTTCGACTGGACAGAGGCGGCCCTGTCTCGACCCCGAGGCGCGACCGCCGTTCTCAGCCGCTCCGTCCCGCTTCGACCACGATCGTTCCGAAGAGGCGTCGGTCGCGCTCGCGGACGGTCGCGCCGTCGTCGAGCGCGCGCCGCGCCGCGGCGGTCCGCTCGGCGAGCCGCCCGAGGGGGTCGTCGGTCGTCGCGTCGAAGAGGCGCCCGTTCAGCGCCACAAACGCTCGCAGCGCGGCGTTCGCCGCCCGGTTCCCCTCCGGGACGAACGCCGCGACGACGACGGCGTCGCTCAGCTCGCACCAGCGGCGCAAGACCGGGTACGGGTCGGAGAACAGCGACGTGACGAACGTCGCGAGGACGCCGTCCGCGGCCGCGACGGGCGGGCGCTCGGCGTCGGCCTCGACGAGCGAGACGTTCTCCCAGCCGCGCCGCTCGACCAGCCCCGCTGCCCGGTCGAGCATCCGGGGCGAGACGTCGACGCCGACGACGCGGCCGTTCGGCCCGACGGCGTCGCGGAGCGCGGGGAGGTTCACGCCGGGGCCGCAGCCGAACTCGACGACGGTGTCGCCCGGCGAGAGGTCCAGCGCGTCGACGCAGGCCGCGCGGACGCCGCCGACGGACGCCGTGGCCCGCGCGAACCAGTCGTAGGCGCGCGCCCAGGCGTCGTAGCCGCGCCGGATCCGGCGCAGGCGGTCGGGCTCCCGCTCGGCGGGCCCCGAGCGCGCCCGGTCGCCCGCCCCGTCGCCGCGGGTCACGGGTCGGCGCCGACCGCCGCCGGCGGGGTCTTCGGCCACCATCTCTCGGGCCCGTCTCGGGCGACGGTCGACTGACACCGCTCCGAGCCCTCGCAGCCCCGCGGCCGCTGGTAGGCTATCCCGCGCTCCGCGAGGTAGGTCACGTACCCGTCGTCGACGCGGTCTAACTTCTCGTGGCACACCCACCGCTTCCCGCAGGTCCCGGCCGCGACGTTCCGGTACGGACAGGTGAACCGCGTCTCCTCGATCCCGCCCGCCGACGCGGTCTCGTCGATCCGCACGCCGACGGTCCGGTACGCCAGCCGAAGCCGTCGGACGACCGCGCTCGGCGACGACGCGCCGAGGAAGAGGACGTGCGCGAGCGCGTACCCGAGGTCGTGGAGCAGCCGCTCGCCCCGCGTCAGCGACGCGCGGTCACCCCCCAGCCGCGACCGTAGGGTACCGTACCACTCCGCTATCTCGCGGACCTCGTCGCGCAGCGCGGCCGCCTCCGCGAGGGCCTCGCGGCGCTCTTTCAGGGGCGTCGGCCCGTCCGAGAGCCGGAACGAGGGCACCGCCTCGACGTGTTCGAGCACCCGCTCGCGGAGGCAGTCGCCGTCGGCGTGGGCCGCGGCGCGCCGCCTGAGCTCCGGGTACCAGTCCCGCGTCAGGGCGCCGTACGCGCCGTCGAGCAGGTTGTCGATCCGCGCGGCCTCCGCCGCCTCAGTCGTCTCGCCGCCGTCCGAGTCGCCCGCCTCCGGCGAGGGGCCCGGGAACACCTCGACGAGCCGCATCACCTCCGCCGGCTCCGGTTTTGCCATGGTACTACGTGGCACTCGACGCTCTTGAATCCGGCCGTCGGCTGACGCGGACGCCTCCGCCTCCCCAGCGGTTTTTTCACCGCTCGGAGCGATAAACGATACATGAACAACGCCGACGGCGACGGGACGCCGGCCGACGATCGGAGCGGGGGCAACGCCGCCGCGGACGACGCCGCCGCGGACGACGGCCCGACCGCCGTCCTGCTCGACGTGCTGCCGAACGGGCGTCCCGACGACGACCGCCCGCAGTCCAGTAAGTCGCCGGTGGCGTACGGGCTCGGCGTCGGTTCGTTCGCGCTGTACGAGCTGACGCTCGCCGACGGCGCGGACGTCTCGGTGGGCGACCGGATCGCGCTGGACGGGCCGGCCGTCGGCCGCTACCGCGAGGTGTCGTTCGACGACCTCACCCGGAACGCGGCCGCGGAGATCGAGTACGCCGCGGAGGCGATCGTCGAGGCCGACGAGGAGCGCTTCGTCGACTTCTACAACGAGGCGGGGCCGATCACCCTCCGGCTCCACCAGCTGAACCTGCTGCCCGGGATCGGCAAGAAGCTGCGGAACGACCTCTTAGACGAGCGGAAGCGCGGCCCGTTCGAGAGCTTCGCGGACGTCGAGGAGCGCATCTCCGGGCTCCACCGCCCGCGGGAGGTGATCCTCGAACGGATCGTCGAGGAGATCCGCGAGGACGACCTGAAGTATCGGACGTTCGTCGGCCGAGAGGAGTGAGCCGCGCCCTCCCTCGGCGGCCGCTCCGGTGACCCCGAAACGAGGCTTTTACCCGAACACCGCGTGTACCCCGGCTATGACCGACTCATCGACGGGTGAGGGCGCCGCGTACGGGAGTCGCGATCCCGACGCGCTCGCGAGGCGGGCCGGCTCGCGCGCCGACCCCGACCGCGACCAGCACTTCCTCGTCGACGACCGGGTCCTCGACCGGATTCCCGGCTACCTCCCCGAGGACGCCGACACCAGTCACGTCCTCGAGATCGGCGGCGGCGCGGGCGCGCTCACCGACCGGCTGCTGGCGACGGCGACGGCGACCGCGGACGCGACCGCCGACCGGGGCGCCGCCGACCCCGACCTCGGGCGCCTGACGGTGATCGAGCGCGACGGCGCCTTCGCCGAGTTCCTTCGCGAGGAGTTCGCGGCCGCGGTCGCCGACGGGCTGCTCGACGTGGTCGAGGGCGACGCGCTCGACGTCGATCTCCCGCCGTTCACCGCCTGCGTCGCCAACCTCCCGTACGGCGTCTCCTCGGAGATCGCCTTCCGGCTGCTCCCCGAGAAGAAGCCGCTCGTGTTGATGTTCCAGGCGGAGTTCGCCGACCGGATGGTCGCCTCGGCCGGCGAGTCCGAGTACGGCCGGCTCTCGGTGTCGGCGCAGCACTATGCCGACGTGGAGATCGTCGAGTGCGTCCCGAAGGAGGCGTTTGACCCGCAGCCGGCCGTCGAGAGCGCCGTCGTGCGCTGTACCCCGCGCGACCCGGACTACGTCGTCGGCGACGAGGCGTTCTTCCTCCGGTTCGTGAAGGCGCTGTTCACCCAGCGGCGAAAGACGGTGCGGAACGCGGTGCGGAACACGGCGCACATCTCGGGGCTCGACGACCCGGACGCGGTCGTCGACGCCGCGGACGAGGAACTCATGAGCAGCCGGCCCGGCACCCTGGAACCGGCGGCGTTCGCCGCGCTGGCGGAGCTTGCCCGGGAGCATGGGTCCCCGACGGAGGCGTGACGATGACGAGCTGGATCGGCGTCGTGACGGAGCTTCAGCGCGCGCTCGCGGGCAACTTCGAGCGGTTCGCCGCCTCGGTCGGGATCGTCGCCGCGGTGGTGACGGTCCGGTTCCTGACGGGGCGACTGAAGCACGGGGACCGGGACCTCAGCTCCACGCAGCGGCTCCTGCTGTCGGCGACGGTCGGCGTCGCGACCGCGGTCGGCGCGCTCACGCTGATCGCGGTGTGGGACCGGAGCGGCGCCCTCTTCGAGACCGCGCGGTCGGCGCTGAGCGCGAACCAGCTGTCGAACGTCGTGCTCGCGGTGATCCTCCTCGCGATCGCGTACGCGCTCACGGACTTCCTCGGCGGCGTCGTCCGCGAGGTCGGCGCCGAGAGCGCGTCGATCTCCAAACACCAGCAGGAGGTCATCCTCCGGATCACGCAGCTGACCGTCTACACGTCGGCGATCCTCGCGGTCGTCGGGCTGTTCACCGAGAACGTCGGCAGCCTCCTCGTCGGCGCGGGATTCTTAGGGATCGTGATCGGGATGGCGGCCCGGCAGACGCTCGGCGCGATCCTCGCGGGCTTCGTGCTGATGTTCTCTCGCCCCTTCGAGGTCGGCGACTGGGTGGAGATCGGCGACCACGAGGGGACGGTGACGGAGATCTCGATCATGAGCACCCGCCTCCGGTCGTTCGACGGCGAGGTGATCACGATGCCGAACGACGACGTCCGCTCGGGGTCGATCGTCGACCGCTCGCGCCGGAACCGGCTGCGGATCGAGGTCGAGGTCGGCGTCGACTACGACACCGACGTCGAGCGCGCGGCCGCGGTCGTCGAGGAGGCGGTCGCCGACGTCGAGGACGTCGCCGAGATGCCCGAGCCGAACGCCGTGACGAAGCGCTTCGACGACTCGGCGGTCGTGTTGGGGCTCCGCTACTGGATCCGGAACCCGAGCATGCGGAAGCGCTGGCGGACGCGGACCGCCGCGATGAACGCGATGAAGGAGGCGCTCGAAGACGAGGGGATCGTCATCCCGTTCCCGCAGCAGACGCTCTCCGCCCGTGCGGAGGGCGCGAGCGGGCCGCAGTTGGACGCGTCCGTCGAGGGCCGCGCGGCGACGCGCGGCGGGTCCGCGGACGGCGAGAACGACGGATCCGCGGACGCGGGCGACGGCGGCTCTGCGAGCGCGAGCGACGGCGGCTCGGAGGGCGACGGCCGATGACCGGCGGCGGGGACGAGGGAGACGGCGAGAACGGCCACGACGGCGGCGACCTCGCGGCGCTGCGCGGCGCCGACGACGCCACGGTCTACCAGCCCGCCGAGGACTCCGGGCTGCTCGCGGAGGCGGCGATCGAAGAGGCGCACGGGCGGGTGCTGGAGGTCGGCACGGGCTCGGGGTGGGTCGCTGAGCGGGTCGCGACCGAGCGCGACCTCGACGTGGTCGGCAGCGACCGCAACCCGCACGCGGCGCGGCAGGCCCGGGAGCGCGGCGTCGAGGCCGTCGTCGCCGACCTCCTCTCGCCGTTCCGCGAGGACGCGTTCGACGCGGTGTGTTTCAACCCACCGTACCTGCCGACCGACCCGGACAACGAGTGGGACGACTGGATGGAACACGCGCTCTCGGGCGGCGAGTCGGGCCGCGAACTCATCGAGCCGTTCCTCGCGGACGTGGGCCGCGTGCTCGCGCCCGACGGCGTCGTCCTCCTTTTAGTCTCCTCGCTCACCGGATACGACGAGGTGCTCGCGCTGGTCGAGGAGGCCGGGTTCGACCACGAGGCCGTCGTCGAGGAGTCGTTCCCCTTCGAGACGCTCACGGTGTTGGCGCTGCGGCGAGCGTAGCGCTCGACCGCGTAGAATAACTCAAAAGCATATTATACATTAGCAAATATTATACGACGGTATATCTAACGGACGGTGATGACCGAACGTGTCGCGGCGACGCCGGGGCTGTACCCGCTCCCGGACCGGGCGAAAGAGACGCTCTCCGACCTGAAGGGCCACCAGAAGGGGGACCTCCTGAGCGGCGACGAGAGCGAGGCGATCGTGGCGGAGTACGACGACGTGCGCGCCGAGTACGTCGACGACCAGCTGGACGCCGGCCTCGACCTGATATCCGAGGGGCAGGGCCGCTGGGACGACATGATCGCGCACCCGCTGACCGTCAGCGACGCCGTCGAGACCGGCGGGATCGTGCGGTACTACGACAACAACAACTTCTACCGCGACCCGCGCGTCGTCGACGACCTCGGCGTCTCCGGCGACGTGGCGGGCGAACTGGAGAAGGCCGCCGACCTGCTCGACGACGCCGACGGCGCCGCCGACGCGTCGCTCGCGGCGACGCTCCCCGGGCCGTACTCGCTGGCGGACCTCGCGACGGACGAGCACTACGGCGACGAGGCGGAGTTCCAGGCGGCGATCGCCGAGTTCCTCGCGGGCGAGGTCGCGGCGTTCCCCGACCACGAGACGCTGTTCCTCCTCGAGCCGTCGCTCGTCACGAACCCGCCCGCCGAGGGCGACGAGGAGCGCGCGACCGACGCGATCGCGACGGTCGCGGCCGAGACCGACGCCGACGTGGTCGTCCAGACGTTCTACGGCGCGCTCGACGAGAAGCTGTACGCCCACCTCGTCGACGAGGCGGGCGCGGACGCGCTCGGGCTCGACCTCGTCGCCGGCGACCGCGACGACACCGTCTACAACGTCCAGGAGTTCGGCTCCACCGACTCGCTGGCGCTCGGGCTCGTCGACGGGCAGAACACGCTCGTCGAGGAGCCGGAGACGGTCGCGGAGCGCGTCGAGTGGTTCGAGGAACAGATCCCCCTTGAGGGGTTCGACCGGACCTACCTCACACCCAACACCGAGCTGTTCTACCTGCCGACGAACAAGTACCGCGAGAAGCTGAACGCGCTCGCCGCCGCCGCGGAGGTGCTCGACTAATGGTCCGAAACCCAGCCGCCAACCGCGACCAGTTCCGCCCGCACGACCACCCGAACGACACGTTCCTGCTCTCGACCGTCGTCGGCTCCTACCCGAAGCCGAAGTGGCTCAACCGGGCCGACGAGCTGGTCGACGACCCCGACTCGAAGTTCGACGCCGACGACCTTCACGAGGCCCACGACGACGCCTGCCGGCTCATCACCCACGAGCACGAGCGCGCCGGGCTCGACACCGTCGTCGACGGCGAGATGCGCCGCAACGAGATGGTTGAGTTCTTCGCCGACCGCATCGACGGCTACGAGTTCAACGGCCCCGTGAAGGTGTGGGGCCACAACTACTTCGACAAGCCCAGCGTGGTCGAGGCGGTCGAGTACGACGAGCCGTGGCTCGTCGACGAGTTCGAGTTCACCTCGAACGTCGCCGAGCGCCCCGTCAAGGTCCCGATCACGGGCCCGTACACCCTCGGCTTCTGGGCGTTCAACGAGGCGTACCCCTCCACCGAGGAGCTCGTCTACGACCTCGCGGACCTCGTCAACGAGGAGGTCGAGAAGCTCGTCGAGGCCGGCGCGCGCTACATCCAGATCGACGAGCCCGCCTTGGCGACGACCCCGGAGGACCACGCCATCGTCGGCGAGGCGCTCGAACGCATCGCCGCGGGCATCCCCGAGGAGGTCCGCATCGGCCTCCACGTCTGTTACGGCGACTACTCGCGGATCTACCCCGAGATCAACGACTACCCGATCGACGAGTTCGACGTGGAGCTGTGTAACGGCGACTTCGAGCAGATCCCGACGTTCACCGACCCATCGTTCGAGCCCGACCTCGCGCTCGGCGTCGTCGACGCGCACACCGCCGAGATCGAGTCGGTCGAGGAGATCAAGCAGAACATCCGCCAAGGCCTCCGCGTCGTCCCGCCGGAGAAGCTCACCATCTCGCCCGACTGCGGGCTGAAGCTCCTCCCGCGCGACATCGCGTACGGCAAGACCGAGAACATGGTCACCGCGGTCCGCGAGGTCGAGGCCGAGATCGATTCCGGCGAGATCGACCTCGACAACCCGCTCGACGACTGAATCGGCGCTGTTTCGGGTTCCTCTGTCAGTCCGGTTCTCGCTGGGACGGCCGGGAGAACGCGATCGTTTTCTGTTCGATAGCGGGAGTACGTGTAGTACGTCGTGAGTGGAGTCGTTTATACAGAGAATTGGCGTGTTGCTGTCGGCTGTTTATAAATGAGTGACGCTGCTGCGGCGAGTGCCTCCAAAGCCCCAGCCGTCGAGGCGGGCGGACGCTCGCTGCGCTCCTCGTCACTCGCTTCGCTCGTTCCTGCGGTGCTTACGTCGCCTCCGCCCGCCTCGACGGCTGCCCCTTTGAGTCCCGCCCCGCACAGCACCTCACGCCTCCCCAGCCTCGCGGTTCGCGCTCTGCGAGCGCTCACCGCGTCCCTCGCGGGCTGGCTCGCGGCCTCCGCTTCGCTCCGGCCGCTCGCAGGCGCGCCACCGCACCCTTTTTTATAAGCGCTCGTCGCCGTCGCTCGTGGCTATTTAAATACCGTTTCGTCGCCATCGATCTGCGATACTCACTCCCGCTCTCGCTCGTCGCTGCGTCTGTACTGAGCCAGTGAGGTATCGAAAACGGTCCACCGGATCGCAACGGAGCCACCGACCCGCCGGCACCATCTATACAAAGCCGCCGCACCCACCGCCGACATGGATATCGGCGTGACCGTCGGCGACGACCTCGACCGCCTCGCGGCGTCGCCCGCGCGGTTCGACTTCTGCGAACTCGGCGTCGGCGAGCCGACGCTCGTCCCGGGCGAGATCGACCCGGAGCGACTCGCGGACGCACTCGCCGGCCGCGACCTGCTCGTCCACCTCCCCTACAGTCAGCGGCTGGCGACGTACGTCCCCGAGGTCAACGACGCCATTGTCGACTACCAGCGCCGGCTTTTAAATGCGGCCGGCGACCTCGGCGCCGAGAAGGCGGTCCTCCACGCCACCTCCGCCGATCGCGACGACGTGGACTTCCGCGAGACCGCCGGCGAGCAGCTCCGGCGAGTCGCCGACGCCGGTCGCAAGGCGGGCGTCGAGGTCGTCGTCGAGAACGTCGGCCACCAGCACGCGGGGCTCCAGCTCTCCGTCCTCGGCGACCTCGTTCGCGAGACCGGGACGCCGATCTGCTTCGACGTCGGCCACGCGTACATGGAGGGCGGCAACAAGGCGATCAAGCGATTCCTCCGGAGCCACGGCGACCGGATCTCGCACCTCCACTGTCACGACGTCCGCCGCCGCGGCGACACGCACCTCCCGGTGGGCGCCGGCGAGGTCGATTACGACCTCGTCGAGTCCGAGCTCGCGGGCTTCGACGGGACGGTCGCGCTGGAGGTGTTCACCGACGACGAGACGCTCCTCCTCGATTCGGCCGCGCGCGTCGCCGACCGGCTCGGCGTCTCCTTTTAAAAGTGTGACTCAGTTCGCCCGGTTGTCCGCGTTTTCGTCGCCCCCGTCGTCGTCCGCGCCGTCCGCGCTGGCGTCCGCACCGCTCTCTTCGTCTGGACCGCTCTCCGCGTCGTCGCCATCGTCGAGACCGTTCTCGCCCGCGTCCGAATCGACCTCGTCGCCGTCGATCTGGCGCTTTATCGACTCCAGCTCGGACTCGACGTCGACCTCCGGCGGGTCGTCGTCGTCGCCGGCCGCGTCGCCCTCGGCGCCGTCCTCTCCCCCTTCGTCGGGATCGGTCACGTCGATCTGAACCGGGCTCGCGTCGTCGCCCCGGTCGGACCGCGTCTCGTCTCGATCTCGGCTCCGATCGCTCCGGTCTCGGTCCCGGTGCCCGTCGTCTCGATCCCGCGTCTCGTCGTCTCGGCGCCGGTCGCGGTCCCGCCCGAGTCGCCGGTCTCGCGCCGCGTCCGCCTCGCGGCGCCCCTCGTCGATCCGGGACTCGATCTCCGCCGTGAGGTCGCGCGCGTCGGCGATGATCGAGCGCGAGGCGGCGTCCTCGGGGAGGTCGGCCTCCGAGAGCGCGGTCCGGAGCTCGGAGAGCGACCGCGAGAGCCCGGCGGTCGCGCCGTCGCGGACGTCCGCGAGGCGGTCGCCCGCCCCCTCCGCGCCCTCGGCGACGCTCCGGCCGGGGTCCGCGAGCCGGAGGGTGCCCTGAAGCAGTTCGAGGGACTTGATCGTCGTCTCCAGCAGGGCGATGAGCGTCGGGATGGTGTACTGTTCGGTGAACCGCACGAGCTCCGAGAGCCGCGGCGGCCGCGGGGGCCCGCGGCGGTCGCGCTCGGTCTCCCGGAGGTCGGCGCGGAGCTCGCCCAGCACGTCCTCGAGCTCGTCGAGCCGCTCCTCGAGGTCGTCGTCGCGTGGGTCGCGGGAACTCATGCCGCGTCGTAGGCGGTCCGCGAATAAAAAGCCCGGCAGCGCAGGCGATTCAGAACCCCTCGCGCAGGAAGGTCCGCCGCGGCGGGAACAGGGCGGCGAGGTCGGCCGCGAGCCCGTCGGGCGCGCCGTCGGCGACTTCGAGCGCGGCGTGCGCCCGGAGGTCGTCGACGTCGCGGTAGCCGGCGTACAGCTGCGAGAGAGCGCCGATGCCGGCGGTCACGTCGGGGGCAGCGGCAGCGGAACTATCCTCCCCGGAGTCGACCCGCTCGGCGTCGACTTCGCCGTCCGCGACGGCGACTCGGAGCGGCCGATTGTGCCAGTCGACGAGGGGATCGTCGACCGCCAGCGTGAACGCGGTCTCGACGCCGGGGTCGGGCGCGAGCGCGGTCAGCGCGTCGGGAACGTCGACGAGGCGGAACATCGGCCCGGCGCGGACCTCCTCGGTCACCGCGCGGGGGTCGTCGACGCGGTCGAGGACGCTCACGTCGACCGGGAGCCGCAGCCGGACGCGCTCGACCTGCGAGTCGTGGTCCCGGCAGAACCGGAAGACGCGGTCCCAGTCAGCGGGGTCGGCGACCGCGGCGTCGGAGACGACCATCGCGCGCCCGTCGCCGTCGTCGCGCTCCTCGAACGTGTACGACAGCAGCGCGCGGAGGTCGCTATCGCGCTCGAAGCCGTAGACGTAGGGGTCCGTCTTCCACCCGCGGAGGGTGCGCTCGCGCCACCACGCCTCGGTCCGCGCCATCGTGAAGTCGTAGCGCTCCGCGGTCGCGGCGAGGAGGTCGGCGGCCGCGTCGTGGTCGTCCTCGTCGAGCCGGCGGAACTCGCCCGCCTCGTCGCCATCGCCGTCGTCTCCCGCCGGGTCGGCGCTCCTCTCGGCCGCGAACGCTAACTGTTCCGGCGGGGTTTTCACCCAGCGGTAGCGGTTCACCGTCGCCCAGCCGTACCGGCGGTAGAACGGGTGCTCGAAGGGCCACAGCACGGAGAAGCGGACGCCGTCGCCGCGGTACTCCGTCAGCGACTCGCGGAGGAGCCGCTCGATGTGCCCCTGTCGCCGGTGTTCGGGCGGCGAGGCGACCGCGGAAAGCCCGGCAACGTCGCGGTCGCGCCCCCGGATCCGGAGCGAGAAGTCGTGGTGGCCGCACACCGCGACCGGCTCATCGCCGTCGAACAGTCCTCGGTAGTCGGCGAGGTGCTCGCGGTCGTCGTCGTCTTCCTCGGGGTCGTACGGTCCCTCCTCGGGGGAGAAGGCGTAGCGCATGAACGCGCGGAACTCGTCGTCGCGCTCCTCGGGGAAGGGCCGGTAGTCGAGCTCGCCCATACGCCGTCGGCGCCCGGGAGCCGCATAAGCCTTCCCGGCGCCTGCGTGTGGTTCTCACCCCTCGCTGCGAGGGGGACCAGTCGGCCCGCTCAGTCGAAGCGCCCGCGGCGGTACTGGACCGGCCAGTCGGCCTCCTCGCCGAGCTCGTGAGCGGCCTCCAGCGGCCAGTAGGGGTGCCGGAGCATCTCGCGGCCGAGCGCCACGAGGTCGGCCCGCTCGTTCCGCACGAGCGCGTCGGCGTGGGTCGGCTCCGTGATCCCGCCGACCGCGGCGACGGGCACGTCGGTCCCCTCGTGGATCGCCTCGGCGTACGGGACCTGGTAGCCCGGGCCCGCGCTCGGAATCTCCTGGTCGGGGTGGATCCCGCCGCCAGAGACGTCGATCAGGTCGGCGCCGGCCTCGGCCAGCAGGGGGGCCAGCCGCACCGAGTCGTCCACGTCCCACGAGTCGCGGTTGGGGAGCCAGTCGGTCGCGGAGATGCGGACGAACACCGGCTTGCCGTCGGGCCAGACCTCGCGCACGGCCTCGACGACCTCGCGCACGAGCCGGGTCCGGTCCTCGAAGCTCCCGCCGTACTCGTCGTCGCGGTCGTTGGTGACCGGCGACAGGAACTGGTGGAGCAGGTAGCCGTGGGCGGCGTGGACCTCCGCGACCTCGAAGCCGATCTCGTGCGCGCGCTCCGCGGCGGCCGCGAACGAGTCGATCACCTCGTCGATCCCCTCCCCGTCGAGCCCGTGGGTGTCGGCCAGTTCGTCCTCGTCGACGTCCGGGTGCGGGTACGGCTCGTCGGTCGCGGAGACGGTCTCCCAGCCGTCGGCCTCGTCGACGGAGATGGGACCGCTCCCCTCGGCCGGCGGGCGGTGCGACGCCTTCCGGCCGGCGTGAGCCAGCTGGATCCCCGGCGTCGCGCCCTGTGAGCGGACGAACTCGACGATCGGTTCGATCGCCTCGGCGTGGTCGTCGGACCAGATCCCGAGGCAGTTCGGCGTGATGCGGCCGCGGTCCTCGACGGCGGTCGCCTCCGTCATCACGACGCCCGCGCCCCCGGCGGCGCGGGCGCCGAGGTGGACCCGGTGCCAGTCGTTCGCCAGCCCCTCGTCGGCGGAGTACTGGCACATCGGCGATAGCATCACGCGGTTTCGGAACTCGGTGTCGCGAAGCGTAAGCGGCGTGAACAGCGTGTCGGTCACGGACGGACGAACGACCGCCCCGAGGTAAGTCCCTCCGATCCCCCGCGCGGATCGCCGCCGCCGGTTTAGGCCGACCGAAATCTATAACACCACCGGTCCCTGAGCGGACGGTAATGACAACGGGAGACCGGATCGAGCGGGACGCCGACGCGGCGGCCGACGAGCGGCCGACCGTCGCCGCGACCCGCTGTTCTCAGGAGCGGACCGTCTTCGCCGAACAGGGCAACACCGACGCGTGGATCGCGACCGACCTCACGGTCGACCTCGACCGCGAGCGATAGGGAGCTTCACGGCGCCTCTCGCGGACGGCAGCGTCCGCGCCGTGCGGCGCCGCCGCCCTCACTCCTCGGAGCGGAGCCGTTCCCCGGGCGAGCCGGGCGTCCGCGGCGTCTGCGCGACCGGCGGCTCGGCGCCTCCCGCGCGGCCGCCACGCTCGTCGACGAGCGCTCGGACCCGGTCCAACACTGCGTCGAACCGGCCGCGGTCGGCCCCCTTCTCGAAGTAGGCGTCCGCACCGGCGCCGAACGCCGCGGCCTCGCGCTCCTCGCTCGGACACGTGGTGTTGAAGACGACCGGCAGTCCGCTGCCCGCCCCGCGGAGCCGCTCCGTGAGCTCGATCCCGTCGCCGTCGGGCAGCAGCTGCTCGGTCACGACGCAGTCGACCGCGACCCGCTCCCCGTCGATTTCGACTCCGGCGTCGAGAGCGTCGAGCGCGTCCGCGAGGCGCTCCACGGAACGAACTCGCACGCGGTCGGTGAGCCGCGCCGCGAACACCTCCAGCAGCTCGGCGGAGCGCGCGTCGGGCTCGACTTGGAGGACGGTGATCGGCGCTCCGCGGTCTTCCGCGTCGGCCTCGGGCGGCTCGGTTCGATCGGCGGCTGCGTTCGCGGCTGCGGACGTGTCGGACGGCGGTGTGGTGTGGTCGGTCATGCGTTGTGTGGCGGGCGACGTCTCGTCGGAGGGCGACTTACTACGTCGGTAGTTACTTTCTTCGTACGTAATCGCCGCGGGGTCGTAATAATAATACCGCGATCACCGTTGTCACACCGCTTAGCGCCGACTATTCGGTGGTATTACTACGAAAACACCGGACGAGAACGGGACGGGTACTCGATCGCGCGCCCGCCCCTCCGATCGCGGGGACGAGCCGCGGGAACGGCCGCTCAGGCGAACAGGTCGCGCGCCTCGCGGACCGCGTCGACGAGGGCGTCGACCTCCTCGACGGTGTTGTAGAAGTAGAAGGAGGCGCGCGCGGAGGCGGCGACGCCCATCTCGTCGTGGAGCGGCTGGGTGCAGTGGTCGCCGGCGCGGATCGCGACGCCGTAGTCGTTGAGGATGCTGGAGAGGTCGTGGGCGTGGACGCCCTCGACGTTGAACGCGACGAGGCCGCCGCGGTCGTCGCCGGGCGGGCCGTAGATCTCGACGCCGCCGAGCGCCTCCAGCTCGTCGTAGGCGTACTCGGCCAGCAGGTCCTCGTGGGCCTCGATCCGGTCCATCCCGACCTCTTCGAGGTACTCGATCGCGGCCGCGAGACCGATCCCCTGCGCGATCGAGGGCGTCCCGGCCTCGAACTTCCACGGGAGGTCCTCCCAGGTGGAGTCCTCGAAGGAGACGCGGCGGATCATGTCGCCGCCGTAGAGATAGGGTTGCATCCCCTCTAAGATCTCCTCGCGGCCGTAGAGGGCGCCGATCCCGGTCGGGCCGCACATCTTGTGGCCGGAGAAGGCGAGGAAGTCGACGTCTAACTCCGCGACGTCGACGGGGCGCGTCGGCACCGACTGCGCGGCGTCGGCGAAGATGTAGGCGTCGTGATCGTGGGCCATGTCGGCCAGCTCGCGGATCGGGTTCACCGTGCCGAGCGTGTTCGACACGTGGACGACGGACACCATCTCGGTGTCGTCGTCGATGAGTTCCGCCGCGTGGTCCATGTCCAGTCGCCCCTCGTCGGTGACGTCGATGAAGCGCACGTCGGCGCCGGTCCGCTTACCGATCTGCTGCCAGGTGACGAGCGAGGCGTGGTGCTCCATCTCGGAGAGGACGACGTTGTCCCCGGGACCGAGCTCTTCGAGGCCCCACGCGTAGGCGACGAGGTTCATCGCCTCCGTCGTGTTCTTCGTGAAGACGATCTCCTCGCGGCCTTCGGCGCCGATGAAGTCGGCGACAGCGTCGTGAGCCTCCTCGTAGGCGACCGACGCCTCTTGGCTCAGCTGGTGGATCCCGCGGTGGACGTTGGCGTTGTAGCTCCGGTAGTAGTCGGAGATGGCGTCGACGACCGGGTCGGGCGTGTGCGAGGTCGCCGCGTTGTCGAGGTAGACGAGGGGAGTGTTGTCGCCCTCGCCTTCCCCGGCCGTCTCCGGGTCCCCGCCGACTTTCCGATCGAGGATCGGGAAATCGGCGCGGAGCGCCTCCACGTCGAACGGGTACTGTTCTTGAACTCCCATTACCCCTAATCGGGGCCCGAGGACTAACACACCTTCGGTCCGGTACGTCTTGCAGGTATCGCTGACGCGCGGAATCGCGCGTTTCGCGGCGGTTCGCGCCCGAACTCGCCCCGCACTCGACCCGGCCCGGACCGCCCCCCACCTACTCCTGCCAATCGGGGTTCGCGCGCGGCGGCGAGAAGATGTCGAACCCCACGACCGGCTCGTCGGTACGGTTCTCGGCCGCGTGCGGCTCGCCGCCGGGGATCACGTAGGTGTCGTCGGGGCCGACGACGCGCTCCTCGCCGTCGACGACGAACGTCAGCCGCCCGGCCGTGATCACGCCGATCTGCTCGTGCGGGTGGTCGTGTTCGGGCACCGTCGCGCCCGGTTCGATCTTGAACCGCTGGATGCTCATTCCATCGCCGACGGCGCCCTGCGTGAGGAACACGTCGTCGACCGCCTCGACCGCCTCGACGTCCGCGTCGGGTACGACGTCCATACGACCTCCCGCGACCCGGAGGCACCTAAATCCGCGGGAACGAGAGGCTCCCCCTCGTCACGAGAACGGGACGCCCGTCACGGGAACGGGTGGTACGGTCGGTCGAGCGCGGGCTCGAACCCCATCGACCGCGGCACCTCGCTCGCGCGGTCGCCGAAGAACGGCTCGCCGGTGAACAGCGGCTGCGCGCCGGGAACTAGGACGCGGACGGCCTCGAACCCCAGCGCTTCGAGGTCGCGGGTCGTCACCCGCGCGACGTACGGGTCGAGCCCGACGCTCTCGACGCGGTCGATCGCGGCGTCGAGCTCCTCGGTCCCCGACAGCTCCGGCTCGCCGAGCCCCTCGGCCGAGACGGTCGCGTCCGGGTCGAAGAACGCGGCCGTCTCCGCGGGGCGGTCGGCGTGGTGACCGATCGCGGCGCCCTGCTCGTCGGCCGCCTCCCGCCCCATCGAGCGGAGCTCGGTCCAGTTCTGGAGCGCCTCCGCGAGCGCGCTCCGCGCCGCCGCGGCCGGGTCGAGGTCGGCGCCCGACCCCGCGGCGAACCGCGGCCAGTCGCCCGTTCGACTCACGCCGACCGCGACGACCGGCACGTCGACGTCGGTCGTGACGAGCAGCGGGGTCACCGACAGCGACTCCGCGCGGGCCCGCTTCTCCAGCTCGGCGAAGCCGGGGTCGTCGAGGTCGAGCCCGAGCGGCTCCGTCGTGGAGTACCAGCTGGTCATCGTCGCGTCGCGCTCGATCGCCTCGTACAGCCCGGAGAGCGCGGCGTCGGGTCCGGAGCTACCGAGCCCGAGTCCCGTCGTGATCGCCGGGCGATACCGGTTCTCCGGCGGCGGGAAGCCGACGAACTCCGCCGGGAGGCTCGCGGGGTCGCCAGTCACGAGCGACTCGCCGCGGACCCACGGGAGCCGGTCGTCGCGGTCGTACGCCTCGGCGCCGTCGGGGCGGACGAACGCGTCCGGGGTGACCGGGTTCGGGACGTTCGCGGCCGGCGCGCGCGTGAACTCGGCCTCGCGGTAGACGCCGGCCGCGTACCGCTCTAACCCCTCGCCGAGCGCCTTCATGAACGCGGCGTCCCAGTCGGCGGCCGCGCCGCCGCCGAAGTCGGCCGCGTCGGCGTCGGAGAAGGGGGTCGTGTCCGCCACCCGCGCGACGTAGTACGGCAGCGGGAACGACTCCTGCTCGCCGACCTCGCGCAGCGCGCCGATCCGGGGGTCGACGGCCCGCTCCGCGCGGTCGATCGCGTCGTCGAGCCTCCGGTCCGCGTGGTCGCGCGGGAGCGCGTCGCCTGGGTCCGCGCCGCAGCCGCAGCCCGGCGCGGGCAGCAGCGTCCGCTCGGCGCCCGGCACCTCGACGACGGTGTCGGCCACCGGGTCGCCGGCGAGGAGTCGAATCGCCCGTCGCCCGGCCACCGCGCCGGCGTAGCGCACCGCGGACCGACGGCCGGCCGGCGCGTCCGCCGGCTCCGGGCCGCCGCTCTCGACGCGGACGCGCAGGCAGTCGTAGCAGGCGTCGTCGAAGACGGTCACCGCGGCGTCGAGGTCGTCGAGGGGGACGCCGCCGAGCCCACCCACCTCGACGGCGATCCAACGGTCGAGCAGCTCGTTCGCGGTCGCGAACGTCGACGAGCCGGCGGTGTCGACGACGACCGCGAGGTCGAACCCGTCGAGCAGGTCGGCCTCGACGGGCATCGCGTTCACGTCGACGTCGCCGAGCGCGGCCTCGGTCGCCTCGACCGCGGGCCCGTCGCCGACAAGTCCGATATCCATACCCGGTCGACGCGAGGCGGCGAAAAAAAGGCGCGGGGTCCGCGGCGGGCGCCCGGACGCGTGACGTGATTGCGGCGGGAACGAGAAAGGGTGTTGCTGCGGCGAGAACGGGAAACGGCCTTCAGGCGGGCGTCGCGGCCATCATCTCTGCGGCCTCGTCGGCCAGCTCCGCGGCGTCGACGCCCTCGAGGCGCTCGTCGCCGAGCTTCAGGCGGAGCCGGGGGCGGCCGACGTCGATCGGGACCTTCTCGGTGTCGATGATGCCGAGGTCCTCGAGGCGCGTCTTCGTCCGGGAGAACGTCGCCTTCGAGGCGATGCCGACGTCCTCGCCCCACTTCGAGATGTCGTAGAGCAGCACGTCGTTCTTCGCCGCGACGAGCAGCGAGACGGTCACCTCGTCGAGGTCGGCGCCGCCGTCGCGCTCGGTCGCGTCGAGGACGGCGTCGAAGTCGGCGCGGGCCGCCTCGCCGATCTCCGATTCCATCGTCTCGCGGACCCGGCTGATCGCCGGCGTGCGGAGCGTGTACGGCTCCGCATCGTCGAACGCGCCGCGATGGGAGTCGTACACCTCGTCGACGAACTCCTCGTCGTCGGTCGAGAGCGCGGCGACGCCGTCTCCCGCGGTGACCAGGGCGACGACCCGGGACGGGGAGACGAACAGCGCGTTGTCGACCTCCCCGTCGAGCACCCGGATCTCTAAGGCGCCGTCGGCGACGAGGTCGGCCGCCCGGGACGCGACGACGAAGTCGTCCATGACGTCCTTGAGCGTGCGCTCGTCGGCGAGCATCGACAGCTCCGGGAGGTCGTCCCGCCCGACCGCGGTCTCGACCAGCGATACGATCGTCTCCGCGGAGGGGTCCACGACGAGCAGCTCGTCGTCGCCCCCGGCGAACGCCGCTTCGAGCGCCGCCTCGACGTCGGCCGCCAGTAAATTCGACACCATTTATCTCTTCGTATAAAAGCCGGTTGCGTATTTAATATTAACGGGGTTTATGTAACGAACAACGCACGCAGCAGGCCTCAAACCACCGAAAACGGCCGATACGACCGGTCGAAAATCGCCCCCCGTCTCGGGGTCGCTTCCGGGCCGACAGTCTTCTCTCGGGCCGGCGGTTTCTCTCGGGAGGTCGCTCTCAGGCCGGCGGTTTCTCTCGGGAGGTCGCTCTCGGGCCGGCCGGCGGTTCGGGGCCGCGTCCGCGGGCGGCGCGCCGGCAGTTCCGCCGGCGACGGAAGGATTAATGCGCGGTCGCGCCCGCGTTCGCACATGGACCACGAGCACGTCCGGGAGGTCGACCCGGCGGTCGCCGACGCGCTGGCGGGCGAGCGCGACAGACAGGAGCAGACGCTCGCGATGATCGCGAGCGAGAACCACGTCAGCGAGGCGGTGCTGGAGGCGCAGGGGAGCGTCCTCACCAACAAGTACGCCGAGGGCTATCCCGGCTCGCGCTACTACGCCGGCTGCGAGTACGCCGACGATGTCGAGGAGCTGGCGATCGAGCGCGCGAAGGAGCTGTGGGGCGCCGACCACGTCAACGTCCAGCCCCACTCCGGGACGCAGGCGAACCAGGCGGTGTACTACTCCGTCCTCGAGCCGGGCGACAAGATCCTCTCTTTGGACCTCAACCACGGCGGCCACCTCTCGCACGGCCATCCAGCGAACTTCACGGGGCAGCTGTACGACGTCGAGCAGTACGAGGTCGACCCCGAGACGGGGTACATCGACTACGAGGGGCTCCGCGCCGCGGCCGAGTCGTTCGAGCCGGACATCATCGTCTCGGGCTACTCCGCGTACCCCCGCACCGTCGACTGGGAGGAGATCCAGGCGGCCGCGGACGCGGTCGACGCCTACCACCTCGCGGACATCGCGCACATCACCGGGCTCGTCGCCGCCGGCGTCCACCCGTCGCCGGTCGGCGTCGCCGACTTCGTCACGGGCTCGACCCACAAGACGATCCGCGCCGGCCGCGGCGGGATCGTGATGTGCGACGAGGAGTTCGCGGACGACATCGACTCGGCGGTGTTCCCTGGCGGGCAGGGCGGCCCGCTGATGCACAACGTCGCCGGCAAGGCGGTCGGCTTCAAGGAGGCCTTAGAGCCCGAGTTCGAGGAGTACGCGCAAAACGTGGTCGACAACGCCGAGGTGCTCGCGGAGACGCTTCAGGAGCACGGCCTCTCGCTGGTCTCCGGCGGGACGGACAACCACCTCGTGCTCGCCGACTTACGCGACTCGCACCCCGACCTCTCGGGCGGCGACGCGGAGGACGCGCTCGCGGCCGCGAACATCGTCCTCAACGGGAACACGGTCCCCGGCGAGACGCGCTCGCCGTTCGACCCCTCGGGGATCCGCGCGGGCACCGCCGGGATCACGACGCGCGGCTTCGACGCCGATGCGATCGAGGAGGTCGGCGACCTGATCTACCGCGTCGTCGACAACGTCGACAGCGAGGACGTCATCTACGAGGTCGGCGAGCGCGTCGTCGAGCTCTGCGAGGCGCACCCGCTGTACGAGTAGCGGCACACCGGCTGGCGACGTCGCAGTCGCCGGTGCTCGACTGCCCGACCGAATCCGTGCGTACAAAGTAGGGGGGAGCCCGACGGGTCGGTATGGCCGACTCGTCGTTCCTCGCAACACGCCTCGACCGCGCCGCCGTCCCCCTCGCGGTCGGCGACCTGATCGCGCTGATCGTCCTGTTGACGATCGGTGCGATTAACCACAGCAGCGTCGAGTTCCTGTCGTCGAACCCGCTCTACCTGCTCGAAGTGTTCGCGCCGTTCCTGATCGCGTGGGCCCTGATCGCGCCGCTCGTGGGGGCCTATTCCGCCGGCGCCGTCGAGACCGCGAAGTCGTCGGTCCCGCTCGTGATCCGGTCGTGGATCCCGGCCGCCGTCGTCGGGCTGGCGCTCCGCGCGTTCGTCTTCCGAGGCGGCGCCGCGCCCGCCTTCGCCGTCGTCATGCTGGTGCTCGGCTCGGTCGCCCTCGGCGGCTGGCGGGCGGTGTACTTCCGGCTCCGGTAGCGGTTTGATCCGATTCGCCCCCGAATTCGGCGCCTGAACGCTGTCTTCCGCCTTCTCGCCGGGGCCTCGATTCGTATCGACACGGCCACGGCCTTCATAAGTTACGAGTAACGTCTCTGTGTTCACGAACGAACTCTCACCGAACACCGAGAAAGATTTAATATGGATTTCCCACTAGTATTCAACGACAGCATGACTGGATACTACGACTACGTCCTCGGGCTCATCCCGGCAGCGTTGATCGGCGTGACCGCCTTCCTCAACCTTGTCGGGCTGTCGTTGATGTCGGCGTTGCCCGCGGGCGCGGTGGCCGCCGCGACCGTCATGGCCCACGCGATCTTCGTCAGGGCCCCAGTCGCCGCCGACGCGCCGGCGGACGCGTCGCGCCCCGGTCGGGGAGATGGGGGACCGGGCGGCCGGTCGTCCGCGTGACGCGTCGCCGTTCGCCGCGTCCTGTACCGTTTAGTTCCCCCGCCCCGACTGGTCGGGCATGACGGACGCCCTGTTCCTCACGAGTTCCGAGGTCGACGACCTCGCCGAGCCGGCCGACTACGTCGCCGCCGTGCGCGACGCCTACCGACAGGTGGGCGAGGGAGCGCCCGCGGAGCCGCGGACGAAGCTGTTCAACCGCGAGCCGCCGGGGATGTTGACCACCTACGCCGCCCTCCTCCCCGAGACGGGCGCGATGGGCGGGTACACGTACTCCGCCGGCTTCGGCGCGGAGGACGCGTGGTTCATGACCCCGCTGTTCGACGCCGAGTCGGGCGCGCCGCTCGCGCTGCTCGACGGCGCGTCGATGAACCCGTTCAAGACCGGCGCCGCCGGGGCGGTCGCGGTCGACGCGCTCGCTCGCGAGGATGCGACCGAGCTCGCCGTGATCGGCAGCGGCGCACAGGCGCGCGGGCAGGTCGCGACGACCGCGACGGTCCGCGAGTTCGAGGCGGTGCGCGTCTTCTCGCCGACCCCGGAGCACCGGGAGGCGTTCGCCGCCGACTTCGACGAGCGGCTCGACGCCGACGTGTCGGCGGTCGAGAGCGCGAGCGCCGCGCTGGCGGGTGCCGATGTCGTGATCACCGCGACGACCGCGAGCGAGCCGGTGATCGACGACGCCGACGTGGAGCCGGGGACGCACGTTACCGCGATGGGCCAGTACCACCCGGAGAAGAACGAACTCCCGCCGGAGCTCGTCGCGCGGGCCACCTACGTCCCCGACCTCCGAGCGCGTGCGACGCAGGACGCCGGCTCGTACCTCGCCGCGGTCGAGGCCGACCTGATCGCGGAGGGCGAGGGGATCGCGGCCGACCTCGGCGAGGTCGTCGCGGGCGACCACCCCGGTCGGACGAGCGACGAGGAGGTGACCGTCTTCGACTCCGGCGGGAGCGGGGTCGAGACGGTCGCGGCCGCGTACATGCTTTATAAACGGGCGAGCGAGAAGGGGCGCGGGCAGACCATCGACTTCGCGCCCGCGAGCGAGGCGCTGACTGGGGAGTAGGCGCAGGTTGAAGTAGCGCGGCGGCGTCCGGTCGGTATGCTGATCGGCATCGTCTCCGACACGCACGACGACCTGACCGCGGTCGAGGCGGCCGTCTCGCTGTTCGAGCGCGAGGGGGTCGACGCGGTCGTCCACTGCGGCGACTTCGTCGCGCCCTTCTCAGTGACGCCGTTCGACGCGGATTTCGACTTCCACGCCGTCCGCGGGAACAACGACGGCGAGTGGGCGGTCGAGTCGACGGTCGAGGAGTTCAGCGAGTACCACGGCGAGGCCGCCGCGCTCTCGTTCGACGGTGTGGATATTGCGGTCACTCACGGGACGAGCGACCTCGTCGTCGACGCGCTCGTCGACTGCGGCGACTACGACTACGTGTTCCACGGCCACACCCACGCGCACGGCGTCGAGGCGCGAGACGGGACCGTCCGCGTGAACCCGGGCGGGCTTCCGATCCCGGTCGACGGTGCGGACGACGCGTTCCGCGTCGCGACGCTGGAGACGACGGATTCGGGTGTGGATGCGGTGGCGCACCACGTCCTCGACGAATAAGAACCGTGCGTGACGTAGGCCAGTCGTTTATAAGTTGAACTGTGATACGGTGTCAGATGTTTATAAGAAGTCGTCGGCTCCGCGGTGAAGGCTGCCAAAGCCCCAGCCGCTGGGTTATAAATGGCTGATCGCGGATCGGTGGCGAACACCGCCAAAGCCCCAGCCGCTCGCTTATAAATCGTTGCTGGTGAATCGTCGGCGAACACCGCCAAACCCCCAGCCGCGAGGCGGTCGCACGCTCGTTGCGCGCTTCAGTCGCTCACTTCGTTCGCTCCTTCCAGTGCTTACGTCGCCTGCGACCGCCTCGCGGCTGCCCGTTTGAGTCCCACCCTGTACCGCACAGCGACCGCACCTCACACCTCCCCAGCCTCGTCGCTGGCACCCTCCGCTTCGCTCCGGGAGCCAGCGACTCCCTCGCGCGTGCTGTCTCGCGGCCGCCGAGGGCGGCCGCTCGCAGGCACGCGCCACCGCATTTTCGTTTATAAACTATCGCACCGCCGCTAACTGGTATTTAAACCGCCTCCCCACCCCGAGTTTTATCGCCGCTCGTTCGCTCTGTTCGTCCATGAGACACGCACAGGGGCCGCTCCTCACGATCGACCTAACCGAGCGGACCGCGTCGACGGAGCCGATCGACGATCGGCTCGCGTCGTTCGTCGGCGGCCGCGGGCTCAACACGTCGCTCGCGTACGACCGGATCCCGTTCGACGCCGACCCGCTCGGCCCGGAGAACCGGCTGTATTTTTCGACCGGTCCGATGCAGTACTCGACGACCTCCTACACCGGCCGGATGGCCGCCACGGGCCTCTCGCCGCTCACGAACGGGCTGCTGTCGTCGAACGCGGGCGGGTTCCTCTCGCGGAACTTCACCGGCGCGGGGTACGCGGCCGTCGAGATCGTCGGCGCGAGCGACGACCTGCTCGCGGTCCACGTCCGCGAGGTCGGCCCGGACGGCGAGCCGGACGTGACGTTCGAGGAGGTCCCGGACTTAGAGCAGGCGGAGGTGTCGGCGGTCTCCGACCGGTTCGCGGAGACGCGCGACCTGGAGCCCGAACACGTTGCCTGCGTCGGCCCCGCAGGGGAGAACGAGGTGCGGTTCGCGTCGGTGATGACCTCGGACACGCGGGCGTTCGGGCGCGGCGGGCTGGGGGCCGTCCTCGGCTCGAAGGGCGTGAAGGCGCTCACGTTCGACGGGGATAGCGAGGCCGAGATCGACCTCGACTGGCCCGACGAGGCGGGGGAAGTCCACCGCGAGGCGGCCACCTCCGACTCGATCATGAAGCGGCAGGGGACGACGAGCGTGACGGAGCTCGCCAACGAGGTGGACGCGCTCCCCTCCTACTACTTCGCCGAGACCTCCTTCGAGGGCGTCGAGGGCATCTCCGGCGACCGCGTCGAGGAGAAGAAGTACAAGAAGGGGACCTGCTCGCAGTGCGCGTTCGCCTGTAAGCTCCCCACGCGCGACGAGGCGACCGGCGTCGAGACGGAGGGCCCCGAGTTCGAGACCGTGATGGCGTTCGGCTCGAACGCGGGCGTCGACGACGTCGTCGACGTGATGGCCGCGAACGAGCTGTGCGACGAGCTGGGGATGGACACCATCTCCTGTGGCGACGTCGTCTCGATGTTCCTGCAGAGCGAAGACGAGTTCGGCAACGCGGAGCTCGTCCGCTCGCTCGTCGAGCAGATCGCTTACCGCGAGGGCGTCGGCGACAAGCTCGCGGAGGGCGTCCACCGCGCCCACGCGGAGTTCGGCGCCGAGGACTGGACGGTGAAGGGGATGGCGTTCTCCGGCCACGACGGCCGCGCGCTCAACGGGCAGGGGCTCGCGTTCGCGACCGCGAACCGCGGCGCCGACCACATGTACGGGGAGTTCTACCCGTACGAGTACCCGCTCGTCGACCCCGACGACGCGCTCGACCCGCAGGGACTCGACGGGAAACCTCCCAAGCTCGTCGCGAAGGAGAACCGCAACGCGGTGCTAGACTCCGCCGTGATCTGTAAGTTCTCGCGGGGCACCGTCACCGACGACCGGCTTGCCGCGCTGCTCGACGCCGACTACGACGCCCTCCAATCGCTGGGCGCGCGGATCGTCGAGTTGGAGCGCGCGTTCAACAACGCCCGCGGCTTTGACCGCGCCGACGACACGCTCCCGTACGCCGACGCGATCGAGGGGTTCGACGACGCCCTCTCGGAGTACTACGCGCTCCGCGGCTGGAACGACGACGGCACCGTCCCGGGCCACGGCGACGGCCTCGACGCCGGGAGCCGAGCGACGGCCGACGACTGAGCCGGAGTCTTTCCCGCTGCTCGCCTACTCGCCGCCCGACTCGACGTCGACGCCGCGGAACTCGAACCGGGCGCCGCCGCGTTCGCCGTCGACCAGTTCGACCGTCCAGCCGTGGGCGTCCGCGACCTCGGCGACGATCTTCAGCCCGAACCCGGTGCCGTCGGGGTCGGTCGTCACGCCCGCCTCGAACACCTCCTCGCGGTCGGCCGGGTCGATCCCGGGGCCGTCGTCCTCGACGTAGAACCCGTCGCCGTCCGGGAGCGCGCCGACCGTGACGGTGACCGTCTCGCCGACGTGTTCGACCGCGTTGCCGAAGAGGTTCTCTAAGGCCTGCCGCAGGCGGCTGCGGTCCGCCTCGACGACCGCGTCCGTCTCGACCGCGAGCGTCGCCGACTCGGTGTCCGCGGTCTCCCAGCACTCGGCGGCGAGGTCCGCCAGCGGGACGGGCTCGGTCTCGTCGATCCCAGACCCCTGTCTCGCCAGCGCGAGCAGGTCCTCGATGAGGGCGTCCATCCGGTCCAGCGAGCGCTTCACCGCCCCGAGCTCCCCGACGTCGATCGACTCGTCCGCGAGCCGGTCGCTGACGATCTCGAGGTTCCCGGCCGCGACGTTGAGCGGGCTCCGCAGGTCGTGTGAGACGAGGCTGGCGAACTCCTCCAAGCGGTCGCGCTCGCGCGCCACCTCCTCCTCGCGGCGCCGGAGCTGCCGCTCCCGTTCGATGCGGACGAGCACCATCGTCACCGTCGCCGCCCAGATGCGCGCGACCGCGAGATCGGAGTCGTCGAAGGCGTCGGGAGCGGTCGCGCCGACGTTCAACACGCCGTACCGACCGAGCGGGACGACGAGTTCGCTGCGGATCGTCGCGTCGTCGTCGTAGCGGTCCGGGTCGTCGCCGACATCCGCCACGTAGGTCGGCTCCCCGCTCTCGAACACGTCCCACGTAATGCTCCGCTCGTCGGCCGCGAACGTCGGGTGGTCGCCGACGACGGCGTCCGCCGTGTCGGTCCAGGCGATCGGTTCGAGGGCGTCTTCCCCCTCGTCGTACAGCCAGATCGCGGCGATCGGATGACCCAGTACGTCGTCGACGTACGCCACCGCCGCCTCGGCGGCCGCCTCCCTGTCGGTCGTCTTCAGCAGCTCCCGGGTCGCCTCGTGGAGGGATTCGAGCGTCTCCGTGCGGCGCTGGAGCGCCAGCCGCCGCGTCCGCTCGTTCGAGACGTCGATCGCGGTGACGACCGCGTACGGGTCGCCGTCGATCTCGAACGGGCCGACGCTGACCCGGACCGGGACGAGGACGCCGTCGCCGCGGCGGACGGCCAGCTCGAACCCGTCGGCGAGCGACCGCGCCTCGCCGGCGCGCGTCGTCTCGATGAGCGCCCGCACGTCGTGGCGAGAGTCCGCTGCCTCCCTCTCGCTCGGCTCGTTGCTCCCGAAACCACTGGCTCCGGTGCTGTCGTCGTCGACGCCGGAGGGCGGCGCCGACCCGCCGCCGCCCCAGTCCAGCTCGGTCGGATCCTCGAACACGTCGCCGATCGACCGCCCCGAGAGGTCATTCGGGTCGAGCCCGAACACCGCTTCGACGCTCGGCGTCCCGGCGTGGACGACGCCGTCGCCGTCGACGACCAGCGTCGGGTCCGGCGTGGCGTCGATCGCCTCGGGGAAGCGGTCCATGGTCACTCGTCCGCCGGCGTGTGAACGTGACCGCACTCGGGGCAGCGAACCTCTTCGCCGCGGAGGTCCGCCGAGGAGGCGCGCACCTCGCGCATCACCTCGCTAATCCTATCTTCGGCCTCTAACTCGTCGGCGACCGCGAGGTCGACGCCCTCCACTTCGAGGAGGAACTTCGCGACCTCCGTCACCTCGTACATCATCTCGTCTAAGTCCTCGGCGGTGAAGAAGCCGGACATCGCGCCGTAGAGGAACGTTGCGCCCGCCTTCGTCACCTTCTCCTCGAAGGAGTAACGGGCCTGGTTGACCGCCTGCGGCGTGTACGTGTCGGTCATGAAGGGGACGAGCTCGGGGAGGTTCTCGCCGATCTTCGTCATCTCGACGCCGGTCTCGGTGCGGAAGTCCGCGCAGAGCCGCGCTATCGCCCACTCGCGGGCCGTGATGTACGTCCGGTCGCGGAGGAACTCGTTGACGCGCTCGTAGCGCGCGCCGTCCATCTTCTTGAACCGCTCGTACTTCTGGACATCCCGCGGCACGTCGTCGGACTCGTCGTCGGTCGCGGTCGTATCCTGATCGCCACCGGTCGAATCCTGCTCGTCAGCGTCGGCCGCGTCCGGCCCCGCGGCCGGTGTCTCTTCGTCCGTTCCGTCACCCGCTCGGGAGTCGGGCTCCCCGTCGTCGCCCTCGGCGGGGGACCGGTCCTCGGAGGGTGACCGGTCCGCGGCGGAGTCGCCGGTCTCGCCGGCCGAGTCGGCCGCCGAACCGGTGTGATCGGTCATACATCCGAAACTCCGCGGGCGGGCAAAAGCCTTGTCGGTGGTCGCCCGCTCGGGGATCCACTTTTGCGGAGATCCACTTTTGTACCGCCGCGTGGAGGAATGGGGCATGAAGGTGCTCTGCGGGATCGGCGGCAGCGACGACTCGTTCCGCGCGCTCGACCGGACGGTCGAACGGGCGGCGGTCGCGAACGACGACCTGACGATCGCCGTGGTCGACAACGAGGACTCCTCTGTGTCGCCCGACGAGGTCGTCGAACGTGCCGAGGCGGCGGCGGACGAGGCCGAAATCGACGCCGAGGTCCGACGGGTCGAGGGCGACCCGGGGAGCCGGCTGGTGGAGATCGCCGAGACCGAGGGGTTCGAGGAGATCGTCTTGGGCGGCGGCCACACGAGTCCGATGGGGAAGATCACGATCGGGTCGATCGCGGAGTTCGTCCTGCTGAACGCGAAGACGTCGGTCACGCTGGTCAGATGAGCGACCGAGGCTACCCGAACGCGGTGGCGGACGAGTTCCCGCCGCCGCCGACCGCGTTCACGGACCGCGAGGACCGCGAGATCGAGATCCGGCCGTACGAGGGCGAGGAGGCGGTCCGCGAGGCGCTCGTCGAGATGTACGACGCCTTCGACCCGGCCGACCGCGCGCAGGGGATCCCGCCGGGCGGCGAGGAGCGCATCCGCGAGTGGCTCGACGCCATCCTCTGTGACGACTGCTACAACGTGATCGCCTGGTGCGGTGACGACGCGGCCGGCCACGCGACGCTCGTCCCCGACGGCGACGCCTACGAGCTGGCGATCTTCGTCCACCAGGAGTACCAGCGCGCCGGGATCGGCACCCACCTCATCCGCGGGCTGCTCGGGCACGGGCAGGCGAACGGCGTCGAGAAGGTGTGGCTCACCGTCGAGCGGTGGAACCGCGCCGCGGTCTCGCTGTACAAGAAGATCGGCTTCGAGACCTCCGACGCCGAGAGCTTCGAGCTGGAGATGGGGCTGCGGCTTCACGCGGGCGACGACGAGGACGCCGATCCCGATCCGGACGACGGCGACGAGTAGCGTTGGCCGGAATCTTCAAGCCTTTAGGGGCGGCCCGCGACCGCTCCGGTATGAGCCATCGAATCCTGCTGTTGGGGGCGCCCGGCGCCGGAAAGGGGACGCAGAGCGCGAAGCTGGCCGACGAGTACGGCGTCGAGCACGTCACGACCGGCGACGCGCTCCGCGCGAACAAGGAGATGGAGACGGAGTACGGCACGCCCAAGTCGTTCATGGACGCGGGCGAGCTCGTTCCCGACCCGGTCGTCAACGAGATCGTCGAGGCCGCGCTCGACGACGCCGACGGGTTCGTCCTCGACGGCTACCCGCGCAACGTCGAGCAGGCGGAGTACCTCTCGGAGATTACGGATCTCGACGCCGTCATCCTGCTCGACGTCGACGAGGAGGTGCTCGTCGACCGGCTCACCGGCCGCCGCGTCTGCGACGACTGCGGTGCGAACTACCACGTCGACTTCCAGCCGCCCGAGGAGCCGGGCGTCTGCGACGAGTGCGGCGGCGAGCTGATCCAGCGCGAGGACGACACCGAGGAGACCGCCCGCGAGCGCCTCGAGGTCTTCTACGAGAACACCGAGCCCGTGATCGACCACTTCCGCGACGAGGGCGTCCTCGTCGAGGTCGACGGCGAGGCGACCCCGGACGAGGTCTTCGCCCGGATCCGCGACGTCGTCGAGAACTGACGCGATCGAGAGCCGGCCCCCGTCCGTCGCGCGGTGACGGGCCGGACGCGCGGCCGACGATCCTACAAGGTTCTTAACCGTCGACTGCTAACCGACCGCTAATGAGCAAAGTCGAACGGCGAGTCCGCTCGCTGGTCCGCGAGGACGGCGAGATGCGGGACGCCATTCAAGTCGTCCTCGACAACGCCAGCGGCGGCGAGGTGCGTTGGGTCGACGTTCGCGACGAAATCTCGAGCGGGCAGTGGGGTCGGCTCATCGAGAAGGAGATCCTCATCGACGGCGAGGAGGGGTTCGCCTTAGCCGACCGCGAGGGGATCGAGGCCGGCTTGGAAGATGACGACGACTCCGGCGGGAGCGACGTCGAGACGCCCGAGACGACCACCTGGTCGAAGTGGGACAAGCTCGCCGGGGTGGCGACGCTCGGCGCGTTCGTCGGGTACGCGGTCCCTCCGGTCCGGAACGCGATCGCCGGCGCCATCGACGTCGTTCTCGGCCCCCTCCTGAACGTAGTCCCCTTCTACGTCGTGATCATGGTCATCGCGCTCGGCACGGGCCTGTACTCGACGCTGCTGCGCGCCGGGCTCATGGACATGGAGAAGATGGGCGCGTACCAGGACCGGATGAAGGACATTCAGGAGCGCCGGAAGGAGGCCGAGAAGCGCGACGACGACGAGGCGCTCGACGAGATCCAAGAAGAGCAGATGGAGGCGATGGGCGACCAGCTCGGCATGTTCAAAGAGCAGTTCCGCCCGATGGTGTGGATCATGTTCCTCACCATCCCCGCGTTCCTCTGGATGTTCTGGGTGATCGGCTACCGCGGGTCGGACGCCGCGTATCCGGCCGTCGCCGCCCAAGAGCTCGTCGTGCCGCTCGCCGGCACCGTCACCTGGGACACGGGGATCGTCGGCCCGATCCAGATGTGGATCCTCTGGTACTTCCTCTGCTCGATGGCGTTCACGCAGCTGGTCCAGAAGAGCCTCAACATCGAGATGTCGCCGTCTTCGTCGTAGGCGACGAGCGAACCCTCTCGGTTCCTCGCGGTCCCTACTCGTCGGCGTCGCCCGCGTCGTCGCCGTCGCTCTCCTCGGCCGCGCTCTCCTCGGCCGCGCTCTCCTCGGCCGAGACCTCCTCGGCGACCGCTTCGAACGCCGCGAGGATGACGCGCTTGCACGCCTGCCCCTCGGTGCTCCAGTGGTGGGCGTAGTCGAGCATGTCGTCGTAGATGTCGGGCTTGCAGCCCGCCGCCTGCGGGTGGCCGCCGCCGTTCACCCGTCCGGCGACCTCGTGGGCGTGGCGGAAGTCGTCCGAGCCGCGGATGGAGGCGGACCCCGCGGGCTTGACGATCACGGCGGCGTCGGCGCCCGCCTCGCGGAGCCGCTCTGCGACCTCGTTCTGCGAGCAGCGGCCGTAGGTGACCGCGACGCGCCAGTCGCCGACCTCGTGGGTGACCGCGCGGTCGACGGCGAGGTCGATCCTGGCCTCCTTCTCGACGCGGCGATCCTCGACGAACGACCGCACCGTCTCGGGGAGGTCGACGCCGTACGCGCCGATCACGGCCGCGTACTCCTCGGCGCCGGCCCAGTAGGAGTAGTCGGCGAGGTCGTCGGAGCGCGGGTCCTCCTTGAGCCAGAGGTCGTGGTCGCGCGTGACTTCCGCGAGCTCGGTCCAGCGGTCGTCGAACGCGTACTCCAGCGACCGGAGCGTCACGTCGGCGGTGCACTCCTCGTCGGAGTCGCCGACGACGAGGTCGACGCCCGCCTCGCGGACCGCGGCGGCGGTCGCGTCGTCCCACTGGTGGTGGTCGAACCAGCGGATCGAGTCGGTCGACGTCGCGAGCGATTCCAGCGGCTCCGCGATCCACTCGTAGTCGTCGGGGCAGAGGTCGCAGACGAACAGGTCGATGTCGTCGTCGGCGTACGCCTCGACGCGTTCGAGCGCGGTGTCGATCGAGTACGGGCCCGCCGAGAGCAGCCCGACCGGCGACTCGGCGTGGGCGTCGGCGAGGGGGTCGTCGTCGGACTCCTCGCTCTCTGCGTCGTCGGTCTCCGCGCCGCCCGACTCCTCGTCGTCCTCCGCCAGCCGCGCCGCGATGGCGTCCTCGAAGGGTTCGACGTCGAGCGCGGCGTCGTACGCCTCGCGGATCATCGCGGCGCAGGCGAGGCCGTCGGCGTCGCCGTCGGCGATCACGACCGCCTCGCAGCCCTCGATCGCCTCCCGTGCCCGTCGCTCCGCGCGCTCGTCGTCCAGCGAGTCGGGGTAGAAGAACCCCTTCCCCGGCAGCTTCGTGTACCGCGATCGGGGGGCCTCGCCCGTCTCGATAAGGTCGTCGTCCATACCGTCGAGGCGGGCGGCAGCCGGAAAACTCCGCCGCTCTCGGGCCGGTCGCGCGGCGTCGCGTTCGGCGGCCGCCGACCTCCGCGACCGCTCAGATCGTCGTCCGCCGCGGGTCCTCGTCGGTCAGCTGTCGCACGGTCAACACGGGGACCGGGCAGGTACGCACGACGCGCTCGGCGACGGAGCCGATGAGGAAGCGGTTCTCGCCGTGCCGGCCGCGGGTGCCCATCGCGACGAGGTCGGCGTCGACCGACCGGGCGTACGTGTCGATCTCCGAGGCCGGGCGGCCCTCGCGGACCTCGATCGTCACGTCGAGGTCGCCGTCGCGGTCGTGCGCGGCGTCCGCGACGCGGTCGAGCGCGTCGCGTCCCTCGTCGTCGAGCGCGTCGCGGAGGTCCTCGCGGACCCGGTCCGGCGACGACTCGACCTCGCCGGCGTCGACGACGTACACCGCGTGGACCTCGGCGTCGAACCGCGCCGCCACGTCGACCGCGACCGAGACGGCCCGCCGCACGCTGTCGGAGCCGTCGGTCGCGACCACGATGGTGTCGAACATGGCCGTCCGTTCGCCGCAACGGCACCTAAAACCCGGCGGTCGGGGGAGGGGAGACGGTGCGAAGCGGCGCGAGTGCGACGAGGTTTCTATTTATAAATGACTGGACAGGGCGGTGGCGCGTGCCTGCGAGTGGCCGCCGAAGGCGGCCGCGAGGAGCACGCGCGAGGGAGTCAGTCGCCCGAAGCGGAGCGAGGGCGACTGACGAGGCTGGGGAGGTGTGAGGCGCTGTGCGGTTGCGGTGGTGGGCGGTGCGGGGCGGGACTCAAAGGGGCAGCCGGCGAGGCGGGCGCAGGCGACGTAAGCACTGAAAGGAGCGAGCAACGCGAGCGACTGAAGCGCGCAGCGAGCGTGCGCCCGCCTCGCCGGCTGGGGCTTTGGCTGTGTCCGCTGCGGCGGCAGCGATTTATAAGCGAGCAGTCGGTGATTTGGCGGTGTCCACCGTTGATCCATAGTCGACTATTTATAAACGAGCGGCTGGGGATTTGGAGGCGTTCGCCGCCGATCTATTATCGATTATTTATAAGCAAGCGGCTGGGGATTTGGAGGAATTCTCTGCCGACCCGCCGTATTTATAAAAGACTGCGCGCGTCCAGTCCCGTTACGCTAAGAAGACGTGTCGCGGGCGGTCGGCGAGCACGTCGCGGCCCCACTGGACGGTCTCGGAGAACTCGTCGGAGCGGAAGAACGCCATCGCGTCCTCCTTCGCGTTCCACTGGCTGGCGATGAACATGTCGTTCTCGTCTTCGACGTTCACCATCAGGTCGGTCTCGACGTGGCCGTCCATCTCCCCCAGCAGCTCGCCGACGTCGTCGAACGTCTCGACGAACTCCGTCTGGTAGTCGGGCTTGACGGTGTAGAACATCCCCATCGTGCCGAAGCCGGACTCCTCGCCGGCGCGGGCGACGATGTCGGGCAGCTCCGAGAGGAAGCCGGCCGCGGTCTCGGCCGCCGACGCGGTGTCCCAGATGGAGACGACCGCGGCGCGGTCGGTGTGGCGCCCCTCGTACACCGCGGTCTTCACGTGCGTGCCGTAGTGGTCGAAGTTGCCGCGGAGCCCCTCGACCTCGTCGAACAGCTCGTCGACGTCGGCCTCGCTGTACAGCACCGTGGCGTACACGTCCTCGCCGTGGGGCTTCCCGGCGTAGATGTCGAGGTCGGCGAGCTCGCCGCGGATGTCCTCGTCCGAGGCACCGTCGCCTCCGCCGCCGTGACCTCCCTCGCCGCCGTGACCGCCCTCGCCGCCGTGACCATCCTCCCCGCCGTGTCCGTCGCCCTCGCCGTGGGGATGGTCGCCCTCGCCGCCGCCCCCATCCTCGCCGTGCGGGTGGTCGCCGTGCGCGGAGCCGCCGCCCGCGCCCGAGCGGTCGTGGCCCTCGCCGCGACCGTGGCCGTCGTCGCCGTGACCGCCTTCGCCGTGGTGGCTCCCCTCATCGTGGCCGCCGCTCTCCCCGCCGTGACCGCCCCCGCCGTGGGGGTGCCCGGCGCTGTCGTCCTCCGCAACGCGACCGGTCGGGACCGTCTCGCCCGCGAGGAAGGCGTCGAGGTCGCGCGGCGGGAACCGGCGGCCGACGTAGAAGTCGCCGAACTCGCCGTACCGCGAGGAGGCGGGGTCGAACCGCATCTCGTAGACGATGTCCTTGATGTCGGTCGGGTCGGCGCCGAACAGCGTGACCCCCCACTCGTGCTCGTCGAAGCCGACGGAGGAGGCGATCACCTGTTTGATCTTCCCGGCGTACTCCTTGCCCACCTCGCCGTGGCCCGCCATCAGGTCGGCGCGCTCCTCGAACTCGAGGTCGTACCAGTTGTGCTCCTCGCCGCGGCGCTTGCTCATGGGGTAGAAGCTGACGTACTCCTCGTCCGGGATATCGGGCTTCAGCTTCCCCTCGATGTAGCGGCGGAGCCCCTCGTCGACGGCGTCGGCGCCCTCCTCGAAGTAGTCGTCGGAGACGTACCCCGACACCTCGGTGACGGAGACGTAGGAGGTCTCACGCTCGGTGAACTTCGCGAGCGCGGTGTCCTCGAACCGGCGCTCGATCGCGGAGAGGTCGTCGAGCGACGGCCGGAAGTGGAGGAACAGGAGGTCGGCCTTGTGCCCGAGCACGGAGAACAGCGCGGACTCGCCGTCGTCGGCGTCGGCGACCAGCTCGCGGTGTTTCAGGAAGGCCTCGCCCTCCTCGATCGCTCGTCGTCGCTCTGACTCGGGCGCCTCGCGCCACGCGTCCCAGTCGATCGAGCGGAAGTCGTGCAGCGAGAACCACCCTTCGGCGGTCTGTGGAGCCTCGACCATACTTCGGGTTCGGGCCGCGCGACTTAGGGGTTTGCGGGTCGTCCCGATACGCAGTAATCAGCTGGACCGTACCCGGTAGTGTCCGAGTCGAAGACGGCACTAGCGGTTTCGAAGTCCCCACCGCTCGGCCGTACGTGAGTATCTTTACCGACGGTGATTCCCTGACCGATGAGAACGCCTCCAAAGCCCCAGCCGCTCGGCGATACGTGAGTGACCGCTGATCGATGGCGAACATCCCCAAAGCCCCAGTCGCGAGGCCGCCGTACGCTCGTTGCGCTCCTCGCTCGCGGTGCTCGCTGCGGTGCTTACGTCGTCATCAGAACGCTCCGCGTTCTGATTGGCTCACGAGAGCTCCGCTCTCGTGAACGCCTACGGCGGCCTCGCGACTGCCCCTTTGAGTCCCACCCCGCACCGCTCCGCACAGCACCTCACGCCTCCCCAGCCTCGTCGGGCGCATCCTTCGGGCTCCCTTCGGTCGCCCTCGGCGCGCCCGACTCCCTCGCGCGTGCGCCTCGCGGCCTCCGCTTCGCTCCGGCCGCTCGCGGGCACGCGCCGACCGCACGTGGCTATCCTGCCGGATGCCGGAGCCATCGAAGCGCCCGAATCCGCCGGCTCGTCGCGGCTCGCGTCCGGGGTCGCCGTGACCGAAACCCTTTCGACGCGACCCCGAAAAGTCGGGACAATGCGGAAAAGCGGCCCGCCGAAAGGACTGATCTCGTACCTCGTGTTGGAGCTGCTCGACGAGCGTCCCCGGTACGGGTACGAGCTGCTCGGCGAGATAACCGAAATCAGCGGCGGTCACTGGGAGCCCTCCTACGGCTCCGTCTACCCGATCCTCTACAAGTTCGAGGAGGAGGGCGTCGCCGAGCGCGTCGAGCGCGACGACGAGCCCGACCGCAAGTACTTCGCGCTCACCGACGCGGGCCGCGAGGAACTCGCCGAGAAGCGCCGCGAGATCGGCGGCGAGGCGAGGGAGTTCGGCGACGTCGTCCTCGGCTTCTATCACCTGTACGCCGCGCTCGCGACCGACGGCCGCTTCGAGGTCGACGACGCGGACGCCGACTGGGGGTTCTCGGAGCGGTACAGCGCGTGGATCGTCGAGCAGATGATCCGCCACCACGAGCGCGACTTCGGCGAGTTCGAGCGGATCGACGCCTCGCCCGAGGAGTTCTACGCGGAGGCGGACGACTCGGAGGCTGCCGACGCGGACGGCTCGGAGGCTGCCGACGCGGATGGCTCGGAGGCCGCCGACGCGGAGGGGTCGGAGGGAGCGCCCGGTGCCGAGGGGTCCTCGTCTGGCGCCGCCGACGACTGACGCGCGACGTGGTCCCCGCGCCGGAACGGGCTCGTCACCGGCGGAGCAGCCGCCACAGGAGCCCGCCGGGGAGTCCGGCGCGCACGAGTCGGTCGTACAGCCGGTCGGGGAGGACGCGCGCGAGTCGCGGCAGCCACCGCGCCCGACGGCTCACCCGGTAACGCGTTTCTGGCCGCTCCGCCGTCACCGCGGTCACCACGCGCTCGACGACCGTTTCGACGTCGGTGGCGGCCGGCGAGTACCCCTCGAACTCACGGTAGGCGTCGGCGTAGGGGCTCTCGTCGCTCGCGTCCTCGCCGCCCTCCCCCGCGCCGCTCGCGTCCTCGCCGTCCGCACTCACGACCGCCGCCGCGGCCCGCTCGTTGAACCCGGTCTGGACCGGCCCGGGCTCGACCAGCGCGACGTCGACCCCGCGGGGGGCGACCTCGCGACGGAGCGCGTCGACGTAGCCGTCGAGACCCGCCTTCGCGGCGCTGTACGCGCCGTGGTACGGTAGCGCGACCGACCCGACCATCGACCCGACGACGACGACCCGGCCGCCGCGCTCGCGCAGCGCCGGGAGCGCCGCGGAGACCGTCACGTGGACCGCGGTCAGGTTCGTCTCCACCTGTCGCCGGAACGCCTCCGCCGAGGTGTCCTCGACCGCTGCGATCTCGTAGCCCCCGATACAGGAGACGACCGCGTCGAGGGGGCGGTCCGCGAGCAGGTCGCGGACGGCCGCCTCGTCGCGGAGGTCGATCGCGGCGGTCTCGACCGCGTCGGGCAGATCGGCGAGCCCCGCCGCGTCGCGGTCGACCCCGAGGACGTCGTGACCGGCGGCCGCGAGCGAGCCCGCGACGCCCCCACCGATCCCGCCCGCCGCCCCCGTCACGAGAACGTACATGGCCGGGCGTTCGCGACGGAGTCAATAGACGGTGGCGGTTCGGCGGGTCGGCGCGATACCGACGACTGACGACGCGCCCGAAGGCATATACCCGCCACGGGCGATTGTCGGCGTAATGTCCACCGACGAGCCGTCCGTCCCGATCGTGTGCGACGAGTGCGAGACGGAGACCCGCGTGCCGCTCGACGACCTCGCGGACGCGCTCGAGAAACACAACGCCCAGAAGCACGACGGCGAGTCCGTCGCGGAGGTCGACCCGGCGATCAAAGACCGGCTCGCCGACCTCGTCGCCGAGGATCTCGGACTGTTCGACGAGGACGCGACCGAGCGGCCGTGAGACCGTACGCCGTCTGATTCGCGCGAGCGGGTCGCCGCCGACAGACTCCCGCGTGCGCCCCGCGAGACCGCGAACGAGCGCTCCCGACGGGGGACCACACCAGCAACATTTGCGTCGTTCGATGACGGGCTCTGCTCCGGAATATCGCTTGAAACCCGTTTTCAATCCCGAGCGGCTCCGAATTTCGAATTCGTCGGCGTCACCGGAACGCGCTTCCGTTGCTGGTGACGCGAGGGTGTTGCCCGCGGAGCCGCTTTCGTGCGTATGTACGAACCAACGCGGACAGCGTCGCGGCGGTCGTTCCTCGCGGCCGCGGGCGGAACCGCGACGGTCGGCCTCGCCGGCTGTCTCGGCGGCGGCGGTGGCGGCGGACTCGACGAGCTAACGGTCGCGCACATGCCGATCTACCCGGACCTTCAGTGGTACGTGATGGAGGGCGAGGGGTACTTCTCGGAGATAGACGCCGAGGTCACCGGACAGGAGTTCGGCAACGGCCCGGACATCGTTCAGGCGCTCGGCGGCGGCGACATCGACATTGCGATGTTCGGGATCGTTCCCGCGATGATCGCCATCGACCGCGGCATCTCGGCGCAGGTGACCGCCGCGAATATCGAGGAGCCGATGGGTATCATGGCCGAGGAGTCGTTCCACGAGACGTTCGAGGCCGAGGGCGCCGACGCGTTCGCGACGTGGGAGGAAGAGCAGGGTGAGCCGTTCACCTTCGGCACGTTCCCGCAGGGGAGCGTCCCCGACGTTCTCCTGCGCTACTGGCTCCGCGACGTCGGCGTCGACCCCGCGGCGAACGACGCGGTGGAGATCATCGAGATCAGCGGCGCGAGCTCGGTCTGGCAGGCGATCGCCAACGACGAGATCGACGGCACCTCGATCATGGAGCCGGTACCGACGATCGCGCAGGCGGAGGGCTCGTCGGTGACGATGCTCCGGACTGCGGCCGAGGTCCTCCCCGGCCAGCCCGCCGCGGTCACCCTGATGAGCGACGCGGTGCGCGACTCGCCGCTCGCGGCGCAGTTCCTCGAAGAGCACGTCCGCGCGACCGAGTTCATCGGCGAGAACCCGGACGCGACCGCCGCGCACGTCAACGAGGGGATCGGGATGCCGACCGACCGCGCACGGGATGCGCTCGACTCGCCGCTGTCGAACTTCATCACCGACCCCAACGAGATCACCGAGGCGACGCAGGTGTTCTCGGAGTTCGCGGCCGGGAACGGCCAGATCGACGAGCAGCTGTCGAACGACCAGATATTCGATCTGGAGGTGTACGACACCCTCTGATGGCGACCGAAACCGCATCGCCCGTCGGGGAGGGCGACGCGTTCGCGGGCGTCGAGCTCGGCGACGGCCGCCGGCTGCTTCGCGGGGCCGTCGGGATCGCGGCGTTCCTCCTCGTCTGGCACGCCGTCTCGCTGACGCAGGATCCGTTCGTCCTTCCCTCGCCGGTCGCGGTCGCGGGGGCGTTCGCGAGCGAACTCGCCTCGGGCGACATGACGGCGGCGTTGTTCCAGAGCGTCCAGCACTGGATTCCGGGCACGCTCGCCGGAACGGGGCTCGGCGTGGCCGCCGGCGTCGCGTTCGGCTGGAGCCGACTGCTCGACGACCTGACGGCGCCGCTCGTCAGAACGCTGCGCCCGGTGCCGCCGCTCGCGCTCATCGGCTTCGCGATCGCGTGGTTCGGGATCAACGACTGGGGCGCCGCCTTCATCATCGCGGTCGGCGCGTTCTGGATCAACTTCTACGCGGCGTACGGCGCAGTCGAGGGCGTGAGCGAAGACCTCCTCGACGTGGGGCGAACGCTGGGGGTCCGCGGCGACCTCGACGCGGTCCGCTCGATCGTGCTACCAGCGTCGATGCCGGGGATTCTCACCGGGATCCGGACGGGACTGGGACGGTGTTGGATGCTCGTCGTCGCCTCGGAGATCTTCGGCGTCCCCGGGGTCGGCCGCGAGATCATCCGCGCCAGCAACAACCTCCGCGTCGACCGGGCGATCGCGTACATCCTCGTGTTGAGCCTGATGTACCTGCTCGTCGACGTGGCGTTCCGCGCGGTCGAACGGAGGGCGTTAGCGTGGCGGGCGTGAACGGCGGCTCCTCCCTCACTCCCGCGGAGGCCAGCGTCGCGCTCGACGGGGTCGGCAAGACGTACCCCGGCGACGGCGACGGCGGCTCGGTGCGCGCGCTCGACGACGTTTCCTTCTCGGTCGCGGACGGGGAGTTCGTCTGTCTCGTCGGGCCGTCGGGCTGCGGCAAGACGACGCTGTTCCGGATCGCGGCCGGGCTCACCGACGCGACGGACGGCCGCGTCTTGCTCGACGGCACCGAGGTCACCGGCCCCACGACCGACATGGGCGTGGTGTTTCAGGAGTACCACCTGTTCCCGTGGCTGACCGTCGCGGGGAACGTCGGGTTCGGCCTCGAACGGAGCGACCGCTCGCCCGCCGAGCAGGAGGCGCGCGTCGACGAGATGCTCGATCTCGTCGGGCTGACGGAGTTCCGCGACGCCTACCCGAAGTCGCTGTCCGGCGGGATGAAACAGCGCGTCGCCATCGCGCGGTCGCTCGCCGTCGATCCGAGCCTCCTGCTGCTGGACGAGCCGTTCGGCGCGGTCGACGCTCAGACCCGCGAGATGCTCCAGCGGGAGCTGCTCGACGTGTGGGCCTCGACGGGGAAAACCGTCCTCTTCGTCACGCACGACGTCGCGGAGGCGGTGACGCTCGCGGACCGGATCGTCGTGATGGCCGCCGACCCGGGACGCGTCCGCGAGATAGTCGACGTCGACGTCGAGCGCCCGCGCGAGCGCGGCGACGCCGCGTTCGCGGAGTACGTGGGTCGCGTCCGGGAGCTGATCGGGGCCGGGCCGTAGTCGATCGGGTTACGCTTCGTGGTCTCCGCCGTCCCCGCTGTCCTCGACGCTCTCTGACAGCTCGTCGACGTGGGTGCGGAGCGTCGCCAGCGTCGCGTCCGCGTCGGCGTACCCCTCGTCGTAGTCGTCGAGCGCGGCCGCCGCTCGGTCCAGGAACCGTTCCACCGCCTCGTCGGTCGGCTCGTCGGTCATGCGAAACCGTCCGCCCGCGAGCGGTTTATGTCTCCCGGCGGCGCGGTCGAACGCCGGCGACGCGTGCCCGGCTACTGTCGCCGGCGGAGCGCGTACGCCGTGTAGCCGACGGCGACGACGAGCGCGGCGGAGAGCAGGGTGCCGAAGACCGCGGGCGATGCGGTGACGTAGTCGCCGAACGGGTCGGTCAACGCGAACACGCCCACGACGAGCGCGAGCGAGATGGCGATGCCGACCGCGCCGAACGCCTTGAACGCCGCGTCGAGGTCGAAGCCGGGCGATCCGGATTGGTGGCTCATACTCCTCGATAGGCGTTCCGCGTATAAATCCACCCGACGGGATTCTCAGAGCCGTGGAACGGCAGGGCGCGGGAACTCCCCGGGAACGGCGGCGGGGACTCGTTCCGAGAGAACGGCGACCGGCGCACTCACTCCGGGAATCCCTCGACGATCTCGACGCCGGAGGAGGCGCCGATCCGGACCGCGCCCGCGTCGAGCATCTCCGTTGCCTCCTCGTAGGACCCCACGCCGCCGGAAGCCTTCACGGGGAGGTACTCGCTCATCAGCTCTACGTCGGGGACCGTCGCGCCGCCGTCGGCGAAGCCGGTCGAGGTCTTCACCATGTCGGCGTCGGCGGCGACGGCGGCCTCGCAGGCGCGGCGCTTCTCCGCGTCGTCGAGCAGGGCAGTCTCGATGATCACCTTCACCGGGACCGGCACGGCCGCGACGACGTCCGCGATCTCGTCGGCGACCGCGCCGTCGTCCCCCGCCTTCAGCCGGCCGACGTTGATCACGAGGTCGATCTCGTCGGCGCCAGCCTCCCACGCCGCGACCGCCTCGTCGCGCTTGACATCGGGGGCGTGCTGGCCGTGCGGGAACCCGACCACGGTCGCGATCGCCTCGGGCTCGGCCTCGTACGCGACCGCCTCGGGGAGGTAACAGGGCGGGATACAGGCGTTCATCCCGTGAGCGGCGGCCTCGTCGAGAACGGTCCGCACGTCGGCCGGGGTGGTCTCAGGGCCGAGAACGGTGTGGTCGATGCTGGCGGCGAACTCCTCGCGGTTCATGCCCCGTTCGTGGCGGCGGAGTACAAAAGGCGTGCGGGGTCGTGGCGCGCGGATCCGACCGGATCGACGTCGAAAAGACGGGCTCTCGCGGTCGAAAGCGGAAGCGTACGGCCGAAAAACGCGGGGTGAGAGCGGGGGTCGACCGGCGCGCGGCCGGTCGGTCGCGGCGGACGGCGCCGCGGTCAGCTCTCGATCTCGATCTCCGTGCCGCTGACGGCGTTCTCGACGGTCACGGGGAGCCGGACCGTCAGGATGCCGTTCTGGTATTCGGCCGTGATGCCGTCCTCGTCGATCGCCTTCGGGAAGCGGAACCGCCGGTGGTACGTCCGACGAGTCCCGCGGTTCTCGTCCTCGTGTTCCCCGGCCACGTTGAGCACGCCGTCGTTCCACGAGGCGGTGATCTCCTCGGGATCGAACCCGGGGAGCTCGACCGAGAGGACGAACTCGCCGTCCTCCTCGTACAGTTCGTAGTCGTTGCTACCGGATTCGAGCAGTCGGCTCGGGAAGTCGAGTCCCTGCGTCCACGTGTTCGCCGGTTCGAGCATGGGCATTGCTGACCACCTCGAACTCGGTCGGTAGTATGGCGGCGGTTCTATAAAAATCCAACGAATTTTGGGAGGAATTAACAGGCACACCGCGAGCTGCGGACCGTTCGCGACGAAGCGGTCTCGACGAATCTCCCACGATGAGCGCGATCAATCAGCGCGGCGATTCCGGTTGGAGATTTCTCCAACGTTCGCGCTGCCGCCCCGGATTTATTTCACCTGCGTGCCAGTAGCACCCATGGATCGCGACACCGCAACGCCCGCCGTCGCCGGCCTCCCCGGCGAGCGCGCTCGCGAGTGGGTCGACTACCACCACGAGTCGGCCGCGCCGAGCACCTACGTTTACGAGTTCGTCTGGGACCGCACCGCGCCCGCGGAGGGCCCGTTCTGCACCGACGTCGACGGCAACGTCCTCATGGACTTCACCAGCCACGTCGCCGCCGCGCCGCTCGGGTACAACAACCCCCTCATAATGGACCGGCTCGAAGAGTTCGACCTCGTCGACCCGCTGAAGATCGCCGGGCAGGACTTCTACGCCGCTGGCGGCCCCTCTCCCGGGGACGGACTCCCCGGCTCGTCGGGGCTTATGGACCGCCTGACGGACCTGACGAGCCACTACGACATGGACACCGTCTTCCTCTCGAACTCCGGGGCGGAGGCGGTCGAGAACGCCATCAAGATCGCCTACGACGCCTCCGACGGCGCGAAGTACGCGATCACCTTCGACGGGGCGTTCCACGGCCGGACGCTGGGCGCGCTCTCGCTCAACCGCTCGAAGTCCGTCTACCGCCGCGACTTTCCGGAGATCAGCGGCGTGACCGAGGTGCCGTTCTGCGAGGACCGCACCTGCTCGCCCGAGACCTGCTCGTGCGGTTTCTTCGCGGACGGCGTCTCGCGGCTCCGGAAGAAGCTCGATCCGGAGCGCGGGAACGTCCACCCCGACGACGTGGCCTACCTCATCATGGAACCGATCCAGGGCGAGGGGGGCTACCGGTTCCCCTCGGAGGCGTTCACCGACGAGATCGCGGCGCTCGCCGAGGAACACGACATTACGGTGATCGCCGACGAGATCCAGACCGGCGTCGGGCGCACCGGCGAGATGTGGGGCTCCGACCACTACGCGTACGACCCCGACGTGATCGCGAGCGGGAAGGGGCTCCGCGTGGGCGCGACCGTCTCGCGGAGCGACGTGTTCCCCGAGGAGACCGGCCGGCTCTCCTCGACGTGGGGCGCCGGCGACCTGATCGCCTCGGCGCAGGGCGCGCTCACGCTCGACGCCATCGAGGAGGCGGACCTCACCGACAACGCCGTCGTCCGCGGCCGACAGTTCAAAGAGACGATGCGCGACGCCGACCTCGACCCCGTCGAGGACGTCCGCGGAAAGGGCCTGTTGCTCGCCGTCGAGTTCGACACGAAGGAGCGCCGGGACGCGGTCGTCGACGAGGCGTTCTCGCGCGGCCTCCTCACGCTCGCGTGCGGTCACAAGGTCCTCCGAATTCTCCCGCCGCTCGACGTCACCGAACGCGAAATCGACCTCGGCGCCGACCTACTCACGGACGCGATCGAAGCGGCGGCGTAGGCCCGCTATCGTCGCTCGCTACCGGTCCGCGTACCACTCCGCGAACTTCTCTAAGGCCCGCCCGCGGTGCGACACCGCGTTCTTGCGGTCGGTGTCCATCTCCGCGAACGTCTCGCCGTCGTGTTCGAAGATCGGGTCGTAGCCGAACCCGCCGTCGCCCCGCGGCGCGACGATCCGGCCCGGGACGTACCCCTCGAACAGCTTGACCGGGAGCGGGTCGGCGCCGGCGTCGCCGCTACCGCCGTCACCTTCGCCCTCGTCCGGACCCGCCGCCGCGGCCGCGTCGCGGTCGCCGCGGTCCACGGGGTCGGGGCTCGCGGCGAACCCCTCGCCGTCGCAGTAGCCGAGCACGCACCGGAAGGCTGCGCGGCGGTCGTCGAGGTCGGCGGCGATCTCGTGGACGCGCTCGACCCCGAGGGTGTCTTCGACGTACGAGGAGTAGGGTCCCGGGAAGCCGTCAAGCCCCTCGACGAACAGTCCCGCGTCGTCAACGAGGACCGGACCGTCCGCGTGGCGGTACGCCTCGCGGGCCCCGCGGGCCGCGATCGGGCCGAGCTCGTCGGCCTGGACCTCCGCGTAGTCGAAGTCGAGCCGCTCCACCGAGCCGTCCGGGAGGTACCGCTCCGCCTCGCGCACCTTCCCCGGGTTCGTCGTCACGTACCTGAGCACGGATCGCCGTGGGCGCGCGCCCGACGAATAGGCGTCGGTCGCGGGCGACGGTGAAAATCCGCCCGACCCGGCAGTACGCTTTTGTCGACGCGACGGAATCCGTGGCATATGTCCCTCCCCACGTTCGAGAAGAAGCGACTCATCGGGCTCATCGCTGTTCTTTCGTTCGGCCTCACCTCCCTCTTCGCGGTCATCGTCCCGGGCCCGCTGGAGGCGCTGATCCCGGCGACGTTCATCGCCGGATTCTTCCTCCTGATCCCGCTCGTGGCGGTGCTCGGCGAGGACTTCCCGCTCGTCGCGGCAGACGATCCCGACGCCGACGCGTCGACTGAGAGCGCGACGACCGCCGAACGACCGGTCGCGGAACTGCGCGAGCGCTACGCGAGCGGCGAAATAGACGAGTCGGAGTTCGAGCGGCGGCTCGACCGCCTGCTGGCGACCGAGGACCTCGACGAGCGGTTCGACCGGATCGACGCCGACCGCGGCGGGGGAAGTCGGGAGCGCGACCTCGAACTGGAGTGAATCGGCGCGCGTCGGTTCCGCCTCAGGGGTCGACGCGGACGAGCCACGCCTCGGGGTCGTCGATCTCTCCGGCGGTCGGGAGGTTCTCGGCGCGCTCCCAGACGGCGCCCGCGGCCTCGATGCCGCGCACGTCGGCGACGTGCCGGAAGAAGGCGGCGCCGCGCTCGTACTGCCGCCGCTTGAGCCCGAGGCCGAGCAGGCGCTGCGCGAGCCGGCGCACGGGGCCGCCCCCGCCGCGGCGCTCGTCGAGCTTCCGTCGGAGGTCCGCGTACTCACCGTCGAACGCGCGGTCCATCAGCACCTCGGCGTACCCCTCCACCGCGGTCATCGCGGCCTGGAGCTCCGCGAACGCGTCGGGGTCGAGCCCGCGCCCGGTCATCCCCTCGACGCCGCCCGCGCCGCCGACCATCCCCTCGACGCCGCGCTCGACGCGCGATTCGAGGTACTCCGGCAGCCACGGCGCCGCGCCGAACTCCGCGGCGTGGGTCACCTCGTGGAACGCGATCCACCGGCGGAACCGAGGGTAGTCGACGTCGAGCGCGGCCGCGACCGCGACGATGTTCGGGTGGACGAAGTAGAGCCCGTGGTCGGCGTCCGGCTCGTCGGCGAGCAGCAGCGGGTCGTACTGGCCGAGGACGTTCCGCGCGAGGAAGCCTAAGGCGAACGCCATCGACCCCGTGTTGGCGACCCGCGAGAGGTCCTGCGCGAAGGCTGCGCCGGGTGCGGGTCCGACCGGTCCGGGCGCGCTGTCCGGCATCACGTCGAGCGAGTCGGTTCCGGGATCCCCGACCGCTCCGGCCTCCTCGCCGTCGCCGGCCGCGGCCGCCTCGATCGGGTCCATCACGCGCCGGAAGGTACCGACGCTCGCGTCGATCCAGTGGTGGCGGTTCTGCACCTCGACGGTGTCGGGAACGTCGAACTCGATCCCGGCCACCTCGGCCAGCCGCGAGCGCGCGTCGCGGACGTCGGCGGCGTACCCCGCGCGCTCCGCGTCGGAGAGCGCGATCGATCCGGGGGCCGTGGCGTCCTTCGCGGCCGCCGCGGCCCGGTCCCAGTCGACGACGCCCGGCCCCTCGGCCTCGGCGACGGTCCGGACGCTTCGGAGGATGTCCATACGGATCCGACGGGCGGCCGCCCCAAAGCGCTTGCGTCGACCGCTCTCCAAGCCTGCGGGCTCGCCGAGAGTCCCGGCGTCGAGGGTCCCGGCGCCGAGCGCCGACACCGACGTTTTCTTGCCGGCCGCCCCACAGCCTCGGAGCATGGACGACGAGCGCAGCGCGTTCCTCGACGACCTCCTCGCGACGCCGAGCCCCTCAGGGTTCGAGACGGCCGCCCAGCGGGTCTGGACCGACTACGTCCGCGAGTTCGCGGACCGGGTCGACACCGACGCGTACGGTAACGCCGTCGCGGTTCACGAGGGCGACCCCGACGCGCCGGCGATCGCCGTCACCGGCCACGCCGACGAGATCGGGTTCATCGTCCGCGACGTGCTCGACGACGGCTTCCTCCGGATCGGGCGGATCGGCGGCTCCGACCGCACCGTCTCGAAGGGCCAGCACGTCACGGTTCACGCCGACGAGCCGGTCCAGGGCGTCGTCGGCCAGACGGCGATCCACCTGCGGGACGAGGGCGACGACGAGTACGAGGACGTGGCGGCCCAGTTCGTCGACATCGGCGCCGAGGACGCCGACGAGGCGCGCGACCACGTCGAGGTCGGCGACCCCGTCACGTTCTCGACGGGCCGCCGCGACCTCGTCGGCGACCGGATCGCCGCCCGCGGGATCGACAACCGGGCCGGCGCGTGGGCGGCCGCTGAGGGGCTCCGCCGCGCCGCAGCGGCCGACGTCGACGCCACCGTCTACGCGGTCTCGACCGTCCAGGAGGAGGTCGGGCTCCAGGGCGCCCGGATGGTCGGCGTCGACCTCGACGACGTCGACGCGTTCGTCGCGGTCGACGTCACCCACGCCACCGACAACCCGGACGTCGACCGCGAGCGGCGCGGCCCGGTCGAGCTCGGCGCCGGTCCGGTGATCGGTCGCGGCAGCGCGAACCACCCGGTCCTCGTCGACCTCGCGCGCGACGCGGCGGACGACGCCGGCCTCGAGGTCCAACTCCAGGCGGCGGGCATTCGCACCGGCACCGACGCGGACGCGTTCTACACCGCCCGGGGCGGCGTGCCGGCGCTCAACGTCTCGATCCCGAACCGGTACATGCACACGCCGGTCGAGGTGATCGACACCGGGGACCTCGACGCCGTCGCCGACCTCCTCGCCGCGATCGGCGCGGCGGCGGGCGATCTCGACGCGGCGGAATCGCCGTTCGGGGTCGACGTCTGAGCGCGGCTCGCCACGACAAACCGGGGCACGGCGGCGTCGAAACGGAACTGTTTTACTATCGTCTTTCCTACCGTAGATTGCGACGAACGGACGTGCTCTGGTGGTGTAGTCCGGCCAATCATATCACCCTCTCACGGTGATGACCTGGGTTCAAATCCCAGCCGGAGCATTTCTCTCACGACGCGACCAACCGACGAGAGCCGGCTCCGTCTTTCCGGTCGCGCCCGCCGAACCGCGTCGCACGGCTTCGGTCGGGTCGGTACGGCTCCCCACACTTATCGGGCGCCCCGTCCTCTTCGGGCACACATGCCCGACGAGCCGAGCGGCCGCAACCTCGACGGCGACGCTCCGGTCGCGGAGTCGGTCGTCGAGACCGAGTCGGCGACGATCACCGGCGACGCCGAGCTCGAACGCACCATCGGGCTGACCGGCGGCCTCGCGATCGGGATCGGGACGATGATCGGCGCCGGGATCTTCGTGTTCCCCGGGCTCGCGGGCGGAGAGATCGGGACCGCGGCGGCTGCCTCGTTCGCCGTCGGCGGGGTGATCGCCCTCCTCGTCGCGCTCCCGACCTCCGAGCTCGCGACGGCGATGCCGCGGAGCGGCGGCGGCTACTACTTCATCTCGCGGGGGCTCGGGACGCTCGCCGGGACCGTGATCGGGCTGTCACTGTGGCTCGGGCTCGTGTTCGCGACCGCCTTCTACCTCGTCGGGCTCGGCTACTACGCGCTCGACGCGCTCGCACAGGTCGGGCTCGCGGTCGGCGCCGGCTCGGACGCCGTCGTCTCCGTCATCGCCGTCCTCGCCGGGGTCGCGTTCACCGTCCTGAACGTCACGGGAACCGAGAACGCCGCGAAGCTCCAGAACGGGATCGTCGCGCTCCTGCTCTCGATGCTGGTCGCGTTCCTCGGGTTCGGGCTGTTAGAGGCGTTCGGGCTCGTCGCCGTCGACACGCCGCCCGGCCAGGCCGCGAACGTCTGGGGTGCCGGGCCGGTCCTCTCCGTCGCCGCGCTCGTGTTCACCTCCTACCTCGGGTTCGCCCAGGTGGCGACGGTGGCCGGAGAGATGAAAGACCCCGGCCGGAACCTCCCGCTCGCGATGGTGGGCTCTGTGGTGATCGTCACGGTGCTGTACGTGTTGACCATCTTCGTCGCGACCAACATCTTCACGCGGGACGCGCTGCTTTCCGCCGGCGAGACCGCGATGGTCGAGGTCGGCCGCGCGCTGCTCGGCCCGGCCGGGGCGCTCGTGATCATCGTCGGCGGACTGTTAGCGACGATGTCGTCGGCGAACGCCTCGATACTCAGCACCTCGCGGGCGATCTACGGCGTCTCGAAGGACGCGCTCCTCCCGCGGCGGGCGAGCCGGATCAACCTCCGGTACGGCACGCCGCACGTTGCCCTCGGCATGGCCGGCGGCCCCGTCGTCGTCCTCGCGGCGACCGGGCAGGTGGAACTGCTCGCCGAGGTCGCCTCCTTCCTCCACCTGATCATGTACGGGCTGATGTGCGTCGCGCTCGTCGCCATCCGCCGGGACCGGCCCGCGTGGTACGACCCCGACTTCGTCGTGCCCGGGGGCCCGTTATCCCGGTCCTCGGCGCGCTCGCCAGCTTCGGGCTGATCGCGTTCATGAACCGGCTCTCGATCCTCGTCGGGATCGCGATCATCGCCGCCACGGCCGGGTGGTACTTCTATTACGCCCGCGACGTGTCGCTCAAGGGGGCCCTGTAATGACACGCGTACTCGTACCCGTCGCGGTGCTCGAGGGAGGGAGCGTCTCGACCGGCCTGATCTCGCTGCTCGGGACCGTCGACGTGACCGTCCTCGGCTACCACATCCTCCCGGAACAGACGCCGCCGGACCAGGCCCGGCTCCGGTTCGAGGAGCGCGCGACGTCCGCCCTGGAGGACATCAGTCAGGAGTTCGCGGCCGCGGGCGGCGCGGCCGACCACCGGCTCGTGTTCACGCACGACCGCGAGCAGACGATCCGGCGGGTCGCGGGCGAGGTCGACGCCGACGCGTTCGCCGTCCCCGGAACGACCGGCGACGTCGACCGGATCTTAGTGTCGCTCTCGGGCGACGTCGACGCCGACCGGATCCTCTCGTTCGTCAAGGCGCTCGTCGGCGACCGCGACATCGGCGTCACCCTGTTCCTCGCGGCGGGAGCCGAAATGCCCGGCGACGGCGCCGCAGACGCCGCCGCGTCCGAGAGTGCCGATCCCGGCGTCGCCGGCGACGTGGGCGACGGTGTCGACGCCCGGCTGGCGGCCGCGGCCGACCGCCTCCGCGAGGCGGGGCTCGACGTTGACACGGCGACGGCGGCGGACGGCTCGCCGTTCGACGCGCTGATCGACGCGGTGCCCGGCCACGACGCGGTCGTGATGGGCGAGCGCGCGCCCTCGTTCCGGTCGTTCGTGTTCGGCGAGGAGAGCGAGCGCGTCGCGGCCGCCTCCGTCGGTCCCGTCCTCGTCGTCCGTGACCGCCGAGCGGACGACGAGTCCGACGAGGACACAGCGGCGTCTGCCGCCGACGACACGGCGTCTGCCGCCGACGAAACGGCGCCTGCCGCCGACGAGTAGGACGGGCCGGCGCGGCGTCGTTCGGAGATCCTACCGCTCGCCGCTAACCGACACCGTCTCCTGTTCGAACCCCGCCTCGTCGCCGCGCCAGCGCCACGAGCCGACGAACGGGGAGCCGTCGAGCGCACAGATCACGTACGAGTAGCCGGGCCACGTCGCCCGCGAGGCGTCCGTCTCGCTCGGGCGCGCCGGTCCCGCCGGGTGCGAGTGGTAGAAGCCGACCACGTCGCGGCCGTCGGCCTCGATCGCCTCGAACAGTTCGAGCTGCTCCTCCGGGTCGATCCGGTACCGGACCTCGGACGCGTCGGCGACGTTCTCGGCCTCGTGAGCGCGCGCGACGACGCTCGACTCGTCACCGTCGCCGCGGGTCCCGGCCAGCACGCCACAGACCTCCTCGGCGCCGCCCGCGTCGGCGTGCCGGACCACGTCGTCGTAGGCCTCCCGAGCGAACTCGATCATACGCGGACAACGGAGGGGCGCCGGATAAGTCCGTCTCGACCGGGGGTCGGCGCGCCGCCGAAGGTCGCGAGGCGGAGCGACGTTGGGGCGGAGCGGCGGCGAGGTGTCGATGCGGTGGCCGTCGTCACCGGTTCAACCGCCAGCGGATCGCCCCGGCGGCGAGGAGGACCGTCCCGAACGTGACGGCGCCGGAGATCAGCGCGCCGCGCACGCTGGTCGCCCCGGTCGCGAACGCGCTCGTCGAGGCGGCGCCGCCGACCACTGCCGCCCCGCCGGCCAGCCCGCCGAACCCGATACAGCAGAGGCTCAGCAGGCCCACGGCGGACAGCGACCCGAGGATCCCGTCGTCGCTCATCGTCGCTTCGCCCTTTTGCCCCGGACTACCAATAGGTGTCGCCCCCGCGGCCCAAGCGAGGGTTTAATTCCGACAGCGCGCGAGGGCGTCGTGTGGACCCGAGCCGGATCCCCGCCGAGTTCCCCGCGCCGAGCTTCCGCGGGGCACAGGAGCAGGCCCTCGCCGACATCCGCGACGCGTTCGCGGCCGGCAACCGGGTCGTGTTGGTGCGCGCGCCGACGGGCAGCGGCAAGTCGCTGCTCGCCCGCGCGATCATGGGCGCGGCCGCGACCGCCGGCGAGGCGGCCCCCAGCGAGGCGACCGGCGCCTACTACACGACCCCGCAGGTGTCGCAGATCGACGATGTCGAGGCCGACGACCTGCTCGACGACCTCGCGGTGATCCGCGGGAAGTCGAACTACGACTGCGTGCTCCCGGGCGAGCACGACACGCCCGTGAACCGCGCCCCCTGCGCGCGCCAGCAGGGGTTCGACTGCTCGATCCGGCACCGCTGCCCGTACTTCTCCGACCGCGCCATCGCCTCCGGCAACCGCTTCGCGGCCATGACGCTCGCGTACTTCATGCGCACCGCCGGCTCCGAGGTGTTCCGCAAGCGCGACGTCGTCGTGATCGACGAGGCGCACGGGCTCGCGGAGTGGGCCGAGATGTACGCGACCATCGAGATATCGCCCGAGCGCGTCCCGGTGTGGGACGACGTGGGCGTCCCCGACGTCGCGGCCGACGCCGGCCCCGAGGAGGACCCGCTCGACCGGACCGCGCGGTTCGTCGAGAGCCTTCGCGACGTGGCGATCCGCGCGAAAGACGAGCTGGTCGGCCGCCCCGAGCTCGACCGCGAGGAGGTGGCTCGGCGCGACAGACTTCAGGAGCTCATCAGCGAACTCGGCTGGTTCCTTGAGGACTACCGCGAGCCGGAGTCCCCGACCACGTGGGTCGTCGACCAGTCGGGCGGCGAGGGGTCCCGCATCGACATCAAGCCGCTCGACCCCGCGCGCTACCTCAGACACACGGTGTGGGACCGCGGGAACCGCTTCGCGCTGCTGTCCGCCACCATCCTCTCGAAGAACGCGTTCTGCCGCGGCGTCGGGCTCGACCCGGCCGACGTCGCCCTCGTCGACGTCGAGCACACGTTCCCGCTCGCGAACCGACCGCTGTACGACGTGACGCAGGGGCCGATGACGTACGAGCACCGCGACGAGACGGTGCCGAAGATCGCCCGCCTGATCGTCCGGCTGATGGCCGAACACCCCGACGAGAAGGGGCTGATCCACGCGCACTCGTACGACATCGCGGAGCGGATCACGGAGCGCCTCGGCGAGTTCGGCGTCGCCGCGCGCGTCAGGCGCCACGACCGACAGAACCGGGACGCCGAACTGGAGGCGTGGAAGGCGAGCGCCGACCCGGAGGTGTTCGTCTCCGTGAAGATGGAGGAGGCGCTGGACCTCAAAGGCGACCTCTGCCGCTGGCAGGTGGTGTGTAAGGCGCCGTACCGGAACACGAACGACTCGCGGGTCGCCCGGCGGCTGGAGGACGGCCAGTGGGCGTGGTACCACCGCACGGCGCTGCGCACGGTCATCCAGGCGTGCGGCCGGGTCGTCCGCGCGCCGGACGACTACGGCGCGACGTACCTCGCGGACGACTCCCTCCTCGACCTCTTCGAGCGCGCCGATGCCGACACGCCCGGCTGGTTCCGCGACCAGGTCGACGCGATGACGACCCCGTCGCTGCCGGCGTTCGACCCAGAGGCGGCGCTGGCCGGCATCGACGCGTCGCCGTCCGGCGGCGCCGGCGCGGGACGGCGGCGGAGTCGCCGCTCGGGCGGGTCAGAGAGCGGGAACGCGGGTCACGCGTCCCGCGGCGAGGGCGGCTCGGAAGCCGGCGACGGGGACGCGACCGTCGACAGCGGAACGCCCGGCGACGAGTCGGTCCGGACCCGCTCCGAGCGCGACGAGGAGCGCCGACGGGACCACCCGCTGTCGGACGTGTGGGGCGACGGCTGACGGGGGTTACCGCGAGGCGGCCGTCACAGCAGCGAGACGCCGTACGCGACCATGGAGCTCACCATGAGAAACGCGAAGAACAGCGCCATAACCTGTTGTCTGTCCATGTCGCCGTGTCGACCGTAGAACCGTATAACTCCTGCGGGCGAGGGGTGGCGGCGCGCGAGTCGTATTATCACCCCCGCGCCGATCATGCGTCAATATATATCGTATAAGGTGTATCAGGGCCCTCCATGAAGTAGTAACCTTCATAATCCCTCACGCGACTACTGGATGTATGGCCACGAACGGGCTGTCGAGTGCGCTGACGCTGTACGGTGCGCGAACCCTGACGCTGTCGCAGGCGGCCGCACAGGCAGGGCTCAGCGAGGCCGAATTCATCGAGCAGCTCGAACGCCGCGGCATCGAGGTAACCGAGTCCGAGCGCGCCGCAGCGCTCGGCCGCGAACAGCCCGCCCGCGCCGATTGAGCGTCTCCCGCTCCCGCTGACGACGTCGACGCGCCGACCCGACTCTTCGGCTTCCTTCCACGAACGATCAGTTCTTCCGCCGAAACGACCCGCGAGAAGCGTCAGTCCCGACTCGGCGCCGACTCCGCGGTCGGTTCCGCTCCTTCCTCCGGAACGAGGAGAACGTCGCCGCCGTGTTCGAACGCGAGGACCGTGTCGGCGTCGTCGTCGACGAACGCCGGGTTCGGGACGGTCTTCGCCTCGTAGGTGACGGGGTCGAGCACCTGGATCGCGTTCTCGTCCTCGACGGTCACGACCGTCGTCTCCGTCGCGTCCGATCGGGTGCCGAGGCGGGTCGCGTCCGGGGCCTCCCCGTCCGCGAACGCGGAGGCGTACTCCGCGCCGCTGGCGAGGCGCACGCCCCGGAGGCGGTCGGAGACGCCGGTGACGAGGACCGGCCCGTCGCCGTCCTCGGGGTCGACGATCTCGCCCTCCGCGTACTTCGGCAGCCGGACCGCGAACGTGACGCGGTACACCTCGTTGCCGTCGCCGTCCTCGGTGACGAGCGTCGGGTACGACTCGAAGCTCCCGCCGAGCGACTCCGTGATCCGCGTCGCGACGTTCTGCGCGAGGCGGTTCGAGGAGAGCTTGATATTCGGCCCGTCGTCGGTCTCGTTCACCTCGGTGATGAACGCCTCGCGGTCGCCGTCGGCCTCCTGGTCGGCCACGTACGTCTCGGCGATGTCGAGCGCCTCGGCGCGCTCTGCGGGGGTGAGGTCGCGCTCGTCGGCGCGGACCTGGACGATCCCGCGTAGTAGCCGCCGGCGATGCGCCCGCAGCGGTCGCAGGTCCCGCGCGAGATCTTGACCGGGACCGTCACCTCGGCGGACCGGAGGGTGCCGCGCACCACGCCCGAGAAGCGGCAGTGCATCCGCACGTTGTTCTCGTCGACCTGCTCGGGCTCGACGCCCCACTCGACGTCCTCGGCGTCGACGTGGACCCCGAGCGCCTCGGCGACCTCGTCGACGGCGACGTCGGTGTAGTCGCGCGCGCCGACGTCGCGCCACGACTCGCCGCGCCTGACGGCGCCGCAGCCGGAACAGACCAGCACCTCGATCCGGTCGGGCGCGTCGACGAGGTCGAAGTCCTCGAAGTAGCAGTCGTCGCAGAGCAGCGCGTCTCGCCCGCGCGGCTCGCCCGGCAGGGGGTCGCGCCGCTCGGGGACCGGGTCGCCGCAGCGCGGACAGAACTCCCGCGACTCGCTCATTGCCCGCGGCTACGCCGAGGATCCGTTTAAACCGCGCGGACCGCCCCCGTCGGTCGTCGACGGGCGCCCCCCCGGTTCCGCCCGGGCCGCGCGGGTCGCGACCTCCGAAATGGTTTTTCGCACGGACCGAGAACGGACGCGTATGAGCGGCAACCCCGACGACGAACGGCTCGAGGAACTGCGCGAACAGAAGATGGAGGAGCTCCGCGAGCGACAGGGCGGCGAGGGCGACGCCGCCGAGGCCCAACAGGAGGCCCAAGAGCGCGCCGAGGCCCAGCAGGAGGCGGTGTTGAAACAGCACCTGACCGACGGCGCGCGCCAGCGGCTCAACGCGGTCGAGATGTCGAAGCCCCAGTTCGGCGAGAAGGTGAAAAAGCAGGTCGCCGCGCTGGCGCAGAGCGGACGAATCCAAGGACAGATCGACGAAGAGCAGATGCGAGACCTGCTCAAAGAGCTTCAGCCCGAGCAGAAGAGCTTCGACATCCGACACCGGTAGATGGAGCTCGCGCTGCTGTACAGCGGGGGGAAAGACTCCTCGCTCGCCGCCCACCTGCTCGACCGGTTTTACGACGTCCGCTGCGTCACCGGCAGCTTCGGGCTCACGGACGACTGGGAGCACGCCGAGCGGGCGGCCGACGAGCTCGGGTTCCCGTTCGAGCGCGTCGACCTCGACCGCGAGGTGGCCGAGGACGCAGCCGAGACGATGGTCGCCGACGGCTACCCCCGGAACGGGATCCAGCGCGTCCACGAGCACGCCTTAGAGACCATCGCCGCCCTCGACGTCGACGCCATCGCGGACGGCACTCGTCGCGACGACCGCGTCCCCACGGTGTCGCGGGCGCAGGCGCAGAGCCTCGAAGACCGCAACGGGATCGACTACATCTCCCCGCTCTCCGGGTTCGGCCGCCACGCCGTCGACCAGCTCGTCGACGCCACCTTCGATGTCCAACAGGGGCCGAGCGAGGAGGTCCCGAAGGCGGACTACGAGGACGAGCTCCGGACGCTCATCGCCGGCGAGTACGGCGAAGAGACCGTCGGCGACGTGTTCCCCGACCACGACCAGACGTACGTCCACGGCCGGAACGACTGACCCCGGCCGACCCCTCGTCCGTCGCGGGCGGCACCGTCCGCAGTCGACGCCCTCCCGTCGACCCGGAACCGCCGGAACTCCTTTCGACCCCGGGGTCGTAGCGTCAGGTATGTCATCCGACCGAGTCGTCGACCTGCTCCGGACGGCGTACGCCGACGAGATCGAGACCGTGATGAACTACCAGACGAACGCGATCGTCCTCGACGGCGTCCGTGCCGAGGAGATCAAAGAGAGCCTCAAACAGGACGTCCAAGAGGAGCTCGGCCACGCCGAACAGCTCGGACAGCGGCTCAAACAGCTCGACGCGCGTCCGCCCGGGTCCGCCGAGTTCACGGCCGGCCAGGAGTCGCTCCAGCCGCCCGAGGATTCGACGGACGTGTTGGCCGTCATCAACGGCGTCCTCGACGCCGAGGAGGACGCGATCGCGACGTACCGAGACCTGATCGACGCCGCCGAGGAAGCCGACGACCCGGTCACCGAGGACCTGGCCGTGACGCTGCTCTCCGACGAGGAGGCCCACCGGACCGAGTTCCGCGGGTTCCAGAAGGAGTACCAGCGCGAGTAGACCGGTCGCGGGGCCGCGCTCCCCGACCGTGAGTCGCGCGACCCACGCATCGACGCCGGCGAGCCCGCCCCCGAAAGGATGCTTTCAAGCGGGCGCTCGCCGAACCGACGCTCATGTACGACGGCCTCAAGGGATTCCGAGATTTCTACCCCGGCGAGCAGTCCGCTCGCCGCGAGGTGACCGACGCGATCGAGGACGCGGCGGCCAGGCACGGCTTCCGCGAGATCGCCACTCCCGCCTTGGAGCGGACGGAGATGTACGTCGACAAGTCCGGCGAGGAGATCGTCGAGGAGCTGTACGCCTTCGACGACAAGGGCGGCCGCGGCGTCTCGATGACGCCGGAGCTCACGCCCACCGTCGCCCGGATGGTCGTCGCGAAGGGTCAGGAGCTGTCGAAGCCGATCAAGTGGATGTCCACCCGCCCGTTCTGGCGCTACGAGCAGGTCCAGCAGGGCCGCTTCCGCGAGTTCTACCAGACGAACATCGACGTGTTCGGCTCCTCGGCGCCCGAGGCCGACGCCGAGGTGCTGGCAGTCGCCGCCGACGCCCTCACGGACTTGGGGCTCACCGGCGACGACTTCGAGTTCCGGGTCTCCCACCGCGACATCCTCGGCGGCCTCGTTCGCTCGCTCGCGGCTGATCCCGACGCGGTCGACACCGCGGCCGCCATCCGCGCGGTCGACAAGCGCGCGAAGGTCGACGACGCCGAGTACGTCGGCCTCCTCTCCGACGCCGGGCTCGCCCGCGACACGGCGCGCGACTTCGACGACCTCATCGCGGACGTCGAGACCGTCGACGACCTCGACGCGGTCGCGGAGGCCGGCGACGAGTCGGTCGAGGACGCCGTCGAGAACCTCCGGAACGTGCTCGCCGCGGCAGACGACTTCGGCGCGGGCGAGTTCTGCGAGGTGTCGCTGACGACCGCCCGCGGGCTCGACTACTACACGGGCGTCGTCTTCGAGTGCTTCGACTCCACCGGCGAGGTCTCACGCTCCGTCTTCGGCGGCGGGCGCTACGACGACCTCATCGAGAGCTTCGGCGGCCAGCCGACCCCCGCGGTCGGGGTCGCGCCCGGTCACGCCACGCTGAAGCTCCTCTGTCAGCGCGCCGGCGTCTGGCCCGACGAGGAGCTGTCGACCGACTACTACGTCCTCTCGGTGGGCGACACGCGGAGCGAGGCCGCCGCGCTCGCGAGCGACCTCCGCGCGCTCGGCGACGACGTGGTCGTCGAACAGGACGTCTCCGGCCGCTCGTTCGGCGCGCAGCTCGGCTACGCCGACTCGATCAACGCCGAGACGGTCGTGGTCGTCGGCGAGCGCGACCTGGAGAACGGCGAGTACACGGTGAAGGACATGGCGAGCGGCGACGAGACGACGGTCCCGGTCGAAGAGTTCCCGCCGGAGGAGGGGCTGCCGACGTACGAGGACTACGAGTAACGGGCGAACGCGGTCGCTTTCTCAACGCTTTTCAACTGCGCGTCGGGACGGTGGGGACGATGATCCCGCTCGCGACGGCGATGCCCCCAGTCGAGATCGGCCTCCGCGTGGCCGCCGGCGTCGCCCTCATCCTGATCAACGCGTACTTCGTGGCGATCGAGTTCGGCCTGACGCGCCTGCGTCAGTACCCCGAGTCGGAGATGGACACCCCCGGACTGCGGCGGGCGTGGGAGATGACCGACGACTTGGAGTTCTACCTGACGACCTGTCAGGTGTGGATCTCCGGAACGTCCATCGCGCTCGGTATCGTCGCGGAGCCGGGGCTCGCGGCGCTTTTCGCCCCGCTGTTCGAGAACACGGCGCTCGCGTCCGCCGGCGCCGGCTCCCTGTTGGGATTCTTCCTCATCAACATGGTCCACCTGACCCACGGCGAGCAGACGCCGACGTACCTCGGCGTCGAGCGCTCGAAGCAGGTCGCCAACTACGGCTCCCGACCGCTGTACTGGTTCGCGTGGCTCATCTCGCCGCTGATCAAGTTCGGCGACTGGGTCGCGAAGGCGACGCTGGGGCTGTTCGGCGTCGAGATGACCGGCTCGTGGACCGAGGCCGAAGAGGAGGTGTTGGAGACGCGCGCGGAGCTCCGCAACCGACTCGGATCGATGATGGAGGAGGTCGAGCTCCCCGAGGAGCGCCGCGAGGAGGTCCTCAACGCGCTCGACGTCGACGAGCTCGCCGTACGGGAGGTGCTGACGCCGGCCGACGAGGTGATCTCGCTGTCGACGACCGCCTCCGCCGAGGAGAACCTCGACCGGATCCGCGACACCCCGCACAGCCGCTTCCCGCTCGTCGGCGACGACCTGAACGAGTTCGAGGGGATCGTGTACGCCCCGTCGATCGTGAGCCGCTTCGACGAGCTCCGGGACGGCGACCTCACGTTCGCGGACGTCGCGGCCCCGCCGATGACGGTGTCGGCGGACGCGAGCGTCAGCGACGCCTTCGACCAGTTTCAGGCGGAGTCGCAGGAGCTCGCCTTAGTCATCGAGGACGGCGGGGTCGTCGGCCTGATCACCGCGACCGACGCGATGGAGGCGGTGATGGGCCAGTTAGAGGACCCGCTGGACGCTGGCAACTTATAAACGGGCAGTGACGCCGGCGGCTCTGCGGCCGCCTACCCGCCGAGGAAGTCGCGCCGCACGTCCTCGTCGGCGAGCAGCACGTCGCCGCGGTCGGTGTAGCGGTTCTCGCCGTTCACCAGCACGTAGCCGCGGTCGCAGCGACGGAGCGCCTCCTTCGCGTTCTGCTCAACCATCAACACCGCCGTCCCGCCCTCGTTGATCCGGTCGATCCGGTCGAACATGTCGGAGACGAGGTCCGGGGCGAGCCCGGCCGAGGGCTCGTCGAGCAGGAGGAGGTCGGGATCGAGCATGAGCGCCCGCCCCATCGCGACCATCTGCCGCTGGCCGCCGGAGAGGGTCCCCGCCTTCTGGTCGCTGCGCTCGCGGAGGATCGGGAACCGGTCGTAGATCGTCTCGATCTGGTCTTCGGGCACCTCGTCGAGGATGTACGCGCCCATTTCGAGGTTCTCGCGGACGCTGAGCCCGGGGAACACGTTGTCGTTCTGCGGGACGAACCCGATCCCCTCGCGGATGATCTGCTCGGGCGCGAGCCCCTGTATCGATTTCCCCTCGAACTCGACGGTGCCGCCCATGTGGGTCGTGAGTCCGAAGACGGTCTTCATCACCGTCGACTTCCCGGCCCCGTTGGGGCCGACGATGGTGACGTACTCCTCGTCGGCGACATCTAAGACCACGTCCGAGAGGATCTGGAGGTCGCCGTAGCCTGCGTCGAGGTCGCGGATCCGGAGGATCGCGTCGCCGTCGATCGCGTGTTCGGCACCGGCGTCCGCGTCGGCCTCCACCGCATCCGAGTCGACGTCGACCGCGTCGGCGGAGTGTCCGTCCGTCGCCGGGGCGTCGTCCCCGTCCGTCGCCGGGGCGTCGCCTCCGTTCGTCGGCGAGGCGGCGTCGCCGGCCGCGTCAGGTCCGTCGTCGGCGCTCATAGGTCCTCCCCCAGGTAGGCCTCGATGACCCGCTCGTCGTTCCGTATCTCGTCGCCGGTCCCTTCGGCGAGCACGCTGCCCTGATGCATGACGATGACGCGTTCGCAGTTGTCCATGATGACGTCCATGTCGTGTTCGACGAGCAGGAAGGTGTAGCCGTCAGCGCGCAGGTCGTGGATCCGGTCTAAGAGCTTCTCTTGGAGGGTCGGGTTGACCCCGGCGAGCGGCTCGTCGAGCAGCACCATCTCGGGGTCGGTCATCAGCGCGCGGGCCATCTCCAGCAGCTTCCGCTGGCCGCCGGAGAGGTTCCCCGCGTGCTCGTGTGCGAGGTGGTCGATCTCGAAGAACTCCAGCGTCTCCCAGGCCCGCTCGCGGAGCTCGGTCTCCTCCGCGACGACGGCGCCGCGGAGCCCGGGCGTCACCGCCCGGACCGCAGATTCGCCGAGCTGGCCCTGCGGCGCGAGCATGAGGTTCTCTAAGACGGTCATCTCGGAGAGCTCCCGGGCGATCTGGAACGTCCGGACCAGCCCCTTCCGAGCGATCTGGTGCGGCCTGAGTCCGGTGATATCCTCGCCTTCGAAGTACACCTTGCCGGCGGTCGGCTCGTGGACGCCGGTGATGCAGTTGAACGTGGTCGACTTCCCGGCGCCGTTCGGCCCGATGAGCCCTGTCAGCGAGCCGGACTCGACTTCGAACGAGGCGCCGTCGACGGCGGTGACGCCGCCGAACCGCTTGACTAATCCCTCCACGCGGAGCGGGGGCCCCCCGGAGGGGACGTGTTTCGCCGCCTCCTCGACCGCGCTGTCGTTCGCCTCGGGTTCGTCGACCGTCGCGTCCGTCGCGTCGACCGTGTCGGCGACATCGTCCGCGTCGGCGATGTCGGCCGGGTCGGGCGCGTCGCTACTCATCGCTCTCACCTCCGGCCGGCCGCTCCGAGAGGTCGACGGCCGCGGCCGTCTCGATCCGGTCGCCTAAGATTCCCTCCGGCCGCCGGTGGATGATGAACACCAAGACGAGGCCAAGGAAGACGAACTGGAGCGGCGCGATGTTGTCGGTCGCGTACGCGAGGAACGTCACCGGGTCGAGCGAGACGAGGGCGTCGGCGAACGACGGCGGCGTCTCCGCGTCAATGAGCCCCCGCACCGTCCCGCCGACGCGCCGCGGCCCCTCGAACAGGACCGCGGCGAAGACGATGCCGCCGAGGACGGAGCCGGTGTTCGACCCCGACCCGCCGATGATCACCGCGATGAACACGTAGAAGGTCAGGAGGGGGCGGAACTGCGGGGTCGGCGAGACGTTGCCCTGGCTGCCGAACCAGAGGATCCCCGCGAGCCCCATCAGCGCGCAGCCGATGACGAACACCTTGATCTTCACGAGGTTCACGTCCTTGCCGAGCGAGTTGGCGACGAGCTCGTCCTCCCGGATCGCCTTCATCGTCCGACCGAACGGCGAGCGGCCGAGGCGTTCGAGTACGAGGTAGAACGCGACCAAAAACGCCGCGAGGACGGCGATGTACCCCCAGCCGATGAGGATCGGGTGCGAGATGCCGAGCCCGTCGTTCCCGAAGACGCCGAAGACGAGCTCGCCGAACGCGGTCGGCGTCCCCGCCTGTCCGTCGACGAGGAACAGTTCGCGGACGGGGTTGTCCGGCATCCCCATCCCGCGGCCGCCGCCGGTGCCGGCGCCGATCGTGTCGCGCAGGAAGTTGTCGAAGGCGCTCGACTGGAGCGACAGGCGGACGATCTCCGAGAGGCCGAGCGTCACGATGGCGAGGTAGTCGGCCTTGAGCCGGAGTGCCGGCAGGGCCGCGACCGCGCCGAGCAGCGCCGCCATCCCCATGCCGGCGACGATCCCGACCGGGAGCGGCAGCCCGAGTCCGGGCGGGCCGAACGCGGGGTCGGGCGACCGGACGACCATCCCCATCGTGTACACGCCGACGGCCATGAAGCCGGCGACGCCGATGTTGAAGAGGCCGGTGTACCCCCACTGGAGGTTTAAAGCGAGCGCGGTGAGCGCGTAGACGAGCCCGAGGAACGTCAGCGTCTCCATGAGCCCGACGACGCTGTTGAGCCCGTCGGTGAACGTCAGCAGCGTCGCGGCCGCGTAGATGGCGAGCAGCGTCCCGACGACGAGGCCGAGGTCACTCTCTCGGGCGGCCTCGACCACCGCCGCCGTCGCGCTCTCGGGCGCCTCGGCGTCCCCTTCAGTCGAATTCGCGTCGCTCATGTGGTCGTCACCCCGCCGAAGAGCCCCTCGGGGCGCAACAGCAGCATGAGGATCATCACGCCGAACGCCGCGGCCTGGTTGAAGTCGGAGGGGATCCAGATCGTCGACGTGGTGAACACCACGCCGATGACGAGGCCGCCGGCGATGGCGCCGTAGACGGAGCCGATCCCGCCTAAGATCACGGCCGCGAAGATCAACAGGAGGAGGAGCCAGCCGAAGTCGAACTGGATCGTCCCGCGGAGCAGCACGTAGAGGTAGCCGGACGCGCCCGCGAGCCCGCCGCCGATGATCCACGTGGCGGTGACGACGCGCTCGGCCGGGATCCCCGTGATGAGCGCGAGATCCTTGTTGTCGGCCATCGCCCGCATCGCCGTGCCGAGCTTCGTGTGCTGGAGCATCCCGTGCATCGCGAGCATCAGCCCGACCGCGGCCACGAGGATGGTGAGCTCGTGGGCGTTCACCGAGAGCCCGAGCGGGTCGAACGCGAGGTTCGACGCGTCGACGCTGGCGGTGATCCCTCGGCGGTCGGAGCCGTAAACGAACTGGAGCAGGTAGCGGACGATGAGCGCCGCGCCGATGGAGGCGATCAGCAGCGAGATCCCGTCGCGGTCACGCATCGGCTTGTAGAACGCGCGGTCGAGCGCCACCGCGAGCAGCGCGGTGACGGCGAACGCCGCGAGCAGCCCGACGAGGATGGCGGCGGGCGTCGTGAGGATGTGCGCGCCGATGTCGCCCGGCGAGGCGTTCCCCGCATCGCGGACGGTCAGGAGCGCGCGGACCGGCACGTCGCCGAAGCCCGCGATCAGGAACGCCACGCCCCAGCCGGAGAACGCTCCGACGCTGACGAGGTCGCCGTGCGCGAAGTTCGCGAACGAGAGGATGCTGTACGTCATCGAGAGCCCGATGCCCGCGAGCCCGATCACGAGCCCGATGACGACGCCGTTCCAGAGGTTCGAGCCGAGCCGGTCGACCGAGATCGACCCCCCGATCGGGCCGAGGCCGACTCCCGCGAGCTTCGCCGCGAGGTCGACGAGAAGCAGGCCGCCGAGGAGGGCGACGAAGAGAAGCCCCGGTCGGGCCCGCGCCGAGTCGACGATCGACGAGTCAGTTGTTCCCATGTGTACGTCTCACTGCCACAGGGTGGGTCACCGAGCGGTAAATAACTCGCTGTTCGGACAAAAGTCGATACCTCGAAAGCGCCTGACAGCTGTGGCGGCCTCGGCGGAGTTCTCGGAGCCGCGCCTCGGTGTTTTATATCCCTGTCAGTCCCCGCCCGCGGCCCGCGCGTGGCGCCGCGCGTCCTCGGGCGACCTGCCCTCGCGCACCAGCGCCTCGACGAACAGCTCGCCGGCCTTGTACGACGACCGAACCATGGCGCCCGACGCGCAGTAGAGGAAGTCGAACTCCTCCTCGGCGACCCGCCGCCACGTCTCGAAGACGTCCGGGTGGACGTACTCGAACACGTCGAGGTGCGAGCGCGACGGCTGGAGGTACTGGCCGAAGGTGACGACGTCGACGCCGACCTCGCGGAGGTCGCCGAGCGTCCGGTACACCTCGTGGTCGTACTCGCCGACGCCGAGCATGAGGCTCGTCTTCGTGTGGATGTCCGACTCGCGGTCGACCCGGTCGAGGACCGCGAGCGACTGCTCGTAGTTCGCGCGGCGGTCGCGGACCGGCCACTGGAGCCGCTCGACGGTCTCGACGTTGTGGGCGATCACGTCCGGCTCCGCCTCGATGATGCGGTCGATCGCCTCGGGGTCCCCCTGGAAGTCCGGGATGAGCGTCTCGACGAGGATCTCCGGGTCGCGGCGCTTGATCTCGCGGATCGTCTCGGCGAAGTGCGCCGATCCTCCGTCCGCGAGGTCGTCGCGGTCGACGGACGTGAGAACGACGTAGTCCAAGCCGATCTCCGCGACCGCGTCCGCGACGTTCGCCGGCTCGTCAGGGTCGAGCGGCTCCATGCCGCCCGTCTCGACGTCACAGAAGTTACAGCCGCGCGAGCAGCGGTCGCCCATCAGCATGAACGTCGCCGTGCCGGGGCCGTCCTCTCCCGACCAGCACTCGCCCATGTTCGGGCAGTTCGCCTCCTCGCAGACCGTGTGAAGGTCGCGGTCGCGGAGGGTGGACTTGATCTCGGTGAAGCGACTCCCGGACGGCGGGCGCGACTTCAGCCAGTCCGGCTTCCGGCGGCCGCGTTGCATAGTCGACCCTTAGCGTCCGAGCGCAAAAGCGTGCGGGTCGGCGGGGGTCGCCGCCGGTTCGAGCCGGAGCGGCGCGGCGGTCCCCTCGACTCAGGCCTCGGGGACGAAGACGTTCATCGACGGCGTCTGGATCCCCTGGAACTTGTTCTTCCAGTTGTACGCGATGTTCAGCACGCGCCGCCGATTCTCGGGCGGTCCCGTCACCACGCTCACGGAGGTCCCGTCCTCCGGGATCTCGACGCGCGTGTCCGCCCACTCGAAGCCGGCGAGCAGCTCCGAGGGGTTCTCGACCGTCACCGCCCCGCTGTTCTTGTTCACCTCGTAGAGGCGGTAGGAGTCGGTTTCGAGGAGCCGCTTGATCTCGTCGAGGTCGTCGTCGAAGTGTTCCTCCAGCGCGTCGGCGGTGTGGTAGCCACAGATGATCAGGTGCGCGAACGTCTCGACGTTGCGCGGGTTCTGCTCGGCCTCGCGGAGGTGATCGAAGTACGCGAACTTCTCCTCGCGGTCGAGTTCGAGAATCGCGTTGACGATCCGCGCCGCCTCGCGCTGCCTCTCCGTCGAATCTGGGTCCGCGAGGACCTCATCCGCCCGCGACCCCGTTTTCTGGCCCCGCGACACGTCGAGGACGTTTTTGAGGTGTTTCGCGCGGTCGTACACCGCCGACTTGTACGACCAGTCGCGGACGTCGTCCGGGTAGTCGTCGAACCGCCGGAGGAGGGCCTCGCGGTCCTCGGGGAACCCGATCTCCTCGCGGAAGTCGCTCCACGCGGTGGCGTCTTCGAAGAGTCCGAACTGCGTCAGGGTGTCCTGTCCGAGGTTCGCCCGCGTGCCCCCGCTCGCGACGAACTTCGCTTCGAGGAACGTCTCGCCGTCGGCGGCGTCGACGATCAGGTCGCCCAGCGAGTCGTAGGAGTTGCCGGCGTGTCGCACCGCGGTCCGGTCCGGGAAGTCGGCCCGGATGCGCTCCGCGAGGGCCTTCGCGAGGTCGGGTTCCCCCTGTTCTTCGAGGTCGGGGTCGGGTGCCGTGCCGTTCGCGAGCTGCGCCGTCAGCTTCTCCGTGGCCTCGACCCAGCCGCGCTCGTGTTTGCCCATGTGTCGTGTCAGTCGGAGAGTGGGAAATAAAAAAGCGCCTACCGCGGGGAGATTCGATCGCTTACCGGCGCCGGTTCAGGGCGGGTTGCTCACGGCGTTGAGCGGCGCGTACGAGTCCGCGTGATAGGCGACCCGCCACAGTTTACAGACGGCGCGGGTGACCAGCTCCTCGGGAGACTGCGTGATACAGGACGCCTCGACCTCGTCGGGGTCCGAACTCGCGTCCGGAGGCGGATGGTAGTGCTCCGGCCCGGTGGCGTGAACGTAGTCGCCGTCGTGGGGATGGTTTCCCCACCGGAGGTTCACGCCCGTGGGATCCGTGTAGTGGTACTTGTAATCGCCTCGCGTCGTCCACGTGACGTCGAGGCGGGCCTCGTCGGCGTCGCGGAGTCCGTCCGCGAGTTCGACTTCGAGCGCGGACGGATTGATATAGTCGTCGAGGCGGGCCGTGGCGAGCGGCTCCATCTCCTCGACGGTGTCGCGGATCGCGAGCAGCGCCGGGCGGTCGGTCGCCCCGCGGAGGGCGTGGGCCTCATGTTGTGGCTCCGGCATCGATCACACGGGAACGCCGTCGTCGCCGGAGCGACGGTCGTCGTCGACGAACCGCTCCGCGTTGCCGACTGCGAGGGCCGCGTTCGCGAACGCGAGGTTCCGCCGGAGCGTCTTCCACTCGCGAATCGTCTCCGGATCGGGGTCATCTGACTCGGACTCGGACGCCGCGAGCGCGTGGTTCGTCTGGTCGACGGTCAGTTCCTCGGGCGATTCGACGCCGTACTCCGACTGGAACTCGCCGAGCCGCGTCCGCATCTCTCGGATCCGAGCGACGAGGTCGTCGGTGGAGACGCGTTCGAGGATCTCCGCGGCCTGCTCGACGACCAGCGACTCCGGCGAGCGGCGGTACAGCGTCCCGCCGTGGTCGCCGTTCTCCGTCTCGACGAACCCCTCCGTCGCGAGCGCGTTCAGGTGTTTGCGGGCGGTTTTCGGCGCGGTCCGCGCCTCCTCCGCGACCGTCTCGGCCGAGACGGGGTCGTACGCGTGCTCGATGACGCGCCGGACGCGTTCGTACGGCGTCGTTTCGGCCTCCCACTCGGCGCCGACCGCCTCATTGACGTCTTCGAACTCCCCCGGTGGGCTTCCGTCGTCCATGCGATCACACTGGATATGAAGGAATATAGTAGTTCGGAGAGGATCATGTTACTTAATCGTCGTTAGCGGTGTACGCGCCGCCCCGACGCTTGATACGTGCAACGACGAGCCGCTCGTCGTCCTGCCGGAAGCTCACGGAGAGCCGGAACTCCCCGATCGGATTTTCTTGTACGGACTGTTCCGGAGCGGTTCACCGTAGTCGGGCGGGTCGCGCCACGGTGAGTCGACGATCTCGTCGAGCTTATCGAGAATTTGTTTTTGATCGGCAGGAGGGAGTCCGTCGAGGTCGTCTTCGGCCGTCGCGGAGAGTTCCCACGCCCTCCCGTTGTCATTCATCCGTGTCGAACCGCTCGCGGGCTTCCTCGGCGCTCGTCGTTCGTCCCTCGCGGATGTCTTCTTCGGCTTCGAGCAGGGCGACGAGTTCGTCGCGGTCGAACGTCGGGAACTCGACGGCGTCCCGAAGCGTGTACCGGATGAACTCGCTCCGGCTGTTGAACCCGCGTCCCTGCCACGTATCGTCTATCTGTTCGAGGAACGACTCGGTGAGTTTGAAGTTGACCGTGGCGATGTCGTCGCCGCCGTCGTCGTTTGTGGTTGCTTCGGACATATAAACGTAATACGCTGGTCTTACCGATAGTCGTTTCGGCGGAGGCTCACTCACCGCGTAACCGACGTGGATAGCCGCATCGAGGAGCAGTTCTATCACATTCCTGACTACGGTTCATCGTCCATCCCGTGAGTGTGGATTAGTGAAATCCGGGGTGTCGATTGAGGGGACGCACCCCCGGTCAATTTTGGGTCTAATCCGCCGCTGTCTGTGAATCAGTTTGTGTGTCCTGACACTTCACCGAATCGCATTACGGCGAGGGATGCCCTGTTTAGCGAGAGACGCGAATCTCGAACGGGTTTCGTTCAGACGAGTGTATCGATAAAAGTGTGCGTACAAGGAGTGTACGGAGGAAAGAGCCTGAGGGGGGATTTGAACCCCCGGTCTCGTCCTTACCAAGGACGCGCTTTACCGCTAAGCTACCCAGGCACGCAACCAGTCGTTGACCGGATTCGACTTTAGGGGTTTCGATTCGTGGGCGCGGCGTCGGGGGATCGACTCCGCCTCGTCGTCCGCCGGTCAGCGGTCCGTCGCGCTGACGGCCCGCTCCGAGATGTCGGCGATGCGGTCGGCGGTCGCGTCCGGCAGCGCCCGGCCCGCGGGCGGGAACTCGCCGTCGCAGTCGGCGGCGAGGTCGCGGGCGTATTCGAGCAGCTCCTCGGGCGGGTCGCCGCCGACGGCGGTGGTGCCGGCGACGACGGCGAGCTCGAGGGCGTCCACCTCCAGGTTGCGGTCGAGTCCGGCCGCCGTCTCGGCATCCGTGCCCTCGCGGTCGCGCAGCGTCTGGTCGCGGCCGAACGAACGCACCACGTCGACCGCGGGGCGGGCGGCGTCGGTACAGGCTAAAAGCGAGAAGCCGCGGGAGACGAGCACGTCGGCGGCGAGGATATCCATGTCGGCGTCGATGTCGGCCGCGGCGGTCGCCGCCGTCACCCACGGCTCCTCGCGGGCCACCGTGCGGGTGAGTCGCAACCCTTCGTAGATGAGCTGCACGCCCGCGGCGCGGTCGGCCACGTCGCCGAGGTCGACGTCGGGCTCCAGCGCGCGAGCGGTGACCAGCGCCAGCACGCCGGGGGTCACCGCCGCGTCGAGGAGCCGACCGTCAAGGGCCTCGCGGAGCTGTTCGGGTTCGACGTCCGCGAGCGCATCGCGCGCGGCGTCACGCGCTCGCGCGGCATCGTCCATTGCCGTTCGGTAGACGAGCGAAGGGCAAAGACCTTTGGAAACGAACGGGATCCGGTACCGTGATCCGGACCCGAACCGACGGCGACGTGCGCGTCGTCACGCTCGACCGCCCGGAGGCGCGCAACGCGCTTCGGCCCGCGGACCTGACCGCCCTGCGCGAGGCGTTCGCGGAGCCGGAAGCCGAGGAAGGCCCGCCGGTGACGCTCCTGCGCGGCGCGGGCGACGCCTTCTGTGCCGGCGCCGACCTCGACGCGGTCGCCGCGCTCGACGATCCGGAATCGTTCGCGCGGCGAGGGCAACGCGTCGCCGCCGCCATCGAGGAGTCGCCGTCGGTCGTCGTCTGCGGGATCGACGGCGCTGCCCGTGGTGGTGGAGTGGAGTTGGCGCTGGCGGCCGACGTTCGAGTTGCGACCCCGCGGGCGACGCTGGCCGAGCCCGGCGTCTCCTTGGGGCTGTTCGGCGCCTGGGGCGGGACCGTCAGGCTCCCGCGCGTCATGAGCGAGGGTGACGCGCTCGACTTCGCGCTCTCGGGGCGGGTCCTCGACGCGGACGCCGCGCTGCGGACCGGGCTCGTCTCGCGCGTCGTCGACGACCCGCGCTCGGTGGCCGACGAGATCGCGGCTGGCGAGTCCGACGCGCTCGCGGCGATCAAGCGCCGGATGCGTGACCGGCGTGAGAGCGGGACGCAGGAAGATGCGGAGGCCGCCACGTTCGCCGATCTTCACGACGCGCACGCGGACGAGATCGCGCGACTGCGGGGAGAGTGAGCGACGAAGCGGCGACGAGGACAACGACGCACCGCAGTCCCGATGTGACAGGTTTAAGTGAGTCTCCGACCAACTGCGAGATGCGAAGCACGCACCGGTAGTGTAGTGGTATCACGCAACCTTGCCATGGTTGCAACCCGAGTTCAAATCTCGGCCGGTGCACTCCTTTCAGTCGTGCCCCGGCCTGACTCCCGCTCGCTGCGTCGCCGGCGCTACGCGCCGGCTGCCAGAGGGACCCTCGGTCCCTCGCTGCTCGCGGGAGTCTCGGCCGGTGCATTTCTCGAACGTAGTGAGAGGAATCGCCGAGAGGGATTTGAACGCTATCAGTTATTTATAAATCGGCGGCAGGTCGGCGGAGCACACCTCCAAAGCCCCAGCCGCGAGGCGGACGCACACTCGCTGCGCTCCGCACTCGGTCGCTACCGCTCCCTCGTTGCGGTGCTTGCGTCGTCTGCGCCCGCCTCGCGACTGCCCCTTTGAGTCCCGCCCCGCACCGCAACCGCGCCTCACGCCTCCCCAGCCTCGTCGCTGGCGGCCTTCGCTGCGCTCCGGCCGCCAGCGACTCCCTCGCGCGTGCTCCTCGCGGCCGCCTTCGGCGGCCACTTGGAGGCACGCGCCACCGCCCCGTTCATTTATAAACAACTCAGAACTGCTCGCATCGTCATTTAAATACCGTCCGCGTTCGCATCCGTCTCGCTCGTGACCGCTCCGCGAGCGCCGTGTGTGCGGAGCTGACAGCGACAGACCCGGTCCGTTTAACAGCGCGTGTGTTCTCTGTTCGGGTATATGGTTGAGCTTCTTCTTTTCGTCGGCATCGCGGTGGCAGCGTTCGTCGGATACAACATCGGCGGGGCGACGACGGGGCCGGCGTTCGGACCGGCCGTCGGCGCGGACGTGATATCGAAGGCGGGCGCGGCGGCGCTGATGTCGGTGTTCTTCTTCGTCGGTGCGGGGACGCTGGGCCAGCGCGTGGTGACGACGCTGGGCGAGGACCTCGTCACCGGCGCGAACGTGTTCACGCTGGAGACGAGCATCATCGTCCTCTTCTTCATCGGCGGCGCGCTGTTCGTCGGCAACTACGCCGGAGTCCCGGCGTCGACATCGATGACGGCGGTCGGCTCCATCGCCGGGCTGGGAATCGCGACGAACACCCTCGACTGGGCGGTGATGGGCGAGATCGCGATCTGGTGGCTCGTCGCGCCGATCATCGGGTTCTGGGTGTCGGGCGTCGTCGGGCGCTACTTCTACTCGGCGATCGACCGCTGGGTGGCGATCGAGAGCACCGACGGGGCGCTGTTCGAGTTCGACCGCTCCGGACTGATCCCGCGGCCGGTCCTCGGCCCGAACACGACGCGGCGCGAGCTGACGGGCGGAATCGTCGTCATCTCCATCGGCTGCCTGATGGCGTTCTCCTCCGGGACGTCGAACATCGCGAACGCCATCGCGCCGCTCGTCGCGCTCGACGGCGTGGAGATGACGCCGATGATCCTCCTCGGGAGCGCCGCGGTCGCGGTCGGCGCGTTCACCATCGCTCGGCGGACGCTCGACACGCTCGGCAACGACATCACCGACCTCCCGCTGACGGCCGCCATCGTCGTCGCGGTCGTCTCCTCGGGGATCGTCATCAGCCTCTCGGCGGTCGGCATCCCCGCCTCGTTCGTGATCATCGCGACGATGTCGATCGTCGGGCTGGGCTGGGGGCGCGCAACGCGCACGGTGACGGTGCGACAGGGGATCAAAGGCGAGAAGGAGCCGACGGTCTCCGTCGGCGCGCTGACGGCCGACGAGATGCCGGAGATCGGCGAGGGGGACGCGAGCGACATCCCCTCGGCCTCAGACCTGTTCAACCCGGGCACGAGCGCGCGCGTCGTGTTGATGCAGAACATCGTGCCGATCCTCTCGACCGTGGGCGCGCTGGTGACGTTCACCGCGCTCTTCGCGTTCGTCTGGTAGGCGGTCTTCGGGGGTGCCGAGCGGCGCCCGCTACCTGCCGAACCGGCGCTCGCTACCTACCGAACCGGCGCTGTCGGTCCTGGAAGTCTAAGACCGCGCGGAGGTACTCGCGTCTGCGAAAGTCCCGCCAGTTCACGTCGGTGAAGTAGAGTTCGGCGTACACCGACTGCCAGATGGCGAAGTCGGAGAGCCGCTCGGCGCCGGTCTTGATGACTAAGTCGGGCTCTTCGGGGAACAGCAGCCGCTCCGCGACGTCGGTCTCGTCGATGGCCTCGGGCGTGATCTCGCCGGCCGCGACGTCGCTCGCGAGCTCGCGGACCGCGCCGGCGAACTCTGCCTTGCCGCCGAGGCCGACCAGAATCCGGACCGGGGCGTCGGCGTCAGCGGCAGTGCCCGCCTCCGTCGCCGCGTCCGGGCTCCCCTGCTCCGGCCCCCCGTCGACTTCCGGACCGCGGACCACGGTCTCCGTCGGTGTGTCGAGCCGCCGTAACTCACGAACGAGCGTCGGGGCGACCGCGCGGTCGAGGACGGAGACGGAGACGGTGACGCGCTCCGCGCCGTACTCGAACGCCCAGCCGATCGCCGACGAGAGCGTGTCGAACGCGCCGTCGGCGAGGAGGTCGCGCTCGGTGACCACCAAGGCGACGTGTGCCGGGGGCTCGGCGTCGTGGAGGCGGTGGCGCGTCGCGAGGTAGGCGTCGTAGAGACCCACGTAGGGAGGATCCGGTCGCGCCTATAAATGGCTTCCCGCCGACGAGGGATTTAATCCGCCGACGCGCCTACCGCGTGTAATGGCAGAGAGTTACCGCGGGGTGTTCGGCGCGATCCCCTACGCGTTCCGCGCGACCGAGTCGCTGACGATGCGCGCGTACGCCGCGCTCGGCGCGCTGGCGGCCGCGTTCGTCGCGCTCATCGTCACGCTCGCCCTCGTCGTCTGGATGGGCGAGACCGTCTCAGCGCAGGGGGGGACGTTCCTCTTCTCGCGGTCGCTGTTCGTGGTCGCCGGGCTCGGCGCCGTCGGCCCGCTGCTCGCGCCGATCCTGTTCGTCGCCCGCCGCCACCGCCGCGGCGACCGCGTCGCGGACACGTACGACCGGTGGATGGGGGTCGCCGGCTTCCTGTTCCTGCTCTCCCTATACCTCGGGATGGTCATCTCGGCGCCCGAAGGCCTCCGGGACCCGACCGACTCCGCCGTGATCGGGGCGCTGTACGCGCTTCCGCAGTTAGCCGGGTTCGTCCCGCCCGTCGCGGCCGCGCTCGCCGTCTTCGCGACGCACTTCCGGCTCCGCGGCGGGTCGGACGACGACGCGGACGTCAACGACGTGGCGACGTAGACGCGAGTCACCGCCGACGGCTCGAAAGCCGGAAGTCGGCCGAGCGACTACCCGGACGCAATGACCGACGAGAAGGAGAGCACGTTCCTCGTCACGCACGTCGAGAGCGACTCGGCCGTGCTGAAGGACGTCCACGACGGGCAGGTGCACACGCTGAGCTCGAACCCCGGTCTCGACGTCGACGACGCCGTCGAGGCGACCGTCGCCCCCGATCCGCCGATGGAGGTCACCTATCAGGTGATCGAGGTCGCGGAGCGCCGGTCGCTGTCGATCGAGGAGAGCCCGGAGCCGCCGACCGTCCACGAGCGCGAGCTCGCCGCGGAGACCGAGACGGGAGAGCTCTCCCGAGAGGAGCGCGCGGGCGTCGGCGAAGTCCACGTGTTGACGCCGCCGGAGTCGGAGACGGAAGCGGCGGTCGCCGACGTGATAGACGATCGCGAGGGGACGCTCTCGCGTGCGGCCCGGCTCGGCGTGAACCGCGTCGAGGTCCGGTCGGAGCCGGGCGTCGTCGCCGTGCGGTACCTTCCGTAGCGCGGCCGACCGGAGCGCCGTCGTCGCCGTACCCTCGGAGATAAGAAGGCTTATTCGCGCCCGCGGAGGAAGCGGTATTTATGGTAGCGATCGAGGTGCCGGAGGTCAACTACACCGACTACTCGAACCGGCAGCTCGCGGCGGTGCCGCTCGCGTTCCTGGTCCTCGCGCTGGCGATCATCGGCGGCTGGTTCGTGGCCACCGGTGCGCCGGCGAACCTCGGACTGGAGTTCACCGGCGGCGTCGAGCTGCGAGTCGCGGACGAGGCGAACGGCGACGTCGAACAGCAGATTCAGACGGCCTTCGACCGCCAGCCCGACTCGGTCCGGACGATCCCGGGCGACGACGTCGTCGTCGTCACGTTCCAGGCGGCCGAAGACGACCCGGAGGGACTCGCGAACGACCTCCAAGACCAGGCGGAGGCGGCGGGGTTAACCACGACCGCCGTCGATCAGGTGTCGCCGAGCTTCGCGAGCGACACCGCGCGGACCGCGCTGTTCGGCGTGGCCCTCGCGTTCCTCGGGATGAGCGTGCTCGTGTTCGCGCTGTTCCGGACGTTCGTCCCCTCGCTCGCGGTCGTCGCGTCCGCGTTCTCCGACCTCGTGATACCGGTCGCGGCGATGAACCTCCTCGGCATCGAGATGACGCTCGGAACGATCGCGGCGCTTTTGATGATCATCGGCTACAGCGTCGACTCGGACATCCTGTTGAACGACTCCGTGCTGCGCCGGACCGGCGAGTTCTACGAGTCGGTCAGCCGCGCGATGCGGACCGGGGTGACGATGACGCTCACCTCCATCGCCGCGATGGTCGTGATGGCGGTCGTCGCCTCGGTGTTCGGCGTCGGACTGCTCCGTGACATCGGGATCATCCTCTCGGTCGGGCTCTGTGCCGACCTGATGAACACGTACCTTCTGAACGTCTCGCTGCTTCGCTGGTACAAGTTCGAGGGGGTGGCGCGATAATGCTCGAACCGATCAAGGAAAACTGGCGGATCCTGCTGCTTGTCGTCGTCGTGCTCGGGTCGACGGTGGCGCTGTTCGGCCCCGGATTCGGCCCGGAGCCGGCGCCCGGCGAGAACGCGAGCGAGGCCAAACAGGGGATCACGAACCTCCAGTACGGGCTCGACCTCGCGGGCGGGACGCGCGTCCGAGCGCCGCTCTCGGGGTACACCGCCACCGACGTGGCGCTCGGAGGTGAGAGTCCCGAGGCGGTCGCGGAGGCGGTCGCGGCCGAGCTGGACAACGCCTCGACGCGGGATGTCGGCGTCGTCCCCGACGAGAGCGCGGTGGAGGTCACGGAGCCGTCCGTGACCGAGTCCCAGTTCCGGGCGGCGATGGACGCCGCCGGCTACGAGTACGGCGGGATCCGCTCGGGCGTCACTCAGGAGACCCGAGACGCGACGATGGAGATCATCCAAGGGAAGATCAACGAGGCGGGCCTCTCCGGCGGGAGCGTCCAGCAGGTCCAGTCGATCACCGGCGAGTACTTCATCCTCGTCGAGGTGCCGGGACAGGGCCGGCAGGAAGTGATCGACCTCCTCGAGGACCGCGGGACCGTCCGGATCGACATCGCGTACCCCGACGGGAACGGCACCGCGGTTCAGGAGGGGGCGCTGATCCAAGACGACTTCGAGGAGATCGGGACCGCGACACAGAGCGACCGCGGCACCGGCGCGTACGTCCCCGTCACGGTGCGTAACACCGCCGAAAGCGGCCAGTCGCCGGCACACGCCTTCCAAGACGCCGTGGCGCAGCGCGGCTTCGCCGACGCGTACCAATCCCAGGCGGACCGATGCGGGTACAACTCGGAGACCGGGGAACTCGAGAACTCGAACCCGTGTCTCCTGCTCGTCGTCGACGGGGAGGTCGTCAACTCCTTCGGGATGGACCCCGGCCTCGCCGGCAGCATGGCGGCCGGCTCGTGGGCCGACACGGGGAACTTCCGTCTCACGACCGGCGAGTTCACCGAGGCGCAGACCATCTCGCTGAACCTCCGCGCCGGCGCGCTCCCGGCCGACCTCGACATCAGCGGCGAGGGGACCTCCTCGTCCATCTCGGCCTCGCAGGGTGAGAACTTCCGGACCTACTCGCTCATCATCGGCGTGCTCTCGGTGTTCGCCGTCGCCGGGATGGTGTTCCTCCGCTACCGGGAACCGCGCGTCGCCCTGCCGATGATCGTCACCGCGCTGGCGGAGGTGTACGCCCTGCTCGGGTTCGCGGCGCTGCTCGGCTACCCGCTGGAGCTCGCGGTGATCGCGGGCTTCATCGCGGTCGTCGGGACCGGGGTCGACGACCTCGTCATCATCGCCGACCAGGTGATGAGCGAGGGCGACGTGAGCTCCCGGACGGTGTTCAACTCGCGGTTCCGGCAGGCGTTCTGGGTCATCGGCGCGGCCGCGGCCACGACCATCATCGCGATGTCGCCGCTGATGGTGCTGTCGCTCGGCGACCTCTCCGGGTTCGCCATCTTCACCGTCCTCGGCGTGCTGATCGGCGTGCTGATCACCCGCCCCGCCTACGGCGACATCCTGCGCCGCCTGCTGACGGTCAGGTGACCCGGCTCTGACCCCGCGGTCGCCTGTTCCCCGGCCATATGTGACGCTCGATCAGTTGTCTCGCGTCCGGCGCGCTCTTTTTCTCGTTCGTGATCCCGATAGGGGCGGCACTAGGGCTCTATCAGAAAACGGCAGATGATCCGACAAACTATTAGTTTAGACCAGTCAAAAAAGTCTATGCCCACCGACGCCGTCGAAGATTATCTCAAGGCGATCTATCGGATCGAGTCGCGGGCGGGGCCGCCCGTCTCGACCTCGCAGGTCGCGGAGGCGCTCGACAAGACCCCCGCGACCGTGACGAGCATGGTGGAGACGCTCTCCGACCGGGGGCTGCTCTCCCGCGAGAAGTACACAGGCGTCGAACTCACCCCCGCCGGGGAGGTCGCCGCGCTGGAGGTCGTGCGCCGGCACCGCCTCATCGAGGCGTTCCTCGCCGAGCAGCTGGACTACGAGGCGACCGAGGTGCACGACGAGGCCGACGCGCTCGAACACCACGTCAGCGAGGAGTTCACGCGACGCGTCGAGCGGGTCCTCGACTACCCCGCGGCCGACCCGCACGGCGACCCCATTCCCCCGGCGGACCTGTCGACGCCGGAGGACGCCGGGACCGCGCTCGTCGCAGCCTTGGCGCCCGGCGAACGGGGAACCGTCGCCCGCATCAGCGACCGCGACCCCGACGTGTTGGAGTTCCTCGTCGACGCGGGGATCACCCCGGGAACGACCGTCGAGGTCGTCGACGTGGCCTCGTTCGGGCTCGTCACCGTCCGGACGAGCGACGGGGACGAACACGGGCTGCCCGAGGCGGTCGCGGACCGCGTGTACGTCCGCCGCGCCGCGGAGTCGAGCGCCGCCGGAGACGGCCAGGAGGCAAGCGACGCATGACCGGCTACGTCGAAATCCTCGTCGTCGCGTTCGCCGCCCAGCTCGCGGTGCTCCCGGGCGAGAAGGTACAGCTGATGATCGCCGGGCTCGCGACGAAGTACGACCCGAAGATCGTCGTCGCCGCCGCGGGGTCCGCGTTCGCCGGGTGGACCGCCGTCGAGATCGCGTTCGGTCAGGCCCTCCAGTCGGCGCTCCCGCCGCTCGTGCTCAACGCCGTGACGGCGGTCCTGTTCTTCGTCTTCGCGGTGCTTCTGTACCGCTCCGCCCCGCCCCGCGGGACGAGCCCCGAGGCGGAGCGCACGGACGGCGGGATGGCCGCGTTCGACGACCTCTCGCTGCCGGGGCGGCTCGATCGGTACTCGGGGTCGCTCGGCGGCTTCCTGCCGATCTTCGCGCTCACCGCGACCGGCGAGTTCGGCGACAAGACCCAGCTGGTCACGATCGGCTTAGCGGTCCAGTACGGGGCGACCTCCGCCATCTGGTTCGGCGAGATGCTCGCGATCATCCCGGTGAGCCTCGCGAACGCGTACTTTTTCCACAAGTTCGCCGGGCGGGTCGACATGCGCCTCGCTCACCTCGGCTCCGCGCTGCTGTTCGCCTTCTTCGGCGCGGACACCGTGTTGGCGATCGCGACCGGCTTCTCGGTGTGGGAGGCGTTCGTCGGGGCGGTCGGCGGGCTCGTCGCAGGACTGTTCTGAGGGCGACCCTCCGTCGCCCTTTCGAATCGGCTCAGAACTCGTCGAGCGCGGACTGCTCGGCGGCCGCGAGAACGTCGTCGCAGGTCGCCCACGAACGGCGGGCGCAGTCGGGGAGGTCGCCCGTCTCGGCGACGTACTCGCGCAGGAACGACCGGGTCGCGGGGTCGCTCGGGTAGCCGCTCCCGAGGTCGTCGTACTCGGGGTACTCAGCGTTTATCGCAGCCATTCGCCGGTCGCGGCTCACCTTGGCGACGACGCTCGCAGCGCCCACGACTGGATCGTCTTCGTCGGCGCCGTGGGCGGCCGTCACGTCGACCGCCGGGAGCGGTCCCCCGTCTGGGGGGTCGCTCTCGCCGTCGCCCTCGACGAACTCGCTGAGGCGCCGCGCGAACCGCTCCTCGCTGGTGTCGCCCGCGTCGGCGACGACGCGGACCGGTTCGGCGACGTCCGCGGGGAGGTCCGCGAGCGCGTCGCGGACCGCCCGCGCCTGCCCCCGAACGGTGAGCGTGTTCATGTCGGTGTCCGGGCGGTCGATCTCGGCGGGCTCGACGCGGGCGACGCCGACGGCGACGTCGGGGTCGCTCCTGAGGGCCGCGGCCATCTCCTCGCGCCGAGCCGGCGCGATCCGCTTCGAGTCGCCGACGTCGGCCGGCAGGCTCGCCGGGTCGGCGATCACCGCGGCCGCGACCATCGGGCCGAGCGCGGGCCCCTTGCCGGCTTCGTCGACGCCGAGGTACACGCGTGGCTGGTGGACGTGCGAGGGGAAATACCTTCAGAAAGGTCGCGCTTAGTCGAGCAGGACCGCGCTGACCTGGCCGGTCTGGCCGGGGCGGGAGGTGACGCGCGCGCGGCCGGCGGACGTCTCGATGATGGCGCCCTTGGTGACGATGTTCCGGCGGGCGTAGTTGACGTTCGCGGGGTTGTCGACGACGTTCTCGATCTCGGCCTCGCTGACCTCGCCGTCGTCGGCGACCTGCGCGACGTTCGTCGAGAGCGCGCGGACCTTCTTGTCCGTGCCGCGGGCGTCGATGTACTGGAGTCGCGTCTCGCCGACCGTGGTCTCGGCGGGCTCGCGGCCGAGCTGGTGGCGCTTCTTGTTCGAGGCGTGCTTGAGTCGGCCGCCGGTCCGCTTGCGCGCGGAGCGTCCCTGGTCTTTCATACGGGTACGAACAGCCAGCGAATACTTGAAGCGTTCGACTCGTCCCGGCGGGATCGGCGGTGCGAGCGGGATCAGCGCCGCGACCCGGACCGGCGGCGCGGGCCGAATTCGTAGAGCGAATCCGCAGAGCGAACCCGCTCAGGCGAACGCGCGCTCGAACGCGCGGACCCCCTCGTCGGTGCCGGCGACGACGAGCCCGTCGCCCCGCTCGATCCGGGTCTCCGGGCCCACGTCGGTGACGAGCTCGTCGCCGCGCTCGACGGCGATGACGGTACAGCCGGTGGTCTCGCGGACGGCCGCTTGCCCGACCGTACGGCCGGCCAACGCGGGCGCCTCGCTCTTGACGACCTCGACGTGGGTGTCCAGCGAGAGCACGTCGCGGTCCGCGAGGACGGCCGACGCCGACATCCGCCCGGTCACCGTCGAGAGGGAGAGGACGTAGTCGGCGCCGGCGCGGTGCATCTTCGGCACGCTCTCCGGGTCCTCGACCCGCGCGAGCAGCTCCACGTTCGGCGCCAGATCGCGGACCACGAGCGTCGCGAACTCGGCCGTCGTGTCGTCGGGAAGGGCGAGGACGACGGTGCGCGCGTCGTCGACGCCGGCCTCCCGGAGCGTCTCCGGCTCGGTCGCGTCGCCGACTACGTCGATCGCCTCGCCGCCGTCGCGGTCGACGACGGTCACCGGGAGGTCGGCCGCTTCGAGGGCGTCCACGACGGTCTTCCCGACCTGTCCGTACCCGACGACGACGGTCTCGCCCGCGCCGAACCGGCGGGCCGCCGAGTTGGTCAGGTCGACGAGCCGCTCCACCTGCCCCTCGGTCCCCGAGACGAGGAGGACCGTCCCCGCGGACAGCGTCGCGTTCGGCGGCGGCGCCGCCTCGAACGACCCGTTGAACCACGCGCCGATCACGTCGACCCCCGTGCGTTCGCCGATCCGGCTGCCGGCGAGCGTCGAGCCGGCGAGGCCGCTCCCGTGGTGGATCGACACCTCCGCGATCCGCAGGTCACCGACCGCGACCGCCGAGTCGAGGTCGGTCCGCACCGCGGTCGTCACCTTGGAGGCGAGGCTCTCTCCGAGCAGCGACCGCGGGGAGAGTACCTCGTCCGCGCCGGCGAGGCGGTGGTACCGCTCGCGGCTCGGGTCCTCGACGACGCTTATCGCGCGGACGTCCGTCGAGAGCTCCTTCGCCGCGAGGACGATGCTCGCGTCGACGCGGTCGGAGACGTCGGTGACTAGGGCGCGCGCCGACCCGAGGCCCGCGCGCTCGAGCCCCCCGGTCGTCTCGGGGTCGGCCCGGATCACCCTGTGGCCCGCCTCGTAGAGGTCCAGCGCCCGGTCCGGGTCGCGCTCGACGACGACGTACGGAACCGATTCCGACTCGAACTCGTCTAAGAGCGCATCGGAGCGCGCCGTGTCGGAACACACCACGACGTGTCCCTCCAGGTCCCCCTCTAGCGATCGGGGGACGGTCGTCGAGAACGCGGACTCGAGGAGCGGGGTCGCGACGACGGGGAGCGCGCCGATGAGGAGCATCATCCCGACGAGGTCCATCACGGCGACGAACGCGTGTATCTGCTGGCTCTGCCACGAGGACGAGTCGCCGCCGAACCCCGTCGTGGTGAACATCTCGATCGCGAACTGGACCGACTCGATCAGGGTCCGGGGGTCGTTCTCGTACACGCGCATCCCCCACCGGTAAGCGACGGCGGTGAAGGTGAGCACGACGCCGAGAAATATCGTGTACAACACGACTCGTCGCTTCCACGTGTCCATCGAGCCGCGATACGCCGCGGCCGTACAAAAACGGGGGGACTCGCTCGGGTCGACTCCCGCGCCCATGCGCAGTCCCTCTGCGGGTCGGACCGGGAGGTGGACGGTCGAACCGTCCCGGCACTGGACCGAAGTTCGATGGTTTAAGTTCCGGGGGCCGAACCGTCAGGCATGGTGCGGGACCCGTCGCGAGAGTCGGAGCCGCCGTCGGTCGACGAGGTGCTCGACGCGCTGGCCGACGACGCGGCCCGGCAGATCGTCGCGGCGCTCACCGAGCCGAAGACCGCGAGCGAGCTCTCCGAGGAGTGCGACATCCCCTGTCGACGACCTACCGGAAGCTGGAGAAGCTCACGGACGCCTCCCTGCTGTCGGAGTCGACCGACATCCGGCGGGACGGACAGCACACGACGCGGTACTCGGTGTCGTTCGACGCCGTCACCGTCTCGGTCGACGGCGACGGCGAGGAAGACGCGGACCGCCGCGAGTTCGACGTGGAGTTCTCTCGGCCGGAGCGGACCCGAGACGAGCGACTTGCCGACCTGTGGTCGGAGCTACGAGAGGAAACATGAACCCCTACATCGACCTGACTATCATCGCCGCAAAGACCGCCATCCTGGCCCTCGGTGGCAGCATCACCTACTACGCGCTCCGCGCGTACAACCGGACCGGCGACCGCTCGCTGCGGGAGCTCGGCGTCGGCTTCGGCATCGTCACCGTCGGGGCGCTGCTGGGCGGCGTCTCCCACCAGATTATCGGCGCCGACCTGGCGGTCGGCATCGCCATCGACGGCCTCCTCACGGCGGTCGGGTTCGCGGTCATCGTTTACTCGCTGTATCTGGAGTAGGCTTCGCGGCTTTCGACGCGCGACGAACGGTACCCTTTTGCGGCGCTCGGCCGTCCGTTCATGGCATGAGCGACGCACGCGAGGAGCTCTCCCGCCGGATCGCCGGCGAGATAACGCTGAGCGACGACCCGGGGGCGACGCTCCGGAAGTGGCGGACCGACTTCGACGTCTCGCAGACGGAGCTGGCCGAGCAGCTCGGCGTCTCCTCGTCGGTCGTCTCCGACTACGAGAGCGGTCGCCGCGAGAGCCCGGGGATCGGCGTCGTCCGCCGCACGGTTGAGGGCCTGCTCGACATCGACGAGCGGCGCGGCGGCGGGCGGCTCCGACAGCACGCCCGGGTGCTTTCGGCCGGGTTCGAGAGCGACATCGTCCACGACCTCCGCGAGTACTCGACGGCGGTGCCCTTAGCGGAGTTTTACGAGGCGATGGGCGCGACGGAGATCGTCCGCGGCGACCACGACCACGTGAACGGGCACACAGTCATCGACTCGATCCAGGCGATCACGCGGCTCTCCAGCGAGGAGTTCTACCGGCTGTACGGCCAGTCGACGAACCGCGCGCTCGTGTTCACGCGGGTGACGCGCGGCGAGTCGCCGCTCGTCGCGCTCCGGGTCGTGAGCCCCACCCCAAACGCGGTCGTGCTCCACGGGATCGAGGACGGCGACCTCTGGGACCACGCCGCCGACCTCGCCCGCGTCGACGGCGTCTCGCTGGCGACGTCGAACCGCGACCTCGACGACTGCCTCGCGGACCTTCAGGCGCTGTGAGCTGACGGCGGGGACGGAGAGGGCAGCCGAACCGCGGGCCTGAAACGGCCGGCGCCCGTCGGTCCGGCCATGAGCGAGGACTACGCCGAGCGGCTCCGCGCGAACCGCCGGGAGAAAGACGAGTTCTTCGACGACCACCCGCAGTCGCCGATTCCGCCGGAACAGCGCGACGAGTTCGACGGGCTCGACTACTTCCCGCCGAATCCGGACTACCGCGTCGAGGCGACCGTCACGGTCCACGACGATCCCGAGCCGGTCGAGATGGAGACGACCGCGAGCAACCCGGTCCGGTACCTCCGGGTCGTCACGTTCGCGTTCGAGGTCGACGGAGAGGAACACACCTTGGCGGGCTACCGACAGGAGGGCGACGACGGCGCCATCTTCGTCCCCTTCCGCGACAAGACGACCGGTCAGCAGACGTACCATCAGGGGCGCTACATGGAGCTGGCGCCCGAGCGCGACCTCGACGACGGCGACAGCGTCACGATCGACTTCAACCTCGCGTACAGCCCGTTCTGCGCGTACAGCGAGACGTTCTCCTGTCCGCTCCCGCCCGAGGAGAACTGGCTGGAGATCGTGATCCCGGCGGGCGAGCGGGCGCCGGACATGGACTGAGCGGCGGGAGCGTCGCTGGCGTCGCCACTCTGCGGGGCGTGAAAAACACGAAAATCGGATTCCGGAACGGCCCGAGAGCAGTCCGTCGCGGTCGGCTTACTCGAGCGTCTCGCTCGTGACGAGCGTGTCGTCCTCGAGGTAGTGCTCGAGGTGGTGGCCGTGTTCCTCGACGTCTTCGAGGACCTCGCGGAGCTGCTCTTCGGTGTTGTAGTCGCCGAGGTTGTTGGCGAGCTGGATGTGCTCGCGGAGCTGCTCGGTGATGTCGCCGAAGATCTCGAGGTCGTGTTCCAGCGACGTCCGGATGTCGTAGGCGTCGGCGTCCTCGGGGGTCACCGGCGCGTGTTCCTCGTAGTTCGCGCCGCCAGAGAGCGGCACGCCGCCGAGCGCCTGTGCGCGTTCGGCGAGCACGTCGGCGCCCTCCTCGAGGTCGGCCGCGACCTCGCCGAGGTACTCGTGGATGTCGAGGAACTCGGCGCCCTCGACGAGCCAGTGGTGTTTCTTGACCTGATGGTAGAGGACGTACGTCGCCGCGAGGTCGCTGTTGAGCGCGTCGACGAGCTGTTCGGCCTTCTCCTCGGGGACGCGGAGCGCTTCGCTCTCGTGAACGTCGCCGTATCGCTGACGGGCCTGCTTTTGGGTACTCATTTCAACTGTACATACGCGCGCGACCTACTTAATAGTTCCTACTTAGAAAACTACTTTTTCAATATTCAAAAGAATATTTTCAAACTTATCGACGGCGCCGACCGGATCCCGCTGTGGGGCGAGCGTCTCGCGGTCGAGCGTCGCGGTCAGCGTCGCCGGCGCCCGGTCGAGTTCGGCCGCAAGGACGATACGGGCGCGGCGCCGACCGACGCGTATGACCTTCGCCGACTTGTTCGAGCGCGCGGCCGCGTTCGACGGCGACCTCGACGAGGCGGACGTGCGCTCGGCGCTCGACGACGTGCGATCAGCGTCAGACCGGGACGACGGCGACGCCTCCCGCGACGGCGACGCGGTCGCCGACCCCCTCGACCCCACCCCGGCCCGCGTCGTCGCCGACGCGGACGCGCTCGCGGCGGACCTGCTCGTCGGCGGCGCCGCGCGCGATGCGCTCGACGCGCTCCGATCGCACGCGTGGACGACGCTGGTCGCCAGCGACCCGCTCCTCGACGACGCCGAGGCCGTGATCGCGTCGCTCTCGGACGCCGACCTCGCGGCTGACTGGCGGGCCGCGGTCGAGACGTGGCGCGAGCCGGTCGCGCAGCCGCCGGGCGATCACCCCGCGCTGGCCTCCGCCTACCGCGGCGGCGCGATGCAGGTCGTGAGCCTCGACCCCTCGCTGACCGGGCCGGGGGCCGCCGCCGGGCTGCGCGACCGCATGCCCGTGAGCGTCCGGGAACCGCGCGCGTTTGCGACGGTGTTCGACCCTGCGAAGCTGTACCCGGACGCCGTCGGCGGAGAGTATCCGGGTCCCGACCGCGACCCACGGACGATGGCGGCGGTCGACGCCGGCGGCGACCAGCACCGATAAACCGCCGCCGGTCGGACCGGAGGTATGACCGACTCGGAGGGTGCCGCCGCGGGCGACGACGCCGGAGAGTCGCCGGCGCTGCCGGCCGACCTCGACGCGGTCCGCGACGCGCTCGTCGACTGGTACGAGGCGGACCACCGGGAGTTCCCGTGGCGCCGCACCGAGGACCCCTACGAGGTCCTCGTCAGCGAGGTGATGAGCCAGCAGACTCAGCTCGACCGCGTCGTGCCGGCGTGGGAGGACTTCCTCGACGAGTGGCCGACCACGGCCGACCTCGCGGCCGCCGATCGCGCCGACGTGGTCGCCTTCTGGTCGGACCACTCGCTCGGATACAACAACCGCGCGAAGTACCTCCACGAGGCGGCCGGCCAGGTCGAGGACGACTACGACGGGTCGTTCCCGGAGGACCCCGACGGCCTGAGCGAACTGATGGGCGTCGGCCCGTACACCGCCAACGCGGTGGCGTCGTTCGCGTTCGACAACGGCGACGCCGTCGTCGACACCAACGTGAAGCGGGTCCTGTACCGCGCGTTCGATGTCCCGGACGACGACGACGCGTTCGAGCGGGTCGCGTCCCGGCTCATGCCGGCGGGCGAGTCGCGTGTCTGGAACAACGCGATCATGGAACTCGGCGGCGTCGCCTGCGGGAAGAAGCCCCGCTGCGACGAGGCCGGCTGTCCGTGGCGCGAGTGGTGTCACGCCTACCAGACCGGCGATTTTACCGCCCCGGACGTGCCCGAGCAGCCGAGCTTCGAGGGGAGCCGCCGGCAGTTCCGCGGGCGGATCGTGCGGCTGCTCGGTGAGTACGACGAGATGAAGTTGGACGCGCTCGGCCACCGGATCCGCGTCGATTACGCACCGGACGGCGAGCACGGCCGGGAGTGGCTCCGCGGGCTCGTCGACGACCTCGCGGACGACGGGCTGGTTCGACTCGAAGAGCGGAGCGATCGGGCGGTCGTTCGATTGCGGTAGGGGAGTTCGTGGAATATTCCGTGCGAGAAAGTTTTATCCCGTAATACCCCGAAGAGCGGCGTATGGACGACCCCCGTGACGAACTGAAGGCGGGCGATGCGGAGCGCGCGGACGCGCCCGACTTCGAAGCGTTGGCGCCGCCGGAGGAGGCGGTCCACGGCGATCGAACGCGGGACGACTTCCTCGACGCCGTCCTCGCGCTCGATTCGCCGGCGACGGCGGGCGAGGTCGCCGATCTGGCTGGCCACGGCGTCGACGCCGCCCGGGAGTACTTGTCGTGGTTCGAGCGCATGGGAGTCGTGACGAAGGCCACGAACTCGCCGGCCACCTACGAGCGGAACCAGGAGTACCTGAACTGGCGACGCGTCCAGCGCCTCCGCCGGGAGTACACGACCGAGGAGCTCATCGGCCTGCTGGAGGAGGAGTCCGAGCGTGCCACGGCGCTGCGACGGGAGTTCGACGCCGACGACCCGACGGACGTCGCGATCGCGGCCCGCGCCGAAGCGACCGACCGCTCCATCGAAGCGGTCTGGGAACGGCTCGCCGCGTGGCAGACGGCCCTCCGACGGGTGGCACTGCTCGAACGCGCGCTCGCGGCCGAGTCCGGTGACGCCGCCGACCGGCGATCCGCTGTATGAGCGGCGGAGCGGGAGACGAGTCGGACTCGCCGAGCGGTGCGCCCGTCGATTTCGACCGACTCGACGCGATCCGCGAGCGGTTCGCGACGGACGACCGGTTCAGTCGAGTCGACGGGGAACCGGCGGGCGCTCCGGACCGATTGGTCTGTGTCTACAACGACCGGTTCTACCCGGGGCGAGTCCGCGCCGCTCGGCTGGAGGTGGTCTGGTACGAGAACGGGGACTTCTCGATCCACTACCACGAGGAGTACGAAGCCGGGGCGTTCGACCATCGGTGGGACAGACACCCTTCCGACCATAACGCGCGCGACCACGTCCACCCGGGACCGGATGCGCCGACCCCCGGTGACGACGCGTCCCACCCGCCGGACTGGCGAGACGTCCTGTCGGGCGCGCTCTCGGAGGTTGAAGCGCGGCAACGGGCGTTCTGGGAGGAGTAGCGCCCGGTCCGGTTCGGTCCGCCCCGTGAACCGTCACCCGTTTATTACGGGAGCCGGAAGGGAGACGCATGAGCGAGACCGTCGACTCGGACCTGTACGCCCGGACGAAGGCCCTGTTAGAGCCCGGCGACATCGAGTTAGTGGGCTGTATCGTCCACACGGACCTCGACGGCCAGCAGGACCTGGAGATGCACGAGCTGACGGTCGCCGCCAACGAGGTCATCGCCGACCACGCGGGGAAAGGCGAGACGTACATCGAGGCGGGCAACGACGACACGAACTTCTCGTCGAACCAGTTTCAGGGACTCACGCTCGACGGCGAGGAGTTCGTCTGGGAGTGTCAGCAGCTCCTCCGCGACGGCGCCTTCGACATCGTGTTCTACTACGAGGCGACCGTCGACCAGGAGGCGCTCGCGGCCGACCTCGCCGATCTCGACGACGTCGACCGCGTGACGCAGGTCCCCTGAGCGGGAGCGACAGCGAGCCCCAGATCCGACTCCCGTGACCGACACCGTCCTGATTCCCGGCGGCCGCGACGTGCGCGCCACGCTCGACACCGCAGCGAGCGACGCCGACACGGTCGTCGTCGCCTGCCCGCCGCACCCGCAGCAGCGCGGCCACCGCGGCGACGAGCGGCTGGTGGCCGTGAGCGACGCCCTGACCGACCGGGGGATCGACTGCCTCCGGTTCGACTACGGCGACTGGGACGAGGGGTACGGTGAGACCACCGACGCGGATCGGGCGGTCGGCTGGGCGCTCGACCGCTACGACCGCGTCGGGCTGTTCGGCTTCTCGTTCGGCGGCACGGTCGCGCTCGTCGCGGCCGCGTCGCGGCCCGAACTGGCCGGTGTCTGCGCGCTCGCCCCGACGGCGCGCCTGAACCCCGACGTCGACGCGGTCGCGGCGCTCGACGACCTCGTCGAACGCGGCGTGCCGGTTCGGATCCTGTACGCGACGCGCGACTCGACGGCGGACTGGAAGCCAGTGGTCGAGCGGGCGGAGGAGTTGGGCGTCGAGACGGTCGCGTTCGAGTCCGACCACTTCTTCATCGGGCGGATCGGGGAGATAAGCGAGGCGGCCGCGGCGTTTCTCGGACCGCGGCTTCGCGACGATTTATAAGCGGCAGCGCTTCGTCCGGACTATTCGCTCCCGACCTTCGTCGTCACCCGGAACGTCTCGGGCGGGCTGAGGATGCCGGCGACCGTCCCCATCGAGTGGACGACGGTGATCAGCGGGGCCAGCGGGACCGCCAGCGCCCACCGGCGGTGGTCGTCGCCGTAGTAGCCGACGCCGAGGAGGAACCAGCCGAGCGTACACAGCGCCAGTCCCATCGACGCTACGAAGAACAGTCCGCTGTAGGCGATCGTCACGCTGAGCAGCGACAGCGGGACGACGAGCAGGGTGACGATCGGCGAGAGCGCCCACGCGTAGTTGCGGACCCTCGTCAGCAGTTCGTACCGGAACGGGAGCATCGCCGACGCCTGGAGGTTTCCGGCCGCCCAGCGGCGGCGCTGCTGGACGATCTCGTACAGCGACGGCGGCGCCTCGTTCCGGCAGACCGCGTCCGACAGCGCGAACGTCACGTCGAACTCCCGGAACGCGGCCCAGACGAACGCGGTGTCCTCGACCAGCGTCTCGCGGTCCCACGTCGTCTCGTCTTCCACCTCGGTCCGGACCGCGATGCCGCCGCCCCACGCGAACAGCGGGATCGAGAGGCGCGCGAACGCGCGCTGTTCGACCTGGACGCCCATCCGGTAGATGTCGGCCAGGTAACTGAGGTTCGACCCAGTGAGTCGGGGCTTCTCGCGGAGCTGGACGATGTCCGCGTCCGGGAGGCCGTCGAGCGACTCGACGATACTGTCCTCGTCGAGGTACAGCACGAACTCCCGCTGAGGGTCCAGCGCCTGGCGCGCCCACTCCTGGGCGCGCCCCTTCCGGACCGCGTCACACGCGAACTCCTCCGGGACGACGTGGACGGTCGCCCCGCTCACGTCGATCTCCGACTCCGCGATCACGTGGACGTCGTCGAGCCCCTCGGGCAGGGAGTCGACCGTGTCCTGAACGACTTCGGCGGCGTCGACGGTCATGATACGGACCTGAATCTCGTCGAGGCCGTACTCGTTGGGCGGCGCCTCGTAGCCCGCGCCCACGACTCCCGTGAGCACGAACCAGACGAGCGCGGTCGCGCCGAAGAGGAGCGTCACGCCCCAGAGCGCGATCCCGAACAGCGACCCGAGTCCGCCGTCGCCGACTGCGGTGGTTGCCGCCGCCTGCGCGGGAGCGGTGCCCGGGCCGGAGAGGACCGTCGGTGCGAACAGCGTCGCGAGGCCGCCGACGACGAGCGCCAGCGTCACCCCGATCAGTGCGATACGTTCGGTGTTCATCGTGCCCCCCACTCCCGCGCCGAGCCCTATGAACCGTCCAAACGTTACAGGAGAATTCAGTCGTATTTCGACCGGATTTACGCGCTTAATCCGATCTGATTCGAGACAATCCACAGACTGCGGCGCTATGGTGCGTGTTGGTATGTTTCACGGTGTCGGCTCTGTGTTTCGCGGTTCGAGCCGTCGATCGGCCCGGGTGCTCGGGGCGCGCGCGTCAGCGGTCGCCGATCAGCTCCGCCGCCAGCCGCTCGCCGCGGGCTGGCCTCCGCCGGGGTCCTCGGGAGGGGCGCGGCCGGGGAACGCGTCGCCCCCGCGTCGACCGCGCGTCGCCGTGGAGCCTCCCGCGCTAGCGCGGTCAGTTGTACCCGCGCCAGCGGTGGCCGCACTCCTTGCATTTAAAAAACCGGGTCGGCGGCTCGTCCGCGGCGCCGGTCTGTTTGATCGTGTACCACGCCTCGCCGTGGCCGCACTCGTCGCAGACGACGTCTGTCGCGGTCGGCTTCCCCTCGAAGTTGGCGCCCTCCTCCGTCTCGATCACCTCGTCGCCGGTCTGTTCGGTCGTCGACTCGAACTCGGCCGCGAGCCCCTCGTCGCGCTCGGCGGTGCCGCCGCAGTCGTCGTTCTGACACACCATCTCCCCGTCGCGAGAGACCATCATCGAGCCGCAGTCGTCACAGAACTGCATATACGTGTTCGACAGGGGGTCGAGCGGTTTAGGTCCGGTGGGTGCGATCGAGACGAAGAAGCGCGAGGGGATTTATAAACGAGCTCACACCGAGATTGCGGTCGACGTATCGGGAATCGCTGCCGTGGGCTCTCCGAAAACCTCTGCCGCTCTTTTATAAATAGGTGTCAGTAGCTCAGCGTTGAACACCGCCAAATCCCCAGTCGCTGGCTTATAAATAGCTGAGAACAGATCGGCGGCGAACACCGCCAAAGCCCCAGCCGCGAGGACTCGCGCGGCTTGCTGCGCTCCTCGTCGCTCACTCCGTTCGCTCCTGCGGTGCTTACTGCGCCGTGCTTCGCCCTCGCGGCTGCCCCTTTGAGTCCCACCCCGCACCCGCACCGCACAGCACCGCACCTCACGCCTCCCCAGCCTCGTCAGCCGGCCTCCGCTACGCTCCGGCCGGCTGACTCCCTCGCGCGTGCTCCTCGCGGCCAAGGGCCGCTCGCAGGCACGCGCCACCGCATCTCGTTTATAAGTGGTTTCCCCTCACTGGCCCGTCAGCCGCCGACCCGCTCCCACACGAGGTGAACGGCGATGCCGACGAGGAACGCGACGCCGAGGTTCGTCGCGATCGCGAGGAGGCCGATCCCGACCGAGAGGGCGCGGTTTCCCGAATCAGTGACGTTGCGCGCCAAGGAGACGGCGACGATGGCGAGGAGCGCGCCGAGCATCGCCAGCGGGAACGCCGCGATGAGCGCGGGCGTGGCGAAGAGCGCGGCGACGAGGTAGCCGGCGCCGAGGACGACGTTCGCGCCGCCGGTCCGCGCGCCGAAGGCGTACTTGCCGGCGACCCCGTCGCAGCCGTGGCACATGGGAATCCCGCCGAGCGGCACCGCGATTAGGTTGGTGATCCCCATGCTCGTCGACAGCTCGTCGGGGGTGACGTCGGCGTCGAGCAGGTCCGAGAAGAGGAGGGAGGTCGCCAGCGCGGCGTTGCCGATGGTCATGGCCAACTGCGCGACCACGCCGTCGAAGGTGGCCCGCGTGAGCGCCGTTCCGAACGCCGGCGTCGGCGGCGCACCGGGCAGCCGTGGCGTCGGCACGCCGGCGACGACGAGCGCGGTCGCGACGCCGAGGAGGGCAACGGCCAGCGCGCTCGCCTTCCCGTGGCCCGCGAGCGCGAACGCGGCGGCGACCGCGACACCGACGAGCGCGACGAGCGGGTCGTCGACCGCGAGTTCGATCCCCGTCTCCAAGAGGACGAGCCCGACCGCGAACTGGACGCCGCGGATGACGGGCTCGCCGATCCAGCGCTCGACGTACGCGAGCGTCCCGGACAGTCCGATCGCGAGGAGGACGACGCCGAGGATCATCCCCGCGAGCGCGAGCTCGGCGTAGGTGAGCGCGCCCGCGATCGCGAGCGCGGCCAGCGCCTTCATCGGCTCGACGGACACCGGGAGGCCGTACCGGACCCCCCAGACGACCTGGAACGCGCCGAAGGCGACGAGCGCGTGCGGCAGCGACACGTCCGTCAGCAGCGCCAGCGCGACGACGAGCGGAATGACCGTAATCGAATCCCCTATCGCGCCGGTGACCGCCCCCGACCCGAACTCGATCGACCGGTACCCCTTCGAACCGAATTTCACCACGTGACGAGGGCATTATCTGCCGAGGTGACTTGAACGTGTTCAGAAATTTCTGGTGGATGCGCTACCGTCAGAGAGAAACTACTTACGGTTACTCTTCGTCGAAGGCGGGATCCTCCGCGTCGACCATCGGGCAGTCGCGGACTCGGAACCGAGAGAAGTCGACCGACTCGACGATTTCGGTCCCCTCGTGGGTACACGCCGTCTCCGGCGGCGCCGTGAAGTGCGGGCACTGCTGGCAGTAGCTCCGCTTGTCGACCACGCGCTCGTCACCGGTCGTCCCCGACCCCGGCGTCTGCCCCAGATCGCCGACCGCACCGCCCTCGGCGGCGTCGTCGAACTCGGTCGCGTCGGCGCCGACCGACGTCCCCTCGTCGAGCGCCTCCCACACGTCCTCCTCGCCGACGTCGCCGCTCCCCATGGACTCGAAGGGATCCTCGTCGGTCGGCGAGCCGGCGGCGTCGGCGTCCAGTTCGGCGAACGGGTCGTCCGCCGGGGCGCTCGGTTCGGGGTCCGCGGACGCGCTCGGCTCCGGGTCCGCCCAAGCCGATGTCTCGCTGCCGTCGTCGGTAGCTGCGGCGTCCGTTTCCCACCCGATATCGGCGTCGTCGGAGCCGCGGGCGTCGTCTCGGGCGGGGTCGGGGCCGTCGTCGACTCCCTCGCCGAGCGCCGCGAAGGGGTCGTCGGCTTCGTCCGCGTCGGGCTCGTCGAAGCCGTCGTCGGTCTCGTCGCTCGGTTCGTCGCCGAACGGATCGTCACCGAAGGGGTCCCCGTCCGAGTCGTCGTCGCCGAAGGGATCGGCCTCCGGGTCGTCCGACCGGTCGTCGCTCATCGACGGTCTCCGTCCGGTCCGCCGTCGCTCGCGGCGGTGCTCGTCCGGTCCGTCGTCCGGCCCGTCTCGTCGCCGTCGTCGGCAGCGACGTCGCCGTCGATAGCTGGCGCATCCCCGACGAGGAGCTTCGACGTGCCGAGGAAGCCGGTGTTCGGCTCCAAGTCCTCGAACCGGCGCCCGCAGTGGGGACACTCCGGCGCCGACAGCAGCCCCAGTTCGACGCCGCCGCCGCAGTGGTCGCAGTCCGCGGTCCGCACCCCGTGTCGGTTCGCCGTCCGCGTCAGCGCGTCCACGCGCTCGCGATCGGCGCGGTCGCGCTCGGCCGCGTCGAGCCGGCGTTTGACTCTGACGACCGCGTTCGCGACCCGCGAGAGCTTGTCGTCGATCTCGGTCAGTTTCTCCCCCGAGATCCCGTCGAGGTCCGCCTCGACGGCGTCCAGTCGGTCGTCGACGCCGCCGAGTTGATCGTCGACCCCATCGAGGCGGTCGTCGACGCCGTCCAGTCGGTCGCGGACCGCGTCCAGGTCGTCGAGGCGGTCGTCGAGCGCCTCCAGCCGCTCCCGGAGGTCGTCGACCCGGTCCGCGGACGGCGCGTCGGCGACGGCCGCGTCGAGGCGGTCGAGCCGGGTGGCGACCTCTTCCAGTTCGTCGGCGAGCTCGTCGATCCGCGCCGCGGCCGCGCCCTCCGCGTCGCCGGCGTCTCCGTCGTCCTCCGCGCCCCCCTCGGCGGCGTCGAGCGACTCCACCTCGCGGTAGAGGTCGACGAACCGCTCGCGGAGGTCGGCGACCTTCTCGTCCAGCTCCGCGTCGAGGTCGTCGAGGCGGGCCTCGATCGCCGCCACCTCCTCGGAATCGGGGACGTCGATCTCCTCGGACTCCGCGAGCGCGACGAGCGCGCGCTTGAGGAGCTCCTCGCGGCTCACGCCGGCGTCCTCGGCCGCGGCGTCGAGGGCGGCCGCCGCGGGGTCGAGGTCGCTCATCGCGGATCCTCCGTCATCTACCTGCCGTTGCGGGGCGAGGCTTAAGTAACCTGTCGCGCCGTTCTCCGGATCGATACTCGGCGACCGCCCGGTCCGGTGTCGGGAATCAGCTACCGGATCTTCCGCACGTCGCTGATGTCGAACCCGCCCTCGTGGATCTCGGTCTCGAAGCGAACGATGTTCTCGGCCTCCAGCCGCGAGAGCACCCCGCGGAACTCGCGGACGAACATCGTCCGGGCGCGCTGGGAGCCGCCGCTCTCCCAGGAGAACTGGAGGGTCCCGCCCGCGGCGTCCATCAGGGTGCCGAACTCGCGCTCGCGGAGCGCGTCGGTGTTCACCAACACGAGGACGAGGGCGTTCCACTCGTAGGCGGCCTTCTTCAGCCCCTTCATCACCATTGCGACGTCGCTCCAGTCGGTGTCGTCGGAGACCATCGAGACGAGGTCGGTGACGGAGTCGATGCAGACGAGGCTCCGCTCGCCGTGTTCCGAGAGGTAGTCGCCGAACGCGGTGAGCACGTCCTCGTACTCGCCGCGGTCGCCGAGCTCGGTGATCGACGCCGTCGCCGTCTCGTACCAGTCGCGCGGCACGGGCGACAGCTGGAAGTACTCCGGCGAGAGGTCGCGGAAGGAGATTTCGTCGACCGCCGCGTCGACTATCTCGTCGGCCATCGTGTACCCCATCTCGCGGGTGATCGCCTCGGTGTCGGCGGTAAAGGAGATGTAGTGGACGGACTCGGGCAGCGTCGCGTCGGCGTCGACGTCGCCGTAGTAGAGGTCGAACAGCTCCTCGTCGGCGCCCGCCAGCGCGTTCATCGCCGCGCTGGTGTACGCGAACTCCCGGGCGCCGGCGCCCGCCTCGCCCGCGAGCAGCACGACGCTTCCCGGCGGCGCGCCGCCCCCGAGGATCGAGTCGAGGCGCGCGACCCCGAACGGAACACTGGACATGGGTTAGGCCCCGTCGCCGCGGGGTTTAGTGTTACCCCTCTCCGGGTCGGCCGAGGGCAGTTCCGTCCCGCGCTCCGCGTCGATCCGCGCGCCCTCGTTCGAAGCGCGGACGACGGACACCTCGCCGCCGACTCCGGCCGCGTCGAGCGCGCGCTCGCCGGCGTCGCGCGCCGCCGCCGCGCGCTCCGCGTCGGTGACCCCGTAGACGGTCGGCCCCCACGAGGACTGCCCGGCGCCGAACACCGACGCGGCGCCCGACAGCGAGTCGACGACTTCGCCGACCGGCGGCCGGTACACGCCGCCCTGCTCGTCCGCGTACCACGCGCCGTTGAGACGGCCGATCTCGCCGACGGCGGCCCCGAACGCCTCCGCGTTTCCGGTCGCGACCGCGGGGAGAACGCGCCGCGTGACGATCCCGCCGATCCGGTCGGCGAGCCCCGGCTCCGCGCGCTCGACCGCGGTCCGCATCGCGTCGTCCTCGGCCGCGCCGCTCCGGCCGGCGTCCGCCTCGGGCTCGACGAGCAGGAACCGCCAGTCGTCGGGGACGGCGTGGCGCGCGGCCACGGGCGGGACGGTCCACTCGCCGTCCGCCGGGCGGTCCGTCGTGAAGCGCGCGGTCGGGTGGCCGGCGTCAAGGACGAACCCGCCCTCTTCGAACGTCGCGACGCCGACCCCGGAGCGCCCGCCGCGGCCGAGGGCCGGAGCGCGCTCGCGCACCCGGCCCGGCTCGCCGTGGGCGGTCGCGACCGCCGCGAGCGTCGCCGCCGCCAGCTGCGTCCCGCTGCCGAGGCCGGCGTGTCGCGGGAGCGACTCGCGGACCGCGATCCGGGCGCCGTCGACGCCGAGCAGGTCGACGGCCGCGGTCGCGTACTCGCGGGCGTCGTCGCGCACGCTCGGAGCGGAATCGGCCGACTCCGAGGAGGTCCCGTCTGCCTCGTCGACCGTCACGCGCACCGCCGCGGCCGGCTCCGCGTCGACGACGACGCGAGGGCTGGCGAGCCCCACGCCGAGGGCGCCGTACAGCCGCTCGTGCGAGAGGCTGAGGTTACAGAAGCCGAAGTGGAGCCGGGCCCCGGCGCTCGCGCGTGCCATCTCGTCGTCGCTTCGGGGCGGACTGATAAAGGGTCCGTGACCGTGGCGGGAGTTGCCTCGGACCCGGCGAGCGGACGCCTGAACCCCGCGAACGCGGCACCGGACGGTCGCGGCCGCTGAGGCGGCCGAACTGGTGCGCTTTTGAACGCGGGGAACCTCCGTTCGCGTATGACCGAAACGCTCAGGCTCGCGACCCGCGGGTCAGACTTAGCCCTTCGACAGGCCGAGACCGTCCGCGAGGCGCTGTCGAGCCGGCGCCGCGACGTCGAACTCCGGCAGGTGGAGACGCGCGGCGACCAGATCCCCGACGAACTGATCCACCGCCTCGGGAAGACGGGCGCGTTCGTGCGCGCCTTGGACGAGGAGGTGCTCGCCGGCGACGCCGACCTCGCGGTCCACTCGCTGAAGGACCTCCCGACCGAGGAGATGGCCGACCTCGTCGTCGCTGGCGTCCCCGAGCGCGCCCCCTCCGGCGACGTGGTCGTCCACCCCGACGGGTTCGGCATCGAGGACCTCCCGTCGGGCGCCGTCGTCGGCACCGGATCGCTCCGCCGGGGCGCGCAGATCCGCGCGGCGCGGCCGGACCTCACCGTCGAGCCGATCCGCGGCAACGTCGACACCCGGCTGGAGAAGCTGCTCGCGCCCGGCCTCCAGGCGGAACACGAGCGCCGACTGATCGCATCGGGCGAGGAGAGCGCGCTGACCGCCGAGGGCGACGGCGCGGAGGACGAGGGCGGCGAGGGCGACGAGGCCGAAACAGACAGCGACGAAATCGACGAGGAGTTCGACCGCACCGTCGAGGAGTGGTTCGACTCGCTGTCGGACCTCGAACGCGCGGCGATGGAGCGGCGGGTCGAGACCGAGTACGACGCGGTCGTCCTCGCTGAGGCGGGGCTCCGCCGCTCGAACCTCTTCCACGAGGTGGAGACGACGCGGCTCCCGCGCGAGGAGTTCGTCCCCGCGGCCGGACAGGGCGCCATCGCCGTCACCGCGAGCGACCCGGAGGTGATCGAAGCGGTCCGCGACGCGGTCGACCACTCGCGGACCCGCGTCGCGGTCACCGTCGAGCGGACGGTCCTCGGCGAGCTCAACGGGGGCTGCGTCGCGCCGATCGGCGTCTCCGCGATGGTTCAAGGCGAGCACGTCCACGTCCGCGCGCGGATCCTCTCGACCGACGGCACCGAGGAGGTGGCCGACACCCGCGACCTGCCGATCCGGTCGCACGCGACGGCCGCCGCCGAGTTCGCCGCGGACCTCGCGGAGCGTGGCGCCGACGACCTGATCGCCGAGGCGCGCGAGGCGGCGGAGACCGGGGAGGACAGTGAAGCGGAGACCGGGGAGGACGATGAGTGAGGACGCTGCCGGCACCGGCGCGGGCCCCGGATCGAACGCGGACGAGCCCCCGACGCGCGGTCGCGACGACCGAGTCGGCACCGTCTTCCTCGTCGGCTCCGGGCCGGGCGACCCGGACCTGCTCACGGTCAAGGCGAAGCGGCTGATCGAGTCGGCCGACGTGGTCCTCCACGACAAGCTCCCGGGTCCGGAGATCCTCGGCGAGATCCCCGAGGCGAAACGGGAGGACGTGGGGAAGCGCGCCGGCGGCGAGTGGACGCCGCAGGAGTACACCAACCGGCGCATGGTCGAACTGGCTCGCGAGGGGAACCGCGTCGTCCGGCTGAAGGGCGGCGACCCGTTCGTCTTCGGCCGCGGCGGCGAGGAGGCGGAACACCTCGCCGCCGAGGGGATTCCCTTCGAGGTCGTCCCGGGCGTCACCTCGGCCATCGCCGGCCCCGCGGTCGCCGGGATCCCGGTGACCCACCGCGACCACGCCTCCTCGGTCTCGTTCGTCACGGGCCACGAGGACCCGACGAAAGAGGAGTCGGCGGTGAACTGGGACGCGCTCGCGGCGACCGGCGGGACCATCGTCGTGCTGATGGGCGTCGGGAAGCTGCCGGCGTACACCGCCGCGCTCCGCGACGCCGGCCTCGACGGCGACACGCCGGTCGCGCTCGTCGAGCGCGCCACCTGGCCCGACACCCGCGTCGCGACCGGCACGCTCGACACTATCGTCGACGCCCGCGACGAGGCGGGGATCGAACCGCCCGCGGTGACCGTGATCGGCGACGTGGCGGCGACCCGTGACCGCGTCGTGACCTTCCTCGAAAACGCCGGCTCGGCCCCCGTACAGTCGGCGAGCGAGGACCAGAGAGAAGACGGGTCGGCCGGGGGTGACGAGGCGTGAGCGGCAACGGGGGTCGAAGACCGCGCGTGGCCGTCTTCCGGCCGGACGACGAGCGGATCGAGTCGGCCGTCGACCTGCTCCGCGATCTCGGCGCCGAGCCTGTCGCCGACCCGATGCTCGAGGTCGAGCCGACGGGGGCGGTTCCGGCGGACGCGCCGCTCGTCGTCCTCACGAGCAAGACCGGCGTCGAACTGGCCGCCGAGGCGGGCTGGGAGCCGGGCGACGCCGACCTCGCCGCCATCGGTCCCGCCACCGCCGCGGCCGCCCGCGAGGCCGGCTGGACGGTCGACGTCGTCCCGGAGGAGTACACCTCCGCCGGCCTCGTGGCGGCGCTCGAACCCCGCGTCGCGGGCGAGCGCGTCGTCGTCGCGCGCTCGGACCACGGCAGCGACGTCCTCCTCGACGGCCTGCGCGAGGCCGGCGCCGACGTGACCGAGACCGTCCTGTACCGGCTCACGCGACCGACCGGCGCGGGTGACGCTGCCGAGCTGGCCGCAGCCGGCGACCTCGACGCAGCCGCGTTCACCTCCTCGCTGACCGTCGACAACTTCCTCGCGGCGGCCGCGGACCGCGGCGTCGAGGACGCGGCTCGCGCCGGACTCGCGGACGCGGTGGTCGGCGTCATCGGCCCGCCGACCGCGGAGACGGCCGCGGACCGCGGGGTCGACGTCGACGTCGTCCCCGACGAGGCGTCGTTCGAGGCGCTCGCGACCGCGGTCGTCGACGCGCTCGACGTGGAATCGCCCCGCCAGGACTGACGCGCTGGGCCGGACGAGGGCCGCGACACTTTCTGTTGCGCTCCCGCCGAATCTCTCGCGATGATAACGGACGGGCGACCGCGCCGGCGACGCCCGCACGTACTTCTCGGCGCGGATGGCGCGGAAACCGGACCGCGCTGTCGACCGGATCGGGAGAGTATCAAATTGAATATTTTGAGGGCGTAATTTATACCCTTGTACGTGATAGAGGGTGCCATGGAACCGAGCGAGCGCTGGCTGCTGCGGGTCGAGGACGATGTCCTCGTCGTCGAGTTCCCACACGGGACTGGACTGAGCCCCGCGGACGGCGAGGCGCTCCTCGATCGGTGGCGGGGCGCGACGGACCCTAACACCGTCAACGCCGTCGTGATCGTCGTGCGGACGAGCCGTCCGTGTTCGGACGCTGGCCGTCGGGCGCTCCGCGAGTCCGCGCAGATCGCGGTCGCCCGTGGCGTCGACCGCTTCGCCGTCGTCGGTCAGCGCTCGAAGCGGCGGTACCTCAAGCGGACCATCGACGTCGAGGGCGTTGACACCGAGGCGTTCAACGACGACGACGCCGCGCTGCGGTGGGCGAAGTGCCCGTCCACGGCCCCCTCGTCCGTCGAGACCTCCTCGTAGTTAGCTCCCGCTCGCGGTCTCGTTATCCGCGTCGTCCGTCTCGTTGCCGCCGGTAGTGTCGTCCTCCTCGTCCTCCTCCTCGTCTGCTTCCGACTCGTCGCCTTCGTCTTCCTCGTCTTCGTCCTCTTCCTCCTCTTCGTCTTCGTCCTCTTCGTTCTCATCCTCTTCATCCTCCCCGTCCTCCTCGTCCTCGTCGTCGATCTCGTTGACGTCGACGTCGCGGCCCGCGACCCCGCTGCCCGAGATCACGGGTTTGAGGATGTATCCGTTGTTCTTCCCGCGCTTGACGACGTTGATGTCGAAGACGAAGCTCACCGCCTCGTCGGGCGTGACCTCGAACTCGTTCGTGATCTGGAGCTTCTCGCTCGGGAGCTTCACGTCGACCGCCTCGCCGTCGACGATCCCCGTCACCTCGGAGACCTCGAGTTCGATCTTCTCGTAGCTGCCCGCCGGGATCTCGCCGTCGAAGACGGCGATGGCGTCGTCCTCGACCACTTGCGTGAGATCGACCGTCGCGCCGTCGAGTTCGACGACGGTGAAGCCGCGATCCTCGTCGTCATCTTCGTCGTCCTCATCCTCATCCTCCGCTTCGACGTCTTCCTCGTCGTCCTCGCCGTCATCGACGTCCGTCTCGTTCGCGCCGTCGTCCTCGTCCGCCGTCTCGTTCGCGTCGTCGTCACCGGTTTCCGTGGCGTTCTGCTCGGTGTCGTCGTCCTCGGCGGCTTCTTCCTCGTCTTCCCCGTCTTCTTCGTCGTCTTCGTCGTCTTCATCGTCGCCGTCTCCGGCCTCGAAGATCCGAGCCCGGTCGAGGGTGACGTCCAGCCGGTCGAAGTCGCCGATGTCGGCCGGGGCGTCGCTGATGAGGAGCCTGAAGTTGCCCGTGAGTGTCTCCGAGCCGTCGGAGCCGTCGGAGCCGTCCGACGACGGGAGAGCCGCGTCTCCGGCGCAGCCGGCGAGCAGCGTCGCGCTCGCTCCGGCACCGAGGGCCACGAACTTCCGTCGGCCGAGGCCGTCGGTCGACACGCCCGTCAAGCGGTCGTCGCCTGTCGTTCGCGATCCGTCGTCGCCTGTCGTCTGCGATCGGTCAGTCATCGTGAGTGAACGAACGGGCCGCAGACGGGTATAAACGAGCGATACTCCGTCCGAATTTGTGCGGATAAAGCCGGTTTTAGCGCCGGTCGACGGGGTTCGAGACCAAACGGGCGGGCTCGACGACGCGGGCTACGGTTCCGCGGTGTCGATGCCGGCCGCCTCGACCACGCGCTCGGCGTGTCGCGTCGCGCGCTCGCGGACCGCCGCCGCGTCGATCCCGACGTGTTCGCCGTCCGCGTAGCGGACCTCGCCGTCGACCATCGCGAAGGTCACGTCGTCGCCGTGGGCGGCGTACACTAAGTGTGAGAGCGGGTCGTGGACCGGGGTCGCCCGCATGAGGTCGGTCGTGATCCCGATCACGTCGGCGCGGTGCCCCTCGCGGAGCGCGCCGAGGCGGTCGAAGCCGGCGGCCCGGGCGCCGTTGGTCGTCGCCATCTCCAGCACGGTCGGGGCCGGGAGGCGGGTCGGATCCCGGGCGTCGACCTTGCCGAGGAGGCTCGCCTGCCGCATCTCGGTGAAAGCGTCGAGGGTGTTGTTGCACGGCGGCCCGTCGTTGCCGAGCGCGACCGTGATGCCGCGGTCGAGGTAGTCCTGAACCGGGGCGATCCCCGAGGCGAGTTTCATGTTCGAGGAGGGGCAGTGGGTGACGACCGTGTCGGTCTCGGCGAGCACCTCGCGCTCGCGCTCGTCGGTGTGGACGCAGTGCGCGAGCGTCACGTCCGGTCCCGTCAGCCCGACCTCGTCGAGCCAGAGGACGTTCCGCTTCCCCGTGTCGGCCTCCACCGTCTCGATCTCGTCCTCGTTCTCGCTGGCGTGAGTGTGGATCGTCACGCCGTCGTATCGGTCGGCCAGCTCGCGGCAGCCGCGCAGGCACTCCTCGGTACAGGTGACGGCGAACCGCGGCGTGACCGCGTAGCGGACGCGACCATCAGCCGCGCCGTGGTACTCGCGGATGAGGGCCTCGCTCTCCGCGAGCGCGGCGTCGGTCTCCTCCAGCAGGCTGTCGGGAGAGTCCCGGTCCATCAGCACCTTGCCGAGCCGCGCGCGGATTCCAGTCTCGATCGCGGCCTCGAACGCCTCCTCGGCGTGGTTCACGGAGAGGTGGTCGACGACGGTCGTCGTCCCCGATTCGAGACACTCCAGGTAGCCCAGCTCGGCCGCGGCGCGCGTCGCCTCGGCGTCCATCGCGGCCTCCATCGGCAACACGGCGTCGAACAGCCAGTCGAGGAGGGCGTCGTCGTCGGCGATCCCCCGCCCCAGCGACTGGACGGAGTGGACGTGGCCGCCGACGAGCCCGGGCGCGACGATGTCGAACGCGCGCCGCTCGTGGTCGGGGTAGCGGTCGCGGAGGGCGCTCTCCTCGCCGACCGCGGCGATCGTGTTCCCCTCGACGACGACGGCGCCCTCGGGGATGACGGTCTCGGAGTCGGCGACGACGGTTCCGGCGATCAGCATGTCCGTCCGTTCCTGACGGTCGACCGGTAAGAGGCTGTCCGTTCGCGACCCCCCGATCCCGTCCGTTCGGGGCTGCCGGGCGATCGAATGTCGAGACAGCGGATCGGCCCGCCGACAGCGACATGATATTTAAATGCGGATGAGCGGTCGTCGCGATCGTTTATAAATGGCTGTGTGGTGGCGCGTGCCGGTGAGCGGCCGATAGGCCGCGAACCGCACGCGCGAGGGAGTCGGTCGCCGAGCGAAGCGACGGCGACCGACGAGGCTGGGGAGGAGTGAGGTGCGGGGCGGTGCTGTGCGGGCGGGACTCAAAGGGGCAGCCGCGAGGCGGGCGCAGGTGACGTAAGCACCGCAACGAGGGAGTGAACGGAGTGAGCGACCGAGTGAGGAGCGCAGCGAGCGTGCGCCCGCCTCGCGGCTGGGGCTTTGGCGGTGTTCGCCGTCGATCGACAGTCACCCATTTATAAGCGAGCGACCGGGGATTTGGAGGTGTTCACCGCCGAGCTATGGTCGGCTATTTATAAATAGCTCTTAGAACGACTCGATCCGTCCTATTCTAGTCGGCGGTCGCGAAACGCGCGGATCACGTCCTGCCGGGCGATGATCCCAACGATCCGCCCCTCCTCGTCGACCACGGGAACACGATTAATATCCGGGTCGTCCCCGACGAGGAGGTCCAACACGTCGTCGACGTCGCTGTCGGGCGTCACCGTCGCCACGTCGGCGCTCATCACCTCGGAGATGGGCCGGTCCGCGTTGCGGAGCATGTCGACGCCGAGGTCGAGGTCGGCCCACGGGCGCTTCACCTGATAGGAGAGCGTGTCGACGAACGGGGGGAGGCCGATCGGGATCCACAGTGTCTCGTCCTCGGGCTCGAACAGGTCGACGAGGTCGGACTCGGTGATCACGCCGACCACCCGCTCGTCGTCGTCGACGACCGGAAACCCGCTGAACTCGTAGCGGGCGAACCGCTTGAACACGTCGGCGACGTCGTCGTCGGGCGAGACCGTCTTCACGTCCGGTTCCATCAGGTCGCGGGCGGTCAGTGTCATACCGAAGCGTCACGGCGGGAGGCCGTAGGCGTTTCGCCCCGGCGGCGCGGCGGGACGCACGACGTGCTGCTCGCCGACGCAACGGACTTAGGGACCGGGAACGCAGTCGCTCGCATGCACCGGAAAGGTCACGTCGGGGCGTCGCTCGTCGTCTACGCCCCGCTCGGGTTCCTCGTCACGGCCCTCGCCTCGATAGAGGTCGGGCTCGTCGGCGCGGCCGGCGTCGCCTCGCTGGCGATGGTCCCGGATCTCGACATGCGCGTCCCCCTCGTCAAACACCGGGGGATCACCCACACCGTCTGGTTCGCGCTGCTCGTCGGCGTCGCCTTCGGGATCGTCGGGCTGGCGGCCGGCCTCCAAGGCGGCGGCGTCGAGGCGCTGCTGTTCGGCGGCGCCGCGTTCCTCTTCGGCGCCGTCACGATCGTCTCGCACCTCCTCGCCGACGCGCTGACGCCAATGGGGATCCGGCCGTTCGCGCCCGTGCGAGACACCGAGTACACGCTCGACCTGTTCACGGCGGCGAACCCGCTCGCGAACTACGCGCTGTTGGGGATGGGCGGCGTCGTCGCCGCGGTCGCGCTGGTCACGGGCGACGCAGTGCCGGTGTAGAAAACCTACATCCACCTGCCGTCGCGGAGTGAAATCAGCCACGAGACGAGTTGTTAGGCTGGTATTCATACATGAGACATTGTCACACAGATTCAAGTAGAGTGACAATAATCGTGATTTAACCAATGCGATTGCGGGACCTCGCGGACAAAGACTGGAACAGTTACGAGCAAAAACGGTTCATCAGGGATGACACGAAAGCAAAAACGGACGATTTTGATCCGGAGTCGTTCAAACACGATGGGTTCGATGACCGGGAAAAGTATCTAGAGACGTACGTCCCTGCGTTGGCGGATCCGGACCGCATCCGAACTGAGTTGAACGATTTTACCCCACCTCGACTCACGGCGATCAACGACTCACCGTACCAATCCCTCGTCATTAGGTACGGAATTCTCCGTCAACTCATTCAACAACCGGACTACAGTATGGCGAAAGGCGATCTGCTGGATGCGGTTCAAAACTGGCAGCGCTCGTTTATCGAGGCGTACGACGAAGACTCGTTCGAAGAGACGGACGATCTCCTCCATCTCGCGCAGGCTGCTGTCGACTACCAAAACCAGATCGATGACTCGGAGTTACACATGGTGTACAGCTACTTCGAGCTCCACAATCGGGCACAGGATAGTAAACACGAGTACTACACGTGGCTGGACTTCTTCAAACGTCTCTCGTCGTTCGGACGCTTCCCGAAGGTCTCTCGATCGGACAGCCCCGAGCACGCCCTCGACACGATTGAAAAAGGACTCTGGTCGCTTCAGGAGCAAGCCCTCGTGTATGAGGTAAACGACGAGTCGACAAAGGAACTCGTCGGAATCCCGGAGGACTATATCGAGGTTGTTCGAGACTGGCTGTACTACGAGATGTCGGAGGAGAACCTGCTAGCGATGCTCGAAACGCTCGATGTATTCGACCGACAATCAGTCTTGATCGATGCTCGCGAGCGCTTCGGGGTAGAAGGGAAGAACTACGGCCGGAACGAAAACCGCCGCGAGAATATCGCTAAGGCAGGAATATTCCCGAGCGAACTTCTGAGAGAAGTCGTCGATAAAGACGAATTAAAAAAGATCGTCGACCGCTACGGGCTCGACGCCCACAAGCGGAAGACGGACGATATGGTCTCTGCGATTATCGAGTACTTCGAGCAGTCACAGAAGTCGGTCGAGCAAGGAGAGCCGGCAGTCGATCTCTACCTCGATGCGTACGAGGATATCGCCGACGGGGCTGTTAATCAGGTCCCTCCTCAACTCCAAGATCTAATTGATGCTGATAACGCCGAAGAGAAGCTCGATATCCTCTTCGAGGAGGCCACGGGAGAGATCTTCCGCGAGGCGTTCAACCTAGAGGGAGTGAACCAACTCGGTCAGAAGGCGACCGGGATGGTCGCTGACGGCGAGATTGAGCAGGACGGGAATTGGCTTCTGTGGGACAACAAGCGCCGTCGAGAGAAGTTCAAACTGGGAAGCGACACCCGGAGTAAAATCAAGAACTACATCGACACAAAAGACAAACAGCACGATGTCGAGTGGTTCCTGATCATCGCACCGGACTTCACAGAGCAGGCGGCGATGAACGCCGAGCAACTCGAAATGCAAGTCGGGAAGGACATCCGACTGGTTCGCGCAGCGGATCTGAAGGAGCTCGCGCAACTCTGGAAAGAGGAGTACGCGGATACCAACCGAGAGTTACCGTTGTCCGTCTTCTTCGGCTCGGAGTTCTTCGACGTTGATAGAGCCGCTAGGTTGCTCGAACTGGAGTTCTCATAGTCTAGTTGATGACTGTACTGTATATGTTAAGTAACAGATATACGGTGAAATAAAAAGTCCGATCTGACGCAGCATCGCCGACATTTACTGCTCATGCAGCGTACTGTGAGAGTCAACGCCGAGCGCACGATATTGGCGGTTGGTGAGAACGGTAGCAGCGCTTGACAACACCCACCTGATCAAATAAAGTAGGTGGAGAACGTTATCGAAACACACGTGTGCTTTGTATTAATGTGTGAAAATATTCTCAATTCATCATAGAATTTCAGTTATGTCAGACACAGGTGAGTAATATCCATTTTCGCTAATCCAAGCGGATAACCAGTCATTTGCAGTTTCTATTTCAACAATATCCTTTGAGACGCATCTGGCTAGTAATCCAAGGGATCCAGTGTATTCAATATCATACTTGTCTGCAAAATCGCGAGCATCGCCGTCATCAGTGGCAACTGGAACCCCGTGAGCAAAAGAGGCATGTACAGCTGTAGCTTCTCCCCAGTCCAAGCGAGACATACACTCGGTGACAAAATCAACACCGGTTTCTGTATCTATATCAACTTGATTCATTTCAGCAGAGAGTAATAAATGATTGATTCCTTTGTCGATATTGTTATTATTGTGTGCCATCTCAGAAAAGGAGGAACATTTTATTAAATAACTTGTATTTTCAGTGTTTGAACGCCTTGGCGATGGCATTAGGTCAATTGCGTCATCTAAAAACTCGTATCCTTCCCGTTCTCCCCTCTCAGTCTCAATTATTACTGCTTTTGTGACTGCTGGTGGCTCATCAAAACTTTCGCAAAGCTCTGACATCGATTCAGTTTTTGAAAAATTAGAAATAACGGTTGTATCCAATATAATCTCAAAATCTGACATTCAGAATTAGATATCTAAGGCAGTCTGAACTTCATACTCAGCATCCTCAAGATTACTAGGACCCAGTCGGCAGTTCACAGCACTCTCAGATAGTACATCTCTAAATCGCTGGCGAGAGATCTCTGCGAATTCTGCTGCCTCACCCAGAGTCATTTCGCCGAGGACATACAGTCCTACAGCTAGCGCGAGATCAGAATCCCCTTCTGCCATCTCTGGATGGCTCATCTTGTTATCGTGATATTACTTGTGCCACTATTTTACTCTACCGGAGGTTCCGTTATCTGACGTATATTTTATCCGATGTGAATTACGATTACTGGATCGACCCGACCGCTTCGTGTACATTCTTGACAGAACGTGAACCTTGTTAAGACTGTCCAGCCCCTCTACGGAGGGTTATCACTCAACATGTGAATATTATGTTAGATGGCCGGGGTGGGCTCCGAACCCACGATCTCCGCATGTCCCAGGTCCGAGGCTCGGCGGAGCCACGGGAAGGACGCGGACGCTTCCAAGGCGTCACCGCACCGAATCTCCGAACCCTATGAGTGCGGCGCTATGTCCAGCTAAGCCACCCGGCCTCACCTTTTCGTACCGCGATGAGACTCTTTAACCTTCCCATCCGTCGGGAGGTTGTGAACCGATCGCAGATCGCCGCGGGCGGCCGCTTCCGAAGCGGTTCCGTGTCGCGGAAGCCGCAGCGTCGCGACCGGTTTCGCCGCGCGCTCGCGGCCGACCCAGCGGATTTATGCCGGGCGCGGCGTATCCCGGGCGTATGAGCCTCCCCGAACTGCTCGCGGCGACCGTCGGCGACGAGGACGTCGTCGCCGAGGTGCCGCTGGGCGGCGACGATCGACTCGCGGTCACGCCCACCCGGACCCTCGTCTTCCGCGGCGACGGCCTCCTCTCCGACGAGTCCGTCGACGAGTACGGCCACGACGTCGAGCGGATCGAGGTCTCAACGGGCCGCCGCAAGGCGAAGATCACCCTCGGGTACGGCCTCGACGGCGACGAGACGCTCTCGGTCCCCTCGAAGCGCGTCGACGACGTCCTCCACCCGATTCTCGCGGGCGTCCTCTCGGCGAGCGGCGTCACCGGCCCCGGTGAGACGGTCGTGCGCACCTTCCGCTTCTCGGAGCTCACCCTCATCGTCACCAGCGAGCGGCTGGTCAAACACGTCGGCTCTGCCGTCTGGGACGCCGAGTTCGAGGAGTTCCACTACGAGGACCTCACCGGCCTCGACTTCGAGGAGGGGACCGTCGCCACCGCGGTCGTCCTCGTCCACGACGGCCGCTCGGAGCGGTTCAAGGCCCCGAACGAGTCCGCCCGCGCGGTCCGGGAGACGCTCGCCGACGCGGTGTGTTCGTTCCACGGCGTCGACAGCTTAGAGGAGTTCCGCGTCGCCGCCGCGGAGACCGAGGAGTCGGCGCCGGACGCGGAGGCAAGCGGAACGACCGACTTCGGGGAGGGGCCTGATCCCCTCTCGGCGTCCCCCGCCGCCGACGCGGAGGCCGACGCCGACGGGCCCGAAACGGAACTGGACGGCGCGACCGGCGCCGCCGATCCGACCGCCGAGTCCGCTCCCAGCTCCGCGACCGACGACGCCGCCGACCCGGGCGCCGCGGCGTCGCAGTCGGCCGAGTCGGCTGTCGAGTCGGTTTCCGAGTCGTCGGAAGCCAACGACGACGATCCGCTGGGCGCGGACCCCCTCGCAACGGACGCGAGCGTCGACGACGCGACGGCGGACCCCCTCGACGACCCGACCGCGACGGAGTCTCCGGACGCGGACGCGACGGACCCGCTCGACGCGGACGCGACCGAGCCCGCGTCGGCCGCCGAGGGGATCGAACAGGAGGCCGGAGACGAGTCCGCGTCCGCGGTCAACGCTGAGGCGCTCTCGACGGACGCCGCCGGCGCCGAGTCGGCGACCGGAGACCCAGTCACCGACTCCGAGGTCGTCGCGCCCGACGCCGACGCCGACGGTCCCGTTCCCGGGGACGACGCGTTCGACGGGTCGCCGTTCGAGAGCGCCGGCGTCGAGGACGCTGACCTCGCGAGCGAGGTCGCCGCGCTGCGGCGCACCGTCGAGGCGCAGTCCGAGCGGCTCGACCGGCAGTCGGCGCTCATCGAACAGCTGATCGAGGAGCTTCGCCGGGGTCGGTGACGGACCGCTTTACCTCCGCGGCCCGATCCCCGGGAGCGGCCGCCCCGATTCTCTCGGCTGAGACTCGCGTCGGATCCGTTATCCGGCCGGCGGCGAACCCTCGACCGTGATCAGCGGACTGGGCGCCCGGGTCGGCGCGGTGTTGAGCGACGTCTCGAGCACGGAGGGGCGACTGGCGGTCACCGCCGCCATCGCCCTCGGGACGCTCGCGGTCGGGTGGCTACTGTTACCGAAGGCTGTCCGCGCCGGCGAGCGGACGGCCTCGGGCTGGGTCGAGCGGCTCGTCGACGATCGCCTGGCGGAGTCGACCGAGGGCGCCATCGAGACGTTCCGCGACGGCGTCCCGTCGTCGTTCCTCCTGCGGCTCGCGGTCGGAATCCTACAGATCGCGCTGTTCGCGCTCGCGGGCGTCGCAGTACTGACGCTGTGGGGACAGTTCGGACTCGTGATCGCGGTGTTACCCGTCGCCGAGGACGCCCTCACGGTCGGCGCGCAGGTCGTCGTCTCGGCGGTGTTGCTCGGCGGCGCCTACGTCGTCAGCGACGTGATCGAGGCGTACGTCGCCGACCTGTCGGCCGACAGCGACCGGATCACCGCCCACCAGGAACAGCTCCTCACCCGGCTCGCGCAGGTCGGCCTGCTCGTACTTGCCGGCATCACCGTCCTCGGGGTCTGGGGCGTGAACCTCGGCGGCCTCCTCGTCGGCGCCGGCTTCCTCGGGATCGTCCTCGGGATGGCGGCCCGGCAGACGCTGGGCTCGATGCTCGCCGGCTTCGTGTTGATGTTCTCGCGGCCGTTCGAGATCGGCGACTGGGTGGAGATCGGCGACGAGGAGGGGTTCGTCACCGACATCACGATCATGAACACCCACATGCGGAACTTCGACGGGGAGTACGTCGTGGTGCCCAACGACATCGTCGGCAACCAGGCGATCACGAACCGGAGCCGCGAGGGGCGCCTCCGGATCCATATGGAGGTGGGGATCGGGTACGACGACGACCCCGACGAGGCGGCCGGGATCGCGGAGGACGTCCTCTCCGGGATCGACACGATCGCGAACAACCCCGAGCCGTACGCGATCCCGTCCGGGTTCGGTGACTCCGCGATCCTCCTCGACCTCCGGTTCTGGATCGACCCGCCGACCCCGCAGGCGCGGTGGCGCTCGAAGGCGACCGCGGTCGAGGAGATACAGGACCGCTTCGCCGACGCCGGCATCTCGATCCCCTACCCGCAGCGGACCGTCACGTACCCGCCCGAGACGGCGGAAGCGGACGAGACCGTCGAGCGCGTCGAACGGGCCGACGAGCCGGTCGACGGCCGCCCGAGTGACGGCTCGGTCTGAAACTCTCCGGCGTTCCTCGGACCGCGATCCCGGACGCGCTTATAGACTCTCGGACGGTCCCGTGTACCCGCTCGGGAGCTCCGAGCCGCGGCCGGTGAACAGCCGCTCGAATCGCTCGATGCGCTCCAACACATAGCTGAGCGCCGCCGTGAGCGAGTCTGCGCCGATGGACAGCAGGTGGCGCGCGCCCTTCGTGCGGTCGGCGTGATAGAAGCTGATCTCGCCTTCCGGCTCGGTGTTCCGCTCCGGCATCACCACGAGGTCCTGTCTGCTGGGGTCGTGCCGGAAGACGAGGACGTCGGTGAGCGAGTCCGCGCCGTAGGTGACCACGTCGTGGAGGACGCTCCACTTCTCCGGCGTCTCCTCGGCGAGCGCGTCCGTGTCGACGACGTTCCGCATGGTCGTCGCCGTCGAGACGCCCTTCAGGCCGGACCCGCGCCGCTCCCGAAGCCACGCGAGGATCCGCTCGACAACGTCGCGGAGGCCATCGGGGCCGGAGAACCGGCCGGCCGACCGCTCCGCCGGCAGCGACCCCCGCGTCACTTCGGTCCGCTCTCCCATGCGAGAACCCCCGTCCTCATCGTGTTAATAGATACCGGTCGGGGTCCTCACCCGTTTCGCCGCCAAGCCCCCGATTCCCGGACAGAGGGCCGCCGACCCGCGACTCACCGGTCTCGGCCGAACCCCGCCGCGAACGTCGCCTCGTCGACGGCGAGGACGGTCGGGCGTCCGTGCGGGCAGGCGTACGGGCGGTCGCACTCCCCGAGGCGGTCGAGCAGGTCTCGGAGGTCCTCGTCCCCGAGTTCTGAGAAGTCGCCGCGCTTCAGCGACGGGTGACACGCGAGGTCCGCGAGCAGGTCCTCGCGCGCGTCCCGCGAGGCGCCGCGACCCCTTTCCGCGCCCGAGAGCGCCGCAAGCGCGTCGCGGAACGCGTTCGCGTCCGCCGTCCGGCCGAACGGCGCGGGGACGGTCCGCAGGCGGCGCGTGCCGCCGCCGAACGCCTCGGTCTCGAAGCCGAGCGCGGCGAGGTCGTCCGCGTGCGCCCGAGCGGCCGCGGCCTCGTCGGTCGACAGCGAGAGCGTCGCCGGCGGGTCGAGCGTCGCGGTCGACACCGGGTCGCCGTCGAACGCCCGCGCCAGCCGCTCGTAGTTCACCCGCTCGTGAGCGGCGTGGCCGTCGATCACGAGCAGTTCGTTATCGGCCTCGACAAGAACGTAGAGGTCGCGGAAAACGCCGATCGGCTCGGTGTCCGCGAACGCCCCTGCCCGCGAGCCGTCGCCCTCGCCCACCGGTTCGAGCGCGCTTTCGAGGTCGGTGTCGACGTCCGCGGCGCGCCGGAGGTCGGCGCCCGTGAGCGCGTCCTCGACGACCGACGAGACCGCGTCCGCGACCGCGTCGGCGTCGCGGAGCCCCACCTCCCGCTTCGCCGGGTGGACGTTCGGGTCGACGCGGGCGGGCGGGAGAGAGACGTCGACCGCGGCGACCGGCTCGCGGCCGTCGGGGAGGAGGCGACCGTAGCCGTCGCGGACCGCGGCCGCGAGCCGGTCGTTCCGGACCGGACGCCCGTTCACGGAGACGCGGACGTGGTCGCGGGTGGAGCGGGTGACAGAGGGGTACGCCAGCGCGCCGGCGACATCGACGGAGACTGGGTCCGCGTCGCGCGCGCCCGCCGCGTCCCCGCCGTCGACTCCGAGGTCGACGCTCGCGTCGACGGTCGTCGACCGGCTCGCCGTGTCGCGGTCGTACACGCCGAGGAGGGCGTCCGTGCGGTCGGTCCCGGGCGTCGACAGCGTCGCCGACCCGTCGTGGTCGAGCGAGAACGCGACGGACGGGTTCGCCAGCGCGTAGTCGGCGACGAGCGCGGAGATCCGCGCGAACTCGGCGGCCGCGCCGGCGAGCGACTCCCGGCGTGCCGGCCGGGTCGCGAACAGGTCCTCGACGACGACCGTCGTTCCCCGGGCGCGGCCCGCGGGCTCGACTGTGACGTCCTGCCCCCCGCCGGACTGCTCCGCGCGCTCTGTGTCTCCCGCGGTCCCATCGACGACGACCCGGGTGCCGACTCCGTCGCCGGGACTCGTCACGAGTTCGAGGCGGGCGGCCTCCGCGATCGCCGCGAGCGCCTCGCCGCGGAAGCCGAGCGAGTCGACCCCGACCGGGTCGCCGTCGGGCGCCAACTTGCTCGTCGCGTGCCGCTCGACGGCGCGGGCCGCGTCCGCGCGAGCCATCCCTCGGCCGTCGTCCGCGACCCGGATCCAGTCGGTGCCGTCGCCGTCGACGGCGACCTCGACCCGGGAGGCGCCCGCGTCGAGCGCGTTGTCGACGAGCTCGCCGACGACCCGCGCCGGCCGCGTGACGACTTCGCCGGCCGCGATGCGGTCGACGGTCTCCCGGTCGAGCCGGCGGACGCGACCCTCGTCGTCGGCCGAATCATCCCGGGATTCGGCGGCGTCTCCGGAGCCGGACGCGCCGCGACCGCTCTCTCGCTCACCCGTCATCGTCGACTCGGGATTGGAGGTCGTGGAGGGCGTTCAGCGCCTCGATCGGCGTCATCCGGGCGAGGTCGAGGTCGCGGAGTTCCGCGGCGAGATCGGGGGGCGCGCCGGCGGCTTCCCTTTCGGCGTCGCTCGTCGGCGGATCCGTCTCGGTCGAGCCGTCGCCCGTCCCCGGTCCGGCCCGGTCCTGCTCGTCCGACGCCTCCTCCGCGAGGAACTCCTCCAAGGACGCGTCGCCGTCGCGGTCCGCGTCGTCCTCCGGATCTCCCTTATCCGTCGTTCCCTCCGCACCGGTCTCGGTCCGGTCCGCCTTCCGGTCCCTGTCCGCCTCCTCCGCGGCGACGAGGTCGCGAGCGCGGTCGACCACCGGGGCGGGGACCCCCGCGAGCTCCGCGACCTCGACGCCGTACGACGACGAGGAGGCGCCGGGGACGACCCGGTGGAGGAACGTCACGTCGCCGTCCTCGCGGGTGGCGGTGAAATGGAGGTTGAAGACGCGCTCGCGCTCGTCGGCGAGGTCCGTGAGCCCGTGGTAGTGGGTCGCGAAGAGGGCCGTCGCGCCGAGCTCGTCGTGGAGGAACTCGGCGGCCGCGCGGGCGATGGCACGGCCGTCGGTCGTCGCGGTCCCTCGGCCGACCTCGTCGAGCAGGACGAGCGAGTCGGCGCCCGCGTCGTGGAGGATCTCCGTCAGCTCGCTCATCTCGCGCATGAACGTCGACTGCCCGCCCGCGATGTCGTCGGAGGCGCCGACCCGGGTGAACAGCCGGTCGAAGACGGGGACCGTGGCGGCCTGCGCGGGGACGAACGAGCCGGTCTGTGCGAGCACGACGGCGAGCGCGACCGACCGCATGTACGTCGACTTCCCGCTCATGTTCGGCCCCGTGATCACGGCAACCGAGCCGCGCGGGAGGTCCGCGTCGTTCGGGACGAACGACTCCTCGGCCCGCTCGACGACCGGGTGTCTGCCGCCCTCGATCTCGATGCCGGCGGCGGGGTCCCCGGCGGTGGCGGATTCGCCGTCGCCCGCGTGCGCGGCGTCCTCGCGCAGCTCCGGCCGGACGTAGTCGCGTTCGACCGCGACCGCGGCGAGCGACGCGAGCGCGTCGAGCTCGGCGAGCGCGTCGGCGAGGTCCTGGATTCTCTCGGTCTCGGCCGCGACGCGCTCGCGGACGTCGACGAACAGCTCGTACTCCATGGCGTCCGCGCGCTCGGCGGCGCCGACGATCTCCTCCTCGCGCTCCTTCAGCTCCGGGGTGACGTAGCGCTCGCTGTTCTTCAGCGTCTGTCGGCGCCGGTAGTCGTCGGGGACTCGGTCGAGGTTCGCGTCGGTCACCTCGATGTAGTAGCCGTGGACCTGGTTGTGACCGACCGACAGCGAGTCGATCCCTGTTCGCTCGCGCTCGCTCGCCTCCAACTCCGCGACCCACTCGCGACCCTCGCGCTCGGTGGTGCGCAGGTCGTCGAGGTCGTCGTCGAACCCCTCGCAGATCACCCCGCCCTCGGTGATCTCCTGCGGCGGGTCGGTCGCGATCGCGCCGTCGATCAGCTCGCGGACCGCGGTCAGCTCGTCGAGCCGGTCGCGGAGGTCGCGGAGGTGATCGGTCCGGGGGAGCGCGGGGCCGCCCTCGTCGGCGGCGTCCGTCGCATCGGTGCGGTCGCCGCCCGCCCCGCCCGCCCCGTCCGCCCCCGCCAGCGTCGCCTTCAGCTCGGGGACGACCGCGAGCGTCTGATGGAGCGAGCGCAGGTCGCGGGCGTCGGCGCGCCCCCGCGAGACGCGGCTCACCAGGCGTTCGAGGTCGTAGGCGGTCGCGAGCGCGTCGGCGACCGCCTCCCGGGCGAGGCTCCGGTCCGCGAGCTCGCCGACCGCGTCGTGGCGGCTCCGGATCGCGTCCGCGTCGACGAGCGGGCGCCGGAGCCAGCGCTCCAGGCACCGCCGGCCGAGCGCACAGCTCGTCTCGTCGAGGACGTCGAACAGCGTGTCGCTCGCGCCCAACCCGCGGTTCTCGAACAGCTCCAGGCTCCGCTGGGCGGCCGCGTCGAGCCGGAGCCGGTCGCGGGGGTCGTACCGCCGAATTCTGGTGACGTACGACAGCGGGCCGTCGTCGCCCTGCGTGTACTCGGCGTACGCCAGCACCGCGCCGGCCGCACGCAGCTCCGCGTCGGAATCGAACCGCCGGTCGGGCGCCGGGAGGTACGGCTCCAGCCGCTCGGTTGCGGTCCGCCGGTCGAAGGCGCCCGCGTCGTAGTCGTGGGTCGTCCAGCCCCGCTCCGCGTCCGGCGGGTCGAACTCGGGCGCGTCGGGGCCGGAGATGAGTTCCGCCGGGGCGATCCGGTCCAGTTCGCCCGCGACCGCGTCCCGGTCGCCGGACGTGACGAGGCACTCGCCGGTGGAGACGTCGACGGCGGCGAGGCCGACGGTCGCCTGCGGGGAGTCGCCGTCGCCCTCGGCCGCGACCGCCGCCACGTAGTTCGTCGTCCCGGCTTCGAGGAGGTCGTCCTCGACGACGGTGCCGGGCGTGATAACCTCGGTGACGGCGCGGTCGACGAGGCCGGACGCCTGCTCGGCGTCCTCGACCTGGTCGCCGAGCGCGACGCGGTAGCCCGCGTCGAGCAGCGATTCGAGGTACGGCGCGGCGTTGTCGATCGGGATGCCCGCCATCGGGTAGTCGCCGGTCGAGTCGGAGCGCTCCGTCAGCGTCACCTCGCAGATGCGGGCGACGGTCTCGGCCGCCTCGCAGAACGCCTCGTAGAAGTCGCCGACCTGGAACAGCACCAAGGCGTCCTCGTGGGCGGCACAGAGGTCGGCGTACTGCGAGAGCATCGGCGTGAGCTCCTCGCGGGCGGCCGCGATCCCGGGCGGCAGTCCGGTCGCCGTCTCTCGGTCCGCCGGTTCCATACCCCGTACCCGGGCGGCCGCGGGCATAAACGGTACGGAGGCGGCGGGAAGTAGCGTGAGCCTCGTGGGGCGCCGAGAGCCTTACGGTCCTCCGCCCCCGAATACGGCCGTGACGAACCGAACGATCGTCGTGGGGCTCGCCGGGGCGTTCGTCGGCATGACGGCGCTGCTCCTGATCGGCGGGGTCGTCCTCCACCCGATCGCGCTGGCGCTCGCGGTGCCGTTCGGCGCCGTCTCCTACTTCCTCTGGTACCACGCCAGCGGGCGCCTCCACGACCAGGCGCGGCGGTCGGCCGAGGCGGCGGGCCCGACGGAGCGCGAACGCGCCAGACAGCGCGCTCGCGCCGAGGCCAACAGGGAGCGCGCCTACCGCGCCGCCGGCACGGACGGCGGTCGCGGTCCGAATGCGGGTCCGGGGACGGGGCAGCGCGGCGCTCGCGGTCCCGGCGGAACCGGGGCCCGAGACCCGCGCGACCGCGCGCCGGCGGCCGACCGGATGAGCGAGCGGGAGGCGTACGAGACGCTCGGGCTCGATCGGACGGCCGACAGCGAGGCGGTCCGCCGGCGGTACCGCGAGCGCGCGAAGCGGCTCCACCCGGACGGGGAAGACGGCGACGAGGAGGGGTTCAAGCGGCTCAACGAGGCGTACGAGGTCTTGAAGAACTGACCGAGGTTCGCTGCCTGTCGCCGGCTCTCACTTCGCCTCGACGGCGTCGGCGACCGCCCGCTCGGCCTCGTCGAGTTCGGACTGCGTGTTGACGTTCGTGAAGGTGCGCTCGGTCGTCAGCGACCGGATCGCCTTGTCGTCGACGACGACCTCGTCCAGTTGGTCCACCATCGCGAGCACCTTCCGGTCGCCGCGGTCGAGCGCGCGGTCGCAGGCGGCCGCGGCCGGCTCGGTCGCGTAGACGGCCTGCGTCGTCTGGTACCAGCGGTCGTCGAGCCGCGGGACCGCGGCCTCGATCCCCGGCTCCGCCGCCTGCTCGCGCAGGGAGACGAGGAACGACGGATCGACGAACGGCATGTCGCAGGCGACGACGGCGGCGTACGGGTCGGTCGCCGCCCGACAGGCGTTCCGGATCCCGGCGAGCGGTCCGAGGTCCGGTTCCTCGTCGAGCGCCCAGCGGACGGGGAGCGGGAGACCCGACAGGGCCTCCGTGATCGCATTCCGTTGGTCGGGGCGGCAGTTGACGACGAGTTCGTCGACGACCGGGTCACCGCCGCTCGCGCGGTCGGCGCCGGGCGGGACCGGGTCGTCGGTCCCCGCGAGCCGGTCCGCGACGCGGCGGATCATCGGGACGCCGGCGATCGGCGCGACGGCCTTGTCGGCGTCGCCGAAGCGCGTCGAGCGGCCGCCCGCGAGGATGGCTCCGGTGGTCACGCCAGCGGCTTGGACGGCGGGGGACTTCGCGGTTGCGGTGGCGCCGCGCGCGGCGAGCGGACGGGCCGTGAACGCGGGTTTCGCCCGGTCCATCCGCCCGAAAGCGACCCGTTAAGTGGCCGGCGACCCATCGATCCGATATGGCTGAGGCCACCGATCTGGAGGAGCTGAAGCGGGGGACCGAGCTGGTCAAGCGCGGCTTCGCGCAGATGCAGAAGGGCGGCGTGATCATGGACGTCGTCAACCGCGAGCAGGCCCGCATCGCGGAGGACGCCGGCGCGGTCGCCGTGATGGTGCTCGAACACGTCCCGGCCGACATCCGCAAGCGCGGCGGCGTCGCGCGGATGCCCGACCCCGAGCGCGTCCCCGAGATCATCGACGAGGTGTCGATCCCGGTGATGGGGAAATCGCGGATCGGCCACCGCAAGGAGGCGGAGATATTGGAGTCGCTCGGCGTCGACATGATCGACGAGTCGGAGGTGCTGACGCCCGCCGACGACGAGTACCACACCGACAAGCGCGACTTCACGTCGCCGTTCGTCTGCGGCGCCCGGAACCTCCCCGAGGCGCTCCGCCGGATCCGGGAGGGCGCGGCGATGATCCGGACGAAGGGCGAGGCCGGCACCGGCGACGTGAACCAGGCCGTCAAACACCAGCGCACCATCAAAAACCAGATCCGCACGCTCACCGGTCTCAACTACGAGGAGCGCGAGAAGTGGGCCCGCGAGCACGGCGCCCCGCGCGACCTCGTCCACGAGACCGCCGAGGCCGAGCGGCTCCCGGTCGTCAACTTCGCTGCGGGCGGCATCGCGACGCCCGCCGACGCCGCGCTGATGATGTACCACGGCTGCGACGGCATCTTCGTCGGCTCCGGTATCTTCGGCGCGGAGGACCCCGAGGCGATGGGCACCGCCATCGTCGAGGCCGTCAACAACTGGGACGACCCGGACGAGCTCGCGCGCATCGCGAGCGGCACGGGCAAGGGGATGAAGGGCCAGTCCAACGAGGACATGGAAGAAGAGGAGAAGCTTCAGGGCCGCGGCGTTTAAATAGGTCTTTTCGGCAGCGCGGCGACTTCTTATAAATGGAACTGCGGTGGCGCGTGCCTGTGAGGCCGCCCCGCGGCCGAACAGCACGCGCGAGGGAGTCGGTGGCCCGGAGCGAAGCGGAGGGCCACCGACGAGGCTGGGGAGGTGTGAGGCGCGGTCGCTGTGCGGTGCGGGGTGGGACTCAAAGGGGCAGGCGTGAGGACGAAGCACGCCGCAGTAAGCACCGCAGCGAGGGAGCGAGCGAAGCGAGCGACTGAGCGAGGCGCGCAACAAGGCGCGCGAGTCCTCACGCCTGGGGCTTTGGAGGCGTCCCCCGTCGATACGCAGTCAACGGTTTATAAACGAGAAACCACGCTCATCGAGATGCGCTCGTTCGCGTCGAGAGTCGACTAACAGCCACCCCGGCCGCATACCCGACGAGCCCGATCACGACCGCGAACAGCAGTCCGTATTTAAACCCGTACTCGATCCCGCCGAGCAACTCCGCGCGTGCCGACTCGTACCCGTATCCCAGCATTCGCGGGTGGTTGTACCGGGTTGACCCCGCCCAGCGACCGGTGAGGGAGCCGACGAGCGGCGGGAACGCGAACCACCAGAGTCCGACGAGCCACAGCGAGCCGACGGTCGGGACGAGGCCCGCACCCGCGAATCCCGCCGCGATAGCGATCCCGAGCGCCAGCGTGATCCAGCCGAGGGAGAGCCCGACGTTGAGCCCGAGCGCGAATCCGAGGGAGGCGAGCAGGAGGAGGCCGACCACCGTCAGCGCGAGGAGCTCCCTCGCCGGCGACTCTCCGACGATGTGTGGCGAGGAGCGCACACTTTCGAGGACCATGCCCGGCAGGTGCGTCGCCGCGCGCAAAATCCGTTTCGGGGCTCGGGAGTCAGTCGGACCACAGCGAGGGCGGTCGATGAAGTCGACGGGAGCGGCTCACCGCTCGTCGTCGTCGTACACCCACGCCCCGACGACCTCCTCGTCGCCGTCGCGACGCCAGCGGACCGTCACGACGTCCGGGAACCGGATCGAAATCTGTACCGCTTCCCCGTCGATCGCGTCGTCCGGGTCGAGGTCGTCGTCCAACTCGGCCCACGCGAGGGTGTCGGACTCGCCCGCCTCGTAGTCGGTGCTGACGTTGGTCACGAACACGTCTCCCGCGCGGAGCCGCTCCGTCCCGCCGGTGTGTTCGATGGTCAGTCGGTTCGGCGCGTCGTCCGCGCCCTGGTACTCGAACGCGAAGCAGGCGAACTCCTCGCAGTCCGTCAGTTCGCGGTACCCGAGGGCGCCGAACCCGACCGCGCCCGCACCGAGGAGGATGACGGCCCGCCGCTTGGGGGACATGGATAGGCTCGCGTCGCGGCGATAAATAGGAGTTTGGCTGAGCAATCGTGTTTATAACTGACTGTCTGTGGATCGCCGGCGAACGCCGCCAAAGCCCCCAGTCGCTTACTTATAAACGCTCGACTACTGACCAGCGGAGAACACCGCCAAAGCCCCAGTCGCTTACTTATAAACGCTCGACTACTGACCAGCGGCGAACACCGCCAAAGCCCCAGTCGCGAGGCGGCCGCACGCTCGCTGCGCTCCTCGGTCGCTCACTCCGTTCGCTCCCTGCGGTGCTTACGTCGCCTGCGGCCGCCTCGCGACTGCCCCTTTGAGTCCCACCCCGCACCGCTCCGCACAGCACCTCACGCCTCCCCAGCCTCGTCGGCCTCCCTTCGGTCGGCCGACTCCCTCGCGGTCGGCTCGCGCCCTCCGGGCGCTCGCCGGCGCGCCGTTTGAGTTTTAAATAGCACGGCGCGGTGCGGCTGATCGACCACCGCGCGGAGTCAGTTCCGCAGCGCCTCAACCGGGCGCTCGTTGGCCGCCTTCCAAGCGGGGTACGCGCCGCTGACGATCCCCACGCCAACGCCGAAGACGAGAGCGAGCAGGAGGTAGTAGCCGTTCGTCGGGTCGAGCACGAGCGCGGCGTCGACCGCGGGCGTCGCGATGACGAGCCCGGCGACGAGCAGGACCGTGAGCAGCGTGCCGGCCGCGGCGCCGGCCGCGCCGATCAGCCCGGCCTCCGCGAGCAGGACGCGCAACACGTCGCGGCGGGCGACGCCCACCGCGCGCATCACCCCGATCTCCTGCCTGCGCTCGACGGTGCTCATCAGCATGACGTTGAGGATCGAGACGCCGGCGACGACTAAGGAGATCGCGCCGAGCCCGAGCAGGAACGTCGAGAGCAGGTCGAAGAACTCGTTGATCTCGTCGACGAGCGCGGCTAATTCGAACAGGTCGACGCGCTCCTGTCGGGCGTTCACCTCCTCGCGGATGGCGTCCGCCGCGGCGCGTGCCTCCGCCCCCGAGTCGGAGATGACGAGCGCCTGCGCGTAGCCGTCGGCCGAGAACGCCGACTCCGGCAGGAAGACGGCGTCGTCGGGCGCCACCGGGCTGAACGTCTGGCTCTCGACCAACACGGCGATCACCCGCACCTGCGACCCCGCGATCTCGACGGTGTCGCCCGCGCCGGCGTCGAGGTCCGCCGCGATCCCCGCGCCGAGGATCGCGCCCTGCCGGTGGCGCTCGGGGAGCCGCCCCTCCGCGGCCTCGTACGCCAACGCCGGCTCCTCGATCCCGTACACCGTCGCGAACGTCTGGTCGCCCTGCCGCGCGACCGTGGCGCTGTCGGAGTATAGCGGCACCACGGCCGGTTCGCCGACCGCGCGCCGGATCGAGGCGACGTCCGCGTCCGAAAGAGATTCAACGCCCGCGTCAGCGTTCGGCGAGACGACGACCTGCGTCCCGATGTCGCCGATGGCGTCGTCGGCGCCCAGCGCAAGCACGTTCCCGAAGATGCCGAGCGCCGCGACCGCGAGGACACCGATACAGACGCCCAGCACCGCCAACACCGTCCGAACGCGGTTCCGTCGCAGGTTGCGCGAGGCCATCGACACCGCGGGCCGCCAGCCGCGGAGCCAGCCGGCGCGGCCGCTCGCTCGTCGACCGTCGCCGCTCACGGGTCCCCACCGCTCATTGGCTACCCCAGTCGGCCCAGTTGCTCTCGGATTCCGGTTCGTCGCCGCTTTCCGGTTCGTTGCCGCTTTTCGGCTCGTTGTCGCTTTCCGGCTCGTCACCGCTTTCCGGCTCGTCACCGCTTTCCGGTTCGGCGTCGGACATCGATCCGGCGCCGTCCGGCAGCCCGCCGGTCATCTTCCCGTCGGTGAGGTCGACGACGCGGTCGGCGTACTCCTCGACGAGCGGGTCGTGCGTCACCGCGACGACGGCAACCCCCTCGGCCTTGACGCGTTCGAACTCCGCGAGGATCGCCTCCCCCGTCTCGGTGTCGAGGTTCCCCGTCGGCTCGTCCGCGAGCAGCACGGCCGGCTCGTTGATCAGCGCGCGGGCGATGGCGACGCGCTGTTTCTGCCCGCCGGACAGCTCGCTCGGCTCGTGGTCGAGCCGGTCTCCGAGCCCGAACCGCGAGAGCAGGTCCGCGGCGCGGTCCGTCGCGTCGCCGGGGTCGAACGCGGTCGGCATCGCGACGTTCTCGACCGCGGTCAGCGTCGGCAGCAGGTGGAAGTCCTGGAAGACGAACCCGATCGACTCCTTTCGCGCCCGCGTCCGCTCCGCGACGGAGAGGTTCGTCACGTCGACGCCGTCGAGGAGTCGCTGCCCCTCGGTCGGGTCGTCGAGCAGCCCGAGCACGTTCAGCAGCGTCGACTTCCCGGAGCCGCTGGGACCCACCACGGCGACGAACTCGCCGGGCCGCACCGCGAAGTCGACGTCGTCGAGCGCGACGACCGGCTCGCCGCCGCCGCTCGGATAGCGCTTGACGACGCCCCGGAGCGCGACGCCGTGGCCGTCGCTCGGGGCGGCCTCGACCGGTGAACCGTCCGTCGACTCGGTCGACCGCTCGCTCGCGGGCTCCGCGTCGAGTTCGACATCCCCGCTCACGGCGCCGACCCGTCTCGTCGCCGCCCCGTCGACCCGCCGATGCGTCCGGTCCTGACCGCGACGCCCACCGCGCCGGCGAGGCCGACGAGCGCGAGGCCGCTCGCGACCGCGCCCGCGGCGCCCACGCCGCCCGCGCCGATCCGGCCGAGCGTGCCGCCGGCCTCCTCGTCGTCGTCGGGTTCGGGCGCCGCCACCGTCAGCGTCTCCGTGTACCGGACGCCGCGCTCGGTGTAGGCGACGCGGATCGGGATTTCGTCGGCGACCGAGGCGTTCACCGCGGTCGGCAGGTCGAAGCCGACGAAGTCGCTCGCGCCGAGCGTCCCGACGAAGTACTCCTCGCCCGCCGGGGTCGGCTCGACGCCGGGCGCGTCGCCGACCGAGACCACCGCGCCCGTCATCTCGCCGCTCCCCGCGTTGCCGAGGTTGGCGTCGATGACGACCGCGCCGTCCGCGGTCTCCCGCACGGTCGCGTCCGTCACGGTCGGCGTCGCCTCGCGGACCGGGTAGGTCACCGTCGACTCCGCGGTGCGGTCGGCGCCGCGCTCGTTCCGCTGGTCCGTGTCGGCCCGGAACGCCGCGGTGACCGTCACGTCCGAGCGCCGGTCGAGCGGCCCGAGGTCGACGATCACCCGCCGCTCCTCGCCGGGCGCGACGTCCTCGACGACGAACGGGCCGACGTCGACCGTCTCCGCGCCGTCGCCGCCGTCGCCGGATCCTTCCGCACCGTCGCCAGACCCGTCCGCGCCGCCCGCGCCGTCGACCGCGGTCCCGACCGCTCGGAGGCTGACCCGGTCGGCGGTCGTCGTACCAGTGTTGACCACGGTCACCTCAACGGGCGAGTCGGCGATCGGCGGCGACTCGCCTTGGCCGCCGGCGTCGCCCGTGTCGAGCCCGCCGCCGCCGCCGAAGATGCCCTGAATGCCGCCGACGCCGAGGTCGCCGGCCGATGTCTCGCTCCCGTCGTCGGTCCGGAGGTCCTCGGGGTCGAGCGCGCGAGTCCGGAGGTCGAGCGCGACCTGCGTCGGCCGCACCTCGATCACCGTCTCGCGGCTGACGGTCACGAACTCGCCGCTCGTCGACTGGTTCGCCACTGCCTCGACGGTGAGCCGCTTCGCGCCCGGCTCGTCGAACGCCGTCCACAGCGTCGCGTCGAGGGAGTCGCCAGCCGAGAGGGCGCCGACGCCGGAGACGCTGTCGAGCACGTCGCCGTCCGCGTTCCGAACGCGGACCTCGGTGACGTTCGCCGCCGCGTCGCTGCCCCCGGAGTTCGAGACGGTGACGTTCAGCGCCGTTCGCTCGCCGACGGTCGGGCCGCTCGGCGACGCCCCGACCTCGCCGACGGTGATCCGCGCGTCCGGTACCGCCGCCGCGCCCCCGACCGCGAAGGCCCCGCCGACGGCCGCGAGCAGCGCCAGCGCGGCCAGCAGCGCGGCTGTAGTTCTTGTGTGCGTCAATGTCATATCTCCTAAGCGACCGCCGTGGATATATCCGTCGGCGACGGAAGCGGGCCCGTGGCGCCGCTTTGCGGTGGACGCGACGGCGGTCCGCGCGGGGCCCCTCACGACCGGCGACCAGCCGGACTTCGGGGTTTCGGCGGCCTCCGAGACGTACCGGTTACGGACCCTTTTTCAACGGCCCGACGTAAGGAAGGGTAATGAGCGAACGCGACACCGCGCGAGCGGGTGATGGGCGATGATGGGGAACAACGACCAGCAGGCGTACGACCGCGGCACGTCGCTGTTCTCGCCCGACGGGCGCATCTACCAGGTCGAGTACGCCCGCGAGGCGGTCTCGCGCGGCGCGCCGAGCGTCGGCGTCCGGACGACGGACGGCGTCGTCTTCGTCGCGATGTCTCGCCCCTCCTCGTCGCTGATGGAGGCCGAGAGCATCGAGAAGCTCCACAAGCTCGACGACCACGTCGGCACCGCGAGCGCGGGCCACGTCGCCGACGCCCGCCAGCTGATCGACCTCGCGCGCCGCCAGTCGCAGGGGAACCGCCTGCGCTACGGCGAGCCCGTCGGCGTCGAGACGCTGACGAAGTTCGTCACCGACCACATCCAAGAGAACACGCAGCGCGGCGGCACGCGCCCCTACGGCGCCGCGCTCCTCATCGGCGGCATCGACGACGGCGAGCCGCGCCTGTTCGCCGCCGACCCCTCGGGCACGCCCAACGAGTGGAAGGCGACCGTCATCGGCGGCGGCCGGCAGGAGATTCAGGGCCACCTCGAAGACGAGTGGACCGACGACCTCTCGCTTTCGGACGGCATCGAGCTCGCGGTCGCGGCGCTGGCCGCCCACGACGACGAGTTCGAGCCCTCGGACCTCGCGGTCGCGACCGTGACCGAGGCCGACGGCTTCCGGACGGTCCCGGTCGAGGAGGTCGAGGCCGCGTTCGAGGCGGCGGGCCTCGACGTCGACGACGAGGAGGACGATGAGACCGACGCGGACGACACCGACGCGGAAGACACCGACGCGGACGACACCGACGCGGGCGCCGGCGAGTAGCGGCTCCGCCCAGACGCCCTCGACCGGCTAACGGTCGGCGTTCGTCGGCCGAGTGCGCGGAATTGTATACCTCACACACAACACTTTTAGCGCCGGGACGCCATACGTACACTGTAAAATGCCCGATTCGATGTCCGAACAGCTCCAACGGGACATGGAGTGCGAGGGGTTACTCGAGTGTTTCCACGGCCTGAAGCAGTTAGACAAGGACTGCTACCAGACGCTCGTATCAGCCGACGAGGCGCTCACGATCGACGAGGTCGCCGAGCGCGTCGACCGGGAACGCTCCACCGCCTACCGTGCGGTTCAGCGGCTCCTCAAGGCCGGCTTCATCCAGAAAGAACAGATCAACTACGAGCAGGGTGGCTACTACCACGTGTACATGCCGACGGACCCGTCGCAGATCGCGGACGACATGCAGCGGCTGCTCAACGACTGGTACGCGAAGATGGGACAGCTCATCGGCGAGTTCGAGGACAAGTACGAGCAGCCCGAGCGCGCTACCGTCAAGAACTGACCGAGCTTCCGCAGCGGCCGACCGAGCTACCCCAGCGGCCGACCATTCGGTCGTGACGCGGCCCGACGCGCGGAACTCGGCGTGCGAGCGGTCGGTGTCGGTATCGTGTCGTTTCTTCGGTGGAGCAGTCGGCTCGCGGTCAGATTCTTGTTCCGGCGGTCGGTGCGATTCGGACGGAGTCGCGCCCGGCTCTCCGTTCCCAGTCGCTGTACCGCTTCGAGCGGTTCCTCGCAGTCCGGACAGGTCTCTTCGGCGGGTGCGTGTGCGGTTTTCCCACATCTTCCGAAAACAGGTGTGACGGGAAAACCGGGGGTGACGCGGCGCCGACGCTCAGAACGTGAACACGTGGTCGGCGTCGTCGGCGGCTTCGAGGAACGTGACCGCGCCGGCGAACTGCGTCGTCAGGTCGTCGTCGATGGCGTCCTGCTCCCACTGGAGCATGTCCAGCGTGGTCGTACACGCGACCGAGGTGACCGCCTCACCGCCGTCGGCGATCAGCTGGTCGAGCATGTCGTAGGGGTTCGGCATCCCCTCGTCGAGGAGCGGCTGGACCGAAGAGAGGTCCTTCTCACCCTCCAGCAGGTGCGTCAGCCCGTCGAAGGTGAAGTAGAGGAACACGTCCGTGTCCATCGTCAGCGCGACGTGGCCGAGGTTGGTCGCCATCGCGAGGTTCTTCGGGTCGTCGTCGGAGATGATGATGCCAATTTCGTCCATGCTCACTCCTCCTTGCGGACGTAGTGGGTGTACACGTCGTCGCCCTCCTCCTGTTCGAGGAGCGTGACGCCGTCGGTGCCGGTCGCCCATCCGTCGATGTCGCTCACGCTGCCGGGGTCGGTCGCGACGACCTTCAACACCTCACCGGGGGCGAGGTCGTCTATCGCGCCCTTCGTCTTCACGATGGGCATCGGGCAGCTCAGTCCTTTCACGTCCAGGGTCTCCGCGATGTCGAGTTCTGTGCTCATGGGTCAGTTGTTTGTACGCAACAGACAATACTCTCTGTGGTGGTTTTAATCTTGCGCATCTGGGTCAATACTAGTAGAAGCGCCGCGACGACCGACGTCGGATCGGTCGGACCCGGTGCCGATGGCGGCACTTACGGTCGTCGGGGCCGAAGCGGATCCTATGGCGACGACCGTTCGGGTTCGCTGCACCGACTGCGCGTACGAGGAGTCGTTCGACTCGCTCCGCCGGGCGCGGACCGCGCTCGACGAGCACGAACGCGCGACGAGCCACGCCGTCGACTGGGAGATCGGCGGACTCTCTTCCGGGGTCGAGCGCGCGGGCGACGACGCCGGCGTCTGCGGCCGAGAGGGGTGTGCGAACTCCGACTCGCCGCTGCTCGATCACGACCCGTCCGCCGCCTCGGACCCGAGCGACTGAGTCCGCTTGTCGTGTGTATTGTACAACAAAAACAATATTACCGTCGGGGACGAAGGGGTAGGTATGCGTATCGTATTCGCGACGGACCTCTCGGACGCGAACGAGGCGGCGATCGAGTCACGGACCTGTCTCGACTGCCTCGACAACATCGGCGTCACGGAGGTTCATCTGCTGACGGTCGTCCCGGACAACGTCTCCAGCGGGCTGCCGGGGATGGACGCCGCCACCGACGCCCGCGAGGCGCTCGCCCCGCAGCGCCGCGTGTTCGAGCGCGCGGGGTTCGACGTGGAGACGCACGTCGCCCGCGGGACCCCGCACCGGCGCATCAACGGCTTGGCCGAGCGCCTCGACGCCGACATGATCGTCGTCGGGTCGCGCGGCGAGGCCCCGCTTCGGAACCGACTCATCGGCGGAACCGTCCGCAACGTCGCGCGGACGGCAGTCAGACCGCTGCTCGTCGAGCGAATCGAGGAGACGCCCGACGGCCACGCGGTCAGGAAGGAACACCTGTTCCAGAACGTGCTGTATGCGACCGACTTCTCCGAGAACGCGGCACGCGCCTACGACTTCTTCCCGGCGCTGACGGGCGCGACCGAGCGGGCGTCCCTGCTCCACGTCGGCGGTCGGGAGGACTCGGCGTCGATGCGGGACGCCGAGGAGCGGCTGGACGAACTGGCGAGCGACCTCCGCGATCAGATGGGGATCGACGTCGAAACCAGCGTTCGGTCGGGGAACCCCGTCGAGGAGATCACGGCCGAAGAGGAGCGTGTGGGCGCGACGACGACGCTCATCGGCGCGCGCGGGACGAGTCGGCTCCGGCGGCTCCTCCTCGGCAGCACCGCGGAGTCGATCGTCGCGCGCGGGACGAACAACGTCCTGCTCGTCCCGCCCGAAGCGACGCCGTCGCGGTGACGTTGCCGCGGTGACTCGGTGCGGTGACGTTGCCGCGGCGACTCGGTCCGGTGCCAGCGGCCGAGGTTTTTGGCAACGGCGCGTCCAAGACGAGGTGATGACACGCGAGACGATCACGCACCGCGACGGCCACGTGTACGAGTTCGGACCCGAGATGGACCCGGTGTACGAGGCCGCCGACGGCGAGTCGCTGACGGTCGAGACGGTGGACAGTCTGAACGGCGAGATTCAGGCGGACGACGACCTGCTCGACGCGATCCCGGAGGAGGTCAACGCCGCCACCGGCCCGATCGCCGTGGCGGGCGCGAGCCCCGGTGACGTTCTCGCGGTCGAGATCGAGGACGTGCGCGTCGCCGAGGACCGCGGCCGCGTGCTCACCGCGCCCGGATTCGGCCTGCTTCAGGACGACCCCGATATCGACCACCCCGCGACGCGGATCACTGAGGTCGACGGCGGCGACGCGAGCGGCGCCGCCGACTCCGGCGCGGAGACGATCGACTTCGAGGGGATCGACGTGCCGATCGAGCCCGTGATCGGGACGATCGGCGTCGCCACGGGCGGCGAGACGGTCTCGACGCTCACGCCCGACGACCACGGCGGCAACCTCGACACGACCGACGTGACCGACGGGACGACCGTCTACTTCCCGGTCTTCCAGGAGGGCGCGATGCTGGCGCTGGGAGACGCGAAGGCCGCGATGGCCGACGGGGAGATGTGCGGGACCGGCGCCGAGATCGCGGTCGAGGTCGACGCGACGCTCTCGGTGATCGAGGATCCCGCCGTCTCGCCGGACCGGCCCCTCCTCGACACCGGCGACGCGGTGAAGACGGTCGCGAGCGCCGAGACGATGGAGGAGGCGGTCGAATTGGCGAACGGCGACATGCTGGATCTCCTGGCGCACGACCACGGGTTCTCGCGCACCGACGCGTACCTCTTTTCGAGCCTCGTCGGCGGCTTAGAGGTCAGCCAGGTGGTCGACCCGCAGGTGACGGCGCGGAACGCGGTGCCGAGCGAGTACCTCTCGCTGCCGTTCTGACCGGCAGCCAGCGGGAAATAGGGCGTCAGCGAGACCTCAGCGCTCCGACCGCTCCGCGAACCGCCGCGCGGCGTCGCTCAGGCCGGGATCGGTCGCCGTCTCGCTCTCGTCGGCTTCGACCTCGTCGATGTCGGCGTCCGCGTCGTCCGGCGCGTCGGTACCGGGGTCGGCGCTTCCGCCGTTGGCGGTGACGTCGGCGTCCGCGTCGTCGTCGGCGTCGAGTCCCACACCGTCATCCGGTCGGTCCCCGACTTCGGACGGGTCGGCGTCCGGCGGGTAGTTCAGCTCGGCGGGCGGGACGAAGACGCGCTCGACGGCGCGGACGATCTCGGCGACCTGTTCCTCGTCGAGGCGGTCGGCGTACGCCTCGCGGACGAGGTCCGGGACCGCGTAGGCGTAGCTGCCACGGCCGGCGTGGCGGATGAGCCCCACGCGCCGGATCGGCCGGTGGCGGCTGTACGCGTGGCCGGAGTCGCCGTCGCCGCCGGCGTCGATGTGGGCCGCGACGGGGTCGCTCGCGCCCTCTCGGCGGTAGTGGCGGAGCATCCCGCGCGAGAGCTCCGGGAGCGCCTCGATCCGCGACCGGAGCTCCTCGATGACGGCCTCTCGGGTGCCGAGTTCGATCGCGTCGTCGAACCGGAGCGCGCTCTCGGCGACGTCGTCGCGGGTGACCGGGTCGACGTCGTCGGGCGTGCTCGACTCGGATTCCGGGGCGGGCCCCGCGGCGCCGGCGTCCGCGGCGTCAGCATTCGTGGCGTCGGCGTCCGCGGCGCCACCGTTCGAATCGTTGGTGTCCGCGGCGCCGCTGTCGTCGACCTCGGCGCCGCCGTCGGCGGCCGAGGCGCTCGATTCGGTTGCGGTCTCGGCCTCCGATTCGTCCGCCTCCTGCGCGCGCTTCTCGGTCGCGGCGACCGCCTCGTCGTACGACTTGAGTACGGACTGGTCGTCGTCACCGTCGCGGGCGGCGTCGGCTCGCTCAGGGATGCCCGCGGCCCGACCGCCGCCGCCGCGGTACGGCGCCTCTGCCTTGCCCAGCAGCGCCTGCGCGAACTGGTCGGCCATGTCGCTCAGGTCGCGGGCCTCCTCCAGCTCGCGTTCGAGGTCGGCGATCCGCCGGTCCTTCTTCTCTAACTCCTGTTTGAGGTCGGCGATCTCGGACTCGCGGCGCTCCTTCTCGTCGGAGATGGACTCGAGCTCGCCGACGAGGTCGCTGGAGACCGACTTCAGCTCCGGGCGCTCGAAGTCGTCGAGTCCGGGGGTCGCGCCCGCGTCGAACGTCTCCTTGCGGTGGAACTGGATCCGGCGGATCGACTCGTCCCAGTCGGTCATCAAAAAGGCCTCACCGTCGCCGAGGTCCTCGACCGCGCTCGCGTACTTCGAGCCGAGGATGCGCCCGACGACCTTCGTGTCGTTGTCCCAGGTGAGCCGGTGCCAGCAGAGCCAGTCGCACTGGGTGATGAAGTCCTTTTTCACGTCGGCCGGGCGCTGACTGATCCCGACGATGCCGAGGCCGTGTTTCCGGCCGCGCTTGCCTACCTTGATCAGCATCTTCCCCGTCTCGTCCATCCCGCCGCCCTCGGGGATGTACTCGTGGCACTCCTCGATGACGAGCAGGAAGGGCTTCTTCATCCGCTTCTCCTTCGCGAACAGCTGTTTGACGACCTCTAAGAGGAGCTCGTTCGCCGTCTCCTCTTCGAGGTACCCGGAGACGTCGAGGATGATCGGAACGTTCTGTTCGAGGGCCAAGTTGGCGAGCTTCTCCGCGTGTTCGGGGGAGACAACGATGTCGCACTCGTCGTCAGCGCCGGCGTGAAGAATTTCATATTCTTCCTTTAAACCGTAATATTCACCGTCTGTGTCCACGATCATGACAGGAAATCCGTTAGATAGCAGATTTTCTATCACGACACTTGCGGTGTTGCTCTTCCCGGACCCGCTCTTCCCCGTGATGAAGGACCGGCCGGTGAGCACGTCGACGACCGGGAGTTCGACCGGAGAGCCGGGTTCCGCCGTCGCGTCGCCGCCGATCCCCTCGCTGACGTCCGCGACGTGGATCGCCTCCTCCTCGCTCATACCCGTGAGAGGTGGCGCCCGCCTCATAAACTATCGCCTCGCTCGTTGGTTGGCGGTGCCGGTGATCGCGAGCGGAGCGCGAGTGGAGCGGAAGTCAACCGCACGCGGGGCTCAACTGGACCGCACACCGAGCGCGACCGCGACGCGCTCCGGGTCCGCAAGACGTATGCCGCCGCCGGGAGTCAGGCCGCGCATGGACACCGAGAACACCCTCCTCAACGCGGTGGTCGGCGCTATCGCGTCGGCCGTCCTCTCGTTCACCGGCATCTCACCGCTCCTCGGCGGCGCGGTCGCCGGGTATTTAAACGGCGACGACGGGCTGCGGGTCGGCGCGCTCTCCGGCGCGATCGCCGCGATCCCGATCGTCGGGCTGCTGCTGCTCGCGCTGGTTATCCTTCCGTTCCTGGGCGTCTTCGGGTTCCCGCTCGAAGTCGGCCTCGCGGCCGGGGGGATCGTCCTCGTCACGGCTCTCATCGTGTTGGGCGGCGTCGCTTACTCCGTGGTTCTGAGCGCGCTCGGCGGACTGCTGGGCGTGTACGTAAAAAACGAACTGTAAGCCGATCGCTGGTACTTATAAATAGCAGAATCCGGATCGGCGGCGGACACCTCCAAAGCCCCAGCCGCTTATTTATAAATAATCGACGGTGGACCGGCGGCGGATACCTCCAAAGCCCCAGTCGCTTACTTATAAACGATTACTAGCGGATCGACGACGAACACCGCCGAAGCCCCAGTCGTTCGTTTATAAATAGCAGAACCCGGATCGGCGGGGGACACCGCCGAAGCCCCAGCCGGGAGGACAGCGCACGCTCGCTGCGCTCCTCACTCGGTCGCTCACTCTGTGCGCTCCCTCGTTGCGGTGCTTGCGTCGCCTGCGCTGTCCTCCCGGCTGCCCCTTCGAGTCCCACCCGACCGCGACAGCACAGCACCTCACGCCTCCCCAGCCTCGTCAGTCGCCGTCGCTTCGCTCCGGCGACTGACTCCCTCGCGCGTGCTCCTCGCGGCCGCCTTCGGCGGCCACTCGGAGGCACGCGCCACCGTACTGTCTATTTATAAAGAGACGGCGTGAGAATCGGCTCGCGGCTCAGCGAAGACGCCTCAGTGTTCGCCGCCGGTGCCGCGCCGGTCGGAGTCGAGGTCGATGTCGAGGTCGTCGAGGAGTTCCTCGGCCTCCTCGCGCTTCTCCTGATGGTCTTCGAGGAACTCGCGCATCAGCTCGGCGGCCTGCTCCTTACAGCCGCCACAGAGGCGCTCGCCGTTGACGCACTCGGAGTAGACGGTCTTGGTGAGCTCGTCGTCGTCGCCCGCGAGCAGGTAGGCGTACAGCTCGTAGACGGGGCACTCGTCGGCCTCGCCGCCCAGTTCGCGCTGCTTCTCGGCGGTGTCGCGGCCCCCCGTTGTGGCGGCCTTCACCTTGTCGTAGCCGTCCTCGGGATCGTCGAGCAGGGAGATGTGGCTCGCGGGGATCGACGAGGACATCTTCCCGCCGGTGAGCCCAGTCATGAACCGGTGGTAGATCGAGGAGGGCTGCCGGAAGCCGAACCCGTCGTGGTCGATCTCGACCTCTCGGGCGACCGACTCGGCCTCGCTCCGGGTGAGGTCGAACGCGTCGACGTGGCCCTCGAACACGCGCTTCTCGCCGTCGACCGCCTCGATGAGCGCCTCGAACGCCTCGTCGGTCGCGTTGCGGTCAAAGAACCGCACGCGCGGCCGGAGGGGCTCCTTCCCGCCGGCTTCGAGCTTGTCGAGCGCGGTCGACTTCGCGGCCGCGAGGTCGACGCTCTCGCGGTCGCTCTCGGGCGGCTCGTAGTCGGCCAGCCACGCGGCGGCGTCCTCGCAGCGCACGTCCGCGTCGGAATCGGACGCCTCCGCGGCGAGCGCGTCGTAGGCGGCCCGGACCAGCCGACGCTCGTCGTCGTCGAGCTCGAAGGAGGCGAACGCCTCGGTCACCTTGAAGTAGCGCACCCGGGTCGCGAGGTCCCGAGTGAGCCGGACGTGCGGGTCCTGGTCCGGGCCGACCGGAATGACGGTCGGCTTCGGCTCGTCGACGAGCTGGGGGTAGAGGATGTCCGCGGTCTGGGTGATCACGCTCTGCATGTGCGAGATGTTCGTCTCGCCGTCGAAGCCGTAGATCGCCTCGAACTCCGAGAAGTTCGCCTTCGACCCCAGCTCGAAGCCGAGGTCCTGGACCTGGCGGTTGTCGGACTGGCGGTACAGCTCACCCTCCTCGGCGTCGAAGCCGAGCGCGAGCAGCGAGAGGAGGTAGTTGCGGGCGTGCTCGTCGATCTCGTCCCACGACATCCCGCGGGCGGAGTGGGCCTCGAGGTCGGCGATGAGGCCGAACGCGTCGCCGCCCTGCCGTTGGTGCCAAATGATCTCGTCGAACACGAGCTTGTGGCCGATGTGCGGGTCGCCGGTGGGCATGAACCCGGACAGCGCCGCGAACGGCTCGTCGTTCGCCATCGCCTCCGCGACCGCGTCGTACTCGCGGTGCCCGAAGATGACCCCGCGGCGCATCAGGTAGTGGGGGTCCGGCACCTCGTCGGCGACCTCGTCGAACGCCTCGATGCCGAACTCGGCGAACAGGTCCGCGTAGTCCCCGACCGACGCCGACCCCCACGGGTCGAGCGCGACGTCCTCGGTCGGCTCGTCCGCGCGCTCGGTCCCGCCGTCGGTCCGGGGAGGCGCCGGCGCCTCGCGGGCGGCGTCGGACTCGCGCCCGCCGCCCGCCGGCGTCGCCCCCTCGGGGGTGTCCTCGTCCATACCACCTCTCCCGTCGGTCGACGCAAAAACCGTTCGCTTGCGCGGGAGCGGTTGTCACGCGTCGGGCGGGGACAGCTGTCCCCCGCATCGGGTCACTCCGCCTGCGGCACCAGTCGCGTCGCGGTCGCCTTCCACCGGATCGAGACCGGGTCGCCGGGAGCGAGGCCGAGCCGATCGATGCTCTCGGCCGTGATCAGCGCGGCGACCGCGACCCCGTCCGAGCCCCCCTCGGCGTCGTCCGCCTCGCCCGAGTCCGCCGCCGCCCCTACCGCGATCCGAAGCGTCGACACCGTCTCGCCGGGGTCGACGGCGGAGATTCGCCCGTTGAGGCGGTTCCGCGCGCTCGTCGCGTCCGGGTCGACCGCGTCGGCCGCGTCGTTGACCGTGACCGCGTCGGCGCCGATCCGGACCTGGACCGCGTCGCCGACGGCCACCGTCCCGCGGTCGTCGCCGGAGTCGTCGGCCTCACCGCCTCCACCGTGGAGCCCGGAGAGCTCGCCGACCGGGGTGTCGACGACCGCGAGCTCTCCGTCGACGGCGGTCACGGTGCCGTCGAGTACCGTCTCCGGCACCGCCGCGGTCGCAGCGAGGACGGCCTGGAGCCGGTCGTAGCGGTCGAGCAGCGCGCGGCCGGACGCCGCGAGCCGGCTCCCGCCGCCGCCCTCGCCGCCGCGGCGCCGCTCGACGAGCGTCCCATAGGCCTCCTCTAAGTCCTCGATCCGCGAGAGCGCTCGGGCCCGGGAGCGTCCGAGGTCCGCGGCCGCGCCCGCGACGGACCCCGCCGCGTCGACCGCGCGCAGCAGCGCCGCGTCCCGACCGTCGAACTCGACGCCGTCCTCGATGAGCGCGGCGCGGCCGCGACCCGCCGCCGCGTCCGGATCGGATTCGGTCGGCTCTCCCATGTCCCGCGGTTGCGGCCGGGCCGTGATGGCGTTTTCGACCGGCCGGGACCCCTCGCTTGCCGCGGCACGCAACTTATATGTGGGACCGCACCACCGTTGTATCTATGCTGATACAACGACGGAAGTTCGTGGCGGCGCTGGGCGCCGGAGCGGTCGCGAGTACGGCCGGCTGTTCGTCGACGGACGGCGGCAACGGGGACGGAGGCGACGGGGGGAGCGGCGACGGAAGCGGGGGTAACGGAACCGACGGCGGCGAAAGCCCCGAGGAGTCGATCGGCGTCGCCGGCGAGACGCTGACGCTCACGACGACGACGAGCACGTACGACACCGGGCTCTTAAACGAGATCCACACGGACTTCGAGGAGATGTACGGCGTCACCGTCGACGCCGTCGCGCAGGGGACCGGCGCGGCGTTGGAGACCGCCCGCAACGGCGACTCGGACATCGTGATGGTCCACGCCCGCGGGCTCGAGGACGAGTTCATGCGGAACGGGTACGGGATCAACCGCCGGGACCTGATGTTCAACGACTTCGTGATCGTCGGGCCCGAAAGCGACCCGGCGGGGATCGAGGGGATGGGATCCGCGACGGAGGCGCTGACGGCGATCGCCGAGGCGCAGGCGCAGTTCGTCTCCCGGGGCGACAACTCCGGGACGCACACGAAAGAGCTGAACCTCTGGGAGGCGGCCGGCACCGAGCCCGGCGGCGACTGGTATCAGGAGACCGGTACCGGGATGGGCGAGGCGCTGAACATCGCCAACCAGCAGGGCGCGTACACGCTGTCGGACCGCGGGACCTACATCTCGCAGCGCTCGGAGATCGACCTGACGATCCTCGTTCAGGGGCCGATCGAGGACGGCCCGGAGATCCTCGCGAACCCGTACGGGGTCATGGCGGTGAACCCCGGCGTCCACGACAACGCCAACTACGACCTCGCGATGGCGTACATCGGCTGGATCACCAGCCCGGAGGTCCAGGAGTCCATCTCGGAGTATCAGGTGAACGGCGAGCAGCTGTTCTTCCCCGAGGCCGTCTCCGAGGACCCGAACTTCCAGCAGTACGTTCCGGAGGGTTGGAGTAGCGAGAGCGACGACGAGTAGCCGTGCCATTCGCAGCGACCGCACAGCTCGGCCCGGCGCTGTTCGACTCGGCCGCGCGCCCGGCGTTCGCCCTGCTCGAATCGACGACCGGCCTCGCGCCGGCGCTCCTTGACGTCTCGTTCAGGGACGGGTACGTCGGGAGCGTCATCGCCGTCTCGCTGTACGTAAGCCTCACCGCGGTGGCGCTGAGCACGCTCGTCAGCGTGCCGGCCGCCGTCGCGATCGGGCTCGCCGACTTCCCCGGGAAGGGGTTCGTGAAGTCGGTGGTCAACACCGGAATGGGATTTCCCAGCGTGGTCGTGGGGTTAGTCGTGCTGTTCGCGGTCTCCAACCAGGGGCCGCTCGGGTCTCTCGAACTGATCTTCACTCGCGAGGCAATGATCATGTCGCAGTTCGTCCTCGCCACGCCCCCGATCACGGCGATCAGCCTCGCGGCCGTGGGCGGCGTGGACGACGGGGTCCGCGACGCCGCCCGCGTCCTCGGCGGCACGCGCGTCGACGTGGCGCTGGTCGTCGTCAAGGAGGCGCGGTACGGGATCGCGACCGCGGTGCTCGCCGGCTTCGGCCGGGCGATCAGCGAGGTCGGGTCGGTGCTCATCGTCGGCGGGAACATCACGAGCGCGTCCGGCATCTCGAAGACCCGGACGCTGACGACGGCCATCCAGCTCGAAGCGCGGCAGGGCCAGTACGAGACGGCCATGGTTCTTGGCGCCGTGTTGGTCACCCTCGTGTTGACCGTCAACGCGATTGTCGTCCGCTTCGGCGACCGGGGGGTGACCGGCTGATGCTCCGCGCGACGGACGTGTCCCTGTCGTACGACGAGGAGGCCGTGTTCCGCGACCTCTCGATCGAGGTCGGCGAGGGTGAGGTCGTCGCTGTCATCGGCCCCTCCGGCGTCGGCAAGACGACGCTGCTCCGGACGCTCGCGCTCGCGCTCGAACCCGACGAGGGTGCCGTGACGCTCGACGGGACCGACGCGTGGGCGGTCGACGAGGCCGAGCGACTCGCGCTGCGCCGCCGCGTCGGGATGGTGTTCCAGGAGGCGAGCCTCTTCGACGGGACGGTCGCGCGAAACGTCGAGTACGGGCTTCGGGTCCGGCGCTCGTGGAGCGACCGGCTCGCCTCGGTGCTCCGGCTGAACGGCGCCGCCGACGCGGTCCACGAGTCCCTGGAGGTCGTCGGGCTGGCGGACAAGACCGACCAGCCGGCCGACTCGCTCTCTGGCGGCGAGGCCCAGCGCGTGTCGTTCGCCCGCGCGCTGGCGTACGAGCCGGACGCCCTGCTGCTCGACGAGCCCACGTCGGACCTCGACCCGCGGAACACGGCCGTCATCGAGGAGGCGATCGGCGAGGCGAGAGACAGGGGGATCGGCGTCGTCGTGGCGACCCACGACATGCACCAGGCTGAGCGCGTCGCGGATCGCGTCGCAGTGCTGTTGGACGACGGCATCTCGGAGATCGGGCCGACGGAGTCCATCTTCGAGGATCCCGAGAACGAGCGCACCCGGAAGTTCATCTCGGGCGAACTGGTGTACTAATAAATATCGAGGAGTGACGGGAGCCGAGTCGGATCCGGCGATCTGAGATAGGTGATCGACGACGCTGCGGCGAATACCTCCAGAGCCACGGCCGTTCACTTATAAATGACTGACTATGGATCGACCGTGAACACCGCCAAAGTCCCATTCACTCGTTTATAAATGATTGACTATGGATCGGCGGAGAACACCGTCAAAGGGGCAGTCGCGAGGACTCGGGGGCCTTGCTGCGCTCCTCGCTCACTTCGTTCGCTGCGGTGCTTGCTGCGGCCGCCTTCGCCCTCGCGACTGCCCCTTTGAGCCCCACCCGACCGCAACCGCACAGCACCTCACGCCTCCCCAGCCTCGTCGCTGGCACCCTCCGCTCCGCTCCGGGAGCCAGCGACTCCCTCGCGCGTGCTCCTCGCGGCCGCCTTCGGCGGCCACTCGGAGGCACGCGCCACCGCGCCGGTTATTTATAAGCGATCGACACCGCCGCTTCAGACGTCGAAGTCGAGTTCGACCGCATCGCCCGCGTCGGCGTCGCCCGAATCGACGACCGCGTCGTCGGCCGCGAACCCGTCGTGGAGGTGGTCGTAGGTGCGCTCTATCGCCTCCACGATCACCTTCGTGTCGCCGGTGACGGGCATGAAGTTCGTGTCGCCGCTCCACCGCGGGACGACGTGCGTGTGGAGGTGGTCGACCGAGCCGCCGGCGGCGTCGCCGCCGAGGTTCTGTCCGGTGTTGACGCCGTCGGGGTTCATGTCGCGGCCCAGCGCGTCGAGCGTCGCCGCCTTCAGCTTCGCGTGGTCGAGGAGCGCCGCGTCGTCGAGGTCGGTCGGATCCTCGACGTGCTCGTCCGGGATGATCATCGCGTGGCCGGGGTTGTACGGCGCGTTGTTGAGCAGGACGTAGTTGCGGTCGCTGCGCGCGACGATCCGCGCCTCGCGGGCGTCCTCGCGCTCGGGGAGCACGCAGAACGGACAGCCGTCGATCGGGTCGGCGTCGCGCTCGACCCACTCGATCCGCCACGGCGCGAAGATCCGGTCCATCAGTCGTCGAAGCCGTGGATGCCCGCGGTCGTCACCTCGACGCCGTCCTCGGTGACCAGGAGGGTGTGTTCCGCCTGACTCACGAGGGCGTCGTCGTCCTCCTTCAGGACGGGGTACCCCTTGATCGCGTTCGCCTGCTTGAGCCGGCGGAGCGCCATCTCGGCGCGGTCCGTCTCCAGCCACCGCGCCGCGAACGGGAGGTCGTCGAACGCCTCGATTTCCTCGAGCGCCTGCCGCGCGCGGCGGTCGCGCACGCTCGCGGAGCCCTGCTGTTCGAAGATCTCCTCGACGGTCCCCTCGCCCACCTTCCCGCGACCGTCGGTGGCGAACGGCTCGATCGCGACCGCCTGCCCGGGCTCTAACTCGACCGAGCGGTCGACGCCGCGGTTCGGCACCGTCGGCCCCGTGTGGGCGTCGTACCGCTCGACGCCGTGCCCGGAGAGGTTGAGGACGGGCGTGTAGCCGTACCCGCGGATCACGTCCTCGATCGCCTGCCCGACGACGCCGACCTCGACGCCCGGGCCGGCCTCGTCGAGCGCGGCCTCCAAGGCCATCTCGGCGGCCTCGACGAGCTCCGGGTTCCCGGAGTGGTCGACCGTCACCGCGGCGTCGGCGATGTAGCCGTCGACGTGGACGCCGACGTCGAGACACACCATCTCCTCGCCGAACTCCGTCTCGTCGTCGCGGCCGGGCGTCGCGTGCGACGCCTCCGGGTCGACGCTGATGTTCACCGGGAACGCGAGGCCGGCCCCCTGCTCGCGGACGAAGTCCTCCGTCCACTCGGCGACCTCGAGGTGGGTCCGCCCCGGCTCGACCATCTCGCGGGCCTCGTTCACCGCCTCGACCAGCACCGCGCCCGCCTCGCGGTAGCTCTCGACCGCGTCCTCGTCAAGAGGTCCGTGACTCATGGCTCCGGGTTCGGCGACCGCGCGCAAAGAGGTTGCGGAGAGCGGTCGATCCTCCGCCGTTCAGGCGCGCGTGATCTCCACGTGCCACTCGTCGTCCGTCGGGTTCGCCGTCTCGTGGGCGTACCCCCGCTCCGCTAACACGTCGTACAGCGGCACCGGCTCGAAACCGTTCACCAGACGGAGCGTCTCCCCGTCGTCGAGGCGGTCGAGCGCGGCCACGATGTCGCCGAACGGTTCGCCGTCTATCTCGCGGGCGTCCAGCCGCTCGTCAGCGTCGTCGAACGGGTCGGGGCCCATGGATCGGCCGTGGCGTCCCGTGGTGATGTAGCTCCCCCCGAAATCGTTCGGGGGGATCGTCCGGCCCCCGGGGATCCGCTCGAACATGTTCGCTCGAAGACGTACGGGGCCGGGGTGCCTCCGTTCGGACATGTCGAGCACCCACTCGGACGGCGACGGCGACGCGGACCACGACCACGGCGCGGACCCGGTGACCGACCGCGTCCACGAGAACTCGTGGTCCGCGAACCTCGAAGGCCCCGAACACGCGGACGACCGCGACCTCCTCGTGCGACAGGCGATCGAGGCGGTCGAACACACGGCCGCGGGCAACCACGTCAACCTCGTCACCCACGGCGACCACGGTCACCCCGAGGAGTACCTCTTCCCGGCGCTCGACGTCGCGTTCGGCGACGAAGACGTCGACTGGGAGTACGTAGAGCAGTGCGGCTGCGGCGGGCACGTCGTTCGCGTCCACGTATAGTCCGACCTATCCGCTTTCGCTGTCCGCCCGCGGAAGCCACATCCGCACCACCGTCCCGGTCGGCTCGCGGGTGTCGATCTCGAGGTCGCCGCCGGACTCCGTGACGATCCAGTGTACGAGCCAGAGGCCGAGGCCGCTCGCGTGTTCGAGCGCCGTCTCCCGCGCCTCGGAGAACACCGTCCGCTCGACCGGCGGGATCCCCGGGCCGTCGTCGGCCACGTCGATTCGGAACCGGTCGCCGTCGGCGACGACCGTCGCCTCCACGTGCGGGTCGTCGCCGTCGTTGTGGACGACGGCGTTCTCCAACACGTTCCGGACCGCCGACTCGAGCAGTTCGTCCGCGGAGACAACGGCCGAGTCGGGGATGGTGACGGTCACCGTCGCCTCCGGGAACGACGACTCGAGCGACTCGCAGAGGCGGTCGACCAGCTCGGCGAGGTCGATCTCGGTCCGTCCGGCGTCGCTGTGGAGCGCGACGTCGATCTCGCGGGCCTGGTCGCTGAGGTGGGTCAGGGTCCGCACCTTCCGGTCGATGATGTCGAGGTAGGGGTCGCCCTCCTCGTCGACGTGGTCGCGGAGCAGGTCGGCGTACCCGCCGATGACGTTGGTGTCGTTTTTCAGGTCGTGTCGCAGCACCCGGTTCAACACCTGAAGCCGCTGTTCGTACCGCCGGGCGTCCGTGACGTCGGTTGCGGTGATGACGACCTCGCGCGTGTCGGCGAACAGTCGCTCGATCACCGTCTCGAACCGGCGCCAACTGCCGTCGGCGCACGCGATCCGATGCGTGAGCGACTGCGGTTCGGCGCCTTCGAAGGCGCGCTCGAAGGCCTGCTGCGCCTCGCGCCGGTCCTCGGGATGGACCAGGTCGATGACCGGGCGTCCCTCGATCTCGTTCGGCCGGTGGCCGATCAGTCGCTCTATCGACGGGCTCACGTACCGGACCAGCCCGTCCTCGCCGCAGACCGCGATCACGTTCGGCGACTTCTCGATAAGCGCGCGATAGCGCCGCTGGAGCGTCTCCCGCTCGGTCACGTCGCGGAACAGCAGGACCGTCCCGCCGCGGGTCGTCCCCGGCCCCGTGATGTCGTGGACGTCGACCGTCAGGAACCGCGGCGCGCCGTCGCCGTCGACCGTCACCCGGAACTCGTCGTCGGACGCCGCCTCCGCCACCGCGTCGGCGACCGACGGGACGTCCGCGAACGCCTCGTCGGCGTGGACGCCGAGCTCCGCGTCCGGGAATAGCGCCTTGGCCGGGTCGTTGTTGTCGACCACCCGGCCGTGGGCGTCGCAGACGACGACGCCGTCGGAGAGGTTCGCGAACACCGCGTCGCGAGCGATGGGGGAGACGTCGAGCAGCCGGTACCGGAACACGACCCACGCCAGGAGCGCCGAGGTCCCGCTGAAGGCGATCGGCGTGAAGTCGACGACCCCGTCCTCCGGCCCGACGAGCCCGGCGATGCCGGCCGCGCCGAGCGCCAGCGGCGCGACGCCGGCGACGAAGAGGACGGCGGCCTGCCGGCGGAACACGCCGTCGCGGGAGACCGCGGCGTAGCCGAGGACGGCGTAGGTGAACAGGTTGACCGCGTAGGTGTAGCCGACGAACCCGAGCAGCGCGGGCGTCGGCGCGTACTCCAGGACCCGGAAGCCGCCGGCGTCGACGAGGGCCGGATCAACGTAGAACAGCGGGTCGACGCCGACCGTCCAGACGGCGACGGCGAAGGCGACGGGGACGACCCAGAAGAGCGCGAAGCGGCGCCGGTCGAGCCACGCGGTTCGGTCGACGTACGAGAGGACGAAGGCGGGCCACGCGACCGCTAAGCCGGCGGAGCCGAGCCAGACGAAGCGGTTGAAAAACAGCGTGAGATCGAGCGACGTCGCCGACAGCTGGGCCGCGTACGCCAGCGACCAGACGCCGGCGGTGCCCGCGACGCCGACGAAACTCCGCAGGAGGGCGTGGCCGCCGCGCGAACGGTTCCCGACCGCGTACGCGGCGAACGCGAAGGACGCGACGGCCGCGACGAGCAACGGAACCGTGTACGGCGTCGGTTGCCACGCCATCGATACCGATAGGATGCGAGAGCCCGGTAAAAAGGGACCGAATCCCCTAACCCGTTTGAGAAGAGTAGGTTCGTATGCTCGAACCGGGCGACTCCGCACCCGAGATCACGCTCACCGACCACCGCGGCCAGACGGTCACTGTCGACCCGGCCGCGGCCAGTCATACGGTCGTGTACTTCTATCCCCGCGCCGACACGCCCGGCTGTACCGCCGAGGCGTGTAGCTTCCGCGACGAGTGGGACGCGTTCGAGGACGGCGACGTCGCCGTCGTCGGAATCAGCGACGACCCCGTCGAGGACCTCGAACCGTTCGCCGCCGAGTACGACCTCCCCTTCACCCTCCTCTCGGACCCCGACGGGGAGGTGTCGAGCGCGTACGACTCCTACGGCGAAAAGCAGATGTTCGGTAACACCTTCGACGGCGTGTTCCGGAACACGTACGTCCTCGACGACGAGGGGACCGTTGTCCTGGCCTACGAGGGCGTCTCCCCCGAGGACCACGCCGTCGAGATTCTCGACGACGTCCGCGCGCTCGACGACTGAACGCCGACCGGTCGTCGCCGAGAGGAATCCGCCGACGGCTGCCACCCGGTAGTATTATTACCTGTCACGAGTCACGTGAAACGATGCCCTCCAAGCGAACGTTCGCGAAGCGCCTAGCGGCGCTCGCGGCAACCGGGCTGGGAGTCGGCGGACCGATCGACGCCCTGACTTCGGAACCGCCGCCCGACGGGACTCTCGCGGTCGAACCGGGCGCGACCGGCGCCGGAGCGAGCGACGGCGATCCGACGGGCGACGACGCGACGAGCGGCCGCGACGGCGCCGGCGCCGGCGCCGACGGACCGCAATCGGCGGTCGCGGCCGGAACCTACGACCCGGCCGCGGCGGCGTCGAACGCCGTTGATACCGTCGTGACCGGACGGGTCGACCCCGCGGTCCTGACGGCGACCGGCCTGCCGAGCGGGATCGGGAGCCGACTCCGGCGACTGCTCGACCGATACGAAAGCGTGTCGCTCGCCGCCGTGCGGCAGGCGACCGGCGGCGCCGCGCTCACCGCGGACGGGCCGGAGGGGTGCGCCGTCGCGGTCGGCGACGTCGACGCGGCCGCGCTGAGCGCCGAGCTCGATGCCGACCCCGAGGTGGCTCGCGAGGCGGACGACGACTCGGGATTCGCCCGGTTCCGAGCGCCGAGCCTCGGGTCGGCGGTCGGCGTGGCCTCCGGTGAACTCGTGGCCGCGTACGGCCCGACCGCCGGCGTCGCCGCGGCGCACCGCGATGCCGGAATCGGTGGAGGCGTCAACGGAGGGAGCGTCGACAGCGGGAGCGTCGACGGAGGGACCGTCGACGGCGGAGCGCGGCGGCGGTCGGGCGCGAGCGCGAGCTACGGTCCCCTCCCATCGCTGCTCGGGGGCGACGCGACGGTGTGCGTCGACCTCGGGCCGGACGCCCGCGATCACCTCCACGACCTGCTCGCCGACGCACCAGACGAGCTCCGCACCGCGGTCGACGCGTCTGGCGCGGTCGGGGCGTCGCTCCGCCTGACCGACGGCGGATCCGCCGCCGGCGACGGGGCCCCCGGTGAGCCGAGCGTCGCGCTGCGGTACGGCGCGGTCGCGGACCCTCGACGCCTCGACAGGGAGACCGCCGAAGCGATTGCGCGGGCCGCCCGCGAGGGCGAGACCTCGCTTTCGGACGCGACCGTCACCCGCTACGGGCGGACCGTTATCGTCGACGGCGCGGCCGAGAGCGACCTCTTCGCCGCCCACGCCTCGCTGTTCGACGGGACCGTCGGCGACCCGATCGAGGTGGCCGACGCGTGAGCGACGCAGTCGATCGTAGAAACACCGACCGCGTGAGCGGCGCCACCGACCGCGGGAGAACCGCCCGCGAGAGCGGCGCAGCCGTATCGACCAGTGACAGACGCGCGAGCGAACCCACGATGACGACGAGAGACAACATGTTACGACAGCGGTATCGAACGAGGACGAGTCGATGAGTTCCGAGGACTCGCCTTCGAGGACTCCCGACGAACCGACGGACGACGCGGAGACGGCGAGCCCGGATCGATCGACGCCGGGGACCGACCGACCGCGGACGACGATCGAGAGATCGACCGCGGACGACGCGTCCGGGTCGCTCCTCGACCGGATCGAGACCCGACACGCGGTGGGGGTCGCGGCGATCCTCGCGGTGGCCGCGGGGCTGCTCGTCGCGCCCGGCGTGTACGGCGCCGTGACGGGGCCCGACGGGACGGTCGCCGTGATCGAGATCGACGGCACGATCGACTCGGGGACGGCCCAACACGTCGAGGACAACCTCCGGGACGCCCGCACGAACGAGTCGATCGAGGCGGTCGTCTTGGAGGTCGACAGCGGGGGCGGCCTGCCCGCGCAGAGTGAACGGATGTACGCGGCCGTCGACCGTACTGCGTCGGTGATGCCGGTGTACGCCGCCGTCGACACGCTGGGCGCGTCCGGCGCCTACCTCGCGATCGCGCCCGCCGACCGGATCTACGTCGCGCCCTCCGCGCAGGCGGTCGGCAGCGTCGGCGTCGCCGGCACCGCGCCGGCCCCGAGCGGGCCGAACGCGGGGACGACCGGCCCGGACAAGGCCGGCAGCGACCCGGACACCCAGCGCGAGCGCCGACAGACGCTCGCGAACCTCTTCATCGAAAACGTGATCGAGCAGCGCGGCGAGGAGATCGAGCTCGATCGCGAGGCTATCGCCCACGCCGACGCGTACCTCGGAACCGAGGCGGTCGAGAACGGCTTCGCGGACCGGTTCGGCTTCGTCGACGGCGCGGTCGCCGACGCCGCCGCGGAGGCGGGGATCGACGACTACGCGGTCGACACCCGCCGCACCGAGAGCCGCATCCCCGGCGGCCTCTCGCTCCTCGAGCGCGACGACGGGACGGTCGTCGTCGCCGAGGAGCGGGACGACGAACTCGGTGACGGGCTCATCCTCGCGGTCGCGCCGGCGGCGTGGGACGAGACCGTCGGCGACGACGTGATCATGACGAGCTACACCGCGCGGCTGCCGGCGGACGGCGGTGAGGCCGACGCGGCGACGAGCGGCGCGGCCGCGACGAACGACGACGAGTCGGCCGCAACGGGCGACGACTCCGCCGCGGCGATCGACGCCGCGGTCGCGGCGAACGGAGGTGTCGGCGCGTGAGCGTCGACCTGCGAACGACGGTCGGCGCCTTCGCGCTGGTCTTCCTCGCCGTGATCGGCGTCGCCGCCGTCGGGGGCGTCGTCCTCGACGACGCGCCGCCCGAGACGGCGTCTGTCGCGGACGATCACTGGCAGCTGGACGCGGTCGAACCCGAGACCGTCAGCGAGGGCGGCGAGGTCGAGATGGAGAGCACCGAGCCGTCGAACACCGTCGTCGTCCACCTCGGTAGCGGCGGTGCCGGGCTCGGCGGCGGGACCTCCATCCTGCCGATCGAAGACGGCGACTCGCCCGCGGAGGCGGACATCGGCTCGCTCGGCGGCGTCCGGCGCGGCGTCGCACCGCTGACCGCGGCGCTCGTCGAGAACGGCCACGAGGTCCGCTTCTACGGCGGGATCGCGAGCGGTGAGACGCTGCCGTCGATGCTCTCGGACGCGGACGCGTTCGTCACCACGAGCCCCGGCGCGCTGTCGGCGACCGACGCCGACGCGGTTGAGTCGTTCGTCGACGCCGGCGGCCGGACGCTCGTGACGAGCGATCCGGGCGGCGCCGGCGTACTCACCGACTTCGGCTCGCCGTTCGGCGTCTACGGCGAGGCGGGCTACGTGTACGACATGGAGAACAACGACGCGAACTACCTCAGCGTGCTCGTCGAGCCGACCGGGCCGGGGGCGCTGACGGAGGGCGTCGAGGAGGTCGTCCTCCGCGGCGCCGCGCCCGTCGGCGTCGCCGACGGACCGGCGACGCTGGCCACCGCGGAGACGTCGCGACTGTCGACGACCCGCGAGGCCGGCGCCTACGGCGTCGCGGTCCGCAGCGACTCGCTCGCGGTGGTGGGCGACTCCAGCTTCCTCGAACCGGAGAACGCCGGCCGCGCCGACAACGGCGTCCTGATCGGCAACGTCGCGGACTTCCTCGTGACGGGCGAGGCGCCCGACGTGTCGTTCGGCCCGACCGGCCCCGGCGGCGTTCCGCCGGGCGGCGCGGTCCCGCCGGGCGGAACGACGCCGCCCCCCGAGCCGACCGACCCATCGGGCAACGGGAGCGATCCGTCCGGGAACGCGACCGCGTAGCCGTCGCGGGCTCCCGGTTCCGTGCGGCGTAACGCGACGGACTGCGGCCGTGACGCCCTTCTTTTATCCCGGGAACCGGATCCCGGCCGCCGCGTCGGCGATTTCGCGCCGTTTCAACAGTCCGAATCCGAGGACGATGACGGCGAAGCCGGCGACGGTGAACGGCGTGACCGGCTCGGCGAGCAGCAGGGCGCCCGCGACGGTCGCCACGATCGGAACCACGTACGAGACGAGGTTGATCTCGAAGGGGCCGAGCCGGTCGAGCAGGGTGAAGTAGATGGTGTACGCGACGGCCGACGAGAGCAGTCCGAGGAACGCCAGCGCGACGAGCGCGCGCGGCGCGACGGCCGGGAGCCGCTGGCTCTCGCCGATCCCGAGGCTGAGCGCGTGGATGGCGAGCGCGCCGAACCCCATCGCCCACCCGGTGAGCGCGACGCTGGAGAACGAGGTCTCGACGGTCCGGAGCCCGACGCTGCCGACCGCGACGGCGATGACCCCGATCGCGATCAGCCCGACGCCGACCGCGACGCCGCCGCCGAGGTTCGCGGGGTCCGGCTGCGCGACGAGCCCCACGCCGAGGAACGCGAGGACGACCCCGACCGCGCCGCGACGATCGAGGTCCGCGCCGCCGATCCAGACGGCCGCGACCGCCGCGGTCGCGATGGGGACGAGGCTGTACGTGATCGAGGCGATGCCGCTCGTGGTGTACTGCTGGCCGACGAACAGCAGGGCGTTGTTCGCGGCCACCGAGAGCCCGCCGCTGAACCCGATCGCGGCGAGGTCGCCCCGGGTCCGCGGGAACGGACCGTCCTGCGTGACGAGCACGTACGATATCAGCGCCAGCGCGGCCACGTCGAACCGGTAGGCGGCGTACAACACCGGCGGGTAGTAGTCGAGGCCGACCTCGATGGCGACGAAGGAGCCGCCCCACAGCAGGGCGAGCGTGAAAAACAGGATGACGTCTCGGTACCGTGACACGGTCGACCGAACGCGGGCCGCGGGTAAAGCGGTGTCCGTCGCGGCCCGGACCGCCGGTGCCGCCTCGGAGGGCGGAAAATCGCCCGCTAAGAAGGTCCGCTCAGTAGCCGCGGACGATGAGGTAGTCCGCGAGGTCCTCGAGCAGGCTTCGGGAGCCGCTCTCGGGGAGCAGTTCGAGGTGTTCCTTCGACCGCGCGGTGAGGTCCTCGGCGGTGTCGCGGGCGTACTCGATGGAGCCGACCTCCTCTAAGGCCGCGACCGCGTCGTCGATGGCCGCCTCGGTCACCTCGGCGGGCGTGTCGGCGTCCACGAGGTCGTCGACGTCGACCCCCTGCTGGCGGGCGTGGAGCGTAATGAGCGTCTCCTTCCCCTCGACGAGGTCGGAGCCGCGCTGCTTGCCGAGCTCCTCCGAGGGGACGGTCAGGTCGAGCACGTCGTCCTGGATCTGGAACGCGCGGCCGGAGTCGATCCCGTACTGGTAGAGGGCGTCGACGACGTCCTCGTCGGCGCCGAGCAGGAGGGCGGGCGTCGCGGCCGACGCGCCGTAGAGGACGGCGGTCTTCAGCTCGACCATCTCCAAGTACTCCTCGGGGAGGATGTCGTCGCGGCTCTCGAAGGCGACGTCGAGCGCCTGCCCCTCGCAGATCTCGGTACAGGTCGACGCGAGCATCCGCATCGCTTCGAGCCCGTGTTGCGGGTCCGCGCCCGTCTCGGTCATGAACTCGAACGCCTTCGAGTAGAGCGTGTCGCCCGCGAGGATCGCCGTCGAGACGTCGTACGCCTCGTGGACCGCGGGGACGCCGCGCCGCAGGTCGTCCTCGTCCATGATGTCGTCGTGGATCAGCGTGAACGACTGGATCACCTCGATGGCGACCGCGGCCCGCATCACGTCGACGTCGTCGCCGCCGAGCGACGGGAACGCGCGGAAGTCGGCGCCCATCGGCTCGGTGCCGGTGACCGCCTCCGCGGCCAGCGTCGTCACGGTCGGGCGGAGCCGCTTCCCGCCGGCTTCGAGGATGTACCGCGTCGCCTCGTACAGCCGCTCGGGCTCTTGGACCGGCAGCTCCTCGTCGATAGCGGCGTTGACGAGCTCACGCCGCTCGCGGATGGCCTCCAGCACCCGCGCCTCCTTCGTCTCGCTCGTCATTCGACGAGCTGGATGGTGGACCCGTTCTGCGTGACGTGGACGTCACGTCCGAGCTTGTACCCCTGCGACGTCGCGAGGTTCACGTACGGCGACCGGCCCTCCAGCGTCTGGTGGCCGGGGATGAGGTGCTGGGGCTGGAGCGCCTGGAGCATCTCGTAGTGCCCCTCCTCGCGGAGGTGGCCGGAGACGTGGATGTCGTCGTAGAGGCGCGCGCCCTGCATCCGGAGCAGCTGTTCGCTCTGGTAGCGCTGGCCCTCGTTGGTGGGCTCCGGGATGACGCTCGCGCTGAAGACGACCTTGTCGCCGTCGTCGATCTCGTACGGGGTCTCGCCGCGGCCCATGCGGGTGAGCATCGCGCGCGGCTCGCCCTGGTGGCCCGTCACGATGGGGAGGAAGTTCCCCTTCCCCTCCTTCATGATCCGCTTGAACGCGCGGTCGACGGACTTCCGGTGGCCGTACATGCCGACGTCGCCCTGGAAGTCGACGAAGTCGAGCCGCTCGGCCGTCCCGGAGTACTTCTCCATCGAGCGCCCGAGGAGGACCGGCTGACGGCCGATCTCGCGGGCGTACTCGACGAGGGTCTTCACGCGGGCGATGTGGGAGGAGAACGTGGTGGCGACGATGCCGCCCGTGTAGTCCTCCATCGATTTCAGCGTGTCCTCGACGTGCTTCTTCGCGTACGACTCGGAGGGGGTCCGGCCCTTCCGGCCGGCGTTCGTACAGTCCTCGATGTACGCGAGGACACCCTCGTCCTGACGGCCGATCTCGCGGAACCGCTCCATGTCGATCGGGTCGCCGATGACGGGGTCGTGGTCCAGGCGCTTGTCGAGGCCGTAGACGACCGCGCCCTCGGGCGTGTGGAGGACCGGGTTGATCGCGTCGATGATGGAGTGGGTGACGTTGACGAACTCCATCTCGACCTGCTCGGAGTCGCCGATCGCCATCGTGGCGCCCGGCTTCATCTTCACGAGGTCGTTGTCGACCTGGAACTTGCCCTCGTCTTCGATCTGCTGGCGGACCAACTCGATCGTGTACGGCGCGGAGACGATCGGCGCGTCGTAGCGGTGGGCGAGCTTCGGGATCCCCGCGATGTGGTCGAGGTGACCGTGGGTGGGGACGATCGCCTGGACGTCGCCCTCCAGTTCGCTCATGACCCGGTCGTCCGGGATGGCGCCCATGTCGATCAGGTCGAGGCTGTGCATGCTTTCGGTCTCCACGTTGTCGTGGATGAGGACCTTACTGAGGTTCAGGCCCATGTCGAAGATGACGATGTCCTCGCCCGCGCGGACCGCAGTCATCTGTCGACCGACCTCTTCGTAACCGCCGAGTGTCGCAATTTCGATTTCCATGGTGTTGTCGTGTCTGACGCCGTGGTCGGCGTCGGTCACTGATACCCCGCAAGGAGCCGTCGGCGCACCGTCGTACCGCGCGTCGTTGAAGGCCCCGCTACGGCCGAGTCGTCGCGACTCACCGTGTCCCGCGGGAGTGTGGTACCTCGGCGTACTCCCGGGCGCGTTAAAAACTCCCGGGTTCGGCTCCGCGGCGCCGGTTCGCGTCCGAAGCGGCTGTCCGCGGCCGCCGCGCGGTCGGATCGCGTCCCACAAAGCGTTTCACGCTCTCGGTCGAACCGCCGCCGATGACGGACGTCCCCCGCCGCCGAGCCCTCCTCGCGGCCGCGTCAGGGATCGCCGCCCTGGCCGGCTGCGCCGGCAGCGAGACCGCGTCGAACAGCTACCCGAGCAGCAACCGACCGATCGACGGGTACGAGCTGGAGAAGGCGCGCGACGAGCGCGGCGGCGCGCTGGTCGCCTCTGGCGACGAGCTGCCGTCGCTGTCGGCCGACGAGCGCGCGTTCCAGCGCCGCAGCACGCGACGCGTACTGGTCGCCGACGAGGACCTCGACGAGCTCACGTTCGCCGGGACGCGCGCGGGCGAGCGGCTCCGGACGTTCCTCGCCGCCACCGACTTCGAGTCGTCGTCGGCGTACCTCCTCGCGATGCCCGTGCGAGCGTGTCGGGAGGTCCGGTTCCGGTCGGTGTCCGTCGAGCCTGACGAGCTCGCGAACGACGACCTCCACCCCCACGCCGACTTCTGTCAGGCGTACCGTCCCGCGGACGTCGACTGCGACGCCGACGAGACCCACACCGTCGGGTTCGCGATCCGGCTCCCCGTCGCCGCCGAGCGCTCGACCGGGAGCGGCAGCGGCATGAGCGGGTCCTGTCAGGGGCCGGAACCGCCGGCTGTCTTCAACGCGTCGGCGGGGGCCGACAGCGGTGGTGATGAGGCGTGACCGCCGACCCCCGTTCCCGCCGCGGGTTCCTTGCCGGCGTCGCGACGGCGGGCGCGGCGGCGCTCGCGGGCTGCTCCGGACTCCCGTTCGCCGGCGACGAGGAGCGTCGGGAGGCGCCCGCGTCGCTCCCGTCGGACGTCGTCGAACCGGTCGAGTGGCCGGCGTCGCCGTTCCCGGTCGCGGTTCCGGGGTCGCTCGCGGAGGTCCACGAGTCGCGGGCCCGCGGGCTGCTCGACGACGTGCCGGTCGACCCGGACCTCCCAAACGCTGGCGTCGCCGAGGCGCTCGCCGCCGACCGCGAGCAGGCGACGCGGCGCGTGGACGCCGAGGTGGCCGACGAGTGGCCGGTCGACGTCCTCTCCGCGTGGCGCCGGCGCCGGGAGGACGCCGCGGAGGTCCGCGGCGCGTACCGCGCGGCCACCGGGACCGACGACGGCGCGGATCTGGCCGCCCGGCGCCGCGCGGTGCGCGACGACCGGGGGGCGCTCGCGTCGGACCTGGAGTACCGGGCCAACTCGCCGACCGAGGCGGTGCTGGCGTACGAGCCGGTCGAGTCGCTGCTCGCGGAGTGTGAGGGGTACATCGCACCTCGCGTGACGTACCCGAACGACCCGGTCGCCGAGCCCTTCCGGGCCGGTGAGGCGGTCGCCCGCGTCGAGCGAGCGAGCGCGGCCGCGGCCGACGCCGCGGGGCTCCGCGAGGCGTACCTCGACGAGCGCGGGGGCCGCAACGGGACGGCGCCGCGGTGGGCGTCGCTGGTCGCGGCCGCCGAGGGACTGCGGGGGTCGGTGAGCCGGACGCGCGCGACCGTCCGCGAGCGCACCGGCGGCGAGGACCCCCTCGCCGACGAGGACCTGAGCGGGACCGTCGCGCAGGAGCTGGTCGCCGTGAGCGACCTCCGGGTCGAGTCGGCGGTCGACGACGTGCGGCGCGCGTCCGACGCCGGCGAGTACGCCACCGTCGCGATCGAGGCCGGGACCGCCCTGGCCGAGATCGAGGCGTACCGGGCGGCGGTCGACGAGATCCGCGACGGTGAGTACCGGGCGGTCCCCTCCGAGTCGTCGGTCGGGTCGGCCGCCGAGCGGGCGCGGACGGCGGTCGGCGAGGTCGTCGACGGCGGGGGCCCGCTGGCGACCCGGCTCGTCCGACCCGGGCTGGAGGCGATCGGGTACGTCGCCGACCGGATCGAGGAGGGGTACGGCTCGGTCCGTCGGAGTCAGGCCGAGCTGGCCTACGCCGCCCTGTACGCGAACGCGGTCCCGGCGGCGGCCGTGTTCGTGCGCGAGCGGCTGGCGCGAGGGCCGGTCGGGGACGACTGACGGAACGTTCGTGTCAAACCGACCGGCCTCGGGGCCTGCGTCCCGGTATTTTTATTACCGCGACGGGCGGCGGTACGGACAATGAGTGGACGACCCCTCGACGTGCTCGAAGCGTCGCTCGAGGAGCCCGTGACGGTACACCTGAAGGACGGTACGACCTACTACGGCGTCCTCGGCGGTTACGACCAGCACATGAACGTCGTCATCGAGCCGGAGGCCGACGTGGACGACCGCGTCGACGACGACCTCGACGGCGAGTTCGCGGTCGCGATCGAAGACACAACGATTATACGCGGCGATAACGTCGTCACCATCAAAGCATGACCGGCGCAGGTACGCCCTCTCAGGGGAAAAAGAACAAGACGGTTCACGTGAAGTGTCGACGCTGCGGCGAGAAGTCCTACCACGTCAAGAAGGAGCGCTGTGCCTCCTGCGGCTTCGGCGAGTCCGCCTCCCGGCGCGACTACGCCTGGCAGTCGAAGACCGGCGACAACTGAGCCGCGATTTCTTCGGTTTCTTCTCGCTTCTACTCGCGTAGCTACGCGTGTGACGGTCGTTTATTTATAAATAATGAGTATGGATCGACCGCGAACACCTCCAAAGCCCCAGCCGGGAGGCGGGCGCACACTCGCTGTGCTCCTCGGTCGCTCGCGTTGCTCGCTCCCTGCGGTGCTTGCGTCGTCTGCGCCCGCCTCCCGGCTGCCCCTTTGAGTCCCACCCCGCCCCACACGGCAACCGCGCCTCACGCCTCCCCAGCCTCGCGGCTCCCTCCGCTTCGCTTCGGTCGCCGCGTCCCTCGCGCGTGCTCCTCACGCCCTGCGGGCGTTCGGAGGCACGCGCCACCGCACAGCATCCATACTTGCGGTTCGCCACGACGCCGCCGGGACCCAAACCGTTTCCCGCGGCGATGGCCGAGTCGGGACATGGACCTCTCAGTCGTCGACCTCTCGCCGGTCCCCCGGGGCGGCACCGCGGCGGACGCGTTCGAGAACACCGTCGACGCCGCGAAACACGCCGAGCGACTGGGCTATGAGCGGTTCTGGGTCGCCGAACACCACGGGATGGGCGACCGCCTCGCGGGCACCACGCCCGAGGTGCTGCTCGGGCGGCTCGCGGGCGCCACGGAGTCGATCCGGATCGGGAGCGGGGCCGTCCTCATGAACCACTACAGCCCGTTCAAGGTGGCCGAGTCGTTCGGCGTCCTCGACGGGCTCGCGCCCGGCCGCGTCGACCTCGGCATGGGGCGCGCGAACGGCTCGCCCGCGTCCGACCGCGCGCTCGGCACCGACCGGCGCGTCGAGAACCCGAACGAGGACCACCGCGAGCGGATCACCGCGGTCGTGAACCACCTTCGCGGCGACTACCCCGCCGAGCACCCGTACAGCGACCTCTCGGTGCCGGGGTCCGACTCGGGACCGGCCGTCCCGTGGGTGCTGGGGTCGAGCCCGTCGAGCGGCGAGATAGCGGGGGAGCTCGGGCTCCGCTACTGCTTCGCCGGCTTCATCCGCCCGGGGTTCGCCGAGCGCGCGTTCGCGGCGTACCGGGAGGCGTTCGACCCCGACGGGACGCCCGGCGGGCTCGACGAGCCGCGGGGGATGGTGGCGGTCAACGCTGTCGCGGCCGAGACGGACGAGGCCGCGGCCCGGCGACGAGCGCCCGCAGAGGCGACGTTCCGGCGGATGCAGCGCGGCGAGCTGGGCGACGAGACGCCCACGGTCGAGGAGGCGGTCGACGAGCTCGGCGGGGCGCCCGACCCGACGCCCGCGACGCTGGACGACGACGAGTGGCCGCGGTCGATCTCCGGGAGTCCGGAGACGATTTCGGGGCTGTTGGAGCAGCTGGCCGACCGCGTCGGCGTCGACGAGGTGATGATCCAGCACACCGTGCCGGACCACGAGGACGCGCTCGACTCGCACGCGCTCCTCGCCGAGGCGATGGATCTGGACGGGCGCGAATAATCCGGATCCGAGGTGGTGGACGTTCTCGACCGCTCAGTTTGGTGGGGAAGCCGATCGGCGGTGACGGACGCAGCCAAAGCCCCAGCCGCTTACTTATAAATGGCCGCTGGCGGATCGGTGACGGATACCGCCAAAGCCCCAGCTGCTTACTTATAAACGGCTGCTGACGGATCGACGGCGAACACCGTCAAAGCCCCAGCCGCGAGGGCTCGCGCGGCTCGCTGCGGTCCTCGTCGTTCGCTCCGCTCACTCCTGCGGTCCTTGCGTCGCCGTGCTTCGCCCTCGCGGCTGCCCCTTTGAGTCCCGCCCCGCACAGCACCGCAACCGCACCTCACGCCTCCCCAGCCTCGTCAGTCGCCTCCGCTTCGCTCCGGCGACTGACTCCCTCGCGCGTGCTCCTCGCGGCCTCCGCTTCGCGCCGGCCGCTCGCAGGCACGCGCCACCGCGGATCGATTTATAAACGATGACGCGGTCAGAATCGCGGTCGCGTTCCTATTCCACGCGCTCGCGGGCGGCGGCGATAAGCATCGGAAGCATCACCGTCGCGTCGCCGTAGACGGAGGCGTTGCGCGCGTCCTTCTCTAACTTGCCCCACGAGCGCGCCTCGTCGAGGCTCGCGCCCGAGAGCCCGCCGGTCGCCTCGGGGTCCATCGTGATCTGGACGGCGTAGTCGTAGGCGCGCGGCGTGACGAGCATCGTCTGGAGCGTGAAGTTCTTCGGGACGCCGCCGCCGACGAGCAGGCAGCCCGCGTCGTCGGCGTCGAAGGCGAGGTCGGTCAGCTCCGTCATGTCCGCGAGCGCGTCGAGCGTGAACTCCGCGGTCTGGGCGTACATCCACGCCTGAAGCCCTAACACGGAGTCTTGGACCGCGGGGCAGTAGATCGGCACGTCGCACTCGTAGGCGGCGGCCGCGACGCCCGGCCCCTCCGGGACGTCGTCGCGCTCGTTCACCTCGGCGTTGGCGCGGCCGAGTTCGCGCGTGAGGTCGGCGATGGAGACGGCGCCGTCGCCCGCTCCGCTCGCCTCTTCGATGTCGGAGTCGGCCTCCAGCGCCGGGAACACCTCCTCACGGAGGTGCCCCTCGAAGTCGGCGAAGTGCTCCTGCGGGAGGTAGACGTTGTAGATGCGGTCGACCCCCTCGTCGCGGAGCTCCTCGTCGTGCTCGCGGGGGGTCTTCTCGGGGTCGTGGGTGCGCCCGTGGTGGTGTTTCCCGCCGATGGCCTCGATGGAATCGTGGGTGAGATTCGCGCCGGTCGTGACGAGGGCGTCGACGTAGCCGTCGCGGATGAGGTCGGCGACGATCCGGCGCATCCCCGCGGGGACCATCGCGCCCGCGAGCGAGAGGAACACGGTACAGTCCTCGTCGTCGAACATCTCCGCGAGCACGTCGCCCGCCTCGTTGACGGCGGCGGCGCCGATCCCCGCGTCCCCGTAGCCGTCGACGAGCTCGCTCACCGTCATCCCGGCGGTCGCGCGCGTGTGGCCGACCGGGTCCTCGTGAAACTCCTCGCGGTGCGGGTGGTGGCCGCCGTGTTCGTCGCCGTCGCCGTGGTCGCCCTCGGCACCCGCCGCGTCGTCTCGCGTTCCCTCGTCGCTGTCGGTCATAGCTCCGGGTGGGGCCGGCGCGCGTTTGAAACGCCCGATCCGAGCGCGGGCCGCCCGCGGCCTCACGGAGCGGCTACCCGCCGCTTACGGGCGGGAACAGCGCGAGTTCGTCGCCCGCCTCCAGCGTCGCGTCGAGCCCCTCGTCGTGGTGGACGCTCCGCCCGTTCCGGAGGACGTTGATGTGGTCGGCCACGGTCCCGTCCTCGATGACGCGGTCCCGGAGGTCGGGATGCGCGTCCAGCAGCGCGTCGAGCGCGTCGCCGACCGTGTCGCCCGGCTCCGCGTCGACGGTCACCGCGCGGTCGCCCGCGATCTCCGCGAGGTCGGCGAACAGCTTCCACTCCATGGCGGATCCCCGCGCGGGCGACTCAAGAGCGTTGCGTCCCGTCGGGATCGGCCGCGGTGTCGGCGTCGCTCCGGTTCGCGTCGTCGCCACCCGCCGTGCCGTCGTCGCCACCCGCCGTGCCGTCTTCGCTCCCGCCCGCGTCGTCGGAACCGGTTTCCTCGTCGACCTTGGCCTCCGCGTCGAAGTCGGTCCCCTCATCGATGTCGTCGAGTTCGGCGTCGCGCGCGGCCGCGGACGCCGTCTCGGCCCCTCCGGCTTCCCCGTCCGCATCGGGCGGCGACGCGGCGGCCGTCTCGAACCGACGGATTGCGTCCGGCCGACCGACGAGGTACACTAAGTCCCCGGCGCCGAAGGCGTACGCGCGCGGCGGGATCGGCTGGACGGGCCCCTCCGCCGGGCGGACCGCGGCGACGACGGCCCCGACCTCGCCGACGGTGCTCCCGTCGAGGTCGCTCCCGACGCCCACCGCGACCGAGGCCATCGTCTCGTCGGCGGTGCGCAGCAGGGAGGCGAACTCGCGGTCCGCCTGCGGCTCCGCGGGGAGGGTCACGAGGCGGTAGTCGCCCTCCTCGGTCAGGCGTTCGGCGTCCGACTCGTCGAGCGCGACGGTGACGACGTCGCCGGCGACGCCGCGCAGCTCGCCGGTCGCGACGCGCTTCGGCTCCGGGTCGTCGCGCCACAGCTGGACCGTGTCGCCGACGGTCGCGTTGTTCGGCGGGTCCGCCGCGACCGCGACCGCCGCCGACCCCGGCGCGAGCGTCGGGCCGAGCCCCGCGGCCCGGGAGCCGACCGCGAAGAACTCGACGCTCCCGTCGGCGTCGAGGTCGACGTCGACGTAGCCGACGCTGTACTCGTCTTTGAGCCGGGAAACGAGCCGGTCGCGGAGCTCCGCCTCCGAGATCTTCCGCGGGAACAGCAGGGTCGTCTCCGCGAGCTCGGCCTTCTTCTCCGGCGAGGCGGGGTCGTACGTGTCCATGTCGCGGATCTCGTCGGCCGGCGGGAGCGTCACCGCGGTGAACCGCCCGACTGCGCGGACCATTCCGCTCAGCTCCCCTTCGAGCTGCTTGGCGCCGGAGAGCGCGAACACGTCGACCGCGAGCCGGTCGCCCGCGTACCGGCCGACGGGGGCGGTCACCGCCGCGACGCCGAGAGAGACGAGGTTGAAGAACACGCTCTCGGGCGCCAGGAGGGCGGGATTGTCGCCGATCGCGACCGACCCCAGCGAGGTCGTGTTGAGGTATAAGGCGACGACCGAGACGCCGAGCAGGCCGGTCACCCCCTCGGGGATCTCCGCGCGGAAGTACCAGCGGTAGGCCAGCGCCGCGCCCCCGGCCACGAGCGTGGCGACGACCGCGAACGTGACGAGCGTGACCGCCGCCTGTCGCGGCCGCGCGAACCCCACGTCGACCGCGGCGAGGGCGGTAAGCGGGACGAGCGAGGGGCTCACGCGGCCACCTCCGCGAACCGGTCGATCGCGTCGCGGCTCCCGACGACGAACAGGTCGTCGCCGGCCGACAGCGACTGCGAGCCGTCGGGCGCGATGATCCACGACTCGTGGCGGGCCGCGAGGACGGCCACGTCGTACGCCTCGCGAATCTCGGCCTCGCCGATCGTGTGGCCGTCGAGCGGTCCGCCGGCGACGACCGAGACCTTCCGGAACCGCTTCCCGGCCCGGCGCAGCAGGGCCGTGAGCTCGTACTCGCGGCGGGTGCCTCGCGACAGCACCAGCACGCGCCCGCGGTCGGCGCGGAGGAGGGCCGCCGCCTCGGAGCGGTCGAGCGCGAGCGTCACGCGTCCCTCGCCGCCGGTCGTGGTCGGGGCGGTCGCCGCCGGCGGGGAGGCGACGGCGTCCTCGCCGCCGTCGGTCCGCGCGTCGTCGTCCGGGTCTGGGCCGTCGCCCGCGGCGGGAGCGGGTTTCGGCGCCGCGCCGCCCCCCGGCTCCGGCTTCCCGCTCGACCGGGCGGCGATCACGGCGCCCTCGGCGTCGAGGTCGGGGGTGATCACGCGGACGACGTCGCCGCGGGCGATTCCAGTCGGGACGAGCGCCGACACCGACACGGCGCGCTTCCCCGCGGGCACGCGCTTCGAGAGCGCGCCGGTCGGCGGCGCGGCGGCCACGGTCGCGCGCGCCTGCTCGTCGATCCGGACCGCCACGTCGGCGAGGTCGAGCTCGGTCCGGAGCCGCTCCGCGAAGCGGTCTTCGAGCTCGGCGAGCGGCAGGTCGGCGGGGAACGTCCAGTCGCCGTCGAGGATCGCCGTCCGCGTGTCCGCCGGCAGCGGCGGGTACCCCTCCATGTCGTTCACCTCGCCGGCGACCTCGACGGAGACGCGCCCCCGGCCGCCGACGAGCTCGATCACGTCGGTCGAGAGCGTCCGGTCGCGGAGCTGCTTGAGCGAGATTCGCTTGGGGACGCTGGCGCCGAGCCGGTCACCCTGCGCGTGGGCGTACATCGAGAGCATCAACACCACGACGATCGCCGTGAGGATCGCCGGCGCGCGCTCCGACGAGCGGATCGTCTCGTCGTTGAGCGCGAGCAGCCCGCCGTTGATCCCGGCGATCGCGAGCGATAACACGACGACTCCGAGCCCGGGGATCGTCACGTCCGTCACGTACTTGAACACGAACCCGAGGGTCCCGGCCACCAGCGCGGGGACGATCCCGGTGATGACGCCGAGGTAGACGCCGAAGACGATCTCGACGGGCAGCGACATACGCCCCTCAACCGGCGGGGCGGTTAAACGTGTGTCGGCGCGGATCGCGTCGCGAGAGGCGGGAGCGGACGCACGCGAACTCGCAGAGGAAGCGCTCCGGCCTCGCGGGGTTTAAGTCCGGTCTCGGCGACGCGGAGGTATGGAGCTGACCCGGGACTGGGTGACCGTCCGAGCGTCGATCCTCCTGACGTTCGCGGTCGCGGTGCTGTCGATCCTCGCCGGGCTCGCTCAGATCGGGGGGGTAGGAGTCTCCGGGCCGCTCGCCCCGCTGGTCCCAGACTTCATCCGCCAGACCGTCGGCTTCACGGGAACGATCACGGGGTTCTCGATGCTCGGGAGCGGCTTCGCGCTGAAGAACGGCTACCGGGTTGGCTGGTACTCCACGGCCGTCCTGCTCCCGCTGACCGCGATACAGGGACTGATGCAGGCGTCGGTGCTTTCGTTCCCGCTGGTCGCGCTGTCGGTCGTGTCGGTGCCCGCGCTGGCGTACAACCGACGGCGGTTCGACAGGAAGTTCTCGCCCTCACCGACGCAACTGGCCGCGGGCGCGGCGCTCGTGACCGCGGTCTCCTACGGGACGGTCGGGACGTACGCGCTCCGCGACCAGTTCAACGGGGTCGAGACCATCGTCGACGCGTTCTACTTCACCGTCGTCACCGCCTCCACGGTCGGATACGGAGACGTGATCCCGGCGACCGGGCCGGAGTCAGACATCGCCCAGCTGTTCGTGCTCTCCTCGCTCGTGATGAACGTCGCCGCCTTCGCGGTGGCGCTCGGGGTCCTCCTCACGCCCGCCATCGAGGCGCAGCTCTCCAAGGCGCTCGGAAAAATGACCGACAGACAGATCGACCTCCTCGACGACCACGTCCTCGTGCTCGGCTACGGGGACCTGACGGAACCGATTCTCGAAGAGCTCGCCGCCCGCGACGGCGTCGAGTACGCCGTCGTGACGCCCGACGAGACCGCCGCGAGGCGGCTCGCCGAGCGCGACATTCCGGTGTTTACCGCGGACCCGAGCGACGTCGACCCGCTCGAACGGGTGAACCTCGCCGGCGCCCGCGCGGTCGTCGCCGCCACCGAGGACGACGCGCGCGACGCGCTCGCCATCCTCACCGCTCGGCAGCTCAATCCGGACGTTCGGATCGTCGCGGCGGTGACTCAACGTGAGAACGTCGACAAGCTCCGCCGCGCCGGCGCCGACCAGGTGATCTCGCCGACGACGCTCGGCGGGCACATCATCGTCGACTGCGCGTTCGGCGCCGACAGCAAGGAGGCGACCGAGGGAATCCTCGACGACATCGACCTCGAGGACTGAGCGTCCCGGCGGGACCGACCCGGCCGATCAGCGGCTCTGTCGCCCCTTCGTCTGCCGGTAGTCCCGGCTCAACACGTTCTCGCGCATGTGATCGCGGAAGGCGTCGGCCTCGTCGTCGGTCATCTCCGCCGGCTCCTTCATCGGCACCAGCTCGAATCCGCGCCCGCGGATGGTCGTCGCGTGTTCGGCGTCGACGTCGAAGGAGTCAGGCCGGCGCGTCGTGTACTCGACCGCCAGCTCGTGAAGCGGTCGCTCGCCGACCGGCACGATGATCTGGGGGTTTATCATCCGGATCTCCGCGTTGAGGAACGGTTCACAGGTGCCGACCTCCCGGTCCGTGGGCCCGCGGTCGGGGTGTCGACACCGCGTCAGGTTCGTGAAGAAAATGTTCTGGACGTCGGGCTCCGCGGCGTCCGGCTCCGAGCGGACGAACCCGAGGTCGCCGAAGATCGACTGGACGCGCTCGCCGCCGCCCTCGCCGGTGAAGGGGACGCCGTTGCGCTCGGCGGCCGCCGTCGGCCCCGTCCCGACCACGAGGAACTCGGCGCCCACGTCGCCGTAGCCGTGGACGACGCGGTCGCGGGCGCCGCACAGTTCCTCGCAGTTCTCGCAGTCGGTGTCCATCGCGAACGGGTTCTCGAACTCCGTCTGGTTCGCGTCCACGGTGGCCCTGCGCGCTCCGCGTCCCTAAACGCTCCGGCGCGGGCGCGACGCGGCGAAAAGACGCCGCGTCAGTTCGGCACGTAACAGTCGCCGTCGCAGTCGACGAGCCCCTCGCTGCGGAGGGTCTTCAGGATGCTGTATAAGGAGAGCTTCTTCATCCCGAGCGACTCGCCCATCTCGGAAACGGTGGCGTCGCCGTTCGTGGTCAGGTAGAGGTACACGAGCTTGGCGCGAGGCGACTGGAGCTCCCGGGGGAGCGACGGGGCCGTCGCGGACGCGGTCTCCGTTTCGAGCATCTTGTCCGATCCGTTGAGTTCGACGATAATAAACCCCCATTTCAACAGTCGTCGAAACGCTCGGAAGGCACTCGAAAGCGTTTGAATCCGGCGAATACGGCACATTCGAGCGAAGTACGTCGATCGACGAACGCTTAATCGACGCGTATCGACGGTCAGTTTCGATCGTCGACGGATAGCAAACCGTGAACGATCCGGATCGATCAGGCGAGACGCGGCGGGGCGTGACGGGGCGCGACGGCGCCCGGCGGGGTCCGCGCCGGGACCCCCGCGTCGCAGCGGCCGAGCGCCGGCGGCCGGCTCAGTACGAGCGGCTCTTCGGCTCGTACGTCTTGTTCTCGCCCTCGAGGACGACCGGCTTGTACCACAGCTCCGGCTCGCCGTCGTTCCACGAGATGAGCGTGTGCTTCAGCCACTCCTCGTCTTTGCGCTCCTGGTGTTCCTTGCGCCAGTGGGCGCCCCGGAACTCCTCGCGGGCGAGCGCGCCCATCGTCAGCGCCTCGGCGATGTCGAGGATGTTCCGCGTCTCGATCGTGTGGATGAGGTCGGTGTTGAACGTCCGCGAGGGGTCAGACACCGCGACGTCCTTGTACGCCTCGCGGGCCTCGCGGAGGTCCGCGAGCGTCTCCTCTAACCGGCCCTCCTCGCGGAACACGTTGACGTTCGCCGTCATCGTCTCCTGGACCGCCGAGCGGATCTCCGCGTGGTTGCGACCCTTCCGCGAGAGCAGCTCGTCGACGCGCTCCTGCGCGCGGTCGACGGCGCCCCCGACGACACTCTCGGCGTCGGTCGCCACGGCGCCGCCGTCGGCTGCGGCGGGGTCCGAGCCGTCCGTCTCGCCGACCTCGACGCCGAACTCGTAGTCGGCCGGCTCCCAGTCGCTGGACCGGCCCGTCGTGACCTCGGCCTCGCCCATCTCCTCGCCGGCGGCGTGGCGCCCGGCGCGCTTGCCGAAGACGATGAGCTCCGGCAGCGCGTTGCCGCCGAGGCGGTTCGCGCCGTGGACGGAGGCACAGGCGCACTCGCCGGCCGCGTACAGCCCGTCGATGACGGTCTCGCCGAACTCGTTCGTCTCGATGCCGCCCATCGCGTAGTGCTGGCCGGGCTTGACCGGCATCGGCTCCGTGAGCCCGTCGGCACCCTCGAAGTCCTCCGCGAGGTGGAGGATGTTCTCCAAGCGGTCGAGGATGCGCTCCTCCCCGAGGTGCCGCATGTCGAGGTGGACGTACTCGTCCTCGATGCCGCGCCCCTCGTTGACCTCGGTGAGCTCGGCGCGGGAGACGACGTCGCGGGAGGCGAGCTCGCCGTCGTTGTTTGCGTAGCCGTGTTCGAACATGAACCGCTCGCCGTCCTCGTTGTAGAGGATGCCCCCCTCGCCGCGGACGCCCTCGGAGATGAGGACGCCGGTCGACGGCAGCGTCGTCGGGTGGAACTGGATGAACTCCATGTCTTCCATCGGCACGCCCGCGCGGTACGCCATCGCGACGCCGTCGCCGGTGTTCGCCACCGCGTTGGTGGTGTGGTCGAACACCTGCCCCATCCCGCCCGTCGCGAGGATGACGCCGTCCTTGGCGCGGAAGCCGCTGATCTCGCCGCTCTGGATGTCGTAGGCGACCACGCCGTGGCAGGTCCGCTCCGCGGGGTCGTCCTCGTCGGTGACCGCGAGATCCATCACGTGCCACTCGTCGTACACCGTAATGCCGCGTTTGACCACCTGCTCGTACATCGTGTGGAGCATCTGGTGGCCGGTCTCGGCGCCCGCGTACGTCGTGCGCGGGAACGAGAGGCCGCCGAACGGCCGCTGGGAGACGCGCCCGTCGTCCTCGCGGGAGAACGGCATCCCCCAGTGTTCGAGGCGGATGACCTCCTCGGGGCTCTCCTGACAGAGGGCCTCGACCGCCGGCGCGTCGCCGAGGTAGTCGGACCCCTTCATCGTGTCGTACGCGTGGTCCTGCCAGGAGTCGGCGTCGCGCAGCGCCGCGTTGATTCCGCCCTCCGCCGCGCCCGTGTGCGACCGGACGGGATGGAGCTTCGACACCATCGCCACGTCCGCGCCCGCTTCCTGTGCCGCGATCGCCGCCCGGAGTCCCGCCCCGCCGGCCCCGACGACGACGACGTCGTGTTCGTGCATTGTTGGTATGTAATTTCGTAGGTTCCGGAGTCCCTTGATACTGTCTGTCGGGATTACCAGAATTTCAGATTGTTTTTGACCGCCTCGCGCTTCAGCTCCTGGATGTGCTCGGTGAGGGGGATGTCCTTCGGGCACACCTCCGTACAGGAGAACTGCGTCTGACACCGCCAGACGCCGTGCTCCTGCTCGATGATCTCCAGGCGCTTCTGTTTCATCTCCTCGCCCTCGCGCTCGTCCATCGCGAACCGGTACGCCTTGTTGATCGCGGCGGGCCCGAGGTACTCGTTGTCGCCCGCGGCGATGTTGCACGAGGACATGCACGCGCCACACCAGATGCAGCGCGTGGACATCTTGATCTTCTCGCGGTTCTCCCGGTCCTGCCGCTGCTCTTCGAGCTCGCCGTCCGGGTACTCGTTCGTCTGGAAGTACGGCTCGACGGCCTCCATCTGGTCGTAGAAGTGCTCCATGTCGACGACGAGGTCCTTCGTCACCTCGGCGTGCGGGAGCGGCTCGACGCGGACGGGCTCGTCGAGGTCGGAGATCTGCGTCTTACACGCCAGCTTCTGGCCGCCGTTGACGAACATGGCGTCGGAGCCGCACACCGCCTGTCGGCAGGAGTGGCGGAACGTGAGCGAGGAGTCGTACGTGTCGCGCGCGTACATCAGCGCGTCGAGGACGGTCATCCCCTTCGTGAACGGGACGTGGAACGTGTCGAACCGCGGCTCCTGTTTCCCCTCGACCTGCGGGTCGTAGCGGAACACCTTCAGCTCGACCGTGCTCTCGTCGGCGGCCGCCTTCTCGGCCTCCTCCTCCTGTCGCTGCTCGCGGCGCTCGGCCGCGCGGCGCCGCTTCTCGGCGCGGCGCTCGTCGCCCTTCGAGGCGGGCTCCGTCTCGGTCTCGGTCGATTCCTCGGTCTGCTTCGGAATTTGCGTGCTCATGGTCGGTTCAGTAGAGTCCGATGCCCGCCCACGCGTTCGCGGTGCGGATTCCCTGGGCGATCAACACGACGCTCGCGGCGACGAGCGTCCACTTGATCACGGTGCGTTTCGTGCCGGTGAGCCCCTGGTTCACCAAGGCGTTGTAGACGCCGTTGACCCCGTGGAACGTCGCGGTCACGAGGAAGAGGATCATCAGCGAGTAGTAGCTCAGCTGCTCCATCCGAGCCGAACTGGCGAGGAACGACACCTCGTCGGCGTGGTGGACGAAGTGGAGCAGGAAGAAGTGGAACGCCAACACCACCAGCAGGAAGACCGCCGTGACCCGCTGGAGGAACCACATCCGGCCGCCCGACTGGAACGAGGAGTAGCGCTCTGCCATCTCAGAACGCCCCCGCGATGAACGTCGGGACGGACGCGACGGTGATCGCTCCGGTGAGGATCAGCGACGCGTAGAAGCTCTTGTCCTGTGCGTCCAGCCCGATTCCGAGGTCCGTGAGGAGGAGTCGGGTGCCGTTGAGCATGTGGAACACCGCCACCGCGAGCAGGCCGACCTCCAGGAGCCGCACGAGCAGCAGCCCCTCTAAGGAGACGATGGTCTGCGTGTACACGTCGGTGCCCGCTGCGATCGCCGCCTCGCCGGCGCCGGCCGCCGGAATCCCCGTACTCAACACGGCGATGTGCGTGAACAGGTACCCGATGAGCACCCATCCCGTGAACTTGTGGAAGATCCACGCCCACATCCCCGCCTCGAACTCCCGCCAGCGGCCGAAGTCCTCGATGAGGCCTCGATTGTACGACTGACTCATACCTAACGGTTCTGAACCGGGGTCGTATAGTAGTTACTAACACGGCGTTGCTCGCTCCCGCGTCCCGGAACTCGGCCGCCTCTCGCGGGCGGGGCGGGCATCCCCGACCGGAGCCCGTTCGGTGACGTTTCCGTGCGACATCGTTCCACGCGGCGATCCGTCGCGGAAGCCTTATATGTCCCAGTCCCGCTTCTTCGGTCGCAATGGCGAAAGGCGAAGTTGACTTCTTCAACGACACTGGCGGCTACGGTTTCATTTCGACTGACGACGCGGACGAGGACGTGTTCTTCCACATGGAAGACGTCGGCGGCCCGGACCTCGAAGAGGGTCAGGAAGTCGAGTTCGACATCGAGGAGGCGGACAAGGGTCCGCGCGCGTCGAACGTCACCCGTCTGTAAGTCGGCGACGACACCCGAGGCGAATCGGCTTTTCGACTGTTCTCGTCCCCACAGCGGCGGCGCCGACGCGCGTTTCGCCGCGGGCGACGGGCCGCGCCGGCGGCGGTCGAACTCGCCACCGGACGGCCCCGACCGATAGGGATTTACCGCTCGCTGACTGACCGGTCAGTCAATGAGCGACTCGCCGAGCGCGGCAGCGGAGATCATGGACGGGGTGTACAGCGCCCTCCGCGCTCACGGCTACGCCGACCTGACGATGCAGGACATCGCCGACGAGTGTTCGAAGAGCAAGTCGCTGCTCCACTACCACTACGACACGAAGGAGGACCTCCTCGTCGCCTTCTTGGAGTACATCATCTCCGACTCCGAGGAGCGGATCGCTGCCCGCGCGGACGACCCGCCGGTCGACCGGTTAGTCCAGTTCGTCGGCTGGTTCGTCTTCGCGCCCGACGAGGCCGACCGCGAGGCGTTCCACATCGCCCTCTTGGAGCTTCGCACGCAGGGGCCGTTCAACGAGCGGATCCGCGAGCAGCTGGCGCGCAGCGACCGGCTGCTCCGCGGGACCGTCGCCGACATCCTCGCGGACGGCAGCGAGGAAGGCGTCTTCCGCGACGTCGACGTCGAGGAGACGGCGGCCCTGCTCGTGGCGACCCTCGACGGCGCGCGGACCCGGCAGATCACGCTCGCCGGCGCCGAGCGCGGCGACGAGGGCGACGGCTACACCCGCGAGGTCGCGGAGGCGGCGCTCCGACGGATCGTCGGGCCGCTGCTCGCCGACGGGGTCGACCTGCCGCCGCTCGACGACGCGATCGACGAGCTGCGGCGCGATTCAAACGATTCTGAGAACGAGAGTCAGGAAGCCGACGAGCCAGCGGACGACCCCGAATGACTCGCTTCGGGTTCGAGCGGCCGCCGCCGGTCCTGCTCGCGGTGATCGCGAGCACGTTCTTCGTCGGCTTCGGCGGCGGCGTCGTCTTCCCGATCTTACCGAACCTCGGCGCGGTCCTCGGTATCTCGGCGTTCATGGTGGGCGCGATCCTCTCCGCGAACCGGTGGGTGCGGCTCGTCGCGAACGCGCCGGCTGGCGCCCTCGTCGACCGGTACGGGACGCGCACGCCGTTCGTCATCGGGCTGTTCGTCGAGGGGGTCGCCACGCTCGGCTACGTCGTCGCGCTCGCGATGCCCCCCGCCGAGTCGCTCCGCCCGCTCGCGGCCTCGCTGCCGAGGTTCGCGGCCGGCCCGCTGGTCGTCGGCGCGGAGGAGTGGTTCGCCCCGATCGACGTCGCCGTCGCGCCCGAGACGTGGTTCCTGCTCGCGCGGATCCTCTGGGGGCTCGGCTCCGCCGCGGTGTTCGCGACCGCCTACACCATCGCGGCCGACCTCTCCGACAGCGGCTCGCGCGGGACGAACATGGGGATCGTCCGCGGCGGGATCACGATGGGGTTCCCGGCCGGCCTCGTGCTCGGCGGGATCGTCTCCGCGCTCGCGGGCAACGTCGCCGCCTTCACCGTCGCCGCCGCGTTCGCGCTCACGGCCAGCGTGGTCGCGTACCGCTACGTCCCGGAGACGCACGTCACCGGCGACCGCTCGGGAGATTCGATCAAGCCGTGGGAGGTCGACACCGCGATCCCGGCCGTGACGGTCGGCTTAGTCAACTTCGGGCTGATGTTCGCGTACATCGGCGCGCTGTTCTCCACGCTCGTCTTGTTCCTCGGCGCCGAGGACATCTCGCTGTTCGGCCTCGCCCCGCAGGGCACTTCCGGGCTGTTCATGGCCGGCACGGTCGTCTCGGCCGCGTTCTTCATGCTCGTCGGCGGGCGGGTCTCCGACACCCGGGACTCCCGGACGCCGATCCTGCTGGCGTTCCTCGCCGTCTCGTTCGTCGGGTTCCTGCTGCTCGCGCGGGCCGGGTCGGTCCTCTCTTTAGGCCTCGCCTGCGTCTTCATCGGCGCCGGACAGGGCGGGACGAGCGGCCCGATGATGGCCCTCCTCGCGGACCTCACCCCCGACGAGCGGATGGGGCGCGCCTCGGGGACGAACAACGTCCTCGGCGACGTCGGCGGCGGCCTCGGACCCATGGTGTCGCTTCCCCTCATCGAGGCGGTCGGGTTCACCCCCATCTACGCCGCCTGCGCCGCTCTGCCGCTGCTCGCCGGGGGCGTCCTCCTCCTCGGCGTCCGCCGGGAGACCGGGACGTTCCTCCCCGGCCGCGTCGCGGACGAGGCGGGTTCGAGCGACCCGTCGAAGGTCGTCGACTCGTAGTCGAGGGGGCCTTCGACCAGCGCAGCTACGGTTTATAAACGAACGAGGCGGTGGCGCGTGCCTGCGAGCGGCCCTTGGCCGCGAGCAGCACGCGCGAGGGAGCGGTGAGCGCTCGAAGAGCGCGAACCGCGAGGCTGGGGAGGTGTGAGGTGCCGTGCGGCGCTGTGCGGGGGCGGGGTTCAAAGGGGCAGCCGGGAGGCGGCCGTAGGCGACGCAAGCACCGCAACGAGGGAGCGGTAGCGACCGAGTGAGGAGCGCAGCGAGCGTACGGCCGCCTCCCGGCTGGGGCTTTGGAGGTGTTTGCGGCCGATTCGCTGTCAACTGTTTATAAACGAGCGGCTGGGGCTTTGGAGGTGTTTGCGGCCGATTCGCTGTCAACTGTTTATAAACGAGCGGCTGGGGCTTTGGAGGTGTTTGCGGCCGATTCGCTGTCAACTGTTTATAAACGAGCGGCTGGGGCTTTGGAGGTGTTTGCGGCCGATTCGCTGTCAACTGTTTATAAACGAGCGGCTGGGGCTTTGGAGGTGTTTGCGGCCGATTCGCTGTCAACTGTTTATAAACGAGCGGCTGGGGCTTTGGAGGTGGTCACGGTCGCTCCGGCATCGACTATTTATAAACGGGCGGCTAGAGATTCGCTAGCGTTCCACTCGGTATCGCTCGATCTTTTATAAACACGCACTGGACCAGCGTCGCTCGCCGAATGGGTGGTTCACCGCCAGTTACCCGATATATATGGTGTGCGAACCGCTGACTCCCCCTGCCCGAAAGAACAACCGTTAAAAGTCGGCGACGGGTTCGTACGGACATGGCTGGAACTATCGAAGCGCTCGTCCCCGGCGGGCAGGCCAACCCCGGCCCGCCGCTCGGTCCCGAGCTCGGACCGACGCCGGTGGACGTCCAGGACGTCGTCGCGGAGATCAACGACGAGACCGCTGCCTTCGACGGCATGGAGGTGCCCGTCACCGTCGAATACGACGACGACGGCTCCTTCACCATCGAGGTCGGCGTGCCGCCCACCGCGGAGCTCATCAAGGACGAGGCCGGTTTCGAGACTGGCTCCGGCGAGCCCCAGGAGAACTTCGTCGCCGACATGTCGATCGAGCAGGTGAAGACGGTCGCCGAGCAGAAGTCGAGCGACCTGCTCGCGTACGACACGAAGGCCGCCGCCAAGGAGGTCGGCGGCACCTGCGCCTCCCTCGGCGTCACCATCGAGGGCGAGGACGCCCGGACGTTCGACGACCGCGTCGACGCCGGCGAGTACGACGACGTCCTCGACGAGTAACGCCCCTTTTCGCGACTCTCCGACTTTCGGCGCCGCTTTCGATTCCGACCCGTTACACCGCGGGCCGTTCCGACCCGTTACACTGCGGACCGGCTACACCGTGGACCGGCTACACCACGGGCCGCTCCGCGGGCTCCGGCTCGGGCGGTTCGGTCGCGACCGGCCGCACGTCGGCCCACGTCCAGCCGACGATCGCGGCCGCGGCGACGAGCGCGTAGAACTGGACGAACACGCCGGCGATCGTCCCGAGGACCGGAACCACGGAGAGCACGCCGATCGCGAGCGCGCCGGCGAGGACGACGACCGCCGCCGTGAGCCAGCCGGTCGCGTACGCCCGCTTCGTCACGACGCCCCAGAGCGTCCCGACGGCGAACCCGTCGCCGACCCGTCCCGAGTCCGCGACCGCGGCCAGCGCCGCCGGCGTCACGTAGAGCCCGACGAGCGACAGTCCGAGAGCGACGAGCCCCGCGACGAGGACGACGATTCCGACGACGAACGTGCCGAGGAACGTCCCGGCGCCGCCGTCGCCGGCCCCCGGAACCACGACGAACGCGCTGAGACTCACGGCCACGGCGGCCGCGACGACCGCGAGCGGGAGCAGCGAGTAAACGAACGCGACCGCGAACGCCTTCAGCCCGTCGACGAAGAGCTCCCCCCACTCCCCGAAAACCGGCGGCTCGCCGTCGCCGTCGGCGGTGCGCCGCAGGACCCGCGTCAGGTAGCCGAGGACGAGGATCGAGGGGATGACGAGCGGGCTCGCCAGCAGCAGAAGCCCGCCGATGACGGCGGTGGTGACGGCGTCGTCGCCGTCGCGAAGGTAGGTGAGCGATGCTTCTATCATGATGATTCTCACACTTCTAACGCGCCGCGAGGTATTAACCTAGTACGGCGGCGTTCAGCGGCCACCGGAGCCGACGGATTTTATCCGACCCGACCCGACTCGTCGGTATGCCGGATCTACACCCGATCGCGAAGCGGATCCACAACGTCCAGCCCCGGCCGGTGCGGCTCGAACTCGACACCGGCGACAGCGGCGTCTTCGAGTTCTCATCGACGGAGTTCTTCCAGCGGGAGTTCCGCGGCGAGGGCGTCCGGACCGACGACGACCGCGACGCCGACTTCCGGCTGATCAGCTCCGACGACTACGAGCGCATTCTGCTCGGTCGCTCCGGGTCCGACGAGGAGGGGTGGTCGATGGTCGGCGAGGTGATCGCGGCCGAGCGCGCCGAGGAGTGAGGGGACGGCGGGTCGCCCGCGGAGCCCGACTCAGCGAACGACCGTCACGGGCACCTCGGCGCGGCGCACCACGCCCTCCGCGACGCTGCCGAGGAGGACCCGCGAGAGCCCGGTCCGCCCGCGGCTCGCCAACACCACGTGGTCGAACGGTTCGCCGGGAGCGTCGTCGTCCTCGCCGACGGGCTTCTCGCCGCCGGCCACCTCGAGGATCGTCTTCGTCGGGCGCCCGACCTCCAGCCGCGTGTCGATCCCCTGATCGACCGCCTCCGCCGCTTCGGAGAGAATCCGCTCGCCGCGCTGCTTGGCGCTGGCGTACCACTGGTCGGAGGCTCCCGGGAACCCGCCCTCGGCGCCCGTCGCCGAGTCCGCGGGGTTGATCACGTGGAGCGCCGTGAGGTCGGCGTCCGGCCACTCGGCGGCCGCGAACCGCAGCGCTTCGGCGGCCTCCTCCGACCCGTCGACCGCGACGAGGATGCGTTTGCTCATACGCGGCGGTTCGCCCGCTCCGGCAATAAAGGGCGGCGGCGACTCCGACGGGGCGGCAATCCGGGGCGCGCCGCGTCGCGCAGAGGGGCGCGGATACGTCTCGTCAGTCGTGCCGCGTCACGCACTCCGAGAGGCCGATCAGCTCGACGGGCTCGGAGTTGTCCGGGGAGTAAACGACCATCTGCCCCTTCTCCATGTACGGCACCTTCCCGGCGAGGTTCGTCGGGATGTTGACGCTGGAGATCGCGTCCTCGTCGCCGAGGTTCAACACGATCTTCGTGTTGACCTGTTTAAACACCGACTCCGCCACGTCCTGCGGGTCCTGCGTGATCAGAAAGAGGCCCAACCGCTCCTTTCGGCCCTGCTTCGCGGCCTCCGTGAACTTCTGGACGACCTTCTCCGCCTGGACGTTGTCGGCGTCGGCGAGGAAGTTGTGTGCCTCGTCCATGCCGACCAGCAGCGGCGTCTCCTTGATCCGGTCGCTCGCCGGGTCGTTCGAGAGCTTGTCGTCGACGAGCAGTCCCGCGACCGCGAGGACGACGATCTCCTTCTGCCGGGAGGTCGGCAGGTGGTAGGTGGGGACGACCGAGAGCCCGCCGGGGCGCACGAGCGTGTGGTCAAGCTCCGTGATTGGCTTTGCGTCCTGATCGAACACGCCGCTCGGGACGCCCCGCACCCGACGCTTGACGGCATCGAACGTCGCCTCGTGGACCCGACCGCTCTCGTGGAGCTCCTCTTTGAGCGCCGGGTCGTCGAGGTACGAGAGGAACTGGCTGTAGGTTCCCGAGTCCCCGTAGTTGTCGAAGAAACGGTTGAGAAGCGTCAACAGCGCGGGGTACTGGTTGTCGTTGAGCCCGGACCCCGCGACGAGCCACGGCATGTCGTCCGCCAGCGAGAAGGGGATCGTGAACTCGACGCGCTCGGCGCGGTGCCCCTCGCCGGGGTACGTCGCGTTCGCGACGCGCGGCACGAGGGCGACGGTGTCGTCGTGGCCGCCGTGGGCGATCCCCTCGCGCTCTAAGCGTCGCGCGAACGCGTCGTCGAGGTCGGGGTTGTCGTCGTGCATCTGCGCGTACTCGTCCTGCGGGTCGAACTGGACGACCGCCATCCGCGACTCGCGGCCGTCGCCCATCGGGTAAGTCCGGTCGGAGTCGAGGTACTGCCGGAGGACGTTCTTCGAGGCGTGGGTCTTCCCCGACCCGGTACCGCCGGCGACGAGCGTGTGCCGGAACGCGAGCGGGTCGCCGTCGCCGTAGTCGTCCTTCACCCGGTAGTCGACGGTGGGGGGTTCGGCCGCGGTCCGGACCTTCTCGCCGCCGACCGAGAGGTGCCCGAGGAAGACGCCGTCGTCGGGGATCTTCAGTCCCGTCTTGATCTCGGCGTCGTCGGCCGCCTCCTCGACGACGGCGCCGGGCTTTGGCACCCGGTCCGTCATCCGGCGCTTCATCCCCTCGCCCTCGCCGTAGACGACGGACATCGGCTCTAAGTCGGCGACGAACTTGTAGTCGCGCTCGGCGAACTCGTCGCGGCGCATCTGCCGGCGCGCGTGGATCTCCGTCGCGTCGTCCGACTGGAACTCCTGCGCGTACTCCAACCCCGTGATCCGGCAGAACAGCCGCTCTCCGTCCGGGTACGGGATCAGGAGGTACTTCCCGAGCCGCACGGACTCGCGGTTCCCGGTCGTGACGAACGCCTTCAGCGACGTCTCCTCTTCCTCCTCGGCGACCCGGAGCCCCTGTGACACCGACACGACGCCCAGCCCCGAATCGGTGCCGGCCGGCGTCGCGTCGTAGTCGGCGAACGCGTCGTCCTCGCGGTCGTCGCCCGCGTCGGACTCGGATCCGCCAGACGAGGCGTCCGCCCGCGGGGCGTCCCCGGGCGCGTCGGCGGCGTCGGCGCCGTCGGCGGCGTCAACGGCGCTTCCGCCGTCGGCCGCGGAGTCGGCCTCGTCCGCGCGGCCGTCGGCGTCGTCGTCACCGCTGAACTCGGTGAAATCCTCCAGCGTCATGGCGGATCCACCGGCCGCCGGGCCGAAAGCGTTTGCCCTCGCGTCGCGAGGGAGGGGAATCCCTCCCGCGGCGCCCTTATCCCGCTTGACCCCGTACCTGTGGCATGATACTCGTTCGCGGCAGCGGCGGCGGGACGGACCTCACCGGCACGGTGTTCGAGCGCGGCGAGGAGCCGCCCGCGTACAAGGGCGCGCCGAACGAGGACGCCCCGTACGTGTGGGTGTGCGACGCCTTCTACGAGGTCGAGAGCGGCGGCTCGCCGCTCGTCGTCGACGGCGAGGAGATCCGGGTCGCCTTCGAGGAGCCGATGCCCCGCGGGTTCGACACCCGCGAGCAGGCCGTCGAGGCAGCTCGCGACCACGTCCGCACGCAGTTCGCGCGGATCGGCGTCGACCCCGCCGACGTCGAGGTCGAAGTATCCGCGGCGGACCCGGCCTGAGACCGTCGGAGAGTTCCGTCTCTCGCTTTCGGTTGGTGGTTTTACCCGTGCGCCCTCGGTACGGCCGGTATGTCCGACCCACCGGAGGACTTCGATCCCGAGTCGCGCGAGGAGCGCGAGGTCGCCGCCGAGGCAGCGACCGACCGGTCCGACTTCCTCTCACTGATGGCCCACACCTACCGCGGCGAGCTCGGGCGGACCAGTTCCTGGCGGACTCGAATCGACCGCACGACCAACTGGGCGGTGGTGGTGACCGCGTCGCTGCTCACGTGGACCTTCTCGAACGAGTCGCGGCCGCACTACGTGCTCCTCATCGGGCTCGTCATGCTCAGCGTCTTCCTCGGCATCGAGACGCGCCGGTACCGTACCTTCGACGTCTGGCGGTCTCGCGTCCGCCTCTTAGAGGAGAACGTGTTCGCGAACGCGCTCGACCCGGAGGGCGTCGAGGAGTCCAACTGGCGGCGGCTCCTGAGTGAGGACCTCCGCGAGCCGACGATCAAGATGCCGACCGTCGAGGCGGTGTCCCGGCGGCTCCGGCGCGTGTACGCGCCGCTCTTCTCCGTCCTCATCGCCGCGTGGGTCGTCAGACTCACCGTGTTCACGCCGTCGGGGAGCGGCGTCGTCGAGACGGCCGCGGTCGGCGCGCTCCCGGGCGCGCTCGTCCTCGCCGCCGTCGCCTGTTTCTACCTCGTCGTGCTCGCGCTGACGCTGCGGCGGGCCCCGCGGCGGGCCAAAGGCGAGATGCAGACCGCCGGGAACGGCGACGAGTGGAAGTAAACTACCCTTCCCTACTTCGCTTGGGGGCAATGGCCCCGCTCGCTCGTTGAGGGTAGGGCTTCCGCCTCGAATTAGGTGAGCCGGCCGCGGCTCCGCTTCCCGAACCCCTTTTCGCCCGCGGCCCAACCGGACCGTATGACCGAGCTACCGGACCGCGTCGTCGGCGACGCGCGGACGAGCGACTTCGGGTGGAGCCTCCTCACGGACCTGACCGACATCGGGAACCGGATGGCCGGCTCTGCGGGCGAGCGCCGCGGCGCCGAGCGCGTCGTCGAGGCGTTCGAGGACGCCGGGCTCCGGAACGCCGGCCTCGACGAGTTCGAGATTCCCGGCTGGTGGCGCGGCGAGTCGTCGCTCGCGGTGTCGGGCGCGGTCGAGCGACACCACGCGAACTCCCACGAGGTGATCGCGTTACCGGGCACGCCGAGCGGTGAGGCGACGGCTCCGCTCGTCGACGTCGGCGACGGCACCGACGAGGAGTTCGCGGCCGCGGGCGACGCGCTGGAGGGTGCGATCGCCATGGCCTCCTCGCGCACGCCGGAGAACCGAGACCGGTGGATCCACCGGATGGAGAAGTACGTCGCGGCGGCCGAGCGCGGCGCCGTCGGGTTCGTCTTCCGGAACCACATCGAGGGGGCGCTCCCGCCGACCGGCGAGATCGGCTACCACAACCGGCCCGGCCCGATCCCCGCGGTCGGCGTCTCGAAGGAGGTCGGCGACCGACTCTCGCGGCTCGCCGAGGCGGCCGAAGGCGACGGGTCGGGAAGCGGCGCCGCGGAAGACGACCGCCCGACGGTCTCGCTCGACGTCGACTGCCGGAACGAGCCGACGACCTCGGTGAACGCCGTCGCGGACGTCGGGCCGGACACCGAGGAGGCGGTGTACCTCACCGCCCACGTCGACGCCCACGACGTGAGCGACGGCGCGAACGACAACGGCGCCGGGTCGGCGCTCGTCGCGGAGGTCGGCCGCCTGCTCGCGACCGTCGAGGACGACCTCGACACGCGGGTGCGCCTCGTCACCTTCGGCTCGGAGGAGATCGGGCTGTGGGGGGCGTATCACACCGCGGAGACGACGCCGGAGGAGAAGATCGCCTGCGTGGTCAACCTCGACGGCGCCTGTAGCTCTCGGAATCTCCGCGTCGGGACGAACGGGTTCGCGGGGATGCGCTCGACGTTCGAGGCGGTCGCGGACGCGTTCGACGCGCCCCTGACGACCGGCGAAACGATCTCGCCGCACGGCGACCAGTGGGCGTTCGTTCAGGAGGGGATCCCGGCCGTGATGGCCTCGACGACGAGCGACCAGTCCGGGCGCGGGTGGGGCCACACCCACGCCGACACCCTCGACAAGCTCGACTCGCGGGACCTCCGCGAGATGGCGACGCTCGTGGCCGCGGCCGTCTACCGGTTCGCGACGGGCGACGTCGAGGCCGAACACCGGTCGCGGGAGTCGATCCGCGACGCCATCGACGAGGGGTACGTCGAGGAGCTGAAGACGGGCGGGCGGTGGCCCTACGACGAGTGACTACGGTGGGGAAAATCGAGGATAGCGCGGCGGCTCACGGATCCCTCGCCGATCCGCCGTCCGACTCACTCCTCGTCGGAGTCGTCGCAGACGCCGAGCGGGAGCGATTCAGGGACGTCGCCGTCGCCGTCGAGGCCGGCGTACGCGTCGTCGATGAGCCGGGCCAACTGCGTCTCGGGGCTCACGCCGCGGGCGGCGGCGAGGGCCGCGAGGCGCTCGTACTGCTCGTCCGGCACGGAGACAGTTCCATCGTCCATACGCGGCGCTCCGTCCCGAAGCTACAAAAGCGTTGGTCTGGCCCCGCTCACGGTGAATCCGACCGGTCCGCCTCGCGGACGGCGCCGACCGGCTCGCCCTCCGCGAACCGGTCGAACAGCGCGTTCATCACCGTCGACTCCGCTCGTGAGAGGTGTTCCCACACCGTCGTCGAGCCGAGACCCAGCTCCGCGGCGACCTCCTCGACGCCGACGCCCCCGCCGTGGTCGTAGTAGCCCGCGGCGATCGCGGTCGCGAGGACCTCCCGCTGCCGGTCGGTGAGCCCGTCGAGGAGGCCGGACGCCGGGAGCTGCGGCGAGCGCTCGATCGACGCCAGCTCGACGTTGCGCGCCAGCTCCACCTCGTTGCCGCCGCGTTCGAGTTCGCGCATCACCGCCGAGAGGTCGTCGTCGTCCTCCAAGTACGCCGTCCAGCGCTCGACGCCGCCGGAGATGGTCGTCCCCGTCCGGTAGTGGATCCCCATCCGCGAGAACCGGTCGCCGATCCCGTCCCAGTCGGCGGCGTCGACGTCGATCGTCAGGGCGACGTAGGCGTGCGTCCCCTCGATCGGCGCCAGCGGCTCCGCGGAGACGATCAGGTCGAACTCGCGGAACTCCTCGACGAACGCCTCGATCTCCGCCGACGGCCCGGTGAGCTCGGCGATCCGCTTGTGCTCGGGGCCGCTGCCGGTCATCGAGGAGACAGACCGGTAGCGCACCTCCGGGTGGCGCGCGCTCACCTCGCACTCCGGCTCCCCCGCGTGGTGGATCCGGAACGTCACTTCCCGCATGGTGGCGTCTGAGGCGTCCGAGGTTCAAACGGGTTCCGGACCGTCGCGAGCCATTTATACCCGCGACCGCGCAACGATCGGCGTGGTGGCGATGACATGTAGCGAGCGGAAGCCCACCCCTTCAGGGGTGGGTCTGAGCGATATCATTCCGTAGTAAACCACACGCTACGACTCGTCTGGATGTTCCACGTTAGCGAGTCCAGTGTTGACTAACTCGATATACGCTTCGGTGAGGGTTCGGTCAGTTTCTTCGGCCCACTCTTTCACCTGTCCGTGGAGCGACCACGGAATATCCACGTTTGGACGCATCAGTGACAAGACTTTAGGACCACAAGACTATATTAATTGGTGTCGTGAGGCGAACCAACACGTTCGCGATACGCCCGCTCTCCGACAACGACAAGCGGCTACTGCGGGACCTGTTGGACGCCTCTGCGAGCCTGTGGAACGAGTTGAACTACGAGCGCCGCCAGCAGTTCTTCGACGGCAAAAGCGTGTGGGACACCGCCGACTACCGGAAACAGTATATCGATGTTCTCGGCTCTGCCACTGCACAGCAGGTCATTCGGAAGAACAAATCGGCGTGGCAGTCGTTTTTCGCCACCCACGGGAACGGCGAGGACACCGCACCGCCGGGCTACTGGGGCAACGAGGACGACGGTAGAGAACTCCGCACGTTTATCCGCAACGACCAGTACACGCTGGAAACCGGCGAGCGGTCACGAATCGAGATACCAGTCGGTCAAGCCCTGAAAGACGAGTACGGGCTTGGGTATCACGACCGCCTTCGCCTCGAAGTGTGTGGCGCTCCGAAATGGGACGGCGAACAGGGCCGATTGGAGATACAGTACGACGAGACAGACGACACGTTCAGGGCCTTTCAGCCTGTCACCGTACCTGATTCTCGGCAGGATTCACCACTGGCTTCTCACGAAGCCGCGCTGGACGTGGGCGCAAACAATCTCGTCGCCTGTACCACCACGACCGGCCAGCAGTACCTCTACGAAGGCCGCGACCTGTTCGACTGCTTCCGGGAAACCACCGAGGAGATTGCCCGGTTACAGTCCAAACTCCACGAGGGACGATACAGCAGTTAGCGGATTCGGCGGCTGTATCGCACACGGACGCGACGGCGCAACCACGCACAGGACGCGCTGGTTCGAGACCTGATGGAACGGCTCTATGCCGAAGGGGTCGCAACGGTGTACGTGGGCGACCTCACGGACGTTCTTTCGACGCATTGGTGTGCTGAGGTGAACGCAAAGACGCACCACTTCTGGGCGTTCCGGGCGTTCATCGAGCGGCTGTCCCACACCGCCGAAGAATACGGTATCACGGTCGAAGTACGGTCAGAAGCCGACACAACGCGAACGTGCCCAGCGTGTGGCGAGCAGGACGACACCGACCGGGACGGCGACGTGTTCCGGTGTCCGTGCGGTCACGAAGCCCACGCCGACCTGTGCGCGTCTCGCACGTTCCTCGACGAGCAGGCTGGCGAAGCCGTTAGGTCGATGGCACGGCCCGTGCGCCTCAAGTGGGACGACCACACCTGGTCGGAGCTATCACACTCTCCCGAGAGGGCCAGTCCCAACGAGGAGCGCACAAACCGGAGTACCGGGGACGGGAAAGTTGCCTCTGTGGGGACAGCATAGCCAACATCCTCACCGGAGGAATCCCACTCCTGAACGGGTGGGGGGATGTCAAGAGTCGGTTACCCCTACGTGAGTCGATTCTTATTAGTAGATGTTAATTGACAAGTAGAATGCAGCGATACAATCAGCTGCTACAGTGGAATCCGACCTAGGTTAGAGAAGAGGTTTGGCCGTTCCAATTTGTACTTCGCACAGTTCCAAGAATATATTACAATTGAGGCTTTTAATTAAGTTAGACTTGTGAAGTTCGGTTTAGTAGACTCATTTACACAGATACAGTCATATTATAAGTCATGATGAAGAAATGACGTTGCTCTCTCTTCTTCAGAAGGAATGTAATGAATCTGGTTACCTACCTATCTATCAATGAAAGCATCTTCTATCGCAATCAGTTTATAATCGTGAGCGAGTACGTCGGACCGTGGTGGCCATGACGATCCGTTACCCCCTCTCGAGCCCCTTATGATGAAGACTTCCTACCGAGCCACCACTTCGACGCTCTGAGTAACAACTCTCGCTGATCCCACCGAGAAATCTACTAATAGTTCTCGCCCCTCCCCCACTGAGCCCCCTGTGACGACGGGTTTCCACCGAGCCACCGTTCCTACCGCCGCCAGCGACGCGGTCGCCGGTCGCGGCGGCGTCGGGAGCGTGGTGAAAGTGTTTCACACACGCCCTAACCGCTCGCAGTCGTGCGGTTTCGAGGCGAAAAAGGCGGGTCGAACGGCAGCGTCGAAACGGGCGGCGTCGAAGCGGGCGGCGGGCCCGCCGCTCAGTACGAGGCCGCGCGCTTGTCGAGGCCGGCGGCCTCGATGTCCTCGCCGTCGACGGAGGTGCGGAGGACGTCCATGCCGTCGTCGCGGTCGATATCGAAGTTGCGGGCGTACAGCGCTTCGAGGCGGTCGTACTCGGCGTCGGAGACCGGCGGCACGTCCGCGGCGGCGCTCCACTCGGCGATGTCGTCGCCGTCGCGGAAGGTGGGCGTGACGGAGGCGACCTCGTCGTGCGCGAGCAGCCAGCGGATCGCGGCCTGCGCCATCGTGCGGGTCCCCTCGCTGTGGTCCGGGTCCTCGAGGAAGCGGATCGCGTCGACCTTCTCCCAGCCCGTCTCGTACCACTCCTTCGGGCGGTGCGAGCGGTGGTCGCCGTCTTCGAGGACCGTGTCGGGCGTCACCTGCTCGTTGAGGAGGCCGGAGGAGTGCGGGACGCGGGCGATGACGGAGGTGTCCGAGCCGCTCTCGCGGATCGTCTCAACGAAGTGGCGGCCCGGCTCCTGCTCGAAGAGGTTGAAGACGGTCTGGACCGCGTCGAACTCCTCGTACTCGACGGCGGCGTCGCCCTCGGCGAGCCAGCCGATCGAGGGGCCGAGCGCCCAGCCGAGCGCACGGACGCGGCCGTCCGCCTTCCACTCGGCGAGGAGGTCGCGCACCTCGGGCGTCACCTCGTCGACGTCGGCGTTGTGGAGCTGGAGCACGTCGACGTAGTCGGTGTCGAGGCGGTCCAGCGAGGCCTCGAACGCCTCGGTGAGGTACTCCTCGTTGAGCTCCTTCGGGAGCTCGCCGTGGCCGGCCTGCGGGTTGTCGTAGAAGTCGTAGCCGATCTTCGTCGACAGCGTCACCTCGTCGCGGCGGCCGTCGATCGCCTCCCCGATGATCTCCTCGCTGTCGCCGTGACCGTACACGTCGCCGGTGTCGACGTAGGTGACGCCCGCGTCGAGCGCCTCCTCGACCATCCCGACCGCCTGCTCGTCCGAGCGGTCGCCCCACCAGTCGGTGCCGACGACCCACGCGCCGAAGCCGATCTCCGAGACCTCGACGCCCGAGTTACCGAGTTCGCGGTGTTGCATGCCCGCAGATTGGCGGTGGGGACACTTATCGGACGCGGTCGCTCCCGCGCCGGTGGAATCGGCGGGCCGCGGTCGCGGCCGGCGACGGCCACCGGGCGCGCGTCGCGCCTACAGACATTAGTTGGCCGCCGCCGATCGACCGCCCATGGACGACGCACTCCGCCGTCGACTCGACGCCGTCGTCGCCCTGCTCGCAGTCATCGCCGCCGCCGCGGTCACCGCGCTGTTGCTTTCGTTCGACGGGGCCGCGATCGCTCCGTTCATCGCTATCGCCTTCTTGATCGCCTTCGTGGGCACGGTCATCGGCATCTTCGTCGACGCCGAACTGTACTGACCGGATCGGGCACCGCCTTCGCACAACCGAATCCCTTTGAGTGACGGCGACGAAGGAGGGCCGATGACAAAGCGACACGTGTCCCTGCCCGACGGCGCGGAGGCCGGGGTCCGAGGGTTCATCGACGAGGTGGACGAGCGGCTCTCCTCGGACGAGGACACCTGCGAGGTCGTCCGCGACGTGCTGATCGACCTCCACGGCGACCGCGAGGCGTGGGAGGCGTGGCAGAGCGGCGAGTCCGTGTCGCGCGCCGAGCGCGTCCGCCTCCAGGGGTACGACCCGTGTAACGCGACGCTGGAGTCGGAGTACTACGCCGAGAAGGACGAGGACCGCTTCCAGCGCTCGAAACACCTCCAGTGGCTCTGGCGCCAGTTCGACGCCACCCCGATGGCCGACAACGTCGAGTTCGCGCTCCGCTTCCGGCAGATGCTCGGGAACCACCTCTTCGCCGAGTGCGGGGAGAACTGCCGCTTCTTCAAGGGAATCTCCGTCACCTACGGCCACAACATCGAGGTGGGCGACAACGTCGTGATCCACGACGACGTCCACCTCGACGACCGCGGGAAGCTGACGATCGGCGACCGCGCCTCCATCTCTGACGGCGTCCACCTGTACAGCCACGACCACGACATCGTCGACCAGACCGAGGTGCGGAACTTCCACACGACCGTCGAGGCGGACGCCCGCGTCACCTACGACGCGATGGTCAGGGCGGGCTGCCGGGTCGGCGAGAACAGCGTCGTCGGCGCGCGCTCCGTCGTTCAGGGCGATGTCCCGCCACATCACGTCGTCGTCGGGTCGCCCGCGCGCAGCGTCCGCGTGAAGCCCGGCTGGGAGGAGGCCGCCGAGGAGCTCGAAGACGGGCGGCTCCCCGACAACCAGGACGACCGCGAGATCGAGTACGAGCTCCCCGAGGACCTCGAACAGTTCGACGAGTTTCAGCGAGACCTCCAGCCGCCGAACTGAGCGCCCGTCGCGCGGAACGGGGTCGACGCCGGCTACGTGCTCTGGGTGAAGCCGTACGCGGCTTGGTCACGGCGGCGTGTAACTGCGTACGGGGTGGCAAACGCGTAGGTTTTGGTGTCGTTGAGCCAAGACAGCAGTGTCAGCGTCGTCGCCACGTCGTCGTCCACGCTCAGTTCTGCCACCGCCGTGTCGACGACCGCCGGTTGCCAAGGCGGGCCGTCACTGCTCTCGAGTTCGGACACGGTGTCGACACCGGCGTCGGCGAGTACCGTCGCTACCGGCTCTGGGACCGCCGGCAGCTCGCTGAGCGTGTGCGACGGTAGGTTTCGATCCGGCTGGACACGCACCTCCACCGGCGGGGTGAGCAGATCCCCGTCAGCGGTCTCGAGGAGTTCATTGGCCTCGGTGAACGAGTCTCGCGCCTGGCGGAACCGGATGCGCGCAAGCGTCTGGCTCCCCTGCGTGTACGCGATGATCGCCACCCGGAAACTGTGTTCGGCTGCGTTCAGTGCCTCTGTGACCGTCGCTCGTTGTTTGGCGCGCGTCTCGACCGTCGCTAACGACTGACGTGTCGTCTTGAGTTGGCGGTCGATCTCGGCGCGTGTTTCCGTAGCACCAGCGTCGAGAGCATCGCCGGCAGCCTCATACTGGGTGATCGCCGCGTTGTAGGCGTCGATCGCGTCGTCGAGGCGGTTGTTCTCTCTGGCGGTCGCAGCTGTGTCAAGCGCCTCGTCGGCGTCAGCTCGCAACTCCTCGACCGAGCCGGTCGTGATTTCGGATCGTGGCTCATGTCGCGTGGGATCGGTGGCAGCCTGCCCGTCGCCAGTGCCGGTCGCTCCGATGATCCAGAGCAGCGCAAGGGCGAATAGGAGCATGCCCAGCACAACCCCGACAAGCCACACCGCGTACGTACTCTGAAACACGGGTCGAGGTGGGTTGTCTCTCCATATCAAACTGTTTGTTTGACAACATTAGTGGTTTCAGACAGGCCGTGTGTGCCGTGTGCGCCTCGTTCTGGCGGTTGATCCCGTGAGCTAACCCCACTGCTCACCATAGGTGTTGCTGGACCCCAAACGTCGTGGTACGTAGTACGAGACATCCGTTGATGCGCAAGTTTGGGTGAGCAAGTGAGGGCGGCATCGCTCAACGCGTACTCGCATGACGAATCCGATCGCGTTTGCGACGCTGTCTTCGGGCGAACAAACTGCGGTTCGTGGGGCGATCCCTTGTCGTTAGGCTATGGGCATCCGTCGGATCGCTCCGTTGAGATCAAACTCATCTGACTGCTTTCTCGCTATACGATCGCGCCTGAGTATGTATGTAATAAAGTCGAGACGTACCCGAACTCGTTGCGAAGCGAACCTACTGCCCTCAACGCGAGATACTGTCGGTTAGGGTCTCTCTACCCACTCACCGCCCGGCCAGTCGGGCCGAGTCGCTGTTGAGCAGTTCGGCTTCTATTATTCAAAACCACACGTAATCCGAGCTTACCTCCCGATTCACTCCGGGCTGGAGTTATCAGTTAGTATGGACAAGACCGAATAGTTTATTGAACGATATTTCATCTGTGTGTGTGTCCAGATGAATCTACCAAGTCGGATCTTCGCGGTGGGTGGCGCCGGCAAGGCGATCACCTACGAGCTGCTGGAGGCAGACTGGGTCCAAGAGTCGGTGCTCCAGCCGCGACGAAACCCGCGGTCGCTGACGGTGACCGTGATCGACACGGCCGAAGAAGAGGAGAACAGAGATCTCGAGCGAATCCAGTCGATCAACGATTCGATTCAGGAGACAAAAAACCGGCTCCGCGAATCCGACGACCACGAGGGTCGACTCGGCGAGATCAACATCGATTACCTGCCGCTGACGCGGAACATCCAGCTCCACGATCAGAACGACCTGATCGGCGCGGAGGCGGTGCCGCGCATCGCGGCCGGCGCCGGTATCGACGAGGAGAACTGGTGGCTCAAGCCCGAGTTCATCAACGAGAACCTCGATTTCGCAACGGGTGTCGTCAGGAAACGCGGCCTCGGCAAGGGACTCTACTACAAGTCCTACGCCGAAGACGACAGCGTCCGCACGTCGATCGACCTGCCGGACCGCGGAAAGGTCGCCGTGATCGCCGGCCTGGGTGGTGGCTCCGGCTCCGGGATCTTCATCGACTTGGTCCGACACCTCAAGCGGACGAAACGGACCGCCGAGATCACGCTGTTCGGGGTGTTGCCCAACGACGAGGAGGGTGACGCCGAGAGCGCGAACGCCCACGCCGTCCTCTCCGAGCTGGAGTACATGAGCCTTCAGGGTGAGAACCTGTTCAAAGACCGGGTGCTCATCCCGATCGACCCGACCGGGTTCGGCGGGAAAAAGGGGAACCTCATCCAAAGTTCCGACGCGCTCGTCGAGTTCGACCGGGCGGCGATCTACCTCATCACGTCGTACTACAACATGATGGACATGGAGGACCCGTTCGCGGACACCCCCTCGTACGCGCCGTTCATCATGGGGATCCCGCAGGTCCTCCGGTACAACGTCGACGCCATCCAAGACGCGAAGACGGTCACCAAAGAGATACTCAACGCGAAACAGGACGCGCTGGAAGCGGAGGAGGACATCTACACGGGCGTCGACCGGTTCCTCTCGCGGGAGTGGAGCCCCGACGAGATGGAAGGTGAGCTCCACGACTCCGACCGGACGGATCTCGAGACGCGGCTCGACAACGTGTGGTCGCTCACCGAGCTCGATATCTTCACCGAACTCGAGTACGAGTCCGTCTCCGCCTACCGCGAGATCATGTCGGAAGCGGAGGCCGAGACCGACGACATCCTCGACCAGATCGACGTTATCGCGGGCTCGATTCGGGCGGGCACCGCCCGCATCGGCGACAACGAACAGTACGTCGATAGCATCGACAAGCAGCTGGCCGATATCATCGACACGGAGCTCAACCGGATCGCCCACCGCAAGGACCTGCTCGTCCGGCTCCGGTCGATCGACAACAACCGCGTCGAGGGGACGATCAGCTACCTCCTCGCCGTCGAAGACGAGGGGATCAACGCCGGGGTGCGCATCAACCGCTTAGAAGCGAAACGGGACGAGGTGACCGAGCGGCGGGACCGCCTCCAGTCCGAGCTCAAAGAGGCCGAAGCCGAGCTCGACACCCGCAAGCGCGAACAGCAGGACGAGGTGGACCGCCGGGTCGCCACGTGGAAGAACGCGGTCGAGCCGCTGTATCGAGAGTACACCGACTGTCAGTCGATGGCCGTCGACGAGCTGGTCGGCGACCTCCGGAACGGGCTCGAATCCTTCGCGCGCGCCGTCGAGAACGCCGAGGACCCGGACCAGGTGGAGGCCGTCAACGACAGCACCGTCCGGACGGCGCTCGACGACATCAGCACCGAGTTCGACACGGTCGGCGTCGACACGACCGACATCGAGCGGCGGATCAACTCCTCGCTCGCGGACCTGGCGGACGCCAAGAAGTCGTTCCTCACGATGAACGAGGAGGAGGGGACGATCGAGTCCATCCTCCCGTGGGACTCCTCGAGCGAGGAGGAACGCAAGAAGGCGGAAAAGAACTACCGCCGGAAGCGGAGTCAGCTTGACGACGCGGAGGTGTTCAAGATGTCGCGGGCGGGCAGCAACCTGTCGATCGAGGTTGAGTTCACCGTCACCGATCTGAAACACCTCATCGAGGCCGAAATCGACGAGCAGCAACAGGAGATCGTGTCGCGGACCCGGTCGGAACTCGACGAGGAACACCGGGCGGCGCTCGACGAGCTGGAGCGTGACCTCGAATCGGGGATCGGATTCGACCAGCTCACGCGCCAGTTCGAGGAGCTCGTCCGCGACGAGATCGTCGAGACCGCCGACATCGAACGGCGGCGTGACGACCTCGAATCGGATCTCGAAACCGCGGAGACGGAGGCGGATCTGTACGACGCGACCGTCACCCTGTTCGAGGAGCTGAACGGCCCCCGGGACTCGTTCCTGAGCTCCCAAGAGACGTATCAGCGGCTCCGCGAGGAGTACAACGCCGAGCAGGACTCCTCGGTCGCGACCGAAACGGAGGAGTACAGCTACGTGAAGACGATCCAGCCGAACGACATCCTCCAGCTCCGCGACGACACCGACATCGCCGACAGCAAGATCTTCGACGACGAGACCGAACGTCAGCGGCTGCGCGGCTCGCTCGAGGAGCTCGCTCGGAACGCCCACAACCCCCGCTACACCGGCATTCGGCGCCGCCGGATCAGCGGTGACCGCGCGCGGTACAACGAGATGAACGTCGTCGTCGGCGTGATGAGCCGGGCGATCGACCAGATCAACGACGTTGCCGACCTCAAATCCGAGTTCCAGGGGGCGTACAACCTCGGTGCGGGCGGCGAAAACTACGCCTCGTTCCCGGTGAGCGCGGGTGGCAGCTGGGATGTCGGCCTGGGGATCTTCATCGACGGGATCTTCCTGGATAACCTCCGGGCGGAGATCGAGGCCGACGGCTACCGGAATGGATACGAGTCACGGAAACAGTCCGACGAGACCGACATTCTCGTCCACCACGCGTACGGCCTCGACGAGGGGTACTTCGTGAAGCGCGACTCCGTGTTGAACCTCGAGCATCCCGACGACGTGGAGTTCTTCCTCAGAGACGAAGGCGAGATCAAAGCCGATCTGCTCGAGAACCACATCAGTCGAACCGACTTCGTCGCTCCCGCTGACGGGGAGGAGGGGGAGGAGTAACAGCGATGGACTCTCCAGTCGCGTTCCTCGAGGACCACGGCGAGAAGTTCTTCCTCGGCGTGTACTTCCTCATCATGATCGTCGTCGCCGGGCCGCTCTTCCTGACGCTCGGTGAGGCGTGGATCGCGTCCGACGTGTTCCGGCCACTGATACTCTCGTTGAACCCGCTGTTGTCGGTGTCGCTCGAGCAGTTCTCCGCCATGGTGTTCGGGATCTACCTCGGCCTGCTCGCGCTGATGACGGTCGACCCGAAAAAGCGTGTTCAGGGGGCCTTGCTCTGGCTCGGCACCGGCTCCGCGCTCATCGGCCTGCTTTCGATCGGCCTGTTCATCCCGAATATTGATTTCGTCGCGAACATCGCCTGGCTCGGGGCCGGCCTCGTCGGCGGCACGATCGTCGGCGGCGGCAAACAGCTGATGGAGGTCCGGACCACCTCCGCGCTCGAGTTCCGTCGGTCCGCGAGCATTCTGTTCTACCTGATAACCGCCATCGTCCTCGTCGGCCTCGTCGAATTCCACGTCAACTTCCCGCAGTTCGTCGACCCCTCAGGCGGCACTGTCGAGATCATCGCGCCGGAGCCGACGGTCTCGGTCGCGTGGGGTGGGATCACCACGAACGTGCTGATGGCGGGCGTCTTCGTCGTCACGCTCCGGCGGTTCGTCACGTACGACTCCTCGGAGAACTTCTTCGTTCTCGGGCCGCCGGGGTCGGGCAAATCGCTGTTCCTCGTCGGGAAGTATCTCGCCGCGCTCGACGACGCGGTCGATCGGAAAAGCGACACGCCGCTGAACCCGAGCGGCGACCTGATGGAGCTCGTCGGCCGGCTCGACGCCGCGACCCAAAACGCCGGTTGGGAGCTCGACTCGACGGGTGCGACCGAGGTCGAAGATCTTCAGTTCCGGTTCGTCAACGGGCGGGTCTTCCCGAAAAACATCGAGCTGTCGAGCCTCGATTACGCCGGCGAGTATCTCGAGGAGCTTCCGGGCGCGCTGATGAGCCCCGACTCGGAGATCGACAACTCCACGGTCCAGCTGCTGTCAGACCGCGTGCGCGCGGCGAACACGCTGATTCTGGTGATCGACGTCGAGCGGTATCACAACAACGAGCCGCTGGGGATCGAGCCGTACTTCGACATCCTCGATACGGCCGACAACAAGGACGTGCTCCTCGTCGCGACGAAGTCCGATATCTTGGCCCAGCAGTTCGAAGACGAGCAGGCGCTGGACCCGCACCAGTACTTCGAGGACTTCCGGCAGTACGTGAACGACACGCTAATCGAGAACAACCAAGCCGTTCGGACGCTCGTCCAGGACACCTCCGGCGCGGAGATCCACCCGGTGTACTACGAGACGACGGTGAACGACGACGGCGAACGCGTGCCGATGCGCGACCGCAATGGGAACGTGATGACGGTCGGCTTCGAGGAGCTGTTAGAGAAACTGGGGTGATCACGCATGTCAACGCTACGCATCTACGACACGAAGGGGAACGCCTACTCCCCTGATGGTACCGCGACGGGATCCAACGAGCAGATCAAAGAGCTGTTTTACGGCGGCGTTCGGCTGGCGATTCGGTCGGACCACAGACAGGAGATCAGTCTGTTCTTCCGTGCGCGTGAGTCCCGCAACGCGCGCACTGAACAGTTCTACGCCGTCTACTCCGTGGACAACTCCGCGGCGCCGCTTCAAGACCTCATCAGCGATCTCACGACGCGTATCGAGTCCGAGTGGGGGTACACGATTGACGAGTCCTCGGACGAGATGCAGGTGTACCGCGAACTGAAACGCGGGAACACGGCCGTCCCTGGCGACAGTACGGAACAGGATATCCTCGCCGAGCTCATCACGTCCCGGAGTTCGGTGACAGTGGGTGTGTCGGACGAACGCAACGCCATCGGCCTACTCAGCGAGTACCTCGGGCAGTACGACCAAGCAGCAGTCGCCGACTCGATGGATGCGGACGTACTCTCGACGTTCGACCTCGTCGTCACGCCGGGTGACCACCGCGGTATCACGCCGCTCGGCGCGACGGAAGAGCGGTGGGAGTCGACGTCTCGGTCCCTCCGCGACAAGCATATCAAACAGGAAATCGCGTCGATCCGCGAGTCGGTCGAGACGCTTTCGCGAGACTATGGCCTGTCAAACGGCGAAATTCGAAAGCGCGTCCAGAGTAGCGTGCCGGCGCTCAAACCCCCTGCGACCAGCTCTAACCTCGGGTCACGAGGGACCCAGTCGGACGACGATTCGCTGCTTTCTCCGGAAGTAGGGCTGTACATCGCCATCGGGGCCGTCGTGTTGCTCGTCCTGTTCGCTGCGGTTACTTTTGGCCCTTCGCTGTTGGGCCTCGATTCCGGTGACGCGGGCGACCAATCGACCGTGTCCGGTGCGCTTATCGATAATACGACTGGCCAGCAACTCAACAGTTCGACCGGGAACATCTCGGTTATTCTCCGCAACGAAAACGGCTTGCTGAACACGACTGACCAGCCGACGTATAATTTCAGTGTCAACGAGACGCTGATAGCGAACGCCACTCTGGTCGCCACCGCAGACGGCTACGAGGAGCAGCGGCTGAATATTTCTGAGGACCGTCTCGGAGGGAATATCTCCCTGGATCCGACCCCACCTGCCGACGATTCTTCCGAACGCTCCCGTGTTGAGGGCGCCGTGATCGACTCAAACACCAGCGAGGGTGTCGCCGGCGCCACCGTCGTACTCACCAATAGCGACGGTGGGACCAGGGAGGCCACCACGGAGAGCGGGGGGACATACTCGTTTGAAAACATCACGTACGGTGAGTACACGCTTTCGGCGAGTGCCACCGGCTACGTGGCGTCGGACAACCGCAGTATCAGCGTGAACAGCCCCGAAACGCAACTCGATAACCTCACGATACCACCTCAGGCCTCGCTGTCCGTCCGTTATATCGCGTCGAACACTAATGAGTCGCTGACTGACGGCCGCGTACGCCTGATCGACAGAGAGACCGGTGCTGAGATCGACAATACAACAAAAGGCGGCAGTGCTTGGTACAACAACAGCAATGTCGATCCCGGTCAGTATACTCTTGAGTTGTCTGAACGGAGCGGATACGAAAATAAGAGCATCGATATTACGTTGACCCCAGGAGAGACTTACCAAACAGAGGTCACCGTCCAGTGCACGGCGGCTAATTGTTGAGTTCACGGTAGATAACTACAACTCCTGTGTGCGTTTTCGACCAACGATGACAACCATATTGTTCCGACACGATCTCAGCGTATGTTGTAAGCTCCGTCAACATGCCGCTGACGCTTCACTGGTTCTCACCTCCTAGCGCCCCTATCTGCTATTTGGATGCGTCGTCTTCGGGAACTAGATCCACAGGAGACTCGATTAAAACACGACATATCCGTTGCTCACCGTGACGTCCGCTGATGAATACACGGACTTCAGTATCCAGATTACTCCGGTCAACCCCTGTCTCGTCGGTAGCGTTCAGATAAGCTGATCCATGCGAAGTTGAACGCTACCTTCACGACCGCCGTGGTGTTCCTGATGTAGGGGAGCGGCGGCGTAAATCGGCTCGTTGTGGCCGTCTTCGCTGGCGGTCGGCGGCCGGTCGCGGTGCTCCGCGCGGCGCCGCGGGGACCTCGATCCGCTCGACGATGTCGTTCACCACGGTCGTAGGCGAGGTGTCTTGGACCGTCGCCTTCGAAGTCAACGCGAGCCGGTTGACGAACGCGTCCGCAACGACGGCCTTGACGTCGTCGAGCGGGACGTACTCCCGGCCGTTCACGAGCGCCCGCGCCCGGCTGGCCTCGAAGAGGCGCTTGGATGCCGCGCGGCGACACCCCGACCTCAACCCGACCGTCAGCGCGGGTCGCCTCGCCGAGCGTGATCATATAGTCGCGGAGCGACCCGCCGACGGTCACGCGCTCCGGAACGTCCTGAAAGCGCGGGACGGTCTCGCCGTCGATGACCCGATTCAGCTCCGGAGCCCGAGCCGTGCGGTCGTCCCACCGGTCGAGGACCGTTCGTATCCCCTCGCCGTCGGGGGATCCGAGTGTCGCCTTCATGATGAACCGGCCGCGCTGCGCCTCCGGAAGGGCGAACGTTTCCTCCTGTTCGACCGGATTCCGCGTCTCGATGACGAAGAACGGGTCTTGGAGCTGGTAGGTGGTGCCGTCCGCCGAGACCTGCCCTTCCAACATCGCCTCGAGCAGGGCCGCCTGCGTCTTCGGCGGTGCGCAGTTGATCCCGTCGGCCAGCACGACGTTCGCGAAGATCGGGTCCCTCCGCGAACGCGAACTCGCCGGCCTCCTCGCGGTAGATATGCGATTCGGTAATATTCGACGGTAGCAGGTCCGGCGTGAACTGGCCGGTTGAAGAAGAGTCCGAGCACCGTCGCAAAGCTCTACGCCGTGGGGATTTTTCCGGTGCCGGAGACGTCCTCCAAGAGCACGTGCTCCCGGGACAACACGCCGGTGAGGACGGTTTTGATGACCGACCGGCCGACAAGGCGACGTCCGATATCGTGTCGATGCCATCACCGTACCCGCTGCTGCGTCACCGACAACCATACGTCTCCCTCCCGGGCACCCTATTTTATCCATCCAACATCTCAACACAGGTGCCAAACTCGGAATCGGCGCCGACCGTGGACCGACTCTCGGACGTAGCGGCCGCGGGACTCCGTGCGTCAGCACCCCCTCGGGACGCGGTTCGGGGAAACGCGCCGTGTAAAGCGACGTATGTTACCGCGTGCCAGTATCGTTATCTGCGAGCGGCGCCTACGTCCGCGCGGTGTTACACATATGACAGGACAACAGATCCTGCTGATCGTCGGCGACTTCGGCGAGGACTACGAAATCATGGTCCCGTTTCAGGCGCTTCAGGCGGTGGGCCACGAGGTCCACGCCGTCTGTCCGGACAAGGAGAGCGGCGAGACGGTCAAGACCGCGATACACGACTTCCGTGGCGACCAGACGTACTTGGAAACCCGCGGCCACGACTTCGAGCTCACGCACGGGTTCGACGACGTGGATCCGAGCGACTACGACGCCCTGGTCGTCCCCGGCGGACGCGCCCCCGAATACCTCCGCGGCTACGACGAGGTGCTCGACGTGGTGCGGCACTTCTTCGAGGCCGACAAGCCCGTCGCGTCGATCTGTCACGGCCCGCAGATCCTCGCGGCGGCGGGCGTGCTCGACGGCTACGAGATGACGGCGTACCCGGCCGTCAGGCCCGAGGTCGAGGCCGCCGGCTGCTCGTGGGTCGACGGCGTGACGACCGACGGCAACCTCGTCACCGGGCAGGCGTGGCCCGACCACCCCGAGTGGATCGCGCAGTTCCTCGACCTCCTCGGGACCGAGATCGAACACGAAGGGGCCGCGGCGACGGCCGACTGAACTCTTCGCTTTTCGTGTCCGACCCCCGCGCACTCGCCGTCAACGTCGCCGCCAACACGAACGAACCGGGGTTCCGCGGCCCCGTCTACCCCGACGGCTCGTTCACGTACGTCCCGATCCCGGAGTCGGCGTCGACGCTGGCCCGCGAAGGGTTCCCGGTCGACGAGCCGCTCCCGACGTACGGCGACCTCAACCTCCCCTTCGCGGTCCCCGAGGGGCTGCGTGAGACCCCCGTCCACGCGGACCCCGAGTTCCCGGGGGTTCACGGCCGCGAACGGGCGACCTACGGCGACCCGTACGGCGTGAAGGCAGGCCGGATCGCTGACCTCGTCCCCGGCGACTGGCTCCTCTTCTACGCGACGCTCACGCTGCGACCGCACGGGTGGAAGGGCCCGGGGGACGACCGCCCCGAGGCTGCGGACGCCGACGAGCGCGACGGCGACGCGGACGCCGACGAGCGCGACGGCGCGTGGCTCCGCGAGCGAGGAGTCGCCGTCGATGCCGACCTCGCGCCCGACTGGGGCGCGTACCTCTTCGCCGGGATGCGGGTCGATCGCGTGCTCTCGGCGACGGACGACGACGAGGGCGACGACGGTGTCGTCGACCGCGCGGCCGCGGTGGCGGCCGCGCCGACGAACGCGCACCTGAAGCGGGACCCGTTCGACGCCCGCGTGGTCGCGGTCGGCGACCCCGACGCGTCCGGGCTCTTCGACCGCGTCGTCCCGCTGAGCGCGCCCGACGCCGGGAGCGAAGCGAACCCGACCATCACCGACCTGTCGAGCGACTCCGGGAAGGGCCCCTGGTGGCGACGCCCGATGGCCTTCGACGCGCCGGCGACGAGCCGGGTGCTGGCGCGGATCGACGGGATCTGACGAAGCGTACCGCTCCCGTCGCCACCGCGATTTATGAGGCGCGGCGCCGTTGCGGGAGGTATGAGCGACGAAGACCCAGAGACGAGCGACGAGGCGGCAGACCGCGGCGCGCCGTCGCGGCTCGGCCGCGTCCTGCTCGGCGTCGGCCTCGCCGCGCAGGCCTCGGAGGACTTCCGCGACATGGACGACACGATCGAGTACGCCGAGTCGGCGGGGGTCCCGATGCCGGACGTCGCCGCGCCGTTCGCTTCCGGTATGATGGTGGTCGCCGGCCTCGGTATCGCGCTCTGGCGCGTCCCCCGGATTGCGACCGGCGCGGCGGTCGCGTTCCTGACCGTCGTGACCGCGACGATGCACGACTTCTGGAACGCCGACGAGGGCGACAAGAGCGGCGAGCGGCTCGCCTTCTTCGGCAACCTCGCGATGCTGGGCGGGGCCCTGGTGTTCCTTCGCGAGGCGTACAAGAAGTGACCGGCGGCGAGGCACGACGCGCCGCCGAGTCGACTTATAAATCACTCTCGGGATCGACCTCCACAGCTCCACCGCTCGTCGACGAGCGCGGCGGCTCACAAGTCGCGAAAAATCGGCGAACGGCTCGGGCAGACTCCTACTCGTTCAGCACGCTCGACCACTGGCTGGTGTACGTCGGCTGGTTCGGCTCGAAGGAGACGCGCTGAGTGATCGTCCCGTCGCGCTCCTGGAACGCGTTCACGTACGCCTCCTCGAGCGACTGCCCGTAGGCGTCGTTGAGGTACAACGTCCCTGAGCTCTCGGCGCCGACGTTGTCGCCCACGGCGAGGTCCGCCATCGCGGGCCCCTGGAGCAGGTCCGAGGGCGCGGTCCGGAAGATGTAGTCGTTGTCGTCTAAGTCCGTCACGTTCGGGTCGGTCGAGGACGGGGAGATACCGACGACGCCGTTCGGGATGAACACCTCGTCCGCGACCTGGAGGTTGACGTTCGAGGAGGCCGGGCCGACGACGGCGGCGAAGCCGGCGTTGACGAGGGCGTTCGCGCCGGAGATACCGGCCTGCGGGTTGGTCTGGGTGTCCTCAACCCGCGTCTCGACATCGACGTTGAGGCCGGCGTCGTTGACCTGCGTCGCGGCCAGCAGCGCCCCGTCGCGGATCGGACCGCCGAGCGGCCCGAGGTCGCCCGTCTCCGGCATCAGCACGCCGATGCGAGCCGTGAATGAGTCCACGCCGACGGGCTCGGCCGCGGTCGCGTTCCGGTCCTCCTCGGTGAGGTCGTTCCCGAACTCGACGGTGTCCAGGGTGACGAGCTCGCCGTCTTGGAAGTCGATGATGTCGTAGGCGGCGGTGGCCATGTCGCCGTTGACATCGAAGTTGACGCTGGAGGACGCGCCCACGTACTGGACAGGGTCGCCGGCGGCGACCGTCTCGACGGCCTCGGGGAGGTCCGCGGGACCGAACTCCTCGCCGCCGGGGTTGGCGACGGTCCGGACACGGTCGCGGATCGCCGCCCCGTCGTTCTCGCCCGCGGCGGTCGCCGCGAGGATCTCCACCGCCATCGCGTCGAACGCCTGCGAGGTGAACACGCCCGGTTCCTCGCCGTACTCCTCCTGATACGACTCCGCGAAGAACTCCGCGCCGGGGCCGCCCGCGGAGGGCGCGGTGCCGATGACGTTGTTCATGTCGTTGTCGACCTCGCCGGGGAGGTCGGCGTCGATCAGCCCGTCGGGGACGATGATGTCGAGGTCCGGCGCGCTGTCGGCGAACTCCGAGTAGAAGTCGCGGAACAGCTGAATGCCGGACTGCGGGAAGCCGACCACCATCACGGCGTCGGGGACGTCGGAGCCGTCACCGCCGTCGCCGCCGTCGCTTCCGTCGGAGCCGTCACCGCCGTCGCCGCCGTCAGAGCCGTCGCTCCCGTCGCCGCTCTCCGTCGAACAGCCGGCGAGCCCCGCGATTCCGACCGCTCCGGCGCCCCTGAGTACGTCGCGTCGCTGGATTCTTCGCGTCATTCTGTGAGCGTATACCATACGAGTCATTATAAGTGTATCCACGGCCACAAATACGACCCCGGCGGAACTCGGACGCATCAGGCCGGTTCTGTCCCGTACAGGTGCGCTCTACCAACCGTTCGCCGATCGACTCCCGAGCGCGAAAACGACCCTCATTCTCGTACGCTGATAAGAAATCGATCGGTGCCGCGGCCGCGCTCGCCCGAACTCAGTACCCCTGCGCGTTCCCGTCTTTCCGGGGCTCGGTGGCGGCCGACAGGACCCCGTCCCGGTTCCGGGCGATCTGCGCGCCGCCGAACATGACCGGCGAGAGCGTCCGCACGTCGTGGTCCTTCCGGACGAGCTTCGCCGCGGCGTCGTCGTCGAAGTGCGGTTCGAGCCCCAGTTCGCCGCTCTCGCGGTAGCGCCACCGCGGCTCGTCGAGCGCACGCTGGAGCGGCATGTCGTAGTCGACGATGTTCGAGATCACCTGGACGTGGCCCTGCGGCTGCATGTAGCCGCCCATCACGCCGAAGGCGGCCCAGTCGTCCTCGTCGAACCGAACGACGCCCGGGATGAGCGTGTGGAAGGGGCGCTTGCCGGGTTCGAGACTGTTCGGGTGCTCCGGGTCGAGCGAGAAGGACGCGCCGCGGTTCTGGAGGGCGATGCCGGTGTCGCCGGCGACCAGGCCGGAGCCGAAGCCGGCGAACCGCGAGTTGATGTAGGAGACGACGTTGCCCGCGTCGTCGGCGACGGTGAGGAGGACGGTGTCGGCGTCCTCGGCGTTCGCGTTCGGCACGCCGAAGGAGACGTCGTGCGAGGCGGTCTCGCCGACGCCGGCGGCGCGCTCGGCGGCCCACTCGCTCGACGCGAGCGGCGGGACCTCCTCGTACTCGGGTCGGTGATGTAGCGGTGGCCGTCGTGGAAGGCTCTCTTCAATGCCTCGGCGAAGTAGTGGACGCGCTCCGGCGAGTCGTAGTCGTACTCGCCCGCACCGAGTTCGGCGGCGACGTTGAGCGCCTCTAAGGCGATGAGCCCCTGGTTGTTCGGCGGGAGCTCGTACACCTCGGCGCCGTTGTAGGTGGTCGACACCGGATCCGGCCACTCGACCTCGAAGTCGGCGAGGTCGTCGACGGTCATGAACCCGCCCTGCGACTGGACCTCGTCGGCGATCGCCTCGGCGATCTCGCCCTCGTAGACGACATCGGCGCCCTCCTCGGCGATCTTCCGCATGGACTCGCCGAGCCGCGGGAGCGTCACCGTCTGCCCGACGTCCGGCGGCTCGCCGTCGAACAGGAACGCCTCGCGGGCGTGGTCGTCGGTGAACAGCGCGTCGGCGCTCGCCCAGTAGGAGGCGATGACCTCGGACACCGGGTACCCCTCCGTCGCGTAGCGGATGGCCGGCGCGAGCGCGTCCGCGAGGCTGAGCCGGCCCAGCTCCTCGACGGTCGCCTCCCAGCCGCGCGCCGTCCCGGGGACCGTGACCGCGTGCGGGCCGTAAAAGGGCATCCCAGCCTCGCCCGCGTCGTCGACCGCGTAGCCGCCGTCGTCGGGGTAATAGGAATCGGCGTCGTCGTCCTCGGCGAGCGCCGCCTTGACGTTCTCGATCGTCGCGTCCGCGGGCGCCCCGCCGCACGAGCGCATCGCGCCGACCTCGCCGTCGGCGGTCCGATACAGTGCGAACACGTCGCCCCCGAGCCCGGTCGAGGTGGGCTCGACGACGTTGAGCGCGGCGGCGGTCGCGACCGCGGCGTCGAACGCGTTCCCCCCCTCGCGGAGGACTTCGATCCCCGCCTCGCTCGCGAGCGGCTGACTGGTCGCCACCACGCCGCGCTGGCCGTACACGGTCGACCGGCGCGACGTGAATCGGTCTAAGTCTGGCTCCATACGAACTCGTCCGGCGCGCGAGTGAATAAAGCCCCGACCGGATGTGTCCGGTGTCGGTCCGCCGCGGTCGGCGGGACACGCGGCTGCGACCGCGGACTGCTTAGGAGTGTTTGGCCGCCAGCACGTCGATCTCGTCGACCTGCGGCTCCTCGGCGAACAGCTCGTCGGCGCGTTCGAACAGCTCCGCCGCGATCTCGCCGTCGAGGTGCGCCTGCCGGCCCTCCTCGTTCGGGAACGTGTCGAAGATGCCGAACGTGGTCTCGTCGAGCCGCAGCGCGAACCACGTCGTCGTCTGCTCCTCGGCCTCGGCCGCGGGCAGCGCGGACTCGAGGAACTCGGCCACCTCGCCGGCCTTCTCGGGTTTGGCTTCCAGCCGCGCCTGGAGCGCGTACTCGGAGTCGGACATTCCTGTAGATCGGAGGGCTGCGACGCGTAAAACACCCGTGACACCGGGTATCCGGACGCGAAGCCTGAGCTACCATCGACGGGCTGGGGGCACACGTCGACCGGTGCGACGCCCCCGCGTCACCCCTCGAACTCGACGTAGTGCCGCACCAGTCCGCACTCGGGACACATCACCGTCGTCAGGCCCTTGTGTTCGTTCACGCCGAGCTTGCCGAGCAGCCCCGCCCGCTTCTCGCCCGTCTCGACGTAGGCGTTCCAGGCGTCGCCCATTCCGAACCTGACTTCCTCCATCGTGACGGCGCAGTCTGGGCAGCGGTGACTCATGGGTGCCGACTCGCACACGGGCGTGAAAACAATTCGTCCGCGCGATAGCCCTCGAATAACTAACCGGGTGGCGGCGGTCGATAGCGTATGAACCCGGCCCAAGTGGTTCACGACGGTGCCGTGCTCGCCCCCCTACAGTTCGGCGGGGACCTGATCGGACTGGCGATCGCCTTCCTGGTCCTCGCGATCGTCGCGGCGATCGCCGGCGCCAGCGGGGTCGCCGGCCTGAGCATGACCATCGCCAAGTGGCTCGTCATCATCTTCGTCGTGCTCGCGGTCGTCTCGTTCGTCCTCTGATCGGTCGCCCGACGCGACCGGCGGTCGGGGCGGTTTCGCCCCTCGTCTGAGACGGCGATTTCCGTCGAAGCGCCCGGATTTTCGCCGCTCTCGGACCGTGAAAATGCTACCGAGGCTCGCGTAGCCGCCGCTCACTCGGCGTCGGTTCAGAAGGTGTGGCCTCGGCACTCATAGGGCTCGTCGTCGCCGGGTGCCGAGTCCGGCTCGGAGCGGTGGTTCGTCATCGGCCGCTCGTCGGTAGTCGCGCCGCCGAATAAAAGGATCCGGCCGCGCGGTCAGTGCGACGAGCCGGCGTACTCGTTCCAGCGGTCGGTTCCGTTCGCGATCCGCCGGGTGTCGGACGGGTCGAACGTCCCCGCACACTTGGCGACCGCCTCGGCGGCGGTCGGCAGGTCGTCGGTCCCGTCGTCGGCGTCGGTCGCACCGTCGTCGCCCGGGTTCGTCGATGGACCCGATCGGTCGGTCGTCGGTTCGGTCTCGGTCGCCTCGCGCGTGCTCGGACCGCCGGGACCGGCCGTCGTCCCCGCCGTCGAGCGTGCGTCAGTCGTGTACTACGGGTGGCACGACTCGACTAACGAGCGTATCCTTCATAATTGTTTATGTTGGTACGAGCTTTCGCCGGCCGGGTCGAGGTGACCAGGTCGACCGCGGCGAGCGCGCCGCGCCTACCAGGCCGACCACGCGGTGAGCGTCTCGTCGCGGGCGTACACCCGCTTGAGGTCCTTCGCGTAGGCGAGGTCGCCCGGGTGGTCGAGCTTCTCGTGGCGGTACTCGGGGCGTCCTCGCGGATCTGGAGCCCCTCGACGGTGAACTCCTCCTCGCCGAACTCGACGGTCTCGTCGACGGTGAACTCGTAGTCGCCAGGGACGTTCACCCGCAGCGAGCGGGTCTGGTCCGCCTCGCCGTCCTTCGGGTGGAGCGTGACGGGGACCGCGACGTTGTCGACCGCGCGGGTCCACAGCGTCTCCACGTCGGTGATGTCCGCCTCCTCGACGCGGTTCTCCGGCCCGAGCTCGATCCCCGTGATCCGCACCTGCATCAGGGCGTCGTCGGTGTCGACGACGAACTCCTCGCCGGTGCCGACGTCGCCCTCGGCGGGCACGTCCATCGTCGTCGTGAACGAGTCGCCGTCCTGCGAGACGACGATCGTCACGGCGACGGTCTCCTCCTCGGGGATTTCGGTCTTGTGGGTGTGGTCGCACTCGGTACAGCGCACGGTGGCCTGCCCGCCCGGACTGAGGACCTCGTGGACGGTCGGCTCGGAGGGCGAACACGACGGACAGGGGAGTCCGACGCGCGCGCCGGCTTCGGTGTCGCTCATTGGGCGCTCGTATCCGCCGCGCCCGTAAATATCCGCCCCTGTGGGGCCGGTGTGGGTCGCGCTCGCGTGGCGCGCGGCGGTCGAGAGCGGAGACGCGGTGCGTCCGCGCGGTAAGGAAACTGGTTTACCGGTGTCCGCGGAACGGTCGCCCATGATCGTACCCGGGTCCAGCTCGCAGCAGCTCGCGGCCGCGCTCGCCGCGGAGACGGGCCGGGCGCTCGCGACCCCGACATACGACCGGTTCCCGGACGGAGAGGGGCTCGCCGCGGTGCCCGACTTCGACGCCGACGAGGCCGTGATCGTCGCCGCGACCGACTCCGACGAGGCGTGGGTCGAACTGCTCCAGCTCCAAGACGCCGTCTGCGAGGCCGGCGCGACGGACGTGACCACCGTTGTCCCCTATATGGGGTACGCCCGCCAGGACGACTCCTTCGGCGACGGCGAGCCGGTCTCGGCCCGCGCGATGGCGCGGGCGATCTCGACCGGGACCGACCGCGTCGTCCTCGTCAACCCCCACGAGACGACCGTCGCCGACTTCTTCGACGTCCCCGCCGAGGCGGTCGACGCCGCGGGCGTCCTCGCGGACCCCCTTCCGGCCGATCTCGATGACCCGCTCTTCCTCGCGCCCGACGAGGGCGCGATCGACGTGGCCGCCACCGTCCGCGACGCCTACGGCGCTGGCGAGACGGACTACTTCGAGAAGCATCGCGACCGCGAGACGGGCGCTGTCGCCGTCTGTCCCTCGGACGCGCCGGTCGCCGACCGCGACGTGGTCGTCGTCGACGATATCATCGCGACCGGCTCCACGATGAGCGAGTCGGTCGCCGTCCTCACCGACCGCGGCGCCGCCCGCGTGCTGACGGCCTGCGTCCACCCCGTCCTCGCGGCCAACGCGGTGACGAAGCTCCGCGCCGCCGGCGTCGACCGGATCGTCGGCACCGACACCGTCGAGCGCGGCTGTAGCGTCGTCAGCGTCGCGCCCGCGGTGGCCGACGCGCTGGACTCGCGGTAGAGGTCACTCGTCGTCGATTTCTCGGATCACCTCGGCCGGGTTGCCGCCGACCACCGTCCGCGCCGGCACGTCGTCGACCGCCACCGCGCCCGCGGCGACAACCGCGCCGTCGCCGATCTCGACGCCGGGCGTGATCACCGCCCGCCCGCCGATCCAGACGTCGTCGCCGACCGTGACGGGGTCGCCGAATTCGAGGCCGGCCGCGCGCTCCTCGGGGTCGAGTGGGTGCGTCGCGGTGTAGACGTGGACGCCCGGCCCGAGCATACAGTTCTTCCCGAAGTCGATCGGCGCCACGTCGAGGAAGACGCAGCCGTAGTTCGCGAAGAAGCCGTCGCCGACGCCGACGTTGTACCCGTAGTCGCAGCGGACCGGCGGAACGACGGTCGCGTCGCCGCGGAACTCGCCGAACAGCTCGCTGAGGAGTCGGTCGCGCCGGTCGATCTCCGTCGGCGCGGTGTCATTGTACCGGCGGCAGCGGTCCCGTGCGCGCCGGCGATCGGCGACGAGTTCGGGGGCCGACGGGTCGTACGCCTCGCCGGCGAGCATCCGCTCCTTCTCGCGTCCCATACGACTCCCGATGCGGCGAGCGGCAAAGGGCTGTCTGTCGGCGGTGACGAAGTTTGTTATTTATAAACGGAGTTGCGTGTTGCCGGCTGCCTTTTATAAATCGTAAGCCGTGTCTCGGCGGGGAACTCTCTCCCAAACCCGGTCACTCGCTTATAAACGACTGACTGTAGATCGGCGGAGAACGCCTCCAAGGCCCCAGCCGCTCACTTATAAATGGCTGATCGCGGATCGACGGAGAACGCCTCCAAGGCCCCAGCCGCTCACTTATAAATGGCTGATCGCGGATCGACGGAGAACGCCTCCAAAGCCCCAGCCGCGAGGACTCGCGCGGCTCGCTGCGCGCCTCGCTCAGTCGCTCGCGTTGCTCGCTCCTTCGCTGCGGTGCTTACGTCGCCGTGCTTCGCCCTCGCGACTGCCCCTTTGAGTCCCACCCGACCGCGACCGCACAGCACCTCACGCCTCCCCAGCCTCGTCGCTGGCGCCGCGGGCGCCAGCGACTCCCTCGCGCGTGCTCCTCGCGGCCGCCTTCGGCGGCCACTCGGAGGCGCGCGCCACCGCAGTTCGGTTTATAAGTACTCGACCCGCCCATTTCTGTCTATTTAAATACCGCATCACTCGACGCAGTCGCGACCGGGGACGATGCGGCCCGGTCAAACGATCTTCATCATCCGCGTCTCGAACTTCCCGACGCGGACGCGGACCCAGCCCGCGAGCTCGTCGTCGAGGTCTGGCTCGTCGGTGTCGACGCGGAGCGCGCGCACGTCGTCGAGCTTGGCGCGCGAGGCGACGATCCGGAGGTCGCAGCGCCGGATCACGGCCGGCGATATCTGGGGGTTGCCGCGGCCGAAGACGAACCCCTGCCCGCCGATCGGTGAGACGACGACCACGTTCTCCTCGCCGAGCGCGTCGAGGATCTCCGCCTCGGTCGCGTCGCGGACGATCACCTCACCGTCGCGCCAGACGTCGACCCCGATCGGCGACGGCTCGAAGCCGAGCTCGTCTTTGATCGCGCCCACCGTCGACCCCGGGCCGAGGACGAAGGTGACGCCCTCGCCGTCGCGCTCGCGGATGTCGGCCGCGACCCCCTCCGCCAGCGACTCGACGGTGCCGCTCGCCGTCTGTTTCGACGACTGGAGGTTGTCCGCGACCGGGACGTGCGCGACCCCGCGGAGCGTCGGGTTGACCTCGCCCTCGCGGTAGGCGTCCTCGTCGATGTCCATCACTTCGCGGCGCTCGGTCCGCGAGAACGAGGCGGCGACCTCCGCGGCGTCCTCCGGCGACACCGCGAACACCGACGAGTACACCTTCACGCCGGCGGGGACGCCGAGCATCGGCACGTCGGTCCCCTCCAGCGCGTCCGCGACGTCCGCAGCGGTCCCGTCGCCGCCGACGAACAGGACGAGGTCGACGGGGTCGGTCTCCCCCGCTTCTCCATCGGCCGCGGCCGCACCGTCGCCGTCGAGCCCCGCGAACGCCCGGACGACGGCGGCAGTGTGGGCCGCGGTCGTCTCCGTCGGCTCGGGGGAGCCGCCGACTCCGACCCCTCGCTGTCGAAGGGGTCGACGACGCGGGCGGGATCGAAGCCGGCCTCGCGGACGATCGACTCACCCATCGGGTCCGCGGCGACGGAAATCTCCGTCTCGGGCGCGACCGCGGCCAGCCGCTCGGCCATCCGTCGCGCCCGGTCCGGCGCCCGGGGTTCCGCGCCGCGCTCGACCGCCTCGGCCACCTTCCCGTCGGTCCCCTTCAGTCCGACGCGGCCGCCCATCCCGGCGACCGGGTTCACCGCGATCCCCACGTACATGCCCGACGTTCACCGCGCCGGCCTCTTAAGCGGGCCGCGTCCGGCCGAGCCGCTGCGGTTCCCGAGAGCGGCGGCCCGTCCGACCGGTTTTAAAACTCCTCAACAACGAGGCACGGGAACCAACAGGTGTCCACCCGTCTACACGAGTGCCGATGGAGTGAGCCCGCCATCGGTGACGTCTGCTCGTCTCACCGGGACTGGATCCCTCTCGCGGTAGCTGCCACACGCCCACGCCGCCCGGTCCCGTTTTCGCGTCGCGCGGCGGTACTCGTCCGTGAGATAACTCCCTCTTCGCCCGAGAATCAATACTTAAGATGCCCCCAGAACAACCCCGAGATATGATCCTCGAAGCCGCCGTGACGGAGCCGCTGCCGATCAGCGCGACCGCGGGCGCGGTCCTGCTCGCGAGCCTCGCGCTCGTCGCCGTGTGGGTCGCGTACCTGTACCGCTAGAACGCCTTTCCCGACCGCGGTCCCCCTTCTCTGCCCGACGACTCAGACGGACTCCTCCTCGACCGCGTCCGCGTGTTCGCGGATCCACGCTGCGGCGCGTTCCGCCTCCGCCTCGCTCTCGGCGGTGATCTTCACCGTCACGATCTCGCCCGGGTAGGAGCCGACGCGCACGTCGAACCGCTCGCGCAGCGACGCGATCCGGTCGAGCAGCTCGCTCTCCGGCTCGTCGACGTCGACCGTGACCACGTGGGTGAGCGTCCCCGCGAACTCCTCGGCGATTAGCTCGAACATCGTCTTCATCTCCGTCGGCACGCCGGGCAGAACGTAGACGGACTCGACGACCGCGCCCGGCGCGACTCCGGCCTCGTTCGGCAGCGGCCGGCAGTCGGCGGGGAGGTGCGTCGTCTCCGCCGCGAGGTCGCTCCCGCTGTACCCGCGCTCGGCGAGCCACGCGGCCGCCTCCTCGTTCTCGACGAGGTCGCGGCCGAACGCGGCCGCGACTCCCTCCATCGTCACGTCGTCGTGCGTCGGCCCGAGACCGCCGGTGACGATCACCGCGTCGTACTCGGCGTGGTACTCGTTGACGACTCGCGCGATCTCGCTCACCTCGTCCGGCACGACGGTCACCCGCCTGACCGCGACGCCCCGCGCGTCGAGGCGGTCGCAGAGCCAGGTGGCGTTCGTGTTCTCGGTGTCACCGACGAGGAGCTCGTCCCCGACGGTGACGACGGCGGCGTTCATACCGAACGCAAGCGCCGCGCGGTAGAAAAGGACCGCGGCGGGGGCGGCGTTCGGGGATCGACGCGCCCGCGGCCGTCAGAGCAAGCCGTCGTCGTCATCGTCGTCGTAGACGCCCAAACCGAGGTCGCGGCGGCGCTCGCGGAGCGCCTCCAGCTGTCGCCGGAAGTAGACCGTCCCGGCGACCGCGGCGACCGCTCCGATCACGAGGATGACGCCGAACACCACTAAGTCGCCCTCGCGGTACGACTGGACGACGATCGAGCCGCCCGACACCCCGTCCCAGACGATCCGGTCGCGGTCGCCGACCGCCTCGACGGAGTGGTCACGCGGCGACACGTGGCCGACGATCGGGAACTCCGTGGTGAAGCCCGGCGGGAGCGTCACGGCGTACGACCCCTCGACGTAGGCGCGCATCGTGAACCGGCGCGGCGACCCGGCGCCCGAGAACGCCGCCTCCCCGCCGGCCATGTCGTCCGCGAACCGGATCCACGTCTCGTCGGTCGTCCGCTCGATCTCGCCGCCGCGGGCGCGGAACTCGCTGCCCGTGATCACCTCGCCGTCGGGGTACCGATACCGGAACGCCTCGAACTCCAGGGGCTGGTCGCCCGCGTACGGCGTCTGCTCGTACAGCCGGATCTCCTCCCGGTCGCCGACCGCGTACACGGCGGTGTACCTCGCGTCCGTCGAGAGGGTGAACGCGGCGTCGCGGTCCGTGTCGAACTCGTACTCGCGGGGCGGCTCGGCGTCGAGCGTCTCGTTCGTCACCTCGCCGCCGCCGGTCGCGTAGCCGAGGCAGCCGGCGCTGACCGCGAGGAGGGCGATCGCCGCCGCCGCGAGCGCGAAGCGTCTGTTCACGGTTCTCGGATCTGGTTAGACCACACAGCGCATCTCGGCCGGGAGGTACGAGCCGATGGCGGCCAGCAGTCCCGGCGGGTCGGTGCCTTCCGCGCAGACGATGCTCTGTTCGAGGAGGCCGAGCCGCTCGACGGTGACGATGTCCTGCGCGTGGCCCGCGCGGTTCACCGTCGCGCGCGTCTCGCCGCGCGTCGCCGAGTTGACGTTCACCCGGCCGTCGCCGCGCTGCCAGTCGTACAGGCGGTCGCGCTCCGCGTCGGCGAGCCGACTCGGCTCCGCGTCCGGGTCACCGGCGTCGCCGCCGTAAACGAACCGCATCGGGAGGTGCTGGACGAGGCCGAACCGCTCGACGACCTGCTCCGGCGAGCCGACGCCGAGCCCGAGCTCGTCGGCCGGGACGAACACGTCGACGCCGGCGTCGAGCGTGAACCCGACGTCGTCCCACGACTCGAGCGTCCCGACGTACTCCTCGCCCGCTTCGAGGCCGCCGTCGTGGGCGACGATCTCGCCCCACGTCTCCGCGAGGACGTTGCGCGCGACCGGCGCGTCCTCGCCCGTCACGTCGATCTGGACGAAGTCGTCGTCGCGGACGCCCACCTGCCAGTCGACGTCGAGCTCGCCCACGTCGTTGGCGACGAGCGAGTTCATGCCGTCGAGGGCGCGCTCGCGGGCGTCGCCCTCGACGTAGCACTTGGTTGCGAGGACGACCATCAGCCGGTCACGTCCACGTTGAGCTCGTCGCGCAGCGCCTCGATGCGCTGGTCCATCGCGTCGCGGAGCCGGTCGTTGTCCATCGCTTCGAGCGGCGAGCCGCACTCGGGGCACTCGAAGCCGAAGTCCATCGCCTCGCCGAACTCGAAGCGGATCGAACACACCTCACAGAGGTAGAACTCGTGGGTGCGCTCGTACTCCTCGCGCTCCTCTAAGGCCTCGAGCAGTCGGTACATCTCCTCCTGGAGGTTCTCCGGGATGTTGTCGTAGTGGAACGTCCACAGGTACGTGAGCCACCCGGAGTCCTCGTCGCGGACGCGCCGGTACGTCGCCAGGTCGTTCTCGTACAGGATGAACAGCGCGCGCCGCACGTCGTTGAGCTCTAAGCCTAACTCCTCGGCCAGCTCCTCGTCGGTGACCTCGCCGTCGGGCGGCGCGGCCGCGACCGGCATCCCCGTCGGCCCCACCAGCTCGTGGAGGTACTTCTGGATGACGGGGTCGTTCAGTAGATCCTCAAAAGCCATTACGGGAAACTGGTGGTGGAATCCGGTTAAAACCTCCGAAAGGCGCGGTCGCGCTCCTCGCACGATCCCGGAGCGATCACCCTTCGGACCCCGCGGCCGACCCGCGGGTCCGGCAGAGCTTTACGGGCCGTGGCTCACACTCGCCCGTATGGCAGACTCGGTGGACGGACGGGGGCGACGCGCGCTCGGGGCCCTCGCGCTCCTCGCGGTCCCGGCGGTGCTGGCGGCGGTCCCGCTGGTCCCGCTCGCCGCGCTGCTCGGCCCCGGCGGGCTCGGGCTCGTCCCACTCGGCGCGCCCGGGGGACTGCTCGCCGCGGTCGTCGTCGGTCCCGCTGCTTCGGCGATGCTCGGCCCGGTCCTCGTCGACAGGCGGATCGCGCGGCTCCCCGCCGCCGACCTCGACGACCGCCGCGCCGACTTCGTCGCCGACCGCGTCGAGACGCTCGCGGCCGAGGTCGGCGTCGACGCGCCCGAGGTGACCGCGGTCCGCGCCGACGCCGCGAACGTCGCTGCGACGGACGGCTACCGCGGGTCGCGGCTCGTGGTCTCGACGCGGCTGCTCGCCCTCCCGAAGGCCGACCGCGACGCCGCGCTGCGCCACGCGCTGGTGCGGATCCGGACGCGGCAGGCGCTGCTCACGACCGCGACGCTCCCGGCGCTGGCGGCCGTCGAGACCGCGGCGCTGCTCGCGACGCTGCTCGTGGGACGGCGCGGAGACCGCACCGCCGCGGACCGGCGCGTCAACCGGATCCACGGCTACGAGCCGGACCGCGAGCGCGTCCCGTCGTGGGCGTACGCGGCCGCCGGGGTCTGCTGCTGGCTCTTGCTCCTCCCGGCGTGGATCCCCGCGACGGTCGGCGATCGACTCGCTGTCGCCGGCGGGCGGCGCGCCGCGGACGCGCTGGTCGCGCGGGCCGGGAGCGAGGAGCGGAACGGGCTCGGCAACGCGGTCGCGTTCGCCGGCGACGCCGCGGGCGCCGGCGACTGGCCGCCGCTCCTCGACCGGCTCTCCTTCGTCTCCATGGCCGACGCCGAGACGGGTCGCGTGCGCGGGACGAGCCGCCAGGAGGCGCGGACGCGGCTCGCGCGGCTCCGCTCGAAGCGGGCGCTGTAGGCGGCCGCGCGGCGGGCTCGCCCCCCGATCAGGGATCGACCGGCACTTCGATCCGGATCGTCGTCCCGCTCTCCGTGGTGTCGACGTCGAACTCGCCGCCCGCCTTCGCCACGACCCAGTACATGAGCCAGATGCCGAGCCGGTCGGCGTGGGTCAGCGACGTCTCGCCCGCCACTAACACCTGCGTCTCGTGGTCCGGGATCCCGGGGCCGTCGTCCTCGACCTCGATCGCGACCCACCCCGGCGGACTGCGCTCGACGCGCACCTCGACCGACGGCGACGGCGCGTCGTTGTGCTTCACGGCGTTCTCGACCGCCTCCGCCACGGCGACCGGGAGGCCGACGACCGTCGCCTCTATCGGGTCGTCGTCCGGGAGCGTCAGGCTCACCTCGGCGTCCGGGTAGCGGCTCCGCATCCGGTTCCGGAGTTCGATCAGCTCGTCGCGGAGGTCGATCGGGGCGTCGAGCGCGGGCGCCGAGACCGTCTCGTCGACTTTCTGAACCGCCTCCGCGATCCCCGTGAGGTCCGCAGCCGTCTCGGAGATCACGTCGAGCGCCCGGCGTTGCGACTCCTCGTCGGGACCGTTTCGGAGCAGGCCCGCGTACCCCGTGATGAGGTTCATCTTGTTCCGGAGGTTGTGGTTGAGCACCCGGGCCATCACCTCCAGGCGCCGCTCGCGGATCTTCCGTTCGGTGATGTCCGTCTGGAACCCGACGAAGTGCGTGGTCTCGCCCGCCTCGTTTTGTAGGGGCTCGATCTGGAGCCGGTTCCAGAACTTCTGTCCGTTCGCTCGGTAGTTGAGGATGTCCACGTCGACCGACCGCTCCTCGTCGAGTCCTGCCCGGATCTCGTCGGTCGTCTCGTCGGCCGTGTCGGGACCTTGGAGGAATCGGCAGTCCTCGCCGAGCCGCTCCTCGCCGTAGCCGGTCAGCGCCTCGAACTCCTCGTTGAGGTACGCGAGCGGGTTGTCGTCGCCGTCCGTCGCCCGCGCGAGGGTGATTCCTACGGGGGCCTCGTCCATCGCTCGCTCCGTGAGCCGCAGCTCCGCGACGGTCCGCCTGAGGCGGAGCGAGGTGGTCCGGCGCTCGATCAGGTTCGAGACCCGAGTGAGCAGCGCCCGTCGGGTGACCGGCAGCTCGATGACGTCGTCGACGCGATCCCACGCGCGGTCGGCCGGCCGCCCCCGAGACCCCTCGCTCACCAACAGCACGAACGGAAGGAACGCGGGATCTGCGCGCTCGCGCCGGGAGTCCAGCGCGTCGCCGGCGGCGTCGAAGGCCTTCGCGTCGAGGACGCAGCAGTCGAACTCGCCGTCGAGCGCGGACGGGTCGCTCCCGGTCCGGATCCGATAGCGCTCGCCCAGCGCCTCGGCGAGCAGGTCGCGGTCGCGGTCGGCGTCCATCAGGAGAAGGACCGTCGCGTCGCCGCCCGCGGTCGGCGTCTCCCCGCGCACGCGATCGGCGGTTCGGACGTTGTCGCCGACCGCCTCGCCGGGGTCGGACCCGTCGCTGTCGACACCAGCGACAGTCGGACCCGACTCCGAATCCATCTCGTTTCAACGAGGCAGGGAACGCACTAAGAACTACCCATATATATGGCGGTCGCGGCCGACCGGGGTGGTATGACATCGCCAACGGCCGAGCGAGCGTCGACCGGCATCGCCGGGCTCGATGAGATTCTGTCCGGCGGCCTCGTTCCCGAACGGAGTTACATGATCCGCGGGCAGGCCGGGAGCGGGAAGACGATCTTGAGCCTCCACTTCCTCCAGCAGGGCGTCGACGAGGGGGAGACGGCGCTGTTCGTCAACCTCGAGGAGGACCTCCGCGACCTGAAGGCGAACGCGGCCGCGCTCGGCTTCGACACCGACGCGATCGAGTTCCTCGATCTGAGTCCGGGCGCCGACGCGTTCGTCGAGGACGAGTCGTACGAGGTGTTCGAGCCGGCGGAGGTCGAACGCGAGCCGCTGACCGACCGCATCGTCGAGGGCGTCACCGCGGTCGACCCGGACCGCGTCGTCGTCGACCCGCTGACCCAGCTCCGCTTCCTGCTGTCCGACGACTACCAGTTCCGGAAGCAGGTGGTCGGGTTCATGCGGTTTTTAAAGGACCGCGGGGCGACGGTGCTGTTCACCGTCCAGAACACCGAGTCGCTGCCGACGGACGACTTGGAGTTCATCACGGACGGGACGATCCGACTGGACGCCGCGTCGTACGGCAAGACGGTGAGCGTCCCGAAGTTCCGCGGCTCGGCGACGCAGGGCGGCGACCACGCCTACCGGGTCACCGACTCGGGGATCGAGGTGTATCCGGCGCTCCAGCCCGGTGTGCGCAACGCGGGCGACGGCCGGTTCGAGCAGATCTCTTCCGGCATTCCGGAGGTCGACGAGCTGCTCCACGGCGGCATCGAGCGCGGCACCGTCAGCATCGTGAGCGGGCCGACCGGCGTGGGGAAGACGACCCTCAGCACGCAGTTCATGAAGGAGGCCGCGGGCCGGGGCGAACGCTCCGTCATCTACCTGTTCGAGGAGACGAGGGGGACGTTCCTCGCCCGGTCGCGGGCGGTCAACATCCCGGTGGACCAGATGATGGAGAAGGGGACCCTTGAGGTGGTCGAAGTGGAAGCGTTAGAGCGGTCGCCACAGGAGTTCGCGCGGATGGTCCGCGACGAGGTCGAGGGGCGGGACGCCGACATCGTCATGATCGACGGCATCTCCGGCTACCGGCTGACGCTCCGCGGCGGCGACGACCAGATGCTCCAGCAGATACACGCGCTCGGTCGCTACCTGAAGAACGCGGGCGTGACGGGGATCTTCGTCGACGAGACGCGGAACGTCACCGGGGAGTTCCAGGCGACGATGGAGAACGTCAGCTACCTCGCCGACAACATCCTGTTCCTCCGCCACCTCGAGGTCGACGGCGAGATCCGGAAGGCGATCGGCGTCTTAAAAAAGCGCACGAGCGACTTCGAGCGCACGATCCGCGAGTTCAAGATCACGGAACACGGGATCACCGTCGGCGAGCCGATGTCCGGGCTCCGCGGAATCTTGAGCGGCACGCCCGAGGTCCTCGACCGGGAGCGGCGCGGGGCGGAGCGCGGCGACCGCGACGAGTAGCGCGTCTCAGCTCGGACCGGCGGGGTCGGAGCCGTCGTCGTCCGCAACCTCTTCCCCCGCGTCGACCACCGTCTTGCCGATCGCCTCCGGGACCACGCGACGGTCGGCGTCCGCCCACTCGCGGTCCAGCTCCGCGCCCTCGAACAGGCGGTCGAGGAAGACGGAGAGCCCGGCGACCTCGGAGTGCGGCTGGTTCGTCACGCCCACGTTGAAGTCGGCGCGCTCGTACAGCGCCCACGGCACCTTCTCGCCGCCGACCACGACGAGGAGGTCGCGCGGCGGCGACGCCTCCCCGACGACCTCGGGCTCGTCGAGGCCGACCGCCTCGCGGACGTCTTCCTCCACGTCCTGAACGCGCTCGCCGTACATCGTGAGGTGGACGACGACGCCCTCGAAGTTCCCGACGAACGCCTTCTGGTCGTCGCGGAGCTCGACCGCGAACGGCCCGCCGAACCGGTCGGTGATATCGCGGACCGTCTCCGCCGACTGCCCCGCGTTGTCGGGGAGTATCACCCGGTCGGCGCCGAGCGCCCGCGCCGTGAGCCCGACGTGCGTCGTCATGCGGTCGTCGCGCCCCGGCCGGTGGCCGTACCGGAGGACGACGACCTCGCGCGCATCGTTCATGCCACGGAGTGCGAGGGCGAGTCGGGTGTCGCTTTCGATGCGAGGGCGCGGCCGTGTTGATCCGTACTCGTGGATCGAATTGGAGCGAGTCGACCCGAGGTGACCACGTAACTGAAACCTTCTTGTGGGAGGCGGTCGCGGTATGCGCCATGACGAGCGTCAAGGAGTTCCGCGTCGACGAGCCGGCGACCGCCGACGGGCTCGGCCGGGGGCGGTTCGTCTTCACGGACGCCTACTCGGTGTTCGACTGGGGGCAGATGCCCGACGTGATCCCGAACAAGGGCGCGAGCCTCTGCGCGATGGGCGCGTTCAACTTCGAACTGCTGGAGCGCGAGGGGGTCCCGACCCACTACCGAGGGGTCGCGGACGCCGACTCCGGCGATGTCGTCCCGCTCGACGAGGCGAGCGCGCCGCCGACGGAGATGGCCATCGACCTGACGCAGGTCCCCGACCTCCCGTACGAGGGGCCGCACGCCGGCTACGACTACGACGCCTTCCACGCCGCGGGCGGCGAGAACTACCTCGTCCCCCTCGAAGTGGTGTTCCGCAACCGCGTCCCCGTCGGCTCCAGCCTCCGGCGCCGCAGGGAGCCCGCGGATTTCGGCCTTGACGACCTCGCGGGGGGCGACGGCGAGTGGCCCGACGAGCCGGTCGACCTCCCCGAGCCGGTCGTGGAGTTCTCGACGAAGTACGAGCAACAGGACCGCTACCTGACCCGCGCGGAGGCCGACGCGGTCGCGGGCGTCGCCGACGTCGACGCCCTCGAGTCCCTCGCGCGAGAGGTGAACCGCGTCGTCACCGAGCGCGCCGAGGCGGCCGGCTTCGTCCACGAGGACGGGAAGATCGAGTGCCTCTACGTCGACGGCGAGCTCCGGGTCGCCGACGTGGTCGGCACGTTCGACGAGAACCGGTTCTCCTACGGCGGGCGCGGGATCTCGAAGGAGGTCGTCCGCCAGTGGTACAAGGCGAACGACCCCGACTGGGTCGCGGCCGTGAAGGAGGCGAAGGAGTCGGTGGCGGGCCGCGACATCGACGACTGGCGCGAGCTCTGCGACGAGTCGCCCGACCCGCTGCCGCCCGCGGTCGTCGCGGCCGTCTCCGAGATGTACGCGGCCGGGACGAACGCGTACACCGACCGCGAGTGGTTCGACGTACCCGACATCGAGGCGGCGCTCGACGCGGTCGACGCGCTGTAGGCCGGGGGCGGCAAATCCGCTGCGAGTCGCCGTCAAACCCTCACGATCGACGAAACGCGAGGGAACCTCTTTACCGCCGACGCGCGTGGTTCCGCGCATGACCACCGACGCCGACTTCGGGGAACGGCTCGAGAACCGGACGGTCGCGTATCTCGACCGAATCGACGACTGCGTCGCGCTCCTCCCGCGAGCGCTCGATGCGTACGCGACCGAGGGCGCGTTCGACGAGACGGTCGACGAGATCGCCGCGGTCGAAAGCGAGTGTGACGAGCTCGTCCGCGAGATCAGGGCGCTCATCACCGACGCCGGACCGGACGACATCGGCCTGTTGAACACGCGGATCAACTTCAACGAGTCCGCGCTGCTCGACTTCTACAACGAGCTCGACGTGGTCGCGAACCACACCGAGCGGATCGTCCAAGAGGTGGCGATGATGCGCCCCGCGGCCGGCGTCGAACCGTTCGACGACATGCGCGAGATGGCCGACCGGATCGCCGAGATGACGGTCGTCCTCGCCGACGTCGTCGAGGGGTTCGTCAGGGGACTCGCCCGCGCCGACGCCACGGAGACGCTCGCCGAGGGGATAGCGTCGATTCGCGCGCTCGAAAGCGAGTGCGACGAGCTCCGCAACGACGCCATCGAGACGGCGTTCGCCGACGGCTCTATCGACCAGCCGCTCGTCTACCGCGAGCTCGCGGTCCTGTTGGACGAGCTGGCGAACACGATCGAGGACCTCACCGACCGGATCGTCGTTATCGCGAGCAAGGAGCCGGGGATCGTGACCGAGACGGACGGCGAGTAGCGCGCGGCGCGTCGGCCGCGGCGCAGCTACCCCCCGGGCCGCCACCGACCGCCGATCTCCTCGCGGGGGTAGTCCTGATACGTGCCGTCGAGGTACGTGGTGACGCGGCCGTCTTCCTCGCTGAGCGTGATCGCCCACAGGACGTTCTGCCGGAGCGACGTCTCCAGGGCGCTCATGTGTTTGGTTCCCATCCAGTCGGGGTACTCGAGCTCCGCGACTCCCGGTACCTCCGCGTGGTGAGGGCTTCGGACTCGGACCATCTGTCGCTGGATCGTCCCGTCGCCCGTCACGACGATCGCGCCGTCGCGGCTGAACCCGACGTCCTCGGCGACCCGCCGAAACGCCTCCGGCGAGTCGAGCACGATCTTACACCGGTCGGTCGGCCAGACGTTCTCTCCCAGCGGGTCGGTGTACGACTCGAAGTCGGTCTCGGCGACGACGAGGAAGTACAGGCTCGGACCGCTCACGTACTGGTCGTCCCACTTGTCGAACTCCATGCTCAACGCCTCGGCCACGTATCGGATCTGGTCCATGAGATCCTGACTGGTGGCGTACTTCTTCAACACCTGATCGAGTTCTTCCATTCGGCTCTACCGTCGATAGGGGCGGAGGCGTGTTAAACGCTCGTGGGGTCGAATTCGCCGCCGCTCGCCTCACCGCCGCGCCCAGTCGAGCACCCGCTCGTAGAATGGGTCGGAGCCGAGCGCGTCGGCGTCGCCGACGAGCGTCAGCTGCTTTTTCGCCCGGGTGAGCGCGACGTTTATCCGGCGGTGGTCCTCGAAGATGGGGCCGTCGAGGTCGCCGGTCGCGACGAAGGAGACGAGGATGACCTCCTTCGAGGAGCCCTGGAAGCGGTCGACGGTGTCGACGGTCACGTCGGTCCGGCGACCGATCTCCGCGACCTGCGCGCGGAACGGGGCGATGACGCCGATGTCGTCCGGATCGACGCCGGCGGCGACGTAGGCGTCGACGACCGCGGCGACGCGCTCGGCCTCGCGGACGTTCCGGTTGCCGTCGCGCTCGCCGTCGGGGTCGACGAACCCCACGCCGCCCGTCAGCTCGGGCGCGAGCGCGTCGGGGTCGACGCCGAGATCCGCGAGCGTCTGCCCGGCCACTTCGGGCGTGGCGGGCCGGAGCGCGCCGTCGTAGAACTCCGCGGAGGCGAACGCCTGGATGCGCTGGCTCATCCGGTACTGGCGGTCGAGCATCACGCTCGCGTCCGGATACTCTTCGATGAGGCGCTGGAAGAGGGAGGTCTGGAGGTCGTTCTCGGCGCGGACGACCGGCGGGAGCTGCTCGTGGTCGCCGACGAGGACGAACCGGTCCGCGCGGTTGATCGCGGCGTGGGTTCCGGGCTCCGTGAGCTGGGAGGCCTCGTCGACGAGCGCCACGTCGAACTCGCACTCGCGCATGACCCGGGAGCCGCAGGCAGCGGTCGTTGCGGCGACGACCGGTGCGTCCCGCAGCTCGGCCGCCTTCGCGTTCGGCTCACCGCGCTGGACGAGCCGCACGTCCTGCATGTCACCGCGGACGCCGGTCTCGGTGCCGACGCGCAGGATTCCGCCGGTTTCACCGGCTCCATCTGGTCGCGAAGACGCGACCCAGTCCTCGAACCCCTGGTCGCGCAGCGCTTCGAGGGCGTTGTCGACCGCGCGGTTCGTGAACGCCGACAGCAGCACCCGGTTCCCCTCCGCCACGAGCGCCCGGATCGTCCGCGCGATGGTGTACGTCTTCCCGGTGCCCGGCGGCCCGTGGATCAGCGCCAGGTCCTCGGCGTCGACCGCGAGTTCGACCGCCTCGTTCTGGGACGCGTTGTTGTCGATGTACGCCTCGGGCGCGTCCGGGCCGTCCGCGTCGCCGCTCCCGGGACTGCCCGGCGGGCGCTCGGCCGGGTCCCGGAACTCCGGTTCGCGCCGGCCGAAGATCACGTCCTTGCGGTCGGGGTCGCCCTTCAGCACGGCGTCGTGGAGCGCGGTGAGCGATCGGTCGACGGAGATCTCGGAGGGGTAGACGTCGAGCCGGCGCAGCTCGACCGGCTCGTCCGTCTCGACGACGACCTCGTCTTTCCCGAGTTCGGTGATCCGCCCGAGTTCGGCGTGGCCGGAGACTGGGTCGCCGTCGCTCGCGAGCGCCACGTCGCCCTCGCGGAGCTTCGAGACGGCGTCGCCGGGCTTCCGGGCGCGGAGCTCCCAGCGCGCGTCGTCGATCTCCGTCTGCGCGACCGGTTCGAGGTCGATCAGCGCGCGGTCGTCGGCCGCCCGCTCCTCCGGGGTCTGCTCCCACAGCTTCCGGTACTCGGCGTGAGTCTCGCGGCGCTCCTCCTCCAAGGCGACGTAGAAGCGGTCGAAGTAGTCGCGCTCCGCGTCGGGCACGGGCGTCCCGACCTGCCCTGCCTTCGACTCCTGATCGAGGCGGCCGGAGACGACCATACACGTGTCCTGCTCGAAGCAGTAGCTGCACGTCGCGTCCGCCTCGTACCCCGTCGGGACGGTGGGGCGCTCGCCGGGGTCGTTGAGCGCGCGCCACTCCATCGCGGCGAGGGCGTTGCGCTCGCGCACGACGAACTCCAGGAAGCCCCGCCCGACGGTGAACTCCTTGGCGGGCGCGAGGTCGCCCGACTCCTCGTTGCGGTCGAGGGCGGTGTTCTTCGTGTACAGCAGCGTCCCGATGTCCGGATCGACGCCGCGCTCGTCGAGCATGAGCGCGTAGCAGGCCGCCTGAACCTTGTCGTGGAACCGCGGCTCCCGCTTGGTGTTCTTCCCGGTCTTCAGCTCGACGGGGGTGCCGCGTCGGAGCGCGTCCGCCCGCCCTTTTAAACCGAACGTGGGCGAGATGAGCGTGAACTCCGAGCGCCACGTGTCCTCGTCGCTCAGGGTGCCCTGCGCGAGCCACCCCTCGACGGCGGCGGCGTTGCGGCGCACCTCATCTTCGACCTCCTCCGTCTCGTAGCCTAAGAGGCCGAGTTCGAGGCCGGCCTCCGCGACGCGGTCCTCGATCGACTCCTCCAGCTCCACGCCTCGGAGTAGGTCCCCGAACACCTCGTGGACGATCGTCCCCTTGACGACCGGGTAGTTGAGCGGGACCCCGGAGAGCTTATTTAAATAGTACATCCGCGGGCACTGGACCCACGACCGGATCCCGGTCACGTCGACGAGGAAGTCGGGCTGGAGGACGACCCACGACTCGTCGGTCGTCGCGTATCCCGTCTCGCCGCGGTACTCGTCTTCTTCCGGGTCGGTGACGAGCAGTTCCATCCCCGGTTCAGCGTGCTCGGCCGTCTCCGTCCACTTCCCCCACAGCGTCACGTCGACCGGATCGCCCGCGCCGCGGTCGGGCCGGACCCGCAGCTCGCGGAGGTCGCGCTCGCCGTACGACGTCGACACCGTCCGCGCCTCCCCGACGGAGACGATCGGCCCGCGAACGTTCACGTCCCCGCTCGGCGGCGGCCCCGAAAAACGCTGTCGGTGGGGGCGGTCGGCCGTCGACCGCGCGCGACTCCGTCCGTCCCGATCCGCCGGCACCGACACGCTCTTGCGCTCGCGCGACCGATGAGTCGACCGACATGCGCGTACGAGACTGGGACGACATCCTCGCGGACGTCGCGAGCGACTCGACCGACCCCGACGGCTGGCGGGCGGTCGCCGGCTCCCGCGAGGGCGGCCTCGGCGAGGACCTCTACTTCGGCCACCCGAGCGTCGGCCTCTACCACCTGAAGACGTACGCGAAGAACCCGCGCGACCTCCGCGGCGTGGGCGCACAGGTCGCTCGCAAGGTCGACGACGAGCTCGACCCGCTCCTCCCGGACGCCGACAGCGACGGCCGGTTCGCGGTTCAGTCGGCGCCCGAGGACGAGGAGCACGCCGAGGAGATGGCGACGCGGCTCACGGAGGCGCTGCGGGTCCACGCCGAGGCGCCGACCGACCCCGACCACCTCTTCGAGGACGTGATGGAGGCGGTCGAATCGCCCGCGTTTGGTCCGATGGAGTACGAGTTCGACGGCCGCCCCGACGAGCTCGACGAGCTCTCCGACACCTTCGACGAGGCCGAGGAGCTGCTCACCTCGGAGCTCGACGACCTGATCGAGGACGACGACGTCGACCGCGGGTTCCACTGAGGCCGGCGCAGTCGGAAAGTCGGTCCGAGCGACCCCCTCACCACAGCGATTCGACGCGCCGTTCGATCGCGTCGAACGCCGTCGAGTACACTTCGAGGGGGTGGAGCGACGGCAGGTCAAGGCCGGACACCTCGGCGCCGGTCGGCGGCTCGTGGAAGTGGACCCGAGCGTCGTGGGCGTTCGGGTGGCGATCCCACCGACACTCCCAACGGTCGTCACTCCGGTCTTCGACGTAGTGGATCGAGAAGTCGTCCGTCGCGAACCACCGGACGTCGACCCGGGCCGCGGTCACCGGATCGGGATATCGCTCCGTGTCCAGTTCCGCTCGCAGCGACCGCGGCTCGTACGGGTCCGGCTCGAACTCGGTCGCGGCGACGAGGGGATCCGACGCCAGCTGTCGTTCGAGCAGTCGCAGCGTCTGTCGGTCCGGCGGGCCGGTCGAACCGTTCCTCGCATCTCCGTCCGACGGACCCATCTTCAGGCCGGGATCAGGCGCCCGTCGTTCTCCGCGAGCCGGCGCGCGAGCTCGTAGAGCCGGCGGTCCCGAATCGCTCGGCGCCAGTCGCTCACCGCCTCCATCCGCTCGTGGACGGTCTCGTGGTCGGCGGCGTCGAACACGGAGACGACGCTCGGGTCGTCTGCGTCGAACCGCGCCTCGTACTCGGACCGCCGCTCTTCGAGGTCGGCGACCCGGTCGATGATCTCCTCGACCGAGAGGTCTGCCGCGATCCGGCTCGCGTCCTGCCATTCGAGGTACCCCTCGTTCCGCTCGTACGTCGCCGGGCGACTCTCTCGGTTCGCGCGGGCGACGCCCATCTCCGCCAGCCGATCGAGGTGCTTCTTCGCCGCGTTCGGCGAGCAGTCTGCGAGGTCGGCCACGTCGGTGTAAGCCGTCGGCGACGTCAGACCGAGGACCGCGTCGTAGACGCGACCGAACGTGTCGGTCCCCGCCTGCCACCGCGACTCGCCCGCCTCGGAATCGGGGGCGGGATCGAAGTTGGTCATGGCGACGCGTACGGACCGGCCATCAAAATATCTTTGTGCCTCTCAGATATTTGTGTGTCGCCGGCACCGTACCAGCACCTCGTGCCGAATCCGCCGCCGTCAGATCGCCGTCACCCACGCCTGATACTCGGCGTCGAGCTCGTACACCTCGCGGAACGCGCGCTCGACGAACCCCGCGACGCGGTTCGCGTCCGACCGCGCGGTGACGACGGCGTTCGTCCCCTCGGCCTCCTCGGGGCTGACGAGCTCGTCGATCCGGAACTCGGGGAACTCGGAGAGCAGGTCCTTCAGGCGGTCTAACTCCTCGTCGGTACAGTCCAAGATGAGTTCCGTCCCCGCCAGCTGGATCCACGGTGGCACCTCGCCCCCCTCGGTGTCGTCGCTGTCGGGGTCGACGTCGACGGTCATCACGTCGCCGGAGCGCGCGCGGTGCGCGGCCGCGGCGTCGGCGAACAGCTTCAGCCGCTCGTCCTCGGTCGCGGCGTCGAATCTGGTCATACGGTCGCTCGGCCGCGACGGGGCTTAAAAATCCGCACTCCGGAGCGGCGGGCGTCCCGTCACCGACTGCGCCGCGTCGGACCTACTCCCGCTCCGTCTCCGCCAGCACGTCGTCGACGAGCGAGCGCGTCCGCTCGGCCTCGGCGAGCCGTTCGTCGGCCCCGCCGCGCTCGATCAGCGCCAGGTCGTCGCCGTCGAGCGCGTCGCGCACCTCGGCCGCGCGGCGGAGCCGCTCGTACTCGTCGCTCCGCGCCAGCTCCCGGACGGAGCGGAGCGTCGCGACGACCTCGTCGTCCGCGATCCGGCCGACGAGCGGGACCAGCTCGTCGATCTCGTAGGCGAGCTCGTCGCCCGGCTTCGGCGGCCAGTCGAGCGTCAGCGGCTCGCCGTCGAGGCGTTCGAGGTACGTCCGGTGGACCGCGACCGCGGTGCGGAGCGCCCCCGGGTCGTCGACGTAGTGCTCCAGCTTGGAGTTGGTGTAGTCGGCGTACTCCAACAGCGTCGCGGGCGGCTCCTCGCCGGCCGCGTGCGTCTCGACGTACTCGGCGAGGTCCGTCGGCGGCACGTCGACGTCGACGAACGGCGTCGCGTCCGCGCGGTCGAGGAAGTCGAACACCTCGCGGGCGGACGCCGACTTGAAGAACTCCCGGAACGCCTCCCGGATCCCCTCGTCGTACGCCTCGATCGGGTCGCGGAGGCGATCGAGGTCGGCGTCGAGGTCGGCGTCGGCCATCCCCGCGACCTCGCGCAGTTCGTCGAGCCGCGAGTCGAGGCGCTTGCGGGCCTCGCGGGCGTCCTTCCGGGCCGCCCGGTAGTCGTCGACCGCGTCGTCGTACGCCTCCAGCAGGTCGACGAACTCCCCGGCCGGCTCCAGCGCCTCGCGTGCGGCCGCGAAGTCCGACTCGGAGAGCCGGCGCTTGTCGACCGCCTCGTCGGCCGCCTCGAAGGCGTCGCCGGCGGGCGTGTCGTCGTCCACGTCGACCGCGTCGCCGAACTCGCCGCGGAAGCGGACGTACGACTCGAAGTCGCCCGAGCCGACCGCGTCCTCCTCGAACCGGTCGAGAACCCGCTGCGCGCGGCGGTAGGCGTCCGCGGCCGCCTCGACGCGGTCGCGCCCGTAGCCGTCGATCCGGGACTCGATCCGGCGGAGCTCGTCGTAGCGCTCGCGGAGCCGCGCGGCCGCCTCGCCGGCCTCGGCGACGGGGTCGGCGCCGTCGCTCTCCGTGACGGCCTCGGCCATCGGTCAGTACACCTCGTCGGGGTCGAAGACGCGCTCACCGACGTGCTCGCCGTCTATCGTCCGGTGGAAACACGAGCGGTGACCGGTGTGGCAGGCCCCGCCAGCCTGGTCGACGAGGTACAGAAGGGTGTCGGCGTCGCAGTCGACCCGGACCTCCCGGACCGACTGGGTGTGGCCGGAGGTACCTCCCTTGTGCCAGATCTCCTCGCGGGACCGGGAGTAGTAGTGGGCCTCGCCGGTCTCGCGGGTGCGCGCGAGCGCCTCGGGCGAGACGTACGCGAGCATCAACACCTCGCCGGAGTCGGCGTCCTGGGCGACCGCCGGCACCAACCCGCTCTCGCCGAAGTCGACGTCGATCGGCTCGGCCTCCGCGTCGGCGTCACTCATGGCTGTCCGGAGGCGTGGCGCTCGAATAGTCCTTGTGTCTGCGGTCACCGCGCGGGAGCGCCTGCCGCGAGGCGACTCGGGTGCGCTACCCGTCGCGAGCGTCTCGTGTGCGCTACCCGTCGCGAGCGCCTCGGGCGCGCTACCCCAGCCGCAAGACGAGCGCGTCGCCGTCGGCGTACGCGTCCGGCCGCCGCTCGACGACTTCGAAGCCGAGCGACTCGTAGAGGGCGAGCGCCGCGTCGTTGTCCGGGTGCGCCTGGAGCGTCACCGGGCCGTCGGCGTCGGCGATGGCCGCGCGGAGGAGCCCGCGGGCGCGCCCCTCCCGGCGGAAGGCGGGCGCGACGACCAGCTCGGCGACGTGGACGCCCGGGCGGTTCGGCGCGTCCACCGGGAGGAGGTAGCCGACGACGCGGCCGTCGGCGACGCTCACCTGGGCGGCGCCCACCGCGAGCCCGTACTCCAGCAGGTCCGGGCTCGGCTGCCGGAGGTGCGACTGGAGCTCGCGGATCCGGTCGGCGTCGGCAGTCCGTCCCGGGCGGACTCGGGGGTCGGGGCCGTCGCGTTCGTCGGACGCTCGGTTGTCGCCGTCGCGTTCGTCCCTGCCGGAGCCGGACGCGTTCTCGCCCGCCATTCACACCACCGCCCAGAGCGCGACGGCGACGGCCGCGCCGCTGAGCGTCGCGAGGAAGTTCACGGCCTGGTTGCCGACCCGGTCGCCCTCGATCAGGGCGCCGAGGAGGCTGTCGACGGTCATCCCGGCGACGCCGGCGGCGACCACGGCGCCGCCCGCCGCAACGCCGCCCGGGGTTACCGGGTCGAGCACCGGCGTCCCGCCGGCGGCGAGGGCGCCGACGAGCAGGGCTCCGGAGAGGCCCGCCAGCTCCCCCTGCCAGGTGATCGCGCCGTCGGTGCCGGGCTCGACGCGGCGGAGCGTCGTCACCAGCCGCGGGCCGTCGAAGAGGCCGCCGATCTCCGAGGAGAGCGTGTCGGCCATCGCGGTCGCCGTCGCGCCCGCGAACGCGAAGCCGAGGGGGGCGGCCGGGACCGCGAGGTGCGGCGCGGCCGCGTACCCGACCACCGCCGCGAGCGCGACCGCAGAGTTCGCCAGCACGTTGCCGGTGCCGCGGGCGCCCTCGTTCTCCTGGGCGACTCCCCGGGCCGCCTTCTCGTCGAACCGGTACTTCGAGGCGAGGCCGCCGATCGCGTAGAAGGACATGAGCGTGAGGAACCAGCCGACGCCGCCGAGGACAACCGCGAGCAGCGCCGAGACGACGCCGGTGAGCATCCCGGCGACCGAGGCGGTGCCGATGGCGAAGGAGACGTAGCCGAGCGCGCCGGTCACCGCGAGGCCGACGACGATGAGGAGGGGGCCGACGGTCGGTTCCAAAGCGAGGAAGCCCCAGACGACGAACGCGACGAGGATCGTCGTGATGTGCGCGTCCCGGGAGAACACGAGCGAGCGGACGAGCGCCGCCGTCAGCGCGGCCGACGCGGCGAGGAAGACGAGGAGCGGGACCGTCTCCCCGTCGACGGGGGCGCCGGTCTGGAGCCGCACCCCGATCTGTCCGACGAGGGCGGCGGCCGTCCCGGCGGCGACGTAGCCGGCGACGAGCGGGAACTCGTCGGTCGTCCGGCGGGAGACGAGCGTCCGACCGAGGCGGCCGGCGCCGACCGCGAGCGCGGCGGCCGCGAACGCCTCGTACGGCAGCGGGGCGCGCGGCAGCGAGGCGAACAGCGCGAGGCCCGCGCCGGCGAGCGCGAAGGAGACGAGCCCGTAGAGGCGCTCCGCCTCGCGGTCGCCGGGCAGCGCGAGCGTCTCGAACCACTCCCCGTCGCGGACGCCGAAGAAGGCCGCGCCGGCGACGGCGAAGAAGGGGACGGCGGCGGCGGTCTCGAGCGACGGCGCGAGGACCGCGAGCGCGGCCACCGCGGCGAAGACGCTCGCGCGTCGGAGCCTCCGTATCACACCTTCGGCTACCCCCGACGACCACTTAACGGTCCCGACAGCCGTCGGGCGGTCGATCGCCGACCGAAGCGCCCGCGACGCCGCTTTCAGTACCGGTACTCGTTGAACTGGACCGCGTGTCCCTCCAGTACGCGGACGGACTCCTCCGGATCCTCCTCGTCGTCCCCGGTCCGATCTTCGTGTGAGTCAACCACTCCCATATGCGAGCGGTGCGCTCGCCGGTACATAACTGTTTCCCACACGGCGAACGTAGTTGGCGGCTCGTTGCGGGGTCCTCAGTCGACGACGCGATCGATCTCTCCGAGATGGTCGATCACGTGGTCCGGGTCGATCGCGGACGCGGCGAGGTCGTCGTCGTCGGTGACGCCGGAGCGGACGAGCACCGTCGTCATCCCGGCGCGCTCCCCGAGCGCGATGTCCGTGTCGAGCCGGTCGCCGACGACGAGACACTCCTCGGCGGGGTAGGGGAGCCGCTCGCGCACCATCTCGATCGCGGTGTCGGAGGGCTTGCCGAGGACGGCGTCGGGCTCGCGCTCCGCGACGCCCGCGATCGCGTTGATCACGGCGCCCGACCCGGGCACGTCGCGCTCGGGGGCCGGGATCACCACGTCGGGGTCGGTTCCGATGAACGGGATGTCGCGCTCTAAGGCCCACAGCGCGGTACAGAGGTCGTCGTAGTCGAACTCGCGGTCGATGGAGGCGACCAGGGCGTCGGCGGCGTCGACGTCGTCGGTCGTCGAGAGCCCCGCCTCCGCGAACTGGTCGAGCAGTCCCGGGGCGGCGATACAGAGCAGGTCGTCGTCCGCGTGGCGTTCTCGGAGGTACCGCGTCGTCACGCTGCCGGCGGTGAAGACGCGGTCGGCGTCGACGTCGTACCCCGCCGCGCCGAGGCGGTCGACGTACGCCGGCGGCGCCTTCGTCGGGTTGTTCGAGACGAACAGGGGCTCGACTCCGGCCTCGCGGAGCCGCCGGTACCCCGCCGGGGCGCCCGGGATCGGATCGTCGCCGCGCACGACCGTGCCGTCGACGTCGATGACGGCGCCGCTGTATGTCATACCCCGAATGCGGGCGCCACGGCCGTAGGGGTTGCGCCCGCGTCCGTGGCGAAGGACGACCCCGGGCTAGGGCACGCAGATCACGAACTCGGTACCGGTTCCACCTTCGGGATAACGGAAGGGTAAAGCGGCAGCGTTCCGTATCGGTGTTCACTGTGACGACGACTCAGGTGACCCTCGTCCAGATCGACAACTACGGGCCGTGGACGACGACGCCGGAGCCGCGCCGGGAGATGGACCTCCAGACGCTCCAGTCGCGGCTGTTCGCCGACGTCGCCCAGTTCCTCGGCCACCGCGACGCCTACGTTTTCTTCACCCGCTTCGACAACATGATCGCGGTGACGAACGGCGTCGACGGCGCGGCCCACGCGACCCTTCAGGAGTCGATCGGCAACCGCTACCCGGTCAGCGTGAGCCTCGGGACCGCCGTCGCCGAGCGCCCCGTCGACGCGCTCGAAGCGGCGAACCGGCGGCTCCAGACGGAGGGGAGCGCCCAAGACGAGAGCCGGACAGAGGTGCTCGCCGGGGAGTACCTCTCCGAGACGGATCGGTCGGACCTCCAGGTCGCACACTTCGACGTGGTCAACGCGACCGGCAAGTACACCGACCGACTCAACGAGTTCGACACGTTCATCAACATCGAACAGGCGTACGGCTCGCTGATGCGCCACCTCCGGGAGGCGCACGGCGCCCTCTCCTTCTTCGTCGGCGGCGACAACGTCGTGGCGGTCTGCCCCGACCTCCCGAGTCGGCGTTCTCGTCGGCGGTCGCCCACGTCGCGGACGACGTCGACGTCGAACTCCAGGTCGGCGTCGGCCGCGGCGCCTCCGCCCACGAGGCCGGCTTCACGGCCAAACACGCGCTCGAAGACTGCCGACACGACGGGACGAGCGTCGAGCTGTTCGGCGCGCCCGCCGCTGGCGATTAGCGGGTCCAGCCGCGCAGTCGGCCGGTTTCGTGGCGCGGAACGGCAGATTCAAATCTGATAATTTCGGTGCGAGGTTTTTATACACCGGCCGGGAACCCCCGCACAGCATGTCAGAGGAGATAGTGTTCGTCTGTACGGCGGACGGCTGTGACGAGGGCCCGTGGGAGGGCTCGCACGACGCGATGGCACACTGCTCCGAGCATCCGGACCACGGGTACACCGGGATGCCGCGGTCGGAGATCGACCCGACCCGCGAGGTCATCCCCGCGACCGCGACGCGGAAGCGCGACAACCGCAACCTCCAGCACAAGGGGCACCCGAAGGGTGCGTACGCGCAGAACGACTGACGAGTCTCGACGGGCGAGCCGCGACTCCGGCGTCCGTCCCAGACGCTGGGAGCGGCTCCCCGTCCTCGTCGCGGGGCGCGGCGGCGCCGCGTCCGACTGAGTCGGCGGTTTCTCCTCATTCGATCCGACGCCGTTTATGAGCGGGCCGGACGTAGGAGCCGGCATGGTCTCGGAGATCTTCGATCCCGACACGTGGGAGCCCGTCACCGACGAGTTCGACGACATCACCTATCACCGCGCCGTCGACGTCCCCGCGGTCCGGATCGCCTTCGACCGCCCCGCGGTCCGCAACGCCTTCCGTCCCGGCACGGTCGACGAGCTGTACGCCGCGCTCGACCACGCGCGCAAGCAGGCCGACGTCGGCACCGTCCTCCTCACCGGGAACGGCCCCTCGGAGAAGGACGGCGGCTGGGCGTTCTGCTCGGGCGGCGACCAGTCGGTGCGGGGCGGCTCCGGCTACGAGTACCGCGACGACGACGAGGCGGGCGACGACGACGACGACCTCGTCCGCTCGGCGCGCGCCGGTCGGCTCCACATCCTCGAGGTCCAGCGGCTGATCCGATTCATGCCGAAGCCCGTCGTCGCGGTCGTCCCCGGCTGGGCGGTCGGCGGCGGCCACTCGCTGCACGTCGTCTGCGACATGACCCTCGCCAGCGAGGAGCACGCGAAGTTCCTCCAGACCGACCCCGACGTGGGCTCGTTCGACGGCGGGTTCGGCTCCGCCTACCTCGCGAAGCAGATCGGCCAGAAGAAGGCCCGCGAGGTGTTCTTCCGCGGGAAGACCTACTCGGCCGAGGAGGCCGCGGACATGGGGATGGTCAACGAGGTCGTCGCCCACGAGGAGCTGGAGGACGTGGCCCTGGAGTGGGCCGACGAGATGACCCGGAAGTCGCCGACCGCGATGCGGATGTTAAAGTACGCGTTCAACATGGCCGACGACGGGATGGTCGGCCAGCAGGTGTTCGCCGGCGAGGCGACGCGGCTCGCGTACATGACGGAGGAGGCCCAGGAGGGCCGCGACGCGTTCTTGGAGGGCCGGGAGCCGCAGTTCCGCGACTATCCGTGGCACTACTGAGCGGCGGCCCGCCGCCCGGCGGGACAGCGGATCGGCGCCGCGCCCCCCGCAGCCACCTACAAGTACCCCGCCGCGGTAGCTCCGCTATGCTCGTCGAGGAGGTGATGACGACGGACCTCGTGACCTGCGACGTCGACGCCACGGTCCGGGACGCCACGGAGCGGATGCTCCGCAACCGGGTCGGGAGCGTCGTCGTTACGGACGGCGGGACCCCGGCCGGGATCCTGACCGAGAGCGACGTCCACCACGCCGGATACGTCACCGACGATTCCCTGTCGTCGATCCCAGTCCGGAAGGCGGCGAGCGCTCCCCTCGTCACCGTCCGGCCGAGCGCGACGCTCCGAGCCGCCACGGAACGCATGCGCTCGGAGGGCGTCAAGAAGCTCGTCGACGGCGTGACGCCCGAGGGGATCGTCACCACGGGGGACGTCGTCGACAACTACGCACGGATCCGTCAGGAGGTCCGGGACCTCGCGACGGACACGACCGGCTGGTCGGAGCGGACCGACGACCTCCGCGACTGAGCGGGGGAGGTCACTGTTCGAGCGGGCTTCGGTCGGGGGTCGCCCCGCGACGCCGGACCAGCCGGCGCAGGAACCGGTAGACCGGGAAGAGGTAATCTTCGAACCGCTCGTAGACGCCGCTCTGACTCGCGTAGACGATCACCGGGACGTCCGCCGCCCGTGCGGTCTGAATCACCGCGTCGGGCGTGCTCCCGAACACCCACTGGCGGAAGCGCCTGTCGCGCGACGCCCCGATCACGAGGAGCCCGCCGGCCTCGGCGGCCGTGTCGACCAGGCCGTCGGCGATCGTCCCGGCCTCCACGTTCATCACGCGGAGGTCCTCGACGCCGTTCAGTTCGGACACGGTCGTCGCCGGGTCCTCCGGCGGCTCCTCGCCGCCGGGATCGACCGTGATGACGTTCACGTTCGCCCCCTGTCGGCCCAGCACTCGAACGACCGACAGCGCGGCGCGGTGGTGTGGACCGCCGCCGGCGCCCACGTTCACCGTCTCGACCGTCTCGCCCTCGTACCCGCTCGTGAAGACGACGTCGCAGGGGGCGCCGTACTCGACCCCTCTGGTGATCTCCTCGCTCTCCTCGGGGTATCCCATCAAGATCAGGTCGGCCCCCTGATTCCGGGCGGTATTGTTGATGTCAAACGCGATGTTCCGGCAGGTGTGGGCGGTCACCGTGTACTCGACGGGGTGGTCGTCGGCCGCCAGCACCTCGGTGATACGGTCCGCTCGGTCGGTGGCGATGTCGCTGACGACCTCGTGGGGCGTCTGCTCCGGGATCTGCGTCACGGTGAGGACGGTGACGGACACGTCGCGGTCGCTCCCAGACGCGAGCACGTCCGCCAGTTGGAGGTATCTCACGGCGTTCTCCGGGCGCGCGACCGGGATCAGTACCCGGAACGGCCCCGCGTCTCCCTCGTCGACCGCCGCCCCGCCGGAGGCGGGGGTTTCGTCGGGTGCCGGCTCGTCGGGTGCCGGCTCGTCGGGTGCCGGCTCGTCGGCCGCCGGCTCGTCGGGCGCCGCCTCTTCGGATACCCCCTCGTCGGCCGCCGCGGCGGTCTCGGACCCCGGCACCTCCCGAATGAGGTCCTCGACACCGGGGGCACCGCCCCAGACGAGGTAGGCGACGACCAGCACCCCCGACAGCAGCAGTCCGACCGCGACGCCCCGCCGCGGGAGGTTGTACACCAGCCCGAGGTTCGCGACGACCCCGACCAGCGGCACGAGGGGGACGCCCGGAACCCGGAAGCCGCGCTCGATATCCTCGAACCGCCGCCGGTGGACGATCAGCGCGACGTTGACGACCGCGAGCGGGAGCAGCAGGTTCAGCGTCGCGAACCCGGTGAGCGCGTTGAGCCCGAGGTCGATACCCGCCAGCCCGTCCTCGGCGGGGAACACCGCGATGAACGTGACGATCAGCGTGACGATCACCCCCGTCGCGGTGGTCACGCTCCAGAACGGCGTGCTGTACTCCGGATGGATGCGGGCGAACGGCCGCGGGGCCTGCCCCTGCCGGCCCATCAGCGACCCGATCGACGACGCCGCGAGGATCGACGCGTTCGACGCGGACACCATCGAGAAGACCGCGCCGGCGACGATCAGTGACTGCCCGACGGGACCGAGGAACCCCGCCGCGACCCGTCCCATGGCCGTCTCGCCCTCCCGCGCGATCACCTCGGGCGGCACCGGCGAGTTGGTCATCGCGACGATCACCAGCGCGTACAGGATTGTGACCGAGACGATGCTCGCCGCGATCGCTCGCGGGACGGTCTTGCGGGGTTCGATTATCTCCCCGGCGCTCGCCGCGATCGCCGAGAACCCGAAGAAGGTGATGAACGCCAGCGCCGCGACCGAGAGGATGCCGACGACGTCCGCGGAGAACTGCGCCGCGAAGGTGTCCACGGCGGCCGTGGGGCCGCGGAACGCGAGCGCCCCGGCGATGAACGCGAAGAGCACGGCGACCTTCGCGCCCGAGACCAGGAGCTGGAACGTCCCCGACTCCTCGGTTCCCCGGCTGTTCAGGACGCCGAGGAGGACCGCGGCCGCTACGCCCGCGGTCCCGTGCGGCAGCCAGCCGAGCGATTCGGGGATGATGAATCGGACGAACCACTCGTCCATCGTCGCGAGATAGAAGGCCGTCGTCCCGGTGTACCCGAGGAACAGCGACGCCCCGATCCCGTACGTGAGGAGGTCCCGGCCCTCGAACGTCCGAGAGACGAACAGGTAGCCGCCGCCGTTCTCCGAGTAGATCGAGGCGAACTCCGAGTAGGCGGCTGCCGTGATCCCGGCGATCACCGCGGCGATGACGAAGGAGATCACGGCGCTCGACCCGATCCGGGCGACGGCGGCGCCCGAAAGCGAGAAGATCCCCGCCGCGATCATCGTTCCGAGCCCGATCGCGAAGGCGATCTTGAAATCGAGCGTTCGAGTGTGTTCTACCACGTCGACCACTCCCGTGACGATGAGTAGGTGTTCATGATCGCGATCCGCGAGGGGAGCATTCGGCGGCCTCTCCCGACGCTAATTAGTCTGCGCTTTCGTAAATTGCGGTCCCTGTTAAACCCCGGTGATATCCGTGCGGAGCCGACCGAGGAGGGTCGGCGATTGTCGGACCGACCGGCGCGACGGCCGCCGAACTCGACCGGTCAGTCGTCGCTCACGATCCCCTCCGCGACCGCCATGTCGTCGACGCTGGGGTCGTCCTCCGACGCGCGGAGGACGAACCGCTTGCGGATCAGGTCGGTGACGTAGATGGCCGTCCCGGCGATGATCAGCGTGTCGCCGGGGAGCCGCGCCCAGAACAGCGTCTGGACGAGGTCTTGCTCGTAGAACGCGAGGCTGCGCGCCGCGGCGTAGCTCTCCGTGAACGCCACGTCGAGCTGGAGGAACCCGACCGGGAGGACGGAGACGAACACCATCAGCGCCAGCCCGACGTTCCAACACCAGAACGCCGCGCGGAGCCACGAGGCGTCCCAGCGCTCGGGGTCGATCGACAGCTGGAGCATGTACGTCACCATGCCGAGCGCGAGGAAGCCGAACGCGCCGAACATCGCGGCGTGCGCGTGGCCGACGGTGAGGTACGTCCCGTGTTCGTAGTAGTTGATCAGCGGGAGGTTGATGAAGAAGCCGAGCACGCCCGCGCCGACGAAGTTCCACACCCCGCTGGCGACGATGAACATGAACGGGAGCGTGTACGGGAAGCCGGTCTCGCGCATCGCGCGGTACTGGCCGATCGCCTCGTAGAGGATGAAGATCAGCGGGAGCAGCTCCAACGTCGAGAAGACGCTCCCGATCGGCACCCAGTAGTCGGGCATCCCGATCCACCAGTAGTGGTGCGAGACGCCGATGACGCCGGTCCCCATCACGAGGAGGGCTTGGAGCATCACCGCCTTCTCCGCGCTGCGGCGACTGAGCAGGTTCATCGAGACGAGGGTGATCCCGATGATGGCGACGATGAAGAACTCGAAGGCGCCCTCGACCCACATGTGGACGACCCACCACCGCCAGAACTCTGTGACGGCGATGTTCGTCGACGGCGTGAACATGAACCCGGCGACGAACAGTAGGGTGATCGAGCCGCCCGCGTAGAGGATCATGTGCGCGAGCCCGTAGGGCGGCTCGCGGTCGAGCAGCGGCTTGAGGCCGCGGATCGCGAGAACCGCCCAGAGGATGAACCCGGCGAGCAGGCCGGCCTGCCACACCTTCCCGACCTCGAGGTATTCGAGCCCCTCGTTGCCGAGCAGCCACCAGAGCTCGCCCGGGAGGTAGCCGTTCGCGCCGAGCCAGATGCCGCCCATGCCGCCGACCACGACGACGACGAGCGCGCCCAGCAGGACGCTCACGTACGTCCCCTGCCGCTTCGGCTCGTGGCCGGTGAGCAGCGGCGGGAGGAACAGGCCGGCGCCGAGCCACGTCGACGCGATCCAGAGGATGCCGAGGTCGATGTGCCACGTCTTCGCGATGGAGAAGGGGAGCAGCTGGAGGATGTGTATCCCGAACACCTGCTCGATCCCGAAGAACCCGGCCCGCTCGATGTAGAAGTGCGCGAGCAGGCCGCCGAGCAGCACCTGCGCCATGAACAGCCCCGCCGCGATCGGAATAAAGCGGAGCGCGGCGCGCTGGCTCGGGAAGACGCTCACGTCGCCCGGCTCGGGCACCGAGATTCCCTTCGACGAGGGCTCGGGAAGCTTCACCGACTTGTAGAGGAGGATCGCCGCGCCCGCGGCCCCGACGAGCAGCACCATGGCGATCACGCTCCAGATCATCGCCGAGCCGGTGGCGTCGTTACCGGCGCCGGGCGCGTAGGGCCACTCGTTGGTGTACGAGTGGTCGGCGTTCGGCCGGTCGGTGTGCGAGAACCACGCGGTCCACAGCGCGAAGTCGGCGAAGTCCTCGGCCTCCTCCGCCGAGCCGATCATCTCGACCGGGACGCCGCGGTCGTGGTCGCCCTCGTGGTAGCGCTCGACGTACGTCTCGCGCACCTGCTCGTGGGCGTACAGCTCGGCGGCGGAGTACTCCACGACGTCGCCGCGGTCGTGCGACTGGTCGAGCTCGTCGCGCACGAGCGCGTCGACGCGCGACTGCTCCCCGGAAGCGAGGTCGTCGTACGCCGCGCCGTACTCGGCGTCGGCGTAGTACTCGCGCATGTGTTCGACCTTCAGTTCGAGTGCGTCGGCGGTGTAGTCCTCGCCGTAGTACGCCCCGTTGCCGAGGATCGACCCGTGGTTCATCAGCCCGTACTGCTGGAACGCCGCCTTCCCGTCCTGGACCTCGGCCCCCGTGACGACCGTCTCGCCGTCGGGGCCGACGACCTCGTCGGGTATCGGCGGCGCCTCCTGATACGCGAACCACGCCCCGGCGCCCATCACGACCAGGTTGAGCAGGAACGCCGCGACGATCACCTTCGCTATCGTCTTCCTCGTGAGTCGCATGTGCGAACGTCCCGTCGAGACGTCCTATGCGCTTAGCGGCAACATGTTCGGTCGGATTCCCGACGCCCGGAAGCGTCACCGTCGGGCGGGGCCCCCGCGAACATGTTCGTAACCCGGCTTACCCGGAACGGCCGCGTACGCTCGTACATGGCCCAAACCAGCGAGATGACCGACCCGCCCGAGGCGGAGACCGGCGGACCAGAGGCGGACGCGACCGCGACCGAGGCGGAGACGACCGTCACCGTCCGGTGTACCGGCCACGTGCGCACGGAGCTGGACGTGTACGAGTTCGAGTACACCTTCGAGGGCGACACGCTCCGCGCGTTCTTAGACGAGCTGTTCGAGGAGTACCCGCAGCTCCAGGACATGCTGATCGCGGAGTCGGAGTCCGACGCGACCCACAGCGGCTGGGCGCCGACGCCGGAGGAGCTGCCGGGCACGTGGTCGAAGAACCCGGTCGGCGAGCAGACCATCGCGTACGCTCGGATCCTCGTCAACGGCCACTTCAACGAGAACGAGAACGGCTTCGACACGGAACTGGAGGAGGGGGACCGCGTCGCCTTGGTCTACCCGTTCATGTTCTGCTGTTGATCGGGACGGATCGATGTCACCGGGGTCGCGGTGATATTCTCAGACTTCCCGGCGATGGTTTATAAATGATTGCGAGGAGATTGGCAGCAAATATCTCCAAAGAGGCAGTCACTCGTTTATAAATAGTTGATCGCGGATCGGCAGTAGACCCCGCCAAAGCCCCAGTCGCTCGGCACTACGTCGTCGCTAACGGATCGCTGGAGAACACCGCCAAAGCCCCAGTCGGGAGGCGGGCGCACGCTCGCTGTGCTCCTCGGTCGCTCGCGTTGCTCGCTCCCTGCGGTGCTTGCGTCGCCTGCGCCCGCCTCCCGACTGCCCCTTTGAGTCCCGCCCCGCACGGCACCGCACCTCACGCCTCCCCAGCCTCGTCGGTGGTCCTCCGCTTCGCTCCGGACCACCGACTCCCTCGCGCGTGCTCCTCGCGCCCGGTGGGCGCTCGGAGGCACGCGCCACCGCACGGGTTTATAAATGGCCGTGGCTGTCGCTCATCAACTGCTCGCCGCAGGAGTGCGGGGGAAGGGATTCGAACCTCAGTCGCTCCCGTTCGCTCGCTCCGCTCGCTCACCTCCCGCTCCCTGGTTCAAATCCCTTCTAATCCGAGACGCGGCGCTCACGATGTGTGAGCGCCGCGATATGCGGGGGAAGGGATTCGAACCAACGAAAGACGGTCCGGGCGTGCGGCTCGCTCCGCTCGCCGGTCCGGGCTGCGACTCTCTGGGTTCGAAACCCTTCTGTGCCGAATGCTGTCGCTCGCGAGTTGCTCGCGACAGCATGCGGGGGAAGGGATTCGAACCCTCGAACCTCTACAGGAGCGGATCTTAAGTCCGCCGCTTTTGGCCAGGCTCAGCCACCCCCGCGCGGATTCCGCTACCGGCGGCGGGGTGAAACCCCTTTCGAAAATCCCTACCAGTCGACCGAGAGCGTCCCGTCGCCGTGTGGGTCCGGCGCGATCTCCTCGTCGGTCCGGCGGTCGACGACGTGAATCACGCCCGCGTCCTTCTTGGCCGGACACGCCTCGGCCGCAGCGACGTTCTCTTCGAGGTCCTCCTCGCCGATGTAGTACGCCTCCGGCTTCGCCATCCCGCTCACGACGTCCATCGCCCAGTTGTCCGCGACCTCCGCGCACTTCCCCGCCCCGAAGCACTTGTTCGCCTCGAAGACGATCTTGTACGGCTTCTCCTCGATCGGCGGCCCCTCGCCGCCGATGTCGCTGGCGCGGAGTACCTCGTCGCCGCCGTCCGTCGCGGCCTCGTCGCCGTCGGCCTCGTCGCTCATGTCGCTCCCTCGGCGGTCGCGGGACTTTCGTCTGTCGGTCGTTCCCGCACGTTCGGGAGGGGGTGGGGCCGAGACGGGCGAGCCCGTCACTCCTCGACGTGGTCCGCGAGCAGCCGCTCGGCGTGGTCGGGTGAGTCGGCGAGCTCCCACCGCACCTTCGCGGCGTCGCCGTACGCGAGCGCCTCCTTCAGCTCGTCGCGGAGGACGCCCGTGCCGAAGCCGACCGTGTCGCCGTCGGCGTCGCCGAGTTCGTAGAGTGCGTAGCGATCGGGCGCGCTCCCGACCGTCGACCGGTCGAGGTCGCGCCAGGGTTTCGCGAGGCTCATTTCCGTGACTGCGGCGCGGTCACCGGTGCGCGTCGAGGCCGTCCTCGGGCCCTCGACGATCTCGTAGCTCCCCTCGGTCCAGCCGTCCTCGACGAAGACGAACACGCGCCCGCCGGCGACCTCCGGGTCGGCGACGACCTCGTTGCGCTGGCCGTCGCGCCCGACGATCACGCCGGGGAACACCTCGTCGCGCTCGCCGTCCTCGACGATGACGCGGCCGACGCCGGACTCCTCTAAGATCTCGTCGTCGGTCTTGTAGTCGTTCACGTACGTCATCACGCCCTCCGTCTCCGTGGGGTCGGTGACGAGGACGTGGGTCTCCTTGCCGGGGCCGGCGGTCACCGATCCCTCGGCCGACTCGGGGACGCCCCGGTAGAGGGTCGTCCGGCCGTCGAGGTACTCGACGACGACGCCCTCCTCGCGGAGGTCGACGCCGATCGACGTCGGCGGCACGTCGCTGCGCGTTGGCGCGGACATACGCGACGCTCGGAGTGCCGGCCTCAAAAGGGACGCGCTCGGGGGTCGCGCCGGAGTGCACCGGGCAGTGCGATTCGACCGGGACACCGAAGGACCGCCCGGCGCGCCCAGCGTCGGGGCGGCCTCAGCCGCGAGAATCGGCGTACCACATTTAAGTTCCTGCCGCGGGGAGTGCGTGTCATGGAACGGACGCGACGGACGCTTCTGGGCGTCGGCGCCGCCCTCGTCGGGACCGCCGGGTGTCTCGGCGTCGAGGGCGTCGAGTACCCCGACGACCCGGAGGACGCCGACGCGCCGGGCGACGGGGACGACCCTGACGGCGACCCGCCCGGAGACGCCCCTCCCGACGACCCGCCAGAGCAGACCGACGGCGACCCGCCGGCGGTGAACGCCGCGCTCGCGGACGCGACCCGCGCGGTCGTCGACGACGCGGTGTGGTTCGCGACGGAGTACCCGGAGGCTGTCGCGACCTACCGCGACGCGGTCGCCGACGCGGTCGCGAACGTCCGGTCGGTCCGCGCGACCGTCGACGAGGAGGCTGAAATCACGGCCGAACAGGTCGACGCGGTCGCGGCCGCGGGCGAGACCGCCGCCGACCGCGCGGCCGAGGCCCTCGAACCGCACTTCTCGCCCGGCCCCCGGATCCGCGCCCGGGTCGACCGCCACGTCGGGGTCCTCCGAGACTTCGCTCCCCGGGACGACGTCGACCGCGCGCTGGAGGAACTCGACCGGATGCGTACCGACCTCGCCAGCATTGGTACTTCCATCTACGTCGAGGAGGAGTTCTCTCGAAACCCGATTCACAACCGGCTGTTCCGCCGGCTGCTGGCGCCGCTGCCGCCGGACGACCCCGAGCGCGGCCGCGTCACGGGCGGGACGCTCGTCGAGATCGCCGTCGCGAGCCGCGGCTTCTCGACGTTCGCGCACCGGCCGTACGACCGCGACGAGGTCGACCGCGACCGGATCCCGCGGATCTACGGCGACGCGTTCGCCTCCGAGCGACAACGAGAACTGCGCGCTCGCCTCGGCCCGATCCCCCAGCCGGAAGACCGCGTCGAGGAGCTGTTCGTCGCGTTCGCGGACCGCCCGCCGCTGGGGAACCGCCGTCGAGAGGCGTTCGAGGACTGGGCCCGCGAACTCGACGGTGTCCCCGTCCACGTTCAGCGATACCCGGACGCCGAGACCGCCGCGGCGCGGCTGTCCGCAGCGCTTGACGAGGGCGCGACGGAGGGCCGCGCGCCGATCGACCCCGAGGCGACCCTGGCCGGCTCCGACTTCAGCGGGAACGCCTCAACGGAGGAGGACGGTTCCGAGACCGACGCCGGCCCGACCGCCTGGTACCGGTTCTACCACCGCGAGGCGGAGGGCGAACGGTACGGCTTCGACGAGCACGCCGGCGTCCAGTACGGCTACCTCGTCCGGGCGGGGAGTTCCTGCTCGCGACCGGCTTCTCCGGCGACGCCTGGGAGGAGCGGGTCGGCTGGCACGGCCGATTACGGCACGGGTGGGTGACCGGCGCGTGAACGCCAACCAGATCGGTCTCGTGGCCGCGGTGTTCGCCCTCGTCGGCGCCGGCGTCGGTATCGTCGGCGCGGCCGCGACGGGCTGGGCGGAGGCGGCGCTCGCGACCGCAGCGACCGGCGAGACCGCGCGGTTCGGCCCGGTGTTCGTCGCGCAGTCGTACCTCGCCGCGACCGCGACCGTCCTCGTCTCCGCCGTCCCGCTGGCCGGCGTCCTCGGGGTCCTCGTCGGCTCGCGCTCCCGCAGCGTCTCCGCCGCGGCGACGACCTGTGGGCTCGGGACCGGCCTCGGCGCGCTGGCGTACGGGCTGATCGCGGTCACGGTGATCGTCGTCTCGCAGGGCGACGCCGCGACGCAGGCGCACGGGCTCGCGGACGCGGCCCTGCCGACGCTCGCGACCGCGTTCGTCGCCGGCGCCGTCGGCGCATCGACCGGCGTTCTCGGGACGGTGATGCGATGACCGCCGACCGAGACGGACCGGAGTCCGACCGCGCCGACCGTCCCGACAGACCGATCCGACGCGCGTCGCGGCGGGGCGTCCTCGCGGTCGGCGCAGTCGGCCTGCTCGCCGGCTGCCTGGTGACATCGGAGGAGGAGGGAGGACCCGACACCCGACAGACGGACGACGGAGCGAACGAAAGTGATACAGGAGATGACGACGGCGACGGGAGCGGATCGGACGGCGGCGCGGGAAGCGACGGAGACGGGTCCGACGGCGAGAGCGAGACGACGCCCGACGAGGTCGGTCCCGACGGATCAGGGCTCGTCGTCACCGACGCGACAGTCCTGGGAGTGGACGAGGGCGGGGGACGGACGACCGTCCGGGCTCGCTTGACCGTCGAGAACGCGGGACGGTTCGAGTACGGCGTCGTCGAGTTCCGGGTCGACGCGTACGCGACGCCCGCGGGGACCGACGAGCGCGAGGCGGTCGGGTTCGAGTACGACACCGAGAGGTTCACCGGCGACGACCGGTTCGACGGGTCGCGCCCGCGCCGCTTCGACGTGGAGATCACGTTCCCGAGCCGGCGGACCGGTGTCCGCCCCGAACCCGACCGCTACGTCGTCGACGCGGCCGTCAGGCGCGCGGAACCGATCTGAGGCGGTGCCGGGACTCGCGACCGCGGTCCGCCCGGGAGAGAGACTCGCCGTGATCGCTACCTCTTTATCTGCGCTCGCGAGCCGTGAACCCATGGAGGGACGGGCGGCGGCGCTCGGCGCCGGGACGGTGTTGAACGCGCTCGCGACCGGCACGGGCGCCGCCTTCGGCATCGACGTCGAGACGCGCGCGACGGTCGAACTCGACCCCGCGGCCGACGGGGTCGACGGGGAGATCGCCGAGGACGCCGACGCCGACACCGACCTGATCGAGCGCTGCGTCGCGCTCACGACCGAACGCTGGGGCGACGGCGAGGGCGGTCGCGTCCGGACCGACAGCGACGTGCCGCTGGCGGCCGGGCTCAAAAGCTCCAGCGCGGCCGCGAACGCGACCGTCCTCGCGACCTGCGACGCGCTCGGGCTCGCGGTCGGCGACGGCGGCCGCGCAAGTGACGACGCGGTCGGCGACGGCGGCCGCGCAAGTGACGACGCGGTCGGCGACGACGGCCGCGCAACTGACGACGCGGTCGGCGACGACCCGGACGGCCCCGCGGTCGACGTCACCCGCCTGGAGGCCTGCCGGCTCGGCGTGCGCGCGGCCCGCGAGGCCGGCGTCACCGTCACGGGCGCGTTCGACGACGCGACCGCGTCGATGCTCGGCGGCGTCACCGTCACCGACAACGACGCGGACGAACTGCGCGCGCGAGAGACCATCGACTGGAACGTGCTCGTCTGGACGCCGCCGGAGCGGGCGTACTCGGCCGACGCCGACGTGGCGCGCTGTCGGGCCGTGGCGCCGATGGCCAACCTCGTCGCCGACCTCGCGCTCGACGGCCGGTACGGCGAGGCGATGACGGTGAACGGGCTGGCGTTCTCGGCCGCGCTCGGCTTCGACGCCGACCCCGCGGTCGAGGCGATGCCGCACGCGACCGCGGTGTCGCTGTCGGGTACCGGCCCGAGCGTCGTCGCCGTCGCGGACCCAAACGACCCCGAGACCGACCTCGACGCGGTCGCCGACGCGTGGGGCGACCGCCCCGGAACGCTGCGTCGAACGACAACCAGAAACGACGGCGCGGCCGTCGAGTGAGCACCCATGAGCGGATCACCGACCGACCCCACCACCTACCAATGAGCGACACACCCAACACCGAGGACCGAAGCCTCGACGAACTGCGACGCGAGATCGAGGACATCGACCGCGAGATAGTCGAACTGATCGCCCGCCGGACGTACGTCGCCGACACGGTCGCGGCCGTGAAAGACGAACGCGACCTCCCGACAACCGACGAGGGACAGGAGGAGCGCGTGATGGAGCGCGCCGGCGAAAACGCCGAGCGCTTCGACGTGGACGCCAACCTCGTGAAGGCGATTTTTCGCCTGCTGATCGAGTTGAACAAGGTAGAACAGCGCGAGAGCCGGTAGCTCAGTCGAGGTCGAGACTCAGTTTTAGTGCCTCGTCGACGTCAGCCATCGTGGGTCCGTCGAGTGAACCGACGACCGAGTGAATCCGTTTCGGAACCGAAACGGTTCGGATCTGGTCGAGCCGAATTGACGAGTCCGTTTCGAGCGGTGACCCGTCCGCCTCGACGAACACCTCGAACGGATACTCGCGGTAGGTGCCCGTGACGGGCGCGATGATGGTCGTGCTGGAGTTTCGGTTTCCGATATCGTTTTGAACGACCACGGCCGGCCGCGTCTTCTTCATCTCGTGTCCTTCGGCGGGGTCAAGCCGAACGATTACCACGTCGCCCCGTCGCACGTCCGTGCCGTCACTCATCGAGGCCTTCCCACGCTTCGTCGGACGTTCCGCTCCATTCCTCGGTGAGCGTCTCCGCGCTCTCGGAGGCCTCCCGATAGGCTGCTGCCAGCTCGTCGTCGTCCGGCCGGTCGGACTCGACCTCGACGACGGCGACGGTCACGCGCTTGTTCGCGTACTCGGTGCCGAGATACACTCGACCCCGGTCGTCCGCCTCGCTCGTCTTGAGGTCTGTCGCGTCGACTTTCATCGAGGAATGGCACGGACCCGCTGCTAATATGTATTGCCCACTATTACCCACGGACCTCTCGTAGAAGTTGCAGAAGATATTATTTATTTCAGATATCTGAACAAAGTGGAGCAGCGGGAAAACCGGGAGGGCGGGAACGCTCTCACACCCCCGTCGACGCCCAGCGGAGGGCTGCTGTCGGGACTCTCGGACGGTCGGTCGGCGAAAGAATGAGGGACGCGGCCGGCGTGCGGATCGCCGCGACCGCTTCGCGGACGCGCTCTCTTACGTGTCGTCGCTCGGGCTGAACACCGATCGCGCGGTCGACAGCGCCTCCGGAACGGCCTCCTTCGGTGGGTCGACCCACGGCGAGCGGACGGTTTTCTCCACGATTCGGTCAGGGGGAGAGTCCCCGGTGGTCTCGGTTCCCATTGTGAGTTCGTGGTCGGCTCCGACGGCCCGACACGAACGTCTCGCGGGCCCTCGGCGGCACGTTGCGTCGCCCGATCCGGCGTGGGGGAGTTCGGTTCCTCGCTGAAACCGTTGGCGGTCGAGCGCCGACGGTTTCGTTACGCTTTACACTCGCCCATACTGAGCCGCGGGCAACTACGTGGTGTCGGTGCTACTTCTGACCGGCGCGTTCGTCGTCTCGTTCGCCGTCGCGGCCGTAACCGGCGCGAGCAGCGTCTCCGTCTCCATGGCGCCGGCGGTCGGGGCCAACTCGACGGGGGTGCTCCGGGGCGCGTTCCTCGTCGGACTCGTCGGGTTCGTCGGCGCCGTGGCCCAGGGCACGGCGGTGACGCGGGGGTCGGGACCGAGATCGTCTCCGGACCTGTCTCCTTCGAGATGGGGACGATCGCTCTGATCGTCATCGGGCTGTACGTCGGCCTCGGGATCTACTTCGAACACTCGATCCCCGTCGCGTTCTCGACCTTCGGCGCGATCGCCGGGGTCGGGCTGGCGGCGGGATACAGCCCGAACCTCGACTACTGGTCGCTCACTGTCACCTCGTGGATCGCCTCCGGTATCGCCGCCGTGTTCGTCGCGTACGGACTGGTCACCCTCATTCGTCGGTATGTGCCGGTGTCGGACCGGATGGACCGCTGGGTCGAGAACGCGGTCCTATTCGGCGGGATCGTGTTCTCGTTCATCGGCGGTGGCAGTCAGGTGGGGCTGGCGGTGGGGCCGCTCGTCGGGACCGTCAGCGACCTCGGCGTCGGGATCCTGCCGCTGATCGCCTTTGGGGGACTCGGCATCATGGTAGGTGCGTGGACGAAGAGCCCCGTCATGCTCCAGGCCGTCGGGCGACAGTACGCCAGCCTTGGCCAGCGGACCTCGCTCGCAGTGCTTCTGACCGCGATCCCGATGGTTCAGATCATCGCCAACACGCTCGGCGTGCCGATCTCGTACAACCACATCATCATCAACAGCATCGCCGGCTGCGGGTTCGCCGGCGCGGGCGCCGGCGTCGACACGCGCAAGTACGCCGGAACGCTCGTGAGCTGGCTGCTGACGCTGCTGGGATCGACGGGAACGGCGTACCTGCTGTACATCGCGAGCCAACACGTCCGGTAGCGCCGACCGGAGACGAAATCGAACAGTTGGTCGTTTCGCGTCCGACGACCCACGCGGACGGCGGGCTACTCGTCGCCGTCGCGGATCAGCATCACCTTCACCCGGCGAACGGCGTCGAAGTCGCGGAGCCGGTACGTCAGTTCGCGGACGCGCGCTGCGTCTCCGCGGCAGAACAGCGATTCGAGACACCACTCGCCCTGATGGGTGTGGCTCGTGTTGAGGATCACGTCCTGGTACTCGTGTTGGGCGCCGTGAAGCTCCCGGATGACGTCGTGGTGGCGGTAGTCGAAGCCGACGAGCGCGACGACCTCGCCCGAGGTGTCTTCGAGCCGCGAGTGCGACTCGACGAACTCCAGCATCGCCTCCCGCACCGCCCGCGAGCGGTTCTCGATCCCCTCGTCTCGCCACACGCGGTCGAACTCCGCGACCAGCTCGTCGGGGATGTTGAAACTCGTTCTCATTAGCCCGCCTTCGGACCCGGGGACACAAGAGGCTCCGTATTACGATCCCTCCGGTTCGGTACTAACAACCGCTAAACGGCCCCGTTCCCGACCCTCGAACAACGATGCTCCCAAGCGAACTGTTCGGGCCGCTCGCGGGCGCGGTCCTCCTCGGCGCGGTCCACGGTATCGAACCGGGGCACGGTTGGCCGGTCGCGGCCTCCTACGCGCTCGATCAGACCAACAAGTGGCTGTACGGGTTCACGGCGAGTCTAATCATCGGTTTGGGCCACCTCGTCAGCAGCATCGCGATGGTTGCTGTCTTCTTCTACGCGAAGAGCTACTTCGATCTCACGCAGGTCAACGAACCGATCACGGTGCTCGGCGGCGTCCAGATCGGCGGGCCGGTCAGCCTCGTGGCCGGCGCCCTGCTGATCGGGCTCGGCGTCCGCGAGTACCGCCACGGCCACTCTCACGGGACTCCCGGCGAGGCGCACGACCACGACTCGGAAGGGAGTCACGGTCACCACGACGGGCATGACCATCACGACCACGGCCATGACGGGCACGACCACCGCGACCACAGCCGTGACGGGCATAATCATCACGACCACCGCCATGACGGACACGAACACCACGACCACAACCATTCACACGACCACGACGGCTCCGACGGACGCCTCGCCCGCCTGAAGAGCGCTCTCCCGTTCGTCGGCGGCCACTCCCACTTGCACGGGAGCTTCGACGAGAGCGCCGACCGGGGCCTCCTCGGCATCGCGTGGTTCGCGTTCGTCCTCGGGTTCGCCCACGAGGAGGAGTTCGAGATCATCGCGCTGTGCGCCGGGTCGAGCTACTGCCTCGAGCTGATGAGCGCCTACGCGCTCACCGTCATCGCGGGCATCGTCGGACTCACCATGCTGCTCATCGCGGGCTACCACCGCTCCAGAGAGCGCGTCGAGCGGTTCACGCCGTACCTCCCGGCGTTCTCCGCGGCGGTCCTCGTCCTCATGGGAGTCGGGTTCCTCGCCGGGCTGTTCTGACCCACAGCCGCGCGCCCCGGCGCGCCGCTCCCTTCGCCGCCCCCTTCGCCGACGCGTAGCTTTAATTCGGACGACGGTGTGCGGGTAGCCGTGGTATCGCCCTCGTCGATCGCGGGCGCCGACTCGGGGATCGTCCGGGAGCGGCCCTTCCAGCTGCTGTTGCTGATCAACGTCCTCCCGCCGCTCGGCACCGCGCTCCTCTCGCCGGTGCTGGGCAGCCTCGTCGAGCCGCTCGGCGCCTCCACGGCGAACATCGGCCTCATGATGTCGGCGTTCACCGCGCCGTCGATATTCGTGATCCCGATCGCCGGCGTCGTCTCCGACCGGTACGGCCGGCGGCCCGTCCTGCTCTTCGGGCTCGTCTGGTTCGGACTCACCGGGACCGCCATCGCCTTCGTCTCGACGTTCGGCGCGGCGCTCGCCTTACGCGCGCTCCAGGGGATCGGCTTCGCCGCGCTCACGCCGATCATCATCACCAGCCTCGGCGACCTGTACGCGGGCACGAAGGAGGCGACCGCCCAGGGCCTCCGGTTCACCGGCTCGGGGCTCTCCCAGACGGCGTTCCCGCTCGCCGCCGGGGTGCTCGTCGGGATGGCGTGGCAGTACCCGTTCCTGCTGTACGCCGTCGCCTTCCCGATCGCGGCCGTCGTCTACCTGTACTTCGAGGAGCCGCTCGACGAGGCGGGCGGCGTGGGAGACGAGGCGGGCGGCGTGGGAGACGAGGCGGGCGGCGTGGGAGACGAGGCGGGCGGCGTGGGAGACGAGGCGGGCGAGGGAGGCGAGGCCGGGATCCGGGCGCAGCTCGGCGACATGCGCGGGCTCGTCGCGCAGCGCCGCGCGTGGACCATGGTCGTCGCCCGCGGGAGCGCGAACGTCGCGTGGTTCGGCTTCCTCACGTACAACTCGATCCTCGTCGTCGACGTGCTCGGCCACACGCCGGCGGAGGCGGGGGCGCTCGCGGCGCTCGCGAGCCTCACGTACGCGCTCGCGGCGACGCAGGCGGGCCGGATCGCCGAGGCGTTCGACGACCGGCTCTACCCGCTTCTGGCGCTGAACCTGTCGATGGGGGCGGGGCTCGGGCTCGCCTTCCTCGCCCGGTCGCTCGCGGTCGCCGCGGTCGGCGTCGCCCTCATGGGGGTCGGCTTCGGGCTCGTGCTCTCCATCTACCGGAGCGTCATCACGGCGCTCCCGCCGCCGGACCTGCGCGGGGGGCTGGTCAGCCTCGGCGAGGGGAGCGGGCGCGCGGCGGCGACGGCGACCCCGGTGGTCATGGGCATCGCCGTCGCGCTCGCGACCCGCCCGCTCGGATTCGAGGCGGCGGTCCGCGCGGTCGGCGTCGGCGCCGGCGTCGTCGGCGCCGGGGTCGGGATCGCCTGCCTGCTCCTGATGAGCGCGTCGCCGCCGATCCGGACCGAGGGGTAGGGCGGCTCGCTCGCCTCGATGGTCGCGATCCCCGAGAGCTTTGTCGGCCGCCCGCGACGCGTCGACCATGTCCGCCATCGACGTCGCCGTCCTCGACCACGACGCGCACGGCATCCCCGCGGCCGACTACGCGGAGATACTCGCCCGGCGGCTCCCCGACCGCGAGGTACGTCTCGCGGCGACGCTGGACGAGCACGAGCGCTACCTCCGCGAGGCGACGGTCGTCGCGGGGAAATACATCCATGCCGACGAGGTCGCGGCCGCCGAGAGTCTCCGGCTGTTCGCGTGTAACTCCGCCGGCGTCGACCACCTCCCGCTGGACGCGCTCGCCGAGCGCGGCGTCGCGGTGACGAACGCCTCGGGCGTCCACGGCCCGAACATCGCCGAACACGTGCTCGGCTGGGTGCTGACGTTCGCTCGGCGGCTCGACGAGGGGCGCCGCCGCCAGCGACGCCGGGAGTGGCGCCGCTTCCAGTCGTTCACCGAACTCGCTGGCAGCACCGTGACGGTCGTCGGCCTCGGCGCTATCGGCGAGGCCGTGGTCGAGCGGTTCGCGGGGTTCGACGTCGAGACGGTCGGGGTCCGCCACACCGTCGCGAAGGGCGGCCCGACCGACGAGGTGGTCGGCTACGACGACCTCCCGGACGTGCTGCCGGGCACGGACGTGCTCGTCCTCGCCTGCCCGCTGACGGAGACGACCGAGGGGCTGATCGGCGAGGCGGAGCTCGACGCGCTGCCGACCGACGCGGTCGTCGTCAACGTGGCGCGCGGCGGCGTGATCGACACGCCGGCGCTCGTGGACGCGCTCCGGTCGAACACGCTCCACGGGGCCGCGCTCGACGTCACCGACCCAGAGCCGCTCCCGAGCGACCACGACCTGTGGGGGTTCGAGAACGTCTTCCTGACGCCGCACGTCGCGGGCCACACGCCGAGGTACTGGGAGCGGCGCGCGGACGTCCTCGTCGAGAACCTCGAACGTGTCGCCGAGACCGGCGACTACGACGGACTGCGAAACCAGGTCGCCTGAAGCGAGGCCGTCGAAAACGGGGAGAGCCGTCCGGAACTATTGGTACGCCTGGATCCCGGTGAGGTCCTCGCCGAGGATCAGGGTGTGGATGTCGTGGGTGCCCTCGTAGGTGTACACCGTCTCCATGTTCGTCATGTGGCGCATCGGCGAGTAGTCCGCGGTGATCCCGTTGCCGCCGAGCATCTCCCGGGCGATCCGCGACTGGTCGCGGGCGGTGCGGACGTTGTTCCGCTTCGCCATCGAGACGTGTTGCGGCCGCATCTCGCCCGCCTCCTTGAGGTCCGCGAGCCGGTGCGCGAGCAGCTGGGCCAGCGTGATCTGCGTCGCCATCTCCGCGAGCTTCTCCTGTTGCATCTGGAAGCCGCCGATCGGCTTCCCGAACTGCTCGCGGTCGGTGGCGTACTCGCGTGCCACCTCGAAGCAGTCCGCCGCCGCGCCGACCGCGCCCCACGCGATGCCGTAGCGGGCCTGCGTCAGGCACGACAGCGGGCCCTTCATTCCCTCGACGTCGGGGAGGCGGTTCTCCGCCGGGACGCGGACGTTCTGGAGGCTGATCTCGCCCGTGATCGACGCCCGGAGACTGAGCTTCTCGTCGATCTTGTTCGTCGTGACGCCGTCGCGGTCGGTCTCAACGAGGAAGCCGCGGACCGGCGTTCCCTCCTCGCCGTGGTCCTTCGCCCAGACGACCGCGACGTCCGCGATCGGGGAGTTCGTGATCCACGTCTTCGAGCCGTTCAGGACGTACTCGTCGCCGTCGGGCTCGGCCATCGTCTCCATCGCCGAGGGGTTCGAGCCGTGCTCCGGCTCCGTGAGTCCGAAACAGCCGACCGCCTCGCCAGCGCCGAGCTTCGGGAGCCACTCCTCTTTCTGCTCGTCGCTGCCGAACGCGTGGATCGGGTACATCACTAAGGCGCCTTGGACGCTCGCCATCGACCGGAGCCCCGAGTCGCACGCCTCCAACTCGCGCATCAGGAGCCCGTAGGCCGTCTCGCTGACGTTCGGGAGGCCGTACCCGGCGAGGTTCGGCGCATAAAAGCCCATCTCGCCCATCTTCGGGATGAGCTCCGTGGGGAACGTGCCCTCGATCCAGTGGTCCCCCATGTCCGGGACCTCGCCGTCGACGAACGATCGCGCGGAGTCGACGAGCAGGCGCTCCTCCTCGGACAGGGTCGACTCCATGTCGAAGTAATCCAGCATACGATCGCTTGCGATCCCAAGGATAAATAAGTATAGTTGTGTCGGTCACTCGACCGAAATCGGCGGTCTCGTCAGTCGATTGAACGGATCCGAGGGCCCGCCGTCCGAGCGCGGGCCGCGCCGCCACCGTGGCCGAACAGATATTCCGGCCGAGAGCGCCTCAGTCCCAGCCGTCGGTCCCGTCGAGGAGGTGCTCCTCGACGACGGCCTCGTCGAGTTCGATCCCGAGCCCGGGCGCCTCCGGCACCGCGATGCGGCCGTCCTCGATCAGCGGCTCGTCGCGCGCCAGCAGGTCGTCCCACCAGTCGACCTCCAGCGCGTGGTACTCCAAGAGGTCGAAGTTCGGCGTCGCGGCGCCGAGGTGGACGCACGCCATCGTCCCGACCGGGCTACAGACGTTGTGCGGCGACATCGGCATGTAGTTCTCCTCCGCGCGGTCGGCGATCCGCATCGTCTCCGTGAGCCCGCCGACGGTCGTCGGGTCGGGGGTGACGATGTCGACGCCGTGGTCGTAGATCAGGTCCGACAGCTCGAACACGCGGAAGCGGTTCTCGCCGGTCGCGACCGGGGTCCGCGTCGCCCTCGTCACCTCCTTCTGGGCGTCCATGTTCTCCGGCGGGATCAGGTCCTCTAACCACATCAAGTCGAACTCCGCGAGCTCGTCGGCGAGCCGCTTCGCGCTCTCGACGGAGTAGTCCCAGTGGCAGTCGAAGGCGAGGTCGACGTCGTACCCGATCTCCTCGCGCACGGCCGCGACGATCTCTTTCTTCTCGCGGATCGCCGCGTTCGTCAAGCGCCCGTTGTACGGGTCGTTCTCGTTGTCGGCCGGGAGGTCGAGGTCGAACTTCAGCGCGGAGAATCCCATGTCGGTGACGCGGGCGGCCTCGGCGGCGTACGCCTCGGGGGAGTACGCCTCGGCGTCGGCGTAGGCAGTCGCCCCGTCCTCGACCGCGTACGCCTCGCCGGCGTGGCAGTCGCAGTAGAGCCGCACCTCGTCGCGGTACTTCGAGCCGAGCAGCTGGTAGACGGGGAGCCCGAGGATCTTCCCCGCCGCGTCGAGCAGGGCGATCTCGATGCCGGAGGCTGCGGTGACGACCTTCCCGGTCGTGCCGCCGTGGCCGGACATCTCCTGGAAGATGTAGCGCACCAATCGCTCGACGTCGAGCGGGTTCTCGCCGACGAGGAACCGGTTCGTGTACTCGACGAGCTCCGGGACGCCGCCGCCGCGGTACGCCTCACCGATCCCGGTGACGCCGGCGTCCGTCTCCACTTTGATCAGGTTCCACTCGAAGTTCCCCTCGACGACGCAGGCGTCGAGGCCGGTGATCTGTACGTCTCGGTCCGGGTCGCGGGTGTCGATCTGGTCTGAGTAGTCTCGCATGTGTGGTGGTGTTTGTATTTCGCTGGTATTGCCGAGTCAGTCGTCTCTGAACCGCTCCAACGCGTCCTTATCGAGTGGCACGCCGTGGCCGGGGCGGTCGGGCAGGTCGATGGTACCGTCGTCGCCGGGCTTCACCGGGTCGGCGACCACGTCGTCGAACGCCTTCACGTCCATGTCGCGGTAGAAGTACTCCACCCAGAGCCCGTTCTCGATGGCCCCGAGCAGAGAGGCGTGGATGTTCCAGTTGTAGTGGGGCGCGATCTGGATGTCGTACGCCGAGGCGTGGTTCGCGATCTTCAGCCACTCCGTGACGCCGCCGCAGACGGTGACGTCGGGCTGGAGGATCGTCGCCGCGCCGGTGTCCGCGAGCCGAGCGAAGTTGTGGCGCGTCCCCTCTAACTCGCCGGTGGCGACCGGGTAGTCGAGCCCGTCGTTCACCTCGGCCATCGTGTCGACGCGGTCGATCATCACGGGTTCCTCGATGAAGTACGGGTCGTACGGCGCGAACGCGCGGCAGTTGCGGAGCGCCTCGGTGCTGGACTCCCAGACGCCGTTGGCGTCGAGCAGCAGGGTGCGGTCGTCGCCGATCTCGTCGCGCACGGCGGCGACGCGCTCGGCCTCTTCGTCGGCCGAGAGGCGGCCGACCTTCATCTTCACGACGTCGTGGCCCTCGTTGAGGTAGCGCCGCATCTCGCCGCGGAGCGCCTCGTGGCCCTTGTCGTCGCGGTAGTAGCCGCCACTGGCGTACGACGGCACCGACTCGGCGTGGCCGCCGAGCAGCTTGTGAAGCGGCATGTCGGCGGCCTTCGCCTTCACGTCCCAGAGCGCGATGTCGACCGTCGAGATGGCGCGCAAGAAGAGGCCTGTCCGGCCGATCTGGACGTTCCCCTCGTACATCTCGTGCCACAGGCGCTCGGTGTCGCGGGGGTCCTCGCCGACGAGCAGCGGTTCGAGCAGCGACTCGACCGCGTCGGCGATGAGGCCGGCCCCCTCGTACCCCAGCGAGTAGCCGACCCCCTCGTGGCCGGTGTCCGTCCGCACGTACGTGATCGCGTGGTCCCGGTAAGTCAGCGTCCGGTTGGAGAAGGAGACGGGAGACCCCAGCGGTAACTTGATCGGGAACGACTCGACTTCGGTTATCTGCATGCGTGGTGCGGCGTCACACGGGTACAAGTAGACCGCTGTATCGGCAATGCTCTCGGTCGCGGCTCGTGTTCCCACCCGCAGCTTTTGTACCGGCGGCGCGAGGGCCCCCACATGGAGTTCCCCGACCGATCCGACGTGGACGGGCTCATCGACCCGCAGCCGCTTCCGGAGTTCGCGCGGGTGCGGTACGAGCCGCGGACGGAGCGCCTCGACGACCCCGTCGGGGCGGCCCGCGAGTCGCTCGACGCGCTCGACCTCGGCGACCTCCCGGCCGGCGCGACCGTGGCCGTCGGGGTCGGCAGCCGCGGCATCGATCGCATCGACGAGGTCGCGGCGGCGGTCGTCGACGAGGTCGCCGAGCGCGGCTTCGACCCGGTCGTCGTGCCCGCGATGGGCAGCCACGGCGGCGCGACCCCCGAGGGGCAGCGCGAGGTGCTGGCGGCGCTCGGGATCACGGAGGAGTCCGTCGGCGCGCCGATCGACGCGCGCATGGCGGCCGAGGAGCTGGCGACGGTGAGCGTGGGCGACGTCGACCTGCCGGTGTACTTCTCCGAGGCGGCGCTCGCGGCCGACGCCGTGCTCGTGGTGAACCGCGTGAAGGCCCACACCAACTTCACCGGGCCGATCGAGAGCGGGCTCGCGAAGATGACCGTCGTCGGACTCGGCAAGCAGCGCGGCGCGAAGTCGTTCCACTCGACGGCGATCGCCGAGGGGTACGTCGAGACGCTGACGGCGGCGCTCGACGTGATCGAGCGCGAGACCCCGATGATCGGCGGGATCGCGCTCGTCGAGAACTTCGAAGAGGAGACCGGCCACGTCGAGGCCGTCCCCGCGGGCTCGTTCCTCGACCGCGAGCCGGAGCTGCTGGAGCGCGCCTACGACGAGATGCCGACGCTGCCGATCGACGACATAGACCTGCTCGTCGTCGACGAGATCGGCAAGGAGATCTCGGGCGCCGGGATGGACACGAACGTCATCGGTCGCTACCGCGTCCTCAACGCGCCCGACCCCGAAACGCCGGACATCGACCTCATCTACGTGCGTGGCCTGACCGAGGCGACGAAGGGGAACGGCAACGGGATCGGGCTGGCCGACCTCACTCGGAAGCGCGCGGTCGACCAGCTCGACCTGAAGAAGACGTACGCGAACGCGCTCACGAGCGGGTCGCTCGCGAAGTCGAAGCTCCCCGTGGTGGCGCCCGACGACGAGTTCGCGCTCCGGACCGCGCTGGCGGCGCTGGGCGGGTACGACCCCGAGACGGTCCGGATCGTCTGGATCCGGAACACGCAGGACCTCGGCGAGTTCCGCGTCTCCGAGGCCGTGGTCGACGACCTCCCCGAGGCGGCGGAAGTGGTCGGCCGCGAGACGGTCGGATTCGACGGCGGAACGGCGGAGATCGAGGGGTTGGCCGACGACGCGGACGCGTAGGGTCGCGTCGCCGGTCGAACCGCGCCGCTCACCCGTCGTGTCTCCTCGTCGATACCTCCAGTTGCCTCTAGGAAAACGTTTTCACCCGATACGCGGAACCGATAGGGTATGGACCTACAGATCGACGGGAACGCGGCCCTCGTCACGGCGTCGTCCAGCGGACTCGGCAAGGCATCGGCGAAGGCGCTCGCCCGCGAGGGCGTCGACGTCGTCATCAACGGCCGCGACGAGGAGCGGCTGGCGGACGCGAAAGAGGAGGTCGAGGCGGTCGCGACCGGCGAGGTCGTCGCCCACTCCGCCGACCTCACCGACGCAGACGAGGTCGCGGCCTTGGTGGAGGCGACCGTCGACGAGTTCGGCACGATCGACCACCTCGTGACGAGCGCGGGCGGTCCGCCCTCGGGCGCGTTCCTCGACACCGACGATGAGGACTGGCAGCACGCGTACGACCTGCTCGTGATGAGCGTCGTTCGCCTGGCGCGAGAGTCGTATCCCCACCTCAAGGAGGGCGACGGCGGCACCATCGTCAACATCACCTCCCGCAGCGTGAAGGAGGCCATCGACAGCCTCGTGCTGTCGAACTCGGTCCGGATGAGCGTCATCGGGTTAGAGAAGACCCTCTCGAAGGAGTTCGCGCCGGAGGTACGCGCGAACGCCGTCCTGCCGGGCCCGCACGAGACGAGCCGGATCCGGGACCTCGTCGAGGCCGCCGTCGAGCGCGGCGACTACGACTCCTACGAGGAGGGGCTCGACGACTGGGCGCAGAACCCGCTCGGGCGCATCGGCGACCCGATGGAGCTCGGTAACACGGTCGCGTTCCTCTCGTCGCCGAAGTCGGGGTACGTCAACGGCACCGCCCTCCCCATCGACGGGGGATCGACCGGAGCGAACCTATGAAGCCGGTCGCGTTCGACGAGGCGGAGACGTACGAGCCCGACGAGGGGTGGCGGCGCGTGTCGATGGCGGGCAGCGACCGCTTCTCCTTCGAGTGGTTCGAGAAGCCGCCGGGGCACAGCTCCCCGATGCACGACCACGAGAACGAGCAGGTGTGCCTCTGTCTGGAGGGCGAGCTGACCGTCGTCTCCGAGGACGACGAGGTCACGCTACAGAAGAACGACTCCGTCCTCTTGGAGTCGAACGAGCCCCACAGGGTCGAGAACACCGGCGACGAGCGCGCGGTCGGCCTCGACGTGTTCGCGCCCGGGCGCTCGTTCGACTTCTGGACGGACCGGGAGGAGTGAGATGAACGGAGCCACCTCGCAATGAAGTATCTTGCGCGCACGGCGACCGGCGAGCCCCTCCTCGGCGGCGAGGACGGGTACGTCCCCCTTGACGCCGTCGAGCCGGACCTGAAGACGGTCGGCGACGCGCTCCCGCGGGCTGCCGCGGGCGACCTCGGTGACGTGGCCGACGCGACCGCGGACCCCGTCCCGGCGGCGGACGTGTCCTTCGGCGCGCCCCTGGAGTCGTTCGGGAAGCTGTGGGGGATCGGCCTGAATTACGAGGAACACGCCGGCGACCTCGACGAGCAGCGCCCCGAGGAGCCGGCGAGCTTCATGAAGCCGCGGTCGGTCCTGACCGGCCCCGGCGGGCCGATCCGCCTGCCGCCGGAGTCGCAGAGCGAACGGGTGACCGCCGAGGCCGAGCTGGCGGTCGTGATGGGCCGAACCTGTCGGAACGTCGACGAGGGCGAGGTCGACGACGTGATCGCGGGCTTTCTCCCCGTGATCGACATGACCGCCGAGGACGTGCTCCAGCGGAACCCGCGCTTCCTCACGCGGGCGAAGAGCTACGACACGTTCCTCGTCCCCGGCGCCGCGCTCGCGGTACCGGAAGGGCCGGTCGACCTCGACGAGCTCTCGGTGCGGACCGAGGTCAACGGGGACGTGCGAGCCGAAAACGAGATCCGGAACATGCTGTTCCCGCCGGCGGAGATCGTCTCGTTCCACTCCGACGTGATGACGCTGGAGCCGGGCGACCTCTTCAGCACCGGCACGCCCGGCGCGGCGCCCATCGACCCCGGCGACGAGGTGCGGGCGGTCGTCGAGTCGATCGGGTCCGTCACTGCGCCGGTGACGCGGTAGGCGGCCGGCGCCCCCGCAGCTACTTTTATTACCTCGTTTCGGGAAGGGACGGGTATGTACCGGGTACTGGTGCCGGTCGGCGGAGAGACCGAACACGCGCCGGCCGCCGCGGACGCGGTCGCGTCGCTTCCGAACGCCGCCGACGAGGTCGAGGCGGTGCTGCTCAACGTCTACGAGGGGTTCGAGGTCAGCGGCGAGGGGGGCCGCGTCGACTCCGAGGACGTGTGGAACGAGGAGAACTACCCCGAGGCCGTCGCCGCCGTCGAGGACCGGCTGGCGGCGGCCGGGGTCGAAACGTCGAAGCGGCGCGAACACGGCGACCCCGCGGAGACGATCCTCGAAGTCGCCGAGGAGCTCGACGTCGATAACATCACGATGAGCGGGCGGCGCCGGAGCCCGACCGGCAAGATGCTGTTCGGGAGCACGACGCAGTCGGTGCTGCTCGGAGCGGACCGACCGGTGACGGTCATCCTCGAGGAGTAGCTCCCCCGGCGCGGTCTCCTCGGCGGGTGGCCGGCTCCGGTGGTGGGTGCTTCAACGGGTGACGCGTTCCGGCGACTTGTTCGCTGATCGTCATTATAATGAATATTCCTTCGGTTTGAACTGAAACAAACAGGCACATTGTTAATGATCGACCGGGTGTACTCTGTTGAGTATGTCCGAGAACTCAATCGATCGGCGGAAGTTCCTGTACGGTACCGGCGCGGTAGGTGTCACCGGACTGGCCGGCTGTAGCGGCAACGGCGGTGACGGAGGAGACGGCTCCGACGGCTCCGACGGTTCGGACGGATCTGACGGCTCCGACGGCTCCGACGGCGGCAGCCAGGACCTCACGCTGCGCGTCGGCACGTCCGCCGGCGGGACGCAGGACGTCGGCCTCGCCGTCGAGCGCGCGGTGAGCCAAGAGAGCGACTCCCTGAGCTACTCGACCATCGAGAGCCCGGGATACATCGGGACGATCCGGCGGATGGCGAACAACCAGTTCAACGCCGGGATCACCGACAACAACTCGCTGTCGAAGGCGCTTGACGAGACCGGCGCGTTCTCCGAACAGCCCGTCGAGCGCATCCCGCAGTACGGGTTCTACGCGTTCCCGTACGCCATCTACATCATCGCTCGCGACGGCACGGGGATCGAGACCTTCGACGACCTCGCCGGCGCGAACGTCTATCCCGCCGAGCCGGGGTACTCGACGCGCGCGACGACGCTCGACGTCTGGTCGCAGGAGCCGACGGCCGACATCTATGACCAGATGAACATCCAGAACATGGGCGTCGACTCCGCGCCCGGCGCGTTCGAGGAGGGGACGATCGACGCCAGTATCGCGTACGGGACGCCCGGCGTGCGGTACACCGGATTCGTCCAGGAGATCGCCTCCCGTACCGACATCCACTACGTCGAGCCGACGGACGCGCTCCGCGAGTCCGCAGAGTCGTACCCCGGCGCCGGGTTCGGCACCACGAGCTACGACGACTGGCCCATCGCGGACACCGACATCGGCACGGACGAGGTGTTCCACTGGAACCTCGAGGTCAACTACACGTTCAACCCCGAGGCGAACCCGGACGCCGTCTACGAGCTGTGCCGCGTCGTCGACGAACACAACGACACGGTTAACGAGGGCGAAGAGCAGTTCAACGACTTCGAGTCCACCGCGGACATGCTCGGGTCGGCCCGCGAGAACATCCCGGTCCACCGCGGCGCCGTGCAGTACTACCGGGACAACGACGCGTGGGACGACAGCCTGACCGAAGGCGACAGCGCCTGATCGGCCGGGAAACCGGCTTTCCTCCCCGTTCACCGCGGTGTACCGATCAGTAATTTAAAATCATCGAACACGCAACCGACAACTCAGACACCAACCATGATACTATCAACCACGCCCGGGCGACCGACCAGCCTCTCTGACGTACTCCAGCGCCAATGAGTACGGACACGGCTTCGACGGAATCCGAGTCCGGGCTCCTTCGAGGGCTCAACGTCACGGTCACGGCGGCTGCGCTGCTGTTCTGGGCCGGCGTCCTCTACTGGGCGCAGACGCAGGCGATCTCGCAGGTGCGGTTCGCCACCGCATTCGTCGGCGGCATCCTGACCGTGTACGCGCTCAACGAGACCCGGCTCGCCATCGCGGACGGCGACTGGATCGACGGCGCCGTGCTGATCCCCGCGTCGCTGGCGCTGATGACCGCGTCGGCGTTCTTCGCGGTTAACTTCCAAGACGTGTACCTCCAGCGGCAGGGGTACGCGCTCGAACACGAGTACATGCTCGCGCGGCTCGTCGTCCTCTCGCTGATGTACCTCACGTGGCGCGAGTTCGGGAACGTGTTCCTCGGGCTCGTCTTCGCCGTGTTCGGGTACGCGATGTACGGGAATCTCGTCCCCGGCGTGCTGGGTCACGCGGGGATGAACCAGGCGACGCTGCTTCAGGCGACGGTCACAGACCTGTACGGGTTCTACGGGAGCCTGACGCAGATCACCGCCTCGTGGATCGCGCCGTTCCTACTGTACGCCGGACTGCTGTTCGCGTACGGCGCGTTCGACCTCATCCTGCGGGTCGCGATCGTGGCCGCGAAGTACATCGAGTCGGGGATCGCGCAGACCGCGGTGCTCTCCTCGGCGGTCATCGGCTCGATCAACGGCTCGTACACCGCCAACGCGGCGATGACGGGCTCGTTCACCATCCCGACGATGCAGGAGGCCGGGATGAAGGGGCACCGCGCGGCCGGCATCGAGGCGGTCGCCTCCACCTCCGGGCAGGTCCTCCCGCCGGTGATGGGGGCGTCCGCGTTCGTGATGGCGTCGTACCTCGGGGTGCCGTACCTCGACATCGTCGTCGCCGGCCTCGTCCCGGCCGCTATCTTGGTCGTCTCCATCTCCATCGCGGTCCACTACCTCGCCATCTCGGACTCCAGCAGTCAGGACATGGAGTTCTCCGAGTTCTTCGACGAGCGGCTGTCGACGGAGAAGAAGGTGTTCGAGGCGATCCGCTTCGGCGTTCCGTTCGGGATCCTCATCTACCTGCTCGGGATTGCCCAGTACACCGTGATGACGTCCGCGCTGTACACGGTGGTCGCGATGATGATCACGGGGACGTTCATGCCGCCGCTCCAGCGGCTGGTCGACAGCTCGGGCACCAGTCCGGTCGGCGAACTCGTCACGCAGGTAAAAAACACCGTTCACGGGATCCGCCGCGGCGCGATCATCCTGGCGCCGATCGCGATCATCCTCGTCGTCATCAGCGGCGTCGTGAACCTCTTCAGCACGACGGGGATCCCGGCGAAGATCGCGCTGCTGCTCATCAACATCTCGGGCGGCGTGCTGCTGTTCGCGGTGCTGCTCGGGATGGGGGTCGCGATCCTGATGGGGGTCGGCATGCCGACGGTGGCCGCCTACGTCATCGTGGCCATCCTCATCGTCCCGACCTTCGTCTCCGACTTCAACGTCCCGGCGATCACCGCCCACTACACGATGTTCTACGCGGCCATCCTCGCGGGAATCACGCCGCCGGTGGCGACCGCGGCGGTGATCGCGGCCGGGATCGCGGAGGCGAACTTCTGGCGGACCTGCGGGGCGGCGATCCGGATCGCCGCGCCGCTTTTCGTCCTCCCGGTCGCGTTCGTCTACAACCCCGGCCTGATCTCGATGGACGTCGGCGCGTACACGCTGTACGTCGGGCTGCTCGTCCTGCTGGGCGCCGTGGCGATCATCTACGGGCTGAACTACCCGTTCAAGATGCGTCCCGGTCGGAAGATCGGCGCGCGCGCGCTGCTCGCGACGCTCGGCGTGCTGATCATGGTGTACCCGTCGAACGTCGCGAAGATAGCCGGCATCGCGGTCTTCGCCGCCGTGTTCGTCGCGGAGAAGGTGATGATCCGCGGTCTCACGCTGCCGTTCGGCAGGGGGGCGAGCCAATGAGCGACGACGACTCCCCCGAGGCGGTCGCCGAGGAGTCCGCACAGCAGGCTGGCGGACTCGACGAGATCATCCCGGAACCGCTGCTGCCGGTGTGGAACCAGGTGGAGAAGGTCCAGGCGTTCCGCCGGACCCACGGGTCGAAGTACGTCGGCGCGCTCGAACTGCTCACCGCGCTCGCGCTCACCGGCGGCTACGTCTGGTGGCTCCTCATCTACCTCGAACTGCTGTGAGGTCGCCGGCGGCGCCGCCTCGCCGCCTCGGCTCTTTTTCCTGACCGTTCGACCGATCCCGGAACGTTCGCCCTCGACTCGCCGAATCGCGATCGACCTCGGGCTGCCGAATCCCGATCGGCCTCGACTCGTCGAACGGCGTTTCGCCTCGCGTCCGCGGGCCGTTCGCTCGACCGCGTAGCGGGAGGCTACCGTGCGAGCGCAGGAAAGCGACGATGTCTGAGAAACGAACGCAGGGAAAGGGTGGGGCCGCGACCGAGTCAGCGCCCGCCGTCGGTCATCGCGACCGGCTCGTCCGCGTCGACATCGCCGGGCGCCTCCGCGGCGGACTCGTCGCTCGACGCGGGGTCGGCCGCGGTGTCCGTGACGCCGAACTCCGTCCAGAGGGTGGCGACGACGATCGCGTACGCGACGAGGTCGTAGTGGACCGCCCCCTCCAGCCCGGTGAACGCGGTGAGGGTACTGTATCCGTACAGCGCGACAACCCCCCCGACGAACGCGGCCTCGTTGGTGAACCGGCCGTCGCGCACGGCGGCGGTCGCGCGGCGGATCGTCGGGCCGCAGGCGACGAGGAACGCGATCCCGGAGAGCGCGCCGAGGTTGATGAAGAAGTGCGTCGTCATCGCCGAGTCGAGTATCGACTGGAGGTACTGGACCGTCACGGGGTCGTAGAACAGCCACTCGATGCGGGTCGGGTACAACACCGCGACGTACGGCGTCGCGACCATCAGGCCGAAGAGGACCGCGACCGCGACGCGGGCCGACGCGAACTGCGACGCGCGCCGCGCCTCGAACGCCTCGTCGCCGGGCGCGACGACGAGCCCGCACGACTCGAGCGTCTCGCGGAGCGCGTCCCGCGACAGCGACGGGTCGTGGTGGACGCCCACCGTCCCGTTGCGCCGCGTCGCCGAGGCGTCGCTGACGCCGTCGACGTCGCGCAGGACCGCCTCCAACTGCCTCTCGCGGCGGTCGGTGTCGATCCCGTCGACCGAGTACGTGTCGTGGTCGTGGCCCTCCGGCACGCGGGCCGTTCGCGGTCCCGAGTCGACGGCGTCGCTCGGGGGCGTCTCACCGCCGGGCGGATCGCCCTCCCCCGTCTCGCCGGGCGCGTCGATCCCTCGCTCGCGGACCACGGCGTCGAGCGGCGTCTCGCCGCCGCGGTGGTCTCTCTCTCGCATGAGAGATACCTACGGTTACAAGAGCATGAAACTTCCCCTGAGCGGCGGCGCGTTCGGGGTCCCGAATGCGCTGTCACCGCGCCTCAGGCATTCACCGATTCGAGGTAGGAGCTCACGATCATCTGTCCCTTGCGGGTGAGCGCGGCCCCGCTCTCGCCGTCGGCGACGAGGCCGGCCTCCCGGAGCGTGTCGAGGATCATCGACGTCTGGGTGACGTCGCCGGTGACCACGTCGGCGATGTTCGCCTCGCCCCCCGCGGAGTAGATCGACACGAGGATCTCCAGCTGCTCTTCGGTCGGGTCGAACGAGTCGAGCTCCTCCATCGCCTCGTCGTACTCGATCTTGATGTACCGGCCGAGGATGTTGAGGGCGCGCTCGTTCGGCACGGTCGCGATCGACGTGACCGTCTGGCCGTCGGCGACGTGCCGGAACACGAGCGCGGGCCGTTTCTTCCCGCCGAGGGTGCGGTCCGTGCGCTCGTAGTCGATCACCGCGGAGAGGTCGACGGTGAACGGCTCCGGGCAGTTCTCGAACCGGATCTCGCCCGGCGACACCGACACCGAGGCGCGGTGGTCGCTCGCGTCTGTGACGCGCCCGCCGACCTTCGCCGGGTGCCGAACCGTGACGGTGACGTTCCGCAGCAGGGACTTGAACAGCAGCCTGACGAACTTGTCCATGTCCTCGGGCTCGCCCTCCACGAGCGCGGCGCGGCGCGACCCGTCTTGCTCGTACGCGACGGTGACGCTGTCGTTGAAAAACGAGCGCAGGTCGCCCGGCACGCTCCCGACGACGACGTCGAACACCCGCGAGAGCGGGACCGTCTCCTTTCCGTCGTCCGTCGCGACCACTAACCGCCGCTGGCTCAGCAGGACGCGGCCCGTCACCGGCTCGTCGGTTCCGAAACTCGCCGCGTGGACGCGGCCGACGAAGTCGGCGACGACGGACTCCTCCATCGAGGGATCCTGAGCGCCGTACGCTATTTATTGTTACTCACCTTGTATCAGTCGTGATAACCGTCTGTCACCTGCGCCGATCCGGAGTGGTCCACGCGGCGAACGGCGCCTTCGGTGCGTTTCGAACCCCGCCGTCGCCGCCGAGAGAAGTCGAATATGTTCGGTCGTCGGCGGTCGCTCGCGATGCGATCGGGTGGGGAACAGCAAAGCCTAATGAGGTGGGCATCAAATCGGCAGGTGATGCCCACAGTAGAATACCTCAACTACGAAGTGCTCGACGACCACGGCTGGTCGATGGACGACGACAACCTCTTCGAGGAGGCCGCCGACGCCGACCTCGACGCCGAGGACTACGGCACCCTCGAAGTGAACCAGGGCGAATACATCCTCGAATCGGCCGAGGCGCAGGGCTACGACTGGCCCTTCTCGTGCCGCGCCGGCGCCTGCGCGAACTGCGCGTCCATCGTCAAGGAGGGCGACATCGAGATGGACATGCAGCAGATCCTCTCCGACGAGGAGGTCGAGGAGAAGAACGTCCGCCTCACCTGTATCGGCAGCCCGGCCACCGACGAGGTCAAGATCGTCTACAACGCGAAACACCTCGACTACCTGCAGAACCGCGTCATCTGATCGGCTCTCTACTGCGGTGAAAGCCGTTCTCACGCGGGACCGCACCGCTTACGGTCCTCGCACCTCTTTCCGCTTCGGTAGCGGTGAGTCCGTCCCTCGACGACTTCTGTTACCGGAGACCGCGTCGCGCCCCCTCCGTCGCCCGAACAGGTTCGGGCGAGTTTCGCGGCCGTGAGAACGCGCGAAACCCCGTTCGGGGGACCGTCCGTATCGGGGGTATGGTCGAGAAGACGGACCGAAGCGAGGACGCGAACGGCCCCCGGTCGGCCGACGGTCGCCGGTTCGAGGTGTTCGTCCGCGAGGAGGAGTCGGACCCGCTCCGCCACGTCGGCACCGTCGCCGCGTCGACGTCCGACGTTGCGCACGAGGAGGCGAGCAAGCTGTTCGCGTGGTACGCCCGCGACGTGTGGGTGTGTCCGGCCGCGGAGGTGTCCCGCTACTCCGCGGAGTCGCTGGTTGGCGACGAGGACGAAGGGACGGAAGATTCAGCGGAGTCCGACGACGCCGACGAGCCGCGCGTCTACGAGGAGACTGAGGGGACGCCGACCGTCTCCTGCGGCGGGGCGCCGGTCGACAGCGACGGGGGCGGTGACGAGGCCGCGGAGCCGTCCGCGGAGGGGTCGCGATGATCTCCGTCAGCAAGCTGCTGTGCGGGCTCGACGCCGAGAGCGACGGGCTCCGCTACGACGCTGCCGACGGCTCGAAGGAGCCGCAGATCACGGAGGAGAAACAGCGACGTCCCGTCGTCGTCTGGAACACCACGAAGCGGTGCAACCTCTACTGCGAACACTGCTACGCGGGCGCCGACGCCGAGGGCGCCCCGAACGAGCTGTCGACCGCCGAGGGGAAGGCGCTCATCGACGACCTCGCCGAGTTCGGCGTCCCGGTCCTCCTCTTTTCCGGCGGCGAACCCCTTGTCCGCGAGGACCTCCCCGAGCTGATCGAATACGCCGACGACAGCGGGATCCGCCCGGTTCTCTCGACGAACGGCACGCTCCTCACCCGCGAGCGCGCCCGCGAACTGAAGGAGGCGGGGCTGAAGTACGCCGGCGTCTCGGTCGACGGGCTCCCCGAGCGAAACGACCGGATCCGGGGCGAGGAGGGCGCCTTCGACGCCGCGGTCCGGGGGATCGAGGCCTGCCTCGACGTCGGGCTCAAGACGGGGCTCAGATACACGATCACCGAACACAACGTCGACGACCTGGCGGGGGTCGTCGACCTGCTCGTCGACGTCGGCGTCGACCGCTTCTGCTTCTACCACCTCGACTACGGCGGCCGGGGCGCCGACATCTCTGACGTCGACCTCTCGCCCGAGGCGACCCGGAAGGCAGTCAGGGACCTCTGTGACCTCACCCGCGAGTACCACGAGCGCGGCGAGGAGATCGAGACGCTGCTCGTCGGCAACTACGCGGACGCGGGCCACCTCGTGGAGTACGCCGACCGGGAGATGGGGACCGACCGCGCGCGGCTCATTTATCAGTATCTCCGGCGCAACGGCGGCGACCCGACCGGCGAGCGCGTCGCCGACGTCGACCCCGTCGGCAACGTCCACCTCACGCAGTTCTGGCAGGGGTACTCCCCCGGCAACGTCCGCGACCGCTCGTTTGGCGCCATCTGGACCGACGAGTCGAACCCGCTCCTCGCCGGGCTCCGCGAGCGGGAGGAGCGGCTCACCGGGCGCTGCGCCGACTGCGCGTATCAGTCGATCTGCCGCGGCGGCTCGCGGCTCCGCGCGCTCTCGGCGCACGGCGATCCGTTCGCGCCCGACCCGAAGTGCTACCTCACCGACGCCGAGCGCGCCGGCGAGGAGGCGCTCGCGCGGATCGACGGCGCCGGCCGGTCAGCGCCCGCCGACGACTGAGCCGGGTCCGGGAGCCGGTCACCCTTCCGCGCCGTCGAAGACGTCCGTCACCAGCTTCGCCTGTGCGGTGCGGAGCCGCTGGGAGAGCGCGGACTTGCTGATTCCGAGCTCGTCGGCCAGTTCGCTCAGGCGGACGTCGCGGTCGTCGTCGAAGTAGCCGCGGACGACCGCGAGCTCGAGCCCGCGGCGCTGCTTCGGCGTCAGCGCGGAGAGGTCGAACGTGACCTGCTCGGTCGCGTCCGGCCCCTCGACGACCGCGAGCCGGACGAGACGCACCCGGTCGACGACCCCGCGGAGCTCCTCGACGAGCCGGCGGACGTCGGCCCGGTCGTCGACGTACGCGGTGACGAGTATCGTCCCGTCCTCGACGCGCCGGAAGTGCGGGACGTAGCCGAGCCGGCCGAACGCGTGACAGAGGCAGTCTGCGTCGACCTCGCCGGTCCCGCGGCGCACCTCGCCGTCCGGCGTCGTCACGTCGACGACGCACTCGTCGCCGACCGCGTTGACCGCGACCGCGGCGGCCTCGTCGGCCTCAGAGACGATCGGACAAGCGCGGTCGCCGGTCGGATCGACGTCGAGGTCGACCCGCAGGCGACGGTCGCCGTCGGTGCCGGCGGCGTCAGACATGTCTATCGCTACGGACGGCGTCGGTTTTACTCTTCGGCGGATTCCCGGGATCCGGCGCGGCGGTCGGCCGGTCGAGAAAAGTCGGCGGCCGTCGCCCGCGCCTCAGTCCTCTGACTCGGGGGCGGCCTCCTCGGCCGCGGGCTCCTCGGCCGCGGGCTCCTCGGCGGCGCCCGAGTCGTCCTCGCCCTCCTCGGAGCGGGCGGCGACGAGGGCGCCGCTGGCGACGCTGTACATCGGCTCGTCGGCCGAGCGTACGCCGCTGATCGAGAACGGGATGTTCGCGTCCGCGAGGTGGTCGGCGAACAGGTCCTCGAAGCCGTTCGGGCTGGAGGTACCGCCGGTGACGACGACGGGCACGTCCAGTCCCTCCTCGACGTCCTCCTCGTCGACCTCGCGGGAGATGTTCTCGATGACGTAATCGAGCAGGTTCTCGTAGTAGATGGCGAGCGCGCCCTCGACGCCGCCCACGTCGGTGCGGAAGTCGAGTTCGAAGTCGTCCTCCTTGATGCTCGTCACCTTGTCGACGGGGGTGCCCGTCGCCTGCGCGGTCTGCTCGTCGACCCAGTCGCCCCCGCGGGCGATGGAGAACTTCATGACGGGCACCGCGTAGTAGGCGAGACAGACGTTGGTCATCCCCGCGCCGAAGGAGATCCCGAGGCCGGTGAAGTTGTTGTCGGCCAGTTCGGAGTAGATGACCGCCATCCCCTCGTTGATCGGCTCGGGGTCGTACCCCATGTCGCCGAGCATCGACTCCAGCGTCTTCTCGTGGTACAGCGTCGTGAGCGGCGAGTCGATGGGATCCGCGGGGCTGGAGTAGAACAGCCGCTCGTTCGGCTTCGAGGGTTCGCCGACGACCTGCTCGGTGATCAGCTTGATCATCGGGATGGCCGACGCCTCCTCGCTGGAGAGGATGCCGTGTTGCATCGGCCGGCGGGTCTCCTTGTTGAAGATGTTCGCGAAGTTGAGGGCGTCGTCGCCGACGACGTACACCTTGTCGTCCTTCCGGATGTGGAGGACCTCGCTGCGCGAGAGCATCTGCTCGGCCATGTCGCTGTACTCGATCTCGACGAACGAGTTGCGCTGCTGTACAAACACCGTCTCCGCGCCCTCCTGCCGTCCGGAGAGGATGTTCATCGTGCCAACGTCTAAGCCCTTGGCCATATCCGGGTATTTCATTTCGGACCTGATAAACGTTCGTGGCGGACCGACCGACAACCGTCCGAGGCCGGGCGAACACCTTCGGGAGGGGACGAGGCGACCTCGCGACGATGAGATGCCCCCGCGACGACGAGACGCCCCCGCGACGACGAGACGCCCCCGCGACGACGAGACGACTGACGCCCCGTCGCCTACCGCGGCCCCCGACTGATCCCGCACCGTTTATTCCTCGCGGGCGGGAGTACGCGGACGACGTGCGAGACACGCTCCGCGGTATCGTCGAGCTCGCGCGCCTCGGCAACTGCGTCGCGGCCGGGGCCCTCACGGCCACCGGCGCGTTCGTCGCGGGCGCGAGCGGCGCCGCCCTCCCGACCGCGCTCGCGGCCGTGACCACCGCCTTCGCGGTCGCCGCGGGCAACGCGATCAACGACTACTTCGACCGCGACATCGACGCGGTCAACCGCCCCGACCGGCCGATCCCGCGGGGCGCCGTCTCGCCCCGGGGCGCGCTCGCGACCGCGACCGTCTGGTTCGCCGTCGCCGTCGCGGCCGCGGTCGCCCTCCCGCCGCTCGCGATCGCCATCGCCGCGGTGAACCTCGTCGCGCTGGTCACCTACACGAGCATTTTTAAGGGGACGCCCGGCCTCGGCAACGCCCTCGTCGCCTACCTCGTCGGCTCGACGTTCCTGTTCGGCGGGGCCGCCGTGGGGAACCCCCGCGCGGTCCTCGTCCTCGCCGCGCTCGCCGGACTCTCGACGTTCACGCGCGAGGTGATCAAAGACGTCGAGGACGTGGCCGGCGACCGCGAGGAGGGGCTCGCGACGCTTCCCATCGCGGTCGGCGAGCGCGCGGCGCTGTGGATCGGCGCGGCCGCGCTCGTCGTCGCCGTCGCCGTCAGCCCGCTGCCGTACCGCTCCGGGACGCTCGGCGCGGCGTACCTCGCGGTCGTCGCGGTCGCCGACGCGGTCATGCTGTACGCGGCCTACGAGAGCTTCTCAGACCCCGCCGCCGCGCAGCGACGGTTTAAATACGGCACCTTCCTCGCGGCGGCCGCGTTCGTCGTCGGGCGGGCCGCCGTGGTCGCGTGAGACGAGCGGCGCGGCCGCTCGCGGACGAGTAGTTCTTTAAAAAACGGTGGCAGTTCGAAGCGACGCTCGACGGCGGACGGTCAGGTGACGGTCACGCGACGTTGAAGCCCTTGTCGCGGAGGAAGTCCTCCACGCGACCCGAGTGGTTCCCCTGGAGCTCGATGGCGCCGTCCTCGACGGTGCCGCCGCAGGCGAACTTCGACTTGAGATCCGACGAGAGGGAGCTCAGGTCCACGTCCTTCGGGTCGAATCCTTCGATGACCGTTACCTCCTTACCGTACCTGCGCTCGTCGATGCGGATGCTGATCTGCTGGGACTCCTTCGCGACGTCCTCGCAGACGCAGAGTTCCTGGGGCAGTCCGCACGTCGAGCAGACTTCCGACATTACAGCCCGAATCTACAGGACGCCCATATTAAATAGTGTCGGGAAGCCCCCCGATCAGCGGACGAACCGCCCGATGAGCGGCAGTCGTTCGAGCGCGAGCCGCCGGACGGCCCGGCGGGCCGCGTCGGCCTCGTCGCGGGTCACGGATCCGGCGTACGCGGCGCGCTCGTACGCTTCCGCGACGGTCTCGACGCGCTCGTCCGCCCCGAGCGTCCGGACCGCGTCAACGTAGCGCCGCGGGGTCTCCCCCGGTCGCCGCTCGCGGTAGCGCCCGGCGAGGAGCCGTTCGAGGTCGGCGAACGCCCGCTCGGCGTCCGCCGCCGGGTCGCCGCGCCGCCGCGGGAGCGTCGGACCGATCCGTCGGCTCGCCCGGCTCGCTATCCCCGTTCGCCGGACGCCCGCGACGCCGAGGCCCGCGACGAGCAGCCAGTAGAGCGCGGTCTCCGGGTCCGGCAGCGACCCGAGCGGGCCGTCGCTCCCGCTCGACCCCGACCCCGCCGCCGGACCGGTGGTCGTCGTCGGCGCGGTGCCCGTTCGGGTCCCGTCGAGCCGCGCGATGCCGCTGGAACCGAGCGTCCCGTTGCCGCTCGTGTTCCCCGCCGTCGAGTTGTTCGTTCCCTCGGTCGTCTGCGCGCCGTCGTCGGTCGCCTCCGGATCGGTCTCGTCCGAGTCGACGTCAGTCTCAGGCGTCTGATCGGGCGCGGACGCCTCGGTGTCGACGTCTTCAGCGCCGTCGGCCCGCGCATCCGCGAGCCGGGTGTCGCGCGCCTCGTCGCGGGGCGCGGACGGGGTGGGGTCGAACGCCACCCAGCCGTGGTCGGGCACGTAGATCGACACCCATGCGTGGGCGTTCTGCCCGCGGACGACGTACTCGTCGTCGCCGACCTGCTGGCCTGAGGTGTAGCCACTCTCCATCCGCGTGGGGATCCCCTGCGACCGGAGCATCGCCGCCATCGTCGTCGCGAAGTAGACGCAGTAGCCGGCGTCCATCTCGAAGAGGAACGCGTCGGCGACGTCGCCCTCCGGTCGCTCGACGGTCAGCGAGTAGTCGTACTCCGAGCGCAGGTACGCCTCGACCGCGGCGGCCTGTTCGTACGGCGACTCCGCGTCCGCCGCGGCCGTGATCTCCTCGGTCCGCTCGCCGACCCGGTCCGGCGTGCTCTCGGGCAGCTGGGTGTACCGCTCCTCGATCGCTTCGGGGTAGTCGGTGCTGGAGTTCCGGAGCGTCGCGGGGTCGTCGTCGAGGACGCGGCTCTCGACGGTCACCGTCTCGCCCGGTTCGAGCGGGTTCGCAAGTCGGAGGCTGCCGCGCTCGTCGACCTCGACGGCGCCCCCGCCAGAGGCCGCGACCGGCTTCCACGGCGCCGGGAGCGCGCTCGACTCGGTCTCCGCGGTGATCGTCACGTCGACGCTGTCGTTCGCTCCCGGCGGGCCCGGCAGCGTGTCGTTGACCGCGGACCGCTCGCCGCTCCTGACCCAGCCGTCGCCGGTGTAGGTGTCGTACGCCCCGGTGTGCCAGTTCCGCTCGACTGGGCTCTCGATCGTGTACCGCACCTCCGGGGAGAGCCGCGTGGTGCCGATCACCTCCAGCTCGTCGTCGCCGCTCAGGCTCGACTCCAGCGTCGTCGTGCCGCGGTCGAGCCCCAGCGGCGCCGCCGCGCCGGCCGGGATCACGGTGACGGTCGCGCTCGCGACGACCATCGCCGCGACCACCAGCGCGAACGTGCCCGCGTGGCCGCGGCGCCGGCTCGGCGTCGACAGCGTGGAGAGCCCCACGGCGAGCGCGAGGCCGACGACGCCGGCGACAGCGGCGCCCGTCCCGGCGTCGCCGGTGAGCACGAGGAAGCCGAGCGTCCCGCCCGCGACCGTCGCGGCCGCGACGTGGCGCCCGCGTCCCGCGAAGTAGCCGACGAGGAACGTCGGCACCGGCGCCACCGCCAGCACCCAGACGTCCGCGAGCGCCAGCCGCAACACGGAGAGCCCGGTCGACAGCGCGAGGAGGTCTAAGGCGACGCTCCGGACCGAAAACAGCGCGCGCCGGCTCGCGGGGATCGCGAGGAAGTAGCCCGCGAGCCCCGCGGCGAACAGCACCCCGGCCAGCCACAGCGCGGTCCGCTCGCCGACCGCCCGCGCCAGCGCGAGCCCGCCGACCCCCGCGAGCGCGACGACGGCCGCGGTCCGCCCCGTCCCGCCGACGACGTTCGTCACCTCGAAGAACACGGCGAGGTACGCCGCGGCGACGACCGCGACGCCGACGACCGCCGGGTCGGCCAGCCGTCGGTCGCCGCCGGCGGACTCGCCCGGAGAGAGCCGCTCTCGGACGGAGGGGCTCCGACTCACGGCGACACCACCTCCCGTCCGTCCGCCGCATCGTCGGCCCCGCCCGGACCGTTGCCGTCGCTTGCCCCGCGCTCTCCCTCCGCCTCGCGGCGCAGGTCGGCGAAGGATTCGGACCGGTCGCCCGTGCGGAACCGGGCGCCGTCCGCGTCGGCGACGATCGTCACGTCGGCCTCGTCGTCGGTCACCGCGCCCGGGCCGGTCCGCGCCGCGAGCTCCAGCACCTCTCGCCGGCCGCGGCCGCCCGGGGCCGCCGAGACGCGCCCGCCGGGCAGCCGCACGTCGACCGGGACGCCGTCGTCGAGCAGCGCCAGCGCGAGGCTCGCCGTCGCCCGCGCGAGCTCGTCGGCGGCGGCCGCGCTCGCGGAGCGGTCGGCCGCCGAGTCGTCGCCGAGGGCGCTGCCCGCGAACGGCGAGCGCTCACCGCCGCTGCGGCCGCCGCGACCGCGCGCCTCGCCCCCGCCGACCTCAGTGCCGCCCGCGATCGTCACGCGGTTCCGAGCGGTCTCGGCCGCGAACTCCTTGACGACGATCTCGTCGCGCTTGGCGGTCGTCGCCCAGTGGACGTCGCGGACCGCGTCGCCGCGGGTGTACTCCCGGAGGCGGTCGAACTCCTCGCGCTGCCGGCTCACGTCGACCGCGTCGGCCGCGTACAGCGCCCGCCGGAACCGCGTCGGGACCGGGTCGCGGGGCGGGTAGACGGTCACCGTGTCGGTCTCGTCGACGACCATCTCGCGTTCGAACAGCCCGAACACGTCGGTCACGGTGAGCTCGACCGGGCCGAGCGTCCGCTCGCCGCGCTCGCGGTACGTGACGGCGTACGACACCGGCTCGGTGCCGACGGACGCACGGATCGGCGCCGTCGGCCCGTCGAGCCCCTCGTCGACGCGGACCCGGACGTCGGCGAGGAACGAGGGCCCGGCGCCGTGGTCGTCGCTGTCGCTCCGCACGGCATCGGGGCCAAACTCCAGGCGGACCTCGCGCGTCTCCCCGACGAACCCGTCGGGAGGCGTCACGTGTCGGACCGCGGGGACGTCGACGCGCGACACCTGGACGTAGCCCGCCGCGAGCGCGATGGCGACCGGGATCACGATCGCGTCGAGCGCGCGCCCGCCGGCGGCGAGCGCGCTGGCGGCCGCGACGAGGCCGACGACGACGGCGACGCGGCCCCGGCGGGTGAGTTCGGGCGTCATCTGTGCGAGGGCAGTGTCGGCGTCATCTCGTCACTCCACGCGGATCCGGTCGAGCGCGTCGGCGACGACGTCCGCGCCGTCGGTCCCGCCCGACTCGGTCCGGATGCGATGCGAGAGCACGGTCGGCGCCTCGGTCTGGACGTCGTCGGGGATCACGTATCCGCGGCCGTCGAGCGCGGCGCGGGCCTGTGACGCGCGGATCAGCGCGAGGCTCCCGCGCGGGCTCGCCCCGAGCTTCGCGTTCCGCCGGGTGAACACCGCGAGGCGGGCCACGTACTCCCGGACCGCCTCGGAGGCCTCTATCTCGCCGACGATCCGCCGCGCGCGCCGGACGTCCGCGATCGTGGCCACGGGCTCGATCGCGTCGACCGGGTGGTCGCCGGCGAGCCGCCCGAGGATCGCTGCCTCCTCCTCCGCGTCCGGGTAGCCGAGCCGGATCTTCTTCGTGAAGCGGTCGACCTCCGCGACGGGGAGCTCGTACGTCTGTCCCGGCTCCACGTCGTTCTGGGTCGCGATCACGCAGAACGGGTCCGGCAGGTCGCGGGTCGTCCCGTCGGTGGTCACCTGGTTCTCTTCCATCGCCTCCAACAGCGCCGACTGCGTCTTCGGCGGGGCACGGTTGATCTCGTCGCCGAGGACGACGTTCGCGAACACCGGCCCGGGCTGGAAGTCGAACTCGTCGGTGCGGCGGTTGAACACGTTGACGCCGGTGACGTCGGAGGGCAGGAGGTCGGGCGTGAACTGGACGCGCTTGAACGAGCCGTCGATCGAGCGCGCGACCGACTTCGCGAGCGTCGTCTTCCCGACGCCGGGCACGTCCTCGACGAGGAGGTGGCCGCGCGCCAGCACAGTGACGAGGACGTGTTCGACCGCCTCGCGCTTGCCCACGATCACGTCCTCGACCTCCTCGACGATGCGGTCCGCGAGCGCGGCGACGTCGGCGGGGGTCTCGGGCTCGACCGCCGCGGCGGTGCCGGCCGTCGTCCCCGCCCCCTCGCGGCCGGTCGATTCCGCCTCGGCGTCCGCCGACTCCGCTGGACCGGCCCCCGCCGGTCCCGACTCTCCGGGGGCCGTCATGTTCGGTCGGCCTCGTCCGGGTCGGGCTCCCGTCCGGAGACGACCGTGCGAATGCTCCCCGTGATCATTGATATACCCCGGGTAAGGCGAGCAACGGCATATGCGTTCCGCCGGCGGCGGTCCGCTCGTCGCGGCCGATCTCGGCGTTTCGGGTCCTCGGCGCTTCGGTGTCTCGACGTTTCACCCCGTCGGCGGCGACCCCGCGAACTCCCCGCGGCGCGCGACTACCGTTCCCTGACGTTCCGCCCGACCGGATCGCCGAACGACGCGGCCCCGGTCGCCGGGTCGCGCTCGTAGACGACCTCGCCGCGGACGAGCGTGACCTCGGGGAAGACGCCGCGGAGCCCCTCGAAGGGGGTCCACGCGGGGGCGCTGTGGAGCGCAGCGGCCTCGATCTCGCGCGGGTCCGCGGTGTCGACGAGGACGAGGTCGGCGTCGCGCCCCTCGGCGACCCGTCCCTTCCGGTCGAGACCGAATATCTCGGCGGGGTTGGCGGCGACCACGTCGCGGACGCGTTCGAGAGACAGCTCGCCCTTTCGGGCCGATTCGAGCAGCAGCGGGTACAGCGTCTCGACGCCGGGCACGCCGCTGGGCGCGTCGACGAGCCCCGCGCGCTTCTCTTCGACCGTGTGCGGCGCGTGGTCGGTCGCGACGACGTCGACGGCGCCCTCGGCGAGCCGGGCGAACAGCGCCTCGCGCCGCTCCTCGGAGCGGAGCGGCGGGTTCATGCGACCGAACGTCCCGAGCGACCGCGCCCGCTCGCGAGAGAGATAGAGGTGATGCGGCGTCACCTCGCAGGTTGCGTCCGTCCCGTCTTCGCGGGCGTCCGTCACCGCGTCGACCGCCTCCGGCGTCGAGGTGTGCGCGACGTGGACCCGCGCGTCGCGGTCGCCGGCCGCCGCGAGCGCGCTCTCGACCGCGGCGATCTCCGCGTCGGCCGTCCTATAGACGGACCACGCGTCGGCGGTCGCGGCCGTGCCGACGCCGCCGAGGTCGCCGTCGAGCGCGGACTCGTCGAACAGCGTCGCGTCCTCCGCGTGGACGGTGACCGGCACGTCGCGGGCGGCCGCCTCGTCGAGCACGTCCGCGAACAGGTCGGCGTCGATCCCCATGTCGCCGGTCGAGTCCGCGAGGAACACCTCGCCGAGGGCGAACAGCGGGCGGTCGAAGAGGCTCTCGGGGTCCCACTCCGCCGTGACGCCGCCGTTGATCCCGTAGTCGACGAGCGAGTCGGCCGCGAGCGCCGCCTTCTCGTCGAACGCCGCACCGTCGACGGTGGGCGGCGAGGTGTTCGGCTGGTCGACGACGGTCGTGACCCCGCCCGCCGCGGCGCTCCGTGAGCCCGAACTCCACGTCTCCTTGTGGCTCCCGCCGGGCTCGCGGAAGTGGACGTGGACGTCGACCGCGCCCGGTAGGAGGTGTCTGCCGCGCGCTTCGAGGACGCGCTCGCCGGCGTCGGCGCCGAGCCCCTCGGCGACCGCGGCGATCCGTCCGTCGTCGCCGATCCGCACGTCTCGAACCCGGCCGTCGGCCAGCGTCGCGCCCGTGATGAGCATCGTTGTCGGCCGGTCGCGGCGCGCGGGATAAACGCTGGTGGTTCCGGTCGGTCTCCCTGGCCCCCCTCCGAGCCGAGAGGCCGTCACCGCAAGAGGTTTGCCGGTTCCGACGGGTCTCCCGCCCATGGCCCTCCTCTCTCTCGCCCCCGCGACCGTCGACGTCGCAGTCGGATGGCTGTGGACGGTCGCGCTGCTCCTCTTCCCCGGGATCGTCGCCGCCGGACTGTGCGCACCGTTCCTCGCCGCCGAGCGCCTTCGGGCGCTGTTCGACGCGCTCCCGCCGGCCGGACGCGTCTTGCCCTCGTATCTCGGGGTGTGCGTCGGGCTCTCGGTCCCGTACGTCGTCGGCGTCGTCTTCACCGTCGCGCGCGCCGCCGAGGCGGGGCCCGCTTGGAGTTCCGGATTCCTGCTCACGGCGCTGATCGGGGCAGTCCTCGTCGCCTTCGTCGCGCCGGCGGTCGCCATGCTCGCCCTGCCACGGCTCGGCGTCGACTGGGACCCGACGGGGTACGGCTACTCGACGTGGCTCCTCCTCGTCGGCGCCGGACTGTGGTACGCGCTCGTCGCCGCGGTCCCCCTCGTCGCGCTCGCAATCGGGATGGCGCTGCCGGGCGGGTACTGACCATTCAGTCACCGATCGTCGATTTATAAATGGACGAGGCGGTCGGCGCGTGCCTCCGAGCGCCCCCTGGGCGCGAGGAGCACGCGCGAGGGACGCCGCGAGCGCAGCGAGCGGCGAGGCTGGGGAGGCGTGAGGTGCGGTCGCGGTGCGGGCCGGGACTCAAAGGGGCAGTCGCGAGGACGGCGCAGGCGACGTAAGCACCGCAGGAGCGAGTGAAACGAGCGACGAGGAGCGCAACGAGCGTGCGCCGTCCTCGCGACTGGGGCTTTGGGGGTGTTCGCCGGCGATCTGCTGATATCTGTTTATAAATGAACGGCTGGGGCTTTGACAGTCTTCGCCGGCGATCTGCTGACATCTGTTTATAAATAAACGGCTGGTGCTTTATGGGAGTTCACTGGCGATCTACTGGTGCGTATTTATAAGCGAGCGGCTGGGGCTTTGACAGTCTTCGCCGCCGATTCCCGAGTGCTAACTAATAGGAGACGCTGTGAGACGTTAGCGACGCTCCGATACGGTTTTGGGTCGCCCCGCGGAACTCTCGTCAAATGCTGTCTCGACAGTTCGTCCGGGAGAACCCCGAGGTCGTCCGCGAGGCGCTCGAAAACAAGGGCGTCGACGTGGACCTCGACCGGATTCTCGACGTCGACGAGGAGTGGCGGGAGCTGAAACAGCGCGGCGACGACCTCCGACACGAGCGCAACGAGGTCTCCTCGAAGATCGGCGACCTGAAACAGGCCGGAGAGGAGGAAGCAGCTCAGGAGGCCATCGAGCGCTCGCAGGAGCTCAAGTCGGAACTCCAAGAGGTCGAGGAGCGCGCCGACGAACTGGAGGCGGAACTGGAGGAATCCTTACTCGAACTCCCCCAGATCCCGCAGGACTCGGTCCCCGTGGGCGAAGACGAGTCGGAGAACGTCGAGCGCCGCCGCGAGGGGTTCGACGAGCTCCGCGACCTTCCGGCCGACGTGGAGCCGCACTACGACCTCGGCGAGGATCTCGAAATTCTCGACTTCGAGCGCGGAGCGAAGGTCGCCGGCGGCGGGTTCTACGTCGCGAAGGGCGACGGCGCCCGGCTAGAACACGCGCTGATCCAGTTCATGCTCGACGTCCACCGCGAGCAGGGGTACGAGGACGTGTTCCCGCCGATCCCGGTCAACTCCGCGTCGATGCGAGGGACCGGGCAGCTGCCGAAGTTCACCGAGGACGCCTACCGCGTCGAGGGGTCGAACGAGGACGAGTACGACGACGACGACCTCTGGCTGCTCCCGACCGCGGAGGTACCCGTCACGAACCTCCACCGCGACGAGATCCTGCTCGGCGAGGACCTGCCCCTAAAGTACCAGGCGTACACGCCGAACTTCCGGCAGGAGGCGGGCGAACACGGCACGGAGACGCGCGGCATCGTCCGCGTCCACCAGTTCAACAAGGTGGAGATGGTGAACTTCGTCCGGCCCGAGGAGAGCGACGAGCGCTTCGAGGGGCTCGTCGACGAGGCCGAGGAGGTGCTCCGGCGCCTGGAGCTCCCCTACCGCATCTTAGAGATGTGTACCGGCGACCTCGGGTTCACGCAGGCGAAGAAGTACGATATTGAGGTGTGGGCGCCCGCCGACGACATGGACGAGGGGCCCGAACAGGGCGGCCGCTGGCTCGAGGTCTCCTCCGTCTCCAACTTCGAGGATTTCCAGGCGCGCCGCGCGGGGATCCGCTACCGCGAGGAGCACCACGAGTCCGCGGAGTACCTCCACACGCTCAACGGCTCGGGGCTCGCGGTGCCGCGGATCGTCGTCGCAATCTTAGAGTACTACCAGAACGACGACGGCACCGTCACTGTCCCCGAGGCGCTGCGCCCGTACATGGGCGGCACGGAGGTCATCGAGGGCCACGACGCGGTCGGCGAGACGAAGCTGGGCGGGGAGTAGGCGGCGCGAGCGCCGTCGAAACCGGCCGGAGCGTCCCCACTCGGATCGAGGCCGACGCCGGCGGGCCGTTCGTGCGCGGATCGGGGCTGAATATCTTATACGCGAGGCGCGAACGGGACGTATGGAACGCGCCGCCACCGGCGAGGAAAGCTCGGGGCGACCGACCGCGGACCGCGTCCTCGTCACCGGCGCGACCGGCACCGTCGGCGAGCCCCTCGTCCGGAAACTCACGGACGGGGACGCGTCGGTCCGGCTCGCGACTCGGAACCCGGACGACGCACGCGAACAGTTCGGTGAGGGGCTGGAGTACGTCGAGTTCGACCTCGGTCGCCCCGAGACGTGGGGGTCTGCGCTCGCGGACGTCGACCGACTCTTCCTCCTGTACCCGCCGGGGAGCGCGGTGAGCGACATCACCGAGTTCGCGGACGCCGCTGACAGGGTAGGCGTCGAGCACGTCGCCTTCCTGTCGATCCTCGGCGCGGGGAAGCTCCCGATCCTTCCGCATCGCCGGATCGAGACGCACCTCGCGGGGACGGACCTCGCGTGCACCTTCCTCCGCGCCTCGTGGTTCGCCCAGAACCTGAGCGAGATCCACCGCGCGGAGATCGTCGACCGCAACGAGATATACGTCCCGGCGGGGGACGGCGTCCTGAGTTTCACCGACGCGCGGGACGTGGCCGCGGTGGCCGCGACCGTCCTCACCGACCCCGGACACCGGAACCGGGCGTACGACCTTACCGGCCCGGCCGCGCTCGACTTTCACGAGGTCGCCGGGGTGTTCTCGGACGTGCTCGACAGGCCGATCGAGTACGCCGACCCGTCCCGGCTGACGTTCGCGCGGCAGATGTATCGACGCGGGTTCTCTCCGGGATTCGTCGTGTTCATGGTCGCGGAGTATTCGGTCGTTCGACTAGGATTCTCCGGACGGACGACCGACGACATCGAGACGCTGCTGGGGCGACCGCCGAGAACGGTCCGCGAGTTCGTCGCGGACTACGCCGACGAGTTCCGCGCGTAGCGCGGGCCGGGGTGACGGTCCACCGAATCCGACGCGCGGTCGGCGAGTCTCATTCGAACAGCTCGCGCGTGTACCGGTGGATCGGTGCCTCAAGCCAGTCCCGCTGCTCTGCGATCGTCTCGAACGCCGCCCGTGCCTCGTCTTCGCTGAGCGCGTCGCGTTTGACCAACGCGCGGAGCACGATCGGCGACAGCGCGACCCGAGCGTCGACCGCCGCCCGCAGCTCCGGGAGCGCCCTGTAGTCGTCGGTGATCAGGAATTCTGCGCCCGTCTCGCGGACCGTGGCGACGCAGCTCGCCTCGCCCTCGTCGATTCGGCTCGTGATGATCCCCTCGCTCTCGTCGACGACGGAGCGCACGTCGATATCCTCGATCAGTTCCAATGCCCGGCCGGCGGCGTCACCGTGTCTGTCGTCGTACTCGGCGGTCTCTCGGAGCTCGCCGAGAACGGTCTCCGTGGTGACGACCTCGAACTCGCGGACCACGACGCCGAGGACCTCGCCGACCGCGAGCGAGACGAACGCGCTCGTGTCTGCGACCAGCATTCACAGGTCCGCGAGGTCGTCGGCGAGCGTCTCGCCGTCGTCGAGGAGTTCCTTCGAGGCGCGGACCGCCTCCGCATCCTGCCGTCCGACGATTTCGGCGAGCGTATCGAATCCGACGGTGCCGTCGAGGTACAGTTCGACGACCGCCTCGCGGAACTCCTCGTCGTCTTCTATCTCGGCTAAGTACCGCCGGAGGGCCTCGATGAGTATCTCCGTCCGGTCCTTGTGCGTCACCTCCGCGGCGACGTCCGCTTGCTCCACCAGCTCCTCGGGGAGCCGGAAGTTGACGCGCTTCGTGCTCATGTACACACGTTGTATGTACGCAGTAAAAATCGTGTCGCCGCTACCGACCGGCTGCCCCGACCGCCGCTACTGGTTCTCTAGAGCGTCGAGGATGCACGCCGCGGCGACGACCGCCTCCTTCGGCACGTCGCTCGCGTCGTCGACGGTGACCGTGTAGGCGTCGCGCATCGAGAACTGTCCCTCGATGTCGCCGACGTGGCCGCCGTCCGCGTCGAATATCTCGTACTTGTTCGGGATCAGGTTCGCGGCCCCGACGAGGTGGCGGAGCCCCGAGAGCAGCTTGTTCTTCGATTCGATCGTCGCCAGCGCCTCGCCCGTGTCGGGGTCGCGGATCGTCCAGTTCTCGACGAACAGCGAGTAGTCCTCGTCCAAGACGACGACCTCCTCGCCGGTGCCCGCGTCGACGATGGCGTAGTTGCCGCCGACGTCGATAATGCCGCCCGCCTTCACCGAGAAGGCGTCCTCGTCGTCGCCGGTGACGAACGGGAACTCCTCTTTCAGCTTGAACATCTTCTGTTTCCCGCGGAGGACCACGTTTCCGGCGCTGTCGCGGACGGTGTACTTGTTCCGGACCAGCGACTGTTTGACCTCGTAGCGGTCGTCGCTGAGGTCGACGGTCGAGATGTCGTACTCGTCCGACTCGGACGGGAACATGGAGGGATCGTCCATGGGTTGCGAAGGGCGTCACCGCCGGAAAAAGCTCCCGCTCTCTGACGGCGCTCGCGCCCGGACGCGGTGGCTCAAGCGATCGTCGTAGCCTCCGGCACCCCTTTTGAACGGCGAGCGGTCGTCCCGGGTATGTCTCGGTTCGCACTCGTCGCGGTCGCTTGCCTCGTCGTCCTCGCCGGCTGCCTGTCCGCCGGCTCGCCCGCCTGTCCCGCGATCGGACCGGACGGCGAGCGGGTCGACGACCCGGTGTGTCCGGACGAACGGGCGGGCGGGCTCTCGCTGTCCCTCGAACGAGACGCCGAGACCGTCCGCGTCACCGCCACGAACGTCGGGGACGGAACGGTGCCGGTCAACCCGGACCAATGGGTCGTCTTCCGGAACGCCGCGGAGCGGGGAGCGGACGCCCCCGAGTGGGAGACGGCCGCGAACGCCCCGGCGGGCACCCACAACCTGACCGTGCGGGAGCTGCCCCCGGGCGAGACGGAGACGTGGGAGGTCCGCTACGACCCGACCGCGCCGGACGCGTCGGACCGCCGCGACGCGGTGCTCGACCGACCGGGCGAGTACGTCTTCTCGCTCGGGGCGGACGGTCGGACCTACGTCGTCTCCTTCCGGATAGCGGAGGCGTGAACGACGGCGTCAGCCGGCCGATGGCGGGCCGATTCATCTCCGCTCGGCGGCGTCTCAGGGCCGGCTTCGCGCTATACCGCCCACGCGAACGCTTCGTCGTCGTCGGCGCCGGCGGCGCCTCCCGCTTCAGGTCGGCCCCTCGCTCTCCCGCTGTCGGTGGTGACGCCGGAGGACGCCGACCTTGTTCGCGACCGTCGCCGCCAACTCCCGGAACGCCGCCGCGGTGTCGCCGTCGTCACCGAACACGATCGGCTCGCCGTCGTCGGCCCCCGCGCGGACGGCCGGGTCCAGCGGCAGCGATCCGAGGTACGGGACGTCGACCGCGTCGGCCAGCGTCCGGCCGCCGTCCTCGCCGAAGATCTCGTGCGTGTCCCCGCAGCTGGGGCAGACGAACCCGCTCATGTTCTCGACGACGCCCAACACGTTGGTCCGGTACTCCCCGAACATCTGGACGCCCCGGCGGGTGTCTCCCACCGCGACGGACTGGGGGGTCGTGACGACGACCGTCCCAGTGACGGGGAGATTTTGAAGCACCGTCAGTTGGACGTCGCCGGTCCCCGGCGGCAGATCGACGACGAGGTAGTCGAGCGACCCCCACGACACGTCGTCGAAGAGGTCGGTGAGCGTGTTCTGTGCGACCGGGCCGCGCCAGACGACCGGGTCGTCCTCGTCGATCAGCAGGCCGACGCTCATCAGTTCGAGCCCGTGCGCGGTCGGCGGCTCGATCCGCTCCTCGCCGTCGACGGTCGCCACGTCCGGCTCGGCGTCGGCGCCGAGCATCTGCGGGACGTTCGGGCCGTACACGTCGGCGTCGAACAGCCCGACGTTCGCCCCGCGGTCCGCGAGGCCGGCGGCGAGGTTGACGGCGACGGTGCTCTTCCCGACGCCGCCCTTCCCGGAGGCGACGGCGATCACGTTCTTGACGCCCGGCAGGACCGACGACTCGGCGGCGTCGAACAGCGGCACGTTCGCCGAGAGCTCGACGTCGATCCCCGCGTCGGCGGCGACCTCGCGGACGCGGTCCGCGATGGCGGCCTCGTCCGGCGCGTGGGGCGCACCGAGCGCGAGCTCGACGGCGGCGGTCCCGTCGTCGACGGTCACGTCGGTGACGAGGCCGGCGCTGACGATGTCCGTCCCGAGCGCCGGGTCGTCGACGGCGCGGAGGCGATCACGGAAGTCTGCGTCTGAGATGGTGGTAGTTGTCATCGGTGGTGTGGTTACGGTGGCGTGGTTACGCGGTCATGTTCTCGGACGGCTGCGCGTCGGCGTCGACGACTTCTCGCGCGTCCCACGCGGTGAACGTCCGCGCGAGCCGGGCGATCGCGGCGAAGACGCCCTCCGCGGTGTCGCGGCTCGCGACGGCCTCCTCGAACCGGTCGATCCAGCCCAGCCGCGAGAGCGTCCGGGCCTGGAGTTCGCGGACCGCGTCGAGGTCCGACTCGGTTCCGTCGCCGTCGCGGAGCGCCGCCTCCCGCTCGCAGAGGGCGCGCATGAACTCGAAGCAGGCGGCGACGTGATCGGGGATGTCGTCGCCCCGCTCGGGCGAGAACCCGCCGACGGCGTACAGTTCAGCCATGTCGGCGGCCGGGTCTCCGAGCAGCTCGCCGGCCTCCCCGGCGGTGTGGTACCGCGAGTCAGACTCGAACTCCTCGCTCGGGTCGACCGCGTGGGCGGACGCGAACGGCGGGACGTAGTGGCTCCCGGGCACGACGAACAGGTTGTCGTACCCGATCTTCAGCGCGTCCGCGTCGTACTCGTCGCCGCGCAGGGGCGCCGTCTCGATGTCGATCGGGAACGCCTCGGCGACGGCGGCGAAGGCTCCCTCGTCGATCGCGGCCGCGGTCGTCTCGGCCTCGCCGTCGAAGGTCGCCGCCAGCAGCCCGTACAGCCGCGCGCGGGCCGTTGCGGTCGCCGTCTCGTCGAAGTCCTCGTGAGCGGTTTCGGACATGCTGATCACCGCCGCTCCACGTCGACGAAGGCGTCGTACTGCGCGTTGCTCCCGCCGACCAGGTCCGAGAGACCGGTGTCGCCGAGTCGCGCGTCTAACGGCTGGACGTGGTTGATCGCGAAGCCGGCGTCGCGGCCCTTCGCGTACCCGGCCTCCTCGCTCATCGGCTCGTCGAACTGGTAGTCGCTGTGGCCGTCGGCCTCGACCGCCGGCCGCGTCTCGCCGTCAACTGTCTGGGCCGTCGCCCCGTCGCCGGTCCGACCCCAGCCCCACATCGCCCCGACGACGCCCGGCCGGATGCCGCTCGTGACCATCGCGACCCCGTCGACGGTCTCGCGACCGGCGTCGATAGCGATCTCGTCGCCGTTCTCGATGCCCCGCTCCTCGGCGTCTCGGGGGTTGATCCACAGCGGGTTCTCGGGGCGCGTCTCGCGGAGCCACGGGCTGTTCTGGGTGCGGTGCATGCCCTGCGTCCGCGGCTTCCAGTTGATCAGCCGGAGCGGGCGCTCCCGGTCATCGTCGCCGCTCACCGCGGCCTGGACGGTGCCGTCGTAGTGTTCGACGTCGTCGACCCGCGGCAGCGGGTCGAAGCGTTCGCCGGTGAAGGAGTGTTTCCCGTTCGGGACGACCTCGCTGTAGAAGTCGACGCGGGACTCGAGCTTGTACCGCATGTGCTCGCCGTCGTAGGCGTTCGAGTCGTCCGCGCGCTCGGCGTAGTCGTAGTCGTGACCGTGCTCGGCGAACGCCTCGTCGTACCCCTCGGTCGGCTCCTCGAAGCGGCCGCCCCGGTTCAACACGGTGACGACCTTCGGCCACTCCTCGTCGGTGACCGCAGCCTTCCAGCGGTCGAGGTCGAACGCCTCGCCGAGGCCGTTCTCGTGGCTCTCGCGGAACACCCGCCGCTCGTCCTCGCTCGCGTCCGCGACCGGGTCGCGGCTGTAGGCGATGTTGGCGGCGAGCTTCAGGTAGAAGTCCTCGGCCCGTTCGAGGGGCCACAGGTCTCCGTCGGCGTCGGGGACGGCGTCCTCGCCGACTCCCGGGAGGTCGAGCTCCGACCACAGCTCGACGAGGACGTCCTCGAACGGACGCGCGTTCGGGACGACCGACACCGCCGGCTGGCTGATCTTCTCGTCGGCCAGCCGCTTGTTCGGGTACGTCCCGAAGTTCTCCCACCGTTCGAGGTAGGTCGGCTCCGGCAGGATGTAGTCGGCGTACTGGCTCGTCTCGCCGATGACCGTGTCCGAGGCGACGATCAGCGGGATCGTGTCGGTGTCCTTCAGTATCGCCGGGATCTCGTCGCCGCCGGCGACCGCCATCACGTGGTTGTTCGAGTACGGCCGGATGAACAGCGCCTCGACGCCGTACGGGTACTCGTCGGCGGCGCTGCCGTAGAGCTCCTGGGTCGCCTGCGGCGGCGCGACGGGGAACCACGGCCGCTTCGCCGGGTAGCCGTCGTCGCGGTCGAAAAGCGAGGTGTCCTCGTAGTTGACGCCGCCGCGGAGCAGGGGGATCCCCCACGGCGAGTGGCCGTCCGGGACCGAACCGAGCTCGTACCGGCCCGACATGGTGTCGTAGCCGGCGTACGGCGTGATCTGGCCGCCCTTCCAGTCGTAGTTCCCGATGAGGTGCTGGAGGGTGGCGATCGCCCGCGTGTTGTAGAAGCCGTTGGTGTGCTTCGCCGGCCCGCGGTAGGCCATGATCGCCGCCCGCTTGCCGTGGCTGGTGAACTCGTCGGCGATCTCGGCGATCTGCTCGGCCGGTACGCCGGCCATCTCGGCGTACTCCTCGACGGTGTGTTCGAAGACGCGCTCGCGGTACTGGCTCCAGACGCTCCGGACCGCCGTCCCGTCGATTGTCACGTCGACGTCGAGGACCGCCGTGTCGACCTCGCTCGCGGGGCGCGGCTCGCCCGTCGCCGCGTCGACGGCGACGAAGTCGTCGGCGGCCTCGTCGTCCTCGTCGACGAGTCCTAGGTCGGCGGCGTGCGCCTTCGGCCCCGCCGGCTCGTCGACGAGGACGAGGTGTGTCGCGTCGCTCCACGTCGGCTCGTCGTCGTCGCTCGCGGCCGACCGCGAGGGGTTCTGGAGGTACGTCAGGTCGTGGCGGTCGTTCTCGATGATCCACCGCGCCATCCCGAGCGCGAGCGCCCCGTCCGCGCCGGGTTCGACGGGCACCCACGTGTCGGCCTTCTCGGCCGTCTTCGACAGGCGCGGGTCGACGACGTCCATCCGCATCCCGTCCTCGATGGCGTTCGTCAGCTTCGGCGCGAGCCACGTCGGGCCCTTGTTGGCGACCATCGGGTTGGTCCCCCACGCGATGAGGTACTCGCAGTTCTCGACGTCCGGGTACTGCCGCTTCTTCTGGGCGGCGTGCGACCGAACGTTGCCCATCACGCTCGAGACGCCGCAGGTCCCCGCGTGGTGGATGCTGTTGATCGACCCGAGCCCCTGATGCCAGAGCCGGTTGCGGATGAAGTTCCGCCGGAACCCGCCGACGTCGACGATCTGGTTGGACTTCGGGCCGAGGTCGGGGTGGTCGGTGTCGATGAGGTCGTCCGCGTACTTCTCGTCGAACGCTGACTTGGACAGCTCGCCGCTCTGAACGGCCTCCCAGTCGCTCATCACCGCCTCCTGCGGGGCGTACCCCCAGATGTCTTCGAGCCCGGGGTGGCCGAGCTCGTCGTCGCCCTCGACGATGTCCCGGATCGCCTCGTCCCATGAGACGGTCTTCCACTCGCCCGAGCCCCGCGGGCCGACCCGCTTCATCGGCTGCCGGACGCGGTAGCTGTCGAAGGCCGTCTGGATGCCCGCCTGTCCCTTCAGGCAGATCCGGCCGCCCGAAAGCGACCAGCGGTCGGTGTCGACGTCGCCGCTCCCATCGACGTCGCCCATCGCCACGTCCTCCGGGTCGCTGTCGTAGGGGACCTGCGAGAACGGTTGCGTGGTGAGGAACGAGTACGGGTTTCCGGCGAGCTTCCGGACGAGCGAGCTGTACTCGCCGGTGCCGCTCCCGTCCGCGAGCCTGACCTTGATCGGACAGAACGTGTTACACTGGCCGCAGGTTGTGTGTATCACGTCGCTCGCGCCGTACTCGCCGTACTCGTCGCCGACGTAGTGGTGTTCGTCGTCGGTCCACAGGTCGTCGACGTCCACGTCGACCGCGGCGTTGCTCGCCGCCGCGATAACTCCGATACTCCCGGCCGCCTTGACGAAGTCGCGACGCGAAACCCCCGCGCCGCCCTCGCCCGAATCGTCGGAACTCATTCGTGGTCACCTCCGGAAAGCGGGGTCAACGGAAGCGTCTCCGCGCCCAGCGTGTACAACAGCAGCCCGACGCCGATCATGCCGACGCTCGTTCCCCACTCGACGAGGGTCGGGAAGTACGACCCGTGAGGGAGCCCCTCCATCACGGGCATGACCTGCGCCGGAACGACGATGTTGAACCGCACCGCGACGATTCCGACGACGACGCTCAGCCCGGCCAGAACCATCACCGAGGGCGAGCGCCGCCATGACCGCTTGCTCAGCAACACCATGGGGAATACCCAGCTGAAGCCGACCATGAACCACCAGAACGACCACGACATCGGGCCGTACATGATCACCTGCCAGGTCTCGATCTCGTGGGGGTGGAGGCTGGCGATCGCGATGAACGTCTCGATGGCGGTCAGCGCGGCGTCGACGATAATGAAGCCGATCACCAGCTGTGCGAGCCGATCCAACAGGTCAGGGTCGACCGACTCGCCGTCGAACAGCCGGGTCCGAAGCACGTAGATCAGCATCACCAGGGCGGTCCCGCTGAGTAGCGCCGAGACGACGAATATCACCGGGAACAGTCCGCTGTTCCAGTACGGACGGGCCTTCGAGACGGCGAACAGCACGCCGGTGCCGCCGTGGACCATGAAGATCGCCAGCGGGATCCCGACGACGCCGGCCCGCTTGAGCCAGCGTCGGTCGAACGCCTGCGACGCCTCGCTCGTGTCGAGCCGGCCGAGCGCGAGCGCCGCGTAGAACCGCCTTTTGAGCCCCGAAGTGCGCTCGGCGACCCGCGCAAGGTCGATCCGCATCGAGAAGTACAGCTCCGTGATCAAGATCCCGATGTAGGCCACGTAGGCGTGGACCTCCCACGAGAGCGCCGAGGTCAGCTGGCGCCAGAGGAACGGGAAGTACATCCGGTCCATCCGCCCGAGGTCGATCCAGACGAACAGCAGCGCCACCGCCATGCTGATGACGGCTGCGAACAGCGCCTCGCGGTCGATCCGGTGCATCCCCTCGACCTCGAAGACGTTCGCCATCGTGCTCACGAGGAAAGCGCCGGCCGAGAGGCCGACGAAGTAGATGTAGAACGCGACCCACGCGCCCCACGGGACGACGCTCGTGAGGTTCGTGCTCGCCATCCCCTCCGTGAGCCGAAAGTACGTCGCGTACGCGCCGACGGCGACGAGGACGCCGACGACCGCGTACCAGGCGACGCGCAGCCGGTCGTCCTCGAACCCCGGGTCGAACTCGACGTGTGGACTCTGTGTCGCCATGGGTCTATTTGAGGTAGTAGACGTTGGGGTCGGTCCCCTCGTCTTCTTTCAGTTGGAACGCGCGCGACGAGTCGGCCATCTTCGCGACCTCGCTGTCGGGGTTCTCGAGATCGCCCATGTTCCGGGCGTCGCCGACGCACGTCTCGACGCAGGCCGGCTCCTCGCCGCGCTCTAACCGGTGCGTACAGAAGCTACACTTGCGGATGTTGCCGATCGGCGACTCGCCCTCCTCGCGCGGGCCGCGGTCAACGCCGTACTCCGGGCTCGTGACCTCGCCCGCCCCCTCGACCTCGTCGTCGTAGTTCTCGCCGAAGTCGAAGTACCGCGCGCCGTACGGGCAGGCGATGTTGCAGTACCGACAGCCGATACAGCGGTCGTAGTCGATGTTGACCACGCCGTCGTCCATCTTGTACGTCGCCGAGACGGGACACACCTGAACGCACGGCGGGTTGTCGCACTGCATGCACGGGCGCGGCACGTTCGTCCGCGTGACGTTCGGGAACTCGCCGTGTTCCTCCTCCATCACGACGTTGTACGAGACCCCGGGCGGGGTTCGGTTCTCGGACTTGCACGCGACCGTACACGAGTCGCAGCCGACGCACTTCTGGAGGTCGATCACCATCCCCCACTTCTCGTCGCCCGCGCCGATCCCCCCGTCCGACTCGTCTCCCGCCTCGTCCTCGACCTGCGCCGTCTCCGTCGAGAACGTGTCCATTGACCCGACGGCACAGCTGAGCGACTCGGCCGTCTCGGTCGAGACCGTCTGGTCGCCCGAGTCGACCGCCGGGTTCGGCGTCTCGCGGTACGCCTCGCCGAACTCCGCGGCGGCGGCCTCGTCGTACTTCTCCCAGTAATCGTCGCCGGTGATCTCGCCGCGAGCGACGCGCTGCGCGTCCTCGGCCATCGCGACGCCGAGGTCGGTGTCCGCCTCGACGTCCGCGAGCTCCTCCCGCGGGTCGGGCCGCTCCGCTTCCACCATCGCGTCGAGGTCGGCTTTCCCGACGTTCGGGATGCCGGGGAGGGTGTCCCCGTCGTCAGCGGTGCTCATCGCCACCACCCGTCGCCGGTCGTCTCGCCGACGGGCGCTCGGTTCCGCGCCGGCCGGTTAGTCCTGGAGGTCATACGCGTGAACGTACGCAGACCCCGGTGGAAAGGGTGATACCAATACAGTTTGCCCCGGCCGCTCTCCGAGGGAACACCCCATATTCCGGGTACCAATACTGTTTGGATCGGGGGATCGGTCGGCCGGATCGACCGTTTCGCGCCCCGCGACGGCGACCGCCGATATTATCACCGAGAACGGACACCCCCCGGACATGAACGCACCGTACCGAAGCGGACGAACGACCGGCGGGGCAGAGACGACGGTCCGCCGAGGGAGGGAACGGAGCGGATGAACTGGATCATCGCGCTCTCGATCGGGCTTCGGCTGCTCGGCGTCGGCTACTCGGTCCTGCTGCTCGCGAGCACCCGCGATCGGCGGTTCGGCTTCCTGACGCTGCTTTTGACCTTCATGACGCTCCGGCAGCTGCTCACCGTCCGGACGGCGACCACGGGGGTCGAGGAGCTCCCCGGGCTCGTCGTGAGCGGGCTCACCCTCCTGACGGTGTACTACCTCTCCGAGTACGTCGACGAGGAGGACGCCGTCAAAGCGCGGCTAGAGCGGGCGAACGAGCGGCTTCGGGGCTTCCGGAAGGCCATCGAACACGCCGGGCACGCGATCTTCCTCACGGACCCGGAGGGCACCATCGAGTACGCGAACCCGGCCGTCGAAACGGTCACGGGGTACGGACCGGACGAGGTGGTCGGCGAGAATCCCCGACTCTGGCAGTCGGGGAAACACGACGACGAGTTTTACGAGGGGCTCTGGGAGCAGATCGAGTCGGGGTCGGTGTGGGAGGGCGAGCTGACGAACCGCCGGAAGTCGGGGGAGCTCTGCTGGATCGACGCGACGATCGCGCCGATCACCGAGGACGGCGAGGTGGACCGCTACGTCGCGATCGAGCGCGACGTCACCGAACGGAAGGAACGCGAGCTGCGCATCGAGGACCAGAACGAGCGGTTGGCCCTCCTGAACAACACGAACGAGGTGCTGCGAGACGTCAACCGGGAGCTCGTCGCCGCGTCGACGAGAGCCGAGATCGAGGCCGCCGTCTGCGAGCAGTTCGCCTCCGCCGAGCTCTTCGACGTGGCCTGGACCGGCGGACGCGGGCTCGTCGACGGCACCGTCAGTCCGCGCTCGTGTTCGGGGGCCGACGTCGACGCGCTCGACGGCCACATCGAGACGCTGTGCGCCACCGACCCGACGCCGATCGAGGCGGCGCTCGACGCCTCCCGTCCGGTGTTCACCGAGGTCGACGACGACGACCTCGCCGGATGTCCCGGTGAGTCGCACTGCGTCGTGGTGCCGCTCGCGTACCGCGGCGCGGAATACGGCGTACTCGTCGTGATGACCCGCAACGCCGACGCGTTCGACCTGATCGAGCGCGACATCTTCGCAGAACTGGGCCGCACCGTCGCCGACGCGATCAGCGCCGTCGAGAGCAAGCGGACGCTCGCCGCGGACAGCGTCACCGAGCTGGAGTTCCAGCTGACCGGGATCGACGAGCCGCTGGCGACCATGGCGGCGGAGCTGGACTGTACGGTCGACGTCGAGCACGTCGGCGGCGGCGAAGACGACCGCGTCCAGTACGTCACGGTCGCGGACGCCGAACCGGATGCCGTCTCCGAGTACGCCGCCGGCGCCGACGGCGTCGACGCGGCACAGCACGTCTACACCCACGAGGGACGCTCGCTGTTCCGGTTCTCGCTCGGCGAGCGGTCGATCGTCGCGACGCTGGCGCAGTACGGCGCGGGCGTCGAGTCGCTCTCGGTCGCCGGGACGAGCGGGACGCTGGTCGCGCACGTCGCCAGCTCGAACGACATCCGCTCCGTCGTCGACGCACTTCAGACGGCGTACGACGGGCTGACGCTCGTCGCGCAGCGCGAGCGCGAGCGGGACGTCCAGACCGAGGCCGGGTTCCGGAAGCAGTTAGCGGGGGCGCTGACGGACCGACAGCGCGAGGCGGCGCGCACCGCGCACTACGCCGGGTTCTTCGAGTGGCCCCGCGAGCACACGGGCGAGGAGGTTGCGTCGATGATGGACATCTCACAGACGACGTTCACACAGCACCTCCGGGCGGCCGAGAACAAGCTGTTCGCCGCGCTGTTCGACGACGCCGTCACGGTGTCGTAGCTGTCCGCGGGACCGGCTCCGGTCGGCTACGGCGTCAGCCGGTCGACCGAGAGCCACTCCACGTCGGCGTCGAGGGTCGCGCCGGCGGCGCCGTCGCTGGAGCGCTCGCCGCCGACCGCGGTCAGCGCGAACGCCATCTCCTTGCGGACGCCGCCCGCGAGCCGCACGTCGAGCGAGAGCTCGCGCGGCGAGAACTCGTGGTCCGGCCCCACCACGCGCACGAGGTGCTCGGAGTGCGGGAGGTCGTCGACCGTCTCCACGTCGAGGTACGTCCGGAAGTCGGCGCCGAACTTGAAGCCGGTTTTCGGCACCGCGTCGGCCGCGCGGAGGCGCTTATAAACCGCGAGCCGGCGGTCGAACCGCTCGCCCTCCACGTCGCGGCCGCGGGCGACGACTCTGGCGGCGGCGTCACCGGCGTTCGCGTCCGCGTCCTCAGTTCTCTCGCCTTCCACCGACGCCGACAGCGACAGCCGGCCGTCTGCCGCGAGCGATGCGGCCTCGACGAGCGAGAGCTGGAGCGCGCCCTCCACGTCGGCGGCTCGCCCCGTGAGCGGCCGGCCGTAGAAGCCGCGCTCGTAGAGGTCCTCGGGGGCGTCCCAGACGACGACGCGATCGGCGAGGAGGACGCCGGTCAGGTCGCTCGGCGGCTCGTAGTCGGTCGCGCCCTCGATGCCGCCCGCTTCGGCCGCGAAGTAGGTGATGTCGGACTCCTCGTCGACGACCGCGAGGGTGCGCCCGGCCAGTTCCGCGGCCGCGACGGACTCGCGTTCGCCGACGACCTGTATCGGGTACTTCACGTTGCCCGTGTCGGGCGTTTCGCCGCGCTCGTAGGCGACGAAGTCGACCGCGTCGCTCGGGGCGTCATCCCCGCCCGGCCACGGCTCGCGGGCGGGCGAGAGGTAGAAGCCCCGGTCGCGGAGGTCGGAGTAGACGAGGAAGCGCACCGCAAAGCGGTCGGCCGCGGCCGCGCTCGCGACGAAGAAGCGCTCGAAGCCGACGGGATCTGAATCATCGCTCAGCGTTATCCCGGAGAGGTCGCCGCGGAACAGCAGGTGGGCGGCCTCGACCCGCGAGAGCGCGATCTCGTTCCCGTCGAGCGGCCGCCCGTACCCCCGGGCGTCGTAGAAGCGCTGGCGGGCGTCCCCGCCGACGCGGACCGCGTCGCCCCGCAGGTGTCCCGTCGGTTGCATATCAGTCACCGCGGCCGGCCGAGGGAAGGGGGTTGCGGTCGATACGCGCTTGACTGTGGTCTGTCCGATCGGGACGGAAGTCGTTTATAAATGCGAGTTTCAAGCATTGCCGACGGCTGTTTATATGTGATTAGCAGCATATCGGCGGCGAACACCGCCAAATCCCCAGCCGCTCACTTATAAATAATCGACTGCGGATCGACGACGGATACCTCCAAAGCCCCAGCCGGGAGGCGGGCGCACGCTCGCTGCGGTCCTCGGTCGCTCGCGCTGCTCGCTCCCTGTGGTCCTTGCGTCGTCATCAGAACGCCCCGCGTTCTGATTGGCTCACGAGAGCTTCGCTCTCGTGAACGCCTGCGCCCGCCTCCCGGCTGCCCCTTTGAGTCCCACCCGACCGCACCGCAACCGCGCCTCACGCCTCCCCAGCCTCGCGGCTCACGGCTCGCGGCTTCGCCGCTCGCGTTCGCCGCGTCCCTCGCGCGTGCTGGCTCGCGGCCGCCGAGGGCGGCCGCTCGCAGGCGCACGCCACCGCGGCCGCTATTTATAAGCAACTGTCACTACCCTCCCGACCGTTTTGGATCGATATCCGCGGCCGGGAACCCGCTCGCGACGGCGTCGGACAAGGATAAAGAGCCGCGGGCCGGAAGGGTGTGTATGAACGACACCGCAGGGCTCCGGCTCACGGTGCGTGCCGCCGAGAAGCGGGACGCGGGCCGGGGCATCGCCAGGCTCCCCGAGTCGGCCCGCAAGCGGCTCGCCCTCCTCAGCGGCGACACGGTCGAGGTGCGCGGCGAGCGCACCGCGGTCGCGAAGGTGTGGCCGGGCGGCCCCGACGCCCCCGACGGCTCCGTCCTCATCGACGCCGACACCCGTGCGAACGCCGGCGTGAAGGTCGGCGACACCGTGACCATCGCGCCCGTCGACGTTTCCGACGCCGACCGTGTGGCGCTTTCGGCGCCCGGCCGCCTCGCCGAGGTGGACGTGAGCCGCGAGGTGGTCGAGCGCGCGCTCTCCCGCGAGCTCCGCGACCGTCCCGTCACCGAGGGCGAGGCCGTCCACGTCGAGCGGCTCGGCGGCCTCCGGTTCGTGGTCGCCCGGACCGCGCCCGCGGGGACCGTCCGGATCACGGCGTCGACCGACGTGTCCGTCGAGTACGAGGGCGACGCCGAACCGACGAGCGACGCTGGGTCCGCGGGCGACCGCGCCGACGCGCCGACGGACGCGGGAAGTGACCGAGCCGGAGGATCTGGGACCGCCTCGGGCTCGGGGACCGACCTCCCCGGCGACGACGCCCGGCCGAAGACCGGCGACGCCCCGCCCGCCGAACACACCGCGGGCGCGACCTACGAGGACATCGGTGGGCTCGACGAGGAGCTCGAGCTGGTCCGGGAGACGATCGAACTCCCGCTCTCCGAGCCGGAGGTGTTCACCCGGCTCGGCATCGACCCGCCGAAGGGGGTCCTCCTCCACGGGCCGCCGGGGACCGGGAAGACGCTCATCGCCCGCGCCGTCGCCAACGAGGTCGACGCGACGTTCATCACGGTGGACGGCCCGGAGATCATGTCGAAGTACAAGGGGGAGTCGGAGGAGCGGCTCCGCGAGGTGTTCGAGCGCGCGAGCGACGACGCCCCGGCGATAATCTTCTTCGACGAGATCGACTCGATCGCGGGGAAACGCGACGACGGCGGCGACGTGGAGAACCGGGTCGTCGGCCAGCTGCTCTCGCTGATGGACGGGCTTGACGCCCGCGGCGACGTGATCGTCATCGGCGCGACGAACCGCGTCGACACCATCGACCCCGCGCTCCGCCGCGGCGGCCGGTTCGACCGCGAGATCGAGATCGGCGTCCCCGGCGAGGCGGGCCGCCGGCAGATCCTCGACGTCCACACGCGCCGGATGCCGCTGGCGGACGACGTCGACCTCGATCGGATCGCGAGCCGGACGCACGGGTTCGTCGGGGCCGACATCGAGGGGCTCGCGCAGGAGGCGGCGATGACGGCGCTCCGCCGCGCCCGCGAGTCGGACTCGCGCGCGCTCAACGACGTGACCGTCAGCAAGGCCGACTTCGAGGCCGCTCACGCGAGCGTCGAGCCGAGCGCGATGCGCGAGTACGTCGCCGAGCAGCCGACCACCGACTTCGCCGACGTCGGCGGCCTCGACGACGCCAAGGAGGAGCTCGAACGCGCCGTGACGTGGCCGCTCTCGTACGGGCCCCTCTTCGACGCGGCGGGCGCCGACCCCCCGACCGGCGTCCTGCTGTACGGCCCGCCCGGGACCGGGAAGACGCTGCTCGCGCGCGCCATCGCCGGCGAGAGCGGCGTCAACTACATCCAGGTCGCCGGCCCCGAGCTCCTCGACCGGTACGTCGGCGAGTCGGAGAAGGCGGTGCGCGAGCTGTTCGACCGCGCCCGGCAGGCGGCGCCCGCGATCATCTTCTTCGACGAGATCGACGCGGTCGCGACCGACCGCGACGCGGCCGGCGGCGACGGCTCCGGCGTGAGCGAGCGCGTCGTCTCCCAGCTGTTGACCGAGCTCGACCGCGCCAGCGACAACCCGAACCTCGTCGTCCTCGCGGCGACCAACCGGCGGGACGCGCTCGACCCCGCGCTGCTCCGCCCCGGGCGCTTGGAGACCCACGTCGAGGTCCCCGAACCGGACCGCGAGGCGCGCCGCAAGATCCTGGAGGTCCACACCCGCGAGAAGCCGCTGACCGACGAGGTCGACTTGGAACGGGTCGCAGACGAGACGGAGGGGTACTCCGGCGCGGAGATCGCCTCACTGACCCGAGCGGCCGCGATGCGCGCCATCGAGCGCGTCGCCGACGAGCACGGCGAGGCCGCCAACGACCACGCCGACGAGGTCGGGGTCACCGGCGAGGACTTCGACGCCGCGCTCGAATCGGTCCGCCCCGAGACCGCCTGAGGGCGGGGAAACGGATTGTCGCACGACCCCGTTCGACCCGCTCTCAGTCGTCTTCAGCGGTCGCGCCCGCTTCCGTTTCGTCTTCCTCGGACGCGCCCTCGCCGGCCTCTCCGCTCCCGTGACCGCCGTGCGCGTGGGCGTCGCCGAGCGCGCCGGCGCCGAACTCGTCGACGGGCGTGACGCTGTAATCGACCGTGAGCGTGTCCTTCGTCGCGCGGACCTTCCCCACGAACGCCGATATCTCCTCTAACCCGCCCTCCAGTACGAACAGCTCCATACAGTACTGCGAGCCGACGTGGCTGTGGAAGTTCGAGGCGACGATCCCCTCGTCCTCGTGTCGCAGCCGCATCATCCGCTCTTCGACGTTCGTCGTCTCGTAGTTGAACAGGACCGTCACCACGGCCATCAGCGCGCGGTCCTCCAGCTTCGCGTCCTCGAACTCGCCGAGGAGGTTCCGCGAGGCCTCGCGGACGACCTCGCTGCGCCCGGTGTACCCGTGTTCGTCCGCGAAGCTGTCGATCCGTTCGAGTAACTCCTCCGGCATGGAGACGCTGACGACTGTCATGTATTAACTCACGCCGGCAAAGTTGTTAATCCTTGAGGTCCGAGCGGTCGCGTTCCGCTTCCCGTTCGGGCTCGTCGCCACCCTCCGAACCGTCGACGACGTTCTCTCTTCCGCCGCCGCCCTCGATCCGCTCGCCGAGCCACGCGTAGTGGTCGAGCAGCGCCGCCTCGCCCGCGTCGGTGAGCGCGTACACGTCGGCGATTCCCTCGGTCCGTCGGTCGAGGTACCCGGCCTCGACGAGCGCGGAGAGGGTGCCGTAGAAGGAGCCGGGGTCGATCCGCTCGTCGTAGTGGGATTCGAGCCGGCTCTTCGCCGACTGCGCGCGCAGCTCCCCGTGGTCGTACAGCAGCGCGCAGAGGTCGCGACGACGGCCGCTGTGGAACCACTTGGTCATGGTCGGCGCCTCGCCCCGCGGGCTGATAAATTGCTCACGACGCGTCGACCGCGCCGTCGGAATCGACGCGCACGCCGCCGCGGCGGCCGGCATCGCTACCGTTGCCGCCGACCAGTTCGTCGAGGCGGCTCACGCGTCGGTCGCCGAGGACGCACCGCCCGCGCTCGTCGTGGCCGACGCGCTCGACGTGGACCGCGTCGAGGCCGGCGTTCCAGGCGGCCGCCACGTCGCTCTCGCCGTCACCGACGTAGTAGCCGCGGCCTCGGTTCGGGTCGACGCCGAGCACGCCCATCGCGGCCTCGATCGGGTCGGGCGCCGGCTTCCACCCCGTCTCGTCGGTACAGCAGACGACCGCGTCGAACCGGTCGTCGAGGTCGACGTGATCGAGGACCGGCTCCGCAAGGAACTCCTGGCAGTGGGTAACGAGCCCGGTCGGCCCGCCGACTTCGCTCACGCGGTCGAGCAGGCGCGCGGCGTCGTCGTGGAGGTACGTCGCCTCCGCGCGGGCGACGGGGTCCTCCACGGCGTGGAACGCCGGCCAGAACGCGTCGGGGTCGACGCCCATCCCGCGGAGGGTCTCGGCGCGAGAGCCGCCGAGCCCGTGCCAGAGGACGCGCGCCTCCCGGTCCGAGAACTCGCGGCCTAACCGGTCGCCGACGCGGTCGAACACCGCGCGGGTGTACTCCCACTCGGCGTCGACGAGCGTCCCGTCGAGGTCGAACAGGTGGAAATCGTAGTCGGCGACGGTCATGGGAACGACCGTAGGCCGCCGGTCGGTAAGTGCGTTTTGGGGCCGGGCGACCGGGTGCCACGGAGGACGGATCGGACGAGGGCCACCGATCGGCCGACGGCAGCGGCGCGACCGCGCTCATTCGCGCCTCGGACGGTCGGTCGACACGACGCGGAGCCGACGGCCGAACACGGCTACTCGTCGGGCATCCATTCCGGTCGGGTCGCCGTCGCGGTTCCGAACTCGGAGACCTCGTATCTCGTCTGCCGGGTGAACCCGTCGTTTCCCCTCGTGACGTCGTACTCCGCGATGTACCCCTTCTCGGTAACGACGACGTGCCCGGTCGCGCTATCGGCCGGAACGCTGACGGGGTCTTCGATGCCGGTCACGTTGTACCTGACCGCCGTCTCCCCCTCGACGGTGACGGTCTCGGTCGCGTTCACGTCGAGCTCCGACAGGGGCCGTCGTACCCCCTCGTGCGAGCCGACGCGGGCCTGCGTCCAGTTTTCGTCGGGATTCCGGTGTATCTCTCCCGTCGTTCGGTCGTACTCGAACACGCCCTCGGCGCTGTAGTACGCGTGGATGTCCCCGCCGAACTCCGTGTCGACCCACCGGACTGAGACGGTGCCGGCGTCGGCGTCTACCGTTCTCACTATTGTGCGGTTGCTGTCCTCGTCCGTGATGCGCAACCGACTCCGACGGGAGGTGTCGCTCACCGTCGCGTCGTGCGTTTCCAGTGCGACCGAGAGATCCGCAATTCCGTCCTGTGACCACCCTGACGGATACGAGAAGCTCTCGACCGTCGGTTCGGGAGTCGGTTCCTGTCGGTCCGTGGCAGGCAATCCGGAACAGCCGGCCAGGAGGACGACGACGACCAGCGTTACCGCGGGGAGGGCGTCTCGAAGCGGGTCGACCATACCGGGGGAAAAAACGGCGGCCGGGAAAATGCCTGTGGCCGCCGTGCCGGGACGAACGACGTTTTGGTGCCGGCGCGAGCGACGCGTTCGAGTATAACTCCGTCCCGAGTACGGGCGCATCCGACCGTGAGACGGTTACTCCCCCGGACGTGGACCGACGACCCGAGGTACTTGTGGAGGACCTCGTCGACGGAGTCGGCGTTGAAACGAGTCAGATCCGCGGCGATCGCGTCCGTCAGCGCGTCGAGATAGGCTTGGTTGGTGCGGAGTTCCCGGAAGTCGGCGGCGACGACCTCGACGCTCGCGGCGGGAGCGACGCCCAGTCGCTCTTCCGCCAGCTTTCGGAACGACGGGTCGTCGCCGATCTCGCCGCGCCACAGGCGGTCGCGGAAGAAGAGCCAGCCGTCGGTCCCGGGCTCGCTCGCCGCGAGTTCCATCGTCGTCTCGAAGCGGTCCGGGTCGACGGTAGCGTCCGGCGGGTCGAGCCGGACGGCGACGCGGAAGACGTAGGCGGCCTCCATCTGCGGGCCGGAGGACCGGCCGGAGCATAAAAGTACATACCGCTCGGCCGTCTGAGTCAGGGAAGATGCTGAACCGACTCCGCGGCCTCGTCGGACGCGCGTACCGACGACACCTCCGCCGCGAGATCGACGACGTTCCCGACCACGTCGCCGTCATTCAGGACGGAAACCGTCGGTACGCCCGCGAGCAGGGCGACGACGCGCCCGAGGGCCACCGCGCCGGCGCGGACACCACCGAGCGCGTCCTCGACTGGTGTGCGGACCTCGGGGTCTCTGAGCTCACGCTCTACGCCTTCTCCACCGAGAACTTCGAGCGCCCCGACGAGGAGCTGGAGCCCCTCTTCGACCTGCTGGAGCGCAAGCTGCGCGAGTTCGCCGACGCCGACCGCGTCCACGAGCAGGGCGTCCGCGTCCGGGCGATCGGCGACGTGCCCCGGCTCCCCCCGCGCGTCCGCGACGCGGTCGAGTACGCGGAGCGGCGCACCGCCGGCAACGACCGCTTCACGCTCAACGTCGCGCTGGCGTACGGCGGCCGAACCGAACTGCTCGACGCCGCCCGCGCCATCGCGCGCGACGTCGACGCCGGCGAGATGGCCCCCGACGACGTCGACGTCGAGACGGTCGAGGAGCGCCTCTACGACCGCCCGATCCGCGACGTGGACCTCATCGTCCGGACCGGCGGCGACGAGCGGACCTCGAACTTCCTCCCGTGGCACGCCAACGGCAACGAGGCCGCCGTCTACTTCTGTGCGCCCTACTGGCCGGAGTTCTCCGAGGCCGACTTCCTGCGCGCGATCCGCACTTACGAGTCGCGAGAGGAGTCGTGGCAGCGCGCCCGGGCGGAGCGGGCCGCCGCGCTGGTGCGCGCGCTCGCCGAGGTGGAGTTCGCGGAGGCCCGGGCCGCGGCCGCCCGGCTCCGCGAGCGCGTCCCGCGGCTCGACGGCAGCGACCTCTCCGACGACGCCCTCGGCATCGCAGACCAGGACTCGGTCGGAACGAACGAGGAGGACACCCCGGAGCCGGCAAGCGCGACCGACCCGGCTCCGCCGGACGCCGACTGAACTGATTCCGACCGGGAGCCGACTAGCACGCCCCCGGCGCGATCCCGTCCTCGTTCCGCGTCAACAGGTACAGCGCGAACGACGAGAGCCAGTGCGACCCCGCGTAGTCGTCGGTGAGAACGTCCGCGGCCCCCGCCTCGGCGTGCCGGCGCGCCGCGGCGTTGAGGGGCTCGCGAAGCCGGGTCGCAGCCGGGCCGTCTCGCCCGTCCAGCCCGTCGGCCAGTCCGGCGAGACACCACGCGCGGGAGACGTTGAGCCCGATCATGTGCATCGCGGCGCCGTCGCCCTCGTCGGGCTCGACGTCGACGGGCGCGAGCAGCGCGTCGTGCGGGGGTTCGGTGAGGTCGGGGAGGAAGTCGTCGAGCCACGCCGCGAAGGGGTCGGGGTCGAGGACGCGTCGCATGAGGTCCGCCTCCGTCAGGGCGGGCGAGAGGAAGTCCCAGCCGACCGGCTCCGCGCCGACGACCGCGGCGGTGTCGTTCGCGTAGAGGCGGCGAGCGGTCGCTTCCGTCTCCGATTCCAGATCGGCGTCGCCGACGACCCGCGCGTAGTCAAGGACGCCCGCGAGCGCGAACGCGGTATTGCCGTGGGTGCCGACGCGGTGCGCCCGGTCGATGCCGAGGAACGACTCGCGGGTCCCGCGGCGAACTCGCTGCTCCAGCGGGCGGAGGGTCTCGTGCCACGCGTCGGCGCGTGGGTCGTCCCACAGGGCGAGTTCGGCGGCGAGGCGCAGCAGCCACGACCAGCCGTACGGCTCCTCGAAGCCGGGGTTCTCGTCGAGGTAGTCGACCTCGCGAGCGACGTTCTCGGGGATCAGTCGCTCGTCGATGCCGGTTACGATCGCGGCCTCGTCCGGGTGATCCGGGGCGAGCCGCAGCGCGCGGACGAGCGCCCAGTGGCTGTGGACCGCGGAGTGCCAGTCGAAGCAGCCGTAGAACACGGGATGGTCCTCCGTGGGGCGCGGGGGCGCTTCCGGCCCCTCAACGGTCCCCTGGTAGTGCGGGTACTCGGTCTCGACCCCGTCGAGCGGGTGGGCGGCCAGGGTCGTCGCGACGGCGTCGTCGAGCGCGTCCGCCCGCCCGGCGCGGAGGGCGTCCGGCGACAGTTCCTCGAAAGCGTTCATGCCGGAGGGTCTGCGGGGCGCCTGTTCAATCGGTCGGTGGCGTGCGAATTGCCCGCATGCGGGTTCGCGGTTCGCAGGAAGCGTCGAGGGCGCGGTCAGGCAGGGTTCTTCCGCGTCAGGTCGCTGCCGCAGATCGGACACCGCTCTTTGTTCTCGTCGAAGGTGCGGTTACAGCCGACGCACTGGAAGCGCCACTCGCGCTCCTCGGAGATGCCGTCGCGAGCGATGGCCTCGACCGGGAGGTCGAGCCGCTCGGCGACGTTCTGCATCGCGTAGTCGTCGGTGACGAGCGTCGCGTGAAGCTCCAAGGCGGTCGCGATGAGCCGGATGTCGGTGTCGGAAAGCTCCGCGGCGTCGCCCGACCCCTTCGCGGCGCGGCGGACCCGGTCGACCGCCTCCGGCGCCGGCACGTGGACGGTCATCCCGGAGCCCTCCATCGCGTCGAAGCGGAGCGCCACCTCGCCGGTGAGTTCGTCGTGGACCGCCGGGATGGAGACCACGTCCTCGTCGGTCGTGTACTCGTGGATGAACGCGGACGAGTCGAGGACTTGCATCAGCGGGCGACGACGATGTAGTCTTTCACCGCCTGGACGTTCGCGACCGGGACGCGGAGCCGCCCCATCTCGTCGACGTCGAAGTCGACGCGTTCGGGCCTGAGTTGCTCGTGCGGGCTGACGAGGAGGTGGTTCAGCTCCCCGGACTCGAGGTTCATCGTGATGTTGTACAGGTCCCCGAGCTCCGTGCCGTCGGAGCTCATCACCGCCTTCCCGGACAGGTTCTCCGCGAGGATGTCGACCATACCCTCACGGTCCCGGGCGACGGTATTAAACGCCACGGGGCGTCGGACGGGTGACGGACGCGGCCGCGCGTTCGTCACCGGATGGACGACGGACGCGGGCGCGCCTTCGTCACCGGACGGGCGACGGACACGGGCGCGCTCTCGACGTTCCGGTTCGTCGCAGCATTTTGAAAGGCTTAACTGACGCCCGGGCGGAACAGTCGATATAACCTTCTCGGGGCGATCACATATGACCGACCACACACACGCGGACACCCTGCGAACCCCCATCGTCGCCGTGCTGGGCCACGTCGACCACGGCAAGACGAGCCTGCTCGACACGATCCGCGGCTCCGCCGTCAGCGAGGGCGAGGCCGGCGCGATCACCCAACACATCGGGGCGACGGACATCCCGCTCGACACCATCTCCGGGATGGCGGGCGAGCTGATCGACCCGTCGGACTTCGATTTACCCGGACTCCTCTTTATTGACACGCCGGGGCACCACTCCTTCTCGACGCTGCGCGCCCGCGGCGGCGCCCTCGCCGACATCGCGGTGCTGGTCGTCGACGTGAACGACGGCTTCCAGCCGCAGACGGAGGAGGCGATCGACATCCTCCGCCGGACGGGGACCCCCTTCGTCGTCGCCGCCAACAAGGTGGACACGACGCCCGGCTGGAACCCGCAGGACGGCGAGCCGATCCAGCGAAGCATGGAGGCGCAGTCCGAGCGCGCGAAGTCGATGCTCGACGAGAACCTCTACGAGATCATCGGTCAGCTCTCCGACGCCGGCTTCTCCGCCGATCTCTACTGGCGCGTCCAAGACTTCCAGAAGAACATCGGCGTCGTCCCGCTGTCGGCGCTCACCGGCGAGGGCGTCCCGGACCTCCTCACCGTCCTGATGGGCCTCTCCCAGCGGTTCATGAAAGAGGAGATGGCGATCGACGTCACGGGGCCCGGCGAGGGGACGGTCCTCGAAGTGAAAGACGAGCGCGGCTTCGGCGCCACCGTCGACACCGTCGTCTACGACGGCGTGATCCGCAACGGCGACACCGTCGTCGTCGGCGGGCAGGACGAGCCGATCGTCACCGAGATCCGCGCGCTGCTCCGCCCGCGGCCGCTCGCGGAGATCCGGACCGAGAAGGAGTTCGAGAAGGTCGGCGAGATCGGGGCCGCGGCCGGCGTGAAGATCGCCGCGCCCGACCTCGACCAGGCGATGGCGGGCGCGCCGGTCCGCGTCGTCCGCGACCGTACCGTCGACCGGGTCGTCGAGGAGGTAAAAGCCGAGCTCGCCGAGATCGAGGTCGAGACGGCCGACAACGGCGTCGTCGTCAAGGCGGACACCCTCGGCTCCTTAGAGGCGATGGCGAACGCGCTCCGCGAGGCCGAGGTCCCCATCCTGCGCGCGGAGGTCGGCGACATCGCGCCGCGCGACATCGCGGTCGCGGAGACCGCGAATCAGGACGAGCACAAGGCCATCCTCGGCTTCAACGTTGACCTCCTCCAGAACGCGGAGTCGGACCTGGAGAACGCGGACGTGAAGCTGTTCAAAAACGAGGTCATCTACCAGCTGGTCGAGGACTACGAGCGCTACGTCGAGGAGAAGCAGCGCGCGCAACAGGAGACGGTGCTGGACAAGGTGGTTCGCCCCGCCCGCTTCCGTATCCTCCCCGACCACACGTTCCGGCAGAACGACCCCGCCGTCGTCGGCGTCGAGGTCATCTCCGGCACGCTCCAGAACAACCGCAACGTCGGCTTCTTCGAGGGCAACGAGTTCGAGCGCGTCGGCGGCCTCTCGGGGATTCAAAAGCAGGGCGACGACGTCGACGAGGCGCGCTCCGGCGAGCGCGTCAGCATCGCCATCGACGGGCCGACGGTCGGCCGCGACATCGAGGAGGGCGACACGCTCTGGACCGAGGTGCCCGAGAAGCACGCGAAGATCCTCGAACAGGAGTTAAAAGAGGAGATCACCGCCGACGAGCGCGAGGCGCTCCAAGGCTACTTGGAGACGCGACGCAAGCGGGACCCGTTCTGGGGCAAGTGACGACCGCGTTCGCCGCGAACCGACTCTCCGCGTCGTTCACGTCCCCGGCGGCGTCCTGACGTGGTGGCCGCAGTTCGGACACTGCCCCTCGTTTAAGAACTCCGTCGGGCCGGTGCCGGTCGCCGCGTTGTAGCTGAAGCTGTGCCCGCAGTTCGGACAGGTCTCGGAGCGTCGGACCATGCGGTTCGATAGCGTCCCCCGTCACTTCAAGATCAGCCGACGTCGGCGGTCACCCGTACAACAGAATGACCACGGCGACGAACGCTAACTCGCCGCCGACGAGCAGCGCGGCGAGCAGCCACGTTCGGTAGGTCCACAGCCAGTCGCGAGCGTCCGCGAACCGGTTCTCGCCGGCCGCCGCCGACTCGCCCCCGTACGCCGCGTCGACCCGCCAGCCCGTTTCCGGGTCGTACGTCGCTGGCACGCGGGTCCCGACGAGCTCGTCGACGTCGAGCGGCGAGACGCCCGCGGCCTCTAAGAACTCGAGGAACTCCTCGGACTCCTGAAGCGACCCGTCCCGGGGCGCGTCGAACCGCTCGGTGTGGGTGGCGTCGCCGTGCGGCGGGCGCATCTCGACGGCGACGCGGTCGCCGACGGAGCGCACCCGGGTGACGATCAGCGCGTTCTCCTCGTCGTTGAGATACGCCTCGCGGAGGCGGCGCTTCACCTCCTCGTCGACGCCGGCGTCGAGGTCGTCGGGGAGAGCTTCGGCGTCGCCGGGGGACGAGTCAGCGTCGACGTCGTCGGCGCTTTCGCGGTCGGCGGTCGTCGAGACGCGCTCGTCGCCGCCGGATCGGTCCGCCATCGATCCGAGGTTGGCGACGCGCTCTGATAAGGTCATGGCCCTCCCCGAACGCCATACGTGACCGGTGGCGCTGCGAACGACTTTACGACCGCGCTTGGCGGAGCCCCAGCCGCTCGGCCGTACGAAGGTGGGCCTTATAAATCGGCGATCGACACGAACGCCGCCGAAGCCCCAGCCGCTCGGCTGTATGACAACGTTCCCTATAAACCAGCGATCGACACGAACACGACCGCCGAAGCCCCAGCCGGGAGGGCGGCGCACGCTCGCTGCGCGCTTCAGTCGCTCACTACGTTCGCTCCTTCCAGTGCTTACGTCGCCTGCGCCGCCCTCCCGGCTGCCCCTTCGAGTCCCACCCCGCACAGCCCCGCGCCTCACGCCTCCCCAGCCTCGTCGCTGGCGGTCTTCGCTTCGCTCGACCGCCACCGACTCCCTCGCGCGGTGCCGTTCGCGGCCGCCGCAGGCGGCCGCTCACGGGCACGCGCCACCGCATTTCGACTAGTCAGCCGTTCACTGGAGTCGGTAGCGGAGGATCGCGGCGATGCCGCCGAGGTTCGAGAGCTGCTCGCCGGGGGCGAACTCCGAGGAGAAGACGACCACGTCGCCGCCCTGTTGTTCGACCGACTCGATCACCTCGTTGACGTCGATCTCCCAGTCGCCGTCGCCCTGGCGCTCCGTGCGGAGGCGCTCGTCGACGACGAGCAGCGTCTCGACCGCGCCGAACTCGGCGGCCTCGGCGGTGTCGTCCGGGCCGTACGTCGCCTTCTCTTCCTTGGCGATGTTCTCCGTCAGCTCGTCGATGAGGCTCGCCTCCTTCGAGATGCGGGTCTCTTTTTGAACCTCGTCGACTGCGCCGCGCTTCAGCACCTCGTGGACGCCGCGGTCGCCCGCGGCGGAGGTGTCGACCGTGGTGATCCGGTCCGAGAGGTCCCGGTACTCCTCGTCGATGTAATCGCGCGCGTCCTGCTTGGTGAACCCCGGCCCGGCCAGGATCACCGCGTCGGCGTCGAGGTGCGCGAGCGCCTCGCCCAGCTCCGCGAACAGCTCCTCGCGCGGCCGCGAGAACTCGCCTTTGCCGGTCGGCTTCGTGAACGATGCGTACTCCTCGGTGCCGTACTGCTGGACCGTGTGGACGTACGCCGCGCCCTCCTCGACGGTCGCGATGGCCACGTCGGGGTTCTCCGCGGCCTCGGTCGCCTCCTCCAACCGCTCGGTCTGGTCCGGCTTGAAGTGTTTCTCGACGGTTATCTCGTCGTGCTCCTCGACGTTGAGCGTGTGGTGGGCGTTGAGCTGGTCCTCCCGCGAGCAGCCGACGATTATCCCGGAGACGCGGAGGCGGTTGGCGAACCGCGCGAACTCGACGTCCTCGACCTCCAGCGTGACGAAGATGTGCTCGCGCTGCCCGCCGGTGTCCCGCATCTGGTCGTCGTTCCGCTGAATCCGTCGGGTGGTGTCGCCCTCGACGAGGTCCCCGGGCTCGAGGACGTGCGCGAGGTGCCAGAGGTCGTCGACGTTCTCGGGGACCAGCGTGAGCCGTTCCCGGCCCTCCTCGCCGTACCCCCGCTCGGAGATTCGCATGCCCGGGCGTTCGCTCGCGGCCGTATCAACGCTTGCCTTCCGCGTCGGCGAGCGACGGCCCCCACTCGAAGCCGCCGGCCGGGTCGCCGTCCGATTCGGCGCCGCCGGCATCGTCCGCGTCGTCCGCATCGCCCGCGTCGTCTCCGCCGGCGGCGCCAGCCTCGTCGACGGGAACGCCGCGACCGACCTGAACCGCGGCCGGCGGCTCGCTCCGCATCGGCCGCCCGCCGTCGCCCGACACGACGGGGGCCGGAGGGTCGTTGCGCGCGCGACCGATCTCCCGGTCACGGTCGGCGGCACGGCCCACGCCCGCGCCGCGATTCGAGCCCTCACGGGGAGTCGCGTCCGCGCGGCGACCCGTTCGGCTCTCGGTATGCGCGGCGTCGCGGTGCGTCCGGACCGCCGGCCGCGCCGCGGCGTCCCGATTCAAACCCTCACGCAGCGCGGCCGCCGCTCCCCGTCCGTAGAGCCCGTGCGCGACGACGCGGGCGAGGAAGGCGAGCGCGACGCCGACGATCAGGGGCACCGTCGGCGCCGCGACGGCGTAGCCGACCGCGAGCGCCCCGACCGCGAGCGTCCACCCGGTGGCGTACGAGCCCGTCGCGGCGACGCCGGCCACCGTCCGCGGGTTCAGGCCGTCCCTGAGCCGCCCGGACGCGGCGAACGCTGCGAGGGCTGCGGGGCGGACGTACGCAAAGGCGAGGAGGTACGCGCCGACGAGCGCGGCGACGAGACCGACGGCGACGACCGCGACGGCGACCGGGCTGTTCGGACCGAGCGCCGACTCGACGGCGGTCGCGGTCGACCCCGGATCGACGGGGCCGGCGACGAGCGCGGCGACGGCGCCGCCGGCGACCGCGAGACCGCCCGCGAGCGGGGCGAGCAGCGCCGCCGACAGCAGCGCCGACTTGAGGCCGTCCCTGACCAGCTCTCCCCAGGCGACGAGCGACGGCGCGCCGGCTCCGTCTCCGGACTGGATCGCGCTCCGCGTCACGCGGACAAAGTAGCCGCGCGCGACGAGCGACGGCGCGAACGCGACCGGGGCCGCGACGGCGATGGCCGGGCTGACGAAGAGGACGCCGACGAGCCACAGCGCCGTGAGGATCCACCCCAGCAGGGTCACGGACCCGCCGACGAGGACGACGCCCGCGGTGTCGTCGGTTCGCGTCAGCGCCGTCGCGGCCGCGGTGAGCATGTGACTCGACACAGGGACGGGAGCCGCATAAATGATACCCGGGCCCGAGCGTTTATATCACTCCACGGATTATTGCCAGTCGGCCGCGCGGGACAATCGTGTGCCTCTGACAACCCAACCGCGGCCGCCACTCGGCGGTCGCCCCCCGTCCGCGGCTTTCGATCGATTACCCTTCCAGCGACCGCTCGGTCGCGTGCCGGTACCGATTTATCCCGCCCCGCCGACGGATCGGGTATGACCGGCGACGAGCGGACGGCCGATCTGGAGCCGGAACTCAGGAGCTACGGCGTCAGCGTCGAGTCCATCGACGGGGGCGACCCGCTGGAGCTGACGTACATGACCGCGTTCCCCGGCCGCGAGATCCACCGCGGCGAGATCGGGCGCGCGCTCAACGCGCTCATCGAGCAGGCCGAGGCCGACGAGTGGGACCCCGTCCGCGTCGAAGGGACGGTCGTGCGGGCCCCCGGCGACGTCCTCGGCACGTGGCGCGCCGAGGCCGAGTGGTTCGAGGCGCTCGCGAGCTACGAGATCTCCGAGACGGAGTTCTCGACCCGCGTGCTGGACACCGTCAGCCACGAGACCGAGGGCGGCGACGAGGACGACGACAGATCCGACACCGACGCGGAGGCCGACCGGTGACCCGCCGCGATCCGGTCAACCGCGCGCAGCGCCGGCTCTCGCGCCCGGCCCGCGAGCGGTTCGCCACCCGCGCGGTCGCGTTCGATGTCGACGGCGCGACCTGCCGCGGGACGCTGTACCTACCCGGCGGCGACGCGGACGACCCCCCGGTCGTCGTGATGGCGCCCGGGCTCGGCGCGGAGCGGACCTTCGGCTACCCCGCCGTCGCGGAGCGGTTCGCCGACGCCGGCTACGCCGCCCTCCTCTTCGATCACCCGGAGTTCGGCGCCTCCGACGGCGACTCGCAGGCGGTCGACCTCGACCGCCAGCGCGCGGCGTACGAGGGCGCGATCGATCGCGCGGACCGCGTCGACGATGTCGGCGACGACCTCGTGTTGTGGGGGGCGTCGCTGTCGGCCGGGCACGTCCTCACGCTCGCCGCGGAGCGCCGCGACGTCGACGCGGTCGTCGGGCTCGTCCCGATGCTCGACGGCCGAGCGATCGCCCTGCGACGCGGCGGGCGGTACCTCCTTCGCTCCGGCGTGACGGGGCTCCGCGACCTGTTCGGCCACCGGATCGGTCGCGGCCGCACCGTCCCCATCGTCGGCGGGACCGAGGAATGCGCGGCGATCACCGAGCCGGGGACGAAGCGGGAGTATATCGACCTCGTCGACCGCGAGTCGGCGTGGCGCAACGAGACGCCGGCGCGGTCGCTGCTGGGACTCGTCGGCTACCGGCCCGTGACGCGGCTCGACGAGATCGACGCGCCGACGCTGCTGTTGGCCGGCACCGACGACGAGATCGTCGACGCCGACTCGGTCGCGGCCGCCGGCGAGCGGCTCTCCCGGGGACCGTCGTCACCATGCCCGCGGACCACTTCTCGGTGTTCGGCGAGGACTTCGAGGGCGCGGTCGGACACCAGCTCTCGTTCCTGCGCGACGCGCTCGACTAGGCGGCCGCTCGGAGTCGCTCTCGGCCGCGGAGCGGTCGACCGCGCGACCGCTTAAGTGAGTTCGCCTCGCACTCGCGAGCATGACAGCCATCGCGATGCTGAGCGTCGCGCCGGTGATCGAGGGGAGCATGGCCGAGGAGGTGGCGACGGCCGTCGCCGCGCTCGACGACTTCGACGTGAGCTACGAGACGAACCCGATGGGGACCGTCATCGAGGCCGAGGACGCGGAGACGCTGTTCGCGGCCGCGGCGGCCGCCCACGAGGCCGTCGACGGCGACCGGGTCTCGACGGTCTTAAAAATCGACGACAAGCGGGCGAGCGACGGGACCGCCGCGGAGAAGGTCGACGCCGTCGAGGAGCACCTCGGTCGAGAGGCGAAGCGAGAGCGGTGACGGAGCGACGAGGTGGCGGTGACGGGGCGGCGAGGTGGCGCTGACGGAGCGGCGCGGCACCGCCTCGACGCTCCCCGCTACGCGGTGTCGATCCCGACCGACCCGCCCGCAGTCGCGTCGCCGTCGGGGTTCTCGACCGCGACGTCGACGGTCGTCGTCCGCACGACGGCCACCTCCTCGCCGCCGCCGGCGATGTCCGCGCGGAACACGACGTCGAGCGTCGTCGTCGCCGTCTCACCGCCGCCGATATCGGGCGCGCTCAGCGACTCGCTCGTCACGGCGTCGCCGTGCTCCGTCGCGTCCGCGCGCTCGAACCGCGCGGTGAGAGCGCCGTCGACGGCGTCGAAGTCGGGAGGCGCGTCGGGCTTGGATTCAGATCGGTCGCTCTCCGGCCTCCCGACCGACGCGACATCCCCGGGCGTCGCGTCCGGGTCGGCGGCCGTCAGGGTCTCCCGATACACCTCGTCGACGCCGTCGTCGCTCCCGACGGCGAGCGTGAGCGTCACGCGCTCGACGCCCTCGGAGAAGTCGGTCCACGAAACCTCGAGGGCCGGCGAGAGGTACACCGACTCGATCCGACCGTCGTTGCTCGTGACCGTCGGCGCGTCGCCCGCCTCGAAGGCGGCCGGGTCGCCGTCGACCGCGGCCGCCGGTCGGCTCGACGCGGTGAGGAGGCCGAGGCCGGTGAGGCCGCCGACCGCGACGGCCGCGGTTCCGCCGAGAAGCGTTCGTCTGGTCGGCCCTCCGTGCGCGTCGCCGTCCCGCGAGTGGCTCGACATCTCGGCGCGGAGTGGCCGCGGTATGGGTGATAAGGATGTGGAGAACGGTCCCCGCGGGCGACTCGAGCTACCCCTTGATGTTACAGACGGGGAACGTCCGGGCGACCTTGTCCCCGATGCCGAGCTCGTCGCTGACGCGGATCACCTCGTCGATGTCCTTGTACACGCCGGGGGCCTCCTCGGCGATGGTGGCGCCGGACTGGGCCTTCACGTAGATCCGCTGGCCGTCCTCGAGGTCGTCCTGAACGTCGCCGCCCCAGAACTCCTGTTTCGCCTGCGTCCGGCTCATCAGGCGGCCGGCGCCGTGGGCGGTCGAGCCGAACGACACCGACATCGACTCCTCGCCGCCGCGGAGGACGTACGAGCCGGCGCCCATGCTGCCGGGGATGATGACGGGTTGGCCGACGTCGCGGTAGGTCTCGGGCACGTCCGCGTTGCCGGCGGGGAACGCGCGCGTCGCGCCCTTGCGGTGGACGTACAGCTCGCGCTCCGCGCGGTCGACCGCCTCGTCGCCGACGGCGGGGCGCCCCTCGGCGTCGACGCCGACCTCGTGGGTCTCCTTCTTCGCGATGTTGTGCGCCACGTCGTACAGCAGTTCCATCCCGAGGTTGTCGATCGGGTCGGCGTCGAACACCTCGCCGAACGTCTCGCGGGCCTGGTGGGTGATCAGCTGGCGGTTCACCCACGCGAAGTTGATGCACGCGCCCATCGCGCCGTAGTACTCCTCGGCTAACTCGGAGCCGGCGGGCGCGGCCGCCAGCTCCTTGTCGGGCAGCTCGTCGAGCAGGTCGCCGTGTTCCTTCTCGATCCGCCGGAGGTAGTCGTTACAGGTCTGGTGGCCGAGCCCGCGGCTTCCGCAGTGAATCAGGACGACGATCCCGTCCTCTTCTAAGCCGTACGCCTCCGCCACGTCATCGCGGAACACGTCGGTGACGCGCTGGACCTCGAGGAAGTGGTTCCCCGAGCCGAGCGACCCCAGCTGGTTGCGCCCGCGGTCCATCGCCTTCTGGGAGACGTACTCCGGGCGCGCGTCGGGGCGGCGTCCCTCGTCCTCGCAGCGCGCGAGGTCGCTCTCGATCCCGTACCCCTCCTCGACGGCCCACTCGACGCCGCGCTCGAGCGCGCCCTCGATGGCGTCCGCGGTGCCGTCGATCACGCCGCCGCCGCCGAGCCCGGAGGGGACCGCCTCGAACAGCGCGTCGACGAGCTCCTCCTCGCGGCCGCGCACGTCGTCGTAGGCGAGGTTCGTTCTTAACATTCTTACGCCACAATTTATGTCGTAACCAACTGCTCCAGGAGAGATACAGCCGGTTTTCGCGTCGATCGCGCCGACGCCGCCGACGGGGAAGCCGTACCCCTGGTGGCCGTCGGGCATACAGAGCGCGGGCTCGACGATGCCGGGCAGGTGCGTGGCGTTCTTCAGCTGCTGGAGCGAGTCGTCGTCGCCGATCTCTTCCAGTAGGTTCTCGCTGGCGAGGACCCGCGCGGGGACGTTCATGTCGCCCTCGCGGGGGATCTCCCAGACGTGCTCGCGCACCTTCTCCAACCGGATCCCGTCGAACTCGCGCGTGGTCATGCGTCGGGGTTCGACGCGGGAGGGGAAGGGCGTTGCGTCAGCGGTCGGCGGCCCGAGGCTCCTCCGAGACCCCCCGGCCGCGCCCTATCGGTCGACCGGGTCGATCGGGAGCCAGCCGACCGCGCCCTCAGCGAGGGTGAACGCGGCGAAGGCGCGGCCGAGGACGACGCCGTAGACGAGGTGCGCGACCGCGATGACGACGCCAAACTCGAAGCTGGCGGTGAGCCCCGGCACCGGAAGCGTCGGCACGGGCAGCGAGGTGGCGCCCTCGATCGCGATCGCGGCCGGCAACAGGAGCCCGCCGGTGATCACGCCCAGCAGCGCGGAGTGGATGACGCCGAGCGAGAGGCAGCCGCCGACGTCCCCCCGGAGCTCCGCGAAGAACGGGCGGTCGAAGACGGCGACGAACAGCCCGCCGAACAGGGTGCTGTTGAACAGGTGGACGAGCCACCCGACGAGGGCCGTCTCGACGCCGATCAGCGCGCCGATCGTCGGCATGAGCCCGAGGCCGAAGTGTAACACGGTGCCCATCGCCGCGCCCGCGACGAGTCCCGAGCCCGCCCCCGCGCCCCAGCGCCGACCCGCGCCCGCCGGTTCGCTCCCCTCGCTCCGATCTGAGTGTGACATACGCTACCAACGCACTCGATAAATATAACGGTTTATCATAAACGCCGTTCGGACGGCCGTCGCGGCCTCACACGTCGAAGACGACGTACGCGTACCACTCGTCTCCCCTCCGTTCGAGCGCCATCTCCGAGTACGTGACCGCCTTGACCTCCCGAGCGGCCACCGCGTCCAGCGGGACGCCGCGCGCGCTGGCGGTGAGCCGCCACTCGTCCGGGTTCGCGTCCCCCGTTCCGCCGCCGTCGTCGCCCGGTTCGACGACCGTACACCGGTGGTCGGCCGGGAGAACGAGCCGCACGTCGCGCTCGTAGATCAGGCGGTCGAGGTAGTCGAACAGCAGGGCCTCGCGGCTCTCGGCGGCGACCTCGAGTTCGAACCGGTCGCCCCCCGTCTCCGGCACCGACTCCGCGCTGGCGGCCGCGAGTCCGTTCGCGACCGCCGCGAACAGCGCCGAGAGGGTGTCGGCCGTCGCCTCGACGGCGACGTCGGCCGTGTGGTCGCGGAGCTCGTAGCTCATCGCTCGCCGGTCCCCTCGTGGGTCCGGTCGCGGGACCCCTCCGCGCTCTCCGATCGCTCGTCGGTCTGGAACCGGGCGTCGATGGTCCGCTCCGGGGCCCCGGCGCGCAGGTCCTCCGAGTCGACGTCGTCGAGGTCGGCGGCGACCTCCTCCAAGGCGACGCCGCTCGTGACGAGCGCGCGGATCCCCTCGTCGACGGTCAGCTCGACGTCGACGATCCGGCGCTCCGGGACGAAGACGACGTGGCCCCCCATCACCGGGTTCGGCGCCATCGGCATGAACAGCGTCCGCATCCCCTCGCCCTCGCTGTCCGCGTGGTCCGCGATGGCGGCCGGCGTCTCGCTGGTGACGAACGCGAGCGTGTACGCCTCCGCCGTCGGGAACTCCACGAGGACGACCTCGCGGAAGTTCCCGCCGTCCGACTCCAGCATGGCGTCGCTCATCTGCCGGAACCCTTGGTAGACGGAGCCGACGCCGGGAACGCGTTCGACGGCGTAGTCGACGTAGTTGACGGCCTGCTCACCGTACCGCGAGGACTCGACGGCCGCGCCGATGAGGAGGATCGCGGCCACGAACACGACCGGCGTCGCGATCTCGATCGCGAGTTCGCGGGAGACGGCGCCAATCACCGGCAGCCCGGTCCCCGGCGACACGGCGATGATCGCAGACGAGAAGGCGTCGAGGTAGTCGTACACCGCGTTGAACGCGAACGCGAGGACGGCCAGCGTGATGACGGCGGGAACGATGACGGCGATACCGGTCAGGAAGGCTCGTCGGAGCAGCTCGACTCCCGACGACTCGTCGGTCATTGCTCGTTTTAACACGCGACCGCGACAAAATCGTTTCCGTCGCGGTCGCGGCGTTCCGTCGCGGTCGCGGCGCGGACTGACGCCGACTCGTCGAGAGCAGGTTTATCGGTCGGACTGCTCTCGCTGGCGGCGCAGCCGCCCGCAACGGTCCCCGCTGGCGGTGGAGTTATATTCCGCCCGCGTGTTAGGTCTCCCCAGTGAGCGTCAACGTCGAGAAGCGGACCGACCCGCCCGGCGAGTCCGACTACGCGACCGCCGCGTGGGAGCTCAAAGAGCGAATTCGGTCCGGTGAGGGGGTCCTCCGACAGCGACGCGGCTTCTTCGTCGACGCGTACCGCCGGTCGACCGCGCACCTGCTCGTCGAGAACGACCGGCTCGTCGCCTTCGCCTCCGTCCGGCGCGACGGCTACATCCTCTTTCTCGCCGTTCACCCCGATCACCGCGGCCGCGGCCACGCGGAGCGGCTGGTCGCCGACATCGCGGAGAACCACCGGTCGGTCACCTGCCACGCCCGCACGACGAACCGGCAGGCGCTCGGGTTCTACGAACACCTCGGCTTCGAAGTGATCCGCCGCATCGACGACTACTACGAGGACGGCGGCGACGCCTACTACCTCAAGCTCGGCGGCGAGTCGCTCCGCGAGCGGCTCTCCGGGTTCGTCGGCGGGTAGGCGGTCGCTTTCCCCACGCAGTGCGCGGCCTCAGGAGCCATCGAACCGACAGTAATTAGCGCCCGCCGCGAGGAGAACGCGGCATGTCGCAACCGACTCCCGCGGACCTCGCGACCCGGGTCCGCGACGGCGACCTCCGCTTCCACGAGCTGGAAGACCACGCCGACGCCGACGCCGCGGCCGCCGCGCGCCGGCTGCTCGTCGCGGAGGCGACCGACGCCGACCTCGACCCGCTCGGCGAGTACGCGTTCGACGCCGACGCGGTCCACGGCTCGAATATCGAGAACACGCTCGGCGGCGTCCAAGTCCCCGTCGGCGTCGCTGGTCCGGTGACGATCGACGGCGGCGCGGGCTCGGGCGAGCGGTACTTGCCACTCGCGACGACCGAGGGCGCCCTTGTCGCGTCGATCAACCGCGGCTGCTCCGTGATCGAGGGCGCCGGGGGCGCGACGGCTCGGGTGACGAAGAGCGGGATGACCCGCGCGCCCGTCTTCCGGGTCGCGGGCGTCGCCGAGGCCGAGGCGCTCGTCGACTGGGTCCGCGACCACGAACCCGCGCTCGCCGAGGCCGCGGAGTCGACGACGAGCCACGGCGAGCTGCTCGACGTGACCCCGTACGTCGTCGGGAACAACGTCTTCTGCCGGTTCCGCTACGACACGAAGGACGCGATGGGGATGAACATGGCCACCATCGCGACGCGGGAGGCCTGCGACGTGATCGAGGCGGAGACGGACGCCTCGCTGGTCGCCTTATCGGGGAACCTCTGTTCCGACAAGAAGCCCGCCGCGATCAACGCGGTCGAAGGGCGCGGGCGCTCGGTCGTCGCGGACGCGACGGTCCCGCGCGAGGTCGTCGAGGACCGCCTCCACACGACGCCGGAGGCGATCGCGGAGATCAACACGCGGAAGAACCTCGTCGGCTCCGCGAAGGCGGGCGCGCTCGGCTTCAACGCCCACGTCGCCAACGCGGTCGCGGCGATGTTCCTCGCCACCGGACAGGACGAGGCGCAGGTCGTCGAGGGGGCGAACGCGATCACGACCGCCGAGACGACCGCCGACGGCGACCTCTACGTCTCCGTCTCGCTGGCGAGCCTCGAAGTGGGGACCGTCGGCGGCGGGACGAAGCTGCCGACCCAGCAGGCGAGCTTAGAGATACTCGGCGTCGCCGGCGGCGGCGACCCCGCCGGGAGCAACGCCGACGCGCTCGCGGAGTCCATCGCGGTCTGCGCGCTCGCCGGCGAACTCTCGCTGCTCGCGGCGCTCGGGTCGCGACACCTCTCGTCGGCGCACGAGGAGCTGGGACGGTAGAGACCCGACGCCGCGCGGAACCCCCGCGCTCCCCCTCAGTCCGACCAGCGCGGGCAGTCCTCGCGGAGCGCCTCGCGCCCCCTGTCGGTGATCCGATAGACGGCCTCGCCGGAGACGCGCTCGACGAGCCCGGCGTCCGCCAGCGCGGTCAGTCGGGACTCCGCGTGGTCGTCGTAGAGCCCCGTGTTCCCGGCGACGAACGCCTGGTAGTCGGCGCCGACGTCGGCGAGGTAGGAGAGCAGCCGCTCGTCGGAGCGCGTGAGCGACGGACGGTCGGGGTCGAGCGCCTCGCCGTCGCCCGCCTCGGAACGCTCCGCCGAACGGTCGGCCGGCTGTGCGTCTGGTGCGGGCATCTCACACGTGGTGACGTGTACCACGATAAAGGGGACACCGGCGGTTCCCATCCGCTGGGAGTCGCCGTCGATCGGCGGAACGTGTTCGGGATCCAATCGGTCCGCTCCGCGTTGCCCCTCCCGGTTCAGTCGTCGGCGTCGGCGGGGGGCGTCGCGGTCGCGTCGCCGCGGCTTCCCTCGCCGGAGGAGCGCTCTGAGAGCAATGGCGTCCCGTCGGCGCGCGGGCCCAGCCGGGGGCCGTGCGGGCCGTCATCGGGGTCGATCCGGCGCCGCTTGCGGTAGTCGGTCGAGCGCTCGACGGGCGTCCGCCCGATCGCCGTGATCATCTCGACGTAGTCGCCGAACGAGCGGTACTCGCCGTACTCGCCGCCCGCGCGGCTGGTGATCTCCTCCGAGAGGATGGTGCCCATGAAGTCGTCGGCGCCGCAGTTGAGCAGCTTGAGCCCGTGGGCGTCGCCCGACTTCACCCACGAGGCCTGGACGTGGTCGACGTTGTCCAAGAAGAGCCGCGCGACCGCGACTACGAGTTCGTCCTCGTCGCGCGAGGGGCCGGAGTCGACGACGCCGCGGCGGTACAGCGGGGTGTTCTGGTGGATGAAGGAGAGCGGGACGAACTCCGTGATCGCGCCCGTGCGGTCCTGGAGGTCGCGGATCACCTTCAGGTGTTTGGCCCTGTGGGCGACCGTCTCGACGTGGCCGTACATCATCGTCGAGGTGACATCGAGGCCCGCGGCGGCCGCGCCCTCCATCGCCGCCACCCAGTCGTCGGTGCGGATCTTCCCCGGGCAGATCACGTCGCGGACCTCGTCGACGAGAATCTCGGCGGCGGTGCCCGGCGCGGAGTCGAGCCCGGCCTCGGCAAGCTCGCGGTAGACGGCCTCGTACTCCCAGTCGGTGCCGCGTTTGGCGTGGTACGCCTCCTCCGGCGTCATCGAGTGGAGGTGGACGCCGCCGACCGACATCGCGTCCATCTGCTCGACGTACGTGCCCGGGTCGGTCGCGTACGCCTCCGGCGGCTTGTAGTTCACCTCGCTCGCGGGGTCGTCGTGGGCCGCGAGGATCTCGTGGTGTTCCTCGTTCAGCGCGAACGCTGGGTGGAGCCCCGAGACGGAGCAGACCTCGTAAATTCCCATATCGAGGGCGTCTTCGACGACCGCGCGCGACTCGGCCGGGGTCTTGGTGAAGCCGGCGTGCTCGACGTCGCTGTCGGCCTCGAACGCGTGCGCGGAGTCCTTGAAGTTACAGAACAGGCAGCCCGTGTTGCAGGCCGTGGTGACGTTGTTGTTCAGGTTGGCGACGAAGGTGACCTCGTCTCCGACCTCCTCGGCCCTGCGCCGGTCCGCGGCCTCTAACACCGCCTCCTTGCGGACCGAGTCGATCCCCGCGCGCTCCGTGCCGGTGGCGAGCAGTTCGGTCGCGTCGTCGACCGTCAGCCGGGCGCCGTCGCGGGCCTTCGCGAGCGCGTTCTCGAACGACTGGTCGGTCGCGGGCGCCGCGAAGTCGAACTCGTTCGCGCCGCCCCCGCTGTCGCCGTTCCCGCCGCCGTTCGATCCGTCCGCGCCGGAACTCCCCCCGAACTCATCCCCTAACGCTCCCGGTTCCACCCTGATAAACGGGCGGGTCGCGACACCGATCGAGTCGGACAGACGACGCCGATCGCGAACGTCCGTTTATAAACAGAGCCGAGCGCCGCGACGTTCACTTATAACCAACTGCGGCGGCGCGCGCCTCCGAGCGGCCGCCACCGGTCAGTTGTGAATTAGTTGGCTCTGTTGAAACCCTATTCTTCAAATATAAATTGGGATGAAAAACCCGGTCGCTGAATGGTGCGAATGTACCGCTGATATTTCTACCAAGTTGCGTTGATATTCATAACGGCGTGCTGAATACAAGGCGCATATGTAACAGAATTTGAACTACGCTGACAAGATTTGTCTGAAGAAAGTTTATTTATGTACACCGTCCGTTGGCTTAGAAACAGTATGGTAGATATATTATCTATCATATTATCTGTGATTGCAATTTTACTATCATTGATCGCTATACGTCGTCAAAATCTGCCTTCTCAATATCAGCTAGAGCGACGTATACGCGAACGATTTGCTGAGAAATCATCTGATATGAAGATTAAACAGGGTCCAATTCGGTATGATATCGAATCAATAGATGTCTGTATTAGCGAGAAGTGGACGAACACCTTCAGAAAATATTCACGAGGGAACGTATATGGAAAATCAAAAATATCAATCGTAGTAAATGGAATCCTTGTTAAAAAGTCCGAGTCCGGTGACAGAGAAGTAAGGTTAGTTGATGACTGCTCAATGTTGAAGATCCCAAGTGAATCAGCAGAAATTACAAATATAGAGAACAGAAATCCATTTGCGATCGAGATTACGGTAAATTCCGTTGATTCAGAATTCGTGTTTGATAAAGTTGCTGACATACTTAGAACCGAGCTTCCTCAATATGTCGAACCGAATGACAACGTAGCGTATGGATGACCTGCCCCAAGTGAAGTGTGATAAATTCACATTCTGTATCTTACACGGCGTTTCTACTAGACTTCTGAAAGTAGCCAATGGGCGCGGTATATGAGTACGCTGTACTGACCACACCCCGGTCAGAATATATCACTTCCTAAGGATTTCAACAGGGCCAATTAGGTATAAACGAACCGCTGAACCCCCCCGCGTGACATCTCCGAACCGGCACCGCCTCGAAACGGCCGGCTGCCGACCCCGCGGTCGTCGCCTCAGTACTGGTAGTTGATGACCTGCTCGTCCTCTTTGTCCGCGTCCTGAAGCTTGTCGCGGGCCTGCTCGAAGTCCGCCTGCGAGACCTCGGTACGGCCGTCGCGGATGGCGAACATCCCGGCCTCGGTCGCCAGCGAGGCGATGTCGGCGCCGCTGTACCCGTCGAGGTCGCGGGCGACGGCGCTGAGGTCGACGCCGTCAGCGACGTTCATCTCCTCGGTGTGGATCTCCAGGATGCGCTCGCGGCCGTCCGGGCCGGGCTCGGGCACCTCGATGAGGCGGTCGAACCGACCGGGGCGTAAGATTGCCTCGTCGAGCATGTCGAAGCGGTTGGTCGCGGCCATGATCCGGACCTCGCCGCGGTCGTCGAAGCCGTCCATCTCGGAGAGCAGCTGCATCATCGTCCGCTGGACCTCGGCGTCGCCCGAGGTCTTCGAGTCCGTGCGCTTCGAGGCGACGGCGTCGATCTCGTCGATGAAGATGACGGCGGGCTCGCGCTCGGCGGCGAGCTCGAACAGGTCGCGGACGAGCCGCGCGCCCTCGCCGATGAACTTCCGGACGAGCTCCGAGCCGGCCATCTTGATGAACGTCGCGTCCGACTCGTTGGCGACGGCCTTCGCGAGCATCGTCTTTCCGGTGCCCGGCGGGCCGTGGAGCAGGACGCCGCTCGGCGGCTCGACGCCGACCGTCTCGAACTGCTCGGGGTTCTCGAGGGGGTCCTCGACGGCCTCGCGGACCTCCCGGATCTGGTCGTCGATGCCGCCGATGTCGGCGTACTCGACGTCCGGCGACTCGGTGACCTCCATCGCCTGCGCCCGGGAGTCGGTCTCGTCGTCGAGCACCTGCTGGACCGCGAAGGAGTCGTTGATCGCGACGCGGTCGCCGGGGCGGAGGTCCTCGTCGAGCCGCGAGGCGGCCTGCGTGAGCACCTCCTGGTTGTTGCCGTGCTGTTTGATGACGACGCCGTCGTCGGTGATCTCCTCGACCGACGCGATGTACAGCGAGGAGGTCTTCAGCACCTCGTTCTCGCGTTTCAGCTGCTCGACGTCGTCTTTCAGCTCGCCGCGGCGCCCCTCGGCGTCCGCGAGCCGGTCTTCCAGTTCCTCGTTCACCTGAACGATCCGCCGGTAGTGCTGGCGGATCGCCTCCAGCCGCTCCGCGTCGCTCATCTCGGGGTCGAGCTCCAACCGCGGGCGGTCGGGCAGTGAGGGGCTGTGAGACATTTGTTGTTCCCGGATAAGATGCGGGCGTAAATGTGCCTTTGGGTCACGGAGAGCGCGTCGGATCGGCGCGACGAGCGCGCGACCGACGACGCCCGGAGTTCCGCCCGGTCGACCCGCCTGGACGATCGGTATCAGTATCGATAACCGGATGTCAACGTTTTAACGCGGAGCGAACGAAACCGCTCGTATGGACGCACGAACGGCGGGCGGACGCGCCGGTCCGGCGCTCGCAAACCGCGAGACCCGGCCGGGGAGGCGCCGCCGATGACCGGAACCTCGGACGCGACCGTCCTCGCGGTCGACGACGAGCCGGACCTCGCGGAACTGTACCGGGTGTACCTCGATCCGGCCTACGACGTGCGGATCGCCACCGGCGGCGAGGAGGCGCTCGACGCGATGGACGACGATGTCGACGTCGTCCTCTTGGACCGCCGGATGCCCGACATGTCCGGCCACGAGGTGCTGAACGCGATCCGCGGCGAGGGGTACGACGCCCGCGTGGCGATGCTGACCGCGGTCGAGCCCGACGTCGACATCGTCGACATGCCGTTCGACGACTACAAGACGAAGCCGGTCACCAAGGAGGACCTGCTCACGCTCGTCGAGGTGCTGCTCCACCGCGCCGCGTTCGACGAGCGGAGCCAGGAGTTCTTCGCGCTCGCCTCGAAGAAGGCGGCGCTGGAGGCCGCGGGCACGACCGGCACCGAGGAGTACGAGGAGCTCGTCGAGCGGATGGAGTCCGTCCGGCTCGAGGTCGACGACACGCTCGACCGCCTCTCCGCGCGGGACGCGTTCGTCGAGGTCCCGGGCGAAGTGCCGTAGACGGAACCGTTCTCTCCCCCCGGTTACTCGATCTCCAACTCGCCGTCGGCGCCCTCCCCGCCGCCGTCCTCGTCCCACTCCAGTTCGAACTCGACGCTCAGCTCGCCCGGGCCGTCCGCGGGCCCCTCGCGCTCGGCCTTCACCTCGAACGTCGGTCGCGCGGGCGGATCGAGCGTCGTCGACTCGTCGCCGCGTGTGAGCGTGATCGCGTTCCCGTCGTCCAGCGAGTCCGCGACCGTCCGCAGGTACGCGGCGATCTCCTCTCGGCTCCGGCTGCTCTCCGACTTGAACAGGATTTCTTCGGGCATACATGGTCGTACGCCGCCTCGAAACTTAAAGACCGACGCAGGCGGTCCCCTGATCCCCCGATCGTTTTGTGCCGCCCGACCGAACGTTCACCCCGTGCCACTCCCCGACTCGCTCCGTACGGTCGTCGCCGTCGCCGTGTACTGGACGGCGATCGCGCTCGGCGGGAGCGTCCTCCTCCCGGACCCGACGAGCCCGCTCGTCGCGGTCCCGATACTCGGCGGCGGCGCGGTCGTCGCGCACGCAGCGCGCACCGATCGGCTGGTTCCGCTCGGCTACGCCGTGGGAACGATGTGGCTCGCCGTGCTGGCGCTGTCGATCGGCACCGGCGTCGTCGACGTCGTCGCCCCGCCGGCGGGGGAGATCGCGCCGCTCGCGGACTACCCGGGAATCGCCGCGGTCGGCACGGTCGGACTGATTGCCGTCCTCGTCGCCGCGTACGGCGCGTTCGTCCGTCGGAGCGCCGAGCGCGACGCGGGCGAGCCGGCGTGAAACTGACTGCCGACCCGAAATCGCGACCGCCCTAGAACTCGTCCTCGAAGACGAACGTCCCGTTCCGCTGGACGACCTCGCCGTCGACCTCGATGACGGAGTCCTCGCTCATGTCGACGATCATGTCGACGTGCTCGGCGGACTCGTTGACCTCGTTGTCCCCGCCGACCGTCTCCGGGTACGCGGAGCCGACCGCCATGTGAACGGTGTCGCCCATCTTCTCGTCGAACAGCATGTTGTAGGTGAACCGGTCGATCTGGCGGTTCATCCCGATACCCAGCTCGCCGAGGTGCCGCGAGCCCTCGTCGGTGTCGAGGATGCCGGAGAGGAGATCCTCGTTGCGCTCGGCGGAGTGAGAGACGACCTCGCCGTCCTCGAACCGGAGCCGGACCCCGTCGATCTCGCGGCCGTAGCGGTAGAGGGGGAGATCGAAGTGTACCTCGCCGTCGACGCCGTCTCGGGTGGGTGCCGTGAACACCTCGCCGCCGGGGAGGTTCGCCTCGCCGTAGTCGTTGAGCGTCGAGTTGCCCGACACGTCGAGCGTGAGGTCGGTCTCCTCGCCCGACTTGATCCGGACCTCGTCGGCGTCGTCGAGAATCTCGACCATGTTCGACTGGAACTCGCGCTGTTCGTCCCAGTCCAGCGAGACGGCGTCCCACACGAAGTTCTCGTACGCCTCGGTGCTCATCCCGGCGAGCTGGGCGTGGCTCGCGGTCGGGTACTGCGTGAGACACCACGTCTTCGAGAGGCGCGTGCGCTTGACCTCCTCCATCGCGCGGTTGTAGGCCGCGTTGGTCTCGGGGTCGACGTCGGCGTCCTCGGTGGCGTTCGCGCCGCCGCGCGCGATGACGAAGACATCGGCCTCCTCGTAGAGCGCGCGCCGGTGGCTCGGCTCGGTGAACTCCTCCGAGGAGCGCTTGAACGCGCGCTGGGCGCGCTTCGAGTAGTTGAGGTAGACGGGGTTCGCCCCGCGGTCGCCGCAGACCTCGTGAAGCGCGACGGCGAGGTCCTCGGCCTCCTTGGGCATCTGGATGACCACGTCGTCGCCCGACTCGATGCCGGTGGCATGGTCGGCGATGATCTCCGCGTGTTCGCGTACGCGTGCGTCCATGAGCACCGGTTTCGGGGCCGGGGAATTACCGCTTTTCCTTCCGGCGGCCCGGGTGGGGAAGCGAGGGGCGGGGACCGCGGGAGCGCTGCGCCGACTGCCGGAGTCGAGCCCGGCCGCAACGCGTTTGCCCCGCCGTCGCGTAGTTCCGGACATGTCTCGGCTCGCGTTCCGCGCGGCCGCGGCGGTCATCGGCGTCGCCCTGCTCGCCGTCTACCTGACCGCGGCGCTGTTCGTCGCCGACCTGCTGCGCGCGGCCTGGGCTGCCCGGCCCGACCTCCCGGTCCTCCTCGCGCTGCTGGCCGCCGGCGCGCTCGGATCGGCGTACCTCAGCTACCGGCTCGGCACCGCGCAGATCCTCGCGAACTTAGAGGGCGACCGCGTCCCGCGAAAGCGGGCGCCGGACCTCCACCGTCGGATCGATTCGCTCGCGGCGCGGATGGCGGTCGCGCGCCCCGATCTGTACGTCACCGACGCCCGCGCGCCCAACGCCTTCGCCGTCGGGGGCGGGAGCGACGGCGGCGCGCTGGTGATCGACCGGTCGCTGTTCCGGCTGCTCTCGCCCCGTGAAATCGAGGCGATCCTCGCGCACGAGTTAGCGCATTTAGAAGGGAACGACGGGTTCGCGATAGCGATGGCCGACGGGGTCGGGCGCGCCCTCGTCGGGGTCGCCACCGTGGTTGCGCTGCCGGCGCTGCTCGCGCTGTCGGGGCTCGCCGCCGCCTCGGCGTGGATCCGCGGTCGACCGGGTGACCGGTCCGGCCCGTTCGCACGACTCCACCGCGGGCTCGCCGGCGCGCTGTTCGGCGGGTTCGTCCTCGCGACGCTCGTCTCCCGGTCGCGGTCGCGCAGGCGAGAGTTCGCGGCCGACGACCGCGCGGCCGAGGTAACCGGCGACCCCGCCGCGCTCGCGCGGGCGCTTCGGCGGATCGAGCGCGCGACGGAGCCGACGTGGCCGTTCGCGCCGTTCTCGACCCACAGGCGAACCGACGAGCCAGCCGAGCGCTGGCTGTCGACGCACCCCTCGACCGACGAGCGCGTCGAGCGCCTGCGGGAGATGGCCGAGTCGCAGGGCCCGACGCGGCGGATTCCGGCGGGGCCGTCGCGGGCGACCGTCGGGAGAGGGCGGTCCCGGCGGTGAACGCTGTGAGACACGGGATTCGGACAATACTGCGGTGGCGCGTGCCTGCGAGCGGCCGCCCTCGGCGGCCGCGAGGCAGCACCGCGCGAGGTCGCCGGCGCGTAGCGCCGGCTGCCAGAGAATCTTCGATTCTCGCTGGACGCGGTGAGTGAGGGATGACCGCAGGGAGTCCCGACCGAACCGCGAGGCTGGGGAGGCGTGAGGTGCCGTGCGGTCGCGGTCGGGTGGGACTCAAAGGGGCAGCTGCGAGGAGGAAGCACGGCGACGCAAGCACTGGAAGGAGCGAGCGTAGCGAGCGACTGAAGCGCGCAGCGAGCCGCGCGAGTCCTCGCGGCTGGGGCTTTGGCGGTGTTCTCCGCCGATCTACAGTCACCGTTTATAAGCGAGCGGCTGGGGCTTTGGCGGTGTTCTCCGCCGATCTACAGTCACCGTTTATAAGCGAGCGGCTGGGGCTTTGGCGGTGTTCTCCGCCGATCTGCCAGCAGGTATTTATGACTGAGTGGCTGGGGCGTTAGCGGTGCCCGTCGTCGATCTATTGGTAGTCATTTATAAACGAGAATTCGGAGATCCGGCTGTCCCCGACATCGATCCGCCAGCGACGATTTACAACCCGTACTGTTCGCGCGTTACATCGTCGAGCCCGGATTCCTCCAGCACGTCCGACGGGACGAGCATGTCGAGCTGGACGACGCCGGGGAGCCGCCCGATCTGGACGCCGCCGGTGAACGTACACCGGCCGCGGACCTCGCCCTCGCTCATGCCGAGCAGCGTCCCGGCGCGGTCGAAGGCGTTCTGGGTCGCGTCGTTGACGGTCGCGCCGGAGCCGATCACCTGGATCGGGGCGGCGTCGGTGTCGACGTCGACGCCGTGCTCGGCGCCGAGGTCGTCGCCCGCCGCGGCCTCCTCGTCGCTGTACGGCGCGCTGATGAACGGGAGGTCCTCCTCGTTCGGGAGCAGGACGGGCCCGTCGAGGTCGACGTCCTCGATCACTTCCACGTCCATCGTCACCGTCCCGCTCACGTCGGTGGTGTGTAAGGAGAGCTCGCCGTCGCCCTGGTTCGCGTGGAGGTCGCCGACGTAGATCCCGCCGCCGTCGACGACGACCGGGCAGATCAGCGTCGCACCCGCGCGGACTTCCGGCACGTCCATGTGGCCGTCGGTCCGCTGCTCCAAGTCTTCCTCCGTCTCGACGCCGTAGTCGTGGTCGGCGCCGATGAGGTTCTGTCCGAAGTCGCCCGCGTTGTGCGAGTCGGGCATCGTCACCGGCGGCGTGGTGCCGATGTTGCCGATGAACGGACGGAGCCGGCCGAGCGTGCCGGGCATCCCGTCGGGCTCGTACAGCAGGATCGGGTGCTGCCGGGCGTTCTCGGGGATGTCCATCACCTCGTCGGCGTCGAGCGCGAGCTCGTGAGCGCCGTCCTTGTCGAGCGTGATTCCCACAGCGTTCTCGTGGTCGAACGCGACGGTGTAGCCGTACTCGAAGCCGAACGAGGAGGCGTTCGCGCCGCACTCGGCACAGCGGATCGCGTCCTCGCCGGTGCCCTCGACGACGGAGTCGGGCCACGTCGTCCCACACTCCGGACAGCGGTGGTCGACGAAGGGGTCGTCGCCGAACGCCTCCTCGCGCTCCGCCATCGACCCCGTGCTCGTCGCCATGCTCGTTACCTCCACGTCGCGGATGTGGATCGCGACGGCGTCGCCTACCTCGGCGCCCTCGACGCGGATCGGTCGCGTCACCTCGTGGCCGCCCCGGAACGAGGGCGTCACCATCGGCCCCCAACAGCCCGGCGGGGTGTACGTCTTCACCGTGCCGCCGTCCGCGACCGTGCCGGCCCACTCCTGATCCGGCCCGACCAGCCCGAGCGTGTACTGGTCGACGTACAGCTCCTCTTGAACGCCTTGCTGTGACATACCGTGTCAACGTACGACGCTGACCGAAATAACCCTACTGCTCGCGGAGGGGAGGCGGGGGTAGTTGCGACCGTTGCGGCCGTTGCGGCCGTTGCCGCCGTTCCGCCGTTGCGGCTGCGAGACCGAGTCGATTCGACGCCCACGCGACCCAACGCCGCGCGCCCCTCACCACGCGACCCGGCGGCCCAGCACGAAGACGACGAGCGCGACGAGGAGCGCGCCGAGGAACGCCTCGAGCCCGGCGAGCGCGCGCGCTGTCGACCCGACCGGCTGGACGTCGCCGTAGCCGAGCGTAGTGAACGTCACCATGCTGAAGTACATGTTCTTCCCGAGGACGACCGCTCCCTCCGGCGAGAAGAGGTTCGAGAGGCCGCCGATCCCCTGCGTCGTGAGCTCGCTGCTGCCGGTCGTGCCCTGCGTCGTCGTGGTGTACAACACGCCCCAGATGAACACCGTCACCGCGGAGACGTACACGACCCGCCAGAGCCGCTCGCCGTACCCGCACGTCTGGTGGAGCACCTTGTTCCCGATCCACTTGCCGAGCGCCTTCGTGCGGTTGGCCGGCGACACCGCCTCCTCCCGGGTGAAGGCGGCGCGCCAGTTCTTCCGCCGGCGGTACACCATCTCCTTGATGAAGAACTCGGCCGCCGCCTTGCGGTCGCCGAAGTCGCTCGCGCAGTTCTTCGCCTTCAGGTACGTGTTCTCCAGCCTCGCGGGCGTGAACTCCGTCTCGGTCTCCGACCGGTCGGCCGCCTCCGAGGCGGCGAAGGTGTGGATCTCCCAGTTGTTGCGCGCGAGGTACGTCTTGTGCGCGGTGAAGTCGAAGCCGTGGAAGTCGGTGTTGCAGAACCGGAAGTGGTTGAAGAGGCCGTGCGTACAGTGCTCGTCGTCGAGCGTGACCTCCCGGACCTCCGCGTGCGTACAGTCGTAGAAGGCGTCGCCCTGCTCCGGTTGGCCGAGCGTCCCGCCGCGGACGACCGCGTCGCTCAGGTCGACGAGGGTCTCGGACTCGGCGGGCCGCGGGCGGAAGGCGACCGAGTGTTCGAACTCCGCCTCGGTGAACGCGGCGTCGCGGGCGAACGTCGTGTGCGTGAAGTTCGCGTAGAGGAACGACGCCTTGTCGAAGTCCGCCTTCCCTCGGAACGTCGCCGCCTCGAAGCTGGCGTCGTCGTTGTGCATGTTCGCGCTCCCCTCGAACTCCGCCGACCGGAACGTCGCGTCGCCGCCGAACTCGGCGTCGGCGAACGTGCTGTCCTTCTCGAAGCGGAGCTCGTCGAAGTGCGCCTCGCCGCCGAAGCGGCAGCTGGAGAAGTCCGACTCCTCGAGGAACCGGGAGCGCGAGAAGACGGCCGAAGCGCCGAACTCAGCGTTCCGGAAGGTGCCGTCGTCCTCGAAGACGGTGCGCTCGAACAGCGCCGTCCCCCCGAACTCCGCGCCGGAGAAGTCCGCGACGCGGAACTCGGCGAGCTTGAAGTCGGCGCTGTCCGCGAACGTCGCGGCCTCGAAGTTCGCGTCGGTGACCGTGTGGGCACCGCCCTGGAACTCGACGCCGCGAAACGTCGCCCCCTCCTCGAACGTCGACTCGGCGAAGCTCGCGTCGCTCTCGAACCGCGCCTCGTCGGCGGTGACGCCGGACTCGAACGCGATACCGTCGAACGAGACCGGCTCGGTGAACCGGGTGTACGACAGGTCGACCGACTCCGCACAGACCGCGTCTTCGAAGCGAGCGCGGCCGAACAGCGACTCCCGGAACGACACCGGTCCCCGGAAGCGCGCGTCGTCGAAGCCGGCCTGACCGAACTCGATCTCGCGGAAGTCGGCCTCGCCGTCGAAGACGGCGCCAGAGAACGCGGCGTCGTCGTCCTCGTGGTAGTCGCCGACGAACTCGACGCCGAGGAACGAGGCGGCGTCGCGGAACGCCGCGTCCTCGAACGTCGCGTCGTCGTCGAACCGCGCCTCGGCGAACGTTGCCTCACCGCGGAACGCCGCGTCGCGGAAGTCACCCTCGCCAGCGAAGTGGGTCGCCTCGAAGTTCGCGGGGCGCTCGAACGCCGCGCCCTCGAAGTTGGCGTACTCGAACTCCGCGCAGTAGAAGTCGGCCTCGTCGGCGAAGGCGGCGTCGGCGAACGTCACGTCGTCGTCGCGGACGTTGTCGCCGCCGTCGAACTCCGCGCCGCGAAAGCTGGCCGCGCCGGCGAACGTCGCCCGCTCGAAGGCGGCGTCGTCGTCGAACCGGCACTCGTCGAAGCTCGCTCGGTCGTCGAAGGCCGCGTCGGAGAACGCGAGGTCGTCGTCGAAGCGCGACTCGTCGAAGACGGCCTCTCCGCCGAACGCGGCGCCGGAGAAGTCGCTGTAGCCGAATCGGGCGCTGAGGAAGTCGACCTCGCCGCCGAACACCGCGTCCGCGAACGAGAGGTCGTCGTCGTCGACGTTGTCGCCCCCCTCGAACTCCGCGCCGCGGAACGTCGCGTCGCCGTCGACCGCGACGCCCGCGAAGCTCGCGTCGCTTTTGAACCGCGCCTCGTCACAGGAGAGCGACGCCAGCGTCGCGTCCTCGAAGCCGGCCTCCTCGGTGAAACGCGCCTCGTCGAAGACGAGGTCGGCGGCCGCCGTCAGCCGCGCGAAGTCGGCGAAGCCGACGACCGCGCGCCGGAACGTCGCATCCGCCTCGAACGTCGCGTCCGCGAACGAGAGGTCGTCGTCTTCGAGGTTGTCCCGGCCGCGGAACTCCGCGCCCGCGAACGTCGCCGGCGCCTCGAACAGCGCCCCCGAGAACGCGGTGTCGCCGTCGAACCGGACTTCCGCGAACTCGGCGTCGCCGCCGAACGTCGCCCGGTCGAAGGCGGCGTCCCCGTCGAAGACGGCGGACGCGAACGTCGCGCCCCGCTCGAACGTCGCGTCCGCGAACTCGGCGTCGCCGCCGAACGTCGCCCGGTCGAACGCCGCGTCGTCGCGGAACTCGCAGCCGACGAAGTCCGCGTACCGGAAGGCGGCCTCCGTGAACGAGACGGGCGCGTCGAAGCGGACGTCCCCGAAGCACGCATCGTCGTCCAAGAGGTTCGCGTCGCCGCGGAACTCGGCGCCGTCGAACGCCGCCGAATCGCGGAACCGCGCCTCGCGCAGCGAGGTGTCGCCGTTGAACCGGCCCTCCCGGACGTCGACCGGCCCCTCGAACGTGGCGCCGGCGAGGTCGACGTCGCCCTCGAAGACGGCGCCGGTGAGCGTCGTCTCGCCGCGGACGACGGCCCCGGAGAGGTCGACCGGCGCGTCGAACTCCGACTCCGTCCAGTCGATGGCACCGATCTCCGCGCCCGAGAGGTCGATTCGCCCCTCGAACTCCGACGCGGTCAGATCCAGCGTGCCGGTCACCGTCGCACCCCTGAGATCGAGGGGATGTTTGTCGGCGGCCTCGACGATCTCGTGGCGGATCGAGAGGTCGTCGAGAGTGGCGCCGAGCAGGCGTTTCGCGTCCTTCCCGCGTTCGCCGGCCACGTCCCGGAGGCGCTCGGCGACCGCGTCTGCGTCGACGCCGAGGTCGTCGCGGGCGTTGCTCGACAGGTGGAACACGCAGCGGTCGGCCTCCGGGTGGGCGTCGTGCGGGCAGCGCCACTCCTCGTCAATCTCCGCGGTGGCGTCCGCCGTCGCCGCGCCGATCTCCTCGGGATCGAGTCGAAACGTACACCGGCTCGTCATCGATAGGTTGACAGGTCATCGTGACGACAGTGACTTTAATTTTGGTACTCGGCCGCACGTTTGCCGGCTGATATCCAGAGATAACATCCCAAAATACACCACAGAGAGAGACTACGAGCCGACAAATGGGAGTCACCGATTCTCTCCTGTGTAAGATTCTCGGGGCAAGGTGGGAATGCGATCGGTGTGGTGAGCGGTATCGAAATGAGCCGAACCAGTGTGACAACTGCGGGAACACGATTTATAACAGAATTAATACCTGATCACGATGGCTGGAGCCACACCGCGATTGTGGACACGAGATGTCTTCTAGAGGAGAATTTCACGACGATCGTAGCCTGGTACCCCCCGTTGCTGAAGCCCATCGAGCCACTGGACAGCGGTGTGATCGGTGCTCTGTTGAACGATAAGGGAACTGGTTCTTTTTATAAACAGCACCGTTACGTCCCGCGTATGCAGACCCACGTCGTGCCCGTCGGGTTCGACTACGACCGGATGATCGCCCCGCTCATCCGGGACCAGTTCGACGTCGACCGGGTGATTCTGCTGGAGGGGACGGTCGGCAGCGAGGCCAACGTCGAGTACTCGCGAAACATCGCGCGCAAGTTGGAGCAGGACTTCACGAACCTGCTCGGCGCGGAGACGGTCCGCGAGCAGTTGGACGACGTGTACGACTACGACGCCGCCTTCGAGCGCGCCTTCGACCTGATCAACGCGGAGTTGGACCGAGACGACGGAGTCGCCGATTCGAACGAGCGCGAGGTCTGGGTGAACCTCTGTTCGATGCCCCGCCCCGTCTCCTTCGCGTTCGCGACCGCGGCCCACTCGATCATGGTCGAGCGGCAGGCGGACCGCGACCGCATCCACACCTACTACACGGCCCCCGAGAAGTACTTGGAGACAGAGCTCGCGGAGGAGCTGCGCGCGACGCGCGATCTCCTGCGCGACCTCGACGAGGGGAGCGACGCCGACGCACCGGACGAAGCGGTCACCGACGCGGGCGTCGAACCCGACCGCGTCGCCGACCGGCTGGCGAGCACCACGGACCTCCTCGCGGAGTTCGACGAGCGCGGCACCACCATCGGCGCGAAGAAAATCGGCGACAGCCACGTGATCGAGCTCCCCGTCGCCTCCTTCCAGAACGTCAAGCCGTTCGAGGAGCTGGTCCTGTTCACGCTCGGCGAACACGGCGAGTTCGAGTCAGTGTCGGAGCTGGCCGAGACGCTCGCGGCCGAACTCAACGAGGAGTACACGGACTCGTTCCGCTCGAAGGTCATTTATAACGTCGACCGGCTCGGACCCGGCGGCAAGGGGTATATCGAGCGCGAGGAGCACGGGAAGTCCCACCGGACGAGCCTCTCGCGGACCGGCCAGTTGTGGGTCCGCGCGCACGCCGACGAGGACCGAGACTACCGAGATCTGGCGTGAGTCCACTGGGGCGAATCGGTCGTTTATCATATCCGCGCCGGCGATCGGCTTCGTAACCCCTTACCGCGCTCGCCGTCGATTCGCCGTCAATGAACACCATCCACGTCGCCGGCGGCGTCGGGGTCGCCGACACGGCGATGGCCTCCTACGACGCCGCGCTCGCGGACGCGAACCTCCACAACTACAACCTCGTCGCGGTCTCCTCCGTCGTCCCCGCGGCGGCGACCGTCGAGGCGGTGTCGGAGGTCCCGGACCTGGGCCCCGCCGGCAACCGGCTCACCGTCGTCGAGGCGCGCCGGACGATCGGCCCGGGCGACGCGGTCGACTTCCGCGAGGGCGGGCGCTCGGGGGCCGAGGGCGCCGAGTCGAAGCGCGCGCCCCGCCGACACCCTGACGCGGTCGCGGGGCTCGGGTGGGCGACCGGCCCGGGCCCGGGGCTCTTCTACGAGGTGACCGGGGAGGACGCCGACGACGTCCGCGAGCGGATCGAGGCGGGGCTCGACAGCGGCGCCGACCTCCGTGACTGGGAGCTCCCGGCCCGCGAGACGCACGTCGAGAGGGTCGCGGCCGAGCCGGACCGGTACGCGACCGCGGTCGTGATCGCCGCATACGGGGAGTCTGAGCCGATCCTGTAACGGGGACGGACGGTCCGGCGACGCCCCGGAGCCCCGGTCGCCGCCGCCGACGCCTTTTTGACTCGGCTCCGCGTACGAGACGTAGCTTCGAATGAACGGCAACAACCCGTACGCCGGGGCGCCGGGTGTGACGGACGCGGGCTCGCCCGCCGCCGTCGACCTCTCTCCGGACCAGGAAAAACAGCTCCGGCGCGCGGTCGCCGGAATCGTATCGCGCACGGAATCGTATCTCCCCGACAGCTACGCCGTCGGCTCCGAGCTCTCCGTCGGCGCCGAGGGCCCGCAGGCGACCGTCGCGGTGAACCCCCGGCCGGCCACCCGGTTTCGGCCGGCTTCACCCCCGACCCGGAGGACTTGGACGCCGGCATCGCCGAGTCCGACACCGACGAGGTCGCCCGCGGCCTCGCCGCCAGCGCGGCGGTCCAAGTGATGGACGCCGTCGGCGACATCACGCCGACCGCGAAGTAGTTACTCCGCTCGTTCCGACCGGTCCGCGCTGTTCTCGCCGGTCTCCCCGCTCTCGTCAGCGCCCCGACGCTCGTCGCGCGAGTACACTCGCAGGTCGCCCTCGCCCGGCGGCTTCAGCACGCCTGTGACGCGGCCGTACATGCCGAAGATGTCGTCGTACCCGTTCTCGCTCGCGAGGATCGGGACCACGCCCGACTCCTCGACGCGATGGGTGTACACGTCGTCCTCGGCGAACACCGCGCCCGCCGGGATCGCCTCGAAGTTCGCGAAGTGGACGTGCGGCTCTCCGCCCCCCTTCGGCACCTCCTCGCTGCCCTTCACCACGGTCGTCTCCGAGAACGTCGGCGGCTCGTCCGCCAGCGCGCCGTGGACGCGGAGGAAGGCGAGGCAGGCCTCGTAGCCGAATTCGACGGCCTCCTCGCTTCCCTGTCGGCCGACCTCGATCGAGACGGTGTGCGGGATCGTGGAGTCGAGCGTCGTCGACCGCAGGCCGCTCGCGTCGACGACGTGGTCGACGGGGAGCCCGGTGACGGTGCGCCGGACCGACGCCGTGAGGTCGCTGAAGATGGCGAACGGCGGGGGCGCGCTGTGCGAGGTGTGGAGCGCGAGGACCGCGTCGAACCCCTCCAGCGCGGCGGCGAGCCGCGGCGCGAGCGCGCGCTCGTACTCCTCGCTGTCGGCGTCGCCCGGGAACGACCGGTTCAGGTCCGCGTCCGTGTAGCGCGTCTCGGCCTCGATCGCCGGCTCGTTGGCGAGAATGAGCCGGACGAGCCCCTCGGACCCCGTGCCGCCGTCGATCCCGCCTCCGTCGGACGGGTCGAGCGGGGGGAGTTCCGCCGCGAGCCGTTCCACGATCCGCACGCCGGCGGGCTCGTCGCCGTGGATCCCGCCGACGATCGCGACGCGGGCCGACCCCGCCGACTCGCGGTCGATCGTTTGCATACCGTCTTTACGTCGCCGTCCGCCCATAAATCGTCGCGATCCGCGGTCGGCGGGGAGCGTCACCGATCGAGGCGCGGCGTCATCGATCGAACCGCTCCGCGAGCGCGGTCCGGTACCGTCGCGCCAGCCGCCGCGCGACGAAGCGGTCGCGGGGGTCCACGCCGATGAGCCGGAGCGAGGCCGCGTACGCCGCGAGCCCGACCGCGCTCCCCGCGAGGACCGCCGCCGGACCGGCGAGGGCCGCGCGGACGCCGTACATGACGGCCGCGGCGACGCCCCCCGCCGCGAGCGGGGTGAGGAAGGTCCGGTCGAACGGCCACAGCCCCTCGAAGTGCCGGAGGAGGACGACCTGGATCCCGTTCTGTACCGCGATGGCGAGCGACGTGCCGAGCGCGGCGCCGACGAGCCCGTACCGGACCACGAACGCGTAGGTCAGCCCGACGTTGAGGACCGCGAGCAGCCAGTCGAGCGCCATCCGCGCGTACTGGTGGTCGGTCATCATCAGGAGCCAGCCGGTGGCGCCGACCGCGCTCCCGACGAAGACGCCGCCGAGGTAGACGACCAGGGGGAGGTAGCCGTCGACGTACGCCTCGCCGAACAGCCCCAGTATCTCGCGGCCGTACACCGCCAGCACGGCGAGAATCGGGACGACGGCGGTGACGATCTGTCGCGTGACGGAGCCGTACACCGCGTTGAGCGTCGCCGTCCGGTCGTTCGCGTACAGCTCCGAAGCGACCGGCGGGAGGAGTTGGTTGAAAGAGAGGAGCGGGATCCACGCGACCGCGATCACCACGAGGACGACGTTGTACACGCCGGCCGCGGTCGCCGTCAGCAGCGCGCCGACAAGCAGTACGTCGACGCGGTTCTGGAACACCTTCCCGAGGCTGCTCATCGCCACCGGCGCCGCGTGGTCGTAGAAGCGGCGCGCCTCCGCGCGGGCGCCCCGGAGCGTCGGCCGAACGCCGGTGACGGACGCGGAGAGGGGGACCGCGGCCGCCGCGAGGACCCCGGTCGCGGCGACGATCGCGCCGGCGACGCCGACGACGGAGTAGCCGAGCGCCAGCGCGCCGACGGCGCCGACGAGCCTGACGCCCGGCCGCAACAGCTTGTTGAACAGGATCTCGCCGCGGGCCGACCCGACCGCGCGGAAGAGCGCGGACGCGACCATCACGACGCCGAGGAGGCCGACGAGTCCGCCGAACGCGCGCATCGTTCCCGCGAACGCCGGCTCCGTGACGGTGCGGGCGTTTATCACCGGCGCCGCGAGCCAGACGCCGGCCGCGATCGCGAGCCCGAACCCGAGCGTCGTCGCGTACGCGAGGCCGGCGACCGCGCCCTGTCGGTCCGGGTCCGCCCCGTACTCCGGGAGGTACCGCTGGATCGCTGGGACGCTGCCGAACGTCACGAGTCTGGACAGCAGCTGGGCGATCCGCCACGCCAGCGCGTACACGCCGTAGGCGGTCGGGCCGAGCCCGCGGGTCAGCGCGAACTCGGTCGCCGCGATGAGCGCGCGCTGGCCGGCGACCCCGCCCGAGGTGAGCACCGCGCCGTGCGCGATCGTCTCCAGCGCCTCGCGCTCGTCGTCCGGGATCGCGTCGCCCGCGTCGCCCTCGCTGCCGGGGCGGGCGTCGCGCTCGCCGTCGCAGCGCTCGCCGCCCTCGCGGCCCTCGGCGTCCGAATCGTCTCCCTCCTCGTCGCGTTCGTGCTCCACGGTCGTCTCCGTCGGTCGGTCGGGGTCCCGCCGAAAAAGCGACCCGCTTTGCGGCCGCCCTAAATGAATATAATTATCGTTCACGATGGATTTATCACCCTCATCCCGCCCACTCTCCCCATGGACGGAGGAGAAGTCGCCGGCGACGGCGGCCCGGGAGAACCGAGCGGGGACGCCGAGAGCGACCGGACACGGCGGGTAGCGTCAGACGACGAGATCGCCGCGGACGGCGGGGTCGCCGCGGGCGGGCCTACCGGGCCGGATCAGTCGGGCGTCTCCGCCGCCGCGCTGGGCCACGACCGGCCAGACGTCGAGGTGTACCGGTCGCTCGCGGCCGACCTGCGCGACGCGGTCGCGGGCGGCGTCGAGTTCGACGAGTACGCGCAGGTGCTGTACGCGACCGACGGGAGCGTCTATCAGGCCCGACCGGCTGGCGTGGTGTACCCTCACGGGGTCGACGACGTGCGGGCGGCGATGCGGGTCGCGGCCGACCACGGCGTCCCGGTCCTCCCGCGCGGCGCGGGGTCGTCGCTCGCGGGACAGACGGTCGGTCCCGGCTGCGTCGTCCTCGACTGCTCGCGACACATGGACTCGATCCTGTCGGTTGACCCCGACGCGCGCCGCGCCACGGTCCAGCCCGGCGTCGTCCAGGACGACCTCGACGACCGGCTCGCCGAGGACGGCCTGAAGTTCGCGCCCGACCCCGCGTCCTCGGCGCGCGCGACCGTCGGCGGCGGCATCGGCAACAACTCCACCGGCGCCCACTCCGTGCGGTACGGGATCACCGACGCCTACACCGAGGAGCTCCGGGTGGTGCTGGCGGACGGCTCGCTCATCCACACCCGTGAGGTCGTCCTCGACTCCCCCGAGTACGAGGCGATCGTCGCGGGCGAGGCGGGCGGCGAGCGCGAGGCCGCGCTGTACGAGACGGTCCGCGCGCTCGTCGAGGAGAACGCCGACGAGATCGAGAACCGCTACCCGACGCTCAAGCGGTCGGTCTCAGGCTATAACCTCCACAAGGCGATCTACGAGAACGACGACGGCGAGGAGGTGATCAACCTCTCGAAGCTGTTCGTCGGCGCCGAGGGGACGCTGGGCGTCGTCGTCGAGGCCACCCTCTCGCTCGTCACCCGCCCCGAGGAGACCGCGCTGGCGCTGTACTCCTTCGACACGCTCGACGCGGCGATGCGGGCGGTCCCCGAGGCGCTCGAACTCCCGGTGAGCGCGGTCGAGCTGATGGACGACGCGGTCGTCGAGCTGGCGGCGGGGTCACCGGAGTACGCCGAGTACGCGGAGCCGATCCCGGACCGGGCCGCGGCCGCGCTCATGTTAGAGTGGGACTCGGAGCTGGTCGACGAGTTCGAGGCGGCGGTCGCCGAAGCGAACGACCGCTTCCTCGGCGACGGCGACCGCGACGCGTTCGACGTCATCGAGGCGTACGACGAGGGGACCCAGGAGGACCTCTGGAACCTCCGGAAGGCGGCGATCCCCCTCCTGATGAGCATGGACGGCGACGCGAAGCCGTACCCGTTCATCGAGGACGCGTCGGTGCCGCCCGCTGAGCTCGCCGACTACGTTGCCGCCTTCGAGGAGGTGCTCGACGACCACGGCACCTCGGCCGCGTACTTCGCGCACGCCGGGGTCGGCACCCTTCACATCCGGCCGATCCTCTCGCTGAAGGAGTCCGAGGACGTCGAGACGATGCACGACATCGCCGACGACGTCACCGACCTCGTCTTGGAGCACCACGGCGCCTTCTCCGGCGAACACGGCGACGGGCTCGCGCGCACGGAGTTCAACCCGAAGATGTACGGCGAGGAGCTCTGGACGGCGTTCCAGGAGCTGAAGTCCGCGTTCGACCCCGAGTGGCGGATGAACCCCGGGAAGGTCGTCTACGTCGACGGCGAGACCGCGGCCGAGCGCGGCTACCCCGAGGCCGCCGCCGACACCGACATGCGCGAGAACCTCCGGTACGGGCCGACGTATCAGTCGGTCGAGCCGCAGACGGCGTTGGACTTTTCCGACGAGGGCGGGTTCTCCGAGCTCGTCGAGCTGTGTAACGGCTGCGGCACCTGTCGCGAGACCGACTCCGGGACGATGTGTCCGACCTATCGGGCCTCGGGCGAAGAGATCCAGACGACCCGCGGGCGGGCGAACATGCTCCGGGCCGCGATAAGCGGCGAGCTCGACGACGAGGAGATCCACTCCGACCGGTTCCAGGCTGAGGTGCTCGACCTCTGCGTCGGCTGTAAGGGGTGTCAGAGCGACTGCCCGACCGGCGTCGACCTCGCGAAGCTGAAGGCGGAGGTGAAACACGACCACCACGAGCGGGAGGGGGCGGGGATGCGCGAGCGGCTCTTCCGCGACATCGACCGGCTCTCGGCGCTCGGGAGCAAGCTCGCGCCGCTGTCGAACGCGGCGGCGAAGGTCCCGGGGGCCCGGAAGGCGATGGACGCGCTCGCGGGGATCGCCCCGAGCGCGCGCTGCCGACGTTCCGGTCGACGAGCTTCGAAGAGTGGTTCGCGGATCGCGGCGGCCCGGCGGTCGACGAGCGGGACGCGGTCGACACCGTTGCGCTGTTCCCCGACACCTACACCAACTACAGCTACCCGACGGCCGGGAAGGCGGCGGTGCGCGTGCTGGAGGCCGCGGACGTCCGCGTCGAGGTCCCCGACGACCTCGCCCCCTCCGGACGGGCCGCCTTCTCGACCGGGTTCCTCGACGCGGCTCGGGAGCGCGCGGCCGACAACGTCGCGGCGCTCGCGCCCCGAGTCCGGGAGGGGCAGTCGGTCCTCTTCGTCGAGCCCTCCGACGCGGTGATGTTCCAGGACGAGTATCTGGACTTACTCGACGGTGCGGACGCCGAGGCAGTGTCTGCGGCCGCGGCGGGCGTCTGCGAGTACCTCGACGCCCGTCGGGCCGACGAGCGGCTGTCGTTCGACGCGCCCGCGGAGACGCTCACCTACCACGGGCACTGCAACCAGAAGGCGACGAACAAGGACCACCACGCCGTCGGCGTCCTCCGACGAGCCGGCTACGGCGTCGACCCGCTCGACTCCTCCTGTTGCGGCATGGCGGGCTCGTTCGGCTACGAGAGCGAGCACTACGACCTCTCGAAGGCGATCGGACGGATCCTCTTCGGGCAGGTCGACGACAGCGACGGCGACGCGGTGACGGCGCCCGGCGCCTCCTGCCGCTCGCAGCTCGGCGACCGCGAAGGGGCCGAGACGCCGCCGCACCCGATAGAGAAGTTGGCGGCGGCGCTCGACGAGTGAGGGCGGCGGGCGAGGCGCCCCGCTGTCGCCGCGCTCTCGCCTCACTCTCGCCGCGCCCCGCTCACCTCACCAGCGCTGGTGGACGTACTCGCGCACGTGGGCGTCGTACACGTCGCTCGCCGCCTCGCGCTCGGCGTCGGAGAGCGGGGGCGCCTCGCTCGCGGCCGCGTTCGCTCGGACGTGCTCGGGCGTGGTCGACCCGGGAATCACCGTCGAGACGGCGTCGTGGTCGAGGATCCACCGGAGCGCGAACTCGGGTAGCGGGCGGTCGTCCGGCAGGCGCTCGTCGAGTTCGTCGACCGCATCGAGGCCCGCCTCGAAGGGGACGCCCGCGAACGTCTCGCCCACGTCGAAGGCGTCGCCCTCGCGGTTGTAGTTGCGGTGGTCGTCTTCGGGGAACTCCTCATCGCGCGAGAGCGCCCCCGTCAGGAGTCCGGACGCGAGCGGCACCCGGCAGATCACGCCCACGTCGCGCGCGGCGGCCTCGTCGAGGAACAGCTCTGCGGGACGCTGTCGGAACGGGTTGAAGATGATCTGGACGGTCTCGACGCCGGGGTACTCGATCGCCTTCAGTCCCTCCTCGACGCGCTCGACGCTGACGCCGTAGTTCGCGATCCGACCCTCGTCTTCGAGCGTCGCCAGCGCGTCGAACGTCTCCGGCCGGTAGTACACGTCCGTCGGCGGGCAGTGGAGTTGGACCAGGTCCAGCGTGTCCATCTCGAGGTTCTCCCGCGAGCGGTCGACGAACCGCCGGAGGTTCTCTTCCGTGTAGCCGTCCGCCTCGTGCGGGTCGAGCCGGCGCCCGGCCTTCGTCGCGACGGTGACGTCGTCGCTCGCGATCTCCTCGGCCAGAACCTCGCCGACGATCCGCTCGGAGCGACCGTCGCCGTACACGTCCGCGGTGTCGAAGAAGTCGATCCCGGCGTCGCGGGCGGCCTCGACCGCCGCGACCGCCTCGTTCTCCGTGACCTCGCCCCAGTCGCCGCCGATCTGCCAGGCGCCGTAGCCGACCTCGCTGACCTCGCCCACGCCGCCGAGTTCGCGGTGGTTCATGTCGCCCGGACGTTACCCGGGCGAACGCAAGGGCGTTCCGGAGGCGGCGTCGTGCGATCGGGGTGACTTGGCCGACCAACGCTCATAAATAGAGCTGCGGTGGCGCGTGCCTGCGAGCGGCCGCCACCGGCGGCCGCGAGGAGCACGCGCGAGGGAGTCGCGAACGCCCGAAGGGCGTGAGCGACGAGGCTGGGGAGGCGTGAGGCTGCGGTGCTGTGCGGGACGGGACTCAAAGGGGCAGCCGGGAGGGCGGCGCAGGCGACGCAAGCACCACAGCGAAGGAGCGAACGAAGTGAGCGACTGAGCGAGGAGCGCAGCGAGCGTGCGCCGCCCTCCCGGCTGGGGCTTTGGCGGTGTTCGCCGCAGATCTACCAGCAATCATTTATATATAAGCGACTGGGGGTTTAAAAGCGTCTGCCGTCGATTCGCCGAGGACTATTTATAAAACATCGGCGAGCGCGTCCATCGTCTCCTCGACGCGCTCGACGCGCGCGTTGTGGCCCATGTGTCCGACGCGGAGGATGTCCTCGGCGCCGTCACCGAGTCCCGTCGCGAGGATCACGTCGTACTCCTCGCGCAGTCGCTCCTGAAGCGCCTCGGCCCGCCCGGGCACCTCGAAGGCGGTCACCGTCGGCGAACTCCGTTCGGGGCTCGGCACGGTCTCCAGCCCCAGCTCCGCGCCGCGCTCGCGACACCGCCGTGCGGCCGCCGCGTGTCGCTCCCGGACCGCGTCGAGCCCCTCGTCGAGCAGGAGCCCGAGGGCCTCGTCGAGCGCGACGACCTCGGTCGTCAGGTGGGTGTACGGGAACCCGTCGCTCACGTCGCGGAACGGGAGGAAGTTCGCGTACAGTTCGTGCGGGTCGCGCGCCTCCATCGCGGCCCACGCGCGATCGCTCACCGCGGCGGTCGCGAGCCCCGGCGGCGCGCTGAAACACTTCTGGGAGGCGCCGAGACACACGTCGATCCGGTCGGTCGGCACCGAGACCCCGCCGAGCGAGGAGACCGCGTCGACGACGGTGAGGATCTCGGAATCCGCGGCCGCGTCAATCCGGTCGAGCGCGGCCTCGACATCGTTGAGCGTCCCCGTGGGCGTCTCGCAGTGGACCATCGTCGCGAGGTCGAAGTCGGCGCCGTCGGCCGTCAGCGCCTCGTCGAGCGCGTCGAGCGGGAGCGGCTCGTCGTGATCTGCCGCGACGAGGGTCGCGTCGCCGCCGTACGACTCGACGAAGTCGGCGAACCCCTCGCCGTAGAGCCCGTTCGAGAGACAGAGGACCTCGGTGCCCGGCTCGACCAGCGAGGCGACCGCGGCCTCTAACCCCAGAATTCCCTCCCCGCCGAGGGCGACCACGTCGCGCCCGCCTTCGGCGGCCGGGACGCTCGGGTCGACGCCGTACACCGTCGCGAGCCGGCCCGTGAGTCGGTCGTATATTTCCCGAAACCGCGGGTCCACGTCGGGGTTGATCAGCTCGCGGGACATCGCGTCGCGCACCGGTTCGGGGACCGCGGTCGGTCCCGGCGTCATGAGCATACGCCTCGGTTCGACCGGCGGTATATAAACGAACCGCGAAAGCGGCCGTCGAGGCGCCACAGGAGGTCGCTGCGCGGGAGTCGACCGCGGTCGCGGCGCCGACACACTCATATATTTCTGTCGCCTGCGATCCAATACGATGATGCTTCCGACCCACGTGCTGGCGGGGATGCTGCTCGCGGCCCCGCTGGTGCGCGCGGCGCCGGAGCTGGCGCCCGTCGGGTTCGCCGCCGGCTTCCTCGGCGGGCTCCTCCCCGACCTCGACATGTACACCGGCCACCGACGGACGCTCCACTACCCCGTCTACTACTCCGTCTTCGCCGCCCCCGCGCTCCTCGCGGCCGTGGTGGCCCCGTCGGTACTCTCGGTCGGAATCGCGCTGTTCCTCCTCGGCGCGGCGCTCCACAGCGTCGCCGACATGTACGGGGGCGGCTTAGAGCTCAGACCGTGGGAAGGGAACTCCGACCGCGCGGTGTACGACCACCACCGAGAGCGGTGGATACCCCCGCGGCGCGGCGTGCGGTACGACGGCGCGGCCGAGGACCTCGCGCTCTCACTCGGGCTGGCCGTTCCGCTCCTGCTCCTCGTCGACGGCCCCCTCCGAGAGGTCGTGGTCGGGACCCTGGCCGTCGCGGTCGTGTACACCGTTCTCCGCCGTCGACTCGCGGAGATCGCGGCGGCCGTGATCCCGCTGCTCCCGGCGGCGTTCGACCCGTACCTCCCCGACCGGTATCGGTGAGGTCGCGGCCGACGAGCTGCCCTCGACCGTCGGACCGACGCGCTTACTTTTCCCGCCTCGTTTGACCAAATAACAGCCCGCGCCGGCGGCCGTCGGTCCCGGCGCGCCGAACCCACCATGCAACAGTACCTCGACCTCGTCGACGAGGCGCTCTCGACCGGCACGTACAAGCCGAACCGAACCGGCGTCGACACCATCGCGACGTTCAGCGGACAGTACACCGTCGACCTCGCGGAGGGCTTCCCCCTCCTGACCACGAAGAAGATGGACGGCTACCGGTGGAACTCCCTCATCCACGAGGTGCTGTGGTACCTCTCCGGCGAGGAGCACATCCGGAACCTCCGCGAGGAGACGAAGATCTGGGACGCCTGGGCCGACGAGGATGGGAAGCTTGACACCGCCTACGGTCGGTTCTGGCGCCGCTACCCGGTTCCTGAGCGAGCCGCCGAACTCCCCGGCGAGACGTGGCCAGACGACGCGGACCGCTGGGTCACCGTCGAGGAGGACGAAGACGGGACGACGCGACGCACCTTCGACCAGATTCAGTACGTCCTCGACACCCTCGAAGAGAACCCCCACTCCCGGCGGATGGTCGTGAACGCGTGGCACCCGGCGAATGCCGCCGTCTCCACGCTGCCGCCGTGCCACTACACCTTCGTCGTGAACGTCCAGGACGGCCGGCTCAACCTCCACCTCACGCAGCGCTCCGGCGACATCGCGCTCGGCGTCCCGTTCAACATCGCGGCGTACGCGCTGCTCGCGAACGCCTTGGCCCAGCGGACCGGCTTCGAAGTTGGCGAGTTCGGCCACACCGTCGTCGACGCGCACGTCTACTGCGGCCGCGGCGACCGCGGGAAGTGGTACGCCAACAACCTCCGCTACGTTCAGGAGCGCCTCGGCAACGTCGAGACCAAGGACGACTACCTCGACGTAAAGAGCTGGGTCGAGCGCACCGCCCCCGACGAGCCGAACGGCCAGGAGGGGTACGACCACGTGCCCGGCCTGCTCGAACAGCTTTCGCGGACGCCCCGCGACCGCCCGCGCATCGAGGTCGCGGACAAGCCGCTCGACGAGCTGACGTACGAGGACGTCGAAGTCGTCGACTACGACTCCGCGGACGGCATCTCGTTCGCGGTCGCGGAGTGATGGCGGACGCCGACACCCCCGAGCCTGACGGGGACGCCGACCCGGACCTCGTCCTCGTCGCCGCCGTCGCGGAGAACGGCGTGATCGGCGACGGCGACCGGATGCCGTGGCACTACCCCGCGGACCTGACGCACTTCAAGCGACTGACGACCGGCCACCCGGTGATCGTCGGCCGGAAGACGTACGAGCGCATCGCCGACCGGATCGGCGGCCCGCTCCCCGACCGGACGAGCGTCGTGTTGACGACTCGCCCCATCGACGACGCTGACCTCTCCGAGGGCGCGGTCGTCGCGGGCGACCCCGAGACCGCGCTCGAACGCGCGGCCGCGGACGCCGCGGACCGCGGCGTCGATGCCGTCTACGTCATCGGGGGCGCGACGGTGTACGAGGCGTACCTCGACCGCGCCGACCGGATGGTCCTCACCGAGATCCCGGAGCGACCCGAGGGCGACACGCGGTTCCCGGAGTGGGACCCCGAGGCGTGGACTGAGCGCGAGCGCGAGACCGACGGCGACCTCGCGTTCGTCACCTACGAGCGGCGCGAGTGACCGCGGCCGGAGCGGGACCGGACGCCGGGGCGCGCCCCTCCGCTCGCTCCGAGCCCGCGACTCACTCTATGAATCGCGACTCCACGTCGCCAGACGGCATCATACATCGGTCCTTCTTCCCGAACCACCGGTACCGGTTGTCGGCGACGAAGTCGTACACGCGGTCGCGGACCGCCTTGGGCACGTAGCGGAACGGCGAGAGGAGCCGGTAGCGGCCGCCGAGCCCCGCCGCAATCCGGATGATCGCCGACGACTTCACGTAGCTCTCGCCGTCCTCGATCAGGACGATCGAGTCCAGCTCCTCGTCCGCGAGGTCGTGTTCGGCCAAGAGGGTCCGCCCCACGTCGGACTGAAGCGAGGCGAACCGGTACTTGCCCTCCGGGTCGCGGGGGAAGATGAACTGTACGAACCCGCTACAGAGGTTACAGACGCCGTCGAAGAGAACGACTGCGGCGTCCTCCGGGATGTCCTCGTCCATCACCTGTCGGACGTACGCGGCCGTCGCAGTTCAGGATTCCGGTGGGGCCGACGCTCGTCCCGCGGACGCCCGAGATGGAGGCGGCCCCGTCGCACGGAAAACTTATATCGGTCCCTCGGTGTCTCCAACAAGTTGGATCAAAAGAGCATGGCTGGAAACCCCTCCGCCTCGACCGTCCGGTCGCGGCTCACCGCCGCCGTTCGACGGCTCGCGGCCGCGGTCGCCGCGCGAGTCTCGGTCGACCTGCGGGCGCTCGCCGCGTTCCGGATCGGGCTCGGAGCCCTGGTGATCGCCGACCTGCTCCTCCGCTCGCGCTCGTTGACCGCCTTCTACACCGATTACGGCGTGCTACCGCGCCGCGCGTTCTTCTCGGACTACTCGGGGAACTACTCGCTACACGCGCTCTCCGGCGAACCGTGGGCCGTCGGCCTGCTGTTCGCGCTGGCCGGCGCCTTCGCCCTCGCGCTGGTCGTCGGGTACCGAACGCGGCTCGTGACGCTCGTCTCGTGGGTGCTGCTGGTCTCGCTACACGCCCGGAACCCGATGGTGTTGAACTCGGGCGACACCCTCCTTCGGCTGCTGCTCTTCTGGAGCGTCTTCCTCCCGCTCGGCGCCCGCTGGTCGCTCGACGCCGTCAGGCGAGCGGACCGGGGAGCCGGCGCGGCGTCCGCCGCCGACTCCGCGCCGGGCGATACCGACGGGGACCCCCCGACGCCGGGACCGGCGGGGGGCGCCGTGGCGAGCGTCGCCACGATGGCGGTCCTGCTGCAGATACTGGTGATGTACCTGACGAACTCCGTCCACAAGTACGCGAGCGACGTCTGGATGAGCGGGGAGGCGGTCGCGTACGTCATGCAGGCCGACCAGTTCACCTACCTCCTCGGCAACTACCTCGCCGAGTTCACCGGACTCCTGCGGATGTTCACGCTCCTGTGGGTCGCCCTGCTGTTCGCGTCGCCGCTGTTGCTCCTGCTCACGGGGATTCCGCGCGCCGCCCTCGCCTCGATGTTCGTTGGGATGCACCTCGGGATGGCGGTCACGATACGGGTCGGCCTCTTCCCGATCGTCGTCGTCGTCGGCTTCCTTCCGTTCCTCCAGACGCCCGTCTGGGACGCCCTGGAGCGCGGCGTCGACCGACTGGGCTGGTCGGCGGCGCTCGCTCGCTGGCGAGACCGCTTCGAATCCCTGGCGAGGACGGCCCTCTCGGCCGGCGCGTCGCTCCCCCGACCGGCGCCGTCGGAGCGTATCGGTGACTTCCGCGGTAGCGACCTCGCCGCGGGTCTCTCCCGCGGACGCGTCCTCTTCTCGACGGTCCTGCCGTACGTCTTCCTCGTGTTGATCCTCCTGTCGAGCGCGGCGTCGGTCGGCTACGCCGAGGTTCCGGAGCCCGCCGGCGACGCCTTGGACGCCGCCGAGATGGACCAGTCGTGGCAGATGTTCGCGCCAGACCCGATCCGCACGACGCGGTGGTACGTCGCGGCGGGCACGCTCGAGGACGGCACCCAACGGGACGTGTTCCGCGACGCCCCGGTCACCTTCGACAGGCCGGCGCGCGCGGAGACCACCTATCCGACCTCGCGCTGGCGGAAGTACCTGAAGAACGTCTACGGCGCCGACAACGAGAACCACCGCTCGTACCTCGCGAACTACCTCTGCGGGGAGTGGAACCGCACCCACGAGACGGCCGTCGAGAACGTGACCGTCTACCAGTCGTACGAGCGAACGAACCCCTACAACGGGACGGTCGAGGCCGCGGACCGGTTCGAGCTGATCGAGTACGACTGCTCGGGCGAGCTCGTCCAGAACGCGTGACCGCCGCGCGGTCGCGGTTCGCTAACCGCCGTCGTGGGCTCTCGCTGCCGTAAGCTACCGCTCCGGTCCGCTACCGCTGCCGTGAGCTCACTCCTCGAGAACGGTCGACCCGCGCCCGATCCGGGTCTGGTACGCCCGCGCCTCGATCCCGGCGTCGGCGAAGGCGTCGAGCATCCCGGCGGCGACGTCGCGGCGGTCGCGCTCGCGGCAGGCCGCGATCACCGCGGGGCCGGCGCCGCTGACGGTGACGCCGGTTGCGCCCGCGTCGAAGGCGCGCTCGCGGACGTCGTCGTAGCCGGTGATCAGGCGGGCGCGCTCGGGCGTGACCACGGGGTCGCTCATGCCGAGGCCGACGAGGTCGGGGTCCGAGCGGCACATGCCGATCGCGAGCGTCGCGGCGTTGCCGACGGTCTCGACTAACTCCTCCATCGAGGCGGTCTCCGGGACGACCCGGCGCGCGTCGCGGGTCGAGACCGCCACGTCGGGGAGACAGACGACCAGCGGGATCGCGGCGTCGACCGACCGGGTTCCCTCCGCGGTCGTCACGGTGAACCCGCCGAGGATCGAGGGGGCGACGTTGTCGGCGTGCGCGACCCCGGAGACGACGGCCTCGCCCTCGGCGGCGATCGGGACCAGCTCCTCCCGGGAGCGCCCGCGGTCGTACAGCCGGTTGAGCGCGACCGCGGCGCCCGCGGCGCTCGCGGCCGAGGAGCCGAGCCCGGAGGCCGGGCGCACGCCCTTGTCGATGTGGATGCGCGCGGGCGCGTCGAGCGCCTCGACGACGGCACCGACGGTGTTCTTCTCGGGGTCCTCCGGGATGTACTGCGCGCCGACGCCCGTGACCTCGATCGTCGTCTCGGCCGCCTTCTCGACGGTGACGACGTCCGCCGGCCGCGAGAGGGCCGCCCCGAACACGTCGAAGCCGCTCCCGAGGTTCGCGCTCGTCGCGGGGGCCCGTACCGTTACCATGGCGGGGAGTGTCTCCCGGGGGGCAAAAAGGAGCGGGATCGAACAGAACGACGGCGGGGCCGTTCGCGGTCTGCGAAAGAGAAGGAGAGGGGACGCGTCGAGGCGGTTCGGTCGAGCGCTCCGTTCGGCGACGTTCGGCCGCGTCAGCGGGCCATCGTCCACAGCAGCGTGCCGACCAAGACGAGCGGGATGCCGAGGAGAATGAAGGTCGGCGGCATCGTCGTGTACGGCGCCATCAGGAAGACGACCCCGAAGACGGCCAGAATCGACGCGATGACCTTCTGTGACTTCAGCGGCGCTGCCCCCAGGAGCGACACGAGGAGCCCGAACAGGACGATGTGCCCGAGGTGGTAGTTGAGCAGGAACGTGTCGATGACCAGCGGCGAGAGCATTCTTGGCTGGAGGTGCGAGCGATTCGCGCATTAAAGTTCCGTTTCTCGTGGCCGGCGCCCGCCGATCGCGTGCCGATCTTATAAGAGCCGTCGGTGCGACCGGGGACCGTGCGACTCGTTCAGGTCATGATTCCGGCGGGCAAGCGGGCGGCGGTCGTCCGCGCGCTCGACGACGAGGGGGTCGACTACGTCGTCACCGACGAGACGAGCGGCCGGGAGTACACCGCAGTCGCGACGTTCCCGCTCCCGACCGCCGCGGTCGAGCCGGTCCTCGACCGGCTGCGAGAGGCGGGGATCGACGAGAGTACCTACACCGTCATCGTCGCGGCCGAGACTGTCATCTCGCGGCGGTTCGAGGCGCTCGAAGAGGAGTACGAGGAGGAGGCCGAACACGGCGGCGACCGCATCTCGCGGGAGGAGCTCCAGGCGAAGGCGGAGGGGCTCGCCTCCGGACTGGGGACGTACGTGCTGATGACCGTTATCTCGGCGGTGATAGCCACGGCGGGGCTGCTGCTCGACTCGCCGGCGACCGTGGTCGGGTCGATGGTGATCGCGCCCCTCATCGGCCCCGCGATGTCGGCGGCGGTCGGCACCGTCGTCGACGACGATGCGCTGTTCCGGCGGGGCGTACGGATGCAGATACTGGGCGTCGTCGTCGCGATTCTCGCGGCGACGCTGTTCGCGTTCGCGCTGCGCGCTCTCGCCTTGGTCCCGCCCGGGCTCGACCCGCTCGAACTCGCGGAGGTGTCCGAGCGGCTCGCGCCCAACGTGTTGGTGCTCATCGTGGCCATCGGTGCCGGCGTCGCCGGGATCGTCTCGCTGATGACCGGCGTTTCGGCGACGCTCGTGGGCGTGATGATCGCCGTGGCGCTCATCCCGCCAGCGGCCGCCGTCGGGATCGGGATCGCCTTTTGGATCCCGCAACTCGTACTCGGCGCGGGCGTGATCGTCGCGGTGAACGTCCTCTCGATCAATCTCTCGGCGCTGATCGTGTTGTGGTACGAGGGGTACCGACCGCGACACTGGTTCCGCGAGGACGACGCCCGTTCGGCGGTGTTGAAGCGGGCGGTCATCCTCGTCCTCGCCATCGCGGTGCTGTCGGTGTTCCTCGGCGGGGTCACCTACGAGTCGTACGCCGTCTCGACGACCGAGGCGGACATCAGAACGGCCGTCGGCGACGAGCTGGCCGCGCTCGACTCGAACGTGGAGCTGCTGGAGCTGGACATCGAGCGGACCGGAACGATCCCCCCGCTCGAAACGGAGCGCGTCGACGTGATCGTCGGCGCGCCGCCGGGGAGCGACCTCGCCGGGCTCGCCGACGCGCTCGACGATCGAGTTGAGGCGACGATCGGCAGCGACGTACGGATCGAAGTCCGCATCGTCACCGTCGAACGGGCGTGAGGTCGATCAGGACCGGGTGACCGGAAGAGCAAGTGACTTTTATCGGGCCGTCGTGGGCTCCGCCAGTGACGGACTCAGAGCAACCCGACGACGATTCCATGCGGGAGGTCGTCGAGCGGTCCCGGAGCGGCGCGCCCGCGGTCGGCGAGGCCGTCCGGGACCGGTTCTCCTCGGACGAGGTGTTCCAGCGGATCATCGCGGCCGCGGACGAGGAGGTGACCTCGGGGAGCCGAGAGCTGTTCTTCAGCGGGCTCGCCGCCGGGCTGGCGATCACGATCACGTTCATGCTGTACGCGTCGCTGACGGCGGCGACCGACTCCCACCCCATCCTGAGCGTCATGCTGTACCCGCTCGGGTTCATCTACATCATCATCGGCGGCTACCAGCTGTACACCGAGAACACGCTGCCGCCGGTGGCGCTGACGCTCGAGCGGCTCGCGAGCCTCCCCACGCTCCTCCGCCACTGGACGATCGTGCTCGCGGGCAACTTCGTCGGCGGCGGGATCGGCGCGCTCGTGCTGTCGTACGGCGGCGTGTTCACGGGCGACACCGTCGACGCGGCGCTGTACATCTCCGAGGGGGGTTCAGCGTCGGCACCGTGCCGCTGTTCTTCAAGGCCGCGATGGCGGGGCTGATCGTCGCCGGCGTCGTCTGGGTCGGCTTCGCCTCCACCGACTCCGTGAGCCGGATGCTCGTCGTCTACCTCGCGTTCCTCGCGATCCCGCTCGGCGACCTGTTCCACGTGGTCGTCTCCTTCACCGAGGTGCTCTACCTGTTCTTCGAGTATAACATCCCGCTGTACGGCGCCGAGATCAGCCTCTACTCCGGGATCGTCGGCTTCGTGATCCCGGTGTTACTCGGGAACACCATCGGCGGGGTCGTCTTAGTCACGCTCGTCAACTACTTCCAGACCAGCGAGGAGCGCCTCGAAGAGGCGCGCTTCGAGGGCGTCAGCCGCCGCCTGACGGTCCCCGAGTGGGTGTTCGGCCGCGCGGCCGGTCGCTCGTACGTCCCCATCTTGGACGCCACCGAGGCGACGCTGTTCGCGGGCGAGGGATACCGGATCATGGTGCCGATCACGAATCCCCGGACGGACGGCCCCATCGTCGAGCTGGCTGCGCGGCTCGCGAGCAGCCACGAGGACGGCGTCGTCCACATCGTCCACGTCGTTCAGGCGCCCGAGCGCATGTCGCTGTCCTCCGGTGACGCCGGACGGCGGATCGCGGACGTCTCCGCGGAGGGGATGGCGAACCTCCGGTCGACCGCGACGGACTACGACGTCGACGTGTCGACCTCAACGGTCGTCTCGCACCGCTCGTTCGAGGAGGTGTTCAACATGGCCCGCCGGACCCGTCCGGACGCGGTGCTGATGGGCTGGGGCGACGACCAGCTGTGGAGCGCCGCCCGCGCCGAGCGGCCCATCGACGAGCTGACCAACCAGCTCCCCTGCGACTTCCTCATCCTCAACGAGCACGAGCTGGACACCTCGCGGATCCTCATCCCGACCTCCGGCGGGCCGGACTCGGACCTGAGCGCGGAGGTGGCGAAGGTGCTCGCCGACACCGTCGGCGCCGAGGTGACGCTGCTCCACGTGGTCGACGGGCCCGAGAACAGGGGACGGGGGGAGGCGTTCCTCGCCAACTGGGCCGAGGAACACGGCCTCGAGGACGCTGAGTTCGTGGTCGACGACGGCGGCGACGTGGAGACCGGCATCTGCGACGCGGCCGCCGACAAGACGCTCGTCATCATCGGCGCCACGGAGAAGGGGCTGCTCTCGCGGCTCGTCTCGAACTCGCTGCACCTCGACGTGATCCACGACGTCGACGCGTCGGTGCTGCTCACCGAACGCCCCAGCAGCCGGTCGCTGCGCGAGCGGCTGTTCGGCTCCGGCCGCCGCGCCACCGACATGTCGGGCGGCGTCGAGCGCGACCCCGAAGAGTCGGAGGGCACGAACGTGCGCTCCGTCGAGGACGGTCAGCTCGCCGTCGACGACGGCAACGGCGACGGCGACGGACCCGACACCGACGGCGGCTCCGCCGACGCCGCGGACGCGGCCGTCAACGACGCGCTCGACGAGCGGGAGGAGGCGGCCGACAGCGGGCACTCCCCCGAGGACGAACAGCCGCACCTCGACGACACGTACGTCGTGGACCACGACGACGCGGACGAGGAGGCCGCCGAGGAGGCGGCCGACGACGACGCGGCCGCCGAGCGGGACGACGAGGCCGACGACGGCCGATAGGCAAAACGGCTCTTTGTGTTATCTGCGGCTTATACGTCGTCGGGAAGCGAACGGTCGCGTATGAACAGGCGACTGACGGCACTCATCGGCATCGCGGCGCTCGTCGCGCTGGCCGGCTGTACGGGGTTCGCGGGCACCGCCACCCCGACCGGCGGCGACGAGGCGCAACTGGAGCGGAGCATCGAAGTGACGGCCGCGGGCGAGGCGACGTCGGCGCCCGACCGCGCCACCCTCCGCGTCGGGGTCACCGCGACCGGCGACGACGCCGCGGACGTGCGCGACGAGCTGGCCGCCGGCGAGGAGGAGCTCCGGACGGCGCTGACCGACTGGGGGCTCGACGACGACGCGATCCGGACGGAGCGGTACGATGTCCGCGAGAGCTACGAGACCCGCGACGACCCGAACCGGACGCGGTACGAGGGCGTCCACCAGTACGCGATCGAGCTTGATGACGTCGACGCAGTCGGCGAGGTGATCGACGTCGCGATCGACGCCGGCGCGGACGAGGTCCAGCGGATCGAGTTCGGACTGAGCGAGGAGACCGAGCGGGAGGTCCGCGAGGAGGCGATCGCGACGGCCATGTCGAACGCCGACGACGACGCGGCCGCGCTCGCGAACGCGAGCGACCTGGAGGTCTCGGGCGTCTACGAGGTGTCGACGACGCAGTCGGGATCGCGGCCGTTCATCGCTGAGAGCTTCGACGCGGCGGCCGGCGGCGACGCGGGCGGCTCGACGGCCGTCGAGACCGGCGACGTGAGCGTGCGCGTCTCGGTGAACGTCGTCTACGAGGCGACGCCGGCCTGACGGCCGAACGGGGACGCATCGATCACAGGCCGCTGTTACACTCATATTTTTAGACAGTTTACGACCTGAAAAAGCCGATTAATTGGGCCCTTCTTGATCGAGTGCGGGAGTGAGTATCGCAGACTGGCGGCCGTGATGTAGTTTTTAAATAGTCGTGAGCGACGGCGACGAGCTTTTAAAACCGAATGCGGTGGCGCGCCTGCGAGCGGCCGGAGCGAAGCGGAGGCCGCGAGCCAGCCCGCGAGGGACGCCGCGAGCGGAGCGAGCGGCGAGGTTGGGGAGGCGTGAGGTGCTGTGCGGTGCCGTGCGGGGCGGGACTCAAAGGGGCAGCTGGTGAGGCAGGCGCAGGCGACACAAGCACCGCAACGAGGGAGCGGTAGCGACCGAGTGAGGCGCGCAGCGAGCGTGCGCCTGCCTCACCAGCTGGGGCTTTGTAGGTGTCAACCGCAGCAGCCTCAACTATTTATAAACAGCCGACAGCAACCTCGCTGTTCTGCTTATAAATGCCCTCACCAACCACGTACTACACGTACTCCCGCGACTACTCCCCGTCTCGCGTGGGCAGGTCGGGCTCGTAGCCGACCGCGTCGACCGCCATGTCGAGGACGTCCTCGACGTTCTCCTCTTCGGTGACGCTCATCGTCGCGTCGACGGACTCCGCCTTCACCGCCTCGAAGCGGTCGTGTTTGTTCGCCACCGTGAGCAGCGGTACGTCCGCGCCGAACAGTTCCCGGACCTCCTCGCGGAGCTCTAACTGGACGTCGAGGGGATAGCCGCAGTCGCCGGAGGGGTCGATGACGAAGACGACGGCGTCCGCGAGGTGTTCGAGGGCGCTCACCGCCTGCCGCTCGATGTCGTTGCGCTCGTCCTCCGGGCGGTCGAGCAGGCCGGGCGTGTCGACGATCTGGTAGCGGACGTGGTTCCGGTCGAAGTGGCCGATCTGGACGCCCTTCGTGGTGAACGGGTACTCCGCGATCTGGTTCGACGCGCGGGTGACGCGGTTGACGAACGAGGATTTGCCGACGTTGGGGTAGCCGGCGACGACGATGGCGGGCTCGTCGGGATTGATCTCCGGCAGCACCTTCAGCTGGTCCCGCGAGTCGCCGATGTACCGTAAGTCTTCTTCGATCTGGTCCATCACGTCGGCCATGCGCGCGAACGCCTGCTTGCGGTGCTTGCGGGCGGTGTCCACGTCCGAGTTCCGGATCTTCGTCGTGTACTCGTCGCGGAGGTCCTCGATCTGGCGGCTGGCCCACATCACCTGCGAGAGCGCCTGTCGGAGGCGGTCGACGTCGACGATGGCGTCCGCGAGCTCGTAGTAGAACGGGTCGACGTCGAAGCCGAAGTCGGGCCACGAGGTGACGACGTTCTCCAAGTTGTCCGAGAGCACGTTGCCGGCGGTCCGGAGCATCGACTCCTGCGCCTCGTGGCCGCGCTTCGCGCGCCCGGCCCGCGCCGCCCGCGAGAACGCCTTGTCGACGAGCTCCTCGGAGCGCGGAGTCGTCGGGAGGCCCTCAAATATCATGTTGCCCCGACTTGACCGCCGACGCGTATAAGAGCGTCCGTTCGCGGACCGCCGCGACACGGCGGCACACGGTCGGACGCGCGGGGTGACGGAAGCGGGCGCCGCGCCGTCGTCCCGTCGGACGCCTCGGGCTCGCGGCCCCGCCGCGAACGAGATGAACGATCGTTATCTTTCTCACGCATATTTCGAGTTGTTCTTATGCTTCAAAAGAATATAACCGCGCATGGCACGCTCGTTCACGCCGACGGCGTACGAGGACCTCGACCCGGACCGTCGCCCGAGCTTGGCGGCGGCGCTGGTCCCGGTCCTCGCCGTCGTCGCGTTCCTCGGCATCGGCTCGGCCGTCCTCGGCTTGGACCCGCACCCGCCGCTCCTCTGGAGCATCGCCTTCGTCGGCGCCTTCGGACTGTGGCTCGGCTACGACTGGGACGAGCTGTTCGACGGCATCGCCAACGGGCTCGTGATGGGGCTCCAGGCGATCCTGATCATCTTCACCATCTACGGGCTGATCGCCACCTGGGTCAGCGCCGGCACCATCCCGAGCTTGATGTACTACGGGTTGGAGGTGCTCTCGCCGACGACGTTCCTCCCGGCGGCCGCGGTCCTCGCCGCGGTCGTCGCGTTCGCGATCGGCTCCTCGTGGACCACCGTCGGGACGCTCGGCGTCGCCTTCGTCGGCATCGGCGCGGGGCTCGGCGTTCCCGCCCCGATGACGGTCGGGGCGGTCCTCTCGGGCGCGTACGCCGGTGACAAGCAGTCGCCGCTCTCCGACACCACGAACCTCGCGGCCGGCGTCACCAACACCGACCTGTACGGCCACATCCGCCGCATGCGGACCGGCACCGCGATCGCCTTCGGGCTCGCGGTCCTCGGCTTCGCCGCGCTCGGCCTCCGCACAAGCGGAGCCATTCCGGCGGGCCGGATCGCCGAGATACAGGGCGGGCTCACGGAGACGTACGCGATCACGGTCGTCGCGTTCGTCCCGCTCGTCGTCACCTTCGGGCTGGCGCTGCGCGGCTACGCCGCGCTCCCGACGCTCGTCGCCGGCGTGTTCGCCGGCGCGTTCATGACGATCCTCCTCCAGGGGACCGGCTTCGTCGCCGCGTGGGAGGTGTTCATGTCCGGGACCGCGCCCCAGTCGAGCTCTCAGACGGTGAACGACCTCCTCGCCACCGGCGGTCTCACCGGCTCCGCGTGGACGATCACGGTCGTCGTCGCCGCGCTCTCGCTCGGCGGAATCTTAGAGCGCACGGGCGTCCTCGCGGTGATCGCGCACGCGTTCACGTCGGCCGTCCGGAGCCCGGGCGCGCTCGTCGCGGGGACTGGCGTCTCCGCGATCGTTATTAACGCGCTCACCTCCCAGCAGTACATGAGCATCGTCCTCCCGGGCGTCACGCTCCGGAACACCTACGACGAGTTCGGGCTCGACACCGACCAGCTCTCCCGCGCGGTCGAGGCCGCCGGGACGCCGACCGGCGCGCTGTTCCCGTGGCACGCCGGCGCCGTCTTCATGGCGAGCGCCACCGGCGTGCCGACGCTGGAGTACGCGCCCTACTACCTGTTCGCGTTCCTCTCGCCGCTCGTGTTGTTCGTCATGGCCGCGACCGGCTACACGATCGACGTGGGCCCGCTCGCGGCCGGGGCGCCAGCCGCCGACGAGCCGGCCGCGGCGACCGACGACGACTGAGCCGCGACTTCCGAGGCCCTCAGCCCGGACGTCGAAACGCGAGACTGTACATCCGCCCGACTGATTCCGACCCGATCTCGGTCGCGAGCCCGCGAGCGGTCGCCGACAGCGCATCGCCCGCTTCACCGGGACATTCCGCGGCCATGGAGGCCGCCTCGTCGGCGTGTGCCGAGACGTGACTCTCGGTCCAGGGGACCGGCTCCAAGAGCGTCCGCTCCCGATCGAACTCCCAGTTGTGGCCCGCGAAGAACCGTCGCAGGAACGCCGCCGGGTAGAAGGTGAGCGCCGGGCGGCAGCGGGCCAGTTCCGACGCGGCGTTCTCGACGGCGAACAGCTCGCCGATCGCGGCGCCGTCTGGCAACGGGTCGTAGTCGTCGACGACGAGGTGCGCACCCGGAGCCGCGACCCGAGAGAGCTCCTCGGCCACCGCCGTCAGCGCCGCCGGATCGAGGACGTTACACACGCCGTGCGCGGTGATCAGGTCGACGGAGCCGTCGGGTAGCGGGATCGACCGGAGGTCCGCCTCCAGCACCGCCAGTCGGTCGGCGTCGTTGCCGCGGTCGGTACCGTCGCCGCCGCTACCGTCGCCGCCGCTATCGGCGACGCGTCGGCGCGTCGTCCGCGCGTGGTCCCGGTCGTTCGTCACGGCGTACACCCGATCGGCGCCGTTCGCGAGCAGTCCGGCGGTCGCGTTCCCGACGCCCGCACCGGCCTCCAGACAGCGTCTCCCGGTCACCGGCCGGTCGTCGAGCGCGGTCGCGACCGTGTCTGGCACGTCCATTCGCCGTTCTCAGTGGTGGAGCTGTTCGGGAACCGGGCTGTCGTCGTGGCGCGCCCGTTCGATCACCGACCGCTGAGCGGCCTCGTCCATGCCGTCGTAGTCGGCCGCGGCCTCGAGGATCATGGTGACGAGCTTCGGATCGCCGGCGTTGATGACGCTGGTGAGCCCCTGTGCGGCAGCGAAGTCGAACCGCTCGCGGATCTCGTCGGGCGCGGTGACCGGCCGGTACCAGTTCGCGAACGGTCGGTCCGCCTCGGGAAGCTCGTCGGTCGGCGGCCACGAGCCGCCGGCGAACGCCTTGATCCCCAGCGTACCGACGTTCTTCTCGTCGGCGCGGGCGAGGACCGCCTCGTAGTCGTACTCGTCGTCGTCCTTCCCGACGACGACAGGGTTCAGGGGGAACATCACCGACTCGAGGTCGTCGATGCGGTCGAGCGCGTCGAGGATGAGTCCCGGGTCGCCGTGGCTCGTCAGGCCGATGTGGTCGATCAGCCCCTGCTCTTTGGCCTCGCGAAACGCCGTGAGCGCCCCGTCGTCGCCCGTAATCTCGTTCAACTCCTCGTCGTACTCGAGCCCGTGGACCTGATACAGATCGATTTTCTCGACGCCGAGGCGGTTCAGCGACCGGTCGAGCTTGCGCCACGCGCCCTCGTAGGTCCGCTCTTGGGTCTTACAGCCGAGAAAGATCTCCTCGCGGTGTTGGCGGAGCTTCGGGCCGAGCTTCAGCTCCGCGTCGCCGTACGTCGGGGCCACGTCGAAGTGATTGACGCCGTAGTCGAGGACGTGTTCGACCAGCTGGTTCGCGCCTTCCTGTTCGAGCCAGTTGAGCGCGATCGCCCCGAACGTCATGACGGTGCTGTCGTGGCCGGTGTCGCCGAGCGGGCGGGTCTCCATACGTGCGCCATCTCGCTGGCCCGACATAACGGTTTCCGGGCGTAAGCCGGACGTCGCGGCCGCCCTGAAGCGGGATGCGGTCCGGTAGGTTTACCGCCGTCGGCGCCCCCCGATTCGCACATGAGTTTGGAGGTCGCCGTCGCCGCCCCGTTCAAGACCCGGGCCCAGGACCGGCTCGGCGAAGGGGAGTTCGTCGTCGCGCTGTCGTTAGAGCGGGAGTGGTTCTCGCCCGACCAGGCGAAGCGCCTCGTCGACGTCGCCGTCGGTCGCGGGCTGCTGTCGTCCGAGGACGGCGACTTAGTCCCGCAGTTCGACCCGGCCGAGGTGACCGTCCCGGAGGGGTTCGCCCCGGACGAGTCGGTGCTCCGCGAGCAGTCCACCTTCGAGAGCGCGCTCGACGCCATCGTGGCCGCGGGCGTCGAGAAGCAGCGCGCGGTCGCCGCGATCAACGAGCGCCAGCGAGCCCTGTCGGTCACCATCGAGGCAGCCGCGGTCCTTTACGCCCGCGAGCAGGGCGCCGCGGTCGACCGCTTGGCGGCCGACGTGCGCGAGGAACTCGCCGCCGCGGCGGGCGACGACGGGGGCGCGGCGACCGGCGGGACCGACACGGCCGAACCGAGCGACGCCGACGACTCGGGGGCCGCCTGAGATGGTCACGGACCGCCTCGCCGACGGCGTCCGGATCGCCGAGCTGCTCGCCTCGGAGGTGACCGGCAACGAGAGCGACCTCCGCGGGCTGACGGTCGCCGACGCCGACCGCGACGTCGAGCCGACAGCCGACGGCGCGCTGGCGTACCGGATCGCACGCGAGCGGGCCGGAACGGACGAGGGGGCGACCGAGCCCATCGCCGAGGTGTACGTCCAGCCGGACCGCGCGCGGATCGAGGCGGTCGTCGCTCCGGACGCGGCCGCGGACGCGGCGAGGGAGGTCGACCTCCGCGCCCGTCCGAAGGCGGTCCACCCGCCGCGCACGCTGGTGTTCGTCGAGGACGGCGCGCAGGTGAAGCGGGCGCTCGGGGTCCTCGAAGCGGTCGGAAACGCGTCGGATACCGAGTAGCCGACGGCCGACGCCGACCGGTGAAAAGAAAAGCGTCCTCGCCGCGCAGTCGTCGACTACTCCGGCTGTCCGCCGTCGCCGACCGCGACGGTCGGCCCGGGCGCGGCGCCCGGGTCGACGTCGTCGCCGGAGACGTCGAATTCGCGGACGAGCGCGCCGAGCCGCTCGGCCTGCTCCGCGAGCGAGCCGGCCTCCGTCGTCGCCTCGTTCATCGCGGTCAGCTGCTCGTCGGCGGCCTCGGCGACCGCGTCTGCCTCGTCGGCGGTCGACCCACTGATGTCCGCGACCTCCTCGGCCATCGAGACGGTCTCCTCCGTGCTGGCCGCCTGGTCGTCGGTCGCGCGGCTGATCTCGCGGATCCCCTCGCCGGCCTCCGCGGCGTTGTCCGACACCCGCGCGAACGCGTCCGCGGCGTCCTCGACGGCGTCGGCGCCGACGGCGATGTTCTCCTCGGCGCTCCGGACCGCCTCGACGGTCCCCTCGGTCTGCGACTGCGTGGCGCCGATCAGCTCCTCGATCTCCGTGGCCGCGTCCTGGGTCTCCTCGGCGAGCTGTTTCACCTCGTCGGCGACGACCGCGAAGCCGTCGCTCCCGCCGCCACCGCCGCCGCCGGCGCGGGCCGCCTCGATGTTCGCGTTCAGGGCGAGCAGGTTCGTCTGCTCGGCGATGTCGCCGATGAGGTCGACGATTTCCCCGATGTCTTCCATCCGCTCGTCGAGCTCCTGGACGGTCCCCGCCGCGGAGTCGAGCGCCTCGCGGGACTCCTCGACGCGCTCGATCGCGGCCTCGGCCGTCTCCTCGCCGTCGTCGGCGATGTCGGCGGTCTGCTCCGCGACCTCGACGACCGTCTGGGTCGAGGAGGCGACCTCCTCGATCGTCGCCGAGAGGTCGTTCATCTCGTCGGACACCTGCCGGAGCATCTCGCGCTGCTCGTCCGCCCCCTCGGCGATCTCCGTGACCGACTGGCTGACGGCCTCGCTCCGGTCGGCCGCGGTCTCGACGCCGTCGACCGTGTTCGCGCTCGCGGTCGACACCTCCTGAGCGAACGACCGGACCTCGCCCATCGCCTCGTCGATGTCGTCCATCATGCCGTTGAACGCCTCGCCGATCTGGGCCATCGCCTCGCTCTCGCTCTCGGCGTCGAGCCGGACGGTCAGGTCCCCGTCGGCCGCCCGGTCCATCGCGGCGCTGTAGTCGTCAGCCTTCGTCTCGAGGTGGCTGTTCAGCCGCTCGACCTCCTCGCGGCGCTGTTCGACCTCCGCCTTGGCGGCCTCGACGTCCTGTATCTCCGACTGCTTCCGCTCGGCGAGTTCGAGCTGCTCGCGCGCCGCCTCGCGCGACTTCTCGATCGAGTACCAGTTGACCATCAGCGCGCCGGCGAGCGCGAGGACGAACACCGCGTGAATGCCGCCCCAGACGATCGGGTTCTCGATCGCCGCGGTGTGGTTGTAGACGAGGCTCGAGTCGATGAGGCTGAACGCGCCGTGGCCGATCGCCACGTACGCGACGCCGACGGCGAACGGGAGCCAGTCCTCGTACAGCGCGAGCACCCCGATGAACACGAAGAAGCTGAAGTGCGCCTCGATGTACCCGCCCGACAGCTTCACCATCGCCATCGAGACGGTCATGAGGCTGAACGCCGTGAGCACCGTCCGCTGGCGGCGCCCGAGCCCCGACCAGTTCGCCAGCGCGGCGGTCGCGAGGATGACGGCGACGAACCCGCCGAGCATCCACGGCGGCGTCGCCGGGATCTGCGCGCCGGTGATCGACTCGGTCCCGCTGTACAGCCCCATCGCGATCAACAGCGGCACCTGTACCACGGTCGCGATCAGGATGTTCCGGTGGCGCGGCGCCCACATCTCTTCCGGCATCGAAGTGCCGTCAGGGATGTACCGGATCACCTCTCGTACGCTCCCGGTCAGCCCGCCCGATCCGCCCGAATCTATCCCGGTCGCAGTCTCTGCCATACCCGTGGGTTGTCGTATGTTTTAAAAACACATCGCCTCCAACTATTATCCCTGATACCGTCGTTTAGCGTGCGCAGCGACGCTAAGAAACTGGAGCCATTCGCTGACGAGACTCCTCTTTCGGCCCATTTTGCTGGTAAATTGACGTAGTCCGAACTGGTTCGGTCGATCGGCGGTCCCGATCGGCCGTCCCTCGATTCAGCTCGACGGATCGAGTCGCCGCCGGGCCGCGACGGTGCCGTCGACCGCGCGGCCGACGACTTTTATATCCGTCCGGACCGCCGTACGGTCGTGACGCTCGATCCGATCCACGTCGAGAACATCGCCCAGCTCGCGTACGGCATCGGCGGCGACGTGGACGCGACGGACCACGACGACCTCGCCGAGCGCGTGTGGCGCGAGTGGCTCCCCGAACTGCGCCGCGACGGGCGGGTCGTGATCGCGGCGCTCGGCGACCACGAGCGCCGCCGGGCCGCCATCGACGACGTGGCGCTCGCCGAGCGCCCGTTCGAGACCGTCCACGGCCTCGACTCGGGGACGATCAACCCGACGACATTTAAAAACGGCCTCGTCGTCGACGTCGCGCACGCGGCGATGGCGAGCTCGCCGACGGATCTGGACCTCCACCGCGACCGCACCATCGTCGCCACCGTCCACGCCGGCGACTCGACCGCCGGCTTCGACAGCGAGTGGACCCGCCGCGACGAGGGGCACACCAAACAGCGCGTGCTCCACGTCCCCCGGGTGAACCGCTACGCGGAGCGGGTCGTCCACGCGCTCGCCCTCTACCTCGCGGAGGGGACCCACGCGCTCGACCGCGCCGACGAGGTCGACGAGCTGCTCGTCCTCGACGGCCCCATCTACCCGAAGGAGCTCTTCACCTGGGCCGACCGCGACCCCGAGCTCGGCGCGCTCGCCCGCGAGGCGAAGCCCCGCGCGGTGATCGAGAAGTACGTCCGCCTCGTCGAGCGGTTCGCCGAGCGCGGCGTGCCGCTGGCCGGCTTCGTCAAGAACCCCGCGAGCGGCGCCGCGGTCCGGGCGCTCTCGCGCGCCGGCGTCGAGTCGCCGTGGCCCGACGACACGGCGCTTTTCACGCGGCTGCTGGAGCGGCGGGAGCAGGGTGACGGCGCCGAACCCGTCGGAACGGACGGTGACGACCCCGCGGCCGCCCGCGGCGCTCGCCTCGACGACGACCTCACGTTCACCACCTGGTTCCGCAGCCGCGGCGGCGCGGACGCGCCGATGGCCGCCGACGGCGACGCGCTCGGCGTCGAGCGCGAGCTCGACCCGGAGCTGTACGAGCCCACGTTCATGGTCGTCTACGACCCGCGGACCGACGTGACGTATAAGCTGGAGGCGCCGTACGCGTTCACCCGCGACGCGGCGACCCGCGAACGGCTCACCCGGCAGGTGGTCACCGAGGTGGCGGCGACGCGCGGCCCGCCGGAGCCGGTCTCGAAGGCCGACGAGCTGGCGCGGATCTCCGCGACCGAGAAGGCCGCGCTCCGCCGGAAGTTCGAGGAGCGCCTCGGCAGCGACCAGCAGGCGACGTACGACGACCTGCGCTGGGGGAAAGAAACGTACTGAACCGCCGGCGAGACGGCGCGGGGCAGGGCGGGGCGAGACGGCGCGACCGACGCCGACGCCACCGTCACTCCGCGTCCGGGCGCATCGCCGCCCGCATCGCCACCGTCCCGATCTCCGCCGAATGGTCCGCGATCCGGCCGAGCGCGTCAAGCAGCCGCGTCAGCGCCCGTGCGTCGGCCGCCGTTCCGTCGAAAGACGCGTCCGAGTCGTCGAAGACGGCCGCTTCGAGGTTGTCGAGCCCGGCGGTCACCTCGTCGCGGTCCGCCAGCACCTCGTGCGCGTCCGTCGCGCTTGCCCCTTCGAGGACCGCCGTGGCGGCCGCCGCCACCAGCGCTTCGGCGTCGTCGACCGTCGCTTCGAGATCCGCGACGAGCCGGTCGCCGATCGCCGCCGAGGAGTCCCCGGCGGTCTCAGCGACCGTGACGCTCAGGTCGGCGACGGCCGTGAGTTCCCTCGCGGTTACGTAGTAGTCGAAGAGCGCCGGACGGTCCACGCCGAGGCGGTCGAGTTCCGCCATCGAGACGAGCGAACGGTTGAGGTGGCGGGCGACCATCTCGAACAGCCGGTCCGCCTCCGCCGCCCGCTCGCGGAGTCGTTCGAGGTCCGCGTCCCGGTCTCCGCAGAAGGCGACGGCGGCTTGTCTGAGCGCCGACCGAGCGACGAACCGGAGCTGGACGACCGTCTGGCGAACGGACACGTCCGCGGTCTCCAACACGCTGTGGAGCGCGAACTCGTCGGCGGTGTCGGCGGCGACCTCCGTCCCGACCAGCCCGCGGTTCGTCTCCCGCGCGGCGCGGAGCTGGCCGTCGGCAAGCGAGTCGCGGGGGGTGAGGGTCACCCGCTCGTAGCCGGTCGCGTAGGCCGCTCGAAGCAGCCGTCGCACGAGGGCCGCGTCGTCCCCGTCGACGTCGAGCGCGACGCCCTCCAACGCCGCGCCGTCCCGCTCGGAGCTCCGCACGACGATGGAGCCGTCGGCGTGCGCGTAGAGGCGCACCTCGGTCCCGGCGTCCAGACCGCGTTCGACGGCCCAGCGCTTGGGGACCGAGACGGTGTACGTCCCGCCGCCGACCCGCTGGAGTTTTCGGGTCTCCATCGTCTCAGTAGAGGAGTTCGGCGTCGTGTTCGACCATGTACACCGTCCTCGCGGCGACGTTGACGGCGTGGTCGCCGACGCGCTCGACGTCGCGGACCGTGAGCAGCAGCCGGGAAACGTCGTCGAGGACGCGCTCGACGCCCCAGGAGTCGTCCGCCACCTCGCCCGTCGCGCGCTCGACGAGGTCGCGGACGACCTGTTCGCTCGCGCGCTGACACAGGGCGTCGATCCGGTCGTCGCCGGCGTGGATCTCGCGGCACAGCTCGATGTCTCGCGTCCGGTAGGCGGTCAGCGCGTCCTCGACCGCGTCGCGCGCCTCGCGGCCGATCGCCACGGCGTCGACCGCCGGCGGCGACTCGCCGGGCTCCGCGAGCGCGTACCGTCCGAAGTTCGTCGCCAGGTCGCCGATCCGTTCGAGGTCAGTCAGGATCTTGAACGAGGCGGCCACGAACCGCAGGTCGCTCGCGACGGGCTGTTGGAGCGCGAAGAGGTCGATACAGTCCGCCTCGACGGAGAGGTACGCGTCGTTGATCGCGTCGTCGCCGTCGATGACCTCGCGGGCGACCGCCGGGTCGCCCGACTCTAAGGCGTCGAGTCCCGTCTCCAACTGGTCCAAGACCGCCTCGCCGAGCGCGACGACCCTGTCTCGGAGGTCGTCTAGCTCGGTGCGGTATCGGTCTCTGGGCACGCTGGTCACCCGAACTTGCCGGTGACGTAGTCCTCGACCCGCTGGCTCTCCGGGTTCTCGAATATCTTCTCCGTCTCGTCGTACTCGACGAGCTCGCCGCCGGTGAGGAACACCGCCGTCTGCTCGGAGATGCGCGCGGCCTGCTGCATGTTGTGCGTGACGATGACCACCGTGTACTCCTCCGCGAGCTCGTCGATCAGGTCCTCGATCTTGGCGGTGGCGATGGGGTCGAGCGCCGACGCCGGCTCGTCCATCAGGATGACCTCGGGGTCGGTCGCGAGACAGCGCGCGATGCAGAGCCGCTGCTGCTGGCCGCCCGACAGCCCGAGCGCGTTGTCGTCGAGCCGGTCGTTCACCTCCTCCCAGATGGCGGCCCGGCGGAGCGACCGCTCGACGAGGTCGTCGAGCTCCTCGGTGTCGTCGCGGCCGAGCGCGCGGGCCAGAAGCCCCGTTTCGAGGTCGCCGTGCTTCCGTGGCCCGTAGGAGACGTTGTCACGGATCGACTTCGGGAAGGGGTTGGGATTCTGGAACACCATCCCCACCCGCTTCCGGAGCTCCACGAGGTCGACGCCGTCGGCGTACACCTCCTCGCCGTCGAGCCTGACCGACCCCTCGACGCGCGCGCTCCGGATGCGGTCGTTCATGCGGTTGAGCGAGCGCAGGAACGTGGACTTCCCGCAGCCCGACGGGCCGATGAGCGCCGTCACGCTGCGCTCGGGGATCTCCATCGAGATCCCGTCGAGCGCGTGGTCGCTGCCGTAGTACACGTCGAGGTCCTCGACCGCCATCTTCGGCGCGCCGCTGAACTGGTAGTTCGACCACTCGGGGTCGACGCGCTCGTCGGTCTCCCCGGTGGTGGTCTGTTCCGCCGCCGTCGTGGATTCGCTCGTAGCCTTACTCATGCTGTAACCTCCGCCGGAAGTAGATGCGAGTGCCGACGCCGATCGCGTAGAAGCTCAAGACGACGGCCAGAAGGACGAACGCGGTCGCCCAGCCGAACTCCTCGTTGCCGCTCACGCCCGCCGTGATCGTCGCGTAGAGCTGATACGGTAGCGCCGGCGCGCTCTGGAGGAGCGCGTCGTTGACGACGAACGGCGGCCGCGCGACGAACTGGAACGAACCCAGCACGCTCGGCGCGTCGTCGCGCAGCCCGCCCGCCATCACGAGCAGGATCGGGGCCGTCTCCCCCGCGATCCGACCGACCCCGAGGATGACGCCGGTGACGATGCCCGGGAGCGCCGTCGGGACGACGACGCTTCGGATCGTCTCCCACTGGCTCACCCCGAGCGCGGCGCTTGCGTCGCGGTACTCGTCGGGGACGGCCTTGATGGCCTCCCGACTGGTGATCGTCACCAGCGGGAGAAGCATGAACCCGAGCACTAACATCCCCGAGAGCAGCGACGTGGTGTTGCCGAACCGGGGGACGAGGAACGCGTAACCGAACAGGCCGAAGACGACGCTCGGCGTGCTCCAGAGGCCGTTCGTCGCGACCTCGACCAGCTGCGTGAACCGGCCGCGCTCAGCGTACTCGGAGAGGAAGACGGCCGCGCCGACGGCCAGCGGGACGCCGACGAGGACGGCGCCGATCACGAGCCACACCGTCCCGACGACGGCGGGGAAGACGCCGTTCGCCACGTCCGGCCGGAAGTTGTACCCGTCCATGACGAACGGCCAGCGGAACTCGAAGGCGAGCGGGTCGAAGACGATCCCCTGCGTCGCCCGGCCGAACCCCTTCACGCCGATGAAGAGGATCAGCGTCGCCAGGACGACGAGCATCCCGATCGCGTTGAGCCCGACGAGGAAGTACGCCGCCGACTGCCGGCCCGCGGCGCCGAATCCGCTCCGGGCCGACACCGCCGCCCAGCAGGCGACGAGCGACGCCACCCCAGCGAGCACCGGGATGACCATGTAGCCGGGGAACGTGACTGAGAACCCCTCTGGCGCCCACGTCCAGCCGGCGGTAACGACGTCGGCGAGGACGAGCGCGCCGACGAGCAGCGCGAGTCCGCCCGCGGGGAGCGTCGTCCCGAGGTCCTCGCGGGCGAGCGTGACGAAGCCGCCGACGGCCAGCCCCGCGACCAGCGCGGCCGGTAGGGAGACGACAAGCGGGAGCCCGAGCGTCTGGGACGCCGTCAGGCCTCCCGCAGCGAGCGCGATCCCGCCGAATCCGAGCGCCGGACCGACGGTCCCGCGCTCCTCCGGGGTCGTCTCGAAGGTCCCGAGGAACGAGCCGACGCCGAGGCCGACGACCGTCAGACCCGCCGCGGCGAGCGCGAGCGCGACCCACTCGAACGCATTGAGTCCGAAGGCGGCGGTGTCGCCGGTGATCACGCGGGCGATGGCGAGGGCCGACAGGCCGATGACGGTCATACCGACGCCGACGACGCTGTCGGTCAGACGGACGAAGCCGTCGCCTTGGTCGCTTCGAAGCGAGCGGTTGGTGACGGTGCTCACGCTTGGCCCTCCAGTTTCCGTTTCATTCGCGATTCGACCGCCTGCGAGACGATGCTGAGGAACATCACGGAGACGAAAAGCACCACGCCGGCCGCGAACAGCGCCTGCATGTGCATCCCGTCGGCGTTACCGTACTGGCTCGCGATGAGGCTGGTCAGCGAGATGGTGTTCCCGAAGACGTTGTACAGCGGCTCGGGCAGCTGGACCACGTTCGAGAGGATCACGGTCGCGGCCATCGTCTCGCCGACGGCGCGTCCCACGCCGAGCAGGACCGCCGCCGAGACGCCCGAGAACGATGCCGGCATCGTGATCCCCTTGATCGTCTGCCAGTCGGTCGCGCCGAGCGCCAGCGAGCCGTCCTTCATCGAGTTGGGGACGCTCGTCAGCGCGTCTTCGGCCACGGAGACGACCGTCGGCAGCGCCATCAGCCCGATGACGACGCCGACGATGGCCATGTTTCCGAGGCCAGGCGTGCCGAGGTGGTCGTAGACGAACGGCGAGATAAGGACGAATCCGAGCCACCCGTACACGATCGAGGGGATGCCGGCGAGTATCTCGATGCCGGGCTTCACCGATTCGCGCACGGTCGGCGGGGCGATCTCCGCGATGAAGACCGCGCCCGCGACGCCGAGCGGGCCGGCGACGAGCATCGCGATGACGGTCGTCATCAGCGTGCCCCAGATCATCGGGGTCAGCGAGTAGACGTCCCCGCTCGTGCTCCAGAGCTCTCCGACGCCGGGGATGAGGGTGACTCCGAACACGCGGACCGGCTCGGTGAGCCCGAAGATCCGTATCCCCATGTGCTGAAACACGGGTATCGAGCGCGCGATCAGGAAGATCGAGATGAGCCCCAAGATGACCGTCGTCGCGACCGTCGCGAGGAAGGTCACCGACTTGACCGTGGCCGCCTGGTGGTTGAACCACCCGTACGCCGTCGCGGCGAGAAAGCCCGAGACAGGGACGACGGTCAGCGTCGAGTTCGAGAGGAAGAGCCCGAACGCGACGAGGAGACACGCCCCGCCTACGAGACCGGTGAGGAGGACCCCACGGTCCGCGTCCGTGACGCTTCGTCCCTCGAAGCCGGCGATGCTAGTGTTACTGAGTTTCATTCGTGCGTGTGTGGTGAATCGGTGAACGGCTCGTTCGTATACTGAAACATGAATGGCCTTCTCGTGGCCCGAAAGATGGGTCGCCGCGTCGGCCGGACGTCGGCGCGGAATCTCCGGAGACCGGCGCGCCGAAGAACGGCGCACCGCGAGCCCTCGGCGTTACGCCGACGGTTCCGGCAGCGCGTCGATCTGCTCCTGACGGAACTCGTCCTCGAGGGGGAGGTAGTCGTTCGGCTCGACGAACATCTCCTGTCCGTACTCGCTGAGGATCATCCGGATGAACGCCGCCTCCTTGTTGGAGGTGCCGTCCCAGGTGTAACAGTGGAGCGCGCGCGAGAGCGGGTAATCGAGCGTGCCGAGGTTCTCGCCGTAGCGGTACGTGGTGCCCTCGATGGTGAGCGCGACCGGCGGCACGCCGCCGTCGGGCTCGAGGAACGCCAGCGCGATGTACGCGATGGAGTTGTCAGTGTTGTCGACCGTCGAGGCGACCTGCTGGTTCTGCCCCTGACGGACGTCGACGCCGCCCATCGACGCGTCCGGGTCGCCGAGGACGTTGACGCGGAACGAGGTGTCGGTCCCCGAGCCCTCGGCGCGGCCGACGGCGTTGATCTCGCGGTCGGGACCGCCGAGCTCCGACCAGTTGGTGACGTCTCCCCGGTAGATGTCCTGAACGTCTTCGAGGGTGAGCTCAGTGACGCCCGCGTCGTAGATCTCTCGGCTGACGACGATCGGCTGAGCGTCGACCGCGACGACGTGGTCCGTGAACGGTTCGAGTTCCTCCTCGCTCCGATCCGGGAACTCCGCGCTGACGGGCGCGGACGCGTCACCGATGTCGACCTGGCCGCGCTCGAGCTTCTCCAGCCCGACGCCGGTGTGGTTGAGGCCGATACTCGTGAAGAACGGGGGCGTCCCCTCCTCGCCGCTGGGTTCGAAGCCGTAGAGGCCCGCCCAGTAGTCGGCCATGTTCTGGTCCGTGTCGATGCCGTACTGCCCGGGGCCCCAGTACTCCTCGTCGGAGGCGGGCGCGTTCCCGTTCCAGAGCGACCCCGCGAGGCTCGTGATCGGGTACACGGTCGAAGAGCCGTCCGCGGTCAGGGGCGAGGTGTCTGCGCTCTCGTCCTCGCCGTCGCCGCCGTCGCCGCCGTCGCCGCCGTCGCTACCGTCGCTTCCGTCGCTACCGTCGCTACCGTCGCCGCCGTCGCTCCCGCCCGAACAGCCCGCGAGGCCGGCCGCTCCCACGGCTCCGGTCGTGACGAGAATCTTACGACGCGATACTAAGTCCGCCAGACGCTCTCCGTCCTGCGTCATCACGTGGACGCTCGGGAAGCCACATAAAAGCCGTTTATAATAGGGGTACGAGACCGGACTGATACCACCGGACTACTCTGACCAGTACGGAGGTCACATACCTCTATTTACTCGATATATATTTTCCTCTGTCTTCGGTCCTCAGTTCGCGCTCGAGAGTGCGTTCGAGCGGTATGGTTGCGAACTGGATCAAATCTCGGTCCCGGAGAAGGCTCGGTCCCGGAGATGGCGGCGCTCGGTCGGAAGTTCGAAAGCGCCTCGGCAGCGACCAGCAGGCGACGTACGACGACCTGCGCTGGGGGAAAGACGGGTACTGAGCGGTCGGCTCGGCTCCCGTGCGGTCCGGGATTTTTATCGGAGCGACGCGACGCGACCGTATGATCCGGCTGACGGCGCTGCCAAGGTGGGCGACAGAACTGGTGTCGGCGTACGACCGCGTGCTCTCGGAGCTGTTCTGGTTTCTCGTCGCGCTCGCGGCCGTCTACGTCCTCGGACAGGTCGTCGTCGTGCCGTTCGTCGTCCGCGTCGTGCGGGCGCGGAACCGCAACAACCCGACGATCGAGACGGCGGTCAGGACGTACGTCCGAGTGGCGCTGATCGGGTTTGCGACGCTGACGGGCGTGATAGCCGCCGGCTATGGGGCCGTCCTCACCGACTCGGCGATCGTCATCGCGGCGATCACCTTCGTCTTCGGCATCGCCGGCCAGCAGGTGTTCGGGTCGCTCATCAGCGGGATCTTCCTCGTGGCCGACCCCGACTTCAACGTCGGCGACTGGATCGCGTGGCCCGGCGGAGAGGGGACCGTCGAGGCCGTCGACTTCCGCGTGACGCGGGTCCGGACCCCGGACAACGAGACGATATCGGTGCCGAACACCGAACTCACGAGCAACGCGCTCACCCGCCCGTACGGCCGGGACACTTACCGGATCACGGAGACGGTGTACGTCGCCTACGACGAGGACGTCGAGCGGGCGCTCATGACGCTCCGCTCGGTCGCGACCGACACGGGAGCGGTCCTTGACGACCCGGCGCCGAACGCGCGCGTCCTCGACCTCGGCGAGAACGCGATCACGGTCCAGGCGGAGCTGTGGGTCGACGACCCCGGAGACAGGGACGTGGCGACCCTCCGGTCCGACTTCCGCCGCGAGGTGAAGCGTCGGTTCGACGAGGAGGGAATCGCGATCGCGCCCCCGTCGGCGCAGTCGCTCTCGGGCGAACTCGCCGTCACGGAGCGCTCGGCCGGCGGGTGATCAGCGCCGAGGGCGAACCGGTGACCTCGGTCCCCGCCGCTCCGGCCCCTCAGAGCGCCTGCGCGAGCAGCACCACGTAGATGGTGGCGTTGTACACGCCGTGCGCCAGTCCCGGGACCACGACGTTGTCCGTCCACTCGTAGAGCGCGCCGAGGACCGACCCGAGCACGACGACGACGCCGACGTACGCCCACCGCTCGACCGGGGTGCCGGAGACGGAGGGGAGGTGGATCAGTCCGAACGCGAGGCTCGCGATAAGCACCGCGGGGACCGCGTCGAACGCGCGCCGGACGCCGCCCTGGACGACGCCGCGGAACAGCAGCTCCTCTACGGGTCCGACCACCGCGAGCGACACCGCGATCATCGCGAGGTAGTAGGTGACCGGGTCGCCCGCGGGGACGACCGCCTGGTTCTGGCCGGTCGAGAGCCCGACCTGATCGAGCGCGAACAGCGCCCCGTACTGGAACGCGAAGAGGACGGCCCCGCCGCCGACGACTATCGCCGCCTGGCGCGCGTCGGGTCGGGAAACGCGGGCGAGCTCCCACTCGCCCGTGATCGCGAGGTACCCCGCGACCGCGACCGCGAACCCGCCGAACTGGAGCACCGTCCGGAGCAGTTGGTAGCCGGTCGACCCCTCCGTGACCAGCCCGATCGAGACCGCCAGGTCCGCTGCCGGGACGGTGATCGCGCTCGCGACGAGGAGCGCGAACACGATCGCGAACAGCGCGCTCGCGACCCGGAGCACTCGCTCGGCGACCGCCGAGCCAGGTGCGTCGTCGCTCATTGGGGGTCGTACGGCGCCCCGAGGCTTAGACGCACCGGATGTCGACTCGGCGTCGCGCGCGTTCGAGCCGGACGCCGAGCCCGCCGCTCACTCGATCCGCAGCTCGCGCTTCTCGTCGACCGCCTCGGCCTCGGCGAAGTCTCCGCCGCCGAGCAGCCCGCGTGCGGCCTTCTTCCCCCACTCGACCGCGGGCTGCGTGAACGTCGAGACGCTCGCGAGCTCGCCGTAGAGGACGCAGGCCGCCTCCATGCCATAGAGCAGCTCGCCGAGCGCCCGCTCGTCGACGCGGTCGATCTCGACGCGCACGTTGGGGACGTCCGCGGCCGCGAGGCTCGCCTCGGTCGCCTCGAACTCGGCGTCGAGCAGGCCGCCGAGCGACGACCCGCCGAGGTACGCGAGTCCGTCCAGCTCGGTCTCTGGGATCCCCACGTCGGCACGCTCGGTCGGTCGCACGAGCGTCACCAGCTTGTCCGGCGGGCCGGCGCGGTATAACTGGAGCTGGGAGTGCTGGTCGGTCGCGCCGAGCGCGCGCGCCGGCGTCTGCCCGAGCCCGTCCTTCCCGAGGCTCTCGGCCCACAGCTGGGCGAACCACTCCGCGAACGTCTCCAGCGACTCGGCGTACGGCATCACGGCGTTGGTGCGCGCGCCGCGCTCCGCGAGCGCGTACGTCGCCGCGCCGTAGGCGTACGCGGGTGATTCGTACAGCGACCCCGCGAGCGACTCCATTCCGTCGCGGCCGCCCGCGAGGACGGCCTCGACGTCGTGGCCCTGAAGGGCCGCGACCGCGAGCCCGACCGTCGACAGCGCCGAGAACCGCCCGGGAACCCCGTCCGGGACCGGCAGCGACGGGAGGTCGTGGCGGTCCGCCAGCTGTCGGAGGTTCCCCGCCTCGCCCGTCGTGACGAGCGTGCGCTCGGTCCAGTCGACGCCCGCGTCGGCCATCGCCTCGCGCACGACGAGGAAGTTCGCGAGCGTCTCGGCGGTCGTCCCCGACTTCGAGACGACGTTGACGACGGTGTCGTCGAGCGGGAGGTCGGCGAGCAGCGCCCGCGTGTCGTCGGGGTCGACGTTGTCGAGAACGTACGCGTCCACGTCGCTCGACAGGGCGTTCGACAGCGTCGCCGCGCCGAGCGCGCTCCCGCCGATGCCGACCGTCAGCACCGCCTCGGGGCGGTCGAACCCGTCGACCGCGGCGTAGATCGCGTCCGGGTCGGCGGCCTCCGGCAGGTTCAGGGCGGCGTACCCGAACTCGTCGTCGGCCATGCCGGCCGCGATCCGCTCGTGCGCGGCCGCGACGCGGTCGTCGAGTCTGTCCAGCGTTGCCGTCGTGAGCCCGGGGGTCGTCTCCAAGGCGTTTCCGAGGTCCACTCGCATACTACCCTCACCGCGCGAGAGCGACTTAAAAACCGCCGGCCGGGTCGAGCGCCGCCCCGCGGCGGGGACGCGTCGACCCGACCGTCAGTCGGCCGCCGCGACCGGCTCCTCGCCGTCGTCGAGCGCGGGGCGACCGAACCACCGGTCGAACGAGAGCGGCCCGGAGCCGAGCGTGAAGACGGCGGAGGCGAGACCGAACAGCGCGACGTGGGCGAGGACGGGGTCGTCGGGGAGCCCGAACAGCGTCGTCGTGAACAGCACGAACGAGAGCGCGGCCGCGCCGCGGGTGAAGAACCCCGCGATCAGCGCGAGCCCCACGGCGACCTCGGTCACGCCGGCGCCGACGACCCACAGCCCCGGGTCGACGGGGACGACCGACGTGAGGTCGTACTTCTCGACGACGAGCAGCGCGCTGCCGGGGTCGGCGAGCTTCTGGATCAGCCCGAGGTAGACGAACGAGACGCCCATTCCGACCCGGAGCACCGTCGGAACATAGCGCCGCAGCGGGGTGGTCGCCTCGTCGAGGAACGACTTCAGGTGGTGGACGGGGTCGATCCGGCCGTAGTACGACCCCGGCGTGCTCGCCACCGCCAGCAGCATGTCGTCGGCGCTCGGCCGACCGCCGCCGAGTATCAGCAGCGCGAGGAACACCGGGACGTACTCCACCGCGAGGACGACGAGGGGGTCGCCGGCGACGAGCACCCACGCGTACGTCAGCAGGCCGGCCGCGGCGGTGATCCGCGTCGCGAGCCCGAAGAGGGTGAAGAAGCCGAGCCCGATGAAGAGCACGCGGAGCAGCGGGCTCGCCCCGACGTCGAACGAGAGGGTCGGCGCGAACAGGTACCCCTGGAAGCCGGCGCCGACGAGGGGGAGTCCGACGGCGAGCCGCAGCATCCACGGGACGAGGTCGCCGTAGCCGGCGAGCTTCTCGCGGAGGACGACGACGTCGACGACGGTCGGGCGCACCCAGAGATACGCCGCGACCCCGGCGGCGGCGAGGAGGCCGGAGCCCGCGAACAGCGCCGCGTTGAACGGGTCGGAGAGCACCTCGGCGACGAACGCGACCGCGTCGAGGGGATCGCCCGAGTCCTCGGTGACGTAGTCGACGTGGGCCGCGACCGGCCGCGCGGCGAGCGTCGCGAGCAGCGCGAGCGCGGCGACGGCGACCGATCGGTGGCGAACGGACATACCTCGCTTACGCGCCGAACGCACCTAACGGTATTTCTTCACGAACGTTCGACTCGGACCCTGTGGGGCGGGTTTGCGCCGCTTCGGACCGCTCGATACCCGGGCCGTCGCCTACGGCGCTCGCGCGACGAGCGCGAACGTCTCGGTCCGCGTCTCGGCGCGCTCGACGTCGAACCCGGCCTCGGCGAGCGCGTCGCGTGCGTCGCTCACCGAAAAGCGCTCGTCGACCGGCGGGCCGTGCTCGCCGTCGCCGTCGGCCGACCAGTCGAAGACGACGAACCGCCCGTCCGGGCGGAGGACGCGGGCGACCTCGTCGATCGCTTCCGGGCTGCCGAACTCGTGGTACGTTATCGTCGAGAACGCGCCGTCGAGTTCGCCGTCCGCAAACGGGAGGTCCGACACGTCGCTCGCGACGAGTTCGACGTTGTCGGGGACGCCCTTCTCGCGGTAGTACTCGTGCATCTCGGACTGAACGTCGACGCCGTAGACGGTCTCGGCGTGTTCGGCGACGTCGTCGGTGTAGAAGCCGGTGCCGCTTCCCAGGTCCGCGAGGACGCCGAACGCGTCCGCCGCGAACGGACCGATCAGCTCCTCGGCGGACACCCAGCGATACCGCACCGCCGGTCGCTCCAAGCGGTCAGCGCCCTCGGCGTCGAACGTGTGAAATCCCATGCCCGGTCTTGCGCGCGGAGTGACAAAACGCGTCCGATCGCGCGGCACGGGCGTCCGTCGCGACGGCGGTCGCGCTGCCCCGGGCCGCCGCGTCTCGCCCCGCCCCGCTCCGCCTCACCACTCCGGTTCCAGCGCCTCGACGAGCCGGTCGATCTCGGCCTCGGTCGAGACGGCGTGGACCGACGCCCGGATCCCGTTCGGATGCGGCAGCGACCGCACGACGATGTCCTGTTCCCCGAGCCGCTCGACGGTCGCTTCCGGGTCGTCGACGTCGATCGTGACGAGCCCCGACTCGTACTCTCGCGGGCTGCGCAGTCGGTCCTCCGGGACGCCGTCCTTGAGACGGTCGGTCAGCGACTCGATCCGCGACTCGATCGCGTCGAGACCGACGGCGTCGACCGCGTCGAGCGCCTCGACGAGGCCGACGTGGGCCGCGGCCGTCGTCGTCCCGATCTCGAAGCGCCCCGCCGCGGGCTTGAACTCGATCTCGTCGCCGGTCGGGTCCTCGACCCCCCGGTAGCCGACGGCGTGCGGTTCGAGGCCGGCCGCGGTGTCGCGGTCGACGTAGAGGAAGCCGGCGCCCCAGGGACCGAGCGTCCACTTGTGGCCGGCGGCCGCGACCGCGTCGGCGCCCCACTCGTGGACGTCCATCGGGACCTGTCCGGGGGACTGGACCGCGTCGACGAGGGTGAACGCGCCCGCGTCGTTCGCGACCTCGACGAGGTCGGCGACCGGGAGGCGGGTGCCGTGGGTCCACGTGATCGCGCTGAAGCAGACGAGGCGGGCGTCCGCGACCGCCTCGGCGTACTCGTCGCGGTCGACGCGGCCGTCCTCGGTCTCCAACACGCGCACCTCGACGCCCTCGCGTTCGAGGCGCTGCCACGGGAGGACGCCGGCCGGGTGTTCGAGGTCGGTCCGGACGACGACGTCGCCCGGCTCCCAGTCGATCGCGCCGGCGACGCGGTTGATCCCGTCGGTCGTGCTCTCGGTGAGCGCGATCTCCTCCGGGTCGGCGCCGACGAACTCGGCGATCCGCTCGCGCACCCGGTCGTACGTCTCGAACGCGTGTTCGTACGGGTCGGTCGTCGCGGAGCCGTACTCGTGCTCCTCGATGAAGGACCCGGCCGCCTCGACGACGTACTCGGGGCTCGGCCCGTGCGCGCCGAAGTTGAAGTACGCCGCGTCGCCGAGCGCCGGGACGTCCGCGCGAAGCTCTCTGGGGGTCATACGGTCGTCGTCGAGTTGGATCGTTCTCATGGTGTCGGTTTCGGCGGCGCCGCGGCGGGTCTCGCTCGGATCAGGCGTCGGCCTGGCGGACCGCGTTCGCCAGCGCCTCCTCGGTCTGCGCGCCGACCATCTGATTGACCAGTTCGCCGTCCGCGAACACGAGCAGCGTCGGGATGCCCTGAACGCCGTACTCGCCGGCTAACGCCTGGTGGACGTCGACGTCGACCTTCAGCACCGTCGCGTCGGTGTCTTCCGCGACCGCCTCGACGGCGGGCTCCATCATCTGACACGGGCCGCACCAGTCGGCGTAGAAGTCAACGAGGACGACGCCGTCGGCCACTTGCTCGTCGAACGCGTCGGCGTCGGTCAGCTGGATCGGCTCTCCGGGTGCAGCTTCTGTCGAACTCATACCAAGCCGTACGCGCTTCGTGGTAATAATGGTTTTGGATGGTTTCCACAATACTACGATGGCACAGACGTGTGTTTTCTGTCCGGCTCCGTCGCGATACGGGCCGATGCAGTCGCTATCGGCGTTCGAAAACCGGTACGGTCGGGCGGGCGGCCGCCCGGCCGGAGTCTATCGGAGTGGAGAGAAACCGCGAGAAGTCGGTCGACAGCGACGCGGTGCGGGTAGTTCGACTACTGAATGTGGCCTTCGCGGCGGAGCTGGTCGGCGTCCTCGTCCTCGTACCGCCACTCGACGTTCGCCTTCTCGTCCTGCCAGTCCCACGGTTCGGCGAGGACCACGTCGCCCTCGCTGATCCACGTTCGGTACTTCATGCGGCCGGGGATCCGACCGAGCCGCTCCTCGCCGTCGGCGCAGCGCAGCTGAACGTGGTTGCCGCCGAGGTGTTCGGTCACCACGGCGAACACTTCGTCGTCGTTGGGCATGCGGAGGTTCTTCCGCCCGGATTCTTCGCTCATACCACCAGTAGTGCGTTCGCCCGTATAAGTGATTGGAGACGCGTGTGTACCCCCGTCATGCGATCTGATCGCACGAAACCGGTGCCGCGGAGGGCGACGCTCACTCCGCGTCGGTGACCGGGGCCGAGCGGTCGCCGCAGTCGGTGGGCTGGTCTTCGCCGCCCTCGTTCTCCCCGAACGCGGCGTCGATCTGCGCGAACGTCTCCGCCTCCGTGCCGGAGTTGTCGACGACGACGTGGTCGGTCGCCACCTCGTCGAACAGCTCCTTGAAGTGGAGGTGGATCTCGAAGTCGGCGTCGCTGATCCCGTCGCGGCGCTCGATCCGGCGCTCGACGACGGCCTCGTCGCAGGCGACCTCGACGAGGTCGAACTCGGCGGCGGCCGCGGCGGCCGTCTCGCGGGCGTCCGCGCGGAACCGGGCGTCCGCGAACGTCGCGTCGAGGACGACGGCGTCGCCGGCGTCGACGTCGTCGCGGGCGCGTGCGAGGAGTTCGGCGTAGACGGCCTCGGTCTCCGCGTCGGTGTACTCGGGGTCGTCGAACAGCTCCTTGCGTATCACGTCGGTCCGGCGGATCCGCCCGTCGACGTGGTCCGCGACCCGCTCGGCGACGGTCGTCTTGCCGACGCCGGGCAGGCCGCAGACGACGACCAACCGCCCCGCCAACCCCTCGTCGTCGTCGACCGAGGTCGACGGCGTTGGATCGAACGAATCCGCCGTTTCACCGCTTGAATCGGGGGATTCGGTTCGGTCCGACGCTCGGCCACCGCGGTCACTCATCTGTCCGTACCCTCCGGGCTAGCGTAAAAGAAACTTCGCATTGAGCGCCCCCTACGGTCCGGGGTCCGGGCTCGCTCCGGCTGGGACTCAGAACTCCTCGACGTACCGGTTGAGGACCGAGGTGTCATCGTGAGTCGCCCACTCGTAGTCGGTGAACTCCTCGTACACTTTCAGGTCGACCGGCTCCGGCCGCGGGGAGTTCAGCTGATCCCGGGGTACTCCGCCGGTCGTGATCCCGACGACCGCCCCATCGAGCGTGAGGAGCGGCGCGCCGCTGTTGCCGCTCAGCGAGGGGACGGAGGTAAGCAGCGTCTCCCCGTTCCCGCGCTCGACGTACCGCCCGATCGACACGACCCAGTCGCCGATCCCGAACGGGTGGCCGACCTGAATGAGCGGCTGTCCCGTCTCGACCGAGTCCGACTCGCCGAGAGAGAGCCGGTTAGTTGGCGAGAAATCCGTCTCGAGGACGGCTACGTCGTGGTACGGGCTGTTCAAGTAATCAGACGCTCCCACGAGGTCGGGCTCGAACTTTTCGCCGGCGATCGGCCACGCCTCGAAGCGCTCGTTGCCGTCGACGACGTGGCTGTTCGTGAGGAGCCGACCGTCGTCGAGGAACCACGCGGTGCCGCCCGCTCCGTTCTCGCCCCTGATCACCGCGACCGCCTCGCGGACGTCCTCCCCCAGCGACTCGGCGCGGTCCAGCTCTTCCTCTGTGAATCCGCCCAGTTCGGGCGGTTCCGTGTCCTCCACGTTCCCGGAGAGCGCTCGACGCTCGACGGCGTCCGGAATCGCTCCGCTACATCCCGCGACGCCGGTGACCAGTCCGGTTGCCCCGACCGTGATAACCTCTCTCCGAGTCCGATCCTCCATGAGATAATACTATCAACTGTCGGTATATAGGTTAATATGCGAAACCGTACCGGTCTCGTGTTCGTTATGGTACGTAACGTCCTCGTCGTACTGTTTTCGCGTATAAGGAAGTGGGTTGGGGCGGATTTGAACCGCCGGCCTCCTCCATGTCAAGGAGGTGTCATAACCGGACTAGACTACCAACCCGCAGGGGCTTACTGACGCGTCTCGTCGTATCCGGGGGACGTAATTGAACCTTTCGTTTCGGGGATCCGGACGGGGGGAGTTACCGCCCGCCGATCGGGAGACGGCAGGCCCTCGGAGCCGACGGCGCGACGGCTTTCGACTGTTTTTACCCGCTCGCCGACAGTCCGTCCGTATGGTCGACCTTGCCGCCCGCACGGAGAGGCTCGACGCGTACCTCGACGAGCGCGGGCTCGAAGCGGTCTGGTTCGCCCGCCCGAACGGGTTCGCGTGGCTCACCGGCGGCGACAACGTCGTCGACGCTGACGCGCCAACGGGCGTCGCCGCCGCCGGCTACGACGGCGAGCTCCGCGTGATCACCGACAACATCGAGGCGGATCGGCTCGCCGACGAGGAGCTCCCGGACGCGTTCGCGGTCGAGTCGGTCCCGTGGCACGCCGGCTCGCTCGCCGAGGCCGTCGCCGAGCGCTCGCCCGCGCCGGCGGCCGCCGACTTCGACGTGCCCGGCTTCGAGGGCGTCGACGGGAGCCGACTCAGGCAGCCGCTCACCGACGACGACGTCGAGCGCTACCGCGAGCTGGGCCGCGAGGTCGCGGCCGCCGTGGAGACCGTCTGTCGGAACCTCGAACCGGAGGACCCCGAGTACGAGGTCGCGGCCGGCATCGACATCTCGCTCGCCTCCCGCGACGTGGATACGCCGGTCGTCCTCGTCGGCGGCGCGGAGCGGGCGCAGGCGTTCCGCCACTACACGCCGAGCGACGCCGCCCTCGGCGACTACGCGCTTGTCTCCGTCACCGCCGAGCGCGCGGGGCTGTACGCCTCGATGACGCGCACCGTCGCGTTCGACGCCCCCGACTGGTTCGAGGAGCGCCACCGCGCCGCGGCGCGCGTCGAGGCGACCGCCCTCCGAGCCACCGAGGCCGCCGCGGCCGGAGCGCTCTCCGGAGGCGGGGAGGGCGCCGACAGCGACGCACCTGACCCCGACGCCCCCGACACCGCCGGCGACGTCTTCGAGGCCATCCGAGCGGCGTACGACGAGGTCGGCTTCGCGGACGAGTGGGAGCAACACCACCAGGGCGGCGCGGCCGGGTTCGCTGGCCGAGAGTGGATCGCGACCCCCGAGAGCGACGAGCCGGTCCGGCGCCCCATGGGCTACGCGTGGAATCCGACGGTTCAGGGGACGAAAAGCGAGGACACGCACCTCGTCACGTCCGATCTGACCGAGCGGCTCACGAAGACGGGCCGCTGGCCGACTCACGAGGTCGAGCCGGTCGATGTCTCGGGGATCGATACCGAACCCGTCGAGTTAGCGGCGCCGGTGATCCGGTAAGGAGGGCGATACCGCCGGTACCGCGCGGACATCCGCGCGAACGCGGCGTCAGTAGACGTACTCGCTCTCGTCGATGCCGACGTAGTTCTTCTTCACCCGGCGCTTGTTCCACTTGTAGCCGAGCAGGAGCTTGGCCGACTCCCAGCCGGAGCGGTACGGCTGCGAGAGCAGGCTGCCGCCCGCCTCGGCGGCGAGCATCGCGTCCGCGGCGCCGATGACCCGGTTCCAGTCGTCCGGCTCGTACTCCGCGACCATGTCCGCCATCGTCACGTTGCGGACGACCTCGTCACCGATCGCCTCCTTCCAGCGGCGGTTGTAGGCGGCCAGGTCGCCCTCGGCGGCGAGTTCCCCGGCGATCGCGCCGGTGCGGACGGCGACGTGGTCGCCGCCCTCGTGGAACGCCGAGGTCGTCCCCATCGCGCCGCCCGCGACCGCGATGCCGGCGTCGACGGGCGAGTCGATCGGCCGGGTCGACGAGATCGGATACGTCTCCGTCCCGTTCCGCTTCCCGGCGTCCTCGACGACCGGGAACTCCTCTCCGACGTCGTATTCGTCGCCGTACTGCCACTCTAAGAGGCGACGGATGTACTCGCCGCCCTGCGGGATCGACTCGTCGTCCTCGTGGAGCAGCGCGTACTCCGAGGCGTCGACCTCGTCGATGTCGAGGCCGATCGGCATCGTCAGCCCGACCCGACAGACGCGGTCCGCGTTCGGGAAGATCCACGGGTACGCGGTCTCGCCGGGCATCACGCCCCACCAGAAGACGAGGGCGTCGTTCACTTCCTCGAACACCTCTTCGGGGACGCGCCGGTACTCCTGATAGGCGATGTGGTTCGCGGTCCGGGAGGCTAACCGTTCCGAGGCCTGCGCGTCCGCGGGGAGGTACTCGTCTAGGACGCGGTTCGTCACGGTCCGCTGCGGGCCGTCGGCGAGGACGACGAAGTCGGCGCCGACGGTCCCCCCGTCGGCGAGTTCGAGCGTGTGTCGCGGGTCGTTGTCGTCCGGGGTCACCGAGAGATCGGTGTCGACGCCGCGGACGGAGGTGCCGACGCGGTACTCGGCGCCCGCGTCCTCCGCGCGGTCGCGGAGCCAGTCGTCGAAGCGCGCACGCTGGAAGGTGTACCCGAACTTGTCGTACGAGGAGTCGATGCCGGTGGCGGTGAGCGTCGCCGACTCGTCCGGGCCGCGGAACTCCGCGCGGTTCAGCTCGCGCTGGACGACCCCGTCGTCGAACTCGTCGGGGTGGATCCCCATGATGTCCACCCAGTAGTCCAGGATTCCGGCCGCGTCGGTTGAGTCGGGACCGAGGCGGTCGCGGTCGGCCCGGGGACCCCCTTCTCGATGACCAGCGCGTCCGCTCCGCCGGTCGCCGCCGCGTGCGCCGCGGACGACCCGGCCGGCCCGCCGCCCACGATCGCGACGTCTACGCGTTCCATACCCCGTGAGGTCTCTGTCCGGCTATTAAATTCACGGTCCCCGATGCGGATCGGTCTCGGCCGTTGCTCCGGGGCGATTCTCGGCGACTTTGAGGGTCCCTCGGCGCCAGTCCGTCCTCGTCACGCCGGTGCCCGATTGATCACGTTCGATGATTAACGGTAAGAGCGGCAGAGAGACACGTTTTTACACGGTTGGGGATCTCTCTCAGATATCAATGGCACGCGAGACGTGGGCAACGCGGATGGGGTTCATCCTCGCCGCGGTGGGTAGCGCGGTCGGGCTGGGGAACGTCTGGCGGTTCCCCTTCATCACCGGCCAGTACGGCGGATCGTCGTTTCTGATCACCTACTTAGCGTTCGTCGCGCTGATCGGGTTCCCGGCGATCCTCGTGGAGTTCGTCATCGGGCGGCGGACCGAGAGGAACCCCGTCGGCGCGCTGCGGGAACTGGGGAGCGGCGTCTGGTCGTACGCCGGGTGGCTGTTCGTCGTCACCGGCTTCGTCATCCTCTCGTACTACAGCGTCGTCGCGGGCTGGTTCCTCCGGTACACGCTCATTGGGATCACGGAGGGATACACGCTGACCGATCCGTCGGAGGCGAACGCGCTCTACCAGTCGGTCTCGGCCGGTCTCGACGCGGTCGTCTTCCACGCCTTGTTCATGCTGCTCGTCGTCGGCATCATCGCTGCCGGCGTCAGGCGCGGGATCGAACTCAGCGTGAAGGTAATGGTGCCCGCCATTCTGGTGTTGCTCGTCGGCCTCGCCGCGTACGGATCGACCCTCGATGGCGCGAGCGCGGCGTACGCCTACTACCTCTCGCCCGACTTCGGCACGATCGCCGCTAACTGGACGGAGATCCTCCCCGCCGCCGCCGGACAGGCGTTCTTCACCCTCTCGCTCGGAATGGGCGTGATGATCACGTACGCCTCCTATCTCGGCGAGGACCGGAATCTCGCGGCCGACGCCGGGGCCATCGCGACGATCGACACGCTCGTCGCAGTCCTCGTCGGCTTCGTCGTCTTCCCCGTCCTCTTCTCGGTCGGTATCGAGCCGGGGACGGGCGGTCCCGGCGCGATCTTCGTGAGCCTCACCGCCGCGTTCGCGGGGATCCCCGGCGGTCGAGTCCTCGGAATCGTCTTCTTCGGCATGGTCGGGATCGCGGCGCTCTCCTCCGCGATCAGCATCCTCGAAGTGCTCGTCTCCTACCTGATCGACGAGGTCGGCGTCGCTCGCGTGCCGGCCGCGGCTGCGGTGGGCGCGGCGGTGTTCCTGCTCGGCGTGCCCGTCGCGGTCGACACGATCTTCCTCGGTCTGTACGACGGGCTCGCGTACGGCATTCTGCTCGTCCTCGGCTCGCTGCTGCTCGTGCTGTTCGTCGGCTGGGTCGTTCCGGATCTGGGCCGCGAAGAGCTTCGGAAGGGGATCGCGGACGTCGGCGGCCTCGACGTCGCGTGGATCTGGGTCGTTCGGCTCCCGGTCGCTATCGTCATCCTCGTCTCGCTGATCCTCGGCGTCACCGACTACGTCGACTTCCTCACCGGCGGCTTCGCAGACTGGCTGGCGGCGCGGTAATCTGGCAGCGCGGTAAGCCGACGGCGCGGTGGCCGCGGTCGCGGGGTCGACCTCTCGCCCCGCCTCAGACGTGTTCCTCTCGCGGCTGGACCACGACGAAGCCGCCATCGCCGTCGAAGCGCATCTGGTAGCGCTCGCCGGACTCCTGACCGATCATGTCCGAGAGGCTCCGGTTGACTTCCACGTCCGGCGAGGTACCGCTCCACGCGACGGTCGCGCTCGGGTCGGTCGCCACGGGCGGTTCTAAGACGATCGGGTCGCCGTGGGTGGTGAGCGCGACGTACCCCGGTCCTTCGAGGTAGACGTTGCTGAAGCCCCCAGCGAGCGCGCCGGCGAGGCTGTCGATGGCGCTGATCTCGTAGGAGAGCGACTCCTCGAACGCGAGCACGTCCTCGCCGTTGACCGTGATCGACTCGCCGGCGTCGAGCTCGACGACCTGAACCTTCTTCCCGTCGTCGGCGAAGTAGACGTGGCCCTGTCCCTCGACGGCCATGATCGGCGTCCCCTCGCCGGTGGCGGCCTCCTTGAGGAACCCGGTGATGCCGCCCTCCGCGGAGGCCTTCCCGGTGAACGACACGTCGCCGGTGAACGCCACCATTGAGCCGGCCTTCGCCATGACGGTGCCGTCGACGTCGACGTCGAGGGTGTAGCTGTTCTCGCGCTGGAACGGTTCCGCGCTGTCGGTCGGTGCGTTCTCGGCGGTGAACTCGTCTAGGTTCATGGTACGGGGACCGAACCGTTCGGTTCGGCTGTACGGAGATTCCGCGGTATCACTTAAGAACCTACGGGAGACTCGGGAACGTCCGACACCGATCGGCCGCGTCGCCGTCGGTCAGTACACGACCAGCGAGAGGTACAGCTGGCCGATCCCCGCGACGACCATCACGACGCCCGCGATCCGCTTCAGCAGCCCGGCGTGAGCCATCACCCGGTTCGCGTTGCTGACGAGGCCGACTCCGGTCGCGACGGTGGTCGCAGCCATCAGGACCGCGACGGTGCCGGCGTAGACGGCGACGACGAGGAGCGCCGCCTCGGACGGGAGCGCGATCGCGCGGGCGACGACGCCGAGGAACACCGGCGCGACGCAGCCCGCTCCGGCCAGCGCGTACCCCGCGCCGAAGACCCCGAAGCCGAGGACGCTCGACCGCCGCTCGGGAAGGGGAACCGATATCGACGGCATCCGGCCCGAGACTACGAGCAGCCCGAAGACGATTAACAGCCCGCCGACGAGCGTCTCGAAGACGGTGATGTTCGACAGCGTCGAGTAGCCGACCCGGACGGTGGCGCCCGCGAGCAGCGCGAACGTCGCTAACACGCCGACTGCGGCCGCGACGCCGCGGGCTCCGGCCCCGAGGACCGATGCGGAGTCGGCCTCGACGGAGTTCACATAGAAGCCGACGTACCCCGGGAGGAGCGGGTACGCGCACGGCGAGAAGAACGTCGCCACGCCCGCGGTCACGGCGAAGGGGACGTTGGTCGCGAGCGAGATGTCGGTCATCGGCGGTTCCGTCCGTTCATCGACCGGCTCGCCCCGTCATCGGTCGAGCGCTCGTTCGATTCCCTCGACTAACTCCTCCGTGCTGTGGGTCCCGGAGGTGGCCCACCGGACGCGTCCGGAGGCGTCGATGGCACGGGCGCTCGGGTAGCCGCCCACGTTGAGCCGCGCGGCGAGTGCGGTGGTCACGTCAGCCGCAACGAGCCAGTCGCCGTCGTTCTCGCGCCACCAGTCGACCACCGTCTCCTCGCTCACCGAGCCGCCGACGTCCTCGGGCGTCACCGAGACGAACAGCACCTCGTCGCCGAGCCGGTCGTGCGCCTCGGCGAGGTCCGGCATCTGCTCGACGCAGGGGCTACACCAGGTGGCGAAGAAGTCGACGAACGTCGGCCGGTCGGGCGCGGGGAGTGTCACCTCGCCGTCGCGGCTTCCCGGAGCGTCGACCGTGTCGAGCGTCACCGGCTCGACCGGTTCGGGCGCGTCGCCGCCGCCGACCGCGTCGGGGATCCCGCCAGTCGCGACGGCGCCCGCCCCACCGAGGACGCCGACGCTCGCGAGCCCGGCCAGCAGGTGTCGGCGCCTCACGCCGTAACCACCCGTCGGAAGTCGTCCACCAGCCGTTCGATGTCGGTCTGCGGGCCCCTCGGGTACGCGCGCTCGACGATCCCCTGCTTGTTCGCGAGGATGATGAGCCCGTAGTGCGGGAACCGGTACTCCAGGTTCTCGATGTCGTCGGCCGGCTGCTTCTCGATCACGAGCCCGAACTTCTCGTCGTGTATCTCCTGGGCCCGCTCGTAGGTCTCCGGGCGGAGGAAGTGCCAGTTGCCCGCGTCGAGGTCGACGCCCTGCTGGTCGGCGTACTCGCGCAGGACTTCCTCGGTGTCGCGCTCGGGGTCGAACGTGATCGGGAGAAACGCGGCCTCGTCGCCGAACCCCTCCTCGGCGGCGACCTCCTGCGCGCGGCGCAGCCGGAGGATGAGCGCCGGGCACACTCCGTCCGGGCAGTGGGTGTAAAACGAGGTCCACAACACCGCGCGCTCACCCTCGAACTCCGAGACAGTGATCTCCTCGCCCGCGATCGGATCCGGGACGGTGAAGTCGGGCATTTCCTCCCCATAGCTCGGGTGAGACGCCTCACTCAGGTCGATCTCCGGCGGGCCGAGGATCGTTCCCTCGGGACCGGACTCGCCGAGGACGCCGGCGCAGCCGGCGGTGGCTGTCGCGCCGGCGGCGGCGCCGGTGGCGGCGAGCGAGCGGAGGAAGTGGCGGCGGTCCATGTCGTTGTCCGACCTACGTGGTCGCTCGTAAATGAACCCCGCGGCTGGTTGCGCGCGGTGAACACGACCGAGAGAGTTGGAACATCGACCGTAGCGGCCAGAGACGAGGCGGTATTCGGCGTTTCTCGGATAGACGAACGTCCGGAACCCCCGTGGTACCGTGCCCCTCGCAAGGGTTATCCCCGAACGGGCTGTACGTTTATTCGCAATGGCAAACGGTAAGGTTGATTTCTTCAACGACACTGGCGGCTACGGTTTCATCTCGACTGACGACGGCGACCTCGACGACGACGAAGACGTGTTCTTCCACATGGAAGACGTCGGCGGCCCGGACCTCGAGGAGGGTCAGGAAGTGGAATTCGACATCGAATCGTCCCCCAAGGGACCCCGCGCGACGAACCTCGTCCGCAACTAACCCCCACGTAGCGGACGGCGCGTCCGCACGCACTACCGGATTTCGGCTGTCGCTCGACGCGATCGACGCCTATCTCCGTTTCTTTCACACTTATTACACCTCGACGAGCGACGGCGCTCGCCCGGACGGGTGCCGCGATCGACCGTTTAAATACGAGCGCGAGCGAATCGCTCGGTAGTGAGCGATCCGATCCCGACCGGCTGTCGCCCGGTCGACGAGCTGTTGGGCGGCGGCTTCGAGCGCGGCGTCGTCACGCAGGTGTACGGGCCGCCGGCGGCGGGGAAGACGAACCTCGCGCTCGCCGCCGCGGTCGAGGTCGCGGGCGGCGGCGACCGCGCCCTCTACATCGACACAGAGGGGCTCTCGATCGACCGCTTCGAGCAGATGGCTGAGGGGCGGCTCGACCGGGGCGACGGCGACGACTCCCTCGAGGAGCTCGCCTCGCGGCTCGTCATCTCGGAGGCGTACGACTTCCACGACCAGCGCGAGGCGGTCCGCGACGCCGAGGAGCTCGCCGAGGAGGTCGAGCTGATCGTGTTGGACTCCGCGACCGGCTTCTACCGCCTTGAGCGCGCCGGCGACACCGAGGGCGGCGAGTCGCTCCGCAAGGTCGCCAAACAGGTGACGCACCTCCTCTCGCTCGCCCGGCGTCACGACATCGCCGTCGTGATCACGAACCAGGTGTTCACGGACCCGGAGGGCGACCGCGACCGCGCGCTCGGGGGCAACACGCTGAACCACTGGACTGGCGCGATCGTTCGGGTCGACCGGTTCCGCGGCGGGAACCGTCGGGCAACTCTGGAAAAACACCGCTCGAAGCCCGCCGGAGACACCGCGACGTTTCGGATCGTGGGCGACGGGCTCGCTGAGGGGACCGACACCTGAGCGTCACGAGGGACGAACCGAAGCGGACAGCGGCGGAGGCAAAGACGGGGGACCGAACGCTCGTAGCGACCGATCGAGGTCCGTTGACAGCGTCGAGATCCGTCGACGGGGTCGGCGAGCAGGTCGGCGGTGTCGGTGAGCAGGTCGACGGCGTGACGACTGCGCCCGCCGATTCGGGCGCCTATCGGCTCACAGCTCGCCGAGCTTGCGGAGGAGCTGGCCGCGGTACTCCTCGTCGGCGTTGACGCCCTTGATCTCGAGGACGTTCCGCTCTAACTTGTCGAGCGCGACGTGGAAGGCGTGTTCGGCGCCGTACCCCTCGCCGGAGCCGCCGACCTGGCCCTCGTTGGTGCGGAGGCGGATCTGACACTGGATCAGGGGCGTGCCGCGGAGCTTCTCCTTGTGCGCGTGGAGCCGGACGTGCGCGTGGATGACGTGCATGTCCGCGTACTTGTCCGCGACCTGCTCGATGGACTCGACGATGTGTTCGCGGGTGGTTCCCTCCAGCAGGTCGACGTTGGTGATCTGGACGTCCATCGAGTCCTGCTCGGTGAACGTGAGCGCGCGCAGCACGTCGGTCTTCGTCACCATCCCGGCGACGGTGTCGGCGCCCTCGGGCGTGACGACTAACCCGGAGACGTCGTTGTCGAACATGCGCTGGACGACGGTCTGGGCCGTCTCGTCGTGCGCCGCCGTGACGACCGGGCTCGACATGATGTCGTAGACGGGGATGTCGAGCATGCGGTCGATGTCGCCCGCGCGATCGCCGCTGCCCTGGCGCTCCTGGTCGCGGACGACGAACTCCACGATGTCGTTGGTGGTAACGACGCCGACGAGGTCGCCGTCGTCGTCGAGGACGGGGAGCCGGGAGACGCCGTTCTCGCGGAGGCGGTTGATCGCGCGGCCGACGCTCTCCGTCTCGCCGATGCCGATCACGTCCTCGGTGGCGATCTGGCCCACGGTGATCGCGTCGAGGCTGTCGAGGACGGCCTCGAGGATCTGGTCGACCGTGACGATCCCGAAGAGCTTCTCGCCCTCGTAGACCGGCGCGATCTTCACGTCGCCCTCGACGAGGAGCCGGGCGGTCTCGCGGACGTCCTCGTGGCGGTCGACCGAGGGCGCCGGCTTCATCACCGCCGACACCTTCGTGTCGTCCTCCATGCGCGAGCGCATGAGCTGCTTCTCGCCGACGACGCCGGCGTACTCGCCGTCCTCGACGACGACGATCCCCTTGGGGTTCTCTCGCTCGAAGATAGAACGGACCTTGGCGAGCCGCTCGTCGACGTCGACCTCGACGTATTCCGGCACTGCGATATCAGAGATGTTCATAGTCCGTTCTGAGGATTCGACGGGCCGGGTATTGAAAGTGCGGGAGTCGTCGCGCGCGGCGGCGACCGTCGTCTGACGGTCGAAATTCGCCTGAAGGTATTTGGGCGTCGCCGACGAAGTCGGGACGTGAAGCTCTCGACCGCGCTGATCGCCGTCGGCGTCGCGCTGATCGTGATTCCGCTCCCCGTTCCGATCCCCTTCGTCGGCGTGATCGTCGGCACCCTCGCGCTGCTGGCCGGGCTCGTTCTCCGGCTGTTCGGCGTGTGAAGCGCCGCGCTCCCGGCGTGTGAAACCTTTTTGCCCGTTACCGTCACAGAGAGAGGCGTGTACGACGCCGTCGTCCTCGACAACGACGGGGTGTTGGTCGGGCGGACGCCGTTCGACACGCTCCGCGAGGCCGCGTGGGACGCGTTCGTGAGCCTCGGCGTCGAGGATCCGGACCTCGCGCACGTCGACGACGTCGCCGTCGGCGTCGACCCCGCGACGCTGACCGACATCTGCGAGCGCTACGGGGTCGACCCGGCGGAGTTTTGGCGTGTCAGAGACGAGACGGCGGCCGCGGCGCAGATCGACGCCGCGCGGAGGGGGCAGAAGACGCCGTACGACGACGTCGACGCGCTCCGCGCGCTGGACGCCTCGCTCGGCGTCGTCTCCTCGAACCAGCAGGCGACCGTCGACGCGCTCCTCGACCACTTCGGGCTGGCGGGCCGCTTCGAGGTCGCGTACGGCCGCGAGCCCTCGGTGGCCAGCCTCTCGCGGAAGAAGCCCTCGCCCTATTACATCGAGCGCGCCCTCGAGGACCTCGGCGCCGAGACGGCGCTGTTCGTCGGCGACAACGAGTCCGACGTTCGCGCGGCCGACAACGCCGGCATCGACTCGGCGTTCATCCGCCGTCCCCACCGGCGGTCGACGGAGCTCTCCTGTCATCCGACCTACGAGATCGGCGACCTCCACGACCTCGTGAGCATCTGCGGGCGGGCCCCCGAGGCGGACGACTCGGCCTGAGGGCGCCCGCCGCCGCGGCGACGGTGGCCGTCGGCGGCGCCTGGTCCGAACCGCTTTTTGACCGCCCCACGCGATTCGTTCGTATGAACCTCCCGCCCGTCGGCCTCGGAACGATGGGGATCGACGACCCGGACGCGGTCGCGACCGCGCTCTCGCTCGGCTACCGCCACCTCGACACCGCCCGGATCTACGAGAACGAGACGGTCGTCGGCGAGGGGCTCGCAGCGGGGCTGGCCGGCGGGGAGTTCGACCGCGAGGACGTGACCGTCGCGACGAAGCTGTGGATCGACGACCTCGCGGCCGACGCGGTCGCGCCCGCCGCCCGCGAGAGCGCGGACCGCCTAGGCGTCGACGCGATCGACCTGCTGTACGTCCACCGGCCGCGCGGCGACTACGACCCGGAGGCGACGCTGCCCGCGCTCGACCGGTTGGTCGACGAGGGGCTCGTGCGGAACGTTGGCGCCTCGAACTTCGAGCTCCCGGACCTCGACCGCGCGGTCGACGTCCTCGACGCGCCGCTCGCGGCCCATCAGACCGAACTTCATCCGCTCTTTTATAAACCGAAGCTGCTCGATCACGCCCGCGAACACGGCTATCCGGTGGTCGCGTACTCGCCGCTCGCCGGTGGGCGAGTTCGCGAGGTCGACGCCGTCGTCGAGGTCGCGGACGCGCACGGGACGACGCCCGAGGCGGTCGCGATCGCGTGGGCGACCGCGAAGGATCCGGTGGTGACGATCCCGAAGGCCTCGTCCGAGGCACACCTCCGCGCGAATCTCGCCGCGGCCAACCTCGAACTGACCGAGTCGGAGGTCGCCGCGATCGACGCCGTGGAGCGCGAGGCGGAGCTGTTCCCGGAGTGACCGATCCTCATACGTGGATCAAATCCGGGATGAGACGAGTTCGATGACCACGATCCCGCGTCATTTTTATCGCGGGGGCGACGACGGTCGCACATGACGGAGATCATCGACGGGGAGGCGGTCGCGGCGGACGTGCGCGACGCGGTCGCCGACGAGGTGGCGCGGCTGTCCGGCGAGGGCGTCGAGCCGGGGCTCGCCACGGTGCTGATGAGCGACGACCCGGCCAGCGAGACGTACGTCTCGATGAAACAGCGCGACTGCGAGGAGGTCGGCATCGAGAGCGTCCACGTCGAGATCGACGCCGACGCGCCGGCCGAGGAGCTGTACGAGACGATCGACGACCTCAACGATCGCGACGATGTCCACGGGATCTTGGTCCAGCTTCCGGTCCCCGACCACGTCGACAAGCGGACCGTCCTCCGACAGATCGACCCGGAGAAGGACGTGGACGGCTTCCACCCGGAGAACGTGGGGCGCCTCGTCGCGGGCGACGCCCGATTTAAACCCTGTACGCCGCACGGCGTCCAGAAGCTCCTCGACGCCTACGACGTGGAGACCGAAGGCGCGGACGCGGTCGTCGTCGGCCGTTCCGACATCGTCGGCAAGCCGATGGCGAACCTCCTGATCCAGAAGGCGCCGACCGGCAACGCGACCACGACCGTCTGTCACTCGCGGACGGAGGACTTGGAGGGGAAGCTGGCCGGCGCGGACCTCGTCGTCGCGGCCGCGGGCATCCCCGAGTTCGTCGACGGTTCGATGCTGAAGGCGGGCGCGACCGTGATCGACGTGGGGATCAACCGGGTGGACGCGGACACGGAGAAGGGGTACGAGCTCGTCGGCGACGTGGAGTACGAGTCGGCGAGCGAAGTGGCGGGGGCGATCACGCCCGTCCCCGGCGGGGTCGGCCCGATGACGCGCGCGATGCTCCTTTATAATACGGTGAAGGCGGCCGGGCTCCAGCGCGACGTCGACGTGAACTTGGACTGAGACTGCGAGGCAGCGGATTCGGCCGGTTCGCTCGCGGTCGTTTATAAATAGTTGAACAGGCGTTTATAAATAGCTGATAGCGGAGCGGCGGCGAATACCTCCAAAGTCCCAGCCGCTCGGCGATACGTGACTGGCTCTCGACAAGCGGAGACCGCCTCCAAAGCCCCAGCCGCGAGGACTCGCGCGGCTTGCTGTCGTTCGAGACGCCGCCGGCGTCTCGTGATGACGAAACGGCTTCGCCGTTTCGAACCACGCTCCTCGCTCGTTCGCTTCGCTCACTCGCTGCGGTGCTTGCGGCGCCGTGCTTCGCCCTCGCGGCTGCCCCTTTGTATCCCGCCCCGCCCAGCACAGCAACCGCGCCTCACGCCTCCCCAGCCTCGTCGGTCGCCTCCGCTTCGCTCCGGCGACCGACTCCCTCGCGCGTGCTTCTCGCGCCCGAGGGGCGCTCGAAGGCACGCGCCACCGCGTCTGTTTATAAACAATCGCTCGTTGCCGCGACTCCCGTTCAGTCGTCGTCGGCCGCGGCGGCGTGGTTCCGGATCTCGATCCGGTCTTCGATTTCTGGGTTGATGCCGTGTTCGCGGGCGTACGCCGCCAGCACCTCGTACTGGATGTCGGCCTCGTCGATCCGGTGGCGTTGGGCGAGCGTCGGGTACTCGTGTTCGGAGTGGAGCAGATACTCCGAGACGGCGACGGTGTAGCGCGCGTCGGGGTCGATGGGCTCGCCGCCGACGGTGGCCTCCAGGATGAGTTCGGCGTCGTCGTCCCAGACGACCCGGGCGTTCGAGACGTGGCCGTGCCACCAGTCCTCCTCGCCGAAGTCCACGTCGGGGGCGGCCATCTCGCGGAACACGTCGTGGAGTTCCGCGCCGGTGACCGAGGCGAGCGCGACGGGCTCCTCGAACGGGATCAGGGAGATTAGGTCGGCCTTCGTCACGTCGCCCGCCCACGGGTCGCCCTGTCGGAGCCCGCCGGCGTTCGACAGCCCTACGTCGGCGTCGTGGACCCACCGGAACGCGTCCGCGACGAAGTTGCCGACGCGGCACTCCCCGCCGTGGACCACGTCGCCCGACCGCTCGATCGGCTCGTCGACGACGTCGACGGTCTCGTCGAGGTCGGCCGCGGCCATCCGCTCCGCCAGCGCGTCCGCGAGGTCGGGCGCGGGGTCGGCCCCGTCGGGCTCGTGAAGCGTCGCGATCGGCGGGTCGGCGTCGAGATCGATCTCGGCCACCGTCTCCCCGTTGACCCCGGGTCGGACGAGCAGCGTGTCCGCGACGACCTCGTTCCGGCGGCTGTGGACGTGGCCGCCGAGGATCGCGTCGACGTCGAGCTCGCGCGCGAGGTCGTCGTCGCCCGCGCCGAGGTGCGAGAGGACGACGACGTGATCGAGCGGATCTGTATCCGCGTCCCCCTCCTCCCCGCGCTCGGCGACCGCCGTGCGCATCTCCGCGAGCGCGTCGCGCGCCGCGGCGACCGGGTCGTCGAAGGAGAGCTCCGCGGCCATCGGGTTCAGCGAGTCCGTCGCGGGGTCGGTGACGCCGACGAACCCGACCGTCTCCCCGTCGACCTCGCGGGTCGCCCACGGGACGACGCCTTCGTCGCGGCCGAACGGCTCGCCGTCCTCGTCGCGGACGTTCGCGGAGACGAACGTCGCGGGCGAGTCGGCGACGAGGCCGCGGAGCGCGTCGGGACCGTAGTCGAACTCGTGGTTGCCGAACGTGTCGAAGACGGTGTCAGTCGCCTCGTAGAAGTCGAGGACCTGCCTCCCGGTCGCGACCAGCGAGAGGACGCCCGGCGCGGTCGTGTCGCCGGTGCCGACGACCGCGGCGTCGGGGCCCGAGAGCGCCCGCACCCGACCGGCGAGGCGGGCCGCCCGCTCCGGGGCGTCGAAGACGTTCTCGATGTCGGAGTAGTGAACGAGGCGGACCATTCGTTGGCCGAATGGAAGGGCGAGCCGGGCTTAAAAAGCGCGGAGTCGGTCTGCCGCTGCGGTCCCTCGGTCGTCGGCCCGTGATCCCCGCTCGCACACGCGCGGGTCATTGAAAGCGCTTTTATGGATGTCCGGACTACGACGGGGCACAGCCTCTGTGGGGTCGATGATGTGCCGTTCCGTTAGGGACCGACCACGGGACGGACACGCGAGCCTACACGGAGGATAGGAGAAACATATGCCCGTTTACGTAGACTACGACACCCCGGCGGACCTCGCGGAGCGATCCCTCGAAGCGCTCGAGGTCGCCCGAGACACCGGTACAGTAAAGAAAGGAACCAACGAGACCACCAAGGCCGTCGAGCGCGGCAACGCCGACCTGGTCATCGTCGCCGAGGACGTCTCCCCCGAGGAGATCGTGATGCACCTCCCCGAACTCGCCGAGGAGAAGGGGATCCCGGTCGCCTTCGTCGACACGCAGGACGAGGTCGGGCAGGCCGCCGGCCTCGAGGTCGGCTCGGCCGCCGCCGCCGTCGTCGACGCCGGCGACGCCGCCGACGACGTCGAGGACATCGGCGAGAAGGTCGCGGAGCTCCGATAACCACCCATGAGCGCAGAAGAGGGCACCGGCGACTCGACGACCGCGGAGGTCATCGAGGTCGTCGGCAAGACCGGGATGCACGGCGAGGCCATGCAGGTCAAGTGCCGCATCCAGGAGGGATCGAACCAGGGCCGGATCATCACCCGGAACGTCCTGGGTCCCGTCCGTCTGGGCGACGTGCTCCAGCTGCGGGAGACCCAGCGCGACGCCGACTCCATCGGAGGCCGATAACCAATGGTCGAGACACGCACCTGCGATTACAGCGGTGAGGAGATCGAGCCCGGCACGGGCACGATGTTCGTCAAGAAGGACGGCACCGTCCTCCACTTCGTCGACTCGAAGGCGGAGAAGAACTACTTCCTCGGCCGCGAGGCGCGCGACGTCGAGTGGACCGAGGAGGGCCACCGAGCCGGAGGCGACGAGCAGTGAGCCACCACGACGAGCGCACCTTCGTGATGGTGAAGCCCGACGGCGTCCAGCGCGGACTCATCGGCGAGATCGTCTCTCGCTTCGAGGACCGCGGGCTCAAGCTCGTCGCCGGCAAGTTCGTCCGGCTCGACGAGGAGCTCGCGAAGGACCACTACGGCGAACACGAGGACAAGCCGTTCTTCGACGGCCTCGTCGAGTTCATCACCTCCGGCCCCGTCTTCGCGATGGTGTGGGAGGGCGCGGACGCGACCCGCCAGGTCCGCGCGATGGTCGGCGAGACCGACCCGACCGAGTCGCCGCCGGGCACGATCCGCGGCGACTTCGGCCTCGACCTCGGCCACAACGTGATCCACGCGTCGGACCACGAGGACGAGGGCGCCAACGAGCGCGAGATCGACCTGTTCTTCGACGACGAGGAGCTCGTCGACTACGACCTCGACACCTCGGCGTGGGTGTACGAGGACGAAGACCACTGACGCCGCGGCTCTCGGAACTTTTCACTTTTCGCTGCGCCCGACGCCCGCCGAGCCCTCGCTCAGTCGACACACCGCGTTTCCGGTGAATCCCGCCCGGTGACTCGTCGCGGTCTCTCGGTTTCCGTGAGGAATCTGCTTATAAGTCGACCGTGAACGTCCACGCCCTCTCAGGTGTCGACCGCGATCGCGGTCCCGTCGTCGGCGACCACGATCACCTCGTCGCCGCCGTCGCCCGTGACGTCGGCGAACAGGGGGCCGCCGTAGGCGACGACGTCGCCGGCGTCACCCCGGGCGATCACCTCGCCGCTCTGGGTCATCGCGAGCACCCCGCCGGCCCGGTTGACTACCACCGGCGCGCGCTCGCCGTTCCCGTCGACGTCGCCCATGCGCGGCTCGTTGATCCGGGTCGACGCGCCGTACTGCTGTTTCCAGACGACCTCGCCGTCGAGGAGGTCGACCGCCCACACGCTCCCGGAGCCGCCGACGTACACCCGCCCGGGGTCCGAGTCCCCCACGGCGATCGGGCGGTCCTGGAGCTTGACGTCGTACCGGTCCGACCCGTCGCTCGCCTCTACGGTCTCGATGGTCCCGCTCGCGCCGCCGAGCGCAAGCACCGGCCCGTCGCGGCTGTCCGCGGCGTTCCAGCTGAGCGGGTTCACGCTCGGCTCGGTCGTCCAGCGCGTCCCGCCGTCGCCGTCGAGCATGTGAACCGTCGCGGGGTCGCCGGCGGTCGTCAGCACGGCGAGCCCGCCCCGCTCGCCGGCCTCGGCGTCCGGTTCGACGATGAGCGGCCGACGGCTGATCTCGCCCGACAGCGAGGCCTCGGCGACCGAATCGCCCGCGGCGTCGACGACGCGAACGCCCCCGTCGGTCGTGACCGCCGCGATCTCCCGGTTCCCGTCGCCGGTGAGGTCGCCGACGGCCGGTCGGAGCCCGGCGGGGCCGCCGAGGTCGACCGCGAACCGCTCCGTCCCGTCCGCCGCGTCGAGAACGACGAGCTCGCCCGACGCCGTCGTGAGCGCGACCACCGAGTCGCCGCCGAGGGTGCTCGCGGTGAGGCCGCTGACGGCGACGGGATCGCCGCCGTCCGCTCCGTCGGAGTCGTTCCCGTCGGCGTCTCCGCCGCCACCGGTGCCGCCCCCGCCGCCGCGCTCCGCGTCCGGTCCGGAGACCGGAACCGTCCACGGAGTCTCGTTGGTGCCGGCGACCGTCGCGGTGACGACCCGCGACCCGTTCTCGACCGCGGGCCGGAGGAGGAGCGGGTCGCCGTCGACGGTCGCGACCACGGCGCCGCTGCCGTCGTCGCCCGCCGCCGGCTCGGACTCCCACACGACCGTGGTCTCCGTCGTGGCGTCGTCGACGCCGACGAACGCGAACAGCGCCACGCCGACGCCGGTCGCGCCGCCGGCCAGCAGAATCAGCGTCGCGAACAGGACGCGTCGGTCCATTTGAACCCCCTTCGGGCGTCGCCGTGAAACGGTTGTCGGATGCGGGCCCGACGGTCGTCGGACGCGGCCCCTCCGGTCCGCGGCGGTCGGGAGACGTGTTCGGGGTCGCCCCCTACGGCTCCAACAGCGTCGCCACGCGGTCGGCGTGCGCCTCGCCGACGAGGTCGCGCAGCGCCGCGGGGTCGCGCTCGCCGTCGGCGTTCACCAAGTAGACCGCGCCGTCGCGGTCGCCGTAGACCCCGTGGAGGTCGTAGACGAACCCGTACACGGTCGCGTCCGCCGCCTCCTCGCTCTCGCGGGCGAACGCGACCTGCTCGTGGACGTTGTACTCGACGAGGCGGTCGCGGACCGAGATACCGGCATCATCATCCGGATTTTTGTCGACCGCCTCACCGGCGACGGCCGGATCGTTCAGCCCGTCCTCGACGATCGGGAGCAGCGCCTCGATGTCTGCGCGGACGCCCGGTTCGGCCGGGAACTCCCCGGTGCGGGCCGCCGTGAGCGCGGCGTCGACGGCGCCGCACCCGGTGTGGCCGACCACGACGAGCACCTCGGTGCGGGTGTGTCGGAGCGGGTACGCGACGCTCCCGTCGAGGACGCGCTCGCCGTCGACGAGGGCGCTCACGCTGTTGCCGATGGCGCCGGAGGTGAAGAGGAATCCCGGCTCGTCGACGGCGAACATGCCCTCTTGGGAGACGCGCGAGTCGGAACAGCAGACGGAGACCACGCCAGGGCGCTGCCCGTCGCGGTGGCGGTCGAAGGAGCCGGACGGGAGCGCGGCGACGTGGTCGTCGTTGCGGTCGAGGAGGTCGACGAGTATCGCGCGGTGCATACCGTCTCGACCCGGCGGGAGAACAAAAGCGTCGGGGCGGGAGGACTCTCGGGACGCGGGCGATCCGCGCCGAGGGGGCGGCCCTGTCAGGCGACGAGTCCGACCGCCGCGACCAGGAACCCGACGACGAACACCGCGATGAGCGCGACCGTCGCGATCACGACCGCCGGCGCGAGCGCCTCCTCGTTCTCGTCGAGAACGAAGTCTTCCATGTTCTGCATGTCCGGAGCGTCGTCGCGGCGGGATTTGAACGCTTCGACCGAGGCCGCGCTACCCGCCGAAACGGTCCGTCACTGGTCGAGCCAGACGTTGTTGTAGTCGCTCAGGACCCGCGGGTTGTACTGCGAGCGCGGGTGGGCGACGAAGTCCTCGACGTAGTCGCGGACGCCGATGGAGACGCGCAGGCTGTAGCTGGGCAGGTGGACCCGGTCTTCGAGCACCGTCGGAATGATCGACTCGTACAGCTCCCGACGCTCGTCGATGTCGCTGGCGCGTCGGGCCTCGATGATGTCGGCCATGAGGTCGTCGTTCTCGTAGTAGGTTCCACTGGTGGCGCCGACCTGACCGTCGTGGAACAGGTTGTACACGTACGAGTCCGGATCGGGACCGCCGAGCCACCCCAGCGCGTACATGTTGTAGTCGTCCTCGTTGCCCGTGGTGTACGAATCGAGGAACGTCCCCCAGTCGTACCGGCGCACCTCCGCGTCGTAGCCGGCCTCGTCGAGTCCGTTCGAGACCGAGATGCCGATCTGTTCGCGGAGGTCGTCCGGCGGCACGATGATACGGAAGTTGTAGTCCTCGGGCACGCCCGCGTCCGAGAGCAGCTCCGCGGCGCGGTCGACGTCGCGGTCGTGGCCGATGTCCGCCCACTCGTCGGTCGGGAAGTCCCACGAGTCCGCGACCGGGAGCGGCACCGGCGCGTAGTTGCGCTCCCCGGCCGGCTCGATGAAGTTCGAGACCGCCTGGTCCATCGAGACGGCGTAGTCGATCGCCTCGCGGACCTGCGGGTCCGCCGTCGGCCCCTCGTTGCAGTTGAACGCGATGTAGTAGTAGGAGATGCCGGGCTCGGACTGGAGCGACATGTTGTCCGCGCTCTGGACCGTCTCCCACGTCTGGGGCGTGATCCCGTCCGCGACGTCCGACTGACCGGTCTCTAAGGAGACGACGCGCGTCGTGCTCTCCTCGACCGGCTCGAACCGGAGCCGGTCTAAATGCGGCAGCGTGTCGCCCCAGTAGTCGTCCCACTTCACCAGGTCGACGAACTCCCCTTCGGTCCAGTCGTCGAACTCGAACGGCCCCGAGCCGACCGGCGATTCGAGGTTAAACGCGTCCTTGTCCTCCTCCCGGACCGACTCGGGGACCACGCTCCGCGTCAGCGCGAGCGTGTAGAAGGGGCCGTACCCGTACTGGAGGTCGATCTGGACGGTCCGGTCGTCGACGATCTCGATCGCGTCGATCATCTCGACGTCCGGCGCGTTGGCCGTCTCCTCCTCGACCGGCGCGAGCAGCGAGTACCTGACGTCCTCGGCGGTGACCGGGTCGCCGTTCTGGAAGCGCGGCCCGTCGCGCAGCTCCACGACGTACCGCGTCCCGTCGCGCTCGACGGTCGGCTCCTCGCTGGCGAGGTGCGGGACCGGGTCCGTGCGCTCGTCGTAGGCGTACAGCGGCTCGAACACCTGCGAACACACCTGCTGCGAGTAGATGTCGTTGACGACGATCGGGTCGAACTCGATCGGCGACACCTGCTGTGAGTACACCAGCTCGCCGCCGCTGACGGGCTCGCTCTCGCCGTCGGCGCCGTCGTCGGTTCCGTTGCCGTCGTTTCCGCCGGTACCGTCTCCGGCCGTTCCGTTCCCGTCGCCGTCGGAGCCGCGGCCGGCGCACCCGGCGACCGCCCCCGCCGTCACTCCGGTCGCGAGGCCGCGAAGCACGCGCCGCCGCGACTGGTCGAGTTTCCGTGACATTGCCCGCCGTTTCGCCCCGATATATAAATCAACGTACACACGGGCAGCGTTCGACCCTACGTCGGACAACCGGAGACAATCTCCGCTACTTCGCCGTTGCCGACGTGTTTTTGTGCGTCGGGCGAGGCGGATACGCCAAGATGCCACGCGAACAGTACCAGACGAAGCTCGAGGGGCTCCGCGACGACGTCCTCTACATGAGCGAAGTGGTCGCCGAGCGGCTCCGCATGGGGCTCGACGCCCTCGAACGGCAGGACGAGGAGTTGGGCGAGGAAGTGATCACCGGTGACGCCGAGATCAACGACCTGTACCTTGAGCTGGAGGGGCAGTGTACGGACCTCATCGCGCTCCAGCAGCCGGTCGCCGGCGACCTGCGGTTCATCGCGGCGTCGTTCAAGATCATCACCGACCTCGAACGGATCGCGGACCTCGCGACCAACCTCGGCGAGTACGCCAAGCGGGCGGACCGCGAGGTCTTCCCCGACGTCGACGTCCAGCGCATCGGGGACGACACGCTCGCGATGCTCCAGGAGGCGATGGACGCGTACGCGGAGTCGGACCCCGAGCGCTGTTACGCCGTCGCCGAGTCGGACGACGACCTCGACGCCGCCTGCGAGGCCGCGAGCGAGCTCGTCGTCCGCGACCTCATCGAGCGCGACGAACTCCGCGAAGAGGAGGACGTGGAGGGGACGATGCGGAACGTCTCGCGGCTCCTCCTCACGATCCGCGACCTCGAACGCGTCGGCGACCACGCGGTGAACATCGCCGCCCGGTCGCTGTACATGATCGAGAACGACGACGAGCTGCTGTACTGATCTGAGTCTGTACCGACCGGGGACGAGGACTCGCCGCGTCGGCGGGCCGTCCGCGACGTGTCACCGAGCGTGACGCTGTCCCCGGCTTATATCCCTCCGACCGGAGACGGCGTACACATGGTTCTCGGAGCAATCGTCTCGTTCGTCGTCGCGCTGTTAGTCGGTGGATTGGGAATTTACGTCAGCGGACGCGTCGTCGCGGGCGTCGACGACTACTCGCACGCGGTTATCACGGCGCTGCTCGGCGCCCTCGCGTGGGCGATCGGATCGCTGATCCCGGTGATCGGGTCGGTGGTCGCGCTGGTCGCGTGGGTGTGGGTCATCAAGTGGCGCTACCCCGGCGGCTGGAAGGACGCGGCGATCATGGGGCTCGTCGCGTGGGCGGCCGCCTTGGTCGTCATCGCCGTCCTGAACGGCGTTCTCGGTCTCGGAATCAGCGCGTTCGGCGTCCCCGGCGTGTGAACCGCTCGTCACGGCTCCCGCGGCGACGCGGTGCCCGTCAGACCGCGACCCACCACGCCACGGCGACCGCGACGCCGCCGAGGATCGAGCTCAGGACGGCGTGTCGGCGGAGCCGGTCCCGGAATCGGTGGCCGTCGGCGTCGTGGTCCGCGGCGTCGACCGGGCACGTCTCGCTCCCGGTGGTACACTCCGGCAGCAGATCGACGGCGACGTGAAGGAACACGCCGGCGGCGATGCCGAAAAGGAGCCCGCGAGGTCCGCTCTCCGGCGAAAGCCCGGCGATGCCGACCGGGAGGGCCACGATGCCGACCGCCGCGGCGGGCAACAGCAGGGTGACGACGGACTGCCCCCGCTCGGCGAGGCGACGGGCCGCGGCGTACCCGGCGGGCGCCTTGTGCGAGACGAGCGCGACCCCGAGGACGGAGGTGAGCGAGGGCATCGCCGTGTAGATCGCGCCGATGATCGCACCGGCCGAGAGCGCGTGAACCGTCAGCTCGGCCGTCGTTCGATCGACGGGGAGATCCAGATGGGTGAACCGGTGTCCGACCGTGTGACCGGCGTACCCGCCCAGGAAGCCGACCGCGATGCCGAGGCTGCCGAGTCGACCGTGCTGGCCGAGCGCCTGCGGGATCAAGAAGAGCGCGGCGCTGGTCACCATCGCGCCGCTGGCCAGCCCGTACCCCCAGACCGGCTCCAAGGGGTGGCTGCTCCGCACCGCACGCGCGCCGAGCGGTGCGCCGACCGCCATCGCCGCGAACGCGGTCCAAGAGACCGCCACGAGCTTCCAATTAACCCCGTCGGCTATCGCCGCCACCGACAGGAGTACCAGTGCTATCAGTCCGGCCGCTCCGACGGCTCGCTCCCGGCCGGCCGTCGATCGATCCATCGCAGCTTGGGAGAGATGTTCTCCGGTCACTATTGTACAGTAATAACTAAACTGCCCGAATTAATAAAAACTTCGGGCACGTCTTCGGACCGGACGTGGGCCCGCGGCTACGAACCACGAACCCGGCTGTATCGGGGATTTAAACGGCAGGCTCTGTCGAAATCCTTCGGAAGTGCTACATTCTGACCGGGCGTGGTCAGTACAGGGGTAGCGGCGAGCGATAGCGGGAGTAGGTGTAGTACGTCGTGAGCGAGGTTGTTTATAAACCAGAGCGCGGTGTTGCTGTCGGCTGTTTATAAGTGACTGACGCTGCTGGGATGGCGATCTCCAAAGGGGCAGTCGCGACGGCTCGCGCGCCTTGCTGTCGTTCGAAAGGCGCGACGCGCCTTTCGTGATGACGAGACGCCGGAGGCGTCTCGAACCACGCTCCTCAGTCGCTCGTTTTACTCGCTCCTTGCGGTGCTTACTGCGGCGTGCTTCGCCCTCGCGACTGCCCCTTTGAGTCCCACCCCGCACCGCACAGCGACCGCACCTCACGCCTCCCCAGCCTCGCGGTTCGCGCTCTGCGAGCGCTCACCGCGTCCCTCGCGGGCTGGCTCGCGGCCTCTGCTTCGCTCCGGCCGCTCGCAGGCGCGCCACCGCACCCCTTTTATAAACCCTTGTCGCCGTCGCTCGTGGTTTTTAATACGACATCGCGGCCGCCGATCTGCGCTACCCACTCCGCACTTGATCAAGAAGCACCATTCAGCGACCGGGTTTTTCATCCCAAGTTATATTTGAAGAATAGGGTTTCAACAGGGCCAAACGGCTCTAAAGTGCCGGAATCGGAGCGAGGGGTATCGGCGGCGCACCCCCGTCGAGCGGGCTGTGGCCTCAGTCGTCCGCCACGGCGGGGGCCGTGCGCGGCTCCGCGTGCGCTTCGACCGCCTCGGGCGTCGGCGCCCACGCTAAGTCCCCCTCGTAGTGGAAGGCGCGGTGGTCACGCGTCGGGTCGACGACCGTCAGCGAGAGCCAGTCGTTGTCCAAGAGCCCGGTCACCGCCTCGTTGTCGGCCAGAATCTCGGTGACGCGGTCGACCGGCGCGTGGACGACCGTCGAGAGCCGGAGCGGCTGGTGGTACGGCTCGCCGGCGGCGGCCTTGACCGACTGGAGCGGGAGTCCCGTCATGAGGTCGCCGCCGTTGCCCTGGTAGACGCCGACGTTGCCGACGGGGTTGTGGGTCACCTTCGACCCGCTCCCGTACGCCGCGTTGTCGACCGTCGAGAAGTAGTACTGCGCGTTGATCCACTGCGTGACGACCATCGGCCCGGTGAGGATCGCTTCGAGCGCGTCGCCGTCCGGGTCCGTCGCCCAGTCGTACGAGTGGAGGAAGGCGCGCCCGTCGAGGTCGAGGCCGCTCGTCAGCTCGCGGGGGCCGACGACGAACCCGGCGTTGCCCGCCAACCCCCACTCGGGGCGCGTCTCGGCCCAGTCGGCGGCGCGGCGCTCGGTCTCACGAACGGCCGACTCCTCGGCCTCTTGCCCGGTGCGCTCTCTTGCGGCGCGCCCGCGTGCGGCGTCGAGGTCCGCGCGCAGCCGTTCGAGGTCGGCGGCGTGCGACTCCGGCACGTCGCCGTCGTACAGTTCGATCTCGTCGGTCGTGGTGTTGTGTTCGGCCGCGAGGAAGACGGTGTCGTCGGGCACGTCGATGCCGCGCTCGCGCAGCCCCGCCTTCACCTCCGAGTCGTTACAGATCGCGGCGAGCGCGCGGGCGTTCGGCCCGCCCGGGTTGCCGGCGCAGGCGCCGCAGTCAAGGCTGGAGTCGTAGGGGTTGTTCGCCGTCTCGGCCGCGTGGCCCGTGAAGACGACGAGGCGACCGAACGCCTCCCAGCCCATCAGCTCGAAGGCGGTCGCGGCGTACTCGACCCGCTCGTCGCGGGTCAGTCCCGTCGGAAGCCCCTCGCCGGAGTCGTCGTGCTCGTGGACGCCCGGCTCGCAGAACTCGTGGTCGGCCGGCACCGCGTCGTCGGCGCCGTCGAGCAGGTCGCGTACCCGGCCGGGGACGAGCGTGCGCGCCGCGAGCGCGAGACCGTACCCGCTCCCGGCGCCCTCGACAAAGCTGAACGCGGTGGCGGGGTTCGACCGCAGCGTCTCGACCACCTCGCCGGCGGCCTCGCGGAGGTCGGCCCAGCGGTCGCGGCTCGCCCGCGCGTCGTCGTCGCCCGGGACCTCGGAGACGCGGTGTTGCGGGTCGACGATCGGCGGACACGCCTCGACGGACGCCTCGGCGTCGTACCCGGTGTACTCCATCGGGACGCCGAAGAAGCCCGCGTACCCGTGCGTCTCGTAGTCGCCCGTCGCCTCGACGTGCCGGCGGATCACCTCGGAGCGCGTGTCGATACAGAAGACTAACTGGGCGTCCGGGCGCCCCGACGCGCCGCCGTCGGGGCGTGCCCCGTCCTCCTCGCGTGCTTCGGTTCCTCCGTCGCGCGCCTCGCTCTCGGCGGCGACCCGCTCGACGAGCCCGTCGCGGTACGTGCCCTCCCACGCGCTCAGGAACGCGTCGGCGATCTCGTCGCTCGGGTCGACCGCCGGCCCGTCGGACCCCTCCGGCGGCGAGAGGTCGACGCCGAAGGCGTCCGCCAACGCGAGCCGGGCCGCGAGGTAGCCCGTCGGCGTGATCGGGTGCGCGGACTGCCACGCGCCGCCGTCGTCGGCGCGCCGCTTGAGCAGCCCGGTCCACCCGGGGAGCGCGGCGAACTGCGACTCGAAGACGGCCTCCCACCGGTCACGGGGGTACGGCTCCAGCGCGGCCTCGATCGCTTCGGTCGGCGACGGCGGCAGGTCGGCGACGAGTCCCGTATTCGGAATTTCGTCGTCGTAGGCGGCCACCGACCGGAAGGCGTCGTAGAACCCCGCCTCGCGGTTCGGCATCGACCACTCGGCCTGCCCCTCGTCGAGGAACGCCGACAGCCACTTCGTCAGCACGCGGTCGACGCGCTCGGCGTCGGAGTCCGCCGCCTCCGCCCCGCCGGAGCCGCTCGTTTCCACCGTCTCCTCGGCGGTCTCCAGCCGCTCCAGCAGGGCCTCGGGGTCGCCATCGTAGCCCCGGTCGGTCAGTTCCGCGTCGAGCAGGTCGGGGTCGATACGTCCCTCGTCGAGGGCCGCCCGGAACGTCTCCGCGCGCGGGTAGCCGCGGCCGCCGAAGAGGTCCGCCGCCCGGCTCACGGCCTCGTCGAACGGCCGGTCCTCGAAGCCGGCGAGGGGGTTCGCGGTCACGAACGAGTGGACCGGCCAGACGGACCCGACCGCGGTCGCGGCCGCGTCGACCTCGTCTTCGATCGCGCCCGTGTCGTCTTCGATGCCGTCAGCGTCGTCGTCGATACCGATTTCAGTCGTCATCGTACTCCTCCGTGGCGGTTAGAACAGTGGTCGGAGCGGGCTGGCCCGCGTTCACCAGCGCGACGTAGAGGCGCTCGCTCCGCTCGTGGACGCCGGTCTCGATCGCGACGTACGCCGCGAGGAAGGCGACGGCGACGAGCGCGTGGAGCGCGGTCAGCTCGGTCGGGGCGGAGACGAGCGGTAGCCCGGCGAGCAGCCCCGAGACCGCCCTGTACGCGAGCGCGTACACGGCGATGGCGGGGAGCGCGACCAGCGGGACCGCCCCGTAGCGGGCCGCCGTCGAGAGGGCGGTCCGCCGGACGGCGCTCCGGGCCGCGTGGAGCGTCGTGAGCGTCACGAACCCGGCGAGCAGCAGCCCGGTGTCGACGCTCGTCCCCTTCCCGGTCAGGAGCGCGAACGTCGCGCCGCCAGCGAGCCCGGTCAGCAGCACGACGACCGCGCCGGCGACGCCCGTTCCCTCGGGTTCGGGCCCGGTCTCCGTCGGGGCCGCGCGCTCGACCTCGCCGCCCGCGCTCAGGAAGTGGTACGCCTTGTAGAACCCGTGTAAGACGAGATGCGTGACGGCGGCACCGAAGAAGCCGAGCCCGGCTTGGACGATCATGAAGCCCATCTGACCGACCGTCGAGCAGCCCAGTTCGCCCTTGACGTCCGCCCGGACGGTCTTGAGCAGCTTCCCGCTGAGGGCGCTGACGACGCCGACGACCACGATAGCGAGCATGAGCCCGGTCTCGACGGTCACGACCGGCGCGAAGCGGGTCAACAGGATGCCGCCCGCGTTGACGAAGCCGGCGTGCATCAGCGCCGAGGCCGGCGTGGGGGCCGTCATCGAGGAGAGCAGCCAGCCGTGGAACGGGACGAGCGCCGACTGGATCATCGCCGCGAGGAGGAGCGCGGCGCCCGCGACGAGCCACGCGGGCCCCCCGAGGGAGTCGGCGCTCGCGGCGATACCGGAGACCGTCGTCGCGCCGGTCGCCCACCACAGCGCCGTCACGGCGACGCCGAGCAGCGCGCTGCTGGCGAGGAAGTACCGACGGGCGACGCTCGCGGCGGCCCGGGCCTGCGGCCAGCCGTCGACGGTGCCGATGAGCCGCGCCATCAGGAGCCCCATCGCCAGCCAAAAGCACCAGAACAGCGCGACGTGGTCGGCCGCGACGAGCGCCATCACGGCGAGCGTGAACGCGGAGACGCCGAGGAAGAAGTCAGTCTCGTGGGCGCTCCCGGCCATGTAGCGGCGCGAGTAGCTGTGGACGATCCCGCTGAAGAACGTCACGACGACCCACAGCAGGACGGTCAGCCCGTCGACGGCGATCGCGTCGGAGACCTCCCAGGGCCCGCCGAGTCGGACGTGGGCGACGAGCGCGGCGAGGCTCGCGGCGAACAGCGTCCACGCGAGCCGCGTTAGTGCGACGGGAACGGTCGACGACTCGGCCGTCTCCCGGAGCGCTCCGACCGTCGGGTTCGAGGTGCGTCCTGACATCGTTCGAGCGACCACGCGACCGGGGTCGGACCGCGCGGGCGCTGGGTCCGGTTCCGGTCGGTTTTCATCGCTTTCAAGAACGGAATAGCTATTAAATCTGTCTGTATTCACAATTCGTTCGGCTAAATCGACTTATAGAACATTATGTTTATCGGCTCCGCGATCCGATCGGGCTCGGCCAGCCTCGCGGCGACGGCCGCTTCCGGCCCGTTCGGCGTCGCCACTCAGGAAACCATAACCTCTCCCGGTCCGGAGGGCCGGTATGGAAGAACTCTCGGGAACCGTCCTCGCCGGAGAGTCGTTCGCGCCGGTGCGAGGGCGGGTCATCGTCGAAGACGGGCGGATTGCGGCGGTCGAGGAGACGGACACCGACTCGACAGACATCGTGCTGCCGGCGTTCGTCAACGCGCACACCCATCTCGGGGACTCCGTCGCGAAGGATGCGGCGGTCGGCCTCTCGCTCGACGAGGCGGTGGCGCCGCCGGACAGCCTGAAACACCGGCGGCTGGCGGCCGCCGACCGCGACGATCTCGTGTCAGCGATGCGGCGGACGCTCCGATTCATGCGGCGGACCGGCACGGTTTCGACGCTCGACTTCCGCGAGTCCGGAGTCGCCGGGGCGCGGGCGCTCCGCGACGCGGCGGCGGACACCGGCGTCGACCCGTTCGTCTTCGGGAGCGGCGACCCGTCCGTCCTCGACGTCGCCGACGGCTACGGCGCCTCCGGCGCGAACGACGACGACTTCGCCGCCGAGCGCGCCGCCTGCGAGGAGCGCAGCCGGCCCTTCGCGATCCACGCGGGCGAGCCGGACGCGACTGACATCCACCCGGCGCTCGATCTGGACCCGGACCTGCTCGTTCACATGGTCCACGCCGAGCGGGAGCACTTGGAGCGCGTCGCGGACCAGTCCGTTCCGGTCGCGGTCTGTCCGCGCGCGAACGCGGTCCTCGACGTCGGAACGCCGCCGATTCGGGAGCTGCTCGATCACACGACGGTCGCGCTCGGCACGGACAACGTCATGCTGAACCAACCGTCGATGTTCCGGGAGATGGCGACCGCGGCGAAGCGGTTCGACGTAACCGACCGCGAGGTGCTGCGGATGGCGACCGCCGCGGGCGCCGAGATCGGCGGCCTCGACTGCGGGGTCGTCGAACCGGGCCGGCGGGCGGCGCTCCTCGTCCTCGACGGCGACTCGGACAACCTCTCCGGCACCGAAGACCCGGTGGCAGCGGTCGTTCGGCGGGCGACCGGGCTCGACGTGAAGCGCGTCCTCGTCTGACCGCCTCTCCGGCCCGTCCCGCCTCGATCAATCCTCGCCGTTCCGCTCGACGTCGAACTCACCGAACGGGGTCGTCTTGTGGGTCCGCACGAGCACCTCGTCGGCGACGGTGACGCCCATGTCGAGGAGCGCCTGCGCCACCGGCGTGATGTCATCGTCCGACTCGCCGACGACGGTCACGAGGAGGTTCTGCTCGCCGGTGACGAGTTCTTGGACCGACACGACGCCGTCGATGTCGAGGATGTCCGGGATGAGCTCGCCGCGCTCCGGAATCGACGCGGTGCAGTAGAGCAGCATCCGGAGGGGGTAGCCCGACCGCTGGTAGTCGACGCTGGCGCTGTACCCCTTGATCACCCCCTCGGATTCGAGCCGCTGAATCCGCTTGCGGACGGTGCTGTCCGAGGTGCCGGTCCGCTCCGCGACGTCCCCGGACGACGTGTTCCGTGCGTCCTCCTGTAGCGCGTACAGGATCGCCCTGTCGACGTCGTCTATCGCGCCGTTGCCCATACCGCGGTGATAGACGCGCGGCCGTTTTATACGTTGTCGAGACCGCCAACTCCGCGTTTTCGGCCGCGGTCGTCCCGATCCCGACGCCTACATACGATCCCCGCCAGTGGGTCGGATATGGGTACGTACACCGCGGACATCGACGTGCGGTTCCGCGACATCGACGCGATGGGCCACGTCAACAACGCCGTCTACGCGACGTACATCGAGCAGGCGCGGACGCGGTACTTCAGCGACGTCCTCGACGCCGACCTCTCGCGCGTGTCGACCGTGCTGGCGTCGATCTCGATCGACTTCCGGCGCCCGATCGAACTGTCCGACGGCGAGGTCACCGTCACCGTCGACGTGGCCGACCTCGGGCGGTCGAGCGCGACGATGACCCACGAGATCCGGGCCGGCGGCGAGGCGGCCGCGGAGGCCGAGGCGACGCTCGTCTCCCTCGACCCGGAGACGGGGGAACCCGCACCCATCCCGGAGGAACACCGGGCCGCGATGGAGTCGTACCACGACCTGTGAGGCGCTGGGGCGAGGCTCCGTGCCGCGGTCGGGGTAGGGGGAGGCGCGGACGCACACCTTCTTGACGGCGCGGACGGATCGATCGGTATGAGCGTTCGACTGTACGCCCTCGACGGGTGTCCGTGGTGCGAGAAGGCGGCCGACGCCTTAGACGAGGCCGGCGTCGACTACGAGACGGAGTGGGTGGAGGCCCTCCACTCCGACCGGAACGAGGTCAAGCGCGTCAGCGGCCAGCGCGGCGTCCCCGTCCTCGTCGACGAGGAACGCGGCGTGACGATGTCGGAGAGCGCGAACATCGTCGAGTACGTCGAGAGGACCCTCGCATGAGCATCTACACCGGCCGCGGCGACGAGGGCGAGACCGACCTCCGGGACATGAGCCGGGTGTCGAAGTCGAGCCACCGCATCGAGGCGTACGGCTCCGTCGACGAGGCGAACGCGCTGCTCGGCACGGTTCGCCCGACGGGCCACGACGACGTCGACGACCTGCTGGAGACGATCCAGAACCACCTCCACATCGTCCAAGCGGACCTCGCGAACCCCGATCCCGACCCGGACGACCCGCAGGTTGAGAGCCGCCACACCGAGGAGTTAGAGCAGCACATCGACGCGTTCGACGAGGAGCTGGAGCCGCTCACGTCGTTCATCCTTCCCGGCGGCGGCGAGGCGGGGGCGGCGCTCCACCACGCGCGCGCCGTGGCGCGACGGGCGGAGCGCCGCGTCGTCGACCTCGCGCGCTCGGAGCCGATAAACGAGGCCGTCGTCACCTACCTCAACCGGCTCTCCGACCTCCTCTTCACCCTCGGGAGGGTCGTCAACGCGCGCGACGGCGAGCCCGAGGAGTCGCCCTCGTACTGAGCCCGCGCCGTTTCGACCGGCGGGGGCGGCCCAGCTCCCGAGCGCGCGATTTTTCCCCGTCCCGCGCGAGATGCGGGTATGACGCTCGACAGCTACGCGGCGGCGGTCTCCGGTCTCGACCCGGCACCCGGCGAGGTCGAGACGGCGGAGCTCGTCGTCACCGACGACGCGCTCGTGAAGGCGTTCGTTCTCGGCCCCGACGCGTCGGTCGACCCCCACGAACACGCCGACGCCACGAACGTGTTCCACGTCCTCGAAGGCGAACCGACCGTGGTCCGTGACGACGAGGAGGCGGCGCTCGCGGCGCCCGCGGTGGTGCCGAACGAGCGCGGCGCGGTCCACGGCGCCCGCAACGACACCGACGAGCGGGCCGTACTCACGGCCACTCTCGCCCCCCTCCCCTGATGGACGGCGAAATCGACCCCGCGGAGCTGTCGGCGCTGCTCGATGAGCGCGACGACTCCGGAGACGACGTCGCCGGCGCCGACGGGAACGCCGAGGAATCCGAATCGCTCCGCATCGTGGACATCCGCGACCAACGGGCGTTCGACCGCGGTCACCTCCCCGACAGCGAGTGTATCCCGTTCCCGGAGCTGACGAGTCGGATCGCGGAGCTCGAGGGCGCGGAGCGGATCGTCACTGTCTGTCCGCACGGCGTCGCCAGCCAGCAGGCGGCCCAGCTGATCGGCAGCTACGAGGGCACACAGGAGGCGCGCGTCGAGAGCCTCCGCGGCGGCATCGAGGCGTGGGAGCAGGAGATCGGCGAGCTGACCGCATCGGAGAACCCCGACGCCGACCCGGACGAAGGCCCCGAATCTCCCTTCTGACGCGGGGCGGTCTCTTTTAAATAGCTCAGATCGCGCGGACGCGGACCCGCCAGAAGTCGCGGAACGCGTCGTCGAGTGCCGCCTCCGGCTTCCCGGTGGCGTCGGAGACGTCCGTCACATCGGTGCGGTCGCGCACCCGTCCGAGGACGCTGCGCTCGCCGACGGCGATCACGCGGTCGAGGTTCTCCCCGTCCGCGACCTCGGCGAGCGTCTCGTTCGCCTTCTTCAGGTGGTCGTCGATCTGTCCCTCGCGGCGGCGCTCGAAACGCCCCTGCGAGAAGCCGCCCTTCGAGTGGGCCTCCTTCACGTCGCTGGTGAACCCCTCGAAGGCGACCCGCTCGTCGTCCTCGTAGGTGCCGACGGCGAAGACGTCCGAGCGGACGAGGGCGAACGCGAACCGACCGGTCGGCCGGAACCACGCATCCGGTAGCCGGAAGCGGTCGCTCCAGCGGTCGAACGGTTCCGGTTCGATCGGCGGGGTCAGCGCCGCGCTCACGGCGCCGGTGTCGTCGGCGAGGACGACCGCGGGCGCCGCGCGCCGGACCAGTTCCGTGCGGTCGCCGAACCACTCCGAGACGGTCGCCGGCACCGAGTCGGCGTCCGGGACGTACGCCGTGAGCAGTCCCTCGGGGTCGTCGCTCTTGACCGCCCGGAAGCGGTCGAGTACGTCGGCCAGCCTCGAGCCGCTGCGGTCGCTCACGCGCCGGAACTCGACGGACGCCTCGGCCCCTTCCGCGCGCTCCAGCCGCTCTTCGAGCGACTCGATCCGGTGTTCGAGTTCGTTGACGCGCTCCTCGGCGCGCTGGCGGTCGGCGACCGCGTCGGAGCGCCGCTCCTCTTCGGCCTCGGCGCGGCGTTCGAGGTGGCGCTTCTCCTCTTCGAGCTCCTCGATCCGCTCTTTCAGCTCAGCGCGCCCGAGCAGCCTGTCGATCATACCGAATCCGCGACCCCCTGCGACCTAAAAGGTGCGTCTGCGGCGGCGACGTGGTCGAACTCATTTATAAATGAATGCCGTGCGGTGGCGCGTGCCGACGAGCGCCCGATAGGGCGCGAGTCGCACGCGCGAGGGAGTCGGCCGACCGGAGCGAAGCGGAGGGAGGCCGACGAGGCTGGGGAGGTGTGAGGTGCTGTGCGGAGCGGGGTGGGACTCAAAGGGGCAGCCGGGAGGCGGGCGCAGGCGACGCAAGCACCGCAACGAGGGAGCGGTAGCGACCGAGTGAGGAGCGCAGCGAGCGTGCGCCCGCCTCCCGGCTGGGGCTTTGGCGGTGTTCGCCGTCGATCCGGAATCAACGACTTATAAGCGAGCGGCTGGAGCTTTGGCGGTGTTCGCCGTCGATCCGGAATCAACGACTTATAAGCGAGCGGCTGGAGCTTTGGCGGTGTTCACCGACTCACCGACAGCAGCCATTTATAAACGAGCGGCTGGGGCTTTGGCGGTGTTCACCGCGGTGGTAGCAGTCATTTATAAACGAGCGACTGGGGGTTCGGGAGTGCTCTCAATCCGTGCCCGACTGGTTATTTATAAATAGCAGCGACAATCGACGGGAAATACGGAGCCACTTTCCACGTATCACGCGTTCACGAACGGCTCCCACCCCTCCCAGCGCAACAGCTTCTCCGCTCGGTCCGCGTCCGCCAACAGCACGTTCCGGTGGTCCGGGAGCGTCTCGTCGGCGAGCTCCTGGGGAATCGCGAGCGTGCCGCTGGGTACGTCGTCGTCGCCGCCGACCGGGATGTGGCCGCCGTCGACCTTCATCACGAGCGGGGCGTCGAGCCGCTCGACCCCTTCGCCGTCCGCGTACAGCTGCTCGTTGACGCGTTCGTGGTCCGCCCGCTGGATGACGGCGCGCTCGCCGTCGCGGGGTTCCACGTACAGTTCCCCCAGGTAGTAACCGCTCGAGAATCGCTCGAACATTCTATGCGTGATATCCTCTACCATGACCGTATATAAGCCTTTCTCGGACGCGGCCGATCGCCGGGACCGTTCGGCGCGTCCGACCGGCCGACACGAGTCGAAGCGATCGACGCGCGGAGCGGGCCGCTCCGCGTCCGTGCGCTCGGCCTCCCGCGTATCACTCGCCCCGGAGCGTTCCGCGGACCGCACTGACCGTCTCTCTGAACGCGCCGACGTCCATGGAGTCGGCGGTGAAGAGGACGCCGGCATCGCCCTCGAGCGCCCTGACGACGAACCCGTCCTCGTGGAACCGGACGGTGAAGTCGTACGGCCCGATGTCCGGACCGTCGCCGCCGTGTGCGATCTCGGTCCGCGCCGACCGTTCCGCGAACCCCACGCGTTCGAGCTGGACCAGCTGCGCCTTCCGCGCTCTGGCGGCCTCGTCGGACGGGTAGAGGTCCTTCCGCACGTACAGCAGATCGAACGACGAAGGGGTGAAGTACACGACGCTCCGGAGCGCGTCGCCCAGACTGGTGCGGGTGGCGCTCAGAATGCTGTCGGCCGTCTCGTCGCTGATCCCGGTCTCGGACGGTATCGGTTCCATGTGACGTAGTAACGCGCCCAGTCGTAATAGCACCGCCGGCGGCTCCGCGCGAGGCGCCTCGCGCGCGTCGTCTTCCGTTCCGAGGGCAGTCCGTCCGGCGGTGTCGCGTACGCCCGGCGTCCCCTTCCGAGTCGAAGGGGGCGAGCGGGCACGGGAGAAGAGCTAGGTTCTGCCCGGTTCAACGGGAGCGTATGTACGAGGACAGCGAGGGCGCGTCCGCGGACCGCGTGCTCAAACCGGGACAGCGAGCGTACGACGAGAACGGCCGAGTCGTCGGCGTCATTCGAGCCATCACGGACATCGGCGTCGAGGTCAACACCCTCGGAGACGTCGAGACCCTATCGCTCCGGCAGTCCCCCGGCGTAAATCTCGGAGAGGGGTACCTTGTGCGGCGGCGTAGCGAGTGCGGCGAGTCGGGCGACGTCGACCGGGTCCCCGACCGCTGCCCGAACTGCGGGGCCGGCGGGAACGCTCTGTACGCCTACCTGGAGGAGTAACCGCATGTCCGACGACCACCCGCCGCGCGACTCCCCGGAGTGGGACAATCCGGACCTGTGCCCGTTCTGCGGTGCCACGCTGTCGGACGGCGGAATCGGATTCATCGACCATGTGTCGGACGCCCCCGAGTGCGCGGAGCGGTTCGAGGCCTGGCGAGCGGCGATCCGAGACGACATCGGCGGAGAGTGGGGCGGGTAGCCGAGGTTCGTCCGTCGGCCCCGTCTCCCGATCCCCGCCGGTCTCCGAGGAGTCGACGGCGTTCCGCGCTCGGCGAAGACTGTCATCGCCCGGCTCCGGCCCCGGTCGGAGCCCCGGGTCCGCTCACGCCTCCTGCGGAGCCCCGGGTCCTCTCACTCCCCGTCGGACCGCCGCGCGACCTCGTGTCGACCGAAGCCGTACCGCAGGCGGTTCGCGAGTCGGCGCGAGAAGCGTCCCTCGTTGCGCGAGTCGAACCGCTCCGCGAGCGCCTGATAAATAATGGGGACGGGCACCTCCTGTTCGAGCGCCTCTCGGACCGTCCACGTGCCCGTCGAGCCGCCCGCGACGTGATCGGCCACGTCGCCCAGATCCGACCCCTCCTCGCGGAACGCCTCCTCGCAGAGCTCCAGCAGCCACGACCGGATCACGGCGCCGTTGTTCCACGTCCGAGCCACGGACTCCATGTCGAGGTCGTAGCGGCCGTCCGTGAGCAGCTCGAACCCCTCGCCGTACGCCTGCATCAGCGCGTACTCCACGCCGTTGTGGACCATCTTCACGTAGTGGCCGGAGCCCGACTCGCCCATGCGGTCGTGGCCGTCCGGGCCGGTCGCCACCGCGTCGAACACCGGCACGAGCGCCTCGTAGGCCCACTCCGGGCCGCCGACCATCAGCGAGAAGCCCGCCTCCGCGCTCGCGGGCCCGCCGGAGGTGCCGCAGTCGAGGTACGCGGCGTCCGTCTCCTCGGCGCGGCGCACCGAATCCTCGAAGTGCGAGTTGCCGCCGTCGACGACGACGTCGTCGTCGTCGAGGTGCGGCTCCAGGTCAGCGAGCGTGGCGTCGACGGCGTCGCCCGCGGGCACCATCAGCCAGATCCGCTTTTCGCCCCCCAACCGGTCACAGAGGTCGCCCACCGAGTCGGCCGGCTCCGCGCCCGCCTCCGCCGCCTCCGCGGTCGCCTCCGCGGAGAGGTCGAACGCGACCACGTCGTGGCCCGCCGAAAGCGACCGGTTCGCGACGATCTGTCCCATCCGCCCGAGTCCGATGACCCCGAGTTCCATGCGCGAGGGGTGGCGACCGGCCGCCGTAGTGGTTCCGGTTCCGCGCCCCCCGCTACTCGTCGGCTCGCGCCTCCGCCTCGACCTCCCGCTCGCCGAGGTGTGCGCGGAGCGCGTCCACGTCCTTGTTTCCCGCGCCGGTGTTCAGCAGGACGACCGTGTCGTCGGGGCCGAACTCGCCGGATTCCGCGAGCGCGAACGCTCCCGAGACGGCGGCCGCGCAGGTGGCGCCCACCTCTAGCCCCTCCTCGCGGGCGACCTCAATGGCGGCGTCGAGGATCTCTCGGTCCGTCGTCGCCACCGCCCCGCCGTCGGACTGGCGGACCGCCTCCAAGATGAGGTGGCTCGCGCCCGGGTCCGGGATCGCGATCCCGTTACACGCCGTGTCGACCTCGTCGTCTGCGAGCGGCTCGTGGCGGTCGGCGCCCGACTCGTAGGCGCGGACGACCGGGGCGCAGCCCGCGGCCTGCGCCGCGTACATCGGGACGAGTTCGTCGGTCCACCCCAGCTCCCTCGCCTCGCGGGCGGCCTTGTGCATCCCGACGAGCCCGACGCCGCCGCCGGTCGGGTAGACGACGCCGTCGGGCGCCTCCCAGTCGAGCTGCGCTAAGAGCTCCAGCGCCATCGTCTTCTTCCCCTCGTGGCGGTACGGCGTGACGAACGTCTTCGTCGAGTACCACTCGGGATGTTCCTCCATCGCCTCGGCGTACGCCTTCCCGGCGTCGCCGATCTGCGAGTTCCCGTCGACGGGGTCGGCCACGGTCAGGTCCGCGCCGTGAACCTCCGTCATCGCTTTCTGGGTGAATCCCGCCCGCGAGGGGAGGAACACGTGCGCGTCGAGGTCCGCGCGGGCCGCGTACGCCGCGGCCGCCTGCCCCGCGTTGCCGGCACTGTTCAGCGCGACCTCGCTCGCGCCGTGTTCGCGCGCGGCCGTCATCGCGGCCGCCTGCCCGCGGTCCTTGAACGTCCCCGTGGGATTTGCGCCCTCGTCTTTCAGGAGAACGCGGCCGACGCCCATCGCGTCCGCCAGCGCCGGGCACTCGACGAGCGGCGTCGCGCCCTCCCCGAGCGACACCGCCGTCTCAGCCGGGAACGGGAGCAGCTCGTCGTACCGCCACATCGACCCGTCGGGGCGCGCGTCGAGCGTCTCCGGGGTCAGACCGATCCGGTCGTAGTCGTACTCTGGGTCGAGGATACCGCCGCAGTCGGGACAGCGGTGCGTCGCCGCCTCCGCGTCGAACGTCTCCCCGCAGTCGACGCAGGTCAGGCCGACGAACGCCTCTGTCGTCTCCATGGGACCGCGGTCGCGTGCCGGGGACTTCGGTGCTGCGGTCGCGGCGATCGCCCCGGGCCGCCCACGAGGGGGCTGCCGTTCGTCCGCACCCCTCCGGGGTACTTAGGTTCGAAACGTATGAAGCGGTGCGCCGAGGGGCGCCGGGGTCGTGCGTACAATGGAGATGCGCGCATCAGCGACGGCCTGGACGGCCGGTTCGCGGGGAGCACCGGGGTGGAAGCGATGAGCCGAACGAGGCTTCGGTTGGACCTCCCGGCAGGGTCGTGGCTCGGCGACGTCTCGCGGGGCGTCCCCTCGGCGACTATCCGGGTCGCGGAGACGATCGCGCTCGACGACGACGCTCGGCGACCGGCCGACGATGACGGCTCGGAGGCGCTCGACGACGACGGCTCGGACGTGGCGGCGACCGTCTTGATCGGCGGCGCCGACAGGGACCGCGTCGAGGACGCGCTCCGCGGCCACGACCGCGTCGCGCGCGCGACGACGGTCGAGCGCCGCGGCGACGGCCGCACGCTTCGGGTCGTCTGCCGCGCCCCCGTGTACCTCCCGGCGGCGCGGGCGGTCGGTCTCCCGATGGCGTCGACGGTCGAGGTCGTCGACGGCCGGGCGACGGTGACGGTCGTCGGCGACCGGGACCGAGTCGAGGCGTTCGGGCGCCGGCTCGCGGGCGAGGGGGTGACGGTCGGCGTCGCCGCGACCGGGGTCGACGGCCCGGACCGGACGCTCACGGAGGCGCAGCGCGACCTCGTGTTCGATGCGGTCCGGTCGGGGTACTACGACACCCCGCGCCGGTGTACGCTCACGGAGTTAGCCGAGGCGAACGGGATCGCGAAGTCGACCTGTAGCGAGACGCTCCACCGCGCGGAGGGTCGCGTGATGCGGCGGTTCGTCGACGGGACGGGCCGGTTCGACTCGGCGTCGGACCGCGTCGGTACGGCGGCCGCCGGGACTGCGTTCTCCGAGACGGCAGCGTTCGACGAGCGCGACGCCGACGGTCCGGACGCGGACGACCTCGACGCGGACGGCGACGAGCCGGTGCGGTCCGCGGCGACCGAGCCCTGACACCGCCGCGGCGGGCGGCGGTTCGAAGGCCTACTCCCCGTCGAGCGCCTGCCACGAGAGCCGCGGGTTCCGCGCGGCGCCGACCTGGTCGATCCGGCCCGCGGCGGTCCGGTTCGGGGCCGCGTCGAGCGCCTCGTCGGTGTCGGCGTACGCGAGGTTGAACGCCTCCGCGAGGTCGTCGAGCGAGGACTGCCCCTCGATCTCGGTCGGCTCGGTCAGCATCGCCTCCGGCACCATCTCCGGCCACTTCGTCGTCGGCGGGTGGACGCCGAAGTCGAGCATGCGCTTCGCGACGTCGGCGGCGTCGCGGTCGCCCGCGGTCGCGGCGAACTCGTGGTGGAACGGACCGAACGGCACGTCGAGGTCGATCCGCTCGGCGAGGTAGTTCGCGTTGAGGACGGCCTTCGCGGCCGCGTCCGCGAGCCCCTCGTCGCCGAGGCGGGCGATGTACGCGTACGCCTTGATCGACACGAGCCAGTTGCCGGCGAACCCGTGGACTTTCCCGATCGTGTGATCGGGCTCGAAGCGCTCGTATCCCGATCCCTCGTCGGCCTCCCGGACCCGGGGTGTCGGGAGGAACGGTGCCAGTTCGTCGACGACGCCGACCGGGCCGGCGCCGGGACCGCCGCCGCCGTGAGGCGTCGCGAACGTCTTGTGGACGTTGTAGTGCATCACGTCGAACCCCATGTCGCCGGGGCGGCCGCGGCCGAGCAGCGCGTTGAGGTTCGCGCCGTCGTAGTAGAGCAGGCCGCCGGCGTCGTGGACGATGTCAGCGATCTCGGTGATGTCGCGCTCGAAGAGGCCGACCGTGTTCGGGTTCGTGAGCATGAGGGCGGCGGTGTCGTCGCCGACGGCCGCCTCCAAGGCTTCGAGGTCGACCCGACCGTCCTCGCCGGAGGGGAGTTCGACCACGTCGTAGCCCGCGGTCGCGGCGGTCGCGAAGTTGGTCCCGTGGGCCGACGCCGGGATCACGACCTCCGAGCGGTCGTTGCCGTGGTGTTCGTGGTACGCCTTCGCGACGAGGATCCCCGTGAGCTCGCCGGCGGCGCCCGCGGGCGGCTGGAGCGTGACGGCGTCCATGCCCCCAATCTCCGCGAGGACCTCCTGGAGACGGTGCTGGAGCTCCAGGTTCCCCTGCGCCGAGCGCTCGGAGCGGTCCGGGTGGATCGCCGCGTTCGTGTCCGCCGCCACGTCCTCGGTGAACTTGGGGTTGTACTTCATCGTGCAGCTCCCCAGCGGGTACGGCCCCGAGTCGATCGCCCAGTTCATCTGCGAGAGCCGGGTGTAGTGGCGCGCCGTCTCCGGCTCCGAGGGGTTCGGCAGCGTCAGCTCCTCGCGGGTGAGGTCGTCGGGCAGCGGGGACTCCTCCCGTACGTCGACGGTCTCTTGGCCCTTCTCCGAGAGCAGCGGCTCGCGGACGTTCTCCCCCTCTCGCTCGTAGTTCGCTTGGTCGTGGATCATCTCAGAGCACCTCCTCGAAGGCGGCGACGAGCCCGTCCGTCTCTCCCGCGTTGAGATCGGTGACGCACACCTGAAGCAGGTGGTCGTCGATCGCGTGGACCGCGAACCCCTCGCCTTCGAGGTCGGCCGCGATCGCCTCGGCCGGCTGGTCGACGCGCACCGCGAACTCGCGGAAGTGGTGGCGGTCGTGGACGGGTGCGGCCGCGCCGGACAGCTCGTCGATCCGCGACGCCAGCGCCTCGGCCTCCCGGACGGAGTCGTTCGCGAGGTCGACGAGGCCGTCGGGCCCGAGCGTCGCCGCGTGGATCGCCGCGCGCAGCGCGACCCACGCCTGGTTCGTACAGATGTTCGAGGTGGCGCGCTCCTTGCGGATGTGCTGTTCGCGGGTTTGGAGCGTCAGCGTGTACGCGCGGTCGCCGTTCGCGTCTTCACTCGCGCCGACGAGCCGGCCGGGCACCTGCCGCAGGAACTCGTCGCTGCAGGCGAAGATCCCTAACCCCATCCCGTAGGCGGTCGGCAGGCCGAGCGAGCCGGCCTCGCCCACGACGACGTCGGCCCCCACTGCGGCCGGCGATTCGAGCACCGACAGCGCGACGACGTCCGACCCGAGGACGAACAGCGCGTCCGTCTCGTCGGCGAGGTCGCCGATCGCCGCGAGCCGCTCCTCGATACACCCCCGCACCGTCGGGCTCTCGGCGTACACCATGGCGACGTCGTCGCCGGCGCGGTCGGCGAGCGCGTCGACGTCGGCGGTCCCGTCGGCCATCGGGTACGTCTCGACGGCCAGGTCGGCACCGTCGCAGTAGTTCTCTAACACCGCCCGCTTCCCCTCGCGGAGCTGCTCCGGGACGAGGACGGTGTCGCCCGAGGTCGACCGGACGCGGTCGGCGAGCGTCGCGGCCTCGCCGAGCGCTGTCGCGGCGTCGTACATCGAGCAGTTCGCCACGTCGAGCCCCGTCAGCTCGACCAGCATCGACTGGTACTCGAAGAGCGCCTGGAGGAACCCCTGCGACACCTCCGGCTGGTACTGGGTGTAGCTCGTGAGGAACTCCGCGCGGTCCGCGAGGTGGTCGACGACGCTCGGCACGTAGTGGCCGTAGTGGCCCCGGCCGAGGAACTCCGTGAGGTCGTCGTTGCGCGCGAAGATCCGGGCGCACTCGTCGCGGATCCCGCGTTCGGTGCGCGCGTCGATGCCGAAGTCGCCGTCGAAGGAGACCGCCTCGGGGATGTCGAACAGCGCCTCCTCGTCGTCGACGCCGATCTCTGCCAGCATCGCCGCGGTCTCGTCGTCGGTGTGGGGCGCGTACGGCGTGCCGTTCGCCCGGCTCATCTGGTCGCTCCTCCGCGTCCGCGGGCCGTCGCCTCGCGGTCGTTCGCTCCTCGGTTCGCGGCTCGTCGGTCGAAACGTGGCGTTGTCATGTTCGGGTCCGGTAGAGGGTTGTCGTCGGGAGCGCGCCCGGCGTTGGGAGCACGCCCGCGTCGGGTCGACTCGTCGCAGTCACGCGATCTGGCCGTCGTACTCGTCGGCGTCGAGGAGCCCTTCGGCGTCGCCGCCGTCGGCGGGCTCGACCTCGAGCATCCAGCCGTCGCCGTACGGGTCCTCGTTAACGAGCTCCGGGCGGTCGAAGAGGTCCTCGTTGACCGCGACGACCTCGCCCGAGACGGGCGCGTACAGGTCCGAGACGGCCTTGATCGACTCGACGACACCGAACGACTCGCCGGCCGCGATCTCGTCGCCGACCTCGGGGAGCTCGACGAACACCACGTCGCCGAGCTCGTCCTGCGCGAAGTCGGAGACGCCGATCCGAACGGTGTCGCCGCCGGTCGTCGCCCACTCGTGCGATTCCAGGTACCGTCTGTCGTCGGGAACGTCGAAGCTCATTGGTCAGGGTCGCCGCGGTCCGCTCGGGATCCGGCCCGCGACACGTGTGATTGACCCTTCTGACGACGAGGAAATAAAAGGTGTGTTCGCGGCGGTCGCGGCTGGGGACGACCGTTCGGCGCGCCCCGTCAGGTCCACCGGTCGAGCCCGGTCTGGACCTGCGACTCCGCGATGCGCTCGAACCCGCGCTCGACCTCGTCGGCGTCGACGCCCCACTCGTCGACGACGTACGCGCGGGCGGCCTCGACGTCCGGGTTCACGTCGGCGTCGACCGCGACGTCCTCGGCCGGCGGGTCCATGAACAGCTCCCGGATCGCCTCGGCGTTCGGGATCTCGGCGTCGCGGGCCTCCAGAACGCCCCACAGGTCGCCGTGTTCTTTCACCGCCGTTACCGCCGTCTTCGGCCCGATCCCGCGAACGCCCTCGTTGAAGTCGGTGCCGCAGAGCATCGCGACGTCGACGAGCCCCTGACGGTCGAGGTCGAGGTCTTCGAGGGTCGCCGCGAGGTCCATCAGCTCCGGGTCGCCCTTGCTCGTCAGCTGGCGGAGCGTCGTCGGCGCGCCGAACAGCAGGGTGTCGTAGTCCTCGCTGCCCGCGTGGTCGACGGCGCCGGTCGCGGCCATGTGCGCGCACTGCGCCTCCCCTTCCGCGGGCGCCTCGACGATCGGCACGTCGAGCAGTTCGAGCAGCTCGCGGGTCGTCTCCTGAATCGTGTCGGTGAGCCGCTGTGTGCGGGCCTCTAAGCGCGCGGCCTCGACCGCGTCGCCGCGCTCCTCGGCCGCTGCTCGCCGCTCCTCGGCCTGCTCGCGCTTCTCGCGGCGCTCGGCCACCTCGTCTGCCTTCAGGTCGGTGACGGCGCCGTCGAACACCATCACCGGGATCAGGTCGTGCTCGAAGAACTTCGGGAGCCCTTGGACGACCCCGATCAGGTTCGCGACCTCGGTGCCGTCGGCGGTGGTGTACTTCTCGTCGCTCGTCCACTTGACCGTCGTCGTGAGGTAGCGGTACAGCCAGTTGTGCGCGTCGACGGCGACGACGCTCCCCTCTATCTCCTCGAAGGGGACGTCGCGGATCGACGCGAGGTCGCGCAGGTCGGCGTTTCCCATTGTCGGAGTCTGGGGCGCGCCGCTCTTAAACGCTCACGGGTCCGGTGGCGGGCGGCGGTCGCTCTCGGCAGTCCCCCGCGATTCCCTGCCGACTTCTGGGCAGTTTATGTGCGTCACGCGCGTACGTGTCCCCGTCTGAATGGTCTCCCCGTTCGATGTGTTGGAAGTCGACGAGGACGCCGACGACGAGGCGATCGAACGGGCCTACCGCGAGCGCGTGAAGCGCGCGCACCCCGACCAGGGCGGTTCGATCGAGGAGTTCCAGCTCGTCCGCCGCGCCTACCGAGAGCTGGAAGCGCGCGACGACAACGGCGACGGGAGCGACGACGGAGTCGACCCCGCGGACGTCGACCTCTCGGAGGGGGACGACGCGCGCGAGCCGCAGTCGACCCGCGTGGAGTTCCTCGACTACGAGGCCGTCGTCGACTACGGCTGGTCGCTCGACGACGACGAGCTGTTCCGGAAGGCCTCCCACGCCGACCTCGGTCCCGACGCCCACGGTCGCCTGCTCGTCCACCCCGACGAGAGCCTGCTGGAGGCCGCCGAGCGCAGTGGTTTCGCGTGGCCCTTCTCCTGTCGCGGCGGCGCCTGCGCGAACTGCGCGGTGTACCTCGCCGAGGGCGAGCTCTCCCAGCCGACCGACCACATCATGCCCGAGGACCTCGCCGAGCGAGGGTTCCGCCTCTCCTGTAACGGCTACCCGCTGACCGACGAGCTGTCGGTCGTGTTCAACGTGAAACAGCGGCCTGAGCTCGACGACCTCATCCTCCCGCCCGGGCCGTTTACCCGACGGTGAGCGGCGAACCATCACGCTGATCGGGTCGAAACAGAGCGTCCGCGAAAAGATTCTTCGAACGACTTCACACCGGAAGCGGCGGCCGGCCGCCGATCAGGACGCCTCGGCGTCGATCGCCGATCAGAACGCCTCGGCGACGGCGGCGACGACGGCGTCCTCGACGGCGTCGCGCTCGCCCGAGAGGAACTCGATTTTCCCCTCGCGGACGCCTGCGGTGGCGACGTCCGCGTTCGGCGCGAGCTCGGCCGCGCGCTCGGCCACGTCGCGGACGGAGACGTCCGCGGTCGTGCGCACGTACAGCTCGTCGGTGCCGACGCCGACCGTCGCGAACGGCTCGCCGTCCGCGCGGCGCCGGTGGAGGTCGTCGAGCAGGAGCGGCGTCGGCGGGAAGTCGTACCGGTGGGTGTAGCCGTCGGTGTCGAGCAGCGCGAACTCGACGCCGTCGACCGCCTCGGTCACGACGTTCGCGTCCGCCGTCTCGATCTCGGTCTCTAACTTCTCGCGGAACTGCTCGGAGACGTGCGCCGCGAGGTTGCCGCCGTCCGAGAACAACAGATCCGCGATCAGCTCCCGTTTGTCCTGATACGACTGGTAGTACGCCTCGAGCGCGACCGCCTCGCGGAGCTCAGCGACGCGCTCGGCGTCGTAGCCCGCGTCGCGCGCGAGGTCGACGTACCGCTCGGGGGCGTCCGCCCAGTAGCTCACGGCCGGCAGGTGCCGGAGGTCCGCGCGGACCTCGTCGTTGATCGCGGACGCCAGCGAGGCGACGAGCGCACCGGTCGAGAGCGTCTCGTCGCCGCCGACGTCGGCCAGCTCCGGCGAGACGAGCGTGTCGACCGCGTCCCGGGTCTCCGGGTCGGCGACCGCGGCGTCGACGACGACCGCGTCGACCCCGTACACCGACAGCAGGTCGATGCCGTCGGCGGACTCGGTCGTCGAACCGGTTCCGACGAGCAGGAACAGGGGGAGCTTCTCGTCGTGGCGGTCGCGGTCTTGGAGCATCCGCGTCGCGTCGTTGGTGGCCGCGTCCATCCCGTACACCGGCTCGTCGAGCGGGCGGCGGGTGAAGTAGTGGTACTCGGCGTCGCTCTTCGCGTGCTCGTCGCGGATCAGCGGGAGGACGGCGCGCTCGACCGCGGCGCCCGCGACGTAGCCGTCGGCGGTCGCCGGGTGGCGGACGACGATCGGCCGGGATTCGAGAATCGCGCGGCGGACCGCCTCGGCCGCGTCGAGCAGGCCGTCCGCGAGCTCGGCGACCGTCTCGTCGCCGCCGAGCGGCTGGAGCCCCTCGGGACGGGCCTCGTCGGTGAGCGCCTCGGCGATGCGGCGACGGACCGTCTCGGCCGCCTCGCCGTCGAGGAGGACCAGCGCCTCGGACTCCACCTGGACGTCGCCGCGGTGGCTCTCGACCTCGCCGTCGACCCGCACCGCGTCGCCGACCTCGACGTCGGGGTGCGCCCGGACGCCCGGCTCGACGAACGCGGCCACGTCGACCGCGCCCGTCTCGTCGCTGACCTCGAACACCGTCGGGCCGCCGGTCTGGCGGACGCCGACGACCTCGCCCTCGATCCGGACCGACTCGCCGACCGCGTCTCCGAGCGTCTCGATGGACGCGCGCTCGGGTTCCGCGTCGGACTCGTCACCCTCGGTCGCTTCGGGCTCCTCGGACGCCCCGACTTCCTCGTCGTCTCCGGGCGCGGCCGCTTCGCTCTCGGCGGGCTCGGACGCTTCGCCGTCGTTCCGAGCCGCTTCGGGCTCGTCGGTCTCCTCGACGTCGGCGGGCTCCGCGTCGCCCGCGGCGGTCTCGTCCGCCGATTCCTCGGATTCCCCGTCGTCGTCGGTGTCCCGATGAGTCGATGCCTCGGGCTCGGCGGACGTCCCGCTCGCCGTCTCCTCGGGCTCGTCGGCGTCGTCCCCGCCCGGTTCCTCGTCGGGGAGGTGCTCGCCGTCGGACTCCTGGACGAGGACGCCGCGGAACTCGCGGCCGGCCTGTCGGATCGACCAGCCGAGGTCGACGTTACCGTTGTCGCGGACGCCCTTCACCTGGACGAACACGTCGTCGCCCGGCTCCCAGTCGAGGCTGTCGAGGCGGCGGTCGAGCTCGGAGCGGTGGAGCAGTCCGGTGACCCCCGGCGCGAGGTCGACGAACACGCCGAACTCGGCGTACCCGTCGACGACGCCTCGGTAGAACCGGCTCGGAACAAGATCGTCGGGTGAGTCGCCGCGGAAGTCGAACACGACGTCCTCCTGGTGCGAGTCGCAGACGCGACCGCCCCCGACGTCGGTGCCACAGATGATACAGGATCCCATTTGAGTACACCGAGAGTCTCGGGCCTAAAACGGTTGTCGAAAGCCCGCTAGCCGATTCGACGAGAACGCGGCGAGCGCTCGGCCATCGCGCCACGAGCGCCCCGCGCGTCACGCGCCGAGAAGCGTCCGCGCCGCGGCCACGACGCGGTAACCCACGCCGTAGCCGAGCGCGGCCGGGGGGAGCGCGGCCGCGACCGTCCGGACCGGTCCCAGCCCGTGAACCGTGCGGAGGCCGACGAACAGAAGGATTGCCGCGTACGCGCCGCAGACGACCCTGAGTTCGGGGATCGCTGGTCCGGCCAGCGCCATGGGCGAGCTCGCGTACGCGACGGCCTGGACCGTCTCGCTCACCCCGCCGCGGTCGCGAAGCCCCAACCCGCCGTCGAACTCGACGCTCGCTAGCACGACCGAGACGGTCGCGACCGCGGCGGTCAGGTGAAGACCGACCGGTGCCGCCAGCGCGACCACGACGAGGAACACCACGGCCTCGGACAGCAGCCGCGAGGAAGGGACGACCACGGGCATCGCCGCGGGGTCCGACGCGATCCAGCCGAGCGTGAACGCCGCGGCGACCGCGACCGCGAACGTCAGCGCGGGCGCCTGATCGCCGGGCGTGACCCCGTTGGCGAACGCTCGCTGCGGGCGGACGAGGACCTCGGCCCACGTGCGCGCGATGCCGCGGAGGCCGCGGGGGCGTCCGCCCGCCGAATCCTTCATCCGAGACGTCACGGTCGGAGTTCGGCCGCGCGGAATAACCCGTTTCCGGTTCGGTGCGCGGGGGCCCGAACTCGGTCCGGTCGCTCGACCCCGCCTTCCAAACTTATCAGCGCTGATACGCGGCGCGCAAACGCTTATATCGGTCCCGTCTGAGTGACGGTCGAATGGTTGAGTTCCGGAACGACGAGCGAGGGTTCACCCCGCTGGCGGGGACGGGGCTGCTCGTCGGGGTCGTCGTGTTGCTGCTCGCGCTCGTCGGCGCGGCGGTGTTCGGGCTCATCGACGGCGTCGCTCCGCCGGACGCCGAGTTCGAGGGGCAACAGGAGGGCGGCGACCTCGTCGTCGTCGCGCTCGGCCCCGAGCCGGTCCCGGCGGAGGAGCTGTACGTCCGCGGCGAGGACCCGGACGGGAACGTCCAGTTCGGCGCGTGGCCGGGCGACGGCATCGTCAGACCGGGCGATCAGGTCGTCGTGCCCAACGCCACCGGCAACGAGAACTTCGAGGTCGTCTGGGAGCCGGTGGCGTTCGACACCCGCGAGACGCTCGGCAGCTACGACGGCGAGGACTCCGCGATCCAGGAGTGGAGCGAGGAGAGCGGCGGCGGCACCCCGGGCGGCGCCGTCGGCGTCTGAAGCCGGTCCGGGCGATAATCGGGGGAACCGAACACGAACGCTCGCGAGCGTTCGCTCGGCCGCGACGCTACTCGACCGCCACCCACTCCCCGCGCTCGTCGGCGCGCTCGATCGCCGCGAGCGCGCGTTGGACCTCGTACCCGTCTTCGAACGACGGCTCGAACGACCCGCCCTCGGCGACCGCCGAGAGGAACTCGTAGTCCTCGTGGACGAACGTGTGCTCCCACCCGATCACGTGGCCGGGGGGCCACCAGCGGTCGACGTACGGGTCCGACTCCTCGGTCACCAACACCGTCTCGTAGCCGCGGTTCCCCTCCCGGAGCACCTCCAGTTCGTTCAGCCGCTCCAGAGAGAACTTCAGGCTCCCCTTCGATCCGTGAACCGCGATCGTGTGGTCGTTCTTGTGCCCCTCGGCGACGCGGCTGGCTTCGAAGCTCCCGGTCGCGCCCGACTCGTAGGCGACTTGCGCGCTGTACGCGTCGTCGACCGTCACGTCGCGGTACTCCTCGATCTGCCCCTCATCGTCGTAGACGGGGCGCTCGTCGACGAACGTCGTCAGCTGTCCCGAGACGCGGTCGATCCCGCCCACCCGGTCGCCGACGAGGAAGTTCGCGAGGTCGACCGTGTGCGCGCCGAGGTCCCCGAGCGCGCCCGAGCCGGCCATCTCGGCGTCCATCCGCCACGCCCACGGCGCCTCGGGGTCGACGAGCCAGTCCTGGAGGTACCGTCCGCGCACCTGTCGGATCTCGCCGAGCTCCCCGTCATCGATCAGCTCCTTCGCGTAGCGGATCGCGGGGACGAAGCGGTAGTTGAACGCGGTCCCGGCCGTGACGCCCGTCGCGGCCGCCGCGTCGCGCATCGCCGCCGCCTCCTCTAACGTCGGCGCGAGCGGCTTCTCGCAGAGGACAGGGACCCCCGCTTCGAGGGCCGCGATCGACGGCTCCGCGTGGACGTGGTTCGGCCCGAGGTTGTAGAAGACGTCCACCTCATCGAGCGCGGCCTCCCAGTCGGTCGCGGTGTGCGAGAAGCCGAACCGCTCGGCCGCGTCGGCCAGCGCTTCCTCGTCGCGCCCGACGAGCGTGTGGCGCTCGATCTCGGGCGCGTCCGGGAAGAACATCGGGAGCCGCGCCATCGCGTTCGCGTGCGCCTTGCCCATGAATCGATACCCCAGAACGCCGATCTTCAGTGGTTCGTCTGTCATTGTGGTGAACTCCGCGGTCGCCGCCGCCTCACTCCGCCCAGTACGCGTCGCCCGGTTCTGTCTCGAAGACCGCGCGGTCCAGCACGTCGACCGCCTTCTCTAACCCCTCCCGCGAGGAGGTGAGCGAGTCCTCGTGTTCGATCGACAGGGCGCCCTCGTAGCCGACCATCCGGAGCGTCGAGACGACGTCCTTCCAGTGCCCCTCGTCGTGGCCGTAGCCGATCGAGCGGAACAGCCACGAGCGGTCGGCCTCCTCGGCGTAGCCCGTCGTGTCGAGGACGCCCTTCACGCGGGCCTTCGCGTCGTACACCTTCGTGTCCTTCGCGTGGACGTGGTGGATCGCGTCGCGCTCGCCGAGGAACCGGATCGCCTCCGTCACGTCGATCCCCTGCCAGTAGAGGTGCGAGGGGTCGAAGTTGGCCCCAATCCGGTCGTTCGTCGCCTCGCGGAGCGCGGCCATCCCGGTCGGCTCGTACACCAGCATGTTCGGGTGCATCTCGATCGCCACGTCGACGCCGTGGTGATCTGCGTGTTTCGCCACGTCCTGCCAGTAAGGAATCGCCACCTCGTCCCACTGGTAGTCGAGCGCGTCGGCGTGTTCGGTCGGCCACGGCGCCGTGACCCAGTTCGGCGTCGAGTCGCCGGGCGCGCCCGCGGGGAGCCCGGAGAAGCAGGTCACGGCGTCGACGCCGAGCAGGTCGGCCAGCTCTATCGCCTCGCGCAGTTCCCGGTCGGCCGCCGCGGCCCGCTCCTCGTCGGGATGAAGCGGGTTGTTGTGCGTCGCCAGCGCGGAGATCCGGAGCCCGCGGTCGTCGAGCAGGGCGAGCAGCTCGTTGCGCGCGCCAGCGTCGTCGAGGAGTCGCTCGCGGTCGACGTGGTCCTCGCCGGGCCAGCCGCCGACGCCGAGTTCGACGGCGTCGACGCCGATCCCGTCGAGGTACGCGGCCGCGTCGTCGAGCGGTTCGTCGCCCAAGGGAACAGTTAACACGCCGATGTCCATGCGCGGGGCTACACCGACGCGCCGCATAAGCCTTCAGGAAGCGTCGGCGTGGACGCCGGTCGAATCGATCCGGGGATCCGAGACGCTCGTCCGCGGCCGCGCGTTCCCGCCGCGATCCGGGCCGCTCCGCGCCGCGAACCGCATGAGGTTTTAACGGGTGGAACGCGTACGACGTGGTATGGGAATCCTCTCGCGCGCCTCCTACGTCATCCGCTCGAAGGTGAACGCCCTCCTGAACCGAGCGGAGGACCCGACTGAGTCGCTCGACTACTCGTACGAACAGATGCGCGACGAGCTCCAGGACGTCAAACAGGGGATCGCGGACCTGACGACCCAGAAGAAGCGCCTGGAGATCCAGAAGCGCAAGCTCGAAGAGAACGTCGAGAAGCACAACCGCCAGGCCCGCGAGGCGGTCCAGCAGGACCGCGACGACCTCGCGCGGAAGGCCTTGGAAAAGAAGAAGTCGAAGATGAGCCAGATCGAGGAGTTAGAGGGCCAGATCGCCGAGCTGAACAACACGCAGGAGCAGCTCGTCGAGAAGAAGAACAAGCTGCAGAACCGCATCGAGGAGTTCCGCACCAAGAAGGAGACGATGAAGGCCCGCTACGAGGCGGCCGAGGCGTCCTCCCGCGTCTCCGAGGCGATGACGGGCGTCGGCGACGAGATGGAGGACGTGAGCCGCTCGATCGAGCGCGCAGAGGAGCGGACCGAGGAGATGGAGGCGCGCTCCGAGGCGATGGACGAGCTGGAGGACTCCGGCGCGTTCGAGGACGCGCTCTCCGACAAGGACAACATCGACCGCGAGTTAGAGAGCCTCTCGACGGACAGCGAGGTCGACGCCGAGTTAGAGACGCTGAAAGGGGAACTCGGCAAAGGCGAGTCGGCCGACGACGGCGACGCCGCCGTCAGCGACGAGGAGGTCGACGCCGAACTGGAGGACATCGAGTCGGAGATCGACTCGGACGACCTCGAATCGGACCTCGACAGCGAGGCGCGAAGCGCCTCTGGCAGCCGGACGCAGTCCGGCGACGGCGAGAGCAACGACGCCGACCTTGACCAGGAGCTCGACGTCGAGCTAGAGGAGTCGGAGTCCGACGCGGACGAGAAACGGAACTGATCGGATCGAGCGTAGTCGGGTCCGGTCCCCGCGGTCCTCGCCCCTCGCCGACCCCGCCTTCGATCGCCTCACGATCACCTCACTCCGACGCCGGATGCGCGCCGGTCCCCGCGCGGTCCTGCTCTCCGAGTCGAATCCGACCGTCCGCGAGGTCGACGCCCTCGTACGGGTCCTCGGCGAGCAGCAGTGAGCCGTCGACGTCGGCGTAGTCCAGTAGCGGCGCGAGCTGCGCGGCCGCCGCGATGGAGGCGTTCGACTCGATCATGCAGCCGCACATCACTTCGAGGCCGTGCGCCCGCGCGGCGGCGATCAGCCGCCGGGCCTCGGAGATGCTCCCGGTCTTCATCAGCTTCAGGTTCGCGATGTCACAGCGGTCGGCGACCGCGGGCACGTCCGCGGCCGTCACGCATGACTCGTCGGCGGCGATCGGTAGTGCGGACCGCTCGTAGACGTAGCGGAGTCCTTCGGGGTTCTCGGCGGGCACGGGCTGCTCGACGAACTCCACGTCGCGGTCCGCGAGCCACGCGCTCTTCGCCACGGCCTCCTTCGGCGTCCACGCCTCGTTGGCGTCGACGCGGAGCCGCGCGTCGGGCGCGGCGTCGCGGACCGCGTCGATCAGCTCCCGGTCGCGGTCGGTGCCGAGCTTGATCTTCAACACGTCGTAGCCGGCCTCGACGGCGTCGGCCGCCTTCTCGCGCACGCGGTCGGTCTCGTCGAGGCCGATCGTGAACGAGGTCTTCGGCGCGTCGCTCGGGTCGAGCCCCCACAGGCGGTAGAGGGGGACGCCGAGCCGCTTCGCCGCGAGGTCGTGGACGGCGATCGAGACGGCGCAGCGGGCGGCGGGGTTGCCGTTCACGACCCCCTTCAGTTCGGCCTCGATCTCGCGTATCGCGTGAGGGTCGCCGACGCGCTCGACGGCGTCGAGGAGGGCCGGCAGCACCGCCGCGACGGTGTCGGCGGTCTCGCCGTAGTGGGCCGACGGCGCTGCGCCGCCGATCCCAGTCATCCCCGCGTCGTCGGTGACGCGGACGATCACGTTCTCGGCCGCCGTCTGCGTGCCCCGCGAGATGGTGAATGGGTTCTCCAGGGGGAGCGAGACCCGCTCGAACTCGGTGTCGAGGCTCATTCGCCGCCCAGCCCCGCGTCGACGATCCCGTCCACGATGCGGGCCGCTCCGTCCCGGACCGGGTCGGCGGCCGGGACGCCGACCTCATCGCCGAAGTCGGTCACGGCGTCTGCGGCGGCCGCGTCGTCGGCCACGTCCTTCGTGTTGAGCGCGCCGGCGACGACGCTCGTCTCGTGGACCGGCGCCGCCAGGTCCTCGTAGAGGTCGACGTAGTCGGCGAGCGGCGGGAGATCGAACGACTCGTAGCCGTGGACGGCCTCGCGGCCCGCGGCGTGACAGAGGACGAGGCCGTCCGCCATCGACCCGTGGAGGATGCCGCAGGTGACCGCGGAGTAGGCGGGGTGGACGATGCTCCCCTGCCCCTCGACGACGAGCAGGTCGTGGTCGTCGCCGGCCTCGACGAGCATCTCCTCGACCGCGCCGGCCGCGAAGTCGGAGACGACGCGGTCGATCGGGTTACCCCACCCCGCGATCATGATCCCCGTCTGTCCCGTCGGGACGAACGCGGCGTCGATGCCGCGCTCGCGGGCGGCGGCGACGATCTCCAGCGAGGCGGTCATCTTCCCGACCGAGCAGTCGGTGCCGACCGTGAGCACCACGTCGGCGTCGACGTCGCCCGAGGCCCCCGACGCGACCGTGAGGTCGTCGTCCGGCTTCCGGACGTCGACGAGGTCGACGCCGTGTTCGTCGGCCAGCGCGGCCAGCTCCTCGTCCTCGTTTAAGAAGTAGTGGAGGCCGCTCACCACGTCGCAGCCGGCCTCGATCGCGGCCTCGACGTCCGCGCGCCACGACTCGTCGAAGCCGCCGCCGATGGGCGCGATCCCGATATATAAGGCGTCGAGTTCGCCGTCGGCGGCCGCGTGCGCGTCCCCGAACGAGTCGACGATCGGCGCGTCCGAAACCTCCGCTACGTGGTCACTCACTCGGTCGCCGGCGCGGTCGCGGTCGAGGACAGCCCGGACGTCCTGGTCGCCGTAGCGCAGCACGCCGAGCGCGGTCTTCGCGCGGTCGGGGAACTTCTCGTGGGCGAGGACGGCGATCCGCTCGTGGTCCATGGTGGGTCGCTCGCCCCGGGAGTTCTTAAATGAGTCGAGGGTCGGCCGAGACCCGAACGATCGCGGCGGCATTTTTGACATCCTCCTCCGGCTAAAGCCGGAGGAATCCCGAGCGTTGGGATATTAGGGTTTGCAGTCTCCCTGTTCTCTCGTGTTGAACGACCCGCTCTCGCGGTCGAATAGGAAGACTCCGGGCTGTGCCAACCAGCCGTTACTCATATCCCCCGTCGGGGGACTCTGAGTTATCTTTCGCCGGATGTTCACCGCACCGTTCACGTCTGCGTTCATCGTCGTCTCGCACGACGAACAGACATACAGACCGCGTTTCACGCGGTTGCTATCCCGGATCTGTCCGCAACACGAACACGTCTTGCTCGTGTTCTCCTCGTCTACGCGGTCAACGAGGATGCCGTGTTCTTCGGCCTTGTATTCGAGAAGACGAGCGAATCGGTCGAACTCCCACCCGTGGAGTTTCTTGTTCCCCGACGCACCCCAGTTCCGCGAGTCGCCGTTCTCGTCTTCGCGGATGTCGCTGAGATCGCCAACCGCTATCTTCCCGATACCTTCTTCGACACACCGCTCAACGATGTGTTTCGACAGGGTGTGGAGGAAGTGGTCTTTGCGTCGGGAAAGTTTCTGGCGAGCCTTCCGCGCACGCTTTGACGGGCCGTTCTCGCCTTCGGTCTGGTACTCCTCGCGGGTGAAGTAGTGCTTGTCCTCCTTCAGCACGTTCCCCGGATACAACTCCGCAGAGCTGTCCTCGTAGTCGATGGCGAGGTAGTTACTGATCCCGAGGTCGATTCCCGCCGTCTTGTCTCCCGGTGCGTCTTCGGCGGGAATTTCTTTTTTACAAACGAGATGGAGTTCCCACTTGTCTCCGTTCCAGACGGCACGCACCTGCTGGATGTTCTCAACTTCTACGTCGGGTCGGGTTTCGTACTCCGCGAGGATGAAGTCAGACCGACTCTCTTTCAGGTTGAAACCTTTCGAAAGACGGAGTTGGCCGTGCTTCGTGTCGTGCTTGATGGCTCGTTTCTTCCACGTGACGGTGGAGCGTGGGTGTCGGTCGCCACGTTTCCGGTAGCCCGGTGGGTTGTTGCCGTTGTCGGAATTGTACCAACCGGTGAACGCCTCAGCAAGTTCTTCGAGAACTCGCTGACTTGACTGCGAATGGAGGTCATTGTAGCGTTCGTGGTTTTTCAACTCCGATTTCAGTTTGGCTTCCCCGGGTATCTCACCGGTTTCGTCCCATCGTTGTTGGATGTGGTAGCGTCCGACGTTCCACAGTTTCGAGACGGAGAACCCGCACTGGTCAAGGTCGTCACGGACCTGTTGGTGGTTCGTGATACGTGCGACGTAGGTGCGGGTCGTCTCCAGCATCGTGCTACGTCCATAATACGTTATGAAAGTATGAGTTATAAAACTAACGACTGGACATGGAATATCCGGTTGGAACGTTGTCGGTGGATTATCGGTTAGAGTGTTGGATTCATCCCGCGCCTAAAGGCGCGGGTATTCTCCTTGCTCTTTATAAACGAACTGCGGTGGCGCGTGCCTGCGAGGCCGCCTCGCGGCCGAGCAGCACGCGCGAGGGAGTCAGTCGCCGGAGCGAAGCGGAGGCGACTGACGAGGCTGGGGAGGTGTGAGGCGCGGTGCCGTGCGGTGCGGGGCGGGACTCAAAGGGGCAGCCGGGAGGCGGGCGCAGGCGAAGTAAGCACCGCAGGGAGCGGAGCGACCGAGGAGCGCAGCGAGCGTGCGCCCGCCTCCCGGCTGGGGCTTTGGACGTGTTCGCTGTCGATCCGCAGCCTTTCATTTATAAAAGAGTGGCTGGGGCTTTGGACGTGTTCGCCGTTGATTCCCCGTCAACTACTTATAAATAAGCGGCCCAAGCGCGAGTGACACGTCCCGCCGTTCCGACGGTTCTATTTATAAACGCGTATCAAGCGCTGCCGTCGACGAACTGGTCGGCGCCCTCGTAGAACCAGTAGCCGTTCTCGCGCATCGCGCGGCCGAGTTCTTGGTGGAACTCGACGAAGTCCGCGAACTCCTCCTGCTCGACGTGCTCGAAGATCTCCTCGACGGAGACGACCGTCTCGAAGTCGATCCGGATCGGATGGTCGCCGTACTGCTCGACGTACTCCTCAGCCGTGAGCGGGAAGTCCTCCTCCTCGTCGATCTTCTTCGCGAGCACGGCGTGGCCGTACTGCCGCATGCCCTCGCTCCCCTGCTCGCCGTCGGGGTCGTGTGGCCAGTCCATGTCTGGGGATTCGCCGGATCGGGGATAGTGGTTTCGGATGCGGCGGTGGCGGCCGACCGCGTGCTGCGACCTGCTCAATCACACGCCGACCGCCGCACAAGACACTTCACACCGGTCCGCGTGGCCCCCGGTATGCGCCGCAGAGCCCTCCTCGCGTCCGCGGCCGCCGTCTCGACAGCCTCGCTCGCCGGCTGTCCGACGCCGCCGTGGACCGATGACCCAACGAAAATCGACGGCGCCGAACTGACGTTCCGCCGCGAGTACGACGGCGACCTCGACGTCACGGACTCCGGCGGGAACGACGTCGCCGAGGTGCGCCGCCGCCTCGACGAGGATCCGCCGCGAATAGTCGTGGCGGGATCGCTCCTCGACGGCCCCCGGCGCTGCTATCGGGTCACGCTGTTCGAGGCGGCGCTCGACGATGGAACGCTCCGCCTCCGGCTCCGCTCCGAGGACGACCCCGACTCGGACGTCGACCGGTGTTCGGACATCGCCGAACCACACCCGTACTCGGTCGCCGTCGTGTTCGCCCACGCCCCCGTACCGGACCGCGTCGTCGTCCGCCACGGCGAGGAGACGGTGCTCGAAGAGAGCGTATAAAAAGCCGACGGCGCTCAGTCGTCTGCCGAAGCCGGCGAGTCGTCGCCCGCGGCCTCGATGCCGACCTCGATCTCGGCGGCCGCGGCCTTGTACTCGGGAATCTTGGCGCGCTCGTCGAGCACGTCGTTGGTGAGGCGGTTCGCGGAGGCGGCCGCGAAGTGCGGCGTGGTCCAGACGACGCCCTCCTTGATGTCCTCGGTGACGTCGGCGCGGACGGTGATCTCGCCGCGGCGGGACTTCAGCACGACGTCGTCGCCGTCCTCGATGCCGTACCGCTCGGCGTCGTTCGGGTGGACGTCGACGAAGTTCTCCGGGTGCTGCTTCGAGAGCGTGGGCGAGCGGCGGCTCATCGTCCCGGTGTTGTAGTGTTCTTCGAGCCGCGCGGTGGTCAACACGAGCGGGTACTCCTCGTCCGGGACCTCCTTCGGCTCCTGGTGGACGACGCCCTCGATGCGGCCGAGGCCGTCCTCGGTCTCGAACTCGTCCTCGTAGAGGAAGGGGTCGCCCTCGTCGCCCTCCTCGTAGCAGGGCCAGTGGAGCCCCGTCTCGCCGAGCGCGTCGTAGGTCATCCCGTGCATGATCGGGCACACCTCGCGCAGCTCCTCGAACACGTCCTCCGGCCCCTCAAAGTCGAACTCGTCGCCGTCGAACAGCCGCGTCCCGACCTCACAGAGGATGTCGAGGTCGTGGCGCGTGTTCTCGTGGACCTTGTGGACGCCGCGCATGCGCTGGACGCGCCGGTCGGTGTTGGTGACGGTGCCGTCGCGCTCGGCCCACGTCGTCGCCGGGAGGACCACGTCCGCGAGCTCGGCGGTCTCGGTCATGAAGATGTCTTGGACCACCATGAAGTCGAGTTCCTCGCGGAACCGCTTCTCGGTCTCGTTGCCGTCCGGCTCGCTCATGATCGGGTTCTCGCCCATGACGTAGAGGCCGTGGACGGTGTCGCCGATCGCGTGGGAGATCTCGACGTTCGTCAGCCCGGGCTCCGAGGGGATATCGAACCCCCACACGTCCTCGACGCTCTCGCGCGCCTCGTCGTCGTCGACGAGCTGGTACCCCGGGAGGACGTTCGGCATCGCGCCCACGTCGCAGGTGCCCTGGACGTTGTTCTGCCCGCGCAGGGGGTTGACACCCGTGCCCGGCCGGCCGAGGTTCCCCGTGATCAGCGCGAGGTTGATCTCGTTTTGTACGTTGTCGACGCCGCACGTGTGCTGGCTCATCCCCATGCCGGTGAAGATGGCGGCGTCGTTGGCCATCGCGTACTTCTCGGCGGCGAGCTCGATGTCCTCCAGCGGAACGCCGCACTCCTCGGCGGCCGCCTCCTTGTCGAAGTCCGCGAGCGTCTCCTTCAGGTGGTCGATCCCCTTCGTGCGCTCCTCGACGAACGCCTCGTCGATCCAGCCCGCGTCCGGCTCGTCCTCGTGCCGCTCTAAGATCGTCTTGAGAACGATGTTAAGCAGCGGGATGTCCGTGCCGGGCTTCAGCTGGAGGTGCATGTGCCGGTCGGTGTCGTCGATCTCGAACGACCGGGTGGTCTTGTTCGCGTGCGGGTCGACCTGGATGACGGTCGCGCCCTCTAAGACGGCCTGTCGGAAGTACTGGCTGTTGGCGATCGGGTGCTGCTCGCCCGGGTTCGCGCCCTGGATCCACAGCACGTCTGCGGAGTCCTCTAAGTCGGCCATGCTGTTCGTCATCGCGCCCATCCCGAGGCTGGTGCGCAGCGCCCAGACGGTGGAAGCGTGACACATCCGCGTGCAGTTGTCGACCTGATTCGTGCCGTACCGGCGCGCCAACTTCTGGATCAGGTAGTTCTCCTCGTTGAACGTCTTCGAGGAGCCGAAGAATCCCATCCCGTCCGGGCCGTGCTCCTCGCGGATCCCCTCCATCTCGTCGACGACCCGACCGAGCGCCTCGTCCCACGTCGCCTCGCGGAACTCGCCGTCCTCCTTGATCAACGGCTCGGTCAGCCGGTCCTCGTGGTCGACGACCTGCGTCGCCGCGCCGCCCTTGATACAGACGCTCCCCTCGTTCACCGGCGCGTCGCCCCACGGCATGAACCGCATCTCGCCGGGCTCGTCGCCCTCGAGGACGCGGATCCCGCAGCCGACGCCGCAGTACGGGCAGATCGTTTTCGTCGCGTCGTCCGGCTCACTGGACATCGGTCTCACCGCCCCCGTGTGTACTCATACCGCATGATCTATCGTCACCGTCTATCAGTGTACCGGTGGTTTCCCGGGGCCCCGTTGAAACCCTCAGCAAGTGATGTATTCCGCCCCGGTTGCGGTCAATACAGTTTGCTCACCGAACGAATTCAAATACGGCCGAGAAGACGAGATGTCGCTACCTATCAAGCGGGCAATGAAGAGATTTCGAACACGGACGGCGAATCGATTACGGTTCAAATCGACTGCTCGCACGCCGCTATAGATCACTCACCTGATATTTCGGGATGGAAATCTGCCGAAACCTTTCGTTATCGGGACAGGAATCGAAGTGATTAATTTCCTATGCCAGTGTACTATCTCAGATGGAGGAGCTATTGTTTCTGGGTGTCTTCGCCTGTTTAGCGGGCATCGCAGTTATCTTCCATACCGCTGTCCGGCAGAGGAACGCTCCCGCAGTAATCAACGCGGGTGTGTCGTTTCTGCTGGTGTTCATTCCGGTTCTCGTCGATGCCCTTGCCAACTGGTTTTACGGAATCCGAGTGGGACTTACCCCGGAACTTCCACTGTGGATCGCCGTCACCGGTCTGTTTCACTCCTACGGTATGCTCGGCCCATACGACGAGATCTCTTGGTGGGACCACCTCACCCATACGCTGTCGGCGGCGCTCGTGGCAGCGTTGCTGTACGCTGTAGTGATAGTCGCCGTCGAGTATACACTAGTTCCGGCCGGTACTAGTCTGATATGGGCCACGGTGGTGTTGGTTACGCTCCTGTCAGGGGTGTTCTGGGAGCTGATCGAACTTCTCGCGCGGGATTTCGGACGGAAGTTTGACCTCCCACCTGTACTCGATCACTATGGCCGACAGGATACGATCTTGGACCTGTTCTTCGACGTTGTCGGCGCGGTGCTCGTCCTCGTTGCCGACCTGCGGCTGTTCGTCCCGATGGCGGAGGTCTCCCCCCAGACGACGGTAGCGGCCCTGGTCGTCGTCCTCGGTGGATTGGTGGTCGGATCACTCGTTATGTCGTTAATTGTCGTCGTCAAGCAAGCTGATTCTAAAACGCAGACAGACTCTGGTAGATCCGACTGATTCGGTGTCCAATTGGAACCTCGATCTTCCGTAGTTTCTCTGCCATAACCGTAGCAAGCAGTAGGTACGCTTCAGCGAACCGCTGTTCAGGCGATTATGTATGTGAAGAATGAGATTTCAACGGGGCCTTTCACGAGCGTCGAAGCGTGCGAAGTGGGAAGACGGTGCGAAGCGAGTGGGAGGACCGTGCGAAGCGAGTGGGAGGACCGTGCGAAGCGAGTGGGAAGACGGTGCGAAGCGAGTGGGAGGTCCGCGAACCTTCGGGCCCTCGCGGTCGGCGTCGAGGCGGCACGGCTCTCCGCGCACAGATCTGTTAACATCGGCGAACGTCTGATTGTTAAGGGTAAATATAATGGAAAAACATTTACTATGGTTTGTTAACACGATACAATCGGAATCAACATGAGAGCTGTTGTCTATCAAGGCCCGTACGACGTGGCCGTCGAAGACGTAGAGGAACCGGAGATAGAACACCCGAACGACGTCGTCGTCGACATCACGACGTCCTGTATCTGCGGGTCGGACCTCCACATGTACGAGGGCCGAACCGCGGCCGAGGAGGGGATCGTCTTCGGCCACGAGAACATGGGGATCGTCAGCGAGGTGGGCGAGGCGGTCTCGACGCTGGAGGAGGGCGACCGCGTCGTCATGCCGTTCAACGTCTCCTGCGGCTTCTGTCAGAACTGCGAGGAGGGGTACACCGGCTTCTGTACCAACGTCAACCCCGGCTTCGCGGGCGGCGCGTACGGCTACGTCGCCATGGGCCCGTATCCGGGCGGACAGGCGGAGAAGCTGCGCGTCCCGTACGCCGACCACAACGCGCTGAAGCTGCCGGAGGGCCGCGAACACGAGGACGCGTTCTCGCTGCTCGCGGACATCTTCCCGACGGGGTGGCACGGCACCGAACTCGCCAACCTCCAGCCCGGGGAGTCGGTCGCCATCTTCGGTGCCGGGCCGGTCGGGCTGATGGCCGCCTACAGCGCGAAGATCAAGGGCGCGGCCGAGATCTACATCGTCGACCAGGTGCCGAGCCGACTGGAGCTGGCCGAGGAGTACTGCGACGCCCACGCCATCGACTTCTCCGAGGGCGATCCGGTCGACCAGATCATCGAGGAGCACGGCGGGATGGTCGACAAGGGCGTCGACGCGGTCGGCTACCAGGCGACCGACCCGGACGACGTCGACACCGAGACGGAGGACTACTCCTACCAGCCGGCCAAGGAGAACCCGGCGGTCGTGATCAACAACCTCATCCGCGTGGTCCGGCCGACCGGCGAGCTGGGAATTCCCGGCCTCTACGTCCCCGAGGACCCCGGCGCGCCCGACGACATGGCCGCGCAGGGACGCCTCGGCATCGACTTCGGGAAGTTCTTCGAGAAGGGGCTCAAGTGTGGCACCGGGCAGTGTAACGTGAAGGAGTACAACCGCTACCTGCGCGACATGATCATCGAGGGCCGAGCCGATCCGAGCTGGGTCGTCTCCCACCGGGTCAACCTCGACGAGGCGCCCGAGATGTACGAGGCGTTCGACGCCCGCGAGGAGGGCGTCACGAAGGTCCTGCTGGAGCCCTAACTCCCGAACTACCCCTCCCGGCGTTCCGATTTTTTCGCTCCTGACGCGTCAGGCCCGGAGCCACGCCTTCGGGTGTTCCGCCCGGAGATGCGACTGGTACCGCGAAATCAGCTCCGGATACCCGTCGGCGACGCAGTGCCACTCGCAGAGGTCGCACCCCCGCTCGACCGCCTCGTCGCCGCCCTGAACGTGTCCGCCGCGTCTGTACGTGACCATGATGAGATTCCCGCCGCGGCCGGTCCGCGTCGATAGGTAGCGTACGACACGGACGGGGTTCACTCTGTCGGCGGTCGAGACGCGCGGCGGCGACCGCGGGAATCCCGCCCCGTCGTACCCTCCTTGTCGCTCCCTCCTCGTCGTACCCCCCTCACCGCTCCCGCCCGCCGCTCCCGCCGAAACCGGTATGTCGATCCCTCTCGTGGGTGCTCGTATGTGTAAGTACTGTAACTGGGCGTTCCACGACGAGTGGGGCCAGCTGCTGAAGTACGACGACGTCTACCAGTCGGCGGTCGGGGGCGAGACGGAGTCCACCCACGGGTTCCACGAGGAGTGGGACGACCTCCAGGCGGAACTCGGGATCTGACTCGTCGGCCTCATAGCGGGAACGCGTCCGCCGCTGTCTCCTCGACGGTCGCCGTCTTCTCGTCGGCGCCGGCCGTCGCCAAGGCGTCGAGTTCGCCGCGAATCTTCCCCTCGTCCATCTCGCTGCCGATGAACACGAGCCGCGTCCGGCGGTCGTCGTCGGGCCCCCACTCGCCGATCGGGCCCGCCTGTACCGAGGGGCCGGCCTGGCTCACGCCGATCACCTCGTCGGTGCCCGCGACGTTCGCGACGCCCTTCGCCCGCACGATGGCGCCGTCCCAGTCGTCGAGCCAGTCCGCGAACGGCTCCGGGTCGAGCGCGTCGGCGGAGCGGTAGACGAACGAGTCGACCCCGTGGGCCGCGGCGGCCCCCTCGGCGTGGTCGTGGTCGTGCGCGTGGCCGCTTCCTCCTTCTCCGCCCTCGCCCGTTGCGTCGCCCTCACCCGCCGCGCTGCCCTCGCTCGCGGCGATCTCGCGTTTCCACCCCGGCGACCGCTTTGCCGTCTCGAAGTCGAACCGCCCGGTGTCGAGCACGTCGCCGGGGTCGACCTCGGAGTAGCTCGTCCGGATCCGCTTCGCGCGCGGCCCCAACCGGTCGGCGACCGACTCGATCTCGTCGAGCACGTCGTCGGGGACCATGTCCGTCTTGTTCAACACGAGCACGTCGCAGAACTCGATCCCCTCGACGAGCACGTCCGCGAGGGGCCGGTCGGCCGCCGGCTCGCCGTCGCCCGGGAGGCTCTCGCCGGCGTCGAACTCCTTCCAGAACCCGTAGGTGTCGAGGACGGTCACCATCGTGTCCAGCCGGAAACGCTCGGTCGGGTCGACCTCGCTGTCCTCGGTCCCCTCGGTGAACGCCCGGGCGACCGGGATCGGCTCGGAGATGCCCGACGACTCGACGAGGAGGTAGTCGAACTCGCGGGACTCGGCGAGCGCCGCGGCCTCAGAGAGGAGGTCGTCCTGGAGCCGGCAGCAGATACAGCCGTTCGAGAGGTCGACGACGCCCTCCTCGTCGTTCTCGCGGGCGACGAGTTCGGCGTCGACGTTCACCTCGCCCATGTCGTTTAAGATGACCGCGATGCGCCTGTCGCCGGGGTTCGCGAGCAGGTGATTCACCAATGTCGTCTTCCCGGCGCCGAGGTAGCCGCTGAGGACCGTGACCGGGATCCGGTCGTCTGTCATGTGTGTCACCAGTGCCCACGTCTGTATGAAACGATCGATCGGAACGATCGAGACGAACGTTCATCCGTGCCACCGCCGTACCGCGAGGCGATGGACCTGAGCGAGTCGACCGTCCGGGAGCGAGCCCGGGCGTACACAGAGACCGAACCGCTGTACGACGTGGAGCGCCAGCACGTCGAGACGGTCCCAGAGACGTTCGCCGGCGACGAGTACGGGCGCCGGGACGCGCAGTGGATCGTCCGGTGGTATTTCCGGCGGTACCTCGGGGAGTACCCGGACCGCGAGCGGCGCGAGCGGGAGGAGGCGTTCCGCGACAACGAGTTCGACGACGTGATCGACGCCCTCGACGCCGCCGTCGACGCGGTGGGCGTAAAAAACGACGACTCAGCGAACGTCGACGACGCCCTCGACGCGCTCACCGCGCTCGACGGCGTCGACGTCGCGGTCGCGTCCGGATTTCTCCAGTTCCTCGCCCCGTCGCGGTTCGTCGCGATAGACCGCCGAACCTGGGAGGTCTTGGCCGCGGCCGGCGAGCTTGACGACGCCTACCCGGACCCGCCGTCGGCCGCCGACTACCGGCGGTTCGACGACGCCTGTCGAGCCGTGATGGACCGGACCGGCGTCGACGCGTGGACGCTGTACCGGGCGCTGTGGCGGTCGTTCGAGGAGGTTCCGGGAGAGGACTCGTAGGGGATCTACTCGACGACCTCGACGACCGGATCGTCCGCGATCAGGCGCGTGAGGATGACGCGCGGCACGTTCGCGCGGAAGAGAATCTCACCGGCGATCGCTCGGGCCGCGTCCGCGTCGGCCTCGTCGTCGACCTTATTTACGACCGGAATCGCGGTCGCGTCGCCCGGCACGCCCTTCAGCCCGCCCGCGGGGCTCGCCAGGACCGTCGCGACGTCCGCGGGGCGGAGCTCGTCGCCGATCTCGCGGCCCGTGATCGCGGCGACCTCCTCCGGCCGGTGGACGAGCTCCTCGGTGAGGGGTTCGCCGACGACGTGCGCGCTCGCGATCGGGACGACGACGTCCGCGTTTGCCGGGATCTGCGGCTCATGGTCGCCCGGCGCCTTGAAATCCCGGAGGCGCGCCCCGTCCGCCTTCACGAGCGTCGCGCCGGGCGCGGCGTCGGCGATCTCGGCGACGGTGTCGACGTCGTACCCGAGGTACCGGTCCGACCGCTCGCGCTCCGGAACCAGCCCGAGCGGCCAGTCGCCCTCGTCCGCCTCGTCGAGCGCGGCCACCGGGTCACCGGTCACGCGGACCGCGGCGACCCGGTCGTCGAAGATCGGTATCCGGACGCTCGCGGTCACGACCGACCGGTCGAGCCGGTCGGCGAGCGCGAACAGCGTCGACTTCTTGCCGCCCGCGCCGACGACGCAGACGGTCGCGTCGCGGGCGTCGAGCGCGGTCGTGAGGTCCATGGCCACCGGTTCGGTCGCCGGCGGCCTCACTCTAACGGTCCGTAGAGCGCGAGGCCGCCGAGCGACCCGATCACGGTGCCGGACAGATTGATACGTCTCCGCGTCGCATCCCCGCTGAATGCGACGTCCCCGAACCCACGTCCTCCGCGTCGACCTCTCGACGGGCGAGACCGCCCGCGAGCGCGTCCCCCGCGACTGGCGACGCGACTACGTCGGCGGGAAGGGGCTCGGGGCGCGCTACCTCTACGAGGAGCTGTCGCCGGGAACGGACCCGACGGGGCCCGAGAACCTCCTCGCGCTCCTCGTCGGGCCGCTCGCGGGCTACCTCCCCGGCGAGACGCGCTACGCCGCGGTGACGAAGTCCCCGCTCACCGGCGGTTTCCTCGACTCGTACGCGGGCGGCGAGTTCGCCGACCGGCTCGCGGGGTCGCTCGACGACTGCCTCGGCCTGCTCGTGACCGGCGCGGCCGACCGCCCGGTCCGGATCGAGGTCGAGGGGGGCCGCGCCCGGATCGAGGCGAGCGACGCGTGGGGCGACGACGCCGCCGAGACGGCCGACCGGTTCCCGGACGCCGGCGTCGCCTGCGTCGGCCCGGCGGGCGAGCGCGAGGCGGCCTACGCGACGGTCGCGAGCGACGGCGGCGCCCACCACGCCGGCCGCGGCGGCGCCGGCGCCGTGATGGGATCGAAGCGGCTGAAGGCGGTCGTCGCCCGCGACCCGCCGCCGGCGGTCCCGGACGACCTCGCCGCGCTCCGCGACCGCGACGCGGCGGCCTACGGTCGGGACCCGACCGGCGAGTGGCAGGCCGCCGGCGAGACGGTCGAGACGGTCGACTACGCGGACGAAGTCGGGATCCTCGCCGCGGAGGGGTGGACGGAGATCGGCTTCGACGGCGCCGACGACATCGGCGTCGAGGCCGCGCTGGAGCGCGCGACCGGGCGCGAGGGCGAGGATCAGACCGTCCCCGGCGGCTTCCGGATCGACACGCCCGACGGCGAGGTGGTCCCGCGCGGCGCGGCGCCGATCACGCTCGGGGCCGGGCTCGGGATCGACGACTTCGACCGCGTCGTCGAGCTCTGCGGCGTCTGCGACCGACTCGGCCTCGACGTGATCGGCGCCGGCAACGCGGTCGCGTGGGCGGTCCGCGCCGGGGAGGCGGGGATCGTTGACTGTCCGGTCTCGTTCGGGGACGCCGACGGCGCAGAGCGACTCTTGGAAGCGATCGCGGCCCGCGAGACCCCGCCGGACCTCGACGTCGACCCGGACCTGCCGGACGCGCTCGCCGACGGGGTCGACGCCGCGGTCGACCGGTTCGGCGGCGCGGACCTCGTGCCGACGGTGAAGTCGATGGCGCTGCCCGGCTTCGACCCGCGGGCGGCTGTCGGCGTCGCGCTCGCGTACGCGACGAGCGACCGCGGCGCGTGCCACCGCCGCGCGCGGCCGCAGGACACCGAGCCCCTCGCCCGCCCGGACCGGTCTCCCGCCGACCGGGTGCGCGACGTGGTCGGCGAGCAGAACGCGCGCTCCGTGCTGTGGAGTCTGGTCGTCGACGACTTCGTCGGCGAGGCGGCTTGGACCGACCTCGGCGCGGAGTGGCTCGCGGCGGTCGACCATCCTGCGGTCGCCGGCGTCGACCGCGGCGGCACCGAGGACGAGACCGGCACCGCCACGCCGGGCGATCCGGTCGACGCGCTCGCGACGACCGGCGAGCGGATCTGGACACTCACGCGGCTGTTCAACGCACGCGAGGGGTTCGACCGCGCGGACGACGCGCTCCCCGAGCCGCTTCGCACGTCCGCGGCCGACGGCACGCCCGGCGTCGACGCCGACGCGTTCGACCGCCTGCTCGACCGGTACTACGCGGCGCGCGGGTGGGGCGACCGCGGGCTCCCGACGCCGGAGAGCCTCGGCCGGCTCGGCCTCGCGGACGTCGTCGACGACGCGACCCCGCTGGACGGGCGCGCCATCGACCCCGCCGCGCCGGCCGAGTCCGACGGCTGACCGCAGACCGCAGCGACGGAGAGCTGCCCGGAGTCCGCCTCCGAGCGCCTCAGCGGCGCAGTCCGCCCTCTGACTTGATCCGCATGATGTGGCGCACGTTGAGGTATATCTCCTCGGGCGACGTCTCCTCCCCCTCGTCGTACAGGTCCGAGACGCGGTAGAGGACCGCCGAGAGCTGCTTGCTCTCCGAGCTGTCGCCTCGCACGTCCTCGGCCACGTCGCGGAGGAACTCCCGGACCTCGTCGTCCACCGGGAACTCCGCGTCCGACGCGTCCTCCGGGACGACGGGGTCGACGCCCGCGGCCGCGAGGGGGTCCTCGCGCTCGTCGCCGTCGGCGCTCTCCGCGCGCCCGGACTCGCCGGCCTCGTCGTCCGCGTCGGTCATCGCCCCTCGCTCACCCCCCGGCGGCGGACGACGCCGGCGTTGTTCGCGACGTTCTCGACGAGCACCTTGAACGCGTCCGCGGTCTCGCCGTCCTCTAAGACGACGGGCTCGCCGTCGTCGCCGCCGGTGCGCACCTCGGGGTCGAGCGGGATCCCGCCGAGGAACGGGAGGTCGTGCTCCTGCGCGAGCGCCTTCCCTCCCCCGGAGCCGAATATCTCGTGGAAGCCGCCGCAGTCGGGACAGCGGAAGCCGGCCATGTTCTCGGCGATGCCGAGGACGTTCGTGTCGTGTTTGCCGAACATGCGGAGCCCTTTCACCGCGTCGTCGAGCGCGACCTCCTGCGGGGTCGTGACGATGACGGCGCCCGTCAGCGGGAGCGTCTGGAGGATGGTGAGCTGCGTGTCGCCGGTCCCCGGCGGGAGGTCCATCACGAGGTAGTCGAGCTCCCCCCACTCCACGTCCTCGACCAGCTGCGTGATGATCTTATGGACCATCGGGCCGCGCCAGATGACCGGGTCGTCCTCGCCGGTGAGGAAGTCCATGCTCATCAGCTTCACGCCGAACCGCTCGGGAGGCACGATCGTCTCGCCGTCGGTCTCGGGGCGCTCCTCGGCCGACACCATCCGCGGCACGTTCGGCCCGTACACGTCGGCGTCGAACAGGCCGACGCGCGCGCCGAGCTGGGAGAGCCCGGCGGCGAGGTTCACCGCCACGGTCGACTTCCCGACGCCTCCCTTGCCGGAGGCGACCGCGATCACGTTCTGGACACCGGGGAGGACCTGTTCGTCCGTCGAGAGATCGTCCGGAATCGACGCCGACAGCTCCACGTCGAGGCCGGTGTCCGCGAGCGCCTCGCGCACGTCGTCCGCGACGGCCGACTCGTTCGGCGAGAAGGGGGCGCCGAGCGCGAGCGACACCCGGACCGTCCCCGTGCCCTCGTCGACCTCGATGTCGTTCACCAAGCCGAGCGAGACGATGTCGTCGCCGAGGTCGGGGTCCCGCACGTCCGCGAGCCGCTCCCGCACGTCCGATTCGTTCATGTCCGAGGGGAGGGCCGTGGGTCGAATAAGGGTTCTGTACCCGGGCGCCCCACCGTTCCCGACGCGTCCGCGGTCCCCCGATCAGTCGATTCGGGTTCCGGCGCCCTCGCCGCGCAGGAACGGCGCCAGCCCGTCCGCGCCGAACACGTACGCCGGCGCGTCGAGCGCGAGCAGCTCGCGTACCTTCGCGGCCATGCCGCCGGAGACATCGGTGGCGTCGCTCGCGCCGAGCGCGTCCGCGACCGCGTCGAAGTCGTCGATCTCGGCGATCACGTCCCCCTCGCCGTCGAAGACGCCGGGGACCGTCGAGCAGACGCCCACGCGTCGCGCGCCGACCCCCGCGGCGAGTTCGACGACCAGCTCGTCGCCCGAGACGACCGTCACCCCGTCGCCCGCCGTCGCCACGCCGTCGCCGTGGAGGACCGGGACGAACCCCTCCCCGAGCAGCGTCGCCGTCGACCCGAGCGGGAGGTCGAGCCCGCCGTCCGCTCCTTCGGGCCGCGCAGCGAGCGACAGCGGGTGGACGGGCACCGCGGGCACGCCCCGCTCGCGCAGCCGCTCCAGCACCTGCGCGTTCAGCCGCTTCATCGCGCCGTGGACCGCGGCCACCGCGTCCGCGTCGCGCGTCCCGTCGGTCGTCGAGACCCCGTGTTCGCTGGCGTGGTGGTGCCCGAAGCTCCCGCCGCCGTGGACGACGACGAGCCGGTCGACCTCGCCCGCCGCGAGCGCGTCGGCGACCGCGTCGCAGGCCGCGTCGAGCGCCGCGTCGTCGAGCGTCTCGGGGCTGTCCTTCTCGGTGATCAGGCTCCCGCCGAGCTTGAGGACGACGGGGGGTGTGGCGTCGTCAGCGGGGTCGGCGTCGAGATCGGCCTCGCCGCCCGTCACGGCTCCACCACCCGGACGCCCTCGGTCGCCAGCTCGGCGCGGAACGCCTCCTCGCAGCCCTGCGTGAAGGACAGCGCGGTCTCCGTCGCGTCGCTCTCGTCGAGCGCGACGATGCAGCCGCCGCCGCCCGCGCCCGTGAGCTTCGCACCGTGCGCGCCAGCGTCCCGCGCGGCCCACACCATCGCGTCGAGCGACCGGCCGGAGACGCCGAGCGCGGTGAGCAGCCCGTGGTTGAAGTCCATCAGCTCGCCCAGCTCTGCGAGCAGCTCCGGCTCCGGTGGCTCCGCCGGGTCCGCGTCCGCGAGGAGGTCCTCGCCCGTTCGGACGAGGTCGCCGATCGATTCGACCGTGTCCGCGGCGAACCCGTGTTCCTCGCGCAGGGCGCGGACGCCCGCGACTAACTCGCCGGTGTCGCCCGCGCCGCCGTCGAAGCCGACGACGAACGGCAGGTTCGGGGCGTCGATCGGTTCGCAGTCGTCGCCTTCGACGCGCACCGCGCCGCCCATCGTCGAACAGAAGGTGTCGGCCCTGGAGGCCTGTCCGTCCTGGACCTCGTACTCGGCTTGGTACGCCCGGTCGGCCAGCTCCCGGCGGTCCAGCGGCTCGCCGAGCGCGCGCGTCGCGGCGTCGATGCCGGCGACGACCACGGCCGCGGACGAGCCCAGCCCCGCGCCCAGCGGGATGTCGCTCTCGACGGTGATGTCGAAGCCCGCGTCGGGCGCGTCGGCGGCGTCCCTCGCCTGCTCGACGGCCGCGTCGACGTACCCCATCGCGGCCTCGACGAGCGGGGTCGGCACGTCGACGTCGGGGCGGTCGCCGGTGCCGCCGGCGTACTCCACCGTGAACCCGTCTAAGGAGAGGTCCTCGGCCTCGACGCGCACGTGGTCGTCCTCGCGCGGCTCGGCGGTCACCGTCGCGCGTCGCTCGATGGCCGCCGGCACGGCCGGCTCGCCGTAGACGACGGCGTGTTCGCCGAAGAGGTACACCTTCCCCGGCGCCTCGCAAACGGTCATACGAACTCCCTCTCCCCGCGCGCTTACAGGCGTTGCGCTTGTGGGCGGGGCGAGCAGCGGGAACCGGAACGACGACCCCTCCGCCCGCCAGCTTTTCACCGGCGGCCGCCGTCGTGCGCGCCATGACCGCGCTCCCGTCGCTTCTGCGACAGTCGTTCACGAACTTCGTCGAGGGGTTGGCCGTCGCGATTCCGCGGCTGCTCTCGGGGGCGATCTTCCTCGCGTTAGCGTACGTGACCGTGCGGATCGTCCTCGCGCTGGTCCGGTCGTCGATCGAGCGGCTGTACGTCGGCGACCGCGAACTCGTGGGGGACCTCATCGTCACGCTCGTGGCCATCTTCCTCTGGTTCGGCGTCGCGCTCACCTTCCTCAAGGTGCTTGGGATGGGCGACATCGCGGCGAGCCTCGGCACCGCCGTCGGCTTCATCGCGCTGGGCGTCTCCTACGCGCTCTCCGAGATGATCGAAGACACTGTGGCGGGCGTCTACCTCCTCCGCGACCCCGACTTCAACGTCGGCGACCGTGTCGAGGCGAAGGGCGTCACCGGCACCGTCGCCGCGATCGAACTCCGGAAGACGCGGATCGACGCGGACAACGGCGACCGGATCGTGATGGCGAACCGCGAGATAGAGCCGCGCTGGACCCACGACGTGCCGGAGGAGACGGACGCTCCGGGGACCGAGCCGGGAGACGCGCCGGCCGACGGCGGGTCGTCGACGGCCGACTGAGCGCGGGCGGCGACGGTCGGCGGCCACCCCCGGGGCCCTGCGGTCTCCCAACACTTATCTATCAGCTCCGAAATGATTGTCGCGTTATGTCAACACCAGCTACCGATACCGACGACGGGCGCGTTCAGGGCGACACGACGCTGGCGGCGCTGTCGCACGCGTCTGCGCTCTTCGCCTCCTTCCTCGGTCCGATCCTGTTCTTGGTCCTCGCGGACGACGACGACGAACTCGTCAAGCAGAACGCGAAGAACTCGCTGAACTTCCAGATCGTGATCTTCGCCGCGCTCATGATCGCGGGCGTCCTGAGCTTCGTGTTCATCGGGCTCCTGCTGTTCCCGATCATCGGGATCGTCGACCTGGTCTTGGTCCTCATCGCGACCGTGAAGGCGAACGACGGACAGGTCTACTCGTACCCGTACACGCCGGACCTCGTCTGAGGACGTCGCTTTTCGCCGAGAGACAGCGGCGGCTCGCGGGCGGTGAACGGACGAAACGGAACCGAGAACTCGAAAAACGACCGCGTTAGAGTTCGTCCTCGAAGTCCTCGAGGGCGAACACCGTGTCGGCGCCGCGGCGGTCGAGCGTCTCGTTGGCGAGGAGCCAGTAGACGACCGACAGCGCGCGTCGACCCTTGTTGTTCGTCGGGATGACGAGGTCGACGTTCGACAGCTGGTTGTTGGAGTCGCACATCGCGATCACCGGGATGCCGACGGTGATGGCCTCCTTGACGGCCTGCGCGTCGCCGATCGGGTCGGTTACCACGACGACGTCCGGCTCGATGTAGCCGGCGTAGTCGGGGTTCGTCAGCGTGCCCGGGATGAAGCGCCCGGTGCGGGCCCGGGCGCCGATGGCGTCCGCGAACTTCTCGGCCGGGAACCGGCCGTACTGCCGCGAGGACGTGACCAGGATCTGCTCGGGGTTGTAGTTCGCGAGGAAGTCCGCGGCCGTGCGGATCCGCTCGTCGGTAAGGCTCACGTCGAGGACGTACAGCCCGTCGTCGCGGACGCGGTGGATGAACCGCTCCATGTCCTTCGTCTTCTGCTGGGTCCCGATGTGGACACCGGCGGAGAGGTAGTCCTCGACGGGGATCAGCAGGTCGACGTCGTCGTCGGGCATGACGTCATCGTCGAACGGGGAGCCCTCCTCCTCGTCGGCCTCGCTCTCGGCGTCGGCGGATGCTTCGGGTTCGGCGTCGGCGGACGCCCCAGTTTCGGCGTCGGCGGACGCCCCCTCGGCTCCCGCGTCGGCGGTCGGTTCCTCGGTCGTGTCGGCCTCCTCCTCGACCCCCGCGTCGACCGCCTCGGTCTCCGCGTCGTCGTCGAGTTCGACCGCGTCGTTGTCTTCGCTCATGCGTGGTGTCGGTCCGTCATACCGCGTCGTCCGCGATGCGGACCAGTTCGTTCAGCTTGGCGGTGCGCTCGCCGCCGACCGTGCCGGTCTTGATGTAGCCGGCGTCGGTCGCCACGGCGAGGTGTGCGATGGTGGTGTCCTCGGTCTCGCCCGAGCGGTGGGAGATGACCGTCTCGTAGCCGTTGCGGGCGGCGAGCTCGACGGCGTCGAACGCGTCCGACAGCGTCCCGATCTGGTTCGGCTTGATCAGGATGCTGTTGGCCGCGCCCGCGTCGATCCCGTCTTGGAGCCGCTCGACGTTGGTGACGAACAGGTCGTCGCCGCAGATCAGCGTCCGGTCGCCCACCCGGTCGGTCAGCTCCGCGAACGCCGCGTAGTCGTTCTCGTCGAGCGGGTCCTCGACGTACGCGAGGTCGTACTCGTCGACGAGGCCGGCGACGTACTCGATCTGCTCGTCGGCCGACTTCGTCTCGTCGCCGTACACGTACGCCTCTCGGTCGTCGTCGTACAGCTCGGCGGCGGCCATGTCGAGCCCGAAGCGGATCTCGAAGCCCACCTCGTCCTCGACGCGGTCGACCGCCTCGTCGACGACCTCGAACGCGTCGGCGTCCGAGATCGGGGGCGCCCACGCGCCCTCGTCGCCCTTCGCCGCGGGCACGCCGCGCTCGTCGAGCACGTCCGCGACCGCCGCGTGGACCGCGGCGTTCGCGAAGACGGCCTCCGAGACGCTGGGCGCGCCCACCGGCGCCGCGAGGAACTCCTGAATGTGGGTCGCCTCCTTGGCGTGCTCCCCCCGCCGACGACGTTGCCGAGCGGAATGGGGAAGCTCTCGCCGCGGAACGCGCCGCCGAGGTGCTGGTACAGCGGCGCGCCCAGCACGTCGGCGGCCGCCTTCGCCGCCGCCATCGAGATGGCGACCGCGCTGTTGGCGCCGATGGCGGAGAAGTCGTCCGTGCCGTCGGCGGCGCGCAGCGCGTTGTCGACCGCGCGCTGGTCGCCCGCGTAGATGCCCTCGAGGCGCGGAACCGCGTGTTCGCGGGCCTTCGCGATCGACTCGCTTGCGGGCAGTTCGATCGCCTCGTACTCGCCCGTCGAGGCCCCGCTGGGGGCCGCCCCGCGGCCGAAGCCGCCGGACTCGGTGAGCACGTCGGCCTCGACCGTCGGGTTCCCCCGCGAGTCGAGCACGCGACGCAGCGAGACGCTCGTGATCCGCGTCATCAGCTCTCCCTCCGGACCGTGAACGGGAGCGCGCCCGCGTCGTACTCCTCCGCGGCGACGAGGATCGGCTCCGTCTGGTCCGTGTCGATCAGCACGGGCGCCCCGTAGGACACCTGCAGCGCTCGCGCGCCGAGGATGCGTGCCTTCTCGTATCGATTGTATCGCTGTTCTGACATGATTACTGGTACGGCGAGACGACGTCGACGAGGTCGCGGTGGCTCACCAGCATGCGCCGACAGCAGTGCCGGTCGACCCCGAGGTCGTCGAGGACTTCGCCGGGGTCCTCGTCGCCCTCGCGAGCCCGCTCTTTGAACTCTTCCCAGTGCTCACCCACGACGTTGCCGCACGTGAAACACCGGACGGGGATCATCATGACTGGATCACCTCAGCGGTAGGACTTCTGGTAGCGAGCGCGCGCGCCGGGTCCGCCCCACTTCTTGGGTTCGGACTGGCGCACGTCGTTGACCAGCAGGGTGCGGTCGAAGTTCATGTACGCGTCGCGCAGCTCGGCGTCGCCGAGGTGCTGGACGAGGCCGCGGGCGATGGCGGTCCGCGTCGCGTCCGCCTGGCCGCTGAAGCCGCCGCCCTCGACGTCGATGTCGATGTCGACGCCGTCGCGGAGCTCCTCGCCCGCGATGCGGAACGGCTCTAACATCTTGAGCCGCGCCTGCTCCGGTTCGACCAGCTCGACTGGCTGGGAGTTGATGCGCACGCGGCCCTCGCCCTCGCGCACGGTGGCGCGGGCGACGGCCGTCTTCTTCTTGCCTGAGGTGTTCGTTACCATGTGACGTTGGCTCCCAGAGACTCGGAGATCTCCCCGAGCGTGGTGAATTTGATGTTCGAGAGGCGGTCGAGCGAGGTGCCGTCGAGGACGACGCTCTCGACGTCCTCGTCGCGCTCGTAGGGGTTCCCGACGTACACGCGCACGTTCGAGAACGCCTCGCGGCCGTCCTCCGACTTGTACGGCAGCATGCCGCGGATGGCGCGCTTGAAGATCCGGTCCGGACGCTTGGGGTAGTAGGGCCCGCTGTCCGAGCCGAGCTCCGCGCGCTTGTGGTACGTCTCCATCGTCGCCTCCTCGTTGCCGGTGATGACGGCGCGCTCGGCGTTGACGACGGCGACGGTCTCCCCGGCGAGGACGCGCTGCGCGACCTCAGAGGAGACGCGACCGAGGATGCAGTCGCGGGCGTCGACGACGACGTCCGCGTCTATCTTTGCGAGACTCATCGGATCACCCGCACGTTGCTTCCTTCGGGGTTCTGTTCGACGTACTGTTCCAGCGTCACCGCCTCGCCGGCCTGGTCGATCTTCGTCCGGGCGGTCCCGGAGAAGTCGACGGCGGCGACGGTGACGTTCGTTTCGAGCACACCGCTGCCCAGCACCTTGCCGGGGACGACGACCGTCTCGTCTTCCTGCGCGTATCGTTCGATACGGCCCAGGTTGACCTCAGCGTGCGTGCGCCGTGGCTTCTCTAATCGGTCGGCGACGTCCTGCCACACGTTGGCACCGGAGTCGCGCGAGACCGACTTCAGATCGGCAATGAGGTTCTGTAGTTTCGGATTCGTCTTGCTACTCATAGCTGTCCCTCCTGAGTGGAGAGTTCGTGGAAAACGGAGTGCAGGGAGCAGGATTTGAACCTGCGGACCTCTACAGGACAGCGCCCTGAACGCTGCGCCGTTGGCCTGACTTGGCTATCCCTGCGTGCACTCCACCGTATTCCGGCTCCCTTCAAACCACTTTCGGTCCCGGCGTCCCCGCGGTCGGTCGCGGGCGCTCCGTCGGTCGGAGCGGCGCCGCGGCTGTCTGCGGGGGCGACGGTCAGGGGGTTGGTTCGAAGGGCCGTCATTTCCTTATACTGCGACTTTCGTCTGTAGTTCGTCCGCGCGCTCCTCGATGGTGTCGATGGCGCGGAGCAGCAGTTCCTCGACGTCGAACGAGCCGTCCGTCTCGATGTGGAAGACGAAGGCTCCGGGGACGTCCTCGACCGCGACCTCCTTCCCGGGGAACCGTTCCGAGAGGTCGTTGTCGAACTCGTCGGTGAGCTCGATCTCTCCGTCGGGCGTCTCGATGACGCCGCGGAGGATGTTCGGCTCGTCGTCGTCGAACTCGCCGCGGTCGCCCTCGACCGAGACGCGCTGGAGGTGGCGGTAGCCGACGGAGACGCCGCCCTGGTGTTTGGCGTGCTCCTTGCCGGTGTCGAGGACCGCGTCGGCCTCGAACTCCAACCGCTGTCCCTCCTTCAGCTCGATGATCGGGACGTTGTCGTCGGCGACCTCGACGAGCGGGTCGCTGCTCTCGATGTCGCCGGAGTACGCCGTCGCCGGGCCTTCGACGTCGAGCGCGAGAGTGACCTCGTCGCCGAGTTCGAAGTCGTCGAGCGGCGTCGTCAGGGGCACGAGCCCCAGACGTAGGCCGATCATCTCGTCGAACATGACCGAGGAGTTCTCGACGAACCGGACGGTGTCGATCGAGAACGTCGGGACGTCGGCGATCATCGCGCGGCGGATGCCGTTGGCGAACGCCGGCGTGAGCCCGCGGATCAGCACCCGCGCGCTGCGATCGTCCCGTTCGACGTACTGGACGTCGAATTCGTCTTCGGTCATGTCAGACTCGCTTGTTCTTCGGCGCCTTCGTCCCGTCGTGCGGGATCGGCGTGACGTCCTCGATGCGCCCGATCTCGACGCCCGCACGCGAAAGCGCGCGAATCGTCGCCTGCGCACCGGGGCCGGTGGACTTGTTGAGGTTGCCGCCGGGGCCGCGCACGCGAACGTGTACGCCCTCCAGGCCGGCGTCCTTGACGCGCTCGGCGACGACCTCCGCCATCTGCATGGCGGCGTACGGCGACGCCTCGTCGCGGTTCTGCTTCACCACGGTGCCGCCGGACGACTTGGCGATCGTCTCGGCGCCCGTCTCGTCGGTGACCGTGATGAGCGTGTTGTTGAACGACGCGTACACGTGGGCGATGCCCCACTTTCCTCCGTCTTCGGATTCACTCATGGTTGGTTACTCCTGTGACTCCGCGCGCTCGGGGTGGAGATCGTCCGCGAGCGGGCTCGTCTCGTCGAAGGCGATGGCGCCCTCGTCGTCGACGTCTACCTTCACCGACGGGCGCGTGACGCGGGCGCCGTCGACGGTGATGTGGCCGTGGACGATGAACTGGCGGGCCTGCTGGGTCGAGGAGGCGAAGCCCTGTCGGTAGACGACCGTCTGGAGGCGACGCTCCAGTAAGTCGGTCACGTCGAGCGACAGGACCGCCGAGATGTCGTCGTTGTCGCCGAGGATGCCGATGCGGCGGAGTCGGGTAACGAACTCCGCGCCGGCGTCCTGGGCGGCCTCGACGTCACCCTGCGCCTCGCCGAGCAGGCGTCGGGCCTCCCGACGCATGTTGCGCAGCTCGGACTGGGCGCGCCAGAACTCCTCTTTGTTCTTCAGGCCGTACCGCGAGAGGAGGTCGGACTCCTCGGCGATGCGCTCGCCCTGGTACGGGTGGTTCGGCGTCTCGTAGCCCTTAGTGTTCTTGCCGGTGCTCATTCCTCGTCACCCGCTTCTTCGTCGGCCATCTCCTCGCGGATCTCCTCGACGTTGACCCCGATGGTCCCCTCCGAGCGACCCGTGGACTTGGTGCGCTGGCCGCGGACCTTCTGCCCGCGCTTGTGGCGCACGCCCTTGTACGATTCGATGATCTTCATGCGGTTGATGTCGTGACGGCGCTTCTCGTCGACGTCCGTGCCGACGAGGTGCGTCGTCTCTCCGCTGAAGAAGTCGTTCTGTCGGTTCGTCATCCACGACGGGACGTGGTCTTCGAGGTTCTCGGCGATGTCGACCACCGCGTCGATGTCATCCTCGTCGAGGAGCCCGAACGTGGCGTTTCGGTCCACGTCGGCCTTCTCGGCGACCAGCCGCGCCGTGCGCGTGCCGATGCCGTCGAGTTCGGACAGGCTTCGCTCGACCGTCTTCGTCCCGTCGAGGTCCGCGCCCCCGATCCGAACGAAGTACTGGAGGTCTTCCTCCTCCTCCGGCGAGTCGTCCTGTGATTCTTCCGTGCTCATGTGTTGGTTGTGGTGAGCCCTACCGGCGCGAATCCGGCGGTACTCTTCCGTTCGAGCGTTGCGGCGGGGATTCGAACCCCGGAGGCAGTGACGCCACAGAGTTAGCAACCCTGCGCCTTGGGCCAGGCTTGGCTACCGCAACCCGCGTTGTATCATCGCCCTCTCGGACTCGGGACCCGACGCCCCTGCAGTTCGTGCGTTCGTATGCTCCCGCTTTCGGTACTTAAACATCACGAAACGGCCGGGTCGCTGTGGGCGACTCGCACGGTCGTCGCCTCGGGAGTATCGGGGGACGGGAGATCTCGTTGGGCGCGTGAGTTCCGTCGAGACGGAGTTGTTGAAGCCCTGTTTTTCAGATATTTCTCGTCTGAAATGGCCGATCGGTGAGTTGCGCTTCTTTATCCGTTGCGGGAGCAGACGCGTCGGATTGCTGCGGAGCTGTTTATAAACAACTCGCGACTTCGCGGTAAAGACCTCTAAAGACTCAGTCTCTCGTTTATAAATGACTGCCAACAGGCCCACGGTCGACACCTCCAAAGCCCCAGTCGTGAGGCCGCAGTACGCTCGCTGCGCGCTTCAGTCGCTCACTCCGTTCGCTCCTTCCAGTGCTTACGTCGCCTACTGCGGCCTCGCGACTGCCCCTTTGAGTCCCACCCCGCACCGCACCGCACCGCACCTCACGCCTCCCCAGCCTCGCCGCTCACGCCCTCCGGGCGTTCGCGGCGTCCCTCGCGGGCTGGCTCGCGGCCTCCGCTTCGCTCCGGCCGCTCGCAGGCGCGCCACCGCAGATCCATTTATAAATAATCGCTGCCGTCGAGGCACGCCGTCCGTTTCTGCGAGGCGAACTGTTTCCGTGAGGCGTACTGTTTAGTGGGTCCCGCGGGAGGGTCCGCGTATGCAAGCCGTTCAGTTCGCCGACCACGGCGACCGCGACGTGATCGAGTACGGCGAGTTCCCCGACCCCGAGCCCGACCGCGGCGAGGTGCTCGTCGATGTGAAGGCCGGCGCGCTCAACCACCTCGACATCTGGACCCGACGCGGGATGCCCGGCATCGACCTGGAGATGCCGCACATTCCGGGCAGCGACGCGGCGGGCATCGTCGAGGCCGTCGGCGAGGGCGTGACGCGGTTCGAGCCGGGCGACCACGTCGCCGTGAGCGCGGGCGTCTCCTGCGGAAACTGCGAATTCTGCCGGAACGGCGAGGAGTCGCTGTGCGTCTCCTTCCACATCATCGGCGAGCACGTCCGCGGCGTCCACGCCGAGAAAGCGGCGGTTCCCGCCGAGAACCTCGTCCCGGTCCCGTCCGGCGTCGACTGGGAGGTCGCGGGCTCCGCGTCGCTCGTCTTCCAGACCGCGTGGCGCATGCTCCAGACGCGCGCCGACATCGAGGCCGGCGAGAAGGTGCTCGTCCTCGGCGCCTCCGGCGGCGTCGGCCACGCCGCGGTCCAGATCGCCGACCACGCCGGCTGTGAGGTGTTCGCGACCGCCTCCACCGAAGCGAAGCTCTCGCACGCCGAGGACTGCGGCGCCGATCACGTCATCGATTACGAGGCGAACGACTTCGCGGAGGAGATCGACGCGCTCACCGGCAAGCGCGGCGTCGACGTCGTCGTCGACCACGTCGGCGAGGCCACCTACCCGAACTCCCTGAAGTCGATGGCGAAGGGCGGCCGGCTCGTCACCTGCGGCGCGACCACCGGACCGAACCCGGGCGCCGGGCTCAACCGCATCTTCTGGAACCAGCTCTCGATCCTCGGCTCGACGATGGCGACGCCGGGAGAGGTCGACGAGGTATTGGACTTGGTCTGGGACGGCACCTTCGAACCGCGCGTCCGCGAGGTCCTCCCGATGAGCGAGGCCGCACGCGCACACGAGATGATCGAGAACCGTGAGGGCTTTGGCAAAGTGGTGGTTAAACCCGACAGTGAGCTCTGAGACCGACGCGGCCGCCGACGATGCGTCCGCCCGCGACGCGGACGTCGCCGCGAACACCACCGGCGACGGCACCACCGACGGCGGCTACGTCCACGTCCCTGACACCGACGACGGTGCCGACGCGACCGACAGCGGCGGCGACGGCTCGGGAGGCCCGACGGTCGACGCCGACGAACCCGCCGCCGACGGCTTCGGTCGAAAGGGGTGGGCGCTGACGGCGGCGATATTCGTCTGCGCGCTCGTCATCCCGGGGATCATCTACGTCTACCCGTACGCCGCGGGCTGGTTCGGACTCCCCTTCTTTGCGACGTATCTCGCGCTCCCGCTCGTCCCCGCGCTCCTCCTCGGCCTCGTCGCTGTCTGGTCGATGACGGCCGCGACGGCCGACGACGAGCCCTGACCGCGGCCGGCGTCGCCTCCGTCAGATCGCCGCGTCGCGCCGGCGAACGACAACCGTTTTGAACGACACCCGCGCAGTGGTGATATGTTGATCACCGTCTCCGGCCCGCCCGGCAGCGGGAAGAGCACCAACGCCGTCCAGCTGGCGGACGCGCTCGGTCTCGGGCACGTCTCCGGCGGCGACATCTTCCGCGAGATGGCGGCCGAACGCGACATGACGCCCGTCGAGTTCAACGAGTTCGCCGAGGAGGACCCGCAGATCGACCGCGACCTCGACCGCCGGCTCCGCGAGATCGCCGTCGAGCGCGACGACGTCGTCCTTGAATCGCGGCTCGCGGGGTGGCTCGCGGCCGACCACGCGGACTTCCGGTTCTGGTTCGACGCGCCGCTGTCGGTCCGCGCGGAGCGGATCGCGGAGCGCGAATCGAAGGACGTCGACCGCGCGCGAACGGAGACGGAGCGCCGCGAGGCCTCCGAGCGCAAGCGGTACGAGGAGTACTACAACATCGACATCGAGGACCTGTCGATCTACGACGCCGCGTACAACACTGCCCGCTGGGGCCCCGAGAAGTTCCTCGACGTCCTCGTCGCCACCGTCGAGGCGTACGACCCCGAGGACGACGAGGGGAAAGCGCCCGTCGAGGGCGTCGTCTACGACTTCTGAATCCACCGACCACCGACCCGCATGACAGACGCTCCCGACGCTGACGCCGACGCTTCCGCCGACGGTGAGGACCCCCTCAGAGCCCCGCCCGGTGAGCGTTCGGTGCCGGAGCTCCTCCGGTTCGGCGTCGTCAACCTCGACAAACCCGCCGGCCCCTCCTCGCATCAGGTGTCCGCGTGGGTGCGCGACGCGGTCGACGAGACGCTCGCGGCGCTCGACCCCGAGGGCCCACCCACCGGCGGCGTCGCCCACTCGGGCACGCTCGACCCGAAGGTCACCGGCTGCCTTCCCACCCTGACCGGCGACGCGACGCGCATGGCGCAGGTGTTTCTGGAGGGAACCAAGGAGTACGTCGCGGTGCTGGAGCTCCACGGTTCGGCTCCGGCCGACTTCCGGGAGGTCGTCGCCGAGTTCGAGAGCGAGATCTACCAGAAGCCGCCGCGGAAGAGCGCCGTGAGCCGCCGGCTCCGCACGCGGACGATCCACGACCTCGACGTGCTGGAGGTCGACGGCCGGCAGGCCCTCCTCCGGATCCGATGCGAGTCGGGGACGTACGTCCGGAAGCTGTGTCACGACGTCGGGCTCGCGACGGGGGTCGGCGCGCACATGGGCCACCTCCGCCGGACCGCCACCGACCCGTTCGACGACCGCGACCTCCACACGCTCCAAGACCTCGTGGACGCCCTCGCGTGGGCCGAGGACGGCGACGACGCGCTCCTCCGCGAGGTGGTCCGGCCGGCCGAGGACGCCCTGACGCACCTCCCCGCGGTGACGATCGCGCGGTCCGCCGCGCGCAGCGTCGCGACCGGCGCGCCCGTCTACGCGCCCGGCGTGATCGACGTCGACGAGGACGCCATTCAGCCGGACCGCGACGGCGACGACGAGCCGCCGCTCGTCGCGTGTTTCACGCCGGACGGCACCGCGGTCTGTCTCGGGCGCGTCGTCGGCGATCCGGACGCCGACAGCGGGGTCGTCGTCGACTTAGAGCGCGTTCTTTTATGATTCCGCCAGCCCGGGTTCGGGTATGGACGAGTCGGACGAAGGCGGGGCCGCGGACGAGGACGGACGAATAGCACTCGGGAGCGCGAGCGCGACGCCGGGGACGCTCGATCGCGGTCGGCTCCCCGTCGCGGAGCTCCCGACCGGAGGCGCGGAGCGGCTCCCGGTCGTCGTCGCGAACGGCGCCAGCGACGGACCCACGCTGTGGCTCACGGGCGGCGTCCACGGCGACGAGGCGACGGGCGTCGCGGTCGTTCAGGACGCTGTCGCGGCCTTCGGCGACTGCCTCGACGACCTCGCGGGCGCGGTCGTCGCGGTGCCCGCGGTCTCCCCCGCCGGACTGCGGCGGAACGCGCGGGAGACGTACTACGCCGACGAGGACCCGAACCGTCACTTCCCGGACGCCGACGCGGAGTCGGCACGCCCGCCGAAGCTTCAAGAGCGGATCGACGCCCGCCTGTACGCGGCGATCACGGGTGCGGCCCCAGACGACGCGGGCGAGCCCGCGGACGATTCGAGGGAGTTCGCCGTCGAGACCGTCGGAACGAACGCGGCCGCGGACGCGCTGATCGACTGCCACACCGCTGGCGTCGGCAGCGAGCCGTTCGCCATCCGCGACCGCGTCCTCTTCGGCGACCGCCGGAGCGAGTCAGAGGCGGCCGCGCTCTCCGACGACCTCGGCCGGCTCGTCGACGCGTTCGGCCTCCCGGTCGTTCGGGAGTACCCGGCGGCCGAGTACGTCGAGGAGAACCTCCAGCGCTCGACCGCGGGCGCCGTGCTCAACGAGGCTGGAATCCCGGCGTTCACGGCGGAGTTAGGCGCGCACAGCGTCGTCGACGACGCCCTCCTCAAGCCGGGCGTCGCGGGCGTCTTCGGCGTCGCAGTCGAGCTCGGGCTGCTGGCCCCCGGAGACGTGCCCGAGTCGGTCGCCGAGCTCGGCGTCGGCGTCGATCCCGCGCCCGTCGACTTCCCCGTGCGGCGTTTCCGCGGGCCGACGACCGACGATTCCGGCGTCGTCCGGCACCGCGTCGCGGCCGGCGACGCGTTCGCCGAGGGCGACGTCCTCGCTCGCGTGGTCGACGCCGCGGGCGAGGAGCGCGTGACGGTCCGCGCCGACAGCGACGGGTACGTCCTCGGTCGGTGCGAGGGGTTAGCCGTCTACGAGGGCGACCCGATCGGCAGCCTCGCGGTGCGGGACGACGGCGACCTCGTGGTCCCGCGGGACGCCGACGAGGAGTGAAGCGAAGTCCTTAATTACCGGACCGTCGTTTTTCAGCGTGTAGTCAGGGACCGTGGGGTAGTGGTATCCTATGCGGATGGGGTCCGTATGACCTGAGTTCGACTCTCAGCGGTCCCATACGAATTCTTACTGGCTCTCATTGTCGGCAGTCTTAGTGCCGTCTAGCGTTTAAAAACGCATCCGTGGATGTGGTATAAACCGAAAAATTGGCGGTTCTGACGAGGCGAGCGGCTTCGCGAACTTCCGCGAGACGGCGACGAAGACGAACTCGCTGATCGACCGGCTGAAAGCGATCGAGTTACCCGATGTCGACGACGTGGCTGACGACTTGGCGAACTACCTGGAGACGAAGGAGCGCGCCGAGGAGCTCGACGCGAAGATCGAACAGACGGACGCACTGATCGACGAGATTGTGTATGAGTTATACGGACTGACCGACGAGGAGATCGAGATCGTTGAGGAGGCGGTCAGTAACTGAAGATCAGGGCGTTCCGCGCTAGTCAGGTGCTGAAGGCACACTCGCTCTGGCGCGTCGAACACACAGACGACATAAGCTTGTGGGATGAGAGCGGCCCTAATTATCAACTCTTGACAGGTCGCCGGCGGGAACTACGTCAGATCCGGACGCGCGCCCGTCAAGGCGACGAGCGTAAGGGGAGTCTAGACCCGGTGGTGCCAGCGGAACCACCGCCTATCAACCCCCTTTTTGTTCCGGTGAGAGACCGCTTCTGTCTCCCGGTTTGTTCGTTCGAAATTCAGTTTCACTCCGGTCTACCTATGCTTATGTGTCCGGAGGCCCCTTCTTGCTGACGTACCGGATTCAGCGTCAGACGCGCCGAACCGACGTTACATACCGAATCGGACATGTAGATGCCGGGCGGGTCCGAACATCCGAACCTACAAGGGTTCGCCTCGCCAGCACGCAAACAGTGTCTTCCCGCCACACGAGACGTGGTGAGGGGGATCACGAGCAGTTCATAGCCGCGAAGCTAGCGCCCTACGGTGGCGCTCAATCAAATGACCCGGAGGTGAGTAGAATCACCCTAAGTACGACAGCGATGATCGCCATCTGCTGTACCACCCTCATCCTGTTTGGTCACGGGGAAGGTGGTGTGCTGATGACGATCGTCGTGATGGACCACGTCGAGTAGGTCTCGACGAGTCACCCTCTTTTTATCAGTCGGGTTCTCTGAGTTGTGGAGATTCCTACTGCCGCGTTTCTCCAACGAACTGTCCCGTCGCGTGGGTATTGAAACTTTCCCCATCAGACGGAGAAGTGAAATGCTAAAATTGGCGTTTTCAGCCCCTATCGGCTCTGTAAATGCTAATTTAGTCTAAGTTGACATAGGAGACATGACTATCGAGATTCTCTAACAAGTCGCATCTAGTCAGTAATCAGAACCCGGCTCACTCTCCGCGTAGCTCGGTCGCGGACTCGGCATCGAGAGATCAAAGTTCGGATCGACCTCGCCGGCGAGGTAGAGCGTCCCCCACGTTGAGACCGCCCAGTAGGTCTCGACGCGATCGAATCCGATATCGCGGTCCTTGAGCTCCACAAGCTCGATGTCGATCAACGCAATCGAACGTTTTAGCGCCGACGCTCTTGGATACCGGTGTCCAACAGAAATAGAGATCCGACAGATGTGATAACCGGGCTACGCGATTAGCTGAAGTCCCACGTCCGCTCGAAGATCGCGTTTCCGCTCGGGTCGTGAATTATTCGAACGACAGCCTCGCCGCCGTCAAACTCGGAATCACTGGATATTTGCCTTCGTTCACCGGTCTGCCAAGGGCCACCCCCAATGGACTCATTGACCCGCTCACCATCAACGGAAAGCGCGAGATCATCTCCATCAATCGACTGTCCACCTGTTTTGGTGATGTTGATCGTGTCCGTGGTATTATCGTCGATCGTGAAAGTCGCCTGCGGCGCGGTGTCGCCGAGCTGATCGCCGAGTCCGAGGACGAACGTCCCGATGACGGCCGCTAGGATGACTGTAATCGCGACCATCAGAATGACCCCGATAACGGGGCTCACCGCACGGTCGTCCGAGTTGGATTGGTTCTGTGGTTTCATTGTTTGAACCCAGCGGTTCACCGAGAAACGGGAGTGAGAGCCTCGTGTGCCATGGTCGAAGTGGCTCTCAGGTCCGTTCCGATCGGTTGCTGGTTACTTACGAAAACGAAGACTATGCTTATGTACCTGATGGCATGAATATCAGCGCCGAAAATTGAGCGCGTAGCCCCCGCCTACTCAGGACATGGTCGTGAAACTACTGACCCGAACGCCGATTCGGGGCGGGTAGCGCGGGGATCCGGGTCGCGCGAGCGCCGATCCGGACACCGCTCCGCAACCACTAAACGCGGCTCGCTCCTTGCTCCGGTAATGGCCGACTGGACGGAGAAGTACCGCCCGAGCACGCTCTCGGAGGTGCGCGGCAACGACAAAGCCCGCGACGCGTTCGCGGAGTGGGCCCGCTCGTGGGACGACCACCGCGAGGCGGTCGTCCTCCACGGCAGCCCGGGCGTCGGGAAGACGAGCGCGGCGCACGCGCTCGCAAACGACATGGGGTGGGAGACCGTCGAGCTCAACGCCTCCGACCAGCGCACCGCCGACGTCATCGAGCGCTTCGCGGGGCGGGCCGCGCGCAACGCCACCCTCGGCGGGAGCGCGGCGGGCGGCGGCGCGGCCGGCGGCGACACCGCCTCGCGCCAGCTCGTCATCTTAGACGAGGCCGACAACATCCACGGCAACTACGACCGCGGCGGCGCCTCGGCGATCACGAAGCTGGTGAAGGAGTCCGGCCAGCCCATCGTGCTCATCGCCAACGACTTCTACGACATGTCGCGCGGGCTCCGGAACGCCACGCAGGAGATCGAGTTCCGCGACGTCTCCGCCCGCTCCATCGTCCCGGTCCTCCGCGACGTCTGCCGCAAGGAGGGGATCGAGTTCGAGTCGGACGCGCTCCAGCGGATCGCGGAGGGCAACCGCGGCGACCTCCGCGGCGCGATCAACGACCTCCAGGCCGCGACGCAGGGCCGCGACTCGATCACGGTCGAGGACGTCGTCACCGGTGACCGCGACAAGGCGCTCGGGCTGTTCCCGTTCCTCGACGCGGTCCTCAAGGAGGAGTCCGCCGAGGAGGCGCTCCAGTCCGCGTACGCCGTCGACGAGACGCCGGACGACCTCTCGCGCTGGATCGAGAACAACCTCCTCGACGTGTACGAGCCGGCGGAGGCGGTCCGCGCGTACGATTTCCTCGCGAACGCGGACGTCTGGCTCGGCCGCGTGCGCGCCACGCAGAACTACTCCTACTGGCGCTACGCGACCGACAACGCGGCCGCGGGCGTCGCGGCCGCCCGCGACGGCGAGAAGGGCGGGTGGACGCGGTACGGCCGCCCGCAGTTCTGGTCGTCGTCTGACGCGACCGCGGACGAGGTCGTCGGCAAGATCGCGGCCGCGAGCGGCTGTAGCGTCGCGACCGCTCGCCGCGAGGTGTTGCCGTTCCTCCAAGCGGTCACCCACCACTGTAAGCCCCGCGAGCTGACCGTCGCGATGGCGGCGGCGTACGACCTCGACGAGGCGGGCGTCGCCTTCGTCACCGGCTCCGGCGAGTCGACGAACAAGGTCGCCTCTATCGTCGAGGACGCGCAGGCTCGCCGCGACGAGCTGATCGAGGAGCACGCCGACGGCGCTTTCGCGTTCGACGGCGCGGCTCGGGAGGACGAGGAAGACGACGCGGCCGCAACTGACGAGACGGACCGAGACGGCTCCGAAGCGACTGCTACCGGGAACGACCGAGATGGCTCGGCGGAGGCCGCCGACGCGGAGACCGACGCGTCGGACGGAGAAGACGACGACGATCAGGCCGGGCTGACCGACTTTATGTGAATTACACGCGGTCGCGCATCACCGATCTCCGCCGCCGCGGACCGGAGCCGAGCTCGGGTTGGCGTCGCGTTCGCTCGCCTCCGGGACCTCGATCGACTCGCCGACGACGAACTCGAACCGGGCGCCGCCCTGGCGGCTCTCCGTCACCGACACCGTCCAGTCGTGCGCCTCCGAGATCCGTTCGACGATCGCCAGTCCGAAGCCGGTGCCGTCCGGCGCCGTCGTGTGTCCCGGCTCGAAGACGGCCTCCCGCTGGTCGGGGTCGATCCCCGGGCCGTCGTCCGCGACGTAGAATCCCTCGTCCGTCCCCCCGACCCGGACGCGCACCGCGGCGTCGTCGGGGTCCGTCTGGGCGCCGTCCGCGTCCGACCCCGTACGCGGCGCGAACGTGCCGGGCGCGACGCCGTCTCCGGGCGCCGATTCGTCGTCGGAACCGGAACCCGGCGGGCCGTCTCCCTCGGGCGTGCCGTGTACGATCGCGTTCCGGAAGAGGTTCTCGAGGACCTGCCGGAGCCGGTCCGCGTCGCACCGGACCGTCGGGAGCGGTCCGTCGACGACGAGCGCGGCGTCGGCCGGCTCGCCGACCGTCCCCCACGCGCTCTCGACCACCGATCGCAGGGCGGTCGGCTCGGCGGCCTCGACCGTCTTCCCCTCGCGGGCCAGCGTCAGGAGCTCGCCGATGAGGTCGTCCATTCGGTCGAGCGCGTCGAGGGCGCGGTCCAACCGCTCGCTCGACGCGTCGCCGTCGAGCTCGTCGGCCAGCTCGACGTTTCCGACCGCGACGGAGAGGGGGTTCCGGAGGTCGTGGCTCACCACGCTCGCGAACTCCTCGAGCCGCTCCCGCTGTCGTTCCAGCCGCTTCCGCCGCTCGACCCGTTCGTCCGCGAGGAAGAGGTACCCCACCACGTCGCCGCCGTCCGTCGTCCGCCCGCGCTCGTGGACCCACTGCGGCTCCCCGTCGGCAGCGACCCGATACACGACGTCGACGGGGTCAGCGTCGAGCGCCTCTCGGAGCCGGTCGCGGTCCTCGCCGGCCACGCAGTCGAGCCAGCCGCCGTCCGGCCGCTCCGGCGCGTCGAGCCGCGTCTCTCCCGACGCCTCGATCACGACCCGAGCGGGGTCACCCTCGGGGCGGCGGTAGGCGATCCCGGGACGCCGTTCCATCGCTCGCGACACGTGTCAAGGAGGTTACCCTGTCGGCATAAACCTTACTCGCCTATCACTTGTCAGACGCTGAGATCAAGTCAGATTCTCGCGGAATAATCAAACGCGGGGCGGGGCCGCCGAGAGACCTTTGTCCCGTCCGCCGATCGATCGCCGTATGCGCGCAGCGATCCTCCGGGAGTACGGCGAGCCGCTCGCGGTCCGCGAGCTGCCCGAGCCCGAACCGGCCCCCGACGGCGCCGTCGTCCGCGTCGACGCCTGCGGCGTCTGCCGCAGCGACTGGCACGCGTGGGCCGGCCACGGCGAGTGGGCGGACGACCGCGTCCCGCGCGGCCAGGTCCTCGGCCACGAGCCGGCCGGGGAGGTCGTCGCGGTCGGGAGCGAGGTCGACCGGTTCCGTCCGGGCGACCGCGTGGTCGTCCCGTTCTCGCTCGGCGACGGCACCTGCCCGCACTGCCGCCGCGGGGCCGGCAACGTCTGCGAGGACGGGCGCGCGCTCGGATTCGAGGCCGCCGCCCCGGGCGCGTTCGCGGAGCGCGTGGCGGTGCCGGCCGCCGACTACAACCTCGTCGAGCGCCCGGAGTGGCTCGGCGCAACCGCCGCCGCGGCGCTCGGCTGTCGGTACATGACCGCGTATCACGCGCTCGCCGAGCGGACGACCGTCGGCGGCGGCGACGCGGTCGCCGTCCACGGCTGCGGCGGCGTGGGGCTCTCTGCTGTCCAGATCGCGGCGGCGCTCGGCGCCCGCGTTATCGCTGTCGACGTCGACGACGAGGCGCTCGCGCTCGCGACGGAGTTCGGCGCGGTCGAGACCGTGAACCCGGAGTCGATGTCGGACGGGGCAGGCTCCGTACCCGAACGGATCCGCGCGCTCACTGACGGCGGCGCCGACGTCTCGCTCGACGCGCTGGGGATCGCGGAGACCTGCCGCAACTCCGTCCGGTCGCTGCGTCCTCGCGGGACGCACGTCCAGGTCGGGCTCACGACGGACGCCGAGCGCGGCGAGGTGTCGCTGCCGACCGACTGGATGACCCGGTGGGAGATTTCCTTCCTCGGCTCGCGCGGGATGCCGCCGACGAGCTACCCGGACCTGTTCGCGCTGATCGAGGCGACCGGGATCGACCCCGGCGACTTGGTCGCCCGCGAACTGTCGCTGTCGGAGGTCTCCGACCGGCTCGCGGCCATGGACGAGTACGACGTGCGGGGCGTCGAGGTCGTCACCGAGTTCGGGGGGTGACCGTCACCGGTCTCGGTTCGCGCCGAGTCCCGGGATCGCGACCCGGGCGTCCACGCGCTCCATGAACTTCGACGCCGTGAGCACTAACGCGAGGTACATCGCCCCGAGTATGAGGAAGACGGCCGTGTACCGGAACGTGTCGGTCGCGACCTGGTTGGCCCGGTAGTACAGCTCCGGGACGGTGATGAAGCCCGCGAGCGACGAGTACTTGATCAGGTAGACGAACTCGTTCGTCCACGAGGGGATCGCGTAGCGGAGCGCCTGCGGGAGCACCACGTAGTAGATCGACTCCAGCTTCGAGAGCCCGATCGCCCGTCCGGCCGTGATCTGCCCCTCGTCGACGCTCTCGACCGCGCCCCGGATGTACTCGGCCTGGTAGGCAGCTCCGTTGAGCGTGAACCCTAAGATTGCGACCCACACCACGTCGCGCGGGAACACGCCGGACAGCACCGCGGGCACCGACGCCGCGAGGTTCAGGCCGTAGTAGAGCACGAACAGCTGCGCGAGGAGAGGGGTCCCGCGCAACAGCTCGGTGTATCCCAGCGAGAGCCACGCCGAGGCGCGGCCGTACACCCGCGCGACCGCCAGCGGCACGGCGATGAAGAAGCCGCAGACGAGGCTCACGCCGGTGATGACGACCGTGAGCCACGTCCCCTGCGCGAGGACGGGCGAGAGCTCGACCACGAACGCGGCGTCGGCCGCCACCGCGGCGAGCCCCGGCACCGCGGCGAACGCGCTCTCGACGGCGTCCGGCGCGACGAACGGCTCGCCGACCGGGGCGATGGCGCCGCCGAGCCATCTGTTGACCCAGCTGACGACGAGCCAGCCCCAGAACAGCGCGCCGGCGGCGACGAGAAGGACCCTCCCCGCGGACGGGTCCGCGTCGGCCACGCGCTCGCCCACCGTCCGCGGTCGCGTCGCCCCCGCCATCAGTCGTGGCTCGCGATGCGTTCGAGGAAGCGGCCGGTCCGCTCTTTCTCGGGCCGTTCGAACAGCTGCTCGGGCGGCCCGCGCTCGACGACCCGGCCGTCGTCTAAGAACACGACCTCGTCGGCGACCGCCCGGGCGAAGCTCATCTCGTGGGTGACGACGAGCATCGTCATCCCCTCGTCGACCAGGGCGCGCATCACCTCCAACACCTCGCCGATGAGCTCGGGGTCGAGCGCGCTCGTCGGCTCGTCGAACAGCATGAGCTTCGGCTCCATCGCCAGCGCGCGGGCGATCCCCACGCGCTGCTGTTGGCCGCCGGACAGCTCGGCCGGATACGAGTCGAGCTGGTCGGCGAGGCCGACGCGCTCCAGCTGGTTCGCGGCGCGCTCGCGGGCCTCGTCCTCGGAGAGGTCGAGGACGCGACGGGGCCCGAGCGCGACGTTTCCGACCGCGCTCAGGTGCGCGAACAGGTTGAAGCTCTGGAACACCATGCCGACCTCCCGGCGGAGCTCGTCGACGTCCGTGTCGGGCGAGAGCACCTCCACGCCGTCGAGGGTGATCGAGCCCTCCTGAGCCTCCGCGAGCCGGTTGACGCAGCGGAGCATGGTCGACTTCCCGGATCCGGACGGCCCGATCAGGACGGTCACGTCGCCGCGGTCCATCTCGAAGGAGACCTCGTCGAGCACCTGCTCGTCGCCGTACCACTTCGAGACGTCGCTCACCCGGAGGAAGTCGCCGTCAGTCACGCCGACTCCCCCTCCGGGATCGCGTAGCGGGTACCGAGGTAATCGAGCGCGCGGTTCGTCGTGAACGTGAGGACGAAGTAGATTCCACTGATGAACAGGATGACTTCGAGGACCGCCGTCGTCTCTTGGGTGAACAGGTCGTACCCGCGGGTCAGAAGCTCCGCGAGCCCGATCGCGAAGACGATGCTCGTGTCCTTCAACACGATGGTGAACTCGTTTTGGAACCCCGGGATCGACCGCCGAAGCGCCTGCGGCACGACGACGTAGCGGATCGCCTCGAACCGCGAGAGCCCCACCGACCGCCCCGCCTCCAGCTGGCCGTCGTCGACGCTCGACAGGGACGCTCGGAATATCTGCGACTGGTACGCCGCGCTCCGCAGCCCCAATCCCAAGATACTCGCCGAGACCGCCGGTGAGATCGACCCGACGCCGAGGTTCACCTGCGGGACGCCGATCACGAAGTACATCACGAGGAGGATGACGACGATCGGCGTCCCGCGGAGGACGACGCCGGCGGTACTCACGAGTCGCTTCGGGAGCCCCTCGCCGTACACTTCCACCGCGCCGGCGGGGAAGCCGGCGAGGAACCCGAGCAGGATCGACGCGACGGTGAGCCCGACCGTCAGCAGGACGCCGCCGGCCAGGTAGTCGACGTTCCGGACGACGAACCACCAGTCGGCGGGATCGCCGACCAGCCACCAGTCGATCGATTCGCTCACGGACCCGATGGCGGCGGCCGTCAGCGGCGTCTCACCGGAGGCAGTACTCGGCGCGAGAGCGCCGAGGCTATCGGACGCGGCGAGCGCGAGGGGCCCCGCGACCGACATCCTACTCCTGCCCGAACCAGGTGTCTCTGAGCTCTCCGAACGTCCCGTCGTCTTGGACGGTCTGGAGCCCGCTGTTGAGCGCAGACTGGAGCTCCGACTCGTTCTGACGGATCCCGAAGCCGTACTGCTCGCCGGTCTCCTCGACGAACGCGACCGTCACGTCACGGCTCGCGGTGAACGTGTCCGCGACGGGGGTGTCGACGACGACCGCGTCGATGTTCCCGTTCGAGAGGTCCTCGACCGCGAGGACGTAGCTGTCGTACGTCGAGAAGTTGTCATCCGGGATGACATCCTCGCTGACGAGGTTCGACTCGACCTCGGCGGCGCCGGTGGTCCCGGACTGCGCGCCTACCCGGGTCCCCTCGAAGTCCGCCCACCCGGACGGCTGGAAGTCGCCGCCCTCGCGGACGAGGACGGCCTGGTTGGCCTCCCAGTAGGGGTCGGAGAAGGCGATCGTCTCTTGGCGGTCTTCGCTGATCGTCAGCGCGGCGGCGATCACGTCGATCTCCTCGTTCTGCGTGAGCGCGGGGATGAGTCCGTCGAAGTCGAAGGTGGCCCACTCGCCGAGCTCGTAGTCGGTCTCCGCGACGACGGCTTCGAGCAGGTCGACGTCGAACCCGACTAGCTCGCCGTCCTCCCGCTGCTCGAACGGCGGGAATCCGGGCGCGGTTCCGGGCGTGATCGTCATGCTGCCCCCGCTCTCGCCGAGACAGCCGGCGAGGCCGGTGGCTCCAACGGCGGCCGTTCCGCCGGTCAGTTTCAGGTAGGTCCGACGACTCACATCGGCGTGCGTGCGGCGTGTCATACCCGTGCGAGTACGGCGAGCGATTTCAACCTTTCCTCCCTCGGGCAGGGTCACCCCGTCTCTGGGGGTCCGACACCGCCTTTGCCAGGGTGGCTAACAAAAATTCGGCCGTGCGGCGCCGGTCAGTCGCCGCCGATGGGGACGGAACCGTCGCGCATCGACTCTGTCCCGCGGAGGGTCCACGCCGCGCCCGCGGCGAGCGCGACCGCGACGCCCAGCGCGGCGAGGTTGATCCCCTGCCACGTGGCGGTGTACAACACGAGATCGCGACCGAGAAGCAGCGTCCCGACGAGCGCGGCCATCGACCCGGCGGCGAGCGCGCGGACGGTGGCGGCGGTGCCGGCGTCGAGCCCGTCGTACCGGTTCCGGGTCGCCTCCGTCGCGTACGCGACCGTCGCGACGAGCCCGAGGTGCCCGGCGAGCCCGGTGATATAGAAGGCGGCCTGCGCGGGCGGCGCGTAGGTGAGGAACGGCACCGCCCGCGAGAAGACCGCGCTGGCGACGATGCCAGCGACCGCGACCCCTGCGGCCGCGCGGAGCAGCCGCACGTTCCCCCGGCCGCCGCCCCAGATGGTCGCCAGCCCGAGCAGGGTGAAAATCGCCAGCGCCACGATCAGGTGTGCGGCGTGCGTCGACACCGTGTACCCGCCGGGGACGAGTCCACTGAGGGTAACGGTGATCGCGCCGACGGTGATCTGAAGCGGGAGGATCGCGACCGCCAGCGTCGCCGCCAGTTTCGTCCGACGCTCGAAGCCGGAGCCGAACCACGTCCACCCGGCGACCCCGATGATGAGGAAGCCGGTGACCATCGCCCACACGCGGTGGAACCACTCGATGAAGTCCGGGTTGATCGTGAGTGCCGGGATCAGCTGGTCGGAACACAGCGGCCACTGGGCCTGACACGCGAGCCCGGAACCGGTCGCCGCGGTGTAGACGCCGAGCGAGAAGAGGACGAGCGTCATCCCCGTCGTCGCCGCCGCGTATCGCCTGAACGTTAGCCACGCGGGCCGAAGACTCATTGGCCGATTTCGGGCGCGCGCGCACTTAGACCGTTCGGCCGCTCCCCGCGCACGGGAAGCGATCGACCGACCGTCGGCAGAGTTTCTTATAAATACGGTGCGGTTGGCGCGCGCCTCCGAGCGGCCGCCATCGGCGGCCGCGAGGAGAGAGAGACCAAAGGTCTCTCTGACAGCCGGCGGCGCAGCCGCCGGCGAGAGCGCGTGCGAGGGAGTCAGTCGCCGGAGCGAAGCGACGGCGACTGACGAGGTTGGGGAGGCGTGAGGCGCGGTTGCTGTGCGTTCCCGCGAGCGAAGTGAGCGGGAGCACGGAAGTCGCAGCCCGCGCAGCGAAGCGAGCAGGAACGTCTTCCGGAGGGGCGGGACTCGAAGGGGCAGGCGCGAGGACGAAGGTGGCCGAAGTAAGCACCACAGGGAGCGAGTGAAACGAGCGACTGAGGAGCGCAACGAGGCCCCCGAGTCCTCGCGCCTGGGGCTTCGGCGGTGATCGCCGCCGATCAGCTATCACTCATTTATAAGGCAGCGACTGGGATTCACGGTATTCGCCGTCGATCTGCGAGCATCTATTTATAAGTGATCTGCTGAGACTTCAGCGGTACTCTCTATTGATTCCCGACAACAATTTATAAACGACTAGTCGGGTACCGAACCCCTTACCGTCGATTTCAGCCGGACAAATTGCGCTTCGCCGTCCGCGCACGCTCGGACATCTCCTCGTTGCCGTCGACGTCCGCGAGCGTCTCGACGGCCTCGAGGTTCCGCACTGCGTCGTCAAGGAACGAGAGCACGTCGCCGGTGTACGCGTACACCATGTAGTCGTCGGTCATCACGTCGACGATGGCCTGCGGGCCGAGCCCCTCGGCGCGCAGTTCGAGGACGTAGCGCATGAACTTCTCCTCGGGATGGCCGCAGTAGGGGTTCGAGTCGCAGTCGCAGTCGAGGAAGTCCTCGGCGAAGTCGAGGACGCGGTCGCGGGTCGTCTCGTCGAGCTTCGAGAGGCCGTCGCCGGTGAACAGCAGGTCGAGGGTGGCGCCGGCGAACGCTCCCTTCGGGATGTTCGCCTCCAGCTGGGAGGCGAGCTGCCGGTGATTTTTCACGTAGATCTTGTCGGTGAAGGCCACGGTTACGCTTCGATACGCCCGCGGCCCTCAAAAACGACGCGGTGGACGGAGACGCGAGCAGCGGCCCGCCCGGGCGCTTCGTCCCGGACGCCATTCCATGCCACGCCCGTCCGGGAGTCGTAACCGTTATTTACCGAAGCGGGGTACTTTGCGACGCGTGTCCGGGTTAGGGTAGTGGACTATCCTTCAGCCTTGTGGAGGCTGAGACGCGGGTTCGATTCTCGCACCCGGACCTTCTCGCGGCGAGCAACTCCGCGAGCCGCGAGGCTCCGCAGAGAATCGAAGCAAGGAGCGGCACGAGCGAACGCGAGCGGAGCGACTGAGGTTCGATTCTCGCACCCGGACCTTCTCGCGAAACGTGACGACGAACCGATTAGAACTCGATCCGCTCGCCGTCCTCCGGGACCAGCACGTCCGCCGTCTCCGCCCGGAGCTCCTCGCGCGAGAGCAGGCAGTGGTTGATCGCCTCCATGTGGACCACGGCGACGGCGGCGTCGGTCGCCCCGCGTACGGCGGTCACGTCGTCGACGCCCATCGTGATCGGCTCGCCCTCGTTGAACCGCGCCGCACCGCCGTTGAGGACGACCGCGTCGGGGTCGAACTCGTCGAGCGTCTCCGCGACCGGTTCGTACCAGACCGTGTCGCTGGCGAGGTACAGCGTCTCCTCGCCCTCGAAGACGAACCCGGAGACGGGACCCATCCGCTCGGCCAGTTCGCCGTGTCCGTGACGGCCGGGCATCCGGTGGAGCGTGACGCCGTCGAACGACGCCGAATCCTCGACCGGTCGCACGTCGGTGAACCCGTCGTCGACGAACGCGTCCGCCTCAGCGGGCTGGCAGAACAGGGGCACGTCCGCGTCGAGCTCCGCCGCCGCCGCGTCGTCGAAGTGGTCCGGGTGGCGGTGGGTGACTATCACCGCGTCGTGCGTGAGGTCGACGTCCGGCATCGGGGCGAGCGGATTGTTCCGGTCGTTCGGGGTGTTATCGATCGGCGGCAGCGCGCCCTGCGGCGCGAACAGGGGATCGACGAGGAAGGCCGTCTCGTCCACGGTCGCGAGGACCGTGGCGTTGCGAACGAGGGTAACGTCAACGCCTGCGTCGGTCGACATGCGCGTCCTATGGCGGGCCGGGAGTTGTGGCTTGCGGCGGATCGCCGTCGATCCTCGGGAGGTCGACGACGAAGACGGCGCCGCGCGGCTCGTTGTCCTTGACCCGGACGTCGCCGCCGAACTGCGCCGTCAGGATCGAGACGAGGTAGAGGCCGATCCCCGACCCGGAGCTGTCGATCCCCTTCTGACCCTTCCCGAAGAGGTTCGGTCGGACCTCGTCCGGGATACCGGGGCCGTCGTCGGCGACGCGGACCCGAACGCGGTCCGCCGTGGCCTCCATCCCGACGGTGACCGTCGGCGTCTCGGTGTCGTTGTGCTGGACGGCGTTGTTCAACAGGTTCCGAAACACGGAGGTCAGCAGCTCGTTGGCGCGGACCGTGACCGGCGGGAGGTCGCCGTCGACGACGAAGGTCGCCTCGGGGAACGAGTCGCGCGCCGCCCGGATCTCGCCGTCGAGCAGTTCGCCGAGATCGACCGGCTTCGTCTCCGGCGCGACGTCCGCCGCGAGCGAGTCGACGAAGTCGCGGGCGATCTCGGTGAGCTCGATGACGTGTCTCGACTTCCGCAACACGCGTTCGAGCGCGTCCCGACCGTCGTCGTCGACGTGGTCCTCGAGCGTCTCGGCCCAGCCGTGGATCACCGCCATGTCGTTTCGGATGTCGTGGCGCACCACGCGGTTCAGGGCCTCGAGCTGTTCGGTCCGCTCCTCTAAGCTGATTCTGTACCTCTCCCGGTCGGTCACGTCGTCGATCGCGAGCAGCTCGCCGCCCATCGCCCCGCCGGAGGTGAACGCGTTCCGAGTGACCCGATAGAACCGCTGTGCTTCCCCCTCGCCGACGCGGACGAGCCCGTTCTCGTCCACGTCTGCCGCGAGGTTCGGCAGGACCGACTCCAGGGGGTCGCCGACCGCGTCGCCCAGCTCCGGAAACAGGTCCCGGGCGGCCCGGTTGAAATCGCGGACGTGGCCGGCCCGGTCGACGAAGACCGCGGCGGCGTCGCTCTCGGCGGCGAACTGGATCGTCTCGAACCGGCGGAAGTAGACGAACAGCGTTCCGAGCGCGAACAGCGCGACGCCCGGCGGCTCGTACATCAGCGGGAGCAGTCGCGGGGACGCGGCGCCGAAGACGGTGGCGACCGTCGGGATCCCGGTGAGGGCGACGAGCCCGATCAGCGGCCGGCTGTCGGTCCCGGTGTAGTAGAACTGCTCTAAGAGCATGAAGAAGCCGACGGCGATGACCGCGTACGACAGACCGAGCACCGCCCAGTAGAGGGGTCCATGTTGGATCGCCAGGTGCGGGAACGGCTCCGTCCGCCACGCCGTCGTGAAGTAGAGGCCGTGGAGCGGGTTCGTGACCTTCAGGAGGGCCGTCGCGGCGAAGACGCCGATCGCGGCCCGCCGATACGGGGCGCGTCGCGGCGACCGCCCCGTGTAGGCGGCACAGAAGTAGAGCCACGTCCCCACCGCCAGCAGCGCGAACACGAACCCGACGATGTAGAACCCGACCTTCGCCGCCGAGCCGGGCGCGACGAGGTACCCGACGTAGCCGCCGGCCCAGAGGGTCACCGCGATCAGGAGCGCGACGAACCCCTGCCGCGTCTCGGCGTCTCGTATCCGCAGAGCCCGCGGCACGGCCGCGACGCACGCGACCGCGGCGGCCGCGAACACGGCCACGTGTGCGAGGAATATCGGGCTCATGCGTCGAACGTGCTGTCTTCGGGAGGTCGTCGGATAACGGTTCGGAGATCCGACCGGCCCACCCGAAGGTCCGCAGGAGCCCGAGCACCCACCGCGCCACCTCGGAGCGGACGAAGAAGGCGCCCTCGGGGCGCGAGAGCCGCCGCCCGGACCACAGCGCCGCGTCCACCGTCATGACCAGTTCGGGGCGAGGCCCCCATCGCGACGATCGTCAGGCCGACCGTGAGCTCGCTCACGCCGAACCGCCGGGCGATCCGCACCGTCGAGTCGACGAGCGCGCGGGCGCCGATCCACGGGCCGAGGACGGTGACCGCGATGACCGCGAGCTGGGCGATCGGCGCTCCCGAAAGCACGTACGTAGCCGCTCTCGAACGGCGGTGGAAAACCGATCCGCCGAACCGGCGCGGTCCGACCCGCGGCGTATCGCCCGCGTATTTATATGTCGCTCGCGAGTCACACCGACCGTCATGAACAGACGTGAGGCGACGGCGACTCGACGCGGGCTGCTCCGGAAGAGCGCCGGGCTCGGCGCCGTCGGGGTCGCCGCCCTCGCCGGGTGTTCGGGGTCCGACGGCGACGAGCCGGCCTTCGAGGAGAGGTTCGAGGACGGGCTCGGCGACTGGGAAACGGGCGCCGCGATCGGTCCTGAGGTCGACATCGACGACTTCGACTGGGAGGTCGATGTCTCCGAGACGGAGGCGGTCGCGGGCGAGCGCTCGCTCCGGATCTGGAACCAGGGCGACTACGACGACGGGGTGACGTGGGCGGTCCACCCGGTCCCGATCGAGTCCGGCGAGTCGTATCAGATCGAGGTGAGCGGGCAGTTCTGGAGCGAGTCGGAGTCGTTCAACACGATCCGGCACGCGCTGATGCGGCTGGCCCCCGAGCTGCCGGAGACGGAAGAGGACTTCCCGCAGCCCGGGCTCAACACGACCGACCTCGGCGAGACGCCGTACGGCGGGCTCCGCGACGCGCTGTGGCTCGCGGACGGCTGGCGCGAGTACGCCTTCGAGTGGACGACCCCGGAGCTGTCGACGGACACGCTGTACCTCGCCGTCGGCACGGCCGTGATCTGGGAGGCAGACGCGACGCACTACGTCGACGACCTCTCGGTGACCGTCGAACCGCGATGAGCGGGAACTCGGAGACGGCGTCGAGCGCTTCCGATGCCCCTGACGGCCCCGACGCCGAGAGCGACACCGACACCGCCGACACGATGCGCGAGCGCGCCGGCGAGAACCGCGTCAAGCTCTGGCTGCTGTTGCGCGCGAACCGACTCGTCGTCGCGGGGGTCCTGACGGTCGCCGTCTTCGTCGCGTTCGTCGCCGTCGCAGTCGGCCTCTCGCCGTCCCTCGCGGAGAAGGTCGGGTCGAGCGACCCGATCGAGACGCTGTTCGCCTCGATGATCACGGCGATCGTCACCGGGGCGACGCTCGTCGTCACGATCGGACAGCTCGTGCTCACGCAGGAGAACGGCCCGCTCGGCGACCAGCAGGAGCGCATGGACGACACGCTCGCGGTCCGGGGCGACATCGCGGAACTCACTGACGGGCCGACGCCGACCGACCCGGCCGCGTTCCTCGACGCGATCCTCGGCGCCGCGGCGGAGCGCGCCCGTGACCTCCGCGACGCGGTGGACGATGAGGGAGACGACGCCGACGGGTCGAGCCGGGACGCGCTCCGAGCGGAGGTCGACGACCTCGTGACGGGACTCACCGAGAACGCCGACGCGGTTCGCGGCCAGCTCGACGGCGCCGAGTTCGGTTCCTTCGACGTCGTGTTCGCCGCGCTCAACTTCGACTACGGGCCGAAGATCGGCCGGATCGAGCGCATCACGACCGATCACGACGAGACGCTCACGGACGACGAGCGGAACCGCCTCGGGGAGCTGAAAGAGACGCTGTCGCTGTTCGGCCCCGCCCGCGAGCACGTCAAGACGCTGTACTTCCAGTGGGCGCTGATCGACCTCTCGCGCCTGATCTTGTACGCCGCGGTGCCGGCGCTGGTGGTCGCTGGCGTCACCCTCACCGCCGTCGACGCCGGCACGTTCCCGGGGAGCACCCTCGGCGTCGACCACGTGACGCTCGTCGTCGGCGGCGCGTTCGCCGTCTCGCTGCTCCCGTTCTCGCTTTTCGTCTCCTATCTGCTCCGCGTGCTCACCCTCGCGAAGCGCACGCTCGCCATCGGGCCGCTGGTGTTGCGCGACTCGGAGTGAGCTCGCTGTCGCTCTCGAACGTGCGGGACGCTCGGACGCGTCGGAACGTCGTCCGAGACACTACCGGGCGGGAATCTACTGATAGGCTCGGTGGACGTGGAACCGGCCGTGTGAGCGACGAGTGACCGCCGAAAAGATATAAACGAGAACGCGACCAATGACGACGTATGAGTATCTCCCGCGACGAGGACGTCCTCGGGGGCGAACCCCGAATCGAGGGGACGAGAGTCGGCGTCCGGCACGTCGCGGCCAGGGTCGTCGATAACGACCGGTCACCCGCACACGTCGCAGACCAACTCGAAATCTCTCTCTCCGAGGTGTACGAGGCGCTCTCGTACTACTACGCGCACGTCGAGGAAATGCGTGAGTTCGAGCGTGAAAACGAGGCTGCCTTCGAGCGAATTCACGAGTCATCGCTGAAGCCGAAGGAAACGATTCAGTGACGGGAGCGCGGATTCTCTTGGACGAGCACGTCGGGCGAGTGTTCGAGCGCGTGCTCAGCGAGCGGGGCTACGAGGTCGAGCAGGGAAGGACGTGTTCGGCGAGTTCACTGAGGACGCGGAGCTACTGGCGTGGTGCGGCGAGCACGGCGTCGCGCTGATGACGAACAACGCGCGGGACTTCGAGGAACTACACCGGGAGATCGACCACGCAGGGCTACTGCTCTACTACGATCAGAACCGCCCCGACGAGGATCCGGAAGGACTAGCGCGAGTCGTGGACGAAGTGTTCACCCAGTACGGGGCGACGGATATCGAAAACGAGGTCGTTGACCTCGACGAGTGGTACGACTGGCTACACGGGTGAGTAAACTACCCTACCCTACTCCCTCGGCGCTACGCGCCTCGGTCCTTGAGGGTAGGGCTTTGATGTGGACTCCCGGCAATCAGTCGCCAGCAATAGGCTGGTAACTCTCGCCGTTCACCGTTCCACCATTCACACGCACGTCTACTGGTGCGTCTCCGCTCCCCGACTTGGGCGAGGAACGGAGGCTGTGTCTCTGTTTCCGGGCGTATCGCACCCCGATATTCTTCGCTGCATTGTAGTCCGCGTTGACCTCGTACCCGCACTTCTGGCACTCAAAGTGTTCACCGTGGCGGTTGTCTTCATGCGTGAACCCACAGTCCGTCCGAGAACAACGTTGGGACGTGTGGTTCGGCTCAACTTGCTCCACGGAGACGCCTTGCTCTGGTGCTTTGTACTCGACATACTCGGCGAGGCGTCGGAACGCCCACACGTGGTGCCACTTCGCGTATGGAAGTCGCTCACGGATGTCCGTTAACTCCTCGAACACGATCACGTCGCAGTCGTGTTCGACGGCTTCCGAAACGATCTCGTTGGCAACCGTGTGGATGTACTGTTTCCGCCAGGCTTCTTCGCGCTTTCCGAGGCGAAGCAGGGCATTGTGTGCGGCTTGCGTGCCGCGCTGTTGCATCTCCCCACGCCGCTTCTCGAACTCGCGGCACCAATGGTCGTACTCGTCTCCCTGCCAGAACGTGCCGGTCGAAGAGACGGCGAGGCTGTTGACGCCGAGGTCGATACCGAGGACTGTTTGGTGCCCGGTATCTGCCGAAACCTCGTTATCGTCATCATCGTCCTTCCGGGTTGTAATGTGGAAGTAGAACTCGTCAGTCGCCTTGTCGTATTGGAGTGTACTCGCCCGGAACTCATACTCGTCCGAAAGAACGTACTGTTCGTAGGGCGTCAGGCTGTCCGCCGGAAGTTCAAACTCGCACTCAACCCGCCCGTTGACGGTTGAGAGTGAAACTTTGTTCCGATAGAACGTCGCACTCCGCTTGTCATAGAGCATACTCCACGACGTGAACTCCGGTTGGCTCACACGCTTCCCCTGTTTCCACCGTTCAACGACGCCTTTCGTCGCTTGGACGGCGCGTCGGATGGCTTCTTGAACGAGGTTCGCGGTGAGTTCAGTTTCTTCCCGCAGCTCCGCGTAGAGTGCGTCTCGCGCAGTTGAGTTCGCCGTGACGCAGTTCGTGTAGGAACGGTCGTCCCAACAGAACTCGGCAGCACGATTCGCGCAGTGAAGGAACTGTCGCGCGGATTCGTGGAGGTCGTCGCGCCGCTCGTCGGGAACGATGAGTTTGACCGGCGCGGTTCGACGCACCTCCATATTTCAGATTACTACATGACGGTACTTATATACTTGGGAGTCGGGTAGCTACTGTCGGGCGGTTGCGTCGTCGGTTGTCGGTTTCCTCTCCGACCTACTCGCTCGCTACACTCGCTCCTTGAGGTCGGAGGCTCCACCTTGAATTATGCTGACAGTCAACAGTTCGATGCCCGACTCTACGGCGTACCGCTTTTTGATTCCGAAATGTGCGCCCGCAACACTAACGACCGGTCTCATCTCCGGCGGCGTGCCGCGTCGACCGGGAAACCCTCGTGGCGGGCGGTCGCCTGCGCGGCGACGGGCGGGTCGCGTCAGCGACCGATGTGACGCGCCTGGGTTCTCCGCGCTGTCATCGCTCCCATCGGGGAGTACTCGGGCGGGGACTGATGGCGCGCGCTCGACGGTAGCCGCTCGGCGCGTTTAAAAGGTCCGCTGGGGGACCGTCACTCTCGTTTTTCGCTTCCACCGACGCTGATCGTGTCCGCTTCCGGTTCCTGCGGCTCCGAGACCGAGACGGGGTCGATCCCGCGGCGCCCGGCGTCGAACTCCGAGAGCAGGTAGACGAGCGCGACGAGCGTCAGGACGCCGACCGGGAGCAACACGAACGGCGTAATTCCGAGGAATCCCCACACGAGCAGCAGCGCCACGGAGACTAACCCCACGGTGACCGCGTAGTAGATCTGGGTGCGGACGTGGTCGATGAGGTCCGCGCCGGTGAACGTCGCGGACAGCACCGTCGTGTCGGAGATTGGCGAGCTGTGGTCGCCGAAGATGGCCCCGGAGAAGATGACGCCGACCATCACCGCGACGAGGGTGTGCCCCTCCGCGCCGCCGCCGGTGATCTCCCAGGCGATGGGGACCGCGATCGGGGTCATGATCCCCATCGTGCCCCACGAGGTCCCGGTCGAGAAGGCGATGAAGCCGGCGACGACCATCACGAGCGCCGGGAGGACGGCCTGTGGAACCGTCCCGACCGTCGCCTCGGCGACGTACTGGCCCGTCTCCAGCGCGGAGATCACCTCGCCGATCCCCCACGCGAGCACGAGGATCGACACCGCGGTGAGCATGATTCCGAACCCGTCGACGGTGTACTCCGTCGCGTCGCCGAAGCCGAAGACCCGGTAGACCTTCCCGAGGACGAACCCGGACAGCACCATGCCGAACGCGCCGATCATCAGCGCGGTCGCGAAGTCAGCGTTGATGACCGCCTCCCAGAGGCGGTCGCCCGCGCTCCCGAACTCGGCCGCGAGGAAGTCGGCGAGGAACCCGGTCGGCGCGAAGCCGCCGGACCAGAACGCGGTCCCCACTGTGACGACGATCAGGACCGCGACCGGCGCGAAGAAGTTGATCAGCCGAGGCGTCGACGCCGGCGGTTCGCCCAGCTCGCCGGCCACGTCCTGCATCGGCTCCGCGCCCTCTCGAGTGACCTGCCCGGTCGTCCACGACCGGTGTTCCGCCGTCAGCATCTCGCCGTAGTCGCGCCCCCACAGCACCACGATGGCGACCATCGCGATCGCGAGGATCGCGTACATGTTGAACGGGATCGAAGAGAGGAACACCTCGAAGGTGCTCGGCCGGTTCGCCTCGGCGACGCCCGCCTCCGCGTACCCCTCGTCGATCAGCGACAGCTGGAACGCGACCCACGAGGAGATCCCGAGCGTGGCGACCGGGGCAGCGGTGGAGTCGACGATGTACGAGAGCTTCTCGCGGGATATCCGGAGCTGGTCGGAGACGTCTTTCATCGCCGAGCCGACGATGGCGGTGTTGGCGTAGTCGTCGAAGAAGAGGACGATCCCGAGCGCCCACGCCGCCAGCCCCGCCTTGCGCTGCGTGTCGAGGCGCTCGATCGCCCAGTCGCGGATCGCGTAGGTCCCGCCGAGGTTCCACACCAGCGCCACGCCGGAGCCGAGCAGGAGCGTGAACACGAGGATCGTCGCCTGGAACCCGTCGTCGGCGATGATCGCGGCGACGATCCAGTCGAACGTCTGGACGATCCCGAGCCCGCCCGTGTAGATCACGGCGCCCGACCAGATGCCGAGGAACAGCGAGAGGATCGCCTTGCGGGTGACGATCGCGAGCGCGATGGCGAGCAGCGGCGGGACGATCGAGAGCGCTCCGAACTCGGACATAGCGTGCGAGTACCACGCACCCATATTTAAAAGGTATCACCGAGCGACGGAGAACGCACGACCGCGACCGGACCGACCGGCCCGCGGGCGCGACGGGACCGCGGCCGGCGGAATCGACGCGTATCCGAACGCACTTACGTCCCTGTCACGGACCCACGCGCAATGTCTGTCCGAGTCGGCATCCTCGGCGCGACGGGCGCCGTGGGCCAGCGATTCATCCAGTTGCTCGACGACCACCCGACGTTCGACCTCGCCGCGGTCACGGCGAGCGCGGAGAGCGCGGGCGAGACGTACCGCGAGGCGGCCAAGTGGCGCGTCGACACGCCCATCCCGGACGACGTCGCCGAGATGGAGGTCGCGGAGACGACGCCCGCGGGCATCGCGGACGACGATGTCGACCTCCTGTTCTCCTCGCTCCCCTCGGGCGTCGCGGCCGAGGTCGAGCCCGCCTTCTTGGAGGAGGGCTACGTCGTCTCCTCGAACTCCTCGAACGACCGGATGGCGGCGGACGTGCCGCTCACCATCCCGGAGATCAACCCCGGTCACCTCGACCTGATCGAGGTCCAGCGCGACGAGCGCGGCTGGGACGGCGCCCTCGTGAAGAACCCGAACTGCTCGACGATCACGATGGTGCCGACGCTCGCGGCGATCGACGAGTTCGGTCTTGAGAGCGTCCGCGTCTCGACGCTTCAGGCCGTCTCCGGCGCCGGCTACTCCGGTGTCACCTCGATGGAGATCATCGACAACGCCATCCCGCACATCGGCGGCGAGGAGGAGAAGATGGAGACGGAGTCGCGCAAGCTGCTCGGCGAGTTCGACGGCGCCGAGGTCAGTCTCCACGACGCCGACGTGGCGGCCTCCTGTAACCGGATCCCCACGCTCGACGGTCACTTGGAGAACGTCTTCGCCGAGTTCGCCGACGACCCCTCCCCCGAGGACCTCCGCGAGGCGATGCGCTCGTTCGAGGGTGCCGGCGACCTCCCGAGCTCGCCCGACCAGCTGATCAAGGTGTACGGCGACGACGAGCCCGAGCGCCCGCAGCCCCGCCTCGACCGCACGTACGCGGACGGGATGGGGATCGTCGCCGGCGGCGTCCAGTCGACGGACGCCGGCGCGAAGTACAACTGCCTCGCGCACAACACGATCCGCGGCGCGGCCGGCGCCTCGCTGCTCAACGGCGAACTGCTCGTCGAGGAGGGGTACGTCTAACTGCTCGTCGAGGAGGGGTACGTCTAACTGCTCGTCGAGGAGGGGTACGTCTAACTGCTCGTCGAGGAGGGGTACGTCTTACTGCCAGTTGAGGAGGGGTACGTCTTACTGTCAGTTGAGGAGGAGTACGTCTTACTGCCAGTTGAGGCAGGGCGCGTCCGACCGAACGGCTCGGCGCGAGCGATGGCGGACGGCGAGACCGTCAAAGCCTTTATCCTCCGCGTTCCGGTCCCGGTCGCCATGTCGGAGACGACCAGATCCCTCCGTCGAGGCGTCGCCCTCCTCCTGATCCCGCTGTCCGGAGCGACCTCGCTCCCCGCGTTCGTCGAGTCCGCGCTGCCCGGCGTCTCGGACGTCGTCGGCGTCGCGCTGTTCGTCGCAGCCGTCACGTATCTCGTCGCGAGCGTCGGGCGGCAGGTCGCCGAAGCGGCCGACACGCCGCTGTAGTCGGGCAGCGCGGCGGCCTCGGGGGTTCTACTTCCCTTCGAACTCGGGCTCGCCGTCGCCCATGAACGCCGTGACCCCTTCCATGAGGTCGTCGGTGTTCATTACGTGGCCGAAGCCCATCGCCTCGACCTCCAGCCCGGCCTCGTTGTCCGTCCGGCCGGCGTGGATCGCGCGCTTCGTGTACTTCTGGGCGATCGGCGGGCCGCCGGCCAGCTGCTCGGCCAGCTCGCGGGCCCGCTCGTCGAGCTCGTCGTCCGGGACGACCTCGTTGACGAAGTCGTACTCGGCCATCGTCTCCGCGTCGTAGCGGTCGGCGGTGAGGATGATCTCCTTCGCGCGCCCCTCACCGACGATCCGGGCGAGGCGCTGCGTGCCACCCCACCCCGGAAGCAGGCCGAGGTCCAGCTCGGGCTGACCGAGCTCGGAGCGCTCGGAGGCGATCCGCATGTCCGCGGCGGTCGCCAGCTCCATCCCGCCGCCGAGGCAGTAGCCGTCGATGGCGGCGACTACGGGCTTGTCCGACTCCTCGAGCTTGCCGAACGTCTGCTGGCCCTGTCGGGAGAGCTCCACGGCGTGGATCGGGTCGGCGCCGCCCGCGGCCATGCTCTGGACGTCCGCGCCCGCGGAGAAGGCGCGGTCACCGGCGCCGGACAGCAGGATGGCCCGGACCTCGTCGTCGTCGTCCAGCCGGTCGATCGCGTCCGCGAGCTCGTCGAGGACTTCGCCGCTGATCGTGTTCATCCGGTGCGGGCGGTCGATCTCGACGTGGCCGACACGGTCGTCGACCGCGACGTTCAGCACCTCGTAGTCGGGGCCATCCTCGGCGTCGCTCGCGTCGCCGCTCCCGCCACTCGCGCCGCCGCGGAACCCGCCGGATTCGCCGGCCTCGCGGAGATAGTCGGTCGCCTCGTAGCGCGCCTCGCCCGTCTCTTCCGCGAGCGCGTCGAGCGTCTCGACGAGCGCGTCGAGCCCCTCCTCGTCCGCGAGCTTGGCGGGGCCGTCGGGGAAGCCCGCGCCGAGCTTGACGGCCTCGTCGATGTCGTCGGCGTCGGCCACGTCGTTGCCGATGAGGCCGGCCGTCTCGTTGGCCATCACGGCGAGCAGGCGGCGGCGGACGTCCTCGTCGACCGCGTCGCTGGGGATCTGGGCGCCGTCGCCGTCCTCGTAGTCGTAGAACCCCTTCCCGGTCTTCTTCCCGAGGTTCTCCGCCTCCACCTTCTCGCCGAGCAGCGGGCAGGGACGGTAGGCGTCGCCGAGCACCTCGTGCATGTACTCCAGCACGTGGTAGCCCACGTCGATGCCGACCTGGTCGGCGAGCTCGAACGAGCCCATCGGGAGGCCCATCCCGAACTTCGTCGTGGAGTCGACCGCCTCCATCGTCGCGTCGCCGGACTCGACGATCCACGCCGCCTCGTTCATCAGCGGGACGAGGATCCGGTTGACGATGAAGCCGGGGCTGTCCTTGCGGACGCGGACCGGGGTCTTCCCCATCGACTCCGCGAGCCCCTCGATCAGTTCGAGGGTGTCCTCGCTCGTGTGCTTCCCGGAGATGACCTCGACGAGGTCCATCCGCACCGGCGGGTTGAAGAAGTGCATGCCGCAGAAGCGCTCGGGGCGGTCGGTGACCTCGGAGAGCTCGGTGATAGAGAGGCTGGAGGTGTTGGTGACGAAGACGGCCTCCTCGGGCGCGTGCTCGACGACCTCGTCGTACACGTCCTTCTTGATCGCCATCTTCTCGGGGACGACCTCGACGACGACGTCGGCGCCGTCGAGCGCGTCCTCGAGGTCGACGAACGCCTCGACGCGGTCGAGCGCGGCGTCGGCCTCGTCGTCGCCGATCCGGTCCTTCTCGGCGAGCTTGCCGAGCGACCACTCGATCTGGTCGTACCCGTTCTGGACGAGCTCGTCGTTGATGTCGCGGAGCGACACGTCGTAGCCGGCGAGCGCCGCCACTTCCGCGATGCCGTGCCCCATGTTTCCGGCGCCGAGCACTGCCACGCGCTGAACGTCTTCGAGCTGCATACCAGAACGGTCGGAACCGTCATGGTTGAACGTTTTCATCTTCCAAACGCGAAACGTACTGTAAGTTTATTCGAGTAGGCTACGCCGGATCGCCGCGCGTCGAGTCGGAACCGAACGTACTCGTGCGTGCGGTCCCGTCGGATCGGTATGGATGACGGAGCCGACGGCGCGAAGGAACGAACCGCGGACGCGGGCGCAGACGCCGCGGACGCGGGCGCGAACGCCGCGGACGCGTCCGATCCGGTCGCCGAAGCGCTTCGCGAGGACCCGACGATGGCGGCGCTGATCGACCGGCACGGACGGCTCTCGGTCGAGCCCGCCGCCGACGAGTTCGGTCGGCTCTGTACCTCGATCGTGAACCAGCAGCTCTCGACCGCCTCCGCGAACGCGATCCGCGAGCGGTTCCTGGACGTGCTGGGCGGCGAGCCGACGCCCGACCGCGTCCTCGCGGCCGACGAGGCGGCGCTGCGCGAGGCCGGGCTCAGCGGCACGAAGGTCGACTACCTGCGCAACGTCGCGACCGCGTTCCGCGACGACGAGCGCGACTTCACCCGGGCGGGGCTGGCGGGCGTGAGCGACGACGAGGTCGTCGACCGGCTCACCGAGATTCGTGGGGTGGGCGAGTGGACCGCCCGGATGTACCTCATCTTCGCGCTCGGCCGCGAGGACGTGCTCCCACTCGGCGACCTCGCGGTGCGGAAGGGGATCGAGCAGGCCTACAACGACGGCGCGGAGCTGAGCCGGGCGGAGATGCGCGAGATCGGCGAGACGTGGCGCCCCTACCGGAGCTACGGCACGCGGTACATCTGGGCAGAGTACGAGTCGTAGAACGGTGCCCGCTGATCGCTGGTGACCGCCCTCAAATCCCCAGTTGCTCGGCCATACGTACGCGGCTACTGATCAACGGCGAACACCGCCGAAGCCCCAGCCGCGAGGCGGGCGCACACTCGTTGCGCTCCTCAGTCGCTCGCTTCGCTCGCTCCCTGCGGTGCTTACGTCGTCTGCGCCCGCCTCGCGGCTGCCCCTTCGAATCCCGCCCCGCCCCGCACAGCGACCGCACCTCACGCCTCCCCAGCCTCGTCGGTGGTCCTCCGCTTCGCTCCGGACCACCGACTCCCTCGCGCGGGCTGACTCGCGGCCTCCGCTTCGCTCCGGCCGCTCGCAGGCACGCGCCACCGCGACTGCTCCCGTCTCGTCGACCGCGTCTCCGTCTACTCTTCCTCTTCTTCGAGGATCTCGCCCGCCTCGTCGCGTTCGGTCTCGTCGGTGTCGGCGCGCCGACGCACGTCGACCCGGTAGTCGGTGAGGATGTCGCGGCCGAGGAGGAGCGGGTACTCCATGTGCCCGCGGTCCTCGACGCTCGCGGTGACGGTGTGCTGGTTGCCGCCGATGCCGATGACGAGGTCGACCACGGGACGGGCCTTCCCGCCCTTCACGCTGCCCGACTTGACGCGCGTCATGCTCTTGATCGGGCCGGCGCCGATCTCGGCGGCGAGCTGGGTGTCGATGCTCGTCCGGGTCGCGCCCGTGTCAGACTTCGCGAGCGCCTGCGTCGAGCCGGAGGTGCCGGTGACGACGACCTCCTCGATGTAGCCGATGTCGGGCTGCTCGGTCGAGCTCGGTTTCGGCGCCGGTGCGCAGGAGGGCCGCGAGTCGTCGAGACTGGCGGCGACGCGCTCGACCGCGTCGTCGTCCACCTCGCCGCCGACCGTCTCGATCGCGAGCCGCGCGATGTGCGGGGCGGGGCTCGTGCCGGTCGCCTCGAAGAGCCCTTTGAAGCCGGCGGTGGGGTTCACTTCGAGGACGTACCAGCCGTCGTACCCCTCGACGAGGTCGACGCCGGCGTAGTCGAGCCCCATCACCTCGGCCGCGTAGAGGGCGGTGTCGGCGGCCTCCTGGGGCATGTCGTCGGTCGCGTCCTCGACAGCGCCGCCGAGCGCGACGTTCGTGCGCCAGTCGCCCTCCGGCGCGTAGCGGTACATCGAGCCGACGATCTCGTCGCCGACGACGTACACCCGCAGGTCGCGGTGCTTCTCGTCGTCGCGGTCGATCAGCTGCTGGAGGAACGCCTGCCGGTTCCCCACCTTCGGGTTCACCCGCTCCGTGAGGTCGACCTTCCACGTCCCGCCGCCGTGGGTCCCGATCGCGGTCTTGTACACGCCCACGTCGCCGAACCGCTCGCGCCCCTCGTTGAGGCGGTCGTTCGACAGCGCCAGCAGCGCGTCCGGCACGCGGATGTTCCAGTCCGCGAGCGTCGCGGCCGTCGCGAACTTGTGGATCGACGCGAGGACGGCATCCGGCTCGTTCAGCATCGGCCGGATGCGCTCGAACGTCGTCGCCAGCCCCAGTAGCTCCGCGGGCTGGTCGGTGTTCGACAAGAGGAGGCGGTTCGCGATCACGTCGACCGCGGGCTCGACGGAGACGTCGCCGTCCTCGACGCTGACCGCGGCGTTCTCCTCCCGGAGCCACACCGGCTCGTGGCCGAGGTCCTCAACCGCGTTGCAGATCGCCTTCGTCTCCTTGCTGTTGTGTAGCGACAGCACTCCCACCCGAACCGAGTCCGAACTCATACGTCTCCCTGCGGGGGCCGAGGTAAAAGGAACGCCGATCGATTCAGCCCGGCGGGACGTCCGATCGCCCGGTCGCCATATATATACCCGGCCCCGCGCTCCGCTTTGGCATGAGCGACGACCGGGCGTTCACGTACAACGGCGGGGCGGTGCCGCCCGGCGACACGCAGAACATCCGTTACGGGATCAGCGAGACGTACCTCGGCGACCCGGTGCGGATCCCGGTCACCATCGTCAACGGCGAGCGCGACGGCCCCACCGCGTTCCTCACCGCGGCCGCCCACGGCGACGAGCTCAACGGGATCGAGGTCGTCCGCGAGGTGGCTCACGAGTGGGACCTCTCGGAGCTCGCGGGCACGCTGGTCTGTCTCCCCGTCCTCAACGTCCCCGGCTTCCTCGCCCAACAGCGGTACCTCCCGGTGTACGACCGCGACCTGAACCGGTCGTTCCCCGGGAAGCAGGGATCGACCAGCTCGAAGCGGATGGCCCACCGCATCTACGAGAACTTCATCGCGCCCTGCGACTTCGGGCTCGACTTCCACACCTCCACCCGCGGCCGGACGAACATGCTCCACGTCCGCGCGGACATGACCGACGAGGCGGTCTACCGCCTCGCGATGGCGTTCGGCTCGAAGGTGATCATCGACAGCGACGGCCCGGGCGGCACCCTCCGCGGCGAGGCGACCGCCGACGGCATCCCCACGATCACGATCGAGATGGGCGAGGCCCACCGGTTCCAGCGCCCGCTGATCGACGACGCGCTCGCGGGCGTCCGCTCCGTCTTCGCGGAGTACGAGCTCTTAGAGACCGACACGGTTCGCTGGCCCGGGTGGCGCACAATCGTCGCCGGCGCGGGCGAGAAGACGTGGCTGCGCGCCGACTCCGGCGGCATCGTCGACACCCACTTCGAGAGCGGGTCGCTCGTCCGCGAGGGCGAGCGCATCGCGACGATCACCAACCCGTTCAAGGAGGACGCGGTCGCGGTCGAGGCCCCTTCACCGGCCTCCTCATCGGCCTGTTGGAGAACCCCGTCGTCTACCCCGGCAACCCCCTCTGTCACCTCGTCGAGATCGGCGAGTCGACCCGCCGGGCGATCGAGGCCGGCGACGCGCCGAAGCCCGTCGGCCAGCCGGCGTCGACGGTCAGAGAATAGGACTCCCCGTTACTCTCCGGCCAGCCGGCGTCGACGGTCAGGGAATAGGACTCCCCGTTACTCTCCGGCCAGCCGTCCTCGAAGCCCGACCGCGGCGCCGGCGACGACCGCGAGGAAGCCGACGAGGAACGCGACCGGCTGGAGGAAGACCCGCTGCGCGACGACGGCCCCCGGTTCCCGCTCGACGGTTCGGGTCCAGAACTCGTACCGCTCGCCGTCGCGCTCGACGATCAGCAGCCCGTCCCCGAGCGTCGGCTCCGTCGGGTACGACAGCGAGTCGACGCGCTCGTCGGGGTCCTCGACGCCGAATCCGCCTTCCGGCGCGTCGCGGGCGCGGTCGAACGCCGCCCGCGCGTCGGGCGCGAGGTCGGCGTACGCGACGACCGCGTCCGAGGCGTTAGTGTCGTTCTCCGCGTCGGACCCGTTTGCCGCGCCGGTCGCCGGCGACTCGATGCCGGCGACCGACCCCTCGCCCACCGGCTGAACGGTGTGCGTGTAGGCGGGGTTCGGCTCGCCGACCGAGACGGGGAGGAACAGGGGGTTCGCCATCAGGAGGACGCCGAGCGCGACGAGCCCGACGGCCGCGAGCGGGGTGCGCATGGGTCGGGGTTTGTCGGGCCGGGAGTTGAGCTTTTCCGACTCGACATGGATTTATAAATCGAATCGTCGGTTTCCGCTGACCATTTATAAACGAACGGCGCCTCCGCGGTGAGTTCTTCCAACGTCTTGGGCGTTTGCTTATAAACTGGTATTGGCGGACCGGTGGCGGACACCTCCAAAGCCCCAGTCACGAGGGCGGCGCACGCTCGTTGCGCTCCTCGTCGCTCGTTTCACTCGCTCCTGCGGTGCTTACGTCGCCTGCGCCGCCCTCGTGACTGCCCCTTTGAGTCCCGCCCCATACCGCACGGCAACCGCACCTCACACCTCCCCAGCCTCGTCGGCGGTCCTTCGCTTCGCTCCGGACCGCCGACTCCCTCGCGCGGCGCTCCTCGCGCCCGCTGGGCGCTCGGAGGCGCGCGCCACCGCAGTTCGTTTATAAATAATCGTCGCCGTCGCTCCTGGTTGTTTAAATACTGTATCGCATCCGGCCGTGGCGCACGCACCCCTGCTGTTCCTCTATCGCCCGATAGTCCCCTGCCGCGTCACGGGCGCGTCGGGGTCGATGAGGAAGGCGACGACGGTCGCGCCCTCGTCCCCAGCGCTCACGGTCGGCGGGGCGCCGTCGCCGGTCCACAAGACGCTCTCCGTCTCGTCGAGCGTGGTGTCGCCGACGTCGACGGCGCCCTCGAAGACGTACACGTAGGCGTCGCGGCCCTCGATCTCGGGGAGCGTCGCGCCCGCATCCGCGTCGAGGCGGACGTCGTAGCAGTCGACCGCGTTGCGCACAGTGAACGGGTGGTCGGCGCCCGCCGGCGCGAACACGCGGCGCCACTCGTTCGGCTCGGGGTCCGGCAGCGGCCCGTGCTGGATCCCGGGTTCTAAGCCGATCTCTTGGGGGCGGACGAAGATCTGGAGCATCCGGAGCGGCGGGTCGTCGGCGAGCGTCTCCTCGGCGTGCCAGAACCCGGACCCGGCGTTCATCACGAGCAGGTGTTCCGAGTCGGTGACCAGCTCGTTGCCCTCGCGGTCGTCGTGGCGCATCACGCCCGCGGGCACCCACGAGACGATCTCCTCGTCGCGGTGCTGGTGCATCCGGATCAGCGTGCCGGGGTCCATGAACGACTCGACGACCGTCGAGAGGGGTCCGTAGCCGTGGTCGTCGTGGTCCGGGAGATTCCGCCCGGGGAAGTTGAACCGCGTGCGGAACTTCCCCTGATTTTGAAAGACCTCGGAGCGGGGCGCCGGGTGGAGGCCGCGGTCGGCGGCGGTGGTGGAGTCCATTACCAACTGGTAAAATCTCCGCGGTGAAAAGCCGTCCGGTGGGGGCGACGCGCTCTTTTGTCCCGCGCCCCGCGTTCCGGTATCGTGCCGACCGTCCTCTCGGAGCTCGACCGCCGCAAGCGCGACGACCGCCCCGACGAGACGTTCTACGCCGAGCCGCGGTTCGTCACCCACGCGGACGACGCGTTCCTCGCGCGGCTGACCGAGCTGTACGCCGCGGTGACCGAGCCCGGCGACCGCGTCCTCGACGCGATGAGCAGCTGGGTGTCGCACCTACCCGACGTCGAATACGCCCGCGTCGTCGGCCACGGGCTCAACGAGGCCGAGCTGGCCGCCAACGACCGTCTCGACGAGTTCGTCGTCAGCGACCTCAACGCCGACCAGTCGCTGCCGTTCGACGACGGCTCGTTCGACGTCGTCTGCTGTGCGCTGTCGGTCCAGTACCTCCAGTACCCCGGCCCCGTGTTCGCGGAGTTCGCCCGCGTCCTCGCCCCCGGCGGCACGATCGTCGTGAGCTTCTCGAACCGCATGTTCCCGACGAAGGCCGTCCGCGCGTGGCGGGCCGCCACGATGGCCGAGCGGGCTGACCTCGTTGAGCGGTACCTCGACGCGGGCGGCTTCGAGGTCGCCGACCGGATCGCCGAGCGGCCGGGCGAGGACCCGTTCCACGCCGTGGTGGGAAGGCTCCCCTGAGGCCGCGTCGCGTCGCCGCCGGGGCCGCTGTCGGGCTCTGGTCGCTCGCGGACAGCCGGGGCGACGCGGTGAGAAGGTCGGTAGGCCGGGCCGCCCCGCTCAGTCCGCGGCGGCCGGCTCGGTCGTCTCCAGCCCCGACCCGCTCGGCGGGCGGAGGACGAAGGTCGCCAGCCCCGCCGCGACCGCGAGTGCGCCGCCGAGGACGAAGGTGGCGTTCCACCCCGTCGACGCGACGAGGTAGCCGGCGACGACGCCGGAGAAGACGCCGCCGCCGACCTTCGCGGTGTACAGGACCGCGTAGTTGCCGGAGGAGTTGGCGGCGCCGTAGTAGTCGGCCAGCATCGACGGGAAGAACACGTACAGCGGCGAGGAGAAGAACATCGCCCCGAGGACGAACGCGACGAAGACGGCCCCGTTGCCCGCCTCCCCGGCGGCGACGAGTCCGATCCGGAACAGTCCGGCCAGCAGGAACGACCCGGCCATCACGCGCTTGCGGTCGAATCGGTCGGTCGCCTCGCCGAGGATCAGCCGCGAGACCCCCGCGGCGACGGGCAGCAGGGTCGCGGAGAGCGTGGCGATCAACGCCGCGAGCCCGAAGTTCTCCGCGAACCGGACCACGTTCGCGATGACGAGGAGGTCGGCGCTCGCCATCGCGATGAACATCGCGTACAGCAGCCAGAACTGCCACGTCGAGAGCATCTCGCGCGTCGAGTAGTTCCGACCGCGGATCGACGCCGCGAGGTCCTCGTCGCCGTTACCGCCGTCGCCGCCACTGCCGTCACTGCCGCCGTCACCGCCCTCGTCGTCGCCGTTTTTCCGGTCTAGCCAGTCCTTCGGGGGATCTCGGAGGAGGAACGAGCCGACGAGCGTGACGACTAAGATTCCGATCCCGATGTTGCGGAGCACGTCGCTGTACGCCGACACGGTCGCGTTCGCCTGGACGTACGGGACGACGAGGGCGCTCCCGGCGGCGAACGCCATCGTCCCGACGCCGGTCGTCAGTCCCGTCCGGTCCGGGAACCACTTGACCGCGGTGTTGACCGCGACCGTGTAGACGATGCCGACACCGACCGCGCCCAGCGAGTACAACAGGTACAGCTGCCAGAGGCTCGTCGCGTACGCGAGGCCGATGTATCCGCCGCCGGCGAGGATCGCGGCGAGGAACGTGAGCGCGCCCGGCCCCCGGCTGTCGCGCCACTTGCCCGCGGGGAACTGCGAGAGCGACTGGAACACCACGTAAAACGAGAACACGGCGCCAAGCGCCGGCAGCGCGATGTCGAGCCCCTCGGAGAGCTCCGGCGAGATGGACGACCAGACGTACTGGTACGGGCTCACCGCGGCCATCATCCCGGCCGCGGCGGCGATCTGCCACCACCGCGAGAAGCCGAGCGTGTCGGCGGCGCGCGCGGCGTAGTCGATTCCGCCGGCCGACCCGCCCTCGTCGGTCTCTCCCGTCGGTCCGTCATCGCTCGTCTCGTCAGTCTCAGCGGCCGAGGCGTCCGATTCGTCGTTACCCATCGTTGTTCGTCGACCGCGTGGTAGTGTTCGGTGTCATGTCGTGTGCCTCGATCGCAGTGCGGGGCCGGTCCGTCGCGCCGCTCGCGCTCGTACCGGTACTGTTCGGACTGATCGATTAAAACGCGTCGTTGGGGTCGTACTTGCCTCGTCGATCCGCGGCCGAAATGCTCCCGACGGCCGGCGACGCGCAGAGCGCGTCGAGGTCCGCCGCGGCGCGTCTCTACCGGGGGCAGATCCGGCCTGCGCCCCTCGTCGTACTCACTCTCGTGACCGGGGCAGAACAGGCGCAGCCGACCGTGTGTCGTCTATACTTCCATCACGGCTCTTGAGCCGGCATCGAGTCGCTGATTCTGATGCCCTGCGCGGTAACTCTCGTCGCGACGGCAGATGGAACCGACCACACCGTCTCGGTGGGTACCGTCACCCCATCGATCGCGAGACAGACGAGCTTCCCTCGTCCTCGCCGCGCCGCAATCACGAATTCAAAGAGACGCGACCGGTCGTCGGTCGCCGTCACGTGGATCGTTGAGAGCCCGTTCGCACTCTCCCACGTCGTCGTGTCGGCGACGCTGAGGTCGCCTGCTGGGGTGACAGTAGTCGAGCCGCAGGCTGGACAGAACCCTTCGTGCGGGGCCGTTCCGAGGTACCCGTAATCGGTTTCGCACGCAAAGCAGTGTTCCATGGTCCCCGACTAGTACCGATCCACGATCGTCTCTGCGATGTGTGCCCGACCGGAACATGCTGGACAGGCAACTACGTCACCACCGTCTAACCCGAACACGGTCACAAACTGCTGTGAGACGTGTGTTCCGCAGTGGGCGCACTCCGGCATCGAATTACCCCAGCGAGCCCTCCATCTCGAGTTCGACGAGCCGATTGAGCTCAACGGCGTACTCGATCGGCAGCTCCTCCGTGATCGGCTCGATGAAGCCCGAGACGATCATCTGCTTGGCGTCGTCGTCGTCGAGACCGCGCGACTGGAGGTAGAAGATGTCCTCGTCGCCGATCTTGCCGACGGTCGCCTCGTGGGCGACGTCGACCTTCGACTCGTTGATCTCCATGTACGGCATCGTGTCCGATGTCGACTCGTTGTCGAACATCAGCGCGTCGCACTCGACGGCCGTCGAGGAGTTCTCCGCGCCGTCGGCGATGTGGACGAGGCCGCGGTAGTTGGTGCGGCCGCCGTCCTTCGCGATCGACTTCGACTCGACGGTGGACTTCGTGTTCGGCGCGTTGTGGTACACCTTCGCGCCGGTGTCGATGTCCTGGCCCTCGCCCGCGAAGGCGATGGTGATGTGGTTGTCGGAGGCGCCGCGGCCCTTCAGGATCGTCGAGGGGTACAGCATCGTCGCCTTCGACCCCATCGAGCCGGAGATCCACTCCATGCGCCCGCCCTTCTCGGCGATGGCGCGCTTGGTGTTGAGGTTGTACGTGTTCTTCGACCAGTTCTGGACGGTCGAGTACTGGACGTGAGCGTCCTCGCCGACGAACACCTCGACGCCGCCACAGTGAAGATTGAACTTCGAGTACTTCGGGGCCGAACAGCCCTCGATGTAGTGGACTTCCGAGCCTTCCTCGGCGATGATGAGCGTGTGCTCGAACTGGCCCATCCCCTCGGAATTCATCCGGAAGTACGCCTGCACCGGCATGTCGACGGTGGTGTTCTCCGGGACGTAGACGAACGAGCCGCCCGACCAGATGGCGCCGTGGAGCGCCGCGAACTTGTTGTCGCTCGGGGGGACGCAGTTCGTCATGAAGTGCTCGCGGACGAGCTCCTCGTGTTCCTGGACGGCCTCATCCATGTTACAGAAGATGACGCCCTTTTCCTCCCAGCGCTCCTGCATGTTCTGGTAGACGACTTCCGACTCGTACTGGGCGCCGACGCCCGAGAGCGCGTTCTTCTCTGCCTCCGGGATGCCCAGCTTGTCGAACGTGTCCTTGATATCGTCCGGGAGCTCGGTCCAGTCGTCGACGCCGGCACGAACGTCGACGTCCGGCCGAATGTAGGGAATGATCTCGTCGACATCGACCTCCGAGAGGTCCGGCTGGCCGGGCCAGTCGGTCGGCATCGGCATCTCCTGGAACTGCTCGAGCGCGCGCAGGCGGCGCTCCAGCATCCACTCCGGTTCGTCTTTGTCCTCCGAGATGACGCGGACCGTCTCCTCGGTGAGACCCTTCTCGCTTTTGAACGCGGATTTCTCTTCCTTCTTGAACTCGAATCGGGCCTCGGTGTTCGTCTCCTTGAGATCGTCTTGTTTTGAACTCATCAAAGTATTCTTCAGAGACTACGAATATAAGTGTGGTGCGCTAAAACACACATTTGTAACCTATATAGGTTTCTTTAACGAAAGAGAATAACTTTACGAGGTTTAATTTGGTTTCTCTAATCAATAGAATTTACTATGTGGCGAGAGGGCTACTCCATACGAACGGGATCACCGTCACTCGGTAGCGAGAACGACTCGACAGCACGCGATCGCCGCTTCGATGTGACGGTCGGCGACGGCGTCGTCCGTTTCGTCGGCCGACTCGAGCAGTGTGGCAACCTGGCGAACCCGTTTCCGTCTGGTTTGCGCGTCAAGATCGTCACTGGTGGCATCGCGGGCGACGGCTTCGGCCTCTCCGAGCCATCGGTTCGTCGCTGGCGGTACCGGGCGATCTGCGGTCGCAATTAAGTGGGTCGCCAGCGCGTCGACCGCGGCCCGCGGCTCGGTTGGGACGTCGAATTCGTCGGTCATGGTTAGTGTATTGGCACCCACTGTGAAGAACTGGTGCGCCAAGCCACACTCGGGGTACTCGCGAACGACTCCAGCCGAGAACGACTCCTCGTTAGCCAGTGGCACCGTCAACCGAACCGAGCGGCCAGCAGTCACCGCCGCGGCGGCACGCTCCTCGATCGGTCTCGGGCCGAAGCGTCCGATAGTTTCTCGAATTCGCCGTTCAGCTGAATGGACGTTTATGAAGAAATAGCAAGAATCAATGATGGAATATTGTAATATATTCTGGATTACGGCCGTATAGATAATGATAATCGTCTATACTGTCAAAAACCGTTAAATGGCGTCCGCTCGAAGGGTGAGGCGAACACACCTGCCCTCCGCAAACGGGCGAGGCCTCCCACACATGTCCGCCGAAATCGACACCGACTCCACCGACGCCACCGATGCTGCCGACGCCGCCGATCCGACCGCGACCGCAGGGCCCGATGGTTCAACCGCGGCTGCGGAGCCCGCAGAGAGCGCCGCCTCGGACGGCGACCGCGTCGGCTCCGTCTTCGATCGCGTGCTCGTCGTCACCGGCGACGACGAGGCCGGCCGCGCCGCGGTCGACGCGGGACTGGACGTCGCCGCCGCCTACGGCGCGACGGTCGACGCGCTGTACGTCGTCGACACTGCCGAGGGCTGGGACATGGTCGTCGAGCGACGCGAGCGCACCGGCGAGGCGCTCGTCGAGGACGCCGCGGCCCGGGGCGAGGCGGTCGGCGTCGACGTGGCGGAGCGGTTCCGGTACGGCACGCCCCACGAGGAGGTGCTCGACTTCGCCGACGTCCACGACGTGGACCTGATCGTGGTCGGCTCGGCCCGCCGCACGGGCCTCGACCGGCTCGTCCACCCCGAGACGGTTCCCACCCGAGTCCAGCGGGGCGCGTCCGCGCCCGTGCTGGTCGTCGGCGCCGACGACTGACGGCCTTTCACTCGCCGCCACGCGCGTCGCCAGCGGCCGCGAGACGACCGGTTAAGTGGGTCGAACCCCAACGATCGGTGTGACTGACGTAGGCATCGTCGGCGCGGGCGCGGGGGCGGCCGCGGCGGCGTTCGTGGTCGACGGCACCGTACCCGACGCGGACGTGACCGTGCTGGAGAAGTCCGGGGGGCTCTGCGGGCGCGCGGCGACCCGCCGCCACGACGACCTCACGTACGATTACGGGGCGAACTACCTGAAGAGCGACGACGACCGCGTCGTCGAACTGATCACCGAGACGCTCGACGACGAGGGGCTCGTCGACGTGACCGAGCCGGTGTACACCTTCGAGGCCGACGAGGAGGTGTCCCCCGGCCGCGACGCGGACGAGCACAAGTGGAGCTATCGGCGGGGGCTCACCCAGATCGCCAAGCGCCTGTTCGGCCGCACCGACGCGACCGTCCACCGCCGGACCCGGGTCGAGACGGTGCGAAGAGTTGAGGCCGCGGGCGGAGCGAGCGACGACGCTCGCTGGGAGCTCGACGACGCCGACGGCGAGACCCACGGCCCGTTCGACGTGTTACTTTTAAACCCGCCGGCGCCGCAGACGGCCGAGCTGCTCCGGACCGCCGAGTGGGACGACCCGCTCCGCGAGACGCTCGTCGAGGCGGTCGGCGCGGTCGAGTACCGCAGCGTCTGGACCGCGGTCCTCCGCTACCCGTTCGCGCTCGACGTCCCCTACTACGCGCTCGTCAACACGGACAAGGAGCACCCGGTCGGCTGGATCTCCCGCGAGGAGTGTAAGGCCGGACACGTCCCGGACGGCGAGACGCTGCTCGTCGTCCAGGCGAACGCCGAGTGGTCGGCGGCGCACTACGACGACGACCCGGCCGAGAACGTCGCCGCGCTCGCCGACCACGCCGCCGAGATCGTCGGCGACGAGCGCTTAGCCGACCCCGACTGGACCGACCATCAGGGGTGGCGCTACGCGCAGCCGGAGGGCGGCGTCGACCGCGGGCCCGTCGACTCGGCGCGCGACGCGGGGCTGTACCTGCTCGGCGACTGGGTCGCGGGCGAGGGGCGGCTCCACGCCGCGATCGCGAACGGGCTCGACGTCGGCGAGCGCGTCGCGTACGGGATTTAGGGAGAGTCGGAGCCGGGAGGGTCAGGACGGCGCCGCGATCGACCGCGGCGTCACTGTAGGGTGACGGAATTTTTCGAAAAACGGTTCGACGGCGTTTCAGTCGTGTGGTCGCGCGGTCGTACGGTCGCGTCAGTTCGTCGTGATCCGGTACTCCACGGTCCCCAGACCGGGGAGCGTGAGCGTCCGGACGCGACCGCTACGGCGGCGCAGGGTCCGCAGGACGGACCGCGACAGGACGGCGAGCGCGACGGTGCCGGTCAACAGCGCGACGGTCGCGACGGGGTACGCGAGCGCGACGAACGGTGCGAGGACGAGCGCGAGGAACGCGAGCGTCCCCAGCGGCGAGCGACTGCCCGGCGGCGACTCGGAGCCGATCGGCCGGTGCGCCTCCGCCGAGGTGATGGAACCTTGGTACATATCTCACCGTACACGCTCCGCCGACTAAAACCTTTCACTTCTCGTATAGGTTTTGAGAAACGGTACCACGGAACATGCGAGTAAAACATCTGAAACGGTTGTTCATGCGGTGTAAACTGTACCATGGTATTCATTAGTTCACCTCTCAGAAATCTGTGAGGTGAACTCGGTGACGGCGGCGAACCCCCGGTCGCGGGGAGTCGGCCGCCGCGGACCGCGCTCGTGGTCTGGGAGTCGAATCCACCTATCGGGGGAGCGATGGGAGACTTTTCGGGCCGCGACTCGGCGGTGCTTTTATTTCGCTTCGACTGTTCTCGTAGATACGGACAGAGACACACAATGACACTCGACACTCCCACCACCGACCCAACGGTCGTCGTTTCGGCGCCGGAGCGCAGACGCGTGGTCGCCGGCCTCGCCGACGGCACCGTCGAGACGGTCGCGGATCTGCGCGTTCGCGGGCGGGCCGACGAGATCGCCGCCGAGCTCCGCGAGACGCACCTGCCGGCCTTAGAGGAGGCCGGCTACATCGAGTGGGACCGCGAGGCCGGCACCATCGAGCCCGGCCCCAACTTCGAGGAGGCCGCGGGCCACGTCGACGACCTCCCGATGCCGGACGCGGAGCCCTCCGACGACTGACCGGCGCGGTCGACTGACCGTCGCGGCCGGCCGAGCGCGCGGTGGCTCGGGGGCCGATCATCGCGGTCGGCCGAGCGCGCGGCGGCTCGGGGCCGATCATCGCGGACGCGGCCCGGGACGTTTATCCCCGGGCGCGGGCGACACCCGACAGCCATGGCCGAGCCGATCCTGAAGTGGGCCGGCGGGAAGCGGCAGCTGCTCGACGAGCTGTACGCCCGGTTCCCGTCGGAGTTCGGCCGCTACCACGAGCCGTTCGTCGGCGGCGGCGCCGTCTTCTTCGACCTCGAACCGTCGCGCGCGACGGTCAACGACGCGAACCCGCGGCTCGTGAACTTCTACGAGCAGGTCCGCGACCGCCCCGACGAGCTGCTCTCGCGGCTGGCCGAGTTCGACGACCCCGAGAGCGACCCCGACCCCGAGCTCCCGTACGCCGAGGAGACCGCGCGCGGCAGGGAGGTGGACGCCTACTACTACCAGCAGCGCGCGCGGTTCAACCGCCGGCCGTACGAGGGAGAGTTCGACCCCATAGAGGAGGCCGCGCTCCTCTTGTACCTCAACCGCACCTGCTACAACGGGCTCTACCGCGAGAACGCGGACGGCGGGTTCAACGTCCCGATCGGCCGGTACGCCGACCCCGACTGGGTCCAGCGCGACCGGGTCCGCCGCGCGAGCGATCTGCTCGCCGACGCCGAGATCCGACAGGGGGACTTCGCGTACGTCCTCGACGCCGCCGAGCCCGGCGACCTCGTCTACTTCGACCCGCCCTACGAGCCGATGAGCGCGACCGCGAACTTCAACGAGTACAGCGCCTCCGGGTTCGACCGCGAGGACCAGCGCCGCCTGCTCGACGTCGCCGGCGAGCTCGACGACTCTGGGGTGTGGGTCGTCCTCTCGAACAGCGGCGTGATGTACGACGCGTACGCCGACGCGGGGTTCCGCGTCGACCGCGAGGACGCGACCCGCGCGATCAACAGCGACGCCGACAACCGCGACGCGGTCGACGAGATCGTCGCGACGAACGTCCCGCCCGCGGAGCGCCGGGAGGCCGGCCAGCGGGAACTCCCCGACTTCTGAGCCCGCGGATTCGTTGAAATGCTCAGGATTCGATATCTCTCGCGCTCGATCGCTCACTATAGGGGTAGCGACGAGCGATAGCGGGAGTATGTGTCGCAGATCGGTAACAGCGATGTAGTATTTAAACAACCGTGAGCGACGGCGACGAACGCTTATAAATGGCAGGCGGTTCGGTGGCGCGTGCCGACGAGCGCCCGGAGGGCGCGAGTCGCACGCGCGAGGGACGCCGCGAACGCCCGGAGGGCGTGAGCGGCGAGGTTGGGGAGGCGTGAGGCTGCGGTGCTGAGCGGTGCGGGGCGGGACTCAAAGGGGCAGTCGCGAGGGCGAAGCACGCCGCAGCAAGCACCGCAGCGAGGGAGCGACAGTGACCGAGCGAGGAGCGTGGTTCGAGACGCCGGAGGCGTCTCGTCATCACGAAAGGCGCAAAGCGCCTTTCGAACGACAGCAAGGCGCGCGAGCCCTCGCGACTGGGGCTTTGGAGGTCGCCATCCCAGCAGCGGTGATCACTTATAAAAAGCCGACAACAACACCACAACTCTCCTTATAAATGGCCTCACTCACGATATACTACACCTACTCCCGCAACCGATCAAAAAACACCCTCCAGCGACCGGCCGTTTCAGGCGAGAATTCGTCTGAAAAACGGATTCAACCGGATCGACAGGACGGAATCGCGCGGATCGAGGTACCGCGTCGACCCCGGAGCCGCGCGGTCACCCGACCACGCCGTTGGGGCGGGCTTTTTGACCTCCCCCGCCGACGGGTCGGGTATGACCGATCTCGACATCGACCTCGTCCTCGTGCCCGTCGACGGCAGCGAGGAGTCGCACGAGGCGGTCGATTACGCCATCGCGCTCGCGAGCGAGTACGGCGCGAGCGTCCACGCGCTGTACGTCCTCGACGAGGAGGTCGTCCGCGCCATCGACCACGGCGTGGTCGACGAGAGCGAGGTGGCCGACGACTCCGAGGCGTTCACCGACTCCGTCGCGCGCCGCGCGGAGGCCGCCGGAGTCCCCCACAGCAACTCCATCGCCTACGGCTTCTCCACGTCGGTGAAGACCGTCCACCCCGGGAGCGTCGTCCTCGACACCGCCGAGGAGCTGGAGTCCGACTTCATCGTCGTCCCGCGCGAGCCGGTCTCCGGCGACCCCGGCGAGGTGCTGGGGAAGGCCGCGGAGTACGTCCTCCTGTACGCGAGCCAGCCCGTCCTGTCCGTCTGATGGTCGGCGGCCTCCTCCCGGCGGGCACGACGCTTCCCCCCCTCCCCCACCTCCTCGTCGTCCTGCTCGCGACCGGCGGAGTCGTCGCCGCGCTCCGGCGCCGGCGCCCCTCCGTCACCGCCCGGCGCGTCCTCGCGCTCGCCCCGTGGATGGCGCTCGGCTCCGCGGCTCACGTCCTCTACGTCGTCGACGCGCTCCCGTCCTCGCTCGCGCCGTTCGCCGGCTCGCCGACCGTCTACCTCACGGTCGGGGTGCTCGCGGGCGCGGCGTGGCTCGCCGCCGACGCGTGGCTCGCGGTCGATGCCGACCGTCCGGACCGGATCGCGGCGACGCTCGCCGCCGCCGGCGTCCTTCTCCTCGTCCCGGTCGTCGCCGTCGCCCTCGGGGCCGGGGTCTCACCCGCCGGCGTGCGCTGGTCGGCGGTCGCGTTCGCGCTCACCCTCCCGATCGCGGGCGCCGCCTGGGTCGGACTGACACGTTTCCGACCCGAGGCCGCGGCAACCGGGTCCGTCGGCGCCCTCGCGGTGTTCGGCCACGCGCTCGACGGCGTCTCGACCGCGGTCGGGACGACCCAGCTCGGCTTCGGCGAGCGCACCCCCGTCTCGCGGATCCTGCTCGAAATCGGCGGACTCCCGTCGCTCCCGGTGATCGGCGAGGGGTGGCTGTTCCTCCTCGTGAAGCTCGCCGTCGCGAGCGCAGTCGTGTGGCTGTTCGCGGCGTACATCCGCGAGGAACCGACGGAGGGGTACCTCCTCCTCGGATTCGTCGCCGCGATGGGGCTCGGTCCGGCGGCGCACAACCTGCTGCTGTTCTCCGTGGCGGCGTGAGGGGAGGCCGGAGCGGCGCGCTCCCGGTCGCCTCACAGGACCGCCAGCGCGAACGCGACCGTGACGCCGGCGAGCAGGACGGCCTGGACGAACGCGCTGGCGAGGGCGCCGACGACGGCGTAGGCCGCCTGCCGAGCGGCCTCGCGCGTGTCGCCGTCGTGCTCGTCGAGCGCGGCGAGGAAGACGGTGCCGCCCAGTCCGACGACGAGCCCGATCGGGCCGAGCGGGATCAGGAGGGCGATTCCCACCAGCGTCCCGACGACGACGGTCCGGGTCGACGCGCCGCCGAGCCTCCCGGAGACCATCCCCGACGCGACGTCCGCGGCGGAGGCCAGCAGCGAGACGACGACGAGCGCGACCACCACGGCGAGGCTCGGTTCCGCGAACCCGGTGGTGGACGCGTAGCCGACGACGGTGAGCGCCGCGAGGACGCCGCCCGGCACCAGCGGGACGAACGAGCTGGCCGTCCAGACGACGAGCAGCGCGATCGCCAGTCCGGCCGCGAGAGAGACCATACGGACCGGACGCTACGTGCGCTGAAAACATTTCACCTCGAGCGGCCCGACAGGGGCGGGTCCGTCGACCCCGCTTAGTCCTCTTCTTCGACGACTTCCGGGTCCTCGATGGCCGATTGGAGGGAGTCGAGCCCGTTGACCCACTCGGAGACGAGCCCGTATTCGAGGTCCTCGACGAGCTCGATGTCGAGCGCCTCGCCGTCGATGACGCGCGTGCCGGCCTGAACGACGTAGCCGAGCGCGGCGTCGAGGTCGTCGCCCTCCTCGGCCTCGGCGGCCGCGCGCACGAACTCGCTCACGTCGCCCTCGACGACGCCGCCGACGACGTACTCCTCGGCCGCGTAGAAGACGGGGACGAGCGAGGTCTGGACGCCGTCGATCAGCATCACCTTGTCCTCGTCGTCAAACTCGACGTCGGCGAGGACGATCTCGCGGATGTCGCGGACCTCCTCGACGGCGCGGTCCTCGTCGATGCGGCCGTCGTCGAACGCGGCCAGCACCTTCACCACGGCGATCGCGGCGTCGTCCTGAAGGTTGAGCAGGAGCCGGGCCGAGTCCTCGTTCTCGGGGTCGATCTCCTCTTCGGCCAGCCGGTCGAGCCAGTTCTGCCAGCGTTCGTCGGTATAGAACGTTTCAACGGCGTCGTCGTCGGTCATGTCCCGTACGTCGCCCGGACTACTCAAATGCCTTTCCTATCGATCGCCGCCCGAGACCGTGTCTCACCCGCGTGAATCCCGGAATCAGACCTCTCTCTCCAGCGTCGCCTCGGTGTCGATCCCGTACACCGCGCGGGGGGTTGCGACGTGCGCCCGCCGGACCGCCTCGTCGTGCCCCTCATCCAGCAGCCAGCGCACCCGCCGCGGGACGGTCTTCGGTCCCAGCACCATCCCCGGTCGGTCCGGGTCGTCCACGAAGTCCGTCTCCATCAGGAACGGCTCCCCCGCCTCGGCGGCGCGCTCCAGCCGCTCCTTGTCGCTCATCACGCTCGGCGTGACCCCCGCCAGCTCGCCGGCCGCGTAGTGTTTGACGACCTTCGACGGGTCGAGGCCGACCTCCTCGGCGACCGCGGCGAGGTCGGTCAGGTCCTCCGTGGCCTCCGTGTGGAGCTGGACGGCGCAGTCGACCTCGGCGCCCAGCTCGAACGCGCGGCGCGTGACCGCGTTCGACGCGTCCCAGACCGCGTCGCTCACGTCGTAGTGGGGCCGCCCGGACTTCAGCGCGACCGCGTCCCCGTCGGCGACGTACTCGCTCGCGACCTCGAGGCCGCCGCGCATGAGGTCGCGGGCCTCGTCGGGCGAGAAGTCGCGCTCGTCGACGAGCCGGCTGATCAGGCCGGGGTGGACGCCCAGGACGGGCCACGCGCGACCCGGCAGGGCCTCCGTCGCGGCCGCGACCGTCTCCAGCGTCTCCTCGAAGACGGCCCGGAAGTCGGCCGGCTCGTCCGGCTTGACGCCGAGCAGCCACGAGGGCTTGTTCACCACGAGCAGGTGGGTCCCGCCGAGCCGCGCGAACTCCTCGACCGCCTCGATCCCGCGGCCGTGTCGCGGGTCGAGGTGGAGATGGTTATCCAGCACCGGCGTGCCGAGGTCCTCTGTCATGGGAGGGCGTTCGGCGCCGCGCGATTAGAAGGATCGGTCTCGGGCGGGGGACCGCGTTCGGCGTGGACTCTCTCAATCCGCACGGTTCGCCGCGAACGCCGCGTCGGACCGCGGGACCGTCACGTCGGCGAGACCGGCCTCGATCTCGTCCCGGCGGTCCTCGAACCGCCCGGGCAACACTAAGCGCTCCCCGAGCTCGTCGAGCTGTTCGTCGCTCGCGTACCCGGGGTCGGCGGTGGCGAGTTCGAAGAGGACGCCCGCGAACTCCCGGAAGTAGACCGAGCGGAACCAGTGGCGGTCGATCTGTTCGGTCGGGCGCAGACCCATCGACGCGACGGCGTCGCGCATCGCGGACTGGTCGGCGTCGGTCGGCGTCTGGAACGCGACGTGGTGGACCGTGCCGCGCCCCGAACTGCCCTTCCGGTCCGTCTCGACGACGTCGACGTACTTGCCAACGGTGCCGCTCGCGGCGAAGCGAGTTCGGTCGTTCCCCGTCGCGGCGTCGGCCTCGAACTCGGTCTCGGTCAGCCCCATCGTTTCGAGGAGCCGCTCGGTGCGTTCGGCGTCGTCGAGCCACAGCGTCACGGAGTGGAACCCGCGGATCGCGGCCGACTCGGGGACGAACGCGGTCCACGCCGTTGTCGGGTCGTCGTCGGGGATCTCGACTTCGACCAGCTCGACCGGGAGCCCGTCGGGGTCGCGGAAGGGGAGGACCGTCTCGCCGAATCGCTCCTCGCGGTCGTCGTAGTCGACGCCGCGCTCGTCGAACCGCGCCTCCCAGTAGTCGAGGGTCCCCTCGGGCACGCGGAACGCGGTGCGGGACACCTGCCCGGCGCCGACCTCGCCGTCGGGGAGGTCCGTCCACGGGAAGAACGTCATGCTGGTGCCGGGCGTCCCCTCCGCGTCCCCGTAGAAGAAGTGGTACGTCCCGGGGTCGTCTTGGTTGATCGAGCGCTTCACGAGCCGGAGCCCGAGCGTCTCGACCCAGAAGTCGAGGTTCCGCTGCGGGTCGCCCGCCACGCAGGTGACGTGGTGGATCCCCGGCGTGGCGTTCGGGTCGTCGCCGCCGTTCTCGGATTCATCCGTCATACCTCGGTCTACGTTGCGTAGGGACTTGAATCGGCGCGGACACTGGTGTTACCGGGTGGGATATCTCGACGAAAAACGCCGAGTGACGGATGCGATTTATAGAGAATCGTGAACGGCAGTGACACCATTTATAAACAAACTACGGTGGCGCGTGCCTGCGAGCGGCCGCCCCCGGCGGCCGCGAGGAGCACGCGCGAGGGAGTCAGTCGCCCGAAGCGGAGCGAGGGCGACTGACGAGGCTGGGGAGGCGTGAGGTGCGGAGCGGTGCGGGGTGGGACTCAAAGGGGCAGCCGCGAGGGCCGCGCAGACGACGTAAGCACCGCAGCGAGCAGCGCGAGCGAGGAGCGCAACGAGTGTGCGCGGCCCTCGCGGCTGGGGCTTTGGCGGAGTTCGCCACCAATCTGCGAGCAGCGATTTATAAATGAGCTGCTGAGGCTCTGGAGACGTTCGCCGTGGGTCCACTGCCAGCGATTTATAAACGAGTGGTTGAGAATTCGGGGATTCACAGCCGGCCCGCCTGTGTTTATAAATACCGTCGCGCGTCCGTATATATCGCGACCGAGTGAAACACATGCGATCTCGGATGCTCTATCGAACCGACTGATCAGCGAGCCCGCGTCATCGCTCGCTCGATCCGCACCCGGAGCGCTTCCAGGCGGTCGCCGACGGTTCCGACCGCGGCGAGGACCGGATACGTGATGTCGAGGTCTTGGTAGCAGTACCCCGGCAGGTCGAGCTCGTCGCCGAGCGCGAGCCGGCGCTCGTGATCTGCGAGCACGCGCTGGCGGCGCGCCGCGATGCGGTCGCAGTCCTCTCTAAGCGCCCCGATCCGGGTCCGGCAGGCGTCGAGCGCGCCGAACCCGACTGACGCCGCTTCGGCGTCGTCGCCGCCGAGTTCGTCGTCGATCGCCTCGATCTCTGTCCGGATCGGTTCCAGCCGCGACTCCGCGCGCTCGACGGACTCGGTCTCCGACTCCAGGGCGTCGAGGAACGCCTCCCGCTCCTCGATCGCGGTCTCGGCGGCGCTCAGCAGGGACCGCTTGTACGCCCCGCGGAAGCAGTCCGTGCGGGTGAGCGCGTACGCGAGCTCCGGACCGAACTCCTCGGCGACGCTCCGCTCGTAGGTGTCGTCGTACTCCTCGGCGTAGTGCGGGACCGACATCACGGTGGCCCGGTACGCGTCCCGAACCGCGACGAGCCGGGAGCCGGGCGACGCCCGCACCGTTCCGGGATCCGGCGTCGCCCCGCCGAGCGCGCCGCCGCCGAACGCGTCCGGCGACGCGGCGTCCGACGGTCCGACGCTCCCGTCCTCGCTCGGAATCGACGACACGCGGCCGCGGAACGCCCGGAACGCTTCGCGCTCGTCGACGACGCGGCGCCGCTCGACGCGGAGCGCGGCCCGCGCCGCCCGAATCGGATCGCTCCCCTCGTCCGCGTGAGTCGCTGCCATACGTCGCGGCACGTCGAGACCCCTCGTAAGCGCTTATATGTGTGGTATCGCGGACGGCAGAGATGTCCGGACCGTTCCGGAGCGGTATATACTTCCATCGCCATCCCCGTCAGTTGCGGCCGCGGTCGCTCGTACCGGCCCCGGTGGGCAGCGATTTTACCGCTCCGCCGCCGACAGTCGGTATGGAGAAGGTGTCCCTCGCCGAGGCGTTCGACTCGTTCGACGAGACGTGGTCGCCGCGGCTCGCCGGCGAGCTCAACGGGCAGGCGGTGAAGCTCGCGAAGGCGGACGGCGAGTTCGTCTGGCATCAGCACGAAGACGCCGACGAGCTGTTCCTCGTCAACGCGGGGCGGCTCCGGATCGAGTTCCGCGAAGACGACGATGTCGTGCTGGAGGAAGGCGAGTTCGCGATCGTCCCGCGCGGGACCGAACACCTCCCAGTCGCCGAGCCGGAGGCCGAAATCCTCCTCTTCGAGCCGAGCGAGACGCGCAACACGGGCGACGTCGAGACCGACGAGACCGTGACCGATCTGGCACGCCTCGACTAACTCTCACGTCACCACGGCCCGCGCGAGCGACCCGAACAGCGGCAGCGCCAGCCCCGCGCCGACCGTGACGTAGACGACCGGGAACATGTCCGACGCGGGGCCGACCGCCGGCCCGAGCGAGACCGCGAACGCGGCGAGGACGGCGACGCCGGCGAGGAGCGCGTACCCCGCCCCCCGACGCACTGTCGGCGCCGCGAGCGAGGCGAGCGCGCCTGCGGCGATCAGCCCGAGCCAGTGGACCGACGCGAGCGCGACGCCGACCGCGAGCGCACCGGCGAGCGCGACCGCGTGGAGTCGCGGATCCGTCCTGACGCGGCCCGAGAGGGAGGTAGAGTCGCTCATTCCGATTCCTCCGTCGGTTCGAACCGCACCGCCGGCTCGCCGCCGGCGCCGAGCGGCATCGGGCGCTGGTCGTTGTCGAGCCAGCGCCGGAGCTGGTCGTCGTAGTGCTCCGAGAAGTAGTCGCCGGAGTTGCCGCCCGGCAGGACCGCGGTCGCGTCGGTCCCCGGCCGCACGACCATCCGCCAGCTCGACCCGACCGCGGACTCGACGCGGTAGTTCTTCACGGTCGCCGGCGAGCCGTCCGCCGGCAGCTCCTCGTAGTTCAGGAACGGCGCCTCGCCGCCGAGCGGGTGGTTCATCGCCCGCGTGGTGTTGTAGTCGCCGTACGTCTCCCAACCAGCCTCGGCGATCTCGTCCAGCGCGTCCTGAAGGGCCGCAACCGCGAGGGCGCCCCGGGGGCGTCCGTCGAACAGCGGGTCGTCGTCGGGGAGCCGCGCGAGCGTCCAGTCGCTCGGGTAGTACGACTCGCCGAGGTCGGCGTCGGAGAACAGGGGGCCGAAGACGCGCTCGCGAAAGTGCGGCAGGTAGCGGGCGAAGATCAGCGCGGCGCGCGAGTCGCGCCGCATCCGGTAGTCCCACTCGTCGAGGGCGTCGGCGGCGTCGACGAGCGACGCCGCGGGGTCGGGCCGGTCGCGAACGGCGGCGACCAGTTCGGGGACGAGCTCGGCGGCGCGCCCGTCGCGCACGTCGCTCTGGAGCGCGCGGTGGAAGTCGGGGTCGGTCGGGGTTCCGCCGTGGATCCTGTCGTCGAGCCGCTCCGCGATCCGCTCGCCGCGGTACGGCGCCGCGTAGTCGACGCCGACGTAGTGGGTCGGATCGTCGATCGGGCGCTGGTTGGCCGTCGAGAGGACCTCGGGGTCGATCGCGTGCGGCTTCTCTTCGAAGGGGACGAACCCCTCCCACGAGGACTCGCCGAACGGCTCGAACCCCGACCACTCCCCCTCGCCGGCGGAGCCGTCGAAGATCCGGTCGCCGTCGACGACCTCGCCGTCGGTCCGGCGGATCGGCAGCCGCCCGGTCGCGTAGTAGAGCGTCCGGCTGTCGGCGTCCGCGTACACGAGGTTCTGCGTCGGGAGGTCGAAGTCGCGCGTCGCTTCGAGGAGGTCGTCGATCCCCTCGCTGCGCCCGTACGCCTCGATTGCGGTCGTCGTGCGCGTCGCGGTGTGTCCGGTCCACGCCACGCCGACCGTCCGCCCCTCGCGCTCGATCAGGGGGCCGTGAACGGTGCGGCGCACGCGGAGCTCGCGGTCCTCGCCGCCCGCGACCGGAATCGTTTCGCGGCGGTCGACCTCGAACTCGCGCCACTCCCCGTCGTAGCGGTAGCGGTCGCCGGCGTCGTCGATATCGTACCGGTAGCAGTCGAGCACGTCGGCGCCGAGGTTGGTGAACGACCACGCGCCGCGGTCGTTCGCGCCCGCGATGACGAACGGGACGCCGGAGAACGTCGCGCCCCGGACCGACCGCTCGGGCGTCTCGACCGACTGCTCGTACCACAGCGGCGGCGCCTGTAAGGAGAGGTGCGGGTCGTACGCGAGTATCGGCGTTCCGCTCTCGGTGTGCTCGCCCGAGACGACCCAGCTGTTCGAGCCGACGCCCGTCGGCGACTCGAAGCCGGAGAGCCAGTCAGTGAGCGCGGGGTCGACGGGGTCGGCCGAGGCGGACCGCCGCTGGTTCACGGCGCGGGAGCTTTCGGTCGCCGTCGCCTCGGAGAGCCGCGTCTCCGTCCCGTCGAGGATCGGGTACTCGTGGTCGTACCGCGTCGGGAACAGCGTTTCCGCGCGCTCCGCGCCGAGGCGGTCGGCGACGAGCGCGCGCCGCAGCTCGCTGAAGCTCCCGGTGAGCGTCCACGAGATCTGCTTCTCCATCAGCATCGAGTCGACAGGGGTCCACGGCTCCGGCTCGTAGCCGATCAGCTCGAACTCCAGCGGGAGCGGCAGGTCCTCCATCGCCGCGTTGACGCCGTCGGCGAACGCCTCGACGAGCGGGCCGGCGCGCGTCTCGGCGACGACCTCCCAGGTGGCCTCGGCGGCGTCGGCGAACCCCATCGCGACGTTGAACTCGTCGCTGTCCAGCGTCGCCTCCCCGACGACCTCGGAGAGTCGGCCGCGCATGGCGCGGCGCTGGAGGTCCATCGCGAACAGGCGGTCGAACGCCTGGCAGTAGCCGACCGCGAAGTACGCCGCGGGCTCCGCGTCCGCCTCGACCTGCGGGACGCCGAACTCGTCGCGGGCGACCGTGGCCGGCCCGTGCGGGCTCTCGACGGTCTCGGGGAGCGACCGGTCGGCGGCGTCCCACGCCTCGCCCGACAGCGGGCCGAACGAGTCGAGGAGGTCGGCCGCGTCGCTCGCCGCCAGCCCGGCTGTCCCAGCGGCGAGGACGCTCGCGAGGACCGCGCGGCGCGTGGTGTCGCGCGTCACCTCCGGACCGAGGCCGCGGACCCTCATCATTATTCGGGTCTGTTCGGGCGGGAAACGTACATCCGTCGGCCGACCCTACGACGCGTCGATGGAGGTCGCGCTGATCACGGTCGGGGACGAACTGCTCTCGGGCGACACGGTGAACACGAACGCGAACTGGCTCGCCGCGGAGCTGAGCGAGCGCGGCGTCGCTGTGCCGCGTATCCTCTCGATCCCGGACGACAGGGCCGAGATCGCCGACCGGGTCCGGGAGTACGCCGCCGACTTCGACGCCGTGATTGTCACGGGCGGGATCGGCAGCACCCCGGACGACGTGACGATGGAGGCGGTCGCGGACGCGTTCGACCGCGAGATGGCCCCGACCGAGCTCACGCGCGAATCGGTCGAGCGCCGGCTGGCCGCGATCCGCGAGCAGGTGCCCGACCGCGAGTTCGACGTCGACGTCGCGGCGGAGGCGGCGGTCCCCGAGGGGAGCCGCCCGCTGGTGACCGAAGCGGGGCTCGCGCCGGGCTGCGTCGTCGAGAACGCGTACGTCATGCCCGGGATCCCGGACGAGCTGAAGGCGACGTTCGAGACGGTCGCCGACGAGTTCGGAGGCGACCGGCGCTCGCGGTTCCTCTACACCGTCGAGCCGGAGTCGAACATCATCGCCGCCTTAGCGGAGGCGATGGACCGGTTCGACGTCGCCGTCGGCTGCTACCCCGACCGCGAGGCGGACCACAACCGGCTGAAGGTGACCGCGACCGACGACGACGCGCTCGACGGCGCCGCGTCGTGGCTGCTGGAGAACGTCGACGCGAGCGAGACGCCGGTGTCGCGCGACTGGTGAAGGCGGTCCGCCCGGCGCCGCGCGATGCCCGTCCGCTCGCCGTCGTGACCGGTTCGACGATCCAAACACACAGCCGCGGACGGGTTTTCTCCGTCCCCGAACTACGCCGGAGCACGATGGCAAAAGCAGCAATCGTGATCCTCGCCGGCAACGAGTCGCACGCCGACTACGGACGCCTCGCGAACGCCCTCGAAGCGGCGAAGGAGTTCGCGGAGACCGACGGTGACGAGCTGGAGCTGATCTTCGACGGCGCCGGGACGCAGTGGATCCCGGAGCTCGAAGACGAGGAGAGCGACTACCACGAGCTGTACCAGGCGGTCCGCGACGACGCCGCGGTCTGTGACTTCTGTTCGAGCGCGTTCGGCGTCGCGGACGCGGTCGACGACGCCGGGCTGGCCACCCTCGCCGAGTACGACGGCCACCCGAGTATTCGGTCGCTCGTCGACGACGACTACGAAGTCATCACGTTCTGACCGGTGTTTCCGGCCGCCCCACCGCACCCGACCGCGTCGTCAGATGAATTCCGAGGGGTTCGGGCCGTTCGTGACATGAACCTCGAACGGCTGCGTGCCGACGTCGTCCCGCTCGACGAAGTGCCAGTACGTCTCGGCCATCTCGTCGGGGTCGAGGAACGTCTCTGCCTCGCGGTCGGGCTGGCGCTCGCGGGCGTCGGGCGAATCGATCTGGCCGTCGATCACGACGTGCGCGACGTGGACGCCCTCGCCGCCGAACTCCTGGGCGATGTCCATCGCCATCCCGCGGGCGGCGAACTTCGCGGCCGTGAACCCGATCGCGCCGCCGCGGCTCCGCACCGCCGAGGTCGCGCCCGTGAAGATCACCGTGCCGCCGCCGGTTTCGAGCATGTCGTCGACGGCCTCCTGCGAGCAGACGAACGCGCCGCGGCCGTTGACCGCCCACGTCTCCTCGAACGCCTCGACACTCGTGTCCATGAGGCCGGTCCACGACGCGGCGCTCGCGTGGTTGACGAGCACGTCCACCGGCCCGAACGCCTCGTGGACGGTCTCGAACCCCTCCCGAATCGCGTCGACGTCGGTGAGGTCCGTCGTGACCGCGAGCCCCTCGCCCGGGTCGGGGAGGTCGGCCGCGAGCTCCTCGATGTACTCCGTCGAGCGCGCGAACAGGGCCACCCGACACCCCTCCGCCGCGAACTTCCGCGCGAGCGACTCCCCGAGTCCCGGACCGACGCCGGCGACGACTACCGTGCGAGTCATGGCCGAGGTACGGTCCGTCACGTGAAAACCGTCACGCCCCGGACGGCCCCCGCCGGCCGCGTCGGGTTCCGCCCGTTTCGAAGTCGATTCGCCGGACGCGCGGTTCAATCGGCCGCCTGCCCGCCGTCGACCGGGATCGTGTGGCCCGTGATGTACGAGGCGTCCGACGAGCAGAGAAACGCGACCGCGCCGGCGATCTCTTCGGGGTCCGCGATCCGACCCATCGGTACGTCCCGCATCGCGGAGGTGTCGTAGTCGGCCCGGACCGTCCGAATCGCGGTTCGGATCAGCCGCAGCGCGGTTCGGAGACGGTCGCGGAGCGACGGCGTCGAGCCGCCGGGTCTGTCACCGAGCAGCCCAGACTGGATGTTCGTCTTCGTCGGCCCGGGGGCGACCGCGTTGACCCGGATCCCGCGCTCGGCGTGTTCGAGCGCGACCGACTTCGTCAGGCCGACGACGCCGTGTTTGCTCGCCGAGTAGCTGGAGAGCCCGGGCATCCCGACCAGCCCCGCCTCCGACGCGGTGTTGACGATCGCCCCCTCGCCCTGCGATTTCATGACCGGAAGCTCGGCCTTCAGACAGGCCCAGACGCCTTTGAGGTTGACGTCGATGATCCGGTTCCAGCGCGCCTCAGATATCCCCGTCACGTCGACGAAGTCGGTCAGGATGCCGGCGTTGTTGTGCGCGAACTCCAGGCTCCCGTACGTCTCGACCGCGACGTCGACCATGTTCTCGACCGAGTCGGTGTCCGCGACGTCCACCTCGACGAAGGTCGCGTCGCCGCCGGCGTCGCGAATCCGGTCGACGGTCTCTCTCCCCTCGGCCGTCGCGATGTCCGCCGCGACGACGTTCGCGCCCTCCGCCGCGAAGCGACGCGCCGAGGCCCGACCGATCCCCGACCCCGCGCCCGTAACCAGCGCCGTCTTCCCCGCGATTCCGTTCATAGCTTCCCTCGTCGTTCGACGCCGCGGCGCAAAACTCTTCAGGTGCCCCCTCCCCGCCGGGCGATCCGAAGAGGGCGACGAAAGGCCCCGCTACCCGTCCCGGTTGAGCCGTTCCCGGTGGAGTACCTCGCCCTCGGCGAAGACGACGGCGGCCAGTCCCGGCTCCGAGTCGACCGCGACGCTCGTCTCGTCGCCGGCGGTCACCTCGTCGGCGTCGGAGTCCCAGGGGCGCAATCCCTCGGTCGCGGGTTCCACGACCACGTCGAGGCGGTCGGCATCGAGCGCGTCACCGCCGACGTGAGAGAACGTCACGACGCCCCCCTCGCCGTCGTCGGCCGGTTCGTACGCGACCTCGAACGTCGCCTGCGGGGGGATAACGTGTTCCGTCACGGTTCGGGTCTCGTCGCCGGCGGTCCACTCGACGGCGACCGTCGTGCCGGCGGAGAGATCGCCGAGCGACAGCGTCTCGCCGCCGGTCAGTCGGTCCGTCTCGTCGGCGGGCTGCTCCGTCGCGGGCTCGCCGTCGATCAGCACTCGGAAGGCGTCGGCGTCGCGGCGAACCTCGCCGACGTAGCGGAGCGTGACCCCCGATCCCTCGCCGCCTCCGTCCCCGTCGTTAACGACGAATCCGCGGCGGGGCGCCGCCGAGAAGTAGCCGACGGAACTGGTCGCCGATCCGTTCTCGAACTCGGTGTGGACGCTGACGACGACGGTGTCGTCGAGCCCGACGTCGTCGACCGTGACCGTGTCCCCCGACGTGAGCTCGTCGTGTTCGGCCGCGAACGCCGACTCCCGACCGCGCTCTCGCCCGCCCAGTTCGCCAGCGCCGTTCACCGACACGCGCAGCCGATCGGGGTCGGCGGGCTGTTCGCCGACGTACTCGACCGTCATGGCCTCGGAGTCGGCGTCGTAGGTCGCCGCGACCGCGTCGCGTGCCGTGGTCGTGCCGCCGAGGTGGTGTTCGCGGTCGCCGCCGGTCCACACGAGTCTGACCCGCGACAGCGGCGGCACCGGAGCGGCAAAGGAGTCGTCCGGACCGAACTCGTCGAGCTCGTCCCCGGGCTGGACGTCGGCCGGGCTGCGACCGACCTGGAGCTCCAACTCCGACGCGGGAAGCGTCCGGCCGCTCCGGTGCTGGACCGTGATCTCGCCGGCGTCCGGGTCGTACTCGATCGACGCGCGCGTGTTCGGAACGACCTCGTGGTCGGCGATGACGACCGGCTCGTCCGGCTCCCGCCACTCGACGGTGAGGGTCTTCCCCAGCGGAAGCTCGCCGAGAACCAGTTCCTCGCCGCCCGAGAGGGTGTCGTGCTCGTCTGCGAACTGCGCGTCGGTCGGCTCTCCGTCGAGCAGGGTCACGAACGCGTCAGCGGGTCGCGGCTTCTCTCCGTCGTACCCGACCGTGGTCCCGCCCTCGCCGTGCGAGTGGACCCAAACGCGCGGGGGCTGGCGCGGTAATAGATGAGCGAGTCGCCGCCCGACGGTTGCTCGACGTCGAACTCCAGCTGTACGCTGTCGCCGATCGACACGTCGTCGACGGTGACCGCGTCGCCGGGGGTGAGCGTTCCGTCGGTGAACTCCTCCCCGGCTGTTTGGACCCCTCTCTCGCCGCGGTGGACCAGCCGAAGGTCGCTCGCGTCGGCGGAGCGTTCGGCCTCGTAGGCGAGTTCCAACGTCTCGTCGCTCATGTCGTAGTCGACGGCGAACGCCTCGCGGTCGACCTGTTCGCTGGCGTACGTGTCGTAGACGTTCGCGTCCGGGTCGAACCATCGCAGCGTGACGGTTGCGATCAGTCCGGTCTCGACGGTGATCTCGTCGCCCGCGGTGAACTCCTTCCCGTCGAGGACCGTGTCGCTCACCTCCTCGCCGTCGTGCCAGACCTCCAGCTCGTCGGCCGGCACGGCCTCGCCTTCGACGTGTTCGAACGTCACGGTTCCGGCGGCCCGGTCGAACTCCGACATGACTCGGGCGTCCGGCGACGCCTCACGGTCGAGTTCCGGCGGGGCCTCGACGACGGCGTCGACGAGCACGACGCCGTCGGAACGCGTGATGTCCATTTCGACGGGGTCTGCGGGGTCGACCGTACGCACGAGTCGCCTGACGGTCCCGTCGTCGAGTTCGTCGGGAGCCGCGGCCGGACGGACCACGTACGCGTTCTCCGCCGTGCCGTCGATGTCTCGGAGGTCGTTCGGGTCGGTCTCGAAGCCGGCGGCGAACGCGTCCACGTCGTCGGGGACCGACAGCGGAAACGGACCGCCGGCGGCGTCCGGAACCAAAAGCACCGTTTCGAATCCACCGAGCTTGGGGAGGGCGGCCTCGCCCAGCGGCGATTCCGCGAAACGGTCGGCCTCGTCGGCGGCGGCCTGGCCGGCAACGCGAGCCGCTTCGATCCGTCGGTCCCTCACCTCGTCTTCCGACGGCGCAGAACCACTGCGAGGGCTCGGCGAGTACCCACCGCCGGTCGCGGCGGCCGCCACGCCGTCGCCGGTGACGAGCGCGGTCTCATTGTCGTCGGCGAGCCGCCAGCCCGCGGGGAGTTCGTCCGTCGTCTCGGCCTCCGCCGGGATGTCGTCGTCCGACTCTCCGTCTCCCTCGCCGACAGCGATCGTCTCGCCGCGGTCGGAGCGGTCGAAACCGCCGGCCGCCGTCTCTAACCGGACCCCGCGTTCGGAGGGAGTGACCGCGACGGTCGCAGCCAACTCCTCGGCGTCGACGTCGAGCCGCTCGGCCGTGGAACGGGCGCGGTAGCTCAGATCCGCTTCCGCGTCGGCGTCGACGCGGTCCGCAATCAGCATCGTATACGTCGCTGACAGCGCGTCCCCCGTCGGCAGCGGGAGGAACGCGTCGGCGAACGGGGCCGAAATATCGACGTCGAGGTCTCTCGGACGGCCTGCGGCAGTCGCGTCGGTTTCGGGGGCGAGAACACCTGTCAGCGCTGCGAGCGTCAGGGCGCTTCCCCCGAGGAAGCGCCGACGGGAGGGTCGTACCATACGCACCGATCTCGACGATGTATATAAAAACGGTCGATAATACAAATCGTCGTTGTAGTGTCCGTGAGCGTCCCGAAACGATTGAAGCGAAAGCGCGAGAGGCGCTCAAACACGATGACCCGAGGACGGATTGTGATGTCACGGTTCGCGCTCACAACCGGGATTACGACTCGGATCGGAGCGTGAAGAATCACCTCATCAGAACTGGTGAGGGATGACGTTATGAAATCACAATTTCTGAAATTGCGATTTCCAAAATCGGGAGTTCTATCTGCGTGGAGCGAGGAGTAACAGTATGGAACGATTCGTTGATCGGGACGCCGAACTCGATCAACTCACGGCCTGTTACGACTCCGAGACGGCGGACCTCGTCGTGATCTACGGGCGTCGTCGTCTCGGGAAAAGCGAGCTCGTCCGCCAGTCGATCGCCGATCGGGACGACGCGGTGTACTACCAGGCGGTCGAGTCCACGGCGCAGAACCAGTGTGAGCAGTTCGTCGAGACCGTCACTGCGCAGTTCCCGTCGCTACGAAACGTTCGCCGTGACTGGGAGGTGCTTCTCGAAGCACTGGGGACAGAAGACGCCGTCGTCGTAATCGACGAGTTCCCGTTCCTCATCGACGAGGACGAATCACTCCCGTCGCGGATCCAACGCGTCTGGGACACGGAGCTACAGGACACCGGAATGACGCTCGTGCTCGTCGGGTCGTCGATCAGCGTCATGGAAGACAAGGTGCTCTCCGGAAGCGCACCGTTGTACGGGCGGCGAACGGCGACGATCGACCTCGAACCGCTCTCGGTCGGGGACGCCCGCGAGTTCTTCCCGGCGTATGACCCGGAGACTGCGATCGCCGTGTGGTCGATTTACGGGGGTACGCCGTACTACCTCCAGACGATCGACCCCGACCAACCGTTAGGAACGAATGTCCAGCAGGCGATCCTGTCGGAGCGCGGGCTCCTGTACTCCGAGCCCGAGTTCCTGCTCCGGACCGAGCTCCGGCAACCGAACACGTACTTCAGCATCCTCCGAGCGCTCGCACACGGCCGTCGAACGCCGAACGAAATCGCGGGCATGGCCGGCGTCGAGTCGGGGTCGCTCAGCACGTACCTCCAGAAGCTCCGTCGCCTCCGCCTCGTCGAACGCCACATCCCCGTGACGGCGTCGCCGACGTCGTCGAACCGCGGGCGGTATCGCATCGGTGCGCCGCTGTTCCGGTTCTGGTTCCGGTTCGTGTACGGGAACCAAGACCAGCTCCGCTTGCTCGGCGACGACGCGTACGACGAACTCGTGGCACCGGAGCTCGCGGATTACGTGAGTCCGTTGTTCGAACGCCTCTGTCAGCGGTCGCTCCCCGCTCTCGTCGATCGACAGTTCACGGACCTCGGGCAGTGGTGGTTCAAGGAACACGAGTTAGACGTGCTCGGGCTCACTGGCGAGGGACTCGTCGCGGGCGAGTGTAAGTTCACCTCGCGCCCCGTGAGCGAAGGCGTCCTCGCGGACCTCGAACGGACGGCATCGGAAGTACGGTGGGCGGCGGAACCGGCAGACGGGACGTCGCTGTACGTCTTGTTCAGCCGCTCCGGATTCACCGACGACCTCGAACGCGCCGCCGACGCCCGCGACGACGTCCGCCTCTTCGACGTGCCGGACGTGATCGCTACTGAAGGGAACCCGTGAACGCTCGTCTCTGCCCGTTCACAATTTTAGCACACTCAGACGGCCGATCGATGAGGCGATTGTAGCGCTTTCGGACCTACGTCGAGTGCGGCCACAAGGCGCGAGTCCTGGTGAGGAATCTCGTGAACCGTCGCCGCTTAGTTTGAGAGTTTCAATAGAGCCTTTAGCGAGCGGCTGACATGTGATGAGTACGCGCAATGCCTGTCCTCGATGACCTCTCCGGATTCGAGTTCGAGGACGTGATGGAGGACGTGTTCCGGAATCTCGGGTACGAAAACGTGCGGCAGGCTGAGCGGACGGCTGACGAAGGACGCGACATCCTGATGGAAGAGGTAGTTGATGGGACGCGGCGCGGCGTCGTCGTCGAGTGTAAGCACACGGATACCGTCGGGCGGCCGGTCGTCCAGAAGCTCCACTCGGCGATTGCGACGTTCGAGTTCGACGGGCCGAAACGGGGAATGGTGGCGACAACCGGTCGGTTCACCGGCCCGGCCGTTGAGTACGCCGACCGGTTGCGGCGGAACGACGACCCGTATCCGATCGAACTGATCGATGGCGAGGACCTGCGTGAGATCGCCGACGAGATCGGGCTTGACCTCTACAACGGTCGAATCGAAATCCTGTGCGACGAAACCCTTCGACCGTACGACCCGGCGACGTCGGTGGCGGCACCCGTCGAGGAAGCGTTCCAAGACATCGACAACATCGAATCGGCGGACCTCCCCGAACCGCATACCACCGTCACGTTCCGACCGGTCGTCACTGTGACCGCGGACACGAACGCGGTGTTCGAGACCTCTGTCGGCGTGATTCACCGAGTCAACGACCGGTCTCGGTTCGTTGTCCACGCCGAACGCGGCCGCCCGGAGACCGCGACTCGTGACGTCTCGAACCTCGTGATAGAGAACCTCGACGCGACCGTCGAGCTCGACGCGGACCGGTTCGACGATCCGTTCGACGCGGTCGAGGAGCGACGGTTCGGGCAAACGCAGACCGAGTACAAAGACTGGGCTGTCGACCGGCTCCGGGACCACCACACGACCACCGTCTCCTACACCGGAGACAACAACGTCACGTACACGAAAACGTGCGAGCCGAAGCGGTCCGACATCTCGGTCCAATCGATTGAGCCGGTGTACCTCCCACAGGTCCGGCACACGACCGACCTGGGAGAATACGCGTATCCGTACGAGTACTTCGCGGCGGGACCGTCGCGCGTGACGAGCGAGGACGGGGTTCACCGGTGTGTCCACTGCGACACGGCAGGGACCGACGCGGCCTACACGTACTGTGCGAACTGCGGGAGCATTAACTGCGACTCGCACATCAAAACAGAGCGTCTAGAGGATACTCCCGTCTGTACCGGGTGCGCGGTGACCGAGCGCTTCGCGTTCAAAACGAAGTACTTCTACGACGCGGAGAATCGGGACGCGTTCCGCGAGGAGTACGAATCGATGGCGTTCTACGAGAAGGCGATGGAGAACACGCCGCTCGCCGCGGGTGCGGTCTGCGTCGTCGTCCTCGTCTTGCTCGGAGTGCTTCTCAGTATCGGCGGTCTCTGACGGATTCTCCTGCCGCGTTCGCCTTCGCGGAAACCAGTGCCGGACGGTGGGATCCCTTCCGGGTGAACGTTCTGACCGGCGCGCGTGGAGGTCCGCGACCCTTCCAGACACCTGTCCGTTGATCCGAGTCATATCGTCGGATTCCCGGACGGAGGCGACCAGCATACGGCGACCGGTTGAGTTAGGAAGTTCCCGGCCTAAAAACAGGATCTAAAAACTGCGATTCGGGCGCCAGAAAGTCTGATGAAAGTGAAATCGCACGGTTACAGCTCGTGCGTACTACGTAGGGGGTGGGGGCGGATTCGAACCACTGTCCTGATCGGCTTCGTGCGGTTTTATTCCCTCTGGGGCGCACCGCAACGCACAATGCTTCACGCTAGAGCGTCGTCAGCGAGGGTAGACCGCTGACCCGCGCAACTGCCGGGGATCCAACAATCGCACGGAGGTTACCCCCGGAAGAAGCGGTCGACCGGTACGACGCAAGTCAGTGAGAACCGGTAATCGGCTGTTTGGGATTATGGTATGACTGTCGGGCGTATCGAGTCAAACTGTGCTGATAGAATTTGTATAGAGAACTTGCTGTGAGCTAATGCGGTTCAATAAACTGATTAGATTCAATACGTGTCGTCACACAAAGATATCTCATGGGAATCTGCGAAGACGCGCCCGAGGAGTACTGCGGGCATGTTCTGAAACCGGAGGATGTTGGACTTGATGAGAAAGCAAGTGACAAGTGGCAAAAAGACGCGCATAACGCTGTTTGTCTCCGTGAACCGAAGTACAACGGACTATGCGTTTGGCACGCCGATAAAAAACAAAAGAGTATACAGGAACTGATTGAGGCAAAACAAACATCTGAAGATGTATGCTGGGACGCGGAGTGCGTGAAAGAACACCTTGGTGGGGCTATCTTACGCGGGATTAGGTTCCCTGATGGGTTCTCATTCCGTGACTGTATTCTCTCGTTTGCTGACTTTTCTCGTACTACTCTAAGGCAAGCAAAATTTGGTAGTAGCTATCTGTATAAAGCTGATTTTCGCAATGCTGACCTCCGGGGTGTCGATTTTTTTAATGCCTCCCTCATAAGTGCTGAATTCCCGAAGGTCTACTTGCATGAAGCCAAGTTTATCGATGCTGACCTCTCCAGGGCCACGTTTTCAGACAGTTACCTCACCAAAGCCGACTTTTGTATGGCCGACCTCCCCCAAGCTAAGTTTCAGAATGTTCATCTCCGCAAAGCCTTTTTCCGCAAGGCTAACCTCCCCCAAGCCGAGTTTCATAATTCGTATCTCCGCAAATCCGACTTCTCTGACGCTGATCTATCTAAAACTGTATTTTGCGATGGATACTGTTGCTCTGCTGACTTCTCCAATGCTATCATCCGAAAAGCTGAATTTTCTTCGAGCAATCTCAAAGAAACAAACTTTTCTCGATCTGAAATATCCGGCACACAGTTTGTTAACGTCAACCTCAAACAGGCTGAATTTCCTCGTGCCAACCTCGAAGAATCTGCGTTTGTAGAAACAAATCTTCGCGAAATTAATCTCACGGAAGCGAACTTACGGGAAGCAGAGTTCTCGGATGCGGATCTACGAAATGCCACATTTAGACCTGCGTTCGCAAGGACGCTCACATCGGAAGATGACATTCCAACCGACCCACTTGGTGCCTCACTTGAAGCCGCAGATCTCACCGGTGGGACAGACCTACGTGGCGCGAATCTCTCCGGAGCGCGGCTCTACCAAGTAAATCTCAGTGATGTTCGTATTAACAATAGAACTCAGTTCGGGATTGACGAGGAAGCCGGTGGCATGCGTGAGATATGTCGGTATGAGTACGACCCAAATACAGGAGTATATATAAACGAAGATATGCCTCATCTTCGGGCCGCTGCGTGGACGTATCGTCGTCTGGAGTCGCTATTTGAAGAGTACGCGATGAACGAACGTGCTCGGAACGCACACATCCGAAGGCAGGAGGCACAGAGAGCGTATCAAAAAGAACGATTAAAAAATAGTGATCGGATTGAAGGAAGCAACTTCCTCTCTAGTTTGTGGCTCAAATCGTTCGGACAGTACACTGTCGGAACGCTAAACTGGAACCTCCACCGTCATGGTGAAAGTTTGCGAAGACTGCTCGGCATGTCGGGGTTGCTGATTTTCTTATGTGGAATTGTCTACTCTAGTGCCGGTATCGCACGGAGTAATCCCGAGACGACGTACCGTGTTACCCTGACCGACCTCACAAATCCAGGCGCGATGTTAGTCGACCTACTCAACGGCTGGTACTTCAGCGTTATCACATTCTCAACGATAGGATATGGAGATTTCTACCCGATGAGTCCATTGTCACGCCTACTAGTTGGCGTTGAATCGCTTACTGGAGCGTTATTTATCGCTTTGTTCGTGTTCGTTCTCGGACGTCGTGTGGCGAGGTGAAACTTCTTTTATATCTGGTTGGATTAATAATGGTATCGCGCGTATTGATTAGAAACACCGCTCGGTACTTCTACAATCGCGGCGAATCCCCCATGTTAACCGGTAGATGACGGCGCTACGAATGCGCCGAGGGCAGACAACTCGAAGAAAATTGTCCTCGAAATCGCAGTACGTGGCGGAGGGTGTTTCCTTCACAAAACCACGCAGCGCGTATGGGTTGGGGCGGATTCGAACCGCCGACCTGCTCCGTGTGAAGGAGCCGTCATAACCTGGCTAGACCACCAACCCGCTCGTGTCGAGGTATCCGACCTCCGGACTTAAGAGTTACCTTCCGCCGAATAGTTCATGCCGCACCCGCCCGATTCACCCCCCGTGACCCACGAACTCCGCTTCCTCGAACGCCTCCGGCAGGGCGTCGCGAGCCTCCTCCACGCGCCGCTGTCGCTCGTCGGCCTCTACGCCGAGCGCGAGACACCTCGCGAGCAGTACGCGTTCACGCTTCATGAACCGTATCCGATCGTCGAGGCGCAGCTCCACCGGCTCGGGTTCGTTCGCAACCTCGTCTCCTCACTCAAGTACCGCGACTACGAGACGCCCCCGGAGACGACCGTCGCGAGCTGGGTCCGGTACCCCGAGGGCGCGCTCGCGAGCGACCACCAGCTCCACCTCGCGCTGTACGCCGGCGCCGACCGCTCGACGACCGACGTGTACGCCCACTGGGAGCCGTCGTGGATCCGCCACCCGATCCGGCACTACCGCGCGACCGACGTCGACGCGCAGGAGGGTATCGAGCGGACGCGGTCCCTGTTCGAGGAAGCGGGCATCGAGTACGCGGTGCTGCCGGCCGAAGAGCGGATCGGCGGCGACGCGGCCGCGACGACCGGACCGCCGCTCCAATAAGGAGTCCGCGGCGTGGCTACTCCGCGGCGGCGTCCTTGCCGCGGTACTCGGCGACGCGCTTCCGGGCGGACGCGATCGCCTCGCGCGCCTCGCCCTCTGCGCGCTCTTCGAGCTCTTTGAGATCGGCTTGGAGCTTGTCCAGCCGCGAGGCCTCCGGCTCCGGCTCCTCGTCTTCCCGCCCGACGAGCTCCTTCACGCGGGCTTCGACCGGCTCTAACTCCTCGACGACGCCCGCCTTCGCGTGTTCCGCCGCTCGACCGAGGTAGTACCGCGCGTCTTCGAAGTGTTTGCTCATATCTGTCCTTTGGACGAGGGCAGATATAACCTTTGTGGCGGTGCGACGAGGACAGTATTCGAAACGGCCGGCCGCAGGTGCTCTCCTCGGGACCGCCACCTCACTCACGCGCGCCCGGCGGTAACGGGTCGGCGTGGTCCGCGATCGCCTGGGCGACGCGGTGCGGGTGTTCGTGGACGACCCAGTGCGTCGCGTCGTCGATCGCGAGCAGCCGGCCGTCGACGCAGTGCTCGACGCTCTCGTTGGCCAGCCGGCGCGCGAGGAACCGGTCGTTCGCGCCCCAGATCAGGAGCGTCGGCACCGATACCTCCGTCTTCGGCGGCTCGGGGCGGTCGCGGACGATCGCGCGGTACCAGTTCACCATCGCCTCGAAGGCGCCGTCGCGGTTCCACGCCCGTCGGTACCGCCGCAGGTCCTCGTCGGTGAAGGTGCCGGGCGCGCTCGTGTCGCGTAACGCGTTCGTCGCGAGCCGCCAGTTTCCGGCGCTCGCCACCGCCTCGGGCAGCTTCGGCAGCTGGAACGCGAGCATGTACCAGCTCTTGAACCGCTGGTCCCACGAGGTGCGGAGCGCGCGCTCGAAGACGGTCGGGTGCGGGACGTTGATCGCGACCAGCTCCGAGACGCGGTCCTCGTGGGCGAGCGCGAGCCACCACGCCACCGCGGCGCCCCAGTCGTGGCCGGCGATGGCGGCCGTCTCCCGGTCGTAGGCGTCGATCAGCCCGACCACGTCGCGTGCGAGTTCGCCGATCCGGTAGTCGCGCACCGCCGGCGGCTTCGCGGAGAGATTGTACCCGCGCTGGTCGGGGATGACGACGCGGTAGCCCGCGTTCGCGAGCGGCGCGATCGCGTCGTTCCAGCCGTACCAGAACTCCGGGAAGCCGTGGAGCAGGACCAGGAGCTTCCCGTCCTCGGGGCCGGCCTCGACGACGTGGAGCGGCACCCCGTTCGTCTCTATCGCGCGGGACCGGCCCGATACCGACTCCGGAACCTCGTCGTCGGGGACCGGTTCCGGCAGCACCGCCTCGTCGACCGGCCGGCCGGTGGGCGTCTCGTCCATACCGATCCCGTGCGTCGGCACCGTCAAATAGGTACGCTCGCCCAGGATGTGGGGGATCGAAATCCTCAAGCGGCTGGCAACCGCCATTCCGAGTATATTCGCGAATCCCAAAGTTCGCCCGCGGTGAGCGCGTTCTCCCGGGATTCGCACCGTACCCTATGACATCCGATTCGTCGACCCCTTCAGCCGCGGACGCGCCGAGCGACGACGCGACCGTCTCGAACGTCGTCCTCGTCACGGTGGACTCGCTGCGCGTGGACGCCGTCTCCCCGTACGACGACGACCGCCGCTCGCCGGTCATCGACGGGCTCGCAAACGGCGGGACCGTGTTCGACCGCGCGTTCGCGACGGGCAACTGGACTCCCTTCTCGTTCCCGTCGATCCTCGCGTCGGAGCCCGTCTTCGCCCGGTCGGGCGACATCGGCGTCGACGAGTCGGTGACGCTCGCGGAGGCGCTCTCCGAGGCCGGGATCGCGACCGGCGGGTTCAACGCCGCGAACGGCTTCCTCACCGACCACTGGGGGTACCCCGACGGGTTCGACGAGTTCGAGCCGTTCGTCACGAGCGTCGGCTCCAGCCGCTACAGCCGGTACCTCGCCGCCCACCCGACGGTCGAGGCGTGGATCCAGCTCGCGTCCTCCCCGATCCGCCGGCTCGGGTCGAGGCTCCGCGGCGAGAGCGACGACCGCCCGTTCCTCGACGCCTCGCGCATGTTCGACGTCGAGGACGCCGCGACCGGGTTCGTCGACGACACGGACGAGCCGTTCTTCCTGTGGGTCCACTACATGGACACCCACACCCCGTACGTCCCCGCGCCCCGGTACATCCGCGAGGTGTCGGACGGCATCGTCGGCACCCACCAGATGCTCCACGCGCACGCCCGGACGAGCCTCGGACTCGAAGTGGGCGAGCGGACCCTCCGCGAGCTCCGGACCCTGTATCAGGCGACGGTACGGCAGGTCGACGCCAGCATCGGCCGCCTGCTCGACAGTCTGGAGGGCGCGGGCGTCGCCGACGACACCGCGGTGCTGCTCGCTGGCGACCACGGCGAGGAGTTCCAAGAGCACGGCCACCTCGCCCACTACCCGAAGCTGTACGACGAGCTGATCCACGTCCCGCTCGTGGCCGACGTCCCCGGGCTCGACGGCGGCCGCGTCGACGGCCACGTCGGGCTCGACGCCATTCCGCCCACGGCCGCCGACCTCCTCGGCGTCGACCCCGCCCCCGAGTGGCACGGCGAGTCGCTCGTGCCGGCGCTGGGCGGCGACGACGCTCCGTCCGAAGCCGGAGAGGCAGACGCCGATGCCGACGGGCCGGACGTCCCCGACGACCCCGTCGTCTCGGTGACCGTCCGCGGCGAGGAGGTGACCCAGCAGCCGATCCCGCGGGCGCTGTCCGACGGCGACCTGTTCGTCAGCGCGCGCGACGACGACTGGACGTACATCGAGAACGTCGACGCCGGCGAGCGGGAGCTGTACCACCGCCCCTCGGACCCGACCCAACAGGAGAACCTCGCGGTCGACCCGAACGAGGAGGAACAGGCGGTTATCGACCGGTTCGTGCCGGTCGTCGACACCCACGCGGAGCTGCTCCGCGAGCGCGGGGCGGCAGCGGAAGCGGCCGCGGCCGAGCGCGGCGAGGAGGAGGTCGACGAAGACCTCGAAGCTCGCCTCGAAGCGCTCGGGTATAAGTGATGATTCGATCGGTCCTGCGCAACCTCGTGAGCGGACCGCTCGCGGTCCAGATGCGTCGGTTCGTGGTCGTCGGTGCGATCACCGCGGGGATACAGATGGGCCTGTTGTGGCTGTTCGACAACGTCGCCGGGCTGAATTATCTGCTCGCCGCGACGATCGCCATCGAGATCACGATCGTCCTCTCGTACGTCCTCAACAATGCGTGGACGTTTCGGGCGAGTCAGAACACCGGCCTGTCCGCGTACCTCGGCGGACTGCTCAAGACGAACCTGGTTCGCGGGACCGCGTGGCCGATACAGATCGGCGTCCTCTACGCGCTCGTCGAGTGGGGCGGGATGACCGCGCTCGTCGCGAACGTCCCCGCGATCCTCATCAGCGGGCTGTACCGCTTCGCGCTCGACTCGCAGTGGACGTGGGGGTGATATCCGCCTCGCCGCGTCGAGTCCCTCAGAACGGGAGCCGCGGCTCGACGCGCTCGACGAGGTCGCGGACCGCCTCCTGCTTGTAGTAGCCGACGGCGGACGCGGCCACGACGAGCGCCACGAGCGCCATCGCCGAGAGGAACCGGCCGCTCGCGAGTTCGCCGCCAGCGTACACCGTCAGCACATACGCCGGAAGGCGGCCGACGGCGATGACGCCGATGAAGGTGGGGAGCGACCACTTGGTGAGCCCGCTCAAAAAGCAGATGGCGTCGTCGGGAAGCCCGGGGATGATGACGAACGCGAACAGCCCGGGAATTCCCACGGTGTCGACGAACCCGTCGAACCGCTCGATCACGTCCTCGTGGATGACGTTCTCGACGAAGGAGCGACCGTACCGCTTCGACAGCGAGAAGGCCACCGCGCTGCCGATGAGCACGCCGGTGAGGCTGTACACGGTGCCCCAGAGCGAGCCGAAAAGGTAGCCCGCGACGAGGGCGACGACCTGTCCCGGAATCGGAGCGACGATGACCTGGAGGGCCTGGATGCCGATGAACACGATGGGGGCGAAGATACCGAACTGGTCGAGCCACGTCCGGAGGGCCTCGGCGTCGGTGATGAAGCCCGCGTAGCGGCTCACGAGGACGTAGAGCCCGACCGCGAGGACCGCGACGCCGACCACGGCGGCGATCCCCCGCCGGCGGTCCGCCCGCGAGGAGAAGAGTTTCATTCGTGTCGTAGCGGGTGACAGAGGGTCTTGAAGCTTACCAACGGGTCGACCGTTCCGAGACGGACGCGGGGCTAGGAAGCGTCTCAATCCAGCCGCTCCGCGCTCCAATACGCCATCCGCATCGGAATCCGCTCGCCGTCGCGGTAGTCGGCGCCCTCGGGCAGGAACCGGAGCTCGTCGAGCGGACGGGACGCGACGGCCGCCAGCGCGAGCGCGTCGACCGCGTCGTCGACGGTCGGGTCCGCGGCGTTCACGATGTCGGCCGGCGCCCCGGCGAGTTCCCGGCAGACCCGGCCGAGCGCCGCGTTCGGATCGTCGAGGTGGCCGTCGAGCGCGTCGAGCCGCTCGCCCACGCCAGGCGCGCCGGTCTTCGAGTGGTCGAGCGGGCGGCCCGCGAGCCCGCGGAAGCACACCTCCGGGTGCGCCTCCAGAATGCGGTCGCGCGCCGCTTCGTCCTCGCGGAGGAATTCGTCGACCTCGCCGACCGCCGGCGCGATGTGGTACGACTGCCGGCTGAGCCCCTTGTCGAGGTCGGCGCGGTTCCGCTCGTTCACCGTCTCGTAGTCCGCGCCCTCCTTCGCCGCCTCGCACGCGCTCCGCGACGGGACGGGAAACACGCTGCTCGGGCGCTCGGCGGCCGACCGCGCGGCGGAGTCGACCGCCTCGCGGGCCGCCAGCGTCTCCGCGTCGTCGGGGAGGCCGATCGGCACGTCGACGAGGATCCGGTCGAAGTCGCGCTCGGTCCACAGCGATTCGAGATCGCGTTCGAGGCGGGGCTTCGGTTCGTCGTCGCCGTCGATGACGACCGCGAGCCACGCGCCGCCCGCCCAGTCGACGCCCGCGACGGTGTCGGTTGGCATCGCTGATCGGTGCGGGCTCCGGGCACTCAATCGGTTCGGTGCGTCGGAAAACGACAGCCGTCGCTCGTCGAGTGAAACGGATGCGGGAGAAGTGGGCCGGCACGAATTTGAATCGTGGTTACGGCCACCCGAAGGCCGAAGGATACCAAGCTACCCCACCGGCCCGCACTCGATTGAAGGCCGCTCGTTCTTTTAATCCTTCCGAAAGGGGGGCGATCAGAGAAGATCAGATAGAATGAGAATCGGTGAGGACCAGGCAAATTGATGGCAGCCACGGCCACCGCCAAAGGTCAGGCTGTTCGCTTATAAATAATTAAAAGCAGACCGGCAGTTGACACCGCTAACTTCCTAGCCGCTCGCTTATAAATGACTGATACCGGATCGATGGTGAATACCGCCAAAGCCCCAGCCGCTCGGTTATAAATAACAGACAATAGATCCACGGCGACCACCGCCAAAGCCCCGGTCGCGAGGGCGGCGCACGCTCGCTGTGCTCCTCGTCGCTCGTTTCACTCGCTCCTGCGGTGTCGCCGGCGGCTTTGCCGCCGGCTTTCCGTGGCGCGTAGCGCCACGCTACTTACGTCGCCTGCGCCGCCCTCGCAACTGCCCCTTTGAGTCCCACCCCGCACAGCCCCGCAGCCTCACGCCTCCCCAGCCTCGTCGGTGGTCCTCCGCTTCGCTCCGGACCACCGACTCCCTCGCGCGTGCGACTCACGCCCTTCGGGCGTTCGTCGGCACGCGCCACCGCAGCTTCACTTATAAATCGACGGCGCCGTCCCCGTCGGTCTCGAAGTACCGATCGCGGTGTTTCCGGCAGCCGGGGTTGAACGCGGCGCCGCACGCGGGGCAGACGTCGTCGTCGGCCGCGAGGTATTCGCGGGCCGTGAGCGTCGTGCGGCAGGCACCGCACAGGACTGCCGGCTCGTCGAAGCGGTCGCGGGGCCACGGGACCGCCTCGTGGTCGGCGGCCGCGTCGTGACAGGCGTCGCAGGGGTAGTACGCCTCACAGCAGCCGAACCGGAGCGCGACCACGTCGACCGGATCGTCCCAGTGCGCGCAGCGCGTCTCGGGGTCGACGTCGATTCCTCGCAGGGGGATTTCGAATCGGGGGTCCGTGTCGGGTGCGGTCGTCGTTTCGCGGTTTTGGGGTTGCGTCGGCATCGGTCTCGCGGTCAGTATTCGGCGTACCCGTCCGTGTCGAGCCAGTTGTGGACCACGGTGACGGTGTGGTCCGCGTGGAGCAGTTCGGGGCCGACGCGGAGTCGCCGCTCGGTGCGCTCGGCCACGGCCTCCGCCTCTGCGGGCGCGAAGTCGTGGTGGTCAGAGAGCACGAACACGGGGTCCTCGGGGGGCTCCGCGTCGGCGAGCGGGTCGCCCTCCTCGTGGAGCTGGACGAGCGTCCCGTCCGGGCCGCGGCCGTCTTCGCCGACGAGTCGGTCAAGCGTCGCGTCGAGATCCATCCGGCGGAGTTCGACGCCCGGAGAGACGTCCGCGGGCATGTGGCCGATGGCGTCGTCCTTCGCGTCGACCGCGTCGCGGACCCGCGCGGCGACGTTGCGCTCGTCGGGGTGGAGGTGGCGGAGCGTGTCCGAATCGAAGGTGACGGTGAACTCGTCCGCGACGACGAGGTGGACCCGGACGGACTCGCGGATGCCGTGCGAGAGGAAGACGCCGGCGCTCACGCACCGGCAGAGCAGATCGAGCCGCCCGGCCCCGGGGATGTCCGACAGCGAGATCGCGTCGGGGTCGGTGGGCACGTCGCGGCCGATGACGACGAACTGGCGCATATCCGGGGCTCGCCCCCGATCCTCATAAGGCGTGCGACCCAACCGCTGCCGTGAGCCTCACCGGACTCTGCCAGGTCTGCGAGGCGGCCACGGCGAGCCACGCCTGCGACCGCTGCGGGCGCGCCGTCTGCGACGACCACTGGGACGAGCGGGCCCGCGCCTGTTCCGGGTGCGCCGCCGGGCGCGGGTAGCGCGGTTCGCTCGACGAGCCCGCCGGAACGCCTCTGCCGGCGCACTCCCGGCGCTATCGGTGCCGGTTCAGCCGCTTTGTGAGCCGCTTCGCCGCGTCGCCCGCGGCGCCGAAGTAGGTCGCCTCGTCGCCGGGCCGGCTCGACTCCTCGCCGGCGAAGATGATCCCGCGCGAGGAGTTCACGAGGCCGACGTCGACCGGGAGGTCGGGGCGCTCCGCGAGCCCGTGTTCGACCGCGGCCTCGGCGTCGCCGCCCTGCGCGCCGACGCCGGGGACGAGGAACGGGATCTCGGGGACGATCTCGCGGACCGTCTCGAGTTCCTCGGGCGCTGTCGCCCCGACGACGAGCCCGACGTTGTCGTTCGCGTTCCACACGTCGGCGAGCGCGGCGACGCGCTCGTAGAGGGGCTCGCCGGAGGCGAGTTCGAGGTCCTGAAGGTCGGCGCCGCCCGGGTTCGACGTGCGACAGAGCGCGAACACGCCCTTGTCCGCGCGGTCGAGGAACGGCTGGAGCGAGTCGCGTCCGAGGTACGGGTTCACCGTGATCGCGTCGACGTGGTCGAGGACCTCGGCGTACCGCCGCGCCGTGTTGCCGATGTCGCCGCGCTTCGCGTCGAGCAGGACGGGGACGCCCTTGCCCTCCGCGTACGCCGCGGTCTCGCGCAGCGCGCGCCAGCCGTCCGGGTCCTCGTAGAAGGCCGCGTTCGGCTTGTAGCAGGCGGCGTGCTCGTGGGTCGCGTCGATGATCCGGCGGTTGAACGCCCACCGCGGGAGGTCGGCGTCGGTCACGGTCTCGGGGAGCCGGCTCGGGTCGGGGTCGAGCCCGACCGAGACGACGCTGTCGACTGCCTCGATTCGGGCCGCGAGCGTCTCGAAGAAGCCCATGGGCGCCCTGTGTCGGCGGGCGCACTAACCGTTGCGCTCCGCGACCGCGCTCCCGGATCGCGACGGTCGTGCGGGCGGGCGACGCGGGCGTACCGGCAACATGATCCGGCGTATGTGCCGACCCCGGGGTCGCGTAATAACAGCTTACACCAACCGGCCTCCCGTTCGGTACCACACGCATGGCAGCCAGCACCGGCGACGGTCTCGGAGCGGGTCTCTCCGGGAACATCCTGAAATACTACGTCTACAAGGCGACGAAATCGGTCGAGTTCTATCGGCCGATCATGTACCTCTTCTTTCTGGCGCAGGGGCTCTCGTTCACGCAGATCGCCGTTCTGGAGGCAGTGTATAACCTGACCACGGTGTTTGGTGAGATCCCGACCGGCTACGTCGGCGACCGCGTCGGGCGGCGCAACAGCCTCCTCATCGGGACCGCGCTCATCTCCGTGACGCTCCTCGGTATCGGGCTGTCGGGCTCGTTCCTCCCGCTGGCCGGCCTCTACGTCTGCTGGTCGCTGGGGTACAACTTCCGCTCCGGAAGCGAGGACGCGTGGCTCTACGACACGCTCACCGACGACCTCTCCGAGGACGAGTTCGCCCGCGTTCGGGGGCGCGGGGAGTCAGCGGCGCTGGCCGTCGGCGCCGTCGCGGCGGTCCTCGGCGGGTACCTCGGCAGCGTCGACCTCTCGTATCCGTGGTTCGTCGCGGCGGGCGTGACGAGTCTCGGGGTCCCGGTGCTGCTCACGCTCGACGAGTCCGAGACGTACAAGGAGACCGACACGGAGGACCTGACCCTCCGCCGAACCGCCGGTATCGTGAAAGCGGTCATCTCGCGCCGTCGGATGCGCTCGTTCCTGTTGTACTACTACGTCCTCTACGCCGCCGTCACCTACCTCGTGTTCGTCTTCCTCCAGCCGATATTCGAGACCGTCGTTCTCGACCTCGGGATCTCGCAATCGCAGGTCGAACCCCTCCTCGGGTGGTTCTACGCGGCGTACAGCCTCGTCGGTGCGGTCCTCTCCTACTACACGGGAGCGATACGGGAGCGGATCGGGCTGCGGACGTGGTTCCTCGTCCTCCCGTTCGCCGTCGGCGGCGCGCTGATCGCGATGTACTTCGTCCCGGTGCTCGCGCTCCCGACGTTCCTCCTGATCCGGGGGGTGTCGGACGTCACGCGGTCGTTCGCCGGCCAGTACGTCAACGACCGCGTGGAGACGCTCGGTCGCGCCACCGTCCTGAGCGCGATGGCGATGGTGAGCGGGCTCGCCGTCGTCCCGTTCCAACTCGGGAGCGGCGTCGTGTCCGACGCCGTCTCCCCGCTGTTCGCGCTCGGCGTCGGCGGCGTCGTCCTCGTCGTCGGGGCGACGGTCATCCTCCTCTGGCGGGTTCCGATCGGCGACGAAGCGACCGAAGACTCCCGTGACGAACGGCCGGATGGCTGAAACGCCCCTGCGGAGCGCCCGAGCTCGCTAACAGGAGCAGTAGTACTCGCGGTCGACGAACTCCGTCTCGAACAGTTTCGCGGCCGGTCCCGGGTCGGAAGGGCGGTACACGCCGGTCGTCAGGTCGCCCTCGCGCTCGAAGGCGCCGGAAACGAGGCGCCGCCAGTCGGCGGCCGACAGCTGGTCCCAGAACGCGTCGTCGCCGGCGAGCAGCGAGAGGTAGTCGCGGAGGTACACCCACCGCGTCGGCTCGACGCCGTCGGACTCGTAGGTCGCGTCGGTGACCGCGGCGTACGCCGCCATCGGGAGGTTCGCGCCCGCCGCGACGGGCATCCCGATCCACTTCCACGGCCGGGTGTTGACGTCGAGCAGGAGGAACTCCTCGCGGTCGGCGTCGTAGACGAACTCCGACTCGCTGATCCCGTGGTAGCCGGCGTCGTCGAGGACGGCGAGCGCGCGCTCCTCGATGGCCGGCTCGTCCGCGGTCTCGACGAGACAGGAGGTGCCGAAGTTGCGGGGGTAGCGCACCGCCGCGTTGCCCACGACCGCGAGCGCGTCGTCGGTGCCCGACGGGGGGACGTAGGAGGCCAGCGAGTGGTCTTTCCCGGTCGCGATGTCGACGCGCTTCTGGGCCATCACCGCGATCCCCTCCTCGCTCGCGGCCGCGACGACGTCCGCGAGCTCCTCGCGGTCCGCGACCTCGATCACGTTGGTGCCGAACGCCTCCTCGAAGTCGCGCTTGAGCTCGGGTTTCACCACAAGCGGGAAGCCGAGCGCGTCCGCGGCCTCCTCGACCGTGGCGTCCGCGTCGCGGGTCCCGGCCGCCGCGGTCTCCGCTAACCGGTACGTCTCCGGGTAGGGGACGCCGAGCCGCTCGCAGGTCGCGTACAGCTCCGACTTGTTCAACACGTCGTCGAGCGTGTCGCTGCCGGCGAACGGGAGCCGGACGCCGTCGGGGTCGGCCTCGGCGTACGACAGCGCCCACTCGTCCATACAGCCGAACGCGACCGCCTCGGTGCCCGCGGCGTCGACGATCGCCTCCACGTCCTCGCGGAACCCGTCGAGGTCGTCGAGCGGGTACGTCACCGCCCCGGCGAAGTCGACCGCGTCCGAGGGCGGGGCGACCCCGTCGTGGGTGACCGTCTCGGCGGCCGTTCCCGCGTCGCTGCCGGCCCGGTCGAGCGCGATCACGGGCACGCCGTGGGCGTCGAGCGCGCGGGCGACGCCGAGCCCGGTGATGTGGGCGTTGCTGACGAGCGCCGGCGGCCGGTCGAACTCGGCGTCCGCGAGCGCGTCGATCAGTCCCTCCGTGGACCGAAACGTGTCTGCCATACCCCGCCTCGGCGGTCGACGCACAAAAGGGACCGACGTACCGGCTCGCTGTGCCCGTATCGGTGACGGGGGCGACGGGGTCCGCCACGACGCCGAGGGCGGGACTCGCGCGGGCGACGCGAGCGGCTTTTCAGGGCGCGTCGCCTCCGATCGGGTATGACAGGAACCGACGACGCGGACGCGACCGGGGAGCTACCGGACCGAGTCCGCCGCGCGTTCGCGGACCACGGCTCGTTCGAGCGCGACGGCGACGCCTGGATATCGACGACGACCGCGTTCGACGGGCGCGTTCGCGCCGAGTCGGCCGAGGAGGGGCGGATCGGGTTCGCGGTCGTCGTCCGCGTGCCCACGCTCTCGGCGGTCACCGCCGACGAGGTCGCCGACGTGGTCGAGGACGGGTGGGCCGACACGTTCGAGCGCCGCGCGGTCGACGTCGGCGGCGTCACGCGGAAGGACAGGGAGTTCGACCCCGCCGTCGAGCGCGCGGGCGACGAGATCGCGGTGACCTACGAGTTCGCGGACATCAACGAGCGTCGCGGCGTCGACGACGCGGGCGCGCTGATCGATTTTGTCGAGGGAACGTACGTTCAGGGCGTCATCCCCGGCTACGAGTACACGGCACCCGTCTCGGACCTGCTCTCGGCCGCGCGCCAGCAGGGCGGCGGCGGGCCGGTCTGAGGGACGGCCGGGCCGGTCAGCGGGAGGGTCGGCCGGGCCGAGGGGCGGCGGTCCGGGCTGCGGCCGATAGGGGGAAGTGTCGGCGGTCCGTACGGCGACCATGCTCGCGCTGTTCGGGTTCGGCAGCCTCCTCGCTCTGGTGGCGTTCCACACGTTCCTCGCCGGGGTCGCGACCCGGTTCTTCCGGATTCAGCTCTCGACGTCGTGGGGGTCGGTCGTGTACACCCTCGTGTTGACTCCCCTGCTGTTGCTCGTCTCGACGCTCGTGTTCACGGGGGCGCTCGGCGTCGGGACCGGGATCGACGTCGGGAGCTCGACCATCCTGCTGGCGCTGCTCGTCGCGCTCCCGCTGGTGCTCGGCGTCGCGATCGACTACCTCTACGTCCCGTCGCCCGACGAGTACGAGCTGCCGGACACGCGCTGAGAACTCCGGATACCCGCTGAAACCCTCGAACGAGACGCCGTTAGCGGTCGACCAAGTTGGCGACTATCTCCTCGACCCGCGCCACCACGTCCTCCGGCGCGCGCGTGGCGTCGACGCGGTGGAATCGGCCCGGGTCGGCGCCGATCAGGCGCTCGTAGTTGTCGCGCACGGCGGCGAGGTAGCCGTCGCGCTCGAACTTGTCCGTCCGGCCGGCGCGCTCGGCCGCGGTCTTCGGGTCTAAATCGAGATAGATCGTCGCGTCCGGCGGGCGGGAGAACGCGGCGTGGATCCCGCGGACGTACTCCACCGGGCGCTCGATCCCGGCGTCGGCGCGCGCGAGCGTCGCCCCCTGATAGGCGAACCGCGAGTCCGAGTAGCGGTCGGAGATAACCAAGTCGCCGTTCGCGAGGGCCGGCCGCACCGTCTCCGAGAGGTGGTTCGCGTGGTCAGCGGTGTATAAGAACAGCTCCGCGAGCGGGTCGGCGTCCGGGTCGCCCATCGAGCGCCCCACCGCCTCCCCGTACCAGCTGTCGGTGGGTTCGCGGGTGAACGTCGCGTCGGGGTACACGTCCTGGAGCGCCTCCCAGACCGTCGTCTTGCCGCTGCCGTCGAGCCCCTCCAGCGTGATCAGCATGGTCGCGTTCCGCCGCGGCGAGGAATAAACGGCCCGGGTCCGGTCCGGGCGTTCGGGCCTCCCTCGGTCCGAGCGCGGGCCCGCCCGACGGCCCTTTTTAGTAACCCCTCCCCGAACGGGGGTCATGGCCGATAATCCGCCAGCCGCTCGCGGGCCCGGAGGGAACGGATGGTAGCGGTCGCCGTCTCGCTCTCGCGGGTGGCGGCCGCCCTGGTGTTGGTCGCCCTGAACGGCTTCTTCGTCGCCTCGGAGTTCGCGTTCGTCAGGATCCGAGCCACCTCGGTCGATCAGCTGGTCGAGGAGGGGAAGGCGGGCGCGGAGACGCTCCAAGAGGTGATGACCAACCTCGATGACTACCTCGCGGCGACGCAGCTCGGGATCACGCTCGCGTCGCTCGGACTGGGGTGGATCGGCGAGCCCGCCGTCGCGGCGCTCATCGAGCCCGTCCTCGGCCCGCTCCTGCCGGACGGGCTGGTCCACCTCGTCGCGTTCGCGATCGGGTTCTCCTTCATCACCTTCCTCCACGTCGTCTTCGGCGAGCTCGCGCCGAAGACCATCGCCATCGCGCAGGCCGAGCGGATCTCGCTTTTGCTCGCGCCGCCGATGAAGCTCTCGTACCTGATCTTCTCGCCCGGCATCGCGGTGTTCAACGGCACCGCGAACGCGTTCACGAGCCTGATCGGCGTGCCGCCCGCCTCGGAGAGCGACGAGACGCTCGAAGAGCGGGAGATCCGTCGCGTGCTGGCCCGCGCGGGCGAGGCCGGCCACGTCGACGAGTCCGAGGTCGCGATGATCGAGGGCGTCTTCGAGCTCGACGACACTGCGGCCCGCGAGCTGATGGTCCCCCGCCCGGACGTCGTCTCGCTGCCCGCGGACGCGTCGCTCTCGGCGATCCGCGAGACGGTCCTCGACGCGGGCCACACCCGGTACCCGGTCGTCGAGAGCGACGACGCCGACCGCGTCGTCGGCTTCGTCGACGTGAAGGACGTGCTGCGCGCGACCGAGGCGGCCGACGGCGACGCCGGCGACGCAGACGGCCCGACCGCGGCGGACCTCTCCCGGGAGATCCTCGTTGTCCCGGAGACGACGAGCGCGAGCGACCTCCTCGTCCAGTTCCGCGACGAGCGCCGGCAGATGGCGGCGGTGATCGACGAGTGGGGCGCCTTCGAGGGGATCGCCACGGTCGAGGACGTCGCGGAGGCGCTCGTCGGCGACCTCCGCGACGAGTTCGACGTGGCCGACGGCCGGCACACGATCCGGCGGACCGGCGACCGGACGCACGAGGCCGACGGCTCGGTCGCGCTCGTCGACGTCAACGACGCGCTCGGCACCGACCTCAGCGGCGACGGCTACGAGACGCTCGGCGGGTTCGTCCTCGACCGCATCGGGCGCTCGCCCGAGGTCGGCGACGTCGCGGAGACCGAGGCGTACGCCTTCGAGGTCACCGCGGTCGACGGCGCGCGCATCTCGACGGTGCGCGTCACGCGGCGCGACGGCCCGGACGAGTCGGGCGACGCCGGCGGCGGCGATGGGTCGTCAGCCGGCGACGCTGCGTGACGGCCACCACACGAGCGTTTTTCACCCCTGCGCGAGACCAGTCGCGTATGTTCGACCGGATCTGCGTTCCCACCGACGGCAGCGACGCGGCCGCGGCGGCCTTCGAGCACACCTTAGCGATCGCCGCCGACCACGGCGCGACGGTCCACCTCCTCCACGTCGCGGACACGACCCGCGACAGCGTGACCCGGATCGGCGGCGACGTGGTCGACGTGCTGGAACAGGAGGGCGAGTCGATCGTCGAGGAGGCGGCGGCCCGTGCCGTCGACCGCGGCGTCGACGCGGAGACGGCAGTCCGACAGGGCGGCGTCCCCGAGACGGTCGCCGCGTACGCCGAGGAGGTCGACGCCGACCTCGTCGCGATGTCGACGCGCGGGCGGCAGGGGGTCGAACACCTCGTCGGCAGCACGACCGAGCGCGTCGTCCGGCAGTCGCCGGTGCCGGTGCTGGCGCTCCGTCCGGGCGACGAGGCCGTCCCGTACCCGTACGAGGACGTCCTGGTGCCGACCGACGGGAGCCCGGCCGCGACCGCCGCGCTCGACCGCGCGATCCCGATCGCGGAGCGGGCGGGCGCGACGGTCCACGTCCTCTCGGTCGTCGACACCGGCGGGATCGGTATCGCCGATCACGTCGAGGTGGACGCCCTCTCCGAGTACGCCGACGACGCGGTCGCCGAGGGCGTCGAGCGCGTCGAGGCCGCCGGGTTAGAGGCGGTCGGCGCCGTCGAGGTCGCCTCCTCGGCCGCGCGCGGGATCCGAGCGTACGTCGACGACCCCGGCGTCGACCTCGTCGCGATGGGGACCCACGGCCGGACCGGCGTGGGGCGGTACCTGCTGGGGAGCGTCGCCGAGCGAACCCTGCGGAGCGCGCCCGTGCCGGTGCTGACGGTCCCGGTTCCCGAGGAGCAGGAGGAGTAGTCCGGCCGTTCCCGTCAACGCCGGCCGCCGATACGTCGAATTTCCAGAGCGTCTGACGCCGCGGTAGGTTTACGGGGCTTCCACGCGATATGACTCGCATGAAAGTGTTGGTAGCCGGGGGGACCGGGTTCATCGGGTCGTACCTCTGTCGCGCGCTCGCCGACGATGGGCACGCGGTGACCGCGCTCTCCCGCTCGCCCGAGGAGACGCCGGACGGCGTGACGGGCGTCACCGGCGACGTGACCGACTACGACTCCATCGCGTCGGCCGTCGACGGCCACGACGCGGTCGTGAATCTGGTCGCGCTCTCGCCGCTGTTCGAACCGGACGGCGGTAACCGGATGCACGACCGGATCCACCGCGGCGGGACCGAGAACCTCGTCCGCGCGGCAGAGGACGGCGGGGTCGACGGCTTCGTCCAGCTGAGCGCGCTCGGCGCGGACCCGAAGGGCGACACCGCCTACATCCGCGCGAAGGGCGAGGCCGAGGAGATCGTCCGCGAGAGCGGCCTCGACTGGACGATCTTCCGCCCGTCGGTCGTCTTCGGCGAGGGCGGCGAGTTCGTCTCGTTCACCAAGCGGCTGAAGGGGATGTTCGCGCCGGGCGTGCCGCTGTACCCGCTTCCCGGCGGCGGGAAGACGCGGTTCCAACCGATCCACGTCGAGGACCTCGTGCCGATGATCGCCGCCGCGGTGACCGACGACGAGCACGTCGGCGAGACCTACGAGGTCGGCGGCCCGGAGGTGCTCACGCTCCGGCAGGTAACGGACCTCGTCTACGAGGCGGAAAAGAAGGGCGTCACCATCGTCCCGCTGCCGATGCCGCTCGCGAAGATCGGCCTCTCGGTCCTCGGCGCGGTGCCCGGGTTCCCGATGGGCGCGGACCAGTACCGCTCGCTGAAGTTCGACAACACGACCGCCGACAACGACGTCGGCGCGTTTGGCGTCGACCCGGCCGAACTGACGACGCTCGGCGAGCACCTCGGGATCCGATGACTGAGACACCGATCACCGGCGACTCGAACGTGTCAGCTGTCCTAATCTCAACGCTGGTAACCGCAACCGAAGGCTTATATACGAGATCACGTTCTGTTCAGTTCAAACGCGGAGGGAGCACACGATGAAACTCGCAATGATCGGATTCGGACAGGCGGGGGGTAAAGTCGTCGACAAGTTCTTGGAGTACGATAAGCGGACGGGCTCCGAGATCGTTCGGGCCGCAGCGGCCGTCAACACGGCGAAGGCGGACCTGATGGGGCTCGAACACATCTCCGAGGACCAGCGCGTCCTCATCGGCCAGTCGCGCGTGAAGGGCCACGGCGTCGGCGCGGACAACGAGCTGGGCGCGGAGATCGCCGAGGAGGACATCGACGAGGTTCAGGGGGCGATCGACTCGATCCCGGTCCACGAGGTCGACGCCTTCCTCGTCGTCGCCGGGCTCGGCGGCGGGACGGGCTCCGGCGGCGCGCCGGTGCTCGCGAAACACCTCAAGCGGATCTACACCGAGCCCGTCTACGGGCTCGGGATCCTGCCGGGCAGCGACGAGGGGGGTATCTACACCCTCAACGCGGCCCGCTCGTTCCAGACGTTCGTCCGCGAGGTGGACAACCTGATGGTGTTCGACAACGACGCCTGGCGGAAGACGGGCGAGTCCGTTCAGGGCGGCTACGAGGAGATCAACGAGGAGATCGTCCGGCGGTTCGGCATCCTCTTCGGCGCCGGCGAGATCCAGCAGGGCCAGGAGGTCGCCGAGAGCGTCGTCGACTCCTCGGAGATCATCAACACGCTCTCCGGCGGCGGCGTCTCCACGGTCGGCTACGCGGAGGAGGAGGTCGAGGAGCGCTCCTCGGGCGGCCTGCTCTCGCGGCTGCGCGACGACGGCGACGACGAGGAGCTCGACAGCGCCCACACGACGAACCGGATCACCAGCCTCGTGCGCAAGGCGGCGCTCGGCCGCCTCACGCTCCCCTGCGAGATCGAGGGCGCGGAGCGCGCCCTCCTCGTGCTCGCCGGCCCGCCGGAGTACCTCAACCGGAAAGGTATCGAGCGCGGGCGGAAGTGGCTCGAAGAGCAGACCGGCTCGATGGAGGTCCGCGGCGGGGACTACCCGTACCGCGGCGCCGGCTTCGTCGCGACCGTCATCCTGCTCGCGGGCGTCACGAACGTCCCGCGGATCAAGGAGCTCCAGCAGGTCGCCATCGAGGCGCAGGACAACCTCGACGAGATCCGCGAGGAGAGCGATGAGAACTTAGACGAGCTCGTCAGCGACGACAGCGACGAGCTGGAATCCCTGTTCTAGGGCCCGCCGTCTGCCGCGATGGAGGTCATCGTCCCCTTTTCGACCGACCGCCCGAAGTCTCGACTCTCGGACGTCCTCTCGCCAGACGAGCGGGCGGCGTTCGCGCGGGCGATGCTCGACGACGTACTCGACGCGGTCAAGGGGGCCGGCGGCGAGCCGCGCGTCCTCGCCACCGACACGGTCGACGTCGACGCGCCCGTCACCGTCGACGACCGGCCGCTGACGGACGCGGTGAACGCGGCGCTGGACGCGCGGCTGGGAACGGAAGAACGCGATAGATCGCCCGAGTCGGTCGCCGTCGTGATGGCGGACCTCGCGCTCGCGACCCCGGCCGCGCTCGACCGACTCTTCGCGGCCGGACACGACGCTGACGTCGCGATGGCCCCCGGGCGCGGCGGCGGCACGAACGCGTTCGTCGCCTCGCACCCCGAGTTCCGGGTGGACTACCACGGCGCGTCGTACCTCGATCACCGCGGGATCGCGGCCGAGGTCGGCGCGGACTTCGTCGCGGTCGACTCCCACCGACTCGGCACCGACGTCGACGAGCCGGCGGATCTCGCGGAGGTGCTGATCCACGGCGAAGGGAGGGCGGGGACGTGGCTCCGCGAGGCCGGCTTCGCGCTCGACGCGTCCGGGGGTCGCGTGGCGGCGGTTCGAGACTGAGCCGCCGTCGAACCGTGCCGGGAACGCGTCCGTCCCGTCCGCGGTCAGTGACGCGACAGTGAGGTCACCGCTGAGTTAGCTCGCCCGTTTCTTGGATGTCGAAGGCGAGGTTCTCCGTCTCGTCCCCCGACGGGATGAAGTGAACGTGGTCCTCGTCGGTCAGTTTCGAGTTCCCCTCGTACGCGTAATAGCGGACAAGATACCGTCCCGCGTCGACGACTCCCTCGGCCGTCGCCTCCCCGTCGGGTTCGACGTCGAACGACGAACTGAACGCTCTCGCCGCCGCCTCCGTCGCGCCGTCGTCGCGATAGAACTCCACCTCGACGGTGTAGGGAGCGTCCGTCTGGTTAAACAGGGTCACGTCGACTCGAGCGCCGCGGGATCGGAGCCGCGAACAGCCGGCGAGGGCGCCGGCCGCGGCGACACTGGCCGCCCGGAGCGCGGATCGTCGGGAGGGCATGGCTTCATCGTCGAGACGCGCGGGGCATCGGCTTTTCGGCTCGCTTCCGAACCGAACCGCACGCGTCCCGTCTCGCGCGGCGTCCGGCCCGGCCGCCCGACCGTGCCGGCCGGCCGCGACGTAACCGGATCCGGTGTCGACGAGGGATCCGCAACCGCGATTCTTTTTAAACGCCGACCGCGAGTGACGGCCGTGTTCGCCGGGGCCGACGAGTACGATATCGACGTCGCGGTCGACGAGCGGGCGGTCGAGCGACTGCTCTCGGTCCGCCCGGCCGACGTCGACGCCGCCGACCGGCTCACCTTCGCGCGCAACGTCTTCATCCCGCTGACGACCGCGTGCCGGTACACCTGTACGTACTGCACCTACTACGACGTCCCCGGCGAGGCGTCGCTGCTCTCGCCCGAGGAGGTGCGCGAGCAGTGCCGCGTCGGCGCCGACGCGGGCTGTACGGAGGCGCTGTTCACCTTCGGCGACGAGCCCGACGACCGGTACACCGAGGTCCACGAGACGCTCGCCGAGTGGGGGTTCGACTCGATCCACGAGTACCTCTACCGGGCCTGCGAGATCGCCTTAGAGGAGGGGTTACTCCCGCACTCGAATCCCGGTGACCTGACCGAGGCGCAGTTCGCCGACCTCCGCGAGGTGAACGCGTCGATGGGCGTCATGCTGGAGACGACCGCCGACGTCGACGCGCACTCCGGCGGGCGGCGGAAGACGCCCGGCCAGCGGCTCAACACGATCCGCGCTGCGGGTCGACAGGGCGTCCCGTTCACGACCGGAATTCTGGTCGGGATCGGCGAGGACTGGCGGGACCGGGCCGAGAGCCTGCTCGCGATCCGGGCGCTCCACGAGCGCCACGGCCACGTTCAGGAGGTGATCGTCCAGAACGTCGTCCCCAACGAGCGCTCCGACTTCCCGAAGCCGGACCTCGCGACGATGCGCCGGGCCGTCTCGATGGCCCGCGCGGCGCTCCCACCCGAGGTGTCGGTCCAGGTCCCGCCGAACCTCTCGCCGGCGGCGGATCTCGTCGACTGCGGGATCGACGACCTCGGGGGCGTCTCGCCGGTGACGGACGACTACATCAACCCCGCCTACGAGTGGCCGGACCTCCGCGAACTCGAGGCGGTGGCGGACGCGGGGGGCGTCCCGCTGCGCGAACGCCTCCCGACGTACGCGCGGTTCCTCTCGGACGAGATCCGGCCCGCGGGCGTCGAGCCCGCCCCCGAACCCGACGGTCGCGAGGCGTGGATCCCCCCGGCAGTCCGGGAACGGATCGCAGCGGACGACGTCCACGGCCGGCGGCTGCGCGCGGTCGCGCGCGGCGACGGGCCGCTCGCGGTTCGGAGCGACTGAGGCCTCGCGGTCCATCGCGTCGTAGCCGCCCGTCACACCGGACGTAAACAACCGCGCTGCCAGTAGCTTCTTTATATAGTCGCGTCAATGAGTGGACGATGTACCCATTACAGCTCGACGCGATCACGAACGCGGTCGACGTGGCGGCGATCGCGACGACGGCGCTCCGGTTCGTCGCCGGCTTCCTCGCCGTGTTGCTCCTCGGAAAGCTCGCCTTGGTTCCGGGTTTCAGACGGGTCGCCAGATCGCGCGGGTTCGACGAGGCGGTGGTGAGCCTCGGGACGAACGTCCTCAACGCCGTCGTCTGGGTGGCCGCGATCGCGATCGGCTTCGCCGTGGCCGGCTACGGGAGCTTCCTCTCGGCGTTCGCGGTGTTCGGCGGCGCCATCGCGCTCGCGGTCGGCTTCGCCGCGCAGGACCTCCTCGGGAACTTCGTCGCCGGCGTGTTCATCCTCAAGGACAAGCCGTTCGAGGTCGGCGACTGGATCGAGTGGAACGGCAACGCCGGCCGCGTCGAGGAGATCGACCTCCGCGTCTCGCGGGTCCGGACGTTCGACAACGAGCTGGTGACGGTGCCGAACGGGGACCTCGCGAACAACGCGGTCACCAACCCCGTCGCCTACGACACGCTCCGACAGAAGTTCGTCTTCGGGATCGGCTACGACGACGACATCGAGACGGCGACCGACATCATCGTCGAGAGGGCCGAGGCCCACGAGGAGATCCTCGACGACCCGGGCGTCTCGGTCCGGCTCGTCGAGCTCGGCGACTCCGCCGTCGGGCTCCAGTCGCGCTGGTGGATCGCGGACCCCGACCGCGGCGACTTCGTCCGCGTGCGCTCCGAGTACGTCACCGCGGTGAAGGAGGCGTTCGACGCCGCCGGCATCGACATGCCGTACGTCCACCGGCAGCTCACCGGCAGCGTCGAAGTGATCGAAGAGGTCGCCGCCGACGAGTAACGCGCTCGCCGCTCCCCTTCACCCGACCTCTTCTTCCGCGTCGCCCGCGTCGGGCCGATACTGCCGGCTGACCGCCTGCCACCGGTTCGAGCGGAACCGGTAGCCGTTGAGTCCGGCCGGCACGAGTTTCTCCGCCACCAGCGCCGCGTAGAGGCCGCCGACGCCGAGCGGCGTGACGAGGCCGACGAGCGCGACCGGGAGCGCGAACGCGTACAGCCCGATCATCGACGCCACGAAGGGCCACCGCGTGTCGCCCGCGCCGCGCAGCGACCCCGTGACCGAGCCGTCGATCCCGAGCGGCACCGCCGAGATCGCGGCCGCGACGACGAACGCCGCGGTGGCGCTCACCGCGGCCGGGTCGTCGACGAAGACGCCCGCGATCGGCGTGGCGGCGGCGATCACCGCGGCCGACGCGAGGACGTAGACGACCGCCGACAAGGCGATCACGTCGCGGCCGTACGCGGTCGCGAGCGACTCCTCGCCCGCGCCGAGCCGCTGGCCGACGAGCGTGCTCGCGGCGATAGAGAAGCCCCAGCTGAAGCTGCCGAGCAGGGCCCGCACCCGGCGGCCGACCTCGAGGGCGGCGACCGTCGCGGAGCCGAACGACGACGCGGCCCACAGGAGCGGGAACACCACGACCCCCTCGGCCACTCGCCGCGCGATCAGCGGCGCGGAGACCCGGAGCAGCTGTCGGGTCAGCCCGGCGTCGAACCACGGCCCGGAGACCTCGACCGGGACGGGCGAGGCGCCGCGGCCGAAGTACGACCGGCCGGACATCCCCACGCGAGGACGAGCCCGACCGCGGCGATGGAGACGGCGGTGCCGAGGCCGGCGCCGAACACGCCCAGCCCGGCGCCGAGGACGAGCCAGACCGTGAGAACGACGTTCAACAGCGCGCCGCCGGCGCGCGCGACCATCGGGGTGCGGGTGTCCCCGACGCCGGCGTACGTCCGGCTGGCGATCATGTTGAAGAATTCGAAGGCGAGCGCGGGCGCCGTGACGGCGAGGTAGGTGGTCCCCGCGGACAGCGCCGCGCCGTCGCCGCCGACGAGGGCGACCAGCCGCTCCGCGCCGAGGACATAGCCGGCGACGATCGGCACGACGAGCAGCGCGGCCACGATCAGCGACTGCTTGACGACGAGCCCCGCCCGCCCGCGCTCGTCGCCGCCGTAGTTCTGCGAGACCAGCGAGACGGTGCCGCCGGCGAGCCCGATGGAGACGAACTTCGCGAGCTGCCAGAACGCGAAGGCGTAGCCGAGCCCAGCGACCGCGGAGACGCCGAGCGCGTACCCGATCACCGCGAGGTCGACGGTGTTCTTCGACATGATCGCGAACCCCGTCACGATCCGCGGCCACGCGAGCCCCATCGTCTCGTCGAGCCGCGACCGGTCGATGACGCCGGCCCGGTCGAGCGCGCCCGCGACCGCCTCGCCGACGCGCGCGGCGCCGTTCCGGAGCCGGGATAGCATTGGACCGCGGTACGGACCGGGCGGGCTTGTGTCTGTCCGTCCCACCCGCGTCCCCGAGCTCGCCCGTCCGCGGAGCGCAACCGTTTTCACCTGACTATCCGCTTGTACCACGCATGAATATCAGCGGGTGGCAGACGTATCTCGTCACGGCGACGAGCCGCTCCGCGGGGCGCACGACTCCCGAGGTGGTCGCGGCCGCGCTCGACGGCGGCGTCGACGTCGTCCAGCTCCGCGACAAGGCGACGAGCGCGCGGGAGCGCTACGAAACCGGGCTCCGCGTCCGCGAGCTGACCACCGAGGCCGGGGTGCCGCTGATCGTCAACGATCGGATCGACCTCGCGAGCGCGGTCGACGCCGACGGCGTCCACCTCGGCCAGTCGGACCTCCCGGTCGCGGTCGCCCGCGAACAGCTGGGCGAGGACGCCGTCGTCGGCGTCTCGGCCTCGACGGTCGAGCAGGCCGAGTCGGCCGAGGCCGCCGGCGCGGACTACCTCGGCGTCGGCGCCGTCTACGGCACCGACTCGAAGGACGTCTCCGGCGACCGCGACGGGATCGGCGTCGAGCGGATCGCCGCGGTCGCCGACGCGGTTGACCTCCCGGTGATCGGTATCGGCGGGATCGACGCGAGCAACGCGGCGCCGGTGGTCGAAGCGGGCGCGACCGGCGTGGCCGCGCTGTCGGCGATCACGGCCGCCGAGGACCCGGAGGTGGCGACCGCAGCGTTGCGGAAGGCGGTGACGGAGTGAGGCGAACGCGGCCGGGCCGACGCCTCCGACCCGGTCACCAGTCGCGCTCGTACTCGGGGTCGAACAGCCGGGCAGACATGGGCGCCGGGTCGCCCTCGGTGAGGTTGTACTCCGAGAAGTCGGTGACGCCCGCCTCGCGGAGCAGGGCCTCGTCGTAGAAGCTGTTCCCCGTACACTCCGCCGGGTCGCGCGCGAGGATCTCGAGGACCGCGTCGGAGACGATTTCCGGGCTTCGCCAGTCGTCCTCGGTGCCGAGCCCGAAGTAGCGCGTCGCGCGGGTGTCGATGGTCGTCACCGGCCAGAACGTGTTACAGCCGACGTCGTCGCCCGCCAGTTCCTCGGCGAGCGAGAGCGTGACGAACGACATCCCGAGTTTCGACCACGCGTACGGCGCCTTGCCCGGCGAGCGGTCGGTCGTGACCGGCGGCGCGTTCGTCAGCAGCCACGCGCCGTCGAGCCCCGCGAGGTGGTCGGCGAACGCGTGCGCGACGAGGTGGGTCCCGCGGACGTTCACGTCGGTGAGGAGGTCGAACCGGTCCGCCGGGAGGTCGGCGACGTTCGCCAGCTGGATCGCGCTCGCGTTGTTGATGACGATGTCCACCTCGCCGAAGTGATCGATCGACTCCTCGACGACGGCCTCGACGCGGTCCTCGTCGCGGAGATTCAGTTCGAGCGCGAGCGCCTCCGGCCCGCGCTCGCGCACCTCGCGGGCCGTCTGTTCGATCGACCCCGCCAGCTCGGAGTCGTCGTCGTCCGTCGTCTTTCCCGTCGAGACGATATTACACCCGTGGTCGGCGAGCGCGAGCGCGATCTGCTTGCCGATGCCGCGAGTCGTTCCGGTGATGAACGCCGTCGAGCCCGAGAGGTCGGGGTCCGCGAGTGGCATACCCCACCTTCGACCGACCGCGGGATAATTCTCGGTGGTTGAGCGCGGAATCGACGAGACGGTATTTAAATATCGACGAGCGGCTGCGACGATCGCATATAAATGGACGATGCGGTGGCGCGTGCCGACGAGCGCCCGGAGGGCGCGAGTCGCACGCGCGAGGGAGTCGGCCGACCGAAGGGAGGCCGACGAGGCTGGGGAGGTGTGAGGCTGCGGTGCGGGGCGGGACTCAAAGGGGCAGTCGCGAGGCGGGCGCAGGCGACGCAAGCACCACAGGAACGAGCGCAGCGAGTGACGAGGAGCGCAGCGAGCGTGCGCCCGCCTCGCGGCTGGGGCTTTGGAGGTGTTCGTCGTCGATCCGCCAGCAACTATTTATAAATGAGCGGCTGGGGCTTTGGAGGTGTTCGTCGTCGATCCGTCAGCAACTATTTATAAACGAGCGGCTGGGGCTTTGGAGGTGTTCGCCGCCGATCTGCGGACAGATGTTTATAAATGAGCGGCTGGGGCTTTGGAGGTGTCTCCCGTCGCTCCGTCAGCAATCAGTTATAAACAAACGGCTGAGGCCTTCGCGACCGTCGTCGCCGACCCGAACTCAATCCACTCTTATCGCGTCGCGGACTTCCACTCCCGCAGGCCCAACCGCTCGCCGTTCAGGTCCTCGGCGGGCGCCTCGGTGGCGGCCCAGACGAAAAGCGGCGCGACGCTCTCGGGGTCGCGGGCGCGTTCCTTCCCAGTGAGGTCCGTCGCGACGAGACCGGGGTCGACGACGCCGACCGTCGCGTCGAGGTCCGCGGCGAAGCCGCGCGCGACCGCCTCGGCGGCCGCCTTCGACACCGCGTACGCGCCCATCCCGGGCTTCGACTCGGCCGCGACCGCGCCCGACGGGACGATGACCCGCGCGTCGTCGGCGAGGTGGGGGACAGCCTCGGTGATCGTCGCGAACACGCCGCGCGCGTTCGTCCGCATCGTGTCGTCGTAGTCGGCGTACGAGAGCTCGTCCGCCGGACTCTCGCCCGGCGCGCCGTGGAACACGCCGGCGTTCGCGAAGACGACGTCGACCGGGCCGGCCTCGCGGGCGACGCGCTCGAAGAAGCGTTCGAGGTCGAACTCGTCGCGCACGTCGACGCGGTCGCCCCAGGCGGTGCCGCGCTCGGCGCCCGCGTCGCCCGCCGGGTCGCCGTCGCCCCCGTCTCCGTCCTCGCCGTCGCCGCCCGAGTCCTCGCCCTCGCCGCCCGAGTCCTCGCCCTCGCCGTTCAGCGCCGCGACGGTGCGATCGACGGCCGCGCCGTCGCGTCCGGAGACGGCGACGAACGCCCCCTCGTCGACGAACGCCTCGGCGACGGCTCTCCCGATCCCGCTCGTTGCGCCGGTGATCGCGACCGTCAGGTCCATGTGAAACCGGGTACGCGCGTCGGCGACTTAGAGGTATCCACTCGCGCCGGGACCGGCGGAGCGGGTCTCCCGCCTCGCCCGGCGTCCCGGACACGTTCGGGACGTTTCCGCGGCGCGTCTGACCGGATTTATACCGTCGCCGCTCCTACGATCGCGTATGGACGTGGTCCCGGACATCGACGGCGTCGCCGGCGAGTCCGTCGTCGTGATCGGCGGCGGATTCGGCGGCCTCTCGACGGCCTGTTACCTCGCGGACGCCGGCGCGGACGTCACCCTATTAGAGAAGAACGAGCAGCTCGGCGGCCGCGCCAGCCGGCTCGAAGTCGACGGCTTCAGCTTCGACATGGGGCCGTCGTGGTACCTGATGCCGGACGTCTTCGAGCGGTTCTTCGGCCACTTCGGCCGCGAGCCGTCGGAGTTCTACGATCTTGAGCGGCTCGACCCGCACTACCGCGTGTTCTGGAAGGACGGCGATCAGGTCGACGTGCTGCCGGACCGCGAGAAGAACAAGGAGATATTCGAGTCGTACGAGCCCGGGGCCGGCGAGGCGTTCGACGCGTACTTGGAGGAGTCGAAGCGCACCTACGAGATCGGGATGGAACACTTCGTGTACGAGGACCGCCCGCGGCTGCGCGACTACGTGGACAAAGACGTGCTCCGCTACTCGTGGGGGCTCTCGCTTTTAGGCAAGATGCAGGGGCACGTCGAGGACTACTTCGACCACCCGAAGCTCCAGCAGCTGATGCAGTACACGCTCGTGTTCCTCGGCGGCTCGCCCACGAACACGCCGGCGCTGTACAACCTGATGAGCCACGTCGACTACAACATGGGCGTCTACTACCCCGACGGCGGGATCGGCGCCGTCGTCGACGGGATCGTCGAGCTCGCCGAGGAGCTCGGCGTGGAGTTCGTCACCGACGCGGAGGTGACGGGCATCGAGGGGCGGTACGGCGCCTTCGCGGTCGACACCGAGAACGGCGAGCGCTACCTCGCGGACCGCGTCGTCTCCGACGCCGACTACGCGCACACCGAACAGGAGCTGCTGCCCGAGCACAAGCGCCAGTACACGGAGGAGTACTGGGAGTCGCGGACGTACGCCCCCTCCGCGTTCCTGCTGTACTTGGGCGTCGAGGGCGACGTGCCGAACCTCGAACACCACACGCTCGTCCTCCCGACGGACTGGGACGGGCACTTCGCGCAGATCTTCGACGACCCAGAGTGGCCCGACGACCCCGCGTACTACCTCTGCGTACCCTCGAAGACCGACGACAGCGTGGCGCCCGAGGGGCACAGCAACCTCTTCGCGCTCGTTCCGATCGCGCCCGGCCTTGCGGACACCCCGGAGATCCGCAACCGCTACCGCGACCTCGTCATCGACGACATCGCCGAGAACACCGGCACCGACCTCCGCGGCCGGATCGTCGTCGAGGAGACGTTCTCGGTCGACGACTTCGCGGACCGGTACAACAGCTACGCGGGCAGCGCGCTCGGGTTGGCGCACACGCTCACCCAGACCTCGCTGCTTCGCCCGCCGCACGTCTCTGACGCGGTCGACGGGCTCTACTTCACGGGCTCGACGACGACGCCCGGCATCGGCGTCCCGATGTGTCTCATCAGCGGGGGGCTGACTGCGGAAGCGATGGCCGACGACGACGTGTGAGTCCAGCCGTGAGCGACCAGAACCGATCCGCGACCGACGGCGACGAGCGCTCCCGACCCACCGAGGACGAGCAGCCCCGCTCCGCCGGGAGCGGGAGCGAGGGGCTCCGGTACCTGCTGGTGTTGTCGCGGCCGCGCTTCTGGCTCTACCTCGCCGGCCCGGTCGCCGTCGGCGTCACCTACGGAATCGACGCCGTGAGCGGACTGTTCACGCCCGTCACCGTCGCGCTCGCGCTCTACTTCCTCGTCCCCGCGAACGTGTTCCTCTACGGCGTCAACGACGTGTTCGACGCCGACATCGACGAGCTGAACCCCAAGAAGGAGGGCCGCGAGGCGCGCTGGCGGGGGAGCCGTCCCGTCGTCGCCGCGGTCGTCGCGTCGGGCCTCCTCGGGCTCGCGACGCTCGCGATCACGCCGCGGGTCGCGTGGCCGTACCTGCTCGGCTTCCTCGTCCTCGCGGTCGGCTACAGCGCGCCGCCCGCCCGGTTCAAGACGACGCCGTTCCTCGACTCGCTGTCGAACGGGCTGTACGCGCTCCCCGGCGCGGCGGCGTACGCGACCGTCGCGGGGACGCACCCGCCGCTCGCGGCGCTCGCCGGCGCGTGGCTCTGGACGATGGGGATGCACACGTTCTCCGCGATCCCGGACATCGAGCCGGACCGCGCGGCGGGGATCGACACGACCGCGACCGTCCTCGGCGAGGGGCGTACCTACGCCTACTGCTTCGCGGCGTGGACCGCCGCGGCCGCCGGGTTCTGGCTCGTCGACTTCCGGCTCGGACTCCTGCTCGGCGTCTACCCGATCTTCGTCGCGTGGGTCGCGCGCTCGTCGGTCTCGGTCGACCGCGCGTACTGGTGGTTCCCGGCGTTAAACACCGTCGTCGGCACGCTGCTGTCGATGGGCGGCCTCTGGCGGGTGTACCCGCTCTGGGAGGCGCTGCCGTGACCGACGGCGACGGCGGGGGGTCGGCCGAGGGCGGCTCGGCAGGGGACGGGGCGACCGGAAGCGCCTCCACCGCGACGACCGCCTCCGGGCTCGACGCGCTCCGCGAGCGCGCGCCCGACACGCGCCGCGAAGCGGAGGCGCTGCTCGACCGACTCGTCCGCGAGAACCGCTTCACCATCGCGGTCGTCTTCCCGCTCGTGGGGGCGATCGCGCTCGTCGGCAGCGCCGAGGGGTGGATTCCCGAGCCGTTCGCGTTCCACCCGTGGTTCGTGCTGTTCGGCGTTATCGTGATGCGCTCGCCGCTCGTCGTCGGCGTGCTGCCGACGATAGACCGCCGAGCGCTCGGTTGGATCGGCGTGTTGACCGCGTACACGTACCTCATCGAGGGGGTCGGGGTCGCGACCGGGTGGCCGTACGGGGAGTTCGCGTACACCGTCGACCTCGGGCCGATGCTCGGGGGCGTGCCTGTCGCGCTGCCGGTCTTCTTCATCCCGCTCGTGATGAACGCCTACCTGCTCTGCCTGCTGCTGCTCGGCCCGCGCGCCGACAGCGTGTGGGTGCGGCTGGCGACGGTGATCCCGGTCGTCGTCGCGATGGACGTCGTCTTGGACCCCGGCGCCGTCTCGCTCGGCTTCTGGGACTTCGGCGGCGGCGCGTTCTACGGGGTGCCGCTCTCGAACTACGCCGGCTGGGTGCTGTCCGCGATCGTCGCGGTGGTCACGCTCGATCGCGCCTTCGCGGCGGCGGGGATCCGCGAGCGGCTCCGGGACTGCGAGTTCATGCTCGACGACATGGTGAGCTTCGTGATCCTCTGGGGCGGGATCAACGTCTGGTTCGGGAACCTCCTGCCCGCGGCGGTCGCGGCCGCGTTCGGCGTCGGGCTCGTCCGCGCCGACCGGTTCGACACGCGGCTGTTCACCGAGTGGCGGCGGTCGTAGGCTCCCGCCCGACTCGGCTGCGCTTATATACCGGGATCGCGTTTGCTCGCTCGTGACCGACGGCGGCAATCGCAGCGGACGACCCCCGGAGGACAGACAGCGATGAGCGACCTCGCCATCGACTACGGCGACCACGAGCGGGTGCGCGAGGTCGTCGACCGACTGACCTACTGCGCCGAGCACGTCGGCGTCTCCTTCGGTGGGTGGGAGGAACCGCACGTCAAGGGGCCGGGGCTGTACTTCGCGGTCGTCGCTGACCGCGACTACGGCGCGTACGCTGACCCGATGGGCGACAAGCGCTGGCCCCGAGCTGACTGCGCGTCGGTCTTCGACGAGGACGCCTTCATTGACGCCGCCGAGTCGGTGAGCGTCGAGCAGGACGGCGGGATCGTCGTCGCGGTCGACGGCGAGATCGAAGAGCAGATGGTCAGGTTCCGCGACCTCGGCACCCGCGACGAGGAGGCCGACCTCGTGGACGACGTGAGCTACGAGCCGTGGATGGGGTCGCGACACATGAGCGCGATCGAGACCTCCGTCCGCCCCGAGGTCGTCGCGACGGTGACGCTGAGCGAGGAGACCGGCCGCGTCAGCGTCTTCCGCGACGGCGAGGCGAACAGCATGCGCCGCGAGGAGATCGGCGGCCGCTGGCGCGGCGAGTAGCGCTCCCCGCCTCCGGCACCGACTCCGCGCGCGGCGGGAAGCGCTCCCGCCTCCCGACACCGAGGCCCCACCGTTAAGCCTCGGCCGCGCGAACGCCGAGACATGTACGACGAGATCCTGGTGCCGACCGACGGGAGCGAGGCCGTCGACCGCGCGCTCGACCACGCGATCCGGCTCGCGACGGACCACGACGCGACGCTCCACGCGCTGTACGTCGTCGACCAGCGGGTGACGACCGCCAACTCGGGCGACCTCCACGACGAGGTCGTCGAGGACCTCGAATCGCAGGGCGATGCCGCGGTCGACGCGGTCGCCGACGCGGCGAGCGAGGCCGGCCTCGACGTCGAGACCCACGTCGCGCACGGGACGCCGGACACGGAGATCGTCGAGTACGCCGAGGAGTTCGGCATCGACGTGATCGTGATGAGCCCGGAGGGGAAGTCGCCGCGCGAGCGGATTCGGTCGCTCGGCAGCGTCTCCGACCGCGTCGCCGACGACTCGTCGGTGCCGGTGTTCCTCATCAAGTGACGCCCGTCCGCGACTGAAGCCGCGGGGTTCAGGTGGATCCGGACGCGACCCGTCCGCATGGAACTCACCGTGCTCGGGTCCGGCAGCGCGATGCCGGTCCCCGACCGCGCGCAGGCCGGCTACCTCCTCGACGACGGCGACCGGTCGCTGCTCGTCGACTGCGGCAGCGGCGTCCTCCAGCGGCTCGCCGGGACGGACACCAGCTACGAGGGCGTCTCGACGGTCCTCCTCACGCACCACCACCTCGACCACGTCGCGGACCTTCTTCCCCTCATCAAGGCCCGCTGGCTCGCCGGCGAGGAACACCTCGAAGTGGTCGGCCCCGCGGGCACGAAGTCGCTCGTCGACGGCCTGCTCGACGTTCACGACTACCTCGACGGGCGGATCGACCTCGCCGTCCGCGAGGTGTCGGCGTCGCGCCCGTTCGCCGCTGGCGGGTTCGACGTGACTGCGCGCGAGACGCGGCACTCGATGGACGGGTTCGCCTACCGGTTCTCGCCGCCGAGCTCGGACGCCGAGGCCAGCGGCGGGCCGCTCGCGCTCTCGGGCGACACGGAGGCGTTCGCGGGGATGGGGCGGTTCGCGGACGGCGCGGAGCTCCTGGTTCACGACTGCTCGTTCCCGGACGACGTCGACGTGTCGAACCACCCGACCCCGACGAGCCTCGGCGAGTCGCTCGCGGGCGCGGAGATCGGGACCCTCCTCCTCTCGCACCTCTACCCGCACACCGGTGGTCGCGAGCGCGAGATGGAAGAGAGCGTCCGCGACGCGGGCTTCGACGGCGAGGTGCGGGTCGCGACCGACGGGCTCCGCGTGTCGCTGTGAGGGGGGCGGTGAGTCCGGAATCGTAACCGTCGGTCGGCGGCGTCGCGGCCGCAATGTAACCGCTGAGTGTTACGCACCCACACGTTCGACCCGGATATTTAAGCGCGCGTAGTCGCTTCTCTCCGCCATGGCCGGCCCACTCGCGGACGACTTCGGACGGGAGGTGACGGGGGTACGGATCTCGCTCACCGACCGGTGTAACTTCGACTGCGTCTACTGTCACAACGAGGGGTTAGGCGACACGCGCGGGCCGATGGAGCCGAGCGACGAGGAGATGAGCGCGGACGACGTGGTCCGCTTCTTAGAGGTCGTCGAGGGGTACGGCGTCGACGCCGTGAAGTTCACGGGCGGCGAGCCGATGCTCCGCCAGGACCTCGAGGAGATCATCGAGCGCACGCCCGACTCGATGGAGGTGTCGATGACGACGAACGGCACCTTCCTCCCCGGGCGCGCGGAAGACCTGAAGGCCGCCGGGCTCGACCGCGTCAACGTCTCGCAGGACGCGCTCGACCCGGACGACTTCGCGGAGGTGACGAAGTCGGGCGCCTACGAGAAGGTCCTCGAAGGCGTCAGGGCCGCCGTCGACGCCGGGCTCGACCCCGTGAAGCTCAACATGGTCGTGTTCACGCACACCGCGGGCTACGTCGAGGAGATGGTCGAGTACGTCGCCGACAACGACGGGCTCCAGCTCCAGCTCATCCAGTACATGCCGGAGCTGACGGGCAAGCCCGAGTGGAACGTCGACATCGGGCGCGTCCACGACTGGCTCGCGGAGAAGGCCGACCGCGTCGAACACCGCGAGATGCACGACCGGAAGCGGTACTTCGTCGGCGAGGACAGCGACGACGAGACGGGCGGCATGGTCGAGATCGTCGACCCCGTCGAGAACGAGGAGTTCTGCGCCAACTGCGGCCGCGTCCGCGTCACCCACGAGGGGTACCTGAAGGGGTGTCTCAACCGCAACGACGACCTCCGCTCGATGGGCGAGATGACCCGCGAGGAGATCGCGGACACCTTCGAGGAAGTGGTGGCGAACCGCGTCCCCTACTACGGCGAGTACCTGATCGAGGGTGAGGACGGGGAGTACGAACTGAACGAGAAGTATCTCGGGGCGCCGAGCGCGGCGGACTGAGAATATTTCAGTTATTGTTGATAACTCACTCCAGCGACTCTCTTTGGAACTGTTCGTAATCATCAGGCGGCTTCGGTCTTTCAGTCGACATCTCCAGGTGTAGTTGAAATTAGGATTATGAAATCTCCAAGAGAATTTTGGTAAAAAATACACATCCAATTTTTTGTTATTGTGTTAGCTTGGTTCTTATAGTTAGAATAGTGATGTCAAGATTATGCTTCAAGAAATACTCATATAATGTGGGTTTTGATATGGTAGATGTGAAATCAATATATGATGAGTGACCTACTATCCGAAATCATCGCCAAACTTCGCCCAGAAGATGGACTTGATTGGCATGGCTTCATTGTTGGCGCGGTCGTTGCGATGGTAATCGCGGTCTTATTTCAGCCGTACCTTGCTACGGCCGCAACAAATCTGAAAGTCAGCGTAGGTGCCCCGGGATATCAAGAGCCAAATGTTGATGTTTCAGTTAATGAGATGCCAGTAATTTACCCGGAGAATGTGAGTGTGGACGACTTTGATGGGTTAAAATGGAAAGAAGACTACTCCCTGTATCGGGTTCAAATAGAAAATACAGCGGATAAGCCGGTTGAAGATGTTGAGTTATCATTGCGGTTACCGGGGTGTTCAATATATACTAATCTTGAGGGACCTGGAATAACCGAGGGGATGGATTCAGATAATTATATTCAACCAAGAATTACCTTTGATTTGGAGCCCCCAGATGGCTACGAAAACAGGCTAAGTACATTGGGATGTACCAAGCAAATTGAGATCTCGAATTTACCGTCAAACGAAGTCCGGACTGTAGAATATGTTGTCACGAGAGAGTTCTCTAGATGTGACTTTATTAGTGGTTATAAGCCGACACCGGAATACAATCTTACCTACCAGTGGACTGCCGATTCTGAGGAATACGGAGTAGAACTGTCGGATCGGGTTTCGGGTCTCGATGATGATTATGAATCTGCTAGAAGCCCAGGAGGGGTAGGAATACAAACCACATTGTACCCTTCCAATGGTGAAGTTAGCTACGCATATCTAGTGAATGTGTCCGCACCATCACTCGAAGAAGGGATGAAAAAGTGTGTATACACTCCAACAAGCAGTAACATCACAGCTTCAAGATAGACGGACTCAGTAAATTCGTCTCCGACAAATCAGTGGGATGACCTTCCACTAATGTCCGTGTGTCACGAGTTTTGCCTGCGCGAGATTACCCCGAAGTTCGTTATTCCGGATGGCGTTTGTTATCCGCAAGAATAGTTCCACTGAGATTATGCGGAAACTGTATTTGCGGAAATAGGACGCGCTAGTTGGTGTAGTACTATCTTCCCAAATTAGCCGTCCTCAAATTTCTCGCGGGCATCTTCGAGTATTTCATCAATAAAATTCCTATGCCGCTGAATTACAGCTGGACGCCGTTCGATAGCAAAGTCAGTCTCCAGACGCTGTTTAACAAAGGGTAGTGTTGGTGAGTAATCGGTGAGTGGGCGTCCAGATTCAATCATTTCGTTTTGTGTTTCAAAATCGTGTTCATCAGGAGCGAGCCGTTCAAATGTTGTTGAATTTTCATTTATATATTCAGCTAGCCTTCGTTGCGCATCCCGGAACCTCTCTTCTTGGCCCGAATTTCGATAATAGATACTCTCGAATGCGTTGATCATCTGTACGTCGTTTAGCCCCTCGACAGGGGTTTCGGAGGTGATAGTAACTTTCCGCTCTTCTTGATTTGTGTACTCAACAAAGTACGCAGCAGGATCGTAGAGCATGACCTGAACTTCATCAGAAAATGGGACAAAAATCTGTAATCCTCTGTTCTGTGTACCAATTAGATACTTATCGATCTCGTACTTAAATCTAGGATTATCATGGACAACAGGATGGTCAGAAATCACAAATTCAAGATCTGTCTTATTCTCTAGGATCGCAACCTCAAGATCAATGATCAGTTCAATTCCTGTTAGTGCCTGTAGCATTGGATAAGAAAGAGGAGACTCATGAGTGATTTTGTAGTCATCAAGGATGTCCAAAGCGTTCTTTCCGCTCGGTAACTCTGGATCAACCTCTCCTGACTCCACCTTCAATTGAATATATTCTTTGGCAAGGTTGTCTATCAGTTGTTCAGTCTCTTTCTTCGTTTGTTTAGTCCTAGTTCGCTGAAGGAGGACAAAAACACAAAAGAATCGCACCTCAGAGTCAGATAGTGTATTAAAACTTCGCTCATCCCGTATTTTGTTGATAACATTTGCATGAAGATCTTCTAGACCATCCATGCTCTGTTCCACCTCTGGTCCACCGTAGAAATAGTCCTCAGAACACAAATTCGAAATAGAGGTGGGAGGGTATTCCTGTTTGTTATCTATATTATATACGGGAACACGTTCATTGTCCGTCCATCCGCGGAGAAGATACTTCGGGACATAGTGTTGGTTCTTGTACTCTGCCATCGAATATAATTGGGCCTACTGTCCAAATTAATGTTACTGAGTGGAGGAGAGTCGTAATGGTCCTATCACGAGGGTGGGCTGATGAATATTGAGTGTACAAAATTTGCGGGGATTCTCTATGGTTCCATGTCCGTACAGTCACGGTGGGGCTCCCGCGAGCGACTGAAGGAAGCGAGTGGAGTAAACCGCGCCCGGGAGTGACCGCAGGAAATGAACGGGCACAGTGGGATTCGAACCCACGACCGTCGGATTAGAAGTCCGACGCTCTATCCGGGCTGAGCTATGTGCCCTCACTCGCTTCTAATCCTCCGAGTCTAAAAAACGCCCGCGGTTCGCGCCGCCCGCGGGCCAACAGCAGACCTAAGTCCGCGAGCGGAGTATCCGCCGGTAATGAACGTTATCGGAACCGTCGGCCTCCCCGGCAGCGGGAAGGGGGAGGCGGCGAACGTGGCCGAGGCGGCCGGCATCCCCGTCGTCGTCATGGGCGACGTGATCCGCGCCGAGTGCCGCCGCCGCGGGCTCGACCCGGCCGAACACCACGGGCGGATGGCCGGCACGCTCCGCGAGGAAGAGGGCGACGACGCCATCGCCGCCCGGACGCTCCCGCGGATTCGGGAGGCCGCGGCCGAGAGCGACCGCGACGAGACCGTCCTCGTCGACGGCCTCCGCTCGACCGTCGAGCTGGAACGCTTCCGCGAGGCGTTCGGCGACGACTTCACGCTCGTCGCGATCCGCGCGCCGTTCGAGCTGCGCGCCGAGCGGTTAGGCGAGCGCGGCCGCGACGACTCCGACTCCGACCTGTCGGCGCTCCGCGAGCGCGACGAGCGCGAGATCGACCTCGGCCTCGGCGAGACCCTCGAACGGGCCGACGTCGAGATCGACAACACCGACAGCCTCGCTGCGTTCCGCGAGCGCGTCCGCGAGGAGCTGGGCGTCGACGACGCGGAGTCGGACCGCTCCGACGGCAAGGCCGGCGAGAAGCCCGACGACGCCGAGGCGACCGACGACCCTGAGGCGCCCGAGGCCGGAGGTGACGGCGCGTGATCTACAGCGTCGACGTCCGGATCGAGACGCCGGTCAACGACACGGAGGTGACCGACCGGGTCACCGACGCGGTCGAGAACGTCTTCCCCGACGCCGAGCCGGTCCACGAGGACGGGCGGCTCGTCTCCGAGACGCACAGCCTCGACGCCTTCTCCGACGTGCTCCACGAACAGGAGATCCTCGACACCGCGCGGCGCGTCTTCCGGCAGAACAGGACGGAGGAGGAGTTCACCTTCTCGCTGAAGAAGCAGGCGGCGTTCGAGGGCGTCGTCAACTTCGCGGTCGGCGAGTCGGACGAGCTCGGCGAGATCGACGTCGAGGTTCGCGTCCGCGAGCCGGACGTCGAGTCGTTCATCGACTACGTCGCGCCCGAGACCGACGAGGGGCAGCCCGTCGACCCCGTCCGCGAGTATGGCGACCGGTTCGACCCCGAGGACGAGGCGTACTGAGGGCGGGAGGCGGTCAGCCGAGAAAGTTCTCCGACTCAGTTACTCAACGCCGACGAGCCCGCGCCGCCGATCGCGCCGAAGACGGCCGGGTAGACGGCGCCGGCGAGCAGGACGGCGGTGACGATGTCCGGAGCCACGCTCCCGTCGCCGACCGCGTACCGGAACAGGAACGCCCCGACGACAGCGAGCGGGAGGTAGCCGGCCGCGACGAGCGCTCCCGAGCGGGCGCCGTCGAGTGGCGCGTCCGCGCCGGCGACCCGACCCGCGACGAGGCCTGCGACGAGCAGGAGGACCGGCGGGACGAGTAGTAGGAATCCCGCGCCCTCGGCCTCCATGAGGAGGTTCCGCGACGACGTGCCGCCGAACAGCGCGGGGAACACGGTCTCGACGAAGTGGGCGTTGTAGAACATCCAGCCGGACACCTGCCACGTCGAGATGGGGTCGCTCCCGAACAGCTCGGCGAGGAAGTTGAGCCCCGACAGCCCCTCCTCGATCCGGCCGCTCTGCGTGAGGTAGACGGACAGGTAGCCGACGAGGTACGCGGCGGCGCCGGCGACCGCGCCGGCGACCGCCTCTCTGGCGATGCTCGGATCCGAACCGGTCGTCGCGGTCGTTCCACCGGGTGGTGACGAGGACATGCGCTCGGTGTCGTTTCGGACGCCGTAAGTGTTTGTTGGGTCGGGATCGTCACCGTAATTCAACAGAATCGTCGGTTGAAACACCCGCTCTCGCCGGAATTTTCGCCGGTCAGGCGGTCGCCTCGCGCCATTCCGCCTGCGTGATCGTGTACCGGACCTCGTCGTGGACGGTGCCGTCCGGGAAGGTCATGTGGTTTCGGAGCAGCCCCTCGCGGCGGCCCCCGAGCCGGTCGACGTACCGCTCGATCGCGCGCCGCGAGTTCTCGTTGTCGGGGTGGTGGCTCACGGCGACGACCTCCAGGTCGAGGTCGTCAAACGCGACCTCGACGAGCGCGGCGGCGCGCTCGCCGGAGTAGCCTCGGCCCCAGAACCGCTTGCGGAGCCACGTGCCGAGGAGCGCGGTGCGCTTCTCCCAGTCGACGTGGAAGCCGCCGAAGCCGGCGAGCTCGCCGGCGCCGTCCTCGCCCTCGCGCGGTCGGATGACGTAGCTCGCGGCCTCTCCCTCCTCGAAGCGCTCTCGGCCGCGTTTGAGGAACTCCAGCGTCTCCTTTTTTGTCTCGTGGGGGTCCCACGCGAGATGCTCGGTCACCTCGTCGATGTCGGGATCCGACGAGCAGATACGGTAACACTCGTCGAGGTCGACGGTCTCCGGACTTCTCGCCTCCAACCGCAGTCGGTCCGTTTCGATCGTTTCGGGGAACACGCCGGTCGGGTCGTCGCCGACCGAATAAACTCCACCGGCGGCCTGCGACCCTTTATCACGGCTTTGTTGAGATACCATTCTTCAGATACATTCTCGCCTGAAACAGCCGATCGATGAGAGCTGCTTCTTGATCGATAGCGGGAGTGAGTGTAGTACGTCGTGAGTGAGGCCATTTATACGGGAAACCGGGGAGTTGCTGTCGGCTATTTATAAACGGTCGACCGCGTTGCGCTGACGACCTCCAAAGCCCCAGCCGCGACGGCTCGCGCGCCTTGCTGTGCTCCTCGCTCAGTCGCTCGCGCTCCCTCGCTGCGGTGCTTGCTGCGGCGTGCTTCGCCCTCGCGGCTGCCCCTTTGAGTCCCGCCCCGCACCGCTCCGCACAGCACCTCACGCCTCCCCAACCTCGTCAGTCGCCTCCGCTTCGCTCCGGCGACTGACTCCCTCGCGGGCTGGCTCGCGGCCTCCGCTTCGCTCCGGCCGCTCGCAGGCGCGCCATCGCCGACTATTTATAAGCGGCCGTCGCCGCCGCTGGCGACTATTTAAATACCAAATCGCTGCTACCGATCTGCGATACCCACTCCCGAAATCGCTCGCCGCTACCCCTGTATTGAACAAATCAAGTCAGAATATTCTGAGGATTTCGACAGGGCGTTATCACGGGCCGATCGTCGTCATTCGTGGAGCGCGTCGGCGAGGTCGGCGGCGACGTCCGCGATCGCCTCTCGCGCCCGATCGACGTCCTGCATCGTCATGAACCCGTGAACCATCGACGGGTAGTTCTCGTAGCGGGTCGCGACGCCGTCCGCGACGAGCTTCTCCGCGTACGCCTTCCCGCCGTCTCGGAGCGGGTCGAAGCCTGCGGTGACGACCGTCGCGGGCGCGACGCCGGAGAGGTCCCCGGCGTTGATCGGATCGGCGTACGGGTTCCGGCGGTGGATCTCGCTCCGGTAGTAGGCCTCGGAAAACCACTCGATGTCTTCCCGCGAGAGGACGACCCCGGCGTGTTCGCGCACCGACTCCTGCTCGGGGTCGATTCCGATCCCGGGATACAGCAGCGCCTGATGTGCGATCTCGGGGCCGTCCCGCTCGGCGGCCATCAGCGCCGTCACGGCGGCGAGGTTGCCCCCCGCAGAGTCGCCTGCGACCGCGACGTCGCCGGTGCCGCGGAGCCGCTCCGTCGAGTCCGCCGCCCACTCGACCGCGGCGTAGGCGTCCTCGACGGCGGCCGGGAACGGGTGTTCGGGCGCGAGGCGGTACTCGACGGAGAGGACGGCACAGCCGCTCTCCCGCGTCAGGTGGCGACAGAGCCAGTCGTGGGTCTCGACGCTGCCGAGAACGAACCCGCCGCCGTGGAAGAAGACGACGGTCGGGTGCGGTGGGTCGCTGTCCGGGAGGTACAGCCGCGCCTCGCTGTCTCCTTCCGGGCCCGGAACCCTCACCGACTCCGTCGCGCCGACGCTCGGCGGATTGCGGTTCTGGAGCCGCGTCAGGGGCCCGGTCAGGCGCCGGAGCAGTTTTAGCTTGTAGCCGCCGTGCGGGAGGGGAATCCGCGACTGGCGGGCCGCGGCGCGCTTCGCTTGGGGGTCGATCTGGTCGGCGCTCACGCCGCGAGAGTCGTCGGGCCGTCGACAAGACGGTTGCGGCGGAGTCGCCCGGGCGCGGGCGGTGCCGAGTCGCTCACCCGGTCACGCCGGCCGCGCGTAGCTCCTCGCGGATCGCGTCGCGTTTCACTAAGGCGAAACCGACGCAGATGATCAGGAAGCCGGCGACCGTCGTTGCGGTGATCCCCTCATCGAGGAGGAGCCACCCGACGACGGCGGCGAACACGGGCGCGACGTAGGAGACGAGGTTGATCTCGATCGGGCCGAGCCGGTCGAGCAGGTCGAAGTAGATGAGGAAGCCGATTCCGCTGGCGACGACCGAGAGGTAGCCCAAGGCGAGCAGCGACTCCGTCGTCCACGCGACGTCGGCGACCGACTCGCCGAGTGCGAGCGAGACCAAGTGGGTGAGTCCGGCACCGAGCAGCATCGCCCACGCCTCCATCGTCTCGACCGCGATGTCGGCCTCGGAGGCCCGGGAGAGGACGGAGCCGAGCGCGAAGGAGGCGGCCGCGAGCAGGACGAGCAGCTTCGCGACCGTGCCGCCGCCGGTCAGGTTCGCGGGGTCAGGGTTCGCGAGCACGACCGCGCCGACGAGCCCGATCGCCAGCCCGAGCGCCCCGACCGCGGTCAGTCGCTCCGCGGGGAGGAAGGCGCGCGCGAACACCGTGGTCAGGAGCGGAGAGAGGCTGACGATGACGGCCGCGACGGCGCTCGTCACCGCAGGGTCGGTCTCGCCGACGAACAGGAACGAGTGGTAGGCGGCGATGATGAACACGGCGCCGGAGAGGACTTCCAACCACGCGTCGCGGCCGCGGGGGATCGGGTCGTCGACCGCGTACGCGGCGTACGCGAGCATGACGACCCCGGCCACGTCGTACCGGAGCGCCGCGAACAGCACCGGCGGGAAGTACGCCAACCCCGCCTTGATCGCGACGAACGCCGAACCCCAGACGGAGGCGAGGATCAGGAACAGCGAGAGGTTTCTGAGACGGCTCACGTCCGCCCTCTCCCCGCGGCGCGCCAAAAGGTTCCGGAAACGGTCGCGTTCGCTGGATTCGCCCGGGAGGGAGAGGCGGGTGGCGTCCGCTACCGGACTCGGTACCCGTCGGCGTCGCGGGCGACGACGCCCACGTCGGAGAGCCGGCTGAGCGCGCTCTCGACCGTCGACTCCCGCGCGCCGACCTCGTCGGCGACCGCCGCGGGGGTGCCGTCCGTCTCGACCACTGCGGCGATGACGGCCGCGAAGAAGCGGCTGTCGGCCTGCCCGCCGAGCCGCTCGTCGATCTCCCCCAGCGCGTCCTCGACGCGACCCTGAACCCACCGCTGGGCGAGCGAGAGCTCGCGGTCGAGGTCCTGAAGCCGCGCGAACTCCTGGGCGAGCTCCGCGAGGTCACCCGTCGCGCCTGAGCCGTCGGGGGCCTCGATCGAGAGGTGCGGACAGCGCCCGGACATGTCGAGGCTGTTCTTCGCCGGGTAGGCGCTCTTCGCGCCGAAGCCGTACGGCGAGACGCTCACCTCTAAGCGGAGGCTGCGCGCGATCCGGAAGTACTTCCGGCGCTGGTCGTCCGTCGTCGACTCGACGAGACCGGCCTCCTCCAGCTTCCGCAGGTGGTCGATCACCGCCTTCGGGCTCACGTCGAGGTACTCCGAGATCTCCGTGACGTAGCAGGGTTTGGTCGCGAGAAGCCGGAGGATTCGCCGCCGGTTCTCGTTGCCGAGGAGATCGAGCAGTACCGCGGAGTCCATTAACGTGTGGTTAGCGTTCAGCGGATAAAAGGTTGGCTTCCGGCGACAGACGCGTCGAGCGGAGATCGAAGGACGGGACGGCGGGTGGAGCGATTCGTTCGTGCTCGCTTTCGCCCGCCGCTGAGGCGCCGTCCCCGAGCAGGTGCGGCTCGTTCGTTCGACCGCCTCACGCTATGACGTATCTCGATACCGCCGCGGCAGCCCAAATACTGATTACCGTGACGGCGCACCCTTACGGAGGGAATGCCCGAGAAACAGCCGCGTCCCGAATGGAACCTCTCCGAGCGGGACACGATCATCTTACAGGAACTCGCGCGCGACCCGCAGCTCACCTCCCGCAGGCTCCGGGACCTCCTCGACGAGGAGCACGACATCGACGTCTCTCACGTCACCGTCAACGAGTCGATCCGGCGGATGCGCGAGGACGGAGTGTTCCGCGAGGCGCTGGTCCCCAACGAAGAGCAGCTCTTCTTCTCGCTTTTCGAGTTCCAGTTCAACCCCGAGGGGTTCGAAGAGAACTGGCGGGACGCGCTCGAACACATCCGGTCGAGCCGCCACACGTTCATGTACTTCCTCTCCGACGGCGACTACCAGTGGAAGACCATCATGATGTTCAAAGACCGCGAACAGGAGTCGAAGTGGATCCACGAGTTCTACAAGGAGTACGGCGAGCTCATCACTAACCTCCGCAACTCCGTCGTGACGAACGTCCTCAAGTTCGGGACCGACCCCGAGCTGTTCGAGGTGTTTCAGGAGGACGGCGACGACGAGTGACCGTCGCCGCCGGTCACCGACTCAGTCGAATTCGCCGAACCGCGTGACGGCCTCTAACTCCTCCGTCGGCGGGTCCTCGAACGCGTCCCGCGCGATCGACCGCCGGTGGACCTCGTCGGCGCCGTCGACGATGCGGAACTGCCGGACGTTCTCGTGGAAGCGCGCGATCGGCAGGTCGTAGGCGATCCCGTTGCCGCCGCAGAACTGGAGGGCGTCGTCGATCGCCTCCTGCGTCACGTTCGCCGCGAACGTCTTCGCCATCGCCACCTCGATCCGCGCCTCGTGGCCGTCGGCGATCCGCCCGGCCGCGTGCCGCACCATCGTGCGGGCGGCGTGGAGCTCGGTCCGGCGGTCGGCGATCCGGAACCGCGGGCCCTGCTTCTCCGAGAGCGGCTCGCCGAACCCCTCCCGCTCGGAGAGGTACGCGGTCGCGATGTCGAGCGCGCGGTCGGCCATCCCGGCGTACCGCATACAGTGGGTGAGCCGGGCCGGCCCGAGCCGCTGTTGGACCAGCGTGAACCCCTCGTTCTCCTCGCCCAGCGTGTTCTCCACGGGCACCCGGACGTTGTCGAACCGGATCTCGGCGTGCGTCGTCCCCACCAGCCCCTCGCCGAGGTGCGGGATGTTCCGGACGATCTCGACGCCGTCGGCGTCGGCGGGCACGAGGATGACCGAACAGCCCGCGTACGGGTGCGCCTCCTGGTCGGTGCGCGCGAACGTCAGGAACACGTCGGCGTCGAGGCCGCCCGTCGTCCACCACTTGTGACCGTCGATGACCCACTCGTCGCCGTCCTTCTCGGCGGTCGTCCCCAGCATCTTCGGGTCCGACCCGCCGCCCCCCATCGGCTCGGTCATCGCGAACCCGGAGTCGATCTCGCCGGCCGCGAGCGGGCGGAGCCAGCGCTCCTTCTGCTCCTCGGTGGCCGCGATCTCGAGGGTGTGCATGTTCCCCTCGTCCGGCGCCGCACACCTGAGTGCGGTCGGGCCGAGCAGGCTCCGTCCCGCCTCCTCGAACACGGGGAGCATCTCGCGGAAGCCGAGCCCGAGCCCGCCGTACTCCTCGTCGACCTGCGGGGCGTAGATGCCCTCGTCGCGCGCGGCGTCGCGCAGCGCCTCGATCTCCGCCGGCGGGATCGGCCCCCGACCGAGCCACTCACGCTCGACCGGGAGCACCGTCTCGTCGACGAACTCCCTGACGGCCTCGGCGACCTCCGGTCCGCGTCCGATGTCGTCGTACTCCATACCGGCCCTTATTTAGCAATGTAAATAGTGGTTCCGGCTATTCTCCCAAAATTCTATATTACGCGAAACTGATCCCCAATGTACCGAAAAATAGATTTACAATGTTAGTTGAATATGCGACAACCGATGAAAGCCGTTCGGGCATAGATCGGCCGGCTGCCGTCGCCTCCGGCCCGCATCGAACGGGGGGAGACCGGCCGTGACTGACGCCGATTACCTCGACAGGCTGGTCGACGACGACGCGCTCGGGACGTATCTCGCGGGCGAGTTCGGGCCGGCCGACACGTTCGCCGTCGAGCGACACGCGGAGGGGCACTCGAACGAGACGCTGTTCGTCACGTGGGGCGACCGCGAGTTAGTCATCCGGCGGCCGCCGCCCGGCGAGACGGCCGACACGGCCCACGACGTGCTGCGCGAGTACCGCGTCGTCGACGCACTCTCCGACACCGGCGTCCCGGTTCCATCGACGCTGCGCGCCTGCGACGACGCCGCGGTGCTCGGGAGCGACTTCTACGTCATGGAGCGCACCGACGGCGACGTGCTGCGCGACGCCGAGCCAACGCGGTTCGCCGACCCGGCCGCGCGCGAACGCGTCGGGGGCGAACTCGTCGACACGCTCGCGGCGATCCACGCGGTGGACTACGAGGCGGTCGGGCTCGGCGAGTTCGGTCGCCCGGAGGGGTACACGGCCCGGCAGGTCGAGCGCTGGACGAACCAGCTCGACTGGGCCTTCGGGACGACGGAGTCGGTCAGGGAGGTGCCGGACTTGGTCGCCGTCGGCGAGTGGCTCGCCGACAACGTGCCCGACGAGCACCCGGAGACGCTCGTCCACGGCGACTTCAAGCTCGACAACGTGATGTACGGCCCCGGGACGCCGCCGGCGGTCGTGGCCGTCTTCGACTGGGAGCTGTCGACGCTCGGCGACCCCCTCGCCGACCTCGGCTGGCTGCTGTTGTTCTGGTACGACGAGGGCGACCCGGCCCCGGCGATGCCCGACCTGATGTCGACGTTCACCGCCCGCGAGGGGTACCCGACGCGCGCGGAACTGATCGACCGGTACGAGGCGTCGACGGGCCGCGAGTTCGCCCACGAGCGGTTCTACCGCGCGCTTGCGGCGTACAAGATGGCCGCGCTCGGCGAGATGTTCCTCGCGCGGCACCTGAACGACGACAGCGACGACCCGCTGTATCCGAAGATGGAGACGCAGGTCCCCGAGCTCGCGGCGCGGACGCTCGCGTACGTGGAAGGCGAGACCGAGCGGCTGTAGGCCCGCCGTCGGACCGTGGGCCGCGACTTACCGCGCCGTCCAGCCGCCGTCCGCGGCGAGCGTCTCGCCGGTGACGAAGCTCGCCGCGTCGCTCGCGAGGAAGACGACCGGGCCGGCTATCTCCGTCGGCTCGGCGAAGCGGTCGAGCGGCGTCCGGTCGAGGATCGACTGCCGGAGCCGCTCGTTCTCTTGGAGGGTCTCCGTGAGTTCGGTCGCGACGTACCCGGGCGCGACCGCGTTCACCCGCACCTCCGGCGCCCAGTCCATCGCCGCGCTCTTCGTCAGCCCGACGAGCCCGTGTTTCGACGCGACGTACGGGTGCTGTTTCGGCAGCCCGACCTCGCCCGCCACGCTGGCGACGTTGACGACGCTCCCCTCCGCCTCACGCAGGTGCGGGCCGGCGGCCCGGAGGGTCCGGAACGAGCCCCGCAGGTTCACGTCGAGCACGCCGTCGACCGCGTCCGACTCGATCTCGGTCGGGTCCCCGAGCGCGTCGTCGGGGTTGAACCCGGCGTTGTTGACCAAGACGTCGAGCGAGCCGAACGCCTCGACGGTCTCCTCCACGAGCGCCTCCACGTCGGCGTCGTCGGTCACGTCCGCGGTGATCCCGCGCGCCTCGACGCCGAGGTCGCGGGCCTCGTCGGCGACGGCCTCGACCTCCGCGGCCGTGCGCGCAGATGGGACGACCGTCGCCCCCGCCGCGGCCATCCCGAGGGTTATCGCGCGCCCGATCCCGCGCCCGCCGCCGGTGACGACGGCGACCTTCCCAGAGAGATCCGGGAGGGCGTCGCCCGGCGTCGGGGCGGCGGCGTCCGCACCGTCTCCGTCGGCCGACGGCACCTCCTCGTCTCTCATTCGCCACCTCCGTCGCCCGGCGCGTACGGCAGCTCCGGCTCCTCGACGGTCTCCCGGAGCGTCTTCTTGTCGAACTTCCCGGTCGCGGTCTTCGGGATCTCCTCGCGGAACCGGACGTCGTCCGGGAGCCACCAGCGCGGGAACTCTTCTTCGAGGAACGACCGGATCGCCTCCACGTCGAGCTCGCGGCCCGCCTTCGGCACGACGAACGCCAGCGGCCGCTCCTGCCAACGCTCGTGCGGCGCCGCGATCACGACCGCCTCGGCGACGTCGTCGTGCGCCATCAGGGCGTTCTCCAGCTCGATGCTGGAGATCCACTCGCCGCCCGACTTGATCACGTCCTTGGCTCGGTCGACGACCTCAATGTATCCGTCCTCGTCGACGGTGGCGATGTCGCCGGTGCGGAGCCAGCGCGCCCCGCCGTCCTCGGCCGCGACGAAGTCCGTCTCGTTGGCCTCCGGGCGGTTGTAGTACTCGCTGACGACGCTGGGGCCGCGGACGAGCAGCTCGCCGAACGCCTCGCCGTCCCAGGCGATCGGCTCGCCGTCGTCTCCGACGACCCGCATCTCCAGCCCGGGCGAGAGCAGCCCCTGCTTCGCCCGCTTGTCGAGTTCCGCCTCGCGGTCGCCGTCGGCGGTCCCCGAGGTCGGCCGCGAGACCGACCCGATGCTCATCGTCTCGGTCATTCCCCACGCGTGTTCGATCGTCACGTCGTGTTCGTCCTCGTACCGCCGCATCACCTCCCGCGGCGCGGCACTGCCGCCGACGACGATGCGTTCGAGCGAGGAGAGGTCGCCGCCGTGCTCGTCTAAGTGGTCGAGCACGTCGATCCACACCGTCGGGACCCCAGCGGTGAGCGTCACGCCCTCCTCCTCGATCAGCTCGACGAGGTCGGCGGGGTCCGGGACGGTCCCGGGTACACCTGTTTCGCGCCCGCCATCGTCACGGCGTACGGGAACTCCCACGAGTTCACATGGAACATGGGGACGACCGGCATCACCACGTCGTCCTCGGCGATGTCGAGCGCGGCGGGCGTCATCACCATCATCGCGTGGGCGTAGATCATCTTGTGGGTGTACTCGACCCCCTTCGGCTTCCCCGTCGTCCCGGAGGTGTAACACATCCCGGCGGGGTCGTCCTCGGAGAGCGAGGGCCACGATTCCATCGGGTCGGCGTCCGCGATCAGCTCCTCGAACGACGACAGCGGCAGGTCCGCCTCCGTCTCGGGGACCGCGTCGTCCATGACGACGACCTCGCGGACGCCGTCGATCCGGTCCCACAGGCGGTCGAGGACCGCCACGGCGTCGCGGTCGACGATCAGCACGTCGTCCGCGGCGTCGTTGATGATATACTCGACGTTGTCGTCCTGTAACAGGAGGTTCACGGTGTGGAGCTGCGCGCCGGAGAGGGGTACGGCGTAGTACGCCTCCAAGTGGCGGTGCGTGTTCCACCCGAGCGTCCCGACGCGGTCGCCAGGCTCGACGCCGAGGTCGGCGAGCGCGGCCGCGAGCCGCCGGACGCGGTCGCCGAAGTCGGCGTAGGTGTAGCGGTCGACCCCGTCGTGGGTGCGTGAGACGACCTCCGTCTCCGGGAACAGCCGCGTCGCCCGCCAGAAGAACGGGCGGAGGGTGAGCTCCTCAGGCATCGGCGGTCCCCACGGAGAGGTACGTCTCGAGGAGGTCCTCGCGGTCCCGGATCTCCGCGACGGTGCCGTCGAAGACGATCTCGCCGGTGTCCATGATGTACCCCCGCTCGGCGAGGTCGAACGCGAACTCGACGTTCTGTTCGGTCAGCAGGACGGTGACGTTCTGGTCGACGACCGTCTGGACGATCTCTCGCAGGTCGTCGACGATCACCGGCGCGAGCCCCTCGGTCGGCTCGTCGAGCAGCAGCACGTCTGGCGCTTGGACGAGCGCGCGGGCGACCGACACCATCTGCTGTTCGCCGCCGCTGAGGTTCCGCCCGTTGCTGCCGCGGAGGTCGTCGAGCGCCGGGAACAGCTCGTACATCTCCTCGACCGGCCGCGGGTCGCTCGCCAAGTTGTGCGCCAGCCGGAGGTTCTCCTGAACGGTCAGCGTGGGGAACACCCGGCGGTCCTCCGGCACGAGCGAGATCCCGCGCTCGTTGATCTCGTCCGACGACAACCCCGCTATCTCCTCGCCGCGGTACGTGATCGACCCCGAGCGCGGCGGCGACGCGCCGACGATCGAGCGCATCGTCGTCGTCTTCCCGGCGCCGTTGCGCCCGAGCAGCGTCACCACTTCGCCCTCGTCGATCTCCAGTGAGACCCCGTGGAGCACGTGGCTGTTCCCGTAGTACGTGTCGATATCGTCGACCGTGAGTATCGTCATACGCTATCACTCCCTAAGTACGCCTCGGTCACCCGTTCGTCCGTGAGCACGTCCTCCGGCGCCCCGTCCGCGAGGATCGACCCCTCGGCGAGTACGACGATCCGGTCGGAGATATCGGTGACGACGTCCATGTTGTGTTCCGTCACGACGAACGTGGCGTCTAAGTCCTCGTCGAGCTCGCGGATCAGCGAGACGATCTCCGTGACCTCCGTCGGGTTCATCCCCGCGGTCGGTTCGTCCATCAGGAACACGTTCGGCTCGATGGCGAGCGCTAAGGCGATCTCGACGGTCCGCTTCTCGCCGTGGCTCAGCGTGTCGCAGGGCGTGTCCGCGATGTCGGTGAGCCCGGTGAGCTCCAACAGCTCTTCGACGTCGGCCTCGACCGACTCGTCGCCGGTCGCCCGCGAGCGGAAGTCGAGCCGGGAGCCATCGTGGCTGATCCGGGCGACCCGCACGTTCTCGCGGACGGTGAGCCCCTCGAAGATATTCGTTATCTGGTACGAGCGCGAGAGCCCAGCCTGCGCCACCTCGTGCGGCTCCGCGTCGGTGACGTCGGCGAGGTCGTCCCCGTCCCCGCTCCGGAGCCAGATCGACCCCGACGTGGGTTCGAGCACGCCCGTCAGCAGGTTGTAGAACGTCGTTTTTCCGGCCCCGTTCGGGCCGATGATGCTGGTGATCTTGTCGTCGTCGATCTCGATGGAGACGTCGTCGACGGCGGTCAGTTGGCCGAACTGTTTGCGGAGGTCTTCGGTCTTGAGGACGGTCGTCACGAGTTATCACCTCTGTCAGCGCGCGCGTTGTCGTCGCCCGATTCGGCTCCGTCGTCCGCCGCAGTCGACGCCTGCCCGCCGTTGAGGGCGCCGCCACCCCCGCCGCCGCCGCCGTCGCCGTCGCCGTCTCCGAACAGTCGGTCGCGGAGCAGCAGGAGGCCGCCGACGGCGCCCTGCTTGAAGAACAGCACGACGGCGATGAGCAGCGCGCCGAAGAACAGCTCCCAGTACGCTTCGAGCGCCGGGAAGCGGCTGATCGCCCACCGGATGTACAGGAAGATGAACGCTCCGACGATCGGACCGTAGAAGTAGGTCGCGCCGCCGATCACGGTCGCGATGACGGCGATCGCGCTCGTCGACCAGTGCGTGAGCCCGGGCGACGCGACGCTCGCGAGCCCCGCGCGCAACACGCCGGCGATTCCGACGACCGCCGCCGAGACGATGAACGTCATCCAGCGGTGGTGGCCGACGTCGATCCCGAGCGCGGCCGCGCGGTCGGGACTCTCGCGGATCGCCTTACAGACAGTCCCGAACGGCGAATTGACGACGCGCCACACCCCGTACGTCGCCGCGACCACGGTGACGGCCGAAATGGCGTAGTAGATCCGACGGCCGCCGATCCGGAGGCTGAAGCCGCCGAGGTCGACGGTCCCGAGCAGGACGATTACCCCGTCGGTCCCGTTCGTCAGCCCCGCCGGGTCCTGAATGATGAGCGAGTAGCCCAACATCCCGAACGCGAGGGTGATCAGCGCGAAGTAGATCTCCTCTAACCGGACGCTGAGCCACCCGACGGGCACGGCCACGAGAACGACGAGCACGAGGCCGACGACGCCGCCGAGGACGAACGTGACGAGCGGCGAGATCCCGGCGCCGACGATGTCGGCGATCACCGGGCCGAGGTCTCGCAACACGATCGCGATCCCGTACGCGCCGCCCGCGTAGAACAGGCCGTGACCGAACGAGAGCAGGCCCGTGTAGCCGTACAGCAGGTTGAAGCCGAGCGCGAACAGCGCGACGACGAGGAAGTCGGTGAACAGGTACACCTGGAACGGCGGCGCGAGGGCGATAAGCACCAGCGCGACGGCCCCGAGAAGGCCGAACCGCTCGCGGGTCCACCCCTCGGCGACCGCCGAGCCGAACCGGCTGACCCGGCCGCCCGTGTCGGTCGCGCTCATTCGCCGATCCCCCCGAACAGGCCCTCGGGACGGATCAGCAACACGATCACCATCGCGAGGAAGGGGATCGCGATGCTGCCGGCGCTGATGAACTGCGGGCCGAGGCTCTGCATCATGCCGATGAGCATCGCGCCGACGAAGGCGCCGCTCATGGAGCCGAGTCCGCCGATAACCACGACGATGAACGCGTCGATGATCACCTGGTCGCCGAGCGCCGGGCTGGTCGCCTGGAGCGGCGCCGACAGCGCGCCGCCGAGCCCGGCCAACACGCTCCCGAGGAAGAAGACCCCGGTGTAGAGCCGGGGCACGTCGACGCCGAGCATGGCCGCCATCTCGCGGTCAGAGGAGGTCCCCCGGACCAGCGAGCCGAAGTACGTCCGCGTGATGAACAGCCACAGCGCGACGAGCACCCCGACGGCCAGACCGATGACGACCAGCCGGTACGCGTTGAACGTGCTCCCGCCGAGCGTCACGGAGAAGTTGAACACGTCCGGCGGGTCGATCGAGTACGACCCCGACCCCCAGATGAACCGGACCGCCTCGTGGATCACGAGCACGAACCCGAACGTGACGATGAGCTGGTCGAGGTCCGAGTCGACTCGGTTGTACAGCCGGCGGATCGCCGAGAACTCGATCGCGGCGCCGACGACGCCGACGGCGAGCGCGCCGACCACGACGGCGATCCAGAAGTTGTCGACGACGTTCGAGACGACGGCGAGCGTGACGTACGCGCCGAGCATGTAGAACCCGCCGTGCGCGAAGTTGAGCACGCCGAGCACGCCGAAGATGAGGCTCAGACCGACGGCGATCAGGAAGAGCCGACTCCCGAGGCTCAGCCCGATGACGACGTCGGCGATACCGATCAGTGGAACGAGTGATGTGAGACTCATGAGAACGGCGACGGGCTTAGATACCCGCCGGGAGGTCAGAGTCGCCGAGCGCCTCCGACAGCACGTCGGGACCCGCCTCGTACCGATTCACGGGGTCGAGCACGTTGCTCTCCCACTCGTCGTCGTACGTGACGGTGCCCCAGATGGACGCGACCGTCGCCTGGTTCGTCTCGCTGAACTGGTAGTCGCCGACGGGGCCCGAGTGCTCCATACCGGTGAACTCGTCGACGAGTGCACTGGGGTCCGTCCCTCCGGCGGACTCGATCGCCTCCTTGTACAGGTGGACCGCCCGATACGCGCCCTCTGCGTTGTACGTCGGGAGCGACTCGTACTCCTCGTAGTACGCCTCGCGGAACGAGTTGTTCGCCTCGGTGTCGGGGACGAACGGATCGTACCGCGTGGAGGCGTACTCCCCCTCCGGAAGCGGGCTGCCGTCGCTCGGGAGGTCCGTCCCCATCCCGACGCTGAACAGCGTGTGGTCGATCTGGTCGAACCAGCCCGCGCTCTCGGCCTGTCCGATGAACGTCGTGAGGTCGGCGCCCCACAGCGGCGTGAGCACCGCGTCCGGGTCGGCGTCGAGGATGGAGCTGATAAAGGGCGTGTAGTCGCTGGTCGCCAGTGCCGGGAACTGCTCGGCCGTGAACTCGGCCTCGACGCCGAGCCCGTCGCAGTACGCCTGGAAGTAGTCCCACGTCTCGTACCCGAACGCGTAGTCCGGGCCGATGGTGGCCCACTCGGTCGCGTCGAGATTCTCGGCGACCCGCGCGGCCCCGTAGATGTCCTGTGCGAGGCTGTTGGAGTCGCGGAACACGTACTCGTTCCCGACGGAGTCCTCGTGTTCGCCCTGCGGCGAGGTGACGAACGGGGTCGCCGCGTGCGTGATCATGAACGGCATCTGGAGCTGCGAGATCTGCGGCGCGACGGCCTGGGCGACGCCGCTGGAGTCGAGCCCGAACAGCCCGTCGACGTTGTCCTCCTGGACGAGGCTGCGGATCTGCTGGATCGCCGTGTCGGCACTCGCCTCGGTGTCGCGGACGAGCACCTCGACGTCCCGCCCGTCGATACCGCCGTTGTCGTTGATCTCTGACACCGCGAAGTCGATTCCGCGTTCGGCCTCCTCGCCGTACAGCGACGCGAACCCGGAGAGGATGTTCGCGGCGCCGAGCGTTACGGGCCCGCCGTCGCCGCCGCCCCCGCCGGAACAGCCGGCGAGCCCGACGGCCGCCCCCGCGCCGGCGGCCTGAAGGAACCGCCGCCGTCCGACCGGTGACCGGCCTCCCGGACTCGTCTCAGCGGCGTCGGCCTGTTTATACTTGTTTTCGGTATCGCTGTCTTCGGTTACCATTGTTAACAATCGTCCGTGAGTGTCGCTCTCCACATAAATATGCGGGTCTATGACATACAGACGTATTGGGAAATTTATGATTCTCCCGAGATCCCCGGCCTGGACCCGGATCGACCGGGTCGAACGCGGGAGTCGGCAGCCGGTCTTCCGGCGTGACTACTATTACAACGACTGTACAACGTTCACACACCTCTCATGAACGTGGTAAACCCGGCGACCGGAGCGCAGATCGAAACGTACAACGAACACGACGCGGACGACGTCGAGGCGGCGTTAGGCCGGTCGGTTCGAGCGTTCGAGGACTGGCGGACGCGCCCGCTCCGGGACCGCGAGCGGCTGCTCGCGAACGCGGCGGACGTGCTCAGAGAGAACAAGCGGCGGTACGCCGAGACGATGACGCGGGAGATGGGGAAGCCGATCTCGCAGGCGGTCGGCGAGGTCGAGAAGTGCGCGTGGGTCTGCGACCACTACGCGGAACACGCGGGCGCGTACCTCGAAGCCGACCACCACCCGAGCCCGCCGGGCTCGACGGTCAAGACCGAACACGAGCCGCTCGGCCCCGTCCTCGCGGTGATGCCGTGGAACTTCCCGTTCTGGCAGGTGTTCCGCTTCGCCGCGCCGTACCTCACGGCCGGGAACGTCGGGCTCCTCAAGCACGCGTCGAACGTGCCCGGCTGCGCGCTCGCGATCGAGGAGGTGTTCCGCGAGGCCGGCTACCCCGAGGACGTCTTCCAGACGCTTCTGATCCCCTCGGACCTCGTCGACGACCTCCTAACGGACGACCGCGTCCGGGCCGCGACGCTGACCGGGAGCGGGCCGGCCGGGCGCGCGGTCGCTGCGAGCGCCGGCGACCAGCTCAAGAAGACCGTCCTCGAACTCGGCGGGAGCGACCCGTTCGTCGTCCTCGACGACGCCGACGTCGCGGCCGCGGCCGAGACGGGCGCGTGGGCGCGGAACCTGAACGGGGGCCAGTCGTGCATCGCCGCGAAGCGCTTCGTCGTCCACACGGACGTGTACGACGAGTTCCTCGACGCGCTCGTCGACGAGGTCGACGCGCTCGTCGTCGGCGACCCGACCGACGAGGCGACCGACGTCGGGCCGCAGGCGCGGGAGGACCTCATGGAGTCGCTCCACGAGCAGGTGACCGCGAGCGTCGACGCCGGCGCGACGGTCGTGACCGGCGGAGAGCCGCTCGACCGAGCGGGGGCGTTCTACCCGCCGACCGTCCTGACCGACGTCCCCGAGGGGTGCCCCGTCGACACCGAGGAGACGTTCGGGCCGGTGGCCACGGTGTACGAGGTCGACGACGAGGAGGCGGCGATCGAGACGGCCAACGACACCGAGTTCGGGCTCGGCGCGAGCGTCTGGACCGAGGACCGCGACCGCGGCGAGCGCGTGGCGAGCCGCATCGACGCGGGCTGCGTGTACGTGAACCAGCTGGTGAAGTCCGACCCGCGGGTCCCCTTCGGCGGCGTCAAGGACTCGGGCTACGGTCGGGAGCTCTCCGAGGCCGGGATCAAGGAGTTCGTCAACCGCAAGACCGTCTGGGTCGAGTGATGGGAGTGACAGCCATCGAAGGGTAGTTACCCCCGGGCGGCACGCTGGGGTATGGAGACGGCACTCGTCATCCTCGACGGCTGGGGGCTCGGCGACCACGACCGCCGCGACGCCGTGAAGGCGGCCGACACGCCGACGTTCGATGCGGCGACGGCGCGCGGGGCGGACGGCCGCCTCGTCGTCCACGGGCGGCGCGTGGGGCTCCCCGAGGGACAGATGGGCAACTCCGAGGTCGGCCACCTCAACATCGGCGCGGGGCGGGTGGTGAAGCAGGCGTACACGCGGATCACGGACGCGCTCGCCGAGGGGTCGCTCTCGGACAACGACGCGATCGCGGACGCGCTCGACCACGCGAAATCGACCGGCGGCCGGGTCCACTTCATGGGGCTCGTCTCGGACGGCGGCGTCCACTCCGACGTCGAGCACCTGCTCGCGCTGATCGACGCCGCGGCCGACGCGGGCGTGCCCGCGACGAGTCACGCGTTCACCGACGGGCGCGACACGGCCCCGGAGATCGCCGACGAGTTCCTGGCCGACGTGACCGCGAAGGCCGACGAGCGCGGGACCGGCCACGTCGCGACCGTGACCGGCCGCTACCACGCGATGGACCGGGACGAGAACTGGGAGCGGACGCGGAAGGCGTACGACGCGATCGTCGAGCGCGAGGCCCCGCACGAGGCCGAGAGCGCGGTCGCGGCCGCCCGCGAGGCCCACGCCCGCGGCGAGACGGACGAGTTCGTCGAGCCGACGCTCGTCGCGGACGAGCCCGCGATCGATGACGCCGATGAGCAGAGCTCATCGAGCCACCGAGGCAAGCTCGATGACGGCGACGCCGTGATCTTCTTCAATTTCCGCGCGGACCGCGCCCGGCAGCTGGTCCGGATGCTCACCGGGACCCGACCGGAGTGGGGGTTCGACCTCGATCAGCCCGAGATCCGCATGACGACGATGACCGAGTACGACGAGACGTTCGAGTTCCCGGTCGCGTTCCCGCCGGAGATCCCCGCGAACACGATCGGCGAGGTCGTCGCGGACGCCGGCGGCACGCAGCTCCGGATCGCGGAGTCCGAGAAGTACCCGCACGTCACCTACTTCCTCAACGGCGGCCGCGAGGTGGAGTTCCCGGGCGAGATCCGGACCATCGTGGAGAGCCCGGACGTGCCGACCTACGACCTCCAGCCGGAGATGTCCGCGCCCGAGGTGACCGACGAGGCCGTCGAGACGATCGCCTCGGACGACCCCGACCTGCTCGTGTTGAACTACGCGAACCCGGACATGGTGGGCCACACCGGTGACTTCGACGCGGCCGTCGAGGCCGTCGAGGCCGTCGACGCCCAACTGGACCGCCTGCTCGACGCGATCGCCGACGCCGGCGCGCACGCGGTCGTCACCGCCGACCACGGCAACGCCGACGACATGGGCACCGTCGAGGATCCCCACACCGCCCACACGTACAACCCGGTCCCGTTCGTCTACCTGACGCCCGACGGCGACGACGGCGGACGCAGGGTCCGCGAGGGCGGGTCGCTGTGCGACATCGCCCCGACCCTGCTCGACCTGATGGACCGCGACCGGCCGGCGGAGATGACCGGCGAGAGCCTGCTCGAAAATAAACGATAAACTTCGGATCGATTCTCGCTCGTTCCACGGCGTTTTAATACACCGACTCACCTGTTATCTTTCATGACAGACGAGACCACGCCGGTGATCGCGGCCGCCTACCGAACGCCGCAGGGGAAAGAGGGCGGCGTCTACGAAGATGTCCGCAGCGAGGACCTCTCGACGACGCTCATCGACCACGCGCTCGCGGAGACGGGGCTGACTAGCGACCACGTCGACGACCTGATGTGGGGCGTCGCCCAGCAGCGCACCGAGCAGGACAACAACGTCGCGCGCGTCATCGCGCTGCTCTCGGACCTGGGCGAGTCGGTTCCCGCCACCTCGATCAACCGGTGGTGCGCCTCCTCGATGCAAGCGGTCATCTCGGCGTCCGACGCGATCGCCGCGGGCAACCGCGACTGTATCATCGCCGGCGGCGTCGAGAACATGAGCCGCGTCCCGATGGACGGCGACTCCTACGAGCACCTCCATCCCGAGCTCTCCGAGCAGTACAACATCTTCCAGCTACAGATGGGGATGACCGCCGAGAAGGTGGCCGAGGAGTACGACGTGAGCCGCGAGGCGCAAGACGAGTACGCGGCCCGGAGCCACCAGCGCGCCGCCGAGGCGACGGAGTCCGGCCGGTTCGACGACGAGATCGTCCCCGTCGAGACCGACGAGGGACTGGTCGAGGAAGACGAGGGGATCCGCCCTGACACGACCGCCGAGAAGCTCGCCGACCTCCCGCCCGCGTTCACGGGCGACGGCACCGTCACTGCGGGGAACTCCTCGCAGATCTCCGACGGCGCGTCGCTGACGGTCGTCACCAGTAAGGCGTTCGCCGAGGAGCACGGCCTCGACGTGCTCGCGGAGGTCGGCACGAACAACGTCGCCGGCGTCGACCCGACCGTGATGGGGATCGGCCCGGTGCCCGCCACCCGCGGGCTCCTCGAACGCGCCGGAACCGACATCGACGACTACGACCTCGTCGAACTGAACGAGGCGTTCGCCTCCCAGTGTGAGTACTCGCGCCGCGAGCTCGGTATCGACGAAGACAGCTACAACGTTAACGGCGGCGCCATCGCGCTCGGGCACCCGCTCGGCGCCTCGGGCGCGCGGCTCCCCGTCACGCTGCTCCACGAGATGCAAAAGCAGGACGCCGAACGCGGCCTCGCGACGCTCTGCGTCGGCTTCGGGCAGGGCGCCGCGATCGAGTTCCTTCGGTAGACGACGTAGGACCCGGAATTTTTCCTTCGGTGGCGCGTGCCTGCGAGGCCGCTCTGCGGCCGAGCAGCACGCGCGAGGGAGTCAGTCGCCGGAGCGAAGCGACGGCGACTGACGAGGTTGGGGAGGCGTGAGGCTGCGGTTGCGGCGCGGGGGCGGGGGCGGGACTCGAAGGGGCGGCCACGAGGCCCCCGTAGGCGACGTAAGCACCACAGGAACGAGCGAAGCGAGTGACGAGGAGCGCAGCGAGCGTACGGGGGCCTCGTGGCCGGGGCTTCGCCGGTGTTCGTCGTCGTCCTGTCAGTACCAATCAGTAAGCGAGCAATCGGATCTTCAGCGTCTTACTTGTCTCCGTGCGTGAATCCGCGGTCGGGCAGGGGGTCGCCGTCGGCGAGGACGCGCGGGGCTCCCTCTTCGGGCGCCTCGGTTACCGTCCCGATCCGAGTCAGGCCAGACGGACACGCCGCTTCGACCGCATCAACCTCCGCTTCCGGCACCGCACACAGCAGCTCGAAGTCCTCGCCGAAGTGCGCCGCGAGCTCGAACCGCTCCGCCGACCCCTCCGCGAGCTCCTCGACCGCGGGATGGACCGGAACCGCGTCCCGCTCCACCTCGATCCCGACCCCGCTCGCCTCGGCGAGCTGGTGACACGAGCGCGCCAGCCCGTCCGAGGAGTCCATCATCGCGGTCGCCGCGCCCACGAGCGCCAGCCCGTCGGCCACCCGCGGCGTGAACCGGAACAGCTCGTTGGCGCGCTCGACCGCCTCGTCCGAGTTCTTTTTAAATAGCCGGAGCGCCGCCGCCGAACGCCCCCACTCGCCGGTGACGCAGAGCGCGTCGCCCGGCCGCGCCCCGCCTCTGGTGACGGGACCTGCGTCGGTCACGTCCCCGATCGCGGTGGTCGCCGTCGTGAACTCGACGTGCTCGTCGAGGTCGCCGCCGACGTACTCGGCGTCGACGGCCTCGCAGACGTCGACCGCGCCCGCGACGAACGCGTCGAGCTCGTCCGGGTCGAACACCTCGTCGGCGTAGACGGCGACCGCGGCCCGGGCAGCCGCGCCCATCGCGGCCACGTCCGAGAGCGACGCGCCCACCGCGCGCCAGCCGGCAGTGTACCGGGTCGTCCCGGGCGGGAAGTCGGTCCGCTCGTGGAGCATGTCCGTTGTGATGACCGTCCCGTCGACGACGGCGGCGTCGTCGCCCGCGGCTGGGAGGTCGGCGGCGATGGCTCGGAGGGCGTCGCGCTCGTTCACTACCCGAAACTCCGCACGTGGACCCAATAAGCGATCGGTCCGGGCGACGGATGACGTCGACATCGGTGGCCCACGAACCCGGGGCGGCCGCCCCGTCCATGTCCCATGTTGCCATGAAACATTTAAACGGGTAATACACATTAACGAATATTATCATTATCAATCATTATGTTTATTATCCTCCTCCGATTTCCTCCGTTCGCAATGGCAGTACCCGTACACGGACACGCAGCGACCCGACGCACGGACTCGATCACCAGACGACCGCCGCAACCGCCCACACGACCCGATGACGACACCTAACGACACGCCCGACGACACGACCCGACGCACAGACGGCACGACCGACACGGACTCGACGACCCGCTCCGACCGCCGGACCGGTTCGAGCTCAACGACTACTTCTCCGCGGACGATCCCCGGCCGTACCCCGCTCACCGAGGAGGCCGGCGCGCCGCTGGTCCCGACGATCACGACCCGGCGAGCGACGGGGACGCGAACGGCCGGCTCGCCGCCGCAGACCGACACCCGGCAGCCAACCGACACCCCGCAGCCGACCGACACCCCGCAGCCGACGGCGACCGACACCCGCCGACCGACCCGCCCGCCGACGGACGGCGAGCGTGACGCGCCGCTCGTCCCCGACCTGCGTCCCGCCTCGCGGACGCGGACGGACGGGGGGTCCCGATGACGGCGAACACGACGCGCCGCCCCGTTCCCATGGCGGGGACCGGCGACGGCCCGCGACCGGACTCCACGTCGTTCGCGCCCACCGCGCGCACGGACGGCGGACGCCGCGCCGACGAGCGCCGCGCCGACAGCCGTCCCGACCGACGCTCCACCGACGAGCGCCGCGCCGCGTCGAACCGCACCGCAGCCGACGACTCCACGCTGTAATCCGATGAATCCCAACGAACTCGACGACGACGTCTTCGACAGAGATATCGACAACCCGGCCGGCCGAAAGCTCCGCCAGCTGTTCGACGAGCAGGAGTACACGTTCGCGCCCGGGATCTACCACGCGCTCGATGCCCGCCTCGCGGAGATGGCCGGGCTCGACGCGGCCTACATGAGCGGCTACTCGACCGTCCTCGGCCAGTTCGGCTTCCCCGACCTAGAGATGGTCACCATGTCCGAGATGGTCGAGAACGCCAAGCGCATGGTCGAGGCAACGAACCTCCCCGTCATCGCCGACTGCGACACCGGTTACGGCGGCGTCCACAACGTCCGGCGCGCGGTCCGCGAGTACGAGAAGGCCGGCGTCGCGGCGATCCACATCGAGGACCAGACCTCGCCGAAGCGCTGCGGCCACATCGCGGGCAAGCAGATCGTCTCCCGCGAGCAGGCCCGCTCGCGGTTCGAGGCCGCCGTCGACGCGAAGCAGAGCGAGGACACGGTCATCATCGCCCGCACCGACGCGTACGGCTCCGCGAATGGCGACTGGGAGGAACACCTCGAACGCGGCCGCATCTACGCCGACGCCGGTGTCGACCTCGTCTGGCCCGAGATGCCCGACCCCTCGCGCGAGGACGCGGTCGAGTACGCCGAGACGATCCACGAGACCCACCCCGACCTCGACCTCGCGTTCAACTACTCCTCCTCGTTCGAGTGGGGCGCCGAGGAGGACCCGCTCACCTTCGAGGAACTCGGCGACCTCGGCTACCAGTACATCTTCATCACGCTGTACGGGCTCCACTCCGGCGCCCACGCCGCCTACGAGGACTTCGCGAACATCGCCGAGAACGACGAGGAGGCGCAGTTCGACCTCGAAGAGCGCTACATCGGCCACGAGACCGAGAGCCACCACGAGCTCTCCTTCGTCCCGCGGTACCAGGACATTGAGGCCGAGTTCGACCCCGAGGCGCGACAGCGCCAGGAGGAGTCGGCCGGCTTCACCGAAGACGAGAACGACCCGATCACGGCCTCGGAGGGCGACGACTGATGGCCGGGCCGGAAGACGTCACGCTCCGGCGGAGTCAGCTCGCCACGCCGGGCTCCGACCCGGAGATGATCGAGCGCGCGCCCGACTCCGGCGCCGACGAGGCGTTCCTCGACCTCGAGGACTCCGTCGCGCCCTCGGCGAAGGTCGACGCCCGCGAGAACGTCATCGAGGGGCTGATCGAGTACGACTGGTCGGACACCCGGCCCTGCTACCGGATGAACGGCGTCGACACCAGGTGGTTCTACGACGACGTGATCGAGGTCGTCGGGCGCGCCGGCGAGTACCTCGACACGATCATGGTGCCGATGGCGAACAACCCGGAGACGGTCGCCACCGTCGACAACCTCCTGACGCAGGTCGAGGAGAACAACGACCTGCCGGTCGGCGACATCGGCCTCCAGGCGCAGATCGAGTCGCCGGAGGCGATGACGAAGGTCGCCGACATCGCCCGCGCCAGCGACCGCCTGGAGTCGCTCGTGTTCGGCCCCGGCGACTACACCGCCAACGTCGGCGCCGCCGGCCTCACGATCGGCTCCGGCGGCGGCTACCCCGGCCACTACTGGCACTACCAGCTCGCGCGCATCGCCCACGCGGCGAAGGCGCAGGGCCTCCAGGTGATCGACGGCCCGTACGCCGAGATCGAGGACGCGGAGGGGTTCCGCGACTCCTGTCGCTGGGCGAGCCAGCTGGGCTGTGACGGCAAGTGGGCGATCCACCCGAGCCAGATCGAGCCCGCCAACGAGACGTTCGCCCCCTCGCCCGAGGAGGCCGAGAAGGCGCGTCGGATCGTCGACGCCTACGCGGAGGCGAAAGAGCAGGGCAAAGGCGCCGTGAGCGTCGACGGCGAGATGGTCGACGAGGCGACCGACAAGATGGCCCGCGGGATCGTCGCGCGCGCCGAGCAGGCGGGAATTCTGTAAGCCGGGACGCTCCGAGGTCGTCGCGGCACTCGGGCATCTTTTTTCGACGCGCGCTCGCCGGTCGCCCGCCGGTATCGTCACTCCGAAATCGTCACTCCGGAATCGCTACTCCGAGATCGCGCCGCGGTCCCGCAGCTCGTCGATGTCGCCGTCGCCGTAGCCGTACTCGCGGAGGACCGACTCCGTGTGTTCGCCGAGCGCGGGCGGGTGACGGCGGACCGTCGTGGGCGTCCGCGAGAAGTGCATCGGCGAGCCGGGGAACCGCACCGTGCCCGCGGTCGGGTGCTCGGCCTCTTCGAGCATCCCGCGCGCCTCGATCTGGGGGTCGGCGAACACCTCGCCCACGTCGCGGACGCGGCTCGCGGGGACGTCGTGGTCGTCCAGCCGCTCGACCGCCTCGTCGGTCGTCATCGCCGCGAACGTCTCCGCTAACTCGCGGTCGAGCTCCTCGCGGTTCCGGACGCGCCCCTCGTTCGTCTCGTACCGCTCGTCGGCGAGCAGGTCCGGGCGGTCGATCGCCTCGCACAGCGGCGGCCAGAAGCGGTCGGACGAGCAGGCGACGACGATGTAGTCGTCCGCCGTCTCGTACGCCCGGTAGGGGACGATGTTCGGGTGTTTGCTCCCCATCCGACCCGGCGGCTCGCCGCTGGCGAAGTAGTTCGTCGCCATGTAGCTGGTCCAGGCGGCCTGGCCGTCGAGCAGGCTCACGTCGATCTTCTGTCCGCGCCCGTCGCCGAGTTCGCGTTCGAGCAGCGCCGCGAGGATCGCCTGCGTCGCGTACATCCCGGCGCCGACGTCGGCGAGCGCGACCCCGATCCGGACTGGCGGGCCGCCCTCGACGCCCGTGAACGACATGAAGCCCCCGCGGGCCTGCATCATGATGTCGTACGCGGGCTTGTCGCGGTCGGGCCCCCACTCGCCGTAGCCGGAGATGCCGCAGTAGACGAGCCCGGGGTTCTCCTCGACGAGGTCGCCGTAGCCGAGCCCCCACTCCTCCGTCTTGCCGACCCGGAAGTTCTCGACGAGGACGTCCGCCTCGCGCGCGATGTCGCGGACGACCGCGCGGCCCGCCTCGGTCGTGAGATCCAGCTGGATCGAGCGCTTATTGCGGTTGACGCTGACGTAGTAGGCGCTCTCGGCGCCGCTGTCGGTCTCACCATCCTCGCTGTCCCTCTCACCATCTTCGCCGTCCCTCTCACCATCCTCACCGCTGTCGCCCTTGCTGAACGCCGGAGGTACCCACGTCCGCGTCTGGTCGCCCGGGCCGGGCCGCTCGACCTTGATCACCTCCGCGCCGAGGTCGCCGAGCTGCATCGTACAGAACGGCCCGACGAGCACGCGCGAGAGGTCCAAGACGGTGAGTCCGTCGAGCGGACCCGCGTCGCCCTCGGGATTTCGCGCCTCACCGACCACGCGGTCTCGCCTCCGCGGACCGTCGCCGTATCCGGTTCATGCGATCCGGCACAGCCGCCGGGGTAGTGAGTGTTGCGGCGCGGTGGTGGGACTGAAGAACAGCGGCAGGGCGGTCGGATCAGGCGGGGAGGGTGTCGATCCCGTTGATCTCGACGTAGCCGTAGCCGCAGTCGGGGCAGCGCCACTTCGTCTTCTCGCCGAGGTGGAGCGTCATCGCCGCGGTCCGGTAGAACGAGCGGGTCTCGCCGCACGCGGGACAGTCCGCGTCCTTTTCGAGCGCCATGCGCGCCGATCGGTCCGGGGCGGTGTTGAACCTACTGATTCGGGCGTGGCCGGCGCGGTCGGTCGCCGCTGGGGGCGCCTCACCACACCGGCGCGAGCAGCAGCGCGACCGTCGCGGAGATGAAGACGAGTTTCAGGGAGGTGTTGACGACGATCACCTTCGTGCCGAACGACGCGCCCCAGATCCCGTACTGGAACGGGATCGAGCGCCGGAACGTCGAGACGGCAAAGGAGAGGATACTTCCGATGAGCAGCGACGCGACCGCGGTCCGGGTGGTGAAGGTGCCGGCTTCGGTCCCGGCGAGCGTCGCCGCGCCCGCGGTCGTGTCGAGCGTGAACACTGCGATGACGGGTACCGCGGCGCCCGGCAGCCCCAGCACGCTCGTGATCGGTTCGGCGACGCTCGTCAAAGCACGCACGTCGTACGTCGAGACCAGCCAGATGACCAGGGTGTAGACGACCGCGAGCCGCGGAACGATCCGCCGGAGCGTGCCCCACGACTTCTCGGCGGCGTCGCGGACGCGCTCGCGGTCGGTGCGGTCGTCGGCCTCGGGGCCGGTCGCGTCGACGTCGGCGAGCGCTGAGCGGTCGACGTTCGCGTCGGAGAGGAGGAGTCCGCCAGCGACGACGCCCGTGACCGTGATCAAAAGCGCGATGCCGGCGCGTGCGCCGACGTAGACTGCGCCCGTCGTGACCCCGAGGATCGGGATCAACACCGGGACGTAGTAGGTGAACACGTGCTGGACGAAGCCGAAGAACGTGTTCATCGTCACGGCGACGAGCGTCGCGCGGTCGTCGAGCAGGCCCGCCTCGCGGTACTCCGCCAGCGTCGCGTAGCCCGCGGTCGTCGACGCCGCGGTCGTGAGGATCGCCGTGCCGACCTCGTCCGGGAGGTTCGCCGGCCGCGTGAGCCACCCCGCGACCCCGGCGACGTACCGGACTAAGCCGAACGCGACGGCGACGTTGGCGGCGAAGACACCCCCCGCGATGAACGCCGTGATCCGGGCCAGCCGGGGGACCACGTCCGCGAGCACCGTCGCGAGGTCGGCGGCGACCGATTGCACGAATCGACGTACGCGAGGGGCGCTCAAATGGCCGTCGGAATGCGCGGGCGTTCCCGGGGCGTCGGAACGCGCGACGGTGCCCGAGGGGTCGGAACACGCGACGGTGCCCGAACCCGGGGCGGGAGCGCCGGCGCGCGGGGCTTATGTCCCGCCGCGGAGAACGCCCTCCCGATGGCTCCCGCCGAGGACGACATCTCGATCGACGAAAAGCGCGTGTACGCGGGCAGCACCGGCCGCACCGACGCCTACGTCGCGACCGGGGCCGGGATCGTCCGCGTCTCGCTGTCGGCCGACAAGATCGGCGCGTTCGACATGGTTGCGCGCGACGCGGCCCGCGACGTCGCGGTCCTCGCGTGCGGCGAGGGGACGGCTGATCTCGTCGCCGCCGCGACCCCAGACGGGCTCTCGGTCGCCGCGGTCGGCGACGACCCCGACTTCGAGCCGGTCGACGACGAGCCGGCGGTCGCGGTCGGCGTCGCGGGCGGTCGCGACGGCGTGATCGTCGCGCGAGAGGACGGCGCGGTCGAGCACGTCGAGTTCGAAGAAAGCGGGACAGCGGTCGCGTCGACGGCGCGGCTCGGCTCGGTCGCGGACCCGCGCGCGGTCGACGGCGCGCTCGTCGCGGGTGCGGACGGGGTCTTTCGGGTCGATGCGGGGAGACTCACCGACGTCGGCCTCGACGATGCGCGCGACGTAGCCGGGTCCGGGATGCCCCTCGCCGCGACCGGTGCGGGGCTCTACTGGCTCGGGAACGGCTGGATGACGGCCCGCGAGGGCGCCGCGGACGCGGTCGCGGCCGACGGCGACGGCCACGCGATGGCGGTCGTCGGCGGTGATCTGTTTGTTCACTCGGGTGCGGGCGAGTGGGATGATGAGACGTGGGCGGTTGCTGATTTGCCCGTGGACGAGACGGCGGTGGCGCTCGGTTACGGGCCCGGCGTCTCCGTCGCAGTCACGGACGCCGGTACGCTCTGCGTCGACGCCGGCGACGGCTGGCGCCACCAAGTGGTCGGCGTCCGCGACGTGGCGGGCGTGGCGCTCGTGGTCGTGGAATGAGTTGGAGATACTGTGTGGAGCGCCCCGAAATCTCGATCGTTCGCTTATAAATCATCGATAGCGGATCGGCGGCGACCGCCTCTGATGTCTCGGCTGCTGGTTTATAAATCGCGGATAGCAGATCTGCGGTGAACACCACCGGAGCCCGGCTGATAGTTTATAAGTAGTCGGCTGCGGATCGACGGCGACTAACTCCAAAGCCCCGGCTGATAGTTTATAAGTAGTCGGCTGCGGATCGACGGCGACTAACTCCAAAGCCCCGGCTGATAGTTTATAAGTAGTCGGCTGCGGATCGACGGCGACTAACTCCAAAGCCCCCGGCTGATAGTTTATAAGTAGTCGGCTGCGGATCGACGGCGACTAACTCCAAAGCCCCGGCTGATAGTTTATAAGTAGTCGGCTGCGGATCGACGGCGACTAACTCCAAAGCCCCGGCCGTGAGGCGGGCGCACGCTCGCTGCGCTCCTCAGTCGCTCACTCCGTTCGCTCCCTGCGGTGCTTGCGTCGCCTGCGCCCGCCGCACGGCCGCCCCTTTGAGTCCCGCCCCGCACCACCGGAAGACGGTCCTGCTCGCTCACTCCGTTCGCTGCGCGGGCTGCGACTTCCGTGCTCCCGCTCGCTTCGCTCGCGGGAACGCAACCGCACCTCACGCCTCCCCAGCCTCGTCGCTCGCGCTTAAAAGCGCTCGCGACTCCCTCGCGCGTGCTGACTCGCGGCTGCCGAGGGCGGCCGCTCGCAGGCACGCGCCACCGCCTCGAACATTTATAAACGAAAAGTTAGATTCCCGCCTTGGGCCGCTTTACGGGCTCGGCAGGTCGATCGGCTCGCCGTCGGCGTAGACGGTCGGATTTCGGATGATGCCGTCGAGGTGGAGCGGCGCGTCCGTCTCGCCGCCGATGCCGGCGTTGTCGCCGATCGCGATGTGGACGGTGCCGCCCGCCTTCTCGTCTAAGAGGACCGAGCCGACGAGCTCCTCGACGCCGCCGTTGGTCCCGATGCCGAGTTCCGCGAGGTTGTACGCCGCGTCGCCGACCTCCTCGGCGGCCGCCTCCACGTCGGCCCGGATCTCGTCGTCGCCGATCTCGGTCACGAACCCGTCCTCGACCTCGAACGCGAGTTCTTGGCCGTCGTCGAGCAGGCCGTGGGGCATCATCGTCCCGTCGACGACGAAGGTCCCGGTCGCGGTCTCGGGCGCGACGAACACCTCGCCTGCGGGGAGGTTCGAGAAGTCGCCCGGCTCGCGGACCATCCCGGTGTCGGCGAGCCACTCGCGGTCGCCGATCCCGAACGTGATGTCTGTGCCGGCGGGCGCGGTGACCCGGACCTCGTCCGCGTCGGCGACCTGATCGAGCACGTCGTCGCAGGCGGCGTCGATGGCGGCGTAGTCGGCGTCGAGCCCGGTCGTGAACACGTCCTCGGTGATCCCTGGGAGCGTCGCGCCGCGTGCGCCGGCGTCGCAGGCCGCGCCGCGGGCGCGGGTGTGGCTCAGGCTCTTCGTCGTGGGCGCAAGGAAGACGTCCGCCTCTCGCATCGCGGCCGCGACCGGCGCCGGCGGCTCCGTCCCGTGCTGCCCGGCCGGCGGGTACCGCAGGACCGTCGCGTCGTCGGTGACGGCGCACGCGGCCGCGTAGAGCGCCTCGCCGATCGGCTCGCGCTCGTCGTCGGTGACCACGACGACCGACTCGTCGGGGGCGACGTTCAGACACTGTTCGACCGCGGTCGCCGCGGCGTCGGAGAGGTCGGCTGGCATGTCCGCGCCTCCGTCCGCCCGGGCGTTAGGCCTTGCCATCGACGATTTTACTCTATTCTGTAATTGAATTATTTACGTCCGGTGCCGATCGGCGTCGAATTAACCGATCGATTACTCGTGGGGTAGTTAATTCCAATTGAGGTTCCTCGAAAAGATTATACCGGTCCCCGAGCGAGAGACGGTATATGATACGCGTGGGCGTCAACGGCTACGGCACGATCGGCAAGCGGGTCGCGGACGCCGTCGCGGCCCAGGCCGACATGGAGCTCGTCGGCGTGACGAAGGCGTCGCCGGACTACGGCGTCGAGGCCGCGGCCCGCCGCGGCTACGACCTGTACGCGGCCGTCGAGGACCGCGTCGACGAATTCGCGGCCGCCGGCGTCGAACTGGCGGGGACGCTCGGCGACCTGCTCGACGCCGTCGACGTCATTGTCGACTGCGCGCCCTCCGGCGTCGGCGAGCGCAACGCGCCGGTCTACGAGGCGCACGACACGAAGGCGGTCTTCCAGGGCGGCGAGGACGCCGCGGTCGCCGAGGCCTCGTTCAACGCCCGCGGCCGCTTCGAGGCGGCGCGCGGCGCTGACGCCGTCCGCGTCGTCTCCTGTAACACGACCGCGCTCTCGCGGCTGCTCGCGCCGCTCGACGAGACCTACGGCGTCGAGAAGGCGCGCGTCACGCTCGTCCGCCGCGGCGGCGACCCGAACGAGACCGACCGCGGTCCGATAAACGACATCGTCCCCGACCCGGCGACGGTCCCCTCCCACCACGGCCCGGACGTGAACGAGATCCTCCCCGACGTGACCGTCGACACCGCAGCGCTGAAGGCGCCGGTCACCGGGATGCACACCCACAGCGTCAACGTCACCCTGGCGACCGACCCCGACCCGGCGGCGGTCCGCGACCTGCTCGCCGACGAGAGCCGTATCTTCCTCGTCCCCGAGGGCGCCGGCATCGACGGCGCCGGTGCGCTGAAGGAGTACGCCGCCGACGCGGGGCGCCCGCGCGGCGATCTCTGGGAGAACTGCGTCTGGGAGGAGTCGATAAGCGTGACCGGTCGGGACCTCTACCTCTTCCAGAACGTCCACCAGGAGGCCGACGTGGTCCCCGAGAACGTCGACGCGGTCCGCGCGATGGCGACCGACGTCGACGCCGCCGAGTCGGTCGCGCGTACGAACGAGACGCTCGGCGTGGGCCTTGACAGCCGACTCGGAGACGGCGACCTGGTCCGGACGGAACTGCCGGCCGACGACTGACGTCCTCGTTGACCGCCTTCGTTGACTGCTCTCGGTTCGCTACCGCCCGCAGCCGGCGGTCACTCGTTCGGGCGCGTGACGAGGAACGTCCGCCCGCCCCGCCGTTCGAGGTGGACCTCGCTGCCGTCGACGCGGTTCGCCCGGACCCGGTCCGGGAGGCGGTCGGTTCGACAGTCGGTGACGTCCACCCGCGTCGGCGTCGCGTACCGCGGTCGGTCGGCGGTGACTGCGCTCATACCTCACCGTTCGACCGGACAGCCCCTATAAGCGAGCCATCCGCGGAGTGAAAGTGAAAGTAGACGGCTCCGAACCGCTGCCGGGCGATCCGAACGCGGACGGACGGGGACCTCGTCCCCCGCCCGCCCTACCGGCGGAGCCCCGTCGCCTCGTCGTCCTCGACGAACCGCACCGTGAAGTAGTCGTAGCCGCCGTAGGCGGCGTCGAGCGCGCCCATCCACCAGTTCCACCGCTCGACGAGCGAGGAGCCGTCCGGCGCGTCCTCCAAGTGTCCGATCACCCCCGTCACGGTCAGTCCGTGGCCGCGGTCCTCGGAGGGCCGCCCGGAGTCGACGAGGTCGCGGGCCGACCGCGAGACCGCGCGCCGCTCGGCCTCGGTCCCGCCGAACTCGTCTTCGAGTGCGCGTTCCAGACGCTTTCTGTCCATGCTCCCGCTACGTGCCGCGAGTATATCAGTCGCGTGGTAGGGGGTGGCACGTCCGGTGACGCCGAGGAGCTTCGACCGGACGTTCCGCCACCTGCCGGCGGGCGCGCAGCCGACTCACAGCCGCGCGGCGAGCACGAGGAACAGCAGCGAGAACGGTGCCGTGAGCAGCGCCAGCGCCAGTCCGCCCGCCCCCTCGCCGGCCGCGACGGTCATCAGCACGCCGACGACGAGCGAGAACGACCCCAGCGCCGCGAGCGTGAGCCGTTCCGGAACGCTCGCGCGGTCCGGCCCGTCGCTTTCCGCCAGTGCCGCGTCGAGCGCCGACTCGACCGCGTTGGCGCGCTCCACCGGGACGAACAGCCACGGCGTCGACCGGAACCACGCGTTCCCACGGTACGCGAGCAGGAACAGCGTCGTCCATCGGAGGTCGACCCGCCGCGTCCGGACCACCGCCCCGAGGTCGTCGCTCCGGGCCCGATCGTGGCTCGGATACGTCCGCTCGACCGTCGACTCGACCGAATCCAGTCGGACGACCACGCCCGACGACTGGACGACGGCCGGCACGAACCAGACGAGCCAGAACAGCGGCCAGAGGGCGGGGAGGAAGTCGGACGGCGCCGCCAGCGCCGCGGCGACGACGGCGCCGAACCCGGCGAGCGTCCACCCCGGACTGAGCGCGCCCGCGGCCTCCCGGAGCCGGGAGCCGGTCAGCTCGCCGACCGAGGTCTCGCGGTACCAGACGTACAGCGAGGGGAGGGTGGCGACCGCGAGCGCGAACAGGAACCCGACGCCGACCGCGGCCTCGGTAAGGCCGACGCTCGGGAGCGCGAGTTCGCCGGCGGCGGCGCCCGCGAGCGCGGCGACCGCGACGGCGCCGATCGAGACGAGGACCGTGCCGACGATCCCGACCGTCGCGCCGGCCGCGAGCGAGCGGAGGCGGTCGTGACGGACCGGCCCCCACTCGATCGGGTCGCGTTCGGCGGTCGCCTCGGAATCGCGGGGAGTTTCGGACCCCTCGGCCACGCCGCGGCCGTCGTCGGCCGTCGAGACGCCATCGGCGGCGTCGACGGCGTCGGCGGCGGCGGGCTCTCGGCTCTCGGAGGGCATACGCGCCGAGTCGTTCCGGGATGGCAAAAGAGTGAGGCCGAGCGCGGTGCGACGTGACGCGTCCCGGGTCCCGACGGTCGTTCGCGGTGCGCGCCACTCGCTCTCCCGGTCGCTTCGGGGAGGATGATACTTATTCGCTACCCGCGTAGAGGGGAGGTATGGATGCGGACTCCCTGACGGAGACGCTCGAAAACGCCGGCCTGTCACCGTACCAAGCGGCGGTGTACGTCGCGCTCCTCGATCTACGGACCGCGACCGCGACCGAGATCGCCAACGAGAGCGACATCCCGACGCCGCGCGTGTACGACGTGATCGACGCCTTGGCCGAGCGCGGATACGTCGAGAAATACGAGCAGGGGACGATCAAAGTGCGGGCACACAGCCCCGGGAAGGTGCTCGAGGACCTCGAAAACAGGATCGATCAGTTGGAATCGGCGACCGCCGAAATAGAGGACCGGTGGGAACAGCCCCCGCTCGAAAAGTCCACCGCCAGCATCGTGAAGCAGTTCCAGACGGTTATCGACCGCGCGCGGCTGTTCATCGAACAGGCGGAAACCCGCGTGTACGTCTCCGTGACGGCCGAGCAACTGGAGATGCTTCGCGACCCCCTCAAGCGGGCTCACGAGCGCGGCGTCGCCGTGTACATTCTCGTTAACACAGAGTCGAGCGAAGACAGGCCGACGGTCGACTCGATAGCCGGGATCTGTCGGGAGGCGCGATACCGCGGGCTCCCGGCGCCGTTCGTCGCGTCGGTCGACCGACAGAGCGCCTGCTTCTCACACCATCCGGACGCGGTCAACCAGACCGGCGTCCTCGTCAACGACGAGGAGTACACCTTCGTCTTCCACTGGTTCTTCATGACGTGCCTCTGGGAACACGGGACGCCGATACACTCGGAGGGACAGGACACGCTGCCGATCGAGTACGTCGACATCCGTCAGTTAGTACGCGAAGCGCGGCCGCTCTTCGAGTCCGAGGCGACGGTGACCGTCCGCGTTGAGGGGACCGACGTCTCCACCGGCGAACCGCGGACGATCGCGGGGACCGTCGAGGAAGTCCGGTCACACGTGGGCGACAGGGAGTCGGACACGCAGGTCGCCGGACAGGTACTGATGGTCGTCGACACCGGCACCGACCGGATCAGCGTCGGTGGCTGGAACGCCGTGGTCGAGGACGTCGAGGCGACTCGGATCGTCATCACCGACGTCGCGGATGTCGACGAGTACCCGTCGCTACGGGCGGGGACGGAACCGGCCGAGTGATCGCGGACGGCAGCGTCTCCGGGGCCACGTAGAACGGGTCACAGCCCGTCGCGAAGCTCCTCGACGGCCTCCCGGTCGGGAAGTGCGGCCATCGCACCGCGGCGCTTCGTCGACGCGGCGGCGACGGCGTTGGCGAACCCGAGGATACCGTCCGGGTCGTCGCCGTCGACGAGTCCCGCGATCGCTCCGGCGGAGAAGGCGTCGCCGGCGCCGGTCGTGTCGACGACCTCCTCGATCTCGTATCCGGGGTGGTGCCACTCGCCGGCGGCCCACCGCGAGCCCTCGTCGGTGACCAGCCGCGCGCCGGAACTGCCTTCGGTCAGGAAAACCGCGTCCGGTCCGGCGGCGAGAACCTCCGCGGTCGTCGTCGGGAGACCGGCGCCCTCGAGGTCCTCGCGGGTGACTTTGAGGACGTCCGTCTCGGAGAGCATCCGCTCTATCGTGGGCCCCGGATCCGTCTCCCACAGCTCGGGGCGGACGTTCGGATCGAAGAAGACGCAGCAGTCTCGGTCACGGGCCCGCTCGACGAGGTCGAACGTCGCCGATCGCGCTGGCTCGACGGTCAGCGTGACCCCTCCCACGACGACGACCTCGACCGAATCGAGGACGTCGTCGCCGACGACGCTCGTGTCGAGGCGCCTGTCCGCCGTGTCCGAGCGGTAGAAGGTGAACTCGCGGTCGGCGTCCTCGCTGTGCGAGACGAACGCCAGCGCCGTCCGGCTGTCCGGAACCTCCGTGACGAAGTCGTCCGGAACGCCCTCGCGGTCGAGCACCCGCGCGAGATGCGAGCCGAACGGGTCGTCGGCGAGCGCGGTACAGAACCACGGCGTCCGGTCGAGGCGCGCCAGCCCGACCGCCACGTTGGCCGGCGCGCCGCCCGCTCGCTTGGAGAACGACTCCACGTCCGCGAGCGGTCCGGGGCGGTCGGGAATAAAATCGATCAGGGTCTCGCCGGCGACAAGGGCCTCACGCGTCATGCGCCACCATGCTCGGAGTCAGGAGTATGAAAACAATAAAAATTCGGACGAGGGCGCGACCGACCCGGCGGGCGGTGCGTTCCGGCCCGACCGGGCGGTCGCGTACCGGCTCGGAACCGTGCCGCAGGGGTGAGCGGTTCAGTCGGCCTGAACGCCCTCGTCGCCGGCTTCGACGTCCGCGTCGGAGACGACGCCGTGCGAGATCGCGTCGCCGGTCTGGTCGTCGAACAGGTGGATCCGAGCGCGGTCGAAGACGATCTCGACGTGCTCCTCCTCGCCGATGTCGGTCGCGGGGTCCACGCTCATCAACAGCCCCTGGCGCTCCTCGAAGTCGGCGTCTTCCTCGTCGAACGATTCGAGGATCGGCTTCAGGTAGACGAAGATCTCGTCGCCCATCGGTTCGAGCACGTCGGTCTCGACCGAGAACGTGCGGCTCGGGTCCTCGGCCTCGCCGCTGTTGCCCTCGAGGTAGATGTCCTCCGGGCGGATACCGACCTCCACCGGGTCGTCGGCCCCTAAGCCGTCGACCGCCGCGGTGTCGAAGGCGATGGAGTAGCCGTTCGCGTCGAGCGAGCCGTCGCCGGCGGTCGCGTCGAAGAAGTTCATCGAGGGCGAGCCGATGAAGCCGGCGACGAACCGGTTTGCGGGCTGGTTGTAGCAGGTCAGCGGCGCGGCGATCTGCTGAAGCTCCCCCTTGTTGAGCACCGCGATCCGGTCGGACATCGTCATCGCCTCCGCCTGGTTGTGCGTGACGTAGATGATCGTCGTGTCCAGCTGCTTATGGAGCCGCTGGAGCTCGGTCCGCATGTTGACGCGCAGCTTGGCGTCCAAGTTCGCCAGCGGCTCGTCCATCAGGAACACGTCCGGGTCGCGGACGATGGCCCGCGCGATCGCGACGCGCTGGCGCTGGCCGCCGGACATCTCGCTCGGCATCCGGTCTAACATCCCCTGGAGCCGAACGACCCGCGCGGCCTCGTCGACCCGCTCGTCCATCTCCTCTTTGGGGAAGTCCCGCAGGCGGAGCCCGAAGGAGATGTTGTCGTACACGTCCATGTGCGGGAACAGCGCGATGTTCTGGAACACCATCGCGATGCCGCGGTCCTTCGGCGGGAGGTTCGTCACCTCGCGGTCGCCGATCAGGATCTCCCCCGACGTGGGCTTGGTGAGGCCCGCGACGGTTTCGAGCGTCGTGGACTTCCCGCAGCCCGACGGTCCGACGAGGCAGATGAACTCCCCGTCCTTCAGGTCGAGGTTCATGTTGTCGACCGCCGTTACGTCGTCGTACTGTTTCGTGACGTCTGTGAGTTTAACTCGTGCCATGTGGAGTCACTCCTTGAGGGCTCCCTGCGTGAGGCCGCTGATGATCTTGTCCTGTGCGACGACGACGAGGATCGCGACCGGGACGATCGCGATCAGGCTCGCCGCCGCCTGGAGGTCGTACCGGACGGTGTACTGCGTCTGGAACGCGAGGACGCCGTCGACCACCGGCGCCCACTCCGCGGCGCTGTTGCCGGTCATCAGGTACGAGAAGAAGAACTCGGTGTAGACGGTGATGAAGGTGAGAATGCCGGCGGTCGCGACGCCCGGCGCCGAAAGCGGCATGATCACGCGGAACAGCGCGCCGATGCGCGTCGTCCCCTCGACTCTGGCGGCCTCCTCGAGTCCGTCCGGGATCTGCCCGTAGAACGTGGTCAGGATGAAGATCGCCAGCGGCATCGTGAACGCGCTGAGCGGCGTGACGACCGCGCCCGGCGTCCCGTACAGCTCCACCGGGAGCGTGAACAGCCCCAGCATCGGAACCTGCTGGTTGAACGCCCGAAACAGCGGGATGAAAAGCGTCGCCGGCGGGAAGAAGCTGAGCACCAGAAGCGAGAACAGAAGCGGCGTCTTCCCCCGGAACTCCAGGCGGCCGAACGCGTACCCGGCGAGGCTCCCGACGAGGAGCACGAACACAGTTACCGTGAACGCGTAGAAGAGGCTGTTGAACATGAACCGCGCGAACGGGACCTGCTGGAACACCTGAACGAACGCCGAAAGATCGATCGTCGCCGGGAACAGCGGAATGTCCGTCTGTCCGGGCGGCGCCATCGCGACGTTGAACAGCCAGTACAGCGGGAACAGCGACGTGGTCAACAGCACCCCGCCGAGGAACACCAACATGACGGCGTACGCCTTCTCGGGGTTTTTGATCCAGTCGTCCGCCCACCGCGCGACGCGGGACTTGTTGTCCCCCTCGTCGTCGGCGTCGTCGCCCGATCCGTCGAACACTTCCGCGTCCTCGTGGTCGCGTGCGTCGATGCTCATGTCAGGCTAACCCCAGGCTCTGGTTGCTCTGTTTGATGAACAGGAGGTACACCATGATGAACAGCCCCACCACGATGGCGATCAGCACGCTCACGGCGGCCGCCGAGCCGTACAGCGTCGACGACCCGAACATCATCTGCGTGACCAGGCAGGTCATCGACGGGACGGTCGAACAGCCGACGGTAGTCGACTCGATGATGCCGTACACCCGGAGCGCGCCCATCGTCCGGAACAGCATCGCGACCATCAACACCGGGAACACCAGCGGGAACGTGATGTAGCGGAACCGCTGCCACCGGGAGGCGCCCATCACGTCGGCCACCTCGTAGAGGTCCTGGTTGACGCTCTCTAGCCCCGCCAAGATCAGCAGGGCCATGAACGCCGACGTCTTCCAGATGTCCGCCACCGTCACGATGACGAAGCTGTCGAAGGTCGTGTTGAGAGGGAGACTGGAGAAGATCCCGAGCTGCTGAAGCGGCTCGGTCAACAGCCCGTAGCCGGGGCGGAACAGCAGGAAGAAGATCATCCCCTGAATGACGATCGGGATCGCCCACGGCAGGATGATGAGCAGGCGAACGAGCCGCCGCCCCTTGTACTCGGCTTTCATCAGCATGGCGTAGAGGAACCCGAGCAGCGTCTCGCCCGTGACGCTCAACACGGCGAACAGGATCGTCATGAACAGCGCCTGTTCTAAGATCGGCGTCTCGAACGAGGGGTCGACGAACGCCGCCGGCGCCAGCGCGTTGTTGTTGGTGAGCAGCTGGACGTAGTTCTGGACCCCGACGAACTCCCCCAGGCTCCCGCCGGTGATCACGTCGGCGAAAAACGACATCCTGATCGCCGACGCCAGCGGCCAGAACGCGAACAACAGCAGGACCACGAACGCCGGGGTCAAGAGCAGGTACGCGTACGCCTGCTCGCTCAGATTCTCCGTCCACGTCCCGAGTCGCGTTAGGACCCCGCCAGATCCCTCTGCCACCTCCGATCTGCCCTGTTCAACTGCCATCCCGACTAACACCTCCCTGTGCCATTGCCCGCCGTTGTGGTACGAGCATCGCCCGCGTGTTTCTCGTGCGAATATTTATCATTATTGTCTATTTTACATGTGTGTTCGGCCCCTGAGTCCCCTCGACCCGGGGCCGACCCCGCTCCAGTTATCCGGACTGCTCTTCGACGGCGGAGATCTGTTCTTGCATCGCCGACGCCGCCTCTTGCGGGCTCTTCTCCTGGCGGAGCGCCGCGTTGACCTCGGTTGCGACGATGCTACGCTGATTCGGCCACACCGACGTCGTCGGCCGCGGGATGAGGTTCTCCGCCGAGTACTGGAGCGCCTCGAAGTACGGGCCGTACGTGTCGCTCTGCTCGACGTAGCTGTACAGCTCCGGCTTCGGCGGCATGAAGTTGGCCGTGTCGAACTGGTACTCGAGGACGGAGTCCTCCCACCACGCCTTGATCACTTCCTTCGCCGACGCCATGTTGTCGGTGTAGGGGTTCATCGACATGATCCAGCCGCCCTGCGCGTGCCAGGACCCGTTCGGTCCCTGCGGAAGCGGCATCACGCCGAGCTCCATGTCCGTCTCCTCGAAGGCGGTCAGGGCCCCGCCGATGGAGTAGGTCCAGTTGCGCTGGGTGACCGCGCTGCCGTCCTCGAAGAGGCTCTTCGTGTCCGGTTCGGACCAGCCGGCCACCTCCTGCGGCGAGACGCCCTCGATGTCCATCGGGGCGCTGCCCGTACCGTGGATGGTGTCGACCGCGGCCTCGATCCCGTCGATGGACTCCTCCGTGTCGAGGGTGACCGGACGGTCACCGATCGGCCCGAAGAGGTTGTCCTGACCGCCGAAAAAGGCGCCGCCCATGCTCGTGAGGTACTCGTTGAACGTACAGCACGCCAGCCCGGCGTAGTTGTTCCCCTGCCAGAGGTGGCCGTAATCGACGTCGGCGCCGTCCATGGCCTCCGAGACGATCTGGGAGAACTCCCCCCACGTCGGCGGGTCCCCGCGCCACGTGTTGAAGTCCGATTCGCCGTAGCCCGCGTTCCGAAGCAGGTCTTTCCGATACGTGATGGTCGGGAAGTCGGGGAACACGGGAACCGAGTACAGGTCACCCGTCTCGGGGTGAGTCCCCGTGTTGATCATCGACTGGACGCCCTCCTCTCTGACCCGGGAGATGAACTCGTCGTCCATCTCCTCTTCGAGGTTGACCAGGTCGCCGCGGACGATGAACGGGAGGGTCCACCCGTTGTCCGTCAACACCAGGTCGGGGTCGGACTCCTCCGCGTTGATCGCGGTCCGGAGCTGCTGTTGCTTGCTGCCCGTGTCCTGTGGCGGCCGGGTCATCTCGATCGTGATCGAGTCCGGCACGCCCGCCTCGTGGAGCACCTCGGGGAAGCCGGCGTCCACGAACTGCGGTCCCGAGAAGACCGTGACCGTGCCGCCGATCTCGCCGTCCCCCGACGAGCCCGCCGTGGTTCCGCCGTCCCCACCGTCTCCACCGCCGGAACAGCCCGCGAGGCCGGCCGCTCCCACCGCGCCCGTCGCCGCGAGGTACTGTCGCCGCGAGACGCCGTTTCGTGTGCTATCTTCTGACATCACGTGGCCATAAGGAATAATCATTAATATAGTTACTGTGGATTACAACGGCCGTTGTAAAAATCAGTTCCCGGAGGAGGTGCCGACGCCGGGGCGGCTCGGACCGAGGCACGTCTCCTCGACGGGCGTGTCGTCGTCCCAGCGGTGGGTCCGATGGATGTCGATGTAGTCGGTCCGAGTCGATGGCGGCGGAACGTTGATGCCCCGGTGGCGGGTATCTGGTCGGGATGGGATCGTCGTTCGTCTCCGGACTCCGGCGGTCGGACCACACCGGTGAGAACCGCTGTTGGCCGTGTACGGTCGTCAACGTCGCCCTCGTCGGTGCCGCCGGCACGGCGCTGGGAGCCGTCGTCACGCCGGCGGTCGGCGTCGCCGCCGCGGTCGGCGGCCTGGCGCTGGTCTGGCTCCGCGGGTACCTGATTCCGGGCACCCCGCGGTTCGCCCCGCCGTTGGTCGCCGCCGTCCCGGGCGGAGCGGCCCTCTTCGACGAGGCGCCCCGGGGCCAAGAGGAGCCACCGAACGGGGGCGGATCGCTGGGGGCCGAAGACGGGCCTGCCGACCCCGAGGCCCTGCTCGACCGGCTCGTCGAGACCGGTGTCCTCGAAGTCGGCGACGACACCGTCGCTCCCACCGCGGCGTTCGACGAGCGGTGGCACGCGGAGATGGACCGACTGCGCGACGACACCACGGAGGAACTCGCCCGCGCCGCGCTCGCGATCTCCCCGGCGGCCGAGGCGCGGACGATCGACGACGAGTGGATCGCGCTCGGTCCCGAGGACGGCGGCGTGACGGACGAGACCTGGCTCAGCCGTCCGGTAGCGATCGCCGAGATCGCCGGCTACCGGGCGACCGAGTCGCACCTCGACGACGACGAGACCCGGCTGGCGGCGGCGCAGACGAACCGATTGTTCCTCGACTCGTGTCCGGACTGCGGGGCCGCCTTGGAACGGGGCACGGACATGTCGTGTTGCGGCGGCCACACTGGTGCCGGCGACGAACCGTCCGAGACGCTCGTCTGTCCGGACTGCGAGGCCCGGCTGTTCACGTTCGACTGATACCGAGCCGGCGCCGCGCCGCACACGGCGGAGAGGCCGACGTGTGGACCGCACAGTTCGGACCGGGAACAATAAGTGAATTTACTACAGAAGGGAGTGTAACTGAACATGAGCGAGAGAAACCCCGACAGCCGACGGAGCACTGAGGGCTGGTCCCCGCCGCAGTGGACGAGATCGCAGGCCGACGGGATCGAACGCACGCCCGAAACCGTCGCCCCGGTCATCGAGCCGCCGCCCGAGGACCCAGCCGCCGACCTCCACATCTGGGACACGTGGCTGCTCCGGGATCGACACGGAGAGATCGCCGAGATCGACGGCTGGCGGGTGCTCTTCTCACTGACCGCCCCCGAGGAACTACTCCCCGGAAAGCGCCACGACGTCGCGGAGATCCGGTTCTTCTACTCCCGGAACGGCACCGAGTGGCACGGCGGCGATCGCGTGTTCGAGGCCGACGCGCTCGGCCAGCGCCAGTGGGCCGGCTCCGCGCTGTACGACGACGGCGAGCTGTACCTGTACTACACAGCCGCCGGGGACGAGTCGGCCGACGACCTGAACTACACGCAGCGCATCGCGGTCGGCCACGGCGGCCGTTTCGAGGCCGACGAGGACGGCGTGTGGAGCGAGGGGCCTTGGCGCCACGAGACCATCCTCGAACCGGACGGGGAGTGGTACGAGAACGAGGACCAGTCTCGGGGGATGATCTACACGTTCCGCGACCCCTGGTTCTTCGAGGACCCGGAGACGGGCGAGACAAACCTCCTGTTCGAGGCGAACACGCCGGTCCCCGTCGACAGCGACCGGTGCGACGGCGACGAGGCGCAGACGGAGTTCAACGGGAGCGTCGGCGTCGCCGCGTCCCCGAGCGGCGACCCGCTCGACTGGGAGCTCGAACCGCCGCTTCTCGACGGCGTCTGCGTCAATCAGGAGCTCGAACGCCCCCACGTCGTCCCCCGCGACGGCCGGTACTACCTCTTCTTTTCGAGCCACATGCACACCTTTTCGCCCGGTCTCCACGGTTTCGACGGCCTCTACGGGTTCGTCGCCGACTCGCTCCGGGGGGAGTACGAGCCGCTGAACGGGTCCGGGTTAGTCGTGACCAACCCAGCGAGCGTCCCCTTCCAGGCGTACTCTTGGATGGCGTTTCCCTACCGGGACGAGATACTCGTTCAGAGCTTCTACAACTACCGCGAGTTCGCCGGCGACTCGCTCGACGGCATCGCGGACCTCTCGGAGGCCGAGCAGCGACGCCGGTTCGGCGGGACGCTGAGCCCGACGCTTCGGCTCGACGTCGACGGCGATCGGACGCGCATCCACGGCACGCTCGCGCACTGGCACATCCCCACCTCGGAAGAGGAGCTCCCGGACACCGACGAGTATCGACCGCCGGACGAGGTAGGCTCGGACGACGGCTACGTCGATCGGGTGGACGCCCGGATGGATCGCCACCGGACCGTCGGGTACCTAAGGAGCAACTACTGAGACTCTGTGCCGGGCGCCGCGGCGGGCGAGCCCGTCACGGGCGTGATCGCGGATTCGAGCTCCCAGACGTCGAACTCGGCGACCGTCGCTCGCCCGTCTTCGGCGTTCACCGATAGCCCGGTACTGTTCTCGGCGGGATACACCCGGCTGGTCAGGCAGTGCCGCCCGTTGGCGAACAGCTCGATCACCGAGCCGTCGAGGAACGCCCGGAGCGACAGGGGCTCGTCGTACGGCGGCACGGACAGCCGCTGGGTGTCGGCCGCCCCGACCTCCCCGCGGCTCGACTCCGAGCGGTCGACGATCAGTTCGCCCTCGCGCGTGTAGCGGATCGCCGTCCGCTCGTCTCGGTCGGTCGATTCGAACACCGAGAGTTCGAACGCCGAGGCGTCCGCCAGCGACACCTCCAAATCGACCTCCAGCGTCCGGCCGTCCGCGTCGAGCGCGTGGCGGCGCTCGTCGAGGACGTCCGGGACCGCGGTCGACAGTCGGCGCTGGCGGAGCCGATCCACCTCGGCGGCGGGTCGCTGCCGGAGTCGTCCGTCGTCGCCGAGCGACAGCACCCGCGGGAGCGACAGGGCTCCGGACCACCCGGCGTCCCACTGGGCGCTCGTCTCCCGCGTCTCCGGGAGCCACCCCCAGGTCAGGTAGCGGTCGCCGTCTCGGAGCGACTGCGGCGCGTAGAAGTCGCCGGGGTCGAGCACGCCCCGGTGAGCGACGTCGAACTCGCCGTCGTCGATCTCTCCGAGGAAGTACACGACATCCTCGTAGTTGGAGACGTGGAGGAGCGACCGCTCGCCGAGGTCCAACAGCTCCGGACACTCCCAGACGGCGCCGTGTCCGTCGTCTCCCGTCAGCAGCGGCCCCTCGTACTCCCACTCGCGGAGGTCCGAGGACGCGTACAGGAGGGCCGTCCCGCCTCGGTCGGAGATGCCGCTACCGATGAGCTGGTACCACGTCTCGCCGTCCCGCCAGACCGCGTGGTCGCGGAACTCGATCTCCCAGTCCTCCGTCGACAGGAGGTCGAGATCGGACGGCGGCTCCTCGATCACAGGATTCCCCGGGTCCTTGTTCCACTCGCGGAGGTCCGGCTCCCCGCTCGTGGCGAGACACGGGAGCTGCCAGCGGCCGTCCCCGCCCGTGTAGAGGATCGTCGGCGTCCCGTCGTCGTCGACCGCACATCCCGACCAGCAGCCGTCGCGGTCGGGGCCGTCCGGAGACGGCGAGAGCGCGATCGGCTCGTCGGTCCAGTGAAGGAGGTCGTCGCTGACGGCGTGGCCCCAGTGGATCGCGTTGTGAAACGGCCCTGCGGGGTTGTACTGGTAAAAGAGGTGGTACCGCCCGTCCAACCGGATCAGCCCGTTCGGATCGTTCAGCCAGTTCGCCGGCGGGGTGAAGTGATAGCGCGGTCGGCCCGGGTCGTCGGCGAACGCCTCTCGCATCGCCGTCAGCTCGTCGGCCGTCTTCGGACGGCCGGGCTGGTCACCGCCGCCGTCGACCGCCGACAGACAGCCGGCGACCAGCTCCGAGCGCGCGTCGGCGATCGGCTCGGCCGCGGACTCGTCGAACGCCACCGGCGCTCCGACGCCCATGACGCCGCCGCCGCGGTCCCACGAGACCACGGTCATCTCGTTCGGGACGTCCCGGTCACCGCGGACGGTCGACGCGAGCACTTCGCCGTTCGAAGGCACCGCGCGCTCGTAGTGAGCCGTCGGGACTGCCCCTCGATCGCAGGTCGGGATCCGAACCGAATCGAACGCCGTTACTGCCGGGTGGTCGTCGTAGAGCGTCCGCCAGAGCACGCCGGTGGGTTCGGCGACGCTCTCGGTCCCGACCGCGTCCGGCGCCACCGGATCGATCCCGATGTCGTCGACGACGGCCATCGCTCGAAGCGTGAGCAGTAGCCCGCCGCCATCTGCGAGAAAGGCGTCGAAGGCGTCCCCGGTACCCTCAGAGAGGAGACTCTCTTCGATCGGCGCGTCGCGGTGCCACCACAGCACGTCGCACTCGTCGGTAACTTCTCCGACTTCGGCGGGGGAGACCCGCACGATTTCGACCGACCGTGCCTCCAGCCACGACAGCGCTGCCCGCTGTTCGTCCGACGGCGCGCCGTCACAGACGAACCCGACTCGTGTCTCGCGGCCAATCATAGCAAAGATAACTTGCTCCCGAGTAAAAGTCGTATCGTCTCCGGTCAACGCCGACGCGGTGGCGCCGATCGCCCGCGGCGAGACCGTCGTCGCCCGACCCTACGCCCCCTCTGCGTTCGATTCGGCGGCCTCCGCGTACGACTCTGCGGCCTCCGCGTCTGCGGTCGGGGGCTCGGCGGGTTCGACGTTACCGAGCCGGAGCGCGTTGCCGGTGACGCCGAGGCTCATCCCCATGTCGCCGACGACCACGGCCATCGCGACGCTCACGTAGCCGAGCGGGGCGCCCGCGGCGAGCAGCGCCTTCACGGCGAGCGAGGCGCCGATGTTCGTCCGGATCGTCGAACTCGCGCGCGAGGAGAGATCGACCACGTACGGGAGCCGCGTCAGGTCGTCGGCCATCAGCGCCACGTCCGCGGTCTCGATGGCGGTGTCGGCGCCGGCGGCACCCATCGCGATCCCGACGTCCGCGGCCGCAAGCGCCGGCGCGTCGTTGATCCCGTCGCCGACCATCGCCACGCCGTCGGCCTCGGCGCCGAGCTCGCGCACCGCGTCGACCTTCTCCTCGGGGAGCAACTCCGCGCGCACCTCGTCGACGCCGACGCGCTCGCCGATCGCCCGGGCGGTCCGCTCGTTGTCGCCGGTGAGCATCGCGACGCGGTCGATCCCGAGCTCGTGGAGCCGGTCAACGACCCACGCCGCCTCCGGGCGGACGGTGTCCGCGACCGCGATGACGCCCTCTAACTCCGTCTCCGTCCCCACGAGCACGACCGTCTTCCCCTCGGCCTGGAGCCGCGGGATCGTCTCGCTCGCCAAGTCGAGGTACTGGCCGTGATCGCAGGACTCGGGCTCCGCGGGGGCGTCGGCTCCCTCGGCGCCGTCTCGATCCGCCAGCGCGGACCCGCCGTCGGCGCGGACGTGCGCGTGGCTCAGGTCGAAGCCGAGCTCCTCGAACAGCGATGGCTTGCCGGCGTAGTGCGTCTCGCCGTCGAGGTCGGCGCGCACTCCCTCGCCGGTCAGCGCCTCGAAGTCGGTGACCTCGACGTCGTCGCTCGCGGCGTCGGTACCACCGGTCCCGTCCGCGGACTCGCTCCCGCGCGCGACGATCGCCGCCGCGACCGGGTGTTCGCTCCGCCGCTCGATCGCGGTCGCACACGCGAGGACGTCGTCGGCCTCGCGGTCGCCGAGCGGGACCACGTCGGTCACCGACAGCTCGCCGCGCGTGAGCGTCCCCGTCTTGTCGAGCGCGACGGCGTCGACGTCGCCCGCGGCCTCCAGGTGTTCGCCGCCCTTGATGAGGACGCCGTTGCGCGCGGCCGCGGTCACGCCGGAGACGACGCTGACGGGGGTGGAGATGACGAACGCGCACGGGCACGCGACGACGAGCAGCGTGAGCCCGCGGACGAACCACGTCTCCGCGCCGCCGCCGACGAGGAGCGGGCCGAGCGTCGCCGTGGCGATCGCCCCGACCACGACGATCGGGGTGTAGACGCTCGCGAAGCGGTCGACGAACCGCTCGGCGCGCGTCTCCTCGCCGTTGGCGGCCTCGACGAGCTCGACCACCCTCGCGATGGTCGACTCCTCGGCGGGCGCGGTGGCCTCCACTTCGAGGTAGCCCGCCTCGTTGATCGAGCCGGCGTACACCTCGTCGCCGGGCTCCTTCTCTGCGGGGACGGACTCGCCGGTGATCGGCGACTCGTCGACCGCGCCGGAGCCCTCCTTCACGACCCCGTCGAGGGGGACGCGCTCGCCGGGGCGCACCGCGAGCCGCTCGCCGGTTGCGACGCTCTCGGCGGGCACCGTCTCCTCTTCCCCGTCGCGGATCACGACCGCGTCGTCGGGCGACAGCTCCATCAGCTCGCGGAGGGAGGTGCGCGCCCGGTCGATGGAGTAGCGTTCGAGCAGCTCCGCGACCGAGAACAGCACCGCGAGCGTCGCCGCCTCGAACGGGAGGTCGACGAGCAGCGCGGCGACGACGCCGACGCTCATCAGCAGGTCGATGTCGAGGCTCAAGCCCCGAAGCGAGTAGAGCCCGTTCCGCAGGATCGGCGGGGCCGCGACCGCGACCGCCAGCAGGAACGCGACCGACGCGCCGGTGACGGCCCACGGGCCGAGGAACCCCACGCCGCCGACCGTCGCGAACGTCGGGTCGAGCCCCGGGAGAAGCCACTCCAAGACGAGGCCGACCGCGAGGAAGACGCCGCCGACCGCGGTCGCGATCGCTCGGGGGCTCGTGAACAGGTCGTCGGCGACGCCGTCGGAGTCGGCGTCTTCGACCGCGTAGCCGGCGGCCTCGACAGCGGCCGTCAGCGCCTCGACGTCCGTCACGTCGGGGTCGTACGTGACCACGACGACGCCCGTGGTCGGGCGGGTGTCGATCGAGAGGACGCCCTCGCGGTCGAGCGCGCCCTCGACTTTCCCCGCGCACGACGAACAGTCCATGTCCGGCACGGCGAGCCGGAGCCGCGCGCCGTCGGGGGTGTCGGTCGCGCCGCCGCCGGGCGGATCCGTCGCCCCGTCGTCGGGGCCGTTCGATTCGCGTGAGTCGCTCATTGTCCGACCCTATCCGCCGCATCATTATTAATCCAACTGCCATTCTCACGGGTTATTTTATAAGTAATTATTAAAATATCGATTAGATATACTAAAACATCCGCGAGTATTTACCCGTCGGTGGGCTACTCGCGGGCATGACAGACTGGCGCGCCGTCGGCTATGGGTTCGTCGTGATGCTGATCGCCGGGGTGTTGGCGACCGCCGTCCCGGTCGTCGGACACGCGGCCGCCGGGCTCGTCGGCGGGTTCGTCGCGGGCTACCTCGCCGGCGGCGGCCTGCTCTCCGGCTTCTGGCACGGCCTGCTCGCGGGGTCGGTGAGCGGGGTCGTCGTCACGCTGCTGCTCGCCGCGTTCGGCGGGCTCGTCGGTCTCGTGGGCGGCCCGCTCGGGAGCCTGCTCGGCGGCGCCGGCGTCCTCGTGGTCGGGCTGTTCCTCACGTTTCTGTTCGCCGTCGACTCGGCGCTCGCGGGCGCCATCGGCGGCGTGGTCGGGAAATAAGCACGTTTTTGCGAGACAGTCGGTTTTAAGGGGGTCAAAAAAGGTAGTTTCCTCATCGGCGCGCGCCTCCGAGCGGTCGTTTTTAAACGGCCGCGAGGAGCGCGTGCGAGGGAGTCGCGAGCGCTTTTAAGCGCGAGCGACGAGGCTGGGGAGGCGTGAGGTGCGGTCGCTGTGCGGGGCGGGACTCAAAGGGGCAGCCGCGAGGAGGCCGTAGGCGACGCAAGCACCGCAGCGAAGGAACGGAGTGACTGAGCGAGGAGCGTGGTTCGAGAGAGCGAAGCTCTCTCGTCATCACGAAAGGCGCAAAGCGCCTTTCGAACGACAGCGAGCGTACGGCCTCCTCGCGGCTGGGGCTTTGGGGGTGTTTGCCGCTGATCGGTTAGCAGTTATTTATAAGCGATCGGCTGGGGCTCCAGAGAGATGCGCCACTACGGTCACCCCGCTGGCTTATAAAAAGATGACTGGAGCGGCAACTGGTTTTTAAGCGCTCTCGACGGCGTCGAGGACCGCCTCGTAGTCGGGTTCGTTCGTCGGGTCGTCGGCGACCCAGTCGTAGACGACCTCGCCGTCGTCGTCGATCACGAACACCGCCCGGTTGGCGATGCCGTGGAGGCCCAGCTCGGCGATGTCGATCTCCAGCCCGTACGCCCGGATCGCGTCGCCGGCCATGTCGCTCACGAGGTCGAACTCGATCCCGTGCTCCTCGCGGAACGCGCCCTGCGAGAACGGCGAGTCGGCGCTGACCCCGAAGAGGGTCGCGCCGGCCGACTCGAACGCGTCGGCGCGCTCCTGGAACGCGATCATCTCATTCGTACACGGCGGCGTGAACGCGCCGGGGAAAAAGGCGAGCACGACCGGCCCGTCGCCGATCTCCTCGTCGAGGTCGAACGGCTCGTGGTCGCTCGTGCCGACCGTCGCGGTGAACGTGGGTGCGGCGTCGCCTGTGGATACCATCTTCACACAGTACGGTCGATTCACGCAAAAGGCTTGTCGCGACCGCGTTCGGTGCCGGTGTCGGCGCGGGGTCGCGGACCGCTACTCGCGGTCGAGGTACTCCTGTTGGATCGCGACGATCTCCGAGGAATCATCACAGTCGGCGTACCGCCGGAGCGGCTCGTCGTTGAGTTCGAGGAACGTCTCGCCCCACGTGAACTTCGACAGGACCCGCTCGGCGTGGTCGCGCTCGCCGAGGATGATCAGTGCGGCCGCGAACGCCTCGACCGTCGTGAGCCGCATCGGCCGCCCGAAGTTCACGGGATTGGCGGCGACGAGGTACGGGAGCGCGCGGTGCTCGCCGGGTAACGAGAACATTTTCTCGCCCGCCGACTCCCACGAGCAGTCGAGCGCGACGAGGGCGCTCTCGCGGGCCATCTCGGCGTCCGCCGGCGAGAGCGCCCGCTCGGCGTGGGGGTTGAGGACGACCCCGTACGGCGTGGCCCGGTCCGAGCGATGGAGCGCCGCGAGGTCGAAGCGCGCGAGCTTCCGGGCCGTACACTTGTCGGGGTCGTCGTCGCCCTCGTACCGGACGTGGAGGTCCACACCCCGGATTCGACGGAGTCGCCTATAAGCCGTGCGGACGTGGACAACACAAAAATACGCGGAGCCGTCGCCCGCCGCCCGTCACGGGGCGCGGGTCCGGGTCAGGATCGGTTCCGAGTCGTCGCTCTCGGCCGGGACGCGCGTCCGCGTCTCGACCGGCGCCGGTTCGTCGTCCGTCGTTAGTTCACACATCGCAGGCCACGCTTGCCGCTCGTGGTACAAAACTGTTCGGCTGAATGTCTCGTTATCTCTTCTATCTCCTAATATACGTTTATCTTTTCTCCCTGTACAACGAATATCAAACAGCTATTTCGGATTTAGTTCGACGAACGATGATACGCATCGTCGGATCTCGCGCCACGGTCCCGATACCGTCAAACCGACCCGGTACCGGCGGTGTTTTTCCTCGTCGCCGCGCAGGTGATCGTATGGAGCTGTTCGCGGTTCCGGACCTCCCGGAGATCCGGGAGGGAGACGATCTGGCGGCCATGATCGACGAGCGCGTCGACCTCCGTGAGGACGACGTGGTCGTCGTCGCCAGCACGGTCGTCTCGAAGGCCGAGGGGCGCGTCTTCGACCTCGACGACTTCCCGGCGAGCGAGCGCGCAGAGGCGGTCGCCGACCGGCTCGCGGAGATTTCGGGCGAACAGAAGGATCCGCGCTTCGCGCAGGCCGTCATCGAGGAGTCGACGGAGCTCCTCATGGAGGCGCCCTTCCTCCTCACCGCGACGCGCTTCGGCCATATCGGCGTTAACGCCGGCATCGACCGGTCGAACGTTCCCGACGGCGACCTGCTGCTGCTCCCCGAGCGCCCCTCCGAGAGCGCGGCGCGGATCCGCGAGGGGCTCGCGGCCGACCGCGTCGTCGTCAGCGACACCTGCGGGCGCCCGTTCCGCCACGGCCAGCGCGGCGTCGCGATCGGCTGGGCCGGAACCCCCGCCAGTCGCGACTGGCGCGGCGAGACGGACCGCGACGGCCGCGAGATGGGCGTCACCGTCCAGAACGTGATCGACGAGCTGGCCGCGGCCGCCAACCTCGTCGCGGGCGAGGGCGACGGCGGAACCCCCGTCGTCGTCGTCCGCGACTGGGAGTTCGGCGACCACGACGGCTCGGACAACCACTTCCGCGAGGTCGAGGGCGACTTCGTCCGGCAGGCCCTGCGGGAGTGGACCTTCGACGAATAACCATGCTCGGTATCGAACTCACCCCCGAACACGAGTTGTCCCGCCTCGTCGACCTCGGCGTCCGCGCCGAGGACGCCGGCTACGACGCCGTCTACTCGACGTGTCACTACAACAACCGCGACCCGTGGGCGTTCCTCTCGCGGCTCGCGGCCGCCACGGACTCCGTCCGGCTCGGCCCGGGCGTCGCGAACCCCTACGAGACGCACCCGGTGACGCTCGCCTCGAAGGTCGCCACCCTCGACGAGGCGTCCGGGGGCCGGGCCGTCTTCGGCCTCGGCCCCGGCGACCCCTCGACGCTGGCGAACCTCGGGCTCGAAGACGAGCGCGGGCTCCGCCCCGTGCTGGAGGCGTTCAAGACCGCCCAGAAGCTGTGGGCCGGCGAGCGCGTCGACCACCAGGGGACCTTCGACGCGACCGACGCCGGGCTCAACTACGAGCCGCCGCAGGGGGCTGATATTCCGGTCCACGTCGGCGGCGAGGGGCCGCACATGTGCCGGATGGCCGCGAAGCACGCCGACGGGCTGCTGTACAACGGCTCGCACCCGAAGGACCTCGTGTGGGCCCGCGAGCAGGTCGACGACGGCCTCGCGGACAGGCCCGACCACCGCGGCGAGTTCGACCTGATCGCGTACGCCGCCGTCTCTATCGCCGAGGACGAGACCGCCGCCCGCGAGGCCGCCCGCCCGCCGGTCGCGTTCATCACCGCGGGCGCCGCGCCGCCCGTCCTGAAGCGCCACGGGATCGACCCGGACGCGGCGACGGAAATCGGCGACCGCGTCTCGGCCGGCGAGTTCTCCGCCGCCTTCGAGCGCGTGACCCCGGAGATGATAGACGCGTTCTGTATGGCGGGCACCCCCGAGACCGTCCGCGAACGCGCCGCCGCGGTCGCCGAGCACGCCGACGGGCTCGTCGTCGGCTCGCCGCTCGGCCCGGACTTGGAGAACGCCGTCGACCTCGCCGCCGACGCGGTCGACGGGCTCTTTTAACACCTCCCGCACCGCGGCGGATTCTCACCCCGTGACAATCGAGAATCGGTCCTGATAACCCCGGCGGGAGGTTCATATGGCGTTCTCATCGAGGTCCGAACATGTCCACGACACGACAGCGCCGCCCGGGGATACGCGGGCGGTACGAGGCTATTCTGTGGCGGACGATGGACGCCCTCGGCGTCACGGAGTCGATAGAGCGCAAGGTCGTCACGGCGGTCGGCATCCAGTTCCTCGTCACCGTCGGCATCTTCGTCACGCAGTTTGTCCTCTCCGGGACCGCCGCGTACGTCGTCTCCGGCGCCCTGTTCCTCGGCGCGGTCGTCGCCATCTACAACACCCTGCTCATCGTCCGACGCGACTTCGTCGCCCCGATCCGAGCGTTAGAGCGCGAGGCGGACGCGATCGCCGCGGGAGAGATCGAGGGGACGAGCGGCGTCGACGCGGCCGATCAGTCGGACGGCGACGCGGCCGGCGCGCTCGATCCAACCCAACCCGACGAGGTCGGGAGCCTCGTCGGCGCGTTCGGCGAGGTCCACGGCTATCTCACCACCGTCTCGGCGCAGGCGGAGGCGCTCGCGGCTCAGGAGTTCGACGACCCGGCGCTCGACGAGGACGTCCCGGGCTCCTTCGGCGAGTCGCTCGACGAGATGGCCGAGAACCTCGCCGCCTACACGGCCGAGCTGGAGGCGCTCGTCGACGCCTTCGGCGACGCCGCGGAGCGCGCGCAGGACGGCGACCTGACGGCGACCATCGACGCGGACGCGCTGGCGACCGACGAGGAGCGGTACGCCGAGCTCGTCGACAACTACAACCGGCTCGTGGCGACCCTCGGCGAGACGCTCGGCGACGTCGGCTCGTTCACCGCCGACGTGGCCGGCACCGCGGACGACGTGCGCGCGAGCATGGACGAGGTCGACGACGCGAGCGGCGAAGTCGCCCGCTCGGTTCAGGAGATCTCCGACGGCGCAGCAGAGCAGACGGACGAGTTAGAGGCGATCGCCGGCGAGATGAACACGCTGTCCGCGACGGTCGAGGAGATCGCGGCGAGCGCGGACGACGCGGCCGAGACCGCCCGCGACGCCGCCGAGCGCGGTCGGTCCGGCCGAGAGGAGGCAGCCGAGGCGATCGCGGAGCTGGAGACCCTCGAAACCCGGATCGGCGAGACGGCGGCCGCGGTCACCGACCTCGCGGAGCGGGTCGGCGAGATCGACGAGATCGCAGCCGTGATCGACGAGATCGCGGAGGAGACCAACCTGCTCGCCCTGAACGCCTCCATCGAGGCGGCGCGCGCCGACGGCTCCGGCGACGGGTTCGCGGTCGTCGCGGACGAGGTGAAGTCGCTCGCGGAGGAGACCCGCGAGTCTGCGGCGGAGATCTCCGGGCGGATCGAGGAGGTCCAAGAGGCGTCGGCAGAGACCGCGGCCGACGCCGAGGAGATGGAGACGCAGGTCGCGGACGGCGTCGAGACGATCGAGTCGACGCTGCGGGAGTTCGAGGGGGTCGTCGAGGACGTGACGACGGTCGACGAGACCGTCCAGGAGATCAGCGACGCGACCGACGACCAAGCGCGCACGACCCAGGAGGTCGTCGACATGGTCGACGGGGTCGCGTCCGTGAGCAGACAGACCGCGACCGAGGCCGAGACCGTCGCGGCCGCGGCCGAGGAGCAGACCGCGACCGTCTCCGAGGTGACGGGGCAGGTCCACACGCTCTCGGACCAGTCCGACGAGCTGCTCGCGCGGCTGAACGAGTTCGAGGTGCCGGACGGGTCGGACGGGGCCGCGACCGCGGTCGGGGGCCGGCGAGCGGTTCCGGGACGCGGTCGGCGACGGGCGCCGACGACGACTGAAGAGAGGGTCCGATCGAGCCCCCGGTTTTCACCTCTTTATTCGGAGCGGCCGCGACCGCCGAGCGCGGGGAGGTTCACGCCGATCTCGTTGAGCAGCGCGCCGACCGCGGCGTAGCCGAACACGGCGACGCCGCCGACAAGCAGGAGCTGTCCGACGACGACGAGCAGCGCCGACAGCGGGTCGCCCGCGCCGAGGATCAGGTCGTTCAGGAAGATGTCGACGAACCGGCCGACGTCGCCGACCAGCCGCGAAACGAAGTCGATGAGCGCGATCATGGGCCACGGTTGGGCCGGGGGGTACTTGGGTGTTGAGTTCGCGGCGGCGATTCGCCGATCGATTCACCCTTCCGACCGCGGCGTCGCCGCCTCGTCGGCGCGCGCGTACCGCAGCGCCCAGCCGATCAGGACGCCCTGGAACGGCAGCCGGATCCACGCCGCGAGCCGCGCCGGGCCGACGAGCCGGTCGGAGACGAGGTCGTTCAGGGTGTCGCTCCGGGCGAGGTGGACGTTCGCCGGGAACACGGCCACGAGGAGGGCGACGATCCCCCACGCCGACGGGCGTCGCGTCCGCGGGATCGCGACGCCGATCCCGAGGAGGATCTCGGCGATTCCGGAGAGGTAGACGAGCCCCACCGGCCGCGGGAACGAGGGCGGAACCGCCTCGGCGAACCGCTTCGGAGCGAGGAAGTGCGCGATACCGGCGACGACGTACGTCGCGCCCATCAGCGGCGCGAGCGAGCGCTCGGACTCGCCGCTTCCCTGGCTGTGCGACTCGTCCGGCGCGTCGGCCACCGGCCTGGACTGCGTTCGGTCTGCGTCGGTCACGCCTCGTCCCACGAACGGGAGGCGTATTACTCCTCGCCGCCCCGCCGCGGCCGGCCCGGATTCCGGGAACCGAACGTCTTAGGAACGGCCGAACCTAACTGACCCGTAATGAACACGCTGTTCTGGGTGCTCACCGGGATCCTCGCGTACTCCGCGGTCGCGATGTACCTGCGGAACAAGGGGGTCCTCCCGGACGCGTTCAGGGTCTCCGGCCCGGTGTTGACCCTCCGGACGCTCCGCGGGCGCGCCTTCCTCGGTCGACTCGCGGCCCCGAAGCGGTTCTGGCGTGCGGTCGCCAACCTCGGACTCGGCGGGGCTTTGGTGGCGATGGTGGCGTCGTTCGCGCTCATCCTCTCATCGGCGATGTCCGCGTTCACGAACGCGCAGCCCTCCGCGATCCAGCAGCCGCAGAACTTCCTCATCATCCCCGGCGTCAACGACTTCCTCCCGCTGTCGGTCGCGCCCGAGATCGTCGCCGGCCTCGCCGGCGCGATGGTGGTCCACGAGGGCGCGCACGGCCTGCTCTGCCGGGTCGAGGACATCGACATCGACTCGATGGGGCTCGTCTTCTTCGCGCTGCTCCCGGTCGGCGCGTTCGTCGAACCCGACGAGGAGGCGACCCAAGAGGCGTCTCGCGGCGCCCGCGCCCGGATGTTCGCGGCCGGCGTTACCGCGAACACGGTGCTGACGATCGTCGTCTTCGCGCTCCTCTTCGGCCCGGTCGTCGGCGCCATCTCGCCGGCGGCCGGCTACGCGGTCGGCGAGGTGAACCCCGGCTCCCCGGCGGCCGCGGCCGACCTCTCGCAGGGCGACCGCGTCGTCGAGGTGGCGGGGACGCCGATCGAGACGAGCGGCGAGTTCGAGTCCGCGATCGCCGACGCCGGCGACTCCGTCGCGCTCACGGTCGACGACGGCGAGACGCGGGAGACGGTGACGGTCGACCGCGAGCTACAGGTGGTCGGCTCCGCCGGCGGCAACCCCCTCGGGGTGACCATCGAGGAGGTGCCCGTGACGATCGCGGCCGTGAACGGCGAGCCGGTCGCGACCGAGTCGGACTTCTTCGACGCGGTCGGCGGCGACGAGCGCGCAACGCTGACCGTGACGGGGAACGCGACCGTCCTCGACCAAGTCCGCGACGCGCCGGGCGCCGAGAACGCGTCCGGCGTCGAGGCGGCCGACGGCGACGCGGCGGTCACCGTCCCCGACGTGCCGGTCGGCGCGTACGTCGTCGGCGTTCAGGAGGACGGCCCGATCCACGACGCGGGCGCCGCGCTCGGCGAGCCGCTGACGATCGTCTCGGTCGACAGCGAGCGCGTCGCCGACAACGAGGCGCTCTCGGCCGTCCTCGGCGAGCGCGAGGCCGGCGAGACCGTTCCCGTCACCGTCTACGACGCCGACGGCGAGCGCACCACGTACGACGTGGAGCTCGACGCGCACCCGAATCGCGACGGCGGGTTCATCGGCGTCAGCGTCTTCCCCGGCACGAGCGGGCTCGCGCTCGACGACGTGGGCGTCACCGAGTACCCCGCCGGCGCGTACCTCGAACTGCTCGGCGGCGACGGCGGTCAGGAGGCCGCGGACGGGCTCCCGCTCGGCGGGGTCACGGAGTCGCCGCTCGGCCTCGTCTTCGTCGCGCTCATCCTCCCGCTCGGCAGCCTCTTCGGACTCCCGTTCAACTTCGCGGGGTTCACCGGCGACCTGACCAACTTCTTCGTCGTCGAGGGGCCGCTGGCGGCGCTCGGGGGCGGCACCTTCCTGCTTGCGAACCTCCTCTTCTGGTCGGGGTGGATCAACATCCAGCTGGCGCTGTTCAACTGCCTGCCGGCGTTCCCGCTGGACGGCGGCCGCATCCTCCGGATGGTCGCCGAGGCGGTGATCAGCCGGGTCCCGATCAGCGACCGGCACGCCGCGGTGCGGACGATAACGGTCTCGTCCGGGCTCGTCATGCTGGCCGGGCTGGTCGCGATGATCTTTGGCAACCAGATCCTCACCGCGCTCGGGGTTATCTGAGGCGGTGGCGCGCGCCTCCGAGTGGCCGCCGAAGGCGGCCGCGAGGAGCACGCGCGAGGGAGCGGTGAGCGCTCGAAGAGCGCGAACCGCGAGGCTGGGGAGGAGTGAGGCGCGGTGCCGTGCGGTGCGGGACTCAAAGGGGCAGCCGGGAAGCAGGCGCAGGCGACGCAAGCACTGGAGGGAGCGAACGGAGTGAGCGACCGAAGCGCGCAGCGAGCGTGCGCCCGCTTCCCGGCTGGGGCTTTGGAGGTTGTCTCCGTCGATCCGCGATCAGGCATTTATAAACGAGCGGCTGGGGCTTTGGAGGTTGTCTTCGTCGATCTACTGGCCGTCATTTATAAACGAGCGGCTGGGGCTTTGGAGATCGTCACCGCGCCATCGGCCACGTATAAATAGCCGACGGCAACACCACGATCCGGTTTATAAGTAACCGATCAACCACACAGGTTCATACTCCCTCGCTACCGTTCACCGCCGTTTCCGTACTGCGCGAGATACGTCAGAATCCTCTCTGTTGAAGAGTCGTAACAGACCGAGGGAAACCGGTTTCCCCGACGGGCGCGACGCCTCCGTATGACGCACTCGCGGACCGTCGAACTCGAAGGTCACATCATCGACAGCGGCACGATGCAGCGCTGCTTCGGCGCGGTGATGGACCTCGGCGGCTCGTTCGACGTCGAGCAGTTCGACGTCGGAAAACACGAAACTGAGGAGTCGTACTGCCGGCTGACCGTCTCCGCCGACGACCCAGAGACGCTGCGCGACATCCTCCACGAGCTCCACCAGAACGGCGCCGTACTGGAGGACCCCTCCGAGGTGGACCTCGTCGCGGCGCCCGCGGACAAGGTGGTGCCGCCGAACTTCTACTCGACGACGAACCACCCGACCGAGGTGTTGTACGACGGCGAGTGGATCGACGTCGAGCGGATCGAGATGGACTGCGCGCTCGTCGTCGATCCCGAAGGCGCCTCCGACGGTTCCCCCCGCGCCTACACCAAGACGCTCAACGCGGTCCAGGAAGGCGACCTCGTCGCGACGGACCAGTCCGGGATCCGCGTGAACCCGCCGGAGCGCCCGCGGAGCGGCGGCGGCGCGTTCGGCTTCATGCAGGGCGGCGTCTCCGCCGAGCGCCCTTCGGAGTCGACGATCCGCGAGGTCGCCGAGGAGCTTCGCGCGGTGAAGGAAGACGGCGGCAACGTGATGGTCGTCGCGGGGCCGGCCGTGATCCACTCCGGCGCCGGCGACGCGCTCGCGGACCTCGTCGCCGCTGGCTACGTCGACGCGCTCTCGGCGGGCAACGGCTTCGCCACGCACGACTTAGAGCGCTCCATCTACGGCACCTCGCTGGGGATGAACGTCGAGACGCTCGAACACCCGCGGAAGGGCCACAAACACCACATCTGGACCATCTCGGAGATCATCCGGGCCGGCGGGATCGAGGCGGCAGTCGACGAGGGAATCGTCACGGAGGGCGTGATGTACGAGTGCGTCGAGAATGACGTCGACACCGTCCTCGCGGGCTCGATCCGCGACGACGGCCCGCTCCCGGACACGATCACCGACGCGGTCGAGGCGCAGGACGCGATCCGCGAGCAGGCCCACGACGCCGACCTCGTGATCATGCTCGCGACGCTGCTCCACTCCGTCGCGGTGGGAAACTGCCTCCCGTCGACGACGAAGACCGTCTGCGTCGACATCAACCCCGCAACGGTCACCCAGCTGCTCGACCGCGGCTCCGCGCAGGCGATCGGGATGGTCACCGACATCGGGACGTTCGTGCCGACGCTCGCGGAGTTCGTGCTGGAGGGGGACGAGGCGTGACCCCCGAACTCCGCCCCTACGACCGCGAGCGCGACGCGGACGGCCTCTACGAACTGAAGCGCGCCTTCGAGCGCGGCCTCGGCGAGAACACCGGCGGCGACGAGAAGGCGGCCGCCTACGAGGGGAAGCTCACCGACGCCTACCGCGAGCGGTGGCTCGACTGGGTCGACCGCTGCGTCGCCGACGACGAGCGGTGCGTGACCGTCGCGGTCGACCGAAGTGAGGCCGAAAGCGGCGCTTCGGTCGTCGGCTACGTCTTCGTCCTCCCCGAGCGCACCGCGATGATCTGGGACGCGGCGGTCCTGAACGAGATCTACGTCGCCCCCGACCACCGCGGCACCGGCGTCGCCGACGACCTGATCGACGCCGCGCTCGCGCTCGCGGCCGATCAGGACCTCCCACTCGACCGACTGGTCCTCGACGTCGACCCCGCGAACGAGCGCGCGAAGGGGTTCTACGACCGTCACGGCTTCGAGCCGTGGGGCAAGATGGTGGCGCGGCCGCTGGACGACGCCTGACATCACGGCCACGCGACCGCAATCGGCCCGACCCGACCCGTTCCGACTCCCGAAGCTACAAGCGCGCTCGCCCGCTCTCGTCGGCCGTGATACAGATCGGGATCGTCGGCTGCGGCGTCATCGGGAACCGACTCGCGGCCGCCGTCGCGGAGCACGACCAATACGAACTGGCGGCCGCCTGCGACCTCGACGCGGACCGCGCGGCGTCGCTCGCGGCCGACCACGGCACCGACCGCACCCAGACGACGACCGACCACGCCTCGCTCGTCGAGCGCGACGACCTCGACGCGGTGTACGTCGGCGTGCCGCCGCTCGCCCACCGCGAGGTCGTCGCCGACGCGCTCGCTGCCGACAGGCACGTCATCTGCGAGAAGCCCATCGCGGCGGACGCGGAGACGGGCCGCGAACTCGTCGGGCTCGCGGAGGAGACGGACCGCGTCACGGCCGTGAACCTCCCGTTCCGCTACACGCCGGGGTTCGTCCGCCTGCGCGAGGCGGTCGCCGCGGGCGATATCGGCGACCCGCGCCGGGTCGAACTCCGGTTCCGGTTCCCGGAGTGGCCTCGCGAGTGGCAGGACGTGGCGTGGTTGGAGTCGCGCGAGCAGGGCGGCCCGCTCCGCGAGGTCGGGACGCACTTCCTGTTCGGCGTTCAGGAGCTGTTCGGCCCGATCGAGACCGTCTCCGCCGACGTGGGCTACTCCGGACCGGAGACCTACGAGGACGACGTTGTCGGCTCCTTCCGGGTCGACGGCGTCAGGGGAACGATCGACCTGCTCTGCGACCACGAGGGCGAGGAGGAGAACGCGATCACGGTCGTCGGCGACGAGGCGTCGCTGTCGCTGACGGCGTGGTACCGGCTCGTTCGGAACCGGGGGCGCGAGGACGAGGAGACGCTCGTTGACGAGCGCGGCGACACCGTGAGCGCGCTCCTGACGGAGTTTGCGGGGGCGGTTGAGGGCGAGGGCGGCGACCTCGTCTCGTTCGCGGAGGCGACACGCGTTCAGGAGGTGCTCGACGCGATCCACGCGTCGGACGGGGACCGGGTTCGGGCGGGAGGTAGCGGCCGGGAGAAGTAACCCGATCGCGGAGTCGTCGGCCGGGAACGCCCGGCAGGAGTTATGTGTCTCACGGACCCATTTCCGCGTATGAGCTACCTCGTTGCGACCGACGGGTCGACGGAGAGCGACGAAGCCGTCCGGTACGCGGCGCGACAGGCGGTCGCGTTCTACGAGACGCTCGAGATCGCCCACGTGCTGACGCCGGACTCGGAGCTGGTCGACGGGACGATCGTCCTCCCGGGCGAGGAGGCCGCCGTCGAGGCCGGGCAGGGCGTCTTAGAGAGCGCTCGGAGCATCGCCGAGGAGGCGGTCGGCGACGAGTCGATCGACGTCGAGACCCAGCTCCTCACGGGGCGTCCGGCCGACGCGCTCACCGAGTACGCGAACGAGGAGCCGGTCGACGCCATCTACGTCGGCCACCGGGGGCTCTCGGAGGAGCGCGAGCAGGTCGTCGGCAGCGTCGCGAAAAGCGTCGTCGACAAGGCCGACGTGCCCGTGACGGTGATCCGGTAGGTGTCAGCCGAAGAAAACGACTGAGCGGCCGCGAGGCGGTCGAATTTTCCGTTTTCGCGCGCCGATCCGGCTGTCACAGGCGCCGGAAAGAACCGCCATTATCGGACGTTCAAAACGGCGTTAGACCGTAGTACGGGTGATGACAGAAGACGTACTCGTCACGGCGGACTGGGTCGAAGACCGCTTGGACCGCTTCCAGGACGACGACTCGGACCTCCGGCTCGTCGAGATCAACAACCCGACCGTCACCGACGAGTCGGAGTACACGCCCTACGAGGAGGGCCACGTCCCCGGCGCGCTCAACTTCGAGTGGGACGCGGTGTTCACCGACGAGACCGAGCGCGACATCGTCTCGAAGGCGGACTTCGCGGCCCGAAACGGCGAGGGCGGCATCGACGCCGACACGACGGTCGTCGTGTACGGCGGCGGCCGCGTCCCGAACTGGTTCGCGCTGTTCGGCTACTGGATCTACAAGTACTACGGCCACGACGACATCCGCGTGATCGACGGCGGGAAGGGGTACTGGGTCGAGAACGACTACCCGCTCTCGACCGAAGAGCCCGACTTCACGCCGCGCGACTACGAGGCCCGCGGCCCCTTCGAGAGCGTCCGCGCGTACAAGGACGACATCGACAAGGCGATCGAGGAGGGGATCCCGATGGTCGACGTCCGCTCCCCCGAGGAGTTCTCCGGCGAGGTCATCGCGCCCGAGGGGCTCAACGAGACCGCCCAGCGCGGCGGCCACATCCCCGGCGCCAGCAACGTACCGATCGGCACCACGCTGAACGAGGACGGGACGTTCAAGAGCGCGGACGAGCTCCGCGAGCTGTACAGCGACGCCGGCGTCGACGGCGACGAATCGACGATCACCTACTGCCGCGTGGGCGAGCGCTCGTCGATCGAGTGGTTCCTGCTCCACGAGCTGCTCGGCTACGACGACGTCCGCAACTACGACGGCTCGTGGACCGAGTGGGGGAACCTCGTCGGCGCGCCGATCGAGACCGGCGAGTAAGCGAAGCTCGCGGTCGCTGACCGCCGTACCCCTTTTCAACTACTCCCGACGCGGGGAGTCACCGCCTCAGCCCTCCAGCGACGCGACCGCGGTCCGCTCCGCGCCGATTTTGCGGTCGAGGAAGTCGTCGAGCAGCTCCAGCGAGCGGATCTTCTGGTCGATGTCGCCGGAGCCGTGGCCCTCCTCGCCGAGCTCCTCGTACTCGTAGTCGACACCCTCCTCGAAGCCGGCGTCATCGAGCGCGTCGCGGAGGATGCGCGCCTGCGAGACCGGCACCCGCGGGTCGTTGACGCCGTGGACGATCAGGAGGGGCGCGTCGACGTTTTCGACGTAATTGACGGGGCTGCGCTCGCGGTAGATCGCCTCGTTCTCGTCCGGCTCGCCGAGGTTCTTCACCATGAGCTCCGTCCGGAAGTGCGGCATGGTGTTCTCGTACATGTCGAACAGGTCGCTGACGCCGACCCACGTGACCCCCGCGGCGTACAGGTCCGGGTACTGGACCATCTGCCAGTTCGCGGAGTAGCCGCCGTAGGAGCCGCCGTAAACGGCGACGCGGTCCTCGTCGAGCCAGTCGTACTCGTCGAGGACGTGCTCGGCGCCGACCGCCACGTCGCCCTGCTCGGCGCCGCCCCAGTCGTCGTACAGCTCCTGGACGAACTCGCGGCCACGCCCCGTGGAGCCACGGTAGTTCACCTGGAGGATCGAGTAGCCGCGCGAGAGCAGGAACTGGACGCGGTAGCTGAACCGCCGGCTGTCGTGGTGTCGCGGGCCGCCGTGCGGGTTGACGATCAGCGGCGAGGGGCGTCGCCCCGAGTCGAACAGCAGCCCCTCGATCTCGAACTCCTCGTACGGGTCGTGGTCGACCGCGCGCGCCGGCGTTTCGGGGACGCCGTCGGAGGCGAACGAGACCGTCTCGGGCTCCACGAAGTCGTCCGGGTCGAACGGACCGTACTCCGCGTCGAACAGCGTCTCCGTCTCGTCGGCGCTGAGGTCGTACGCGACTAGTTCCGGCCGCCGGCTCGACGTCGTCCGGTACGCGAGCAGGCGGTCGTCCGCGAGGCGGCCGTCGGCCACGCTGGCGACGCCGGCCGGGAAGTCGAGCTCGCGGCCCTCGCCGGTCTCGGCGTCGTAGACGACCGGGACCGTCACGGCGCCGCGCGTCCGGCTCGCGACGAACCGGTCGCCGTCGTCGAGGAAGTGGCTCGGGGACTCCTCGAACTCGCCCGCGCCGAACCAGGTCACGTCCGCGGCGTCGCCGTCCGGGCTGGCCGCGTCCCCGCCGCCGAGGTCGACGATCCCGGCCCGGCCGAGGTCGGCGCTGTTGTCCGTGATCAGCAGGCGCTCGCCGTCGGGGCCCCAGTCGGTCGGCACGACCTCCGCGCCGAGGTCGCCGACCCCGAGGTTCCGCGGGTTCGCGCCGTCCGCGTCCGCGACGTAGGCGTCGAGGTTCTCGTAGGTGTCCGTCTCGTTGGTCGCGTACGCGATCCGGTCGCCGTCGGGCGAGAGCTCGCCGGCGTTGACCGCGCGGTCGTAGTCGGTGAGCTTCGCCGTCTCGCCGCTCGGCAGGTCGTGGCGGTAGAGGTTCATCTGCCCGTCGCGGCTGGAGCCGAGCAGGAGCGTTTCGCCGTCCTCGCCCACGTCGTGGAGCCGGATCTGTCCGTCCATCTCGACGACGGGCTCGCTCTCGCCGTCGAGCGACATCGCCCACACGTCGTGCTGCTCGTCGCCGGCCTCGTCGCGGTGATAGAACAGTCGGTCGCCGCTCGGGTCCCACTTGAACCCGGCCCGGACCGACCGGGGAACGTCGCCGTCGCTGAGCTGCTCTAGGGAGCCGTCGTCGAGGTCATAGAGGTGAAGCTCGTTGCGGCCGGTGACGTCGTAGTAGAGGGCGACGGTCTCTCCGTCCGGGGACACGCGCGGGCTCGCGATCGTCGGCAGCTTCGCGAGTTCGCGCAGTACGTCGGTCTCGTCTGAGTCTGACATCCATGTCAACACGGTGACGGCTCCCTATTCAACGTTTCCGCCGCGGACCCCGCGGCGGCCGACAGGCCCTTGCGCCGCCGGTCCGTTACCACTAATTCACATGACCGCGGGCGACGCCGGGCTCCCGTCGAGCCCCGACTCGGAAGCGATCCGGTCGCTCTCCGGCGCGCCGGGAACCGTCGTCTGGCACCGCGCCGACCTGCGGATCGCAGACAACCCGGCGGTCGCGGCGGCCGCCGACGAGGCTGACCGAATCCTCCCGCTGTTCGTCTTCGACCCCGGCTTCCATGACGAGCGCGGCGCGGCCTGCGACGCGCGGATCGAGTTCCTCCACGACTGCCTGCGCGACCTCGACCGCCAGTACCGCGACGTCGACGGTGCCGGGCTGACGTACGCCCACGGCGACCCGATCGACGTGCTGGGGCGGTTCGTCGACGCCGGCTGGGACGTCGTCGCGAGCGCGAGCCCGACCGGTCGGTACGGGCGCCGCCGCGACGAGCGCGCCCGCGAGCGGCTCGGTGTCCGCTTCGTCGCTGGCGACGGACTGGTCCGCGACGCGGACCGCCCCCGCGAGGGCTGGAGCGATCACGTCGAGTCGTGGCTCGCGGCCGACCCGTTCGACTGGGACCCCCGATCCGTCGCGGTCGACGGCGTCGAGACCGGGATCGACCCCGAAGCGGTCGCCGACGCGTACGACGTCAAGTCGACGAAGACGCGCGTCCCGACCGGCGGGCGCGAGGCCGGCCGCGAGCGCCTCCGCGCGTTCACCGAACGGATCGCGGAATACCCCGGCTCCATCTCCTCGCCGGTCGACGCCCGCGACGGAACGAGCGGCCTTTCCCCCTATCTGCGGTTCGGCTGCCTCTCGGTCCGCGAGGTCCACCGGCACGTCGACGAGAAGGTGCCCGACGGCCGCGGCAAGTCGATGTTCGTCTCCCGCCTCTACTGGAACCGCCACTACACCCAGAAGCTGCTCGACTGGCCGGGATGGCTCGACCGCGCCGTCAACCCCGTCTACGAGGGGTTCAACCACGACCGACACGATCCCGACCTCGTCGCGGCGTGGAAGCGCGGCGAGACCGGGTTCCCGATGGTCGACGCGAGCATGCGCTGTCTGCGGGAGACGGGGTGGCTCAACTTCCGGATGCGGGCGCTGTGCGCCTCCGTCTACTTCCATATCCTCCAGCAGCCGTGGAAGATCGGCGCGGACCACTTCTACGAGCACCTGATCGACGACGACGCCGCGATCAACTACACCCAGTGGCAGTCGCAGTGCGGGCTGGTCGGCCGTCCCGGTCTGCGATTGTACGACCCCCGCAAGCAGGTGCGCGATCAGGATCCGGACGGCGAGTTCGTCACGCGGTGGGTCCCCGAACTCGACCCGCTGCCGGCCGCACACCTCGACGCCCCCGAGAAGGCGCCCCTCGCGGTCCAGCGCGAGGTCGGCGTCCGGGTCGGCGAGGAGTACCCGTACCCGGTCGTCGACTACGAGGCGGCCCGCAGCGAGTTCCGCGAGCGGTACGGCGCGGTCCACGGCGCGGCCGCGGCGCGACTCGGCGAGGAGGAGACAGCGCGTCGCGCGTCGCTGTCTGGCGGGATCGAGGCCGCACGGTCGATCGCGGCCGAGCGCGGCGAGCCGGGGAGAGCGGACGCGACCGACGCCGGCGGGACCTCTCAGACCGGCCTCGACGACTTCGGGTGAGGCGGGCCGAGCGTCCCCGCCGATTCCCGCCGCCCACCGTGCGAGCGTCCGCCCGATCAGACCGAGCGCGACGACCCGAGATACCGACGGTGGAAAGGTTCATACGGTCGTGTGCCGTATTGTAGCGCATGAACCAAAACGTCGGTGCGACGGACAAGCGCGTCAGGACCGCGGTCGGCGCTCTTGCCGGTGTCGCCTCGTTAGCTACGCTCGCCAACGCCGCGCCGCTCCCCGCCATCGCGGCTCCGGTGCTCGGCGTCGTCGCCCTCATGATGCTCGGGACCGCCGCGACCGGGACCTGCGGCCTGTATTCGCTGCTCGGCGTCGACACCTGTCCGGCCGACGCCGGCGGCTCGCGCTGACCCCCGACGCTGGCCTATTTTAAGAATAGAGGCTCTTAGGAACGCGGTTTTTGCCGAAGTGGACGGCAGTCTCAAGTGTCGCGGATGCGTATCGTTCCCATGCGCGACAGTAGTCCGAGTAGGCGGCGTCTCGCGGCGGCCCGTGACCGCACCCGAGCCGGAGTGATCGCCCCGTGAGCGGCGACCCGACCGTCCTCGTGATCGGCGGCGGCGCGACGGGAACGGGCGTCGCCCGCGACCTTTCAATGCGCGGGGTCGACGTCGCGCTCGTCGACCGCGGGGGGCTCGGCAGCGGCACCTCCGGCCGGTCGCACGGCCTCCTCCACAGCGGCGCCCGGTACGCCGAGGCCGACGCCGAGGGGGCGCGCGAGTGTATCGAGGAGAACCGGACGCTCAGGTCGATCGCCGGCGCCTGCGTCCGCGACACCGGCGGCCTGTTCGTCCGCCTCGACGGCGACGACCCCGACTACTTAGAGGAGAAACTCGCCGCCTGCGAGTCGCTCGGGATCGAGACCGAACGCCTCGACGGCGACGACGCCCGCGAGGCGGCGCCGGGGCTCGCGGACGAGGTCGAGGCGGCGTTCCGGGTCCCCGACGGCGCCATCTACCCGTCGCGGTTAGTCGCGGCCAACGCCGCCGACGCCGAGCGGCGCGGGGCGAGCGTCTATCCCCACGCGCCGGTGGAGGACGTGACGGTCCGCGACGGCGAGGTTGCGTCCGTCAGCGTCGGCGGTTCGGTCGACGCGACGCTGTCGCCCGACGTCGTCGTCAACGCCACCGGCGCGTGGGCGGACTCGATCGCGGAGCTGGCGGGCGTCGAGGTCGGGATGGCGCCGAGCCGCGGCGTGATGGTCTCCGTCGAGTACGAGGGACTCGGCCCGGTGTTGAACCGGTGTCGCGACCCCGACGACGGCGACATCGTGGTCCCCCACGAGGGCGAGGTCGTGTTGGGGACGACGAGCGTCCCCGTCTCCGATCCCGACGACTACGAGACCGCCGACTGGGAGGTGGAGCGCTCCGTCGAGGAGTGCGCCGCGATGCTCCCCGCGGTCGCGGACGCGCCGACCGTGCGGACCTGGTGGGGCGTTCGACCCCTCTACGAGCCGGACGAGGCCGGGCAGGACCGCCGCGGGATCTCCCGCGGGTTCACGCTGCTCGACCACGAGCGCGACGGCGCCGACGGCCTCTACAGCGTCGTGGGCGGCAAGCTGACCACCTACCGACAGATGGCGGAGACGACCGCGGACCGCGTCTGCGACCGCCTCGGGGTCGAAGCCGCCTGCGAGACCGCGGACGAGCCGCTCGCGCACGCCGACGACCCCGAGCGGTTAGACGAACTCGTGGCGGAGTACGGCGGGGCGAACCCCACCGACGCCGACGTGGTCGACGCGCCGGCGGACGACTGACCCGGCCGGATCGCCGGATCGCCGCGGGACCCCGGCGGGGGTTCGAGGCTGAACCACGGGGTTGAGGCCCCGCCGGTGAGACCGATCGGTATGCCAGTCGCGACGGTCGGCGAGACGGCGACCAACGAGGTAACGGTGACCGAGGAGACGATCGAGGCGTTCGCGGAGCTCTCGGGCGACGAGAACCCGATCCACCTCGACGACGAGTACGCCGCCGAGACGATGTTCAGCGGCCGCGTCGCGCACGGAATCATATCCGCGGCCGTCGTCTCCGGAGCGCTCGCGCGGCTCTCCGGCGACATCGTCTACCTCTCTCAAGACCTCTCTTTCGAGAAGCCGGTCTACCCCGGCGAGACGGTCGAAGCGAGCGTCAGCGTCATCGACGACCTCGGCGGCGACCGGCTCGCGGTCGAGACGACTGCGACCGTCCCGGAGCGCGACGAGCGCGTCCTCTCGGGCGAGGCGACGGTGCTGTCGGTGCCGCACGGCGACGAGTAACTGACCGATGACAGCAGCCGCCCGGTCGGTATTGTTTATAAATAATCGACGAGTCGAGGCGGTGGCGCGTGCCTCCGAGCGTCCGAAGGACGCGAGGAGCACGCGCGAGGGAGTCGCTGGCGCCGGTGGCGCCAGCGACGAGGTTGGGGAGGGGTGAGGTGCTGTGCGGGGCGGTGCGGGGTGGGACTCAAAGGGGCAGTCGCGAGGCGGGCGCAGGCGTTCACGAGAGCGAAGCTCTCGTGAGCCAATCAGAACGCTTCGCGTTCTGATGACGACGTAAGCACCGCAAGGAGCGAGCAGCGCGAGCGACTGAGGAGCACAGCGAGCGTGCGCCCGCCTCGCGGCTGGGGCTTTGACGGTGTTCGCCGCCAAATCGCTAGCAGCTATTTATAAATAAGCGGCCGAGGATGTGGCGGTATTCGTCCCCGAACCGCTAGCGACGAGTTATAAATGAGCGACCGGAATCCGGAAGCGCTCGCCGAGATTTGATGGACTCTATTTATAAAATCGTCCGGTTCAAGCGAAACCACGTAAAGACGTTCTGAGCGACGGTCCTGCGAGGTTGCGGGACACGCCCCACGCCTCGCTATTTATAAGCGGTCAGCCGTGCCACCGAACGACGGTCGCGGACCACGTGTACCCCGTTCCGGCCGCGAGCAGGCAGACGAGGTCGCCCGGTTCCAGCCGACCCGTCTCGACGCCGCGCTCCGTGGCCAGCGCCTGGTCGACGCTCTGGACGTGGCCGTACTCGTCGAGGTAGTAGCCGTCGCTCGCTGGGTCGAGCCCGAGCTCATCGAGGACGCGCTCGTGGAACGACCGCTTCATGTGGGTGAGCGCGACGTAATCGAGGTCGTCGCGGTCGAACCCGGACCGCTCCAAGGCGGTGTCGGCGACCGAGAGGTACGCGGGCAGCGACACCGGCCCCAAACGCTCCTTCATCCCCTCCGGGTCCGGGACGTCGAGCGTGTGGAGCCCCTCGCGGACGGTTTCCTCGCTCGGCGGGCGCTTCGATCCCCCGGCGGGCATCACCACGTCGTCGGCGAACGAGCCGTCGGTCTCCGCCGCGCTCGCGCGGACGGTCGCCCGCGCTCGGCCGTCGAAGGGGTCGCCGTCGGCCGACCCGTCCCCGCCGTCGTCGACCGCCTCGACCACGAACGCGCTCGCGCCGCTGCCGAAGTTGAACATGAACGAGCTGTCCTCGTTGCCGTAGTCGACGAGGTCCTCCTCGCGGCTGGCGGCGACGAGCAGCGCGGCGTCGATCGGCTCCGTCTCCAGCTGGGCGGTCACCTGCCGGAGCGCGATCGGCGCGCCCGCACAGAGCGTGTAGCTCTCGGTCGCATAGGCGTTCGTCGCCCCCAGCCGGTCGGTGATCGCCGCCGCCGCCGACCAGACGACGTGGTCCTTGTACTCGGAGCCGTGGTAGACGACGACGTCGAGGTCGGTCGGGTCGACGTCCGCGTCCGCCAGCGCGGCCTCGGCCGCCTTCACGGACATGTCGGTCGCGTGGTCGCCGTCCGGCGGGCAGACGCGCTTCTCGCGGACGCCCATCTTCTCGACGACGACCGCCTCCGGGATCCCGCTCTCCGCGGCGATCGCTTCGCCCGTGACGGTCTCGTCCGGGACGTACGTCCCGAGTCCGGTGATCCCGACGGTCATGCTCTTCTTCGATGCCGCGTTCGGTCCGTTTCGTCCTGTCGCGTTCGAGCCCTCTCGTCGTGTCGCGTGGTGTCGATCATGTGTCGTAAGTCCGAATCGTAGCGTATCGCCGTTCCGCGTCCGCCGCGACAGCGCGGCGGGCCCGCGACGCTACCGGAGGTAGCGCCGCAGGTGGTCAGGGAGCCGCTTCCCGACGGTGCCGCCGAGCCGGTCGCGCAGGGTCCCGAGGATGCCGTTCGGGACGAACAGCACGAACAGCACGAAGATGATCCCGAGGTACAGCGGAGCGCGCCCGTCGACGGCCGTGTTGACGAACAGCTCCAGGCTGACCCCGAAGAGGTCGGTCTCGTAGACGCCCTCCGGGATCCCCTCGCGCAGCAGGGTCGCTATCCCGCCGCTCTCGGTGGAGAGGACGTCCTCTAACCCCTGCGTGAACAGGGTGCCGTACACCGGCCCCGCGAGGGTGCCGAACCCGCCGATGATCGTCGTGATCAGCGCGTCCGCGGTGACGAGGAAGTAGAACGTCCCGTCGGGTGCGACCGACCGGGAGTACGCCGCGAAGACGCCGCCGGCGATCGCCCCGAAGAAGCCGCTGATCGCGAACGCGGCCAGCTTGAACCGGTAGGTCGGGTAGCCGACGGCGCGGGCGCGCTCCTCGTTCTCGCGGATCGCGACCATCACGCGGCCGAACGGCGAGTGGACGATCCGCTGCATCGCGAAGTAGCAGACGACGACCACGATCCCCAGCGCGTAGTAGGAGACCACCGTCGCCGACAGGTCGATCCCGAGCCCGAGCAGGTTCTCGACGCTCTCGCCCGTCAGCCGCCCCAGGTTGAGGCTCAGCGCGTCGATGTACGGGACGCCGACCGCGAGCGCGTCGCCGCTCACGGTCGTTCCCTCCGTCGGGTTCGAGGAGACGTACCCCCACGAGCGGATCAGCTCGTAGATCACCTGCGCGAACCCGAGCGTGATCATCGCGAAGTAGACGCCCGTGAGCCGGAACGACACCGACCCGATCACGATCGCAAGCAGGCCGGCGAGTACCGCCCCGAGCAGGAGCGTGATCATGAACGGCGTCCCCGCGGGGATCCCCGGAACCTGCCCGTTCGCGGCGAGGACGACGAAGTACGCGCCCGTGCCGTAGAAGGCCGCGTGGCCGAAGGATAGGTACCCGGTGTACCCGCTGACGAAGTCGAAGCTCATCGCGAACAGCCCCATGTACAACACCGCGATCATGAACGTGACCGCGGGGAGGAACGCCTCGGCGAGCGTCGCGGCCGGCGTCGCGAGCAGCGCCTCGTAGACGAGCGGGTACAGCAGGAACCCGACGATTACGGCCGCGTGGACGGCGTGATCCCGCAGGTGCTCGCGGAGCCCACCGGTCGCGGTCGACGGCGGTATCGGGTCCGTCTCGTCGACGGGAGCTTCTTCGCCGAGTGGAGCCGCTTCGTCGCTAAGCGAGTCGGAGTCGCTAATGGCCACCCACCTCCTCGACGCCGTAGAGCCCCTGCGGGCGGATGATCAGCATCACCACGAGCAGGAGGAAGATGGTCACCTCAGAGAGGCCGGGGAAGGCGACGATCCCGGTGGTGAACAGCCACGTCGTCACCGAGTCGGCGACGCCGACGATGCCCGCGGCGACGAGCGTTCCGGTGAAGCTGCCGAGCCCGCCGATGATGACGACGACGAACGCGTACAGCAGCACGTCGACGCTCAGGAGGACGCTCGGCCCCCAGATCGGGTCCCACATCAGCAGGACGCCGCCGACCGCGGCGAGGCCGGTTCCGACGCCGAACACGACCGTGAACGCCTGCCGCACGTCGACGCCCAGCGCCTGGACCATCTCGGTGTCCTCGCTGCCGGCACGGATGTAGAGGCCGTACAGCGTCTTCGTCAGGAACGCCCAGACGGCGACCGCGACGACCGCGCCGATCGCGATCTCGAAGAGGTACAGCCGCCTGACGCCGATCCCGAGCAGGTCGGTCCGGCCGAGCAGCACGTCGGGGGTGGTCGCCATCGGCGCCTGCCACTGCGGGTTCGGCTGGATCCCGCGGAGCGTCAAGACGATCCGGGCCAGCTCCTCGATGACCAGCGAGACGCCGAACGTCAACAGGATCTGGTAGGTGGGCGTGCGGTCGTAGATCGGTCGGATCAGCGTCACCTCCATCGCACTGCCGGCGGCGGTCGTGACCGCGAACACCAGCGCCAACGCGACGAAGAAGACGAGTATCGTCGCGACGGTTCCGGTGTTGGCGCCCACGACGAGGACGAGCACGAGTCCGCCGAGGTACGCGCCGACCATCGCGACCGCGCCGTGCGCGAAGTTGAGAACGCCCATCAGCCCGAAGACGAGCGTCAGACCGACGGCGATGGTGAAGTACACCGCGCCCTTGCCGATCCCCTCGACGAGCACGCGGGCGGCGGTCCGAAGCCCGTCGACCGCGCCGCCGGTCGCCAGCAGCGCGCCCGGGTCGACGGCGGAGGCGAGGGCCGCGGCGTCGACGAGAGCGGGGAGCGTTCCGGGGGTCATGCCGTTAGGTACCTCCGGATCCGCTCGTCGTCGCTCGTGACGCCGGCCGTCTCGCCCGCCTCGACGACGACGCCGTGGTCGACGAGGTAGAACCGGTCGGCGAGGTCCATCGCCAGCCGGAAGTTCTGTTCGACGAGGACCATCGTCGTGTCCGCGGAGGCCGCGCGGAGCGCCTCCACGACGTCCTCGACGATCTGGGGCGCGAGTCCCTCGCTCGGCTCGTCGACCAACAGCAGGTCGTTGTCGCCGACCATGCCACGGGCGATGGCGAGCATCTGCTGTTGGCCGCCGCTCAGGTCGCCCGCCTCCTTGTCCGCGAAGCGGTCGAGCGCCGGGAACAGCTCGTACGCCTCCGCGATCCGTGCGTCCGGGTCGGCCGCCGAGTGCGCGGCGACGCGGAGGTTCTCCTCGACCGTGAGATGCGAGAACACGCGACGCTCCTCGGGTACCCAGCCCATCCCGCGGGCGGCGATCTCGTTGGGCTTCATCCCGGTCACGTCGGTCCCGTCGAACCGGACCGTTCCCTCGCGAGGCGGCGTCAGCCCGAGCGCGGTGCGGAGGGTCGTCGTCTTCCCGACGCCGTTCCGGCCGACGAGGGCGACGATCTCGCCCGCCTCGACCGACAGGGAGAGCCCCTGGAGGATGTGGCTCTCGCCGTAGTAGGTGTGGACGCCGTCGAGTTCGAGCAGGCTCACGGCCGGTCACCTCCGAGGTCGGCGCGGCGCCCGGCTCGGGCGCCCACCTGTCGGCCGCCGTCGGTCGCGGCGTCGCTCTCGGCGGGGCCGTCCGCCGAGCCGCCGTCGCGTCCCGACTCCTCGCGGCCGTACCCGCCGAGGTACGCCTCCTGAACGGTCTCGTCGCCGCGCACGTCCTCTGGCGGTCCGTCGGCGATCAGTTCGCCGCGGTGGAGGACGGCGATCCGGTCGGAGATATCCATCACCACCTCCATGTTGTGTTCGATGAGCATCACCGAGTGGTCCTCCGCCACGTCCTCGATCAGCGCGACGACCTCGTCGACGCCCTCGCTCGACACGCCGGCGGTCGGCTCGTCGAGCAGGAGGAGGTCGGGGTCGCCGGCGAGTGCGACGCCGACCTCGAGGCTCCGCTTCTCGCCGTGGCTCAGGTTCTGTGTGACGGTCTCCGCCTCCGCCGCGAGCCCGATCCGCTCGAGGATCGCCGTCGCCTCCGCGTAATGGTCCTCGAAGTCGGACACGTTGCGCCACAGCTTCCACGAGTCGTTCCCGCGGCTCGCCTGTGCGGCGACGCGGACGTTCTCCAGCACCGACAGCGTGGGGAACAGGTTCGTGATCTGGTACGACCGGTGGATCCCGGCCAGCGCCGTCTCGTCCGGCGAGGCGGCGGTGATGTCGAGCGCCGTGTCGTCCCCGGCCGACCCCGAGCCGTTGGAGCCGGTCGAGTCGGCTCCGCCCGCCGGATCGAACCGGATTCGCCCGTCGGAGGGCTCCAACACGCCCGTGAGCAGGTTGAAGAACGTCGTCTTCCCCGCGCCGTTCGGGCCGATGATCGAGCAGAGCTCGCCGGCCTCTAAGGCGAAGTCGACGCCGTCGACGGCGGTGATGCCGCCGAAGCGTTTCGTGAGCCCGTCGGTCTCCAACAGCATTACAGCGAGCAGCCGGCGTCCTCTTCGGGGACCATCACATCCTCGGCGTCGAGCCGTTCGAGGGGCTCGCCGGGCATGATCGGCGCGTCCCAGGTCTCGGCGTACTCGTTGCTCGTCGGCACCGGCCACGCGACGGTCATCTTCGACGCCGCCTGGTTGTTGTGCTCCTGGAACGTGTACCCGTCCTCGCCCTTCGGCGTGTCCGTGACGGTCATCCCGCGCAGCGCGTCGGCGATGTCGGCGCCCTCGGTCGAGCCGGACTCCGAGACGGCCTGCGCGAGCGCCGAGGCCGCGGTGAAGGTGCCGGAGCTGAACAGGTCGGGCACGATGCCGTACGCGTCGACGTGCATCTGCCGGAACTCCTCGTTGATCGGGTTCTCGTACTGGTTCCAGTGGTACCGGCTGGTGAACGGACCGAGCCCGGCGTCCTTGATGTCCTGCGCGGTGAAGTCCTCGCCCAGGGCCGACTCGATCGTGCCGCCGATGAGCTGCGTCGTCAGCAGCGCCGCGAAGCCGCCGAACACCTGGACGTCGTAGGAAATGGCCGAGGTGAGGAACTGGGGCAGCGTCGACGCGGTGAAGCCGCCGACGACGCCCGTCGCGCCGTCGGAGACCGCCTGCTCGAAGAGCCCGTCGAACTCGGAGTAGCCGACCTCGACGAACCGCGGTTCGAGGACGTCGATCCCCTGGCTCTCCAAGACCTCGGTGTAGTTGCTCGCGACGCTCTGCCCGAACGCGTTGTCGGACGCGAAGATCGCGACCGTGTCGATGTCGAAGTTCTCGGCGACGTACGTCCCGCCCGCCCGCGCGTCCATCGCGGTGTGTTCGCTCGCGCGGAACGCCATCGGGTGACAGAACTCGTCGCTCACGGTGATGCCGGCGTCGGCCGCGGGACCGATCAGGTACGGGACGTCCGTCTCGTCGACCACGGTGTCGATGAGCCGGCGCGCGCTGTCGGAGGAGGTCCCCCCGAACAGGATGTCGACCTCCTCGTCCAAGACGAGGTCCGTCGCGACGCTCTGGGCCGTGTCCGGGCTGAACTGCGTGTCCTCGACGATGATCTCGTAGGTCGGGCCGCCCTCGGGCTCGACCGTGTACGTCCCCGGCGTCGCCTCCTCGATCGGGTCGAGGTCGTACTTGTACGCCAGCCCGGAGTAGAACCCGCGCAGGCTGATCTGCCCGTAGTACTGGAGGTCGCCGGAGGTCGGCTGGAGCGCCCCGATCCGGACCGTCTCGCCGGAGAGGTCGCCGCCGTCTGAGCCGTCTCCGCCGTCGGAACCGTCCCCGCCGTCCGATCCATCCCCGCCGTCGGAGCCGTCCCCGCCGTCCCCCCGCCGGAACAGCCCGCCAGTCCGGTGAGTCCGGCCGCGCCGACCGCGGCGCCGGTTCGTCGCAGATACGCTCGCCGTGTGTGGTCGTCTCGCATACACTGATCGAGGACGGACACCACCATGAAGGGCCGAGTTAAGATGTTAACAGTCCGCGCGGATTCGACCGAATACGCCGGAAAAGGGGGCTGAACCGCGTTTCTCGAACGACACGCTAACGTGGTCGGATTCGCGTGCTCCCCGCGCCGGCAGTTCGCTCCGGACCCTATTCCAGTCGGTCGAGCGCGGCGACGACGCTGCGGAGCAGCTTCTTCTCGCCGCGGCGCATGTTCTTCGAGACGGCCGCGGTCGAGACGTCGAACTCGTCGGCGAGCGTCGACAGCGTCGCCTCGCGCGGCGACTCGAAGTACCCCGCGTCGGCCGCGGACTCGATGGTCTCGCGCTCGACGTCGGTCAGGTCGCGGCACGCGTCCAGCATCGTCGAGGCCGCGTTCGCGTTCCGCATCGTGTCGAACAGCGCCTCCATCGACAGCTCAGAGCGGTCCTCGACGACGAACTCGTTACCCTTCTCGAGGTCGTGGAGCGCCGCCTCGGTCGTCGCCTCGTCGTCGAACCCGACCTGCCAGCGCTCGGAGCCGTCGGCGATCAGGAAGGGGCCGGTGATGTAGCCGCCGTGGTCCGTGATCGTCGACATCGCGTTCGTCTCCTCGATGACTGTCCGGATGATGGCGGTGCCGTCCTCCTTCGAGAACAGGCTGTACTCGGCCATGTTCTCGTGGTTGCGGAGCGCCGAGAGCCCCTCGCCGAGCTCGTACCGGTCCGGCGACTCGACGAGCAGCCGCGTCTCCAGCTGTTCCGCCGCCGTGTCCAACTGCCAGTGCATCGCGGAGAAGGAGACGTCGTGGTCGGCGGAGGTGTCGATGAACGGGCAGTCGAACTGCTCCATATCCATCGTGACGTCGAGCATGCCCCTCCTTATTGTCCGCATATATAATGGTTGTTCCTGTGGAATCCGCGCCGCCTACTCGCCGAAGCGCTCCTTCAGCGCCGCGCGGTCGATCTTCGAGGGGCCCGAGGTCGGCATCTCGTCGACGAACGCCAGCTCCTTCGGGATCGCGTACCGGGCGACGCGCGAGGCGAGGTGCGACTCCACGTCGGCGAGCGTCAGCGACTCGTCGCCGACGAGGATCGCCTTCCCGACCGTCCCCCACCGCTCGCTCGGCACGCCGATCACGACCGCCTCCTCGATGTCTGGGTGGTCGGTGAGCGCGTCCTCGACGCGGGGCGGGTAGACGTTCTCGCCGCCCGAGACGAACATGTTCTTTTTCCGCCCCTCGATGTGGTAGTAGCCGTCCTCGTCGACGCGCGCGAGGTCGCCGGTCGACACCCAGTCGCCGAACGTCGCCGCCGTCTCCTCGGGCTCGTTCCAGTAGCCGTCGGCCGCGGCCGGCCCCGCGAGTTCCAGCTCGCCGACCGTGCCGTCGGGGACCGGGCCGTCCTCGTCGACGACGCGCGCGTCGACCGCGAGCGCCGGGACCCCGACGCTGGCGGTCTTCTCCGGCGGGAAGTCGTCGGGCATCGCGAAGTTGTTCGGCCCGCACTCGGTGAGCCCGTACCCCTGCGATATCTCGACGCCGCGGTCGCGCCACGCCGCGATGACGCTCTCCCGGCAGGGGCCGCCGCCGCTCTTCACGAACCGGAGCGAGGAGAGGTCGGTCTCGCTCCACTCCTCGTGGCGGGCCATCATCCGCAACACGGCGGGCACCGCGACGAGGGTCGTCGCCGACTCGCGCTCGACGTCGCGCAGGACGCGGCCGGGGTCGACCTCCGGGCTCAGCAGGATGCGCCCGCCCATCTGGAAGAAGGGGACCGTGAGCACGTTCCACCCGCCGGTGTGGAACATCGGGAACACCATCGGCGTCACGTCATCCTCGCGGAGCCCCCACGCCGTGATCGTGTTGAACGCGTTCCAGCGGATCGCACCGTGGCTGATCACCGTCTCCTTCGGGGTTCCGGTCGAGCCCCCGGTGTGCAAGAAGAGGTGCGGGTCCGAGAGCGACACCTCGGCGGTCTCGACCGGCGAGCCGTCCACGGGTAGATCCCGCGTGTACGACCGCCACGCGTCGTCGCCGTCGGTCGGGATCGATCGGACGGCGGGCTCGACGTCGGCCCGCTCTAACGCGTCGATGACGTCGCCCCCGAACGGGGCCTCGACGAGGAGCAGCTCGGGGTCGACGGTGCCTAACACCGCGGCGAGGTCGCGCTCGGCGAGCCGGTGCGAGAGCGGCGCCAGCACCGCCCCCGTCTTCGCGGTCGCGAAGAACAGGTCGACGAGCTCGACGCGGTTCCGCGAGACGACGGCGACGCGGTCGCCCGTCTCGACGCCGGCCTCGCGGAGGAAGCGCGCGGTGCGGTTGGCGCGCTCCTCTAACTCCGCGTACGTGTACTCGGCGTTCGCGGCCGTGTCGGTGACCGCGACGCGGTCCGGCGAGAGCCGCGCGCGGCGGGCGGACAGCGATCCGACCCAGTCGTAGCCGCGGTCGCCGTGCGGGTGCGGTCGCGGGTCGGCGTCGGCGGCGCTTCCGTCCCCGCGGTCGTCCGCCTGGGGATCGTTCTCCGTCGCCATCTCAGGCGACCTCGCCGAGGAAGGTCCGGACCCGGTCGTTGACGCGCTCGCGCTCCTCGATGAAGAAGAGGTGCGGCCCGCCCTCGAACAGCTCGGCCTCGGCGTGCGGGAGCAGCTCCGCCAGCAGGTCGGCGTTCTCGACCGGGAGGACTCGGTCCGCGGTCCCGTGGAGTATCAGCGTCGGCACGGAGAGATCGCCGAGCCGGTCGCTCGCGTCGAACGCCGCCACCGCGGCCGCCTGCGCCTCGCGGCCCGCCGGCGTCGCGTCGCCCGCGAGCCGCCAGTCGACGATCCGGTCAACGAGCTCCGGCTCGCGCTCGTAGAAACCGTCGGAGACCGCCGGCTCCATCAGGTACCGGACCCGCTCGCGGGGGTCGGCGTCCTCGGGCGCCGAGAAGATGTGCTCTTGGACCTCTGGCGGCGTCGGGGCCGCGTCGTCGCCGCCCGGAGACGTACATAGCAGCGTCAGCGAGGCGACGCGGTCGTCGGCGAGTGCTAACTCCTGCGCGATCATGCCGCCCATCGACGCGCCGCAGACGTGGGCCGCGTCGACGCCGCGGTCGTCGAGGACCGCGGCCGCGTCGGCCGCCATCTCGGCGACGGTGTACGGTCCCTCCGGCACGTCGGAGTCTCCGGTGCCGCGGTTGTCCGGGCGGAGGACCTCGTAGTCGTCGACCAACGCCTCCGCGAGCCACCGCCACATCCACCGGCCGTACCCGAGCCCTTCGAGCAGCAGCACGGTCGGTCCGTCGGGGTCCCCGTCGACGGCGTAGTCGATCGTCACGCCGTCGCGTGTCACGCTTGGCATACCGTGATCGACCACGCCACGGCCCATCAACCCGCGTGTTAACGTTTCAACCTCCTCGGAGACGACTGGGGGCGCGGGCGTCTTCACGTGGTTCGCCGCCCGCCCCGCGACCGTTCGGCCCCCAGCCCGGCACCCACACTCAAGTCCGTCCCGCGAGAGAACCCCGCATGGACACCGCGAACTTCCTCTTCGTCTCGGCCGACGCGGCGCTCATCACGGACCTGGCGTGGCAGGTCCGCCGCGAGGGCCACGACGTGAAGTACTACATCGAGGCCGAAAGCGACCGGGAGATCGGCGACGGGTTCGTCCCGAAGACGGACGACTGGCGCGCCGAGGTCGACTGGGCCGACGTGATAATCTTCGACGACATCTGGGTCGGGTCGGATATCGGCACGGGTGAACTCGCGCAGGAACTCCGCGCCGAGGGGAAGGCCGTCGTCGGCGGGACGCCGAACACCGACCGCCTCGAAGAGGACCGCGGCTACGCGATGGAGGTGTTAGAGGACCACGGCGTCAACACGGTCGAACACCACGTGTTCCACGAGTTCGACGCGGGGATCAAACACGTTCAGCAGAACCCCGCCCCGTATGTGATCAAGCCGCTCGGGGAGGTTCAGAACGTCAAGCGCCTGCTGTACGTCGGCAACGAGGACGACGGCAGCGACGTGGTCGACGTGCTTCGGGCGTATAAGAAGGCGTGGGGCCACCGGATGAAGGGGTTCCAGCTCCAGCGGAAGGTTGACGGCGTCGAAATCGCCATCTGTGGCTTCTTTGACGGGAACGAGTTCGTCGACCGAGTGAACTTCAACTTCGAACACAAGAAGCTGTTCCCGGGGAACATCGGGCCGTCGACCGGCGAGATGGGGACGTCGATGTTCTGGGCGGGGAAGAACAGGCTGTTCGAGGAGACGTTCGGCAAGATCGAGGGATGGCTCGCCGACGAGGGGTACGTCGGCAGCATCGACATCAACTGTATCGTCAACGAGACGGGCATCTACCCGCTGGAGTTCACCCCGCGGTTCGGGTATCCGACGATCGCCCTCCAGGAGGAGTCGATCGAGTCGTCCACCGCCGAGTTCTTCTACGACCTCGCGCACGGGAACAAGCCCGAGCCCGAGGTCCACGGCGGCTACCAGATCGCCGTCAGGGTCGTCCTGCCGCCGTTCCCGTTCGACGACGAGAAGACGTACGACGAAAACTCGCGGAACGCCGCGGTCGTCTTCCAGACCGACGACCGCGAGGGAATCCATCTGGAGGACACGAAGCAGGTCGACGGGCAGTGGCGCGTCGCCGGCGAGAGCGGGATGCCGATCGTCGTCACCGGGAAGGGAGAGACGATGGGCGCGGCGCGCGAGCAGGCGTACGGCCGGATCGACGACGTCGTGATGCCGAACATGTACTACCGCGACGACATCGGCGAGCGCTGGGTCGACGGCGACGGCGACCGGCTCCAGGCGTGGGGCTACCTCGGGCCGTGATCGAGATCAGGAGTGGGTAAATTGCTGTGGCGGGGTTGCAGTTTATAAGTGGAGGTTAGATGTCGTCATCGGATTTTTATACTGGATCGGGGATCCTGCGGTGAACACCTCCAAAGCCCCAGCCGCTCGCTTATAAATAGCTCATAACGGATCGGCGGTGAACACCTCCAAAGCCCCAGCCGGGAGGCGGGCGCACGCTCGCTGCGGTCCTCAGTCGCTCGCTCCGCTCGCTCCTTGCGGTCCTTGCGTCGCCTGCGCCCGCCTCCCGGCTGCCCCTTTGAGTCCCACCCCGCACAGCAACCGCATCTCACACCTCCCCAGCCTCGTCGCTCGCTTCGCTCGCGACTCCCTCGCGCGTGCTCCTCGCGGCCTGCGGCCGCTCGTCGGCACGCGCCACCGCAATAGTTTCTCAATTCACAGAGGAACGAGGAGGAATCCGACATTACTCGTCAGAACCAACGGGCGATAGCAACTTGACTCCCCACTACCAGCCGCAGGATTTATGAATAAATAGATTGATATGTGAAATACAGATGGGGGATGTGATTCGCACCGTCAAAGTCAAACTTAACGTGCCCGAGGGGCGGTGCGACGACCTCCATCAGACGAAAGAGCAGTTCCTCCACTGTGCGAACACAACCGCAGCATGGGCGTGGCGACACCCGGACGAGCATTGCGTCACGTCGAAACAACAAGCCGAGAACGCGCTCTACGACCGACTCCGGGACGAGACGGAGTTGACTGCGAACCTCGTCCAGAAGGGGATTCGACGCGCTATCGAAGCCACAAAAAGCGGTGTTGCCCGACTCAAAAAGGGCGAAACCACCAGTCAACCGCAGTTCGACGCGTGGAGCGTCGTCTACGACAAGCGCTCCGCGACGTTCCACCGCGACTACGTCTCTCTGTCCACGGTAAACGGGCGTGTCGAGTGTGAGTATATAATCCCCGATGACCCTGAGGGAACACCGATCGGCGAGTACCTGCTGAACGAGGAGTACGAGTTCCGGATGTCCACGCTCCAGTACGACCGCTCGACCGACTCATTCTACCTCCACGCACGAATGCGCTGTACCACAGACGAATACGAGCAGTCCGCGGCTGCGTCTTCTAACGCCGAGCACAGAACAGTCCTCGGCGTTGATCTGAACGTGGACGGCTCGCTCGCCGTGACTTCAACGGGCGCGTTCATCGGGAACGCCGACGAGATGAACCACCGACGCCGCGAGTTCGAGAAGACGCGCGGATCGATGCAACAGACGGGCACGCGGTCGGCGCACCTGTCGATCCAGTCGATGGATGATCGCGAACACTGCTGGATACAGGACGAACTCCATCGTGCTTCGAACCAGATTCTCGACGAAGCTCGCGATCACGGATGTACGCACGTCGCGTTCGAGAACTTGACCGATATCCGGGATCGGATGACTGGTGCGAAGCGATTCCACGCGTGGGCGTTCCGACGCTTGTACGAGTACGTCGAGTACAAAGCCGAGCTGCTCGATGTCGAGGTCGAGCAGGTGAGCCCGGCGTACACGAGTCAGCGGTGTTCGAAGTGCGGCTTTACACACGAGAGGAATCGGGGGTCGAAACACCAGTTCGCGTGTCAGAAGTGCGAGTACGAGCTGAACGCGGACTACAACGCGAGCAAGAACATCGCTCGGAAACTGATGAAACGACTCCATTCGGGGCAGAAGTCTTCGGATGGAGGCGCACCCTGTCAGTGTGCGCTGACGTCAGGGATGGTGAACCTGAAGGGCGGATTCACCGCCAGCGTCGATTCGACGACAGAAGGGGAGTCCACTGACAAGCCCACGACTTCAGTCGTGGGTTACTGACGGACGCTGCCCTCCACGACTTTTTAACGGTCCGGACCACTACACGGGGTATGCCGAAGTATTCGACGGGCGGCGGCGGCGGCGGCGACGACGGCGACGCGTGCGAGCTCTGCGGTCGCGAGACCACGGACCTCCGGAAGGCGACGGTCGCCGGCGCGAAGCTGCTCGTGTGTTCGAACTGCCGCCCCCACGACGACGCCGGCAACGCGCCGAGCGGCGGCGGCGGGTCGCGCGGCGGGAGTTCCGGCGGCAGCCCCGGCGGCGCCGGCGGCGGCGACTCGGGCTCGGGGGCGACCGAGAGCCGGAACAAGGAGCTCGCCCGCAAGCAGGCGAAGATGTACGACTCCGCCACCGGCGACTCGAAGCGCTGGGAGGAGGAGGGGACGAGCTACGAGGCGGACCGTCTCCCGTACCTCGTTTCCGGCTACGGCGACGTCGTCACCGAGGCGCGACAGGACGCCGGGCTGACCGTCGAGGAAGTCGCCGCCGAGCTCGGAGTCGACGAGGACGACCTCCTCGCGGTCGAGGACGGGCGGGCCGCGACCGCCGACGTGGGCGGGTCCGTCGTGCGAGCGCTCGAAGAGCGGTTCGGGATCGACGTCGTCGACGAGTGACCCGCGCCACCACCCCCGTCGCCGGGTCGAGATCGCGGTCGCGCAACGCGTCGCCGACCGCGCGGGACGCGAGGCGACGGCGATGAAGGCGATCAAGGACAGCGTCCACGGCCACGTCCGGCTCGGCGACGTGGCCGCCGAGCTGGTCGACACGCCGGCGTTCCAGCGGCTGCGACACATCAAACAGCTGTCCACGGTCCGGCTCGTCTATCCCTCCGCGAACCACACCCGGTTCGAGCACAGCCTCGGCGTCTACCACCTCGCGCGCAGCGCGATCGACGGGCTCGGCGTCGACGACGACACGGCCGCGCACGTTCGGGCCGCGGCGATGCTACACGACGTCGGGCACGGGCCGTACGGCCACCAGACCGAGGGGATAATCCGGCGCGCGACCGGGCGCGACCACGACGACGTGCGGTGGCTGCTCACCGACGCGGACCGCGAGGTCTGTCAGGTCCTCGAACGCAACGGGCTCGACCCGAAACGCGTCGCCGCCCTGATCGACGGCGAGAGCGCGCTCGGCCCCCTCGTCTCGGGCGAACTCGACGTCGACCGCATGGACTACCTCGTGCGCGACGCCCACCACACCGGCGTCCCGTACGGCACCGTCGACACCGGTCGGCTCGTCACCGAACTCCGGCTGATCGGCGGCGACGGGAGCGGGGCGTCCGCTGACCTCGTCTTGGCCGAGGGGAACGTCGCCACCGCCGAGAGCCTGCTCGTCGCGCGGTCGCTGATGAACGCCGTCGTCTACCGCCACCACGTCTCCCGGGTCGCGGGCGCGATGCTGGAGCGCGCCTCCGAGCGGTACCTCGACCGCACCGGGACGGACGTCGAGGCGTTCCGCGAGATGGCCGACCACGACCTCCTCGTCGCGCTCCGCGACCGCGTCCCGGCGCTCGGCGAGCGCATCGAGCGGCGCGACCTCTACAAGCGCGCCGTCTGGGCCGGGATCGACGAGGTGCCGGCGGGGACGGTCGACGCCGGCCGCGCGGAGGAGCGGGCCGCGGAGCGCGAGATCGCGGACGCCGTCGGCGTCGACCGCGACGCGGTCCTCGTCGACATCCCCTCGCGACCGGCGCTCAAGGAATCCGGCTCCGCGGTCGTCGTCGACGGCGTCCCCCAGCGGCTGGAGGACGCCTCCGAACTCGTGACCGGGCTCCGGGCGGCCGAGCGCCGCCGCTGGACGCTCGGCGTTTACTGCCCGGCCGAACGCGTCGACGCCGTCGCGGCCGCGGCGCGGGACATTCTGGGGCTGCGCGCGACGGGACGACCCTCTGCCTGAGCGCTGCGGGCGAGGGCGGTGCCCGAGCCCGTCGCTTCTGCGTCGACTCAGTCCTTAGCCGACACCGGGACGGTCAACACGGGTCGGTCCGCGTTCAACACGACCGTCTGCGTGGTGCTGCCGAAGACCGCCTTGCCGGCCGGGCTCCGCTTGCGGCCCGACACGCAGATGAGGTCGACGTCGGCGGCGTCGGCAGCCGCGATGAGCTCCTCGCCCGGATCGCCGCTCGCCTCGTGGTGGACGCAGTTCACGCCGGCGTCTTCCAGGATCTCCCGGGCGCGCCGCACGGCCCCGAGCTGGTGGACCGACGCCCCCTCCGGGTTATCCTGAAAGACGTGACAGAGGTGCGCGGTCACCTCGTCGGAGTCGCCCGGCAGGTCGACGACCGCTTCGGCCTGTGCCGTCGCCCGCGATTCGTCGTCAAGCCCGACGCCGATGAGTACGTCGTACATACGCGATCGTTCGCGCGGCCGGGTGATAAATCGTGCCGCAAATTTGCGGGCGACGGAATCGGTCGGGGGCGGAGTCGGATCGCGAGGAAATCGGGCCGCGGCGGAGTCGGCCCGCGAGGACAGCGGCCCGCAGCGGCGCTCCCCCGACCCGGGCGACACTCCCAGCCTTTTATCGCGTGCCGCCGAAGGCGGACGCATGATCACGGTCAAGGACACCGTCCACGACCACATCGAGATCGACGGTGTCGCCGCGGACCTCGTCGACACGCCCGCCGTCCAGCGGCTCCGGCACGTCAAACAGCTCGGCACGGTCCAGCTCGTCTACCCCTCCGCGAACCACACGCGGTTCGAACACAGCCTCGGCGTCTACCACCTCGCGAGCCGCGCGCTCGACCACCTCGGGATCGAGGGGAAACGGGCCGACCGCATCGAGGCGGCGGCGATGCTCCACGACGTCGGCCACGGACCCTTCAGCCACAACCTCGAATCGCTCACCCACCGGCGGACCGGGAAGTACCACGACGACGTCGACGAGCTGCTCGCGACCGGCGCGGTCGGCGAGGTGTTGCGCGGCCACGACCTCGACCCGGACCGGATCGCCGGTATCGTCGCCGGCGAGGGGGCCTACGCCGGGCTCGTCTCGGGCGAGCTCGACGTCGACCGCATGGACTACCTCGTGCGCGACGCCTACCACACGGGGGTCCCGTACGGCACCATCGACACCGAGCGGTTCGTCCGCGAGTTAACGTTCGTCGAGCGCGGCGCGAGCGCGGACGCCGACGGGCCGGCCAGCGCGGGGGGAGCCGATCGCGACGGCCCGGAGCTCGTCTTGGACGAGGGGAACGTCCAGACCGCCGAGAGCCTCCTGCTCGCCCGCGCGCTGATGAACCCGGTCGTCTACACCCACCACGTCGCGCGCATCTCGAAGGCGATGCTGCGCCGGGCCGCGAGCGAGCTCCTCGACGCGACCGCGACGACGGCCGCCGAGCTGCGCCGGATGGACGACCACGACTTCCTCGCCGCGGTCCGCGACTGCCGGGCGACAGCCGAGTTCGCCCGCCGGTACGACGAGCGCGACCTCTACAAGCTGGCGGTGTGGGCCGAGTACGACGACGTCCCCGACCGCGTCCACGACGCGGACCGCGCGGCCGAGACCGCCCTCGAACGCGAGATCGCTGCGGAGGCCGGCGTCGCCCGCGACCACGTGATCCTCGACGTGCCGCCCGAGCCGAAGATGCGCGAGTCGACCGCGCGCGTCACCGTCAACGGCGAGATACGGCGGCTCGAGCGGCAGTCGCCGCTGGTCTCCGCGCTCCGGACCGCGCAGCGCAACCAGTGGCGCCTCGGCGTGTACGCCCCCGAACCGGCGACCGACCGCGTCGGCCGCGCCGCCGCGGACGTGCTCGGCCTCGACCCCGAGGGGCTCGTGACCGAGGTGCGCGGCGCGATGCCGACGACGCTCGACGAGTTCGAGTGAGGTTTATGCCGACCCCGTTCGACGTGCCGGCGTGACCGACGCGCACCGCGAGAACCGCCGCCTCTGGAACGAGTGGAGCGACGCGTTCCAGGCGCTGTGGAACGCCGACACCGACGAGGGAGGAGCGCCGCCGGCGCCGACCCCGTTCGACCCGGACGGCCACGCGGCCACCGGCGCCGAGTATCCGCCGCCGATCGAAGAGGCGGCGGTCGTCGAACTCGGCTGCGGCGGCGGACAGGGGACCGTGGGCACCGCGCTGGCGGGCGCCGGCCGGGCGGTCGGCGTCGACGTCTCGGAGGAGCAGCTCCGACACGCACGGCGCCTTCGGGACCACTACGGCGTCGAGGCCGAGTTCGTTCAGGGGGACGTGACCGGCGTTCCGCTCGCCGAAGACGCCTTCGACGCGGCGTTCTCGGAGGCGGCGTTCCAGCTCGTGGCGGACCTCGACGCCGCCGTGCGGGAGGCGCGCAGCGTCCTCCGGCCGGGCGGCGCGTTCTACTTGGCGGTGATGCACCCGTTCCGGGAGCTGATCGACCCGGACGGCGGCGCGCCCCGGCGCGGCTACCACGCGCCGCCGCGCCGCGAGGTCGAGATCGACGAGTCGTACGACGCGGATCTCGTGGCGTTCGACCGCACCGTCTCCGAGCTCCACCGCGCCCTCGTGGACGCGGGGTTCGTCGTCGAGCGCGTCGTCGAACCGGAGCCCGAGGGCGGCGAAACGACGAGCGAGGGCGGCGAAACGACGAGCGAGGGCGGCGAAACGACGAGCGAGGGCGACGCCGCCGCGGCCGCCGAGCCGCGAGAGCTCCTCCCCGAGACGCTCGGGTTCTGGGCCCGGCTCGACGGGCGCTGAGGCCGCCGAGCGGGGTCGCTTCCCGTGACGTTTTAACCCCGGGCTGGCGAGCCCTCGGTATGCATCTGGAGGGGACGGTACTGGTCGGTCGCGACTTCGAGCCGGTCGAGGGCCGGGTCGTCGTCGCGGACGGCGAGATCGTCCGGATCGAGGAGGCGTCCGTCGAGAGCGACGCGGTGATCCTTCCGGCGTTCGTCAACGCTCACACCCACATCGGCGACTCGATCGCCAAGGAGGCAGGCGAGGGGCTCTCGCTCGACGAGCTCGTCGCGCCGCCGGACGGCCTGAAACACCGGCTCCTCCGGGACGCGGACCACGAGGAGAAGGTGGCCGCGATGGCGCGCACGCTGCGATACATGGAGGCGACCGGCACGGGCACCTTTCTGGAGTTCCGCGAGGGAGGCATTGAGGGCGTGAACGCGCTCCGCGACGCGCTCGCGGGCGAGGGGGTCCCGTTCGGCGAGCGCGCGATCGAGTCGGTCGTCTTCGGCCGCGACGACCCCGACGTGCTCTCGGTCGCGGACGGGTACGGTGCCTCTGGCGCCCGCGACGCCGACTTCGACGCGGTCCGGGCGGCGACGCGCGAGGCCGGCAAGCCCTTCGGGATCCACGCGGGCGAGCGCGACGCCGACGACGTCAACGCCGCGATGGACCTCGATCCGGACTTCCTCGTCCACATGGTCCACGCCGAGCCGATCCACCTCGAACGGCTCGCCGATCGCGGGACCCCCGTCGTCGTCTGCCCGCGGTCGAACCTCGTGACGAACGTCGGCGTGCCGCCGATCCGCGAGCTGAACAAACGGACGACCGTCGCGCTCGGTACCGACAACGTGATGACGGACTCGCCGTCGATGTTCCGCGAGATGGAGTTCGCGGCGAAGCTCTCCGATCTCCCCGCCCGCGAGATCCTGCGGATGGCGACGGTCAACGGGGCCGCGATCGCCGGACTGAACCGCGGCGTGGTCGAGCCCGGGGCGGACGCCGACCTGCTCGTCCTCGACGGCGACTCGGACAACCTCGCCGGGGCCCGTGACCTGGTCCGCGCGGTGGTCAGACGCGCCGGGCAGGCCGACGTCTCCCGAGTCGTCATCGGCGGCGAGCCGGTCGTCCCGCGCGGCGACTGAGCCGGGGGCGGTCCGGCGACGCCGGGACCGACTTTCCCCGCCGATACCGGGACCGGCTTTCCCCGCCGACGCCGGGACCGATTTCCCCCGCCGACGGAGTGAAGCCGCTCCCGCCCCTGTCCCCTTCCATGACGACGCTTTCGCTGCTCGCCGGCCTCGCCCTCGGGCCGGTCGTCGGACTCGTCGCGACGCTCGCGATGGACCCAGTGATGGCGCGGCTCCCCGAGGGAGAGACGGCGCCGAAGGTCGCGGCGAGCGTGCTCACCGACACCCCGGTCGACGACGCGCCGGCGCGGCTGGCGACGTGGGTCCACTACGTCGCCGGGGGCGGCTCGGGACTGCTGTTCGTCGGGCTCGTGTCGGCGGTACAGGCGACGCTCGGCGTCGGGGTCGGCGTCGCGCTGGTCGTCTCGGGCCACGCGATGTTCGCGCTGATGGTCGGCTTCTTCGCGCTCGTCCCGCTGCCCCGCGCGTCCGGGCTCCCGCGCCAGCGGCTCGGCCCGATCCGGCGCGACTGGGCGCTCTCCGCGGCGGCGTACGTCCTCGTCGCCGCCCTGATCGTCGCGGTCGCGACCGGGGTCTGACCCACCGCTGACGGCGCGGCCGCGGCACCTCCGCGGCACCTCCGCGACGACCGCGAGCCGGGAGAGAAACGGTTTAGTCGCTGGCTCCGGCCCGATCGGGTATGCACGCCATCACTCGATCCGGGTGGATCGAGGTCATTTCGGGGTCGATGTTCTCGGGCAAGACGGAGGAGCTGCTCCGCCGGCTCCGGCGCTCCGAGATCGCCGGGCAGTCGGTCGCCGTCTACACGCCCGCGATCGACGACCGCTACGGCGAGACGACGATCGGCAGCCACGCCGGCCGCCAGTGGGAGGCGACCGTCGTCGACAACGAGGGCGACGGGCCGCGAGACATCCTCGACGACGATCCCGCCGAGGTCGTCGCGATCGACGAGGCGAACTTCTTCTCGGACGCGCTCATCGAGGTCTGTAACACCCTCGCCGACCGCGGCAGCCGCGTGATCGTCTCGGGCACCGACCAGACGTTCCGCGGAGAGCCGTTCGAGCCGCTCCCGCAGCTCATGGCGACCGCCGAGTACGTCGACAAGCTGCAGGCCATCTGCTCGGTCTGCGGCGAGCCCGCCTCTCGGAACCAGCGGCTCATCGAGGGCGAGCCCGCCCACGTCGACGACCCGACGATCCTCGTCGGCGCCGAGGAGTCCTACGAGGCGCGGTGTCGCGACTGTCACGTCCTGTTGACCGGCGACCGGCCCGACGGGGAACGACCGTTCGAGAGCGCCGAGGCCGACTCCGCGAACGACTGAGTCAGTCGGCGCTCGCCTGCGGACCGCTGATCGTCACTTCAGTCGGAGTTACGCGCCCGCCGGTATGCCCACAGGTGCCCGTCGCCGTCCGGCAGGTCGATCGGTCGATACGTGCGAACCAGCGTCGTCCCGTCAGCGAGCGCGAGCCGCTCGTCGTTCACCGGACGCCGAGCGTCGACGATCCGCTCGATCCGCTCGACGAACCCCTCGGGATCGGCGAACCGTCCGCTCAGGTCGGCCGCGAACGCCTCGCAGTCGCGCCCGACTGCGGCCTCCGGGTCCCCGTCGATGTCGAACAGATCGTAGAGCCGCTCGTTCACTCGGATCACCTGTCGGTCCGCGTCTTCGACGAGCATCCCCACCGGGAGCGCGTCGAGGGCGGTGGACAACACGGCGTTCGTCCGTTCTATCTCGCGTTTGCGCGCCGTCGCCTCGGTGACGTCCTCGAACTGCGAGAACACGCCGATCACCTCGCCGTCGGCGTCGGTCACCACCTGGTTGTGCCACGCGCAGCGGATCCGCTCGCCGTCGCTGCGGACGTTCTCGTTGACGCTCTGGTAGCCGCCCTTATCCGAGAGGAGGTCGCGTTCGAGCGCCGCCACGTGTCGGTGCTCCGGTTCGGGAACGAACGGAAGCCACGTGCCGCCGAGCAGTTCGGACTCGTCGTAGCCGAGGATCTCCTCCGCGGCGGGGTTCGCCCGGACGATCCGGAACTCGTCGTCGTACTCGATCGTGCCCAGCGGCGACTGGTCGATGAACCGCGAGAGCCGCTCCTCGCTCTCGGCGAGCGCGACCCGCGACCGGTGCTGGTCGACGGCGTTGCGCACCCGGTTGGCCAACACCTCGTACTGGTCGTTGCCGCCGCGCTTCTGAATGTAGTCCGTCGCGCCCGCCGAGATGGCCTCGCTCGCGATCTCCTCGCTTCCCTTTCCGGTAAACAGCACGAACGGGATCTCGATCCCGCAGTCGCGGACCCGCTGGAGGAGCGTCAGCCCGTCCGTCCCGGGCATGTCGTAGTCGGAGACGACGCAGTCGATCGGCTCCGCGTCCAGCCTCTCGATCGCGTCGTCGACGTCGGTTTCGGAACTGACTTCGAACGCCTCGTCGATCCGCTCGAGGTAGGTCGCCGTCAGGTCGAGGTAGGCCGGATCGTCGTCTACGTGGAGGACGCGAACCGTCGACGCGTCCGTCGCCCCGTGGTCCGCGTGAGGGCCCGACATGCGAATCTGTACCGGGACCCGTCGGATATACGTTCGGGTGGGCCGGGTCGACGCCGCGGGCGGGGTGTCGGCTTACGCCCCGTCTGTGCCGGCCGTCACGTCGCGGTCGCGCCCGTCGGCGGTCGCCTCGTCGCCCGCCGCAGCGTCGTCGTCCGCGGTCGCGAGGCGGAACAGCCCCACGAGCGCGGCGGCGGCGACCAGCGCCCCCTCGGCCTTCGCGGCCGTGTACGTCCACTCGCGCGGCTCGGCCTCGCCGGCGTTCCGGTAGAACGCGCGCGTCCAGAGTGCGACGGCGCGCCGCGGCGCGACGGCTTCGAGCAGTCCGCCGATTCCGGCCACCAACAGCAGTAGCGCTTTCATACGACCCCTTCGACGGCGACCCTCAAAAGCGGAGCGGGGGCGGTCGCGGCCGGTCGGACCCGGTCCCGTTCACCTGCCGGCCGGTTGGATTCGGACCCGCTCACCCCTCGGTCACCCGCTTGGCGTCGTCGAGGTAACGCCGGCAGGTCGCGGCCGCCCACTCGCGGACCGCCGGGTCCCCCGTCCACAGCAGGGCTGCGACCCCGTCCCCGTCGATCACCCCGACGACCGCGCGGTCCTCAGCGAGGACCACCGCGACGGGCGATTCGCCCTCGTGGCGGTACGTGTCGACGCCGCGGTCGGCGAGCGCGCGCCGGACGACCGGTCCAGTCGCTCCGGCGAGGCGGTCGCTGGCGGACCCGGTGAACACCACGCGGACCTCGCGCGGCGCGCTCGACTCGGATTCGGCGTCGTTCTCCGCGGCCGCAGCGTCGTCTCCGGCCGCAACGTCGCCTCCGGCCGCAGCGTCGCTCCCCGAGGCCGCCAGCGACGCGTTCAGTCGCCGGGCGAGGTCGGCGTCGAACCGCGGGACGACGGCGACGACGCTGTCGGCCTCGCCGACGAGTTCCGCGAGCCGTCCCGCGGGAGTCGAGGCGTCGGTGCCGGCCGCGTCGTCGGCATCCGGCTCGTCTCCGCGCTCGACGACCTCGACTCGATCGTCGAGGCTCGCCGGGTCGGCGTCGACCGCGCGCGCCACGAGCGACCGGAGGACCGCCGCGGGCGACGCGGTCTCGTCGTCGCTCACGGGTTCCGCCCGCTCTCCGCTTTTGAGTCGCTCTCGCCTCCCGGCCAGCGGTCCGGCGCCTTTGGGCGTTCCGGGTACGACTGCCGACCGCCGGTCGACTTCTGCGCGAGCAGCCGGGCCGTGGCGCGCCGGCGGTCGCCGGGGCGCTCCGTCGTCGTCTCGTCGTAGTAGCGTACGCTCACCCCGAGCCCGGCGCGGAGCAGCTCGTTCGCCGCGAAGCGGTACCGGTCGTCGCTCGGGCCCGACGGCGACGGTTCCGCTGACCGGAGGTGACCCTCCACGAACAGGTACCCGCCCGGCGCGAGCGACTCGACGAGGTCCGCGAATCGGTCGAGCGCGTGGAAGTAGCTCATCGTCACGAGGTCGTACGCCTCGGTCGGGAACCCGTACGTCGAGATGTCCGCCCGAATCGGCTCGATCCGGTCGCCGATCCCGCGTTCCGCGGCGCGCTCGCGGACGATCCGGAGCCCCTCCGCCGAGGCGTCGAGCGCGTCGACATCGTAGCCGCGGTCCGCGAGGAACACCGCGTTTCGGCCGGTGCCGGTCGCGACGTCGAGCGCGCGGCCGCCCGGCAGCGACGGCTCGTAGGCGCGAAGCACGGGGGACGGCTCCGGCGCGCGCGGGTACTCGCCCGACGCGAAGCGCTCGTCCCAGTCGGTGTCGGTCACGGTCGCCCTTCGAGGTGCCCGGGCGTAAACCTCAGGGGCGCCCGCTCGGAGTGACGGGTATGGAAAACGCGACGGACCCCGCCGAGCGGCTGAACGAACTCCTCGTGGACGGCGACGAGACGCTGGCGACCGCGGAGTCGCTCACCGGCGGCCTCGTCGGGTCGCGGGTGACGGACGTGCCGGGCGCGAGCGCCTACTTCGACCGCGGGTTCGTGACGTACACGTACGACGCCAAGCGCGAACTACTCGGCGTCTCCCGCGAGTCGCTCGACGCCCACGGGGCCGTGAGCGAGCCCGTCGTCCGCGAGATGGCGGCGGGCGCGCGCGACCGAGCGGACGCGGACTGGGCGGTCGCGACCACCGGGATCGCGGGGCCGACCGGCGGCACCGACGAGAAGCCGGTCGGGCTCGTCTGGTTCGGCGTCGCGCACGCCGCGCCGTGGGGCACCGAGGAGTCGTTCGTGCGGGCGGAGCGGGCCGTCCTCGACGGCGACCGCGACGCGGTGAAGCGGGGCGCGGCCGAGTACGCGCTCGACGCGCTCGTCCGGACGATCGGGGACGTCGAGGGCTGAGCAAGCGGAGACCTGGGCGCGCGACCCGATCCACCACGTGCGTTTATCAGGTGACGGCGCGTATTACCGGTATGATAGAGCGCGTACTCGTCGCGATGGACGGCTCAGACCTCTCCGAGCGCGCGCTCCGGTACGCGCTCGACGGCCACCCCGACGCCGAGATCACCGTGTTGAACGTCGTCGGCGGCGCGTCGCCGATGATGGGGCAGGCCGCGGGGATCGCCCTGTCGGACGACGAGGAGGGCGGGATCCGCGAGGCCGCGGAGCCGGTGTTCGAGCGGGCCCGCGAGATCGCTGACGAGTACGACACGGCGATCGAGACGATCGTGGAGGCGGGACGGCCGGCGCGCCAGATCATCGACCACGCCGAGGAGTTCGACGTCGTCGTGTTAGGCACCCACAGCGGGTCGCTCGCGGACAGACTCCTCGTCGGCAACGTGGCCAAGACGGTGTTCCAGCGCTCGCCGGTGCCGGTGACGGTCGTGCGGTGAGTCGGATCCCCGCCCGGCGGCGCGGCCGTCCCGGTCGTTACTCGATGTAGGCGTTTCCGACGACCGCGACGACCAGCGCGGCGATCACGATCCACGTGAGCGGTTCGACCGCGAGGAGCCGGAGCGGCCGCGCGACCGACCCGTCGAAGCCGAAGAGGGCACCGCCGGCGAACCCGACCGCGATCACGAGCGCGCCGACGATTCCGGCGACGCCGAGCAGCGCGCGGTCCGACGAGTCCATACCCGACGTGAGCGTCGGGGTTACTTAAGAAATGTCCGGAGGACGGTCGCAAAACGGTCCGAAGCCAGGGCAGGGATTTGAACCCCGGAAGTCTCGATTACAAGTCGAGTGCATGAACCACCCATGCTCCCCTGGCGCGTGCGGCCGTACTCGGTCCTCCTATGTGTGCGTGTCGCTTTCCGCGAACCCGGCCGGGGTCAGTCGCTTTCGTCGCCCGATCCGTCGTCGCTGCGTCCGTCGCCGTTGACGCCGCTCAACGACTTCGTGAGTTCGACGCGGTGTGAGTCGTAGCCGTGTTCAGCGTAGAACGCTCGGGCGCGGTCGTTGTCGGCGAGCGCCTCCAGCGCCACGCGGTCGGCGCCCGACTCGTCGAGCGCGCGCTCGGCCGCGTCGAGCAGCGCCGCGCCGATCCCCTCCCCGCGCCGCTCCGGGACCACGAACAGGTTGCTGACGGTCCCGCGGACGGCGTCGCGCTCGTAGTCGCCGCGTTCGAGCGAGAAGCCGACGAAGCCGACCGGGTCGGCGTCGCGGTCCCCTCCGCCTTCCGTCTCCGCGTCGGGGGCTGGCTCGCGGGCGACGAGCAGTTCCCCCGTCACGACCGACTGCGCGACGCACTCGCTGACCGCGGTGCGGTTCGCCTCGCCGCGGAGCGTGGCGCCGTGCTCGCGCTGACCGGCGGCGAGCGTCACCCACATGTCGACGACGGCGTCGACGTCGTCGGCGGTCGCCGGCTCGATCCGCGCGTCCGTCTCGCCCATGCGATCGCCTTCGGCTCGGGGCGTGTTGAGGCTGCCGGCCGGCGAATCGCTCGCTTCGAGGCCGACTCGGATTTCGCGGCAGTTCGCTCAGATCTCGCGGCAGTTCGGGCAGACGGCCTGCCCGTTCGCGGTGACGAGGTCGGGAACCAGCGCGCCGCAGTTCTCGCAGACGCCCTGCGTTGAGGCGCCGCTCGGCGCGCCCGCGACGGAGTCGGCGCCGCCGTCGGTACCGGCGGGCTCGTCGCGGGACGCGGCCGCGGCGCGCTCCGCCGCTTCCGGGTCCATCGTCGCCTCGGCGCCCCGCTCCGCGTCGGAGTCCGCGGCGGCTGCAGCCGACAGCACCGTTCCGTCCGATCGGGGGCTGCCGGCCGCGGCCTCCTCGCCGAACCCCTCGGCGCCGGCGCCGGTCCGCGGGGCGCCCGCGGCGAGCGCGTCGCCGTCCGTGACGACGCCGACCGCCTCGCCGTCGTCGACCGCGACGACGCGGTCCGCTCCCTCCGAGACGAGCCGCTCTTCGACCGCCGCCAGTGAGTCGTCAGGGGAAACCGTCGGCAGCGGCGGGCCCATTACGTCGCCGACGGTGCGGTCGGCGGGATCGGGAGTATCGTCCGAGTCGTCGGCGACGCCGGTCGCGGAGAGCAGCGCGTCGAGCGCGTCGCGGGACTCCAGGCGCCCGACCGGCTCGCCGCCGCGCACGACGACCAGGCAGTTCGTCTCCTCGTCGACCAGCAGCGCGGCCGCCTCCGGGAGCGAGTCCGACTCGCTGACGCCGAGGAACTCGCGGTGCATCACGTCACGAACCGTGGTGTCTGTTCGCATACGACTCGGATCCGCTCCAACCGGCTAAAAGCTGCCCCCGGTAGCGTTTTATTCGCGCCGGTCCTACTCGTGAGATCGGTTAGCATGCCGCCCGAAGGAGCGACCCGTCCGCAGCCGGGCCCGACGACCACGCGCGAAGCGCGAAAGGGAGCGTTCAAACCCTCCGACGTTCGAACGTCGATATGGCCATTCCCTCGTTCGTGATCGGGATCGCGGGCGGGACGGGCGCCGGGAAGACGACGGTCTCCCGGCTCGTCACCCGCGACCTCGGCGACAGCGTCACCCGGATCCCGCTGGACAACTACTACGAGGACCTCTCGCACCTCGACTTCGAGGAGCGCCAGGAGGTCAACTACGACCACCCGTCGGCGTTCGAGTGGGAACTCCTCCGGGAACACTTGGAGGCCCTCTTGGAGGGGCAGTCCGTCGAGATGCCCCAGTACGACTTCGAGATCCACAACCGCGAGGACGAGCGCGTCACCGTCGAGCCGACGGACGTAATCGTGTTGGAGGGAATCCTGGCGCTGTACGACGAGGAGATAAACGCCATGATGGACCTCCGGCTGTTCGTCGAGACCGACGCCGACGTGCGTATTCTCCGGCGAATTCGGCGGGACGTGATCGAGCGTGGGCGGGACCTCGAAGGCGTCATCGACCAGTACCTCTCGACGGTGAAGCCGATGCACGAGCAGTTCATCGAGCCCTCGAAGAAGCACGCCGACGTGATCATCCCGGAGGGCGCCAACAGCGTCGCGGTGAACCTCTTAGAGGAGAAGCTTCGGGCAGAGGTCGAAGGAGACGCGGTCCGGAGCTGGGAACGCGGCAGCCTCGAAGCGGAGCTCGGCGAGAAGCGCTCGCTCGACATGGACGGCGACGATTAATCGCGACGAGTGGTCGCAGTTGGTGGCACCGTCAGTAGTTCGACGAGGACCGATCCCGAAGCCCCAGCAGGTCGCTTATAAATAACTGGCATTGTTGAAAATCCCTCTTCAGACGTATCTTTGACCGAACCAGCTGGTCGTTAACACGTGCGAATTGACTACCTATCTCGAATTCTGGACGACGTGAACGAGTGCGCCGGTGGCGGCGGCGGCAATGAAACAACCAATCCCGTATATAACTGCGATCGAGAAGAACGGTCCCAACCCCTGCGCCAGTAGCTCCGGATTCCGGGCGTCGACCGCCGCGCGTACACCGCTACCGAATCCGAAAACGGTCGCGAACACGACGGCAGCGAGTACGCCGGCCTTCGAGCTCTCGATTACCGCTCCCGCGAGATCGGTACTTCTCCTGCCGATGGTCCCGCCCGCCACCGCGCCGCCGAGCGCCCAGCCGTCCGGGCCGATGAGCACCCCTGCGATGATACCGACTGCCGAGCCGACGAGTACGCCCGCGACGACGGTTCTGGTGAAAAATCGCATACTGAGATATCTACTTGTTTTTTTAAATGTATGGGGTTGATCCCGTGACAGGATTGGGGAACTATACTAATTGAGGTGTGTTATGTTTCTTCTGTACCGACTGGAATCGAATCGAAGTGTCTCTCGTTTATAAATAATCGACTGTGGATCGACGACCACCTCCAAATCCCCAGCCGCTCGCTTATAAGCTGCTGCTCACAGGTCGACGGTGAACTCCTCCAAAGCCCCAGTCGCGAGGCGGGCGCACGCTCGCTGCGCGCTTCACTCGGTCGCTCACTTCGTTCGCTCCCTCGTTCCAGTGCTTGCGTCGCCTGCGCCCGCCTCGCGACTGCCCCTTTGAGTCCCACCCGACCGCAACCGCACAGCAGCCTCACACCTCCCCAGCCTCGTCAGTCGCCTCCGCTTCGCTCCGGCGACTGACTCCCTCGCGCGGTGCTGCTCGGCCGCGAGGCGGCCTCGCAGGCACGCGCCACCGCACCGCCATTTATAAGCAATCGTCGCAGCCGCTCATGGATATTTAAATATCGCCTCCGGAAGTTCCGGCCTATCGTCGCCGGCTCGCCACCCGCTCCTCCGCGGTCTCGGCGCTAACGAGTTCGTACAACGTCGCCCTGCCGCCGTCCTCCTTCGGGCGGAGCACGCGGCCGAGCCGCTGGGTGAACTCGCGCTCGCTGCCCGACCCAGAGAGCAGGACCGCGACGTTCGCGTCGGGCACGTCGACCCCCTCGTCTAAGACGTTCGCCGCGACGACCCGGCCGTAGGTGCCGTCGCGGAAGCGTTCGAGGATCTCGCGGCGCTCCTTCGCGCCCGTCTCGGCGGTGATCGCGGGGAGCAGGAAGCGCTCGGAGAGCCGGTAGACGAGGTCGGTGTGGGCAGTGAACACGATCACGCGGTCGTCGCGGTGGCGGTCGAGGATCTCCCCGAGCTGCTCGACCTTGCGGTCGGCGTTCATCATGATCTCGCGGGCGTCCTGCTTCGCGAGGAGCGCCTCTCTGGCCGCTGGGTCGTTTCCCGACCGCTTGACGAGCTCTTGGTAGTCGCTCCCGCTGGAGAACGTGATCCCCGCGTCGCGAACGTACTCGACGAACGTCCCCTGCTTCTCGTCGTAGCGCTCGCGTTCCTCGTCGGTCAGTTCGACTTCGATCCGCCGGATGTCGTAGGGGGCGAGGTGATCGCCCGCGAGGTCGTCCACGTCGAGCGCGTAGACGCGGTCGCCGACCAAGTCGGCGACGACCTCGTGGGCGCCGTCCGGGCGCTCGAAGGTGGCAGTGAGCCCGAGCCGCGCGGGCGCGGCGAGGAGGCGCGCGGCGTCGCGGTACCCCTCCCCGCCGAGGTGGTGGACCTCGTCGAAGACGACGAACTCGAAGGCGTCGCCGACGCCGTCCGCCTTCAGGTACGCCGAGTCGTACGTCGACACCGTGACCGCCTCGCGGCGCTGCTCGCCGCCGCCGAACCGCCCGATCGGGACGTCGAACTCGCGCTCCAACTCCCGCTGCCACTGGTCGAGGAGGTCGACCGTGGGGACGACGACGAGCGTCGGGACGCCCAACTCGACCATCGCGCGGATCGCGATCACGGTCTTGCCGGCGCCGGTCGGGAGCTCGATCACGCCGCGGTCGCCCGCCTCGTGCCACGCGTCGAGCGCCTCGCGCTGGTACTCGCGGAGGTCGTAGTCCGTCGCGAGCGCGTCCGGCAGCCCCGCGTCCTCGGCGGCGCGGTCGCTCGCGTCGAGGACCCGGTCGTCGACCGAGACGCCGGCCACCCGGAGCGCCCGCCGGAGTTCGGCGTAGCGGTGCGCCGGCGCGCGGCCGGTTCCGGTCCGCGGGTCGGTCTCGACGCCGGGCAGCGGCGGGAGCGCGTCCGGGCCGAGGTCGGCGTCCGCGTCGACCCGGATCGTCCCGTCCTCGTAGGTCAGCCGGACGTCCATCGCCCGGAGTTGCCGACCGACTTACAAAGGCCCACCGTCTCGGTCCGCCATGCGCGCGGCCGAACTCGACCCGGACCTCGCGGCGGCGATCGACAAGATCGAATCGCTGGGGCCGCCCGCGTGGAGCGATCTCTCCGTTGAGGCGGCCCGCGACCTCGAAGACGATCTGTTCTCCGGGCCGCCCGAGCCGCCCGTGGCCGACGTGCGCGACCTCGCCTTCGACGGCCCGCACGGCGAGGTGCCGGTCCGGGTGTATCGGCCCGAGAGCGCCGTCGATGACTCGGCAGAATCTCGCGCCCTCGTCCACTGCCACGGCGGCGGGTGGACGCTCGGCACGCTCGACTCCGTCGACGGGATCTGCCGCGAGCTCGCGACCCGCGCCGACGCGGTCGTCGTCTCCGTCGACTACCGGCTCGCGCCGGAACACCCGTTCCCGGTCGCGGTCGACGAGGCCGCCGCCGCGGTCGCGTGGGTCGCGGAGACGGCCGACTCGCTTGGCGTCGACTCCGACCGGATCGGCGTCTCGGGGACCAGCGCCGGCGGCGCGCTCGCCGTCGCGGCGTCGCTCCGCGCCCGGGAGTTCGGCGACCTCCCCGAGCCCGCCGGCCAGTTCCTCCTTTATCCGATCGCCGGCTACGACTTCGAGACGGACTCCTACCGAGAGAACGCGGACGGCCCGCTCCTGACGCGCGCGGACATGAAGTGGTTCTACGAGCGGTACCTCCGCAGTCCGGTCGACGCCGCGAACCCCTACGCGGTGCCGCTCCGGGCGCCGGATCTGGGCGACCTCCCGCCCGCGACGGTCGTCACGGCCGGGTTCGACCCCCTGCGCGACGACGGTGTCGCGCTCGCGGAGCGCTTCGAGAGTGACGGAACGCCGGTCGAACACCGCCACTACCCGGCGATGGCGCACGGGTTCTGTAGCCTCGCGGACCGGGTGGACGTCGCGGAGGCGGCGCTGTCGGCGGTCGCGGCGGACGTGCGGGAGCGCTTATAAAATGGCCGCGGCGCTCAGGCCTCCACCGTGGTCTTCACGATGCTCACCGGCGCGGGCGACTGCCGGGAGACGCGCTCGGTGACGGAGCCGAGCATGCGGCGGTAGTCGCCCGAGCGCGTCTTCGATCCCATCACCGTGAGGTCGACGTCCTCCTCGTCGGCGTACCGGAGGATCTCCTCGTGTGGGACGCCGTACCGCAGCGCGGTGACCGCATCCACGCCGGCGTCACGGGCGTGCTCGGCGACGGCGTCGAGCGCCTCGCGGCCGGTCTCTTCGAGCGTCTCCTCGGCGCCCTCGGCGCCGTCGACGAACTCGTCGCCGGAGTAAGCGTTCACCACGTCGCTGTCGACGACGTAGAGGACGTGGAGCGTCGCGTCGTAGCGGTCGGCGGCGTCGATCGCGTGGTCGATCGCGCGGTCGACGCCGACGCTTCCGTCGGTGGGCAGGAGGACGTTGTCGTACATACGCGGCGATTCGTCGGGCGTCCGAATAAATCGGTCGCCGTTTCCCGAACGGTTAACACGCTGTGTGCCCCCCGAATTTCCATGACCGAGGCCGCGGACCGGATCTTCGTGAACGGAGAGGTACACACGCTCGCGGACCCGGAGGACGGCGGCGACGCAGACGACGGCGGCGACGCGGTTCACGAGGCCGTCGCCGTTCGCGACGGCAAAATCATCCGGACCGGGCGGACCCACGACGTGGAACTGCTCGCCGGCGTCGACACCGACGTGGTCGACCTCGACGGTCGCGTTCTCCTCCCCGGATTCGTCGACGCGCACACCCACCTCACCACCGTCGGCCGCTACCTCGTCCACGCGGACCTCTCCGCGGCGGACTCCCCGGACGCGGCCGTTGACCTGCTCGTCGAGCGCGCGGCGGAAGTGGAATCCGAGCCGAGCGGCGGCGAGACGCCGGACGGCGACGGGGAAGCGGAGGACTGGGTGCTGGGATACGGCTACGACGAGTCGACGTGGGACGAGTCGCGCTACCTGACCCGCGCGGACCTCGACCGCGTCTCGACCGAGCGCCCGGTCGCGGCGTTCCGCGAGGACATGCACGTCGCCGCGGTCAACGGCGTCGCGCTCGACCGCTTCGCGGACGACCTCGCCGACGCCCCCGACGAGACGGTGCCGACCGGCGGCGACGGCGAGGTGATCGGCGGCGACGGCGAGCCGACCGGCGTTCTGCTCGAAGCCGCCATCGACCCGATCTACCGGGCGGTCGAGCCGGACCGCGAGGAGACGCGCGAGATCGTCGAGGCCGCGCTGGAGCACTGCGCCGCCCGCGGGATCACCGGCTTCCACGACATGGTCCGGGACTCGCACGCGCCGCGAGTCTACCGCGACCTCGACGCGGCCGGCGAGCTCACCGCCCGCGTCCGGATCAACTACTGGAGCGACCACCTCGACGCGGCCCGCGAGGTCGGCCTCGCGACGAACGCCGGAAGCGAGATGGTCGAGACCGGCGCGATCAAGTCGTACACGGACGGGAGCCTCGGCGGCCGGACGGCCCGGCTCTCGGAGCCGTACGCGGACGCGCCCGACGAGACCGGCCAGTGGGTCGTCGACCCCGAGGAACTGAACGAGACGGTGGCGGAAGCGACCGAGGCTGGCTTCCAGTTCACCGCCCACGCCATCGGCGACGAGGCGGTCGACGCCGTGCTCGACGCCTACGAGGACGCCTCGCGGATTGACGCGGGCGAGGCGCGCCACCGGATCGAACACGTCGAGCTGGCCGACGACGAAGCCATCGAGCGGCTCGCCGAGACGGGCGTCGTCGCGAGCGTCCAGCCGAACTTCCTGAAGTGGGCGCGGGAGGACGGCCTCTACGAGGCGCGACTGGGGCCCGAGCGCACCGCCGAGACGAACCGCTACCGCGACATGCTCGACGCGGGCGTCGAACTCGCGTTCGGCTCCGACGGGATGCCGATGGACCCGCTGTTCGGCGTTCACCACGCAGTCAACGCCCCCGCCGAGTTCCAGCGGCTCACCGTCACCGAGGCGCTGCGTGCGTACACGAGCGGCGCCGCCTACGCCGGCTTCGACGAGGACCGACTCGGGACGGTCGAGCCGGGGAAGCGGGCCGACCTCGTCGCGCTCGACGCGTCGCCGTGGGAGGCCGACAACGCGATCGACGATATCGACGTCGCGCTGACCGTCGTCGACGGCGAGGTCGTGTTCGACGGCCGATAGGAGACGGAGCGACCGGGAAGCCGCAATCGCTGCCAGAAAACAGCAGTTATTAATCGTGTAGTTCTAAACTGGGCGTATGGCAGAGATAGCCATCGAGTACGCCGAGGGCAACCGCCTCCGCTCGGAGGCGGAGACCGCCCGACGGCTCATCGACGCGTACCTCGGCGACCGCCCCGACGTCGACCGCGTCACGCTGTCGCCCTCCGGCGAGTCGGTCTTCTGTGTTAGCGTCGAGGGGGACCGCATCTGGTGTACCGACCCCCGCGAGTGGATCGACGCGATGGAGGCGGTGACCGCCGCACGGCGGCGGCTCTCCGAGGTCTCGTAACGCTCTCGTCCGTCACTCGCCCGGCCCGTTTTCGCCGGCCGCGTGCGCGTAGACGAACTCCCGCAGCAGTTTGCCCGCGAGCGCCGCCGCCTGCCCGTCGTCGCGGTCGTTCACTTCGACGACGTCGAACCCGTCGGCATAGGGGGCGACCGCGCGGACGAAGTCGCGGACCTCGCGGGGCTCCAGTCCGAACGGCTCCATCGTCCCGGTTCCGGGCGCGTAGGCGGGATCGAGGGCGTCGACGTCGACGGAGCAGTAGACGGAGTCGTCTCCGAACGCGTCCTCGCCGTCGAGCGCGTCGAGCCACTCGCGAGCGTCCTCGGGCGGGATGACCTCGACGTCGGCGTCGGCCGCCCGCTCCCACTCCGCCTCGGACCCGGTCCGCGCGCCGACGATCACCGCGCGGTCGACACCGAGGTCGTCGAGGCAGCGGCGCGTGACGCAGGCGTGGTTCCACGGGTTCCCGTCGTACGCCTCGCGGAGGTCGAGATGCGCGTCGGCGACGACTAAGACGTCGGGGTCGACGGCGTCGACGCCCGCGTACGTGACCGTGTGTTCGCCGCCGAGGAGGAGGGGGGTCGCGTCGTCGTAGACGACGCTCCGCAGCTCGGCGGCGAGGTGGTCGAGGTACGCCTCGACGTCGTCCCACGGACGCACGTCGCCGGCGTCGTGGACGCCGAGCGCGGAGAAGCGGCTGTCGGTGCGGCGGTCGTAGTCGTCGTACGTCTCGGCGAATTTCCGGACCCGGTCCGGTCCGAACCGGGTGCCCGGCTGAAAAGTGGTCGTGGCGTCGAGCGGAGCGCCGACGACCACGTAGGAAGCAGCTTCGCGGTCGGTCGTCGCCCCGGGGAACATGCCGACTACCCGATGATCTTCCGTTGGCCCTCGTAGTCGAGGTACTCGATGTTGTCGTCCGAGGTGAAGTCCTCGCCCTCGGGGATCCGCATCGTGAACGTGTCGTAGGTGTCTAAGTCCATCACCTGGACCTCGTCGCCGCTGACGTTGACGACCTGTCCCTGCTTGCGCTCGATGATCGGGACCCACACCTTCGCGTCGACCGGCTGCGAGAGCGAGCGCTTCTTGTCGTCGAAGACGCCCTTCCCCTCGACGCGGGCCTTCGCGCTGCCGTGTTTACCGGGTTTGGCGGTGCTGTAATGGTTGATCTTACAGGGCGCGTCGTCCATCATCACGTAGCTGCCCTCCTGGAGTTCGCGAACCTGCTTCTGCTCTCGCGGCATGAGCGTCAATTCCCGCGTCGCGTGTATAAACTGTTTGGAACGCTGTCGAGCGGGCGTTCGCCGGGTGGCGTCCCCGCCCGTGGTGAGTTCGCCGGACTCGGCTGTGGCGGTCAGGGGTCGAGTTCGTCGACGTACTCCTCTACCCCTTCGTCGTCGTCGACGTTCCCGTCCGGCGGGACGAACTGTCCCGTGTACAGGTAGCTGACGAGGAACATGACGATGAAGCCGACGCCGACGGCGGCCGTCGTCCGCACGACGAACGGGAAGTCGACGAAGTAGAGCGCGCGGTCAGCGATCGCGATGGCGACCGCCGCCGTCACCAGTATCTTCTGCTCGTCGGTCGGGTCGCGGACGAACTCGACCACGTCCTCTTTGAGCTCGCCGAACAGCCCCATCAGGCGTCACCTCCGGTCGTTGCGGCCGAGTCGGAGGGCGCTGCGTGGTCCTCGATCACGCGGCTCACGCGGTCGAGCCCCTCCTCCAGCTCTTCGGTCGGGAGGCCGAACCCGATCCGGAAGCGGTCCGGGAAGCCGAACAGGTTTCCGGGCGCGAGGACGACGCTCGCCTCCTCGACGACCGTCCGGCAGAACGCCTCCGCGTCGTCGAAGCCGTCAGGGACAGTGACGAACGCGTTGACGCCGACCGGGTCGAGCCAGTCGAGGTCGTGCTGGTCGACCCACTCTGCGACCGTCTCGCGGTGATCGGCCGCAAGCTCGCGGTTCTCGGCGAGGATCCGGTCCTCGCGCCGGCCGAGCGCCTGCTTCGCGACGTGCTGGCCGAAGAGGCTCGGCGAGATGGTCGTGTAGTCCTTCCACTGCCACGCGCGCTCGACGACCGGCTCCGGGCCGGCTATCCAGCCGAACCGCAGTCCGGCGAGCCCGTACGCCTTCGTGAGGCTGGTGGTGGAGATACCGTGCGCGCCGTAGCTCGCGACCGGCGGCTGCGGCTCGTCGGCGAGCAGGCGGTACACCTCGTCGCAGAGCAGGTAGGCGTCGCGCTCGACGGCGACGTCGTAGACGGCCCGCATCGCGGCCTCGTCGTGGTACTGCCCGGTCGGGTTGTTCGGATTGTTGACGACGATCACGGCCGTGTCGTCGCGGGCCGCGTCGGCGATCGCGTCGGGATCCAGTTCCCACTCCGGCGGCTCCAGTTCGACGCGGGTGACGTCCCCGAAGGCGTCGGGGACGGCGTGGAGCGCCTGATAGGTGGGGGTGACGACGACGGCGTGGGTGCCGGAGCCGACGCCCGCCGCGTCGGCGTCCGAGGCGTCGCCCTCCCCGTCGACGGCGCCCTCGTCGCCGAGCAGCGAGAGGAACGTTAGGAAGTTCGCCTCTTGCGTGCCGCAGGTGAAGAGGACTTCGTCGGCGGAGCGGTCGTAGCGGTCGCCGACGGACGCCCGGAACTCGGGGTCGCCGTTGGTCGGGATGACGTAGCCGAGCTTCCCGGGGTCGAGGTCGAACCGACTCGCGTCGAGCGACCGGATGCCGCTTTCGGCCAGCATGATGTCGGCCTCGTGTTCGTGCTCCGCGAACCAGCGTTCGAGGCCGAACGGGTCGATGCGCATGGGCGTCCTCGGGCCGGCGCGAGGTTAGGTGCTGTGGTTGCTCACGGCGACCGCGGGGCGGATTGACGTGTTCGTGGTGCCCCTTCGATACGTCGACGAGAAATGCGTCCAAATCTCGGTGGATTGTTTATAAATCGCTGATCGCCGATCGGCGGTGAACTCCTCCAAAGCCCCAGCCGCGAGGCGGCCGCACGCTCGCTGCGCGCTTCGGTCGCTCGCGCTGCTCGCTCCCTCCAGTGCTTGCGTCGCCTGCGGCCGCCTCGCGGCTGCCCCTTTGAGTCCCACCCGACCGCGACCGCACCTCACGCCTCCCCAGCCTCGTCAGTCGCCTCCGCTTCGCTCCGGCGACTGACTCCCTCGCGCGCGCTCCTCACGCCCAAAGGGCGCTCGGAGGCACGCGCCGACCGCATTGTTCTTTATAAGCCATCGTCGCCACCAGTCGCGGGCTTTTAAAAATAGGCTCGCGGTCGCCGCGGCCACCGCAACGACTTTCCTCGCCGATCGTGACTCGCACACATGGTTCTCACCCGGCAACGGCTGCTGGCGGTGCTGCTCGTCGCGCTGGCGACGCTCGCGGCGGCCGTGCTGGCAGAGGTGCTGCGGACGGTCGTGTTCGCGGTCACCGTGGCGTACGTCCTCTACCCCCTCCGCCAGCGGCTCGTCGGCCGCGGCCTCTCGCGGCGGATCGCGTGCGCCGTCGCCACCGCCGTTGCGTTCGTCGGCGCCACGCTCCTCGTGGCGCCGCTGCTGTACGCGCTGTACCGGCGCCGGTCGGAGCTGATCGCGATCCTCGAGGGGATCCCGGACGTCGTCCCGATCAGCGTCGGCGGGTTCGAGACGGTCGTCGAGATCGCGCCCTTCGTCGCGGCCGCCGAGGCGTGGCTCCGGGAGGTCGCGCTGGCGGTCGCGGCCGCCGCGCCGGTGCTCGTCCTGGAGCTCGTCGTGTTCACCTTCCTCGTCTACGGGATCCTCTACCGACCGAACGCGGTCGGAACGGCCGTCTTCGGCGTCGTCCCGGCCGAGTACCACGACATCCCGGCTCGGCTCCACGAGCGGACGCGGCGGACGCTGTACTCGATCTACGTGCTTCAGGCCGCGACCGCGGCCGGGACCTTCGTCCTCGCGCTCGCGGTGTTCCGGCTCCTCGGCTACGGCTCGCCGGTCCTGTTGGCCGTCATCGCGGGGGTCCTCCAGTTCGTCCCCGTCGTCGGCCCGAGCGTGCTGATCGTCGCGCTCGGGGTCGGCGACCTGCTCGTGGGTGAGACCGGGCGAGCGGTCGCCGTGCTGGTGGTCGGCCTCGTCGTCGTCGCCTTCGTCCCGGACGCGGTGATCCGGACCCAGCTCGCCGACTGGACCGGGAAGATCTCTCCCGGGCTGTATTTCGTCGGCTTCGTCGGCGGCATTCTCACGCTCGGCGCAGTCGGGGTCATCGTCGGCCCCCTCGTCGTGTCGCTGCTCCTCGAAACCGTCGACATGCTCTCCGAGACCGGCGCCTCGGCCGACGCCACCGCCGAGCGCCGCGATTCGACGGACTGACCGGCTCCCGCACTTGCCCCCGTCGCCGGTACGGCTTTCCCTCCGCCGCCCGTCGACACGGTATCCGATGTCCTCGACGGACCCCCCGACCGCGGTCGGCAACGCCCCGACGCTCGCGGCGCGACGGCTCGACGGACTCGCCGACCGCGTGGCGCGCTCGCGGCCGGCGGACGACGACGCGAGCGACCACGGCGACCGCATCGACGTGTTCGCCCCGGCGACCGACGAGCGGATCGGGAGCGTGCCGGCCTGCGACGCCGACGACGTCGAGGCCGCGGTCGAGCGCGCCCGGGACGCGCAGGAGCGGTGGGCTGAGAAGCCCGCGGAGGAGCGCGCCCGCGTCGTCGAGCGGTTCGGCGAGCTCGTCGCGGACCACCGGGAAGAGCTGCTCGACCTCCTCCAACTGGAGACCGGGAAGTCCCGCCGCACCGCGGTCGAGGAGCTGTTCGACGTGCCGACCGGCTGCGCGTACGTCGCGAGCGAGGCGCCCGACGCGCTCGCCGACGAGCGGCGGCGGGGCGTCGCGCCCGGGATCACGACCGCGACGGTCACGCGCGAGCCGGTCGGCGTCGTCGGCGTGATCTCGCCGTGGAACTACCCGCTCACGCTGTCGATGGCCGACGCGATCCCCGCGCTGGCCGCGGGCAACGCGGTCGTCCTCAAACCGGACGAGAAGACGCCGTACGGGGCCCTGTTGCTCTCAGAGCTGCTGGAGCTCGCCGGCCTCCCGGACGACCTCTTCCAGGTCGTCACGGGCGAGGGGCCCGAGATCGGCCCGCCGCTGATCGACGCGGTCGACTACGTCGCGTTCACCGGAAGCACGGCGACGGGCCGGACGATCGCCGAGCGCGCTGGCCGGAACCTGATCGGCTGCTCGCTGGAGCTCGGCGGCAACAACCCGCTCGTCGTACTCGGGGACGCCGACGTCGAGGAGGTCGCCCGCGGCGCGGTTCAGGCCTGCTTCTCGAACGCGGGCCAGCTCTGCCTCTCCGCCGAGCGGATCTACGTCGTCGAGTCCGCGTATCAGGACTTCCTCGACGCGTTCGTCCGCGAGACGGAGGCGCTGACGCTCGGGACCGGCTACGACTACGGCGCCGACCTCGGCTCGCTCGTCGACGCCGACCAGCTGGCCCGCGTCGAGTCGCACGTCTCGGACGCCCGCGAGCGCGGCGCGACCGTCGAGACCGGCGGCCGCGCCCGGCCAGACGTGGCGCCGTACTGCTACGAGCCGACGATACTGACCGGCGTCGACCCGGACGCGACGGTCGCGTGCGAGGAGACGTTCGGCCCAGTGGTCGCGGTGACGCTGGTCCCCGATGCGGCGGCCGCGGTCGACGCCGCCAACGACTCCCCGTACGGACTCAACGCGAGCGTCTGGACCGCGGACCGCGAGCGCGGCGCCGAGATCGCCCGCGAGATCGACTGCGGCACGGTGAACGTCAACGACGCCTTCCTCGCGACGTGGGGCGCGAACGACGCACCGATGGGCGGGTTCGGCGACTCCGGGCTCGGCCGCCGGCACGGCAGGGAGGGGATTCAGCGGTACACGGAGGCCCGAACGGTCGGCGTCTCGCGGGTCGGCCCGCTGACGTTCCCCGAGCGGATCCCGACGGACTGGTTCGTCCGCGGCGCGTTCGCCGCGATGCGGGTCGGGTCGGGGATCCGACGCAGCGTCGACGCGGTACGGCGGCGCCTGTCGCGTCGCTGAAGGGACGGATAACGGATCGGCGCGGAAGGGCGCGCCGAAAAGGGGTTACTCCTCGTCGTCGATCAGGTCGCCGAACACCGACGCCGCGGTGTCGGGGACGTCGAAGTCGTGGTAGTGCTCGCCCTTCTCGTTCGAGAGGATGTTGAGCGCGGCGGCGGCGCCGTCGCCCGCGGAGATGACCGCCTGCCACTCCTCGGCGCGGGCCATCGCGCCGGTCGCGTAGGCGCCCTCGACGCTGGTCTCCATCGAGACGCCGACGCTGACGGTGTCGTCGTCGTCGAACTCGCAGCCAAGCTCCTCCGCGAGGTCGCGGTTTGCGCCCGTCGCGAGGACGACGTAGTCGGCGTCGTACTCGCCGTCCTCGGTCGAGACCGTGAAGCCGTCTCCGGTCGCCTCGACGCCGGTGACCTCCTCGCCCTGGTGACGGTCGACGCCGAAGTCGTCCACCTGCTGGCGCGCGGTCGCCATGAACTCGCTGCCGCCGACGGAGCCCACGCCGAGGTAGTTGAACAGGTGCGCCTTGTGCATCCACGTCCCGTCCGTGTCGAACAGGGTGGTGTCGAGGCCGTTCTTGCTCGCGAACAGTCCTGCGCTCAGGCCGGCGGGTCCGCCGCCGACGATTACGACGTTCGTCATGTGCGCGTCTACGCCGGCCGGCGCATAAGGGTTGGCGGAAGCGGGGATCGGTAAGCGCCGAGCGCGTCTCGCTGTCGGCCTGCCCCGGCCGACGCGCGACCGGTTGGCCCCACCTCGACCGAGCAGAAGGTATTTGCGCCGACCCTCGAAGGGTGGCGTGTAATGAACGGCCGGTCGCGGAACGGGTCGACGCGGGGGTCGCTCGGGAGGGACGGGCTCGGTCTCGCGATCCGCGCGTCCGCGTCGCAGTCGCGCTCGCGATGGCGGCCGGCGTCGTCCTCGTCGCGGTCGCGGCCGGGGCCGCCGGCGTCGCGGCCGCCGACCCCGCCGCGGGGTCGGTCCACGACGGATCTCCCTCGACGACCGATCGGAGCGGGTCACCGCTGGACGGGGAGAACGGAACGGTCGAACTCGTGGTGCGGTTCGACTCGGTCGAGGACCCCGCGGCGCTCGGCGCGACGGAGGGCGTTCCCGCGACGGGCGCGAACGCGAGCGCGACCGTCGCCGACCTGCGCGACCACGCCGCCGCCGAGCAGGCGGCCTTCGAGTCGTTCGCGGCCTCGCGGCCCGGCGTCACGGTGGAACGTGAGTTCTGGCTGGCGAACGCGCTGCTCGTCACCGTCGACGCGGGGCGCGTGACGGCGGCCGATCTGCGCGCGGTCGAGAACGTCGCCCGGATCCACGAGAACGTCGTTATCGAGCCGATCGAGGCCGACGCCGAGTCGGGGGGCGATGCGACTGCGAACCCACAGCTCGGCGCCGACCCGAGCGGTCGGGCCGTGGCCGGTGTGCGGCGGATCGGCGCGCCGACCGCGTGGAGTGAGTTCGACACGCGGGGCGCGGGTGCGACCGTCGCGGTCGTCGACACTGGGGTCGACCCGGACCACCGAGACATCGACCTCGCGGGGTGGGCGTCGTTCGACGAGAACGGGACGCTCGTGAGCGACGACGTCGCGGACGCGAGCGACCCGGACGGCCACGGGACCCACGTCGCGGGGACGGCGACGGGCGGGAACGCCTCCGGGACGTACATCGGCGTCGCGCCCGAGGCGAGCCTCTACGGGCTCGACGCGTTCGACGAGAACGGGACGGCGACGTTCGCGGCGGTCGTCGCGTCGATGGAACACGCGACGACCGCGGCCGACGCCGACGTGCTCCAGCTGAGCCTCGGCGCGAACGGCACGTTCCGCGGGTTCGTCGGGCCGGTCAGGAACGCCCGCGCGACGGGGACGGTCGTCGTCGCCGCCGTCGGCAACGAGGGCCCGAACGCCTCCTCGTCGCCCGCCAACGCGTACGACGCGGTCGCCGTCGGCGCGGTCGACGAGGAGCGACGGGTCCCGCCGTTCTCGGGCGGCCAGCGGATAAACGCAAGCGACGCCTTCGGCGAGCATCCGGCAGACTGGCCGGCGACGTACGTCGTCCCCGACGTGACCGCACCGGGTGTCCGGATCGCCAGCGCCGCCGCCGGCACGCGTGAGAGCTACGTATTCCGACAGGGGACGAGCATGGCCGCACCGCACGTGAGCGGGGTCGCGGCGCTCGCGGTGGCAGCGACCGACGGTCGCGTCGCGGCCCCCGCGATCGAGTCGGCGCTCGTCGACACCGCGGTCCACCCCGAGAACGCGACGGCGCCCGACGCCCGGTACGGCCACGGGGTCGTCGACGCGCCGGCCGCCGTGGGGGCCGCCGTCGAGGCGGCGCCGCCGGAGTCGGTCGCGAGCGACGCGAACGGGACCGAGACGAACGAGACCGAACCGAACGACTCCGAGACGGAGGAGACCGACAGATCGAGCGACGGCACCGACGACGGGGCGCCCGGATTCGGCGCCGTCGCCGCGGTCGTCGCCGTCGCGTTCGCGAGCCTGACCGCGGTCGCTCGCGCCGGGAGAGAGTGAGGCCGAGGTCGTCGACGGCCTCGACGAACTCGGGAGCGGTCACTCCGCGAAGTCGCTGAGCGAACCGCTCCCGTCGTCGTCGCCGTCGTCGCCCGTGTCCTCGTCGTCGCCGTCGCTCGCGCTCGTTCCGGTGGCGTCCTTCTCGCTCGGACCCTCGCCGTCCGACTCCGACTCACCCCACGGGTCGTCTGGGTCGACCGGTTCGACAGCGCGGTCGAGCTCGTCGGCGTCGTACTCGGTCTCCTCGTCGAGTATCATCGCGAGGCGCTGCCAGCGCGCGCTCTGCTCGTCTTCGCCCTCCGGTCCGACGCGGGCCCCGTGCGTCTTGAAGAATCGGGTGCCGCGCCCGCGCTTCGACCCCTCACCGGTGTGGCCGTCAAAGACGGCGTCGAACTTTCCGTCCGGTTCGAGGTCGCCGACGGGGAAGTCGTGTGCCGGCTCCTCGCCGCGCTCGCGGGCCTCGGCCCGGATTTCGGCCACCGCGGAGAAGTAGGCGTCCGCGTTCGACGCCTCGCGGGTCGAGCGGGCGCGGGCGGCCGCGAGCGCGGCGTGGATCGCGCAGAGGCGGCCCTTCCATTCGGCCGGCTCCCAGCGCTCGGTGGCGAGCTCCTCGTAGCGCTCGATCAGGAGCGCGACCTCGTCGCCCGCGCGGAGGTCCTCGACGACGTAGAGGTTGAGCCGGTCCCAGAGGTTCCAGGCGTACCCGGAGCGGGCCAGCTCCCACGCAGCCCACGCCGCGACCTCCTCGTCGGAGCGCCGGACCGCCTTCTGGAGGAGGCTGGAGACGACGTAGCGGCTGTACCCGCCGTCGGTCTCGTTGGCCTCCTTCTCCTCGCCAAAGTCGTTCTCGCCCGTCGCGTCCGGCGTCGTCTCGGTCTCGAGGCTCCCGTCCGACCCGAACGTCGCCTGTCTGTCGTCGCCGTCGGCCATGTCCCCGCTCCCGCCGCGAGCGACTTAACTGCCGCGCGGCGAGGCGGTCCGGTCGCGACGCGAGCGGCGTTCGAGTCCGGCGATCGGGGCCGCGGTACGGCGGATCACACCGGTTCTGAAAGGGAACCCTTAAGTCGAATCCGGCGGCTATGTTTTGGTAACCGCCCTTAGCTCAGCTTGGTAGAGCAGTCGACTGTAGATCGACTTGTCCCCCGTTCAATTCGGGGAGGGCGGACTGAACCTCAGCAACCGTGAGCGACAGCGAGCGGTTGCTGACCGAGAGGGACGACCGACCCGAATTGAGCAGACGAGTCACAGCCCGGAACGGCGAGCGAAGCGAGCCGCACGCCCGGACTGTCTCGGCGAGTTCAATTCGGGGAGGGCAGATGGCAGCTTCTTGCCGATTCCGGGTAGAACCCAGAACCGGCTATTTCAGTCCGTAGAAGATGTGAGCCGTTAGGCCACGTTTTCAGAAGATGCCCCGAAAAATCGGAGTTCAACAAGGTTCGTAACGCCCCCGACGCGGTCGTGCGAATTTCGAAGTGGACGGGGTGAATCATGAGCACTCGTCGCGACAGCGACGAGACGGTCGACATCGAGATCGACGTCGAAGCCGCGGAGAGCAGAGGTGACCGCGATACGTGACCTCCGCTGCCGGCTGTTCGGCCACGACTGGGTCCGGACGCTCGTCGAGACGACCGACGACGTTCAGCGGAGGCGGACCACGACCTGCCCGCGGTGCGGGACTGCGACCGCGTTCGTCGACGGCGACCGCGACGGCGACGGGGTGGCCGATGCGTAACGACGCGACGGTCCAGGGCGCGGCGCCGAACGTCGACCTCCGCGGGAAGCGCGACGTCGAGGACGCGGCTGACCGCCGTCGACACCGCATCTATGAGGTGACGTGCCTGTCGTGCGACCATAGCGAGCGGATCCACGTCGAGCCGGGCGAGACGCGGTTCGTCGGCCATGACGAGCAGAACGCGGCACACGTCGTCGAGTACGTGAGGAAAGAATGAACCAGTCTGTTATTTATTTACGAGACTATTCGCTTGAGGAGAGGAGAACCAACGTAGAGCAAATAGCCAAAGAAGAATGCAGACAGCCCGACCGATGCGATCTGTGCGGCCGGATGGCTAATTGCTGTAGAGAAGACTACCGACCCCAAGGCGATCACAAGGAAAAGGAAAAGCCGCCGAAGACGGGAAGCAGTATTCCGAATCTCGGACCGGCTCATTCCAGTGGTTGTCATTGGTGTAGGGGAACGGCTCTGTATCAGTTCTCTGTGTCGGGCTCAACCGTCTGTACCTCATCGTCATTTTCCTGTGAACCTAAATCTTGCCCAGAGTCTCTGTCTGTTTCATCTTGTGTGTTACCCGATTGTGATTCTGCGTGGTCCTCAAGCTCAGTCTGTTCCTCGTCGTCGAAATCCAATGAGTCGAACATAACTAATGCTGGAATAGCTGTTGCTGAGATCACGAGTCCGCCGATCCCACTCGCTAGGAAAAACAGAGTGATTAGTTCAAAAATACTGGTGAGGGATCTAGATGCGACAGCTGTTGCCCCGAATATCGCTCCAATAAGGAGTAGCCCAGTGATGAACAAACCGGTAGAAAGCTCAAGAATCCAGTTATCGGGTATAGCAGAACGTAGCTCCTCATTCCTCACTATCTGGATGATGAGAATTGCTACCAGCGGAGCTATGAGTCCAATAATCTCGAAGACAGAGAGAGCAAAACCATACATTTTGAATATTATATCAGTTTAAATATTGTAATACGAACTTGTCACCTCAATGTACAAGCACCATTGACAAAAAGGTTAACTTTGGTATCGTCTCTGACCTCACTGACATTTGGTGTGCGTACCCATCAGACCAGTTTGGGATTCTCTATACAGAAACCCAAACTCGCACCTCCCCTGAACCGTTTATAAACCAGCTACCTCGAAACACCCCGAACAATGGAAACCCAAACTCAGGACAAAGCGACCGTCTGGCTCAAGCCGGAGCAGGTTGACCAGATGCGTTCCGCGACCGTCGAAGCGAGCGCGCCGTACCTCGCCGCTCGCAACGACGCGCTGATCGCGACGCTCTACGACTCCGGGCTCCGCGTCGCGGAGGCCGTCGCGCTCGACGTGGCCGACCACATCGACCTCGACGACGGCGTTCTCGCGCTCCCGGCAGACATCCAGAAGGACTACCCGACCGACCGCACGCCGAACTACACCGAAATTGAGCTGGCCGACGAGACCGTCCGGACGCTTCGGACGTATCTCGCCGGTCGCTGGAAGGAGGCTGCGGCTATGTGGCCGTCACGGCAGTCTGATCGGATGACGACCGAGTCGGTCCGCAACGTCGTCCGGGAGGCCGCCGTCGGCGCCGACGTGCGACCGATGACGGTCACTGGGCGAGGTGACCCGAAGGACGTGACGCCGCACACGCTCCGCCACAGCATCGCCTACCGGATGCTCAACGTTGAGGAGGGTCACAACGACGTGCGGAACCGGCTCAGGCATGCGACGATCCAGACCACCGAGAGAGTCTACGACCACATCGATCGGGTGTAGTTACTAATCGGCACGGAAGCCGCGTTCTATTTGAAAAACAGTTCAGCCCGCCTGAACCAATAAAACACTATCCTAAGATTGTGTTACAAGAGGGACAGACGCGAAGTGATGTTGTTGAACTACTCGTCATACCCCCATTATAGCCCTCCGTGTTAGACGATCCAGTTCCCATCAATATATCTATATTTTCACCCTCGATTGTTGAACCACAGTGAGGACACTTCGCACCAGCGACTATATTAGCCATATTGGGAACTGATTATCGTTTCATATAAATCTAATTCAAGCATGTATCCAACTGATGATACCTGTAATTCTGTGTCTCAGCAAATCAACGAAGTGATCGTCTCCCTTTCACAATTTATTCAGTTATCAATTAATCAATAATAACTATACTGCGGGCGTGTGACGTGTCGGTATGGTCACCACTGACCTACCGACGACCGAGGAGTTTGAGGACGCAAAAGAAGCGATCGAAAACGACGAGCCGGAGCTGGCGCCGCACTTCGCCTACTGGCACCACGTCGACGAGTTCGGCGAGTACAGCACCTTCATGGCCTACGTCGCGGCGAATAAAGCGAGCCGGAGCGCGCAATCGGCCTCCGCCGCTGAGTCGGCGTTCGACGGCTACGAGCGCGCGGCGAAGGGGCTGCTGCTCGGTATCGGTGCCGCGGCCCTCATCGAGGCGGTGATCGGTGATGCGCGCCTCTGAAGCTGGCGCCGCCCTCGCGCTCCAGCCGGAGAACGAGGGCGAGCGAACCGCGCTGTCACGGCTCCGCGAGATCTACCGTCGGGCGACCGCGTACCGTCTCCCCTGTCCGTTCTGGGACGACGAGCCGGGCCGGTACTGCGACCTCAACCCGACCGGCGCGGACGCCCTGGTGCTTCGTGACGAGATGGGCTCCGACGCCGTCGACGGCGAGGCCGCCGAAGGGGCGCGCGTCGACGATGGGGAACCCTGCCCGGCGCTCGCGTTCGACCCGACCGGCGCGGACATCGCGGAGAACTGTGTGTGACGGGGATCGTCGAATTCGGCACGCGAGCCGACGCCAACGTGGTGCGCAACGACTACGCCGACCACCTCACTGGCCGGTTCGACCGACGGTTCACAAAGTTCAATTTCGCCGACACCGCCACCACCCGACTTTTCACCACTCCGGCCGACGAGCGGGTATGAGCGTTCTCTGGCGGTCGATCGCCGTCGTCCTCCTCGTCGTGCTGGCCGGCTGCGCCGGCGCGCCGGTCCCGGACGTCGGCTCCGACTCGCCGCCTGCCGACCTCGACTCGCCCCCGGCCGACCCGGACGGCGTCGACCCGAACGATCCGGACGACACCGCCTGGACCGGCACCGTCGTGCGCGTCGTCGACGGCGACACGATGGAGGTCGAGTTCCCGAACGGCGAGGTCGACACCGTCAGGCTCCTCGGCGTCGACACGCCCGAGACGAGCGTCGGGTCGACGTCGCCCGGCGAGTTCGAGGGGATCCCCGAGACGGACGCCGGCCGGGCGCACCTCCGGGCGTGGGGCGACGAGGCGTCGGCGTTCGCGGAGTCGGCGCTCGCCGGCGAGGAGGTCACGGTCGTCACGGGCGGCGACCGCCGCGGGGGCTACGGGCGCCTCCTCGCGGTGCTGTACGTCGACGGCGAGGATTTCAACGAACGCCTGCTGACGGAGGGGTACGCGCGGCTGTACGACACCGAGTTCGCGCTGCGCGACGCGTACGCGGCGGCCGAGGCGGACGCGATGGAGCGCGGGGTGGGGCTCTGGAACTTCGACGAGTCCGACTACCCGACCGACGCGAGCGAGGTCGACGACGCCGACCTCCCGCCGCTGCCGCCCGACGGCGACTACGACTGCGACGACTTCGACACGCGGGCGGAGGCGAACGCGGTCCTCGACCGATCGTCGGGCGACCCGCACGATCTCGACGCGGACGGCGACGGCGAGGCCTGCGAGTCGCTCCCGTGACGACCCTCCGGCCGGCGATTCGCCGGACCGGCCGGTCCCGAAGGCGACTGCCGGGGCGCGACGTTTTATGGCCCCCGCGGCCGGCGGCTTCCACATGGAGTACACGACGCTGGGCGGCACGGGAGCGACCGTGAGCGGACTCGCGCTCGGGTGTATGAGCTTCGGGAGCGGGCACGACTGGATGCTCGACGAAGAGGAGGGCCGCGAGCTGGTCGAGCGCGCGATCGAGCTTGGGATCACGTTCTTCGACACCGCGAACGTCTACTCGAACGGCGAGAGCGAGGAGATCCTCGGCGACGTCCTCGGCGAGTACGACCGCGACGAGTTCGTCGTCGCCACGAAGGTGTACGGCGAGATGGACGAGTCGAACCCGAACTCGAGCGGCCTTTCGCGCAAGGCGATCGAGCAGGAGCTCGAGAACTCGCTCGACCGGCTCGGGATGGACACGGTCGACCTGTATCAGATCCACCGCTGGGATTACGACACGCCGATCGAGGAGACGCTCGCGACGCTCGACGACGCGGTGCGGCGCGGCGACGTGCGGTACCTCGGCGCCTCCTCGATGTGGGCCCACCAGTTCGCCGAGTCGCTCCGCGTCAGCGAACGGCGAGGGTACGAGCGGTTCGTCACGATGCAGAACCTCTACAACCTCGCGTATCGCGAGGAGGAGCGCGAGATGGCCCCGCTGTGCGAGAAGAAGGACGTGGGGATGATCCCGTGGAGCCCCGTCGGCGCGGGGTACCTCGCACGGCCGTACGAACAGGACGACGCGACGACCCGGGGGGAACACGAGACCGATCTCGGCAGGCCCTACCGCGAGGGCGGCGGCGAGGAGATCAACCGTCGCGTCGAGGAGCTCGCCGAGGAGAAGGGCGTGAAGATGGCGCAGATCGCGCTCCGGTGGGTGGCCGGCAAGGATGTCGTCGACGCGCCCATCGTCGGCACTTCCAGCGTCGAACACCTCGAAGACGCCGTCGAGGCGCTGGACGTCGACCTCTCCGACTCCGACGTCGAGTGGCTCGAAGAGCCGTACGAGCCGGTCCGCGTCTCCGGTCACGAGTAGGACCCCGAGCCGCCGGGCGCGGACCGGACGGTCGAGTCCCTGTGTCGCCGTAACACACTTAAGAGCGCGCTCGATACGGTGTCGTAGTGGCATCCCGACAGGGCGGGTCGGGGGACGCGGAGCCCCTCGGGCCCGGATCGACGGAGCGTCGGACCGCTTCCACGACCGCCGCCGCGAGCCGAGAGGACGACGTACGGCCTCGGTCGCCGCCGGAGTCGCCCGCGCGGCGCCGCGCTCGCGCCGGCCGAACCGACCGGACCGGCCGAAACCGGGAGTATCGGTCGGTCGACTCGCCGCACGGCGGGGAGGCGACCGCCCGGACGCCGGAGGATCCGCCCGTGCGCGACCCGTCCCTGTACGCGCTCACCGACCACTTCCGCGAGCGGCTCGAACAGCCCGGTCGGTACGTCTCGACGCGCACCGTGAGCGACGCGATCCGTGAGGGGCAGCTCCGGTGGAACAACACCGACGGCTGGCGGTTCGCGCTGGTCGAGGGTGGCGTCCGCTTCGTCGTGGTCGTGAGCGACACGGAGACGAACTCCCCGGTCGTCGTCACCGGCTGGACCGAGGTCGCGGACCGCGACGCCGCTCTCGAAGCCTCGCGGTGGGACGGCGTCGACGTCGACACCATCGCCGTGCGAGCCGCGCTGAGCGAGTCCGCGTCGACGGCGATCCCGGACCAGATCCGCCCCAGAACGGTTACCCGCCCGTTCGAGGTGGGCGAGCACCGCCTCGAAACCGAGCCGGGCGAGCCGTTCGTGCGCTGTACCGACTGCGGCTGCCGGTTCCGCTCGAAGGAGGGGATCACCTCGCGGCGGTGTCGGCAGCGGTCACCGGGTCGGTAGCCGGCGACGCGATTTATAAACGACTCCCGAGTAGTCACGCTCTTTGCCAGTGGCTACGCGGTGCGGTGGCGCGTGCCTGCGAGCGGCCGCTAGGCCGCGAGCCAGCACGCGCGAGGGAGTCGCTGGCGGCGCCAGCCGCCAGCGACGAGGCTGGGGAGGTGTGAGGCTGCGGTGCGGGGTGGTCGGGTGGGACTCAAAGGGGCAGCCGCGAGGGCGAAGGCGCGCGACGCAAGGACCGCAGGAGTGAGCGAAGCGAACGACGAGGACCGCAGCGAGCGCACCGAGCCCTCGCGGCTGGGGCTTTGGGGTCGTTCACCGTCGCTCCGTCAGTAGCTATTTATAAGCGAGCGGCTGGGGCTTTGGGGTCGTTCACCGTCGCTCCGTCAGTAGCTATTTATAAGCGAGCGGCTGGGGCTTTGGGGTCGTTCACCGTCGCTCCGTCAGTAGCCATTTATAAGCGAGCGGCTGGGGCTTTGGGGTCGTTCACCGTCGCTCCGTCAGTAGCCATTTATAAGCGAGCGGCTGGGGCTTTGGAGTGCTCTCCGCGGCGAGAGCGGCTACTTATAAACAGCAACTGAACTATCGGAGTCGATCCCGCCAGATCGGTGACGACGCGGCTACTCGGGCCGCTGTCGGACGAGCGAACCCGCGCTGTCCCAGCTGCTTATAAAGAACAAGGAGAATACCCGCGCCTTTAGCCGCGGGATGAATCCGACACTCTGACCGACACCCCACTGAAGCCACCCCAATCGGATATTCAACGTCCGGTCATTAATTTTAATATACACTCTCTCATAATGTATTATGAGGACAGTTCGATGCTGGAGACAACCCGCACCTACGTCGCACGCATCACGAACCACAGTCAGGTTCGTGACGACCTCGACCAGTGCGGGTTCTCTGCATCCAAACTGTGGAATGTCGGACGCTACTACATCCAAGAACGGTGGGACGAAGGCGGTGAGATACCCGACGAAGCCGAACTCAAATCGGAGTTGAAAGACCACGAACGCTACAGTGATCTCCATTCTCAGTCAAGTCAGCGAGTTCTCGAAGAACTTGCTGAAGCGTTCACCGGCTGGTACAACTCCGACGACGGCAACAACCCACCGGGCTACCGGAAACGTGGCGACATCCATCCGCGATCCACCGTGACGTGGAAGAAGCGAGCGATCAAGCACGACGACAAGCACGGCCAGCTCCGCCTCTCGAAAGGCTTCAATCTGAAAGAGTCACGGTCTGACTTCATCCTCGTGGAGTACGAAACTCGCCCCGACGTAGAAGTCGAGAACATCCAGCAAGTGCGTGCCGTCTGGAACGGCGACGAGTGGGAACTCCACCTCGTCTGTAAGAAAGAAATCCCAGTCGAAGACGCACCGGGTGACAACACGGCGGGGATCGACCTCGGTATCAGCAACTATCTCGCCATCGACTACGAGGACGGCGAGAGTGAACTGTATCCGGGGAACACGCTGAAAGAAGACAAGCATTACTTCACCCGTGAGGAGTACCAGACCGAAGGCGAGAACGGGCCGTCAAAGCGTGCGCGGAAGGCTCGCCGGAAACTCTCCCGGCGCAAAGACCATTTCCTCCACACGCTCTCGAAACACATTGTTGAGCGGTGTATCGAAGAAAGTGTGGAGATGATCTCGGTTGGCGACCTCAGTGACATCCGCGAGGATGAGAACGGCGACTCGCGGAATTGGGGTCAGTCGGGGAACAAGAAACTCCACGGATGGGAGTTCGACAGATTTGTTCGCCTGCTCGAATACAAGGCCGAGGAACACGGCATCCTCGTTGACCGAGTGGACGAGGAGAACACCTCAAAGACGTGTTCGTGTTGCGGACAGATTCGTGGCTCGAATCGTGTGGAGCGCGGTCTGTACGTCTGTGAGTCGTGCGAGACGACGATGAACGCAGACGTGAACGGTGCGGTGAACATTCGCAGAAAGATAACTCAGAGTCCCCCGACGGGGGATATGAATAACGGCTGGTTGGCACAGCCCGGAGTCTTCCTGTTCGACCGCGAGAGCGGACGGTTCACACCGAGAGAACAGGGAGTCTGCAAACCCTAATATCCCAACGCTCGGGATTCCTCCGCCTTCAGGCGGAGGAGGATGTCAAAAATGATTCACCTCACTGCCCTCTCGGAGGCGGCGCCAACTCGGCCGGGCCCGTCTACAACCCGATGATGTCGTCGAGTTCGACGTCGCTCACGCGGCCGCCGCACACCGCGCACTCCGATACGTCACGGGGACCGGCCCCGCCTTCCATGTGAAGGTTGCCGCACTCGGTACACACTTCGAATTCAGCGTCGAGCATGGGGCCGGACGTTTTTCGAATTCGCCGTATATGTTTTGTGCCGAGTACCGGCCGACCGGACCGCCCACCCGGTGACGCTACCCCTTTCCGCGTCGCGGTCGAAGCGTCGGTGATGACCGACGACACCGGCGATGACGCCGGCGAAGACTCCGGAGGCGACGCTCCCGACGACGACGCGACTCCCGACCCCGACAGCTCTGACGCCGACAATATCTCCGTAGATCGCTTCCACGAGGCGCTCGAAGCCGAGGAGCGCCCGGTCGCGACCGCGAGCGAGGTGGCCCGCCGACTCGGCACCACGCAGGCCGCGGCCCGCGACGCCCTCGCAGCGCTCGTCGACCGCGGCGACGTGGACCGGCTCGACGTTGAGGCCGATCCCGTCGTCTTCTACCCGCGCGACTGGGGCGCGTTGGCGAGCCGCGAGCGCGTCGTCGCCTTCCCGAAGCGCCGCGAGATTGTCGTCGACCGCCCCACCCAGTACACCCGGGCGCGGCTCTCGCAGTTCGCGAACCTCGTCGACACGACCGGCACCGAGCCGGGGACCCGCGGCTACCTCTATCGGATCCGGCAGGAGGACGTGTGGGCCGCGCCGTTCGACGACGCCGACGCGCTCGTGGGCGCGCTCCGCTCCGTCCTCCCGCGCCGCTTCGAGCACCTCGAAGACTGGGTCCGCGACCAGTGGCGCCGCGCGCACCGCTTCCGGCTCTCGACCCACGAGGACGGCTACGTGGTCCTGACGGCCGCCTCGGAGAGCCTGATGGGGAACGTCGCGGATCAGCACCTCGACGACGACCACCTCCGCGCGCCGATCTCCGACACGGAGGCGTGGGTGAACGAGGGCGCGGTCGCCGAGATCAAGCGCGCGCTCTACGACGCGGGCTATCCGGTCGAGGACGACCGCGACCTCGAAACCGGCGACCCCGTCGATATCGAGCTCACGACGGACCTCCGCGACTACCAAGAGACGTGGGTGGAGACGTTCCTCGACCGCAAGTCGGGCGTGTACGTCGGGCCGCCCGGCTCCGGCAAGACCGTCGCCGCGATCGCGACGATCGCGGCCGTGGGCGGCGAGACCCTCATCCTCGTCCCCTCGCGCGAGCTCGCCGACCAGTGGCGCGAGGAGCTGCTCGACCACTCGACGGTCGACCCGGGCGATATCGGGCTGTACCACGGGGGAACCAAGGACATCAGCCCCGTCACGATCGCCACCTACCAGATCGCGGGGATGGACCGCCACCGAAGCCTCTTCGACTCCCGGAAGTGGGGGCTGATCTGCTTCGACGAGGTGCATCACGTTACCGCCCCCGTGTACTCCCGAACCGCGGAGTTCCAGAGCAAACACCGGCTCGGGCTCTCGGCGACGCCCGTCAGCGAGACCGGCAGCGAGGAGGATATCTACACCCTGATCGGGCAACCCATCGGCGCCGACTGGGACGCGCTGTTCGAGGCTGGCTTCGTCCAAGAGCCCGAAGTCGAGATCCGCTACGTGCCGTGGCGCGACGAGCTGGCCCAGAGCGAGTATGCCGCCGCGGACGGCCGCGAGCGCAGACGGCTCGCGGCCGAGAACCCCGCGAAGGTCGAGGAGATCCGCTACCTGCTCGCGGCCCACCGCGACAAGAAGGCGCTCGTCTTCGTCGAGTACCTCGACCACGGGCGGGAAATCGCCGACGCGCTCGGCGCCCCGTTCATCAGCGGCGAGACGCCGCACCACGAGCGCGCGGAGCTGTTCCGGCGGTTCCGAGCGGCGGACAGCAACGCTGAAGACACCGAAAGCGACGACCTCGACGTCCTCGTCGTCTCGCGGGTCGGCGACGAGGGGATCGACCTCCCGAACGCCGAGCTCGCGGTCGTCGCGAGCGGCCTCGGCGGCTCCCGGCGACAGGGGTCACAGCGCGCCGGCCGGACGATGCGCCCGACCGGCTCCGCGCTGGTCTACGTCCTCGCGACGCGCGGGTCGAGCGAAGAGGAGTTCGCCCAGCGGCAGATGCGCCACCTCGGCCGGAAGGGCGTCCGCGTCCGCGAGACGAACGTCGCGGAGTGACGCGCGACGCGACCCCTCAGCCCGCGACGCGACCCCCTCGGCCCGCGGTGTGGGCCGACCCGATTCGGCCGGTCAGAGCGAGTCTGCTAGGCGCTCGGCCGCCGTTTCGATCTCCCCCTCGTTCTCGACGAACCGAACAGGCGCGTTCTGGTCTCTCGCGTACTGGAGCGCCGCGGAGCGGTTGAGGTCCTGCTCGAAGTCGATCTGGCGTTCGGTGATCCCGTCGAGGTCGCGGTCGCTCTCCCGCCTTCGTTCGAGGATCGTCGCCGGCTCCGCCTCCACGAGGACGAACGCGTCCGGCGAGACGTCCCGAAGGACTTCGACCGGGAGCCCCTGGACGTAGCCGGTCTGCGTTTCGACCGCGAGGTGCGTCGAGAGGATCACGTTCGTCGTCGCCGCCTCCTCGGCGACGAACTCGCCCGCGCGGCGCTGGAGGCGACGCGTCTCTGTCTGCGAGAGCGTACCGAGCTGGGCCCGCTCGGTCGTGATGCCCATCGCCGCCGCCTGTTCGAGCATCACGTCGCCGAAGTTGATCAGCTTGTACCCGTCTCCGAGTCCCCGTCGGACCGCTTGACAGACGCTGGAGAGGCCGACGCCGTTGACCCCCGACACGAGCGTGACGGACATCAGAAGCTCACCTCGTTCTCCTCGTCGCCCGGCATTCCGCCGCGGTCGTCGTAGTACCGGCGCCCGATGAACTGGGCGCCGACGAGCATCATCAGCGTGTCGTAGAGGTCGTCCGCCGAGTCGAACGTCTCGATGTCCGACCGATCGACGACCGCCCGGATCGTCGTGGACTCCCCGTCCGGCGGCGACAGCTCCGTGTCACCGACCGTCTCAAGCACCTCGCTTCGGGGTGCCGGAAACTCTAGCTTTCTCGCGAACAGGTCCCGTGTCTCTGGTAAGCGCATTCATACCATATGACAACGCACGTGAGTATAAGTGTGTATGTACCGCGGGGGGTCGTCGCGTCTCCCGGCCGTTCCCTTCGTGCGCCCGCGTCGACGCCACGAACCCGACCGCGGACCGTCGTCGGGCGAAGCTTTCAACACACACTCCGGTGACTTCGCGACATGGACGCTGACGAGCCCTCGCCCGCGGCCGATCCGGCCGCGACCGACGACCTGCCCCCGACCGTCGCCGAGGCGGTCGTCGACGCCATGCTCGACCGCGGCGTCGAGACCGTCTTCGGCATCCCCGGGAAGCAGACTCTCCCGCTGAACCGGGCGCTCGCGGACCGCGACGCGCGGTTCGTCGTCGCCCGCCACGAGACCGCCGTCTCCCATCAGGCGTGGGGGTACGCCGAGACGAGCGAGCCGGGCGAAATGGCCGCCACCTGCGTCGTCCCCGGCCCGGGCGACACGAACGCGATGAACGGGCTGAAGAACGCGCTGAACGACTGCGTCCCGCTCCTCCACCTCGCCGTCGAGACGGAGCGGTCGGTCCGCGGCGGCGACGGCATCCACGAGACGCCGCCCGAGACGTACGACACCGTCGTCAAGGAGAACGTCCTCGTGGACTCGCCCGCGGGCGCGGTCCCCGCGGTGGTCGAGGCGATCCGTATCGCGCGTGAACACCCGCAGGGCCCGGTCCGCGTCGGGATCCCGAAAGACGTTCTCGCGGGCCGGACGCCCCAGCCGGCGGTCGGCGAACGCGAACCCTCACTGCCGCCGGCGCCGCCCGCGGAGGCGGTCGCAGAGGCCGCCGAACTGCTCGCCGACGCGACGGCGCCCGTCGTCCTCGCCGGTGGCGGCGTCAGGCGCTCGGGCGCGAGCGACGCGCTCCGCTCGGTCGCGGAGGGGCTGGACGCGCCGGTCGTAACGACTTATAAAGGAAAAGGGACGCTTCCCGAGTCGCACCCGCTGTCGGCCGGCGTCCTCTGCGGCGGCGCGAGCGCGGAGCTCCGCGGCCTCCTCGCGGACGCGGACGTCGGCCTCATTGTCGGCTCCGACCTCGACGCGGTCGCGACCGCCTCGTGGTCCGTCTCGATGCCGGAGACGCTGGTCCACGTCACGCTCGACGGCGACGACGTGGGGTTCGGCTACGAGACCGACCTCGGCGTCGTCGCCGACGCCGACCGCTTCCTCCGCGCGCTCGACGACTGCACGGAGGACGGGCGGGCGGCGTCTCGTGACCGCTCCGGCGCCGAGCGCGCCGAAGCCGTCCGCGCGGCTGACCGCGAGCGGTTCGAAGCGCTCTCCGAGGACCGCGCCCCCGACGACCCGCTCCGCTCCGTCGAGGTCCTCTCGGCGGTGCGCGACGCGGTCCCCGATGAGGCGGTCGTGACCGCCGACGCGGGCGGGTTCCGGCTGTGGACGCTCGTCTCGTTCCCCGCGTCCGGGCCGCGGTCGTACGTCAACCCCGGCTCGTGGGCGACGATGGGCACCGGCCTCCCCTCGGCGATCGGCGCCAAGCTGGCGAACCCCGAGCGCGACGTGGTCGCACTCACCGGCGACGGCGGGCTCATGATGTGCGTCCACGAGCTTCACACGCTGGCGAGCGAGGGGATAGATGTCACGGTCGTCGCGCTCAACAACGACGACTACGCGATCATCAGCGAGGAGGCGGAGCGCTCGTACGAGTTCCCCGAGGGCGCCTACGGCTGGGCGGAGACCGGCCTCGACCTCGTCGCGGTCGCGTCGGGGATGGGTCTGCCCGCGGAGCGCGTCCGCGAGCGCGACGCCGTCGGCGACGCCGTCGAGCGCGCTCGCAGCCGGGACGGCCCCGCGCTCGTCGAGGTCGTCACCGACCCGGCCGAACCGCAGGCGAGCGAGTGGATGACCGGGGCGCGACCGGGCGAGTAGCCACTCGGTTTCACGCCGGGTGTTTCCGAGATCTGAAGCGATCTATATGGGCGCCGGCTCCCGAGGTCTCGTATGCGAAACCCGTGGGTCCACGACGACGTCCCGGACGACGCCGGGAAGGGCTACGACGGCCCGGTCCGCCTGCTGGCGGCGTTCATGTGGGGCTCGCTGGCGCTCCTCGTGGGCGGGTTCGTCCTGCTCTCCGGGGCGGGCGTCGTCGACCTCGCCGACGGCGGATCCCTCGGTGAGGTCGTCACCGGGGTGGTCGCCGCGCTCGCGCTGGCACTCGCGCTCCCGATCCTGTTGAAGTTGCTCGCGATCTCGCGAGCGCTCGCCCTCCTCGCGTTTCTCGGGACCGGCGCGTCCGTCGGTCGGTTCGTGATCGCCCGCGAACCGGAGCGGTTCCGGGCGCTGCTCGACGCGCGCGACGGACTCGTCGAGAACGCGGACTCGCTCGGCGAGCTCTTCGAGTTCGCCGACTCGATGTCGCCCGCGGTGGTCGACGGCGCGTCGGTGGTGATCGACGCCGCGACGGCGACGGCCGTCGGCCTCCCTGTCGCCTGACCGCAGCCCGTCGCCCGACGCGTCGCGTTCCTCGCGCGCCCGGCAGGACGTGAAACTTAACAACACACGTTGTGAATTCCGCCCATGACGCATCCGAACGACGTCGCCGTGGGGATCGTCGGTCTCGGCGGCATCGGCACTCACCACGCGACGAAGCTGGCCGAGCGCGGCGCGAACCTCGTCGGCGGGATGGACATCGACGCGGACACCCGCGCGCGGTTCCACGAGGAGTTCGACCTCCCCGCATACGAGGACGAGGCGGCCCTCTACGACGCCTGCGACGCCGTGTTGATCACCACGCCGAACCGCTTCCACGAGGAGTACGCGACCTCCGCGCTGGAAGCGGGCCTCGACGTCCTCTTGGAGAAGCCGCTGGCGCACACGCTCGAGAGCGCGGAGCGCATCGCCGAGGCCGCCCGCGACGCCGAGGGGTTCTGTATGGTCGGGTTCAACAACCGGTTCGCGGAGCCCGTTCGGGTGATCAAACACTATCAGGACGAGGGGCGGTTCGGCGAGACGACCCACGTCGAGGCGAACTACGTGCGCCGACGGGGTGTTCCCGGCCGCGGGTCGTGGTTCACGTCCAGCGAGGTCGCCGGCGGCGGCGCGCTCATCGACATCGGCGTCCACGCGATCGATCTCGCCCTCTACTTCCTCGATCACCCCGAGGTCGTGGAGGTCTCGGGGGAGACGCGTTCGGAGTTCGGCGGTCGCGACGACTACGCGTACGTCCACATGTGGGGCGACGACGCCGGGCCCGAGGGGTTCGACGTCGACGACTCCGCGTCGGCGTTCATCCGCGGCGCCGACGGCTCCACGGTGTCGCTGGAGGTCGCGTGGGCGACGAACCGGCCGGCGACGGACGAGTTCGTCGTTCGCGGCACCGAGGCGGGCGCGACGTTTGACCGCGGCAGCGACGACCTCACGATCCACGAGGCGGGCGTCGGCGGCGGCCACCACCTCACGGACGCGACCGTCGAGACGCGCGAGGGCGACGCCCACGCCGCCGAGCAGGCGACGTTCCTCGAAGCGGTTGCCGCGGGCGAGGCGCCAACACTCAACACCGTTGAGGAGGGACTGCGCGTTCAGCGCGTCATCGACGCCATCTACCGGTCCTCCGAGACCGGCGCGGCGGTTCGGCTGGACTGAGCCGGAAAGATTCCAACTCGGCGACGATGTTTTATAAGATAGTGCGGTGGCGCGTGCCTGCGAGCGGCCGCCCCCGGCGGCCGCGAGACAGCACGCGCGAGGGAGTCGCTGGCGGCGCCAGCCGCCAGCGACGAGGCTGGGGAGGTATGAGGTGCGGTGTGGGGCGGGGTGGGACTCGAAGGGGCAGTCGCGAGGACGCCGCAGGCGACGGTAGGACCGCAAGGAACGAGCGAAGCGAGTGACTGAGGACCGCCCCGAGCGTGCGGCGTCCTCGCGACTGGGGCTTCGGTGGTGTTCGTGCCGATCCGCGATTTATAGGCAACTGTGTACAGCCGAGCGCCTGAGGGCACGACGGCCTCAGTTACCGAATCCCTCCCGCCGAAAGCGCTCACGTATCGTCCGCGATGGGAACCTATTCGGTGCTGGGGGCCGTCCTCGCGGACAACTCGTGACCCGCGATCCCGGCCCCACGCCGCCCTCCGAACGGATCACAAGCCTCGACGCGCTCCGGGGGTTCGCGCTGCTCGGCATCCTCGTCATCAACGTCCGCGTCTTCTCGATGCCGGAGCAGACCCTGCTCAACCCCAACGTGTACGGCGACTTCACGGGGCTCAACTACTGGACGTGGTTCCTCGGCCACGTGTTCGCGCAGTCGAAGTTCATCACGATCTTCTCGGCGCTGTTCGGCGCGGGCGTCCTCATGTTCATCGAGAGCAAAGAAGAGAAGGGGCAAGACGCCGTCCGCCTCCACCTCCGGCGGACCGCGGTGCTGATCGCGGTCGGACTCCTCCACGCGTACCTGCTTTGGTACGGTGACATCCTCGTCGCGTACGGGTTCACCGGGATCTTCCTGCTGTTCGTCCGCGACCTCGACGCGCGCCGGCTCGCCGGGCTCGCCGGGATCTTCCTGCTATTCATCCCCGCGATCGAGCTGTTCGCCGCGGTCTCGATCGGGGGCGAGGCGCTCGCCGGGCAGTGGCTGCCCTCGGAGGCCGCGATCCGACAGGAGCTGGCCGCCTACCGCGGCGGCTGGCTCGACCAGATGAGCCACCGCGTCGACTCCTCGTTCCAGCGGCAGACGTCCGGCTTCATCGGATCGAGCTTCTGGCGCGTCGGCGGCGTCATGCTGCTCGGTATGGCGCTGTACAAGCGCGGCGTGCTGACCGGGGAGCGGTCGACGGCGTTCTACCGTCGGCTCGTCGCGGGCGGCGCCGTCGGCGTCGGGATCGTTGTCGCGGGCGTGGCCTACATCGAGGCGAACGACTGGAGCGCGGGCGCCGCGCTGTACTGGCGGCAGTTCAACTACGTCGGGAGCCTCCTCGTCGCCGGCGGCTACGTCGGACTGGTCACCCTGTTCGTCCGCTGGCGCGGCGAGGGCGTCGTGACGCGCGCGCTCGCCGCGGTCGGCCGGACCGCGTTCACGAACTACCTGCTCCAGACGGTCATCGCGACGACGATCTTCTACGGGCACGGCTTCGGGCTGTTCGGCTACGTCAGCCGGGTTGAGGCGATGGGGATCGTCGTCGGGATCTGGGCGGTCCAGATCGTCCTCTCGGTGGTCTGGCTCCGGTACTTCCGGTTCGGTCCCGTCGAGTGGGTGTGGCGGACGCTCACCTACGGGGAGGCGCAGCCGATGCGGCTCGGGAACTGACCGACGCCGCCCGCGCCGGCGGCGGTCCCGCCGCGCCCGTTCTCCGAACTGAGACTCGCGAGGACACGTTCAACACTCTTCCGCCGAACCCCCGCGTATGACCGGCTTTGACGTCCACGACCACCGCCACGAGCTGAAACAGCTCCGCGATTCGGGCGCGACGAGCCTCTGGGAAAACCGCGAGGGGATGGCGTGTCCCGTCTGCGACGACGTCTTCTCGCGGCTGTTCGTCACCCGACAGGCGGGGACGACGTTCCCCGAGAACGACGGCGCGCGGTTCTGCCTGCTCCGCGACGGCGACGCGGTCTATCTGTTCAGGCACTGAGCGCACAGGGATCGGTTATACGGAGCGGCGGCTCCGTTGAAATTCTTTCTTCAGACACATGTTCGCCTGAAACGACTGGTCGCTGAAGAGTGTGAATCGATCGCTGAGAATCCTCCCAGCTCGAGACGAACCGACTACGCACTCGCGGGGGCGCTGTCGGCATCGCCGTCATCGATGAGCGGGTAGTCGATGTGGACTTCGATGCGGTCGAACGGGACGACTGGTTGTATCGCGCCGCCGGGGCCGCCCTCTTCGAGCGTAAGGATACCGAGTACTTCCAGCTGCTTCAGGTCAGAGTGGACGTCGGATACGTCTCTCTCGACGAGCCGCGCCGCTTCGCGCATGCTTTCGGGAGTTTCCTCGGCGATCGCTCGGATGAGATTCAGGCGGAGCGGGGTGAGACTGTCGACGAAGTCGTCGTAGGTTCCGAACTGGAGCGTCGCCTTTCCGTCCTGGTCGTCGTCCTCGACGTCCTGGACGAACTGGAGTGCGTTTTCCCGGAGCTGTTCTCGGTCGCCGACGGTGATGTGGAGTGTGGTCATGGGTGGGGTGGCGGTGTGTCAGGTGGTGTTCGATCAGTGCGGTCGGGGTGGGTCGCCGCCGACGGCGTCCCAGTACTCATCCGCACTCGCCCAGAACTCGACAAGGCTGGCTTCGACGTGCGTGTACAGGAAGAACGGCTCTGCGGGCATCCTGTACGTGTTGGGACACCACTCAACTGCATAAGCGTTGGACAGAAATCCAACACCGAACGGGAACAATGCGAGCGCGGTGGACAGTTCCGAAGTCCAAGCAGCGAGGTTGTACAATGCTGTCATTACTTATAAACCGACGATCGTCACGAACCCCACCGAAGCTCCAGTCGCTCATTTATAAGACGTTGAGGACAGGTCGGCGACGAACACCACCGAAGCCCCAGTCGCTCATTTATAAGACGTTGAGGACAGGTCGGCGACGAACCCCACCGAAGCTCCAGTCGCTCATTTATAAGACGTTGAGGCAGGCCAGCGAGGAACACCACCGAAGCCCCAGTCGCTCATTTATAAGACGTTGAGGACAGGTCGGCGACGAACCCCACCGAAGCTCCAGTCGCTCATTTATAAGACGTTGAGGCAGGCCAGCGAGGAACACCACCGAAGCCCCAGTCGCTCATTTATAAGACGTTGAGGACAGGTCGGCGACGAACACCACCGAAGCCCCAGCCGCGAGGCGGGCGCACGCTCGCTGCGCTCCTCACTCGTTCGCTTCGCTCCCTCGCTGCGGTGCTTGCGTCGCCTGCGCCCGCCTCGCGGCTGCCCCTTCGAGTCCCGCCCCGCACTGCTCCGCACAGCGCCTCACGCCTCCCCAGCCTCGTCGGTCGCCTCCGCGTTGCTCCGGCGACCGACTCCCTCGCACGCGCTCCTCGCGGCCGCCTTCGGCGGCCACTCGGAGGCGCGCGCCACCGCACCGCAGATCGGTCCTTGCTCTCCCTGTATTGAGCGCGATTGGGCCGGAATATCTCACTTATTACGGATCTCAGCGGATCCAGGGCGGCTCAGTCGTCGCCCACGGGGTCGACGCCGGGGTCGGGGTCGTCAATGTAGCGCTCGGTCCACGTGCCGCGGGAGAACCACGCGACGCCGACGACCGCGCCGAGGACGTTGCCGAGCGCCATCCCGACCCAGACGCCGGTCTCGCCCCAGCCGGCGACGAACACGAGGTACGCCACGCTCGCGACCCGGCCCACCCAGAGGGTGAGGATGGAGATGACCATCGCGGTCTTCGTGTTGCCGGCGCCGCGGAACGCGCCTAAGATCACCTGCGAGACGCCGATGAAGGCGAACTCGACCGACCGGATACGGACGTACTCGACCGCGTACGAGATCGTCGCCGGCGCGTCCGGCACGTCGCCGAGGAACGCCCCCACGATCGGCTCGGTGAACGCGACGGCGACGACCGCGACGAGGAACATCACGCCCGCGCCGGTCGTGGCGGCGAACTTCACCGCCTTGGCGGCGCGGTCGGCGCGGTCGGCGCCGAGGTTCTGCCCGACCATCGTGTCGATAGCGCGGCCGAGCCCCATCGCGGGGAGGAAGACGAGCGAGATGAGGCGGTTGCCGAGGCCGTACGCCGCGACGACGGGCGGCGAGAAGGTGACGATCATCGCGGTGAGGGTGATCATCGCGAGCGCGCTCGTCGTCTGCTCGACGCTGGAGGGGAGCCCGAGCCGGAAGATGTCCCGGATAAAATCGAGGTCCGGGACGAGGTGGCCGAAGGTCACGTCGGGACCGTAGCCGGTCCCGAACAGGATCCAGAGCCCGATAGCGGTCGCGACGCCGCGCGAGAGGATCGTCGCGAGCGCGGCGCCCTGAATGCCGATCCCGGTGATCCCCGTCGCCGAGAGCAGGGTCGCCTCCAGCGCGACCGGGTCGAGCGCGGCGACGCCGGGCACCGCGGCGAGCCACCCGAACAGGGGGTTCCCCTCGAACCCGAAGATGAAGAACGGGTCGAGCAGGACGTTCAGGAGGACGGAAATGAACATGACCGCCATCGGCGTCCGCGTGTCGCCGTAGCCGCGCATCAGCGCCGAGAAGACGAAGAAGCCGAACATCAGGGGGATCCCGGCGAAGATGACCTCCATGTAGTCGGCCGCGAGCGGGATCACCGTCGCCGCGGTGTCCGCGTCGCTCGGCAGGATCTCGAGCGCCGGACGGGTGTAGAAGTAGCCGCCGATCCCGATGAACACGGACAGCACCGAGACGGTGAAGATGGTCTGTCCCGCCACGAGCCCGGCGGACCCCTCGCCGTCCGCGCCGGTGTACTGCGCGACGAGGATCGCGCCCGCGGTCGTGAACCCGCCGGCGACCGCGATCAGCAGGAAGATGAGGGGGAACGCGAGGCTGATCGCGCCGACGGCCTCCGCCGAGAGCCGGCCGAGGTAGAGGGTGTCGACGATGTTGTACGTCACCTGCAGCAGCTGGATGACGACGATCGGCCACGCGAGGCGGAACAGCGGCCGGAGGAGGCTCCCCTCGGTGATCGACTCGTCGTCGAGCGGGCCGTCGTCGTCGCCGGGGCCACCGGACGGACCGGCGACGGGGCCGTCCGGCGGGTTGCCGGATGGGCCGTCGGGCGAACCGTCGTCGGATGGGCCGTCGGGCGAACCGTCGTCGGAGGGGCCGTCCGGATCGGCAGCGGGCTCGTCGCTCACTGCCGTACAAACGCCGGGGGCGCTCTATCAGGCTTCCGATCCGGTCACTGTCCCGCCCCGCCGCCGCTCAAGTCGTCGCGGTCGCTCTCGGCGTCGTCGCTGAGGTCCGGGGTGGCGGCAGCGGGCGCGTCGGGGCCGACGCCCTTCGGCGTCCCGGATCCGGCGTCGACGCGGGCGACCCCGGAGGTGTCGTCGAAGACGAGGTGCCGGTGCGGGTACGCCATCGTGACGTTCGCGTCCGGGTCCCCGAGCCGCTGGCGGATCTTCGTGTTCACGTCTGACTGGACCTTCGCCAGCTTGTACGGCTTCTTCACCCAGTAGCGGAGCCGCAGGAGGATCCCGTTGTCGCCGAACTCGTGGAGCCGGCAGTCGGGGCCCGCCATGTACCGCGCCACGCCGATGCGGATGTCGGGCCCGCCGTCGATGACGGCGTCGCAGTCGCGCGCCGCGCGCTCGATGCGGCGGCGCGCCTCCGGGACGTCGCTCTCGTAGGTGACGAGGACGTCGATCGACCGCCGGGTGCGCTCGTCCTCCGCCGAGAGGTTCGTGACGTCGCGCTCGCGCATCGTTCCGTTCGGCACCACGAGGAAGGTGTTATCGAGGGTGAATATCTTCGTGTACCGGATCGTGATGTCCTCGACGAACCCCGTCGTCCCGTCCTCCAACTCGATCATGTCGCCGATCTCGAACGGCTGGTCGGCGAGGACGAACACGCCGTTGATGAAGTTCCCCACCAGCGGGGCGAGGACGATACCGATGACGGCCGAGAACACCGCCGTCCCGAGGAGGAGGTCCGAGAACTGGAATCCGGCCGCGCCGAGCCCGACGAGCAGCGCGGCGCCGATCGTCCCCACCCGGACGCCGCGAACGATCGTCTGCGCGACGCTCTGTCGCGACACGCGGCGCGCGACCGGTCGGCCGATCAGTCGGACGAGGAAGTTGGCGACGACGACGCCGACCGCGACCGACGCGAGGACCGTCAGCACGCTTGCTCCCGGTAGATCCGCGAGCCGAGAGCCGAGGCCGGCGAGCCGCGAGACGGCCCCCGCGATCGGCGTCCCCTCCGGGAAGACCATGGGAATCCGCGGTCGGCCATCCGAAAAAGCGTTTCTCCCCGTGGCGATCGGGGGGCGAAAGTGCGGGCACAGCGATCGACGGCCCCCCGAACGCGAGCCTCGGGGCAACCACTATGGCCCGGCTGAGCGAAGGGGAAGTATGTCTCGACCGCCCGCGGACCCGACGACACCGAGGTTCAGCGTCGAACACGACACCGAGCCGGGCGAAACCCTGATAGCCGGCTTCTCCTCGTTCGGGCTCGCCGGCCTGACCGCCGTCGACTACCTCGTCGACGACCTCGACTTCGAGGAGACCGGCCACGTCCGGATCGACGGCGCCCCGTCGATCACGCCGTTCACGAGGGGGACGCCGCGGCACCCGATCCGGCTGTACACCGACGCGGACCGCGAGATCACGGTCCTGGTCGCCGAGCAGTTCGTCCCGCCGTTCCTCGGCGAACTGCTCGCGGACGCCCTCCTCGACTGGTCGGAGGCGAACGGGATCGGAGAGATCGCGGTGTTGGCGGGCGTTCCCGTGGCGCACGGTCCCGACGCCCACCGCACCTTCCACGTCGCCACCGAGGACTACCGCGCCGCCCGCCTCGGAGACGGAGTCGACGTGCCCGCGATGGAGTCCGGATTCCTCGACGGGGCCAACGCCGGCCTGCTCGAACGCGGCCTCGACTCGCCGCTCGGCGTCGGGGTGTTCGTCACGCCGGTCCACGCGCAGGCGCCCGACGTCGACGCCGCGGTGCGGCTCGTCGACACGGCGAACGCGATCTACGAGCTCGGCGTCGACGCGGCCCCGCTGGAGGCGTTCGCCGAGGAGATCCGGCGCCGCTACGAGGAGCTCGCCGAGCGGATCGAAGAGCGGGAGCCCGAGGGGAGCTACGACCGGATGTACATGTAGCCGGTCGGCGGCCGCCGAGCGAGGACCACGCTCCGAAAACGCGTACAACTCGACTCATAGTAAAAAGCTATAATCCCCGCCCTCGTTCGTCCGACCATGACAGACGATCTCCGGGACACCCTCGACCGCGTCGGGGACCGGTTCAACCTCGGCGAGTACGAGATCGACGCGTACCTCGCGGTGCTGGAACACGGAGAACTGACGGCGAGCGACATCGCCGACCGGACCGACATCCCGCAGCCGCGGGTGTACGACACCGTCCGGAGCCTCTCCGACCGCGGGCTCGTCGAGCTCCGCGAGTCGCGCCCGATGAAGATCGTCGCGGTCGACCCCGACGACGCGTTCGGCGACCTGCGCTCGTCGTTCGCGGAGATGGTCGACGAGCTGGAGGCGCGCTACACCGCGCCGACCCGCGAGACCGAGGCGGTGTCGCTCGTGAAGTCGCGCTCGACGATCCTCCGGTACCTCGAAGAGGTGATCGAGAACGCGGAGTACGAGCTCGCGCTGTCGCTCACCCCCGGCCTCCTCCGGCGCTTCCGCGACGAGCTCGCCGCGAAGGTGGCCGAGGGGGTCAGCGTCGAACTGCTCGTCACGCCCGCGTCGAACGCGCCCGACCCGGCGGAGTTCGACTACCTGGAGGTCGCGACCATCGCGCGCGCCCGCCGGGGGATCACCACGCCGGTCCTCGCGGTCGGCGACGGCGAGTACTCCGTCTACGCCACGCAGGACGCACTGCGCGACGACCGCGAGCGCTACGGCGTCATCTTCAACCGCTCCGCGCTCGGCTTCCTCGTCTCCGGCTTCTTCGGGACGGTCCTGTGGACGACCGCCGAGACGCTCGCCGCCGACGGCGAGGAGCGGCCCTTCCCGCGCCGCTACGCCTCCATCCGCCGCGCCGTGAAGGACGTCCGCGAGTTCGACGGCGAGGAGTTCTACGCGACCGTCGAGGGGCGCGACATCGAGACCGGCGAGGAGGTGACGGTCCGCGGGAAGGTGGTCGACGTCGCGTTCGTCGACACGGAGGAGGTGGCCTCGCTCGTCGTCGAGACCGAGAGCGGCCGCGTCGAGATCGGCGGCCGCGTCGCCGCCTTAGAGGACGTCGAGGGCCAGGAGATAGTCATCGGCCGCGACGAGCCGCCGGCGCTTTGAGGCGAGTTCCGGACCACCGGGGTCGGCGTTGAAGTACGCGCGGCCCGAAGCGACCCCGTGACCGACGACCCGTTTTCCGACGACCCGTTCTCCGACGACGACCGCGAGGTACCGACCGTCTCGTGTGAGCGGTGCGGCCGGGAGTGGGAACTCGACCGCGAGGTCGACGACCTCGACCCGGGGAGCCACGCGATCGAGCAGTTCGCGCTCGACCACGAGCGCCACACCGGTCACTACCCGGACGGGGTGACCCCGTGGATCGCCCGGTGCGAGCGCTGTCCCGACGGCGAGCGGTTCCTCGCGGAGCGACCCGCGCGGCGCTGGGCGCGGACCCACGCGCGACACACGCGCCACCCCGTTCGGATCGAAGCCCCGAGAGGCGACGACGAGGTCGTCGCACCCGGAGACGGGGAAGACGGGTCGTAGGAACCGGGCTCCGTCCCCGAATCGCCCGCCGTGCGTGTCGCGCTCACGATGGCCCGCCACACCGACAGCGTATTTACGCCGGGGGTCCCACCGGTCTGACATGACGCTCGTCGTGGTTCCGGTCCGATTTCCTCCCTCGTCGCACTCGGCGGCGACGCTCCGAGAAGCGGCTCGCATCGCCGAGGAGCGCGGCGCCGACCTCACGATCCTCCACGTCGACTTATACCAGCGCTCGGGAGGCGTCTCGCGCAGCGACCTCAAGCGCGCGGTCGAAGAGCGGATCGGCCGGGTCGACCGCGCGCGCTACGTCGTCCGCCGCGGCTTCCTCGTCGAGGAGACGATCTTAGAAGAGATCGTCGCCGAGGGGGCCGACGTCGTCGTCATCGGCTCGAAGCAGGCCGGCCGGTGGCGGCGGATGGTCCAGAAGCTGCTCTCCGACCCGGACATCGACTCGTTCCTCCGGGGCGAGCTCGACTGCACCGTGATCACCGTCGGCGCCGACGGCGAGACCACGGGCGAGGAGGCGGACGGCGGCGACGAGGGCGACGTTCCCCTCCCGAACGACGGCGACGACTGAGCGCGTCCCGCTCGGATCACTCCGCGACCTCGTACCGCCGCTCGTACTCGATGACGGTCGCCACCCGGCCGGCGACCCCCTCGCCGAACTCGCGCTCGACGAGATACAACGCGAGGTCGATCCCGGAGGTGACCCCGCCCGCGGAGAGGAGGTCGCCGTCGTCGACGACGCGCGCGTCGACGACCTCGGCGCCCGACTCACGGAGCTCCTCGATCGCCGAGGCGTGCGTGACCGCCCGGCGGCCGTCGGTGATCCCCGCCTCCGCGAGCAGCATCGACCCGGTGCACACCGAGGCGATCCGCGTGCCGGCCTCGTGGTGCGCCGCGAGCGCGCGCGGCACGTCCCCCTTCCGCGCCTCGGCCCACGCGCTCGCGTCCTCGTCGCGCGCGCTCCAGCCGCCGCCGGGGACGACCAGCAGGTCGGGCGCGTCGTCAGCGTTCGGATCGGGAAGGGTCCCGTCCACGCCCACGCGAGTCCCGTGGCTCGCGGTCACCCGATCGCGTTCGTCGAGCGTGACGTACCGGACGCGCCCCGCCCTCGTCGACTCTCCCTGGCCGTCGTCCCGCTCGGCCGCGTAGCCGAACGCGTAGTCGAACACCTCGTACGGGCCGATACCGTCGAGCTCGTCGAACCCGTCGTACAGCAGCACGTCGACGTTCATACCGCTCGGGAGGGTGGCGGACGGCTTGTGCGTTCCCCTCCCGCCGACCCCGCGCCGTCGCGCGGCCGACGCCGCGCCCAGTCACTCGTCGTCGAAGGCGGCCGCGACTCGCTCGATGTCGCTCGCGACCCGCTCCGGGTCGAGCCGCTCGCCGCGGTACGCGCGCTCGACGACCCCGTCAGGGTTGACGAGCATGGTCACGACGATGTGGGTGAAGTCGTATCCGGGGAGCCGGTCGCTGTCGGTCGTCCGCTCGAACCCGATCCCCAGTTTGTCCTCGACCACGGCCTTCGCGCGCTCGGGCGTCTCTGGACGGAGGTAGAGCCAGTTGCCGGCGTCGAGGTCGGCGCCGATCGACTCGGCGTTGTCGCGCAGCGCGGCCGCGTCGTCGCGCTCCGGATCGAACGTTATCGGGATGAAGTACACGTCGTCTGTCAGTCCCGCGTCGGCGACGCGGCGCTGGACCGTCACCCACTGCCGCAGCAGGATCGAACACTCCGCGGGACAGAAGGTGAACACGCCGGTCACGAGGGCGGTCCGGTCGAGTTCATCGCTGTCGAACGTCTCGTCCGCGAGGGGGGCCGGGAGTTCGAACGACGGGAGCGATTGCCCGTACGCGGGGTACGCGAGGTCCTCGCTGTCCGCGATCTGGTCCTCCTGCGGATCGAGCGTGACGCCGTCCGGACTCCCGCCGAACAGCCGAGAGGTACAGCCCGCGACCGAGCCGGCGGCGGCCGTTCCGACGCCGGCGAGCATCGTTCGGCGCTTCATGCTCGACCGATGGAGCGAGCGGCGCATAACGCGTCTGGTGCGATCGGCGAACGGACGCGACGCGGCCCGCGAGGCCGAGCGAGCGGCGACCCGGCCCGGCGGCTCGCCCCTCAAAGCGGCGCGTAGTACGGGATCGGCGGATGCGGCAGCGGGACGCCGAGCGTCGCGAGCCCGTGCTGGAGGGGGACGTACCCGAGCGCGACGAACGCGACCCCGAGGACGCGGTGGAACCGGAGCCGCGTTTCGAGGCGCATCGACTGGAAGGCCGTCCCGAACAGTAGCATCGCCGGCACCGTCCCGAGGCCGAGGACGCCGAGCGAAACGGCGCCCCCGAGCGCGCTCCCCTGAACGAACGCGTACAGGAACGCGGGATACAAGAGCGGACACGGGAGGAATCCGTGGGCCGCACCTAGCCCGAGGATGCGCCAGTCGCCGACCCACGCGTCGACGCGGGCGACGATCCGCTCGCTCACCGCGGCCGCGACCCGGTCGAACCCCGGGATCGGGACGGACTCGAACTCGAGTCGGAGCGCGTAACGAACGCCGACGGCGACGATCATCCCGCCGACGGCGATTCCGGTGAGCGCGTGGACGTCGTCGGCGACGGTCGTCATCGTCCGTCCCGTGACGAACGCGACGCTCCCGGCGAGCCCGAAGAGGCCCCCGAGGACCGCGTAGCTCGTCGCCCGGCCGAGGTTGAACAGCGCGTGCTGGCGGACCTGCCGCACGGTGAGGTCGTCGCCCCGCCCGCGCCCGCCGGCGGCCTCCCCGGACCGCATCCGGTCGGCGTAGGTGGTGACGAGCGGCCCGCACATGCCGAGACAGTGGGCGCCGCCGAGCAGCCCGACAAGGAGGAAGACGCCGAGGCCCAGCGAGTCGGTCGCGTAGAGGGAGCCGCTCGGCTCGCAGGTCGCCGGGTCGGCGGCGGCGAGGAACGGACGGAGCGCCGCAGCGCTGACAGCGTACATATCGGCGAAACGGCCCGGAGGCCGCTAATCGATCTGGTGCGATCGGCGAACGGACGAGACCGACCCGGGGCGGGGCCAGCCCGTGAAGGAGCCGAGACGGTCCGCCCCCTGAACGGCGTCGACGCCGTCACTCCTCGGCGTCGAAGAGCGAGTCGACCGTGCGGACGAAGCGGTCGACGAGCCGGTCGGGCAGCGACGGCGACACCTCGTCGAGGAGCGCGGCCGTCCGCTCCGGACGGGCCAGCGAGACGGTCATCGGTCTGTCGGGCGACTTCTCGACGATCCCGTGGTCGGCGAGCGTCGAGACGTGCCACGACACCGTGCTCTTCGCGAGGCCGAGGTCGTCCGCGAGCGCCGCCGGGCGAGTCGGGCCGTCCGCGTGGAGGCGGACGACGATCTCGCGCGCCGTCTCGCGCCTGAGGAACGCGAGGGTCCGGCGGTCCCGCGCGTCGACGTCCGGATCGAAGTAGTGGGCGCGCCCGCCGATCCGCTCGACCGCCAGCTCGCCGTCGCGGACGAGTCGCCGGAGGTGGTACTGCGCCTGCCCGGTCGCGATGTCGAGGTCGCGGCCGATCCGGTTGAAGTGGACGCCGGGAGTCTCGCGGACGTGGCGTCGGATCCGGGATCTGGTGTCCGACATTCGTGGCTGTCCGTCCTACCCTCGCGCGGGATAAAAGGCGCCCGCGCGGTCTCCCCGTCTGGGAACGTCGCGGGGGAACGGCTTCTTATCGGTCGCGTCCCAAGGACCGCCGTGGCGCAGTCGCTCTCGGGGTCGGTACCGGCGCTCGCCGGGTGGTCCGTAGAGGGGTCGCTCCCCATCTTGGCGGTCGTGATCGCCGCCGGGCTCGGAACGACTCTCCTCTTCGCCGTCAGCCTCGCCGCGTACCGTCGGCGGCGGCGGGCGCAGTACCGGCTGATCGCCCTCGCGGTCGGCGCGCTCCTCGCCCGGTCGGTCGTGGGCGCCGGCACGGTCCTCGGCGTCGTGCCGATGCCGGTCCACCACCTCGTCGCGCACAGTCTGGACTTCCTGATCGCCGCGCTCGTCCTCTACGCCGTGTACGCCCACGCGCCCGGGGCCGTCGGCGACGACGCCGCCTCGGACTGAGTCGGGCGTCGCCTCGGACCGAGCGACCGCCACCGTCGCCGCGACGCGCCTATCGGTCGAGCCTCCCGCGGAGGCGCTCGACTGCGACGTCGACGCGCGGACCGAAGGCGACCGCCGCGACCGCCGCGACGACCCCGAGGACGCTCCAGCCGACGAGCGAGGCGGCCGCGAGACCGGTGTCCACGAAGCCGCCCTCCGGCGCGAAGGCGACCCCGATCACGTGTTCGAAGACGAGCCCCCTGAACGCCCCGTTGGGGGTGAACGCGATGGATTCCGCGACGCCCCCGCCGGCGCCCCGGCCGACAGCGACCGGAGCACCGCGAGGTCGCCGCCGAGGACCCCGGCGAGCAGCGCGAGCACGCCGAGCGCGACCGCGCTCCGCCGGCTCGTCGCGATCGTGGACACCGCCGCCGACAGCGAGAGGTACGCCGCGCCGAACGGGACGACGAGCGCGACGAAGCGGACGAAGAGAACCGGCGAGTCGACGCCGGCGTGCGTCGCGAAGATTCCCGTGTCCGGGGCGGCGGTGAGCCAGACGTACGCGCCGACGAGCGCGAACGGTCCGCCGACGAGCACGACGAGCGCGACCGTCCGCGCCAGCAGCACGCCGAGGACGTACGCGGCCGCGCTCACGGGATAGGTCCGGATCACGGCGAGTTCGCCGCTCGCGGCGTCGGCGAACAGCGCGCGGTACCCCAGCACGACCGCGAGCAGCGGGACCAACACCTCGGTCGGTAAGAGCAGGTCGACGACCGCGGGCACGAACCCGGTCGCGCCGCCGCCGCCGACCGCGACGAGCCCGCCGAGGACGACGAGCAGCCCGAGCGCGAGGACGGCGTAGCCGGGAGTCCGCCGCACCGTGACCAGCTCGCGACGGAACACGAGCCAGACGCCGTCGAACGGGGTGCTCATCGGTCGGACACCCCCGCGACGTGGACCGCCTCGCCGCCGTTGTCTCCCCGTGCGATGGCGTCGGCGTCGCCGGCGACGGCGCGGTACAGTCCGTCCACATCGTCGACCTCGTGCTCGTCGAGGAGCCGTTCGCGGGGCCCCGCCGCGGCGATCCGTCCGCGGCGGAGGACCACGACGGCGTCCGCGTGCGCGTCGACGAGGTCGAGGTCGTGCGAGCTGACGACGACCGCTGCGTCGTCGCTCGCGCGGGCCGCGGCGCGGAAGGCCCGCTCGCGCATCTCCGGATCGAGCCCGCTGGTCGGCTCGTCGAGGACGACGACGGCCGGGTCGCCGAGCGTCGCCTGCGCGATCCCGAGCAGCCGCCGCATCCCGCCGGAGAGCGCCTCGACGCGCTTGTCGGCGGCGTCGGCGAGCCCGACCGCCGCCAGCGCGGCGTCCGGGTCCCCGTCGACGAGCGCCGCGTAGAACCCGAGCGTCTCGCGCGCGGTGAACCCGTCGCGGAACGGGACCCGCTGCGGGAGGTAGCCGACGCGCTTCTCGGAGCCGGAGCGCGGGCCGCCCTCGGGGTACCGGACGGCCCCGTCGGTGGGCTCGACCGCGCCCGCGAGCACCCCGAGGAGCGTGGACTTGCCAGAGCCGTTGGGGCCGACCACGGCGGTGACGCCCGCCTCGACCGACAGCGAGACGCCTTCGAGGACCGGGACGCCGCCGTAGGCCCGCGTGACGCCGTCGACCGCGGCGAGCGCGCGCTCGCTCATTCCGCCCCCTCCGCGGTCGCCGTCGGTCGTACCGAAGGCGTCACGCTCGCGTTTCCGGCGCCCCCGTGCGCGGACCGCCAGTCGCCCCGAACCGGCCCGTCGTCGGCGTTCGCCCCCGTAACCGCGTCGATCCGGTCGGGGTGGTACGGCTCTGCCGCGGGGACGGGGTCCATGATGCTCCCGGAGCGCGCGCCGGGGACGGTCCCGCGGAGCCGGTCGAGCAGCCGCGCCGCGGGCGACTCGCGGACCGCGACCGCGCTCGGATGCCGGTGGAGCGCGCCGTCGACGGGCGAGGTCGGTCGGTACGCCCGGTCGCCGGCCGCGCGCGGGCCGACGTTCGCGCCCTCCCAGTAGTTCCCGCGGTCCCCGTCGGCCCACACGCGCAGGGCGCCGGCCCCGGCGTCGGCGTGGTCGTCGTTCCCGACGAAGTCGTTCGCGACGACCCGGCTCGACGGCACGACGGTCGTCGCGCGCGCCCCGAGTTCGTTGTCGACGACGACGTTGTGTTCGTACAGCGACCCGCGGGCGCTCGTGGAGAAGCCGAGCTCGTTCCCGACCAGCGTGTTGTAGCCGATATAGGTCCGCGTGCCCGACGCCTGGATTCCAGCGCTGGAGTTGCGGACGTCGTTGCCGACGATCGCGTTCCCGGCCGGCCGCGTCATCACGGTGACGCCGGCGAACAGCTCGTTCCGGAAGGCGTTGTCCGCGACCAGCGCGTCGCCGGTGTACATGAGATGCGTCCCGTACCGGTTGTCGACGAACGTCGAGTTGCGGACGACGGAGCCGTCCGCGCGGTGGAGGTAGATCCCGTCCCGACCGCCCTCGAACCGGCTGTCGGTGACGGTGACGCGCGACTCCATCCCGGTGACGCCCATGAATCCGTCCTGCCACTCGTCGGTCCCGTCGACGAGGAGCCCGGTCGCGGTCGCGTGCGAGCCCTCCCGGAGCAGGAGGCCGCTCGCGTCCGTGTCGACGGCGACGTCGTCGACGACGAGCCCCGGCGCGCCGACCGCCTTGACCCCGGCGTCACCGTGGCCGTAGCCGAGCTGGATGTTCGTGTCCCACGTTCCGCCCTCCGGGTCGCGGGACTCGCGGGCTGCGTCCGGGTCGCGGGTGCGGTTCCCCGTGCCCGCGATTCGCATCCCCGTGAGCGCCACGTCGGGCGCGCGGACGGTGATCACCGACCCGGTCCCGTTGCCGACGACGCGGGTCGCGCCGGCGTCGCCCCGCTCGCCGCCGGCGCCCGCGCCGGCGATCGTCACGGACCGATTCACCGTCACGGTCTCCTCGTAGGTCCCGGGCGGCACGCGGACCGTCGTGTTCGGCGGCGCGGCCGCGACCGCGGCGTCGATGGTGGGGGCGTCCTCGCCGACGACGACGGAGACCGGTCGGTCCGCGCGCCGCTCCGCCGCCGCGAGCCGCTCGGTCGCCGTCCGCCAGCGCTCCGGCGCGAGCGACCGCACGGTCGCCGCGGAGTCGACGTCGAACGACCGGGTCCGGACCGCCTCCCAGCCGACGACCGACCCGCCGTGGTCGGCCGCGAACGCCGCCGCCGCCTCGCGGTCCCGGAAGGGAACGACGACCTCGCCGGAGGGGCCCTGGGCGTCGCTCCCGACGACGTACCGGGCGTCACCGACCGGCGTCCACCCGCCCGCGCCGGTCGCTGAGAACAGCCCGGACTCGGTCGTGCCCGGGTCCCTGTGGTCGAACGTCTCGACGTACGCGACGAGCGGGTAGCCGAACTGCCGCTCCGTCCGGCCGTCCCGCCGCGAGTCGACGAACGAGACGACCCCGTTGTAGCCGACGACGTACTGGAGCTGCGAGTAGAACACCTGGACCCGCGGGAGGGTCGCGTCCCCGGCCATCAGCGCGTCCGTCTCCGAGGAGAGCCCCAGCTGGACCGCGTCGTCGAACCGCACCGGCTCGGGGACCGACTCGCTCGGGTCCGCGGCGAACGCGCCGGCGGTCGCGACCGCGGCGAGCGCGACGAGCGCGACGACCGCGAGGCGGAGGCGACGCGACCGGGCGGTAGCGGGGTCGAAAACTGCCACGCGAACGCTTCGATCGGCGGCGACTTAGGGCGTTTGGTTCGTTCCTCGAACGCGCCTTTGAACGCGTCCAGAGGGGCTAAGAGGCCAGTAATCCAAATTCGACTATGACGAGAGACGACCCTTCGATGCCCGCGCGCCCTCGTTCGGAGAGCGTCCCGCGGCGACGCCTGCTCGCCGGAATCGCCGCCGCCGGGATCGGTTCCGTCGCCGGCTGTGCCGGCGGCGGGTCGAACTCGATCGCCCCCGTCACCATCGCCGACGATCAGGCCTGCGACCAGTGCGGGATGATCGTCGCCGACCACCCCGGGACGGTCGGGCAGGTCCACTTCGAGGACGACGAGCCGGAGGGCGGTCGCCCGGCGCAGTTCTGTAGCGCGACCTGCACGTACACCTACCGGTTCGACGCCGAAGGCGAGGGACGGACGCCGCTGGCGACGTTCCTCACCGACTACTCGGCGGTCGAACAGGAGATCTTCGAGCAGGGCGGCGACACGATGTTCTCCTCGCACGTCGAGAGCGAGGCGTTCGCCCGAGAGTCGGCCCTCACGGTCGTCGCGCGCAGCGAGGTGATCGGCGCGATGGGGCCGGACCTGATCCCGTTCAGCGACGACGGAGACGTCGACGAGTTCGTCGCGGAGTACGGCGGCGAGGCGATGCCCGCGACCGAGGTGGAGCGGTCGACGCTCGAAGCTTTATAAACAAGTCGGCGACCGGCGACGGGGGTATTTAAACAGACGGCTCGGTCCGACCGTCTTCGCGACGCGAGCGGATTACTCTGCGCCCCACTGCTCGACGCGCTTCGGGCGGTCGGACACCGCCATCACGTCGAGGTCGTCGCCCGCGTGGTCGAGGGCTTCGAGCGCCGCCTTCGCGGAGGCGTGCGTCGAGAAGTAGGTGATCTCCTCCTCGACGGCGACCTCCAGCAGGTCGCGCTGGCGCGAGACGATGAGGTCGAGCTCGCCGCGCCTCGCCGCCTCGATGAGGTCCGTCGCCTCGCTCAGCTCGAAGTGCGCCGCGTACCCGTCGACGAGCGCCTCGCCGGCCTCGGTGCCCGGGTCCGGGAACTCCTCGGCCGAGAGGTCGACGACGGCGGTGCCGGACTCCGGGATCGGCTTCCCGGTGGAGTCCTGCGCCTTGTCGTACGCCTTGCCGAAGGAGGTCGCGGTGCCCATCACCTCGCCGGTGGACTTCATCTCCGGGCCGAGCCGCGGGTCCGAGCCCGGCAGGCGGTCGAACGGCAGGACGACCTCCTTCACGGAGCGGTGTTCGGGGATCTGCTCGTCGGCGTCGAGGTCGGCGAGCGTCAGGTCGTCGGTCATCACCTTCGCCGCCAGCTTGGCGATGGGGACGCCCGTCGCCTTCGAGACGAACGGGACCGTCCGCGAGGAGCGCGGGTTCGCCTCCAACACGTACACTTCGCTCTCCGCCTCGCTCTCGACGCCAGTCACCGCGAGCTGGACGTTGAGCAGGCCGACCGTGTCGAGCGCGCGGGCGATGTCCTCGGTGACCTCGCGGACCCGGCCGAGCGTCTCGTCGCCGAGCGAGCGCGGCGGGATCATGCACGCGGAGTCGCCCGAGTGGACGCCCGCGCTCTCGACGTGCTCCATCACGCCGCCGAGCAGCACGTCCTCGCCGTCCGCGACGGCGTCGACGTCCAGCTCGACCGCGTCGTCGAGGAACTGGTCGACGAGGATGGGCTTGTCGGGCGAGACGCGGACCGCCTCCTCGATGTACTCCTCGAGCTCCGCGTCGTCCTCGACGACCCGCATCGCGCGGCCGCCCAGCACGTAGGAGGGACGCACGAGGACGGGGTAGCCGATCTCGTGGGCCAGCTCCAGCGCCTCGGCCTCGCTCGTCGCGGTGCCGCCCTCGGGCTGCGCGATTCCCATCTCGTCCATCAGGACGTTGAACCGGTCGCGGTCCTCGGCGAGGTCCATCGCCTCGACGCTCGTGCCCAGAATCTCGCAGTCCAGCCCGCGGCGCTCGATCTCCGCCTGGAGCGGTTCGCCCACGTTGACGGATGTCTGCCCGCCGAACTGGACCATCACGCCGTCGGCGCCGGTGGTCTCGATCACGTCGGCGACCTCCTCGGCGGAGATGGGCTCGAAGAAGAGTCCGTCTGAGGTGTCGTAGTCCGTCGACACCGTCTCGGGGTTGTTGTTGATCACGTGCGCGTCGATGCCGAGCTCGCGGAGCGCGCGCACCGCGTGGACCGCGCAGTAGTCGAACTCGACGCCCTGCCCGATGCGAATCGGGCCGCCGCCGACGACCACGACGCTCTCGACGTCGGGGTCGACGCGGACCTCGTTCGCCGCGCCGGCGGTGTCGGCGCCCCGGAGGAACTCCGGGAGGCGCGCGGAGTAGTAGTACGGCGTCGAGGCCTCGAACTCGCCCGCGCAGGTGTCGACCTGTTTATAAGTGCGGTCCGGAACCTCGCTCTCAACCTGCCCCACGTCGGCGTCGACGCCGCCGGCGGTCGCGGTCGCCGCGATCTCGGCGTCGGTGCGGCCGACCATCGCCGCCTCGGTGAAGTCGCCCTCGGCGGCCGCGGCGGTGCCGTCGGCGATCTTCTCGAAGCGCTCGACGTACCAGCGGTGGATGCCGGTGAGGTCGATCACGTCGTCGACGGCGTAGCCGCGGTCGAACGCCTCGAACATCGCGTACGGGCGGTCGGGGGTCGGGCGTTCGAGATACTCGGATTCGAGCTCCGCGTCGTCGACCTCGTCGAAGTCGACCGCGGGGTCGTACTCCGAGGAGCGTAACGCCTTCACCATGCTCTCCTCGAACGTCCGGCCGATCGACATCGCCTCGCCGGTGGACTTCATCGCGGTGCCCAGCTCGAAGTCCACGTCGTCGAACTTGTCGATGGGCCAGCGCGGCACCTTCGTCACCACGTAGTCGATGGCGGGCTCGAAGGCGGCGGTCGTCTCGCCGGTGATCTCGTTGTCGATCTCGTGGAGGCGCTTGCCGAGCGCGACCTTCGCGGTGACGCGGGCGATCGGGTAGCCGGTCGCCTTCGACGCGAGCGCGGAGGAGCGCGAGACGCGCGGGTTCACCTCGACGACGCGGTACTCGCCGCCGGGCGTCCCGTCGTCGTGCCACGCAAACTGGATGTTACAGCCGCCCTGGATGCCGAGGTCGCGGATCACTTCGAGCGCCGCGTCGCGCATCTCCTGGTGGCCGTCGTCGGGGATCACCTGCGAAGGGGTGACGACCGTCGACTCGCCGGTGTGGATCCCCATCGGGTCGATGTTCTCCATGTTACAGATGATGATACAGGAGTCGTCGGCGTCCCGCATCACCTCGTACTCCAGCTCGACCCAGCCGGAGATGGACTCCGTGATCAGCACCTCGCTGTTGCGCGAGAGGCGGAGCCCCTTGCGGACGCGTTCGACGAGCTCCTCGAAGTCGTCGACGACGCCCGAGCCGGAGCCACCGAGGGTGTAGGTCGTCCGCGCGATGACCGGGAGCCCGCCGACCGCGTCGACCGCGTCCTGAACGCGCTCGCGGAAGTACTCCTCGTCGAAGTCGGTGACCGACTCGTCGTCGTCCAAGGAGATGGTGGTCGACTTCGGCACCGGTTGGCCGAGGTCCTCCATCCGCTGGCGGAAGAGGTCGCGGTCCTCGGTCGCGTAGATGGTGTCGAGCGGCGTCCCCATCACCTCGACGTCGTGCTCCTCCAAGATTCCCTCCTCGGCGAGTTCGGCGGTGACGTTGAGTCCGGTCTGGCCGCCGAGACCGGCGATGACGCCGTCCGGCTCCTCAATGCGGATGACCTCCGCGATGGCCTCGGGCGTGATCGGCTCGATGTACACCCGGTCGGCCGTCTCGGGGTCGGTCATGATCGTCGCGGGGTTCGAGTTCACTAAGACGACGCGAGCGCCCTCCTCTTGGAGGGCGCGACACGCCTGCGCGCCGGAGTAGTCGAACTCGGCCGCCTGTCCGATCTGAATCGGTCCGCTGCCGATAAGTAGAATCGTCCGGTCCTCGCTCATTACGCGGACGGAATACGCTCATCGTAATAAGGCCGGCGGTAGAGTACGAATCTCGCAGCGAGTTTGCGATTTTCGCAAGACACGACGTGCCACGGTGGTCGGTACGACACCACATGATTTTCCCGCCGCCTCTCCGTATCGGTGAGCTGAGAGGCCCACCACAAGGGATTTACCGAGATGTCAGAAAATCGGGGACTGATATGCCCTGTTCCCGCCGCCGCGCCCTCCAACTGCTCGGCGTCGCCGGCGCGACCGCCGCGACGGCCGGCTGTCTCAGCCCCGCCGACCTCGACGCGTACGCGCTCATCGCCGACGAACTGGACCTGTCGTCGATCGGACCCCCCTACCTGTGGCCCGACCCAACGGTCATCGACGCCACCACCCGCGTCGACTTCACGACCGAGGCCAAGACTGCGTTCCTCTCCGAGCTGTTCGAAACCGGGACGGTAACCGTCAGACAGTGGCCGCTCGTCGGCCGCGACCAGTGGGGGACCGAGACGCGACCGCGGCCGACGTTCCTCGAACGCGACGGGACCTTCTACGAGGTCCGGATCACCGACGAGCGCGTCCTCGAACGCGAGCGCTGGCACTTCGCGGTCGACCGGGTCGACGAGACGCCGCCCGACGGCGCGGCGGTCGCGGAACCGCCCTTCGACCTCTCCGAGCAGGACGAGCGCGTGCTCGACGCGGCGCTTGACGCCGTGTACGCGGGCAACGACGGCTTCCTCGGAGACCCGGAGTTCGACGAGCTCCAGACCGTCGAGTTCCACCACGGGCTCGACGCCGACGCCAGCGCGCTCGTCCCGTCGCCGCCGTTCGAGTTCGTGGAGTACAGCGACGAATTCTTCCGAGCCGTCACGGAGCGGCGGACCGTCGACGTTCCGGAGTGGACGTACGCAATCGACGAGATCGCCGCCTCGCCGGGCGGATTCACCGAGTACGCGCGAGACGCGATCGTCGAGCGCGACCTCGACGCCGTCGGGCTCTCGGACGGCGCTCGCGGGGTGTTGGACGACGCGATCGCCGAGGACCCGCGCCGCTACGAGGAGGGCGCGCCGCCGTCGGCCAACCTCGACGAGGCCCTCGACGCGCTCGGCATCGCCGAGGACCTCGAACCGATCGAGAGCTACGACGACCGCGTCGACTTCCGGAACGTCGTCGTCGAGTACCGAGACGGAGTCTATCGGTTCGACCTGATCGTCACGCCGTAGAAATCTCGCGGACCGTCGCCGGCCGACCGCACACCGCCCCCTCGACACGGACGGAGGCCTCCCGGACGCCGGCCGCCCTCAGGTTTCGATCCGGTACCGGTACGGCTGGCCCGAAATGACCTCGACCTCGCCGCGCTCGGCCCGCCGCCCCAACACGGTGGCGACTCGGTGCGGGCTGTCGATCTCCTCGCAGTCGTCACACTCCTCGACCAGGGCGAGGATCTCCCGCGCCGTCAGCGGCTCGTCGGCCTCGGCGAGCACGCCGCGGATCCGGTCGAACCGGTCGTATTCGCCGGCGCTCATACGTCTTACGTAGGGTCTCCGAACATATAGGGTTCAGTGAGACAGGAGTCGGACGGTTGTCTGACACGATTTCTCTCGCGGTTGTTTTCGGCCGTTTGAGCCGTTTGCCGAGACGCGACGGGAACGGAGCCGGGTTTCGCTCAGCGTAATTCAAGGTGGAGCCTCCGGCCTCAAGGAGCGAACGAAGTGAGCGAGTAGGCCGGAGAGGAAACCGACATGGTACGACACAACCGGCATACTGCGACCGACCGGCTCCCATATATTCAAGTACCGTCGAATACTCTCTGAAGTCATGGAGGTGCGTCGAACTGCCGTCGTGAAACTCGACCTTTCCGACGAGCAACGCGACGCACTCCACCGAACCGCCGACCAATACCTGTACTGCGCGAACCGAACCGCCGACTACTGTTGGTCCGACACCTCCTACACCAAGTGCAAGACCAACAAGCGAGAGGTTCGTGACGCGCTCTACTCCGAACTTCGAGAGGAGACGGACCTACAGGCACAGCTCGTCCAAGCCGCCATCAAACGCGCCGTCGAAGCCGTCAAAGCGTGTGTCGAACGGTGGAAGAAGGGACAGCGTGTCTCTTGCCCGACGTTCACCGCCGAGACAATGGACTACGACGCGCGGAGCGCGACCTTCTACCGCAACAAGGTGTCGCTGGCAACTGTTGAGGGCCGGGTCGAACCGTCGTTCGTTCTCCCGGCGGACAGCCCGACGCCTTACGAACGGTACGTTCTCTCCGACGACTACGAGTTCCGCGAGAGTACGGTTCGATACGACGCAGTGGACGACGAGTTCTACATCCAACTCTCGACTCGGCGGATAGACGGTGACGCAGCGGTTTCGGCAGATACCGGGCACCCCGACCAAACGGTCCTCGGTATCGACCTCGGCGTCAACAGTCTCGCGGTCTCTTCGACCGGCACGTTCTGGCAAGGCGACGATTACGACCATTGGACTCGGGAGTTCGAGAAGCGACGTGGTGAGATGCAACAGCGCGGGACACAAGCCGCGCACGACGCCCTGCTTCGCCTCGGGAAGCGTGAGGAAGCATGGCGGAAACAGTACATCCACACCGTCGCCAACGAACTTGTCGCGGAAGCCGTCGAACACGACTGCGACGTTGTTGTGTTCGAGGAGTTAACCGACATTCGAGAGCGGCTCCCACAGGCGAAGTGGCACCACGTGTGGGCGTTCCGTCGCCTCTACGAGTACGTCTCCTACAAAGCGCCCGAGCAGGGCGTTTCCGTGGAGCAAGTCGCGCCGAACCACACGTCCCAACGCTGTTCTCGAACGGACTGTGGGTTCACGCACGAGGACAACCGCCACGGGGAACACTTCGAGTGCCAGAAGTGCGGCTACGAGGTGAACGCGGACTACAACGGTGCGAAGAACATCGGGCTACGATACGCTCGAAAGCGGATACACAGACTCCGTTCCTCGCCCAAGTCGGGGAGCGGAGACGCAGAAGTAGACCTGCGTATAAATGGTGGGACGTTGAACGGCGAGAGTCACCGGCCTACTGCCGGTGACTGATTGCCGGGAGTCCACATCAAAGCCCCACCCTCAAGGACCGAGGCGCGGAGCGCCGAGGGAGTAGGGTGGGGTAGTTTACGCGTACGGGTCTTCGGCTTCGAGGTCGCGCTCCGCCCGGTACTGCTCGACGAACTCGCTCACGTCGAACTCGACCATCTCCTGTTCGAACGCCGACAGCGCCTCGTCGTCGTCGGCGTGGCTGACGGCGTGTTCCATCAGCTCGACGACGAGCTCGACGACGATCTCGTGGAGCCGGCGGGAGTCGAACTCGGTCACCCAGACCATCGCGTACCCCACGTCGGCGTTCTCGCTGGCGTCGTGGGAAACGACCGCCTCGGGGAACTCCTCTAAGACGACGCCCAGCAGGTGCGGCGTGTCGAACTCCGGCATCTCCTCGCTCGTGGTCTCGATCGCCTCGCGGAGGACCTCGACGAGGAAGTCCGGGAGGAACCGCTCGGGGGATGGACGTCCATCACGACCGCGTGGGTCTCGCCGCAGTCGCACTCGTACTCGCGCATCCCGAGGTCCAGGTCGCCGGCGCCGATCGTCTCCCCGCAGGGTAGCTCCAGCGCGTTCTCGTCGCCGCCGGGGACGCGGGGCTGAGACATAGCTCCGCTTGGTCGCTGTCGAGGTTAAAAGGAGCGGAACGGGTCGGTGCGGGGGAGCGGGAACGGCGAGGTTCGCTACTCGAGATCCTCGTAGCCGCTTTCGTCGTCGTCGGCTTCGGGCGCGTTCTCGTCGTCTTCACCCTCGTCGCTCTCGCCGCCGTGCGTCTCCACTTCGGCCTCGACCTCGATCTCGATCCCGTTCGCCTCGTAGGTCGCTTCGACCACCTCGGCGTCCTCGCGTTCGATCTCCAGTTCGTCCCGGTCGACCTCCACCTCGACCTCCACGTCGACGGTCACGTCGTCGGACATACCGGTCGCTCCTTCGAGGCGGGAACGCAAAAGCGGTCGGTCGCGGCGGGTCTGAGCGGCGCGGGGCGATCCGCGGCCCGAAACTCAGGCGCTCACTGGAAGCCGATCCGACCGCCGGTGTCGCGGAGCGACTCGCCGCCGCCGCCCTTGAACTGCTCTTTGACGTCCTCGTAGTACGCGAGGATGTCGTCGTTGATCGTCGGGCGCACCGACTCCATCGCGCGCCGGAAGTGCTTCATCTCGACCTCCTCGGCGTCGTCGTCGTCGCGCAGCGCCTCGATGGCGGCCTCGCGGGCGATCCCCTCGAGGTCGGAGCCGACGTAGCCGTCGGTGATCTCGGCGACCTCGCGGAGGCTCACGTCGGGCGCGAGCGGCGTGTCCCGGGTGTGGATGTCGAGGATCTGCTCGCGGCCCTCCTGGTCGGGCTGGCCGATCATCACGAGACGGTCGAACCGCCCCGAGCGCAGCAGCGCCGGGTCGATCATGTCCGGGCGGTTGGTGGCGCCGATCACCATCACGTCGCCCATGTCCTCGAGGCCGTCCAGTTCGGTGAGGAGCTGGTTGACGACGCGCTCCGAGACGTTGTTCCCCATCTCCTGCCCGCGCGAGGGCGCGAGGCTGTCGAGCTCGTCGAAGAAGATGATCGTCGGGCTCACCTGCCGGGCCTTCCGGAAGGTCTGCCGGATCGCCTTCTCCGACTCCCCGACCCACTTCGAGAGCAGCTGCGGCCCCCTGACCGAGATGAAGTTCGCGTTCGTCTCGTTGGCGACCGCCTTCGCCATCAGCGTCTTCCCGGTGCCGGGCGGGCCGTACAGCAGCACGCCCTTCGGCGCGTCGACGCCCATCCGGTCGAACTTCTCCGGCGAGGTGAGCGGCCACTCCACCGACTCCTGGACCTGCTGTTTGGCGTCCTCGAGCCCGCCGACGTTGTCCCACGAGATCTTCGGCAGCTCGACGAGCACCTCGCGCATCGCCGACGGCTCGACCTCGTTGAGGGCGCCCGAGAAGTCGTCGCGCTTGACTATCATCCGGTCGATGAGGCTCGGGGGTACCTCCTCCTCGTCGAGATCGATCTCGGGGAGGTAGCGCCGGAGCGCCTTCATCGCCGCCTCCTTGGTGAGGCTCTCGATGTCGGCGCCGACGAACCCGTGCGTCTCGTCCGCGAGGTGATCGAGGCTCACGTCGTCGGAGAGCGGCATCCCGCGGGTGTGGATCTGGAGGATCTCCTTGCGGCCCACCTCGTCGGGGACGCCGATCTCGATCTCGCGGTCGAAGCGACCCGGCCGGCGGAGCGCGGGGTCGACGCTGTCGACGCGGTTCGTCGCCCCGATGACGATCACCTGTCCGCGGGTCTCTAACCCGTCCATCATCGTCAGCAGCTGGGCGACGACGCGGCGCTCGACCTCGCCAGTCACGTCCTCGCGCTTCGGCGCGATCGAGTCGAGCTCGTCGATGAAGATGATCGAGGGCGACTCCTCTTTGGCATCCTCGAAGATCTCCCGGAGCTGCTGTTCGGACTCGCCGTAGTACTTCGAGATGATCTCCGGGCCGGCGATCGAGAAGAACGACGCCGAGGTCTCGTTGGCGACGGCCTTCGCGAGCAGCGTCTTCCCGGTGCCCGGCGGGCCGTGGAGCAGGACGCCCTGCGGCGGCTCGATGCCGAGCTTCGAGAAGATCTGCGGGTGTTTCATCGGCAGCTCGACCATCTCGCGGACGCGCTGGATCTCCGACTGGAGCCCGCCGATGTCCTCGTACGTAATTCCGCCGCCGGTCTTCTCGAACCCGGAGATCGGCTCCTCGCGAAGCTCGACCTCGGTGTCCTCGGTGATGAGACAGACGCCGTCCGGCTCCGTTTCGACCGCGATCAGCGGGATCGCCTGCCCGGGCGACCGCATGAACGGGTGGTTCGTCGACGACATCACGGGGACGATGTCGCGCTCGACGACCGGGCGCTTGAGGATCTGGCGTTTCACCATGCCGGCGGCGTCGGAGCCGAACTGGACCGACGCCTCCTCGGGTGGGGCCAGCACGAGCTTGTCGGCCTTCTCCGCCTCCGCCTTCCGGATGGTGACGCGCTCGCCGATGCCGACGTCCGCGTTCTGTCGGGTGAACCCGTCCACGCGGACGGTGTCGGTGTTCCAGTCCTGGCGGTCGGCGCGCCAGACCTTCGCGGCGGTCGTCTCCGCGCCCTCGATCTCGATGATGTCGCCGGGCGAGAGCTTCAGGTGCAGCAGGGTGTCGGGGTCGAGTCGGGCGATGCCGCGCCCCGAGTCGTTCGGGTACGCCTTCGCCACTTCGAGTTGGACTTCGTTCATGGTTCCTCGCGGGGGATGGTCGTATCTGGACCCGGTCCGGGAATAAGCCTGTTGCCCGTCCCGGCGCCGCCGCTTCGCACCGAGCGACTAGCGCCCGCGGAATGTTGTGTTATCATATAGCACGATACGAAGCCCGCTCTTAAAACCTCGTCGTAAGCGTGCCTTTTCGCCGTCGACTCGCGCGTTGTCGCGACGGGCGCCTTTTGTCCCTGCGAGGCGACTATCAGACGTGTTCGAGTCCCTCTCCGACCCGATGCGGTCGCTGCTCTCCCGGCTTGCCTTCCTCGTGGCCGGTGCGCTCGTCGGCGCCGCGCTGTACGCCCTCGATATCGGTGGCTTCCTCGCCGTTCCGCTCGCGGTCGTCGCGTTCATCGTCGTCGGCGAGCTGTACCTGTTCGCGACCGGCGAGTAGCGTTTATAAATAGCAACGACAATTTGCGGTGGCGCGTGCCTGCGAGCGGCCGCCACCGGTGGCCGCGAGTCAGCACGCGCGAGGGACGCCGCGAGCGATGTGGGCGACCGAAGGGAGCCCCGAGCGAGCGGCGAGGCTGGGGAGGCGTGAGGTGCGGTTGCGGTGCCGTGCGGGGTGGGAATCAAAGGGGCAGCCGCGAGGGCGAAGCACGACGACGCAAGCACCGCAGGGAAGGAGCGGTAGCGACTGACTGAGGAGCGCAGCGAGTCGCGCGAGCCCTCGCGGCTGGGGCTTTGGAGATGTTCTCCGTCGATTCGTAATCATCGGTTGATAAATGAGCGACCGAGGCCTCGGTGGTGTTTAGCGCAGCGGCGTTATTCATTTATAAATGATAAACAGCTACTGGCCGGACAGTTATAAACGAATATCCGACTGATTCGGCGGCGTCAATCCCGAGGTATTTGTCCGCCAGTCGCCTCGGGAGCACCATGCGAACGCTCGTCTTCGACGGTCGGACCGGCGCCGCCGGCGACATGATCTGCGCCGCGCTGATCGCGGCCGGCGCCGACCCCGACGTCCTCGCCCCCGTCAGCGACGCCCTCCCGATACGATACGAGGTCGGAGAGACGGAGAAGAACGGGATTCGGGCGACCACGGTCGACGTCCTCGTCGACGGCGAGGACGACGGAGCGGTCGAGACAGGCGCGGACGACAGCCACGGTCACGATCACGGCCACGATCACACGCATGACCACGACCACGGTCACAACCACGACCACAGTCACGGCCACGACCACGAGACGGAGGCCGCCCAAGACGACACCCACGCCGAGGGCGCCGGCGTCCACCGCTCCTACCGCGAGGTGATCGATCTCGTCGAGTCGATGGGGCTCCCCGACGCGGTCGAGTCGACCGCGCTCGACGCCTTCGAACTGCTCGGCCGCGCCGAGGCGTCGGTCCACGGCACCGACCTCGACGACACGCACTTCCACGAGGTGGGCGCGGACGACGCGATCGCCGACGTGGTCGGCGCCGCGCTGCTGCTCGCGGACCTCGATCCCGACCGCGTTCTCACCACGCCGGTCGCTGCCGGGGGCGGCACGGTCGAGATGAGCCACGGGACGTACCCGGTTCCGGCCCCGGCGACGACCGAGATCGCGAGCCGCGCCGACTTCCGGATCGTCGGCGGGCCGATCGACCGCGAACTGCTCACCCCCACGGGCGCCGCGATCCTCGGAGCGGTCGCCGACGACGTCGACGCGGTCCCGGATCTGGCGGTCGAGCGCGCTGGCTACGGCGCGGGCGACGCCGAGTTCGAGCGCCACCCGAACGTCCTCCGCGCGCTCGTCGGCGACGGGGGACCGTCAGCGAGCGAGACCGCGCGGGAACGAACCGCAGGCGGCAGCCTCGTCCGCGACGACATCGCCGTCCTGGAGACGAACCTCGACGACGCCGCGCCGGAGGTCCTCGGCGGGCTTCAGGAGACCCTCTCGCGTGCCGGCGCGCGAGACGTGACGATCGTTCCGACGACGATGAAGAAATCCCGCCCGGGCCACCTCGTGAAGGTCATCTGTAAGCCGGCGGACGCCGAGGCGGTCGCCGAGCGGCTCGCCCGGGAGACCGGGACGCTCGGGGTGCGCCAGTCGGGCGCGACCCACCGCTGGATCGCCGAGCGCGAGTTCGAGACGGCGACGCTCCGGGTCGACGGCGTCGACCACAAGGTGGCCGTGAAGGTCGCCTCGACGACGGATGGGGAGGTGTACGACGTCAGCGCGGAGTACGACGACGCGGCCGCGGTCGCCGAGGCGACGGGCCTCCCGATCCGGGAGGTGCTCCGGCGCGCCGAGGCCGACGTGCGGGAGCGGCTCGACGACGGTTAGGTTCGGAAGACCGAGCCCCCGCCCCGTCAGTCGGGCGGGTCGACTCGCTCGACGCGCTCGGGGTCGACGCCGAACCCGTCGGCGAGGCGCTCCCGGACGCGGTCAGCGACGACCGCCTCGTCCGCGCCGAGCTCGGCCGCCCGAACCGCCTCCTCGTCGACCGCGAGGGTGGCGACCGCCTCGACCGTGGTGTCGTTGAGGCCGGGCCGGAGGCCGGCGATTTCAAGCTCCTCGACGCTGAGGCCGTCGATTCGCTCGATCTGTGCTCTGGCGCCGGCGACGAGGTCGCCGGCGGCCGCCTGCGAGACGCGGACGGTCACCGTGGCCTCGACCGACGGCGTGTGGATGGCTGCCGCCATACGCCCTCGCCGCGAGTCGAACGCGGGGCGGCCGGTCGGCGTCCCGGGCCGACCCCGGGAGGCGACCGATCCGCGTCCTCGAACGCCGCGCCGGCGACGACGGGGGTCGCCGACGGCGACGCTCGCGAGGGTGACGGTCGTCTCACTCGACGCGCATGACGGACAGCGGCGGCTGGAGAGAACGGGAGATGGTCCGTCCCGCGGGGAAAGCTCCCCAGCCGACGCGCGTCACGCGGTCGGGCGGACGGACCGTGGGTTCGGAGCCGAATACCCGATCCCGATCCACCCGAGGAACGCGACGCTCGCGGACCGGCCGAGCGTCGAGGTGGTGGAACGGGTCATGGTCGGGATCCGCGGCGCGGGAAGCGCCGTTATCAGCCTCCTGTATCGGTTTCGTATTAAAATTATGTTAGTTATGCGACCACATGCCACGGTGAATTCGGCCCGGAAGTCCCCGAGAATCCGCCGGAGCGGCCGCGGGCGAGCCGTTCCGTCGACGCCGAGACGACAGGCCTATGCCGAACGCCCGACCAGTTGCGCGTAAGCAGCCACCGTCATGATCGAGCGAATTCACACGTCGGACGTCGAACCGGACGCGGACGAGGTCGCCATCGCCGGCCACGTCCACGAGATCCGCGACCTGGGAGGCCTCGTCTTCCTCATCGTGCGCGACCGCGAGGGGCTCATCCAGATCGTTTTCAAGGAGGAGCGCGAGCCCGAGCTGTTCGAGGCCGTCCAGGACGTGGGCGCCGAGGACGTGGTCCGCGTCGTCGGCGAGCCGCTGGAGAGCGACCAGGCGCCCGGCGGCGTCGAGATCGCGCCCACCGAGTACGAGGTCATCGACGAGGCCGACTCCCCGCTCCCCCTCGAAATCTCGAAGGACATCGAGGTCGACCTCTCGACCCGGCTCGACAACCGCGCGCTCGACCTCCGCAAGCCGGAGACGCTCGCGGTGTTCACCCTGCGCTCGGAGCTCATCACCGCGATGGAGGAGTGGTTCGAAGACGAGGGGTACGTCGACATCAAGACGCCCCTGATCTCGAAGGGCGGCGCCGAGGGCGGCGCCGAGCTGTTCCCGATCCTCTACTACAACCAGGACGCGTTCCTCTCGCAGAGCCCCCAGCTGTACAAGCAGATGCTGATGGCGTCGGGGTACGAGGCCGTCTACGAGACGGGCACCGCGTTCCGCGCCGAGGACTTCGCCACTTCTCGCCACGTCTCCGAGATCGCGATGTTCGACGTGGAGCTGGCGTACATCGACGACGAGGACGACGTGATGGACGTCCAAGAGGAGTCGCTGCGCTACGCGCTCAGCGAGGTCGCGGAGAACGCCGAGCGCGAGCTCGACCTGCTCGACGTCGACCTTGACGTGCCCGAAGAGGACTTCCCGCGGATCACCTTCGACGAGGCGCTCGACATCCTCGAAACCGAGTACGGCCACTTCCCGGACGACCCGACCGACCTCGACACGAAAGGGGAGAAGCTGCTCGGCGAGCACTTCGAGGAGCAGGGACACCCGGCGTTCTTCGTCGTCGGCTACCCCGACGAGAAGTTCTACTACATGCAGGACGTGCCCGACGACGAGATCGCCTCCCGGAAGTTCGACCTGATATATAAAGGACAGGAGCTCTCCTCGGGCGGCCAGCGCGAGCACGACGTCGAGCGCATGGTCGAGGTCATGGAGGAGGAGGGCGTCGAGACCGCGAACTTCGAGTTCTACATCGAGGCGCTGAGCTACGGCACGCCCCCGCACGGCGGCTACGGGCTCGGCATCGACCGCCTCGTCCAGAAGGTCGCCGACCTCGACAACATCAAGGAGGCGATCATGTTCCCGCGCGACCCGAACCGGCTGGAGCCGTAGCGGGACCGAACCGATCCGGACCGTCGAGGCTCGTTCCGTCCGCTCCCCGATGCGCGGCTGCGCGGTCGGGATCCAATTCCGTCGCGCGAGCGACAATCGAACCGCTCGGCGTTCGCCGTCTTTTATAAGATGCCTGCCGATCTGACGAGATTCGGGTTTCAAAGTCTCTCACGCCCGTTAAACCGAATTAAATTGGGCGTAATTCGGCTGAACGGCTTGCGTCATTAAAGGGAGTCGGGCCCCGAGGGGAAGTTGCTATGAACGCACTCCGAACGACGCTGCTCGTGGCGCTGGCCACGGTGGTACTGATCGGGACCGGCGCGGCCGCCGGTGCCGTCGCGGCGACGCCCGGCCCGGACAACGCCTCGGGCGACGCGGGCCCACCGAGCGACCTCCCGGACCAGGTGCCGGACTTCGTCGGCGGGGTCCTCGATAGCGTGAACGAGTTCCTCGACGGCGGCGTCGACGACCTCGGCGAGACCGTGAGCGAGGTCGCCGGGAACGGCGCCGGCGAGGGCGACGCAGACGACGGAACCGACACCGACGAGGAGGGGGCGTAACGTGACGGACCGCACGTCCGACCGCCTCGCGCTCGACCGCCGAACGTACCTCCGTGCGACCGGCGCCGCCGCGCTCGGCGCGGCCGGCCTGGCCGGCTGCGTCGGCCGGGCGAGCGGGACGCTCGCGACGCGGGTCACCGACCAGCCGGCCGACATCGGCGACTTCGAGTCGCTCGTCGTCACCGTCGAGGGGTTCTGGCTCGGGCCGGAGGGCGCCGAGCCGGACAGCGAGGACGCCGACGGCAACGAGACCGACACGGACGATGGCGGCGACGACGCTGGCGACAACGAGACTGCCGACGGCAACGAGACGGACGCGGGCGACGAGGCCGACGACGAGGAGGACGCCGGCCGCGAGTACTTCGAGTTCGACGAGGCCCAAGAGGCCGACCTCGTCGAACTCCAGAACGGCGAGACGCAGCTGATCGACGAGCGCGAGCTCCAGACGGGGGAGTACCCGTACCTCCAGATCGACGTGTCGTCGGCGGACGGGACGCTCACCGACGGGAGCGACGCGACCGTCGACCTCCCGGGCAACGCGCCGCTGAAGTTCAACGAAGCGTTCGAGATCCGGGAGAACACGCGGACGACGTTCACCGCGGACTTCGCGCCGGTGCTGCGCGGGAACGGCCGCTACCTCCTCCGACCGGTACCGAGTGGCATCGAGGTGGAGTACGAGGAGTCGTCGGACTCGGACGACGACGGATCGAGCGGCGACAACGAGACCGACGACTCGTAGCGACGCCGCAGTCCCCCGGTCCCCCGTTGGAGTCGCGGCCGCACCCGTCGCTCGCGCGGAGCGAGCGCGGCCCGCGCCGCGGCTTCGGGGTCAGGGCTGGGTCGGTTCCCGGGATTCGGGGACCGGGGGAATGCGCGCGCCGTTGCGGTCGGTCCCCGATCCGAGGCAGACGCCGTCAGAGGCACACGACCCGCACGATCGCCCGTACGACGACGCGTTCGGGCGGTCTCCGCTTTCTCCGATCCGTTCGCCTTTCGGCCTTTTCATACCGCGAGGAGTCAGGCGGTCGCCGCGTCCGGCCGCACGAACGTCCGATAGAGCGGTCCGGCGAGGACCAGCGCGCCGACCGCGGCCATCCCGAGGATCACGGTCGGGTCGACGAGCGACCCGCCGCTCGCCGCGAGTCGGTCGAGCGAGACGCCGACCGCGACCCCGGCGAGGACCCACGGCAACTCGCCCAGCGCCGTGCCGACCAGGAACGGCCGGACCCCGACGCCGGCGGCCGCGGCCCCGGCCGTCACAGCGTCGGAGGGGAGCGGCAGCAGGCGGGTCCCGGCCACGGCGCGCACGCTGCCGGACTCCGCCGCGAAGCGCTCGCCGGCCCGGCAGAACCGGTCTGCGATGCCCGGCTCCTCGCCCGTCTCGGAACCGTCGCGAATTCGGAGCCGCCCCGCCCGAGCGAGCGCGTACGGCGGGAGGGCGGTGCCGACGACGAGCGCGAGCGCGAACGGCGCCCCGACCCAGCCGTACCCGAAGCCGACGGCGACGGCGAGGAGGGTCGTCGGCCACGCGAGCAGGGGCCGCACGGCGGCGAGCGCGACGACGGCGACCCCGAACCGGAGCGGATCGGTCGCGAGCCAGCGGAGCCGCGAGAGCGCCCCCTCGGGGGAGACCGCGAGCGCGAGCGCCGCCAGCGCGGCGACGACGGCGCCCGCGACCGCGTACCGCCCGAGCGTCGACCGGCGATTCACGCTCGCCGGTCCGCGGGCGCCCGGTAAACGCTTTGTGGGTGCGTTCGAGCGGGAGCCGAAGGTCTGCGCGTCCGGCTCACGACAGCTTTCCGAGCGCCTCGAAGAAGTCCGAGGGCGGGCCGGCAATGCGTATCGGCGGCGCGGCGCGCTCGACTGTCACCTCAACCGGCCCGTCGAGGGTCTCGGTGTCGCGGCCGTCGCTGACGACCGTCGCGCCCGCGTCGTCCGCGACCGAGACGGTGACCGTCGCGTCGGCGTCCACCACGAGCGGCGGCATCCCCTCCTCGGCGACCATCTCGTTGACGACTAACCCCCCGACCTCGGGGTGGACGAGGGGCCCGCGCTCGGAGAGGTTGTACGCGGTCGACCCGGTCGGCGTGGCCACGAGGACCCCGTCGGCGTGGCCGCCAGCGTACCGGGACCCGTCGACGCGCACCTCGTAGTCGATCCCGCCACCCGGGCCGCGCCGGTCGCCTTGGACGACCACCTCGTTCGCGGCCGGCGTCGAGGTCCAGTCGCCGGTGCTCGCGGTGAGCCGCGGCGCCTCGCGGACGTCTAAGCCGCCGTTGCGGAACGCCCGGATCTCGGCGCGGAGCGCGGTCGCGGCGTCCGCCGGCGGGACGGCGTTGAGAAAGCCCACCTCGCCGAGGTTCACCCCGACGATCGGGGTGTCGCCCGCGTTGCGCGCGACGAACAGGAACGTCCCGTCGCCGCCGACCGCGACGACGAGGTCGCAGTCGCCGAACGCGTCGACCGGTCGGGCGTCGTCGCCGGCGTCGAGCGCGGCAGCGGTCTCCTCGTCCAGCCAAACGCTCTCGCCCGCGTCGACGACGACGTCTCGGAGGGTCGCCGCGAGCGACGCCGCCCGCTCGCTTCCCTTTCGCGCCACGATGCCCACTTCCATGCGGAATCCATCCCGAGCCCCGGATAAAAGCGTGCGGACATCGGGCGGCACCGGGTTCCCGAGACCTGAAACCTCGCCGGAAAGTTTCAAGCCGCTCGGCCGCGTTGCTCGGTCCATGTCGACCCCCCACGGGCGGCGGAAACGATGAGCGAGGAGGACGACTGGTTCGAGCGCGCGCTGCGCGAGACCGACGAGGAGTCCGACGAGCCGCCGGTGGGCGGTGCAGAGGGCGGGTCCGATGGCGTGGAGGGCGGTTCAGACGGTGCGGAAGACGGGTCCGCCGATCCGGATGGCGACGCGGACGACTCGGAAGCCAGTGCGGACGACCCTGCGGGGGAAACGGAGGCCGCGAGCGACGACGCCGAACCGGCCGACCCGTTCGGCGGTGCCGGCGACGAGACGGGCGCCGAGGCGGGCGACGGAGACCCCTTCGCCGGCGACGCCGGGGAGGGCGACGAGTCCGACGGAGGCGAGTTCGGCGACGGTGAATTCGGCGGCGACGACGCGGCGAGCGGTGGCATTCCGGCGGACGCGTTCGGCGACGTCGACGCCGACTCCGGGTTCGACTCCTTCGGCGAAGACGACCCCTTCGGCGGCGATGAAGCGGGTACCGACGACCTCGACGCTGGCGGCGACGGCGGCGCGACGGACCCGTTCGGCGCGGACGACCCCTTCGGCGGGAGTCGGAGTGGTGGCGGGTCCGACGGCCGGTCAAGCGGCGCCGGTGACGGTGGAGCGGCGGGCGGTGGCGGCGATCCGTTCGGCGGCTACCGCGGGAGTACGGGCGGAGACGACGACGACTTCGGATTCGGTGAGTTCGGCGGCGACGCGGACGCCGGCGGGACGACCGACTTCGACGTCGACCCCGACGAGTTCGAGTCCGAAATCGAGCGGACCGACATCGGGATCGAGGGGCTCGACGACATGATCCTCGGCGGCGTCCCCAGCCGGTCGCTGCTGTCGGTCATCGGCGGGGCCGGCACCGGGAAGACGACGTTCGCGCTCCAGTTTCTCAACCACGCGCTCGAATCGGGCGAGAAGGGGATCTACATCACGCTTGAACAGACCCGCGAGTCGATTCTCGACACGGCGACCGAGAAGGGGTGGTCGTTCCGCGAGCACGCGGCGGAGGACCGCCTCGCGGTCGTCGCCATCGACCCCATCGAGATGGCCAACTCGCTGTCGTCGATCCGAAACGACCTCGTCCGGCTCATCGCTGAGTTCGACGCGGACCGGCTGGTGCTCGACTCCGTCTCCCTCTTGGAGATGATGTACGACCACCCCGCGAAGCGACGCTCTGAGGTGTTCGGGTTCACGCGCTCGCTGAAGGAGTCGGGCGTCACGACGCTGCTCACCTCCGAGGCGAGCGAGGAGACGCCGTACGCCTCCCGGCACGGCATCGTCGAGTACCTCACCGACGCCGTCTTCGTCCTCCAGTACGTCCGCGGGTCGGACTTCCGCGAGACCCGCCTCGCCGTCGAGATCCAGAAGATCCGCGACGCGAACCACTCCCGCGAGACGAAGCCGTACGACATCACCGACACCGGGATCTCCGTGTACGATCAGGCGAACATCTTCTGAGCCCTCGCGGGCCGCGGGCGGCTCCGAACCTATCCGGGGAGCTGAACGACCAAGTTCAACGCCTGCGGAAGTAGGACGCTGACGAATATCTGCGACCACATGGCGAACGTCGTCGGATACGTTCCGGTGCTTTCGACGTGCGCGAGCGTCTCCTGTGCGTTCTCGTACTGCTCCCTGTTCTCAATATCCGTGAGCGTGGCGTCGAACGGGTCGCTCACCGACCGCTTAAGCTCCCGTTCCAGCGATCGGATCTTCGCTCGCTTTTTGCTCTTCATGATTGCGTGGACCCTGTACATCGAGTACCCGATCGTCAGCACGCCGACGAACCAGACGGCCGAGAGAACCGCTTGGAAACCCGGCCCGGGAGCCGGATACGGCGACGAGAGGTACTGCGAGAGGATGACCGGGATGTGGGTCTGGAGAAACCACAACAGCAGGACCCCCGTATAGATGTAATACGAGCGTTTGAGGAGCTCTCCGACCGGTTCGAACCCGCCGAGGTTCCGGGGGTCGTAGTAGAAGAGTCCGAAGTCCGCCTTGGCGAGCCGGCGTGGGACAGCGAGGTGAACGGCGACGTAGGACACCCCGAGCTCAACCAAGATCGGGATCGTGATGAGCGGGAACGAGACCGCCTGTGCGTACAAGACGAGGCCGATCCCGTCCGTTTCGATGAGACGCGGGAATCCGAGCACGAACGCCCCGAAGGCGTAGAAGGCGACGAGGGCGACGACGTAGGCCGCCGTCCGCGTCCGGAGGGAGACGAGCCCCTCGAACTGCCGCCGCATCGACGCGTCGATGTCGACGTGTTCGTCGTCGATACCGAGCGCGATCATCGCGTCGGCGTAGCTCTCGTGGATGTACCGGAGCCCGAACACGCCGAGGACCGTCATCGCGGGGATGGCGAGCGAGTTCGGCTGTACGAAAAAGGAGCTTTTCCCCGACACGAGGAAGTTGTACACGTCGAACAGCCCGTACTCGACGAACAGTCCGACCGCGACGAGCAGATACGGCGGATAGACGTCTCCGCCGGTGAGCGTGTCCGATAGCCGCCCGAAACCGAGCTTCTCGGCGATGATTTCGATCAGCAGTCGGTCCCGATATCGCTGTACGTCTGCCATAGCGTCCGGTCACCATCCAGACAGTATAAGAGTGGGTCCTCTGTCTTCGGCGAGCGCCGGCGCTTGCGAGCTGATCGTCGCAGAAATACACCGTCCGGGAGTCCCGTGAGCGGCGAGGGACCTACGGTCCCTCTGGAAGCCGGCGCAAAGCGCCGGCGACGGAGCGAACGGGACAACGGACGGGGCACGACCGAAGGAAGTGCACCGTCCGGGAATTGAACCGAAATCAGACGTGCTCGCTCGTTTCACTCGCTGCGCGCGACTGATAGGGTTCAATTCCGTCCGGTGATTTCTCTCACTGCGTTCGAGAAATGCACCGTCCGGGAATTGAACCCGGGCTATTAGCTTGGGAAGCTAATGTCCTACCACTGGACCAACGGTGCTCGATTCGAGGTACCCGACCGTCCCACTTGAACGTAGCGTTTCGGCGGACCCCGACCACCGACGCCGAGTGCCGCGAGCCACACGATTAAGCGGCCGCCGACGAAGGCACGGCCATGACCGACGACGCAGCGGACGCAACGCGAACGGACGCCGCAGACACGGTCGATCGCGTGCGAGAGCGCGCGGCCGACCTCGCGCCCGCGCTCGGCGCGACCTGGACCGACGACGAGCCGTGGCGCTTCCTCACCGACCTCACGGCGATCGGGAGTCGCATGGCCGGCAGCGAGGGTGAGCGCCGGGCCGCCAGCCTCGTCGCCGACGCCTTCGAGCGGGCGGGGCTCGCGGACGTGCGCACGGAGCCGTTCGACCTGCCCGCGTGGGAGCGCGGGTCGGCGTCGCTCGACGTGACCGTCTCGGGGCGGGACGGCGAGCCGGCGACGCGCTCGTTCGAGGCGCTGGCGCTCCCGTACTCGCCGTCAGGAAGCGTCGCGGGCGAGCTCGTCGACGTGGGGTACGGCACCCCGAGAGAGATCGACGAGCGCGACGTGGAGGGGCGGATCGCGGTCGCCTCGACCACCACCCCCGAGGGCGGGCGGTTCGTCCACCGCATGGAGAAGTTCGGCTACGCGATCGACGCCGGCGCCGTCGGCTTCGTGTTCGTCAACCACCTCGACGGGCAGCTGCCGCCCACCGGATCGCTCACGTTCGGCGAGGAGGCCGAGGCGGTCGCGGTCGGCGTCTCGAAGGAGACCGGCGCGTGGCTCCGCGAGTACGCGGTCGGGGGCGATTCAGCCAGCCCGGACTCCGAACCGGTCGCACAGGCTGAACTGTCGGTCGAAGCGTCGACGACGCCGGGCGAGAGCCGCAACGTGATCGGGAGAGCAGGCCCCGACACCGACGAGCGAGTCCTCCTGCTCGCCCACTACGACGCCCACGACATCGCGGAGGGCGCGCTCGACAACGGCTGCGGGATCGCGACGGTCGCGACCGCGGCCGAGATCCTCGCCGACGCGGACCTCCCCCTCGGCGTCGACGTCGTCGCAGTCGGTGCGGAGGAGGTGGGACTACTCGGCGCGGAGCACCTCGCGGACCGCCTCGACCTCAATCGCGTGAAGGGCGTGGTCAACGTCGACGGCGCGGGACGGTTCCGCGACCTGGTCGCGCTCGCGCACGCCTCCACGGCGGCCGCGTCGGTCGCAGAGGCAGTGTCGACCGCGACGCGCCAGCCGATCGCGGTCGACGCGCAGCCGCACCCGTTCTCCGACCAGTGGCCGTTCGTGCGCCGCGGCGTGCCGGCGCTCCAGCTCCACAGCGACTCGGGCGACCGCGGGCGAGGGTGGGGCCACACCCACGCGGACACCCGTGACAAGGTCGACGACCGGAACGTCCGCGAACACGCGATGCTGATCGCGCTGCTCGTCGCCGAGTTCGCGGCGCCCGAGCGCGACCTTCCGCGGCTGGACCGCGACGAGCTCGCGGCCGCGTTCCGCGAGGCCGACTTCGAGACCGGGATGCGCGCGGCCGACCTCTGGCCGGCCGACTGGGACTGAGCGGGGCGGTCGCGGAGCGGCCGCAGGGCGGAGCGACCGCCCGCCCGGTCACTCCACGTCCGCGTCCGGCGTCGGCGGCGGAAGCCGCTTGTGGGCCGTCGCGCGGTGGCGTCCGAGCAGGTCCGCGACGAGTTCGCGGTCGACATCGAGGTCGGCGTCGGCTCCCTCGATCCGCTCGACGACCGCCTCCGGGTCCAGCCCGCGGTCAACGCCGAGGTGGAGGACCGGGTCGATGACCTCGTAGGGGGCGCCGAGGTCGTCCGCGTCGCGCTGCCCCGGCAGGAACCCCGCGGTCGGCGCCTTCTCGACGACGAACTCCGGCACGTCAAGCTCGGCCGCGAGCCCCCGGACGTCCGTCTTGTAGAGGTGGCCCAGCGGGAACAGGTCTGCCGCGCCGTCGCCGTGTTTCGTCAGGTAGCCCAGGAGGAGCTCGCTCCGGTTCGCGGTGCCGCAGACGAGGCGGTTCGTCGCGTTGGCAGCGAGGTAGGCGACGGCCATCCGGAGCCGCGCGACGGCGTTGCCGGACCGGACCGGCTCGTCATGGAGGTCGAAGCGGTCCGGGGCGACGGCGCCGAACTGCGCGAACAGCGGCTGAAGGTGGACCGTGTCGTGGTCGATACCCAGCGCCTCCGCGAGCGCCTCGGCGTCGCGGGCGTGCGGCGCGCCGATCTTGTTACACGGAAGTATCAGCCCGTACACGCGGTCAGCGCCGAGCGCTTCGACCGCGAGCGCCGCCGTCACCGTCGAGTCGAGCCCGCCACTCATGTTCACGACCACGCCGTCGGCGCCCGCGGCGGCGACCCGGTCGGCGACGAACGACCGGACTCGGTCGCGTTCGACCGCGGGATCCCGGTCCGGGAGCAGCGAGGCGGGAAGGGAGTGAGAACTGGCGGCGTCTCGCTCGTGGTTCGACACCGCCCCTCCCGCCGAACGCTCGGCGGCGGCCCCGTCCGAATCGAACGCCGACTCCGGGTCAGCCATCTCCTCCTCCGGCGCGGGCCGTCCGCCCCGTCCGAATCGTCCGCCGACGGGCCTGTCCGCCGACGGCTCGTGAGGGAGCGCGGGTGCGTCTCTGCGGGCGTTCGCGAGCGTCGCGTTGGATCGTCATCAGTCGGCCGCCGCTTCCGTTTGCGCTGGTAAATACTTGCGGTGTGGATCGTATAAGGAATTGGTACAGTTACGGCTGAGTGGAGTAGAGTTACTCGTGAAGCACGATGTACGTGCGATTAGAATCGGAATAATCTAATATACTTGAACTTCGATGCCGCTGAACGAAGGAATAACTCGTCTCCCAAAATAACACGCCCAATTTGAGTACGTTTGAATAGAAATTAGTCACAGAATAATCGTTCTAAGCATATAATGTGATTATATACGAACATTTATTAGTTAGATAGAGTTCGATTTGTCCATGTCACGCATCCAGCTGAGTTCGAGTCAGGAACGCGTGCTCACCGCGCTCGTGAACCTCTCCGAGGGCCGGGAGGCGCCGGTACAGGGCCGCGAGATCGCCGACGCGATCGACCGCAATCCGGGAACGGTGCGGAACCGCATGGGGAGCCTCAGCACGCTCGGGCTCGTCAAGGGCGTTGCCGGGCCCGACGGCGGCTACATCCCGACCGACGAGGCGTACGACACGCTCGGCATCGAGCGCTTAGAGGACGCCGCGACGACGCCGGTCGAGCGCGAGGGCGACCCCGTCGAGGACGTCACCGTCGCGGAGATAGACCTGTCGAGCGTCGCAAATCCGGAGCTGTGTCGCGCCGAACTCGTGATCCGCGGCCCGGTCGGCCCCTTCGACGCGGGCGATCACGTGACCGTCGGGCCGACGCCCGCCACCGGGCTGCGGCTCTCCGGCGTCGTCGACGCGACGAACGTCGACGGCAACAGCCTCCTGGTCCGCGTCGACGGCATGGAGACGCCGGCGGGGGGTCGGCCGCCTGAGTGGGATCCTGAACGGGGGCCTGAGCGGGGACCAGAGCCGCGGCCGTCCGGAAGCCCGATTCACTCCTCGTCGACCGCGGAGAACAGCCTGTCGCGGACCGCATCGGTCGCGGCCGCGGCGTGACGCGCGTCCCGGTGTCGCTCGCCGAAGGCGACGCGCGCGCTCTCCGCCGCCTCGCGGTCGACGGTGAACTCCGCGTCGGGGTAGGTCACGTCCCACAACACGAGCGGTTCCGGGGGCGCGGGACCGACGCCGCGGTCTCCCGGGATCGGCTCGGCGGCGAGCAGCCGGTCGATCCACGCGAGGTCGGCGGTTCCGCGACCGACGGCGCGAGCGGCGGCGACGACCCGCCGGACGAGCGCGCGCGGGAACCCGTCCGCCGAGAGTTCGACGACGAGCGCGTCGCCCTCGCGGGTCGCCCGCGCGTCGAGGTCGCGGACCGTCCCCGTCTCGTCGGTCGTCAGGTTGTGGAAGTCGTGCTCGCCGTCGAAGCGCGCGAGCGCGGCCCGGAACCGGTCGTCGTCGACCGCGTGTTCCGGGTCTCGGCGCGCGCGGTCCGAGCCGGATTCGGAACTCGATTCGGGCGCGTAGAGGTGGTACCGGTAGGTCCGCCGGACCGCGTCGTGCGTCGCGTGAAAGCCGTCTGCGACGTCGGCGGCGGCCCACACGCGGACCGATCCCGGCAGGTGGCCGTTGAACGCGCGCGGCGTGAGCCACGGCGGCGCCTCGAAGGCGACGGTCTGGGCAACCGCTGAGACGCCGGCGTCGGTCCGGCCCGCCGCGGCGTAGCCGGGCGGCGTGGCGTGGGTCGACCCGTCGCCGCGATCGACCACGCCGTGTTCCGCGAGCGCTTCGAGGAGCGCGTCCGCGACCGTGCGGGCGTGCGGCTGGCGCTGGAAGCCGGCGTACTCTCGGCCGTCGTACGCGACCCGGAAGGCGCGGGTAACCGTCCCGTGACCGTTCGACGCGGCCGTCACTGATCGTCGGACGCGTCGCCGCCGTCCGTCGCGTCGCCGCCGCCCGTCGCGTTGCCCGCGCCTTCGTCGGTATCGGTCGACTCCGTCTCTCCGTCCGCCCCGTCGGGATCGGCCATCGGGACGGTCACTACCGGCACCGACGCGACGCGGACGACCTTCTCGGTGACGCTCCCGAGGAGCAGCCGGCGGATCCCGCGGCGGGTGTGACTCGGCATGACGACGATGTCAGCGCCGTCGTCGATCGCGTTCTCGATGACGTCCAGCGGGTCGCCGCGGACGACGCTTCCGACTGCCTCGACGCCGGCCGCTTCCAGTTCTGCGGTCACCGCCTCGACGCGTTCCTCGGCCGCCTCCGCGAGCCGGTCGGAGAACACGCCGGTCCGCGGGCCGGCGAGCGTGTCGACTGCGGTATCGGCGGCCGAGAGGACGTGGACCGTCGCGTCGTATCGCTCGGCGAGGCTGGCGGCGTGCGGGATGGCGTCGTTCGCCTCCCCGCCGGGCGCGACGGGCAGGAGGATGTCGTCGTACATACGCGGTACTGCTCGCGCCCGGCGGAAAACGATACCGGCCGTTGAAGCGGTTGGACTGAGGTCCGGTACGGTCGGATCGCAGCGACGGACAGAACGAAGTGCGGGCCTGTGTCGACGCGTCCGCGGCGCTTATTTATAAGTGCGATGCTCGCTCCCGGTGCGCTGCTCGCACGGATGGGCAGGGTTTTCCGACGCGCGTCCCTCCTCGCGGACATGGCACGAGAGGTTTCCGACCCCGACAACCCGCAGGTGACGCTCCAGACCAACCACGGCGACATCGTCGTCGAGCTGTTCGCCGACCGCGCGCCGAAGACGGTCGAGAACTTCCTCGGGCTGGCCCGCCACGACCCCGCCGCCGACGCGGAGCCCGCGCGCGACACAAACACCTGGGAGGACCCGAAAAGCGGCGAGGTCCGCGGCGACTCGCTGTACGAGGGCATCGTCTTCCACCGCGTCATCGACGACTTCATGATCCAGGGCGGCGACCCGATGGAGAACGGTCGCGGCGGCCCCGGCTACCAGTTCGACGACGAGTTCCACGACGACCTCACCCACGACGGGCCCGGGATCCTCTCGATGGCGAACTCCGGCCCGAACACGAACGGTTCGCAGTTCTTCATCACGCTCGACGCGACCCCGCACCTCGACGGCAAACACGCCGTCTTCGGGCAGGTCATCGACGGGATGGATGTCGTCGAGGAGATCGGCGGCGTGCCGACCGGGCGCAACGACGACCCCCGAGAGGCCGTCGAGATCGAGAAGGTCGACGTCGACGAGTAGTCGGTCCGGGTTCCCCCGTCCCGTGTTCGACCCTCCCACGTCGGGGGGAGTTAAGAAGATATAAATCATCCCCGCCGTAAGCGATAATCGCGCTCGGTTGGTGTAGTCCGGCCAATCATGTTGGCCTTTCGGCGGACGCGGCGCCTCGGCGCCGGTTCGGAAGTCAGCCGACGACCAGGGTTCAAATCCCTGACCGAGCATCCACTCTCACACCGCGAGCGACGCGTCTCGTTCTCCGGTCGTCCGTTCCGTTCTCCGGTCAGTCCGAAGGGGAAGAATCACGGCCGTCGGTGGCGGAGCATCGGGTATGAGCGACCGATCCGACGGCGGCGACGGTGACGGAGGCGACGGCCGCGGCGGCGACGGGGGTTACGGCGGCGCCGACGACCGCCGCTTCGAGACCCGCGCGATCCACGCCGGCCAAGAGCCGGACCCGGAGACGGGCGCGTTGATGACGCCGATTCACGCGAACTCGACGTACGAGCAGGACGGGCCGGGTGACCACCGCGGCTACGAGTACAGCCGCACGGGGAACCCGACGCGCAGTGACCTCGAAGCGAACCTCGCCTCGCTGGAGTCGGGCAGCCACGCGCGCTGTTTCTCCTCCGGCATGGGCGCGATCAACACCGTCCTCAACCTCCTCTCGGCGGGCGACCACGTCGTCGCGGGCGACGACGTGTACGGCGGGACGCACCGCATCCTGACGCAGGTGTACGACGAGTACGACATCGAGACCAGCTTCGTCGACACGACGGACCACGACGCGGTCCGGGACGCGATGCGCGAGGAGACCGAGTTAGTGTGGGTCGAGACGCCGACGAACCCCCTGATGAACGTCAACGACATCGGTGCGCTCGCCGACATCGCCCACGAGGGCGACGCGCTCTGCGCGGTCGACAACACGTTCGCGACCCCGTACCTCCAGCGCCCGCTCGAACACGGCGCGGACGTCGTCTGCCAGTCGCTGACGAAGTACCTCGGCGGCCACTCGGACACCATCGGCGGCGCCCTCATCGTCGACGACGAGGAGTTGGACGAGCGGCTCGGCTTCTACCAGAACTCCGTCGGCGCAACGCCCGGCCCGTTCGACGCGTTCCTCGTCCTCCGCGGGACGAAGACGCTCCCGGTGCGGATGGACCGCCACTGCGAGAACGCGATGGCGCTCGCCGAATGGCTGGAGGACCACGACGCGGTCGAGCGCGTCTACTACCCCGGGCTGGAGTCGCATCCCGATCACGAGCTGGCCGCCGAGCAGATGGACGACTTCGGCGGCATGCTCTCCTTCGAGCTGGACGGCACCCTCGAAGAGGCGTCGACGGTCGTGAGCGAGACGGAGGTGTTCACGCTCGCGGAGTCGCTCGGCGGCGTCGAGAGCCTCATCGAGCAGCCCGCCGCGATGACCCACGCCGCGATCCCGCGCGAGGAGCGGCTCGCGGCCGGGCTCACCGACGGCCTCATCCGGGTGTCCGTGGGGATCGAACACGTCGACGACATGAAGGCTGACCTCCAAGCGGCGTTCGACGCGGCGCTGTCGTAGCGGGCTCTCCGGAACGGGAGGTCGCGTCCGGCGCCGGCCGACTGACACCATTTTTATCGGTTCCGCCGAGACTGCCCACATGAGCGATCCAGACGTTCTGGTGCTTCGACAGACGATCCACGGGCTGGGCCCCGACGAACTGGTGGCGGCGATCCGCGATCGACTCCCCGACGCGGAGGTCACGCGGGCGCGGACTCCCGCTGAGGAGCGCGACCTGATCCGGACCGCGCGGGTCGCCGTCGGGCTCACCATCGACGAGGAGCTGCTCGCGGCCGCCGAGGAGTTAGAGCTGTTCGCCTGCGTGTTCGCGGGGACGGGGCACCTGCCGCGCGACCTGCTCGACGACCACGGGGTCGCCGTGACGAACGCGTCGGGCGTCCACGGTTCGAACATCGCCGAGCACGTCATTGGCTCGATGATCGCGCACGCGCGGCAGTTCCACCGGGCGTACCGCCAGCAGTCCCGCCGCGAGTGGCGCACCTACGAGACGACGGAGGTGTACGGCTCGACCGTCGCCGTGGTGGGGCTCGGCGCCATCGGGCAGGCCGTCGTCGATCGGCTGGAGTCGTTCGATGTCGACACGGTCGGCGTGCGCTACTCCCCGGAGAAGGGCGGTCCGACCGACGATGTGTACGGGTTCGACGAGTTCCACGAGGCCGTCACGGACGCCGAGTACGTCGTGCTGGCGTGTCCGCTCACGGAGACGACGCGGGGGCTCGTCGACGCCGACGCGCTCCGGACGATGCGGCCCGACGCCGTCCTCGTCAACATCGCGCGCGGGCCGATCGTCGACACCGACGCCTTGGTGACGGAGCTCCGGAACAACCGCATCCGCGGCGCGGCGCTGGACGTCACGGACCCGGAGCCCCTCCCGGAGGACCACCCGCTGTGGGGCCTGTCGAACGCGACGATCACGCCGCACAACGCCGGTCACACGCCCGAATACTACGAGCGCGTCGCGGACATCTTGGCTGACAACGTCGCGCGGCTTGACGCCGGCGACGAGCTTCGGAACCGGGTCGTCTGAGGCGAGACCAGAGAGGTTCGCGACCGGTGTGAAATATATAGAAGTATATAGCGCTAATATTATCCTAATAGAGGGCCTGATACGGTTCAAAAGCAGCGACCGGGGTGGCAGACATCGGATGAATCCTCACATGTACGTCGAAGTATATATTTTTGATCAAGATTAAGGTGTTCCGCTCCGGAGGGCGAACCATGGAAACGCGGAAGGTCCAGGTCACCGGCGGTTCGACGTACACGGTCTCGATCCCGAAGACGTGGGCGACCGACAACGACGTCGAGGCGGGGACGGAGATCGAGTTCCACCCGGACGGCGACTCGCTGGTCCTCACCCCGCGGTCCGACGAAGAGCGGACGCGGGGGACGCTAGACATCGCCGACCTGACGGGGCAGGCGCTCCAGCGCGCGGTGACGACGATGTACGTCAGCGGCTTCGACGTCATCGAGCTGGAGGCCGCGGAGATCAGCACCGAGCAGCGGTCGACGATCCGCGACGCGGTCCAGAGCCTCGTCGGCTTGGAGGTGTTAGAGGAGACGCGCGACAGGGTCGTCGTTCAGGACCTCCTCGACTCCTCGGAGCTTTCGATCCACAACGCGGTCACGCGGATGCGGCTGATCTCGCTGTCGATGCTCGAAGACGCGATCACCGCGCTCGCGGAGCGCGACCACGACCTCGCGCGCGACGTGATCGGCCGCGACGACGACCTCGACCGGCTGTGGCTCGTCGTCTCGCGGATCTTCCGCGCCACGCTGCGGACGCCGAAGGCAGCCGAAGAGCTCGGGCTCCCGCGCGAGGAGTGTTTCGACTACCACTCCAGCGCTCGTCAGTTAGAGCGGATCGGCGACCACGCGACGAAGATCGCGCACCTGACGCTGAACATCGACGAGCCCCTTCCCGACGAGGTCGTCGAGGCGGTGAGTGACCTCCACGGCGACGCGGTCGAGGTGATCGACACCGCGATGGACGCGCTGTTCGACGACGACACCGATGAGGCGACCCGACGGGCCAACGAGGCGCGGACGATGGTCAGGGCGATCGACGAGCGGGTGCGCGCCATCGACGAGCTTCTACGTGATCTTGATCCGACGCGCGCGCAATTGCTGGGGCTCGTCGTCGACTCCGTGCTTCGCTCGGCCGACTACGGCGGCAACATCGCCGAGACCGCGCTCCAGAAGGCCGCGCCGACGCCGTGAGGGGCGTCCTCGACGCGATAGCGCGTCGACTGCCCGAGCGCCGGACGCTCGCGTTCGCCGGGGGTGCGGTCGTCCTCCTCGTCGGGCTCGTCGTCGCCGGCGGCGCCGCGTACTTCGCCGCCGGCCTGGGGCCGGACGCGGACGCGGTCGCGGCCGTCGAGGCCGACCCGAACGTCTCCGTGGACCGGATGGCGGTCGGGACCGCGGTCCGCGACGGGCCGGTGACGTCGTCGACCGTCGGGCTCGTCTACTATCCGGGCGGGCGGGTGGATCACGAGAGCTACGTTCCCACCGCCGCCGAGATCGTGGCGGCGTCCGATCGCGCCGCGCTCGTCGTCGTGGTGGACATGCCGCTCAACCTGGCCGTCCTCGCGCCGGACCGCGCCGAGCGCGTCCGCGAACGCTACCCCGAGGTGGACGCGTGGGCGGTCGGCGGCCACTCGCTCGGCGGCGCCATGGCCTGCCGACACGCGGCCGGAAACGCCGAGGCGTACGACGCGCTCGTCCTCCACGCCGCGTACTGCGACCGCGACGTCTCCGAGAGCGGCCTCGACGCGCTCTCGGTCTTGGGCGGCGCCGACGGGGTGATCGACGCCGAGCGCGAGCGCGCGTCTCGGTCGAACCTGCCGGCGGACGCTCGGATCGTCGAACTCGACGGCGTCAACCACGCCGGATTCGGCGCGTACGGACCACAGCCCGGCGACGATCCCGCGTCGCTGTCGCCGGACGCCAGCCGGCGAGCGGTCGGGAACGCGACCGGAACGTGGCTCTCGGAGCGGGGAGCGGCGAACCGGGACATCCGGTCGCGATCGGTGTCGACCGCCGGCTCGGAGAGTGTCCGCTCCGCCGCGCTCGACGTTGCCGGGTGAGCGGGTTTTTTGAGCGCGCTCCCCCGAGGGGATCGCATGCCAGAGATCGAACTCGGCGTCCCGAAGGGCGTCGTCGAGTCGCTCCCGGAGGAGGAGGGGACCGCCGAACGAGACATGCGACGTGCCATCACCGGCATCCAGTCGCGGTTGAACGACGCGCTCGACGAGGCGGATCCGGACGAGGCGGCCGAGGTCGTCGCGGACGCGGTCGAGCGCATGGAGTCGCAGGCGAGCACGTACCACGAGTTCGTCCCGGAGCTGCGCGCGTGGGGGCAGTCGCCCATCTACGCGATCGCGTGGCGGAACCTCTACCTCGAGCTGATCGGCCAGCTGTACGACCACGAGTGGCTCGCCGACGACCTCGACCGCGAGCGCAACTTCCGGCTGGTCGAAGACGGGATCCGCCTCTCCGACCTGTAGTCGGCGACGCGTCGACTTCTCGACCGTCGCCTTCCGCGGCCGGCCGCTTTTAAGCCGCCGCGACACGACGTACGGGTATGGAACTGGAACTGCGGTTCTTCGCGACGTTTCGCGAGGCCGCCGGCGGGAAGACGGTGAACGCGGAGTTCGCCGACGGCTCCACGGTCGGCGACGTGCTGCGCGACCTGGAGTCGGAGTACGAGGGGATGGAGGGCCGACTGATCGTCGACGGCGACCTCGCCCCGCAGATCAACGTCCTGAAGAACGGCCGCGAGGTGCTCCACCTCGACGGGCTCGACACGCAGATGGCGGACGGCGACCGGCTCTCCGTGTTCCCGCCGGTCGCGGGGGGTTCATGAGCGACGACGGGTCGACGACGGCGGAGGAGGCCGGGGACGACGCGAGCTCCGGTTCTCCCGATCTTCCGCCCGCGGAGGAGGGGTGGGAGCGCGAGACGGTGGCGTACCGCGGCATCTCCCGGCGGCTTGCGGCCCACTACCTCCGGAATCTGGGCGGGAAGCTCGTGGGGACTGACGACCCCGCGGCGGCGACCCGCGTGGACGGCGACGGCTGGCGGGTGACCCTCAGCGCCGAGAAGGTGACCGCCGCGGCCGCGATCAAACTCACGGAGGTGACCGCCGAGTTCGCGGGCGACCCCGAAGTCCTCGCCGAATTGCTCCCCAAGTACCGGCAGAAGGCGATGCGCGCAGGCGGGTGATGTCCGGCGACGCCGACGACGGTGAGGGAGAGACGGGGCCGTATCCGATCGAGGGCACCGCGCTGGTGAAGACGGCCGCGCTCGCGAGCGTGCCTGCGGCCCGCGTGCCCGCCCTGCTCACGCGCGTCCAAGCCGATCTCGGGCCCAGAATCGACGCGTACCGCCGGCGCTACGAGCGAATCGCGGCCGAGCCGGGCCGGGAGACGTTCCTCGTCGAGCCGGACCACTGGGAGGCGGTGGCCGACCGCGTCGGGCTCACCGAGCGCGAGCGCGACGCCGTGGTCCGCGCTCACGAGGCCGCGGTCGAGCGGATCGGCTCCGGGAGCGGTCGCCGGGAGGAGTTCGACACGGCGCTGGAGATCCGGTCCGGGGTCGTCATCGGCGTGAATGCGGACGAAGAAGGCGACTGATCCGAGTCCTGCCGTCATCGACGCCTTTTCGGACCGCAGCGCGGACGTTCCCGCATGCGACTCGCTCGACTGCTCACGCCGGACGGACCCGTCGCCGGCCGCTACGTCGACGGCGCGGTCGTCGCCGACGACGGCCGCTACGAGGTCGGTCGCGACGGGCGACTGCTCCCGCCCTGTGACCCCACCGCGCTCTACTGCGTCGGTCGGAACTACGCCGAGACGCTCGACCAGATGGAGTACGAGCGCCCCGAGGAGCCGGACTTCTTCGTCAAGCCGCCGGCGAGCCTGCTCGCGCACGGCGAGCCGATCCGCTATCCGGAGTGGACCGACGAGCTGACGTACGCCGGCGAACTGGTCGCGGTGATCGACGAGCGGTGCCGCGACCTCGACCCCGAGGAGGTCCCGGACGCCGTGCGCGGCTACACGGTCATGAACGACGTCGACGCGCTCGACCAACAGGGGCGGACCGCGCGCAAGGCGTTCGACGGCTCGGCGCCGCTCGGGCCGTGGATCGAGACCGACGTGGACCCGACGGGACTCGACATCGAGACGACCGTGGGCGGCGAGAGGAGACAGGACGCCAACACGGAGCTGATGTTGTTCGGACCGTACGAAATCGTCTCGTACCTCTCGAAGCGGTTCACCTTCGAGCCCGGCGACTGTATCGCGTTCGGTAGCCCCGCGAATCCCGGTCTCGTCGAGCCCGGCGAGCGCGTCGAGATCACCTACGAGGGGGTCGGCACGCTCTCGAACGCGGTGGTCGCGCCCGGCGATGATCGGGCGTAGGCCTGCGACGCGCGCCGACGCTCGACCCCTCTCAGCCGTCCGTCGGATCGAGGTCGTCGACGCTCGCGTCGTCGATCAGGTCGTCGGCGTTCGTTAGCGCCGTCTCGTCGCCGGTCCGGACGTACGCTCCGAGCGCGTCGGCCGCCTCGACGAGGGCGTCCGCGGCCGCGGGCGGCACGTCGCCACCGAGGGCGTCGACGCGCGTGACGCGGTCGCGGAGGCGTTCGAACGCGTCGCGGGCGGGGCCGATCCTCGCTTCCGGATTCTCTCCGTCGACGGTGACCGTCGGGGCGTCTTCGTCGCTCTCTGTCTGGTCGATTTCGGCGTCGTTGCTTTCGGTATCGCCGCTTTCGGCGTTGTCTCGGTCGGCGTCGTTTCGGTCGGTGCCGGCTTCGAGTTCGTCGAGGAAGTCGAGCGCGTCGCTCCGGTACGCTTCGACCGCGCGCACGGCCGCCATCCCGCGGGCCTCGCGGAGCGCTGTCGGGACCTCGTCCGCCGGCGGTCGGTCGCCGTCGTCGGCGCCGGCGAGCAGCGCGAGGAGGTACTCGCGGTCGGCGTCGGTCGGGTCGCGCAGTCGCTCGAAGCAGTCGACGGCCTCCAGCAGTTCGCGGGCCGCGAGGTACGTCTCGTCGAGCGGGGCGAGCCGGCCGCCGTCGATGAACCCGCGCTTCCGGCAGTACTCCCGGAGGTCGGACTGGAGATCGTCGGTCCCCGACCGGGGGAGGGTCTCGGGCGCGTCGCCGAACCGCTCGCGGTGGGCGGCGAGGTCGAGCGAGGCGGAGGTGTCGGTGTGGGCGGTGCGGGCGTCGACGCCGACGCTGCGGAGGTCGCCGCAGCTTGGACACGCGACGGAGCCCGTCTCGTAGTACGACCACCGCGTGCCGCAGGACTGACACTCGCGTTCGCCGCGGACCTTCATACGAGGTCGTTCGTCGCGTCCGCCCTAAACGACTGCGGGTCGACGGTCAGTTCGCGAAGCGAGCGACGGTGTCCGTGGCCAGCCTATTTGACGCTCTCCGGCGAACGGTCGGTATGACTTGGCACGCCGTCGACGCGCTCGACCGCGCCGTTGACGCGACGCGGCGGCTCCTCTTTCCCTTCGAGGCGGTGCGGTGGGTGAAGCTCGCGTTCCTCGCGCTCTTCATGGTCGGCGGTGGCGCCGGCATGTCGGGCGGGGCGACGTCCGCTTTCAGCGCCCCCGCCAGCGGCGTCGGCGCTCTCGGCGCCCCCGCTGGCGGCGTCGGCGCTTGGAACGACGTCTCCCCGGACTCCGGCGAGGCGGTGCCCTCGGGCTTCGAAGGCACCGTGAGCGCGGGTTTCGAGCGTCTCGCCGAGCTCGACCCCGGGCTGCTGGCCGGGGTCGCCGTCGGTCTCCTGTTCGTGGGGACCGTCCTGTTCGCGTGTTCCATCGCCTTCCGGCTCGCCTTCTACGACGCGCTCGCGACGACCGAGGTCGCGATCTGGCGGCCGTTCCGCGACCGGTTCGGACAGGCGCTGGGGCTCCTCGGCTTCTCGGTGGTGACCGCGGCCGTCACCGTGCTTCCCGCGGCCGCGCTCGCGGTGGCGCTCGACCCCGACGCGCTGCGAGTCCTCGGCGTCTCCGTCGGCGCGCTCTCCGGGCGATCGCCGGCGGCCACCTCCGCGTTCGCAGTGTTGGGCGCGCTTGCGGCCGCCGTCGCGCTCGCCGGGACCGTCGTTTCACGGCTCACGTTCGAGTTCGTCGCGCCGGCGATGGTCGCCCGAGACGTCGGCGTCGTCGACGGGTGGCGGGCGGTCTGGGCGTCGTTCCGCGGATCGTGGGCAGAGGTGGTCGTCTACGTCGCGGTTCACTTCGTCCTCGCGGCCGGTGTCGGGATCGTTCAGGCCGTCGCCGTCGCGTTCGTCGGCGGCGGCGTCGCGGTGGCGGGTCTCGTCGCGCTCCTCCTCGCGGCGGTTTCCCTCGGCGGCGTCGAGGCGCTGATCGGGACGACCGCGGGGGTGATCGTTCTCGCGACCGTTCTGGGTTGCGCGGTCGTCGCCGTCGTGGTCCTGACGCTCCCGGTCACCTTGCTCGTGAGGACGTACCTGACCGCGTACGAGGTCTCGACGCTTGCCGGGGTCGATCCCGACTTGGCCCCCTTGTCGACGGCGCTCATCGCGCGCGACGAATCGGCATCAGTGGGGGAGTGATTCGGTGGTGATGGCGGGCTGCTGAGGGTGATTCTGTGGTGATGGCGCATCGCTGGGGGGAATTTATCGATGGTCGCGCGTCGTCAGGGTTCTCGGCATCGTATAGCGAACGTCGAATGATCGTCGAACGTCGAATCGTATATTCGACACCATAGGATACCTTTTTACTCCGTTCACGAATGGAGAGAGACATGGGATTAGACGACGACGCGCGGGAGTACCACCGACAGGAGCCGCCCGGAAAGATAGCGATCGAGACCACGAAGCCCACGAACACGCAGCGAGACCTCTCGCTGGCGTACTCGCCGGGGGTCGCGGCGCCGTGTCGCGACATCGCGGCCGACCCAGAGTCCGTCTTCGAGTACACGGCGAAGGGGAACCTCGTCGCCGTCGTCTCGAACGGCTCGGCCGTCCTCGGGCTCGGCGACATCGGCGCCGCCGCCTCGAAGCCCGTCATGGAAGGGAAGGGCGTGCTGTTCAAGCGGTTCGCCGACATCGACGTGTTCGACATCGAGCTCGACATCGACTCCGTCGATCCGTTCTGCGAGGCGGTGAAGGCGATGGAGCCGACGTTCGGCGGGATCAACCTCGAGGACATCAAGGCGCCCGAGTGCTTCAAAATCGAGGAGCGGCTCCGCGAGGAGATGGACGTTCCGGTGTTCCACGACGACCAGCACGGCACCGCGATCATCTCCGGCGCGGCGCTGATGAACGCGGTCGACATCTCGGATAAGGACCTCTCGGAGCTCGAGATCGTCTTCTCCGGCGCCGGTGCGTCGGCCATCGCGACGGCCCGGTTCTACGTCTCACTGGGCGCGCGCAAGGAGAACATCACGATGTGCGACTCCTCGGGGATCATCACCGAGAAGCGCGTCGAGGCCGGCGAGGTCAACGAGTACAAGAGCCAGTTCGCCACGCCCGTCGAGGACGGCGACCTCGCGGACGCGATGGCGGGCGCGGACGTGTTCGTCGGGCTCTCCGTCGGCGGGATCGTCTCCCAAGAGATGGTCCGCTCGATGGGCGACGACCCGATCATCTTCGCGATGGCGAACCCCGACCCGGAGATCACCTACGAGGACGCGAAAGAGGCGCGCGACGACACGGTGATCATGGCGACTGGCCGGTCCGACTACCCGAACATGGTGAACAACGTGCTCGGGTTCCCCTTCCTGTTCCGCGGGGCGCTCGACGTGCGCGCGACGGAGATCAACGAGGAGATGAAGGCGGCCGCCGCGGAGGCGCTCGCCGACCTCGCGCGCAAGGACGTCCCGGACGCGGTCGTGAAGGCGTACGGCGACGAGCCCCTTCAGTTCGGCCCCGACTATGTCATCCCGAAGCCGCTCGACCCCCGCGTGCTGTTCGAGGTGGCGCCGCGGGTCGCGGAGGCGGCGATGGAATCCGGATCCGCGCGGACCGAGATCGACTTAGAAAAGTACCGGGAGCGGCTCGAAGCGCGGCTCGGGAAGTCCCGCGAGATGATGCGGGTCGTGTTGAACAAGGCGAAGAGCGACCCGAAGCGGATCGCGCTCGCGGAGGGCACCGACGAGAAGATGATCCGCGCCGCCTACCAGCTCTCCGAGCAGGGGATCGCGGAGCCGGTGCTGCTCGGCGACGCCGACACCATCTCGCAGACCGCGGCCGAACTCGGCCTCTCGTTCCGGCCCGAAGTGGTCGACCCCGACGACCGCGACGTCTCCGGGTACGGCGACCGGCTGTACGAGCTCCGGAAGCGCAAGGGAATCACGAAGCGCGAAGCTGACGACTTGGTGAAGCGGGACACGAACTACCTCGGAAGCGTGATGGTCGAGACCGGCGACGTCGACGCGATGCTCACCGGGCTCACCCACCACTACCCGTCCGCGCTCCGGCCGCCGCTCCAGATAGTCGGGTCCGCGGCCGACACCGACACCGTCGCCGGCGTGTACATGCTCACGTTCAAGAACCGGGTCATCTTCTGTGCGGACACGACCGTCAATCAGGACCCGGACGCGGAGACGCTGGCGGAGGTCACGCGACACACTGCCGACCTCGCGCGCCGGTTCAACGTCGAACCGCGCGCGGCGATGCTGTCGTACTCCAACTTCGGGAGCGTCGACAACGAGGGGACCCGGAAGCCGCGCGACGCGGTCGACATCCTCCAGTCCGACGACGCGGTCGACTTCCCGGTCGACGGCGAGATGCAGGCCGACACCGCGGTCGTCGACGACATCCTCAACGGGACCTACGAGTTCTCCCAGCTCGACGAGGCCGCCAACGTCCTCGTGTTCCCGAACCTCGAAGCCGGGAACATCGGGTACAAGCTGCTCCAGCGCCTCGGCGGCGCCGAAGCCATCGGGCCGATGCTCGTCGGCATGGACGAGCCGGTCCACGTCCTCCAGCGGGGCGACGAGGTGAAAGACATCGTCAACCTCGCCAGCGTCGCGGTCGTGGACGCGCAGGAGTAGTTCATCGGTCGCAGCCCGGCGCTCGGCACACCAATTTTACTTGTTTCCGACTACGACAGTATTGGTATGGGACCGAGCGAGGATCCGGACGAACCGACCGGGCCGCGAGTGCTCGACAACAGGCGCGACGCGACTCGGTACCGGGTTCTCGTCGAGATCGCCGCGCGACAGCCGGCGGTGAGCCAGGAGGAGATCGCCGACGTCATCGGCGTGACGTCGCAGGCGGTCAGCGACTACGTCCGCGATCTGGTCGACGGCGGGTTCGTGGAGAAGCGCGGTCGCGGTCGGTACGAGGTGACGAAGGAGGGCGTCGACTGGATCATCACGCGGACCGACGCCCTCTCGGAGTTCGTCTCCCGGGTGTCCGACGACGTCTTGGGAAGCGTCGACGTCGACGCCGCGGTGGCGACCGACGCGCTCGCGGAGGGGGACGACGTCGGACTGGAGATGCGCGACGGCGTGTTACACGCCGTCCCCGAGGGCGGCGCGGCGGCGACGGCGGTCGTCGTCACGGGCGGCGAGGCGGGAGAGGCGGTCGGCGTCACCGACTTCGAAGGCGTCGTCGAGTACGACCCGGGCGTGGTGACGGTCGTTCCCGTCCCCGCCGTGACTGAGGGGGAGCCTCCTTCTCCAGACGTGATCAGGGACCGTGCCACCGGGCAGACCTCGTCGCGGTCGGCGGAACCGAGGCCTACGCCCTCGCGACCCGTACCGGACTGCGGCCCGACGTGCGGTTCGGGTCGGCGACGGGCGTCTCTCAGGCCGCCCTTCGCGGCCTGGACGTGCTCTTGCTCGTGTCGACCGACGAACTCTCTCGGCACACGACTCGGCTCCGCGAAGACGGCGTGCGGTACGAGGTTCGCGACTCCCTCGACCGCTGAGTCCGTCACTGAGCGCGAGTGCGAGCGGGACGCCGTGCGGGTCACGCGCGGGGCGACTCACAGGTAGGTGCGAATGGTGAGTGATATGAGCGGAGAGACACACCGTGTTTCCGGTGAAATCGGGGTGTGGCTGGGTGCGGTCGGTGCGTGGGCGGGACATGTCGTCTGAGAAACCGCAGTTTCTGACCGTATTAAAACAACAGGTTTTATTACCCGTCTCAGAGTAAAGCTCGCCAAGCCAAGTTGGCGAGTGCTCGCCGAGCCATGACGGGCGTTTCACCGGAAACGTGGTCTCTCCCGTGATGGTGTCGACCCTCAGCTCGTCGAACACCGTGTTTCCGGTGAAACCGGCCGACGATCGTCCCCGTTGTTAACCTCGTTCACTCAGTTTCGGGCCGCCTTTCCCTCCGGTGTTGTCTGCTGACACCGCCTCCACGTGCTCTCGTCGTACTCTCGTTAACTCGCATCCGCTCTCGTTAACTCGCACCTGCTCTCGTCGTCCGTTCACCCCATCAGTCCTCTCTCGACCTGTCTCCCTGGATCTCTCCCAACCCACCCTTCCTCAGGCCTTTCCCAGCTCATCCCTCCTCAGACCTTTCCCAGCTCATCCCTCCTCAGACCTTTCCCAGCTCATCCCTCCTCAGACCTTTCCCAACCCTCCCCTCCCCAGCCCCCGTTTTCACCGGAAACACGGTGTGTGTCTCGACGGACCAACCCGTCCCCCGACCGCCCCGCGCCCGCGCCCCACACGCGGCCGCGAAACAGAACTCATTTCACCGGAAACCCGGTGTCTCTCTCATGGACGCAGCGGACGACCTCTTCACGAGGGAGGACCCCATCTTCGCGAACAAGGAGCTCCTCGAGATCAGTCACCTGCCGGGCGAGGGCCGAATCGTCGGCCGAGACGACGAGATCGCCGACTTGGCGACGGCGGTCAATCCGGCCATCTTCGGGCAGAGCCCGAGCAACGTCCTCATCTACGGGAAGACTGGTACGGGGAAGTCGCTGTGTGCGAAGTACGTCTCCAAGCGACTCGTCTCGACCGCGAGCGAGGAGGGCGTCACGGCGACGTTCGCCTACGTCGACTGCGCGCAGGACACCACGGAGACGCAGGCGGTCCAGACGATCGCCGAGGGCGTCAACGACCCCGAGGAGACCGGAATCAACGTCCCAGACAAGGGGCTCTCCACCTCCACGTACTACAAGCGGCTCTGGCGGATACTCGACCAGCGGTACGACGTCGTCCTGATCCTGCTCGACGAGATCGACAAGCTCGACGACGACGCCATCCTGATGCAGCTGTCCCGCGCGGGCGAGGCCGGAAAGATCACCGACTGTAAGCTGGGCGTCGTCGGGATCAGCAACAAGATCCAGTACAAAGACCGGATGGACGAGCGCGTCAAGTCGAGCCTCTGTGAGCGCGAGTTCGTCTTCCCGCCGTACGACGCGAACCAGCTACGGGAGATCATGCAGGCGCGCGCGGACGCGTTCCACGACGACGTTCTCGATCCGTCCACTATCCCGCGCGCTGCGGCGCTCGCGGCACGTGAGCACGGGGATGCGCGGAAGGCAATCGACATCCTCAGATACGCGGGCGAGATCGCACAGGGGAACGACGAGCCCACCGTCCGCGAGGAGTTCGTCACGCAGGCGCGCGAGCGCGCCGAGACCGACCGCTTCCGCGAACTCATCCGCGGCTCCACGCCGCACTCGCGGTACGTGCTCCAGGCGCTCGCGCTGCTATCGCTTTCGAACGGTCGACAAGACGGATTCCGGACGAGCCGCGTGTACGAAATCTACGAGAACATCTGTCGACAGGAGGGCTCCGACAGCCTCTCGCTGCGACGCGTCCGCGACCTCCTGAAGGAACACGCCTTCCTCGACATCATCGAACAGTCGAAACACAGCGGCGGTAGCGCCGAGGGAAGCTACACCAAACACCAGCTTCTCGAGGACCCGAGCGTCGTCAAAGAGGTCCTCACCGAGGACGACGCCGAAGCGTAACCGAACCGCACCCGGCCGCTCGACACTGACTGACGGCCGCTCGGCACTGATTGACGGCCGCTCGACACTGACTGACGGCCGCTCGGCACTGATTGACGGCCGCTCGACACCGACCACCACCTCATGTCGAGGCGGTGGGAACCGAACAGACCGATCGATTCAACTTCAGCCGAGCAGGCCGAGCCCTTCGATGCGCTCGACGATCTCCTCGACCGCTTCCTCGGCGTCGTCGGTCCGCTTGCCGCCGGTGATAACGATCTTTCCGCTCCCGAAGAGCAGAATGACGACTTCGGGTTCGTCCATCCGGTAGACGAGCCCGGGGAACTGCTCCGGTTCGTACTCGACGTCCTCGAGGCCGAGCCCGATCGCGAGGGCGTTGAGGTTGAGGTTGTGCCCGAGGTCCGCGCTCGACACGATGTTCTGAACGGTGATCTCCGGGTCGTCTTCGACGGGGATCTGGAGGCCGCGCAGCTTCTCGAAGATGATCCCGAGCGCCTCGTGGACGTCGTCGATACTCTTCGCGCCCGTACAGACGATCTTCCCCGAGCGGAAGATGAGCGCGGCCGCCTTCGGCTCCTGGGTCCGGTACACGAGGCCGGGGAAGTTGTCCGGGTTGAAATCCGCGCCCGGGAGGTCTTCCGCGAGCGCCTCCAAATCGAGCTCCTGACCGATACCCGTCGATGCAACAACGTTCTGAATCTCGATCGAGTCTGCAGGGTTCGTCATCGTTCGCTTTTATATGTGTCCCCCTCCCTTATAAACGCCCGTGGTATAAACGACCAGCTCGCCCCGAAACGAAATACCTCTTCTCCCGCGTACGCGTGTGACCCCGACATGGCGTGAGATACTATGAACTCATTCTGATATATTTCCCGATCACGAGTTCTGCTCCAACGACTCGATGGCACCGCCCGTCTCCGAGTACGGCTAGTCGTTGACGGATCAACTCGTTGTAAACTGCTCCGTGAAACCGCATGACGTGGCGTAGTTAGTTCGACGGGGTTAAGTACAACCCGGGCATTCGATGAGATGCGAGGCGCCCCCGCCGAGGGGGCACCGACCGGCCGTTTGCGCGGCCGGTCGAAGCGTTCCGACGTGCTTAAGTGTACAAGCCCGTTCGGTTGATACGCGAAGAACGCACCGCGGACTCGGGCCGTTCAACTCGGCCCGGTTTCGCAGAGTCGGCTCGTCCGACTCATCCGATGAGGATCACGCCCCCTGCGCTCCGGCGTAAGCGGTGATCTGATGTGAGCCGTGGTCGTTCGGTGTCATCCAAGCCGTTGGATGGCCCGGACACCACACAGACCAATGCAATGGTGTGTCAACCCTCGTCTTCGACGAGATTGACACCCGCCAACACCCCCTTCGAGCCGGGAATCAGGCTCGAAGGATATTCATTCCGGTTGATCCTGCCGGAGGCCATTGCTATTGGGATCCGATTTAGCCATGCTAGTCGCACGAGTTCAGACTCGTGGCGAATAGCTCAGTAACACGTGGCCAAACTACCCTTCGGAACACAATACCCTCGGGAAACTGAGGCTAATAGTGTATACCACATCACCACTGGAATGAGTGATGTGCCAAACGCTCCGGCGCCGAAGGATGTGGCTGCGGCCGATTAGGTAGACGGTGGGGTAACGGCCCACCGTGCCAATAATCGGTACGGGTCATGAGAGTGAGAACCCGGAGACGGAATCTGAGACAAGATTCCGGGCCCTACGGGGCGCAGCAGGCGCGAAACCTTTACACTGCACGACAGTGCGATAGGGGATCCCAAGTGCACAGGCATAGCGCCTGTGCTTTTCGGTACCGTAAGGTGGTACCAGAATAAGGGCTGGGCAAGACCGGTGCCAGCCGCCGCGGTAATACCGGCAGCCCAAGTGATGGCCGATCTTATTGGGCCTAAAGCGTCCGTAGCTGGCCGCGCAAGTCCATCGGGAAATCCACCTGCTCAACAGGTGGGCGCCCGGTAGAAACTGCGTGGCTTGGGACCGGAAGGCGCGACGGGTACGTCCGGGGTAGGAGTGAAATCCCGTAATCCTGGACGGACCGCCGATGGCGAAAGCACGTCGCGAGGACGGATCCGACAGTGAGGGACGAAAGCCAGGGTCTCGAACCGGATTAGATACCCGGGTAGTCCTGGCCGTAAACAATGTCTGCTAGGTGTGGCTCCCACTACGAGTGGGTGCTGTGCCGTAGGGAAGCCGCTAAGCAGACCGCCTGGGAAGTACGTCCGCAAGGATGAAACTTAAAGGAATTGGCGGGGGAGCACTACAACCGGAGGAGCCTGCGGTTTAATTGGACTCAACGCCGGACATCTCACCAGCATCGACTGTAATAATGACGACCAGGTTGATGACCTTGTCCGAGTTTCAGAGAGGAGGTGCATGGCCGCCGTCAGCTCGTACCGTGAGGCGTCCTGTTAAGTCAGGCAACGAGCGAGACCCGCACCCTTACTTGCCAGCAGTACCGCGAGGTAGCTGGGGACAGTAGGGGGACCGCCGTGGCTAACACGGAGGAAGGAACGGGCAACGGTAGGTCAGTATGCCCCGAATGTGCTGGGCAACACGCGGGCTACAATGGTCGAGACAAAGGGTTCCTACTCCGAAAGGAGACGGTAATCTCAGAAACTCGATCGTAGTTCGGATTGTGGGCTGCAACTCGCCCACATGAAGCTGGATTCGGTAGTAATCGCGTGTCACAAGCGCGCGGTGAATACGTCCCTGCTCCTTGCACACACCGCCCGTCAAAGCACCCGAGTGAGGTCCGGATGAGGCGTTCCACGAACGTCGAATCTGGGCTTCGCAAGGGGGCTTAAGTCGTAACAAGGTAGCCGTAGGGGAATCTGCGGCTGGATCACCTCCACCGACCCGAGACTCGCCCTCTGGGCGAGCTCACCTTACGACCGTCACCACGACGGTCACTACTCATTCGCATTGGCCTGTGTACGTCCGCCCACCCATCGGCTTGGACACCTTAGAACGACCACGGCTCGCAACACAAACGCGACACACACCAGACCTTCCCCTCGCGGGAAGGTGGGCTCATAGCTCAGCGGTAGAGTGCCTCCCTTGCAAGGAGGATGCCCTGGGTTCGAATCCCAGTGAGTCCATGTCCGTTCGGTCCGAATCCGTCCCCTTATATGGGAGACGCGACTCGGATCGAACACGACGACCGATGCACCATCCCGGGAAACCGCGGATGGGAAGGGTTCGACGAACGCCCCGTCACACCCGGGGCGATTCAATGACAACCGTGTATACGTGCGATCCAGACGTCCACTGAACTCATCCGAGTTCGTGGAACGTCAGTGAACCATATACAGTCGGGTGACACTATGTCACTTGACACCGTCAGCACTCTCTTCTGGAGAGTTGGCTGACACACTACTGGCTACTGTGCCAGCTGGTGAATGGCTCGGCTCGAGAGCCGACGACGGACGTGCCAAGCTGCGAAAAGCTCGTGGGACCCGCATGGAGGGAAAGAACACGAGATCTCCCAATCGGAATCCGTTCAACAATTGCCACGCGCAATAGGGAACGCCCTGAATTGAAACATCTCAGTAAGGGCAGGAAAAGAACGCAAACGCGATGTCGTCAGTAACCGCGAGTAAACGCGACACAGCCCAAACCGAAGGTCTTCGGACCAATGTGGTGTTCGGGTTGACAATCAAAACGCGACACTCTCTCAGAAGTCTCCTGGAACGGAGCGTGAAACAGGGTGACAACCCCGTATGAGAGAACAGTACCGTTGGCGTCAAATCCAGAGTAGCAGGGGTCGGATATCCTCTGTGAACATCTCAGGCATCCCCTGAGAAGGCTAAACACTCCTCGAGACCGATAGCGAACAAGTAGCGTGAGCGAACGCTGAAAAGCACCCCGAGAAGGGCGGTGCAATAGGGCCTGAAATCAGCTGGCGATCGAGCGACAGGGCGTACAAGGCGATTCTCGAAACGACCGAGGAGCGATCCTCTAGTAGGAAGAGAGTCGAGCCGGCGTCGTGTCGTGCGTTTTGAAAAACGACCCAGGGAGTGCACTTGATTGGCGAGTCTAACCCGTGAACCGGGGAAGGCGCAGGGAAACCGATACGGCCGCAGCACATTCGTGCGAGGGCCACCGTGTTCAAGCGCGGGGAGTCAATTGGGTGCGACCCGAAACCAGGCGATCTACGCGCGAGCAAGGTGAAGCGTGGCGAAAGCCACGTGGAGGCCTGTTAGAGTTGGTATTCTACAATATCCTCTCGTGACTCGTGTGTAGGGGTGAAAGGCCCATCGAGCCTGGCAACAGCTGGTTCCAACCGAAACATGTCGAAGCATGACCTCTTCCGAGGTAGCCCGCGGGTAGAGCTACCGATTGGATGACCCGCCTCCGAGAGGAGTCGGCCATCCTGTCGAACTCCAAACCCGCAGGCGCCGCAGACGAAGGGAGTCCGGTGCGCGGGGTAAGCCTGTGTACCGTGAGGGGAACAACCCAGAGCCGGGTTAAGGTCCCAAAGTGTAGATTAAGTGCGATTCGAAGGTGGTCTCAAGCCCTAAACAGCCGGGAGGTGAGCTTAGAAGCAGCTACCCGCTAAGAAAAGCGTAACAGCTTACCGGCCGAGGTTTGAGGCGCCCAAAATGATCGGGGCTCAAATCTACCACCGAGACCTGGCCGTGCCCTTGACAGGGGCAACCGCGTAGGTTGGCGTACTGGTCGGATGGAAGCCCGGGCGAGAGCTCGTGTGGACCGTCCAGTAACGACAATCCTGGTCACAGTAGCAGCGATAGTCGGGTGAGAACCTCGACGGCCTGAAGAGCAAGGGTTCCTCGGCACTGCCGTTCAGCCGAGGGTTAGCCGGTCCTAAGGTGTACCACAACTTGACTACACCGACGGGAAGCTGGTTAATATTCCAGCGCCATCGTGCAGTAAACGCCGACGCCGTGTGGAACGCTGAGCCGGGCACTCGCCCGGTCGAATCGTGGAAACTCGTGGACGCCGTCACGGCACGAAGCGAGCGAAACGCGAGATAGCGAAAGTCAGCCGTACATAGGGCCCGTGAAAAGGCAAGCATGATGTCCGTACCGAGATCCGACACAGGTGCTCTGCCAGCGCAAGGCAAGGCCTGTCGGGAGAACCGACGTTAGGGAATTCGGCAAGTTAGTCCCGTACCTTCGGAAGAAGGGATGCCTGCTCTCGACGGAGCAGGTCGCAGTGACTCGGGCGCTCCGACTGTCTAGTAACAACACAGGTGACCGCAAATCCGCAAGGACTCGTACGGTCACTGAATCCTGCCCAGTGCGGGTATCTGAACACCTCGTACAAGAGGACGAAGGACCCGTCAACGGCGGGGGTAACTATGACCCTCTTAAGGTAGCGTAGTACCTTGCCGCTTCAGTAGCGGCTTGCATGAATGGATAAACGAGAGCGCCACTGTCCCAACGTTGGACCCGGTGAACTGTACGTTCCAGTGCGGAGTCTGGAGACCCCCAAGGGGAAGCGAAGACCCTATAGAGCTTTACTGCAGGCTGTCGCTGAGACGTGGTCGCCGATGTGCAGCATAGGTAGGAGACATTACACAGGTACGCGCGCTAGCGCGCCACCGAGTCAGCATTGAAATACTACCCGTCGGTGACTGCGACTCTCACTCCGGGAGGAGTACACCGGTAGCCGGGCAGTTTGACTGGGGCGGTACGCGCTCGAAAAGATATCGAGCGCGCCCGAAGATCATCTCAGCCGGGTCGGGAATCCGGCGAAGAGCGCAAGAGCACAAGATGGTCTGACAGTGTTCTTCCCAACGAGGAACGCTGACGCGAAAGCGTGGTCTAGCGAACCTACGAGGTTCCGGAATGGGACCCGTAGATGACAGAAAAGCTACCTTAGGGATAACAGAGTCGTCACTCGCAAGAGCACATATCGACCGAGTGGCTTGCTACCTCGATGTCGGTTCCCTCCATCCTGCCCGTGCAGAAGCGGGCAAGGGTGAGGTTGTTCGCCTATTAAAGGAGGTCGTGAGCTGGGTTTAGACCGTCGTGAGACAGGTCGGCTGCTATCTATTGGGGGTGTGAGGTACCTGACGTGAACGAACGTATAGTACGAGAGGAACTACGTTTGGTCGCCACTGGTGTATCGGTTGTCCGAGAGGGCAGATGCCGAGTAGCCACGCGACACGGGGTAAGAGCTGAACGCATCTAAGCTCGAAACCCACATGGAAAAGAGGTACCACAGAGGTCACTCGTAGAAGACGAGTTCGATAGACTCGGGGTGTACGCACCGAGGCAACGAGGTGTTAAGCCCACGAGAACTAACAGACCGAGCCACATTCATTGGCGCTGACGCGCCACGACTCGCATGAGTTCAGGCGGTATCTGGATCGCACGTATACACGGTTGGTATCGAACCAGACCGACACAGGAGTCTCACTGTAGGAGATACAGTGAGTCTCGGTTCAACTCCGAGAGTCGGCATGAAGGCGGCCAGAGCGGTAGGGAAACACCCGTACCCATTCCGAACACGGAAGTTAAGCCTACCAGCGTATCGTGAAGTACTGGAGTGAGCGATCCTCTGGGAACCACGAGTCGCCGCCTGCCCACTCATACGGGAGTATTCCCACCAAGCCCACGGACGTTGTGTCCGTGGGCTTTTTTCATATCCAGCGACCCACCGCGCTCGCATTTTACTCGCGTTCACAGACTGTCGACCGACGGTCTCGCTTGCGTGGTCCGCAACCGTTGCGAATTTACTGATCCTAGGGCTCGGTCGGGTCGGCACTGGTCCGCGGACAACTCACCGCGCTCGGCTGATCGTCTCGCGGGACGGCGTATCAGTACTAATAGTTCCATCCGTAAGTTTATCACTTTTGTCGATGAACCCAACGTATCGTGGATAGATCGAACGGTACGGTACGACTGTTCTGTGGCGACCAGCCGTCGGTTCGCGACGGAGTCGCCTCGGAGCGTGTCGTGTCCGTGTTGTTCGGAACCGACGTTGAGGCGTGGCGGAGCGGATGGGAGCGAAGGCCGGCGGGGCCGCCGACGCGGGAGGCGGTGGTGGACGTGAGCGGCGTCGCTCGGAGCGGGGCCGCCGCGTCGACGCAGGTAGTACCGAACAACGGGCTCGCGTACACCGTACTCGGCCGCGACGCCGAGAGCGAACGAATTCTCGACGCCGTCGACGATAACCTCGACGGAGTCCCTTCGGGAACGGTCGACCTGGTAATCGACGACATCGCGCCGGTCGCCGCTCGGGATGGCGTCGATGCCGCCGTCGCGTTCGCGGACCGGCTCCTCGGCCGGTTCGGGGACCGAGCGAACCGGGTCGCGATCGGGTGTTCCTTCGAGGGGCCCGTGGAGTTGCTGTCGCGCGTCGGCGATCGCGTTGACGCCGTCGTCGGTGCCGACGCGGACGCCACGGCGGCGGTCGAACGGCTCTCCCGCGACGACCCCACGACCTTCGGATACGTGCGCCGTCACTGGGCCGAGGCCATGCGCGGCATCGAGACGTGCGACCGGAACTATCCGCAGTCGAAACAGGTCCACGCCGCGCTGACCGACCCGGAGACGACACCGCGGACGCTGGGGGCGACCCTGTCGGGACTGGTCACGCTCGGCGCGCTGGAGACGTGGGGAGACACCGTGGGGCCGACCCGATACGACCTCACCGCGTACCGGCCGGAGCGGGCGTGGGCAGTCGGCGCCGCGCTCGAAGCGGGCGCCTCCGAGGAGTGAAACGGCCGCGGCGCTGACTCGGACCGTCAGTCGCCCGCATCGTCCCGACCGTCGGGCGGCGCGACGCGGTTGAGGTCGGTCTCGACCACGGTGCCGTCAGGTTCGAGCGTCACGCTCCCGAGAGCGGCAGTCTCGCCGGTGTCGTACCGCGCAGCGACGGCCTCAAGGGTCGGGCGGCGGTTGAGTTGCTCCCACACGGCCTCCGCGACCAGCGACTGGAACGCCTCGGGATCGGTCCACCCGGCGTCGATATCGGAAGGGACGCCGACGACGACTCGGAGCTCCGTCTCGGCGACGCGGATGCCGACGCCGAACGTGTCCGCACACATGAGCGGTGGTTCGCGCCGGGGTGTGAAATCTCCGTCGGCGTCGTCCATTGGCGTCGTCCGTCGGGGGAGAGCGAGAGGAGTACCTCGCCGTGCCGGCGGGTCAGCTCTCGAAACCGGTAAGCGCCTGTCGCTCAAACGACCACGAGATCCGATGAGTTCGAAGCCGGCGGTGTCGCCGAAGGCGGGACTGGCGGCCGCGGTCGTCGCGGTGAGCGCGGGCGCGATCCTCGTCCGTCTGAGCGACGCGCCGAGCTCGGTCGCCGCCTTCTACCGGGTGCTGTTCACGACTCTGCCGCTGGCTGCGATAGCGGCGTGGCGGTACCGCGGGGAGTTCGCGCGGATCCGGTCTCGCGACCTCGCGTTCGCGGTGCTGTCCGGAGTCGCGCTCGCGGTCCACTTCGCGGCCTGGTTCGAGAGCCTCCGGTGGACGAGCGTCGCCGCGAGCGTGACGCTCGTTCAGGCGCAGCCGGTGTTCGTCTCGATCGGCGCGTGGCTCCTGTTGCGCGAGCGCGTCACGCGCCGGATGGCCGCGGGCATCGCGGTCGCCGTCGGCGGGATGGCGTCGATGTCGCTCGGTGACTTTCTCGCCGGCGTGGCGGTCGGTCCTCGTCCGCTGTACGGCAACGCGCTGGCGCTTGCGGGCGCCGTCGCCGCCGCGGGCTACGTGCTGGCCGGTCGCTCGCTTCGGCAGCGGATCTCGCTGATCCCGTACGTCACCGTCGTGTACGGCGTCTGCGTGGTCGTTCTGCTCGCGTTCGTCCTCGCCGCGGGACACCCCCTCACGGGATATCCCGCTCGGGAGTGGCTCCTGTTCGCCGGGCTCGCGGTCGGACCGGGCCTGCTCGGTCACACCGTCCTCAACTGGGCGCTCGCGCATCTCGAGTCGAGCGTCGTCTCGGTCTCGCTGCTCGGCGAACCGGTCGGTGCGACGCTGCTCGCGTTCGCCTTGCTGTCGGAGACGCCGACGCCGATAACGATCGCGGGCGGATGCGTCGTCCTCGCCGGTATCTACGTCACTGCGACGGCGGCTCAGTCGTAGCGTTTTCAGCACCGATATTTTGGGGTGAACGTTGAAGCCATCCGAACGAGTGAACCGGATATGGACCGGCGAACGGTCGTCGCGTTCGTGGGCGAGGACCCGAGCGCGAGCGAACGCGTGTCCCGAGCGGTCGACGCCGTCTGGGGCGGCCCGAGGGGACCAGAACTCCGCGTGTTCGTTCCGACGGACTTGGACGACGACCGCGACGGCGAGGATCCGCTGAACGAGACGTGCGGCGTCGTCGTCACCGCTGCGGCCGCGACCGAGGACCGGGTAACGGAGCGGCTCGCAGCGCTCCCGTCGAACGTGCCAGTGATCGCGCTCGTCGAGGACGCGACGCCGACGACGGTCAGGGCCCTGCTCGCGGCCGACGCAGACGACATAGTCGACGCCGGCGACTGGGCGTCCGATCCAGACGAGATCGACGCGACCCACCCGCTCGCCGAACGGCTTGCGGGCCGACTGGACCCCGACCGCGTCCGACTCGGCGGCGACGATGTCGCCCGTCTCTCAGAGGTGTTGCTTGACGCCGGAACGACGCTGATGAGCACCCGCACCGACGAGGTCGGGACGAAGATCGAGTGGACGATGGAGAACGTCGGCGAACACGCCGAGCTCGATCGGATCGTCTGTTACCGGGAGGATGACGGGCAGTTCGTCCCCGCGTACGGCTGGTGTCCCGACGGGTCCGAGCCGGAACCGAGGCCGTTCGAGGCGTTTCCGGACCCCGAAACGCTGTCGACGTTCGGTAACGTCGCGCGCGGATCCCTCCCCGCCGGGAATGCGGACGGCGAAGGCGACGAGGTTCAGGTCGCGGAATCGCCGGCGACGGTTCACGTCCCGCTCGTCGTCGACTGGGAGCTGAGCGGGATCGTCGCGTTCGAGTCCGACGACCCCCGCGCTTGGACGGACGACGAGGTCGATCTGTACCGCACCCTCGGCGACCTGATCGCGCACACGATCGCGCGCAACGACCGCAGGACGGCGCTCCGCCGGCAGGCGGAACAGCTGGAACAGTTCAGCGCGGTCGTCTCACACGACCTGCGGAACCCACTGAACGTGCTCTCGGGCTACCTGTCGCTCTCCGAGGACGAACTCGCTCCCTCGCGGTACGACGCCATGAGCGGCGCGGTCGACCGCATGGAGACGCTGATCGACGACCTGCTCATGCTCGCGCGGCGAGGAGAGACGATCGGGGAGACCGAGCCGGTCCCGATCGCTGCCGTCGCGGAGGAGGCGTGGGGGTCGGTGCGCGCGCCCGACGCGACGCTCACGATCGCTGGCGAGGTCGGCCGCGTCGAGGCCGACCCGGGTCGGCTCCGGCAGGCCTTAGAGAACCTCTTCCGGAACGCCGTCGACCACGGCGGCCCGGAGGTGTCGATAGAGGTCGGCCCGCTCACCGCGAACGGCGGCGTCGGCGGGATGTACGTCGCGGACGACGGGCCCGGGATCCCGGTCGAACTCGCCGACACGGTCTTCGATTCGGGCGTCTCGTCGGCAGACAGTTCCGGGATCGGACTGGCTATCGTCGACCGGATCGTCGAGGCGCACGAGTGGGATATCGAGGCCCGAAACGACGACGGCGCCGTCTTCGAACTCACGTTCGGCGCTGACGCGACCCGGGTCGCGGCGCCGTGAGGATCGGACGGTCAAGCCGCCGCGGCGGTGTTCAGCTCTCGGAGAACCGCTCGACCGTCCGGCGGTGCCGGTCGCGGAACATCCCCTCGAACCCGACCTTCGCCATCGGTCCGACCGCGTCGCCGAGCGGGCCGAGCGGCAGCCGATAGGCGACCGTGTCGACGAGGAGGGTCTCGTCGCCGTCGGCGTAGAACGCGTGGGTGTGTTCCCACCGCCGGAACGGACCGCCTTCCATCTCGTCGACGAACCGAGCGGACCGCTCCGGCGACGCCGTGCCGTCGGGCTCGCGCTCGACGATCCGCGAGGTCCACCGCTGGCGCGGACCGGCCCCGAACGGCCGGATCGACATCGCTATCTCCGAGCCGGCGACGAGGACCTCGGGGTCGGGCGACCCGTCCGGTCCCTCGACGCCACCCACGCGGAGCCGCATCCAGTCCGGAGTGAGCTCTCGCAGTCCGTCGACCGTGGAGTGAAACGCCCACACGTCTTCGATCGGGGCCGGCACCCGAGTCGTCCGCCTGTACGTCGGCATACGTCAGATACGGGTCGCGCGGACAAAAACCCGTCCTCGGCGGCGGTTCGGGAGCGCGCCGATCGGTTACCGCGGCGGGACCGAAACCCGCATGCCCGCGGGCCTCCTGTCCCAAGACGATGGAACGCGGGGCGATCGACGTCGGCGACCTGGCTGGACCGTTCGACCTACAGGCGACCCTCGAGAGCGGCCAGAGCTACCTCTGGAACCGCGCGGACGGCGAGACGTACGCCGATCTCCACGCACACGGCGGCGACGCGTGGTACGAGACGGTCGTCGACCCGATCCCCGGCGTGACCGAGGAGCGCGTCGCGGTCCGAGTCCGACAGGAGGGCGGCGTCCACGACGGGACGCTCTGCTGGGAGGCGTCGACGGACGCCGAGCCGCTGTTGACGCACCTGCTCCGGCTCGACGACGACCTCGACGCAATCTTAGACGCCACGCCGGACCTCCCGCTCCTGGAGCGCGCGTACGACGCCTACGAGGGAATGCGGCTGACCCGCGATCCCGTCTTCCCCTGTCTGATATCGTTCATCTGCTCGGCGCAGATGCGGGTCGCCCGCATCCACGGGATGCAGCGACGGCTCCGGGAGACGTACGGCGACGCCGTCGCGCTCGGCGACGAGACATATCGGGCCTTCCCGACGCCCGAGCAGCTGGCCGCGCGCACCGAGGAAGAACTCCGCGACCTCTCCTTAGGCTACCGCGCGCCGTACGTCCGACGGACCGCGGAGATGGTCGCGAGCGGCGAGGCCGACCCCTTGGAGGCGGCTGACCTCCCCTACGAGGAGGCCCGGGAGTCGCTCACTCGGTTCGTCGGCGTTGGGGACAAGGTCGCCGACTGCGTGCTGCTGTTCTCGCTGGGGTTCCTCGAAGCGGTGCCGCTCGACACCTGGATCCGAACCACTATCGAGGAGTATTACCCCGACTGCGATCGCGGGAGCTACGCCGAGACCTCCCGGGCGATCCGCGAGCGGTTCGGCGGGGAGTTCGCCGGCTACGCGCAGACGTACGTGTTCTACTACCTCCGCGCCGGCGGTGAGTGATCGGGGTCGAGACGGCCGGCTCTCGGCCCGCCGAGGCCGATCCGGTCGCGGCCGAAGTTTGATACTCGTTCGCGTGGTATCCGCACGCGTGATGGACTGTCGAGTCGTCGTCGAGGCCGCGGTTCCGGTGTACGACGTGGAAACCGCCGACGAGGCGGTCCGGATCGCCATCTCGAAGACCGGCGAGATGCTCAATCCGGATCTCAACTACGTCGAGATCGACACCGGGACGCGAACGTCGCCGAGCGGCGAGGAGCTCGACCCGGCGTTCGTCGCGGCCGACGAGGCGCTCGTCGCCTTAGAGCTTCAGATGGACGTGTTCAACGTCGACCGCGACGAACACGCGAGCCGCGTCGCGCGCAAGGAGATCGGCAAGCGCCTCCGCAACATCCCGCTGAAAGTGCTTTCCGTCACCGAGATCGATTCCGAAGTGAGCGACCGCACGGAGGGAACTGGGGCCGCGGAGGAGGCCTCGTCCTCGGAGGAAACGTCCGAGTCGGACGGCCTCGGGGACGACGCCGGACACGGTACCGGAGAGGACGCCCAGTACTGAGCGACGGTCGCGACGCTGGTCGTCGATTGTGCGGTCAGCGAGGAGCAGCGCGCAGTAGACGTCTCAGTCGGCCGTCGGGGCCAGCGGCTCCGATTCGGACGATTCCATCGGCTCGGTGATTCCCTCTGTCAGCTTGAAAACGGCCGCTTTGTGGTCGGTCTTCGATTTGTGAATCGATGTCGGCTTCACGCCCAGTTCCTCGTAGGCTTCGAGGTCGACGTCGTCGTCCCAGAACTCGCACTGTTTTCGTACCTCCGCGAGGAGACCGTGAAGATGGATGAGCTCCTGCTTCTTCATGAGTACCAGTCCTTTGCTACCGGAGGTTTATATTATTATCTTGAGTCACGTTACCACATCGTTCGCGTATTTCGCGAGTAGCGGGGCGGAGAAGTGTGTTCTCGATAGATCGATCAGGATCGTTTTCGGAGGTTCGCGGCGACGCGCGAAGCGAGCGAAAGGCGTCACTGCGCAGTCAGTGAGTTCTCGATCTGGAGGGCGGCCCGTGGTCGGTTCGGCGGCGGCTGGCTCCGCCGCGCGTCACTGGAACTGCTTGACGGCCTCGAGGTCGCGTTCCGTTCGCATGAACTCGGTCAGGCGACGCGTCGCGTGACACGCCGGACAGCTGAAGTTAGACCGAAGATCCTGAAGTTCGGCGGGATTGTCCTGCCACTCCTTGCCGCACTCCGGACAGACGAGTCTGACGAACGCGTCAACCATGTCACCGTGTACAGCCGGCCGCGTTAAAAACGTAGGTGCCGACGAGGTGCCGGCCGTCGCGGCGAGGTCCGAGCGTCGAACATCCGACGTCGAATCGGCACGTTGCGGCGCGTCAGGCGTTCACGGTACCGCTCGCCTCGAGCAGCTCCTTGTATCGGTTCCGGATGGTGACCTCCGAGACGTCGGCGACCTCGGACACTTGGCTCTGGGTCACCTTCTCGTTCGACAGCAGCGCCGCGGCGTAGACGGCGGCGGCGGCGAGTCCGACCGGCGACTTGCCGCTCGTGATCCCCGCGCTCGCGGCGTCGTCGAGCAGTTCGCGGGCGCGCCGTTCGGTCTCGTCCGAGAGGTCGAGCCGGGAGACGAACCGCGGGACGTAGCTCGTCGGGTCCGCGGGCTGGACGCGCAGTCCGAGCTCGCGAACGACGTAGCGGTACGTCCGGGTGAGCTCCATCTTCTCCACCCGGGAGACCGCCGTGAACTCGTCGAGGCTTCGGGGGTTCCCCACCTGCCGCGCGGCGGCGTACAGCGCCGCGGTCGCGACGCCCTCGATGGAGCGTCCGGGCAGGAGGTTCTCGCTCAGCGCGCGGCGGTAGATGACGGAGGCGGTCTCGCGGACGTTGTCCGGGAGGCCGAGCGCGGAGGCCATCCGGTCGATCTCGCCGAGGGCCTGTTTCAGGTTGCGCTCCTTGGAGTCGCGGGTGCGGAACCGCTCGTTCCACGTCCGCAGTCGCTGCATCCGACGTCGCTGTCGCCCCGAGAGCGACTTGCCGTAGGCGTCTTTGTCCTGCCAGCCGATGTTCGTCGAGAGCCCCTTGTCGTGCATCATGTTCGTCGTCGGGGCACCGACCCGCGACTTGCTGTCCCGCTCGCCGGAGTTGAACGCACGCCACTCCGGGCCGCGGTCGACCGAGTCCTCCTCGACGACCAGCCCGCAGTCGCTGCAGACCGTCTCGCCGTGTTCCGTGTCCGTCGCGAGCCGGCCGTCGCACTCGGGACAGGTGGTGATCCGCTCGCGCTCGCTCTCCGTGCGCTCCTCGACGTCCGCCGACTCCTCTTCGGTCGCGTCCGCCCGCGTTCGCGTACGCTCGCCGTTCGCGGACGCGTCGCCCGGGTCCGCGAGTCGCTCTCGTTCCGTTCCGCCGTCGCTGTAAGTGTCTGTCTCTGTCATGGGTGTGGCTCCGACGATCCCCCGACGAAAATACAGCGAGGTCCGCAATCGCCAGTCTGTTAACGTATAGTTAGTCTCGAGGGAATATAAATGTATCTATTATATCGGGCGCGGATCTGGTCATCGAAAAAACCCACGAGAGGCGTTTTGCGGTCACAACCGCCGAAAACGGCCACGGATCCGCCCCCACCGAGACGGAGTGCCGTCCGGCGACCGAGACGGACGAGCGCATATATACTTCACTCCCGGATCGAGCCGGAGTAGTGAGTCCGGCTCGTGACCGCACTCGTCCCCGTGTCGAGGACACCGCCGCTGACGACCTATCGGCTCCGACTCACCGGGAACGCCACGCGGTCCGGGTTGTCGTTGAACCGCTCCAAGATCCGCTTGTACAGCCGGTTCTTCACGCGCTGCCCCCGCCTCGGGTGGGTGAGGTACCGGACGCGGAGTTCGACCCACGACTCCTCCTGCCGGACGTTGACCGTCGGGCCGTCGTGGACCTCCAGCTCGACGGGCGTCTCCGCGAGCGCCTCGCGGTAGGCGGCGATTCCCTCAGCCATGTCACGGCCGATCAGGTCGGTCGCCTCCTCGACCATCACCGAACGCGCGAACTCCAGGTCGGTCTCGTAGGCGACTTGGACGGAGACCTCGTTCCAGACGTACGGCGACCCGCCGCCGCCGAAGTTGACGACGTTCGACGAGAGGACGACGCTGTTCGGGACGGTGACCACCCGCCCGGAGGGCTGGTTCGTCGTCACCAGTTCGCCGTTGATCTCCCACAGCGTCGTCACCAGGAAGTCGACCCCGATCACGTCGCCCTTCGCGTCGTCGATCTTGACTCGGTCGCCGACGCCGAACGGCTGCTTGACGGCGATGTACACCCACGCGATCAGCGACAGGAGCGGCTGCTGGAGCGCGAAGGTGACCGCGAACCCGATGACGCCGAGCGAGAAGAGGAGGCCGATCCAGTTCTCCGTCGCCACCGCGAGCGTCGCCACCGTCCCGACGACGCCGAACGCCAGCCGCAGCAGGTTCCGGACGTTGTGCGCGCGGCGCCTGTTGGCCGACCGCGTCAGCACTCGGACCGCGAGCAGGTAGGCTCCGTACACCAGTCCCGCGACGGCGACGACGAGCAGCGACCGGCCGACGACGGTCGTTGCGGGGTACCCGCCGATCGGCGGCCAGTTCGCGAGCGCGTCGGTCGTGCCGGCGACCGTTCCGGCGACCCCCGCCAGCAGTCCAACGGCGAGCGACGCGAGTCCGAGCGGACGTCTCACGCTCGTCGCTCGCGGCGGACCGGCAAAACGGTTGTGCCGTCGCGGAGTTCGATGCCACCTGCGCGAGCGACCCTCACTCGCCGTCCGCGACCCGCGCGAGCGCCCCGGCGAGCACCTCGGTCGCGGCGGCGCAGTCGGCCCAGTCGGTCCACTCGCGGGGGTTGTGGGAGATCCCGTCGCGAGAGGGGGCGAAGAGCAGCGACGCGTCGGTGACGCGCGCGACCCGCATCGCGTCGTGGGCGGCGCCGGAGTGGAGGTCGATCGCCTCGCGCCCGGCCGCGTCGGCGGCGGCGTGGGCGGCCTCGCGGAGGCGGTCGCTCATCGGCGTCGGGGCGACGTCGAACGGCCGCTCGAACTCGGTCTCGATCCCTCGCTCGCGCTCCAGCCGGGCCAGCGAGTCGCGCGCGGCGTCGACGATCGCCTCCATCGACGCGGCCTCGACGTCGCGAATATCGACGCCGGCCTCGACGCGACCGGGAACCACGTTCGTCGCGTTCGGCTCGACCGACAGCGACCCGACGGTGCCGACCGCCGAGGGCGACGACGACTCGACGACCTCGTTCGCGGCGGCCTCGACGTCAAGCACGAACTCGCTCGCGGCCGCGAGCGCGTCCGTCCGTTCGTCCATCGCGGTCGCGCCCGCGTGGTTCGCCTCGCCCTCGACGGTCGCCTCGCAGTGGGTGATCCCGGTGATCGTCGTCACGACGCCGGCCGCCGCGCCCGCGTCCTCCAGCGTCGTGTCCTGCTCGACGTGGAGCTCGTAGAACGCCGCCCACGACGCGGGATCGAGCGTCGCAGGGTCGCCGTCGGCGTCGGTCGGCGTGGCGGCGTCGACCGCGCTCCCGCCGCGGTAGCCGATCCGGTCGAGCGCCTCGCCGAGCGTCTCCCCTTCCGGATTCGTCAGCGTGAGCGCCTCGTCGAGCGCCAGCTCGCCGGTCGCGACCGTCGAGCCGAGCAGGCCGTTGCCGAATGTCCCGCCCTCCTCCTCGGTGAAGCTCACGACGCCGACCGGGCGCTCGGGTTCGAACCCGTCGTCGCGCATCGCGCGAACGGCCTCCAGCGCGGCGTAGACGCCGAGCGGGCCGTCGAAGATTCCGCCCTCGGGGACGCTGTCGAGGTGGCTCCCCGAAACGACCGGCGCCGCGTCCGGGTCGGCGCTCTCCGGCGTCCACGTCCCGAGGACGTTCCCGACGGCGTCGACCGTCACGTCGAGGCCGGCCTCGCGGAGGCGTTCGACGAGCCGGTCCCTCGCCCGGCGATTGGCCTCGGTCCCCGTCCGATTCGTTCGCGCGTGCGCCTCGGCGTCGTCTGTCTCGACCCGACCGAACGCCGCGTTCGCCTCGATGTCCGCGCGGAGCCGGTCCGCGTCGACTGGGAGCGTCATACCGGCACCGGGCGCCGCGGGATCAAAACGGTTCGGTCTCCGGCGGGGCTCTGCGGGCCGCCCGGAGCGATGCCCGGCCCGGGTCCGCTACTCACCGCGCCGCGCGAGCCAGTAACCGGCCGACCCCGCTCCGAGCCCGGCCGCGAACGAACGCTTCGACGCCGGATCGTCGACGGATCGGTCGACCGCGACGCCGATCGCCGTCCACGCCAGCGCGACACCGACGCTCCGTACCGGCCCGCTCCGGAACCGCCGACAGCCCGCGACCGCTCGCGCGTGGCGGTAGAGGTAGCCGGTCGCGAAGCCGACCGCGAGCGGGACGGTCCGCACCTCGGCGTCGGCGGCCGCCGACACAGCGAGCAGAACGCCGCCGAGACACTCGCCCGCGGCGCCGACCGCACGCACCACGTTATTCATGTGACACGTTCGCACTCGACGCGAAAAGCGGTTTCGCCGAGTGCCCGGTGAGGATCCGAAAACACTTATCGGAGGGCGTGCTGATATCGGGCGGCATGTCCCCGTTGCTCCTCCAAGGCGCGGCCGCCGGGATCGCCCTCCTGATCAGCCTCCTCTTCCTCGCCGTCCACCTCGCGATGATCGTGTGGACCTACTCGGACGCGGAGTCGCGCAGCGACCACCCGCCGGTCCTCTGGGCGCTCGTGGTGTTCTTCGCGCCGATCCTCGGCCTGCTGCTGTACCTCATTATCGGTCGGAACTCCTACTGAGGAATCGCCGTCCGGCGACCGTCGGAGCGAGACCGCTCGTGCCGGGCCTCACACACCCTTCAGCACGCTCGTCGCCCCGATCGTCTCGGCGACGACCCACGCGACGAACAGCCCGTAGGCCGCGAGCAGCGCGTACGATTCGCGATCGGTGAGCGCGAGGCTCGTCCGCAGGGTCACGAACAGCAGGACGGTCGCGGCCGTCAATACGCCCAGCATCGGCACCGCGGTCGAGAAGTTGACGGCCACCTCGCCGACGATCAGCACGCCGAGCGGGATCGCGACGAGCAGGTCGAAGGTGTTCGACCCGAGGACGTTGCCGAGGCTCGTCGCGCCGCGGTTCTCGCGTGCGGTCCGGACGCTCACCAGCGCGTCCGGCAGGCTCGTCGCCGCCGCGACGACCGTGACGCCGGCGAGGAACTCGGGGACTCCGAACGTGGCGCCGAGCGATTCGACCGACGCGACGAGCCGCTCGACGGTGACGACGATGAGCCCGAGCCCGGCCGCCAGCTTCCCCCACTCGCGGCGGACGTCGACCTCGTCGCGCACAGGGTCGATCGCCGCGTCGTCGACGTCCTGGACCTGAATGAACAGGTAGAGGACGTACAGCGCGAGCGGGATGACCGCGAGCGAGCGCGGCATCGTCCCGACGATCGGGTCCGCCGAGACCGGGAAGTAGATGACCGCGAGCGCGAACGTCACGACCAGCGCCGACACCGCGAGCATGTAGAACTGCGCCTCCTTGTACACGATCGCTCGGTTGGCCTCCAGCTCGTCGTCGGCCCCGAGCCCGGCGACAGCGGGGATCACGAGGACGTTGAAGATCGCCGATCCGACGAGCGCGCCCACGCCCATGTCGAAGACGCCGGTGAGGGCGGTGACGAGCACGCTCGTCAGCTCCGGGAAGCTCGACCCGACTGCGACGACGATCGACCCCTGAACCACCGCCGGGAGCCCGTAGTACCCGGCGAGCGTCTCGGCGGCCTCTTCCAGCCAGCCGCTCCCGAGCCAGATGAGGCCGGTCGCCGCGGCGATCACGAGGACGTGGACGACCGGCGCGTCGGGCAGGGGTCCGATCACGGGTCAGCGCACGTGTTTCCCGCTCAGCTCCCATAGCCGGTCCGCGATTTCGTCGTCAAGCGCGTCGCGGGCGACGCGCCACTCCCAGTTGCCGTCGAGGGTGCCCGGCTCGTTGAACCGCGCCTCGCTGCCGAGCCCGAGCAGGTCCTGAAGCGTCGTCACCGCGAGGATGGCGTCCGAGCCCCACACCGCGTCGATGATCGCCCACTCGCTCGGCTCGTCGGGGTCGGAACCGACGTTGTACCGGAAGCAGTCCCGCTGCGCGGCCGGGAGGTCCTCGAAGTAGCCGGCCCACGTGTCCGTGTCGTGCGTCGAGGTGTAGCCCACGACGCCCTCGCCGTAGTGTATCGGCTGGTACTCGTTCCCCTCCGCGCACCAGTCCGCGTACTGCGGGACGCGCATGCCGGGGAAGCCGAACTCGGCCATCAGTTCGTCCATCGCCGGCTCCTCGAAACCGAGGTCCTCGGCGATGAAGGGGGCCTCACCGAGCTCGCGCTCCACCGTCTCGAAGAGGTCGCGGCCAGGACCGTCTCGCCACTCGCCGTCCGCGGGGTCGTCGCTGTCGGCCGGGATCGCCCAGTAGTTCACGAACCCGAGGAAGTGGTCGAGCCGAGCCACGTCCGCGAGCTCGAACAGCCGGCGGAACCGGTCGAGCCACCAGTCGTACCCGGTGTCGGCGAGGTGTTCCCAGTCGTACAGCGGGTTCCCCCAGCGCTGGCCGGAGTCGCCGGCGTTGGGCGGGACGCCCGCGACCGCAGTCGGGCGGTTCCCCTCGTCGAGCCGGAACGCCTCCGGGCTCGCCCACACGTCGGCGGAGTCGAGCGCGACGTAGATGGGCACGTCGCCGACGATCGACACCCCCTCCTCGGCCGCGACGGCGCGCAGGTCGCGCCACTGGCGGTCGAACGTCCACTGGACGAACTCGCGGAACCGGACCTCGCGAGCGTGTTCCTCGCGCGCGTCGGCCAGCGCCTCGGGGTCGCGCGTCCGCAGCGGCGCCGGCCAGTCAGTCCAGACGTCTTCCGGCCGCGCGTCGGAGAGCGCCCGGAACAGCGCGTAGTCGGCGAGCCACGGCTCGTGCTCGCGGAATTCGGCTACCGCCGCGCGGTCGTCCTCGCTCGCCCGCTCCTCGAACCGCTCGAACGCGGTCCGCAACAGCGGGAGCTTGTACTCGCGGACCGCGTCGTAGTCGACGCGGTCGGTCGGGAAGTCGGGAACCGGTTCGAGGTCGTCCTCGTCGAGCCAGCCGTCGTCGACGAGCCCGTCGGGGTCGACGAACAGCGGGTTGCCGGCGAACGCCGACGGCGACTGGTACGGCGACTCTCCTGCGGCGGAGATGGTCGGCCCGATCGGACAGATCTGCCAGTGGTCGACGCCGGCGTCGCCGAGGAACGAGAGGAACTCCCGGGCGCCCTCGCCGAGGTCGCCGATCCCGTACGCCCCCGGCAGCGAGGTGACGTGACAGAAGACGGCGTCGGAGCGGTCGAATCGCATACGCCACCCTGCGATCCCCACCGACTCAAGCGTTGCGTCCGGGGGCGTCGCGGCCGAGAGCGACTCCCGAAACAGACCGTCGTGCGAGGCGGCCGCCTACTCCTCCGTGACCGGCACGACCGCCACCTCGTCGACGCGGATCCGCTCCGTCCCCTCGCCGTCCTCGACGACGCATCGCTCGTCGGTCACGAGGTCGCGCTCGCCGTGGCCGACATCGACCGCGACGCTCGCGTCGGCGGGCGCGAAGTTGATGACGACGAGGAGGTCCTCCTCGCCGTCGTGCCGACGGAACGCGACCACGTCGTCCGGGTGGACGTCGCCGCTGGCGACGATCGGCCGTTCGGAGAGGTCGCCGCTCGCGACGTGGTAGCCGACGCGCGCGAGGTCGCCGTCCGGCCCGAGCGCGGGGTGGTCGCGCCGCGTTTCGAGCAGGCGCTCGTAGCGGTCGCGCACCTCTTCGCGCGCGTGGTCCCACGCGATCGCGTCCCGGCGGCCGCGCTGGCCGATCTCCTGGCCGGCGTACACCATCGGGACGCCCGGCAGCGTCATGATCGCCGCGCCCGCGGCCGCCGCGGCGGCGTCGCCGCACTCCACGCGGTAGCGCGTCTCGTCGTGGTTCTCGATGTACTGGAGGAACTCGGCGTGGTCGGGGAACCCGATCTCGGCGCGCTGGTCGACCGCGTCCAGCACGCTCTCTGCGGGCTCGGCCCCGCGGCCGACCTGCCGGAGCTGGAAGTACAGCGTCGCGTCGAAGTGGACGTCGAACATCCCCTCGTGGAAGCCGGGGATGTACGGGATCGTCTCGTCCATCAGGAGGAACTCCCGGTCGATGTCCTTCACGCGGTCGCGGAGTTCGCGCCAGAAGGAGTCGGGGACCGCCCACGCCATATCACAGCGGAACCCGTCGACGAGCGGCGCCCACTCGTCGATCACGTCGAGCAGGAACCGCCGCACGTCGAGGTTCGCGTGGTTCAGGTTCGCGATCAGCTCCCAGTCGAAGTAGGTGCCCGGCTCGCCCGACTCCTGCCACTCGTAGCGGTCGCGGAACGGCGAGTCAGGGTTCTTGTAGGCGTCCTGAAACCACTCGTGGTCGCGCGCGGTGTGGTTCGCGACGAAGTCGAACAGCACGCGCATCCCGTGGTCGTGAGCGGTCTCGACGAGCGCCTCGAACTCCTCGCGGTCGCCGAGGTCGTCGGCGGTGTCGAAGAAGTCGACGATGTTGTAGCCGTGGGGTTTCCCGTCGTGGCCGAGGACCGGCGTGAGCCACAGCGTGTCGACGCCGAGTTCCGCGATCCGCGGGATCCGCTCGGCGATGGCGTCGAACGCCTCGCCCTCCTCGGCGTCGGCGAAGGTGCGGACGAAGATCTCGTACACCGAGGCGTCCGCGGTCCACGCCGGCGGATCGTTGAGTCGGACTGTCTCGAACTCGGGCGTGGCCGGCGTCAACATGGCCTCGCCCTCCGCCGCGTCGTCGATCGCGGACGGGCTACTGTCGACGCGCTCGATCGCCGCCGCATCGGCGACGCTGACTCGCGGGTCCTCGCCCGGGTCCCGAGCGACCGAGACGGCGTGAACCCGGAGCCGGTCGGGCACCGCGTCGAGCGGCACGCGGAGCTCGCGGCCGTCATCGCTCACCTGGAGCGCGTCCCGCGGGTTCGCCCGCCCCGCCGCGACGGCGTCGGCGACGTCGCGGTCGTCGACGACGAACGTCACCGCCAAGTCGTCGGCGTCGAGCGATGACTCCGGATTCGGCGAGGGGACCGCGGTGAACACCGCCTCCCCGGCGTGTTCGCTCTCCCCGTCCGCCTCACCGTCGAACGCGACGCTCGCGTCGACCCGCACGCGCGGCCGGCCGACTCCCTCGTGTCGCTCACGGGCGGCGTAGTCGCGCGGCGCGTCGACGTCGCCCGCGTCGCGGTCGCGAATCGCGGTGCCGCTCCCGCCCGCGACGTCGACGCCCTCGTAGCTCGCCGGGAACGCGCGGACGGTGAGCAGGTGGTCGCCGTCCGGCGCGTCGAGGCCGATCAGGTAGCGTCCGGGGACGTCGGGCGTGAACTCGGTCACGGCGTCGTCGCCGACGGTCGCCTCGCTGTCGGGCGGCGCGTCCGCGACGCGCCACGCGTACGCGGCGTCGGGGTCGGGGTCTCTCGGCGCGAGTTCCGTCTGCTCGCCGGTCGCGAGGAAGCGCGGGGGTCCGGGGTGGTGCATGTGACGCCCATCGGCACCCGGGGCCTTCGGTGTTGCTCTTGTTTCGGTGGCGTCTGCGCGGCGACGACAGGCGCCTCGACGCTCCCGACCGGACCGCGGCCGGCGTCGCGCGGTGTCCGCCGCGGTCGTCAAGGCTTTTACTCCGGCCGGCGCAGACCGGGTATGCGACTGCGTACCGCCCTTACGGAGCACGAACGTCGGCGCGGGGAGCGCTACCCGGCGGAACACTCGATGACCGCCGGCGCGTTCACCGGCGACGACGGCCGACTGGTCCACGTGGGGCCGGACGGGACCGTCCACGACTGTTCGTACTCCCTCTCCGAGGTCGGCGGCGCCGACCGCCTCCGGATGGGGATAACCGCCGGGCGCGGCGTCCGCTGGTTCGACGACCTCGAGACGACTCGCCAGCACTACGACGGCGACACGCCGCTCGTCGAGACCGAGTACGACGCCGGCCGCTACACCATCCACCAGTTCGACCTCGTGGTGAGCGACACGCACCTCACCCACGTCGAGCTCCGCGGCTCGCCGCCGGCCGACGCCGAGCTCGTCGCCGCCTACGCGTTCTCGCCCGACATGGTCGAGGGGCGGGTCGGCAACATGGTCCACGACGGTGCCGGCCCGAACGACGGCGGCGTCGTCGAGGTGTACCACCGCACCGAACACGACTTCCTCACCGCCTCGACCGGCCTCTCGAACGCCCACGGGCAGCGCCTGCGGACGATCCCGGAACTGCTCGGCGAGGGCGGCGACGGGTTCCCACACCGCGGCGAGATCGACCGGCGCGAGGACTCGCGGCTCACTCCGGACGTCGTCGTCCGCGCGCCCTTCGAGCGCGACGGGCGCACGGAGCGCGTCACCCTCGCGGGCCGCGCCGTCGTCGACCGCCGGGCGACGCGCGACACCGGCGACGACGCGAAGGACGCGCTCACCGACGGGATCGACCGCCAGCGCCGCATCGAGGCGGTCTCGAACATCGCCACCGCCTACCCCGACGCCGACGATCTCCGGGAGGCCGCGGACGGTCGCGGCCCGGACGTGCCCGAGGACGCTCCCCGCCGGTCGGTGATCGCCAGCGACCTCCGCGCGCTCGACCTGCTCACCGCGGAGTCCGGCGGCCGGATCGCCGCCCCCGAGTTCGACCCCTTCTACTCCACCTCCGGCGGCTACGGCTACACCTGGTTCCGCGACGAGGCGACGGTGTCGACCGCGCTGCTCGGCGCGAGCGAGGAACTCGGCCTCGACGCCGACGAGGAGCTGCTCGCGGCCGCGAGCTTCTTCTGCCGCACCCAGGACGCCGACGGCTCGTGGCCCCACCGCGTGTGGGCCGACTCGGGCAAGGTCGCGCCCGGCTGGGCGAACGCCCGGATCGAGGGCGCGAACGCGACGCCCGGCCCAAACGACCAGCTCGACCAGCCCGCCACCGTGGTCGCCTTCCTCGCGACGCTGCGCCGCGAGGCGGACCTCCCGACCGAGTGGCGCGAGCGGATCGACGAGACGATCGCGGACGCCGTCGAGTTCCTCTTGGAGACGACCGAGGACGACGGGCTGCCGCGCCGCTGTCAGAACTGCTGGGAGAACGCGCTCGGCCGGTTCACCCACACCGGCGCCGAGTACCTCCGGGCGTTCGCCGCCGTTGCGCGCGCGCCGGTCGACGAGGACCTCCGCGCCGCCGCCGCCGACGCCGCGGACGCGGCGCTGTCGGGACTCGACGCGCGCTGGAACCCCGACACGGAGCGGTTCCTCCAGCGCGCCAGCGACGAGGGGCAGGACGCCCGCGCCGACGCCAGCACCTTCGCGCTCGCGACCGCGGCCGCCGAGTACGCCGCCCTGCTCGACGACGAGGCCGGAGCGGGAGACGACCCGAGCGCCGACGGCTCCGCGGCCGACGACGCCGCGACCGACGGCTCCGGCTCGATCGATCCCGTCGAGAGCAGCGAGTTCGACCGCTTCCTCGACCGCGTCAACACCCACGTCCGGCAGTCGATCGACGCGCTCCGCCGCGAGACCGCCTCGGTGGAGGGGCTCGTCAGGTTCACCGGCGACGACTGGCGCACGGCCGAACAGGGCGCCGCGAAGGTGTGGTCCATCGCGACGCTGTGGGGCGCGACCGCGGCGGCGACGCTCGCGGGCGTCGTCGAAGAGCGCGGCGGGGCCGCCGGGCCGCTGTTCGCCGACGCGCGCGAGCTGTACGCGCTCTGTGAACCCGACGGCCCCTTCGTCAACGAGGCGGGGCTGTTCGCGGAGCAGGCGTTCGACGACGGCGACCTCGACAGCGCGACCCCCATCGCGTGGTCGCACGCGCTCCGGATCGACGCGACGGTGACGCTCGCGAGCCACGGCGAGCTCCCGGTCCCGCACGACCGCGAGACCGGCCCCGAGGCGGCGCCCCACTGGACGACCGGTCGGAAGTTCGGCGTCGGCACGCCCGCGGACTACGAGGCCGACGAGCCGGTGCCGGTGTGGTTCACGCTCACCGAGGGGGCGCTCACCGAGGCGCGGTTCCCCCGGATCGACGTGATGAACGTCCGGACGTTCGACTTCCTCGTCGCCGACCCCGACTCCGAGTACGCGATCCGCACGTTCGACGAGACGGGCCACGTCACGGCGACGGAGACGATCGAGCGGACGACGGAGCCGGCGGCCGACGACGCGCTCGCGTACGTCCAGCGGATCCGCGAGACCGGCGACGGCCACGGCCACAGCTGGACGCTCCGCGTCGAGTACGCGGTCGACACCGACGGGACCGCGATCCTCGCGGACGTCCGGTTCGAGGGGAGCCGCGAGTACGACGTGTACGCGCTCGCGGACGCGACGATCGCCAACGTCGGCACGAACGACCGCGCCGAGCGCGTCGACGGCGACGCGGGGGCCCACCTGCTCGCGCAGAAGGATAACCCCGATCGCGACGCGGGGAAGCTCGTCGACGACGAGGGCGAACCGTTCGCCCCCGCGCTCGCGCTGGCGAGCGGCGACGGGTTCGACTGGGCCAGCGCGCTCGGGGCCGGCGGCGACGCGGCGGCCGCGCTGTTCGGCGACGGCGAGCGCGGCGAGGAGTCGTCGGAGGCGGTCGGCAACGTCGTTCTCGCCGGGCTCGTCGGGAGCGGCGAGTCGGTGTCCGACACCGTCGCGCTCGGATTCGCCGAGGATTCGGACACCGCGGCCGCGCTCGGCGAGGCGGAGGGGGCGCTCGGCCGCAGCTTCGACGAGGCCGCTGACGCGTACGCAGAGACGTGGCGCTCGTGGCTCGCGGAGCGAGATCTCCCGGACTCGGTCGCGGGCGACCCGGACCTCGCGGCGCAGTACCGCTTCGCCCTGATGACGCTGGCGGCCGTCGAGGACAAGGCCCACGACGGCGCAGGGATCGCCAGCCCCTCCGTCCCGTGGGGCGAGACGGAGTACGCCGCGGAGGACCGCGGCTACGGCTACAACTTCGTCTGGTCGCGGGACCTCTACCAGGTGTTCACGGCGCTGATCGAGATGGACGACCTCGAACGCGGCGCCGACGCCTTGGCGTACCTGTACAACACCCAGCAGGACGACGACGGGTTCCTCCCGCAGAACACCTACATCGACGGGCGGACCCGGTGGGGCGGCGAGCAGATGGACAACATCGGGTTCCCCTCGGTGATGGCCTGGCAGCTGTACGAGCGCGGCGTGACGCTTGACGACGCCGGCTACACCTACGACCAGGTCGCCCGCTCGCTCGACTACATCGCCGATAACGGCCCCGAGACCGCCCAGGAGCGCTGGGAGGAGGAGGCGGGCTACTCGCCGTCGAGCATCGCTGCCGAGATCGCCGGCCTGGTCTGCGGCGCGGCGCTCGCGCTCGCGGAGGCCGACCGGCGCGACGGAGACGTGTCTGGGAGCGAGACCGCGGCGTCGCCGGAGTCGCTCCGCGCCGACGCGCTCGCGTGGCTGGCGCTCGCGGACGACTGGACGGCCCGCGTCGAGGAGTGGTGCGCGACCGCGACCGGCACCGACCGCCACGACCGGACCCCGTACTACATCCGGATCACGGCCGACGGGAACCCCGACTCCGGGCGCCCCCGCACCATCGCCAACGACGGCCCCACCTACGACGAGCGGGAGATAGTCGACGGCGGCTTCCTCGAACTCGTCCGGCTGGGGATCAAGCCCGCCGACGATCCGGTCGTCCGCAACTCCGTCTCCGTCGTCGACGACTCGATCCGCGTCGACACGCCTCACGGCGCGGCTTGGTACCGCTACGTCGGCGACGCGTACGGCGAGATCGCCGTCGGCGACCCCGGCGCGCCGTGGGCCGGAACCGGCGACGGCCGCGGGCGGCTCTGGCCGATCTTCACCGGCGAGCGCGGGGAGTACGAGCTTCGCGCCCGCGCCGACGGCTCGGACGCCTTCGGCGGCACCGACGACGAGAAGCTCGAACCCGAGACGCTGCTGGAGACGATGGCCGGGTTCGGCAACTCCGGACTAATGTTACCCGAGCAGGTGTGGGACCGTGAACACCCGACGAAGTACGGCTGGGAGTTCGGCGAGGGAACCGGGGGGGCCACCCCGCTCGCCTGGTCGATGGCCGGTTTCGTCCGGCTGGCGCACGGCGTCGACGAGGGCGAACCCGTCGAGACGCCGACCGTCGTCCGCGACCGCTATGTCGAGCGCGACCGCCCTGCCGGCCCCGACCTGACGGCCACCGCCGAGTTCGTCGAGGATTCGGTCGTCGTCGCGGGCGAGACGGACGCCAAGACCGTCGCCGTCCACACCCGAACGACCTCGCGGCTCGTGACGCCGGACGACGACGGCGACTTCGAGGTCGACCTCGACGCCGACACCGACGCGGACACCGTCGTGGTCGCGGCCGCGACCGACGACGACTTCGAGGCCGCGGGCACCGCTGTCGAGCGGTTGCGGCTGTAGGCAGAACGGGGAACTCCGATTTTATGCGAGCGCGACCACGTCGACGGTGCGGGTCTCGTCGTCGACCTCGATCTCGACCGTCGAGCGGACGCGCTCCCGGACGCGCTCGCGCCACGCCGCGACGGCTTCCGCGTGTCGCTCCCGCCGCGTTTCGAGGTCGGCGTCCGGGTACTCGCTCGCGGTCTCGTCCGGTTCGGGGTACGGCGGCACCTCCGCGACGAGGTTTCGGGGGTCGATGTGAAGCGGCGCGGGCGAGTCGGAGGCGTCGGCGCTCCCCGCACCCTCGCCGTCGCCACCGTCCCCGCCCGCGTCGAGCGCGTGGAGTCGGGCGCGCATCCGCCCGGAGAACGGCGGGGTCACCCGAAGGACGACCTCGCGGTCGCTCCGGAGGCTGGCTTCGAGCGCGTTCGCCACGTCCTCGCGGTGGACCGCGATCGACCGGAGCCGGTCGGGCCCGGGGTCGTGACCACGCCCCTCCTCAGTCATCGTTCGCCGCCCACTCGGCGTCGGAGAGCGTGCGCTGGACTGCCTCCTCGCCGACCGCGCCCGCGAGGTGTTCGAAGCCGGCGCGGACGCCGCGGTCGCCCGCGTTCGCGACTAACCGCGAGACGATGAACTCCGGCGTGGACTTGCCGATCGTGCCGAACCGCGGCTGGTAGTCGACGCGGAGTTCGAGGTCGTTCGTCAGTCCCTCCGCGAAGATGCCGTCGATCCGGGCGGCGTCGGGCAGCGGGCTCAGGTCCTCGGCGAGGTGGGTGACGTAGACGCCGAGCGCGCCGCGGTCGACGGTGAGCGTCACCAGCCCGTTCAGCAGGTCGGCGGCGCGCCCCGGCTCCGTGATCGCCTCGAACTCGTCGACGAGCATGAGCGTGCGGCCGTCCGCGGTCAGCGGCGGGACGACCGACTTCAGCGTCGACTCCAGCACCCCGGCGTTGAACGAGGCGTGCCGGCGGTGGAAGACGATCCGGTCGAACGTCCCCACCTCGGCCGCGTCCGCGGGGACGGGCAGGCCCATCGACGCGAGCAGCGCGACCGCACAGAGGGTTTCGAGGAGCGTCGTCTTCCCGCCGGAGTTCGCCCCGGTGAGGACGCTCACGCGGTCGCCGGTCGGCGGCGCGTCCGCGCTTGCGACCCCCGGGTCGTCCGCCAGGGAGTGCGAGCCGACCCCGTAGGAGACGGGCTGGACCTCGCCGCCGAGGAAGGGGTTCCGCGCGCCGCGCACGGCGATACCGTCGTCGACGAGCGTCGGTCGGACATGCTCGTTCTCGGCCGCGAACCGCCCGAGCGACAGGAGGAACGCCGCGTCCGAAACAGCCGTCGCGGCGCGCGCGACGGTCGTGTCGCCGCCGTCCGCTTCCCCCTCAGTGCCGTCCTCGTCGCCCGCGTCCGCCGCGGGCTCGTCGCCCAGCCGCTCGCGGATGTCCGCCGCCACGGCGGCCTCGCGCTCGTCGACGGCCGCCTCCAGCTCGACGACGAGCTCCCGCAGCGTCCCGGAGACGAAGTCGGCGGCGTCGAGCGCCTCGTCGGGCGCCGCCGACCGGACCGTCGCCGGCTCGACGCCCGTCTCGCGGGCGACGTGCTCGATCGTCGCCGCCTCCAGCGCCTCGAAGTCCCGGAGGCTCCCGTCCCGGACCGATTCGAGCACGTCGAACGCGGAGTCTGCGAGGTCGCGCGCGGCCGACAGCTGCTCGCGCAGGCGGTCCAGCTCGTCGTCGGCGCCGGCCGCGATCTCGATGTCGTCGCCGTCGAGCCCGCCGGCCGGGTCGATCGACCCCCGCACGTCGGCGAGCGCGTCGGCCGCGTCGCGCAGGCGGTCACCGTCGAGCGCGCCCACGTCGGCGAAGGGGCCGTCCGTCAGCCCCGCCTCGCGAAGCGCGACGGCGGTCTCGACCGCGGCCAGATCCGAGCCGTCGGCCTCGTCGTACGCGGCGAAGGCGTCCGCGACGGCCTCGCGGTCCGCGCCGTCGAGGTCGCTCCACGCGTCGCGGGCGGCGACGACCCGGTCGAGTCGCTCCTCGACGGCGTCGCGGTCGAGCAGCGGGGTCAACACGCGGATCCGGTCGGCCGCGTGCGCGGTCAGCGCCGCGTCGGCCGCGAGCGAGAGGAGGTCGTCGTACACCGAGCGCGCGTCGCCCGTCGCGAGGACGTCCATGCCGGCCTCGCCGTTCGCTCTGCGGAGGATGCGGGTCGCGCGGCCGCGGTGGAGTCCGGCGTCGACGAGCGCGCGGACGTCGGCCGACTCGATCGCCTCGATCGCCCGCTCGGTCCCGAGCGCCTCCGTGAGCCGCTCGCTCGTCTTGGGGCCGATCCCCCAGTAGTCCTCCAGTCGCATACTCCGTGGTGTCGCCCCGGCGTCTTGGCGTTTTCGTCGCTCGGCCCGTCGTCGACGCGTAACTTTCGTCGTCTCGTCCGGTCCGCGACCGCTCGCTTCCGTCACGACAGCGTTCATTCGGCTCCGGATCGTACGCGCCGACATGGCGACGGAGATCGCGGACGGCGTCTGGCGGATCGAGTGTCGCGGCGTCAACGCGTACCTCGTCTTCGACGACGTGCCGACGCTCGTCGACGCCGGCACGCCGTGGGACGAGGAGACGATCCGACGCGGCCTCGACGAGGCGGGCGTAGAGGTCTCGTCGATCGGTCGTGTCCTCCTCACCCACTACGACCTCGACCACATCGGGACGCTGGCGGCGCTGGCTCCCGACCTCGACGCGCCGGTCCGCGCGTACAGGTTCGACGCGCAGCTGCTCCGCGGGGCGCGGTCGCCGCCGCTCGGGAACCACAAGGGACTGATCCAGCGGCTCGGCGGACTCCTCACGGACCTCCCCGACCTCGACGTGGTCGACGTCCGCGACGGCGAGGCGATCGGCTCGTTCACCGCCTACCACACGCCCGGGCACACGCCGGGCCACGTCGCGTACGTCAGCGAGGAGCTCGGCATCGGGCTGCTCGGCGACCTCGTCTCGGAGTCGGACAGCGACCTGAGCCCATCTGGCTGGCTTATCAGCTACGACACCGACGCGGTCGCGGCGAGCGTCCGCGACCTCGCCGAGCGCGCATCGCCGTTCGAGGTCGCCTGCGTCGGGCACGGCGATCCGCTCGCGTCGGGTGGGAGCGAAGCGCTGGTCGCGCTCGCGGCCCGGATCTGACGAGCGTCGAACCGCTCGTCCTACCGCGACTGCCGGTAGATGAGGTTGCGCTGAATGTCGTTCGCGCCCTCGTAGATCACCGGAATGCGCACGTCGCGATAGACGCGGGCGATCCGGCGGTCGGTGAGGATCGAGCGGCCGCCGTGGAGCTTCATTCCCTGCTCGGCGCAGTCGGTTGCGACCTCCGTCGACTTCGTCTTCGCCAGCGCGGCCCAGTAGCCGGCGTCCTCGTTGTTCGCGACCTTCTCGCAGGCGCGCCAGTTGAGCGCGCGGGCCGACTCGAAGCCGATCCGCATGTCGGAGATGGTGTGCTGGACGGCCTGGAACTCGTCGATGGTGCGGCCGAACGCCTCGCGCTCGTCGATGAACGCCTCCGCCTCCTCGATGGCGGCGGCGGCGAGTCCGAGGCCGTGGCCGCCGACGATGACGCGGCCGTGGTTGAAGAAGTCCGCGAGGGCGTAGAAGCCGCCGCCCTCGCTGCCGACGACGTTCTCCTCGGGGACGAAGCAGTCCTCGAAGACGATGTGGCCCTGCTTGGACGCGCGCATCCCCATCTTCTCGGGGATGTGCTCGGCCTCGTAGCCGTCGGAGTCGGTCTCGACGATGAACAGCGTGTAGTTCGAGTAGCGGTCGTCGCTCTCGCCGGTCTTCGCGTAGACGGTGAGCCAGTCGGCCTCGACCGCGTTGCCGACCCAGTACTTCTCGCCGGTGAGCTCGTAGCCCCCCTCGACCTTCTCGGCCTTCGTCGTCATCCCCGCCAGGTCCGAGCCGGTCTGCGGCTCGGAGACCGCGAGCCCGGAGATCTGGTCGTTCTCTGCGACAGGTCGGAGATATTTCTCCTTCTGCTCTTCAGTCCCGTAATCTTCGACCATCTCGGCGCCGAAGCTGGCGAGCTGGAGGGTGAGCGCGATGCCGGCGTCGGCGCGGTAGAACTCCTCCGCGATGGCGAGCACCTGCGCCAAGTCGAACCCCTTCCCGCCGTACTCCTCGCCGATGTCTTGGGCGACGAGCCCGGCGTCCATCCCCGCCTCGAGCACCTCCCACGGGTACTCGCCCGACTCGTAGTACGCCTCGGCGTTCGGGGCGATGTACTCGTCGGCGAACTCGCGGGCCTCCTGTTTGACGTCTCGCGCGCGTTCCGGCACGACGCTGTCGTCGAGCAGCTCCATACGACCCGTGAGGACTCCGCGGGCAAAACGTTCGTGGAACAACGAAGAACGCCGGGGGAGTTTACTCCTCGTCGACCGCATCCGCGTCGCGCCCTTCTTTCTCGCCGTCGTCTCCCCCATCGCCTCGCTCCTCCGCTTCGAGGGCGTCCGTGTCGCCGGATTCCGCGGTGTTGGCGTCGCCGTCGCTCGGTCCGGTCGCGACCTCCTCCGCGTCGGCGATGTCGACCCCGCCGGTGTCGCTCGGCTCATCCTCGTCGGCGTCGCTCGGCTCGTCCGCGGTCGCGCCGTCGTCCGTCGCGTCGTCGGAATCGAGTCCCGGGGCGCCCGCCTCGCCGTCCGTCCTCTCCTCCGACTCCGCCGGCGGCTCGTCCGATTCGGACGGCTCGGCGGGGTCGGCAGGCTCGAACCCCGCGGTTTCGAGGTCCGCGTCGGCGTTCTCGCGGGGGTCCGCGCCGCGCTCGCGGAGGAGCGCGCGCGTCGCCCCCCTGTCGACCGTCCCCGAAACGGTCCGCGGCAGCTCCTCGACGTACGCGATCGTCTTCGGGATCTTGAACCGTGCGAGTCGCTCCCGAGCGAAGTCGACGAACGCCGTCTCGTCGATCGGCGCGGGACCGATGCCGCCGGCTTCGACCGCAGGCGGTTCGGATCCGTCGCTCTGCTCCGCGTCGCCCTCAGCCGTCTCGTCGCCCGAGGCGGTCTGTTCCGAGGCGGCCTGCTCGGTGGCATCGCGTTCCGAGGTGGCTTGTTCCGAGGCGGCCTGCTCGGTGGCATCGCGTTCCGAGGTGGCTTGTTCCGAGGCGACCTGTTCCGAGGCGTCTCCCTCAACGGAGGCCGTCGCCGCCGACGGGAACCGGTCGCCGAGGGCCACGAGCGCCGCGACGCGCTCGCCCCACACCTCGTCGTCGAGCCCGACGACCGCCACGTCGTCGACCTCGTCGTACTCTCGGAGGACGCCCGCGACCTCTCCCGGCTCGACGTTCTCGCCGCCGCTGATGATCCGGTCGTCGACGCGGTTGAGCACGTGGAGATACCCCTCCTCGTCGAACCGACCGACATCGCCCGTGTGAAGTCCGTACGGGCCGAAATCGGATCGGTCGACGTCCGCGGGGTCGATCCCGTTCAGGTCGATCGCGTCGCCTGGGGACGCGTCGCCTTCGCCGACCGCGTCGGGGGAATCTCTCTCGTCTTCCACGAGGTACCCCGGCGTGATCGTCGGTCCGCTGACGACGATCTCGCCCGTGTCGCCCGGCTCGACCGGGTCGCCGTCGTCGACGATCGTCACGTCGGTGCCGAAGAGGGGTCGGCCCACCGTCCCGATCCGGTCTCGGGTCTGTCGCGGCGTCGCGGTCGTGATCTGTGAGGCGGCCTCCGTCATCCCGTACGTCGGGTAGACGGGGACCGAGTAGTCGCGACACCGCTCCAACAGCTCCGCCGGTGCGGGCGCGCCGCCGAGCAGGACCACGCGGAGCGAGTCCGACAGCGTCCCCCGTCGGTCGAGCATCCGCTTGAGCATCGTCGGGACGAGCGAGACGCCGGTCACGTCGTACGCGTCGATGTCGTCGGCGGTCCCGCCCGCGTCGAACCCCTCGCGCAACACGAGGGTGGTCCCGTACAGCACCGACCGGTACACCGGCGCCAGCCCGCCCATGTGGTGGAGCGACAGCGACACGAGCCACCGGTCGTCTGCCTCGACGCCGAGGCGGAACGCGGAGGCGACCGCCGAGCTGTACACGTTGCCCGCGGTCAGCGGCACGGGCTTGGGGTCGCCGGTGGTCCCCGAGGTGAACAGCACGCAGAGCGGGTCCGCGAACGACCACTCGGGCGGATCGAGCGACGCCGGGTCGACGTCGTGGATCCCCGCGACCTCGGCGCTCGTGGGGTCGTCGACGGAGTAGACCGGGACGCCGTCGATCTCCGCCGCCGCGTTGGTCGCCGTCGGCTCGGTCGGCTCCGCGCAGACAACGGCGTCGAGGTCGGTCCGGTCGATCCGCGCGGCGATCTCGCGCGGGGTCAGCTCCTGGCCGAGCGGGACGAACGTCGCCCCGATCCGCATCGTCGCGTGGACGAGTCCGACGGTGCCCACGTACGGGGGCGTGAGCACGCCGATCCGGTCGCCCTCCCCTAGGCCGTGCGCGACGAGCCGGCCGGCCGTTTCGGCGACGAGCCGGTCGAGGTCGGTGTAGCTCCACGCCTCGCCGTCCTCGGCGCGGACGAGGGCGGTGTCGTCGGGCGACGAGACCACGCGGTGAGAGAGCCAGTCGCGCATCGGTGTCACCCTCGTTCGCCGAGTACGCGGCTACTCATCCGTCGGCTGTCGCACGGTCAACACCGGGACGTCGGAGGTGCGGACGACTCGCTCCGTGACGCTCCCGAGCAGGTAGCGGTCGAGCCCCTTCCGCCCGTGTGTCCCCATCACCACGACGTCGATACCGTGTTCGTCGACGTAGTCGTGGATCGACCGGTAGGCCGTTCCCGACGTCACGCTGGTGACGCACTCGACGCCGGCGTCCGCGGCGGCGTCGGCCACGCGCCTCGTCGCCTCCTCGCCCTCAGATTCGAGCGCCTCGACGACGATCTCCGCGCCCGCCTCGAGGCTGGAGTACGCCGCGCCGTCGACGACGTACAGCGCGTGGAGGCGCGCGCCGTACTGGTCCGCGAGGTCGATCGCGTGTTCGATCGCGGCGTCTGACGCCGGACTGCCGTCGGTCGGAACGAGGATCTCTGAGTACATCTCACTCCGTAGTACAGCGGGTATCGATTAAAAACCCGATCAACTATCTCGAAGCCCGGCAAGGAACGAACACCGCGATTTCGAACGGGAGACCGCCCTAGCGGAAGCCCATCGCTTCGATCTGCTCCTGATACCGGTTGCGGATGGTGACCTCGGTGACCTGCGCGACGTCGGCGACCTCGCGCTGGGTCTTCTTCTCGTTACAGAGCAGCGAGGCCGCGTAGATGGCGGCCGCCGCGAAGCCGGTGGGCGACTTCCCGGAGAGCAGTCCCTGCTCGGCGGAGACGTCGATGATCTCGGTCGCCTTCGACTGGACCTCCTCGGAGAGCTGGAGCGACGAGGCGAACCGCGGGACGAACTGCTTGGGGTCGACCGGCTTCAGCTCTAAGCCGAGCTCTTGGGAGATGTACCGATAGGTCCGGCCGATCTCCTTCTGCGGGACCCGCGAGACGTCCGCGACCTCGTCGAGGCTGCGCGGGATCCCCTCCTGGCGGCAGGCGGCGTACAGCGCGGCGGTGGAGACGCCCTCGATGGAGCGCCCCCGGATGAGGTCCTCGTTGAGCGCGCGTCGATAGATGACCGAGGCGACCTCTCGTACCGAGCGCGGGACCCCGAGCGCGCTCGCCATCCGGTCGATCTCCGAGAGCGCGAACTGGAGGTTGCGCTCGCCCGCGTCTTTGGTCCGAATCCGCTCCTGCCACTTGCGCAGGCGATGCATCTGCGAGCGTTTCTCCGAGGAGAGCGACCGCCCGTAGGCGTCCTTGTCCTTCCAGTCGATCGTCGTCGTCAGCCCCTTGTCGTGCATCGTCTCCGTGATGGGGGCGCCGACGCGCGACTTCGACTGCCGCTCGTTGTGGTTGAACGCGCGCCACTCCGGCCCGCGGTCGATGTTCCGCTCGTCTAAGACGAGCCCGCAGTCCTCGCAGACGAGCTCTTGGTCGGCGTCGGTGACGATGTTCTCCGAGTCACACTCCGGACAGGAGACCGTCGATTCGTCCGTTTCCTGCTCCGTGTCTCGCTCCTGTTGCCGTTGGCGACTCGGACGTTCCATTAAAAGGTTTGTGGTCAGTCGCGTATTTAAGCCTTGTCCACGTCCATCATCGATCCTGAGGATTCTTGGGTCGGCCTCGTGTCCGGTTTATTCCGTTTAAAACGTCTGTAACGCCTGAAACGGGGACACAGATTCGAGTCGTCGACGACCTCGACGTGGTCCGCCGCGGTCCGGCACGACGCACGAAACGTGACCGCACATTGAGGTCGAAATTCGACATTGAGAACACCCGCCAAGGGCCGAAGACGCCATGTCGGCAGTGGAGCGTGTTCGATCCCGGAACGTCAACGGTGGAGTTCGTCCGGTTCCGGAACGTCAACGGTGGGGCGCGTTCGATCCCGGAGCGTGCCGTACGCGACCGCAGGACCTCTTATATTACTACTAAACATCTATAAAGACTTTTGTATAACCTCTGCCAATGGATTTGTATGAGCACTACTTCGTCTCCCGGCATCGAACGCACGCTGCGCGGCTGTCGCCCCGCCGATGTCGACCCCGTCGTCATCGACGCGGCGGACCTCGACAGCACCGCGCCAGAACACCTCCGCGACCTCAAGCGGGGGCTCGCGGCCCGCGGCTACCAGCCCGCTGCGGTCGCGACCGAGGCGGAGTTCGACGCCGAGAGCACGCTCGAACGCCAGCGCGAGGCCGACCGCCTCCGCGGGCTCGTCCGCGCGGCATCGTTCCTCGGCGCCGGTCGGATCGAGGTCAGCGTCGACGACGAGCCGTGCGAGGAGACCCGCACGGCGCTCGCGGCGCTCGCCGAGCGGGCCGACCGGGAGGGCGTCGAATTCGTCCGCGTCGAGGGCGACGGCGCGGCCTGACGATGGCGACAAAGCGGTCGCTCGCGACCAAGCTCGGCGTCGTCGCCGGCTTCGAGCGTCCCGACGCGGCCCTCGAACAGTACCCGACGCCCCCGGAGTTAGCCGCCCACGTCGTCCACCTCGCGGACCTCCACGGCGACGTCGACGGCCGAACCGTGATCGACTTGGGCGCCGGTACGGGGATGCTCGCGCTGGCCGCCGCGCTGCGCGGCCCCGCTCGCGTCGTCGGCCTCGAGCTCGATGGGAGCGCGCTCGCGACCGCCCGGGCCAACGAGCGGCGCGTCGCCGCCAGCGCCCCCGTTCACTGGGTCCGCGGCGACGCTACCCGCCCGCCGCTCGCCGTCGCGGAGCCCGCGACGGTCGTGATGAACCCCCCGTTCGGCGCGCAGGACGGGAACCGCAACGCGGACCGCGAGTTCCTCGCGGTCGCGAGCGACCTCGCGGCCGTCTCCTACTCGGTCCACAACGCCGGCAGTCAGGAGTTCGTCGAGGCGTTCGCCGCCGACGAGGGCGGCGAGGTGACCCACGCGTTCGCGGCCGAGTTCCGGATCGACGCGCAGTTCGACCACCACACCGACGCGGCGCGCGAGATCGACACCGAAGTGTACCGGATCGAGTGGGAGTAGCGCGGAGCTCGCCGGCGCCCCAGTTCGAGCGCCGAACCGAGCTACTGCCGCCCCTCGTACCGCTCCCGCTGCGCGATCCGTACGCGCGTCTCGCCGCGCTGCGCGTACACGCGGTCGCCGCCGCGGACGATGGAGACGCCCTGCGCCTCCAGGGTCGTGCCCTCCTCCGGCAGCGGGACGGTCACGGTCGCGTTCTCGTGGGTAACGCGGATCTCGAACCCCCCTTCGACGGCGGCGACGCTGATGTTCCGCCCGTCGATCTGCGGCTCCGCTTGTGCCGGATCGCTCACGTACAGCGTCCGTCTGGTCTCGTTTCGCACGGCGTCGACCCGGTAGGTCGGGCCGCCGTTCGCGGCGACCCACCCGACGCGCTGGACCCAGACGGTCTCGCGCCAGCCGGTGCCGCCCACGTCGACCGCGCGGTACCCCCAGAACGCGAGGTTCCCCTTCGAGACCGCCGTCGTCCATATCTCGCGGTCCGGGTCGCTGACGATCACCCCTGAGGTGTTGACCGACGTCGAGCGCCCGAACGCCTCGACGTCAACAACGCCCACGAGCTGGTCCTCCACGTCCTCCGCGTACGTCACCTGGTACCCCTCCACCTCGATCGGGTCGCCCGGGAGGTCGCCGTCGTCGACCGCGACGAGGTTCGGGACGACGGCCGGGCCGGCGACGGCCGCCAGCGCCCCGACGAGCAGGAGGAGTCCGACCGTCGCCGGCGTCGCCGACCGGATTCCCCCTCGGAGCGTTTCGGGCTCCGGAACCGCCCGAGTCGGCCACAGGGGATCGTCGCGCGAGACGGCCGCGACGGCGACGACCGCGGCCAGCAGCGCGAGCAGCCCGACGCCGACGGCGCGGTACAGTTCGTACCGCTCGTTGCCGAGGTACCAGTAGAGCGCCCACAGCCGACGGGAGGCGCCGAACAGCAGCAGCGCGCCGAAGACGAGGAGCGCGGACCGCTCGGTCGCGTCCGCGCGGGAGCCGTCGTCGCCGACTGCGGTCGAGAGGGGGTGGTAGCGCCACCGCCCCGCGGTTGCGTCTGGGTCCGCGTCCGAGCCCGCGCCGCGGCCCTCGTCGGGCTGTTCTCGGGCGCGACGCCGCAGGAGGACGACGGCGACCAGCGCGCCGCCGATGAGCCCGAGCGCGTGTCCCTGGATCGCGACGTTCGCCCACCCCGGCACGCCGTAGGAGGGGGAGGCTTCGGCGAACGCCACCGGGACGCGGAGGGCGTCGTAGAGGACGCCGACGAGCGTCGTCCCCGCCATCGCGACGACCGCGGCGACGGGACGCGAGACGAGCGCGAACCCCCAGTACCCGAACACGACGACGGAGAAGCCGATCACCGGACCGAGCGCGAACAGTGCGGAGAGGAGCCCGAACGCGACCGCGGCGCCGGGGACGATCAGGAACGCCCGCACGTAGGGGCTCTCGGCCGGCGACTCGACGGCGGCTATTCGGCTCAGCACCTCCCGGACCCGTCGGGGGAGCCTACGGAGCCGGCTCGGGAGTTGTCGGGGGCGACTGAGCAGCCGCCGGAGGCGGACGACGAGGCCGTCCCCGCGGTCGACCTCGCGCCCGTCGGGGAAGTGGCCGTACGCGTACTCCGCGAGTCCGCCCGCGACGAGCGCGGAGAGGAGGTTCCCGGTGAGGTGTCCGCGGCCCGCGTGCGCGAAGCTGGACCAGACGAGCCCCTCGGGGTAGAAGTACGACCACGACCGGAACGGGATCACCACCGGTCGGTTCGGGTTCTCGATCCCCGACTGGACGAACAGGTACACCCCGATCACGCCGGCGATCACGAGGAGCGTCCCCCACGGGACGCCGAGGAGGAGCCGCGACCGGGGCGCCCGCGTCCAGTCGTCGCTCGGGCGGTCGACGAGGTACACCGCGGCGAGCGCGACGACGACGCCGACGCCTCCGGCCGCGAGATGGACGGCGTCCGACGTCAGCGCTTCCGCGACCATGTGGGGTTCGAGGGGGCCGCGCACACATCAATACGGGGGTCCGGCGCGTCGCGTCGCGATCGAAATAAGAGGAAGAGCGCGCCTCGACTCGTGACCGGAGCCTTCGGCCTCAGATCTTGTTCTCGGCGTCGTCAGCGAGCTCCTCCATCCGCTTGCCGACGCGGCCGGCGGGCGAGAACTCGTCTTCGCTCATCGCGTTCGCTAAGGCGTTACCGAGGACGAACACGGCGTGTTTGTGCTCGCTTTTCGACTTGTGGACGTGGGAAGGGTCGACCTCAAGCTCGTCGTAGGGGTCGAACAGCGAGCCGTCGACGGTCTCCTGCGCGCGGAAGTGTTCCATAATCGTCACCATCTGTTCGTGGAGTTCGAGCAGCTCGTCCTTGTGCATATCCACGGATACGGGTTGTATACCCTATAAGGGTTGTTGAGGGCGGTACGCACGGATCCGTGCCGCGCGCGGTTCGACGCGGGGGTCGTTCGCTCAGAAGACGTACTCGTCTTCGTGGCCCATCATCCCCTCCTCCTCGAACCCGCTGTTGGAGTCGTCGTCGTCCCGGGGACCGCTCGTCTTGTACGCCTTGATGCCAGTCGACAGCAGCTCCTCGACCGCCTCCTCCCGGTTGAGGAACTCTCCCTCCTCGACCATCTGGGCGATCTGCATCTCCAGATGCTCCGGCACGGTTATCTTCACTCGTGGCATTTGCTGTCCGGGTCTTGTGGCATGGCGTATATAAAATTGGCGTCGGAGATCCGCGTATATGAAAATTCAAGACGACGACTCAAAAGCTCATTTTTGATCTTCTGAATACGCGTTAGAGATGTACGAACCCGGGCCGCACTCCTTCCAGCGCCGGGGGCGTTCCCGTCGAGCGCGGCGCGCTCGGACGCCCGACCGGCTCCGAGAGCGACATTCATACGTCGGTCCGGGCCGAACAGAGCCGCATGACAGAGTCCGGCGTCGAGGCCGCCGAGGATCTCACCGACCTCTACCGCGAGTACGGCGACGACCGGCTCCCGCCGGGGCAGCGCGAGACCGACGGTTTCCCGGTCCTCTCGAAGAGCGGAACGCCCTCGTGGAACCCGGAGACGTTCGAGCTCGAGCTGTGGGGCGCCGTCGAGGAGCCGCGCTCGTTCACGCTCGACGAGTTCCGCGACCTGCCGGCCGTCACCCAACGGCAGGACTTCCACTGCGTGACGGGGTGGAGCAAGTTCGACTGCGAGTTCACCGGGGTCGCGTTCGCGGACCTGGCCGAGCGCGCCGGCGTCCGCGACGAGGCGGAACACGTGATGTTCCACTCGCTGGACGGCTACACCACCGACCTCCCGCTCGACGAGTGTACGAAGCCGGGCGTCCAGCTCGCGTACGGCTTCGACGGCGACGACCTCCCGGCCGACCACGGCGGGCCGATCCGGGTCGTCACGCCGCACAAGTACGCGTACAAGGGCGCGAAGTGGGTCTCGGGCGTGGAGTTCCTCACCGAGCCCGAACTCGGCTACTGGGAGAAGCGCGGGTACAGCGACACGGCGAACCCCTGGAACGAGGAGCGGTACAGCTAATCGCGGGCCGCTCGCCGTTCGAGTTCCGTTCTCCACTCTCACCGCGTCGATTTCCCCCGTCCGCTCCGCCCCGATAGTCAGGATAAAGGGTCCCCGGTCCCGACTCGATACGCATGGAACGGGCGCGCTCTCGGTCGTCGCCGCCGCTGGTCAGCCGGACTACGGCGGTCGACGAACCGGCGTTCGCGGGGGCGTTCGACGCGCTCCCGTCGCCGCGCACGACCTGGAGCGCGCCCGACGACGCGCTGGTGCTCGGCGGCGGCGCGGCCGCGACGCTCACCGCCGACGGCGGCGACCGGTTCGGGGCGATCCGGGAGGCAGCGACCGAGCTGTTCGAGTCGGGTGATGTCCACGCCGGCACCGAGGCGGCTCGTCCCCGCGTCTTCGGGGGGTTCGCCTTCCACGAGGGCGCCTGCGACGGCGACCCGTGGGGGCCGTTTCCGGAGGCGCGGTTCGTGTTACCGCGGGTCCAGCTGACGATAGCGGACAACGGCGCGTGGCTCACCGTCAACGCGGTCGGCGCCGACGCGGACGCGTCCGCCGTTGAGGACCGCTTGGCGCGCGAGGTCGACCGGTTCGCCGCGCTCGACCGACGCGACTCCGGGGAGACGGGCGAGAGCGCGGCCGCCTCTCGGCCGCCCCGCCCGGGGATCAGCGAGAGCCGCCGGACGACGAGCCGCGAGGCGTGGCGCGAGAGCGTCGGCGCCGCGGTCGACCGGATCCGCGACGGCGACCTCCGGAAGGTGGTGTTGGCGCAGGCGCTGGAGGCCGACCTCGCGGCCGACTTCCCGCGCGCGGCGACGCTCGAACGCCTCGCGGAGAAGTACCCGGACTGCCACCGCTACTGGTTCGAGCCGGACGGGGGGGACAGCGCCTTCTTCGGCGCCACGCCGGAGCGGTTAGTCTCGCTCCGCGGCCGCACCGTCGAGACCGACGCGCTCGCCGGGACGACCGGGCGCGGCGAGACGCCGGCAGAAGACGAGTGGCTCGCGCAGGAGCTCCTCGACGACGAGAAGAACGTCCACGAGCACGAGCTCGTCGCTGAGACGGTCCGCGACCAGCTGGAGCCGTTCGCGGCGTCGGTCTCCGCGGGCGAGCGCCGCGTCCGGCGGCTCGCGACGGTCCAGCACCTCCATACGCCGATCACCGCCGAGCTCGACGCGGACCGCCACGTCCTCGACCTCGTCGAGGCGCTCCACCCGACGCCCGCGGTCGGCGGGCTCCCGCCGGACCGCGCGCTGGCGACGATCCGCGAGACGGAGCCGTTCGACCGCGGCTGGTACGCCGCGCCGGTCGGCTGGATCGACGCCGCGGGCAACGGTGCGTTCGCGGTCGCGATCCGCTCGGCCGTGGCGAGCCGCCGGCGGGCCACGCTGTTCGCCGGCGTCGGCATCGTCTCCGACTCCGACCCCGACCGCGAGTGGGACGAGGTCCAGCTGAAGTACCGGCCGATCCTCGACGAACTGGAGGGCGACGGCGAGGAAGACGCCGACCGGGGCGGTCGGTAGCGCGCCCCGCCGCGAACGGGACGCCGCTACTGGAACATCTTCAGCGGCTCGGCCTGCGAGCTCTCCTCTGTCGCCTGCCGCATCCGCTCGGCGAGCTGCTGTTTCGCGTTCCGGATCTCGGTCGCCTGCTCGACGAGCCCGTCGGTCGGCGTCTCGATCCCCGCGATGGGGTCGATACCGTCGGCGATGAGCACCCGCGCCGCCTCGGGGTCGGGGAACTTCGGGTCCGACTCGACGACGAGCCCGACCGCGTCGCGGTCGTTTTCGAGCGCCGCCGCGAGCATCGCGCCCGTCGGGCCGGAGACGAGCCCGGACTCGGACGGTTCGGACACTTTCGCGCGCCCGAGCGCCTCGGCGCCGTTTCCGGTCGCGATCCCGTACAGGTCCGGCGGCGCCTCGCCCTTCTCGCGGCCGAGCCCCGACAGGAAGACCGGGAACAGCTCGGCCTCGTCGAACCACGAGCCGAGGCACGCCGCGACCTCCGTCGCCGCGGCCGGGTTGACGGGCACGTCGCTGCGGAGCGCGACGAGGTCGTTCTCGGGGTCCGCGTACAGCCGCACGGGCGTCGTCGCGGCCGTCTCGGACTCGCGGTAGACGGCCACCGGCGGGAGCCCGTCGCAGTGGACGTTCGCGTAGTGGGTCATCTCGTGAACGTCGATCATGTGGTCGGTCGCGATCTTCCCGACGAGGCCGACGCCGGGGAACCCCTCGATCAGGGTGGGCTCGTCCAGCGAGACGTCGTCGTCAAGGACGGAGATGCGTGCCATGCGCGCCCCTACGCCCGGGGCGGACCTAAAGGTGCGGCGCGGGGCGGTTCCGGAGGCGGGACACGCGGCGGAGATACAGGCGAGATGCGGGGCGACGGCGCGCGAGTCCCGAAACCGTCTAACGGCCCGCCGCGAAAGTGGAGCCATGAATCCGCTCGACCGATACGAGCCGCTCGTCGACGACGTCGACGCGTTCCGGGCGGCGTGCGACCGGCCCCTCCCCTCGGTCGTGCGCACGAACGGCATCGCGGCGACCCCGGACCGCGTCCGTGAGGCGTTCGACGACGAGGGCGTCGCCTACGAGCCGGTCGACTGGCACGACGGCCTCTTCCGGCTCCCGGACGGGAACCCCGGCGGCAACTGGCCGTACGTCCACGGCTGGACGCACGGCCAGGAGGAGGTGTCCGTGCTGCCGACGCTCGCGCTCGACCCGCAGCCGGGCGAGCGCGTCTGGGACGCCTGCGCGGCGCCCGGCAGCAAGACGACCCAGATCGCGGACGCGATGGACGACGAGGGAACGGTCGTCGCCAACGACAACAACCTCGGGCGGCTCTCGGCGCTCCGGCACAACGCCGAGCGGCTGGGGATTACGAATACGATCGTCACGAACCAGGACGCCCGCAACTTCTCGACGAAGCCGCTGGCGTTCGACGAGTTCGACCGCGCGCTCGTGGACGCGCCCTGCTCCTGTGAGGGCACCTGCCGCAAGAACCCGGACGTCTTAGACCAGTGGACGCTCGGCCACGTCGACGCGGTCGCGGGGATCCAGAAGGGGATCCTGGCCCGGGCCGTCCAGGCGACCCGGCCGGGCGGCGTCGTCGTCTACTCCACGTGTACGTTCGCACCCGAGGAGAACGAGGCCGTCCTCGACCACGTCCTCGCGAACGAGGACTGCGAGCTGGTGGAGTTCGACCTGCCGCTCGAAACCGACCCCGGCGTCACCGAGTGGGACGGCGAGGCGTACGACGAGTCGGTGACGCGCGCGAAGCGCATTTATCCGCACCGCAACGACACGGGCGGGTTCTTCTGTGCGAAGTTACGCGTGGGCGGCGAGGCAGATGAGAGCGCGAGCGACGGCGAGGTGGCCGCATGAGCGACGACGAACCGGGAGCGGCACCCACCAACGACGGGCAGCAGTTCGATCGCCTCCCCGAGACGCCCGCCGACCGAGAGATCGAGGGCCGCGCGAGCCGCGCGGAAGTCCTCGATTGGTGGGACGAGCGGTTCGGGATCGAGAAAGAGGTGTTCGAGGAATACAGCTTCTGGGAGAAGGGGGCGGGGAAGATCTGGATCTTCAACGGCGAGGCGACCGACCCGAGCGAGGTGGAGGCTGTCGGAATGACGTTCCTCCGGACGCGGCAGGAGCACTGGAAGCCGACCGGGCGTGCGGTCTCGCGGTTCGGATCGCGCGCGACGAAGAACGTGATCGAACTGGATCCGGCGCAAGCGGCTACCTTCGCGGCGGGGGATGATCAGGACATCCCCGAGTGGGACGGCGACTGGGGATACCTGATCGCGACTCACGAGGTTGCTGGTGAACGCGTGCCGATCGGGGTGGGGCTGTATTTATACGACGAACTGCGCTCCGTGGTCCCGAAGGGCAGTCGGGCCGACCTGCCCGTCGTGGAGTGACGGATCGCGTTCGCACGTCGATTTACTACTTATAAATGGCTGATCGCGGATCGGCGGAGAACACCTCCAAAGCCATAGCCGCTCGCTTATAAATGGCTGATCGCGGATCGACGGCGAACACCGCCAAAGCCCCAGCCGCTCGCTTATAAATGGCTGATCGCGGATCGACGGCGAACACCGCCAAAGCCCCAGCCGCTCGCTTATAAATGGCTGATCGCGGATCGACGGCGAACACCGCCAAAGCCCCAGCCGCGAGGCCGCCGTACGCTCGTTGCGCTCCTCAGTCGCTCGCTTCGCTCGCTCCCTCCGGTGCTTACGTCGCCTACGGCGGCCTCGCGGCTGCCCCTTTGAGTCCCACCCGCCCGCACAGCGACCGCACCTCACGCCTCCCCAGCCTCGTCAGTCGCCGTCGCTTCGCTCCGGCGACTGACTCCCTCGCACGCGCTCCTCGCGGTCGCCGGGGGCGACCGCTCGGAGGCGCGCGCCACCGCATCGGTTTAAATAGCTTATTCCGATTTCTCCCGAACTGTCCCGCCGCCGAGCCCCTCCCACTCGACCCGATAGCCGAGCCGCGAGAGCGCGGCGCTCGCGTCGTCGACGCCGTACTCGTCGAGGGTCGCTTCGGCCTCCGAGAGCGCCATCCCGGCCTCGATTTCCTCGGCGAGCGTCTCTATCACCGCCGGCCGCACGAGCGTCCGCCCGATTCGCTCGTGGTCGGGGAACGACTTGTCCGCTAGCGCCTCGACGCTCACGCCGCGCTCGTCAGCGAGGTTGTCAAGGCCGATGGCGTCGGCGTCGGGCGAGAGGGTGTCGGGGAGGTCGGCGGCCGCGTCCGCGACGAACTCGGCCTCGTACTCGCGGAGCACGTCGACGACGTCCTTCACGCGCACCGTCCCGGAGTAGGTGACGACGCGGTGGTCGCGGGCCGCGATCTCCTCGCCGACGCCGAGGCTCTCGTCGACGGCCACGAGGAGGTCAACGTCCTCCACGTCCGCGAGCTGGCCGAGCTTCTTTTCGACGTACTCGGGCGTCCAGAAGCCCATCACCTCGAAGAAGAGCCTGAAGTCGGCATGGTCGTAGTCGAAGGCGAAGTCCGGGATCATCACGCTCGCGCCGGTTTCGAGCGGCTCCGGCTCGCGAACCAGGGTCCAGTCGAGGTCGAGCCCGCGGACGCGCCCGGCGAAGTCTGCCTCGACCCCGCTGTCGAAGTCGGGCTCCGCGACGGGCTCAACGTCGGGCACCGTCACGTCGCCGTCCGAGAGGCGCATCGTGCGCTCGCGGCCGCGGTCGTCGATCGTCGCCTCAAGCGACCACTCCGCCGACTCCGCGGCCGTCCGGAGCAGCCGCGCGAAGGCGGTCCCGTAGCGTCGCGTGCGCGAGAACAGCCGGTCCGGGCCGGTGACGACGAGCTCGCGGCCCTCCGGCGTCTTCTCGACCTCGTACATCAGTCGGAGTCGCTTGACGGCGGAGACGAGCCGTTTCGGGTCGTTCGACCGCACGCGGACCTCGGTGGCGTCGAACAGCGCGGTCTGGGCCAAGGAGAGGTCGTACTGCGCCAAGAGCGCGTCCGGGTCCCACCGCACGTCGGCGTCGACGAGGACCTGCTCGACGTCGCGGTCGGCGTACAGCGAGGCGTCCACCGCCTCGGACTCGATCCCGAGCGCGTCGGCCGCGCGCTCGACCGCGACCTCCCGCTCCGCCTCGCTCGCGACGCCGATCGCCTCCGCCGCCTCGAACGCGGCCCGGCGGACGCGACGCGGCGGGACCGGCGCGCGCGTCTCGAACTCGCACTCGCGCTCGACGAGCGCCGCGAGCCCGCGGACGAGCTTGAAGTCGCCGTTCCGCGCGGCGGCGTCGGCCTCCAGCTCCGCCAGCGCGTCGTCGAGGTCGCCGCGCCGCTCGCCGACGTGCGACTCGAACGCCCCGAGGACGCGGGCCGCGAGCGGACGGTGTTCCCGGCCGGTGAACTGCGGGCGGTAGCCGCCGCCCGCCCGGGAGACGCGCAGGAGGTCCTTCCGTAGCACGAGGCGGGGTACGCTGCGCCCGGCCTAAAACGAGCGGGTTCGGTTCCAACCCCCGAACCTGTGGTCGCGGTGGCGCGTGCCCGCGAGGCCGCATCGCGGCCGAGCGGCACGCGCGAGGGAGTCGGCGGCGACCGTCGGGAGCCGCCGACGAGGCTGGGGAGGCGCGAGGTGCGGTGCGGTCGCGGGGCTGTGCGGGGCGGGATTCAAAGGGGCAGCCGCGAGGAGACCGTAGGCGACGCAAGCACCGCAGCGAAGGAACGGAGTGACTGAGCGAGGAGCACAGCGAGCGTACGGTCTCCTCGTGGCTGGGGCTTTGGAGGTGTTCGCGGCCGATCTACGGTTAGTCATCTGTAGCCGAGCGACTGGGGCTTCGGTGGTGTCGCTCGCCGAGTTGTCTGATTTAAACCCCTGTACAGCCGATCGGCCGAGGGGTTGGAGTTCGTTTCGTCGAGGCGGGAGACGAGGTGTCGTGTGCTCGGATCCGTGGTACCGACTCTCGCTCTGCTGCCGACGCGCACCCCTCTCACGTATTGGTGCGACACGCTTAACTCCGAAACCCGTCGATCGGAGCGTAATGAGTACCGACGCGGCGGGCGACGCCGAGTCCGACGACGCCGCCGGAGACGCCGACCCCGCTGACTCCGAGGCGTTCGTCCGCACCTGCGAACACCTCGTCGACCGCATCCTCGACGGGGAAATCAAGCGCGACGACCTCGAACGCGCCAAGCTCGACGCCTGCTCGGAGTTCGGCTCGCCGAAGGTGCCGAAGAACACCGAGATCCTCGACCACGCGCCCGCCGAACACCGCGACGACGTGATCGAGGTGGTCCAGCGGAAGCCCGTCCGGACCGCCTCGGGCGTCTCGCCCGTCGCGATCATGACCTCGCCGGAGCTGTGTCCGCACGGGAAGTGCCTCTACTGTCCCGGCGGGCCGGCCTCGGAGTTCTCCTCGGCGCAGTCGTACACGGGCCACGAGCCGGCCGCCGCCCGCGGCGAGCAGAACGACTACGACCCGTACGGGCAGGTCACGCTCCGGCTCGAACAGCTCCGGAAGATCGGGCACCCGGTCGACAAGGTCGAGCTAATCTTGATGGGCGGGACGATGACGGCCCGCTCGCACGACTACCAGGAGTGGTTCGTCAAGCGCGCGCTGCAGGCGATGAACGACTACGACCTCGACAAGGAGCCGGAGCCGGCCGAGGGGGAGTCGTTCGCGCCGGACCCCGAGGCGACCGAGTTCGAGTACCTCGAGGACGTGATCGCCGAAAACGAGACCAACGAGATCCGCAACATCGGCACTACCTTCGAGACGAAGCCCGACTGGTGTGACCCGGAGCAGATCGACCGGATGCTCGATCTCGGCGGCACGAAGGTCGAGGTCGGCGTCCAGACCACCTACGAGCGCATCAACCGCGAGATGCACCGCGGGCATGGTAACGAGGCCTCCCGCAACGCGAACCGCCGCCTGCGCGACGCCGCGTTCAAGGTCGGCTTCCACATGATGCCGGGCCAGCCGGGGATGACCCGCGAGATGTGCCTGGAGGACTTCCGGCAGCTGTTCGAGAACCCGGACTGGCGCCCCGACTACCTGAAGATATACCCCACCCTCGTCGTCGAGGGGACCCGCGTGTACGACCGCTGGCGCCGCGACGACTTCGACCCGCTCACGAGCGAGGAGGCGGCCGACCTCGTCGCCGACGCCATGGACCACATCCCGAAGTACACGCGGCTCCAGCGCGTCCAGCGCGACATCCCCGCGGACTTCATCGACGCGGGCGTCCAGAAGTCGAACCTCCGCCAGCTCGCGGCCCAGCGCGCCGAGGAGAAGGGGATCGTCCAGCGCGACGTCCGCGCCCGGGAGGTCGGGCACAACGACGCCGATCCGGACCCCGACGACGTCGAACTCGACGTGCTCACCTACGAGGCCGGCGGCGGCACCGAGCACTTCATCTCCTTCGAGGACCCGGTCCGCGACCTGCTCGTCGGCTTCTGTCGCCTGCGGTTCCCCTCCTTCGCCCCGGACCAGCCCGGCGCGCCGGGCACCGAGGGCGACCCGATCCGCCCGGAGCTCGAAGACGCCGCCTTGGTCCGCGAGCTCCACGTGTACGGCAACGAGGTCGGCATCGGCGGCGACGGCGACTGGCAGCATCAGGGGTACGGGACGAAGCTCTTAGAACGCGCCGAGGAACTGTCCCGCGACGCCGGCTACGAGAAAATCGCGGTCATCTCCGGCATCGGCGCCCGCGAGTACTACCGGAACAAGCTCGGCTACCGACAGGACGGGCCGTACGTGTCGAAGCGATTGTAGCCCCCAAAATCGGGGTTCGGTGACCGGCGCTCAGAGTGCGTCGACGACGTTGAGGTAGCCGGCGCCGTAGTACTCCTTCCCGTAGTCGTCGGGCACCTCGGCGGCCTTCTTCAGCGCGGCCTCGACCTGGTTCGCGTTGTAATCCGGATTCGCCGATTTGACGAGGGCCGCCGCGCCCGCGACGTTCGGCGCCGCCATCGAGGTTCCGGCCTTCCAGCCGTATCCTGGGACCTGCTCTGATTCGCCGTCCTCGTCTGTTTCTACCGAGAACACCGTGTTGAACACGAGGTCGTACGCGTACGCCGGGACGCCACCGACCGGATCCCCTATGGAGAGATCGTAGTCGCCGCCGGGAGCGCCCAGCGTGACCGCGTTGGTCCCGTAGTTGGTGTAGACCGCCGGGCTCTCCGCGGGGCTGTTCACGTCGTCGAGGTCGAACGAGAGGCCGTAGCCGATCGGGCCGGTAGAGGCGACCGACACCGCCTGCGCGCCCTCGTTCGGGAGGCTGATGAGGTTCTTATCGTGCTGGAGATCGGCGCTGTCGTTGCCGGCAGCGATGACGAGCAGCGTCCCCTCCTTATTTGCGTACGTCATCGCGCTGTTGAGGACCTTTCCGTAGAACTGCCCGTTCGCCTGTCGCGGCACGGGATACGCCCCCAGCGAGAGGTTCGCCACGTCCGCGTCGATGTTCGCGCTGTAGACGACCGCCGCGAGGATGTCACCGAACGACGCACCGTCTCCCGCCGAGAACACCCGACAGTCGACGAGGTCGGTCTTCGGGGCGGTCCCGTTGACACCGGTCCCGCCGCCGTTGTCCGCGGCGACGATACCGGCGACGTGCGTCCCGTGATCGTCGCCGCCGACGGGGTTGTGGTCGCCGCCGTCGTCGGTGAAGTTCCGGGAGAGGTCGAGGTTCAGGGGTCCCTCCAGATCGGGGTGCGTTTCGAGTACGCCCGAGTCGATTACGGCGACCCGTGTCCCTTCGCCTTCGGTTGTCTCGTGAGCTTCTGGGACGTTTTGGTCGATTTTGTCCCACTGTAGGACATCGTTGGGGCCCTCGTAGTCGGCCTCATCGAGCGTTGGAACGTCGTCGTTCACGCCCGGCGAGTCGAGTTCGATCTGTACGTCCGCCTCGTAGCTCTTGACCGACCGCTTTACCGCCGACTCGTCGCCTCGGACGACAGAGTAGTTGATCCCGGGCATCTCGTGGACGACCGTCAGGTCGCTCAGGTCGGCCTTGCCCTTCGTCGAGACGATGAACCGATCGGTCCGCTCCGCGGCCGTGACCGTCGTTCCGGCCGCTATCCCGCCGATCAGCGATCCGCTCACCTTGAGAACGTCACGCTTGGTAACGTTGAGCATATGAGCGTTGATTGTACCAAATTAACATATAATTTTCTCACAACTCTTATGTAGGATAATATCAACTGCGGCGCGAAATCGCGCTGGTGTCCGCAACGCCTGGCTCGCTGCCACAACGACACGCCTTTTTCCGGCCCGCCGGTTGCTATGGAGTATGGACCAGAAGCGGGAGCTGTCGAGCATCGACCTCGCCGCGCTCGTCACCGAGCTGAATCGGTACGAGGGCGCGAAGGTCGACAAGGCGTACCTCTACGACGACGACCTGCTCCGGCTGAAGCTGCGCGACTTCGACCGCGGCCGCGTCGAGCTCATGATCGAGGTCGGGGACATCAAACGGGCGCACGCCGCGGACCCAGACCACGTCGCGGACGCGCCGGGGCGCCCGCCGAACTTCGCGAAGATGCTGCGGAACCGGCTGTCGGGCGCCGACTTCGCGGGCGTCGAGCAGTACGAGTTCGACCGCATCCTCACCTTCGAGTTCGAGCGCGAGGACCAGAACACGACGCTCGTCGCGGAGCTGTTCGGCCAGGGCAACGTCGCCGCGCTCGACGAGACGGGCGAGGTGATCGGGGCGCTGTCGACGGTGCGGCTCAAGTCCCGCACCGTTGCGCCCGGCTCGCAGTACGAGTACCCGGCCTCGCGGCTCAACCCGCTCGACGTGAGCCGCGGCGCCTTCGACCGCCACATGCGCGAGTCGGACAGCGACGTCGTCCGGACGCTCGCCACGCAGCTGAACCTCGGCGGCCTGTACGCCGAGGAGGTGTGTACCCGGGCCGGCGTGCCGAAGGAGACGCCGATCGAGGAGGCGACCGACGACCAGCTCGGGGCGCTCCACGACGCGCTCGCCCGGATCGACGAGCGGCTCCGCTCGGGCGACGTCGACCCCCGCGTGTACGAGGAGGAACTGTCCGGCGACGAGGCGGACGACCGCGACCCCCGCGTCGTCGACGTGACGCCGTTCCCGCTCGCCGAGCACGAGGGCCTGCCGAGCGTCGGGTTCGACTCCTTCAACGCCGCCGTCGACGAGTACTTCCACCGGCTGGGGAGCGAGGAGACCGACGACGGCGAGGCTCCGGCGGACGCGAGCGCATCCCGCCCGGACTTCGAGGAGGAAATCGCCAAACAGGAGCGGATCATCGAACAGCAGAAGGGAGCGATCGAAGGGTTCGAGGAGCAGGCGCAGGCGGAGCGGGAGCGCGCGGAGCTGCTGTACGCCCACTACGACCTCGTCGACGAGGTGATCTCGACGGTGCGCGAGGCCCGCGCAAACGAGGTGCCGTGGGACGAGATAGCCGAGACCCTCGACGCCGGCGCGGAGCGAGGCATTCCGGCCGCTGAGGCGGTCGTCGACGTCAACGGCGGCGAGGGCACGGTGACGGTCGAGCTCGAAGAGGAGGGCGACGACGGGGGGACGGTGACGGTCGAACTCGACGCGAGCGAGGGCGTCGAGGTCAACGCCGACCGCCTCTACCGGGAGGCGAAGCGCGTCGAGGAGAAGAAGGCGGGCGCGCAGGAGGCGATCGAGTCGACCCGTGAGGAGCTGGAGGCCGTCAAAGAGCGCAAGCGGGAGTGGGAGGAGCAGCAGGCGGCCGACGACGGAGGTGATGGCGACGGGGGGAACGGCGAGGACGAGGAGGACGACGAGGAGTACGAGACGGACTGGCTTGCCCGCTCCTCGATCCCGATCCGGAGCCCGGACGACTGGTTCGAGCGGTTCCGCTGGTTCCACACCTCCACCGGCTACCTCGTCATCGGCGGGCGCAACGCCGACCAGAACGAGGAGCTGGTGAAGAAGTACATGGGGAAACACGACCGGTTCTTCCACACGCAGGCGCACGGGGGGCCGGTGACCCTGTTGAAGGCGTCCGGTCCGTCGGAGTCGGCCGACCCGGTCGATTTCTCGGAGGAGACGCTGCGGGAGGCCGCCCAGTTCGCCGTCTCGTACTCGTCGGACTGGAAGGACGGCCGCGGCGCGGGCGACGCGTACATGGTCGAGCCTGACCAGGTGTCGAAGACGCCCGAGAGCGGCGAGTACATCGAGAAGGGGAGCTTCGTGATCCGCGGCGACCGCACCTACTTCGAGGACGTCGCCTGCCGGATCGCGGTCGGCGTCCAGTGTGAGCCGGTCACCCGCGCCATCGGCGGGCCGCCGTCGGCGATCGTCGATCGCGCGGCCGCGCACATCACCTTCGAGCCGGGGATGTACGCGCAGAACGACGCCGCGATGATGGCCTACCGGAACCTCAAAAAGCGGTTCAACGACCAGTCGTTCGTCCGCAAGGTTGCCAGCGCGGACCAGCTTCAGGAGTTCCTCCCACCGGGCGGCTCTGACATCGTCGACTGAGGCTCGTCGTCGGCTGGGGCTCGTCGGCAGCGAGGCCCCGTCGTCGACCGTGGATCGACTCCCCTCTCCCGAGCGCGACGTTTTCAAGCCTTGGCGACCGAGGCGGAGCCATGAGCTTCGAATCGCTGCCGGAGGGGTGGCGGGTGTGGAACGAGGAGCCCAGCGGGCGGGCGATCCTCGTCTACCGCCCCGACGTCTTCGGGAGCGGCGACCTCCCCGACGAGTGTCTCCCGACTATCTACCTGACGAACGGCGCTCGGAACGCGCGTCCCGGCTCCGGTCAGTACGCGACCGAGGAGTGGCACGTCGTTCTCTTCTTGGAGCCCGAGGTCGAGGCTGTCTCTGAGACCTACGAGAGCCGCGAGGCGGGCGCGGCCGGCGCGGTCGACGTCGCCGAGCGGTTCGTCGCGGGCGAGGTGGACTACCGGGGCGCGTATCAGGTGCCGCGGGAGGACTACTTCACGCGCCTCGACGAGTTCGTCGGCGGCGAGGAGCCGGCGTGAGCGGCGGCGGTCGAACCGCGTGACCGCGCGGCGACGCGAGGGCGTTTGTATCCACGATTACGCATAACTCGGCCCAACGTAGCGGCCGATACGCCACGAACACGAGGATTTTTATCGCCGCCCGCCCCACCGTCGCGTACATGAACGCCGGTGGGGACTACGGCGGCGACGAACCGCGGGAGAAGTGCGGCGTCGTCGGCGTCTCGCTCGAGGACCGGGAGGCCGCGCGACCGCTGTACTACGCGCTGTACGCGCTCCAACACCGCGGCCAGGAGTCGGCCGGGATCGTCACGCACGACGGGTTCCAGCAGCACAGCCACGTCGAGCGCGGCCTCGTCGGCGACGCCTTCGAGGCGGGGGACCTCGCGTCGCTGTCGGGCGGCACCGGCATCGGTCACGTGCGCTACCCGACAGCGGGGAGCCTCGACAAGAGCTGCGCGCAGCCGTTCTCGGTCTCCTTCAAGTCCGGCTCGCTCGGGCTCTCGCACAACGGGAACCTCGTCAACGCCGACGAGGTGCGCGAGGAGTTAGCGGCGGCGGGCCACGCGTTCACCTCCGACGGCGACACCGAGGTGATCGCCCACGACCTCGCGCGCAACCTCCTCGAAGAGGACCTCGTCCGGGCGGTCAAACATACGATGAACCGCATCCACGGCTCCTACTCGCTGGCGATCACCCACGACGACACCGTCCTCGGCGTCCGGGACCCGCTCGGCAACCGCCCGCTGTGTCTCGGCAAGATCGACGGCGGCTACGTCATCGCCAGCGAGTCGGCCGCCATCGACACGCTCGACGGAGAGCTGATCCGCGACGTCCGCCCCGGCGAGCTCGTCGTCCTCGACCCCGACGGCACCGGCTACGACACGTACCAGCTGGTCGAGCGCGAGTCGACCGCCCACTGCTTCTTCGAACACGTCTACTTCGCCCGCCCCGACTCCGTCATCGACGAGAGCCTCGTCTACGAGGTGCGGCGGAAGCTCGGCCGGAAGCTCTGGGAGGAGTCTGGCGTCGAGTCCGACGTGGTGATGCCTGTCCCCGACTCCGGGCGCGCGTTCGCCTCGGGCTACGTGGACGCCGCGGGCGAGACCACCGCCGACGGCGAGCCGCGGGCGGCCGACGACGGCGGCGTGGAGTTCGCCGAGGGGCTGATGAAGAACCGGTACGTGGGCCGGACGTTCATCATGCCGACGCAGGACGAACGCGAGCGCGCGGTCCGGCTGAAGCTGAACCCGATCCGCTCGACGGTGGAGGGGAAGTCGGTCACCATCATCGACGACTCCATCGTCCGCGGCACGACCTCGACCCAGCTCGTCGAACTGGTGCGCGAGGCGGGCGCCGAGGAGGTCCACCTCCGGATCGGCGCGCCGCCGATCCTCGCGCCCTGCTACTTCGGCATCGACATGGCGACGCGCGACGAGCTGATCGCCGCCGACGCCTCGACCGAGGAGATCCGGCAGGAGGTGGGCGCGGACTCGCTGTCGTACCTCTCGATCGACGCGGTCGCGGAGGCGCTCGGCGAGAGCCGGGCCGACCTCTGTCTCGGCTGCGTCACCGGCGAGTACCCGTTCGACGTCGAGGGCGAGGCGACCGACCGCGACGTCGACGCGCCGGTCTCGGACCCGACACCGGCGGACGATTAGCGCTCCTTTTCCGCGTCGATCCTACACACGTTCGCCGCCGGTCTGACCGCTCGGAACGTATCGGGGGCTTAAATACGCTCACGGCCAGACGTGGAGCTATGACACGGAACGCCGACGCTGCCGAGGACGACGCCGCGTCGATGAGCCGCCGCGGGTTCTTCCGCGCCGGGGCCGCCGGGGCGGCGGTCGCCGCGGGCGTCGCGGCCGGAAGCGGGACCGCGGCCGCCCAGTACGACGGGTGGCTGGAGGGCGTCAGCAACTACGACGGCACCCACGACTACCGCGGGCAAGACGAGGTCACCGTCGAGGTCGGCGCGGGCGAGAACGGACTCCGATTCGGCCCCGCCGCGATCCTCATCGACCCGGGCGCGACCGTCGTCTGGGAGTGGACGGGCGCGGGCGGCAATCACAATGTCGTCGCGAGCGACGAGACCTTCGACAGCGGGTCGCCGGTCGGCGAGGAGGGGTCGACCTTCGAGTACACCTTCGAGGACGCGAGCGACGGCGACGCGTTCAACTACCTCTGCGAGCCGCACGAGGCGGTGGGAATGAAAGGCGTCGTCGCGGTCGGCTCCGTCGACGACGACCTCGTCGATCCGCAGGCGGAGGGCGGGTCCGGTGAGGGCGGCTCCGGCGAGAGCGGAGGCGGCGGAAGCGGAAACGGCGGCCTCTCCGCGAGCGACATCGGGACGCTGGCGCTCGGCTTCGGCTTCGCCGGCGCGCTGCTCGTCCCGCTGTTCTACGCGGCCCACCAGATGGCCGAGCGGAACGCGTAGTCGACCGGCGTCTGTCGCGGCTTTTCGGTCAGTACAGATGGTACAGCAGCAGGTACACGCCGATCCCCATCGTGAAGGAGATCAGCCAGAGGACGGCGCCGACGAACCCGACCTGCGAGTGCCGCGTGTGGTAGAGTTCCTCGTACGGGCGGGTCACGGCGAGGAAGAGCGCGTGGAAGACGAACGGGACGCAGACGATCGCGAGCAGGATGTGGACCGCGAGGAACGGGAGGTAGACGTACGAGTAGACGAGCTCCGGACCGGGGAACTCGGTCGTGCCGACGTGGATCAGCCGGTAGAGGTACGCGCCGAGGAACGCGGCGAACAGCGCGAAGGAGGTTACCATGAAGTTCCGGTGGCGCTCGACGTTCCCGCGGGAGATCTCTCGCCAGCCGAGGAGGATCGTGGCGATGGCGGTCGCGGAGACGGCGGCGTTGAAATGGGGGATCGCGGCGAGGACGGCGTCGCTCGCGCGCGGCAGCAGCGAACTCGGGATGACGCCCCCACCGCGCCGAACACAAGCGCGAGCGCGACGCCGGAGGCGACGGCGGTCAGGACGGAGACGTTCTCGCGGGCCCAGTCGGACATACTCGTGGGGTAGGACGCGACCCCCAAACGCGTGCCGGTTGCGGTCGCCGAGTCGCGGCCGCGTCCGGCCGCTCGGCGGTCTGCGAAACCCCGCCACGCTCCCACCAAATGGAAGGGCTTTTAATTAGGGGAAGGGTACGTGGAGACGCGACAGAACACCGCGAGCGTGGGTAGCCAAGCCAGGCCAACGGCGCAGCGTTGAGGGCGCTGTCCTGTAGAGGTCCGCCGGTTCAAATCCGGTCCCACGCATCGCACGGGGTACACCCCCACGATGCACGGTGTTGTCTACACGACAGCACCCACGCACAATTCCTTTCGATGCTACGCGAGAAGTGACAAGTACGATCGGAACGCTGTGGTCGTGAACACCGCCGACGTCCCAGTCGATTGTTTATAAATGATTACTCGCGGATCGGTGGTGAACACCGCCAAAGCCCCAGCCGGGAGGGCGGCGCACGCTCGCTGCGCTCCTCGCTCAGTCGCTCACTCCGTTCGCTCCTTCGCTGTGGTGCTTGCCTCGCCTGCGCCGCCCTCCCGGCTGCCCCTTTGAGTCCCGCCCCGCCCCGCACAGCACCACCGGAAGACGGTCCTGCTTGCTCGCTCCGCTCGCTGCGCGGGCTGCGACTTCCGTACTCCCGTTCGCTCCCTCCGGTCGCTCACGGGACCGCAGCCTCACGCCTCCCCAGCCTCGCCGCTCACGCCCTGCGGGCGTTCGCGGCGTCCCTCGCGGGCTGGCTCGCGGCCGCCGGTGGCGGCCGCTCGCAGGCGCGCCACCGCACTGTGGTTTATAAATAACGTCGCAGATTCCGGTCCCCATCGCTCGCGCGAACTGCCACCCTTTTAGTCGCGCGCCGTCGGAGTGAGGCGTAATGAGTACGGACGCGACCCCCGAGTACGACTACGAGGAGCTGGGGCTCGTCGCCGGGCTGGAGATCCACCAGCAGCTCGACACCGAGACGAAGCTGTTCTGCGACTCCCCGACCGTCGAGCGCGACCCCGAGGAGTCCGACCGGTCGATCACCCGCAAGCTCCACCCGACGAAGAGCGAGTTGGGCGAGCTCGACGACGCCGCGATGGAGGAGAGCCGCGTCGACCGCGAGTTCACCTACCTCGCGTACGACACCACCTGCCTCGTCGAGGAGGACGACGAGCCGCCGCGGCGCGTCGACGGCGAGGCGCTCGCGGTGGCGCTCCAGATCGCCGACCTGCTCGACCTCTCCGTCGTCGACCAGGCCCACGTCATGCGGAAGCTCGTCATCGACGGCTCGAACACCTCCGGGTTCCAGCGCTCGATCCTCCTCGGACAGGACGGCGAGATCGAGACGGAGTCGGGGTCGGTGTCGGTCGTCGACCTCATGCTCGAAGAGGAGTCCGCGAAGCGCGTCGAGGAGACCGACGACGGCGTCGTCTACTCGCTCGACCGGTTGGGGGTGCCCCTCGTCGAGATCGGCACGGGGCCGGACATCCGCAGCCCCGAGGGCGCGCGACAGGCCGCGGAGCGGATCGGGATGCTGCTGCGCTCGACGGGCGCGGTGAAGCGCGGGCTCGGCACGATCCGCCAGGACGTGAACGTCTCCATCGCGGACGGCGCCCGCGTCGAGGTGAAGGGGGTTCAGGACCTCCAAGGGATCGAGGACATCGTCCGCGGCGAGGTCGGACGGCAGGCCGAACTCCTGGAGATCCGCGAGGAACTCCGGGAGCGCGACGCGAGCGTCGGCGACGTCGCCGACGTGACCGACGTCTTCGCCGACACCGAGTCCGGCGTCATCCGCGGCGCGCTCGACTCCGGCGGGAAGGTGACGGCGGTCCCCCTCTTCGGCTTCGACGGGCTCGTCGGCCGCGAGCTCCAGCCGGACCGCCGGCTCGGCACGGAGCTCTCGGACCACGCGAAGCGCCACGGCGCGGGCGGAGTCTTCCACACCGACGAGCTGCCGGCGTACGGCGTCACCGAGGCGGAGGTCGACGCCCTCCGCGACGCGGTCGGCGCGGGCGAGGACGACGCGGTCGCCCTCGTCGCGGCCGACCCGGAGACCGCCGACCTCGCGATCGAGGCGGCCGCCGAGCGCGCCGAGACCGCGATCGAGGGCGTCCCGGAGGAGACCCGCGGCGCGAACGACGACGGGACCACGCGCTACCTCCGCCCACTCCCGGGCGCGGCGCGGATGTACCCCGAGACGGACGTGCCGCCGGTCGAGCCGGACCCCTCCGACGTGGAGACGCCCGAACTCCTCGACGAGAAGGCGGAGCGGTACGCCGAGGAGTTCGGGCTCGACGCCGGCCTCGCCGAGCAGGTGGCGTTCGGCCAGCGGTTCCCCCTCTTCGAAACCGCGGTCGAGCGCGGCGTCGACCCCACCTTCGCGGCCTCGACGCTGGAGTCGACGACGACGGAGATCCGTCGTGAGGGGGCTCCCGTCGAGACCCTCACCGACGACCACTTCCTCGCCCTCTTCGACCTCGTCGAGGACGGCGACCTCGCGAAGGAGGGCGTCCCCGAGGTGCTGACGACGCTCGCGGAGAATCCCTCGCTGTCCGCGGCCGAGGCCGTCGAGGAGGCGGGCCTGTCGGGCGTGAGCGAAGAGGAGGTCCGCGAGGCGGTCGTGGAGGTCGTCGAGCGGAACGCCGACCAGATCGAGGCCGAGGGGATGGGCGCGTTCTCCGGGCTGATGGGCGAGGCGATGGGCGCGCTCCGCGGGAAGGCCGACGGCGAGGTCGTCTCCGACGTGTTACGCGAGGAGATCGGCAAGCGGTCGTAGCGCGCTCCCCGTCCGTTAGGCCCGCTTTTTACGTGTCGCGAGGTCCTGCTTCGATCCGAGAACCACGATGGCAGACTCGTCTCCGACCGACCCGTCAGACGGGCCGTCCGAGTCGGACCGGACGCCGAACCCGTCAGTCGCGAAGACGCGCGGCGACCGCGTCTCCGACGCGACGAACCGCTTCATCCACGGCGTCGAGCTGGCCGCCGCGGCGCTGTTCGCGCTCCTGTTTGGCATCGGCGTCGTGGACCTCGCCATCCAGATCGCCGAATCCGTCCCCACCGGCGAGATAACGGACCCGAACACGGTCATCGGGTTCATCGAGACGGGCCTGCTCCTGCTCATCATCGTCGAGGTGTACGAGACGGTCGTCGCCTACATCGAGCAGAGCGACACCCGGCGGATCGTCAGGCTGGTGATCTACACCGGCGTCATCGCGATGGTCCGGAAGGTGATCATCTTCCGCACCACGGAATACCCCTCGACGCAGGACGCGCTGTTCGCCGCGGTGTCGTACACCATCATCATCGGCGGGCTCGTGGCGCTCCTCTACGTCGAGCGGTCCGTCGGGTCCTCGCTGGTCCCGAACGCGGAGTGAGTCCTGAGCGCGGTCCGTGACCCTCGCCGTCAGTCCGTCAGCTCCTCGATCAGCGTGTCAAGGTCGTACGTCGCCGGCGCGCGCGGCTCGTCGCGCAGCGCCGCGATGGTGAACGTCGAGTTCGTGCGCTCGACCTCCGGGATTGCCTCGAAGTCGCTGATCAGCCGCTCGACGGTGTCCGACGAGGAGAGCCGCGCGAGGACGACGAAGTCCGTCTCGCCCATCGTGAAGAACGCCTCCGTGACGCCCTCGACCGCCAGCAGCTCCTCCGCGAACTCCTCGTAGGGCCCCTCGTAGCTCGCGAGCACCTCGACGATGACGGTGACGCCGAGCCCGAGCGCCTCGTGGTCGAGGTCGTACAGGTCGTTCTCGATGACGCCGTCCTCGCGGAGGTTGTTCAGCCGGTAGTGGATCGTCGACACCGGGATCCCGGTCTCCTCGTGGAGTCGCTCCGGGCTCCCGGTGCCGAGATCGGAGATGGCCTTCAACAGCCGCACGTCGCGCTCGTCCATACGACTCTTTCCCGTGTCGATCCGTTATATATTGCGACCGATACGGTTGGAGTCGAGTTCAAGATTCGCTCTCATTTCGGAACCGTATCGCACGCAGTTCGTATGTGTGATTGTTCGTTTTCGATCTCGGGGTATCTGAGAGACGTGTTTAACTATCCGCGGTAATTCTGAACTGGTAGTCAATGAACTTGCGGAACCTCCTCTCTACTCCCGAATCGATCCTCGCGGCGTTCGTCCTCCTCGCGACGCTGTGGGGCACCTCCTTCGTCGCCATCGAGGCCGGGTTACACTACTTCCCGCCGCTTTTGTTCGCCGGCGTCCGCTACGCGATCGCCGGCGCGATCGTGTTGGGCGTCGCCGCGGTCGCCTCCGGCAGAACGATGCCCCGAGGCCGCGACGAGTGGCTCGGGGTAGCCGTCGCCGGGACCTTCGTGATCGCCGCGTACCACGGGCTCCTCTACGTTGCGGAGCTCCGCATCTCGGGCGGGGTCGCCGCCGTGGTCGTGAGCCTCGCGCCGGTGTTGACCGCCGTGTTCGCGGCCATCCTCCTCCCGAACGAGCGCCTCGGTCCCTTCGAGATCGGCGGGTTCGCCCTCGGAATCCTCGGCGTGATCGTGATCGCCGACCCGATGGAAGCCGGACTCGGGAGCGCCGCCCTGTTCGGCGTCGCGCTCGCGTTCGCCGGCGCGGTCGCCTTCTCGCTGGGCGCCGTGCTGCTCCGCCCGCTGCGGACCGACCTCCCGATCGCCGCGCTCCAGGGGTGGGCGATGGTCTCGGGCGCCGGACTCCTGTTCGTCGGCGCCGCCCTGCTCGGCGAGTCGCCCGCGGCGATCGTCTGGAACGCGACGTCGATCGTGTCGCTGTCGTATCTCACGCTGCTGTCGGGCGTCGTCGCGTTCCTGATCTACTTCGCGCTGCTCGACGAGGTCGGACCGGCCCAGCTCCACCTCGTCGGCTACGCGGAGCCGGTCGTCGCCGCGGTCGGGAGCTGGGTCCTGCTCGGCAACCTGATCGAGGCGGAGGCGATCCTCGGCTTCGTCGCGATCCTCGCCGGCTTCCTCGTCTTGGAGCGCCACGAGATCGCCGCCTACGTCGGCGTCGAGGACGCGTTCCGGGCGCACTGAGAGGTCGCCTCCGACGGGTTCTATCCTTCACTCCCCGATATCCTGACTCAGTCCCGCGCGTAGGTCCCGACCGAAGTAGTGGCCGAGCAGCGCGAGGACGAGCCCGACCCCGCCGCCGACCGCGACGAGCGGGAGCCCCCACTGCGAGAGGTAATCGATCCCGATCGGGAGGAACCCGACGCCGAGGACGCTCGTCACCGCGCTCGCCGCGCCCGCCGCGCCGCCGGCGATCCCCGTCTCGACGTACCGGCGCGTCGAGAGGACGAGCCCGAGCAGGAACGCGGCGAGGAACACGCCGCCCGCGGTCCCGATCGTCCCGCCGATGAGCGGGATCAGGCCGCCGACGAACACCCCGACCGCGACGGTCACGAGCGCGAGTCCGAACGCCTTCGCCGAGAACCACCGGCCCGAAACGCCGATTCGACCGGAGTCGGCGGAGCCACCGGTGTTCCCGGCGCTCCGCGCGCTCTCGGTGCCCGTGCCGGCCGCCGAGGCGTCGCCGGAATCGGCGCCGGACGACCCCTCGCCGCTCGCAAGATCATCGTCGAGGAGGTCGTCGAGGTCGTCCATCGGATCGTCGTCGGACGACTCGGACTCCTTGGAGGGTTGCATACCGGACCGTTCGGGCCCGCGGACTTGGCTTTTGTGCCGCGGCGGGCGTTCGCGCTCCCGATCGCCGCGCGGTCGCGTGTGACGCGGTAGCGTTCGCCGTTTCACCGGAAACGAGGTGTGGGGCCCGTCGGTTCGCCGCGCTCAGCGGCTGCCTTCCGGATTCTCCTCGTCCCGTCCGTCGGACCGACGTCCGCCCCACACGCGCTTGTCGACCAGCGCCACGGTCATGGGGCGGTCCACCGCGATCTGACAGGAGAGCCGCGGGTACCCGAACCGGTCGGCGAGCCGGTCGTGCCAGTGGTCGGCCGACGGCCCCTCCCGGACGCGGACGCCGCAGGTGGCGCAGAGCCCCCGCCCGCCGCAGTTGAGGCGACGGGTCGCGGCCGTGTACGGCGACACCCCGGCGTCGAGTAGGACCCGCCGGAGGTTGCGACCGCGTTCGATGTCGAGTTCGACGCGCTCGTCGCCGTCGACGACGACGAGCGGGACCGTCTCGGAGCCGCCGGCGGGCCGATCGTCGCCGGCTTCGCCGCTGTTGCCGCCACCACCGCGGTCGCCGTCCCTCATCGGCTGCTCTTCGCGCGCCGGACACAAAGCGTCCCGGACCCGACCGGGCGTTCGAGACCCGGAACGGCTTTCGGCGCGGCCGCCGGATCGGGAAGCATGGACACGCGGCGCGCGCTGCTGGACGCCCTCGCGGCCGACGACGCCCCCGTCTCCGGCCCCGAGCTCGCCGAGTCGCTCGGCGTCTCGCGGGCGGCCGTCTGGAAGGCCGTCGAGGGGCTCCGCGAGGAGGGGTTCGCGGTGGAGTCGACGTCCGAGGGGTACGTTCCGCCCGACGACCCGGGCTACTCCGGGCCGGGAATCGCCTTCGGGCTCGACGCCCCCTACTCGGTGGAGTACCGCGACCGGATCGGCTCGACGAACGAGCGGGCCCGCGAGCTCGCGGCGGAAGGGAAAAGCGACGTCGCCGTGGTCGCCGACGAGCAGACCGGGAGCCGAGGGCGCCTCGACCGCGAGTGGATGGCGCCGAGCGGCGGCGTCTGGCTGTCGATCTTGACCCGCCCCGACGTACCGACCGCGCGGGCCCCGCTCTTCACCCTCGCGGCCGCGGTGGCGACGACCGACGCCGCCCGCGAGGTCGGCGTCGACGCGCGGATCAAGTGGCCGAACGACGTGCTCGTCGAGCGGGAGGGCAGCGCGGCGGGCGCGGACGACTCGGACGCGACCGGCCGCGGCGGTCGGAAGCTGGCGGGGATCCTCACTGAGATGGAGGGAGAGGCCGATCGCGTCGGCTGGCTCGTCGTCGGGGTCGGCGTCAACGCCAATATCGACCCCGAGACGCTGCCCGCGGGCGCGACGTCGCTGTCGGACGAATGCGGCGCCCCGGTCGACCGCCGCCGCTTCGCGGCGACGCTGCTCGAACGCTACGCGGAGCTGACCGACTCGCCCGAGGCGCTCGACGGCGTCCTCCCGGCGTGGCGCGAGCGGGCGAGCACGCTCGGGCGGCGCGTTCGCGTCGACACCGCCGACGGGATCGTTGAGGGAACCGCGGTCGACGTGGCGGAGCCGGGCGCGCTCGTGGTCGACACCGACGAGGGGCGGCAACGCGTCCACGCGGGCGACTGCGAACACCTCCGCGACGCGGAGTGACCCGGGGCGGAGCGGGAGTCGCGGCCGCCCCTATCCGGTCTCCGTCGCGTCCGAGACCGAACTCTCGACGTCGGTCCCCGCCGCGCTCGTCTCGCCCGCGCTCGCGGATTCGGCGGCGCTCGGCGGCTCCTCCCCGTCGCCGATCCGGACGGTCAATACCGGGACCGACGAGCCCCGGACGACCTTCTCCGCGACGCTGCCGAGGAGCAGTCGGTCGATCCCGCCTCTCCCGTGGGTTCCCATCACGACCAGGTCGCAGCCCGTCTCCTCGGCGTGCGTGATTATCTCGCGGCTGGGCGACCCCTCGACGACGGCCGTCTCGACGTCGACGTCGCGGTCCGCGGCCAGTTCCTCCACCGTTTCGAGCGCCGCCTCCGCGTCGTCGTACAGCAGGTCGCCGACGCCCTCCCAGGTCGTCTCCATCGGCATCCCGGCGTACCGCGCGGTGTCGACCACGTAGATCGCGCGGACCGAGGCCCCGTGGACCGCGGCGAGATCGAGCGCGTGGCACACCGCTAGCTCCCCCTCCGAGGAGCCGTCGGTCGGAACCAGAATTCGGTCGTATAGGGGCATGTTCACATGTACCGTGTCACCGACGACTGATAACCCTTTGCGGTTCTTGCCGGTTTCTCGCCGCCGGAGATCTCGCCTCGCCCGGCGTCAGAACGAGGCGCGCGTTTATGCCCTATCCCGCCGAGAGGACGGTATGACCGACGAGATCAACCTCTCCCGGCTCGAACCGACGCTCGAAGACCACGAGTACCCCGCCGACCGCGAGGCGCTCACCGAGTCGTTCGCGGGCACGACGGTGCTGTTCGCCGACGGCGACGCCGACCTCGGCGACCTGATCGCGGACGTCGACCAGGAGACGTTCGCGAGCGCCGCCGACGCCGTCGCCGCGCTCCAGAACGTCCTCCCGATCGAGGCGCTCGGCGAGCCCGGGCAGTCCGACGGCGACGCCTGATCGGCGCGAACAGGGGACGGACTCCGACCGGCGCGGCCGGAACCTCGCCCTCGCTCCTCGTCACCGCATCCCACGCCACGGCGCGTCTCGCATCGCTTTTTACCGCGGATCGCGCACTGGTGGTAATGAGCTACCGGATCGGTCTCGTCGGCAAGCCCTCGGTGGGGAAGTCGACGTTCTTCAACGCCGCGACCATGAACGACGTGCCGGAGGGCGCGTACCCGTTCACCACCATCGACCCGACCGTCGGCGAGGCGTACGTCCGCGTCGACTGCGCCGCCCCCGAGTTCGACGAGACGTGCACGCCGAGCGTCGGCGTCTGCCGCGAGGGGACGCGGTTCGTCCCCGTGAAGCTCGTCGACGTCGCCGGGCTGGTCCCGGGCGCCCACGAGGGCCGCGGGCTCGGCAACCAGTTCCTCACCGACCTCAACGAGACCGACGTGCTGATCCACGTCGTCGACTTCTCTGGCAAGACGGACATCGAGGGCGAAGCGACCGAGGGCCACGACCCGCGCGAGGACATCGACTTCCTCGAGGAGGAGCTGGACGCGTGGTACCTCGACGTGTTAGAGAAGGGGTTAGAGAAGTTCGAGACGCGCTACCACGGCGCGGACGCCGCCATCGAGGCCGAGCTCGCCGACCAGATGTCCGCGTTCGGCATCGACAAGGACCGGATGAAGCGGGTGATCCTCGCCGAGGAGCTCGAACTCGACCCGGAGACGTGGGACGAGACGGACCGGATCGAGCTGGCCCGCGAGATCCGCAAGCGGACGAAGCCGATGGTCGTCGCCGCCAACAAGATGGATACGCCCGAGGCGCAGGCGAACTGGGAGGAGATAACGACCGACTCCGACTACGATCACCTCTCCTTCGTCCCCGCGAGCGCCCACGCGGAGAAGGCCCTCAAGAACGCGGACGACGCCGGCGTCGTCGACTACACGCCCGGCGAGAGCGGCTTCGACGTCGTCGGCGACGTCTCCGGCGAGCAGGAAGCGGGCCTCGACCAGATCGCCGAATTCGTCGACGAGTACGACGGGACCGGCGTCCAGGGCGCGCTCGAAGCCGCCGTCTTCGACGTGCTCGGCTGTATCGCCGTCTTCCCCGGCTCCGCGAACGGGAGCAAAGACGAGAAGGGCGTGTTCCGCGACTGCTTCATCCTCCCGGAGGGGTCGACCACGGAGGACTTCGCGTACCACATCCACTCGGACATCGGCGAGGGGCTCCTCCACGGCACCGACTGCCGGAGCGGCCGGCAGGTCGGGACCGACAACGAGCTCTCCCACCGCGACGTGATCGAACTGGTCTCGACGAAGCAGGCGGCGCCGTAGTCGGGCCGACTGCGGCGCCGATCCCGTAGCTCTCCGGCGCTCTTCGAGAACTCCGATCAGCTATTACCCGCCGGGGTCCAACTCTGACTCATGGAACGGACCGTCACGGTCGAACCCGAGGCCGGCCTCCACGCGCGACCCGCCTCGAAGTTAGTACAGACGGCGAACCGATTCGACGCCGACGTGTCGATCGGCCGCGCGGACGACGGCGACGACGGCCTCGTCCGCGCCGACAGCATGCTCTCCGTCAGCGGGCTCAACGTCGAACACGGCGAGTCGGTCCGCGTCGTTGCCGAGGGCCCCGACGCCGACGCGGCGCTCGACGCGGTCTGCGACCTGCTCACGAGCCCGGTCGAAGAGTCCGCGGACGACGACGCGGAGGACGCGCCGTGAGGACGCTCACCGGCGTCGGCAGCACGCCGCGTTCAGGGGTCGGGGCGGCGCGCTGGTACCGCCCGGACGCCGACCTGACGCTCCCCGACCGCCCCGACCCGGAATCCGTCGACGTCGACGCGGAACTGGACCGCTACGAGGCGGCTCGCGACGCCGTCAGATCGGCCCTGCGCGACGCCCGCGACCGGACGGCCGAGCGCGTGGGCGAGGAGGAGGCCGCGGTGTTCGAGGCCCACGAGAGCTTCCTCGACGACCCGACAATAGTCGAGGACGTCGAGGCCGCGATCGGCGACGGGACGCCCGCTGTACACGCCGTGGCTGACCGCTTCGACGAGGCCGTCTCGCAGTTCGAGGGGATGGAGGGGCGGATGGCCGAGCGCGCCGACGACCTGCGCGACGTCCGCGACCGGCTGCTCCGCGCGCTTCTCGACGCCGACGACGACGGCGGACGGGTCGCAACCGACCTCGCCACGCTCCCCGAGGGGACGATCCTGCTCGCGGAGCGGCTCACGCCGAGCGACACCGCCGCGCTCGACCCCGACGCGGTCGCCGGGATCGCGACGGTCGAGGGGGTCGCACCTCCCACGCCGCGATCATCGCGCGGTCGCTCGCGATCCCCGCGGTCGTCGGCGTCGGCGAGGCCCTCGAATCGGTCGCGGACGGCGAGACGGTCCTCGTCGACGGCGAGGCCGGCGAGGTCGTCGCCGACCCGGACGATGAGCGGCGAGAGGCGGTGCGGGAAGCCGGTCCGGACGCGATCCGCGAGCGCGTCGAGACGACCGACGGCCGGCCCGTCGAGGTCGCAGCCAACGTCGGTGGCGAGACCGAACTGGAGCCGGCCGCCGAGCGCGGCGCGGACGGGATCGGGCTGTTCCGGACCGAGTTCCTCTTCGTCGACCGCGAGACGCCGCCGACGGAGGACGAGCAGTACGAGGCCGTCAGGGCCGCGCTGTCGGCGTTCGACGGCCCGGACGACCGCGTCGTCGTGCGGACGCTCGACGTCGGCGGCGACAAGCCGGTCCCGTACCTCGATCTCCCCGACGAGGAGAACCCGTTCCTCGGGCGGCGCGGCATCCGGCTGTCGCTCGACGAGCACGCGGACCTCTTCGAGACGCAGCTCCGGGCGCTGCTCCGCGCCGCCGCGACCGACGCCGGCGACGGGCTCGCGGTGATGTTCCCCCTCGTGACGCGCGTCGAGGAGGTCGAGCGCGCGGTCGCCCGAGTCGAGGCGGTCGCCGACGACCTCGCGAGCGAGGGCGTCGACCACGCGGTCCCCGAGCTGGGCGCGATGGTCGAGACGCCCGCCGCGGCGTTCCTCGCGGACGCGCTCGCCGAGCGGCTCGACTTCCTGAGCGTCGGGACGAACGACCTCGCGCAGTACGTGATGGCGGCCGACCGCGGCAACGACGCGGTCGCCGACTACCACGACCCGCTCCACCCGGCGGTGTTGCGCGCGCTCGACCGAACGACCGCGGCCGTCGAGGGGACCGACGCGTGGGTCGGGATGTGCGGCGAGATGGCGGGCGACCCGGCGCTGACGGAGCTGCTCGTCGGGCTGGGCTTCGACGAGCTCAGCATGAGCGCGGTAACGGTGCCGGACGTGAAGGCCCGCGTGCGCGAGGTCGACGCCGACGACGCCCGGTCGCTCGCGGCCGACGCGCTCGCCTGCGAGACGCGCGGCGAGGTGCTGGACGTACTCGGACTCGACGACCGCGCTGCGTAGACCGATCTTAAAAAAGAGGACCTCGGCCTACAGCTTCTCGATGTCGCGGGCCGCCTCCGCCTGCTCGCGGACGGACTCGACCGTGGCCGACGGGTCGGTGGCCGCGACCGCTGCGTTGACCGCGCCTTCGAGGACGGGCGCGTCCGCGATCACCGCCTCCGCGTCGCTCAACTCGACCGCGACGTCCGCGTTCATCACCGCGCTGCCGAGGTCGACGAGGACGACGACGCCGTCGCCGTCGCTTCTACCTCCCTCGTCCGTCTCTCCCCCGGCCGCGGCGTCGATGGCGTCTTCGATGGCGTCCGGGACGGTGCCGATCCCGCCCTTCCCGTCGCCGCCGACCGGCTCGATTCGGGTATCGCCCGCCATCTCGGCGGCGACCTCCGCGATCCCCTCGGCGGCGCGCTCGCTGTGCGAGACGACGACGATCCCGACCATCAGTCGCCCCCCGAGTCGGCACCGGGGTCGCCGCCCGCCTCGTCGGGATCCTCGTCCGGGATCGTCGGCGAGGTCGCGTCCTTCTCGGGGACGTCGACGCCGAGCCGGTCCGCGGCGACGTCGAGGACCTCTTCGAGGATGAACAGCGTGCTCGTCGCGCCGGGGTCCTGGTGGCCGACGGAGCGCCAGCCGAGGTAGGAGGCGCGGCCCTTCCGCGCGCGGATCGGGACGGTGAACGCCACGCCGCGCTCGGCGGCGTCGACCGCCTTCGCGAGCGCCTCGATCGGCGGGAGGTCGTCGACCTCGATCGACTTCTTGAACGTGTGGACCGCGGGCGTCAGCGCGTCGACCATCGTCTGGTCGCCGACGCGCGCGTCGCCGCGGTCCTCGACCTTTTCGAGGTAGGTCTCCGCGAACGCCACCGCGGTCTCGGGGGTGATACCCTCGTCGAGCTCGCCCGCCGCGAACACGAGCGACCCGCCGAACAGCGGGCCGGAGGCGCCACCGACCTCGGCCATCAGCGTCTTTCCGACCGTCTTTGCGACGGTCTCGGCGTCCGGGTCGTCGAGGTCGCCCGCGGCGTCGGCCGCCTCGGCCCAGCCGCGCGCCATGTTCCCGCCGTGGTCGGCGTCGCCGATGGCGGAGTCCAGTTGGGTGAGGTGGTCGCGCTCGGCCTCGATGCGCTCGGCGACCGCCTCGACGGCCGCGACGACCGCCGCGCCGTCGTCGGCCGCTCGGTCGCCGTCCGTCGCCGCGTCGTCGTCGCTCATTTGACAGTCAGCGCCGGGGTGTCGGCCGGCGCGTCGAACAGCTCCTTCAGCTCGTCGTCGACCGCGCACACCGTGATCGACGCGCCGGCCATGTCCAGCGAGGTCATGTAGTCGCCGACCCACGCGTCGTAGGTCTCGAGGCCGCGCTCGCCGAGCAGCTCCTGGAGCCGGCGGTTGAGGACGAACAGCTCCATCTGCGGGGTGGCGCCCATCCCGTTGACGACCGTGAGCACCTCCTGGCCCTCGTCGAGGTCGAGGTCGTCGAGGACCGCCTCGGTGAGGTGTTCGGTGACCTCGTCCGCGGGCATCGCCTCAGTGCGCTCGGTGCCGGGTTCGCCGTGGATCCCGATGCCGAGCTCGATCTCGTCGTCGCCGAGGTCGAAGGTGGGCTCGCCCTTTTCTGGGGTGACACAGGAGGTGAGCGCGGTGCCCATCGTGCCGACGTTGTCGACCACCTTCTCGGCGACGCGCTTCACCTCGTCGAGGTCGGCGCCCTGTGCGGCCTTCGCGCCGGCGGCCTTGTGGACGAGGATCGTCCCGCAGACGCCGCGGCGCCCGGAGGTGTACAGCGAGTCCTCGACGGCGACATCGTCGTTCACCACGACGCTCTCGACCTCTACGCCCTCCATCTCCGCGAGCTCGATAGCGGTCTCGAAGTTCATCACGTCGCCCTCGTAGTTCTTGATGATCGCGAGGACGCCGTCGCCCGCGTCGCAGGCGCCGATCAGTTCCTCGAACTCGTCGGCGGTCGGCGAGGAGAACACGTCGCCCGCGGCCGCCCCGTCGAGCATCCCGTCGCCGATGTACCCCGCGTGGGTCGGCTCGTGGCCGCTGCCGCCCCCGGTCACCAGCGCCACCTTGTCGTCGACCGGACCGTCGTCGCGCACGAGCACCTGCGTGTCCGGCAGGCGCCGCAGGCGGTCGGGATGCGCCGCGGTCATCCCGTCGAGCATCTCGTCGACGACGTCGTCCGGGTCGTTGATCAGCTTCTTCATGATCGTTGGTACCGACTCGCGCTGACCGGTTAAACGTAGTGGGGGCCGGCGACCGCCGCACCGCCCGCAGCGGGTTAGTTCGGTTCGATATCGAAGGTACCGCACTCGCGACAGCGGAGCACGCCGGCGTCGCTCCGGTCGGGAACGCGGAATTCGTGGCCGTTCTCGCAGACGCCGCCGTCGTCGAACGCGTCCGCGACCGGGTCGAGGTCGACCGACTCGCAGGCCGGGCACGCGTACGTTCCGTTCCCTAACTCGGTCGGCGCGGCGAAGTAGTGGCCCTTCAGACAGCGGCCGCCGTTCCGGATCCCCTCGGCGCCCGGCGAGACGTTCTTCCCGTTACACCGCGGGCAGTAGTAGGTGCCGCCCCCGGTGCGTCCCGCGGACGCGAAGTAGTGACCGTTCGAACAGGTCCCGCCGTCCTCGAACATGTCCATACCCCGGCGCACGGCGAACTGCGGTATAAATTCCCGGCCTCGATTCGTTCAATTATCCCGAAACGAGTCGCGGCCGCTTGCCCTTGTGACGTCGAGGGAGGCGTCGGGTTACAGGGCCCAACTGGCGATGACGCCGAGCACCACCACCGCGCCGAGGACGGTCAGCGCGCCGCCGAGGAGCGGCGAGTCGGCGAGCAGCGGGACGCCGACCGCCACCGCCACGAGGCCGGCGAGCAGGAGGAGGATTTTCAGGATTATCGTGGGGACCAGTTCCAAGATAACGTCGAAGACGAGTTCGACTATCTCGTCAAGCATGGTTTGAGGGCATCTTTCGATGGTTGTTGACTGATAAAAGGATTCGGTGGTTCGGACTCGGAACTCGTAGATCAGGTTCCGATGTCCGTCGACTCGCAGGCCGGGCAGGCGAACGCGCCGTGGCCCAGCTGCGTCGGCGCCTCGAAGTAGTGGCCCTTCCGGCAGCGCCCGCCGTCCGTGACGCTGTCCGTGCCCGGCGCGACGTTCTTGACGTTGCACTTCGGGCAGTAGTAGGTCCCGTCCCCGGCCTGCTTCGGTGACGCGAAGTAGTGGCCGTTCGCGCAGCTACCCCCGTTGTCGAAGGGATCAATACCCCGTTCGACGGTAAAATGCGTGTAAACTGCTGTGGTCGGGAACGTTGCGGGGATTCGAAATGAACGCGATCCAAAATATCGGCGACTAACATACTATTATTTATCGGGGAACTGTTGAATATATAACTCAGCCCCCCGTCGGAGCATCGATGTCTCCGTACAGTTCTTCTGCCTTATTTATTAGACCTCTATTAAACGACTTGCCATCACGTCCATAGTGAACTCGTCGGTGACAGTTCGGGCATATGGCGATAACATTTTCAGGATCATCTGGACCTCCGTCACCGCGGTTGTGTAAGTGGTGTACCTCAAGATAAGGTTCCCCATCAATATCCTCAAACGGTGCCGGGTTTTCACAGCCCATACAGACGCCATCGGCGACACGGCGGGCAAATTTCTTCACAATTTCAGAACGCACGTATGTTCGTCCTGAAGACGTCGTTCCATCGGTACTCCGCTTCGGTGCGCTTCTTTTTGCTGCCTCGAACAAATCTGGTAGAGATAGTTCGTCAGGATCGCCATCAATCGTGATTTCACGGCCTCCAACTGGTGTGAGGGTGAACCTAATCGCTTCGCGGAGGTTATTGTTTTTATCAGGCAGCGTCTCCCAGTGGTGGTCCTCGTATTGGTATTCACCACGATACGTAGCTATCCAGGGATACTCTGTATCAGCAAAAAGATAGAGATTTTCACCGTTTTCCTGGTGGTCACGGAGAGCGATGTTCCCTTTATCCATCGTCATATCCCCTTCTTGTCCCTCTCCGGTGTATTTGAAGGATCCATCTTCCTGAAAACCGTCAGCGTAACCGTACGCATCGCCCGAGTCGCCAGTGAACGCGAGAATGAAATCCTGATCGGAGGGAGTTGCTATGCCATAGTAGCGTTGACCGCCATAGATGTCGTGAAGTTCCCACCGGTTATACCGTGACCCGATAGTGAATTGCGTAGGGTCGTCTGGTATATCCGAGACGTCCGTCTCAATTGGTTCATAGAACCAACCCTTACTAAGACGCTTTATACGCGATCCGTCCTCTTCGAGAAGACTCTGTTGGACCGTTCGCAGTCGATGCTTCCACTCTGGTTGTGTTGAATTGCTGGAACAGACCTCTCGACAAAGAATTGAATCATCGCATAATTCTGGATACTCTGTTTCAACCAGATCGTACACGTCTGACGTATCCTGAAATCCAGGAGGAACACATGCTAACTCTGTCTCTCGGAGTTGCTGATAGAGAATCTTGTATGACTCCGGCATATATCTGAATTGAAAAGAGCGTGTATATAATTAGGGGCGAATTCGGGGTTCCGACAAACACGAACGCATCGGACAGTAAACGCGCCAACCCGCCGCTTGCACTTCACATCCATATGGCTCATCCCCTATCTCTCGCTCACTCCGGCTGATACGGATTCGTCGCGACGTCGAGGCGGGAGACGCCCTCGGCGGCGTCGAAGTCGTCGTCGAACGCGTAGCAGTAGTCGAGCCCCTCGACGCGCATGTACGCGACGAGACAGGCGTCGACGAGCGAGAACCCCTCGTACCGCCGGAAGAGGCCCTTCGCCGTCGCGAACGCGTCCGCCGTCAGCGACTCGACGTGGAGCCGCGCGTTCTCCTCCACCCGGTCGAGGAAGTCGACGGCGGCGTCGTGGCCCGCGTGCGTCGTCAGGCCGTTGAGCGTCTCCGCGAGTACGTAGTCCAAGATCACCGCCTCCGGGAGCTCCCCGGCGTCGATCCCTCTGAGGATCGGGAGCGCGTCCTCGTGCGCGCCGTCCCGACGGTACGCCGCCGCGAAGAGCACGGTCGTGTCGACGAGCGCCCGGGGCATCTACTCGGGGTCGACGCCCCACGCGTCGTGCTCGGTCTCGACGTCGGTCTCCCGGTCGCCGTCGTACCCGTCGAACTCGCCGAACGTCCCGCTGCGCTGCTGAACGACCCGCACGCGAAGCGTCCCGTCGTCTTCGATCTGCCAGCGAAGCGTGTCCCCGTCGTCGATATCCATCTCTCGACGGATGTGGGCCGGAATGTTCGCCTGATTTCCCGAGACCGTGCTCTCGGAGTCGACGCGCTCGCTGCTCATACATGTGCGTACGTGGCCGTTTTGATAAATGTAGTGTGCGTTCACACTACTCTCAGCCCCTCAGCTACTCCTCTGCGTCCAGCGCGACGTCCGTAGTGAGCGACTCGCTTGCGTCCGGCTCGGCCCAGATATCGTCGTTCGCCGCTCCGCTCGTCTGTCCAGGGAGCGTTTCTGAAATCCCTCGTGAACCACGACCCGGGCTTTCTATCTGGACTCGTACTTGCTGAGTCCCATCCGACAGAACGCTTATTCGAGCTGTCCCCGAAAGACGGGTATGGCGAGTGCGACGCGCGACGCCCACGACGGAGAGGGCGTCGAGTTCATCCACGAGGACGACGGCTCGATAACCGCCAAGGACATCGAGACCGGTCTCGCCTCCTTCGGCGACACGAAGGCCGAAGCCCTCCGCATGCTCGCGGAGGCGATCGAACTCCATGAGGGCGGCGGCGAGCCCGTCACCGAGGAGGACCTCGAAGAGTGGGGTCTCGAAGACTCGGAACCCGGTGACGAGGAGCTTCCCGACTTCATGGAGTGAATGGTCCGGACGAGCTTCTCCGGGCGCGAGATCGCGTCTGTGCTTCACGACTTCGGCTACGGGCGCGTCGGTCGGGTCGGAAGCCATCTGAAGATGCGATACGAGTCACCGGACACGGACGAGGTTCGAGTCGTGACGGTACCGATGGCGTCGGAAGACGAGATACCGACCGGGACGCTCCAGTCGATCGCAGACCAGTGCGGCGCCGACGATTTCCACGCGTGGTGCGAGTGGATCGACGAGCATCGGTGACCGGGGGTCACGCTCGTCGACGTCGACCACGACCTCGGCGCCACGCCCGTCCGGGCGCTGCTGCTCGACCCTGTGATCGGGTGCGACACCCCGACGTTATGGGTCAATGGCGCGAACTGGGCGAACGGACGGCATCTCTCCGACACCAAGACGAGCCGGTAGCGACCGACTGAGGGGCCGGCGCGCCGGCGAGAACCGAGCGGACCGACAACCGACCGCCGCTCTCCTGATCGGCCGCCCGCTCGTCGACGGCTCACGGCACCGCGTCGCGGACCGCGTCGGGGACGTCCGCCCGGTCGACCTCCCGTACCGACGCGGCGTCGACGGCTGCGCCCCCGTACTTGTACCCCGACCCGGTCAGTATCACGGCGACGTCGTCGTCGGAACCGAACTCCCCCGACGCGGCGAGCTCCCGGACCGCGGCCGTGGCCACGGCGCAGGACGGTTCGACGGAGACGCCGGCGTCCGCCGCGAGGCGCTCCGTCTCGTCGAGCATCGCCTCCTCGGCGACGGAGACGACGCCGCCGTCCGTCGCCGCAACGGCGGCCAGCGCCCGGTTCCCGCTCGGCGGGTCGGCGTTGTTGATCGAGACGGCCGCCGTCGGCTCCCCCTCGATTGACTCGACGCGCGACGCGCCGCGTCGGTACGCCTGCGCGATCGGGTCACAGCGCGCAGCCTGCGCGAGGTAGATCCGCGGCATCGCCGAGAGCAGTCCCGCCGCGTTCAGTTCGCGGAGCGCTTTCCAGACCCCGCTCGCCTGTCCGCCGCTGCTGACAGGTAGGACAATTGCGTCGGGCGCGTTGGGCGCGAACGCCTCGCAGATCTCGTACGCGACCGTCTTCTGGCCGGCCACCCGAAGCGGGGTGTCCGAGTTGAGGAACGCGACGCCGAGGTCGCCGTCGAGGGTGTCGTCGTAGAGCCGGCCGTAGTCGCCGCGGACCCGGAACAGGTGCGGGTCGTGTTGGGCGATCATCGCGAGCCGCGAGTCGGGCGTGTCTTCGGCCACGAGGATGATCGCTTCCCGGTCCGCCGCGGCCGCGTGGGCGGCGACGCTCAGCGCCATGTTGCCGTGCGAGACGGTGCCGACCGGACCGTCTACCCGACAGATACCGACCGCGGTCCCCCGGTCCTTGAAGCTCCCCGTCGGGTTGACGCCCTCGATCTTGAGATGGATCCGAGGCCCGTCCGCCGGTTCGATCGACGGCGCGCGGAACAGCGGCGTCCCGCCCGCGGCGGCAGCCAATCCGGTCGGCGTCGCAGCGGGAAGCACGGACTCGTAGCGCCAGAGGGTGTCTCGCCCGAGGGAGACCCCGCTCCCCGTCGTACCGCTCGCGTCGGGCCAGTCGAACCCGGCGGTGTCGGTCTCGAACCAGAGCGGTTCGCCGCAGCGGCAGCGGGCCGCGTCGCCGAACGCGTACGTCTCGCCGCAGTCGTAACACTCCAGCTGCTCCATACCCCTCCCTCGCGGGCGGTGTACAAATGACTGGTCACGGCTCAACGACCGAGGAGCTCGGTCGACTAACGCGGATCGGGAGACAGCGGCGACTACCGACGCAATTCTTTGCTCAGACAAGACGCGGTAGTGGTGCCACTATCGGGGTAGAACGACGAAATTGGGTGGCTGGGGAGTCCCAGCCCACCAATCTCGCCCGGTCGGAGACCGAGCGGGCAGTAGGTGGGCCAACACGGATTTGAACCGTGGACCTCCCGGTTATCAGCCGAGCGCTCAACCTGACTGAGCTATTGGCCCAGGTGAGCGCATTCAGTCGTTGCGCGGGTAGGATTTTAAGGGTTTCCTTTCGGCAGTCCGCCGCCGTGTTGCGGTTTCACGGGGAACTCACGACGCCCGCGCCGTCAGTCGGTTCGCTGCTCTCCCTCGTCTTCGACCGTGTAATCAACGTCGACGACGTCGTCGTCCGTCGACGCGCTCCCGCCCGAGCCGTCCGCGTTCCCGCCGGCGCCCCCGTCGGGGTCGGCACCGTTGCTACCGTCGAATCCGTCCGGGCCGCCACCGGGGCCGCCGGGACCGCCGCCGGGGAACCCGCCGCCGCCCATCGAGAAGTCGCCCTCACCGTCGTTCGGGAAGCCGCCGATGTAGACGTTCCCGGAGAGGAACCCGTCCGTCTCGCGCTCGATGTAGGGGACGACGACGTACTTCTTCAGGGCCACGCGGATGGGGACCCGCGAGAGCGGGAGCGCGAGCAGGAAGCCGACGGCGTCGGTGACGAGCCCGGGCGTGAGCAGGAACGCGCCCGCGGCGATGAGCAGCCCGCCGTCGAGCAGCTCGTCGGTCGGGGGCTTCCCCTGCGCCGCCTTGCGCTGGATACGGGCGAGGGTCGCGCGCCCCTCGGCGCGCAACAGGAGCATCCCGAGGACGGCCGTCAACACGACGAGCGCGACCGTCGCGGGCCACCCGAGCCGCGTCGCGACCACGATCAGGAACAGCGCGTCCACGAGGGGGACGACGAGTAGCAGCGCGAGCAGCGTTCGCGGGCGCATACCCCCGCCTTTCCCCCGGGCGCCCATAGCCCTTTTCGTCGCGGCCGCGGGTCGGGTGGGGGTCGGTCGCTCGGTTCCTCCGCGCGCCCGCCGGCCGCGCCGGCCGCGACCGCCACGGCTTTGCCCGCCCGGTCCGAGCCGGCGGTATGGACATCGTCGGCGCGCTCGGCCGCGACCCGCCGGACCGCGAGTCGCTCCCGCGGTGGGTCGCGCCGCTCCCGAAACGGCTGGAGGACGTCGCCTTCCGGTTCGCGTGGGTCATCGTCGCGATCAACCTCGTCGGCACCGCGTTCGGCTTCTGGTACTACCGGTTCCAGTTCCAAGAGCTCCCGACCGAGATGTGGATATTCATCCCGGACAGTCCCGGGGCGACGCTGCTCATCGCGCTCGCGCTCGGCGCGTGGGCGCTCGGGCGGTCGAGCGACACCCTTGCGGCGCTGGCCTTCTTCGGGAACGTCAAGCTCGGGCTGTGGACGCCGTACGTCCTCGTCGTCTTCTGGCCGGAGTTCCTCGCGGTCAACGGGCCGGCACTGTACGCGTTCCTCCTCTTCAGCCACCTCGCGATGGTGGTTCAGGCGTTCGTCCTCCACCGAATTACCGACTTCCCGCTGAAGGCGGTCGCGGTCGCGACCGCGTGGTACACCGTCGACCTGCTGATGGACTACTTCGTGCCCGTGATCGGCGACGTGACCCACACCTCGCTGCCGTACGCCGACGGCGCGCCGTGGTTCACCACGACGGTCCTCCAGGTCGCGGCCGCGGGCGCGGTCGCGCTCACCGTAGTTCCGCTGTTCTGGGCGCTCGGCACGCGGATCGCGACGCTCCGAAACCGAGCGGGCGACGCCGGAGAGTGATCGGAGGGCGCCGCGGTCGCGCTCACCGATTTAAGTGATCGGGCGACCTCGACGAGAGCATGAGCCACTACGAGCGGATCGCGGACCTGTCGGTGACGATCGAGTCGGTCGCGAGGCGCCGACAGACGGCGAACACGACGAGCGGGTTCGAGCGGACGACCACGGAGTATCGGCTCTCGGGCGACGGCCTCGTCGGCCGCGGCGAGGACGTGACCTACGAGACCGCCGACCACGACGCGCTCGCCGGGACCGATCCGATCGACGTCGAGGGTGAGTGGACGATCGACGCGCTGTCGGACCGCCTCGGAGAGATCGATCTCTTTCACGGACACGAGCCCGAGAGCGAGACCTCGCGGAACTACCGCCGCTGGGCGGTCGAGAGCGCGGCGCTCGACCTGGCGCTCCGCCAGCAGGAGGAGTCGCTCGGCGAGCGGCTCGGCGTCGACCCCGAGCCGGTCCGCTTCGTCGTCTCGACGCGGCTCGGCGACCCGCCCTCGACCGACCGCGTTGAGGCGCTGCTCGCGCGCAACCCCGATCTGGAGTTCAAGCTCGACCCCACGCCCGAGTGGCCAGAGGCGGCGTTCGAGACCCTCCGGAAGACCGACGCCGTGCGCGTCCTCGATTTAAAAGGGTGGTACGAGGGGACCGACGTCGACGTCGAGCCCGACCCCGAACTCTACCGGGACGTGTTCGCGGCGTTCCCGGCCGCGGTCGTGGAGGACCCGGCGTTCACGCCGGCGACGAGCGCGCTCGTCCAGCCGCAGGCCGACCGCCTCTCGTTCGACTACCCCATCGACGGCGTCGAGAGCCTGAAGTCGCTCCCGGTCGAGCCGGGGTGGTGTAACGTCAAGCCCTCGCGGTTCGGCACGCTCGAGTCGCTGTTCGAGACGATCGCCTACTGCGAGCGGGAAGGTATCGAGATGTACGGCGGCGGGCAGTTCGAACTCGCGAGCGGCCGCACCGCGATCCAGACGCTCGCCGCGCTCTGTTACCCGGACGGCCCGAACGACGTGGCGCCGCGGGCGTACAACGACCCCGACACCGAGCCGCCGTACCCGAAAAGCCCGCTCCGACCGAGCCGCGACGCTGTCGGCTTCGAGTTCTGAAACGACGGGATTCGGTCAAGTGACAGAATCGGACATTTATAAATGGATCCGCGGTGGCGCGTGCCTGCGAGCGGCCGCCGCCGGCGGCCGCGAGACAGCACGCGCGAGGGAGTCGCTGGTCCGGAGCGCAGCGGAGGACCAGCGACGAGGCTGGGGAGGCGTGAGGTGCGGTGCCGTGCGGTCGGGCGGGACTCAAAGGGGCAGTCGCGAGGCGGGCGCAGGCGACGTAAGCACCACAGGGAGCGAACGGAGTGAGCGACCGAGGAGCGCAGCGAGCGTGCGCCCGCCTCGCGACTGGGGCTTTGGAGGTGTTCGCCGTCGATCCACAGTCATCAATTTATAAGCAAGCGGCTGGGGATTTGGAGGTGTTCGCCGTCGATCCACGGTCGACTATTTATAAACGGACGACCGAATTCACGGAGCAATCGATCCCGCGACTAAACACGACTATTTAAGAAACGAACTTCAGCAGGTCGTCGCGGTTGTGGTCGTGGAACCGGGTCCGCAGACACTCCTCCAGCGCTTCGATGTCGCCTCGCTTCGCGCAGATAGGGGCCACGCGGTCGGACCACTGCTGCCACGGCGGGTAGAGCCCCAACCGATCACAGATCGCGTCGAGCCGCTCGTCGACGTCGTCGATCTTGTCGGTCTTGTTGACCGCGACGATGGGCTCGACGCCCACGTCCTTCAAGAAGCCGAACATCTCTACGTCGTGGGGGATGTTCCCGCGCTCCGCGTGGCGGTCGATGATATCGACCGCGGCCTTCCCGTCCATCACGACGACCCCGGCCAGAATCGAGTCGGCGTTGTCCTCTAAGTACCGCACGATGTTCGTCTTGATCTGCTCGCGGTGCTCGTCCTCGACGCCGGACATGAAGCCGAAGCCGGGGAGGTCGGTGAACATGAAGCTCTCGCTGGCCCAGTCGAAGTGATTCGGCTGGCGGGTGACGCCCGGCTTGCCGCCGGTCGAGAAGTCGTGGCCCGTCAACTCGCGCATCAGCGTGGACTTGCCGACGTTCGAGCGCCCCACGAGGACGACCTCGGCGTCGCGGTCCGGCCGGTCTTCGAACATACCCGACCGTGCGCGCCTGAGCCGTTTAAAAGGCGCGTCGCGGAGCGGACCGCGACGCCCCCCGGGCCCCTCAGTCGGTCGACGGCGTCATCGACCGGCCCTTGGCGACGCCGTCGGCGATCACCTTATAAATCGCGCCAAAGATGCCGGCAAAGACGACCACCGCGCCCAAAAGCCCCACGAGCAGACCGAACAGCGCCAGCCCGAAATTCGGCTCCTGCCTGAAGCCGGTCTCGGTCGCCGCGGCGACCATCCCGCCGCCGACGGCAGCGATGACTTGGCCGACGATCACCACCGCGACGTAGTAGATCATGATTCGGAAGCCGTACGTGATCCCCTCGGTCACCGAAACGGTGTCCATGGGTGCGAAAAACATCAGTCACACATAGTGTTTGCTTCAAGTACATGTAATATCCGGGCGGCTCACCCGTCGGCGGAACGTTGATGCCCGCGAGCGGACAGGTCGACACATGGACAAGCAGGCCGTCCGCGAGGCGGTGTGGGACGCCTTCGACGAGGGCGACCAGGCGCGGTTCCCGTTCCCGCCCCACGACCGGATCCCGAACTTCGCCGGCGCCGACGAGGCAGCGGCGCGGCTCGCGGAAACCGAGGCGTGGGACTCGGCCGCGACGCTGAAGGCCAACCCGGACGCGCCGCAGCTCCCGGTGCGCCGGGCCGCGCTCCGCGCCGGAAAGACCGTCTACGTCGCGCAGCCGCGGCTCCGCGACCCGGACCCGTTCCTCCGGCTCGATCCAGCCGAGATACCGCCCGACGAGATCGACGACGCCACCACCGTCTCCGGAATCTCCGAGTATGGGACGCCGACCGCGCCCGAAGCCGTCGCGCACGTCGACCTGATCGTCGCCGGCTCCGTCGGCGTGACGACCGACGGCGCCCGGATCGGGAAAGGCGAGGGGTACAGCGACTTGGAGTGGGCGGTCCTCCGCGAGCTCGACGCGGTCGACAGCGAGGCGCAACGCGCCTCTGGCAGCGAGGGACGGAGTCCCTCGGGCAACCGGGCTCCGCCCGGTGACAGCCGGACGCAGTCCGGCGATGCCGACACGACGGTCGCGACGACCGTCCACGAGCTCTCCGTCCTCGACGGGCCCGAGTCAGCGGTCGGCGCCGCCGCCGACCTCCCCGACTCCGACGACGACCTCCCAGAGCCTGACGCCCACGACGTGCCCCTCGACCTCGTCGTCACGCCGGCGCGAACGATTCGGACCGACACGCCGTACGCGCGGCCGGATGGTGTCGACTGGGACGCGCTCGACGCGGAGAAGCTGTCGGAAATCCCCGTCCTCGCGGAACGGGCGCCGGAAGAGAAGTGATTAGTCCGCGTGTTGCGGAGTCGGCGCGGACCGCTCTGACCGGTGGTCGGCGACGTGGCCGCACTCCGGACAGACGACGGTGCGCTCGTCGCCGTCGCTGACGACGAGCCATCCGTCCGACAGGGCGCTCTCGAAGCGACACTCCGGGCAGAAGAGGACCGACTTCCCGCGGGAGGGCGGGGAACCGCTGGCGTCTGCGTTCATGGGAACCGGTAGGTGCCGGAGCTATAAGGGTCTTGTTCGACCTGATCGTTCAGTATGATCGGGTTTCACACGCGTGTATGTCACGCGTTTTCAGGGATAATAGATCGATTATTTCAGAATTTAGAAGAATATTGATCGATATCTATCACCATCGTTCGGGAGTGTCCGACCGCTCGCGTCATCGGACCACTCGCGTCGATCTGATCGTTCGCGTCGGGCGTCTCGTGTGTCCGCGAGCTACCGCGCCAAGGGCATATTGTAGCTCGTCTCCTCGTCCATCACGTACTCCCAGGTGGCCTCGCACTCGCAGGACACCTGCTCGAAGACGCTCGGGTCCTGCCGCTTGTCGAAGTCTTTGATCGCGGTCTGGACGCGGTCGTCGCACTCGCCGCAGTTGTGCGCGCCGCGGTCGGAGCCGTGGCCGACCGGGTCGGAGACGACGATGGCGTCGACGTCGGCGGTCTCTTCTAAGACGTGCGCGACCGACCAGAGCCACGGCGGCCGGTAGCCCCCCTCGAAGAACAGCTCGTCGACCATCGTGTACCGCTGGACGTTCGTCGGGTTCATCGAGACGGTGTGACAGCCGTCGACGTCGGCGCAGCGGCGGATCGAGTCGATCATGTCGGCGGCCGCTTCCGGCTCCGCGAGGAACGGCGGCTTCATCAGGAGGTACGCCTTGATCCCCACGTCGGCGTCGAACTCGTCGTCGGCCGCGGCCGCCTCCGCGCAGGCGTCCTCGAAGTCGGCGAAGTCGAAGTACTTGTTCACGCAGTCGTGGCGCACCCGGTCCGTCGCGGTCTCTAACCCGACCGCCACGTCGGTGGCGATGCCGTGGTCCGCGAAGTCCGCGATCTTCTCGCGGTCGACGAAGTCCGGCAGCGACTCGACGACGATCCGGTCGCGGTCCGCGAACGTCTCGGCGATGGCTCGGCGAGTCTCCGCCGGCACCTCGCGCTCGTCGAGGAAGGAGCCGGAGGTGTAGATCTTGATCAGCTCGGCCGGCTCGTCCGCCTCCTCCGCCTCGTGGTCGAGGCACGCGTCGATCTGCGTCATGAGGTCCTCGTGGGCGACGCTGCCGCCCTCGACCGACTCGGCGACGTAGCCGCACATCGTACAGCCGCCGGCGCGGGCCCACCGGCAGCCGCCTGTGTTCAGGATGATCGTGAGGGAGTTCACCACGCCGTCGGGCGTGTTGTCCTCGTCGATCCACACGCGGGTGGGCTCCGTCGGGTCGTACGTCTCCGAGCGCTCGGCGCGGATGTCGCGCATCACGGCGTTGTGCGCGTCCATCCCGCGCCCCTGCTCGTACGCGTCGGGGCTCGGCTTGCTCATTGTCGGGGGAAGCGCCCGAGCGCGTAAAGCGGTGTCGTCATCGCGGACCGGCCCTGTCCCGTCGTTCCGGGATCGCGGTTCCGGATAGATGGTTCGAGTAGCGTTGTAAAAAGTCCCGTCAATATAAATATATACTAATCTATAGAAAGATTTTATAAACACCGCTAAGTGGAAGAAACTGATGTCACGGGACCGTGACTACGGACGGCGTGACGTGCTTCGAGCGGGAGGAATCGTACTCGGCGGGTCGCTCGTTTCCGGGTCGGCGACGGCCGCGGGCGGCGACGGGTCGACGACGCTGACGCTTCTGTCGTACAACGACATTCAGACCGCGGCCGCGGAGGACAAGAAGTTCCCGCGGTTAGTGACGCTCATCGAACAGCGCCGGGCGGCGGCCGACGGCCCCGTCGTCGTGGTCGGCGGCGGCGACGAGGTGGGACCGCACGCGCTCAGCCCGATCTCGCAGTGGCGCGCGCCGGTGGACGTCCTCAACAAGGTCGGGCCGGACGCCGACGTGATCGGCAACCACGAGTTCGACTACGGCTTCGACGCCATCTCGAACGTCACGGAAGACTCCGAGTTCCCGTGGCTCGCCACGAACCTCGTCGACAGCGAGACGGGCGAGGCGTTCGACGGCACCGAGTCGGAGCGGATCGTCGAGCGCGGCGGCGTCAAGGTCGGCCTCATCGGCCTCGCCGACGAGGGCGCGACGACCGGGAAGACGAACATCGACTTCGAGGCGGAGGGCGTCACTATCGAGGACTTCACCGAGACCGGCCCCGCCGAGGCGAAGCGGCTCAAGGAAGAGGAGGACGTTGACGCCGTCGTCGCGCTCGCGCACACCGGGATCGACGACGCGGAGAACCTCGCCGAGGCCGACGCGGACGACGATATCGACGTCGTGGTCGTCGGCGACGACGAGCAGTTCTACCCGCCCGAGGCGGTCGACGGGTCGATCATCTCCGAGGCGCGAGCCCGCGCGGCCTACCTCAGCGAGATCGAACTGACGATCGAGGGCGGCGAGGTGACCGCGTTTGACGGGCAGTTGATCGAGGTCACCGACGACATCGAGAAGGACCCGACCGCGTCGAGCATCATCAACGACTACCGCGCGGACGTGGGGCTCGACGAGGTGATCGTGGAGGCCGAGACGCCGCTCGACGCGACGTTCGGCTCGAACTACCACCGCGAGACCGGCTACGGCAACCTGATCACGGACGCGATGCGCGACCGCGCCGAGGCCGACGTCGCGATCACGAACGCGGGCGGTATCCGCTCGGACTCGGTGTACGGACCCGGCGAGATCACCGGCGGCGACATCTTCAACACGCTGCCGTTCCCGAACACGCTCGTCACGGTCGAGCTGACGGGCGAGGAGCTGGTCGAGACCTTAGCGAGCCAGATCGTTACGCTGGAGAGCGGCACCGGACAGGACCTCGGCGAGGAGATCTCTCAACAGACCAGCGGCGTGCGCTTCGAGTGGGTCCCCCACGAGGGCGTCGACGAGCAGATTCGGGACGTGCGCGTCGGCGGTGAGCCGCTCGACCCCGACGGGACCTACGATGTCGCCGTCAACAGCTTCATGGCCAACGGCGGGAGCGGCTACCCGCTCGAAGACAAGCCCGTGATCGAGGCGACCGACGAGCTGCTGGTGACGCTCGTCGTCGACTACCTGCGAGAGCGCGACACCGTCGCGCCGGAGCCCGAGGGTCGGGCGCAGCGCGTCGACCGCGACCTCCCCGACGCGTCGGTCACCGTCGACGGGAACGGCAAGGTCGTCACCCAGTTCGACGCGCCCGACGATGTCCAGTCGGTCGCCGACGACACCGTCGCCGTGTGGACGCCCGACGGCGAGCACGTCGACGCGGAGCACGTCGCCTTCGGCGAGGGAGACGAGACCCTCGTCGTCCGCCTCGACGACGGCGACCTCGCGGACACGATCGAAGACGCGGCCGACGGCGACGAAGTCTCGCTTAACCTCTACGCCGAGTACGAGTCGAGCGAGTACGACCACGTTTACTTCGAGCGCTCGCGGCTGAACGCCGACGTGGCGGCGACCGTGCGACGTCGGGGTCGCGGCGCTTCCGGACGCGGCCGCGCCGCTCCGCCCGGGCGCTGACGCCGACGACGCGCCCGGTTCAGCGGCACTCCCGGCTCGCCGACGTCGGAGGGATCAACGCTCGGCCTCGCGGTCGTTCGCCGACGCCGGCCCGCGGCCACGAACGACCGCGACCGCCGCTCCGATCACCGCGCCGCCCGCGTTGACGGCGGCGTCGCCCCACGCGAACGAGCGCCACGGGATCGGCGCCTGGACGAGTTCGATCCCGAACCCGAACGCGACCGCGACGGCCGCCGCGAGGAGCGGGCCAAGCCGGAACTCCAGAGTCACCGGAACGAGCAGGGCGGCGAGCACAGCGTAGCCGACGAGGTGAAACGGATCGGTGAGACCGATTCCGGCGGGGAGGACGTCGAGGGCGCCGGCGAGCGCGCCGCCGCCTCCGCCGGACGACGACGGAACCGGAACCACCGATCCGACGAACACGACGAGCGCGAACGCGAGCGCCCTCGTTCGGTCGCGGGCGGTCAGCTCCGGGGCGCGGGCGGTCGGCTCCGGGCCGCGTCCGGTCGCCCGCGGCCGCTCGTCTCGGTCGGTCACGGTCGCGCTTCGTCTCGCCGCTAATTATGGGCTGCGGCTTCGGGAGATTCGGCTACTGACCCGTGATACCGACCGAAACCGGTCGTTCACACCACGACGTTGCCGAGCGATGTGTGTTGTTCACACACCGCCGCTGTCTCCGAATATTTCCGCGGCGGACGGGCGCTTTATTTATAAACATCGGCCGGACGACACGCCCCGTTCCGTAACCGGTACTAGTTGCGTTCAGAGGTGAACAACTAACACGCTGTGGGCCCACTATAATGAACGAGCATTACATGACTGAAATGGGCGGCTACAGAGACCGTGTGGCACAGGTCGATCTCGGCGGTGGCGAGGTCAGCTACCGCGGGATCGACGACGAGGACGCGGAGAAGTACATCGGCGCGCGCGGGCTCGGCGTCAAGTACGTCTTCGATAAGGGTCCCGACGTGGACCCGCTCGGACCGGAGAACCGACTGGCGTTCATGACGGGGCCGCTGACGGGTACCCAGACCGTGATGAGCGGTCGGATCGCCTTGGTGACGAAGTCCCCGCTGACGGGGACGGTCACCGACTCGCACCACGGCGGCTGGTCCGGCGCGCGGCTCAAGTGGGCCGGGCTCGACGGCATCCTGCTCGACGGCGCGAGCGACGAGCCGGTCTACCTGTTCGTCGAGGACGGCGACGTGGAGGTACGCGACGCCTCCCACCTCTGGGGCCAGGGCGTCCACGACACGATCGACCAGCTCGGCGAGGAGGTCGACGGGAAGGTCGGCCGCGACGTCTCCGTGATGGCGATCGGCCAGGGCGGCGAGAACGAGGTGCGCTACGGCTGCGTCATCAACGAGGACGACCGCGCCTCGGGCCGCGGCGGCACCGGCGCCGTGATGGGCTCGAAGAACGTGAAGGCGGTCGTCGTGAAGTCGGGCACCGACATGCCCAAGCCCGCCGACCCGGAGACCTTCCAGGAGGGCTACCAGCAGGCGATGGAGGTCATCCGCGAGTCCGACGTCACCGCGCCCAACGAGGGCGGGCTCTCGATGTACGGGACGAACGTCCTGATGAACGCGACCGAGGAGATGGACGGGCTCCCGACGAAGAACGCGCAGCACACCTCCACGGAGGCGTACAGCGAGACCGACGGCATCGACGTGCAGGCCGAGCGCGTCTCCGGCGAGAACGTCCGCGAGAACATCCTCGTCGACGAGCCGACCTGTCACTCCTGTCCGGTGGCGTGTAAGAAGGAGGTCGAGGTCGACGTGACCCACAAGGGCGAGGACCTGAACGTCCGCATGGAGTCGTACGAGTACGAGTCCGCGTGGGCACTCGGCCCGAACTCCGGCCACGACGACCGCGACGAGATCGCGGTCATGCTCGACCGGTGTAACGACCTCGGCATCGACACCATCGAGACGGGCAACATGATGGCGATGGCGATGGAGATGAGCGAGGAGGGCAAACTGGAGGGCGTCGGCCACCTCGACTGGGGCGACTCCGAGACGATGATCGACCTCATCGAGGAGATCGGCCACCGCTCCAGCGACCTCGGCGACCTCCTCGCGGAGGGCCCCGAGCGCGTCGCCGACGCGAAGGACGCGCACGGCAACAAGCTCTCCGTCAAGGGCCAGACGATGGCCGCCTACGACCCGCGCTGCATGAAGGGCATGGGGATCGCGTACGCGACCTCCAACCGCGGCGCCTGCCACCTGCGCGGGTACACGCCGGCCGCCGAGATCCTCGGCATCCCGGAGAAGGTCGACCCGTACGAGTGGGAGGGGAAAGGCGAGCTCACCGCCACCTTCCAGGACCTCCACGCGGTGTCGGACTCGTTCGACATCTGTAAGTTCAGCGCGTTCGCGGAGGGAATCGAGGAGTACGTGCTCCAGTACAACGGCATGACCGGCCGCGACCTCTCGGAGGACGAGCTGTTCGAGGCCGGCGAGCGCGTGTACAACCTCGAACGCTACTTCAACAACCTCGCCGGCTTCGACGGCGCGGACGACACGCTGCCGAACCGGTTCATCGAGGGGCACCCGGACGCCATTCCCGGCACGGGCGCCAGCGAGGGCGAACTCGTCGAACTCGACCAGCTGAAGGCCGAGTACTACGAGACCCGCGACTGGGTCGACGGCGTCGTCCCCGACGAGAAGCTCGAGGAGCTCGGCATCGACATCGGCCCCGGAACCGGCGTTTCCGCCGGCGACTCCGCGGCACCGGCCGACGACTGAGCGAGACCGCACCGCGAACGCGGTCCGCTCCGCGCTCGCGGTCCGCCCGCACGGTCCGGTTATTTTTAAGTGAATTCCGGCGGTAGCGCCGTCCATGGCGCACGACCCGCTCTCGCCCTCCGAAGCCCTCCGCACGCCGATCGGTGCCGTCCTCGCGTCCGTGAGTCTCCTCGTGTTCGTGTACTCGATCCTGATCGTCGGACAGATCCTGTTCGGCGTCTGGGTCGTCCTCGTGCTCGCCGCGGGGCCGTACCTCTCGTACCGGCTGCTCGCCGCGCTCGATTCGCTGGCCGACGGCGCGCAGCGGATCGCCGACGCCCGCGAGCGCGAGGTCCGAGGCGACGACGGGGCGCGGTTCGACCGCCCCGTCGACCGCGACGCCTCTGAGACGCGCGAGCGGTCCGGGGAGCGCGCGACCGAGCGCGAGCGCTGACGCGACCGTTTATCTCCCCTCGCCACGACCGGACGGGCATGAACTGGCGACTCGTCGCGACGGTGGGCGTCGGAGTGACCGCGTTCCTGGTCGCGGCCGCTGGCGTCACGGAACTGCTCGGGGCGTCGATCGAGTTCTCCGCGCTCGTCGGGCTCCCGGTCGGGGTCCTCGTCGGCGCCGCGTCCGCGGCCGCGACGCGGCTCCGACTCTGGAAGAATCCGGGCGCTCGCCCCGCGCTGCTCGGCGTCGCCGCGGTCGGCCACGCCGTCCTCGCCCTCGCGGCCGCCTCGTACGCGATCTCGTCGGTCCGGGGCTTCGTAACCGTCGAGCGCGCGCTCGTCATCGCCCTCCTCGTCGGCGTCGTCGTCTTCGCGCTCGCGAGGCGCAGCCCGGACCGGTTCGACTGACTCGGGCCAGTTTCTCCGGTCCGGAGTCGCTTCGCGCCCCTCACGCGAACACGACGAACCGGAAGAGCCACAGCGTGACCATCCCGGTCGCGATGGTCGCGAACACGTTCTCCGTCCGCCACGCGACGGCGCCGGCGACGGCGCCCGCGATCAGCCGCTCGTCGAGGAGGGTCGCGGCGACAGAGGGGCGCAGCGTCACGAGGTCGGGGAGGACGAGCGCCGCGAGGACGGCCGGGGGGACGTACCGCAGCGGCCGCTGAACGCGCGTCGGGACCCCGTCGATCCGCCCGAACAGGTGGATGAAGGAGAGCCGAATCCCGTAGGTGACGACGCCGATGACGACGATGGCGACCCAAGCGCGCGGCGAGGCGACGACCCCGGCGAGCGCGTCGGTCACGACGCCGTCACCTCCGTCACCAGGCCGGCCGCGATCCCGCACAGCGCGCCGACGAGCAGTCCGAGGTTGAGCGGGAGCCCGGCCGCGACCACCGCGACCGTGCCGCCCGCGACGCCCGCGACGGTGGTCGGCCGGTCCTTCATCGCGGGGACGAGGAGCGCGAGGAAGACGAGCGGCACCGCGAACGTGAGGCCCCACGCGTCGGGGACGCCGGCGCCGAGGACGACGCCGGCGACCGTCCCGATCTGCCAGACGATCCACAGCGACGCGGCCGCGCCGAGGTAGTAGCGCCACCGGCTGCGGTCCGGGTTCTCGTCGAACTCGGCGACCGAGAGCGCGTACGCCTGGTCGGTGAGCAGGTACGCGAGTCCCGCGCGGAGGCGACGCCCGTAGTCGGCGAAGTGCGGCGCGATGGAGGCCGAGTACATCAGCATCCGGAGGTTGATCACGACCGCCGTGCCGACGACGACCGCGAGGGGCGCGTTCTCGCCGAGCAGCTCCAGCGCCGCCAGCTGCGAGGCGCCCGCGAACACGATCACGGACATCCCGACCGCCTCTGCGAGGCCGAGCCCGGCGTCGACCGTCGCGATGCCGGCGACGAGCGCGAACGGCGCGATGCCTAACATTAGCGGCGAGACGTCCCGCACGCCGGCTAACAGGTCCTCGTCGAGAACGGAGCGGGCCACGCTATTGCTCCGTTGGGTACGGCGGCTCGTCGTACTTCGCCGCGAGGTGGTCGGCGTGCTCTAACTTCGCGTTCGCCTTCCGGAAGGTGCCGAGCAGCGAGTGGATCTCGCGCTCGGTCGGGTGCGCGCGGCCGAGCAGGCGGCGCACGAGCAGCGCGTTCTTCTCGCGGACGTGGTCGCGCTGGCCGGTCGCCGCGAGGAACTCGTCGAAGAACTCGTGGAAGCGCTCGACGTCGGCCTCGGGGGCGCGGGTCACCTCCGTGTCGGGCAGTTGCGTCTCGTCGACGGTGAGGTCGCGGAGCTCGTACAAGAGCACGGTCGCGGCCTGCCCGAGGTTCAGGACCGGGTAGTCGTCGTCGGCCGGGATCGAACACACCTCGTCGAGCCGCGAGAGCTCCTCGTTGTTGAGCCCGCGCCCCTCGCGGCCAAAGACGATGGCGGTGGGCGCGTCGACCGTCTTCAGCGACTCGCGCAGTTCGGCGGGCGTCTTGAACGGGAAGCGCTCGTGGCTGCGGTCGTCCTCGCCGGTGATCGCGGTGGTGCCGACCGTGTGGTAGTTCGCGACGACCTCGTCGAAGGTGACCTCCTCCGCGTTCGGGAGCACGTCCTCGCGCGCGTGGCCGGCGAAGCCGTACGCCTCGCCGTCCTCCTCTATCTCCGGCGGGTCCACGAGCTTGAGGTCGGAGAGCCCGAAGTTCTTCATCGCTCGCGCGATGGTGCCGACGTTGCCCGGCGTCTCGGGCTCGACGACGACGACGACGGGCTTCCGGCGGCCGCCGCCGGAGTCGTCGCTCCCCTCGTCGGTCGCGGTCGCGCTCACCTCGCTTCCCTCGCCGCCGCTCATCGGTCCGACGGGTAGTCGGCCGAGAGGTCGATGTCGGAGTCCGCGAGCTCCGCTTCGGAGATATCCTCGCCGTCGCGCTCCTCCTGGCCGGCGAGTTCGAGGATGTCGATCCGCTCGCCCTCGAAGTCTTCCTCCAGTCGCTCTTGGACCTCCTGCTGGTCCGGCAGGTCCGGCAGCCCGTCGGGGTCTTCATCGACGTGCTCGACGGAGGCGTACCCCTCGGGGCCTCGTTGCCGGCGGCGACCCACTCGTGGAAGCGGTCGGCGAACTCGACCGACCCCTTGTACTCGCTGCCGCCTTCCTCGCGGAACCAGTAGAGCAGGTCCGGTTCGTGTTCGGGGCAGAGGAGCACCTCGCCCTCCGGCTCTCCGTACACGATCTCCGCCTGGTTACAGCGGTTGATCTCCTCTTCGCCGTAGTCGAGGTAACAGACGTCGCAGGGCTCCTCGACGAGGCTGACGAGCCGCACGAGTCGCTCCCGGGGATCTTCCGGAATCTCGTCGAGGGGCTTCAGTTCCTCGTCGTCGGTGAATATCTCGTCCTCCTCGAAGCGCCATCCGCGGAGGCCGATGCTCACTTTCGCCATGTCGTAGGCTACGCTCCGGCGGCGATAAAAGCGCGTCCTTCCCGGCACGAAGCCGGTCGCTCCGCCGTCCGGCGAAACCGGCTTTTTAAATCTACGAATCACTTCGGTGTGTGTATGAGACGCCGTCGCCTTCTCCGAGTGACTGCCGTTGCGACCGCGGGTGCCGCGGCTGGCTGTCTCGGGGGCGGGAACGTGGGGAACGACGGCAGCGATTCGGACGAAGACGATACGGGTGACGGAACCAACGGTGATATCGAGTGGCCCAGCGAACCGTACGCAGACTACGAGACGACGACCGTAACCGTCGAGAGTCCGGACGGCGAGGCTCGCGGCTCGGTGACCGCCGCGATCGCGGATTCCGGCCCTAAGCGTCGGCTCGGCCTCAGCGACGCCGAGGCGCTGCCCGAGGACGGCGGGATGCTGTTCGTCTACGACGCGCCCCTACAGAGCCTGACGTACGTGATGCGTCGGATGAGCTTCGGCATCGACATCGTCTTCGTCGACGGCGATCGGGAGATCGTCCGGATCCACAACGCGCCCGAACCGGGACCGAACGAGGACGGCGAGGAGCAACAGTATGACGGATCCGGCCAGTACGTGCTCGAGGTCCCCTACGAGTGGACCGACCGCCACGGCGTCGAGGTTGGCGACTCGCTGGCGTTCGACCTCTGATCGCGCGTCTCAGCGAGGTCGTTCGGTCGCGGTCGCGTCGAGCGCGCTCAGATCCGAGCCACGGGCGACGCTCACCGCGAGGACGACGCCCATGACCGCGAACAGCGCCACGACCGCGAGGGCGAAGACGCCGACGCCGACCGCGACGAGGAGTTGACTCCCGAGGAGTTCGGCCCCTATCGTCGTGAGCAGGGCGGCCAACGCGAGTCCGAGCAGTCGATTCTCTGATTTCGAGTACATGCTTCAGATACGTTCTCGACGGCATTAAGACGTGTCCGACGACTGCCGTCGTGTCTCATACTGACACGTCTCGCGACGTTTTCGGGGGAATCTACGGACTGTCTCCGACCGACGCTCGGGCGTCGCCCTGCGCCGACCATCACTTGGTCGTCCTGCCTCGACGCCGGCGGTCACTCCCCCAGTTTATGTCGCTCGCGCCCGTGTTGATCGTATGCGAAACGTGGACGCCGCGGGGCTGGGGATCGGCGACGACCACCCGCCCCGGATCATGGGCGTGCTCAACGTCTCGGAGGAGTCGCCGTACGACCCCAGCGTGTACGACGACCCGGGAGAGGCCGCCGCGTACGTCGACGACGAGCTGATCGGCGAGGGCGCCGACATCGTCGACGTCGGCCTCGAATCGGCCAACAAGGACCTCGACGTGCTCTCGGCCGAACAGGAGCTCGATCGGCTCGACACCGCGGTGGAGACGTTGGAGTCGACTTCCGGCGACGCCGTCTGGTCGATCGAGACGCGCTACCACGAGGTCGCCGACGAGGCACTCTCGCGCGGCTTCGACATGGTCAACGACATCTGCGGCTTCGCCGACCCGGAGATGCCCCGCGTCTGCCGCGAACACGACGCCGCCGTCTCGAAGATGGCCTCTCCCCCGACTTAGAGCGGCCGGGCGCCGTCGAAGACGTCGACGACATCTACGAGGCGCTCTCGATGAACGGCTTCACGGACAAGACCATCCTCGACCCCGCGTTCGGCGGCTGGTCGGAGGCGAAGACCCACGACGACGACCGCGAGACGTTCCACCGGCTGCGCGAGTTCCGCGGCTACGGCCGCCCCCTGCTCGTCTCGATCAACCGCAAGAGCTTCCTGAAGACCATCGCCGGCCGCAGCACCGAGGAGGCGCTCCCGGTCTCGCTCGCCGCCACGTCGATGGCGGTCGAGCGCGGCGCCCACGTGATTCGCACCCACGACGTGGCAGAGACGCGCGACGCCGCCTTGGTCGGCGCCGAGTTCGCTCGCGACCGCCACAGCTCCGGCGGCGACTCCGACGCCGTGAGCGTCGAGGAGCTCGACGTGACGACGGTCCGCGAGGCCGAGCGCCACCTCGACCGGATCGGCGCGGCGGGGGCGAGGCAGGGCGACCGCGACGCGGCCGGCAACGCGGTCGTCCGCACCTACGAGCTCTCCGGCCTCGACGACGCGGCGGTCGGCGCCCTGCGCGCCGCGACCGTGGGCGGCGACGCGAGCGGCGCCGCGTTCGCGCTGGGCGATCCGAACCGCGCTGAGGCGCCGTCGCCCCCGTCGGCGACCGACGGCGGCACCGGCGGCTCAGCCGGTCCAGCGGGCGACGGCTCCCCCGACGACGGCCCCGCGAGCGGCCGCCGCGGACTCCTGATCGGGACGCCCGCCGCGATCGAGTCGGTCAGAGAGGCCGTATCAGGCGTCTCCGACCCGCTCGACGCCGCGATCGACGAGATCGCCCGCGACGTGAATTAAGAGAAAGTTTATGCCCTCGTGTAGACAACCGATCGACCGGACGCCGGAGGGGCACGCGGGTAGGGGTACTCTGTGCCACTCCGGTCCATACCATAATTCGCCCGGCGAGCGGCGGCGCCGTTCTGCGCCCGGCGCGACGGTTTCCCGGAGCGTGGTCCGCCCGTGAACTTCGACACCTTCGAGCCCGTCTACGAGGCGATCCTCGCCGACTTCGGGTTCGATCGGACGGGCGACGAACGCGCCCGCGACGTCGCCGCCGACCTCGCGACGCCGTTCCCGCTCGACCGCCTCGGCGACTGGGAAGGGGAAACGGTCGCCGTCGCGGGCGCGGCGCCGTGCCTCGCCGACGAGGTCGCGCTCGCCCGCGACGCCGATGTCGTCGTCGCGGCCTCGACCGCCGCCGACGTCCTCGTCGACCGCGGCGTCGCCGTCGACTGTATGGTGACCGACCTCGACAAGAACCCGGAGACGGCGGCCGAACTGACCCGCGAGGGCGTCCCCGTTGCCGCCCACGTCCACGGCGACAATATCCCCGCCGTCCGCCAGTGGCTCCCGCGCTTCGCCGACGAGTGGACGCTGGCGACGACGCAGGCGGCCCCCGTCGGCCCGGTCCAGAACACGGGCGGGTTCACCGACGGCGACCGCGCCGCGTTCCTCGCCGACCACGTCGGCGCCGGCGAACTGGTCTTCCCCGGGTGGAACTTCGACGACCCGGACGTCGATCCGATGAAGGCCCGGAAGCTCGATTGGGCCGCCCGCCTGCTGCGCTGGCTCGAACGCCGTCGCGGCGAGGAGTTCGATATTCTGGACGGCCGGCGGGAGGCGGCCGACGCCGCGCTCCGGGAGGCCCTCGGCGACCGGTTCGACGACTAAGTCGACTCCCGCTCGACTCGGGGCTCGGGGAACAGCTCCGCCTCGTCGCGGTCGCCGATCCACTCCGCTAACTGGACGAGCTGGTCCGCAGCCGCCTCGAACAGGCGCTCGCTCTTCTCCGGCGTCACGTCGGTCGGGTCGCCGAACGCGCCGTTCGCGGAGTTGTCGACCGAGTCGTAGAACGTCCGGGCGCCGTGGACCATCGTCTCTGCGCTCTCAAGGTCGACGAGGCCGCCGTCGCGGGCGTCTTCGAGCCGGTCCTCGCGGACGAGCTCGGGCGCGAGGTGGGTGATCATCGCGGTCTCCTTCGGCCCGGCGTGCGGGCCGTTGCGCTCGAAGAGGTCGTCGACCAGCTCCGGGATCGACTCGTCCCACATCCACTCGACGGCGTAGGCGACCTCGTCCTCGTGGAGGCGGCGGCCGACCTCCCGGAGGTGCTGGACGTTGCCGCCGTGGGCGTTGACGAACACCACGCGGTCGATCCCGTGGTACGCGAGGTTCCGCGAGAACGACTCGACGTAGTCGCGGAACTCCGGCGGGTCGACCCACATCGTCCCCGGGAACTGCCGGTGGTGCGGGCTGACGCCGACGTTGATCGTGGGCGTCCGGAACGCGTCCGATCGCTCGGCGGCCGCCGTCGCGAGCCCCTCGGCGATCAGGTGGTCGGTCGCCAGCGGCAGGTGCGGGCCGTGCTGTTCGGTCGAGCCGAGCGGGACGAGCGCGACGGAGCCGGGGTCGAGCGCGTCGCCCAGTTCCGGCCAAGTGTGGTCCGCGAGGTACATACCTCCGCCTCGCGCGCGACACGTATCAACCCAGCCGTCTCGGTCGAGTTCGCCGCGATCGGGCGGAGCGGATCCTTCCGGCATCGAGCGCGCCGGTCCTCGCCGCCGCGCCGACTCTGCGCCCCGTGTCGACACCCTTTTTGTGTCGTCCGGCCGAACCGAGGACCATGTTCGGAGGCGGCGGCATGAACCCGCGGAAGATGAAACAGATGATGAAACAGATGGGGATCGACGTCGAGGAGCTCGACGCCGAGCGGGTCGTCATCGAGACGGCCGACGGCGACGACCTCGTCTTCGACGGCGCCCAGGTCACCAAGATGGACGCCCAAGGGCAGGAGACCTACCAGATCGTCGGCTCGCCCGACGCGGTGGCCGACGCGGGCGCCGGCGGCGCGACCGCGGTCGAGGGGGACGAGGCGGACGACCCCGCGCTCGACGACGCTGACGACGCGGACGACGGCGACGACGGCATTCCGGAGGAGGACGTGAAACTGGTCGCCCAGCAGGCGGGCGTCTCGAAGGAGGCCGCCCGCGAGGCGCTGGAGGCGGCCAACGGCGAGCCCGCGCGAGCGATCGCCGACCTGCAGTGACGGACGCCGCGTACCTGCTCGTCCACGAGGACCGTGAGTACCTGCTGGAGCCCGGCGAGGAGTTCGGCACCGACCTCGGCGTGATCGAGGTCCCCGAAGACGTCGCGGCCGGCGACGAGGTCGAGACCCACCTCGGTACCGCCTTCGAGGTCCGCGCGCTCCGCGGTCCCGACCTCTTCAACCACCTCGAACGCACCGGCGCGCCGATGATGCCCCGCGACGTGGGGCTCGTGATGGGTCACACCGGCGCGTCAGGCGGCGACCGCGTCCTCGACGCCGGCACTGGCACGGGGATCCTCGCGGCGTACCTCGGCCGGGCCGGCGCCGACGTGACGACCTACGAGGTCGACGCCGAGTTCGCCGAGGTTGCCCGCGACAACATGCGGACCGCTGGCGTCGCCGACCGCGTCGAGGTCCGGACCGGCGACCTCACCGACGAGTTAGACGACCTCGCCGACGCGGAGCCGTTCAACGTGCTCACGCTCGACACCGGCGACGCCCCCGCCGTCGTCGAGCGCGCGGACGACCTGCTCGCGCCCGGCGGTCGCCTCGCCGTCTACTCCCCGTTCGTCGAGGGGACCCGCGAGGCCGCCCTCGCGGCCCGGGAGGCCGGCTTCGCCGAGGTCGAGACGCTGGAGACGATCCAGCGCGAGATGGACTTCTCCGACCGCGGCTCGCGCCCCTCCACCGCCGGCGTGGGCCACACGGGGTACCTCGTGTTCGGGCGGGCGCCCTGAGTTCGGCGTTCACGACACCTCTCTCCCGTCGATTTCCCCCGTCGCCCTCACTCCCAGCGCTCTCCTCCCCCAGCGGCGCCCCCGTGATCGGCGCAATGCTCATTCGGATCGCGGTCGTCACCGATCGGTGTGACCGCGGACGACGCCGGAGCCGAGACCGACGCTGGCGCCGCCAGCGACGACGCCGCGGCGGCGACCGACGGGTCCGTGGCCGCGAGCGACGACCTCGGCGGGACATCCGAGGTCGCAGACGTCCTCCCGCGTCCCGCCGACACGCTCGCCGAAGCGGTCGAGGCCGCGCTGGCGGGGCGGTCCGCCGTCGTCGCGGTCGGCGTCCCGATACGACTGCTCCCGGCGGTGCTGGCGGCCCGCGAACGGTCGTCGGGCCCGCCGTGGCGGATCGCGTGCCGCCCCGGCGTCGTCGACGCGCTCTCACGCGCGCTCGTCCTCGGCACCGCGGTCGCCGAGGCGGTCGAGAACGACGAGATACGGGTCCGGACCGGCGAGCCGCTCGGGCACGGGACGGGCGGGACGCTTTTCGCGAGCCCGGACCGCGTCGACGCCGTGGTCGGCCCCCGCGGGGACCGCACGCTCGCGGCGACTGCGGTCGACACCGATTCGGCGGCGGCCGACACCGACCCAAAGGCAGTCGACGGCGCCCGCACGACGGCCGAGGCGCGGTACGACGCGGCGTCGCCGGCGACCGTCGAGATGCCCTCGCGGACTCGGCTGCTCGCCGACGCGCGCGAGGTCCTCGACGACCGGTTCGCGGACGACCTGGAAGCCCTGCTGGCGTCGCTCGAACCCGGCGAGTTCGGCCGTACGACCGAGGTGCCGGACCGAACGCTCCTCGTCGCGCTCGCGGCGCGACACGACCACCTCTTCCGGGATCTGCGGACGTGGGTCGGGACCGATGGCGTCGGGATCGCCCCGGCACAGGAGTTCACCGGCGACCGGCAGGCCCTCGTCGATCGGGAGCTGATCGAGTCGATCAAGGTGCCGATGGGGCCGGGGCGGCCGATGCTCCGCCTCCGCGCGGTCGACGACGCGCTGTTGCGCGCCCGCGCCGAGGAGGTGCCGAGCGTCCTCCGGGGACGGTTCGCGCTGCCGACCGACGCGGACGGGCGGATTCGAGAGGACGCGAGCCGCGAGGGGCGGCGGCCGGTCTGGGAGCGGCGTCGGTGGTGACAAGAACTAACCCGCGGCGGCGCTCCCTCACTGGTATGACGACGTTCTCCGACAGGGTCGAGCGGATTTCGATAAGCGGGATCCGAGAGGTGTTCGAGGCGGCCGGCGACGACGCGATCAACCTCGGACTCGGGCAACCTGACTTCCCGACGCCGGACCACGCCCGGCAGGCCGCGGTCGACGCCATCGAGTCCGGGAAGGCGGACGCCTACACCGAGAACAAGGGAACCCGCTCGCTCCGGGAGGCCATCGCCGAGAAGCACCGCGCGGATCAGGGGATCGACCTCGACCCCGGGAACGTCGTCGCGACCGCGGGCGGCAGCGAGGCGCTCCACATCGCCCTCGAAGCCCACGTCGACGCCGGCGACGAGGTGCTGATCCCGGACCCGGGGTTCGTCTCCTACGACGCCCTGACGAAGCTGACCGGCGGCGAGCCGGTCCCCGTGCCGCTCCGCGACGACCTCACCATCGACCCGGCCGCGGTCGAGGACGCCATCACCGAGGACACGGCGGCGTTCGTCGTGAACTCGCCCGGCAACCCCACGGGCGCGGTCTCCTCCGAGGAAGACGTGCGCGAGTTCGCGCGCATCGCCGACGAACACGACGTGCTCTGTATCTCCGACGAGGTGTACGAGTACACCGTCTTCGACGGCGAGCATCACTCGCCGATCGAGTTCGCGGAGACGGACAACGTCGTGGTCGTCAACTCCGCCTCGAAGCTGTTCTCGATGACGGGCTGGCGGCTCGGCTGGGTGTACGGCGCCGGCGAGCGCGTCGAGCGCATGCTCCGCGTCCACCAGTACGCGCAGGCGTGCGCCTCGGCGCCGGCGCAGTACGCCGCGGAGGCCGCGCTTCGGGGCGACCGCGACGTCGTCGACGAGATGACCGCCTCCTTCGAGCGCCGCCGCGACATCCTCCTCGACGGCTTCGACGACATCGGGATCGACTGCCCGACGCCGCAGGGGGCGTTCTACGCGATGCCGCGCGTGCCCGACGGGTTCGTCGACGAGTGTCTCGACCGCGGCGTGGTCGTCGTCCCCGGCGAGGCGTTCGGCGAGGGCGGCGCCGGCCACGCGCGCATCTCGTACGCGACCGACGAGGACGAACTGCGCGAGGCGCTCGACGTGATGGCCGAGGCGTACGCGGCGGTCCGCTGAGGCGGCCGCGAAACGCCGGGTCCCTCAGTTACCCTCTTCGTCCAAAATTCGGAGGTAGCGCTCGTAGTAGTCGTCGCCGTACCGGATCATCTCCTCTCTGTCCTCACCGACGCCGGCGTCTTTCCGAACGTTCCCGTCGATGAAGGGCCGCGCGTCGATCGCGCGGAGCAGCTCGACGTACGCGTCGGAGTACGGGTGCGTCTCGGCGTACTCCTCCATATCCGCCTGCTCGACGATCCGCCGAGATTCCGCGGACAGGTCGTCCGGTGCGACTCTGGGTCCGACGAACGTCGCTCGGAGGATCGCCTCCATCCGCTCCGGGCTCTCGGCGACCGCCTCCGCGATCGGCCGGTACACAGCCTCGTGGAACCGCTCCCGTTCGATCTCGACCCGGTAGGTCGTGTCTCGGTAGGCGACGCGTTCGGGGCCGCCGTCCGCGAGCAGCGCGCTCTCCCCTCGCGCGGTCTCGTTGCGGTACGCGTAGCCGCCGCGTTCGACCAGTCCGACGGGGTAGCCGCCCGCGTCTCCGCGGGATCGGGCCGCAAAGTGGGCGATGTGGACCGCACGCTGGTCGGCCTGCGGCAGGTCCCCCTCCTCGCCGCCGTCGACCGCCGACTCGCCGCCGTCGTCGCTCCCGGACCCCTCGTCGTCGACGTCGAAGAGTCGGAGGACCGGGTAGGTCTCGGCGACCTCGTCGACGACGACGGAGCCGAGCCGGTGGTAGGTCCCGTCACGGAGGACGTACGCCGGGTCGTCGGGGCTCGCGAAGAACGGCTTCCGGTGCTGGGTCGTGTACGACTCGCCGGCCAGAACCGCGTTGAGGGCCGCCTCGTCCCACTCCTCGGGCGGGTCGTCGCGGCTGTGAACGTAGCGGTCGCGCAGCGACCCGTCGACCCGCGAGAGTGAGAGCCTGAGCTCCGGTCCGTCGGCCGCGTCGCCGTCGCTCTCGGTTCCGAGACAGCCGGCCGCGGCGGCGCCGATTCCGCCCGCGAGCGCGCCGACGAGGAGGCGACGACGAGAGGATGCGAGTTCGTCCATACGGACCGTACAGACAGGCGACTGAAAGGTATTGCCGAGACGCAAACGCTGGCTTGAGTCACCGGGATCGACGCCGACGGAGTGGGTCCGTCGACGCGGTTATAAATTACTCTTAGTTATTCGATGTCCGCGAAGAGTTTCCGCAAGTTATACCGTCGCCCGCGGCGTATCCGGCGGTAATGGACCGGAACATACAGGTCAGCCGTCTCGACCGGCAGGCGGTCGAGGATCAGGAGGTCGAGATCGTCGAGCGAAAGGGGATCGGTCACCCCGACTCTATCTGCGACGGGGTCGCGGAGTCCGTCTCGCGGGCGCTCTCGCAGCTCTACTTGGACCGCGTCGGCAAGGTGCTCCACTACAACACCGACGAGACGCAGTTAGTCGCCGGCCGCGCGGCCCCCGCGTTCGGCGGCGGCGAGGTCGTCGAGCCCATCTACATCCTCATCGTCGGCCGCGCCACGAAGGAGTACGACGGCGAGCAGCTCCCCGTCGACTCGACCGCGCTGGCGGCCGCCCGCGACTACCTCTCCGAGGCGATCCCGGAGCTGGAGTACGGCACCGACGTGGTCGTCGACGTGCGGCTCGGCGAGGGGTCGGGCGACCTCCAGGACGTGTTCGGCGAGGAGACCCAGGAAGTGCCGATGGCCAACGACACCTCCTTCGGCGTCGGCCACGCCCCGCTCACCGAGACGGAGACCATCGTCCACGAGGCCGAGCGCGCGCTCAACACCACGTACCACGACGACCATCCCGAACTCGGCCCCGACGTGAAGATCATGGGGAAACGCGAGGGCGATCGGATCGACATCACCGTCGCCGCCGCGATGGTCGACGCCTACGTCGACGGCCTCGACGAGTACGACGACGCGGTCGCGTCCGTCCGCGAGTACGTCGACGACCTCGCCCGCGAGTACACCGACCGCGAGGTGGGCGTCGACGTCAACACCGCCGACGACTACGACGAGGGCTCCGTCTACCTCACCGTCACCGGCACCTCCGCCGAGCAGGGCGACGACGGCTCGGTCGGCCGCGGCAACCGCGCGAACGGCCTCATCACCCCGAACCGCCCGATGTCGATGGAGGCGACCTCCGGGAAGAACCCCGTCAACCACATCGGGAAGATCTACAACCTCCTCTCGACCCGCGTCGCCGAGTCCGTCACGAGCGAGGTCGACGGCATCCGCGACCTCCAGGTCCGACTGCTCTCGCAGATCGGCCGCCCGATCGACGAGCCCCACGTCGCGGACGCGCAGATCGTCACGGAGGAGGGCGTCGCGCTGGACGACATCGAGGCGGACGTGCTCGACATCGTCGACCGCGAGCTGGCCGACGTGACGGACGTGACCCGCAGCGTCATCGAGGGCGACGTCTCGACGTTCTGAGTCGAGGGTGAACGCCGTACCGCGTCACCCCGCGACCGCAACGGATTTGCGCCGGCCGCTCCGAGACACATTCATGACGCGGGTGTGTCTCCTCGGCGACCCTGACGTGGAGCTCTCCTACGAGCTGCTCTCCCGCGAGACGGCTCGCGACGCGCTCGCGACCTACGACATCGAGGAGCCGTTCGAGAACAGCGTCGCCGTCGACACCGTGAGCCTCGGCGCCGCCGTCTCCCTCCTCAACGACCTCGACTGGTACCTCGTCCGCTTTGTCGAGGAGGCGCTCGTGTTAGAGCCGTCCGTCGCGACCGACGAGTGGCTCTCCCGGGACCTCGCCCGCGAGGTCCGCGACGGCGACGTGCCCCCCGAGGAGACCGACCAGCGCCTGAAGGTGTTCGGGCTCGTCGACGGCCGGCCGGTCGAACCCCTCTTCGTCCGGCGGCGACAGGGCGAGACGCCGGAGTACGACCTCCGCGACGTCGACGAGACCGTGATCGTCCGCGTGAGCGAGTCGGAGTTCTCCGGGTGAGGCGACCGCGGCGCGCCCCGACTCAGCCCTCCTCGTCGACTTCCGCGAGAATCCGCGTCCGAACCGGGTCCACGTCGACCGGCGCCCACGCCTCCACGTCGTAGGTCACGTCCGCGAGCGTCTCCAAGCGGTCGTCGTCGCCCTCGCCTATCGCCTCGACCGCCTCCTCGCGAAGCCGGTCGAGCACCGCGTCCGCGAGCGTCTCGCGGTCGACCTCGCGGTCCGGCACGTCGAGGATGTGCGGCAGGTCCTCCGCCCCCTCCGGGAGCGTCGGGAACGCGGCCGGACCGACCGCGAGGGCGGTCGACTTGTCGGCGGGGTCGGTTTCGGCGTCCGCGACGTCGTCCGCGCCGCCGCCCGAGAGCGCGTCCGCCGGCGCCGGCACGAGCGCGTACTCCGCGACCGCGAGGTCGATGGCGGCGTCGATGGCGTCCTCGTCGACCTCGGTCCGCTGCTTGAACGCCAGCTCCGAGAGCGCGTTCGACAGCTCCGCACGCGTGAGCCAGCCGAAGAGGTCGACGACGCCGGCGAGGTCGTCGCGCGCGGCGACGCTCGGTCCGTCCGCCATCTCAGTCCTCCCCCGGGGCGGGCTCCGCCTGTCCGTCGTCGGTCGGCCGGGCGCCGACGGCGTCGATTCCGCCGGTCGCCCCGTCGCCGCGAACCGCGTCGAGGTCCTCGCGCGCCGCCTCGCGGACCTCGTCGGGGTCGACCGGCGCGTCCTCCCACGCCGGGAGCCGGGTGTCCGGCCCCGGCTCCCCGAGCGCCTCGGCGTACGTCGCCACCTGCGAGCGCTCGTCGGCCGCGTCGTACGAGAGGCCGTTGAACGCGGCGTCGGTCGCGTAGCCGTCGACCAGCGTCTCCGCCGCGTCGCGGTACCGCTCTGCGAGCCCGTCGTAGTCGACGTCGACGCCGGCGTCCTCGACCGCGCGCAGCGTCGCCTCGCCGACCGCCCGGCTCATGTCGGCGAGGCCGGTCGGTCCGTCGACGGAGCGGTGGTCGTGTTCGTACCGACCCAGGTCGACCTGCGCGCTGTCCGCGAAGCCGGCGTGGCCGAACGCCTCGCCGAGCGTCCCGACCTCTAACCCCCAGCCGCGCTGGACGCGGAGCCGCGAGACGAGGTCGCTCGTCGCCGCGAACTCGCCGGCGAGCGCGTAGCGGAACGCGGAGAGGTACTCTAAGACGTCGGGCGTCCGGCCGGGCGCAGCGTCACCGAGCGCGCGGACGAGCGGCCGGAAGAACAGCCTGAACAGCCGCCCGTACAGCGAGCCGTCCTCGACCCGGGCGTAGTACCCCTTCGAGAACCGGTACCCCTGACCCAGCGGGAACAAGAGTCGGTTGACGAACGCCGGCGAGTAGGTCTTCGTGTCGGCGTCGTGGACGACGACGAACTCCTCGTTGAGCGCACGACCTAAGGCGAGCCACACGTCTCGCCCCTTGCCGCGCTCGCCGTCGAGCCCCCGCGCCTCCAGCAGCGACGCGAGCCGGGGGCCGTCGCACCACAGTGTCTCGACGTCGAGGTCGAACTCGCCGAGCCACTCCGCGAACGGGCCGGCGCGGTCGGCGGCGGCCCGCAGCGGGACGATCACGCGGGCCGGGTCGACCGTCTCCAGCGTCGAGAGCACGCGCTCGGCCGCAAGCGTCCCGTACTCGCGCTCGGTCATCGGCACGACGACCGCGGCCCGGTCCGTGGGGGCGTCGGGCCGGTGGTCGGTCAACGCGTGAAGGGTCGTCACGCGTTCCTGAACGTACTCCATTTACCGATCACACGGGAGCGACGCCCAAAACAGGTGCGGTACCACCAACCGGACCGGGACGCTCTTCGCGAGCCCTTGCTTCCCGGGTCCACGCTACCCGGATCCGTCGCCGTTTCCGCGTCACGCCGCCCGCGTCGCGCCCGCCGCGCCGCCGGGGACGCGCCCGAGCCGGTACAGGGCCGCGTACGCGGCGACGAGGACCACTAAGCCGCCCGCGAGCGCGAGGAAGACGGCGTCGTACCCCGCGCCCGCCTCGACCGCCTCGCCGACGACCCACGATCCGGCCGCCTGCGTGGTCATCATTCCGGCCGAGAACATCGCGTACGCCGACGCGCGCGACTCGTCCGGCAGCGACGCCAGCAGGTACGTGTCGCCGGCCGGGAACAGCATGTGAATGGCGAAGCCGACGACGACGCTCGCGGCGATCACCGCGGCGAGCCCCTCCGCGACGACGACGAGGACGACGCCCACGACGAACGAGGAGACGATGCCGAGCAGGTACGGCACGTGCGGGAGCCGGTCCGCGAGGTCGCCGGAGACGAGGAACGCGGGCACGCCGGCGGCGAAGATCACCGTCAGGAGGTTCCGCGCGGTCGCCCGCGGCAGCCCCTTGTCGATCATGTACAGCTCGTAGAAGTTGAACAGGCCCTGCCAGACGAAGCTCGTGAGTCCCATCAGCACGACGCCCGCCGCGATCAGCTTCCACTCGCCGCGGGCGGCCGCGAGGAAGTCCGTGTCGCTCGCGCCGGCGTCGGGGAGGTCGGTCCGCTTCGCGAGCGCGACGAACAGGACCGTGCTGGCCGCCGCCGCGAGCGCGAGCGCGTAGAAGGCGTACCGCCAGTCGTACCACAGCGCGACGGTGACCGCGGGCGCGGCGATGACGGCGGAGAGCTGGCTGGCCATGCCGTGGACGCCCATCACGCGCCCGACGCGCTGCGGGAACAGCTCCGAGATGAACGGGTTCGCGGCGACGAAGTAGACGCCGGAGGCCAGGCCGACCGCGAAGGCGGCGACCATCAGCGCGAGGACGCCGGGGGCGAGCGCGACGCCCAGCGCACCGGCGGTCAGCATCGCGCCGGAGACGACGATCACGCGGCGCCGCGTGAAGCGCGTGAGCGCCCAGCCGGCCGGGAGCCGCGGGGCGGCCGAGCCGAGCCACGCGAGCGTGACGATGAGCCCGGCGGTCCCCTCGCGGATCCCGAACGCGTCGATGAACTCGCCCACGAGGGGGGCGAACACGACCCGCGCGAAATTGACGAGGAAGACCAGCGCGCAAAGCGATCCGAACAGCCTGGTCCGTGACACGGCGGCGATTCCGCGCGCCCGGACACAAGCGTTGCGAAAGCGGCCGCGCTCGGACCTCGAACCGCGATCGTCGGGACGACGCCGGTTTCGGTCCGCCTGACGCCGATTTCGGCCGATCGTCTGACCGATGTCGTACGGGGTTTTTATCCGCCCCGACCCCGAACGGCGGGGTATGAAATCCACGCGCAAGGGGCTCCGCGACGGCGACCTGATGAAGGACACCTACGAGCGGCTGAACTGCGCCGACTGCGAGCAGGTGTTGAAAAAGGAGAACGACCCCGACGAGGTGTTCTCGGTCCGCATCTGCCCGGAGTGCGGCGCGCGGTTCAAGGAGCTTCGCTGAGCGGTCCCCGCTGCCGTCGCCCTCTCTTCTCTCTCCCGCCGCGGTCGATTCGTCCGCGGCCGACCGCGCTCAATTCGACTCGAACGAGTCACTGACCGATTCAGTTACCGTCCGCGCTTCTCCCGTGACCGTCTCGATCCACCGGTACGCGGTGTACGCCTCGACCGTCGACCGCGCGCTTCGGTCGTCCGCCGCGAGCGCCCCGTCCGGCTCCGCGAACAGCGGGAGGAACTGCGTCGCCAGCCACCGGTCCAGCGGGTTCTCGCTCCCCGCGAGCGCCGCCGCCGATTCGATCGCTGCGCTCCGCGCCGCGCCGACCGCGGCCGCGTCGTCGGGGAACATCGCCTCACCGTCCTCGATCCGCGAGGCGAGGGCGTCGAGCCCGCGGAACCGCACGCGCGCGAGGAGCGTCCGCGTGAACGCGGTCGCCGGGTGGTCAGGCTGGTAGTCGTCGAGCGGTATCGGGTCGAACCGGAGGTCCTCGAACGCCCGGTAGCGGGCCGTCGAGAGCTGCGAGACGCTCGGCGCGTCCCGCGCGACCGGCCGAGTGTCGAGGAACGCCTCGGTCCCCGGGCTCGACCGGAGTCGGTCGGTTTCCTCCCCGTGGAGCTCACGGAGTCGTTCCCCGATCTCGGCGCCCACCCGCTCCGCCTCTCGACGGAGCGGCTCGGCGACTGCTTCCGGATCGGCGAGCGAGCTCCGGTACCGATCGCGGAGGTACCGACCCGCCTCGACCAGCGACTGGACACGCTCGACCTCCCCCACCGACTCGCCGGTCCGGAGCGGGTTCGCTCGCGAGGCGGGGCCCGCGTTCCCGCCGACCAGCGTCCGCCGCCGCGACTCGTCGTACCAGCGCTCGATCGGCCCGTAGACGGCGGCGCCGGCGGAGGGATCCGCCGCGGTCCCCGGCAGCTCGTCCAGCGTCTCGGACGCCCGCTGTAGCACCGTCTCGATGTCGGCGGCCACCGCTTCCGGGTCGCCCTCGACGGTCACGGCCGCCCACGTGCCGACGACGGTCGCGGCGTGGCCGCGCGCCGCGGCGTACCGCTCGGCGGCTCGGAGCGGCGGGAGCGACTCGTCGGGCCCCGGAAGCGCCTCGCGCGCCGCCGCCCGCTCCGTCTCGATCTGCTCTCGGATTTCGCCGTTCGGGAGCCGCTCCTCGGTCAGCGGCTCTGGGATCGGGGAGAGCAGGCGGTCCACCCGGTCGGCGAACGCGCTCTCGACCGCGGGCTCGACGTCGACGGGGACGAGCCGCGGCGGGTTGGGGACCGGCTGATCGAACTCGCGCGGGACGCCCTCGACGTCGAGCGACGGTGGGTCGTCCCAGAACCGCGGTTCTCTCCCCCTCCTGGAGCACCCGACGAGCGAACCGAGCGCAACCGCGCCGGCGGCGGCGAGCGCACCGCGCCGGGTCGTCCGACGCGTCATCCGTCGTCACCCCACGTGTCGATCGCCGTCTCGTTCCCGGGAACTGTCGCGTTCCCGTCGATCACCGCGTACTCGGTGTCCGTCGTGCGACACGGCGAGTGCCCGCTGGCGCCGGTACGGGTAAGCCGAGCGTCGAGGACGGCCGGGAGCCGGAAGAGGAGTGCCAGCGCGACCCGCTCGTCGGCCTCGCACGACTCGTCGGGCGGGCGAAGCTCGCTACAGTACTCGTACTCGACGCGCCCGGGCTGCCAGGACACCGACTCGATGTCGAGCCGCTCACACGACTCGACGCCGGCCGGCGAGACGTACACGGTCTCCGTCTCGTAGTCCGTCTCGTCGAGGAACGACCGGACCCGCTCGCGGTCCGCGTCGGAGACGCCCTCGGCGACCAACAGCTCGTCCGCTCGGTCCGCGCTCGTGACGAGCTCGCGACCGATCCGGGCTGGCTTGTTCTCGTCGTTCGCTTCGCTCCCGTCGAGGAGGACGCTCTCGCCGGACGGGTTCCGCGGCTTCACGACTGTCGGGTCCATCTCCGTGCCTCTCGTCTGCGGTCGGGCGGACTCCGCCTGCGGGTCGCTCGCGCCGGAACAGCCGGCGAGCGCGCCGACGACGCCGAGGGCGGCGCTCCCGAGGAGGGCTCGTCGCGTGGGGGCCATGGAACGGGCTTGGACCGGTTCCGACAAACGCTTTGTGGCGTCCGTCGCCGGTGCCGGATCCGCGGCGTCGTGGTCGACGGGGCCGACTCCGCGGCGTCCCGTCCGTCGCCCGTGTTCACTCGAAGACGGCGTCGAACGCCGACGCCCCGAGCGGGTCGAAGGTGCCGGCCGCAACGTTCTCGCGGACGTGGCCGGGGTCGGTCGTCCCCACGAGCGACGAGGTGACGCCCGGGGCGCTCCGGGCGAAGTTGAGCGCGCGCTGGGCCGGCGTCTCCCCCGCGAGCGTCGCGTCGACGTCCGCGGGGATCCCGCCCTCGACGGCCAGATCCCCCTGCCCGATGCTCGCGCTCGTCACGACCGAGAGCCCGGCCTCGTGGGCGAATTCGAGGGCCGAGACTGGGCCGTCGGCGTCGGTGCCGGGCGGCGCGGGCTGGTTCCGCCGCGTGAACGCGTCTGCCATCGCGACGTTGAAGGGGAGCTGAATCGCCTCGAATCCGTGGTCGTCGTCGGGACCGACCGCCTCGCCGGCGGCCTCGGCACGGGCGAGCACTTCGGCGAGCGAGAGGTAGTCGTCGGCGTCCTCGGGGACACGGAACGCGCTCCACGACGCGACGCCGTACGCGCCGACGTCGCCCGCGGCCCGCCGGCGTTCGAGGGCCTCGAAGGCGGCTTCGAGCGCATCGTACACGTCCGCTCGCGAGCGGGCGGCGAGCTGGGTCTCGGGGTTGTGGACGTAGAAGCAGTCGACGGAGTCGAGGTCGAGCCGGTCGAGCGAGCGGTCCAGCGACCACTCCAAGTAGTCGGGCGTCATCGCGTGCGCCCCGTTCGCGAGGTCGTCGGGGTCGACGATCTCGGGCTCGACGAACCGCTCGCGGACGTACGCGCTCGGGTCGTCCGGGCGCTCCCCGTCGAACGGGAGGAAGCCGCCCTTCGTCGCGACGACCACCGACTCGCGGTCGACGGGGGCGTCACGGAGCGCCTCGCCGACGACGCGCTCGGCGCGGCCGCACCGGTAGTTGGCCGCGGTGTCGACGTGGTTCACGCCCGACCGGAGCGCCAGTTCGATCGACTCGCGCGAGGCCGCGTCGACTGCGGGCGTCGGCTCGCCGAGGTACGTCCCGATCCCGACGCTGGAGACGACGCCCGGTCCGAAGCGACGGAAGTAGGTGCGCCCGAAGGCGTCGCCGAACCGGTTCCGGTACCCCCAGAGAGCCTCGCGAGTCGCCATGTGGTCGAGGTAGTCGGCTCGCGGGTAAAAGTCGCGCGGGAGATCGGGTCGCCGCGGTCCGTCCGCCTCTGTCGAGGGCGCCGGTCAGTCGGCCACGCGGAAGGTCCGCGTCGTGTCCCTGTCGCCGTGGACGACGTTGACCTCGACGAGGCCCAGCGAGGTGAATATCTCCCCCCAGTCGCGGTAGTACAGCGGCGTCTCGTCGTCGACGTAGTTCACGTCCGGGTCGGCCGACGCCGACCCGCGCGTCGGGTCCTCGATTTCGGCCGTGACGAGCACGTCGTCGGTGATCCGCGCGATCTCCGCGAAGGCCGACTCGACGTCCGGATGGAGGTGTTGGAGCGTCTCGACCGAGTACACCGCGTCGAACGCGCCGTCGTCGAACTCCTCCACGAGGTCCTCGATCGCGCCGCAGTAGAACGTGCCATGCGCGGCGAGTTCGGGGTAGGCGTCTCGCATCGTCTCGAACGCCTCGGCGTTGATGTCGATCCCCGAGAGGTCCTCGAACCCGTGGTCGGCGAGGTGTTCGAGGTGTCGGCCCGAGCCGCACCCCAGTTCGAGGACGGCGGCGTCGCGGTCGAGGTGTGCGTCGAGCGCCTCGCGGATCAGCTCGCTCGTCTCGTTCGGCCCGTAGTGCGCGTAGTACGCCGGTGAGTATTCGCCCGCCCGGTTCGTCCACGACTCTCGGACGGAATCTGGTTCCACGTCTGTCAACGCGGGCAGAGAGGGAAAACGTCGTCGGACGGCGTTCCGCCGGCGGTGCGCGGCGGTTCGCGTGTCGTCTCGTGTTTCGGTAGCACGGCTCTGCTGAAATCCTCTTCTTCAGACATATTCTCGTCTGTAACGTCTGGTCGCTGAAGCGTGCTTCTTGATCTATCGCGGGAGTTGGTGTCGTACGTCGCTCAGTGTGATGGCGTGGGTATTTATAAGCCAGATCGCGGTGTTGCTGTCGGCTATTTATAAGTGGTCGACGCTGCTGCGGTGAACGTCTTCAAAGCCCCAGTCGCGAGGCGGCCGCACGCTCGCTGCGCTCCTCACTCAGTCGCTATCGCTCCCTCGTTGCGGTGCTTACGTCGCCTGCGGCCGCCTCGCGACTGCCCCTTTGAGTCCCGCCCCGCACAGCACCGCAACCGCACCTCACGCCTCCCCAGCCTCGCGGTTCGCTCGGGGCTCCCTCCGGTCGCCCACGTCGCTCACCGCGTCCCTCGCGGGCTGGCTCGCGGCCTCCGCTTCGCTCCGGCCGCTCGCAGGCGCGCCACCGCACCGGCTGCCATTTGTAAGCGTTCGTCGCCGTTGATCACGGCCATTTAAATACTGAATCGCGCCCGGCGATCTGCGATACTCACTCGCGCTATCGCTCGCCGCTACCCCTGTACTGAGCGATTAGGGTGCGAAAATATCAATTTCTGAGGATTTTAACAAAGCCGGTAGCACGGGTACACTTAATTGTCCGACCGTCCACGACTTTCCATGACAAGCACGGAATACGACTTCGTCGTGGTCGGCGCCGGGTCGGCGGGCTGCGTCCTCGCGAACCGACTCACCGCCGACCCGGAGACGAGCGTCCTGCTCTTGGAGGCGGGTACGCCCGACGACGACCGGAACATCTCGATTCCGGCGGCGTTCCCGGAGCTATTCAAGACCGACGCGGACTGGGAGTACTACACCGAGCCGCAGGACGGCTGCGCCGGCCGGGAGCTCTACTGGCCGCGCGGCAAGACGCTCGGGGGGTGTTCCTCGACCAACGCGATGATCTACGTTCGGGGCCACCCCTCGGACTACGACGGCTGGGCCGAGCTGGGCAACGACGGGTGGGCGTACGACTCGATGCTGGAGTACTTCAAGCGCGCGGAGACGTTCGAGCCGGGGGACTCGTCCTACCACGGGGACGAGGGGCCGCTCAACGTCACCGACCAGTCGTCGCCGCGGCCCGCCTCCGAGGCGTTCGTCCGCGCCGCGGCGCAGGCCGGGTACGACCGCAACGACGACTTCAACGGGGCCGAGCAGGCCGGCGTCGGGCTCTACCACGTCACGCAGAAGGACGGAAAACGCCACAGCGCGGCCGACGCGTACCTCAAGCCCGCGCTCGATCGGCCGAACCTCACCGCCGAGACCGGCGCGCAGGTGACCGAGGTCACCATCGAAGACGGTCGAGCGACGGGGGTGGAGTACAGTCAGGACGGCGAGATCCGGTCCGTCGACGCGACCGAGGAAGTCGTCCTCAGCGCCGGCGCGGTCAACTCCCCGCAGCTGCTCATGCTCTCGGGGATCGGCGACCCCGACCACCTCGCGGACCACGGCATCGACGTGGAGGCGGCCTCGCCCGGTGTCGGTCGGAACCTCCAGGACCACCTGTTCGCGTTCACCGTCTACGAGACGGACGACGACGTGAGCACGCTGGACGACGCCGGGAGCCTCCGGGACCTGTTCAACTGGTTCGTCTTCAAGCGCGGGAAGCTCACCTCCAACGTCGGCGAGGCCGGCGGCTTCGTTCGCACCGACGAGGGCGAGCCCCGGCCGGACCTCCAGTTCCACTTCGCGCCCTCCTACTTCATGGAACACGGGCTCGAGAACCCCGAGGAGGGGCGAGGGCTGTCGATCGGCGCGACGCAGCTCCGACCGGAGAGCCGCGGCCGCGTCAGGCTCAGTTCGGACGACCCGTTCGAGGCGCCCGCCATCGACCCGAACTACCTCGACGAGCGCGCGGACCTCGAAACCCTCGTCGAGGGCGTCAAGCGTGCCCGCGAGATCGCCGACCAGGACGCGCTTTCGGAGTATCTCGACCGCGAGCTGTGGCCCGGCGAGGACGTCGAGACCGACGAGGAGATCGCCCGACACGTCCGCGAGGAGTGTCACACCGTGTACCACCCCGTCGGGACGTGTAAGATGGGCGACGACGACGCGGCGGTCGTGGACGACGAGCTCCGCGTCCGCGGGGTCGAGGGGCTCCGCGTCGTCGACGCGAGCGTGATGCCCACGCTCGTCGGCGGGAACACGAACGCGCCGACGATAGCGATCGCCGAGCGGGCGGCGGACCTGATTCGAGAGGATCGGACGGCGGCCGCCGAGGGATCGGTCTCGGCCGCCGGCGACTGAGCCGGCTCGCTCCGTTTCGGTACTGATAGGCCGACCCAGCCGCTCTCCGTTCGGAACCGACGGACCTCGTCACGCACCCTCTAACGCGGGCCACGCGTCGATCCAGCCCGGGCGTCAGACGCCCGCACGACGCAACGACTATACGGACTCCGGGAGTCACGTGTGATAATGGCCTCGCTCACCGACCACCTGGCGGACCTCGTTGAGGACGTCGACGCCGCCCTGCTGTTCTCCCCGACGAGTTCCTTCTACGAGCGATTCGCGGACGCCGACGCCGAGGTCGAGGTCGTCGTCGTCGCGCCCGACAACGACGTCGACGCGGAGACGTTCGTCGAGCTCCCCCTCCCGTTCGACAACGTCAAAGACCGGATCCGGTTCGGTATCGAGGGCGCGATGGACGAGGGGCTCCTCGCCGAGGGCGACGAGGTCGCGTGCGTCGCCTCGGTGTTCGACGCCGGCTCGGACGCGGTGATCCGGGCGACCGTCGACGAGGGGGTCCACACCGGTATCTACGACCTGTTCACCAACTCGCGGGCGGAGCCGAGCGTGATCCGCGACGTGTTCGAGGTCGCGATCGAGCTCGGACAGAAGGGGCAGAAGGGGAAGCCGGTGGGCGCGCTGTTCGTCGTCGGCGACGCGGGGAAGGTGATGAACAAGTCGCGGCCGCTCAGCTACAACCCCTTCGAGAAGAGCCACGTCCACGTCGGCGACCCGATCGTGAACGTCATGCTCAAGGAGTTCTCGCGGCTGGACGGCGCCTTCGTCGTCTCCGACTCCGGGAAGATCGTCTCGGCGTACCGCTACCTCGAACCCGCCGCCGAGGGGGTCGACATCCCGAAGGGGCTCGGCGCGCGTCACATGTCCGGCGCGGCGATCACCCGCGACACGAACTCGACCGCCATCGTCCTCTCCGAGTCCGACGGGCTCGTCCGGGCGTTCAAGGCCGGGGAACTCGTCTTGGAGATCGATCCGGAGGAGTACTGACCCATGTCCGCGGCTCAGATCTCCGTTCCCGAGTTCCTCCTGAACGTCCCGTATCGGATCTGGCTGGCGCTCGGCGTCCTCCTGTTGGGACTCGTGTTAGCGTACCTCACCGGCGTGATCAACCGCCGGCTGCTCCGGCGCGCCGGCGTCCCCGAGGTGATCGAGGGGACCGCCTTCGAGCGGACGGCCCGCGAGTTCGACACCTCCACGGTGCGAATCTTGGCCAAGCTGTCGAGCTACTTCATCCTCGCCGTCACCGTCATCGTCGCGCTCACCGTCGCGGACGTGAACTACCTCGAACAGTTCTGGTCGGGCGTCGCCGCCTTCCTCCCGCGGCTGTTCGTCGCCGTGGTCGTGTTCATCGTCGGAATCGTCGTCGGCGACAAGGCCGAACTGCTCGTCGCCGAGCGCCTCCGGGGGATAAAGCTCCCCGAACTCGGCGTGCTCCCGACGCTCGTGAAGTACAGCGTCGTGTACGTCGCGACGCTCATCGCGCTCGGCCAGGTCGGCGTCCAGACGCTCGCGCTCATCGTGCTGCTCGCGGCGTACGCGTTCGCGCTCGTGCTGTTCGCCGCGCTCGCGACGAAGGACTTGGTCGCCTCGGCCGCGGCCGGCGTCTTCCTCCTCCTCCGGCAGCCGTACGGCATCGGCGACGAGGTGCGGGTCGCCGGCGAGCGCGGCGTCGTTCAGGAGGTCGACCTGTTCGTCACCCACATCGAGACGGACGGCGAGGAACACGTCGTCCCGAACCACGCGGTGTTCCGCGAAGGGATCGTGCTGATCCGGGATTAGCCCCCGATCCGACCACGTTGCGGCAGACGCCGACTCCGTTACCGATTCTCACGCTGTGAAAGTCGTTGTCACCCTATAACACGACGCGGCGCCAACGTCGAGACATGACCCCCGATACCGCGAGCGTCGCCTGCGACGGCTGGGACGGCAGCGAGTGCGAGGGGACCCCCCACTGTCCGCCGCGCTGTCCGCGGTTCGTCGACAAGGAGGGCGCGCGCTGGACGATCCGGCCCGCGACCGACGCGGACGAGCCGTTCCTCGCAGAGATGTACGAGCGGTTCGACCGCGCAGACCGCGCGCAGGGGCTCCCGCCGGTGAGCCGGCGCCGGCGCGTCGACTGGATCCGATCCATGCTGTCGGAGGGGAACAACGTCGTCGCCGAGCGGAACGGCGAACTGTTCGGCCACGCGATGTACACCCCGACCGACGCCGACACCCCCGAACTCGCCGTCTTCGTCCACCCGGACGCGCAGGACCGCGGCGTCGGGACGGAGCTGTGCCGTCACGTGATCGCCAACGCCGCCGCGGCCGGCCGCGAGGGGATCGAACTCCACGTCGAGACCGGGAACCGGCCCGCGCGGAGCGTCTACCGGACGGTCGGCTTCGAAGTCGTCGAGCGGCGCGGCGACCTCCGGATGCGCCTCGACCTCGACGATCCGATCGCGACCGAGGTCCGCTGGCCGCCGCTCGCCCGCGAGGGCCCCGCGGAGCCGGCGGTCGACCTCTCGCCGGGCGACGGCGGGGCCTCGCGCTCGCCCGCGGACGACTGAGCGCCGTCGATCGGTCGCCCGCATTCGACTCCTCGCCACCGCAACCGTTAGGCCCCGCCGACCCCAGGGTCCCGTAACCGTGGACGACGCCATCGAGTGGCTGCGGGACCGCCCCTTCTACGAGGGACAGATCGCCGACCACCGGCGGCTCCCGGCGCGCGAGCCCGAGTTCGCCGACGTCGACCTCGAATCGCGGCTCGCCGACGCGCTTGCGGAGCGCGGGATCGATCGGCTTTACCGCCATCAGGCCGACGCGATCGAGGCGGTCCGCGACGGCGACGACGCCGTGCTCGCGACCGAGACGGCGAGCGGCAAGTCCCTCGCGTACACCGTCCCGGCGTTCGAGGCCGCGATGGACCACGGCGGGCGCACCCTCTATATCGGCCCGCAGAACGCGCTGATCGCGGACCAGGAGGAGTCGCTGTCGGAGCTCGCCGCCGACCTCGGGTTCGGCAGCCGCGTCTCGGTCGACTCCTACACCGGGCGGCTCTCGCGGGCGGAGAAGCGCGACGTGCGCGACCGCCGGCCGACCGTGCTCCTCTCGAACCCGGACATGCTCCACTACGCGCTGTTACCGTACGCCGAGCGCCTGTGGGACTGGTTCTTCTCCTCCTTAGAGTACGTCGTGATCGACGAGGTCCACAGCTACCGCGGCGTGTTCGGCTCGCAGGTCGCCCTGACGCTTCGACGGCTCGCGCGGACCTGCGAGCGGTTCGACTCGTCGCCGCAGTTCGTCTGCTGTTCGGCGACGATCAACAACCCCGTCGACCACGTCGCGACCGTCACCGGCCGCGACCCGGACGGGATCGCGCTCGTCGACGAGGACACGTCGGGCCGCGGGCCGCGCGACTGGGTGCTGTGGAACCCGCCGGAGTACGACGACGACTGGCAGGAGCGCGGCAGCGGCCGACGGAAGTCGAGCCACACGGAGTCGAAGCGGCTGTTCGTCGACCTCGTGACGGCGGGCCAGCAGACGCTGGCGTTCACGCGGGCGCGACAGACCGCCGAGCAGTACGCGACCGACAGCGCGAGCGACCTCCGGGAGCGGGGCGAGCACGACCTCGCGGGCAAGGTCGGCGCGTACCAGGCCGCGCTCACCGACGACCGGCGCCGCGAGATCGAGGCCGACCTCCACGCCGGCGACCTCCGCGGCGTCTGGTCGACGAGCGCCCTCGAGCTGGGCGTCGACGTGGGCGGGCTCGACGCGGTGGTGCTGGACGGCTACCCAGGCACGCGGATGTCTGCCCACCAGCGCGCCGGCCGCGCCGGCCGCGGCGACGACCCGGCCTTGGTCGTGATGGTCGGCGGCGAGGACCAGCTCGACCAGTACCTGATGCGCAACCCGGGCGACTTCTTCGACGCGCCGCCCGAGGACGCGATCTGCGACCCGGAGAACGGTCAGCTCATGCCCGGCCACGTCGCCTGCGCGGCCGACGAGAACTGGCTCTCGCCCGAGGACGACCGCTTCTTCGGTGACTCCTTCCCGGGCGTGGTGGCCGACCTCACCGATGAGGGCGTGCTGAACCGGCGCGAGGCCGCGGCCGGCACGCGCTGGGTCCACGCTGGCCGGTCGAGCCCGCAGCAGTCGGTGAACCTCCGGACCGCCGAGGAGCGCGAGATCTCGCTGATCGAGCGGTCGAGCGGCGAGACGGTCGCGACGCTCGGCTTCGCGGACGCGCTCCGCGACGCCCACCCCGGCGCCATCTACCACCAGCAGGGCCGCACCTACGAGGTGGTCGAGCTTGACCTCGACCGCGACGTCGCCGAGCTCCAGCAGTCGTGGGCGGACTACTACACGCAGGTGCGCTCCGACAAGGACATCGTCGTGAACGAGGACCTCGACGAGCGCGCGCTCTCGGTGCGCCCGGACGTGCCGGTCCGCTTCGCGGACGTCACGGTCACGGAGCAGATCACGGGGTTCGTCCGCAAGGACGCCGCGACCGGGGAGTCGCTCGGCGAGTCGACGCTCGACCTCCCGGAGACGACGCTGCGCACGAAGTCGCTGTACTTCCCCGTCCCGGAGGACATCGAACGCGAGATGCGGCGGCTCGGCGACGCGCTCGACGGAGAGGGCGCGTCGGACGGCGCGGCGAGCGCGGAGACCGACGGCGGCGAAGCCCCCGACGGCGAACCGATCCCGGGCGGCGAGTACGCGTTCAACGGCGGCATCCACGCGGCCGAACACGGGATCATCTCGCTGTTCCCCTTCCACCTGCTGTGCGACCGCGCCGACGTCGGCGGCATCTCGACGCCGCACCACCCGCACACCGAGGGGCCGGCGGTGTTCGTCTACGACGGCTACCCCGGCGGCGTCGGGCTCACCCGTCGCGGACACGGGCGGATCGAGGAGCTGATGACCCGGACGGCGCGGCTCATCGACAGCTGCGACTGCGAGGGCGGCTGCCCGGCCTGCGTCCAGTCGCCCCACTGCGGCAACGGGAACGACCCGCTGGCGAAGGCGCCCGCAGTCAGCCTGCTGGAGTCGCTGACGGGCGGGGGCGACGGGAAGCCCTGACGGCGTTTACCCAAAACCACTTGCTGCCGGGCGCCGTCGGGTCCGTCGATGGAGTTCGATCTCGACGACGCCGCGGATCCAGCCGCGCGAGCGATGGAGTGGCTCGTCCTCGGCGCGGCGTACTTCCTGCTCCTCCTCTTCCTCATCGGCGTCTTCGACCTGTTCGTCTCGCTGTACCGCCTCCTCGCCGCGGGCGACTTCACCGACCCGGTCGAGGTCGTCGGGCTGCTCGACAGCGTCCTCCTGCTCCTGATCATCGTCGAGGTCCACCGGACGCTCGTGGCGTACGCGCGCGGCCAACCGGTCCTCCGGATCGTCGTGAGCGCGGCGATCATCGCCGTCTCTCGGCGGGTGATCAGCTTCCGGCTCGAGGACTACGGCGGCGGAAACGAGGCGCTGCTCGCGGCCGCCGCGCTCGGCGTCCTCGTTATCACGCTCACGGTCGGCTACTTCCTCCTCGACCGCGTGAGCGTCCCGGGGCGACTGGAGCTGTGACCGCGGGGGCGCGGCGACTCTCGACCGGCGAGGTCGGCGCCTCCCTCGTCGGTCCCGGTGGTTTCACGGTGAACGCGCCCGTGTCGATCCCATGGAGCTGTTCTGGCACCGACGGGACCTCAGAGCCGCCGACAACGTCGGCCTCGCGGCCGCGACCGGGGCCGACGACGACGCGGACCGGGGCCCCGCCGCGCCCGTCTTCGTCTTCGATCCGGACATCCTCGAACACGCGAGCGACGTGCGCGTCCGCCGCCTGCTCGACGGGCTGGCCGCGCTCCGCGACGACTACCGCGAGCGCGGGAGCGACCTGCTCGTCGCGCGCGGCGACCCCGAGACGGTCCTCCCCCGGCTCGCGGACGCGCTCGACGCCGAGCGCGTCGTCTGGAACCGCGACTACTCGGGACTCGCCCGCGAGCGCGACGCGGGAGTACGGCGCGCGCTCGACGGGGTCGACGTGGCGCGCGAGGCGCACCACGACGCGGTCCTCCACGACCCCGACGCGATCCGGACGAACGCCGGTGACCCCTACTCGGTGTACAGCTACTACTGGAAGAAGTGGACCGACCGCGCGACGGACGACCCGGCGCCGACGCCGACCGGCGAGGGGCTCGTCGACGCCGACCGGCTCGCGGACGCGGTCGACGCGGTCGACTGGGACGACGCGGCGGACGCGGTCGCGGACGGCGGGGACGCCGACGCCGGAAGCGTCACCGCCGACGCTGGTCTGAACGGCCTCGCCGTCGGCGACCTTCCCGCTCCCGCCGACCTCGGCTTCGCGGAGCCCGACGCCGAGGTCGGCCCCGCGGGGACCGCGGCCGCCCGCGAGCGCCTCGACGAGTTCCTCGACGAGGCGGTGTTCGCCTACGAGGCCGAGCGCGACTACCCGGCGAAGGGGGCGACCTCCCGGCTCTCGGCGTTCCTGAAGTACGGCGAGATCGGCGTCCGGGAGGCGTACGCCGCGACCGAGGAGGCGATGGCGGAGGCCGAGTCGGACGCGCGGCCCGACGACGCCCCCGAGCAGGTCGAGGAGTACCAACAGCAGCTGGCGTGGCGGGAGTTCTACGCGCAGGTGCTCTTCCACAATCCCGAGGTCGTGACGTCGAACTTCAAGGAGTACGAGGCGGGGATCGAGTGGCGCGACGACCCCGAGGAGATCGCGGCGTGGAAGCGCGGCGAGACGGGGTACCCCATCGTCGACGCGGGGATGCGCCAGCTGCGTCAGGAGGCGTTCATGCACAACCGCGTGCGGATGATCGTCGCCTCCTTCCTCACGAAGGACCTCCTCGCCGACTGGCGCCACGGCTACGACCACTTCCGAGAGAAGTTGGCGGACCACGACACCGCCAACGACAACGGCGGGTGGCAGTGGGCGGCCTCGACCGGGACCGACGCGCAGCCGTACTTCCGCATCTTCAACCCGATGACACAGGGCGAGCGGTACGACCCCGACGCGGAGTATATAAAAGAACACGTGCCGGAGCTGCGCGGACTCGACGCCGACCTCATCCACGAGTGGCACGAGCTGTCGCCCACACAGCGCGCGAACGCCGCGCCGGAGTACCCTGCGCCGATCGTCGACCACTCGGAGCGGCGGGAGGCGGCGCTGGCGATGTACAAGCGAGCGCGCGGCGAAGATCCGGAGGAATAAGCGGGTGACGATGGATTCAGAGTCGCTGTGACGGCGACCACCGCCAAAGCCCCAGCCGTTCGCTTATAAACAGTTGGTCCCGGATCGACGGAGAACACCATCAAAGCCCCAGCCGTTCGCTTATAAATAGTTGATCCCGAATCAACGGAGAACACCATCAAAGCCCCAGCCGTGAGGCGGCCGCACGCTCGCTGTCGCCCGAAAATCTCCGATTTTCGGGATGACGAGACGCCTCCGGCGTCTCGAACCACGCGCTTCAGTCGCTCGCTTCGCTCGCTCCCTCCAGTGCTTACGTCGCCTGCGGCCGCCTCACGGCTGCCCCTTTGAGTCCCACCCCGAACCGCACCGCAGCCTCAAGCCTCCCCAGCCTCGTTGACCGCCCTCCGCGTTGCTCCGGGCGGTCGACTCCCTCGCACGCGCTCCTCGCGGCCTATCGGCCGCTCGCAGGCGCGCGCCACCGCACGGCGGTTCTTATTTAAAAAGGCGTTATTTAAAACAGCGCCTCGCTCTCGTCAAGGACGCGCGCCGGGCCGCCGACCTCCCAGACGTCGGCGTCGATGCCGATCTCGGCGATCCGGCTCTCCACCTCGTCGACGTGGTCGGCGAGCGTGTTCACGTACACCGAGGCGCCTGTGTCCGTCGAGAAGTAGACGGGGACGCCCTCCTCCCGGAGCTCGCGGACCGCGTTGAACACCGCGATCGTCTCGGGCTGCCAGTACACCCACCCCGCGGGGCCGGTCATCGTCGTCGCCGTCAGGGAGAGGGAGTCGTGCTCGGCCGTCTCGAAGATCCGGTCGAACTCGCCCGCGCGGAGCGCGTCGGTCATCTCGACCAGCTGGTCCTGGACGTGCGCGGTCCGCGCCTGCATCATGTGGCTCGCGGCGGCCTCGCGGTGCGCCTCCTCGGTCTCTTTATAAGCGGGGACGTGGGCGGCGACGATCCGGAGGTCCTCCTCGGGGTCGAAGCCGTCCTCGCTCACGCCGGTGTCGAGGCGGTAGGAGCGGCAGTCCTCGTCGTTGAGGCCGGCGTCGAGCCGCGAGTACGCGCCCGTGACGGCGCGGGCCGCGGAGGAGGAGCCGCGGCGGGCGACGGTGGAGACCTCCGGGAGCGACATGTCGAGCCCCGCGGCCTCGACGAGGGCGAGCGCCGCGGCCGCGAACCCGGACGAGGAGGAGCCGAAGCCGATGTTCGACGGGAAGGAGTTCTCGCTCTCTAACCGCACCGCGGCGTCGACGCCCGCCAGCTCGCGGACGTGGTCGACGACCATGTCGATGCGCTCGGCGGCACGCCCGTCGACCGCCTCGCCGCCGATGACGTAGGTGTCCTCGCTCGCGTCGGGCTGCCACTCGACGGTGGTCGTCGTCGCGGTCGGGGCGGTACAGAGGCTGATGCTGTCGTGGTACGGGAGCCGCAGTTCCTCGTCGCGCATCCCGTGGTACTTGACGAGCCCCTGGATCGGGTGGGCTCGCGCGGTGGCCTTGCCGGTCATACCTCGGGAAGCGTCCGGCGGGGGATTAGTCGTTGCGATAGGTGGGAGGAAAACGAGGCCAGCTGGCCGGCGCTCAGTACGTCTCCACGTCGAGGCCGTCGATACGCTCGAAGTGGTCGCGGTTTCGAGTCACGACCGGTTCGTCGTTCAAAAGTGCCGTCGCCCCGATGATACAGTCCTCTCTGTCTATCTCTCGCCCTTGGGCGCGAAGCGAGCCGGAAATCTTCCCGGCCTTTCTCATCACGGTCTCATCGGCGACGACCGCGTGGCGCGTGTCGAGTACGTCGAGAATCGCCTGTCGGCGGTCTTCAGGAGCGTTCAACTGTGGGACCGCCTCGTACAGTTCGAGTACCGTCATCGAGGAGATCTTCTCGGGCCGATTCTCGCGCTCGATGAGATCGAGGTATCGGATCGCGTCCTGATCGTCGTGTAGGACATCGATAATGAACGTCGTGTCCTCGATCATTCGACGTCCTGTACATCTGCGTCGATCTGTTCGCGCCGGTCGCGAGAGCGAGACCGCCCCTCCTCGACGAGGGATTCGAGTTCCTCGCCCTCCTCTTCGGAGAGAATTCCTGCGACTTCCGTCCACGATCGCTCACCAGCGATCCGTTTGACCACGTCGGAAAACGACTCACCCTCCCGCTTGTGCGATTTGAGCCGCTCGTAGGCCTCCTCGTCGAGCGAGATCGTTTTCGTCGACATCACAGTACACAGTTACGTGTGTATATTTATAAATCTCAGCGACGATTTCCGCTCGTTTCGTTCTCTTCCGTCCCCGCGACAACGACGCGATCGAGGGGAACCCTTTTTGACCGGTCGGCGGGTACTCGGCGCCATGACCGAGTACACCGTCGAGTTCGTCGGCACCGGCGAGACGATCGAGGTGGCCGACACGGAGACGATCCTCAGCTCCTGCTTCGACGAGGGGATCGCCCAGGAGTACTCCTGCCGCGTCGGGATGTGTCTCGCCTGCTCCGCGGAGATCGTCGAGGGCGAGGTGACTCAGCCGGCGGCCCGCGGTCTCACCGACGAGGAAGCCGAGGAGTACGCGCTCACCTGTATGGCGCGCCCGCAGTCCGACCTGAAGCTCGACCGCGGGAAGTACCCGCCGAGCATCGAGGACGACGCGGCGACCGCCGCGGGCGAGGGCGACGGCGCGGCCGCGGACGACGACTGAGTCGGCTCGCGTTCCCCGCTCGCGCGCCTCGTTCTCCCCGCTCCGCTATTCGTCGCTCAGTTCGCTATTCGTCGACCCGCTCGAAGCGGTGTCGGACCACGTCGGCGTCGTCGTCCCAGTCGAAGTTTCCGCCGTGCGCGCGGACCATTCGCTCCTTGTACGCCTCTAAGGAGGGCGACCCCTCGCGCTTCGCGTCCTCGTCGGTCATGTCGCCGAGCGTGCGCTCGGTGACCTCGGTCAGTTCGAAGGCGACGCCGTCGACCTCGAACGTGTCACCCTCCTCGCCGTAGCGGTTCCCGCGGTGGAGCTGCGTCACCTCGCCGTCGAGGGCGGCTTGCTTCACGCGGTCGTTCGGGAGCAGGTCGGCCGGGTCGTTGTCGGACATAGTCGGACCTTTGGCCCGGATCGGTTTATAAGCGCGGACGGGTGTCGGCGGCCACCGAGCGTGCGAACTATCACCGCGTTCTGCGAATCTCGAAACTGTCGGTCATAGGGATCCACACGGACGTGAACACCCGCGCTGCGCCCCGAGCCGAGGGATTCAAGATACTGCCGAATCCCATCTCAGACGATGCGACAGGACCACCTCATCACCGCGACCCAGCTCTCGCGGGATGACATCGAGGCCGTGCTCGACCGGGCCCGAGCGGTCGCCGACGACCCCGCCGCCTACGCGGACCGGCACGCCGGGCGCGTGCTCGCGCTGTGCTTCTTCGAGCCCAGCACGCGCACCCGGATGAGCTTCGACAGCGCGGCCAAGCGCCTCGGGATGAACACCATCGACATGGGCGACGTCGACTCCTCGTCCGTCTCGAAGGGGGAGTCGCTGTCCGACACCGTCCGCGTCATCGAGGGGTACGCCGACGCCCTCGTCCTGCGCCACCCCAGCGAGGGCGCCGCGACGCTCGCCGGCGAGCGCGTCGACGTCCCGGTCGTCAACGCGGGCGACGGCGCCGGGCAACACCCCTCCCAGACGCTGCTCGACCTCCACACGATCCGCGAGGACCATGGGCTCGACGACCTCACCATCGGGATCATGGGAGACCTGAAGTACGGGCGGACGGTCCACTCGCTGGCGGCCGCGCTGACGGAGTTCGACGCCAACCAGCACTTCATCAGCCCCGAGTCGCTGCGGCTCCCCCGCTCCGTGCGCTTCGACCTCCACGAGACGGGCGCGCAGATCCGCGAACACGAGGAGCTCGACCCGGTCCTCGACGAGCTCGACGTGCTGTACGTCACCCGGATCCAGAAGGAGCGGTTCCCCGACGAGAACGAGTACCACCGCGTCGCCGGCGAGTACCGGATCGACGCCGAGACGCTCGACGCCGCCGCCGACGACCTCACCGTGATGCACCCGCTCCCGCGCGTCGACGAAATCGCGCCCGACGTCGACGAGACCGAGCACGCGCGCTACTTCGAGCAGGCGCACAACGGGATCCCGGTGCGGATGGCGCTGCTCGACACCCTCTTGGAGAACGCGAATCCGGACGGCGACGAGGGGACGGAGGTGGACCGATGAGCGACCACGAGCTGCGCGTCTCGAAGATCCGCGACGGCACCGTCATCGACCACGTCGAGGCCGGGCAGGCGCTGAACGTCCTCGCAATCCTCGGCATCGACGGCTCCGAGGGGTTCGGCGTCTCAGTCGGGATGAACGTCCCCTCCGACCGGCTCGGCCGCAAGGACATCGTGAAGGTCGAAGACCGGGAGCTGTCGCAGTCGGAGGTCGACGTGCTCTCGCTCATCGCGCCCGAGGCGACGATCAACATCGTCCGCGACTTCGAGGTCGTCGAGAAGAACCGCGTCACCCGCCCCGACGGCGTAACGGGCGTGCTCTCCTGTCCGAACCGCAACTGTATCACCAACGCCGACGAGCCAATCGAGACCCGATTCGACGTCGTGGCCGACGGCGTCCGCTGCGACTACTGCTCGACGATCCTCCGGGCGGACATCGCCGACCACATCGACGTTTGAAGCGTCGGCTCGCGTTCGGTGTGGGATACCCTCGCGAGTCTCCCTCCGGTAGATTTTAGCGCCCGCCGCCCGACGCGTCTAGTATGAGCAAGAAAGCCAAGCTCGTCCTCGTGCTGTCGCTCGTCGCGCTCGCGTACTTCCTCTTCGCCGGCGACAAGCAGCCCGTCGAAGTCGAGTAACGCCGCGCAGCCGCGTTCGCGCCCTCCGCGAAGGGAATCGCGCGTCGAACCGAATCGCACGAGACCCGCATCGCGCGTCGACCGCGCCTGCGGCCGATCGCTGCGATACCGTCCGTTTTTACCGACCAGTCCCGTATCCGGCCCCATGTACGGGGTCGTCACGCGCAACGCCGACGAGGTCGCGATGGAGCCGTTCGACCTCGGCTTCTACGAGGTGAAAGACGTCACGGGGCGGTCCGCCGAGCCGCTGCCGAACGCCGTGAACATGGTGTCGTGTTTCGGCGACAACGCGGCCGCGAGCGAGGACGACGACCTCGTTCCCGTCGACGAGCGCGGCGAGCCGGCGACTCGCGACCGCGAGTACTTCGACTGGGCGTACATCTGCCCGACGCACCCGGAGTACCGCGAGGGCTTACTGGAGATTATCGCGGACTGCGCGGCCGAGAACGACGACGTCCGCCTCGACGACGTCGGGTTCCCCCGTGAGGGGTTCTGTCACTGCGACCGCTGCGAGCGCCTGTTCGCCGAGAGCGACCGCGACGACTTCGCCGACTGGCGCGCGGACATCATCACCGAGTTCGTGGCCGAGGCGGCCGAGCTTGTCCCCGGACGGCTCCTGCTCACGTTATACCCCGACCCGTATCCGGACCACCTCTACGAGCGCGCCGGGCTCGACATCGACCGGCTCGCCGAGCACGTCGACGAGTTCGTCGTCCCGCTGTACGACACGGAGTACAGCACGACCTACTGGCTGGAGACCATCGCTCGCGGGTTCCGCTCGCGGCTCGGCGGCGACTACGACCTCCACGGTGCGCCGCCGGAGACGCCGTTCTCGCTGGAGCTGTACGCGGTCGACGTCGACGTCGACGACCTGATCCACGCGACCGAGGTGGCCGAGACGTACGCGAAGGACGTGTTCTTCGGCTACGACGCGAACAACGCGGCCGCCGCGCTCCGCCGGAAGGACGCCGACTCGCGCGACGGCGAGGTCCACCGGCCGGACTGACGGGACGCGTCGGCCGTTCGCTCGCGGTCTCGTGAACGAGGGTTTATCAGTGGCCGCGGTCGAGACACACGTGACCGGCCGCCGGCGTGCGACACAACCGGTCGTCTCGCGTTCGCGTGAGGCGGCCGCCTTTCAACGTCCGCGCCGTAGCGGCGGTCGCTCTACACTGCTGAGCCGCCGGCTCGTCGGTTTCTTCAAGCAGTCGGAATCAGTCCAGCGACAGCGATACGATATTTAAAACGGAGTAAGTGGCGGAGACAGTTGCTTATAAATGGGCGGTGGCGCGTGCCTCCGAACGCCCGCAGGGCGTGAGGAGCACGCGCGAGGGAGTCAGTCGCCGGAGCGAAGCGGAGGCGACTGACGAGGCTGGGGAGGCGTGAGGCGCGATGCCGTGCGGTGCGGGGCGGGACTCAAAGGGGCAGCCGTGAGGCCGCAGTAGGCGACGTAAGCACCGCAGCGAGCGGAGCGAGCGAGGAGCGCAACGAGCGTACTGCGGCCTCACGGCTGGGGCTTTGGAGGTGGTCGCCGCCGATCCGTAGTGAGCTATTTATAAGTAAGCGGCTGGGGCTTTGGAGGTGGTCGCCGCCGATCTCCGGTCAATCATTTATAAACTGATGTCAGGGGCGTCGGAGGGTTTCACCGGAATTCCGTGGTCAGATACCCCGCACACCGCTAACTCCAATCAGTGAACCGTCCGGTCGTCGCTCGCGTCGATCTCCTCGATCGGGTCGGCGTTGCCGAATTCGGGTTCGGGCCCGTCGCCCGGCTCCGCCCAGTCGACCGCGTTCCGGAGGACCTGCCGCACGTCCTCGTCGTAGTAGATCGGGTACGTCTCGTGGCCCGGGCGGAAGTAGAACACCTTCCCGTTCCCGCGGCGGTAACAGCAGCCGGAGCGGAACGTCTCGCCGCCCTCGAACCAGGAGGTGAAGACGAGGGTGTCGGGCGCGGGGATGTCGAACCGCTCGCCGTACATCTCGGTCTCGTCCAGCTCGATCCGCTCGCCGATCCCGTCCGCGATCGGGTGGCTCGGCTCGATCGTCCACAGGCGCTCGCGCTCGGCGGCCTCGCGCCACTTCAGCGAGCAGCTGGTTCCCATCAATCGCTTAAAAATCTTCGAGTAGTGCGCGGAGTGGAGGACGATGAGGCCGGTGCCGTCGAGGACGCGCTCGTGGACCCGGTCGACGACTTCGTCGCGGACCTCGTCGTGGGCGGCGTGGCCCCACCAGACGAGCACGTCGGTGTCGTCGAGGACTTCCTCAGTGAGCCCGTGCTCCGGCCCCTCGTCGAGCGTCGCGGTGCGGACCTCGTGGCCGCCCTCCTCCAGCGCGTCGGCGACGACGGCGTGGATCCCGTCGGGGTAGACGTCGGCGACGACGTCGCTCTCGCGCTCGTGTCGGTACTCGTTCCAGACCGTGACACGTGCCATACGTCGCGTGGACGCCGGACCGACTTGAGCGATCGGTCACGGCTCCGCCCGCGACGCGCGGACCCGAAGGCACTTGCCTCGCGCGGGAGACGGCCGCCCATGGCAGGTCCCCGACAGCTGTACCGCCGGCTCGACGACTGGGCGCGCGGGCTCTCTCGGCTCAGATACGCCCTCCTCACCGGCGTGATAGTGACGGCGTCGGTCCTCGCGGTCGGCGTCCTCCTCGACACGACCACGACGGTTCAGGCGGTCACGATGGGCGTTACGATGACCGTACTCTACTACGCGTTCGACGTGAACGCGAGCGACGACTGAGCGGCGGCAGTCGATTCAGGCGGTCGCTTCGACGTCCGCGAGCTGATCGGCCAGGTACTCCGCGATGGAGACGGCTTCCTCCTCGACGAACCGCGCGAGCTCCTCGCCGTCCGCAGTCTCGACGACGACAGTCGGGATCAGTTCGATCCCGTACGCCTCGACTAATTCGCCCTCCTTCCCCTCCGGCCCCTTCGTCACCGGGTACGCCTCGATCCGGTCGTCCGGGACGCCGGCGGCCGCGAGCGCGGCGCCGAACTCGGGGAGCTGGCGCTGGCAGTCGCCGCACCAGTCGCCGCCCCACACTTTAAATACGTAGTCGTCGGCTCCGAGCGCCGCGAGGACCGAGTCGTCGAACGCGTCCGCGTCGACGTCGGCGGCGGGCGCGAGGGTTTCGAGCGTCATGGGGCTGCGTAGGTCGTCGAGGCACCTAAACGGCGCGTCGGTGGCAAGACGAGGTTCCGGTCGGTCGCGATAGGAACGCCCCCGAAGGCCCAGACGCTCGGCCGTACGGTGCTGGCGCTTATAAATAGCCGATCGAGACAAACACCACCGAAGCCCCAGCCGCGAGGCGAACACACGCTCGGGGCGGTCCTCGCTCGTTCGCTCCGCTCACTCGCTGCGGTCCTGCCTTCGCCTGCGTTCGCCTCGCGGCTGCCCCTTCGAGTCCCGCCCCGCACCGCACAGCACCACAGCCTCACACCTCCCCAGCCTCGTCAGCCGGCCTCCGCTTCGCTCCGGCCGGCTGACTCCCTCGCACGCGCTCCTCGTGGCCGCCGAGGGCGGCCACTCGGAGGCGCGCGCCACCGCGTCTGCCTCGGATTTCACCCATTATTTATAAGCGAACTCGATCGCGAGGCGATATTTTATAAACGGATTCCGCCACAGCGGTCGACATCGATTGCCGGAGTCCGCGGGGCCTTTGAGTCGCGACCGCCTCCGTTCGGGTAATGGACGACGACATCCTGTCGACGCTCGGCTCGCCGCTGGTGCGGGTCGACGCGCCCACGGGGACGACGGTGGCGGCGAAGGTTGAGTCGCGCAACCCGGGCGGCTCGGCGAAGGACCGCCCCGCGCTGTACATGGTCGAGGCCGCGGAGGAGGCGGGCGAGATCGAGCCGGGTGACCGCATCGTCGAGCCGACCTCCGGCAACACCGGGATCGGCCTCGCGATGGTCGGCGCGACGCGCGGCTACGACGTCACGCTGGTCATCCCGGAGGGGAAGTCGATCGAGCGCCGCCGCCTGATGAAGGCGTACGGCGCGACCGTCGAGCTCGTCGACGGCGACATCTCGGACGCGAAGGAGCGAGCGGACGAACTCGAAGAAGACCCGAACACCGTCCAGCTTCGCCAGTTCGAGAACCCCGCGAACCCGCGCGCCCACTACGAGACGACGGGGCCCGAGATCCTCGATCAGGTCGGTGACCGCACCGTCGACGCCCTCGTGGCCGGCGTCGGCACCGGCGGCACGCTCTCCGGGATCGGCCGCAGCCTGCGCGAGGCGTTCCCGGACGTCCGGATCGACGCGGTCGAGCCCGCCGACAACGCCGTCCTCTCGGGCGGCGAGCCCAGCGTCGACGACTTCCAGGGGATGGGACCGGGGTTCGTCGCGCCGAACCTCGACGTCGACCTGATCGACGAGATCCACACCGTCGAGCTCGACGCCGCCGAGGCCGAGTGCCGCCGCCTCGCCCGCGAGGAGGGGATCTTAGTCGGTCAGTCGTCCGGCGCCTCGAACCTCGCCGCGAAGGACGTCGCGGCGGAACTCCGCGAGAGCGGCGAGTTCGCCGGCGAGGAACCGCTCGTTGTCACCGTCTTCTGGGACAGCGGCGAGCGCTACCTGACCGCGGGCACCTTCGACGAGTGACCGCGGAGTCGACCGGACCAAGCGGCGCGGTCGACGCGCTCGTCACGGCGCCCGAGAGCGGCGCCCCGCCCGTCCGCCGCGACGCGGTCGAGATCCGCCCCGACGGCGTCGAAGGCGACCGCTACCGCAGCGGCGACGGCCACTTCCAGCTCGACGCCTGCGCGGTCACCCTCGTCGCGGCGGAGGCGGTCGCCGCCGTCCGCGAGGAGACCGGCATCGACGTGCGCGACGGCCGTCACCGCCGGAACGTCGTTGTCGATGGGTTCGGCGCCGAGATGGACGCGCTCCTCGACGCGACCGTCGCGGTCGGCGACGCCCTCCTGCGACCGACCCGGCGTCGGCCCCCCTGCGCGCACGTCGAGGAACTCGCCGGCGAGGACGGGCTCGCGTCGGCGCTCCGCAACCGCGGCGGCCTCTGCTGTGACGTGGTTGAGCCGGGCCGCGTCGCCGTCGGCGACCCGGTGACGGTGCGCGAGGCCGACCCGCGGACCGCCGGCGCGGCGATCGCGGAGCGGTTGTCGGAGCGGGAGCAAACCGCAGAGGCGGAGCGAACCGCGGACCGAAAGTGAACACCCCGACCGATCGCCGCGAGAGGACGGTTTATACGGGTCGCACGAGAGGACCGAGACGAGACGTGAACCGCGGAGTCGACGCCACGAGCGCTCGGAGCCCCTCAGCAGTGAATCGACCGGACCAGGCGGCGCGGGGGCGGCGGTCGGCGTGAACTGGCGCTACCGCCACACGGTGTTGACGCTGTGTATGCTCGCCTTCTTCGTGACGTACTTCGCCCGGCTGGCGATCAGCCCGGTGGTCCCCCTGATCATCGACGACTTCGAGGTCTCGAACACGGCGGTCGGCGTCGCGCTCTCCGGGATGTGGTTCGCCTACGGGCTCTCGCAGTTCCCGAGCGGAATCTTAGCGGACCGGTTCGGCGAGCGCCGCGTCATCCTTGTCGCGGTCGGCGGGACCACTGCGATGAGCCTCCTGCTCGCCGTCGTGCCCGTGTTCCCCGCGTTCGTGCTGGCGGCGGTGCTTCTCGGGCTCGCGGCGGGGCTCCACTACGCGGTGGCGACCACGCTGCTCTCGCGGACGTTCGACGACCTCGGCACCGCCGTCGGGATCCACTCGCTCGGCGGTCCGCTGGCGGGTCTCGTCGCGCCGGTCGCCGCGACCTGGGTCGGCGTCCGCTACGGCTGGCGCCCGGGCGTCGCGCTGGCCGCGCTCGTCGGCGTCCCCATCTTCGTCTTGTTCGCGCGGCGAGTCCGGCCGACCGAGCCGCGGCGCCCGGACCAGTCGATGGCGGAGCGGCTCCGGCTCGCGCCGCTGCTCGAACTGATCGGGCGGCGCGAAGTCCTCGTCCCGCTCGCGGTCGCGACGCTCGGGACGTACGTCGCGCAGGGCGTCATCTCCTTCCTGCCGACGTTCCTCGTCGAGCTCCGCGGGTACTCGCCCGCGTTCGCCGGCGGCGTCTTCTCCGCGTTCTTCGTCGTCCGCGCCGGCGCGCAGGTCGGGCTCGGCCGGCTCTCCGACCGGCTGGGCCGCGACGCGAGCATCGCCGTCGCCCTTCTCGGCGGCGCGCTCGGCCTCGGAGGGTTGGTCGCGCTCCCCGACCTCGTCGAACTCCCGGCCGCGGTCGGGCTGCCGGCGCTCCCGACGCTCGCCGGCCTCGGGGTCGCCGTGTTCCTCGCCGGCCTCGGCTCCTCGTTCTTTTCGGCGATCGACCCGCGCTTCATGGACGCGCTCGGCGACGCGGAGCGCGGCGCAGGCTTCGGGCTGATCCGGACCGTCTACACGGTCATCGGCTCCGCGGGCTCGGTCGGCGTCGGCCTCGTCGCGGACCTGTTCGGCTGGGCCGCGTCCTTCGCCGTCATCGCCGGCATGTCCGGGCTCGCGTTCCTCGTCATCTCGGTGAACGCGCTCGTCGGCGAGGGGCGGTGAGTCCCTCCGGTCAGCCGACGTACCGTCGCCGCGTCGTCCGCTCGCCGCCGGGGCCGTACACGGTGACGACCTCCCCCTCGTCGTCGAGAGCCGGCGCACCGCGGCCGAGGTAGTGGTCGGTCGCGGTGTCCGTGCCCGATCCGACGTGAACGGTGAGGGTCTCGTCCGGGCCGAGCGTCGCGCCGGGGAGCTCGTCGCGCTGGCCGTCGAGATCGATGACGTAGCCGGTCAGGTCGATCGGGTCGTCCGCGGCGTTGCGCAGCGTCACCGACTCGTCAAGTGGGCCGCCCGACCCGTCGCCGACGCCGCTCCCCGGCCCGGCGTCGACGGCGTGGATCACGAGGCCGTCGGGGTTCGCCTCCGCCGCGAACTCGGTGATATCGGCGAGCGTGTACCTCTCGGTCGGGGTTGGCTGCGGGAGGCTCGGCTCCCAGTCGTCGGGCGCGGCGTTCGGGTACGCCGTCTCGTCGGCCTCGATCAGGCCGATCAGCGTCTCAGCGACGATCCGGCTGCCGACCGCGCCGAGGCGCTCGCCGTCCTGCTGGTGCTCGGCCTCCGCGAGCACGTAGTACCACAGCGGCGAGTCGGGGTCGGCGCCGCGGTCGTGCGCTCGCAGCGTCTTCATGATCGGCGAGTCCTCGCCGAACGCCTCGTTGCGGATCGGGTCGTACCCCATCCGCGCGGCGACGTCCTGGCCGGAGGGGATCCCGAGCGCCTTCGCGCGACGGAGGTTCCGGACGGCGAGCGAGGAGTCGCCGGAGATGGGCAGGTCGAACAGCGTCGGCGCGAGGAGCGGCTCCGTCTTCCGCGCCGGCTGGTAGTCGCCGTCGCCGGTGTCCAGCAGGCGTGACCAGTCGACGACGAGGTCGCTCGGGACGGGACGGCCGCCGCGGAGGTTCCGGCCGTCCCCGGCCCCGGTCGGAAACAGCGGCACCTCGCCGACCTCGTCGTTGACGTCGAACGCGTGCCGGATCATGCTGTGGCCGAAGCGGTAGGCGGCGCCACCGAACTCGACGGGAATCGCCGGCGTTCGCCCCGGCGGGACGAAGTGCTGTCGGCCGCGCTCCTCGATGTCGTCGAGGACGTATCGGTCGCAGATCCGCGGCAGGAAGTCGTGTCGCACGACCCACTGGTAGTGCCACCTGACGAGCCGCTGGGCCGCTTCGAGGACGGACTCGCCCCCTTCGACAAGGTCGGAGCCCGGGCCGCGCAGGTGGTCGACGACGCGGTTGTGGAAGTTGACGAACGCGAGCTGAAGCTGCGAGACGACGACGTTCTCGTCGTTGCGCGGGTCACCGATCAGCGCCACCCCCTGCTCGTTCCGCTGGAGGTCGGTCCCCGGGAGCCCCGAGAGGCCGCCGCCGTCCTCGGCGTCGGGCGCGGCCGCCTCGCCGGTGAGCAGCTTGCGCTCGTTCGTCTCGTGGTCGTAGAGGAACGGCGCCGCCTCGGCGTTCGTCCGGTACAGGGAGTCGAGGTCGAGCGCCGGCGTCCGGAAGTTCCGCAACGCGGCCGGGTCGTTCCGTCGGTCGATGTCCGAGGTCGGGTCGAACGTGACGTCGTGGTCGACGAACTGGCCGAAGATGCCGTAGCCGGCGGGCGTCTCGGCGTCGCCGACCGGGTCGTCCGGGGACTCCATCATCGGCGCGTCCGCCTCGCCGTCGGCGCCGCCGAGCGTCCGGAGCAGGTCCTCGTCGCGCTCGTACGGATCGAGCCCCGGGAACTGCGTGTGGAACCGGTGGCTCCTGACCGGCCCGGCGGCGGTACACGCCGCGTCGTTCATCCCCCGGTGTTCGGTCCCGCCGTGGATCGCGACGTTGTGCGCGTTCACCGTCAGGCGAAGCGCCGCCTCGTCTCCGTCCGGCCGGTCTCGCCGTCGGACCGACTCCTCGTCGCCCCCGCCGGCGGGGTTCCGAACCGTGAACGAGACGTCGTCCACGTCGACGCCGCCGTCCGCATCGAGGACGAACCCCCCGTCGTCGCCGGTCGTCCAGTAGCCGATCCGGTCCCCGTCGCCGCCCCGCCGCTCGCCGACCACGACCCGACCCGCCAGCGGCCGGTCGTCGCCGTCCACGACGCGACAGCGTATCTTGCCAGTAGTACCCATGGTATGATAAACCAATCATCAGCGAGAAAAAATTTTCTAAATGAACTTTCAACGAGTTTCGCGGATCATGTTGCTGGTTCGATCGCGGCGTGCCGGGGGTTCGATCGCGGCGTGGCGGGACTGGGTCTCGCGTGCGAACGCGTTCCGTGCGACCCGAACCTTCGAGTCGGACCGTGACGAACGGCCACCGTGTACGACTACCACGCCCACACGAACTACTCGGACGGGGCGTTCCTGCGCTGGATGGTCGACGCGGCCGCGGACGCCGGGCTCGACGGGATCGGGTTCGCCGACCACTGTAACGTGTCGCCGGAGCCGAGCGCGCGGCGCTACAAGCGCGCGCTGGGGTTCAACCTCGACATGACGTACGAGCGGCGCCGCGAGGCCATCGAGGCGGTCCGCGAGGACGCAGCGATCGACGTGTTCGACGCCGTCGAGATGGACTACGACCCCGCTCACGAAGCTGCGATCGCCGAGTTCCTCGATGATGCCGGCTTCGACTACGCGGTTGGGAGCGTCCACGACCTCGACGGCGCGAACGTCCACACGCGCTCGCACTTCGCCGACAAGTCGGAGGCGGAGCGGCGTGAACTGGTCGACCGCTACTTCGAGAAGCTGGTCGCCCTCGTCGAGTCGGAGCAGTTCGCGATCGCCGCGCACCCGGACCTGATCGAGCGCAACCCGCACCTCCGCGGCTTCGCGACCGAGGACCACTACGCCGCGGTCGCCAACGCGTTTCGAAGTTCGCGGACGGTCCCGGAGATCAACGCCGGACGCCTGCTCGACGACTACGGGGAGTTCCACCCGGCGCCCGCGTTCCTCGACCGCCTCGTCGACGCCGGCGTCGAGGTGACCGTCGGAACCGACAGCCACGAACCGGACGAGATCGCGCCCAGAACCCGGGAGATCGAAGCGGAGCTCGACCGGCGGGGGCTAGGAGCGGTTCGGCTCGATCAAGTGGCGAAGAAAGCCTGACGCGGACGATTGGTACTCATGCCCTCAGAAATTATCGATCATTCGGCTCGAACACTCGCAGTCCAAATTGGCTTCTGGATGTTCGTCGTTGCTGTGGCTGCGAGCGCTTTCGGATACGGAAACTCCGTCACGTTAGCCGGTCTTGCCTTCGGAGGTGCGATCTTGGCTAGCGCGGTCGTCTTGGAACTCACCGAAACCTATCGAGCGACAGACTAACCGCGCGAATTGATGGGTGTCTCTCCTGGCTGATCGATCACTCGTGAGGCCGTTTATAAGTGGAATCTCGGTGTTTCCGTCAGCTGTTTATAAACGGTTGAGGCTGCGGGGATGACGACCGCCAAAGCCCCAGTCGCGAGGCGGGCGCACGCTCGCTGCGCTCCTCGGTCGTTCGCTTCGCTCACTCCCTCCGGTGCTTACGTCGCCTGCGCCCGCCTCGCGACTGCCCCTTTGAGTCCCGCCCCGCACCGCGCCGCCCAGCACCTCAGGCCTCCCCAGCCTCGCGGTTCGCGCTCTGCGAGCGCTCACCGCGTCCCTCGCGGACTGGCTCGCGGCCGCCGGTGGCGGCCGCTCACAGGCGCGCCACCGCCTGTATTTTATAAGCTCTCGTCGAAGTCACTCACGGTTATTTTAATAAATCAGAGATTTCCGCGCTTGACTTCGCCTTACGCCTCGTCGAACAACGTCTCGCCCTCGACCATGTGCTCCTCGACGGCGTCCATGTCGAGGGTGAGGCCGAGGCCCGGCTCCTCCGGCACCTCGATGTAGCCGTCCTCGATGACGTCCTCCTCGACGAGGTCCTCCCACCAGCCGAGCTCGTAGGAGTGGTACTCGATCGCGAGCGAGTTCGGGATCGAGGTGCCGACGTGGGCCGCCGCCATCGTCGCGATCGGCGAGGCGACGTTGTGCATCGCGACCGGGACGTAGTACTGGTTCGCCACGTCCGCGATCTTGCGGGTCTCGCGCATGCCGCCGACCTTCGGCAGGTCGGGCGCGACGATGTCGACCGCCTGGTTCTCGATGAGGCGGCGCAGCTCGGTGACGCGGTAGCGGTTCTCACCGACCGTGATCGGCGTGGTCGTGTTCTTCGTGACCTCTTCCTGGACTTCGAGGTTCTCCGGCGGGACGGGGTCTTCGAGCCACCACACGTCGTACTCCTCGATGGCGTCCGCGAGGCGCTTCGCGGAGCCGCCCGAGAACGTCCAGTGGCAGTCGAAGGAGACGTCGGCCTTGTCCTTCACGCGCTCGGTGACCTTCTCGACGATCTCCGCCTTGTGGCGGATCTCGCCGGGGCGGAGATGGCGGTTCGCGCGGTCCTTCTCGAACCCGCTCGGCACGTCGAGGTCGAACTTCAGGGCGTCGTAGCCCAGCTCATCGACGACGCGCTCGGCCTCATCGGCGCAGGCCTCTGGGTCCGCCTCGTCCTCGGTGTGGCAGTCGCAGTAGACGCGCATCTTGTCCCGGTACTTCCCGCCGAGCAGCTGGTAGGCGGGCACGTCGAGGATCTTCCCGGCGAGGTCGTGGAGCGCGACCTCGATGCCGGAGATGGCCGTGACGGTGACGCCCTCGACGGAGCCCTCGCCGGACATCTTCTGGATCAGGTGCTCGTAGAGGCGGTCGATGTCGAGCGGGTTCTCGCCGACGACGAACGGCTTCATCCGCTCGATGAGTTCGGGCACGCCGGCGCCCCAGTACGCCTCGCCGGTGCCGACGACGCCCGCGTCGGTGTACACGCGGACGAGCGTCCACGGGAAGTTCCCGTCGACCATCGTCGTCTGCACGTCCGTGATCTCGACGTCGCGGCCGCCGCCGCGCGTCCCCGTGGTCCCCATCGTCTCGGCGGAGAGCTCTCGCATCGTGTACTCCGCATTCGGGTCGTGGAGTGACTCGTAGTTTCGGCTCATGCGCGGTGATTCCTTCGGGAGAGGGTAAATGTTTACCTTCGCACGCCGGGCGCCCGAACAGGTGGCTTTTCATCCCCGTGCGCGAAAGGAACGGGCATGGTCGAAATCACTGATTCTCTCGCGTGTCTGTACACGGGGCGGGTGGAGTCCCGCGGCGACGACTACGTCGTCACCGTTCCCGCCTCGGAGATCGAACACGGAAGCGTCGACGTCGGAGAGACGTATCGGATCGCCGTCTTAGACCGTGCCGAATCGGGTGACGAGGAGTCGGCGTCGAGCGCCGGAGACGACGCCGCGTCCGTTCCGGACGCGAGCGGTAGCTCGGGCGAGACCGCGTCCGACGACGGCCAGCGACCCACCTCCCGGGGTGCCGCCGGCGCCGTCCAGCCCGACCCGCCCGTCTCGGAGGGGGAGGTCCGCGACGTGACGATCGAGACGCTCGGCGACAAGGGCGACGGGATCGCGAAGATCGAGCGCGGCTACGTCGTCATCGTCCCGGACGCCGAACCCGGCGAGGAGCCGACCGTCGAGATCACGAGCGTCCGCGAGAACGTCTCGTTCGCGAACGTCGTCGAGGAGTAGCGACCGACCGGGGTCGCAGCGTTCCTCAGTCGCCGCGACTTTTCTGTTCCGGAGGGGCCCCCCGCGAGAACAGCGCCCGCAGGTTCGACGGCGAGAAGAACGAGGACGGCTCGTCCATGTGGACGCCGATCTCGCCCGACAGCGCCCGCAGTCCGACCCGCTGGACCGGTTCCGGGAGCGAGTAGCACCGCCGGATCGCCTTCCCGAGCCGGATCTCCGTGGCGAGCTCGTCGCGCCACCCGGACTCGTAGTCGGCGAGCGTCGCCGGGTCGCGCGGGTCGATCGCCGCCGCGGCAACGTCGGCCGCGCGCATCCCGTAGAGGATGCCGCCGCCGGTGAACGGCTTGGTCTGCGCGGCGGCGTCGCCGATCAGGAAGCCGCGGTCGCTCGTCGTCCGCGCCGGCGGGCCGACCGGAATCGCGCCCGAGCAGCGCCGGTCCGTCGTCGCGCCGTACGCGTCCGTGAGCCGGTCGAACATCCCCGACACGTCCTCGCTCGGCGGCGCCGCTAACCCGTACTCGACGCCCGCGTCGCCGCGGGGGATCCGCCACGCGAAGAACGTCGGCGCGGTGAGGTGGACGTCGACGTAGTCGCCCGCGTCCGGCTCCGGGTCGAACCCGAGGACCCCGTGGAGCAGCTCGTCCGGCTCCGGGAGGTCGAGCGCGCGGCGCACCCGCGAGGTCGGCCCGTCGCAGCCGGCGACCATCCGTGCCTCGACCCGCTCCACGTCGCCCGCGGGCGTCTTGACGTCGACGACGACCCGGTCGGATCGCTCCTCGACGCCGACGACGGTGTGGTCCTCTCGGACGTCGGCGCCGGCATCGCGCGCGCAGTCCGCGAGTGTCCGGTCGAGCCCGACGCGGTCGATCACGTTCGACACCGGCTCTCGCTTGTAGAACGGGTACGCCCGCGAGCCCGGACCCCCGACGTGGAAGCGAGCGCCGTACACGAGGTTCTGGAGGAGTTCGTCGCGGGCGCCGTCGGGGACGTACTCCCACACGTCGTCGGAGACGTGCCCGGAGCAGGCGAGCGGCTCGCCGACCGACCCCTTCTCGAAGGCGACGACGTCGTGCCCGGCCTCGGCCGCGCGCCGCGCGAACCGGGAGCCCGGCGGCCCCGCGCCCACGACGACGAAATCGTACATGGAGGGTGGGAGGTGACGGGGATATATAATTACGGCGTGGCTAACCCGTCGCCCCCGGTGGACCTCGGGATGTTCCGATCCGAGGCGCCGCCGTCGCTACGTCGACGACTCCCGCGTCTCCAGCCACTCCAGCGCCGCGTCGAGGTCGGTCCGCGGCGGCGAGCAGGTGAACCCCTCGCAGACGTACGCGGTCGGCTCGCCGTCGGTCGCGCCGCGGTCCGCCCAGATCGGCGGGGCCTCGGTCATCCCGAGGTCGTCGAGCCACTCGTCGAGCCCGGCTTCCGTGGCCGGGCGCGGGGCGACCAGCGCGCCCGGCAGGTACCGCTCGCCGAGCGTGTCCCGCCACTCGTCCGGTACCTCGTCGGCCGCGATCGTCACCTCGATGCCGCCGGTCTCGACGACGTCCGCGGCCCGCACGAGCGAGGCGTGTTCCAGCGGGCTCCCGCGGACCCGGTCGGCGTGCGTGCGAACGACGCGCCGGGCGATCTCGCGCAACTCCCCGTCTGTCCGGAAGCCGTCGAGGAGCGCGAGCGTCTCGGCCGCGACCCCGAGGCTCGACGGGGTCGACCGGTCGGTGAACTCCTGCGGTCGCGCGATGAGGGGGCCGGTGTCGGCGCCCCCGGCGCTCTCGCCGCCTTCCGCGGCCCCCTCGCTGTCGAGGTCGCGGGTGAAGTAGATCGTCCCGTCGTCGACGTCGTGGAACTCGTCGACGAGGTCCTCGGCCAGGTCGAGAGCGAACCCGAGCGGCTCCGGATCTCCTGTCGCGGCGTAGACATCGAGTGCGCCGCGCGCGAGGAACGCGTAGTCGTCGAGGTACCCCGGCCCGCGCACGTCGCCGTCGAGCCAGCGACGAGCAAGTGCGCCGGTCTCCGCGTCGGCGTCGTAGAGCCGCTCGCGGCAGAAGTCGAGCGCCTCGCGGGCGATGTCGGCGTACTCTTCGCCGAGGGCGTCTCCCGCCCGCGCGAACGCGGAGATGGCTCGCCCGTTCCACGAGGCCAGCACCTTCTCGTCGCGGGCGGGCCGGGGCCGCGTCTCCCGGGCGTCGAACAGCGCAGTTCGGGCCTCGGTCAGGATCTCTCGGACTTCCTCGGGCGACAGGTCGCGGTCCGCGGCCAGTTCCTCGACCGACGCGGCTATCGTCGGCACGGTCGTGCCGCGCTCGAAGTTGCCGCCGGACCGGATCCCGTACCGCTCCTTCGCGAGCGACGCCGCCGGCTCGTCGAGGACGGCGTCGACCTCCTCGGGGGTCCAGACGTAGAAGGCGCCCTCGACGTCCTCGTCGTCGTCGGCGTCGCCCTTATCGTCGCCTCGCCGGCTCTCGGGCGGCCGGCTCCGCGCGTCGAGGGTGCTGAAGAACGCGCCGTCGTCGTGGCGCAGTTCGCGGTCGAGGAACGCGAGCGACTCGCTTGCGACCCGGGCGTAGGCGGGGTCGCCCGCGAGCCGGTAGCCGTCAAGGTAGGCCATCGGTAGCTCGGCGTTGTCGTACAGCATCTTCTCGAAGTGGGGGACCGTCCACTCGCGGTCGACCGCATAGCGGTGGAACCCGCCGCCGATCTGGTCGTACATCCCGCCGTTAGCCATTCCGTCCAGCGTCCCCGTCGCGGCCGACAGGAGCGCGTCGCGGCCGCGACCGGCGTACGCACGCATGAGGAGGTCGATCCGGCCGGGCATCGGGAACTTCGCGCCGCCGCTCCCGAAGCCGCCGTACTCCTCGTCGTAGCCGCGGAGCGCGGCCGCGGCGGCCGTGTCGAGCAGGTCCTCGCTGGACGGTGAGTCGGTCCCCTCTCCATCTAAGTCCTCCGCGTCCGGCGTCGGCACCGACTCCAGTTCGTCGCGCGCGCTCTCGGCCCACTGGTCGGCGCGCCGCTTCATCTCCTCGCGCTGCTCGGGGTCGCTCCAGGAGTCGGCGATTCGCTCGCAGAGCCCGCGGAATCCGGGGTGGTTCTGCTGCGGCTCGGGCGGGAAGTAGGTCCCGACGTAGAACGGCTTCCCCTCGGGCGTACACCACGCCGAGAGCGGCCACCCGCCGCCGCCGGTGACCAGCTGGCAGACGGTCATGAACGTGCTGTCGACGTCCGGGCGCTCCTCGCGGTCGACCTTGATCGGGACGAACGACTCGTTCACGACGCTCGCGACCGACTCGTCCTCGAAGCTCTCCTCAGCCATGACGTGACACCAGTGACACGAGGAGTAGCCGATGGAGACGAACACCGGCACGTCGTGTTCGCGCGCTCGCTCGAACGCCTCGTCGCCCCACGGCTGCCAGTTGACGGGGTTGTCCGCGTGCTGTTGGAGGTAGGGACTCGCCTCCCCGTCGAGGCGGTTCCGCTCGGTCGGCTGTGACATACGCCCGATTCGGCCCGGCGGGGCAAAAGGCGTCCGGGCCGGGACGAGCGCCGGCGCTCGATCCCGAATATAGCCACGATTATGTACATCTCGGACCGAACAGAGGGTAAGGTTTACACTACCGTGCGGGAATCCGTCGGACATGACGGAGACCGTACTCTTAGTGGGGGGCGGCGGGCGCGAACACGCGATCGCCCGCGCCGTGGCGGACGACTGCGCGCTGTACGCCTGCGCGAGCGTCCGGAACCCGGGGATCCGACGACTCGCCGAGGGGTTCGAGGAGATCGACGAGACCGACGCCGAGGCCGTGGCCGACTACGCGACCGACGTGGGCGCCGACCTCGCGGTCATCGGCCCCGAATCGGCGCTGGAGGCCGGGGTCGCGGACGCGCTCGACGACGCCGGCGTCTACGCGTTCGGCCCGCGGGCCGAGGAGGCGCGCTTGGAGACGGACAAGGCGTACCAGCGCGAGTTCATGGAGGAGCACGCGATTCCGGGCTGTCCCGACTACGCGGTGTTCGACGACATGGCGGCGGCCTGCGAGTACATCGACGAGTACGACGGCGACCTCGCGGTCAAGCCCGCCGGCCTCACCGGCGGCAAGGGCGTGAAGGTGATCGGCGATCAGGTGACCGCGGAAGAGGCGAAGGCGTACCTCCGCGACTCCGACTACGACCGCGTCGTCCTCGAAGAGCGGCTCGTCGGCGAGGAGTTCACGATCCAGGCGTTCGTCGCGAACGGCGACGTGCGGACGACGCCCGCGGTCCAGGACCACAAGCGCGCCTACGAGGGCGACGAGGGGCCGAACACCGGCGGGATGGGGTCGTACTCCGACACGGGCCGCTCGCTGCCGTTCATGCGCGAGGGCGACTACGAGGCCGCCGTCGACGTGCTGGAGGCGGTCGTCGACGCGCTCCCCGACTACAAGGGCGTCCTCTACGGCCAGTTCATGCTCACCGACGAGGGGCCGAAGGTCGTCGAGTTCAACGCGCGATTCGGCGACCCGGAGGCGATGAACACGCTGCCCGTTCTCGACACGCCGTTCGTCGACGTGCTCGCCGCGGCCCGCGACGGCGAGCCGCTCCCCGAGCTCTCCTTCTCGGGCGAGGCGACCGTCTGTAAGTACACGGTGCCGGACGGCTACCCGACCGACCCGGACGCGGGCGCCGAGATCGCGGTCGACGAGGAGAGCGCGGGCGACGCGCTCCTCTACTACGCGAGCGTCGACGAGCGCGACGGCCGCCTGTACACGACCACGTCGCGCGCGTTCGCCGTCGTCGGCCGCGGCGACTCCATCGCGGCGGCCGAGGAACAGGCCGAGGACGCGCTGGCGGCCGCGGGCGACCGCGTCCGCATCCGCCACGACATCGGGAAGGCGGACCTCGTTCAGCGCCGGATCGATCACATGGACGAACTCCGGAGCTGAGGCCGCGGGTCCCCCGGGCCGCGGCCGCCCCGAGCCGTCGCCGTTGCGTCCCGAACCGTCGCGGCCGGGAGCGACCCTTTTATTCTCGCCGTCCGAACGGCGTGACGTGAGAGACGACGACGCGGCCGGAACGCGTGACGAAGCCGATTCGGACCCGACGCGCGACGACGCGGACCCCGCCCGCAGCGACCGCCTCGATCGATTCCCGACGCCGGGCGTGCGCAACTCGCTGTGGTCGTGGCCCGACGCGAAGTCGCCGCTCGCGGTCGTCCGCAACTACGTCGTGATCGTCCTCGCGCGGATCTGTCCGAGCCTCCGGCTGAAGAACTGGCTGCTGCGTCGGATCGGCGTCACGGTCGGAGCCGGCGTCGCGTGGGGACTGGAGTCGACGCCGGACGTGTTCTGGCCGGAGCGGATCACCGTCGAGGACGACGCGATAATCGGGTACGACGCAACGTTGCTCTGCCACGAGTTCCTCCGCGAGGAGTACCGCCTCGGCGACGTGGTCGTCGAGGAGGGAGCGATGATCGGCGCGGGGGCGGTCGTCCTCCCCGGCGTCACGATCGGCGAGGGGGCACGCGTCGCCGCGAACTCGCTCGTCGCGGAGGACGTGCCGCCGGGCGCGACCGTCGCCGGCGTGCCGGCCGAGGTCGTCTCACAGGCCGAGTCGGCCCCGAGCGACGATTAAGCGGCGTCCTCGTCGCTCGCGTCGGGGTCCGCGCTCGCGGCCGAATCGTCGTCCGCGTCGGCGGCGGCGTCCGAATCGCCCTCGGCGCCCTCGGCGGCCGCCGATTCCTCGGCGTCCGTGATGTGCGCCTCGGTGCTCACGCGCTCTAAGTCGACGCCGACCTCTTCGGCGACCGCGTCGAGGACGGCCCGCTGTTCGGCCATCTCGTTTTCGAGCGTCTTCACGCGCTCGGAGGTGTCTATCACCGTCTCCTGCGTCTCGTCGACCTCGTCGCGCAGCTCGCTGATCTTCTTGTAGGTGCGCTCCGCGCGGTCGGCGAGCGTCTGGATCTTCTTGGCGGTGTCCCCGAATCCCATACCGACGCGTCGGCCCGGCGATACGTGTGCTTTTCCGTTCGGTTCGGCGTCGACGGCCGCCTCGGTGCGGGCGCGTCTCCGGCCGCTTCGGTGCCGTCGGGCCGCCGACCGACGGTGGACTTTTGGCCGACTCGCCCGTGATACGGGTATGAGCGCCGACCGGATCCTGTTGACCAACGACGACGGCGTCGACGCCGCGGGGCTCCGCGCGCTGTACGAGGCGCTCGCCGACGAGTACGCGGTGACCGTCGTCGCGCCGGCCGACGACCAGTCCTCGGTCGGCCGCCGCCTCTCCGAGGACGTCGCGGTCGACGACCACGAGCTGGGGTACGTAGTAGACGGCACTCCCGTGGACTGCGTCGTCGCGGGGCTCGACGAACTCGTCACGGACGCCGACGCGGTCATCGCCGGCTGCAACGAGGGGGCGAACCTCGGCGCCTACACGCTCGGCCGGTCGGGGACCGTCTCCGCGGCGGTCGAGGCGGCGTTCTTCGGCGTGCCCGCGGTGGCGACCTCGATGTACGTGCCCGGCGGCGACGACTGGTGGAAACGGGAGTTCGAGCCCAAAGACTTCGCGCACGCGGTCCGCGCGACGCGGTTCCTCCTCGACGAGGCGGCCGACGCCGGCGTGTTCGACCGCGCGGACTACCTCAACGTCAACGCGCCCATCGCGGACGCGGACCGCGCGCCGCTCCGGGTCACGACGCCCTCGACGTGGTACGGGATGCGCGCGGAACAGAACGGCGACGGTCGCGTGGGCTTTTCGGACCCGATCTGGGGCCGCATGAACGAGGGCAACGTGCCCGATCCCGTGGGGACCGACCGCCGCGCCGTCGTCGACGGCGAGGTGTCGGTCTCGCCGCTGTCTGTGCCGCACGCCGCCGAACCGAACGCGGGGCTCGACGAGCTGGTAGACGCCTACGAGGCGGCGATTCGGTCGTGAACGGGACCCGCGCCGATCGGTCTCGGGAGAGCCGTCGCGCTACTCCCCGCCGCCGGTGCTGACGGTCACCTTCGCCTCGCTCAGCACGCGGTCGCCCATCTCGTAGCCGGGCTCGTACACCTCGTGGATCGTCCCCTCCGGGCGGTCGCTGTCGACGCGGAGCATCACCTGGTGGCGCGCGGGGTCGACCTCCTCGCCCGGCTCGGGGTCGATCGCTTCGACGCCCTCCTCGGCGAGCACGTCGTCGAACTTCTCTAACGTCGACTCGACGCCGGGCCGAAGGTCGCTCCCCTCGTCCTGGTCGAGCGCGCGTAAGAGGTCGTTTCGGACAGGGGTGAGCCGCTCGACGAGCGCCTCGGAGGCGCGCTCGCGGATGTCCTCCTGCTTCCGCTTCGCGCGCTCCTTGTAGTTGCTGAAGTCCGCCTTCACGCGGGCGAGCTTGCTCGTCAGCTCCTCGACCTCCTCGTCGCGCTCGCGGAGCGCCTCGCGGGTCTCGGCGAGGTCCGCCTCCAGCGCCGCGACCTCCCGCGCGAGCGCCTCGTCGTGTTCGGCGACGGCCGCGGCGATCGCCTCGCCGTCGCGGCGGGCGTCGGAGGCGTCTCTGCTCGGCTCCCCGTCGGCCGATTCGTTGCCGGCCGACTCGCCCGCCGCTCCCTCGGCGGCCGCCTCCGCCGTGCCGTTCGCTCTCGCCGCGTCGCCCTCGGCGTCGTCGGGGGACTCGACATCGACGGCGTCGTCGTCGCTCATACCCGATCGAAGTCGGTCGTCGGGGATAAGCGTTCAGAACCGCGCCGCGGCGACCCCGACTGCGACGCGGCGATCGGCCGGCGTCCCGCCGGCGGCGCCGTGGTCTCGACTGACTCCCCTTCGTCCGGTTGCCGCGAGACGGGCGGATTTAAGCTCGCGGCGCCCACGACATGTCCCGCATGCCACCTCGACCCTCGACGTTCTCGATCGCCGCGCGCGACCCGGAGACGGGCGCGGTCGGCGTCGCCGTCCAGTCGAAGTTCGTCGCCGTCGGCGCCGTGGTCCCGTTCGTGAGCGCCGACGCGGGCGCGGTGGCCACGCAGAGCTTCGCGAACGTCGCCTACGGCCCCGACGGCCTCGATCTGCTCCGCGAGGGCCATGCGCCCGCCGAGGCGATCGATCGGCTCACGGCCGCCGACGAGGAGGCGCCCTCGCGTCAAGTCGGCGTCGTTGACGTCGACACCGACGAGGAGCCCGCGGCGTTCACCGGCGACGAGTGCCACGACCACGCCGGCGACAGGCAGGGGGATCACTACACGGTCCAGGGCAACATCTTGGAGAACGCCGACACCCTCGACACGATGGCGGAGGCCTTCGAGGAGACGGACGGCGGCCTCCCGGAGCGGCTGATCGCGGCGCTCCACGCGGGCAACGAGGCGGGCGGCGACAAGCGCGGCGAGCAGTCCGCGGCGCTGTACGTCGCCAAGCCCGAGGGGGGCTACGACGGCAAGAACGACCGCTGGGTCGACGTGCGCGTCGACGACCACGAGCGGCCGATCGACGAGCTGGAGCGCGTGTTCAAGATCTACGACGTGACCCTCCTCGAACGCGAGGCGCCCGACGAGACCCGAGAGCTGACCGGCGAGAGCGCGGTCGGCGTCCAGTCCGCGCTCGTCGACCTCGGCTTCTACGACGGCGAGCCGACCGCCGAGTTCGGCGACGATGCCCGCGACGCCCTCGAGTCGTTCCGCGGCATGAACAACTTCGAGAACCACTCGCTCGCGGTGCTGGAAGACGCCATCGCGCGAGGGTGGGACGAGACCGCCTCCGACGACGACCCCGAGTCGCGGCTGGTCGACGCGATCTGGCACGGGCTCTCTCGACTCGACCGGGCGTAACGCCCGCGCTCTCGTCGCGGTCCCGGTCCGAGCCGCGCCCGCGCTCTCGCCGCGGTCCCGGTCCGAACCGCGCCGATCCGGACCGCCCCGGGCCGGTCGACTTTTGCCCCTCCGCGACCGAGCGGGCCCATGACAATCGCACCCGACGAGGTCGCAGACCTCATCGAGGAGAACCTCCCCGACGCGGTCGCCCGCGTGACCGCGCCCCGGATCCACGACGACGAGGACGAGGACGCTCACTTCGCGGCCGTCGTCGTCTCGCCCGCCTTCGAGGGCGAGTCGCTCGTCGACCAGCACCAGTTAGTGTACGACGCGGTCGGCGACCACATGACGCGCTCGGTCCACGCCTTAGAGATCAAGACGTACACTCCCGAGGCGTACGCGGAACACGGTGACGGGAGCCTCGACGCAGACCTCCGCGAGGCGGGACTGCTCCCGGTCGACGAGGCCTGACCGCTCGACCGGTCGCACCCTCCGCGGACCCCCACCAACACTCCACCCTCCACACCGATGCGATCCGAACTCGTCCGCGCCGCGCGCGGGGTCCTCGCCGCGGTCTCGCTGCTGGCGTTCGTCGCGCTCTTTCTCGCCATCGAAGCGCGTGTCACGTCCCCGGCCGTCCTCGGCGGGCTCGCCGCGCTCGGGACCGCGACGCTGTTGGCTTCGGCGGGCCGCTCCGGAGCCCGTCAGTTGCTCGGGCGTGACGAGCCGCCCCTCGCGAACGACGAAGAGACGACCACCGAAAGCGACGCGTGGCTCGGCGAGGCGGCCGACGAGACTCCGTGGACCGACCGCTCCGACCGCGCCCGCGGTGACTCCGAACCCGACTGGCCGCTCGCGCGGCTCGAACCCGCGCTCGACGACGCGTGGAACCGGTGGTCGGACGCCGCGCTGACGGTCGGGCTAGCCGCGCTGGGGTTCGGCGCGCTCGTCGTCCTCGCCACCTACCCGGGCGACGATCCCCCGCTCGGACTGCTGATGCTGGTCGCGTTCGGGCTCAACGGGGCGCTCGTAACGCTCCCGTTCGTTTTTAAATAAGGCGCCGCAGAATCGGAATTCCGATCAGCCGTCCTCGTCCCTCTCGGCCGCGATCGTCTCGTCGGAGTCGTCCCCGCCGTCGTCGCCGGCGCCGTCGTTGTCTGCGGCGCCGTCGTCGCCGGCGCCGTCGTCATTTGCGGCGTCGTCGTCGCCGGCACCGTCGTTGTCTGCGGCGCCGTCGTCGCCGGCGCCGTCGCCATTTGCGGCGCCGTCGTCGCCCGCGACGCGGTCGGCGACCAGTTCGGCGAGCGGGTCGACCGTGACGGTCAGGCGGGCGACGAGGAACACGACGGGGACGAGCGCGACGAACAGGAAGGCGGCGTCGTACGCCCACGCGGCGCCGTTCAACACGGGTACCGCGAGGCCGGCGAGCCCGCGGTACGCGACGAGGACGGCGCCGAAGACGACGAGCCAGTGGACCACGCCGCCCGCGTTCTCGACGATCCGGTCCGGGCGAGCGTCCCCGTCAGCGTCGCCCCCGCCGAGCGCCAGCCGCGTCAACAGCGCGAACTTCGGGGCGGCGTACAGGAGGATGCCCGCCACCGCGAGCGCGACGACGGCCGTCGCGACCGCGGCGAACGTCACCGGGGCGAAGGGGACGAGCCGGTCGATCCCCGGTAGCAGCGTGACGACCGCGAGGACGCCCACCACCGCCAGCGCGCCGATCAGGAGTTTGCTCGTCGACCGGACCGTGTCGCGGTCGAGCGCAGTTCCGATCGCGGAGTCGTTCGAGCTCATGTGCGCCCGGCCGTTGCCGACGGAGCGATATATAAGGGCGAAGCGTTTGCGCCGATTTTCGGCCGTTTTGTCTCGATTTATCGCGTCGTCCCGTCACTGTCGCATGCTACCAATTGATGCGGTACCAGATCGCATATTCCCGCGCGCTGGCGCCTTCCAGTACCTTTTACAGCGTCTCGCGGGAAGGTCGGCGCATGGGTGACGACTACCGCACGGAGGAGGACAGCCTCGGCGAGATGCAGGTGCCGGCGGACGCCTACTGGGGCGCACAGACCCAGCGCGCCGTCGAGAACTTCCCCGTCTCGGGGATCCCGATGAGCCGGCGGTTCATCCGCGCGCTCGGCGTCGTGAAGAAGGCCGCCGCGCAGGCGAACCGCGATCTGGACCTCGTCGACGAGGACACCGCCGACGCCATCGTCGCCGCCGCCGACGAGGTGATCGCGGGCGAGCACGACGACCAGTTCCCGGTCGACGTGTTCCAGACCGGCTCCGGCACCTCCTCGAACATGAACGCCAACGAGGTGATCGCCAACCGCGCCGCCGAGATCGCGGGCGCGGAGATCGGCGACCGCGTCGTCCACCCGAACGACCACGTCAACTACGGCCAGTCGTCGAACGATGTGATCCCGACGGCGATGCACGTCGCCGCGCTGGAGGCGGTCGAGAAGGATCTCGTGCCGGCCTTAGAGACACTCCACGCCGAGCTCGAGGCCAAGGAGACCGAGTTCGACGGCGTCGTCAAGACCGGCCGGACGCACCTCCAAGACGCCACCCCGATCCGACTCGGCCAGGAGTTCAGCGGGTACCGCACGCAGGTCGCGAAGGGGATCGAGCGCGCCGAGGGCGTCCAGTCGAACCTCCGCGAGCTCGCCCTCGGCGGCACCGCGGTCGGGACCGGGCTCAACACCCATCCCGAGTTCCCGGAGCTCGCCGCGGAGTACATCTCCGACGAGACCGGCACCGAGTTCCGCGAGGCGGAGAACCACTTCGAGGCGCAGGCCGCCCACGACGCGATGGCGGAGGGCCACGGCGCGCTCAAGACGATCGCCGGCAGCCTCAACAAGATAGCCAACGACCTGCGGCTGCTCGCCTCCGGTCCCCGGAACGGCCTCGGCGAGGTCGAACAGCCGGAGAACCAGCCCGGCTCCTCGATCATGCCCGGAAAGATCAACCCGGTCGTCGCCGAGTCGGTCAACCAGGTCCACAAGCAGGTCGTCGGCAACGACGCCGCCGTCTCGGCGGGCGCCGCCCGCGGCGAGATCGACCTGAACCTTTATAAGCCAGTCATCGCGCACAACTTCCTTGAGTCCGCCCAGCTGCTCTCGAACGTCGCCGCGACGTTCGGCGAGCGCTTCGTCGGGAAGTTAGAGGCCAACGAGGAGCACTGCGAGACGCGCGTCGAGCAGTCGATGGCGCTCGCGACCGCGCTGAACCCCGCGATCGGCTACGACAAGGCGAGCAAGGTCGCGAAGACGGCCCTGAAGGAGGACAAGAGTGTCCGCGAGGCCGCCGTCGAGGCCGGCTACCTCACCGAGGAGGAGGCCGACGAGGTGCTCGACCCCGAGGCGATGACCCACCGCGTCATCCTGGGCGACGAGGACTGAGACGACGCGGGCGAGGCGCCCGGGACTGACGCCCTCGGGACCGACGCGCGCTCGACCGTCGACCGAAGCCAGCAGAACGTTTTTTGCGAGAGCGTGTGAGTGCCGGACATGGCTGAGAGTGACTTACAGGCCGAGCAGGAGCCGCTGAAAAAGGAGTACGAGGAGAACCCCGAGGCGGCGCAGATCACGCTGTCCGCGACCGGCGAGGAGCAGGGCGACGCCCGGTCGTGTAGCGTCGACATCGGCCGGGCGATCTACGAGGCCGAGCTCCACGAGGGTGCCGGCGGCCCCGGCGGGGGCGCCTGCTCGGGCGACCTCCTCCTCGGCGCGCTGGCCGCCTGCTCCCAGCTGACCGCGCAGGCCGTCGCCGAGAGCTTCGGCGTCGACGCCGACATCGAGGTCGAGGCCAGCGGCGACCTCGATCTCCGCGGGACGATGGGCGTCGACGACGAGGCGTCGGTCGGGTTCGAGGACCTCCGGCTCGACGTCAGCGTCGACGGCGACGTCGACGAGGACACCCGCGCGGCGCTTCAAAAGTACACCGAGAAGTACTGCGTCGTCTACCAGACGCTGGCGGACCCACCGGACGTCGAGACGAGCTGGACGTTCGACTGACGGCGGCGACGCGTTCGGCGTCGCGGGCGGGTCAGCGCGCTTGGCGTCGGGCGGACAGGCCGCAGCGCTCGGTGTCGGACGGACAGGCCGCAGCGCTCCGCGTCGCGGACGGACCGCAGCGATCGTCGCCACGATGATCCCGCGGCCGCGGCGTTCGCGCCGAATCGGAACCATTTAAGCCGACGTCGGTACCGATCCCACACGGATGAAACTTCACGAATATCAAGCGAAGTCTCTCTTCGCGGACGCCGGGATCCCGGTTCCGGACTCCCGGCTCGCGACGAGCGTCGACGAGGCCCTCGACGCCGTCGACGAGATCGGCTACCCGGCCGCGATCAAGGCGCAGGTCCACGTGGGCGGCCGCGGCAAGGCCGGCGGGATCAAGATCGCGACCGACCGCGAGGAGGCCGAGGGGTACGCCGAGGAGATCCTCGGGATGGACCTGAAGGGGTACACCGTCGACCAGGTCCTCGTCGAGGCGGGCGTCGACTTCGTCGACGAGCTGTACGTCGGCGTCACGATGGACCGCGGCGAGGGGAAGCCGGTCCTGATGGTGTCGACCGAGGGCGGCGTGAACATCGAGGAGGTCGCCGAGGAGAACCCCGACGCGATCGCGCGCGAGCACGTCGACCCCGCGTTCGGGCTCCACCCGTACCAGGCCCGCAAGGTCGTCTACGAGGCCGGTGTCGACGCCGACGTCGCGCTCGACGTGGCCTCGATCCTCTCGACGCTGTACGACCTCTACGAGGAGAACGACGCCTCCGAGATCGAGGTCAACCCCGTCATGATCACGGGCGACCGCGACGTGGTCGCCGCGGACGCCGTGATGAACATCGACGAGGACGCGCTGTTCCGCCAGCCCGACCTCGCCGAGATGGCCCAGGAGTCCTACGAGGACGACCTCGAACGCAAGGCCGGCGAGTACGGCTTCGACTACGTCCGCCTCTCCGGGAACGTCGGCATCATCGGCAACGGCGCCGGCCTCGTGATGACGACGCTGGACTTGGTCGACTACTACGGCGGCGCGCCCGCCAACTTCCTCGACATCGGCGGCGGCGCGAAGGCCGAGCGCGTCACGCAGGCGCTCGACATGGTGTTCTCCGACGACAACGTCGACGCCGTCGTGTTCAACATCTTCGGCGGGATCACCCGCGGCGACGAGGTCGCCAAGGGGATCAACGAGGCCTTAGAGGGGTTCGACGAGATTCCCAAGAAGGTCGTCGTCCGGCTCGCTGGCACGAACGCCGAGGAGGGGATGGAGATTCTGAACACCGACCTCGTGGAGGTCGAGAAGACGCTGGAGGACGCGGTCCAGCGCGCGGTGAAGAACGCGGATGAGGTGACCCAATGAGCATTTTCGTCGACGACGACACCAGAGTGGTGGTCCAGGGGATCACCGGCGGGGAGGGGAAGTTCCACGCCGGCCAGATGATCGAGTACGGCACCAACGTCGTCGCCGGCGCGGTGCCCGGCAAGGGCGGCCAAGAGGTCCACGGCGTCCCCGTCTACGACACCGTCGACGAGGCCGTCGAGGCGGAGGACGCGGACGCCTCCGTCATCTTCGTGCCGCCGGCGTTCGCCGCCGACGCGATCTTCGAGTCGCTCGACACGGACCTCGACCTCGCGGTCGCGATCACCGAGGGGATCCCGACGCAGGACATGGCGAAGGTGAACAAGCGGCTGAGCGAGACCGACACCCGCCTCATCGGTCCGAACTGTCCCGGGATCATCACCCCCGGCGAGGCGAAGCTCGGCATCCTCCCCGGTAACATCTTCTCCGAGGGGAACGTCGGGCTCGTCTCCCGCTCCGGCACGCTCACCTACCAGGTCGTCGACAACCTCACCGAGCGCGGGCTCGGCCAGTCGACCGCCATCGGCATCGGTGGCGACCCGATCATCGGTACCTCCTTCGTCGACGCCTTAGAGGCCTTCGAGGCCGACACCGACACCGACGCCGTCGTGATGTGCGGCGAGATCGGCGGGGAGGACGAAGAGCAGGCCGCGAAGTTCATCGGCGAGCACATGGACACGCCGGTCGCCGGCTTCATCGCCGGCCGCACGGCGCCGCCGGGAAAGCGCATGGGCCACGCGGGCGCCATCGTCTCCGGCTCCGGCACGGGCACGGCGCAGTCGAAGATCGACGCGCTCAACGACGCGGGCGTCCCCGTCGGCGACACCCCCGAGGAGGTCGCCGACCACGTCGAAGACTTCTTGTAGGCGCTCGCACATCGCCGTTCTCCGGCGGCGAGCCCGATTTTCAGTCCCGGTATCCGAAGCGAAAACTAAAATTACTGGTAGGGAAACACACACACAGCATGAGTCCCGCCCCCGACGACCCGCCGCCCGACCCCGGTGCGGATGCGAACGACTCGTCGGGACCGCCCGGCGACGGCGGCGCGAGCCGCGTCCTGTTCGTCGACGACGAGCCCGGGGCGGCCGACCTCGCCGCGACTCACGTCGAGCGGCTCGTGGACGGGATCGAGACGGTGACGCGGCTGTCGCCGGACGAGGCGCTGGACGTAGTCCGCGAGGGGCGCGTCGACTGCGTCGTCAGCGACTTCGACATGCCGGGGGCGGACGGGCTCGAACTGCTGGAGTCGATCCGCGACATCGACCCGGGGCTCCCCTTCGTGCTGTTCACGGGGAAGGGGAGCGAGGAAATCGCGAGCGACGCGATCTCCGCGGGCGTCACCGACTACCTCCAGAAGGGGGCGGGCCGGGACCGCTACGAGATGCTCGCCAACAGCGTCGCGAACGCGCTCGGCCGCCGCCGGGCCGAGCGCGACCTCCGCGAGGTGAACGCGAAGGTCACGGCGATCCACGAGTTTGCGACGGCGCTGGCGTCCGTGACCGAGGTTTCGACGGTGTTCGAGCGCACGGTCGACGCGGCCGAGGAGATCCTTGAGTTCGACCGCTGCGTCACCGCCCGCCGGCACGGCGACCGGGTCGTCCCCGCCGTACTCTCCGAGAGCGTCACCGATGACGAGGTCCGGACGTTCGAGGTCGGCGAGGGCGTCGTCGGGACCACGGTCGCGGAGGAGGAGACGATGGTGGTCGACAACCTCAGCGTCGACCCCGCGGACCCGGACGAGTTAGAGGACCCCTCCTCCCCGGGTCGGCCGACCGCCGGGGCCGACCGGCGGGAGGGGTCCGAGGTGGCGGACCCGGTCGCCGACGACATCCGGTCGGCGATCAGCGTTCCGATCGGCTCGCACGGCGTGTTGCAGGCCGTCTCCAACGGCTACGCCGCGTTCGACGAGCGCGACGTGGAGTTCGCTGAACTGATCGCCTCGCACGCCGCGAACGCGATCGAGCGGATCGAGACGGAGGCCGAGCTCCGGCGGGAGCGCGACCGGCTGACGGCGCTGTTCCACGACCTCCCGCTCCCGGCGGTGCGTACCGTCGCGCTCGGGGAGAGCGAGCGCCGCCTCGACGCCGCGAACGACGCGTTCGAGCGGACGTTCGGCTACGGCGCAGACAGCGGGTACGAGGAGGTCCGCGAGGCGATTATCCCGGACGACGCCAACCGACTCGACCCGGAGTCGGTACTCGAACGCGACGAGCCCTCCCGGCTCGAAGTGCGTCGTCGGACCACGGACGGGTTGCGAGACTTCATCCTCCACGTGATCCCGGTCATGGAGCCTGACGAGACCGTCATCTACAGCGTCTACGCGGACATCGGCGAACAGAAGCGCGTCGAGCGCACGCTCCGGCGGCTCCACGCGACGACCCGCGAGATGTTCGGCGGCGAGGACCGCGAGGGGGTCGCGGCGGTGGCCGCCCGGGCGGCGATCGACATCCTCGAGTTCCCAAGCAGCGGCGTCAGGCTGTACGATCCCGAGGCGAACGTCCTCCGCCCGACGGCGATAAGCGCGGAGGCGACCGAGGCGCTCGGCGAACGACCGGCGTTCGGCCCCGGCGACGGGCGCATCTGGGACGCGTTCGACGACGGCGAGCCGATCGTGGTCGACGACCTCGACGCTGTCGACAGCCCGGTCGGGTACGGCGACCACCGGAGCCTCCTCGTTGTTCCCCTCGGCGAGCACGGCGTGATGCCGCTCGGGTCGCGCGAGCCGGGCTTCTTCGACGACACGGACCTCCAGCTGGCCCGCGTCCTCGCCGCCAACGTCACGGTCGCGCTTGACCACGCCGAGCGGACCGAGCAGCTCCGCGACCGCGACGCCGCGCTCCAGCGGGAGATCGACCGGCTGGAGAAGTTCGCGGGGTTCGTCTCCCACGACCTCCGAAACCCGCTCAACGTCGCCGCCGGGCGGACCGACCTGGCCCGGTCGCTGACGGACGACGCCGCCGTCATCGAAGAGCTCGACCGGGTCGAGGACGCGCACGACCGGATGACGCAGCTGATCGACGACCTCCTCGCGCTGGCGCGGCAGGGGCGGACCGTCGACGAGATCGAGTCCGTCCCGCTGGACGAGGCCGCCGAGCGCGCGTGGCGCACCGTCGACACCGACGACGCGACGCTCGACGTCTCCGAGGCGACGGCCGCGATCGAGGCGGACCCAGAGCGGCTCCGCACGTTGTTCGAGAACCTGTTCACAAATAGTGTGGAACACGGTTCCACGAACGGTCGGTCGGACCCTGACGGCAGCGTCGAGCACAGCTCGGACACCGACGCCGAACGCGACACCGACGCCGCAGACCTCACCGTCTCCGTCGGGTCGCTCCCGGACGGGTTCTACGTCGCCGACGACGGGGTCGGCTTCGACATCGACCCGGAGGAGGCGACGGAGTACGGCCGTTCGAGCGCGCCGAACGGGACGGGGTTCGGCCTCGCGATCGTGCGCGAGATCGCGGCCGCGCACGGCTGGGAGCTGTCGATCGACGGCGACGACGGCGCTCGGTTCGAGTTCCGAGACCAAACAACTATATAAAAACCCGGTTGGCGTGCGCACCGGGCGCACAGGCGGGCCACGGTTATGCGCGATTCGCCCCTGTACGTTACGTATGGACGAAGGCACCCGCGAGCTGCTCGAACCGCTCCCGCCGAGCGCCAAGCTGGTCTACTACGTGCTTGACGCCGAGGGCCGGTTCGACCAGACCGGCCTCGCCGAGGAGACCCGCCTCTCGACGCGCACCGTCCGGTTCGCGGTCGAGAAGCTCACTGAGGTCGGACTCGTCGAGGAGGGGCTCTGCCCCCGCGACGCTCGCCGGTCCGTCTATCAGGCGGTCCCGCCTGCGGAGCGCGACGCGGTCGACGAGCCGGAGGCGGCCGCCGAGTCCGCCTCCGAGGCCGACGCGCCGGCCGCCGCGGTCGCCGAGGACTGAGCCCCGCAGCCCGCCGAACTGACGCCCCGCCGACGAACCGACGCCCCGATCCGTCGCGCTTTTGCCCCCGGGACCGATAGCGTACTCACTCCGATGGCGACGTACCACATCGAAACCTACGGCTGCAGCTCGAACCGGGGAGAGAGCCGGGAGATCGAGCGCGCCCTCCGCGACGGGGGGCACCGCCCGGCCGACGGCCCCGAAGACGCGGACGTCGCCATCCTCAACACCTGTACCGTCGTCGAGAAGACCGAGCGGAACATGCTCCGCCGCGCCGAGGAGCTGTCGGATATGACGGCGGAGCTCGTCGTCACCGGCTGTATGGCACTCGCGCAGGGCGAGATGTTCGCCGAGGCCGACGTCGACGCCGAGATCCTCCACTGGGACGAGGTCCCCTCCTACGTCCTCAACGGCGAGTGTCCCACAGTCACGTCGGACGCCGAGCCGGTCCTCGACGGCGTCGTCGGGATCCTCCCCATCGCGCGCGGCTGTATGAGCAACTGCTCGTACTGTATCACCAAGTTCGCCACCGGCCGCGTCGACTCCCCGTCCGTCGAGGAGAACGTCGAGAAGGCCCGGGCCTTGGTCCACGCCGGCGCGAAGGAGATCCGCGTCACCGGCCAGGACACGGGCGTCTACGGCTGGGATAACGGCGAGCGCAAGCTGCCCGAGCTGCTCGACCGCATCTGCGACATCGACGGCGAGTTCCGGGTCCGCTTAGGGATGGCGAACCCCGGCGGGATCCACGGCATTCACGAGGAGCTGGCCGAGGTGTTCGCGGCGAACGAGGAGCTGTACGACTTCATCCACGCCCCGGTCCAGTCCGGCTCCGACGACGTGCTCGCCGACATGCGACGCCAGCACCGCGTCGAGAAGTTCCGCGAGGTCGTCGCGACGTTCGACGACCGGCTCGACCACTGGACGCTCTCGACCGACTTCATCGTCGGCTTCCCCACCGAGGACGACGCCGACCACGAGCTGTCGATGGACCTGCTCGCCGAGGTGCGCCCGGAGAAGATCAACGTCACCCGCTTCTCGAAGCGCCCCGGCACCGACGCCGCCGACATGAAGGGGCTCGGCGGGACCGTCAAGAAGGAGCGCTCGAAGGCGATGTCCGAGCTGAAGATGGAGGTCGTCGGCGAGGCGTACGAGTCGATGGTCGGCGAGACCCACGACGTGCTCGTCGTCGAGGAGGGGACCGGCGACTCCGTGAAGTGCCGCGACGGCGCCTACCGACAGATCATCGTCCAGAACGCGACCGACCGCGGCGTCGAGGTCGGCGACTTCCTCACGGTCGAGGTGACCGGGCACAACACGGTGTACGCGTTCGGCGAGCCGGCCGACGAGACGCCGTCCGACGCCGCCGGCGTCGACGACGCCGGTCGCGTTCCGGGCGACGACTGACCGGTCGGGTCAGGCGACGGCCGACCGGTCACGTTGAACTTCGACCGGTCAGGTCACTCCTCGTAGATCATCTCGACCTCGTCGGCGAATCGGTCCAAGATGTTCCGCCGCTTCTTCTTCATCGTCGGCGTGAGCAGGTCGTTGTCCTCGGTGAACTCCTCCTCGACGAGTCGGAACTGCTTGATCTTCTCGTACGACTCGAACTCCTCGTTCACGCGGTCGACCTCCTCCTGAATCCGCTCGCGAACGCGGTCGTCGCGGCAGACCTCGGCGCGCTCTTCGGGCAGGTCGATCCCCTCGGCGTCGGCCCACGCCGCGACCTTCTCGAAGTTCGGGACGATGATCGCGGAGACGAACTTCCGCCCGTCGCCGAGGACGACGCACTGCTCGACGAACTCGTTGGCGGCGAAGCGGTCCTCGATCGGCCCGGGCGCGACGTTCTTCCCGGTCGAGAGCACGAGCAGCTGCTTGGCGCGCTCGCGGAAGGCGATGTACCCGTCCGGCCGGAGCTGGACGATGTCGCCGGTGCGGAACCACGGCTGCGCGGCGGCCGCCGCCGCGTCGGCTTCTCGGGCAGTCTCGCCGTCGCCGCCGTCGTCGAGGCCGTCCCCACCGACGCCGACACGCTCGTCGGGCGGGGTCCCGGCGGTGACGACGTCGTCGGGGAGGTCGTCCGCGTCGACGAACGCCTCCGCGGTCGCGTCCGGGCGGTTCCAGTAGCCGTCTGTCACCTGCGGGCCGCGGACGAGCAGCTCGCCCACGTCGCCGTCCAGGTCCGCGACCTCCTGCCCGACGACGGAGCCGTCGATCGCGATCTCGGTGTTCACGACCGGCGGGCCGATCGTCCCGACCTTCGGCGCCTCCGGCGGGTTGACGCTGATGACGGGGGAGGTCTCCGTGAGGCCGTATCCCTCTAAGATCGGGAGGTCCATCGCGTGGTACAGCGCGCACAGCTCGGCCGACAGCGACCCGCCGCCCGAGATGAAGAAGTCGACCTCGCCGCCGATCGCGTCCCGGACCGACGAGAAGACGAGCCGGTCGGCGACCGCGCGCTTGGCGTCGAGCAGGGCGCCGGGGTCGTCAGCCTCGTGGTGGGCGCGGCCGACGTCGACCGCCCACTCGAAGATGCGCTCCTTCACCGGCGACTCGCTCGCCTGCTCGCGGATCGCGTCGTACAGCTTCTCGTAGACGCGCGGGACGCTGGTCGTCGTCGTCGTCGGGCGCACGAGCCCGAAGTCCTCCCGGAGCGTATCGGGGCTCTCCGCGTACGCGACGGTCGCGCCCGCGGCGAACATCATGTAGTGACCCGCCATCCGCTCGAAGACGTGCGCGAGCGGGAGGAAGGAGAGGGTGGTCGTCTCCGCGGAGATGCCCGGCACGTCCGGGTCGCGGTCGGGGCGGTCCGCGAACCGGCGGTAACACTGCGAGACGTTGTCCCGGAAGTTGGCGTGTGTGAGCCGGACGCCCTTCGGCTTCCCGGTGGTGCCGGAGGTGTAGATGAGGCTGGCGAGGTCGCCGACGTCGGCCGCGTCGATCCACCCCTCGTAGGTCGCCTCGTCGAACGCGGCGGCGCCGCGCTCGTGGACCTCGCCGAGGGTGTACACGTCGTCGAGGGCGCCGTCGTCGAGCGCGTCGGCGTCGACACCGACGTCCGCGGCCGACATCTCGTCGGCGTCCACGTCGTCGACGGTGACGATCGCGTCGAGATCGTGTTCGAGGTCGCCGCGCACCGCGAGCACGTCCTCGAGCATCTCGCGGCCCTCGGCGACGACGACGGTCGCCTCGGGGTCCTCCAGCAGGTAGCGCAACTGCCTCGGCGACGACGAGGCGTAGACAGTCGTCACGACGGCGCCCGCGGCCAGCGCCGCGAAGTCGGTCTGGGCCCACTCCATGCGCGTCTGCGAGTACATCGCCACTCGCGTGTCGTCGTCGACGCCGAGTTCGCGGAAGCCCGCGGCGAGGTTCCGGACGATCCCGCGCATCTCGGTATACGTCAGGTCGGCGTACTCGCCCGCGGGCGCCTCCGGAACGACCCCGGCGGCGACGAGCGACCGGTCGTGGATTCCCCCCTTGTACCGCTGCGCGATCCGGTCCGCGTGTCGCTCCGCGGTGCGTTCGAACATCTCGGGGAGCGCCTCCCGGGCGACCGCGTCGTCCGTGAACGCTCGTTCCGCCGCTTGCCAACTCATACACGCTCAGTCCCGCCCTACCTTCATAAACAATCCGGTAGTTTTGAGTTTCTCTCCGCTCGGCGCGGCCGTTGGGCAGTCAGTAGGCGCCCAGCGGACGGTCAGTAGGCGCCCAGCGGACGAACCGCGACTACCAGGCGGTCAGCGGCCGCCGGCGATCCGCGTGCCGACACGGTCTCTGTCCGCGCGGATCCCGTCGGCGACCTCCGCGATCTGCGCGAGGACCGGGTAGCGCGGCCCGTCGGTGCAGCCGTAGAGGTAGTCGTAGAACGGGCGCTCGTGGTCGCCGTCGAGCGCCGTTTCGGGGGTCAGCGGCGGGTCGTCGAGCGAGCGCTGCCGATCGGCGGCGAGGTCGTCGCACTCCTCTTCGAGTTCCGCTAACCGGTTCCAGACGTCGATCGCCGCGTCGGCCTCCCGGCCGGAACGGATCCCCTCCAAGTGACCGATCAGCCGGCGGCGGCGGCGGTCGATCGACGACAGCGTCGTCTCTCGGTCGCCCAGCTCGCCGATCTCTTCGTCTATCGCGTCGGCGAGTTGATCGCGCGCCTCGGCTGCGCGGCAACTCCGGTCGACGAGCGCCGACCGGGCGCCGCTCGACAGCCCGCCGTCGGACGCCAGCGCGGTCGCGGTGTCCGGGCCGAGCTCCGCGGCCAGGCTCTCCGCGGCCGACTCGTCGTACTCGGCCCGGTAGTGGGGCAGCGACAACACGGTGTCGTGGTACGCGGCCATCACCCGCCTCAGCGTCGCGTTGTCGCTCGCTGGCCCGTTTCCGGGGGATCGGCCGCCGCCGGGGCCGTCGAGTCCGCGGAGCGCGCCGGCGGGCACGCCCGAGGGCGTCGCGTCCGTCGCGACGGAGACGGTGTCGATCCCCGCGACCCGATCGGCGAACGACTCGAACGCGTCCCGCTCGTCGAGGACGCGGCGGCGCTCGCGGCGGCAGGCCGCCTCGGCGTCGCGGACGTACGCGAACGCCAACAGCGCGAGTACGCCGGCGAGCGCGACCGCCGTGATCACTCCCGGCTCGGTCGCGACCGCCCACAGCTCGCACCAGCCGCTCGCGCAGTTCGCACCCGTCACCCCCTGATCTGGAATCTGAAAAACCGCCGTCGAACCCGGATGAACGCTCATTGTACCCGTTAACACGGTACACGCACAAAGCGTTTTGGGCTACACGGAGCCGTTCGGCCGGCTACGCGGCGTTCGGGCGGGTGCGACGGCGCTCGAGAAGTACGACGATAATCGGTGCGGCACGCGCGACTTGCCCGTGCGCCGCTCAGTTCCAGACGCCGTCGTCGGTGATCACGGTGTCGATCATCCCGATCGGCGTGGCGTCGTAGCTGGGGTTCTCGATCTCGACGTCCTCGACCGGCTCGCGCATCACCTCGACGGCGTCGCGGAACTCGTTCTCGAAGCGGAACTCCTCGATTGTCTTCGCGCCCGAGCCGACCGCCGTGACGGGGACACCGAGTTCGCGGGCGGTGACCACCAGCGGGAAGGTGCCGATCCGGTTGTAGTAGGTCCCGCCGGTGATGCAGGTGATCCCGAGCAGGACGCGGTCGCAGTCGCGGAGCGCGTACCCCATCGCGCTGTCGACGACCATCCGCGTCTCGACGCGGGACATCCCAGCGAGGACGCGCGCGGTCTTGCGGCCCAGCGTCCGCGGGCGCGCCTCGGTGACGTAGACGGTGAGGTGCGCGCCGTCGCGCGCGGCGTTCTCGATCGCCTCCAACACCGTCGTCGAGTAGTCGTGGACGAGCAGCGTGTCGCCGTCCTCGATGCGCTCGGCGGCGTTGGCGGCCGCCTCACCCTTCGCCGTCTCGATGTCCTCGGTGACGCGGGCGATCACGTCCTCCAACAGCTGCTTCGCGCCCTCGACGCTCGTCGCCTCGCCGACGATGGAGCGTTCCACGTCGCGCATCGCGTTGTGGAGCGCGGCGTGGGAGGGGTTCGACCGGCGCAACACGCCCGCGTTGTGTTCGAGGTCGCGCTCGAACTCGTCGACGGTCACGTACTCGCGGTCAAGCAGGTCCGCGAGCGACCGCGTCGCCTTTACGGCCACCGCCGACGTGCTGTGGGTCCGCATCGCCCGGATCTCGGCGACGGTCTCGTCGATCATGCCCGAACGGTCGACCGCGCCGGTAAAAGGGGTTCCGGGGGCGAGCCGGCGGTGGGACGCTCCGAGGCGCTCGGAGCGATTCGCCGCGCCGGCGGGCTACTCGAATCCGAGTCGGCCGACCGCGCGCGGCAGGCACCCCTCCTCCGGCTCGACGTACGAGTAGTGGTCCGCGACCAGGTCGGTGACGTCGACGTCCGCGTAGTTCTCGGGGGCGATCGCGGAGTCCGGGAGCCCGCCGTGCCCGACCGCGCGCGTCCGGTCCGACGCGCGGTACACCCAGCCGAGGACGCGGTCGTTCCGGCTGTGGAAGTTGTAGACCGGCGCGTCGAGCGCCGCGATCGCGGGCCCGTATCGGCCGTCGACGGCCGCGCTGTCGTGCGGGACCGCCCCGCCGAACAGCGAGACCGAGGCGAGGGCGTCGGGCCGCTCTCGGGCCGCGAGTTCGCGGAGCGTCGCCCCCGTCACCCGGGCGCCCAGCGAGTGGGCGAACAGGTGGACCGGGCGCCCATCTTCGTCCGCCCACGCCGTCAGCCAGTCGGCGAGCGGGACGGCGTTGGCGTCGGCGGTCTCCTTCGCTGGCCCCCAGTCGACGTTCGACGCCCACGAGTAGCCGATCACGGGGCGGTCGCTGGCCTCTCCGCCGGTTTCAATCGCCGCGTCGAGGCCGAGCCGAGCGGTGTACGCGAGGTCGCGGGCCGACTCGGCGTCCGCGCCCAGACCGTGGACGAACAGGACCACGGAGTCGGCCCCGTCGAACGCCCACGACCCCGACCGCTCCGTCGAATCGTCGGTGTCGAGGCGGTCGCGCGTCGACACCATCGGCTGCGTTTCGGGTGCCTCGTACCCGCCGGCATCACCGTCGAGTTCGTTCGCGACGTAGAGGCCGCCGCCGCCGAGGAGGCCGACCCCGGCCGCGACGCCGTAGAGGAGCCGTCGTCGGGTGACGAGTCCGGAGGTGTCGTCCGATGCGTCCGAGCCGTCAGCGGGGGTATCGGATGAGATGTCGGATTGTCGGCCCGAGCGATCAAATACCTGACGCGACGGCGACGGCTGTTTATAAATGGCTCTCGTATGTCCGGTATGAGCTACCCGGTCACGTACTACTGTCCGCACTGCGGGACGCTCGTCGCGCTCGAACGCGAGGGGTACCTCGCGGACAAGTCGGTGACGCCGTATCCGCTGGAAGGGTGGACCTACGTCGCGCCGACCGAGCCGTTCGACGCGGAAGAGGGCGGTGGGGGTGCGGACAGCGGCGAGGACGGCGACGAGGTCGACGCAGACGGCGTCCGGTTCGTCTGCGGCGAGAGCGACGGCGTCGACTGGGACCCGCACGACGGGGTTCGGGGGACCGACGTCGGCGGCGACGAACCGTACCGGGAACCCGACAGCGAGGGCGTCGGCTGCGGCGAGCCGTTCTACCTCTCGTTCGTCCGCTACGAGGAGGGCCGCGAGATCGATCCGCGAGCGGAGTCGGAACCCGTTGAGATCAACCCTGACCCGCGGCCGAGCGGTCCCCGCGGTCCGCCCGGCCCCGGCGAGGCAGGCGGGCCGGACGACTCCGACGGCGGCTTCTGGTGAGCGGTCGGGTCGACCCCCGTTCGGACGGCAGCATCCGTTACGCCGGAAAATACTTCAGTTGAAGGCCGGAATCGCCGCGTATGCCCGGCAGCCGATCGAACTCCCCGCTCGGGAGGGCCGTCGGCGTGGCCGTCGCCCTCCTCGCGGTCGCCCTCCTCGCGTTGGACCGGTGGACCGATCTGTCCGTCCCATACGGCTACGACTCCGGCAGCACCGCGCTGTTTCTCGTCGGCGCGGCGGCTGCCGTCCTCGCCGTTGCGCTCGGCGGCTACCGGTACTTCATCAGCGAGTGACGGTCGTCGGGACTGTCGGCGCGGTTCGGCAGTCCGGCGTCGGCTTCGGTGACTTCGCATTTATAAACAGTTGCCGCTGAGCTGAGAGCGACGCTCTTCGCATCGCGAGGTTATTTATAAATGAGCGGCCGCGGACCACCGGTATCCCGCCGAAGTTTCAGTCGCCTGTTTATAAACCGACGCTCGCAGATCGACAGAGATCACCGCCAAGGCCCTACTCGCCCGTTTATAAATAATCGCAGTGAATCGGCGGCGAACACCGGCAAAGCCCCAGCCGCTCGCTTATAAATTTCCGTCAACGGATCGGCGACGAACTCCTCCAAAGCCCCAGCCGCTCGCTTATAAATTTCCGTCAACGGATCGGCGACGAACTCCTCCAAAGCCCCAGCCGCGAGGACTCGCGCGGCTCGCTGCGCGCTTCGGTCGCTCACTCCGTTCGCTCCCTCCAGTGCTTGCGTCGCCGTGCTTCGTCCTCGCGACTGCCCCTTTGAGCCCCGCCCCGCACAGCGACCGCACCTCACACCTCCCCAGCCTCGTCAGTCGCCTCCGCTTCGCTCCGGCGACTGACTCCCTCGCGCGGTGCCGTTCGCGGCCGCCGTGGGCGGCCGCTCACGGGCACGCGCCAACAGCACCGCTGGCTTATAAATGACCGATCGCTAGGTGCGTTCGTTTTTAAATTAGCACGTCGTCACGGCCCGCGAGTCGAACAGCCAAACCCCTTAAACGGGGAGCGAGTACCGTTTCGTATGGAAAGCATCAATCGGACCGCGATCGAGCTGGTCGACGAGGCGCTCGACTTCGCCGGCGAGCTGGACGTCGTCGGCTACGAGCTGGACAACGGCGCCACCGTCGTCGACTTCGGAATCGACGCGGCCGGCGGCGTCGAGGCGGGACTGCTGCTCGCGGAGATCCAGACCGCCGGGCTCGCGAACCTCCAGACCCGGATGGGCGAGCTCGCGGGCGCGCCGCGCCAGTACGTCGAGCTGTCGACGGACCACCCCGCCGTGGCGCTGCTCTGCTCGCAGAAGGCCGGCTGGGAGCTCACGACCGAGGGCGGCTTCGAGGGGCTCGGCTCCGGGCCGGCCCGCGCCCTCGTCGGCCGCGAGACCGAGTTCGAGCGCGTCGGCTACTACGACTCCTCGGAGTTCGCCACGCTCGCGATCGAGTCGACGACGCTCCCCGACGAGGAGGTCGCCGAGCAGGTCGCCGACATGGCAGAGGTCGACGCCGACGGCGTGTTCCTCCCGACGTTCGCCACCGGCTCGACCGCCGGCTCCGTCACCACCGCCGCGCGCGCCGCCGAGCTCGCCGTCTTCCGCCTGCTGGAGGTCGGCTACGAGCCCACGGACGTGCTCCACGCCTCCGGCTCGGCGCCGCTCGCGCCCCCGACCCGGGACGAGACCGAGGCGATGGGTCGCACCAACGACGCCTTGGCGTACGGCGGGCAGGTCCACCTCCAGGTGGCGCGCGACGACGACCGCTTCGACCAGATCGTCTCGACCGCCAGCGAGGAGTACGGAACCCCCTTTGTCGACGTGTTCGAGGACGCCGACTGGGACTTCTACGACGTGCCGGAGAGCGTGTTCGCCCCCGCGCAGGTCACCGTCGACGTCGTCGACGGCCCCGTCTACACCGTCGGCGAGACCGACGAGGAGCTGCTCGCGGAGTCGTTCGGCTACCGCTGACCGCCGCGTAACCCTTCTCACGCTCCCGTGCGACTCAAACCCGTCCCCGAACCCCCGGCCGATCTCGACGCGCTCAGCGAGTACCAGCGCGCCGTCCCGCTCGTCCCCGGCGACACGGACGACTGCTGCGCCCGACTCCGGCGGCGCCGCGACCTCCCCGACCGGCAGACCGCGAACGACTGGCTCGCGTTCCTGCGCGCGCTCGGCCTCGCCGAAGAGACCTCGCGCGGGTTCGTCCGCGCCGACGCCGAACCGACCCCCGAGCGCGTCCGGGAAGGGCTCCGCGACGGCGTCCTCCTCGTCCCGGAGGCGCTCGCGGCGCTGCGGGAGGCCTCGCCCGACGATCCGCTGACTGCCGCCGACCTCTTCGCGGCCACCCGCGACCGGGTCCCGCGTCACGACCGCGCCCGGAACCCCGACTGGGAGGCCGCGTGGCGCGACCGCGCGGCGCGGCTGCTCGGCTGGCTCGCGCTCGTCGACCTCGCGGCTCCGGTCGACGGCGATCCGAGACCGCCCGAGGAGGGGCCGGGATACGTCGCCGGCGACGCGCTCTGACCCGGCCGTCACCCTCGCCGCGACCGTCTCACCGCCCCCGCAACAAGCCTTTTACTCGGTGCCGGTGAGGGAGTCGCATGGGACGCTTCGACGAGCGCACGGTCCGCTACGAGCCGACGAGCGTCAAGGACCTGCTCGTCGAGATGAAAGACACCGCGGAGCTGCTTATCGACCTGTCGTACTCGGCGGTCCTCCACGGGAGCCCGACGGTCGCGCACGAGGTCGTCGAACTGGAACACCGGATGGACGTGCTCCAGCTTCGCGCCCGGATGAGCCTGATGCTCGCGGCGCGGAATCCGAACGAGGCGGAGACGCTCGCCCCCGTCCTCGGCGTCGTCGGCGCCGCGGAGAAGATCGCGGACGCGGCCGGCGACATCGCCCAGATCGTCACCGAGGAGATCGGGCTCCCCGACGCGATGCGCGGCGCGCTGTCGGCGGGCGTCGAGACGCTCGTTCGCGGGACCGTGGCCGCCGACTCCGCGTACGCCGGACGGACGCTGAAGGCGATCGACCTCGAATCGGTGACCGGCGTCCGCGTGATCGCCGTCCGGCGCGACGAGGACTGGATCCTCAACCCCGGGCCGACAACTCGGCTGGAGGCCGGCGACGTGACGCTGCTGCGCGGCCCCGAGGGGGGCATCGCCGACGTCTACCCCGAGCTGAGCGGCGAGCCGTTCGAGCCCGACCCGCCCGCGGAGCCCGCGATCGACGACCTCGAACGCGCGGTCGACTCGATCGTGTTGATGAAGAACCTCTCGGAGCTCGCCGTCGACCTCGCGTACGGCTCCGTCCTCTTCGACAACGAGGAACTGGCCGAGGAGGTGAGCAACTTAGAGATCGAGGTCGACGCCCTACAGTCGCGGTTCGAGGCGTGGACGCTCCGGGCCGCGGCCGAGGCGGACGACCCGGTGTCGCTGCGCGGGCTCATCCACCTCGGCGTCGCGACCGAGGAGATCTCCGACGCCGCGCTCGCGATCACCGAGGGCGTCCGCCGCGACCTCGACGTTCACCCGGTCGTGGAGATGGCGGTCCAGGAGTCCGACGAGATCATCACCCGGACCGAGGTCGCCGCGGGGAGCGACCTCGACGGGACCGCGGTTGTCGACGGCGTGCCCGCGACCGACATCTCGACGAGCGTCCTCGCGATCCGGCGCGCGGACGACGAGTGGCTGGTCGGGCCCGACATCGACACCACGCTGCGCGGCGGCGACGTGATCATCTCGAAGGGAACCCGGACCTCGGCCGAGGAGTTCGATGCCCTCGCGGCGTGAGGGCGGGGAGGGGGAAGCGGCGCCGGCCGCGGACCCGGACCCCGCCGCGCTCGCTCGGGCCTACTACGACGCGCTCGACGCCGGCGAGTACGACCGGCTGGCGTCGCTGCTCGCTCCCGACTTCGTCCAGCGGCGCCCCGATCGAACCTTCGAGGGACGCGACCGCTTCGTGGCGTTCATGCGCGACGAGCGGCCGAACACGGACACGACCCACGCGGTCGAGCGCGTGTACCCCGCCGGCCCCGGCGTGGCCGTCCGCGGTCGACTGCTGGACAACGACGGGGAGGAGCTGTTCGCGTTCGTCGACGTGTTCTCCGTCGACGACGGGCGGTTGACCGCGCTGGAGACGTACGCGGCAGAGTCGTCTGCCGACTGAAGCGCCGCCGCGCCTACCACGCGGCGCGCAGCACGCCTAAGATTCCTTCCGCGGTCGCGTCGAGGTCGGCCGGCGCGCGCTCCATCGGAGGGTCCTCGGCGACGAACTCGGCGATCGCCGGCAGGTCGTCCTCGTCGGTCTCGGGGAGGTCTCGGAGGCGGCTCGGAACGTCGAGCGCGTCGCGGACCTCGGCGACCGCCTCGACGACGTCCTCCGCGATCGCGTCGTCGTCGCGGCCGTCGGTCCGGACGCCGAGGCCGGCCGCGAGCGCCCGGCGGCTCGCGTCGACCTCGTCGAAGAGGTACGCCAGCGCGTGGGGCGCCACGACCGCGTGGATCGCGCCCTGCTGGACGTCGTAGCGGCGCGCGAACCCGTGGCCGAACGCGTGGATCACGCTGATCTTCCGGTCGAGCTGGACGAGCAGCGCCCCGACGACCGCTCGGTCGGTCGCCTCCTCGCCGCCGGGCCGGTCGCCGGCCACGCGCGGGAGGGCGTCCGAGAGGAGGCGGAGCCCGTGGACCGCGGCCGCGTCGCTCACGGGCGAGGCGTCGCGGGCGTACGGCGTCTCGATCCCCTTGTCGAAGCCGTTCATCGCGGACCCGGCCAGCACCGACTGCGGGGTCGTCTCGAACAGCGCCGGGTCGGCGACGTCTGCGATCGGCCACGCGTCGCTCCCGCTGACGTTCACCGGCTGGCCGGTCGGCGACTCGTCGGCCGCGAAGACCTCCAAGGACCCGCCGGTCGAGACGTCCGCGCCCGCGAACGTCGTCGGCACGACGACGGACGGGAATGTGGGATCGCTCGCCGGCGCGAGGTCGCCGAGTGCGTCCGGCCCGGCCTCCGCGTCGGCGCGGATCTCGCCGAGGTCGCGGCCGTCGGCGGCGAGCAGCGTCGCCTGTCTGGCGATATCGAGGCTGGCGCCGCCGCCGACCGCGACGAGGACGTCCGCGCCGACCTCGGCCCGCGCGTCGAGCAGGTCGTAGGCGGTCTCTACTCGCTTGTCGGGAGTCGTCCCGTCGAAGACGCCGGCGAGCCGGTCGCCGAGCCCCTCTCGGACCGGGTCCATCAGCGCGTCGTTCGCGCCGGTGTTCGAGCCGCAGACGACGAGCGCGTCGTCGAGGCCCCGCTCGCCGAGCCAGTCGCCGAGGTCGTCGATTCGGCCCCGTCCGTACCGGATCTCGCAGCCCCGGTGAACGTGTTCGAAGGAGTCCGCGATCGGTAGCATCGGCGATCGGTACGCGAGGGCGCGGCTTGTAGCTGTGGGAAAAATCCGCATACGCGAGGCCGGACTGCGCGCTGCCTGGCCGAGGCCGTCCGCCCGCCTCGACTCACACGCCCGCGCGCGTGCGCCGGCTTTATAACCCGACGGCGATTAGCGACGGTAAGTTCCTATGTCAGAGCAGAGCGAATACGGAGCCGGCCAGATTCAGGTCCTCGAGGGCCTACAGGCCGTCCGTAAGCGACCGGCGATGTACATCGGGTCCACGGACGGTCGAGGGCTCCACCATCTCGTCTACGAGGTCGTCGACAACTCCATTGACGAGGCGCTCGCGGGATACTGCGAGGAGATCGAGGTGCGGATCCACGACGACGGCTCCGTCTCCGTCAGCGACGACGGGCGGGGAATTCCGGTCGACACCCACGAGGAGTACGACCGGCCCGCACTGGAGGTCATCCTGACGGTCCTCCACGCCGGCGGGAAGTTCGACTCCAAGTCGTACCAGGTCTCCGGCGGGCTCCACGGCGTCGGCGTCAGCGTCGTGAACGCGCTCTCCGAGCGCTTGGAGGTCGAGGTAAAACGCGACGGCGGCGTCTTCCGCCATCGATTCGCCCGCGGTGAGCCCGCGGAGGACGGCTTCGAGCGCGTCCGCGACATGGAATCGGGCGAGTCGACGGGCACGGAGATCCGATTCTGGCCCGACGAGGAGATCTTCGAGACCACGGAGTTCCAGACGTCGACGCTCGCCAACCGGCTGCGCGAGCTCGCGTTCCTCAACTCCGGCGTCGAGATCCGCCTCGTCGACGACCGCGACGACACCGAGGAGACGTTCAAGTACGACGGCGGCATCCGCGAGTTCGTCGCGTACCTCAACGAGACGCGCTCGCCGATCCACGAGGAGGTCATCTACTTCGAGGACGAGACCGACGGCGTCCACGTCGAGGTCGCGATGCAGGCGACCGAGGAGCTCCAGGGCTCCGTCCACGCGTTCGCCAACAACATCAACACCCGCGAGGGCGGCACCCACCTCACCGGTTTCAAGACCGCCCTCACGCGCACCGTCAACGACTACGCCAACGAGCACGGGCTCGTCGACGACCTCGACGCGAACCTCAAGGGCGAGGACGTCCGCGAGGGGCTCACGGCGGTCGTCTCGGTGAAACACCCCGACCCGCAGTTCGAGGGCCAGACGAAGACGAAGCTCGGCAACAGCGAGGTCCGCGGCGTCGTCGAGTCCGCGACCCACGAGAAGCTCGGCACCTTCTTCGAGGAGAACCCCGACACCGCAGAGAAGGTCGTCCACAAGGCCGCCGAGGCCGCCAGGGCGCGGAAGGCCGCCAAGAAGGCGGAGGAGCTCACCCGCCGGAAGTCGGCGCTGGAGTCGACGGCACTCCCCGGTAAGCTGGCGGACTGTCAAACGCGCGACCCCACCGAGGCGGAGCTGTTCGTCGTCGAGGGCGACTCCGCGGGCGGCTCGGCCAAGCAGGGCCGGAACCGCGAGAACCAGGCGATACTCCCGCTGAAGGGGAAGATCCTCAACGTCGAGAAACACCGCCTCGACCGCATCCTCGAGAACGACGAGATCCGCGCGCTGATCACCGCGATCGGCGCGGGGATCGGAGAAGAATTCGACATCGAAGATGTCAGATATAATAAAATAATTCTCATGACCGATGCAGATGTCGACGGAGCCCATATCAGAACCCTCCTCTTGACCCTCCTCTACCGCCACATGAAGCCGCTGCTCGAAGCGGGCTACGTGTACGCGGCCCAGCCGCCCCTCTACCGCGTCCGGTACCGCGGGAACACGTACGACGCGATGACCGAGGAGGAGCGCGACCGCATCGTCGAGGAGGAGTGCGACGGCAACCCCACACAGGTCCAGCGGTTCAAGGGGCTCGGCGAGATGAACCCGGACCAGCTGTGGGACACCACGATGGACCCGGAGAACCGCCGGCTCAAGCGGATCACCATCGACGACGCGGCCGCGGCGGACCGGATGTTCAACGTGCTGATGGGTGACGCGGTCGAGCCGAGGAAGCAGTTCATCAAGGAGCACGCGACCGAGGCGGAGTGGGTGGACATATGAGCTCGGAGACCCCTGACGCCGACCCCGGCGACGTACGCGCGGCGCAGGTGACGAACGCGCGCATCGAAGACGAGATGGAGCAGTCGTACATCGACTACGCGATGTCCGTCATCGCGGGGCGGGCGCTCCCCGACGTGCGCGACGGGCTCAAGCCCGTCCACCGCCGCATCCTCTTCGCGATGAACGAGGCGGGCGTGACGAGCAACTCCGCGCACCGCAAGTCCTCCTCCGTCGTCGGCGAGACGATGGGCGACTACCACCCGCACGGCGACAGCGCCATCTACGACACGCTCGCGCGGATGGCCCAGGACTTCTCGATGCGCTACCCGCTCGTCGACGGGCAGGGGAACTTCGGTTCGGTCGACGGCGACCCGCCGGCCGCGATGCGGTACACGGAGGCGCGGATGTCGCCCATCGCCGAGGAGCTCATGGCGGACATCGAGCGCGACACCGTCGACTTCCAGGCGAACTACGACGACCGCCTCGAGGAGCCCGAGGTGCTGCCCGCGGCGTTCCCGAACCTGCTCGTCAACGGCTCGTCGGGCATCGCCGTCGGGATGTCGACGAACATCCCCCGCACAACCTCGGCGAGGTGATCGACGCCACCGTCGAGCTAATCCAGACCCCCGACGCGAGCGTCGAGGACCTGATGGAACACGTCAAGGGGCCGGACTTCCCGACCGGCGCGAACATCGTCGGGCGGAACGCGGTCCACAAGGCGTACAAGACGGGTCGCGGGCGGATCCGCGTCCGCGCGGAGTTCGAGGTCCTCGAGGAGGAGGGACGGATCGTCATCAGCGAGCTCCCCTTCCAGCAGAACAAGTCGCGGCTCGTCGAGCGCATCGCGGAGGACGTCAACGAGGGCGCCATCGAGGGGATCCGCGACCTCCGCGACGAGTCCGACCGCGACGGGATCCGGATCGTTGTCGAGCTCAAGCGCGACGCGATGGCCGAGGTCGTCAAGAACCAGCTGTTGGAGAGCCACCTCGAACGCACCTTCGGCGTCATCAACCTCGCCTTGGTCGACGGCTCGCCGCAGGTGCTGGACCTCAAGCAGACCTTAGAGCACTACGTCGAACACCGCCGCGAGGTCGTGCGCCGGCGCTCTGAGCACGAGCTCGCGGAGCGCGAGGACCGCGCGCACATCCTCGAAGGCCGCCTGAAGGCGCTCGACAACGTCGACAGCGTCGTCGAGACGATCCAAGACTCCGACGACCGCGACGCCGCGAAGGCCGCGCTGGAGTCGGCGTTCGACTTCACCGAGGCGCAGGCGGCCCACATCGTCCGGATGCAGCTCGGCTCGCTCACCTCGATGGAGACTGCCGAGATCGAGGAGGAGTACGAGGAAGTGAAAGCGCGGATCGAGCGGCTGGAGACGATCCTCTCGGACCCCGACGAGCTCGACCAGGTGATCGTCGACGAGCTCCGGGAGATCAAAGCCGAGTACGACGACGAGCGCCGCACGAGCTTCATCGAGGACGCGGGCGACGTGACCCACGAGGACCTCATCCCCGAAGAGGAGTGCGTCGTCGTGATGAGCGAGGACGACTACATCAAGCGGATGCCGCTCGACGAGTTCCGCGCGCAGAACCGCGGCGGCAAGGGGATCATCGGCACCGGACTCAAGGAGGGCGACCGCGTCTCCTCCGTGTTCGCGGCCAGCTCCCACGACTACCTGCTGGTGTTCACGAACCGCGGGCAGATCTACGAGCTGAAGACCTACGAGATCCCGGAGATGTCCCGCACGGCCCGCGGGAAGTCCGCGGTCAACCTCCTCGACCTCGACGACGGCGAGGAGATCGAGTCGGTGGTCAACACCGAGGACCTCGACGACGACGAGTTCCTCACGATGGTCACCCGCGACGGCTACATCAAGCGGACCGCCGTCGACGAGTTCGGCAACATCCGGTCGACGGGGATCCGCGCGATCCGACTGGAGGACGGCGACGAACTCGTCGACGTCGAGGTGACCGACGGCGAGCGCGACATCGTCATCGGCAGCCGGAACGGGATGGCGATCCGCTTCGACGAGTCGGACGCCCGCGCGATGGGCCGCACGGCCCGCGGCGTGATCGGCATCGACCTCCGCGAGGGCGACGCCGTCGCCGGCGTCGCCGCGATCGACGAGGAGTACCACAACTGGGTGCTCACCGTCACCGAGAACGGATACGGGAAGCGCTCCGACCTCGACGAGTACCGCCCGCAGTCGCGCAACGGGAAGGGGCTCGTCGACATCAAGACCGGCGACCGCAACGGCGAGGTCGTCGCTATCGAGGCCGTCACCTACGGCGACCACCTCGTCGCGATGAGCGGGGCCGGGCAGATCATGCGGACCCGCGTCGAGGAGATCTCGACGGTGAGCCGCAACACGAAGGGCGTCATCGTGATGAATCTCGACCCCGACGACGAGGTCGCCTCCGTCGACATCGTCCCCGAGTCGGTCCACGCCGCGGCGGACGAGGAAGAGACGGACGACGACGAGTAGCCGCCTCCCGCGAGCCGACCCGTTTTCGCGTTCCCCGCCGACCGCGAGCCGCGTGTCCGGGCTTGAAGTCCCGCCGCGACGAGCGATCGCCATGGAACGCCGCAGACTCCTCGCCGCGGGGACTGGCGCGCTCGCGGTCGCGGCCGCCGGCTGTCTCGGCTCCGACCCCGACCCGAGTCGACTCGACCTGACAGTCCGCAACGACGGCGACGGCCCGGTCGACGTGGAGGTGACCGTCGCGGGCGACGACGGGACCACCTACGCCGAGGAGTCCGACCGCGTCGACGCCGGCGTCGCTCGGGCGTTCGAGGTCGCCGTAGGGGCGACGGGCCGACACGAGGTAACGGTGACCGGCGCCGACTGGGAGGGGCGGCTCGCGTGGGACGCCGGGACCTGTGCGCTGTACGACGGGGAGGTGTCGGTCGACTCCGAGACCGTCGCGGTCGCGGGCGAGTGCGCCGACCTACGATAGATCCTTCAGGAAAGTTACTTACTGTCGCCGCGAAAATCACCGCACGAGATGGACGAGTACGAGGGGATAGACGAGGTCGTACACGAGCCGAGCGAGGCGTTCGCCGAGTCGACGAACGTCGCCTCGTTCATGCGCGAGTACGGGATCGACGACTACGAGGCGCTCATCGAGCGGACCACCTCCGAGGTCGAGGGCGAGCCCGCGTCCGGCGTCGACTGGTTCTGGGACGAGATCGTCGACTACCTCGACATCGACTTCTACACCGACTACGACGCGGTTCGCGACGACTCCGATGGTCCGCAGTTCTCCGACTGGTACCCCGGCGGCGAGATCAACGTCGCGCACAACGTCGTCGACCGCCACGCCGCGGTCGACTCGCCGAACCGGAACCGCGTCGCGCTGATCTGGGAGGGCGAGCCCGGCGACGTCCGCGAGATCACCTTCCACGAGCTCCGCCGGCAGAGCGACAGGGTCGCGAACTACCTGACGGAGGCCGGGATCGAGACCGGCGACACCGTCGGCCTCTACATGCCGATGGTGCCCGAGGTCGTCTCCATCCTCTACGGCTGCCTGAAGGTCGGCGCGATCGCCGTGCCGATATTCTCCGGCTTCGGCCGCGAGGCGACCGCGACGCGGATCGAAGACGCGGAGCCCTCGGTACTTTTCACCGGCGACGGGTTCTACCGGCGGGGCAGTGAGGTCCGACTGAAGGGGACCGCGGACGAGGCGATCGCGGACGCGGGGCAGGTCGAGGAGGTCGTCGTGTACGACCGGCTCGGGGCGACGCCCGCGGGTGACGCCGCCGACTCCGGAGCCACCGCTGACCCCGTCCCGTGGAACGACGACCGCGACCGGACGTGGGAGGAGGCGGTCGGCTCGCAGCCGTCCGCGTACGAGACGAAGCACCTCCCGAGCGACCAGGAGTCCATGCTGCTGTACTCCTCGGGGACCACCGGCGAGCCCAAGGGGATCGTCCACACCCACGCCGGCGTCCTCACGCAGTGCGCCAAGGAGATCCACTTCGGCTTCGACCAGAAGCCCGCCGACCGGTTCTTCTGGGTCTCTGACATCGGCTGGATGATGGGGCCGTGGACGCTGATCGGCAACCACGCGTTCGGCGGGACCGTGGTGATGTACGAGGGCGCGCCCGACCATCCCGAGCCGGACCGCTTCTGGGAGCTGATCGACCGACACGGGATCACGCAGTTCGGCATCTCGCCGACCGCGATCCGGGCGCTCCGCAAGCACGGGGATCAGTGGGTGGAGGGCCACGACCTCTCCTCGCTCCGAATCTTGGGTTCCACCGGCGAGCCGTGGGACCCCGAGTCGTGGCGGTGGTTCTACGACGCGGTCGGCAGCGGGGAGTGCCCCATCGTCAACATCTCCGGGGGCACGGAGATCTGCGGCTGCTTCCTGATGCCGATGCCGAACCAGCCGCTCAAGCCCTGTACGCTCGGCGGGCCGGGCCTCGGGATGGACATCGACATCGTCGACGAGACCGGCGAGTCCGTCAGGGAGTCGGGCCAGCGCGGCTACCTCGTCGCGCGCGACTCGTGTCCGTCGATGACGAAGTCGCTGTGGTCGGGCGACGAGCGCTACCTCGACGAGTACTGGTCGACGTGGCCCGACCTGTGGGACCACGGCGACTTCGCGCAGAAGGATTCGGACGGCTTCTGGTTCCTCCACGGCCGCGCCGACGACGCGCTCAACGTCGCGGGCCGGAAGGTCGGCCCGGCCGAGATCGAGGGCGTCCTCATCGACCACGACGCCGTCAATCAGGCGGCCGCGGTCGGCGTCCCCGACGAAACCACCGGCACTGCGGTCGTCGCGTACGTCGTCCTCGAACCGGGCGTCGACCCGAGCGACGACCTCCGCGACGAGCTACGGGCGCTGGTGGGCGACGAGCACGGCAAGCCGTTCCGGCCGCGAGAGCTGCTGTTCGTCGACGCGTTCCCCAAGACGCAGTCGGGGAAGATCATCCGGCGCGCGATCGAGTCGGTGTATAACGATGAGGACCCCGGCGACCTCTCCTCGATGGAGAACCCGGAGGCGCTGGAGGCGCTGCGCGACCCCGCCTGAACCACTTCGGGGTCGCGTCCGCTACCTTCACCCTTCAGGCGGTCGCGTCCGCCACCGCCTCGTCGAGCGCTTCGTAGTCCGGCTCCTGTCCGGCGTTGTCCGCGAGCCAGCGGTACGTCACGGTCCCGTCCGCGTCGATCACGAAGACGGCGCGCTGCGCGACCGTCTCGACGCCGTAGCCCTCGAACGCCTCGATCACGTCGTACGCCTCGATCGCGCGGTGGTCCGGGTCGGCGACCAAGGCGAACGGGAGGTCGTACTGCGCGCGGTACGCGCCGAGCGCGTGCGGGAGGTCGGTGCTCACGCCGAACAGGGTGCAGTCGTCGCGGTCGAACCCGTCGCGGAGCGCCTCCATCTCGTCGGTACAGGTGTTCGAGAAGGCGGCGGGGAAGAAGGCGAGGACGACCGGCTCGTCGCCGAGGTGGTCCGAGAGGCGGAAGGGTTCGATGTCGCCGTCCACGAGCGATCCGGTGAAGTCGGGGGCGTCATCGCCGACGTCTGTCATATCAGACATCTCGTCGGCCGCGGGTATCACGGTTTCGACGGCGGAACTCCGCAGGACGCTCATTCCTCGAACCGTATCGCGGGGGAGGGGAGCCGGCCCAGTCGGCGGTCCGGGGAGAGAACCAAGTGCCCCGAAGACGAAGGGCCAATGATGTCCCGCCCTCCACGCCGCCTCTCCCGTCGACGGACAGTACTGCTCACGGCGACCGCGTCACTAACTGCGCTGTCGGGCTGTTCCACGAACGACCAAGCGGACGGCGCTCGCGCGGAGACGGTGCTTCAACTCGACGAAGCCTCGCCGGTCGGCGTCTCCAACGAGTTCAGCACGCCGGTCGACGCCGTCGGCCACGCGGGACGGGCGGCCGTCCGGACCGCGATCGACGGCGGGGAAGGGACCGTCGACGGGTACTACGGCCCCGGCGTCTCGGCGCCGTACGTCGTCACCGACGACGCCGAGTACTACTGCGTCGAGACCGAAACGGTCGATTCCGTCGCGGCACCGGGCTACGCGTACACGGTCGAGGTCGATTCCGTCGACTCGTTCCTTCTCGGTCCCCCGTCGAGCGTCCCGTTCGCCGACCTCCCGGAGCACGACCGGGACGTCGTTCGGGACGCCCTCGGCGACGCGTCGCTGATCCACGCGCCGCACTACCCGCCGTTCGGAGTCACGTTCGCGTACGCGTCCGCCGAGCGGCGGGAGCGCTCGCGGTTCGTCCCCGAAAACGACGGCCAACGGGTCGAGTGGGACGGCGAACTGCTCCGGTTCGCGTTCGAGGGGGAACGGTCGGTCAATGTCGCGACGGTCGCCGTCCGCGCCGACCGCGTCGCCTCGTCGCAGCGCGAGTTCCGTCGGGCCGTCGGCGAGGAGCGCGGCCGGTCGATCGACGATCCGACCGCGGACCAGCGAGCGGTCCTCGACGAGGCCGTCGATTCTGAGTACGCCGAGTCCCCGCCACACTCGGAGGCGTTCGCGACGGTCCTCGACGCGCTCTCGGCTGACGGGGAGGTCGTCCCGCTCGTCCGCTACGACGGCAGCTGGTACTTCACGCATTTTTCCCGGGCGGACTGACTCGGGCGGCCCGCGCGTCGAATCGGACGAGGCAAAAAGACTATAATCGACACAGGGCTACTGCGAGACAGAGATGGTAAGTGCGACACCACTAATCGGCGGCATTCCGGCGGGGCCGGAGCTCCTCATCATCCTGCTCGTGTTGGTCCTGCTGTTCGGGGCGAACAAGATCCCGAAGCTCGCTCGGTCGACCGGGCAGGCGATGGGAGAGTTCAAGAAGGGCCGCGAACAGGTCGAAGAGGAGCTGAAAGACATGCAAGACGGCGAAAAGGCGGACTCGACGCTCGACGACGAGGACGACGACCTCGACGAGCTCGAGACCGAGACCGACAAGGAAACCAGCACGTAAGCCGGCCCCCTCCGCCGACCGATCCCCGCAGTTCCGTTTTCTCCATCCGTTCTGGGCGCGTGGCCTAGCGGACAGGGCGAGAGGTTCCTAACCTCTCGATCGCGGGTTCGAATCCCGTCGCGCCCGTTCCTTCGCTTCGCTCAGTCACGGGCGCGACTGGCTCCACGCTCGCTCGCTCCGCTCGCTCGCGTGGATCCCGCCGCGCCCTTTTAACACATTTAAGTGACGTTTGATGGAGCTATTCGGTTATTTAAATGACACTAGCCGGGCTCGGCGTTTCCGAGCGCGGCTCAGTCCGTCTCCTCCCCCAGCCATCGGAACGAGTGCGCCGCGAGCGCGACTGCTCCGACCGCGATGGCGAGCGTCGCGGCCGCCAGTCCGGGGCCCGGCTCGTACAGTAGCGGCGGGTGGAAACCGAACCCGTAGTCGATGACGACGTTTACGACGCCGAGCGCGAGCGCCGTCGCGAGCGCCCCGCGGGTCGTGCGTCCGAAGGCGGGGAACAGCAACGCGAGCCCCACGAACAGCAGGTGCGTGCCGATCACGCCCCAGTAGTAGATCCAGGCGTCGGGCGCGGCGACGTACTCGCCGAACGCGAGGTTAAGCGAGACCAGCGGCCAGACGCCGAACTGGACCAGCCAGACGAACGCGAGCGTGTGGAGGTACGCCAACGGCCGCGACGTGGGAGCGTCCGCGGTGACGTTGCCGCCGCGTCGCACGGTCGCGACGAGGGTCGCGAGGACTGCGCCGCCGAGCGCGACCGCGACCGCCGAGTCCGCGTACAGCGGCCAGAGCGCGATCGGCACCTCGCCCGCGGTCGGCGCGTAGTACCCGATCCCCACCGCGAGCATGAACGCGGTGAACGCGCAGACGACGGCGAGGCTCCGCGGCGTCCCGAGCAGTTCCTCGGCGATCGCCGCCCGGACCCGCCGCCTGACCGACGGCCGGCGCAGTCGTCGAAGCCGTCGGAGTCGCTCGGCGCGTGACACGATCGCCGATCGGTGCGCGGGGGCCTAAAATCCGCCCGTCGACGACGATTATCAATCGCGGTGTTTTGCGAGACACCTTTTTCAACGGACGCGCCGTTCCCTCGACCATGGCCAACGAGGACGCCGAGCGGTCCGCCCCCCGATCCGACCCCGAGGGCGATCGCTCGGCGTCCGGCGCGTCCGAGTCCGAGCCGAAGGACGCGGACACGACCGAACCGGACGCGGTAGACACGGACATGGCGGAAGAGGAATCGGCGGACTCGACGGGCGCTGAGCCGGAAGAACGACACGAGACGGCCGATTCGGACGGCGGGGCGTCCGTCGCCCGGGGGTCCGACGAGCGGGACGAAACGAACGACGGCGCGCCGGTCGTCACCGACCGGTACACCTGGCGATCGCTGCTGGCGGAACGAGGACGCGAGGACGCCGCCGAGCGCGTGTACGCCGACGTACCGGACGCGCCGGTCGTCCCGGCGGACGCCGTCGCGCTTCATCTTCCCAACGGCGTCGACCGGGTCGTCCGCGCCCCGGGCGTCGACGAGCCCTTCGAGGCGGACGGCGAGACCGACGTCCCCGGCCACGGAACCCCCGAGCGGGGGACGCTCGTGGTCGGCACCGACGCCGTCGTCCTCGACGGGGGCGCCGTCGTGCCGACCGGTGAGCTGGTGGCGGCGCCGGCGACGCCCGAACCCGCCGACAAGGACGAGCGCGAGAAAGACACCGCTGACGAGGAGAACTCCGAAAAAAACGCGGACGCCGAGACCGTCGAAGACGCTGCGCCGGACGAGGCGCGATCCGACGCCGACGAGACGGACTCGGACGAAGTGGGAGATGCGGACGAGACGGACTCGGACGAGGCCGAACGCGTTGATACCGGCCCCGAGACGGTCTTCGACACCCCGGTCGGCCGCGGCGGCGTCTCTGGGGTCGTTGTCGCGTCCGGCGGCGACGTCGAGTCGGTCCCGTCGCGCGCGCCGACTCCGGACGAGTGGAACCGGGTCGAGTTCGACCCGGCGACGCTCCTCGGGTTCGACCCGAGCGAGACCGACTACCGGTTCCGCGCCGCGGCCGCGGTCGGAGACGTCCTCTGGGACCTGTGCGCGGCCCGGTACGACCCCTACTCCGTCCCGGTGTTGAAGGGGTACTACACGTGGGACGACTACCGCGAGGAGTTCTTCCTCGACGAGGAGGGGAACCCGCCGACCGAGGAGAACGAGGAGGGAGAGGCGGTGCCGCTGGAGTTCACCCACGAGGACAAGACCGAGGCGCTCGGATTCGATCCGGACCGGACCGAGGACCTGCTCGGCGCGGGGGGTGCCGCGGCGGCCGACCTCGCCGACCTCGTCGACGAGCGGACCGTGGACGTCAACCCCGAGGTCGACGAGGACGCGTTCTTCTCGACCGACGAGGGCCACACCACGCTGACGAACCGGTACGACTTGGAGAAGGCGGTACCGATGCCGAAGAAGACGCACTTCCAAGAAGAGGAGCGCTACTGGGTGAACAAGCCGTACGCGTTCGTCATCGTCTTTCGGTCTCGGAAGGAGAACGAGGCGAAGTACTACGCCGTCCAGCCGTACCGGACGGAGATCGAGGCGGACCTCACGGAGTTCCTCACCGGGAAGCTCCGCACGTCGATCAAGTACGCCGACGAGTCCATCGCGGGCGGCGACGAGGCGTTCCGCGAGGAAGTGATAGTCGAGGAGACGCGCACGCTGCTCGACCGCTACGGGCTCTACGAGGACGAGGGCGACGAGCGCGGCATCGCGGACACGCTGGTCGACCGGTTCGGTATCGACCCGACGGAGGGGATCGCCGGCCGGATCGCGGAGTCGCTGGGCTACGAGCCCCCGACCGAGGAACCGGCCGACCCGCCGTCGATTAGCGCCCGCCCGGAGCCCGCGGTGCTCGCGGAGGACTCTCGGACCCTGTCGGCCCACCAGGTCGAGAAGCTGCTGTACTACCTCAAGCGGGACTTCGTCGGCTACGAGCGGATCGACCCGATCAAGTACGACATCAACGTGGAGGACATCTCCTGTGACGGGTACAACTCTCCGGTCTTCGTCTACCACTCAGAGTACGAGCAGATCATCACCAACGTCTACCACGGCACCGACGAGCTCGACGACTTCGTCGTGAAGCTCGCCCAGCGCTCCGGGAAGGGGATCTCGAAGCGCCGGCCGCAGGTGGACGCCACCCTCCCCGACGGCTCGCGCGCCCAGCTCACGCTCGGCCGCGAGGTGTCCGACCACGGGACCAACTACACGATTCGCCAGTTCAACGACGTCCCCTTCACCCCCATCGACCTGATCAACTGGAAGACGTTCTCGCTCGACGAGATGGCATTCCTCTGGCTCTCGATCGAGAACCACAAGAGCCTGATCTTCGCCGGCGGCACCGCGTCCGGGAAGACGACGAGCCTGAACGCCGTCTCGCTTTTCATCCCCTCGAACGCGAAGATCGTCTCCATCGAGGACACGCGCGAGGTCGAACTCCCCCAGCGCAACTGGATCGCCTCCGTCACGCGCCCCTCCTTCTCCGACGACGACAAGGGCGATATCGACGAGTTCGACTTACTGGAGGCCGCGCTCCGCCAGCGCCCCGACTACATCGTGATGGGCGAGATCCGCGGCGAGGAGGGCCGCACCGCCTTCCAGGTGATGTCCACCGGACACACCACCTACACGACGTTCCACGCCGACTCCGTCGGCGAGGTACTCAAGCGGTTCACCACCGACCCGATCAACGTCTCGAAGACGATGTTCACGGCGCTCGATCTGGTCTCGATCCAGACGTCGACGCGGGTTCAGGGGAAGAAGGTGCGCCGGAACAAGTCGATCACGGAGATCAACCACTACGACGCCGAGAACGACGAGATCAACGTTCAGGACGTGTTCCAGTGGCAGGCGGAGACGGACGAGTTCCTCCAGATGGGCGACTCGAACACCCTCGAGGACATCATGTTCGACCGCGGCTGGAGCCGGGCGACCCTCGACGAGGAGCTTCGTAAGCGTAGAGTCGTGTTAGCCTACCTCATCGACCGCGGGCTGAACAGCTACGCGCAGGTGGCGGCGACGTTCCAGGCGTTCATCAACGACCCGGAGACGGTCCTCGCCCTGATGGCCAACGAGGAGCTGGAGCGCTCGCTGGAGGACCTCCGCGAGATGGAGTCGGTGCTGATCAACGTCGACCGCGAGAAGGAGGCGCTGGTCCCCCGGCCGACGCCGGACGCGGACGGCGAGGCGGAGGCCGCGGAGATACTCGACGCCGCCGAGGACCTGTTCGAGACGTACCGCGGCGAGGTGCCTGACTCGGTCGCCAACGCCCTCTTAGAGATGGACTACGCGGGCGACGTCGAGGCCGCCCCGAGCGACCGCGAGGCGCTCGCCGAGACGGCTCGGGAGGCCAAAGCGGCCTACGACGAGCCGGCCGGTCCGGAACCGGCGACGAGTGGGACGGACTCGGACGAACCCGACAAACCGCGCCGGGACGCGGAGGGATCGGACTCCTCGGGAACCCCATCTCCGGACCCCGCGCACGGCGACTTCGAGGGGATCTCCGAGGCGGCCGGCGACGGCTCCGGCGATCCGAACCGGATCGACTTCGGGGAGCCGTTCGACGAGGGGGTCGACGTGCTCTCGTCGCCCGCGGGCCCGCCCGAGAGGGATGCGGACGCCGAACCGGAGCGAGAGCCCGAAGCGGATGCGAGTCCCGACGTGAGCGAGGGGTTCAGCACCGCGGACCACGTCGCGGGCGACCCCGCCGGCGAAGTCGACGACGGAGAGACGGACGGGGACGGCGGAGAGTCTGAGGGGGAAGTGGACGAGCGCGACGACACCGTGGACGAAGAAGCGAGCGACGACGGCTCGGCCGACGACATCGACGACTGGGGGTTCGACGCCGTCGAACCCGCGGAGGACGGGTGATCCCATGCCCGTAGCGAGGGCAGCGCCGTGAGCCTCGACGTGGACGCGGGCGACGGCGGCGTCGACGCGAACGTCCTCGCGGAGTTATGTTACCCCGTCTTCGAGCTGCTGTTCGACCCCGAGGGCGACTTCGTCGGGGACGTCGAGCGCAAGCTGGCGGAGGCCCGGATGCCCGATCAGGTCGAGATGTACGTCTCGCTGGCGCTGGCGGTCGGACTGCTGGTCGGCGGGTCGCTCTGGGCGCTCGGCACGCTGGTCGGCTACGGGGTGTTCTCGCTCGGGCTGATCGCCCCCGAGGCGCTCTCGCTCGGACTCCCCGCGCCGACGCCCGCGATTAAGGAACTGCTCCGGTCACTCGTCGTGCCGACGGCGGTGCTTCTCAGCGGGCTGATCTTCGGCTCGATCGGGTTCGCGATCGGGTTCGGCGGCCTCGTCGCGGTCCCGTACTCGCGGGCCTCCGCGCGGAAGCGGGAGATCAACCTCCTGCTCGCGGACTCGGTGTCGTTCATGTACGCCCTCTCCGTCGGCGGGCTCAACCAACTGGAGATCCTGCGCGCAATGGCGACCGCCGAGGACACCTACGGCGAGGTGTCCCGCGAGTTCCAGAGCATCGTCAACGAGACGGAGTACTTCGGGACCGACTACCGGAACGCGATCCGCCAGCAGTCGCTGGAGACCCCCTCCGACGAGCTCTCGCAGTTCCTCGCGGACATGCTCTCGATCGTCAACTCCGGCGGCGACATGGAGAGCTTCCTGAAGGACAAAAAGGAGAAACACCTCCGCACGTCGAAACAGGAGCGCGAGATGACGCTGGAGACCTTAGAGCTGTTCGGCGAGATGTACATGACGCTCTCGCTGTTCCCCCTCCTCCTCATCATCATCCTCGTCATCATGGGAATGATGGGCGAGGCCGACGACCGGCTGCTGTACGCGACCGTCTACGTCCTCATCCCTCTGGTCGGCGTCGGCTTCCTCGTGTTAGTCTCGACGGTGAAACAGGACGAGCCCGGCGACGGCTACCTCCAGCCGGACGGCGGCAGCGAACGGCTCCGACAGACGAGCCAAGAGGGGCTCTTCCACTTCGGACTCGTGGAGGCGTTCGTCGGGACGTTCGGCGTCTTCGACCGCATCCGCGACCGCGAGGGGACCCACAAGACGATGGAGATCCTCGCCGCCCCGCACCTCTTCCTCCGCGAGAACCCGCTGTACACCCTCGCGTTGACCGTGCCCGCGGCGCTCGCGCTCGTCGTCGTCGCGGCCGCGGCCGGCTCGGCGCCGACGACGTTCGACGGGTGGGTCGCCCGCCCGGTGTGGTCGGCGTTCGTCTGGCTCTACGTGCCGCTGTACGTCGTGTTGATCCCGCTCGGGTTCTTCTACGAGTGGCACCAGCGCTCGCGCCGGGCGGTGACCGGAAAGCTCTCCGAGACGCTCAGGAAGCTCTCCTCCGCGAACGACACCGGACAGACGCTGTTGGAGTCCGTCCAGACCGTCTCGGAGACGTCGACCGGGAAGCTCGCCGAGGAGTTCGAGGTGATCCACGCGAAGGTGAACTACGGGATGAGCCTGCGTGACGCCCTCGTGGAGTTCAACAACTCGTACGCGGTGCCCCGGCTCGCGCGGACCGTGAAGCTGATCACCGAGGCGCAGGAGGCCTCCTCGCAGATCACGGACGTGCTGACGACGGCCGCGCAGGCCTCCGAGAACCAGGACGACATCGAACGCGAACGGAAGTCACGGACCCGGATGCAGGTGGCGATCATTGTGATGACGTACGTCACGCTGCTCGGCGTGATGGCCATCCTCCAGACGCAGTTCATCGACGTGATGGGCGACCTGGTCTCGCAGAGCGACGGGGGCGGCGGGGCCGGGTTCGGCGGCGGCGGGGGCGGCGTCGACCCCGACGTGCTCTCGATGCTGTTCTTCCACGCGGTGACGATCCAGGCGATCCTCTCGGGATTCATCAGCGGCTACATCCGCGACGCGGAGCTGATCTCCGGCGTGAAGTTCGCCGTGATCCTGATGACGCTGGCGCTGGGGGTGTGGATCTATGTCGGGTGACCGCGCGCAGACGGTCCTCGACTTCGTCGTCGGGATGTCGGTGTTCCTCGTCGCGGTCGGATTCACCTTCGCGTTCGTCCCCTCTCTCTTGGAGCCGTACGCCGTCGGCGAGGGAGCGACCGTCATCGTCGCCGAGCGCGGGGCGGCGCGGCTCGCGGAGTCGTCGCTCGCGGAGCCCTCGCTCGCTGGGGCGGGCTCGACCGCGACGCTGTCGCACGCGTGTACCATCGCGTTCTTCGACGGGACGGACCCCGAGACGGCGAGCGAGGAGTCGGACTGCGCGTGGACGGCGAACGCCGACGACCTCCACGCGGAACTCGGCGTCGACGACCAGCGCGGGCTCAACCTCACGGTCACGCAGCACGGAGCGATAGAGAGGCTGGACCCCGACGACGGGACCGCCGTCCCGATGCGCGCCGGCCCCGCGCCGCCCGGCGGAACGAGCGTCTCGTCGGCGAGCCGTATCGTCACCATTGACGACCCCGAAGACGGGGACCCGCCGGAGACCTACCGGCTCACGCTGCGGGTGTGGTGAGATGTTCGTCGAACACCTCCCGGACGACCGGGGACAAGCGCACACCTTAGAGGCGTTCACGGCGGCGCTGCTCTTAGTCACCGGGCTCATCTTCGCGACGCAGGCGACGGCCGTCACGCCGCTGTCGGCGAGCACGTCGAACCAGCACGTCGAGAACCAGGCCGAGATCGCCGCGGGGGACCTGTTGGCGACGACCGAAGCGAGCGGAAACCTCTCTGCGGCGCTTCTACACTACGACAACGGAAGCTTCGTCGGCGCGACCGACGCGGGCGGCTACGCGGGGGTCCCGCCGGCGTCGCACCCGCTCCACGAACCGCTGACGGAGGCGTTCGGCGATCGGCAGATCGCGTTCGACATCGACGTCTACTACCCGGACAACAGCAGCGACGGGACGGGCGACGTCGCGATGGTCGACATGGGGTCGCCGAGCGACAACGCGGCGACCGCGAGCACGCGCGTGACGCTGTACGGCGACGACCGGTTCGGCGCCGACGACCAACACGTCCTCGCCGAGGACGGTCCCGGCAGGGGGTATTTCGCCGACCCGGTCGACGGGGACGGGGAGGTCCTGTACACGGTCGTGGAGGTGCGAATCACCGCATGGCAGATGTGAGTTTCCCCAGTCCCCTCGGCAGCGGGGACGCCGACCGCGACGAGGACCGAGCGCAGATCATCCTGATCACGGGGCTGACGCTCGCGGTCCTCTTCGTCGCGGTCGTGCTCCTCCTCAACACCGTCATCTACACGGAGAACCTCGCGACACGCGGCGCCGACGCGGGCGGGGCGGAAGCGATCGAGTTCCGCGACGGCGTCACCGAGGACCTCGCTGGGATCTTACACCGCGAACACCGGAACGCGAGCGACGGCGACGTCTTCGCCGAATTCAATGCGAGCGCGGAGACCTACGCCCGGACGGTCGCCGACCTCCGGGCGCGAGACGGGGTGATCGCGGACGTTCAGGTGAGAGGATCCACCGTCGAGGACGGTTACTTCATCGCGCAAAACGAGAGCGAAAGCGGCTTCCGGAACATGACGAGCTCCAACGGATCGGCCGACTGGACCGTCGCGGGCAATGCGACCCTGACGCGGAACTTCCGGTTGACGGTCGATCCCGCCTCGCTGTCGGAGTCGACGAGCGGCGCGTTCACCGTCGTGGCCGACGGGACAACCGGGGGCACCAACGAGACGTGGTCGGCGACGCTGACGGGCGAGACCGACGGCAACCTCACCGTGACGGTGGAGAACGCGACCGGGACGACTAACGAGACGTTCGCACCGCGTCCGGACGGGAACCACACGGTCGATTTCACCGCCGGCACGGTCAACGGCGAGCCATTCGACGCACTGTTCTGGGCCGAAGCGGTCCAGACCGAGAGCGAACCACACCCGCCGTACAATATCCGCTACGAGAACGGCGACGCGGCGGAGGGGACGTACCACCTCATCGTCGACAATCGCGACGGTGGTGCGGACGCCGACCGCTCTTCCCGGCCGTACGTCACCGAGGCGGTGTACAGCGTTAAGGTCGAGATCCGCCACCGGACACCGGAGCTGACCTACGGCGACGTGATACGGCTCGCGCCGGGTGAGCGCGATGCGTGACCGCTCGGGCGGGTCGGACCGCGCCGTGTCGGTCACCGTCGGCTACGTGATGACGCTCGCGATCTCGACGCTGCTGCTCTCAGGGCTGTTCGTCGCGGGTGGCTCGTTCGTCGAGACACAGCGCGAGCGCGCGGCGCAGGGAGAGCTCACCGTCGTCGGCGAGCGGATCGCGGCCGACATCGGCACCGTCGACAGGCTCGTCGCGACCGCGGAGTCTCGGGAGAACCTCACGGTCGACCGACCGCTAACCCTCCCGAACAGGGTGTCCGGGACCGGCTATCGGATACGGATCGCCGCGAACGGCACCCAAGGGACGATCGCGCTCGAAAGCGAGCAGACCGACGCGACCGTGGAAGTCCCCTTCCGCACGAGCGAGGACGTCGCGGTCCGAAACACGACCGTTGACGGTGGGAGCCTCCGGATCTCGTGGGAGTCGGACGCCGGGCCCGAGGGCGACGGCGAACTGGTGGTGAGCGAGCGATGAGGGGCGCTGACCCCGACGGCGGTTCCCTATCGGGGGAAACCGACGGTGGATTCCTGTCCGCCGACCGCGGCGTCAGCGAGACCGTCGGCTTCGTGCTGGTGTTCGCGCTGATCACCTCCACCATCGCCGTGACGTTCACAGTCGGGCTCGGCGGGCTGGAGGATGCCCAGTTGGCCGAGCGGGACAACAACGTCGAGCGCGCGTTCGACGTCCTCCACGACAACTTCAACGACCTCAGCCGGGACGGTGTGCCGAGCCGGTCGACCGAGCTCCGGCTCGGCGGCGGCGAGCTGGCGTTTGACGACGAGTCCGAGTTCCGGCTCAACGGGACGGGATTCGAGTCACAGGTTATCGAGGGGGGATCCCTCACGTACCGGGGCGCCGGCGACACCCGGATCGTCTACGAGAACGGCGCGGTGTTCCGGATGGACGGCGACAACGGCGTAATGATCAGGGAACCCGATCTCCTGATCGGCGACACGATCGTCTACTCGCTGTACGGACTCAACGGTCCCGCGGAGTCGGTGAGCGGCGAGCGGACGGTCCTCGTCGTCGGCGAGCGCACGGACCGGGAAGTCGCGGCCGACGACCAGACGGCCGCTGAAAACGTCACGCTCGACATCAACTCCACGCAGGCGATCGTCTGGGAGCGGTACTACAGCGACCTCGCGGCGGAACACGAACAGGTCAACGTGACGACGAACGGCTCCGCGGACCTCTCCGTGACGTTCGTGGCCGAGGAGTACGACCGGTTGCTCGTTCACCGGACCGCCGCCCGCGTCGAGTTCTCCGATTGAGGATCGACGCGTCCGAAGCGGGGCGATCGCCGCACTCAGTCGGACTCGACGACCACGCCGTGCGTGGAGACGTGGAGGTAGCTCACCACGGGGACCGTCTCGCCATCGAACGGCTGGCGCGTGCGCAGCGCCTCGTCGTAGTGGATCTCGATGTCGCCGTCGTCGAACGAGAACTTTCGGAACGTGAACGATCCCCTGATCGTCATCTGGTCTTCCAGTTCGACCTCGCTTTGGGGCGCGTAGAAGACGCCGGTGAATCGGACCCGGTCGCCGTCCGTCTCCGGGCCCTCAATCTCGACCTCGTCGCCGCTCGAGTACAGCCAGAGGTTGTTCGCCACGTCGCCGTCGGCGGCGATCTCGACCGGTCCGGTCAGATCGATCTCGCCGGTGTTGTAGACGTCGAGGCGCGTGTCCTTGGCCGTCGTCACCGAGGCCGCGTCCCGGACGGTGATCGAGTCGTCGACGTACAGCTCCGCGCGCCCGCCTCCGGAGGCCCGTACCGCAGCGTCGCCGCTGAGGTCGAGCCCCTCGTCGAGCAGCACGGTAACGTTCCCGCTCCCGGTATCGAGGTCGAGCGTCGCCGTCTCGTCGCCCTCCACCGTCACAGAGCCGGCGATGTGGAGCGTCGCGCCGTCGGTGACCCGAAGCGTCGCGCGCTCGGAGACGGTGACGTCGCCGTCGACGTACGTGTTCTCGTCTATCGTTGCCGTCTGATCGTCCGACAGATTGATCCCGGTCGACTGGTTCGGCGCCTCGCCCGCGAGGTCCTGCTCGCGCACCCCGTCGATGCGCTGTCTGATCCCGCCCGCGACCGGCGCCAGCTCGTCGAAGTCGCTCTCCGTGCGGGTCTCGCCGCTGACGTTCAGCTTGTCGGATTGGCCCGGGGGATGTTGTACGACTCCGCCGTGAGGTTCCCGAGAATCTGGACTCTCTCGGTGTTCCCGCCGCCGCCTTTGGTGAGCGCGAAATCGCCGCGGGTCTGGACGCTCGCGTTGTAGCCCGGGGTCTGCGAGTCGTAGGTTCCGTTCGTCGAGTTGTAGCTGTCGGCGTACAGCCAGTCGACGTCCCCCATCTGGAGCTCCGAGCGCCCGGTCGCCGAGACGCTCGCGCTGAGCGTCGGGTGCGTGGTCGCGGTCCGGAGCCGGATCCGCACGCGGTCGTCGTCGAGTTCGGTCACCGACGCGCTCGTTCGGGACTCGAAGAACCGGCCCCAGGCGTCGGCATACGCGCTCTGGACCGTGATCTCGACCGTGACGTTGCTGTCGGCGAGCGGGTTCCGGTAGTCGTCGTTCGGGAACACCGACTCGGCGTCGGTCGCGCTCTCGCCGATCCGAACGGTGTCGCCCAACGGGCCCGACCCGTTCTCGATCGTGACCAGCGGGAGCGTGAGCGTCTCGGGACCGTCGGTCCCGCGGTAGTGGAACTCCGGGGGCGACACCATCTGCGAGCGGCCGCCGCTCGACCGCCAGACGCCGCCGCCCTGGTAGGCGACGGTCTCGCCGCCGCGCTCGTAGACGATGGCGCCGAGCGCGGTCTGGTCCGTGAACGTACCGTTGTCGCCCCCGCTCACCTCGATCCGCAGCCAGCCGGCGTCCTCGTCGACGCGGAAGTCGGCGCCTCGGCCGACATCCATGCTGACCCGCTGGGAGGGCGACCCGCCGTGCGCGACGAGGCTCGCCTTGGAGTCGACCTGCGTCATCGCCCCCTCGACGCGCTGGATGTCCGCGGTCCGCTGGGAGTCGTCGAGCGCGGTCGCGCCGAGCGCGACGGTGGTGCCGACGACCGCGACCGTCAGCCCCAACAGGAGCACCGTGCCGAGCACCTCGCTCTGCGCGCGCTCGGCGGTCGCTCCTCGCTCTGCTCCGTTCATAGGGACCCGTTAGACGGGCCCGCTGATAAACGTGGACACCCGCGTATCAGTCGCGATAGCCCTAATCGAGGGAGACTTCTCTCCCACCCGAGCGGTCCGACGTCGACTCTCGCGGACCGGGGACACTCTCGCGGACCGGGGATATATTTCGCCGGCGCCCCTCCGGGCACCCGTGACCGAGCGACTCTACCTCGCGGACGACACGGTGACGGCGTTCGAGGCGACCGTCGAACGCGTCCTCTCGAATCCGGACCGGCTCGTCCTCGATCGGACCCACTTCTACCCGACCGGCGGCGGCCAACCGCACGACACGGGAACGATCCGGGTCGCCGACGACGGCGGAACCGCTCGCTGGCGCGTCGTCGACGTCGAGATGGCCGACACGGTTCACCACGAGATCGAACCGGCCGGCGAGGCGGGCGGCCCCGAGGGCGGGGCGGCCGACGACGCGAGCGACGCGGCCGAGTCGCCCCCGCTCCCGGAGCCGGGCACCGAGGTCGCCTGCGAAATCGACGCCGACCGCCGCGCCGCGCACTCGCGGTATCACACCGCACAGCACCTGCTGTCGGCGCTGCTGCTCGACGAGTTCGACGCGCGGACGACGGGCAACCAGCTGTATGCCGACCGCGCGCGCCTCGACGCCGAGTACGACCGGTTCACCGACGCCGACCTCGACCGGATCGAGGCGCGGCTCAACGAGCTCGTCGCCGACGGGCGTGAGGTGGCGAGCTACACGATGGACCGCGAGACCGCGGAGGCGACGCTGGACACCGACCGGACGCGGATCGACCTCCTCCCGGACTCGATCGAGGAGCTCCGGATCGTCGAAATCGCGGGCGCGGACGACGCGGACGAGCCGTACGACCGTACCGCCTGCGCCGGGACCCACGTCGCGGACACCGCCGACATCGGCGAGGTCGTCGTCACCGGCCGGGAGACGAAGGGTCCCGACGAGGAGCGCGTCCGGTTCGCGCTCGCCGAGCACGTCGACGCGGACTGACGGCCGCGTCGGCGCCCCGAGCGCGCGTCCGGCCCTCGCCCGCGATCCCGCCGTTTAAATACGATCCGCGGTAGGTTCGGGCATGAAGTTCTGCGACGAGTGCGGATCCATGATGAAATCCGGCGAGGGCGAAGACCACTGGGTGTGCGACGCCTGCGGCTACGAGATCGGGCGCGACGATGGCGACGACGAGTGGACGACCCAGTCGCAGGTCGAGTCCGAGATCGTCGACGTGAGCGACGCGGAGGACAAGGGGCTCCCGACGACGACGGCCCAGTGTCCCGAGTGCGACAACGACCAGGCGTACTGGTACATGCAGCAGATCCGCGCGGCCGACGAGTCCGAGACTCGGTTCTTCGTCTGTACCGAGTGCGAACACAAGTGGCGCGAAGACGACCACTGACAACGTTTTCGCTCGCTTCCTTCCCTCCTGCCGTCAGTCTGTCCTCTCTCACGTCATCTCTCTGACTCTCCTCCCGCCGCCCGTCCGTTTTATTCCCGTTCGGAGAAAGGCGGGACCATGGAACCGCCCGTCGTTCCCCACGACCGCCTCGACGGCTGGACGCTCGTCGAGGCGGCGACGGAACGACCGTTCGAGGCCGGCCCGGTCTCGGTCACGGCGGGCACGGCGCGCTACGAGCGCGAGACGCCGCCGCCGCGACCGTTCTTCTTCGTGAGCCGACTCCGGATCTCTCCGGACGCCGGACCGAACCCCGCCCTGACCCGACTCGTCGAGTCGCGGGCCCGAGGGGGGTTCCGCGACCGTCTCGCGGACCGGGACATCACCGACCTCGCGCGTCGCGACGAGCGACGCCTCGACGTCGACGACCCGGACGCGTCGCGCGCGACGCTCACCGTGTTTCACGGCCGCTGTGCGGTCGACGACGAACGGGTTCCCGTCGAAGCCCTGCTCGCGGTGTGGGAGGCCGGCGAGTACCTGCTCGCGGGCGGCGCCTATCCGATCGGTAACGGCTTCGAGGCGACGAGACAAGACGTGTTGTCGCTGGTGCGCGGCGTTCGGCCGCCGGACGCCGAGGGCGGTGCCGTCGAGCACTCGGAATAGCCGGTCAGCAGTCGATCGCGCCGGCGCTCGACTCGATCGGCGACCCGTCGTCTTCGTAGTCGGCGTCGCCGACCGAGCCGGCGAACATCGGAAGCTGGAGTTCGTAGGTGTACAGCACGTCGAACGCCGCGAACGGGTCGATCCCGTCGGCGATCGCCTGCCGGGCGGTCAGCCTGACGCCCGCGGCGAGGACCACGATCGGTTCGCCGTCGAGTCGCCCGGCGGTCTCGACGCCGAACTCGTTGCCCGCGCCGGGGTCGGTCAACACGGAGAGGTGGACCACCGTCTCCATCGTCGCCCCACCCTCGCCGTCGCCGATCGAGATCGGGTACCCGCTGCCGGTGAAACACCGCGTGATCGGGGCGACCTCAGTCCGGTCCGCGTCGACGCCGGGCCCGGCAGTCGCTGGACCGACGGCGGGACCTTCAGCCGCCGACTGCGTCGCCGTCTCCCCCGGCGTCGCGGCCTGGCCTGCGACCGCGCCGGCGCCGAGGCTCGCCGCAAGGAGCAGCAGCGCGAGCGCGAGGGCGCGAACGCGTGTCCGTTGCGGGCGCGTCATCGGCCGTCCGTTCGTCGTCCCGGTTTAAATCATCGCGGTCGACGGTATCAGTCGAGAGAATCGCCGCCGAGCAGCCCCTCGACGAGCAGCTCCGCGGACGCGACGTTCGTCGCCAGCGGCACGTCCTTCACGTCGCAGACGCGCAGCAGCGCCGAGATGTCGGGCTCGTGTGCTTGCGCGGTCAGCGGGTCCCGGAGGAAGACGACGCCGTCGATCCGGTCGCTCGCGATCATCGCCCCGATCTGGAGGTCGCCGCCGAACGGCCCCGACGCCTGTCGATTCACGGAGAGCCCGGTGGCGTCCGCGATCCGTTTCCCCGTCGTCCCGGTGGTCACCAGTTCGCACTCGTCGAGGGCGGCCGTGTGCGACTCGACGAACGCGACCATCTCGTCTTTCAGTTCGTCGTGAGCGATGAGCGCGATGCGCATACGGGGCGGTCGCTCCGGCGTCGCTTAAGTACTCGCTTCCCCGTCGCTTTCGTCGACCTCGTCGCCGCCGGGCCCTCGCGGGGGCCCGCCGCGCGACCGGTGGTCGACGAACGGGTCGAGTGCGTCGGGCCGTCGAACGGGGCGGTCTTAAGTCCGTCCGGTGACGAGGGCGATCCATGCCACGCGACCGAGCCACCTCGACGCTCGGCGTCCGGAGCTCCCGCGACGCCGCGGGGGTGTCGTAGATGGGCGGGGGGCCGATGGAGGATCGGGAGAGCGGCAGCCGAGGGACCGGCGGCCGAGCGATCGGCGTCGACGTCGGGGGGACGTTCACCGACGTGGCGCTCTCGGTCGACGGCGACCTCGTCACCGCGAAGGTGCCGAGCACCGACGACCAGAGCGAGGGCGTCGCGGCCGGTATCGAGAAGGCCTGCGAGGCGGCCGGGGTCGACCCCCAGACGGTGACCGAGTTCTCCCACGCGATGACCGTCTCCGTCAACGCGCTGCTGGAGGGCGACGGCGCGCGGACCGCGCTCGTGACGACCGAGGGGTTCCGCGACGTGTTGGAGATCGGCCGGCAGACCCGGCCGTCGCTGTACGACCTCGACGCCGAGAAACCGGAGCCGCTCGTCCCCAGACGCCGTCGGTTCGAGGTCCCGGAGCGGGCGACCGTCGACGGGATCGAGCAGCCGATCGGCGACGAGGCGATCGAGCCCCTCGTCGCCGACCTCCGTGACGCGGACGTCGAGTCCGTCGCGGTCTGCCTGCTCCACGCCTACGCGCACCCCGGGAACGAGGAGCGCCTCGCGGACGCGCTGCGCGACGCGCTCGACGTGCCGGTTTCGGCCTCCCACGAGGTGCTCCCGGAGTTCCGCGAGTACGAGCGCACCTCGACGACCGTCGTCGACGCGTACGTCCGCCCGGCGATCGACGGCTACGTCGGTCGCCTCACCGAGCGGGCACGAGACCTCGGCCTGCCGCAGCCGCGGATCATGCAGTCCAACGGCGGCGTCACCGACGCCGACACGGTCAGGCGGAACGCCGTGACGACCGTCCTCTCGGGGCCCGCGGCGGGCGTCGTGGGCGCGAGCGCGACGGCCGGGACCGACGCCGACCGCGAGGGGCTGATCACCTTCGACATGGGCGGCACCTCCAGCGACGTGAGCCTCGTCCGCGACGGCGAGGCCGAGCGGACGACGGAGGCGACCGTCGCCGATCGACCGATCGGGACGCCGATGGTCGACGTCGAGACGGTGGGCGCGGGCGGCGGGTCGATCGCGTGGGTCGACTCCGGCGGCGCGCTCCGGATCGGACCCCGCTCGGCCGGCGCCGACCCCGGCCCCGCCTGCTACGGGAAGGGCGGCACGGAGCCGACGGTCACGGACGCGAACCTCGTGCTGGGCTACGTCGGCGCGGACACGGACCTCGGCGGCGACCTTTCGCTCGACGCGGCGGCCGCCCGCGACGCGCTCGCCGACCTCGCCGACGAGGCCGGGATGGAGGGCCCGGTCGCGGCCGCGCTCGGCGTCCACCGCGTCGCGAACGCCGACATGACCCGCGCGATCCGCTCCGTCACGGTCGAGCGCGGCCACGACCCGCGGGCGTTCGGCCTCGTCGCCTTCGGCGGCGCGGGGCCGATGCACGCGGTCCAGATCGCCGACGGCCTCGACGTCGAGCGCGTTATCATTCCGCACGCGTCGGGGGTGCTGTCGGCGTACGGCCTGCTCGCGGCCGACGAGACCCGAGACGCCGTGCGGACCCGTCAGGGCCCCCTCACCGAGGTCGACCCGGAATCGGTCGACGCGCTGTACGGGGAGTTGGCCGACGACCTGCTTGACGAGGTCAGCGACCCGGACGCCGCGCGCGTCAAGTACGCTGCGGACCTGCGGTACGCCGGGCAGAGCTTCGAGCTCACCGTCGACGTCGAGCGCCCGTTCGACCCCGCGGACGCCGAGGAGCGGTTCGCGGCGGCCCACGAGTCGGCGTACGGCTACCGAGCGGACGAGCCCGTCGAATTGGTGAACTGCCGCGCGACGGCGACGGTCCCGCGGAGCGCGCCGGCGATCGAGTCCGTCGGCGCCCCCGACGCTGAGCCGCGGACCACCCGTGAGGCGGTGTTCCCCGATGGGACCCGCGAGACCCCCGTCTACGACCGGGAGCGGTTCCCGGCCGACGAGCGCGTCGCGGGTCCGGTTGTGGTCGAGGGGCCCGAGAGCACGGTCGTCGTCCCGCCGGCGTGGGGCGTCCGACTGCGTGACGACGGCGCCCTGGTCGCGGAGGTGAGCGACGCGTGAGCGACCCTGAGAGCGACACGGGCATCGACCCGGTCACGCTGGAGATCCTCCGCAACCAGCTGGAGAGCGTCGCGAGCGAGATGGGCCACGTGCTGATCCGCGGCGCGTACTCGCCGAACATCAAGGAGCGACAGGACTGCTCGACGGCGCTTTTCGACGCCGACGGCCGGATGGTCGCGCAGGCGGAGCACATCCCGGTCCACCTCGGCGCGATGCCGGACGCGGTTGACGTGGTCCTCGAAAAGGACCCGAAGCCGGGCGACGTGTTCGTCGTCAACGACCCGTTCGCCGGGGGACGCACCTCCCGGACGTGACGCTGGTCTCGCCGATCGCGCCCGAGGGAGAGATCGTCGGCTACGCCGTGTCGCGCGCGCACCACGCCGATGTCGGCGGGAGCGCACCGGGGAGCATGCCGCCGGGGGCGCGGGAGATATACGAGGAGGGACTCCGCATGCCGGCGGTCCGGCTCGTCGACGGCGGCGAGCCGAACGACGCCGTCCGCGACCTGATCCTCGCGAACGTCCGCACGCCCGACGAGCGCGAGGCGGACCTCCGGGCGCAGCGCGCCGCGAACGCGCGCGCCGAGGAGCGGGTCGGCGAGCTGCTCGACGAACACGGCGACACGCTCCTCGACGCCTTCGACGCCGTCATCGACTACTCCCGCGAGCGCGTCGAGGGCGAGATCCGGGAGCTCCCGGACGGCACCTATCGAGCGCGAGATGTCCTGGAGGGGGACGGCATCACGGACGCGGACATCCCCGTCGAGGTGGCGGTCACCGTCGACGGCGCCGCGATCGACGTCGACTTCGCCGGCACCGCAGACCAGGTGGACGGCAACCTGAACGCGCCGTTCTCCGTCGCGAAGAGCGCGGTGTACTTCGTCGTCCGCGCGGTCACCGACCCGGAGATCCCGCCGAACCACGGCTGCTACGAGCCGGTGTCGATATCCGCGCCCGAGGGGTCGCTGCTCGACCCTCAACCGCCGGCCGCGGTCGTCGGCGGCAACGTCGAGACGAGCCAGCGCGTCACGGACGTGACGCTGGAAGCGCTCGCGGCGGCGGTACCGGACGCCGTCCCCGCCGGCGGACAGGGGACCATGAACAACCTGATCGTCGGCGACCGCGGCGGCGAGTTCACCTACTACGAGACGATCGCCGGCGGCTTCGGCGCCCGGCCGACCAAAGACGGGATGGACGGCGTTCAGGTCGGGATGACCAACACGCTCAACACGCCTGTCGAGGCGCTGGAGACGGCGTACCCGCTCCGCGTCGAGCGCTACGCGCTCCGCCCGTCGAGCGGCGGCGACGGCCGCTACCGCGGCGGTCTCGGAATCGAACGGACGCTCACCGTCGAGACGGACGCGACCGTCTCGCTGCTGACCGAGCGCCGGCGGACCGCGCCGCGGGGACTCGACGGCGGTGAGGACGGCGCCCTCGGCGAGAACCTGATCGACGGCGAGCCGGTCCCGGCGAAGGCGTCCGTCGACGTCGCGGCCGGGACGACGGTCTCGATCCGCACCCCGGGCGGCGGCGGGCACGGCGACCCGGCGGAGCGCGACCCGGACGCACGGGAGCGAGACAGGCGCGACGGGAAGGTGACCGAGCGGGAACGCGGGACGGACAGTGGTCAGGAAGGCGGGACGGATAGCGATCGACCGGGGGAGTTCGGTAATGGCTGAAGAGAAGTTCCCCGGGGTCAGGCCTTCAGTCGGTGGTGTCTTCGAACGTGACGACGAGTCGGTCGGCGGCGAGCGCGTACACCGTCATCTCCGTTCCCTTCTCGGAATACCACGTCTCGGTCGGCGTGATCAGTTCGGCGTCACAGAGACGATCGAGGTGGTACGAGACGTTCTGGACCGACTGATCGACCGACTTGGCGATCTCCGAGGCCGTCTTCGGTTTCGCTTTCAGCGTGCTCAGTATCTGCTGTGCCGACTCGGAGGAGAGGACCTGTAACACGTCGGTCGTCTCGTTTTGGTCGACGACGACGTTCGTCTGTTCGCGGGGAGCGTGGGTGACTGGCGGCTGGTGGGGAAAGGCGCTGGGCATGGGTTCGGTGAGTCGCGATCGAGTTGTTCTGTTTGTTCGGCTCACTCCGAACGAACGAATCAAACAATTTAATACTTACGCAATCTATGACCGAAACATGACTCAACACGGGTTCCATCACGTCGCGCGGACAACAGACAGCTATGAGTGAGGACGACCGTAGCGTCGCCCGCGAGCGCGTCATCGAGTCGATGGAACAGTCGGCGGAAGTCTACGGTCTCAGTCGAAGCGCGGGTCGGATCTACGGCGTGTTATACTTCTCCGAAGGGCCCCTCTCGATACCGGAACTCGTCGAGGAAACGGGCTACGCGAAATCGACGATCAGCAACGTCACGCGGACGCTGACGCGGATCGGACTGATCTACCGCCGCTCCTCGAAAGGCGGCGGACGGCGCGTTCATTACACGGCCGAACGGGAGATCTGGTTCAGCCTCCAAGACGTCTTTCAACAGTACGTCCACCGAGAGATACAGACGACGTTGCGTGCGATCCAGCGCGCGGAGGCGCAGCTCCCCGACGACGCCGGCACCGAGGCGGAACGGATCGAGGAGCTTCGAGAAACCTACGAGGATCTCCGGGAGATCGTCACGCTCGCGTCGGACTTCACCGCCGCGGAACTCAGGGACGCGCTCGAATCCTACGACCGGTAGTCACCAGTACACCGCGTACGTACAGGCGTCGTCGCCGTCACGCCGACACGTCTCTCCGGTCTCTTCGATGAAGACGAACGCGTCCACGGACGCGTACTGCTTGGCGACGCCGCGGACGAGGCCCCGATCGAACGGACAGGGGTAGGGGTTGTGACACGTGAGTTCGCAGCTCCGATCCCCCGTCCGTTCGAACTCGTAGTACCCGATCTCGCCGCCGCGGTGGTTCTGTTGATAGGCGTCGTCGATCGACTGAAGTCCCGCGGCGACGGTCTCGAAGTCGTTCGGCCACGCGGCGACCTCGGGGACTTGTTCCCCGAGCCGGTCGAGGACGTGCGGCTGTAGCTCCTCGGCGATAGTCTCGAAGGCGTTCAACCAAGTCTGCTGCGGGTACCACTCCTCGGGGTCCGGGTCGGTGATGCCTTCCGCGGCGAGCGCCCGTAGCGCCCGCTCTCGATACGCGTCGGAGAAGCGTCCCATCGCTTCTTCGACGATCGTCAGCACGGTCTGCCCGTTCACCTCGACGCCTCGGTCGAACGCCTCATAGGCGGCCATTACCGAACCGACCGTTCGGATCGTAAAAGTAACTTCGATGTCATAGTCGTCGATCCGCCGATTCCCCCGGGTCGGCGGACGACGGCACGACGGAGCGCCACACGAGGTGTCGCGCGCCTACTTGAACCGGAACGTCTCCAGGTTCTTCGGCGCGAACGTCCGCATGTTGTAGTCGTGGTACAGCGCGGACGAGAGGTCCTGAACGGAACTCTCGTCGCCGTGGACGCACAGCACCTTCTCCGGGCGTGGGTTCATCGTCTTCACGAAGTTCTCTAACCCCTGTCGGTCGGCGTGGCCGGAGAAGCCGTCGACGACCTCGGTTCCCATCTCCAGGGTGAGCGTGTCGCCGCGGCCCCCGCCGCCCCAACCGTCGACCGGAATCTCGTCCCAGCCGTTCTGGATCCGGCGGCCAAGCGTCCCCTGCGCCTGGTAGCCGACGAAGACGAGGTTCGAGTCCGGGTCGGGGCCGATGTGGCGGAGCCACGACATGATCGGCCCGCCCTCGATCATCCCGGAGGTGGAGATGATGATACACTCATCGCCGTCGGCGACCTCCTGCCGCTCGTCCTCGCCGGCGTCGATGTGGTTGAACTGGTCGGCGAGGAACGGGTTCTCGTCCTCGTGGAAGATCCGGTCGCGGAGGTCGTCGCGGAGGTACTCGGGGTAGGTGGTGTGGATCGCGGTCGCCTCCCAGATCATCCCGTCGAGGTGGACGGGCATCTCGGGGATCTCCCCCTCGCGCATCGCCTCCTCCAAGACGAGCATGATCTCTTGGGAGCGCCCGACCGCGAAGGCCGGGATAACGACCTTCCCGCCCTGCTCGTACGTCTCGTTGATGACCTCCTTGAGCGCCTCCTCGGAGTCCTCTTGGTCGGTCTGGTAGTCGTTGCGACCGCCGTAGGTGGACTCCAAGACGAGCGTCTCGACGCGGGGGAAGTCGTTGACCGCGCCGTTGAACAGGCGCGTGTCCTCGTAGTGGATGTCACCCGAGAACGCGACGTTGTAGAGCCCGTCGCCGATGTGGAAGTGTGTGACCGCGCTGCCGAGGATGTGGCCCGCGTTGTGGAACGTGAGCTTCACGTCGGGCGCCACGTCGGTGACGTCGCCGTACTCCAGCGGGATGGTGTGTTTGATCGCCTCGCGGACCTGCGCGGACTCGTAGGGGGGCGTCCGCCCGTCCTTCGCGGCGACGTCGAGGTAGTCCAGCGTGAGCAGGCCCATCAGGTCGCGGGTCGGCTCCGTCGTGTAGATGGGGCCGTCGTAGCCGTACTTGTACAGCAGCGGGACCAGCGCCGAGTGGTCGAGGTGGGCGTGGGTGAGGATGACTGCGTCGAGCGTCGCCGCGCCCGCACCGAGCGCCTCGGGCACTTGGAGGTACGGCACCTCTCCCTCGGCGCCGGGCTTGTCACCGCAGTCGATGAGGATCCGGGTCTCGGGCGTCGAGAGGATGAACGCCGCGCGGCCGACCTCGCGGCAGCAGCCGAGCGTCGTGATCCGGACCCACTCGTCGTCGGACATCTCCTCGCGGTGGATCTGCCGGCCGACGCGTTCGAGGATGTCGCGGCGCTCCTCGCGCTCGTTCTTCAGGAAGCCGCGGACGTTCGAGACGGTGGAGGACTCGATCGGCGGCGTCCGAACGACCTCGGGCGTCCAGCCGACCTCCTGAGTGATCTCGCGGAGCGTCGAGCCGCGGCGGCCGATCACCATCCCGGGCTTTTCGGCCTCGATGACGACCTCGCCGGTGTCCTCGTGGAAGTCGAGGTCCGTGACGCCGGCCTCCTCCGGGATCACGTCGCGGACCTCCTCTTCGGCCCGCGCCGGCGGCGAGAGGGCGCTCGGGTCCGGTCGGACCGTGATCCGCTTGCGGAGCTTCGACGCGAGCCGTCGGATCAGGTCGCCGTCGCCCGCGAAGCGCTTGGGGTCGCGCGTGTACACGACCAGCTCCGGCCCCTCGTATTTCACGTCGGTGACCGTGATGTCGTTCGGAATCTCCTGTTCGATCTCGGATTTCAACGTATCGAGTTGCTTGTCGACTTGACTCATATCTCACTGCGGGTCGTCGAGGCCGTCGTCGTCGTCGAATCGCGTCGCGCGTCGCGCGGCGACTCGCCGCCGATCGATCGACCGTGACGGGGTAGGCATAGTGGAAGTACTGTCCGTACTGGTTCCGTGCGCGGGAACAGCCAGCGAAAACCCGCTTGGATCGGACTACTGCCCCGCCGTTATAAAAGCCTTCGCAAAGGGCAAGCCGCAGGCGACCAAACCCCTCTCATGCGCGTCACGCCGCAGACGGTCCGCGACGAACACGCTTGGGTCCGCGACCGCGCCGATGTCGTCATCCCGATACTCAACGACACCCGCGACCGCCTCGGCCGGCTCTTTGAGACGGAGGTCGACCCGGTGGCGCCGGAGGCGTACCGCCGCGAGGTCGACGCCGTCTTCGCCGACGGAGAGGTCGCGGTCAACGTCGCGGCCTGCGTCGCGCTCCTCCGCGACCTCGACGTCGAGGGCGACTACCCCGGGTTCGTCGTCGACGAGGTCCTTGGCCGCGAACTGGCGGCGACGATCGCGGGCGGCCGCCCTCTCTCGCTGCTCGCGCAGGCGACGTTCCACGTCGCCGACCTCTACGTGGACCGAGACGCGACCGCGGCCGAGGCGGACGGGAACGAGCGCGGCGCCGGAACGGCCGGCGCCGACGATCTCGACGCAGCGCTCGCGGCGGGGTTCCAGACGCGGCTCCCCGGCTGGGACTGGCGGGAGGGAGAGAGTCCGTTCGCGGTCGACCCCGACCCGTGATCGGCCGACCCACCGCGGCGGCTTACGACGTGAAGTTCCTGACGAGCCCGTACGCCTTGTCGAGCAGCGCGTCGGGGAGGAACCGCGCGAGGACGCCGACGCGCGCGACCGTTCCCGGCTGGACCCGCGCGGGGGGCCGCGTCGCGCTCGCGGCGTCGTAGATGGCGTTCGCGACGAGCTCCGGCTCGACCGCGCCGGGGCCGTCGCCGCCGATCAGCTTCGCGTCCTCGAACATCGCGTAAAAGTCGTCGTACGCGTCGGTCCGATCGATCCCCTCGCGCTCCTCGGGTCCGCCTCCCGCTCCGCGCGCTTCGAGAAGTTCGTCTTCACGGGGCCGGGCTCGACGACGACCACGTCGATCCCGAGGTCTGCGACCTCGTTGCGGAGCGCGTCCGACATCGCCTCTAAGGCGAACTTCGACCCGCTGTACACGCCGCCGCCGGGCATCGACACCCGGCCCGCGACCGACGAGACGTTGACGATGGTCCCGTCGCGCTCGCGGCGCATCGCGGGGAGGACCGCGCGGATCAGCCGGTGCGGGCCGTACACGTTCACGTCGAACTGGTCGCGGACGCGGTCCGTGGTGACGTCCTCGACCGGTCCGAACTGGCCGTAGCCGGCGTTGTTGATCAGCGCGTCGATCGCGCCCTCCTCGTCTAAGACGCGGTCCACGACGCGGTCGACGTCGTCCTGATCGGTGACGTCGAGCGTGGCGAGCTCACAGCCCGCCTCGCCGAGCGCCTCGACGTCCGCGGGGTTCCGCGCGGTGGCGTACACGGTCCATCCCTCGTCGAGGAACGCGTGCGCCGCGGCGCGGCCGATGCCCGAGGAACAGCCGGTGATGAGTGCCGTCTTCTGCACGCCTCTCCGGTCAGTCTCCGAGGGCATAACTCTCCCGACCGGCGGCGAAACGTCGCCGTCGACCGAGAGCGAACGGACGCGTTACTCCTCGCCGTCCGTGGCGTCGTCGTCCGCCGCCTCCTCGTCTTCGTCGGCCGGGAGGAGGTCTCGCTCGTCGAGGATCGCCTCGATCTCGTCAGCGGGGCGCTCGCTGTACTGCGGGTCGTCGACGGTGATCGTCGCGACGCCGACGCCGTCGGGGGACAGCTCGCCGTCGTTCGACTGGGCGAGGGTGTCGAGCGCGAGCCCGACCGCCTCGTCCGTGGAGATACCTTCCTCGTACTCCTCTTCGAGGTAGTCGCGGAGGTCGCTGCGGTCCGACCCGATCGAGAGCGCCTGCCACTCGTAGGGGGTGCCGGAGGGGTCCGTCTCGAACAGGCGCGGCTCGCCGTTCTCGACGCCGCCGACGATGAGCGCGACGCCGAAGGGGCGCGCGCCGCCGACCTGCGTGTACTGCTGGATGTGGTCGGTGATGTTCTTCGTCAGCGTCTCGATACCGACGGGCTCGCCGTAGCGGAGCTGGTTGATCTGCGCCTGTCGGCGCGCGAAGTCGATGAGCTGGCGGGCGTCGGCGACGTGGCCCGCGCTCGCGACGCCGACGTGGTCGTCGGCCTTGTGGAGCTTCTCGATGCTCTCCGGCTCCATCAGGGGGGACCGGGCGCGCTTGTCGGCCGCGAGGACGACCCCGTCCTCGGCGCGGATCCCGACGCTCGCCGTCCCTCGTTTCACCGCCTCCCGGGCGTACTCGACCTGGTAGAGTCGGCCGTCCGGAGAGAAGATTGTGATGCCGCGGTCGTACGCCTGCTGTTGGGATTGGCCCTGCATGATATCACTCGGTGTCGAACGTCGTCGCGCCGACGCGACCCGACTCGGCCCGCACGTCGCACGCGTCACCGCGCACGGTCGCGGACCGCTCGGCGCCCTCGAACGCGACGTCTCGCTGTGTCGAACTGGGGGTCGCGCGACCCATATATCTTTCCTCACAGGCGCGCACCGTCCCCGAAATCCCTCTGACGCGGATTCCGACCGGCTCGCCGTCGACCTCGCTCACGCAGGCGATCGCGGCGCGCGCGTCGTCGACGTGCCCGTGCCTGACGCGGACGACGGCCTCGCCGGTCCCGTCCGCGTGCGCGAACGAGAGCAGCGTGAGGTCGGCGTCGGCGCTGCCCGCGTCGCCGAGGAGGTTGCCGGCGCTGTACCACAGCGCGCGCTGGAACGCCCGCCGACCGATCCCCGCGTCGGACCACGTCTCGATTCCGACCGCGACGTACCGCCAGCGCGGTCGGAGGTGCTTGGGGAGGTGTTTCACGACAGGGCCCTCACGCCGGCAGCTCGCGGATCCGCTCGGCGACGATCACCGCCACCTGGTCGTGGACGCGCTCGACGGCGGTCACCGCGAACCCCTCCGCGGTGAACGCCTCGACCAGCGTGCCGACGGTCGCCGGGTCGTCGACCTCCGGGCTGTAGAACGGCGCTTCGGGGTCCGGGTCCTCGAAGAACGCCACGTCGCCGAGGACGATCCGGCGCGCGCCCGTCTCGGCCATCACACTGATCGCCTCGCGCTTCTCGTCGTCGGCAAGGTGGTGGAGCGCGAAGTTCGAGGTGACGACGTCGACCCGCTGGTCCGGGTCGAGGCCGGGGTCGCGGAACTCGCCGTACGCGAACTCGACGTTGTCGAGCCCCCGCTCTTCCGCCTTCCGGCGGCCCTCCTCCATCATCCCCTCGCTGATGTCGCGCGCGAGGACGCGTTCGGCGTCCGCAGCGACCTCCAGCGCGATGGCGCCCGTGCCCGCGCCCAGGTCGAGGACGACGTCGTCCGCCTCGGGCGCGGCGTGATCGATCACGAGGCTCGCGCAGGCGTGATACTCGTCGCTCTTCGAGTCGTCGTACGCCGCCGCCTTCTCGGAGAACCGCTCGGCGTGCTCCTCAACCGTCTTCTTCATACTTGCCACGTCGGACCCCCGGCTCTATGAAGGCCTCGGAGCGGCGCTCCCGGTTGCGCTCGACGAGGTCGCCCCACGCTCGCAGTCCCTCCCGGATGGCCTCGGCGTCGAACCCGACCGCCTCTCCGACCGCGACCAGTTCACGGGGCGCGCGGAGTTCGAGGTGCGAGCGCGCGTTCGCGCTCACGACGTACGGCGCGTCGTAGTGGGAGACGATCTCGCGGAGCTTCCGGAGGTCCGCGAGCGCCCGGACGCGCTTCCCGCCCGTGGCGCGCAGCGCCGGGCCGAAGTCGAACTCGACGTGAACGCCGTTGTCGCGCGCCGCCTTCGCGAGGACGTGGTTGAAGTCGCCGCCATCGGCCGTCGGACGGACGAGCACGTCGACGCGCGCCTGCTCGACCGCGAACCGATTCAGCGCGTCGTCCCCGCCGACGACGCAGACGACGGTCCGGTCGGAGCGGTAGTTCCCGACGGCGCCGGAGGCGCTCGTCGGGTCGTCGGCGTCGACCTCGACCGCGTCGACGACGTCGATCCCGTACTCCTCGCGGAGCGCGTCCAGGTCGCGGACGGGGCTTTTGTCCGCGTCGGCTGGGACCGAACCGCCTTGCCCGCGTCCTCCGGCCGGGTCCAGCGCGTCGCGCGACCGCACCACGATCCCGTCGTAGCCGTGGCGAGCGGCTGTCGCGGCGTGGCGCGCGACGGTCGCCTCCCCGTCGGGGTAGGCGTGAACGGCCTCGTACATGGGCTCCCGTTTTGCGGCCGAGCGTATCGGCGTTGCGCTTCCCGATCCGCGACCGAGGCGGAGCGTCTCCGCACCGACCCGGTCGCTTTTGTCCGCCCGTCGGAACGTTGGCGTATGCCCGCCGACTTGGATGAGAAGACGGACCGCTACGAGCGGATGCTCGCGGACGCGCTCTCCGTCGCGGAGCCGCGCCCGCCGGCCGACACGCCGCTGGGGGAAGCCGCCGCCGACGTGGCCGAGATGGCCGAGTCGTACCTCGACGACGGCCGCCACTTCCGCGCGGACGGCGACCCGGTGAACGCCCTCGCCTCGTACTCGTACGGTTACGGCTGGCTCGACGCGGGTGTCCGGCTCGGGCTGTTCGCCGTGCCCGACGACACCGAACTGTTCACGACGTGAGGCCGGGGCGCCGCCGGCCGGCCGCCCCGACCGCGCCCGAGGGACGCGCTTATGCGGCGACGACGCCCAGCGTGGGCATGGACGAACTCGCGGACCTGACCGAGCGGCTCGTCTCGATCCCCTCTCACGAGGACGAGACGGCCGCGGGCGACGCGATCGAGGAGTGGCTGCGCGCGGAGACGGACGCGACCGTCGAGCGCGACGAGGCCGGCAACGTCCTCGCGTTCGCGGGCGCGACCGACGACCCGGACGCCGACTCGCTCGCCCTCGTCGGCCACCACGACGTGGTACCGCCCGCGCCCGAGCAGACGACGGGCGAGGGGACGGACGGAGAGTACGTCGTCGAGCGGCGCGACGGCCGGATTTACGGCCGCGGGACCGCCGACATGAAGGGGTCGGTCGCGGCCGCGATGTGCGCCTTCCGCGACGCGACGCCGCCCGCGGGCCGCGAGCTGATATTCGCCTCGTTCGTGGGCGAGGAGGTCGGCGGCGAGGGGGCGCGCCACGCGATCGACGCGGGGTTCGCGCCGGACCGGGCGGTCGTCGCGGAGGGCTCGACGAACTACTCGAAGCCGGGCGTCACGGACGTCGTCGTCGCGCACCGCGGGCGCCGCGGGTCGCGGCTCGTCGCCCGCGGGGAGGCCGCGCACGCCTCGGAGCCGGAGGCTGGCGTGAACGCGATCTACCGCGCCTGCGACGCCATCGACGCGGTCCGCGACCTCGACGTGCCCGATGCGACGGTCCTCGGCAACGACGTGTCGGGGTCGCTCGCGGTCACGATCGTCGACGGCGGCGAGACGTGGAACGTGATCCCGGAGCGCTGCGAGGCGACGGTCGACGAGCGGACGGTCCCCGGCGGCCGCGCCGACCTCGCGGGCGTCGCCGACGCGACGCCGGGCGTCGAGCTCGTCGTCGACCAGGACCTCCCGCCGATGGCCTGCGGCGACGCCGGGTTCGCCGACGCCGCGCTCGACGTCGCCCGCGCGATCCACGACGACCTCGGCCTCGACGCGCCCGAACACGTCACCAAGCCGCACGCGACCGACGCGGGGTGGCTCGCGCAGGCCGGCACGGAGTGCCTGGTCTGCGGCGCCTCCGAGCCCGGCGAGGCGCACACGGACACCGAGAGCGCGAGCCTCGACGTCCTCGACCGCTGTTACCGGATTTATACCGGGATCGCCGAGCGGGAACTGTAGCGGTCGCGACGGTGGTCTCGGTCGGGTTTCGGCGGGACGGAGGCGGCCCGTATGGAAGGGGTTTTATGCGACCCGCGGAAAGTGTGCGCCACTATGGGAGACAAGTCGAAGGCTCAAAAGAAGCGTCTGGCGAAGGCGGAGCGCCAGAACACCCGCGTCCCCGCGTGGGTCATGATGAAGACGGACATGAACGTGACGCGAAACCCCAAGCGGCGCAACTGGCGCCGGAACGACCTGGACGAGTAAATGTCGACGAACGACTTCGAGGAGCGCGTCGTCACCGTCCCGCTCCGCGACGCCAAGGAGAAGCCCGTCCAGCAGCGCGCCGACTACGCCATGAAGATCACGCGACAGCACCTCGCCAAGCACTTCTCCGTCGACGAGGGCGACGTGATCATCGACGGCTCCGTCAACGAGGCCGTCTGGGAGAACGGGCGTCAGAACCCGCCCAGCACGGTGCGGGTCCGCGCGGCTCGGTTCGTCGAGGACGGCGAGCCGGTCGTCGAGGCCGAGCACGCAGAGTAACGTGTTACGGGCGACCTTCACCGGCTCGTCGTACGTGGGCGTGTTCGCCCGCGCCGTCGGCGATATCCTGTTAGTCCGGCCGGACGTCGACGAGGAACTCGCCGAGGACCTCGGCGCGGAACTCGGCGCGGAGCCGCTGCCGACGACGGTCGGGCGGTCCAACACGGTCGGCGCGCTCGCGACGGGCAACGAGCACGGCGTGCTCGTCTCCTCGCGCGCGACCGAGCGCGAGAAGGATCGAATCGCCGACGCAGCCGGCGCCCCGGTCCGCGAGCTCCCGGGCGAGATCAACGCCGCCGGCAACGTCGTCCTCGCAAACGACTACGGCGCGTACGTCCACCCGGACCTCTCGCGCGAGGCGATTCAGACGATCAAAGAGGCCCTCGACGTCCCCGTGACCCGGGGCGACCTCGGTGACGTCAGAACGGTGGGCACGGCGGCGGTCGCCAACAACACAGGAGTGCTCTGTCACCCGCAGTCGACAGAGTCGGAGCTTCAGGCGGTCGAGGAGGCGCTCGACGTCCGCGCCGACCTCGGCACCGTCAACTACGGCGCGCCGCTCGTCGGCTCCGGCCTCGTCGCCACCGACGAGGGGTACGTCGTCGGCGAGGACACGACCGGCCCGGAGCTCGGCCGGATCGAGGAGACGCTCGGCTTCATCGACTGAGCCGCTCCCCCGTCCTTCTCCCCTCGGTTCGTATCGCACTCACACATTTACAAGCCGCAGCGGAGTTGGGGACGGTATGCCCGCTATCGAGTGTCGAAACCTCTCCAAGTACTACGGCGACGTCCGGGGGATCGAGGACGTCTCCTTCGCCGTCGAGGACGGCGAGGTGTTCGGCTTCCTCGGCCCGAATGGGGCGGGGAAGACCACAGCGATCCGCACCCTCTTAGGCTTCCTCTCGCCGACGAGCGGCGGCGCGACGCTGCTCGGCCGCGACGCGACGGACCAAGTCGAGTCCCGCCGCGCTCGCGAGCGGATCGGGTACCTCCCCGGCGACCCCGGACTCGACCGCGACCGCACCGCGAAGGCCTTCCTCGACCACCAGGCGGCGCTCCGCGGCGAGTCGAGCCGCGACGAGCTCGTCGACCGGTTCGGCCTCGACGAGTCGCGGCGGATCGCCGACCTCTCGCGGGGGAACCGGCAGAAGGTGGCGCTGGTGGCCGCGTTCATGCACGACCCGGACCTGCTGCTGCTCGACGAGCCGACCTCCGGGCTCGACCCGCTGTTACAGGAGGAGTTCGCCGCGCTTGTGCGGGAGCGCGTCGACGACGGGGCGAGCGTCCTCCTCTCGTCGCACGTCCTCGGCGAGGTAGCCGCGCTCTGCGACCGCGTGGGCGTTCTCCGAGAGGGGCACCTCGTCGCGGTCGAGTCCGTCTCGGACCTCCGGTCGCGCGGCGGGAAGCAGGTCCGCGTCCGCGTCGCGGAGGAGGTCGACCGCGCCGACTTCGAGGTCCGCGGAATCTTGAACCTCCGCGTCGGCGAGACCGTCTCGTTTACGTGGACGGGGGAGTACGACGCGCTGATCGACCTGCTCTCCGGCTACACCGTGCTCGACCTCGATGTCGTCGACGCGCCGCTCGAAGAGGCGTTCATGACGTTCTACGACGGCGACGTGCCGGGCCCGACGGGGAGCGGGAGCGGCGGGACTTCAGGTCCCGACGCGGCGGGAAGTGGGGCGGCTGACTCCGGAGGTGAGGGCCGATGAGCGAGCGCCGGACGCCGTGGCTCGCCATCGCCCGGTACGCCGCCGCCGGTCGCGCTCGCGGCTCGCTCGTTGTGACGGGGCTGCTCTCCGCGTTCCTGTTGCTCTTCTTAGCCTTCTTCCCCTCGTTGTCGACCGCTGGGATCGACCTCGACGCGTACGTCGAGGCGTTCCCGCCCGCGTTCCAAGAGGCGTTCGGGATCATCGCCATCTCCTCTATCGAGGGATTCCTCGCGGTGGAGTTCTACCAGTTCGCGTGGCTGCTCTTGGTCGGCCTCTATCTCGCGTACCTCGCCGGGGGGACGATCGCCGGCGACGTGGCCTCCGGTCGGATGGACCTCACGCTGTCGGCGCCGGTCGCGCGCCGCGACGTGGTGATCGGGCGGTTCCTCGGGCTGGTCCCGCTCGTCGTCCTGTTGAACGTCGTGCTCCCTGTCGTCGCCTACGTCGGCGTCCTCGCGGTGGGAGAGACGATCGCGGTCGAGCGGCTCGTCGCGGTCCACGCCTTAGCGGTGCCGTACCACCTGACCTGCGTCGCGGTCGGGATCGCCGTGTCGACGCTCGTCTCGCGCCCGGGGATCGCCCAGCGGGTCGCGCTCGGCGCGCTGTTCGCGCTGTTCATGTTCGAGTCCGTCGTCGCGAGCACCGACTACGCCGAGGCGGGCGATCTCAGCCCGACGGCGCACTACGACCCCTCCGCGGTCCTCGTGCTTGGCGAGTACGACCTGACGGGCGCGGCGGTCCTGCTCGCGGCGACGACCGTCCTCGTCGCCCTCGCCGTCGTTCGGTTCCGCCGCGCGGACCTCTCGGGGTGAAACGCCGCGCTCCGAGACCGCTCCGCCGTCGTTCGAGGCCGATTCGTTTCGCCTCCGGCCGCCTCGCCGCCTGTCCTTTTTTAGGAAGATACTTCCCTGTCCCTGCCGGATCGGGAGACATGAGTACCTACACGGTGAGTGGACGGTTCCAGAGCCGAGACGGCGACCAGCCGTTCACGAAGGACGTTGAGGCGGAAAACGAGGATCTCGCCCGCGAGCGGATCTACACCACGGTCGGGAGCCAGCACAACCGCAAGCGCACCCAGATCGACATCGAGGAGGTGTCCGAGGAATGATGGGCGGCGGGCAACAGCAGCTCCAGCAGCTCTCGCAGGAACTGCAGGAACTCGACGAGGAGATCGAGGCCCTCGAAGCCGAGATCGCGGACTACCGCGAGGAGAAGGCCGACATCGACGACGCGGTCGAGGCCATCGAGACGCTCGACACGGGCGCGACCGTTCAGGTCCCGCTCGGCGGCGGCGCCTACCTCCGCGCGGAGGTCCAGGACATCGACGAGGTCATCGTCTCGCTCGGCGGCAACTACTCCGCGGAGCAGGAGCAGGACGACGCCATCGACGTCCTCCGGCGCAAGCAGGAGGCGCTCGACGACCGCATCGCGGAGACGGAGGAAGAGGTCGAGGAGCTGGAGTCCGAGAGCGACGAGCTCGAACAGCAGGCCCAGCAGATGCAACAGCAGATGCAGCAACAGCAGATGCAGCAGATGCAGCAGGCCGAGGAAGACGACGGGGAGTAAGACGAGGACTCGACCGTGTTCGACGGACTGAAAGACAAGCTCTCCGGCTTCCGCGAGGACGTCGAGGAGTCGACCGAGGTCGAGGAGGAGGCGGCGCCCGACGACGAGGCGGCCGCCGAGAGCGACGCGGGCGACTCCGCTGCCGAAGCCGTCGGTGACGACGCCGCCGCGGCCGAGACCGCCTCCGACGAGCCGACCGCGGACGGCGACTCGTCGTCTGACGACGACGAGCCGAGCACCTTCCAGCGCGCGAAGGCGTTCGCGACCGGCCGGATCATCATCGAGGAAGAGGACCTCGAGGAGCCGCTGTGGAACCTCGAGATGGCCCTCCTCGAGAGCGACGTGGAGATGAGCGTCGCCGAGCAGATCCTCGACAGCGTCCGCGAGAGCATGCTCGGCGAGTCCCGCAAGCAGGTCGAGACGACCGGCGAGCTCGTCGAGTCGGCGCTTCACGACGCGCTACTCGACGTTATCGCCGTCGGCCAGTTCGACTTCGAACAGCGGATCGCCGAGGCCGACAAGCCGGTCACCATCGTCTTCACGGGCGTCAACGGCGTCGGGAAGACGACGAGCATCGCGAAGCTCTCCGAGTGGCTCGCCGACCGCGGCTACTCCACCGTCCTCGCGAACGGCGACACCTACCGCGCGGGCGCCAACGAGCAGATCCGCGAGCACGCCGACCGGCTCGGGCGCGACCTGATCAGCCACGACCAGGGCGGCGACCCGGCGGCCGTCATCTACGACGGCGTCGAGTACGCGGAGGCGAACGACATCGACGTCGTCCTCGGCGACACGGCGGGCCGGCTTCACACGAGCGACGATCTGATGGCCCAGTTAGAGAAGATCGACCGCGTCGTCGACCCGGACATGACGCTGTTCGTCGACGAGGCGGTCGCGGGCCAGGACGCGGTCAACCGCGCGAAGGAGTTCGACGACGCCGCCGCGATCGACGGCGCGATCCTGACGAAGGCGGACGCCGACTCCTCCGGCGGCGCCGCTATCTCCGTCGCGTACGTCACCGGGAAGCCCATCCTCTTCCTCGGCACCGGACAGGGGTACGACGACATCACGCTGTTCGACCCCGAGGACCTCGTCGAGAGCCTGCTCGACGAGGAGTGAGCACGAGCGCACCGCTCTTCCTCTCTCGCCGTTTCGCCTTTCCCGCGAGCGGCGCGACCCCCGGCTCGCCGCGCGTCCGGCGGTTCAGCCGCCGTCCGAGCGTCCCTCCGTCGTCGCGCGCGCAGTGCGGCCGCGAACTCGCCCTCGACCGCGTACGGCCCGTCGGTGACGCGGTGCGGTAGTTCCCGCTCGGGTCTCGCTGATCGCCTTCGCACGCCCCGCTCCGATCGCGTTCCGATCCGAACCGCGATAAAGAGCTTTCTCACGCTTTTTTATTAATGGTAGTGCCGATGAGTATAGTGGTTAATTATTTATGTTACTCAGGGGCCGGTTAGTTTGAGGCGAAAGTAATGACTGACAGCGATAACCACGGGGACGGCTCGACGCACAGCCTAGAGACAACCGCGTCCGATCGCGGCTCGCAGCGCCGCGATATTTTAAAGGTGGGGGCCGGAGCGGTAGGGATCGCCGGACTCGCGGGGTGTCTCACCGACGACGGTTCGAACGGTTCGGACGGGTCAGATGGGTCGGACGGCTCGGACGGTTCCGACGGCTCGGACGGCTCGGACGGCTCCGACGGCGGCAGCGACACGACGAACGTCGCTATCGTCTCCAGCCCGGCGGGGTTCGGCGATCAGGCGTTCAACGACCTCGCGCTCGACGGGCTCCAGAACGCGGCCGAGGAGTACGACATCGAGATCCAGCAGGTCGAAGAGACCAACCAGTCGAACTACCAGACGGTCCAGTCGCAGCTCGCCGAGAGCGGCGACCCCGACTACGACCTCATCGTTCTGGTCAGCTACAACCACACGCAGGCGCTCCAGACGAACGCCGAGGAGTACCCGGACCAGAACTGGATGCTGATCAACGCGTCGGTCGACCAGCCCAACGTGGCGGGCTACACCTGGGCGAACCACGAGATGTCCTTCCAGGCGGGCGTGTTGGCGGGGACGATGACCACGCGCGAGCTCTCCCACGAGGGCAACTCGCTCGACCCCGACGAGAGCGTCGTCGGGTTCGTCGGCGGCGTCGACGGCTCGCTCATCAACGCGTTCGAGCGGGCCTACCGCGCCGGCGTGGAGTGGATCGACGAGGAGATCGAGGTCAACGTCGGCTACATCGGGAACTACACCGACACACAGACCGCGAACAACATCGCCACCTCGCAGTACGACGCGGGCGCCGACATCGTGTATCACGCCGCCGCGGCGGCCGGTCAGGGCGTGTTTCAGGCCGCACAGGAGGCCGACCGGTTCGCAATCGGTGTCGACGCCGACCAGTCCGTGACCCTCCCCGACTACCAAGACGTCATCATGGCGTCGGCGGTGAAGTACATCAACGAGGGGACCTACGAGGTCGCCGAAGCGGTCGTCGAGGACGACTGGTCCAGTGTTCAGGGGTCGAACGTCCTCGGCCTCGAGTCCGGGGGCGTCGAGGTCGTGTTCGGGCAGGCCATCGGCGACAGCCTCCCGGACGTCGCGGCCGAGAACCTCGAGGAGAGCAGGCAGGCGATCATCGACGGGGAGGTCACGGTCCCCTGTAGCGCCGGCGGTTGCTGACAGCGGGCGGTGCCCGCGAGTATTTTTCCACTATGCCAGAATCCACAGACAACGCGCCCGCCGTCGAACTCACGGACATCACGAAACGGTTCGGCGACGTCGTCGCGAACGACGGCGTCGACTTCTCCCTGCGGAGGGGGTCCGTTCACGCCGTGGTCGGCGAAAACGGCGCCGGGAAGACGACCCTGATGAAGGTGTTGTACGGGCTCTACGACCCCGACGAGGGGACGGTGACCGTCGACGGTGAACCGCGGACGTTCGAGTCGCCGCGCGACGCGATCGACGCAGGGGTCGGGATGATCCACCAGCACTTCCAACTGGTGGACACCATGACGGTCCTCCAGAACATCGTCTTAGGCCATGAGCCGTCGAAAAACGGACTTGTCGACGATCGCGAGGCTCGCGAGCGCGTCCGGGAGATCTGCGACGCCTACGGGTTCTCCGTCGACGAACACCTCGACGCGGACGTCGAGGACCTCGGCCTCGGCGTCCAGCAACACGTCGAGATCGTAAAGAGCCTCTACCGGGGCGCCGAGACGCTCATCTTCGACGAGCCGACGGCGGTGTTGACTCCACAGGAGGTCGAGGGCCTGTTCGACGTCATGGACGCGCTCACCGACGACGGGCGGTCGCTCGTCTTCATCACGCACAAGCTCGACGAGGCGATGACGGCGGCCGACGAGATAACGGTCCTCAGGGACGGCAGCGCGGTCGGCACGGTCGACGCCGACGAAACGTCGCGGAACGAGCTCGCCCGGATGATGGTGGGTCGGGAAGTGCTCTTCGACGCCGAGCCCCGGGAGCGGTCCCCCGGTGACGTCGCGCTCTCCGTCGACGGCGTCTGCGCGGACGACGAGCGGGGCATCCGCCAGGTCGACGACGTGAGCTTCGCCGTCAGGGAGGGAGAGATTCTCGGCGTCGCCGGCGTCGAGGGAAACGGACAGCGGGAGCTGATCGAAACGATAACCGGTATGCGGGGCGCCGAACGCGGAGTCGTGGCGCTGTTCGGCGACGACATCACGGAGCTGAGTCGGCGGGAGCGCATCGAGTCCGGGATCGCGTACGTTCCCGGAGACCGGACGCGGGAGGGGCTCGTCCAGGAGTACAGCCTCGTCAAGAACGCGCTGCTCGGCAACCAGACCGTCGAACCGTTCGCGGACGGCGCCTTCCTCGACTGGCGGGCGATCACCGACCACGCGGACGCCATCGTCGAGGAGTACGACGTCCGGCCGGCCGACGCGGACGCCACGGCTGAGTCGCTGTCCGGCGGCAACCAACAGAAGTTCGTCGTGGGTCGCGAGCTCGAACGGAACCCGTCGCTGCTCGTCGCGGCGCATCCGACTCGCGGCGTCGACATCGGGTCGATCGAGTTCATTCACGAGCGGCTCCGCGAGATGCGCGACGAGGGCGTCGCCGTGGTTCTGGTCTCCTCGAAGCTCGACGAAGTCAAACGGCTCTCCGACCGGACGGCAGTCATGTACGAGGGGGAGTTCGTCGACGTGGTCGACCCCGGCGACGTGACCGAGGAGGAGCTCGGACTGATGATGGCCGGACAGTCGCTCGACGACCCTGACACGGTCGCGCTCGACGCGGGGGGTGACGCGTGAGCGACGCCGGCGCTTCGCACGTCCGAGCCGCGCTCGACCGGATCGTCGACCGGATGCTCCGGGCGTCCGTGCTGGAGCGGATCGTCATCGCGATCGTCTCGACGACCCTTGCGCTCGTCATCGGCGCGGGCATCGTGGCCCTGTCGGGCTACGACGCCGTCGAGTTCGTCTACTCGCTCGTGTACGGGGCGGTCGGCGAGCTCTCGAACGTCGCCTTCACACTCCGGCAGTCGACGATGCTCATCTTGGCGGGCGTCGCCGTCGCCGTCGCGTTCCGCGCCGGCGTGTTGAACATCGGCGTTCAGGGGCAGTTCGTGGTCGGCGGATTCGCCGCCACCCTCGCGATCCTGTTTCTGACGCCGCTGCTCCCCGCGAACACCGTCGTCGGCGTCGTCCTGATGGTCGTCGCCGGCGGAGCAGCCGTCGCCGCCGGCGGGGCGTACGGCGCGCTGCCCGGACTGATGAAGGCGTACGCCGGCGCGAACGAGGTCATCACGACGATCATGTTGAACTTCATCGCCTCCGGCGTCGTCTACTTCCTGTTGGACGCGTATCTGCGTCCGCCGGGGGCGGCGGCGCCGAACACGGAGTCGTTCCCCGACTACGTCGACCTCCCGGGGTTCGCCTTCGGGAGCCCGTCGTTTTCGGTCATCGGGTTCGGGATCGCACTGGTGACCGTCGCCGTCGTGTACGTGTACATGACACAGACGGGGTCTGGCTACGACCTCGTCACCAGCGGCTATCAGGAGCCCGCCGCGAAGTACTCCGGCGTCGATCCGAACCGAATGATCGTCCGGACGATGACGCTCTCCGGGATGATCGCCGGGCTCGCCGGGGCGCTGTTCGCCGTGATGATCCTCGGGTACTACAGCGACCCGAACACGTTCCCGACGTTCGGCTTCGACGCCATCGCCGTGAGCCTCTTGGCCGCGAACAATCCGCTCGGGGTGATCCCCGCCGGGCTCCTCTTCGGCGGGCTCGACGCGGGCGGACAGTACATCGGTTTCACGCTCGACGTCCCCAGCGAGCTGGTCGACGGCGTGATCGGGCTGATCGTCCTGTTCGTCGCGGCGCCGGAGCTGTTCCGCGCCGCCGGTCGGTACACGGGCCTCGGAGGTGACGCCAGATGAGCGCCGTCCGGGACGCGATCGGCGGCCGCTCGGCGTTCGTCGGCAGCCTCGCGCTGCTCGCGGCCGCTCTGCTCGTGTTCCTCGTCGCCGACGTCCCTGGCTCCGACCTCGTGACGGTCGGCGCGATGGAACGGGCGCTTCAGGCCGCGACGCCGATCGCGCTGGCCGCCATCGGCGGGCTCTACGCCGAGAAGAGCGGCGTGTTCAACATCGGGCTGGAAGGGTTCATGATCTTCGGCGCGCTGTTCGGAGCCGTCACGGCTTGGACCGCGTCCGGCGGCGACGGCGTCGGGCAAGCGGACCTCTGGTTCGGCGTGTTGGTCGCGACTCTCGTCTGCGGCCTGCTGGCGGCGCTGTTCGCGGTCCTCCTGATCCGCTACGAGGCCGATCAGATTGTCGCTGGGCTCGCGGTGTGGTTCATCGGACTGGGCTTCGGTCCGTTCATCTCTACGGTCGTCTGGGGCGGCGTTTCGAGCCCGTCGCTCCCGAACATCGACAACGTGGTCGTCCCCGTTCTCTCCGAGGTGCCGATCGCGGGGCGGCTGTTCTTCGACGCGTCGCCGCTGGTCATGTTCACGGTCCTCCTCGCGGTCGGCGCGTGGGTCGTGCTGTTCCGGACCCGATACGGCTATTGGGTACAGGCGGCCGGGGAGAACCCGGAAGCGCTCGACACGGCCGGGGTCGACGTGAACCGCGTCCGCTACGCGACGCTCGTCTTCTCGGGCCTCATGGCCGGGCTCGGCGGTGCGGTGCTGTCGATCGGCATCGGGAGCGGGTTCACCGGAACCGGCGTGACGATGGTCGACGGTCGCGGCTGGATCGCGATCGTCGCGTACCTCTTCGGCAACTACAATCCGCTCGGTACGTACGGAGCGTCCCTGCTGTTCGGTGCGATGGACATGCTCCAGATCCAGCTTCAGACCGTCGGCATCTCGCTTCCCGGGAGCATCACGGGGCTGTTCCCGTACGTCGCCGTCCTCGTCGTCCTCGTCGTGGTCGGGTACACGCGGGTCCCGGCGGCCGTCGGCGAGCCGTACGCGAAGGAGGACTGACCGACGGGGTAGCGCTCTCGGCCCGTTCGGGCACTTCTTTACCCGCCCTGTCGAAAGCCGGCGTCATGAGCGGAACCGATCCCGATCTCCGGGACCAACTGAAGTCGTTCGGGTTCTCCGACAAGGAGATCGACACGTACACCACTATCCTGACCCTCGGCGAGGCGAAAGCGAGCGCGATCGCCGAGGGGGCCGACGTCTCCAAGCGGTACGTCTACAACGTGTTGGGGGAGTTCGAAGACCGCGGGCTCGTCGAGATACACGACCACGAGACGCCGACGACCGTCCGGGCGCTGGACCCGTCGACCGTCGTCGACCGACTCTCCGACACGCTCTCGACGCTCGAAGGGAACCTCGACGCGCTCTACGAGCCCGACCCGGAGGTCGACCGGCGCTACGAGGTTATCAAATCGACGGCGACTGTCCGAAAGCGTATCTCGCGGCTGCTCCGGGAAGCGGAAAACGAGGTGAGCCTCTCGGTCCACGCGTCCATCGTGTCGGACCTCGCCGCCGACCTCAGGTCCGCGGTCGACCGCGGCGTACTCACTCTCGTACTGGTCAACGACGACGGGACCGACGCGGTCGAGAGAGACCGCTTCGAGGGGCTGGGCAGCGCGGTGCGCGTCTGGGACCACACGGGGCCGATGATCCTCAGCGTCGACCGAACCCACGGCCTGTTCTCCCCGCCCGAGGTGGTCGTCGGGCCCCCTACCGACCAGCAGGCCATCGGCTTCACCGAGGACCGGCTCTCGCCGGCGCTGGTCGGGTCCTTTCTCGGGAACTACTGGCCCCTCGCGACCGAGGTCTACGTCGACGGGCCGAGCGAGCCTCCGGAGACGTACGATAGATTCAGACACGCGGTGTTGGACGCGACGCTCCACCGCCGCCGCGACCGCGAACTGATCGCGGAGGTGTCCGTTCGTCCCGCTCGGTCCTCCGAGCCGTTCGAGACCCGGCGCGGACGGGTGACCACGGTGCGGCAAGGGCTCGTCGAACCGACGACGAATAACATCCCCATCGAGAACGCGTTGGTGCTCGACGACGGAAGCGAGGAGTTCACCGTCGGCGGGCCGGGCGCGATCATGGAGACGTACGAGGCCAGGCGAGTCACCCTCGAGACCCCCGAGACGGCCGATCAGTCCGTCTCCGAACTGCTCGACTCCTCCTCGAAGGTGTAGTCGAAGCCGGACCTGCCCCGCGAACCGGCCGCTCGACCGCCAATAGCCGTGATCTCCCGCTCACGCGTACGATTCCGGCGGAGGTGCCTCACACCAAATTATATATCGCGGTATGTGGTTTATGAGTTTCACACTGAACGCGTGTCGACCGACCGAGGCCGACGGAATACGAGACGATCTGCCGTCAGACCTCTCAAACCAGGAGCCGGTACACGTTCGTCTCGTAGACCTCTCGCACCTGGTCTCCCCAGTTGTGCGTGTACGTGTCGATCACGTCGTCGGCGACGTCGCCGCGCAGGTACTTCACCACGCCGCGGTCGCCGGTCCTGTCGCGGAGGTGCGTCGTGAAGAAGTGCCGGAAGTAGTGGGGCGTGACGTTCTCGTCCGCACCACCGCCGGTCCGGTACCACCCCTCTTCGCGGGCGTACCGTTCGACGACGTGTCTGACCGCCTCCGGTCGGATCCGCTCGCCCCACCCTTCCGCAGTCCCGACGAACAACGGCTCCGCGGGCGACGGCGAATCCGGCCGAACGGCGAGCCACGCCTTCAGCGTCCGGCGCAGCTCGTCGTCGACCGGGATCACCGTCCCGCGCTTGCGCTTGTTCGCGGCCGTCCGCACCTCGCCGTTCAGCTCCTCGCCGACGGTCGCCTCGGCGGTCACGAATATCGAGTCCGGCCGCTCGGACAGCGCCGGCCGGCCCCCGAGCGAGTACGCCGCTTCGAGGTCCGGATCGGTGACCGACAGGTCCCGTAGATCGAGGTTACAGAGCTCGCCGACCCGCATTCCGGTCTTCAGGAGGGTGACCACGAGCGCGCGGTGAAGCGGATGGCGGATCCCGGCGACGAACGACCGCATCGCCGGGATCGAGACGTCGCGACGCGCCGGGTCCTTGTCCACGGTCTCGTCCATCTCCTCCATCACCAGCGTCATCGGATTGCCGTCGAAGGCGCCGACCTCTGTCATGTACCCGTAAAACCGATGGAGATAGGCCGCGTACGTCGCGACGGTGCTGTCGGCGACGTCGCCCCGAAGCGAGTGGACGAACGACATACAGTCGCGGTGGCTCGCCGACTCCGGGTCCGTGTCGTCGAGGAACTCCTCGAACCGCCGCAGGACGCGCTCGTACGCCTGTCTGGTTCGATCGGTCTTCCCGTGGTAGGTGAGGTCCTCGAGGAAGTACCCGATCGGATCGTCGGGATCGGGGGCCGCGCGGGTGCTACTCATCGGTCAACACGTACCCCCCGTCGCGGCCGCTGTACCGAACTCGGTTTCGTTCTTGGAGGTCGTCGAGCGTCGCCTCCAGCTCGTCCTCGACGTCGCCGACCACCGCCTCGACGAGTTCGTCCCACGAGCAGGGGCCTGATTCGAGAGCCGCCCGGACGCCCCTTTCGAGGTCATGACCCCCGGGGTCAGCGCCCTCGGAATCGGGTTCCTCGCGCTCGCCGGAGTCGACCGGCGCGAACCCCTTGCGTCCGGCCTGTACCATCGTCCTGACGAACTCGCTCAGCGACATGTCGAGTTCGTCGGCGTGGTCGCGCCACAGCTCCTTCTGTTCTGTCGGCACGTACGTCTTCACCGACTGTCGATCGCCTCCCATCGTTCTCGGACGACGGTTCTCACGGCCGCGACTTCAATCTATCCCAGATTTGCGGATAAGGATTCTTATCTCGGCGAGTAGTACCCTATATTCGCTGCTACGTAAGTAATATCCTAAATTCTAGTACCCCACATCGCGATCTCGGAGTCCAGATATTCGGATATCTCTTCGAGTAGCATGCCGCACCCAAACGCCCCCGAAGTTCGCCGCTCTCGAATCCCTCTCGGCCGGCTCGGTAATGGTCCCGAGTATTCGGGCACGGCCCGCGTTGCGTCGTCGGCAGTAGTTCGGGAGGGTCGCGTGGATCGCAGATGGTTAATTTGCGAAACTCGCGACGAATCGATCCCACGCGTCGGGACCGAATCCATCTTCGTCCGCACGCATATATTTTATACCGCTATACGATACGTGGACTCAGACCCGGATCTCCGAGTCGGCCGCCTCGTGTTCGAGCGCCCGCAGGACGCTGGAGACCGAATCGTCCGTTTCGGCCGCGTTACGCATCAGAACCGTCTCGCTGGGGAAGAGGTGTTCACCGACGCTGAGCCCGTGTTCGCGCGCCGTCGACCCGGTGACAGTGAGGTACACGCCGAGTCCGACCCGGGCGATCGCGGCCTCTTCCTCCTCGTCCGCCTCGGGATAGACGAACTCGACGCCGTTGAGCGCGTCGGTGCCCAACACCGCGGTGACGAGGCGCTCGTACCGCGGCGAGATACACAGTGGCCCCTCGTAGTCGTCGAGATACGCCCGGTCGAACGTCGTGTTCGGCGCCCGCCGGTCCTCGCGTCCCATCAGGGTGTGGTACACCGTGTCGCCGAGCCCGGTCACGACGCGCACGTCGGTGTCGACCGGGTCGATGCGGTCGTTGATGTCCGAAATGTTGCCGAGCCCGGCGTCGCGAATCCCGACCACCTCCTCTAAGACGAGGTCCGCGGAGTCGAATCCGAGCGCGAACTCGTGGGTTCGAAGCGCGCGGAACGGCTCCTCGCGACCGACGAGCTTGACCGTCACGTCGCCCAGATCGACCGTTGCGGCGTCGAAGACGATCCGGCGGGGCTTCCCGTTCCGATCGTCGCGCATCAGCGTGAACTCCGGCTCTGCCGTCGTCGTCGGGTCCGAGTACTCCGCGAGCCGATCGTAGGGGCCGGCGTCGGCGTCGACCGACCCCTTCGTGACGGCCTTCTCGTATCGGAGCGTGTTGCTCACGCTGTCCGCGAGCCGGTCGAGACGGTCGTCGGCCGAGACGGCCGCAATCCGCTCTAAGACGGCTTCGAGCGGGCGTCCCTTGCGGGGGACGGCGACCGGAACCGGATCTGTCATTGACCGATCTGCGACCGCGCGCGTAAAACGGGTTGCGTTTTTGAACCGGGGTGACGGAGGCCGACGGCGTCGTTCCGCGCCGACGGCGCCACGTCGAGAACAGGTGAGTTAGGGCCCGAAGGCCTCGTTGAGACGCGAGCGGAACTCGTCCAGCTCTTCGAGGTGCTCGTTGATCTCGTCTAACTCGGCCGCCACGTCGTCGAGGTCCTCCCCGAGACGGTCCTCGATGTCGGTGAGCCGCGCGTCGACCTCCGCGAGATCGTCCCACAGGTCGTCGAACTCCTCGTCGAAGCGGTCGAGGCCGGACTCCACGTCGTCGACGCGCTTCGCAGCGTCAGCGGCGCGCTCCTCGGCGTCTTCGGCCAGATCCTCGGCGATCTCGGCCCGCTCGGCAGCCCTGTCGACCTCCTCGTACAGCGTCTCGACGTCGTCGCCCAGGTCGTCGACCGTCTCCGCGACGGTTTCGGCCTCCGTTTCGACCCGGTCGACGTCGGCGGCGAGGTCGTCCACGTCGGTCTCGACCGTCGAGACGGCGTCCCGGACCGACTCGACGCTCTCGTCAACGGTCGCGACCTCGTCTTCGACAGCCCGCACGTCCGCTTCCACGCCGCGCACGTCGCCTTCGACCGCCTCAACGTCGTCTTCGACCGCGTCCACCCGCTCGTCGACCGCATCCACCGCGTCGGAGGTAGAGTCGACCGCGGAGTCGACGCGGTCGATGTCCGACGCAATCGTCTCTCGCTCCTCGTCGGCCGCGTCGAGCCGGTCGTCGAGGGCGTCGACCTCGGACTCGACGGCGTCGACGCGCTCGTCGATCCCGTCGAGGATCTCGCGCGCCGTCCCCTCGCCGTCGATGAACTCCGCGAGCGCGTCGGCGTACGCCTCGATGTCGGCCACGCTCGACTGGAGGCGGGCGATCCGCACGTCGACGCTGCGCGGGACGCCGCCCTCGAACGCCCCCTCGATGGTCTCGATGTCCTCCTCGTCGGCCGCGCCGGAGCGGATCTCGGCCGCGAGGGCCGCCGCGAGGCCGCCCTCGCCGGGCAGCGTCGCGGGCTCGTCACGCTCGTCCGCTTCCGTCTCGTCGATTTCAGGCGTTTCGTCGGGCTCCTCGTCGTCTGCCGGTTCGGATTCAGCCTCCGTCGCGGCACCGATCGGGTCACCCTCGTGAGCGGTCACGGCGGCCGTGCCCTCGTCGACCGCGCGAGGTTCGGGGGCGTCGGCTTCCTCGTCGAGTTCCGGTTCGTCGTCCTCGTCGAACTCCGGCTCCTCGGCGTCGGCGTCCGGTTCCGCATCGTCCTCTGTCGCTTCGTCCTCGCCCTCAACGGACTCCGCGTCGGCCTCCTCGGTTTCGGACGCCTCGTCGGGCTCTCTCGCGGGATCCTCCGGCAACAGCTCGTCGTCCTCCGCCATTCCGGGGAGGGTCGCGCGGTCGCCGGAGAGCACCTCTCGCACCGCGTCCGTGTCGCCGGCGCCGAGGACGTCCTCTATCTCCTCGCCGACCGGAACATGTTCGATCACGGGCGTCCCGAGGAATCCGTCGAGGTCGGGGTCGTCGTCGCGGATCCCGAACACCGTCTCCACGGTCTCGTCGGGGTCGATCACGCGTTCGAACTCCACGCGGTGGTCCTTGTACGCCGTCCAGTTCTCGCTCTCGTACTCCGGGTGGAACCCCACCCGATCCATCGGGAACGACTCCGGGATCCGGTCGACGATACGCACCCGTACGGGGTCCTCGCGGTGCGAAGAGAGGGTGTACATCACCGCGGGCACGGGGAACGCGTCGTCCGTGAAGGATTTCTCGACGCGGATTCCGTCCTCGTCGACGGTCGTGGCCGCCTCCGCCGTCCGTTCGCTCATACCCGCACGTCCCGGAGCAGGGGCTTAAATTCCACGGGCCGGGTTTCGTGGTTGATAACCGAAACGCCGGGAAAGCGGCCGTTCGGCTCCCGTTTACAGGTCGATCCGATCACCGATCTCGACTATCTCTAACCGCTCCGGCGACTCGTAGCTCCGGACGTGGTCGTGGAGCGCGGTCGGGTCGGCGGTCAGCCCCTTCCACATGTCCCAGTGGGTCGGCACCAACCGGTCGAGGTCGAGGTCGTTCGCGGCCGTCGCGATCTCGTTCTCGTCGCTGTACCACTTCGTCTGGACCGGCTCGCCCGTCTCCTTGTCCGGAATCGTCCCCTCGGAGCCGAACGCGAGGATACCGAGGTCGATGTCGAACCGCTCCGCGAGTCCCGTAAAGGACGGCGAAGGCTTGCTGTCGCCGGCGTGGAACACCGTGCCCGCGTCGTGTTCGATGACGTAGCCGACCGGGTGGGTAGCGTCGGCGTCGTGCGTCTCGACGACGTGGACGGTGAACTCCCCGATCCGCAGCTCGTCGCCCTCCCGAACCTCGGTGAAGGCGGCCTCGCTCACCGCGTACTCCTCGGTCCACGCCTCCTCCTCGCGCGCGACCGCGAGCGAGTCGTCGGGCGCGACGAGGTCGGCGTCGGTGTTCGCTAAGATCGGTGCCTGCGAGGGGCCGTGGACGTGATCCGTGTGCTCGTGGGTGGCCAAGACCGCGTCAGCCGCCTCGACGTCTTCGGGATCGAAGGGTATCGGTATCATGCGGATCGTCCGCGGCGGGTCGCCCGTGCCGACGTACGGGTCGATCCAGATAACGGTCCCCTCGCTTCCCTTGATCGCGAAGCCGTTACAGCCCAGATACCACAGCGCCACCGTGTCGGGGTCGGCGTCCGCGATCGCGCGCGGCAGCCAGTCGCCCCAGTCGGAGTCGACCATGGGCGTCGATGCGGATGCGGCGGGGGTAATTATTCCGGAGTGCGTCCGAATTGGTGGCCCAATGCCGATATCCGTTGCTCCTGAAACGACAAAAATCTGTTCGACCCCGAACAAATAAATCATATGTCGCTATACTAAATACAGGCCGAATCGAAACGATAGGCGGTCACCGAGTATCCTCGCGAAACCCGGCCACTGCGTCCGGTCGGGGGCGACGCGGTCAGCCGCGAAAGAGGTTGACGACCTCGTCGACGACGTCGGACTCCACCGCGAGGATGTACCGTTCGGAGGCCTCCAGCATCGTTTCGGGGCCGGCGAGACCGTCCCGGTCCGCGGTGGAGATGAGGAGGCTCCCGGCGGGGAGGGCGACCTCGTCGAGTCGTCTCCCCGCCACCGGGGCCGACTCGGCGACCGTCACCTCGATGATGTCGAGGTCGGCGGTGGGGTACACGAGCGTCCGAATCCCCTCGCCCGTGAGCATGTCGGCCGCGTGGTCGCCGCCGAGCGACTGCGGGAGGAGGGTGGCGTCGACGACCTCGTCGTGGTCCGGCTCCGTGGCCGTCTCCGATCGGGCGAGCGTCCGGATCGACGGCTCGAGGTAGTGGGCCGTCAGGCAGATCTCCGTGTTCGTCTCCGTCTCGTCGGTGAGCGCCGCGATCGCGTCGGCGTCGCCGAGGTCCGCCTGCCTGAGGATCGACTGGTCCGTGGCGTCGCCGTGGATCACCGGTCCGAGGTACGCGTCGGCCAGCTCCTCGACGCGGTCCCCGTCGACCTCGATCAGCAGCACTTCGTGTCCCTGCTCCGTGAGGTTCTCCGCGGTCCGCAGCCCGACCCGGCCCCCGCCGGCGATGACGAACCGCTTCGTTCGGGTCATGTGCCGGATCTCGGCCCGCAGCGCCTTCAATCCGGCCGACGTTCCTACACGTCCGGAACGCCGGACACGGGCACCGCGGATAAACCGTTATCAGCCCACGACACGATTCCCAGGTCGGGGAAACTCTCACCGGATATGAAGTGGTCGAGACCGTCCGGATCCGAGCGTACGATGGACGAACTCGGACGCGGGGCTTCCGAGCGATGAGTGGGGAACAGACCCGGTCCCCCGAGGCCGAACTGGGGCTGCTCGACGCGACGATGATCGGAATGGGAGCGATGATCGGCGCCGGCATCTTCGTGTTGACCGGATTGGCCGCCGAGATCGCGGGCCCGGCGGCGATCGTCGTCTTCGCGTTGAACGGCGTCGTCACCGCCTTCACCGGACTTTCGTACGCCGAGCTCGCCAGCTCGATCCCGAAGAGCGGCGGCGGGTACGCCTTCGTCCGCGAGATCTTCGACGACCTCTCGTCGTTCATCATGGGGTGGATGCTCTGGTTCGCCTACATGATCGCGGGGGCGCTGTACGCGCTCGGGTTCGCCCCGAACTTCCTCGAACTGCTTCACGTGTACGGGGTCGTCCGACCGCCGGAGGAGGTCGGCGCCCTCGCCCTGCCGGTCGTCGACGCGGCGGTCCCGACGGGGTTCCTGCTGGCGTTCGCCGCGGTGTTCGGGCTCGTCGCGCTCAACGCCGTCTCGACCGCCGCCAGCGGGAGCGCCGAGACGGTGTTCACGATCATCAAGGTGGCGATCCTGCTGGTGTTCGTCGCCTTCGGGCTAGCGTCGCCGATGTTCTCGGGCGCCGAGTTCCAGCCGCTGTTCCCCGAAGGGAGCGGCGCGGCCGCCGTGCTGCCGGCGATGGGGCTCACCTTCATCGCCTTCGAGGGGTACGACCTCATCACCACCGTCACGGAGGAGGTGGAGAACCCCCGCGAGAACATCCCGAAGGCGATCTTCGCGAGCCTCGCGGTCACCGTGGTCGTCTACCTGGCGGTCGTCGCCGTCGCCGTCGGGACGCTCGGCGCGAGCGGACTCGCCGAGGCGGGGGAGGCGGGGATCGCCGAGGCGGCGACCTCGTTCATGCCGACCGGACTGCCGATCATTCAGAACGGCGGCGCGCTCGTCGTCTTCGGCGCGGTGTTCTCGACGCTGACGGCGCTGAACGCGGTCGTGATCGCCTCCTCTCGGGTCGCGTTCTCGATGGGGCGCGAGGGGCAGCTGCTCCCCTCGTTCGGCCAGATCCACCACCGGTACGGGACGCCGTTCGTCGCGATCCTCGCCAGCGCGGTGGTGATGCTCGGCTCGGTCGCGCTGCCGACCCAGAGCGCCGGCAACATGTCGAGCCTGTTTTTCCTGCTGTCGTTCGTCATCGTCAACGTCGCGGCGATCAGGCTCCGCCGGGAGCGCCCGAACATGCACCGCCCCTACGAGATGCCGTTCTACCCCGCCCCGCCGCTGATCGGAATCGCGCTCAACCTGGTCCTGACGGGCGTGCTCGTGGAGTACCTGCTGCGGACGGACCCGCTGGCGTTGGGGCTCAGCGCCGGATGGATCCTGCTCGGCGGGGCCGCGTACCTCACCCTCAACAGGCTGCGCGCGGAGCCGGACTCCGGGCCGGCGGCCGCCGAGGCCGAGATGACCACGGAGACGGAGGACTGAACCCATGCCAAGCTCACTCGACATCGTGATTGCGGGCGGCGGACGCGTCGGCTTCCAGACGGCGGAGATCCTCGCGGACCGCGGCCACGAGGTGACGATCGTCGAACGCGACGAGGCGGTCGTCTCCGAGATCGCCGACGAGTGGATCGCGACGGTGATCCGCGGCGACGCGACGAACCCCGACATCATCGAACAGGCGGGCATCGAGGACGCCGACGCCATCGCCGCGCTTACCGGCGAGACGGGGCTGAACCTCGCGGTCTGTCTGGCGGCCTCGGAGCTGTCCCCGGGGATCCGGACGGTCGCCCGAATCGACCGCACCGCCGGCGAGGCGTACACGCGCTTCGTCGACGCGGTGCTGTTCCCCGAGCGGGCCGGGGCCCGGGTGGCGGCGAACGAGGTCCTCGGCAGCGACGTCCAGACGCTGGCCGACGTGACGGGAAACCTCGACATCATGCTCATCCGCGTCGCGGAGGGGGCGCCGGCGGCCGGGAAGTCGCTCACGGAGGTCCGCTTCCCCGCGGGCGCGGTGGTCGTCTCCGACGCCGACGGCCACCGGATCGCCCGCTCCGACACGTCGCTGACCCCGGGCGAGCGCTACGTCGTCGCCGTCGAGCCCGACGTCGCCGACGAGGTCATGAACCTGTTACAAGGGTAGAAGGGCCGCTCTCGGGGGCTCGACCGCGGTCACCGCCCGCCGGGCGTCCACTCGGCGCCGTCGAGCTCGCGGTGTGTGAAGGGGAGCGCGTCCTCGCCGCTGTAGCTCGCGACGAGGTGGCCGTCGCCTTCGAGGTAGTACTTGTACGTCGTCAGCCCCTCCAGACCGACCGGGCCGCGGGCGTGGATCTTCCCGGTGGAGATGCCGACCTCGGCGCCGAGCCCGTAGCGGTAGCCGTCCGCGAACCGCGTCGAGGCGTTGTGGAAGACGCTCGCGGCGTCGACGCCGGTCATGAACGCCTCGGCGGTCTCCGAGTCTTCGGTGATGACCGACTCCGTGTGTTTCGAGCCGTGCTCGTTGACGTGGTCGATCGCGTCGTACGCGTCGTCAACCACCTTGATCGACAGTTCGAGGTCGCCGTACTCCGTGTCCCAGTCCTCCTCGGTCGCGGGGTCGACGTCGACGACCTCGCGGGTTCGCTCGTCGCCGCGCAGTTCGACGCCGGCGTCCTCGTAGCGCGCGACGAGGTCCGGGAGGAAGGTCTCTGCGACGGATTCGTGGACGAGCAGCGTCTCGACCGCGTTACACACCGCCGGGTACTGGACCTTCGCGTCGAAGGCGACGTCCGCGGCCATCTCCAGGTCGGCGTCGGCGTCGACGTAGACGTGACAGATCCCCTCAGTGTGGCCTAAAACGGGGATCTGGGTGTTCTCTTGAATGTAGGAGACGAACTCCGAGGAGCCGCGCGGCATCACGAGGTCGACGCGGTCGTCGAGCTCGAGCAGGCGGTCGACCTCTTCGTGCGCCTCGATGAGGGCGGCCCAGCCGTCGGGCAGGTCGGCGGTCGCCTCGACGATCGCCTCGTACAGCACGCGGTTCGACTCGCTGGCCTCACTGCCGCCCTTGAGGACGACCGCATTCCCGGATTTCAACGCGAGCGCCGCGATCTGGACCAAGGCGTCGGGCCGCGACTCGAACACCGTCGCGACGACGCCGATCGGCACCGCGACCCGGTACAGCTCCAGGTTCTCGTCGAGCTCGCGCGCCGCGAGCGTCTCGCCGAGCGGGTCGTCCTGTGCGGCGACCGACTCGACCATCGACGCGATCTCCTCGACCTTCGTCTCGTCCAGCTTCAGCCGGTCGACCAGCGCCTGCGTGTACTCGCCGTCCGCGAGCATCGCCTCCGCCTCCTCGACGTCGACCGCGTTCGCTTCGAGGATCTCGGCCTCCCGCTCGCGGATCGCGTCGGCGATCGACCGGAGCGCCTCGTTCCGGGTCGCCTCGTCCGCGTTCGCGAGGCGCAACGCGGCGCTCTCGGCCCGGCGGGCCAGCTCGTCGGTGTCGGCCTCGACATCCGTGGTGTGGCTCTCACTCATGGTCGTCACCCGTCTTCGGCACGAATAGCGTGCCCGTCGGCTTACCCGCTGCGATCCGCGCTAACACGTCGCGCTCGGCCGACCCCGCGATGATCGCGGGGATGCCGTTACGGCTCACGTCGTGGGCGCCCTCGACTTTCGTGCGGATCCCGCCGAAGTCGGTCTCGGTGCCGTCGCCGACGATCTCGCGGAGCCGCTCGTAGCCGTCGTCGACCGCCTCGATCAGCTCCGCGCCGTCCTCGCGCTTCGGATTCCCGGTGTAGACACCGTCGACGTCGGTGAGCGTCACGAGGAGGTCGGCGTCGAGCCCCATCGCGATCGACGCGGACAACATGTCGTTGTCGCCGATCCGCAGCTCGTCGGTCGCCACCGCGTCGTTCTCGTTGACGACCGGGACGACCCCCCACGACAGCAGCGTCTCGACGGTGTTGGTGAAGTTGTCGAAGCGCTCGGGCGCGTCGAGGTCGGTACCGGTCACGAGGATCTGGGCGACGTCCTGGTCGAACCGCTCGAAGCTCTGCGTGTAATGTCGCATCAACAGGCCCTGGCCGACCGTCGAGAGCGCCTGACTCTCCGCGATCGAGTCGACGCCGTCTCGCGACTCCGGCCCCTCGTCGAGCCGGCCCGTGCCGGCGCCGACCGCCCCGGAAGAGACCAGCACGACCTCCGTGCCGCGTTCGCGGAGGTCCATCACGTCCGCGACGAGCTTGTCGAGCTTCACCCGGTCGAGCCGGGAGTCCTCGTCGGTCAGGGAGTTCGTCCCCGCTTTGACAATCACGCGGTCGGCCGCGGCCGCCTCCCGTCGGGCGGCTTCGACCCGATCGCCGTCGGTCGCGCCGACGCGCTCGACGCCCGCGTCCTCAGGCATCGTCGAATTCCTCGGCGAGCTCGCGGGACCGGCGCTCCGCGGCCGCGACGGCGTCCTCGACCGCCGCGTCGGCCTCGCTGTCCCACAGCACGTCCATCCCCTCTATCGTCGTGCCGTTCGGCGAGCAGACCGCGTCGATGAGCTCGTCGACGCTCCGGTCGTCGCGCAACACCGTCTCCGCGGCGCCCTTGAACGTCTGCGCGGCCAGCGTCTCCGCCTGCTCGGGGTCGAGCCCGCCGTCGATCCCGCCCTGTTTCATCGCGTCGATCAGGTAGAAGGCGAAGGCGGGACCGCTGCCGTTGACCGCGGTCGAGACGTGCATCAGCGACTCGTCGACCTCGACGAACTCGCCGACCGCGTCGAGCATCGCGCGGACCTCGTCGGTGAGGCCCTCGTTCGTCGCGGCCGCGGCCATGTCGCCCGTTTCCGCCGCGAGGTTGGGCATGATCCGGACGACCGGCGCGTCCGTGCGCTCGGCGACGAACTCGCGGGGGAGCCCCGCGGCCAGCGTCACGATCTGCTGGTCCGCGCGGAGGTCGAGGTCGTTGAGGACGGCGGGGGCCACGTCCGGCTTCACCGCAAGGACGACGATGTCGGCGTCGCGCGCTGCCGCCACGTCGTCGGTCGTCTCGTCGGCAGCGTCTTCGATCGCGGCGAGCGCCTCGGGGTCGAGGTCGATCGCCGTCAGGTGGTACCCCTCCGCGCGGGCGAGTCCCCGGAGCAGGGCCCCTCCCATGTTACCGCAGCCGATAACGCTCACTCGAGTCATTTGCCTCTACGGAGTCGACGGGCGGACATACCAACTGCGGTTTTCGCAAGTTTCCGTGAGAAGCCGACGATCCGGCGTTCGGGGCGGTCTACACCAGATCCGCGTACAACGAGCGGTACCGACCGGCGATCGCGTCGAGCGAGAACTCCCGACTGCGTTCGGCGGCGATCGCGCCGAGTTCCGCCCGCCGCGCGGGGTCGCGGAGCTCGTCGATCGCGTCGACGAACCCCTCGACGTTGTCGCCGCGTGCGTCGTCGGCCCCGCCCGGCGTTCTCTCCCCGTCGCCCTCGCTACCCACCTTCAGGCACTCCTCGCCGTCTTCCAGCCACGAGAACGTCTCGATGTCGCGCACGACGAGGGGTTTCCCGGCCGCCATCGCCTCCAAGAGCGCGATCCCCTCGTTCTCCTCGTGGGTCGGGAAACAGAAGACGTCGCCCGCGGCGTACGCGCCGCGGATGTCGTCGACGAACCCCGTGAACGTGCAGTTCGACGGCGCCTCGTCGATGAGTCGCTTCGTCTCGCGACCCTTCAGGGAACGGTCGATGTGGCCGAACCACGCGAAGTCGACGTCGGGGGTGCGGTGGGCCGTCTCGACGAACGTCTCCAACCCCTTCCGCTTGATGACGTGGCCGACCATGAACACTGTCGGCGGGTCCAGATCGTAACGCTCGCGGTACTCGCCTTCCAGCGATTCGAATCCGTCGAGCTTCCCGCGGTCGACGCCGTTCGAGATCACCGTGGTCGGCGCGTCGGTGTACCCCTCGATCACGTCGCGGTTGTACTCGGAGGGGCAGACGAGCCGGTCGGCGAGCCCGTAGGCGCGCCGGAGGTACGGCCTGAGCGGCCGCGCGAGCGCGTTCGTGAACCGGAAGCTGTCGCCGAAGTCCTCGGCGGTGACGTGGGTGTGCGCGACGACGGGTATTCCGGCCTTCCGGGCGCGGCGCGCGTACCAGACCGAGCGCGGCCCCATCAGGTTGAGGTGAAGCACGTCGGCGTCCAGCGTCGGCTCGGTGGTGTACTCGATGCCGGCCCGGTCGAACATCTTTCGCTGGTGGTCGACCGAGGCCGCCATCCCGCCGGTGACGTGCTCCTCGAACTCGAAGTAGTGGCTGACCTTCATCGGCGGAGGGGCGCGCTCGCCGGCGCCGCGGCCGCGGGTCGAACGCCTACTCGACTTCCAGCCACGGGACCTCCATCAGCGCGGGGATGTACGTCTCGATGTGGTGTTCCCAGACGCCCTCCTCGCCGAACGCCTCGCCGTGGTCGGCGGTGACGACCACGTCGCCGTCGAGCTCCTCGACCAGCTCCGAGACGCTCTCTAAGGCGATCCGGAGGTTCTCCTCGTACATCGACAGCGCGGTCACGCGCGTCCCGTCCTTCACGAGGTCCTTCGGATCGAGTTCGAGCCACAGGCCGGCCTTCTGGGCGAACTCGCTGTCGTCGAGCCGGCTCTCGATCTTCGGCCGGACCGAGTCGCTGAGCGAGGAGAGCAGGCCGCCGTCGTCGTCGCTTCCCCCCTCGGCCTCCTCCTCTTCCTCCTGTTGTTTGATCCCCTTCTGGATCTGCTTGAGCTTCTGCCCTTTTCCGCGGGAGAGGTATGGCGCGTGCGGCTGCATGTAGTGGAGGACGGTGCGGTCGGCGCGCTCGACCGCGTCCTGATTGCGGTGGAACGCGTCCGCGAGCCCCTCCGGCGGGACGGTGCCGAGGTCGTCGTCCCAGTCGGTCTTCCACACGTCGTGGATGTCGCTGATGTGCTCGGAGGCGGTCCACTCGTAGTCGCAGCTGGCGCCCCACTTCAGCTCGTTCAGCGGGATCCCCAGGTCGTTGATGAACGGGTTCCCGGAGAAGTACGCGATGTCGTGGTCGCCGGTGAACGTACGGTAGGCCCACTCCGGCGTCGACGAGCCGATGCTCTTCCGCTTCTCGAGCGTCCCGTCGAGGTACTCGTCGTACACGTCCGCGAACACGTCGTACCGGCACGCGTCGAGCACCAGGCAGTAGTCCCAGTCCGACTCGAGGAACCGCTGATCTTCCATTAGGTGGGCCGTCGGCCCGCCGGTACGTATGTATTCTCATTCTCGGTCCGGAAGCGAGCCCCGACGGCGGAACCGCGACGCGGGAAGGCCTGTCGCCCCGACGAGCGCGAAGCAGACGTTTCAAGTTCGCTACGGCGCCACCTGTTCTATGGAAGGCCCACAACGGCGCGCGCTGATCCTCGGGTCGGCCGGCGCCGTCCTCCTCTTCGCGGTGCTGTTCGTCGCCGTCGGGGTCGACCGCGTCGTCGACGCGCTCGCCGCCGCGGACCCGGCCCTCGTCGCCGTGACCGCCGTCCTCGGGCTCTGTTGGCTCGCGGCGTGGAGCCTCATGCTCCGCACCGTGCTGGGCGCGCTCGACGTGGAGCTGTCGGTCCGGACCGCCTTTTTGGTCTACAGCGGCGCCGCCTTCGCGAACAACGTCACCCCGTTCGGGCAGGCGGGCGGCGAGCCGGTCGCCGCGGCGCTCATCTCGAAGGTCGGCGAGGCCAGATACGAGACTGGCCTCGTCGGCATCGCGAGCGTCGACGTGCTCAACGTCGTCCCCTCGGTGTCGCTCGTCTTCCTCGGCGTGGGGTCGTACGCGGCCACCACCGCGGTCGGCGACCGCGTCGGCTTCGCCGTCGCGAGCGCGGTCGCGCTGATCGCCGCCATCGTCTCGGCGATCGCGTTCGTCTGGCGCTACCGCGTTGCGGTCGTCGACCGCGTCCCGGGCGCGGTCGGGCCGTTCCTCGGCCGGTTCGACCGGTTCGACGCGGAGACGATCGAGGCCGGCCTCGCGGACCGCTTGGGGAACTTCTTCGCCGACATCGAGCGCGTCGGCACCGACCGCCCGCGGCTCCTCGGGATCGTCGCGCTCTCGCTCCTCGGCTGGCTCTTCCAGGCCGCCGCGCTCACGGCCGCCTTCGCCGCTGTCGGCCACCCGATCTCGCCGCTGATCCCGGTCTTCGTCGTCCCGCTGTCGTACGTCGCGGGCGCGACGCCGCTCCCCGGCGGCCTCGGCGGCATCGAGGCCGCGCTCGTCGGCCTGCTCGTCCCCACGACCGGGGTCGCCGCGTCCGCGATCACCGCCGCAGTCTTAGTCTTCCGCGGCGCGGTCTACTGGCTCCCGATGGTGATCGGCGGCGCGTCGGCCTCCGCGCTGGGCGTGAAGGCGTTCGAGTAGGGCGGCTCCGTCGGAACCCCTCTCATGTAGACACGTTCTCGTTTAAATTGGCTGGCCGTTCGACGATGGTTCTCGATCGAGTGCGGGAGTGAGTATCGCAGATCGGCGGCCGCGATGTAGTATATAAACAGCCGTGAGCGACGGCGACGAATGCTTATAAAAGGGGTGCGGTGGCGCGCCTGCGAGCGGCCGGAGCGAAGGCGGAGGCCGCGAGCCAGCCCGCGAGGGACGCCGCGAGCGGAGCGAGCGGCGAGGCTGGGGAGGCGTGAGGTGCGGTCGCTGTGTGGGGCGGGACTCAAAGGGGCAGCCGTGAGGGCGTCGTAGGCGACGTAAGCACCGCAGGGAGCGAACGGAGTGAGCGACCGAGGAGCGTGGTTCGAGAGAGCAAAGCTCTCTCGTCATCACGAAAGGCGCTTCGCGCCTTTCGAACGACAGCGAGCGTACGACGCCCTCACGGCTGGGGCTTTGGAGACACTCGCCGCGGTGGCGTCAGTCACTTATAAACAGCCGACAGCAACACCGCACTCTGGTTTATAAATGACCTCACTCACGACGTACTACACCCACTCCCGCTATCGCTCACCGCCGCCTCCGTACTGAGCGATTCAAAGCGAAAAATCGGCGACTGCTGAGGATTTAAATAATGTCCGGAGAGCGGGAGCGTCCGAGCGGGGCGAGGAGTCAGCCGTCGAGTCACCGCACCGAGCGCCGACGCAGTCCCGCCCCCAGCGCGAACGCCGCGCTCCCGAGCGTGAGCGCGACCAGGAGGGCGACGACCGGCCCGATCCGAATTCCGGTCAGCAGTTCGGCGCGCGGACTCAGCGCGACGATCGACGGACGCGGGACCGCGTAGCCGCCGGCGTCGAGCGTATCGCCGCGAACGACCGCCGCGAGCGGCGGGACCACGTAGATCCAGATCGTCGCGAGGAACGTCGCTCCCCACCCCGCGACGAGGCCGCCGCGGTGCCGACCGGCGTACCCGGCGCCCGCGAGGCCGACCGCGACGAGGCCGGCCCAGATCGGGTACCGCCCGGCGGTCCGCATCGGCTCCCACGGGAGGGCGACGAGGAGCGACGCGGCGACGAACGCGGCCGCGGCCGCGCCGAGCGCACGTTTCGGGGACCGGCCGGTTCCGAGGAGGAGGGCTCGCGAGACCATGGGGACGCGTCGACGGGAGCGCACAAAAACGACGGGGACCGCTCGCTCGGGGGCGACCCCGCCCGCGATGGCCTCCTCTTAGAAGAACAGCCACAACACGAGCAGCACGTACAGCGTCACCAGCGAGATGAGCGTCAGCCGGATGAGGATGTTGACGCTGAACACCAGCCCGTTGTAGTCGTTCTTCAGGAGCTTCACCGGCTCCGTCCGCCGGCTCTCGAACCCGACCGTCGCGGGCGCCACGTCGTCGACGGCGCGGTCGACCGCGCGCTCGATGGCGTCGGTGTCGGATTCCCGCATGTTCGCCAGTTCGTGGATCGACGCGTGGGTGTCCGTCGAGAAGGGGATCACCGCGTCGAACTCCTCGCGGTACGCGTCCGCGGTCGCCCGCACGTCCGGGGTGAGCCCGTTCGTGTCGACGCCGATCCAGAGCACCTCCTGGTCGCCGACGGACTCGACCATCGCCAGCGCGTCTTGGCCGGTCCGCGTCACAGAGAAGCCGGCGGCGTAGTCGTCCGCGAGCTCGGTGTCGGCGAGCCGATCGCGGAATTCGTCGAACGCGCGCTTCAGGCGGTCCGCCTCGGCGGAGCCGTACTGGATCTCGACGTCCGGCCCCTGCTGGATGTCGTGTCTGTGCTGGTCGATCAGCAGCACCTCGTCGTGGTCGACGTCGCGCATGAACACGCCGGTGTCGTAGTCGTCGATCCCCTCGCCGTGGAGGACGATCACCTCCTGATCGCCGATCCGACGGCCGTGGAACCGGACGTCCGCGTACCCCTCGCGTTCGCCGTAGGACTCCGTGACGAGCCGCGACGCGCGCTCGGTCCCGTCCGGCTCCGCGACCGCGTCGAGGATCCGTTCCGCGTCCGCCGGGTTCGAGAGGTCCTCCTTGTGCGTACACGGGACGTGGAAAAAGAAGCCGGCGTCGCCGTTCGAGGCCGCGCCGGTCCCGCCGTCGGTCGCAGCGGCCTCGGCATCGCCGTCGGCGGCGGCGGCCGCGGCCCCGGATGGATCGCGCCCCGAGCCGTCCCCTCGACCCCCGTTCAGCGCGTCGATCAGGTTCCCGCTCAGCTGACCGCCGCCGAACCCGCCGAGCGGGCCGGGATGAACCCACGGGGCCGCGACCGTGAGGCGGCTGCCGTTGTCGACGGCGAACGTCTCGACGGACGGGCGGGCCTCGACGCCGAGGTCGAGGGACTCCCGGTCGTTCCGGAGGAGCCCGGAGGTGAGCTCGAACGCCGAGACATCGGTGTTGCTCTTGATCAGGTAGTCGACGACGAGGAGGACTAAGACGAGGAAGCCGGCCGCGATGAGCAGCGACGCGAACGCGAACACGTGGCGGTACGTCGAGAAGCCGAGGTCGCTGCCGCCCAGCGCGTAGAACGCCGCGATGAGCAGTCCCGGTTCGACCAGCGAGACGAGCAGGATCCGGTCTGAGCGGTCGATGCCCGTCGAGACGACGAGCACTAGGATGTTGACCAGGTACAGCGTGATGAAGCTCAGCCAGATGATGCTCCAGGCGTTCCCGACGTTGTTCGCGCCGGAGAGCACCAGCGCGTACACGAACAGGACGAACTGCGAGGTGAGCGCGAGGAAGTAGCTCCACGGCCGCGGGTAGCCGTCGAGGACGCGGGGGAACAGCTCCGCGGCGACGACGAACGGGATCAGGAAGATGAGGACCGCGACGGGCACGATCCGAGACGGGTCCGGCGAGAAGGGCGTGAACAGCCAGAACCCCGCGACGGTCGCGATTCCGTACACGGCGCTGAGGAGGACGAGCGCGGCAGCCTGTACCCGGAGCCGCGGAACCGAGAAGATGAACCGCTGGAACGCGTCGACGTTGTCCGCGCCCATCTACGCGGCCACCCCGTATATCGATTCGAGCTCGTCTATCGTCTGTTCCACCGAGAACTGCTGGACTGCCGCGCGGGTGTCCCTGTCGCCGTCGAGGCAGTCGCGGACCGCGCGCTCCATGTCGTCGAGGTCGCCGAGCGCGAAGCGGGCCCCGTTCTCGGGACCGATCGTCTCGTCGAACGGCGCGACGTCCGCGGCCGCCACCGGGGTGCCGCAGGCGTTCGCCTCCAGCGTCGAGAGGCCGAGCGTGTCGCAGGTCGAGGCCGTGACGAAGACGTCGATCGCGGCGTAGAAGTCGGGGAGGTCGTCGCGGGGGAGGAAGTCGTGGAACCGGACGTTCGCGGGCGCGTCCGCCTCAAGCTCCGCGCGGACGGGCCCCTCGCCGACGAGTTCGAACCGGACCTCGGGCAGCCGCTCGGCGAGCCGGAGCGTCTCGTCGACGTTCTTCTTGTGGGTCATCCGGCCGCTGTACCCGACTACTGGCGCGTCGGCCGCGGTCGGGCCGCCGTCGGTCGCGAGCGCGGCCACCCGGGCGCCCTCGCGCGGCCGGAACCGGTCCATCTCGATCCCGACCGGGAGTCGGTACGGCTCCACGTCGCGGCGGATCCGCGAGGTCGAGGCCGTGACGCAGTCGAACGCGTTCAAAAATCGGTTCTCGTAGGCCACGTACGCCCGCCCGGCGAGCGCGGCGAGCCGCTCCGACTTGAGCCCCTGAACGAAGTAGTCCTCGACGGGGGTGTGGTGGGTGTACACCGAGGTCGCACCGTACCGCTTCGCGTACCGAAGTCCCATCAGGCCGGTCGACGCCGGGCCGTGACAGTGGACCACGTCGAGATCGGGGAGCGTCGACAGGCGGCGGTAGGTCGGGATCCGGTACTGTCGGTAGAAGGGGTTCGGCAGCGAGGGGACCGGTATCTCGCGTTCGTCGGGCTCGTGGCTGCTCTCCGGATACACGACGTACACGTCGTGGCCCCGGGACTCGAGGCGGTCGCGCCACGCCTGAATGGTGTAGGTGACGCCGTCGATGCCGGGGAAGTAGCTGTCGGTGAAGAAGCCGATGTTCATGGTCGCGTCTGGCGGTTTGAGGGCTGCCCGCGGCCGGAGCCGCCGCGGAGGGATCCGTCGGCGGGGACTGCGCCGGTCGGGGCGGGGCTCGGGTCGACGTCCGCGCCGACGGCTACTGCGAGTACCACGGTCATTCGCGGACTTCACTACCTGACCGCTTCAACATTTTCATTTCTCGAGACCGCGCTCCGGGGCCGCCAGCGGGCGGCGCGCCCCGACCCCGCCCGCTTAATCCGTCGGCGCCCGAACCGCCGGTCATGATCACGACCGACCGGATGGCGGCCGTCGACGCCAACGCGGCCGCGCTCGGGGTGCCCCGCAAACAGCTGATGGAGTCGTCCGGCAACGCGGTCGCCCGCGAGGTGCGAGCCGCTGCGGATCCCGGCGCGACCGTCGCCTTGGTCTGCGGCCGCGGGAACAACGGCGGCGACGCGCTCGTCGCGGCGCGGTTCCTCGACGGGTACGACGTCGCGGTTCACCTGCTCGGCCGCCGTGAGACGATCCGGACCGACATCGCGCGAGAGAACTGGACGGCGCTCGAAAGCGCCGAAATCCAGAGCGAGACCGTCACGGACTCGCGCGAGTTCGGTTTAGGCGGGCCCGACGGCGACGATCCGGACGTCGTCGTCGACGCCATGCTCGGCTCCGGAATCGCGGGCGGACTCCGCGAACCGGAGCGGACGGCGGCCGAGGCGATCAACGCGAGCGACGCGACGGTGATCGCGGTCGACGTCCCCTCGGGGATCGACGCCGACACGGGGGACCCGACTGGCGGCGCGGAGGCTATCGCGGTCAACGCCGACCGCGTGGTGACGTTCCACGACGAGAAGCCGGGACTGGCCGCGCTCGACGCCGAGGTGACGGTCGCCGACATCGGGATCCCGGCCGCCGCGGAGCGGTTCACCGGCCCCGGCGACCTGCTCGGACTCGACCGCGACCCGGACTCGCACAAGGGAGACAACGGCGAGGTGCTGGTGGTCGGCGGGGGGCCCTACACCGGGGCGCCGACGCTGTCCGCGCTCGCCGCGCTCCGCGCCGGGGCCGACCTCGTCCGCGTGGCGTGCCCGGAGTCCGTCGCGAGCGCGGTCCAGGGATTCTCGCCGAACCTCATCGTCCGCGGGCTGCCCGGCGACCGCGTCGGGCCCGCCCACGCCGAGCGGGTCGCGTCGCTCGCGGCCGACAACGACATCGTCGTCCTCGGGCCCGGTCTGGGCGACGGCGACGGGACGCGCGAGTTCGTCCGCGAGTTCCTGACGGCCTACGAGGGGCGCGCGGTCGTCGACGCGGACGCGCTCCGGGTCGTCCCCGACGTCGACACGGACGCCGACCTGATCTGTACGCCGCATCAGGGCGAGCTCGTCGGGATGGGTGGCGAGACGGCGGGCGACCCAGCCGAGCGCGCCGAGCTGGTCCGCGAGTTCGCTGCCGAGGTGGGCCACACGCTGCTCGTGAAGGGCGCGGTTGATGTGATCGCCGACGGCGACGACGTGCGGCTGAACCGCACCGGCAACCCCGGGATGACCGTCGGCGGGACGGGGGACGTGTTGGCGGGGACGGTCGGCGCGCTGGCGGCCGTGACAGAGCCGTTTCACGCGGCCGCGGTCGGCGCCTACGTCGTCGGGCGAGCGGGAGATGCCGCCGCGGAAGCGAACGGCGCCGGCTTAGTGGCGACGGACTTACCCGACCGGCTGCCGGAGGCGATGCGTAATGAGTGAGGAGGAAGGCAGCGCCGACAGGGGGCCGACGGAGCGGGCGCGGAGCCCGCCGGCGCGGACGCGCTGACCCACACCGACGACGCGGGCGACGTCCAGATGGTCGACGTCGGCGCGAAGCCTGACAGCAGTCGCCGCGCGGTCGCCCGCGGGGAGATCCGGTTGACCCCGGAGACGATCGACGCGGTCGAAGCCGACGCGGTCGAGAAGGGGGACGTGCTCGCGACCGCCCGGATCGGCGCGGTTCAGGCGGTCAAACACACTTGGGAGACGATCCCGATGTGCCACCAGATCCCGATCACGAACGTCGACACCGAGTTCGCGGTCGGCGACGACCGGATCGAGCTGACGGTCGCGGTCGAGACCACCGGGAAGACGGGCTGTGAGATGGAGGCGCTGGAGGGCGTCACGACCGGCCTCAACACCGTCTGGGACATGGTGAAGGCCGCCGAGAAGGACGCGGACGGCGGATATCCCGACACGCGAATTTCGGACGTCGAGGTCGTCGAGAAGCGGAAGGAGACGGTCGGAGAGTAGGTCCGCGGTCGCCCTAACCGACGCGGTCCCTCCCGATCAGAACAGGCCGGTCACCTCGCCGTCGGCGTCGACGTCGATGTCCTCGGCGGCCGGCTCGGCGGGGAGTCCCGGCATCGTCATCACGTCGGCGGTCTTCGCGACGACGAAGCCGGCGCCCGCCGAGGGGGTCACTTCGCGGATCGTCAGCGTCCATCCCTCCGGCACCCCGGTCCGCGCGGCGTCGCCGGACAGCGAGTACGGGGTCTTCGAGAGGCAGACGGGCAGGTCGCCGTACCCCCACCCCTCGACGCGCTCGACGTCGTCGGCCGCGCCGTCGACGTACTCGACGTCCGCGGCCCCGTACACCTCTCGGGCGACGGTCTCGATCTTTTCTCGAATCGGCGCGTCGACGTCGTACAGCGGCGAGAACGAGCCCGTCCCGGCGCGCTCGCGGACGAGTTCGGCTAAGTCAGTCGCGCCCGCGCCGCCGTCGCGGTAAGCGGTCGAGCGCACGACGGGGATCCCGCGGTCCGCGATCGCCTCCTCCAGCGCCGCCAGTTCCGCCTCCGTGTCGTCGCCGAACACGTTGATCGCGGCGACCGTCGGGACGCCGAACGACTCGGCGATCGAGACGTGTTTCGCGACGTTGTCGACGCCGGCCCGAACCGCGTCTGGGTCCGGCTCCGCGAGGGCGTCGAAGTCGGTCGGCCACATCTCCAGCCCGTGCCGCTTCGCGCCGCGGACGGTGGCGACCACGACCGCGACGTCGGGGACCATCCCCTCTCGCGCGACTATGTTGCCGAACTTCTCCGCGCCGAGGTCGGCGCCGAAGCCCGCCTCGGTGACGAGGTAGTCGGCGAGCGCGCTCCCGACCCGGTCCGCGACGAGCGTGTTCGTCCCGTGCGCGATGTTCGCGAACGGGCCGCCGTGAACGAACGCGGGGACGCCCTCGACCGTCTGGACGAGGTTCGGGCGGAACGCGTCGCGCAGCAGCGCGGCCGCGGCGCCGGTCACGCCCAAGTCGTCCGGCGTCACCGGCTCGCCGTCAGCGTCGACGGCGAGGACGATGCGACCGATCCGCGCTTTCAAATCCTCTAAGTCGGACGCGAGCCCGAGGACGGCCATCAGCTCCGAGGCGGCGGTGATCACGAACTCGTCCTCGCGGGGGACGCCGCTCGCGGTGCCGCCGAGGCCGACGACCGTCTCGCGGAGCGCGCGGTCGTTAACGTCGAGCGCGCGCGGCCAGTGGACCCGCCGCGCGTCGACGTCCGCGTCGTTCCCCTGATGGAGGTGGTTGTCGAGCGCGGCCGCGAGGAGGTTGTGCGCCGCCGTCAGCGCGTGGATGTCGCCGGTGAAGTGGAGGTTGATCGCCTCCATCGGCAACACCTGCGAGTAGCCCCCGCCGGCCGCGCCGCCCTTGATCCCGAAGACGGGGCCGAGCGACGGCTCGCGCACGGCGACCGCGGTCCGCTCGCCCAGCGCGGCGAGCCCCTGACCGAGCCCCACGGTCGTGACCGTCTTCCCCTCCCCCTTCGGGGTGGGCGACATGCCGGTCACGAGGACGGTCGTCCCGTCGGAGCCGGCCGTTTCCCCTCGCTCGGCCGGTCCGCCGGCCGCGCTCGCCCCGTTCGTGGCGTCCGCCGCGCCGCCGACGGCCTCGCGCACCGCCGCGTGCGTGAGCTTCGCGACGCCCTCGCCGCGGCGCTCGACTTCGGCGGGGGAGAGGCCCAGATCGGCCGCGACGTCCTCGATCGGGCGGGGATCGGTCGCTTGCGCGACGGTGAGGTCGGACTCCGGTGTCCCGGTCGCGTCGCTCGCGGAATCTGTTGGCGCCATACCGGCGCTTCTCAGGCCGGTCGTATGAGCGTTGCTCGGTCCTTGGTGACGAGCCTCACCGATCGAGGAACGGCGGGATCACGACCTCGGCGCGCTTCTCGTCGCCGCGCACGACGACGCTCACCTCGGTGCCGGCGTCGGCGTACGACTCGTGGAGGTACCCGAGCCCGATCGGCTCGTCGAGCGTCGGGCTCATCGTCCCGGAGGTGAGCTTCCCGACGCGGGTGAGGTCGCCGTCGGTGACCGCGTAGCCGCCGCGGGGCACGCCGCGCTCGCGGAGGCGGACGCCGACGAACTTCTCGTCGACGCCCTGCTCCTTCTGGGCCTCCAAGGCGTCGCGGCCGACGAACTCCGTGTCGAGCTTCACGACGAAGCCGATCCGCGCCTCGTACGGCGTTCTGGGTTCGTTCTCGGGGTCGAAGTCCTGTCCGGACAGGAGAAAGCCCATCTCGGTGCGGAGTGTGTCGCGCGCGCCGAGCCCGCACGGCTGCGCCTCGCGCGGCGCGTCGACGAACGCCGTCCAGACGGCCTCGGCGGCGCCAGCGGGGCACATCACCTCGAAGCCGTCCTCACCGGTGTAACCGGTGCGCGCGACCCAGCTCTCCGTCTGCGCCACCGCCGCCGCCGTCGCCTCGAACTTCGAGAGGTCGACGACGCGGTCCCGGGGGTGGCCTCGTCGATTGCGTCGGCCGCGTTGGGACCTTGGACCGCGAGCATCGCCCAGTCGTCGGTGGCGTTCGCGACGGTCGCGTCCAGCTCCCACTCGTCGCGGTGCGCGGTCCAGCGGTCCTCCATCTGTTCGTCGTGGCCCGCGTTCGGCACGAAGAGGTAGGCGGGGTCGCCGCTCGGCGCGTCCAAGTCGCCGTCGTGGGCGTCCTCGAGGGCCGCGAGCGACGCGGCCGCCTCGCCGGCCGCAGTGCCGTCGGGGAGCCGGTAGACGACCGTGTCGTCGAGCATCACGCCCTCCTCGTTCGTGATCGCGGCGTACTGGGAGTCGCCGGGGTCGAGCGCGCGCACGTCGTTGGTCGTGAGCCGGTTCATCAGTTCGGTCGCATCGGGGCCGGCCACCTCTATCTCGCCCATGTGCGAGACGTCGAAGACGCCGACGGACTCGCGGACCGCGGCGTGTTCGGTCCGGATCGAGTCGAACTCGACCGGCATCTGCCAGCCGCCGAAGTCGGTGAACTTGGCGCCGCGCGCGTCGTGGGCGTCGTGGAGCGGAGGGAGGCGATCGGTCATATTCGCACCTCGCCCGGACGCGCCTAAGCCTTTGTGGCATCGGGGAACGGGAGCCCCGACGTCGGATCCGGCGGTCGTCAACGACTCCGCCGGAGCGACTCGGCCGACAGCCTCAAGCGGTCGCCGGTCCCCGTATCGGGCGTGAGCAGCCGTCGCCCCGATCGCACCGGCCTCGTCGCGCCCGCGGTCGCGGTCCTCCTGATCGCGGTCCTGCTCGGGTCGCTCGTCGGGACGTGGCCGCCGTTCGTCGCTGTCGAGAGCGGCAGCATGGCGCCGGGCGTCGAGCGCGGCGATCTCGTCGTCGTCACGGCGACCGACCGGGCGCCGTGGGGCGACCTCTCGACCGCCGCCGACCCGGACGCGCCGACGCGCCTCGGCGGGACGGGGGACGTGGTCGTCTACACGGTTCCGGGCGCCGGGGGGAGACCGGTGTTCCACCGACTGGCGTTCCCCGTCGACGCCGGCGAGGACTGGACGGAGCGGGCCGACCCGGCGCTGCTTTCCGGCGACTGCGCGGAGCTTTCGACCTGTCCCGCGCCGTACGACGGGTACGTCACGTACGGCGACGCGAACGAGCTGTACGACCAGAGCGCGGGCATCGCGCCGGTCGTCCCCGACGAGTGGATCGCCGGCAAGGCGCTGTTCGCGGTGCCGAACCTCGGCTGGGTCCGGGTGGGGATCGACGCGGCGGCCGCGCGGTACGGCGGGGTCGCGACCGGCGTCGTCCTCGTGGGCGGCGCGGGACTCGCGGGGGGCGTCGGCGCGCTGCTTTTGGGGCGATTTCAGCGGAAGAGACGGCGATGAACCGGTGCGGTAGCAACGACGGGATATTTAAATAGTCGCTCACCGCAGCAGAGTTCACTTATAAACGTGGTGCGGTCGGCGCGCGCCTCCGAGCGGCCGCCATCGGCGGCCGCGAGGAGCGCGTGCGAGGGAGTCGCGACCGAAGGGAGCGACGAGGCTGGGGAGGTGTGAGGTGCGGTGCTGTGCGTTCCCGCGAGCGAAGCGAGCGGGAGCACGGAAGTCGCAGCCCGCGCAGCGAAGCGAGCAGGAACGTCTTCCGGAGGGGCGGGACTCAAAGGGGCAGCCGGGAGGCGGGCGCAGGCGACGCAAGCACCGCAGCGAAGGAACGTAGTGACTGAGCGAGGAGCGCAGCGAGCGTGCGCCCGCCTCCCGGCTGGGGCTTTGGAGGTGTTCTCCTACAGAAGACAGTGATTCGTTTATAAATAAACGACTGAGACTTCGGAGCCGGTCGTCGTCGATCCGCGACGTATCGAATCGAACTCGACTCCCAGTGCTACTGCGTCGAAGAGGTTTCGGCAGTCGTCTCGTCCTCGTCGCTCACGGACTCGCTCTTCGTATCGCCGTCGAGCGTCACGGAGCCGTTCGCGGCGTTCCGGAGCGCGTCCGAGCGGCCGAACTCGCCGGGCGCGATGGCGAGCGTCCGGATCCCGTAGCCGTTCGCGGTCTCGACGACCGGCTTGAAATCCGTGTCGCGGGAGGCGATCGCGAGGGTGTCCATCCGGCCTTCGGCCGCGAACCGCGCGGCGTCGACCGCGAGCTTCACGTCCACGTCGCCGCTCGTGATCACGACCTCGAAGCCGCGGGCCTCCGCGGCCTGGATCAGCCCCGGCGTCGCGTGTTCGTCGAGGTAGAGCCGCGTGGTCACCAGCGGGCCCTCCGCCTCGCCGGCCCGCCGCACGTCGTCGAGGTCGACGTCGAACTCCTCGCGCAACACGTTCGGGCCGTCGACGAACAGCGCCACGCCGCCGGCGTCTACGTCCGTGACGCCGCCCGGCCCAATTTCCTCCTCCGGCCCGGCTTCGCCGTCCACGTTCGGCTCGGCGTCTGCGCTCGGCTCGGCGTTCGCGTTCGGCTCTGCGTCGGCGGTCGGCTCGCTCTCCGGCCCGTCGCCTCGGTCCATGGCGGGCCTTCGCCGTCGCCGGAGATAGGTATGGTGATTCCGCTTAACGGCGGGTCGCGGCGCCGCCCGATCGTTTCGGGACTCCAATACCTTATATCGATATTACGACTTCGGTCACGACCGTAGTGAATATACGGAGATTTGAAGTATGGTGTCCAGCAATAACGGGATAAGATGTCACAATCGAACGCGTACACCGTCATTTCCGCACAGAACGATCACGATTGTACCACGGTACGTGCCCATCCGCGCAACGAGACGTACCACGTCGTCGAGTACGCCGACGAGGACGCCCGCGAGCGCGTCGCGGACCTGCCGGTGGGCTCGGTCGTGAAGATGGAGCTGTCGCGCGCGGGCCGCCGGAGCAACGTCTGGCGCGCCGAGTCGGTCCGGACCGCACAGACCGACGGTGGGGTGAGTGAGGCGTAGATCAAGTAATTCTCGATATAGAATTCGGAATCTACCGACGGTCTCCGCGATAACTGATCGACTACGCTACGGAGAACACCTCCAAAGCCCCAGCTGCTCAGTTATAAATGTCTGATCGCAGATCGACGGTGAATACCTCCAAAGCCCCAGTCGCGAGGACGGCGCACGCTCGCTGCGCTCCTCAGTCGCTCGTTTCACTCGCTCCTTCCGGTGCTTACGTCGCCTGCGCCGTCCTCGCGACTGCCCCTTTGAGTCCCGCCCCGCACAGCGACCGCACCTCACGCCTCCCCAGCCTCGCCGCTCGCTCCCTTCGGTCGCTCGCGGCATCCCTCGCACGCGCTCCTCGCGCCCTGTCGGGCGCTCGGAGGCGCGCGCCACGGCACATTTTAAATCCGAAAAACGGCCGCTCGTCTCGTTTATAAGTCTCGCGTGAGCCGCGGGTTCGTCACCGCGCCGTCGGCGGCGGAGGCGAAGTCGCGGCCGTACTTCGCGAGGATGCCGCCCTCGTACGGCGGTTCGGGCGCGTCCCACGCCTCGCGGCGCTCGTCGAGCTCCTCGTCGGAGAGGTCTACCGTCAGGTCGCGCTCGGGGATGTCGACCGTGACGTGGTCGCCGTCCTCGATGAGGCCGATCGGCCCGCCGACGGCGGCCTCGGGCGCGACGTGGCCGATCATCGGGCCGCGGGTGGCGCCCGAGAAGCGGCCGTCGGTGAGCAGCGCCACGTCGTCCTCGTGGCCCGCGCCGACGACCGCGGCGGTGACGCCGAGCATCTCGCGCATCCCGGGCCCGCCGCGGGGCCCCTCGTTGCGGATGACGATCACGTCGCCGGACTCGATGCCGCCCGACTGGACGTACTCCATCGCGTCCTCCTCGTTCTCGAACACGCGGGCGGGGCCCTCGTGGTAGAACTCGTCGTCGCCGGTCACCTTCAGCACCGAGCCGTCCGGCGCGAGGTTCCCGTCGAGGATCTTGATGGCGCCCTCCTCCTCCTTCGGCTCGTCGACGGAGTAGAGGAAGTCCGCCTCAATCTCGTCGTCGGCCGGCAGGTCGCCCTGTTCTTCCAGCTCCGCGATCTCCTCGGCGAGCGTCCGGCCGGTCACGGTCATCGCGTCGCCGTGGAGCAGGTCGGCCTCCAGCAGGCGCCGGAGCACGACCGGCACGCCGCCGACCTCGTGGAGGTCGTTCATCACGCGGCTCCCGCCGGGCTGGAGGTCCGCGATCTTCGGCGTCCGCCGCGAGATCTCGTCGAAGTCCTCGATCGAGAGGTCGACGTCGGCCTCGCCCGCGAGCGCGAGCAGGTGGAGCACCGCGTTCGTCGAGCCGCCCATCGCGGTCTGGACCGCGATCGCGTTCTCGAACGACTCCCGCGAGAGGATGTCGGAGGGGCGGCGGTCGTTCTCGATGCAGTCCATCGCGAGCTCGCCCGCGCGCTCCGCGACCGCGTAGCGCGCCTCGTCCTCGGCGGGCGGCGAGGCGGATCCGAGCGGCGCTAACCCGAGCGCCTCCGAGAGCGACGCCATCGTGTTCGCCGTGAACATCCCGCCGCACGACCCCGCGCCGGGGCAGGCGTTGCGCTCCAAGTCGTCGAGCTCGTTGGCCTCCATGTCGCCCTGCGCGTACGTCCCGACGCCCTCGAACACCTGGACGATAGTCACGTCGCGCCCGTCGTGTTGCCCGGGCATGATCGAGCCGCCGTAGAGGAAGACGCTCGGGAGGTCCGTCCGGATCGCGGCCATCATCATCCCGGGGAGGTTCTTGTCGCAGCCCGCGACGGTCACCAGCGCGTCCATCCGCTCGCCGAAGGAGACGAGCTCGACGGAGTCGGCGATGACCTCCCGCGAGATGAGGCTCGCCTTCATCCCCTCCGTCCCCATCGAGATGGCGTCGGAGATGGTGATCGTCCCGAACTCGATGGGCATCCCGCCGGCGGCGTCGATCCCGTCGAGCGCGGCGTCCGCCACGTCGTCGAGGTGGACGTTACACGGCGTGATGTCGGCCGCCGGGTTCGGCACGCCGATGATGGGCGAGGAGAGGTCCTCGTCGTCGAACCCCATCGCGCGGAACATCGCGCGGTGCGGCGCCTTGTCCGGCCCCTCGGTCACCTCGCGGCTCCGCAGCTCCTCGCCTTTCCCGCCGGCGAATCGGTCCGTGTCCTCCCGGCGACGACGGCGCTCGTCATCGTCGGATCTTGGCTGCTGTTCGCTCATACTCGACCCTGTCGCTCGGGGCTCTTAAACGACCGCGTCGGGGCGAGGGTTGCTCGGTAGTGCGAACTGGTTCGGGGCGGACAGGATCACCACTCGCCTGTGAAATCTATGTCGACACCACAGGCGTCGGCGAAATTGCGGAGATGGCGTTTTTTGTCGCGTTTATTTAAAGATGTGTAGACGTAGTAGTCGTCACCGACCTGCCGGTACGTTCGCATCTCGTCGCCGTTCGGGTGGTTTGGCTCGTCGTTCAGCATCGCGATTTTCTGTCCGGGAACGTACGGAAGTGGCGCGTACGCATCGATCAGGCCGTGATTTTCGATGAGGAGATCCACGGTCTCCTCCATAACGTCTGACTGGCTCTCACCGCTGACGAACGTTGACCCAGTTCCGGTGATGAGTTCCACGACGTACGATCCAGATGCGTCCGACGGTCCGGTGGTCTCCACGGGGTCTGACGACTGGATATCAGCTTCACCGTCCACTCGACTGTCACTCTGATCTCGTTCCAATTCCGCGATCAGATCGTCGACGAGCGTCTTCGACAGCGACTCAGCCGGTTGGGAGACAACTTCGCCGACTCGATCGACGACCGTCTCACGGATCGAATCCGCGATGTCGTCCTTCTCTTCGGACAGCGTCGAAATCGCTTGCCGTCGCCGCTCCACTCGCTGATAAATCTCCGTCGAGGCGCCCGACTGAATCGAATCCTTCGAGAGCGCGGCGAGCATCCAATCGTTCGCGGTGAGGTCGGCGAGATCGGATTCTCCGAGACGTTCAACGTCAGGGGTAGCGCCGTCTTTTTTAAGTCGAAACACGGCGAACGTCTTTCCGTTCGTGAGCAGTCCCCAGTCAACCCACTCCTGTCGCATGTAGCTCCGTAGTTGGTTGGCGTGCGCGTCGGTAATCGTCGTGTCACAGCCTTTCGCTTCGACGAACAGCGACGGAGATCCGTCGGCGAACAGCGCGTAGTCGACCTTCTTCTTTGAAGACCCCATCTGGACCGAGTATTCCATCTCGATTTCCGTGGAGTAGAAGTCCCATCCGAGAACATCCCTTATAAATGGATCAATCAGTCGAGACCGCGTGTTCTGCTCGTCCATTTGCGGAGACGACTCGACGAGCGACAGAGAGCGTTCGACGTAGTCCGACACCGTCTCCTCGTCCATCTTTCCGAAATCTCTGGTGCGCACCCTCTTAAAAGTGAAACGTTGCTAACCGTTCAGGCGACAGCGGAGGAATACTGTCACGGAATCTCGTCCATGTCTTCCGTTTGTATCTCTTCCAAGCGTTCCTCGCCGTACTCACCGTCTGCGTTTTTGTGGTGTCGGTGGAGTCGGTACGCGGCTTGGAGTCGTTCTTTGTCATCGGTGATTGTCCAATACAACTCCTTGTGACGGACGAAGTCACGCTCTTATAATCGAGAAAGGATCGCACTGACCGCGTCCGTATCCAGATCGAGTCGATCGGCGATCGTCGCCCCCTTCCACGCACGATCGTCGTTTTCGTCGAGGAACAGTACGACCTGTTCGGTAGTATTCTGTACTTCGTCCATAGAGAGGTTCAAACCCGCGCCTTCAGTTCCACCCGGTAGCCGAACGGGTCTCGGACGTACACCGCGCCGGCTTCGCCGGTCGCGCCGAGCGGCGAGTCGAGCGTCTTCTCGACTTCCACGCCGGCCTCGGCCAGCTCGGCCTCGATCTCGTCGACCGACTCCTCGACGACGACCGCGACGTGGTCGTAGTTCGTCTTCGTCGGCCGCTCGAACTCGTCGGTCGGCCAGAGGTGGATCACGGCGGTCGCCGAGAGCCGCACGTCGAAGAACGGCTTCTCGTCGGCCGCGTACAGCGCGTCCTCGATGCCGAAGCCGAGCCGCTCGCCGTAGAACTCGCGGGCGTCGTCGGCGCCGTCCGCGGGGATCCGGAGGTTGACGTGGTCGATGTGGCGTGCCTTCACGCCCGCCCGTTCGGCGGCCGGGCGCAAAAGTCGTGCGGGGAGAAGCGACGCTCGCTCCCGCCGTTCGCCGGCGCCGATCTGCGGACGACCGACGCGTTCGACGACGGCGGAGCGGCGTCTCACGGCCTGCGAACGGCCGCGGCGTATTTAAATACAGAAATGTAACTACCACACATGATAGCCTTCGACAGCGTCGCCGTCACCCCGCTGATGGGCGGCATGGCCGGGTCGGGAATGGCAGGCGGGATGATGGGGGGTGGGACGGGCGGCGCGATGTTCGTCTTTCCCCTCGTCGCGCTGTTCGCCGTCGCGGCGCTGCTCGTCGCGGGCGTCCTCGGCGCCAAGCTCCTCGCGAGCGAGTCCGACGACGGCTCGGACCCGAGCGAACCCGACGAGGCGCCGGTCGAGCGCCTCAAGCGACGGTACGCCGAGGGCGAGCTCACGGAGGCGGAGTTCGAGCGGGCGCTGGAGCGCGAACTGGAGCGCGAGGGCACCGGCGGAACCGATGCGGGGTCACGGGCGGAGACGGAGTCGACCGGAGAAGCCGCGCGGGCCGGGTGAGCGAGGGGCGGGTCAGGCGAACGCTTCGAGGATTCCCGCGCCGTCGGTGCTGCGGCCGAGGTCCGGGAGCGTGGCGCGCTCGGGGTGGGGCATCAGCACCGCGACCGTCTCGCGCTCACCGAGGACGCCCGCGACGTTGTCGGTGGAGCCGTTCGGGTTGGCCGCGTCGGTGACGTTGCCGTCGGCGTCGCAGTAGCGGAAGAGCACGCGGTCGTCCGCGACGAGGTCGGCGTGGGCGTCCTCGCTTATCTCGAAGCGCCCCTCGCCGTGGGCGATGGGGACCTCGATCACGTCGCCCTCGTCGTAGGCGGCGGTCCACGGCGTGTCCGCGCGCTCGACGCGCAGGTGGACCGGCTCGCACTGGAAGCGCGCGGAGGCGTTCGTGGTGAACGCGCCCGGCGTCAGCCCGGACTCCGATCCAATCTGCGCGCCGTTACAGATCCCGACCACGGGAACGCCGTCGTCGGCCGCCGCGCGGACGTCTTCCATAATCGGCGCGCGAGCCGCCATCGCGCCGGCGCGGAGGTAGTCGCCGTAGGAGAACCCGCCAGGGAGGACGATCCCGTCGGGGTCGGCCGGGAGGCCGTCCTCGTGCCAGACGCGCTCAGCGTCGACGTCGAGGTGGTCCAGCGCGCGGACGGCGTCGCGGTCGCAGTTCGAGCCGCCGAACTGAACGACGGCGACCGTCACGCCGCCCACCTCGTGCGGGCGGCCGCAACGGCCGAATCGACGACCGTCATCGCTCCGCGACCGCGACGTCGTAGTCGTGGATTGTGGGGTTCGCGAGCAGCCGCTCGGCCATCTCGTCGGCGCGATCGGCGGCCTCGTCGGCGTCGGCGGCGTCGAGGTCGACCTCGAACCGGTCCGCCGAGCGGAGGTCGGACAGCTCGAACCCGAGCCGTTCGAGCGCCTGCTGGGTCGTCTCGGCCTCCGGGTCGAGGACGCCCCGCTTCAGCCGGACCGTCACCGTCGCCGTGTACGCGGTCATACCCGTTGGTGCGGAGTCGTGTGTAAAAACCGTTTTGGAACGACGTTTATACACACATACGTGGATATATTTTGGTCGTTCGTGCGGGAGGCAGGGACCGCACGGAACGAAAGGGGCAAACCCCTCCGCCTGTTGAGGGGGTGTATGCAGCCGTTCGAACCCGCGGAGGTGATCGTCGCATGACCCGCGAACTGACCGAGATCACGGTCGTCGGAGGAGACAAGACCGGACTCATCGCGCGGGTCACCTCCCTGCTGTTCGAGCGGGGAATCAACATCGAGGACCTCGATCAGGCGGTCCGCGAAGGCGTCTTCCGGATGACGACCCGCGTCGACGCGTCGGAGATGGAGACGTCCCGGGGCGAGCTCCGCCGCGCGCTCGCTGAACTTGGTCGCGAGCTCGACGTCGACATCCAGGTCCGCTTCCCGAGCGACCGCGACGCCCGCCGCGTCGCGCTGCTCGTCACGAAGGAGACGCACGCGCCCGAGGCCCTGCTGGAGGCCGAGGCCAACGGCGAGCTGGCCGACGAGGGCGCGGAGGCGGAGATCCCCGTCGTCATCGGCAACCGCGGCGACCTCCGCTCGCTCGCGGAGCGGTACGACAAGCCGTTCTACGACGTGGGCGACGGCAACGGCAACACCGACGAGGGCCGCCTCCTCGACCTGCTCGCGGAGTACGACGTTGACCTCATCGCGTTGGCCCGCTACATGCGCATCCTCTCGCCGGAGGTCGTCTTCCGGTACGAGGGCCGGATCATCAACGTCCACCCCTCGCTGCTGCCGGCGTTCCCCGGCGCGGAGGCGTACCGGCAGGCGAAGGACGCGGGCGTCCGCATCGCGGGCGTCACCGCCCACTACGTCACGACCGACCTCGACCAGGGCCCGGTCATCGCTCAGCGCGCCTTCGACGTGCCGCCGGGCGCCGACGTCGACGAGATCAAGCGCCGCGGGCAACCCCTCGAAGCCGAGGTGCTGCTCAACGCCGTGCGACTTCACCTCGCGGATGCCATCGCGGTCCACCGCGGCACCGTCCACGTGCGCGAGGACGCCGACGTCGACGCCCAGTTCGGGCTCAGCGACGCCGCTATCGACGCGAACCCCGACGAGCCCGTCGACGGCGAGCCGCTCGGCCGATCCGCCGTGTCGCCCTCGGACGACTGAGCGGCCGCGACCGAGTCGGACGACCACGCTAACTCGGCTCCCTTCACCGACTCGGTCGCTCCACCGGCCCGCCGCTCTGCCGGCTACTTTTAAGCGAACGCGTGCGCAACTGTGGACAATGACCGGGCGTCGCCCGCGGACGGAGTTCCTCGCGGACACCGCCGTGGTCGTCCGCAGCGACGAGCGGTTGGTCCTGCTGTTCCTCCTGTTGCTGTCGATCGCGGCGCTGGTAGTCTTTCTCCACTACACGACGCTGATCTTGGACGGGCTCCCCGATCCGCTCCCGACCGAGCCGATTCGGCCGTGATACGCCGTCTCAGTCCGGTCAGCGGTCCGCGGCCGGTTCGGCGTCGCGGTCTCCGACGTCGCGGTCAGCGGTCCGCGGCCGGTTCGGCATCGTGGTCTCCGGCGTCGCGGTCAGCGGCCTCGTCGCTCCCGGCGCTCCGCGGCGCCTCGCCGATCTCCTCCATCACGCGGGCGTGGAACTCCCGAAGGACGGCCGACTCGTCGTCGGCGATGACGGTGTCGGAGTCGACGAGCGTCGCCAGCCCGAACGCGAGCGGGCTCGGCGAGTCGACGACGCGGTGTTTCACGGAGAGGTCGCCGCTCGCGATCCGTCCGACCGCCTCGCGGATCCCGTCGACGTCCAGCCGGTCTTCCAGCAGCTCTCGATACGTCTCCTCTAACACCGCGAACTCCTCCAGGTCGGCCGCGAACGACAGCAGCATCTCGGCGGACACCTGCTGTTCGGCGGCCGACTTCTCGTACCCCTTGTACCGCTTCAGGATGAGGAGCGCCCGCCCGGCGTTGATCCGGAAGTAGCGCTGGAGGAGATCCGTCCCCTGGACGGCGTCTCGGAGGTCCTCGCGGACGGTCTCCGAGTCGAGGTCGGCGAGGATCTGTGCCACGTCGACCTTGCGGTTCAAGGGGAGCGCGAGCGAGAACCCGCGGTCCGCGACCGCGACCGCGACGTTGGCGTCTGTCCGGTTCGCGACCGCAGCCGCGACAAGCCGGGAGAGGCCGTCGTTGAACCGGCGGCCGTAGACGGAGTGGACGTAGAAGCGGCGCTTGTACTCGTTGCGGTCGAGTTCCTCCTCGACGACGATGCGGTCGGGCGTCGATACGCTCTCCGGGCCCGCGTACCGGACCTGCTCGTCGTACATCCGCGCGAGCGCGCGGACCGCGTTCCCGTCGAGGGGGAACTCGCGGAGCCACGCGCGGACCGCTGCCGGGCCGGCGCTCGGGTCGTCGCCGGCCAGCCGGTCGAGGAGTTCAGCTTGGAACGCCAACACCTCGCGGGCGAGGTCCGCGGACAGCGGGAGGCGCTCGGCGAACCACGAGGGGACGGTCGGGCGCTCGCTCGTGCGGTCGACGTACACCTTCGAGCCGCGTCGGTAGCGGAACGCGAACCGCTCGCCGCCTAAGGCGAACACGTCGCCCGACTCCAGCGTGTCGAGGTACGACTCGTCGAGCGTGCCGACCCACTCGTCGTCGCGCGTGAACACGTCGCAGGTGAACGAGTCGGGGATCGTCCCCACGTTCGTCATGTAGATGACCCGCGCGAGCCGCCCGCGCTTCCCGACGAGCGTCTCGCCGACCGGGTAGTCGGGGTAGTGGTGCTCGCCGTCCGGCGGGTCGTTGGCGTCGCGCCACACCTTCGGGTAGACGTTCTTCTCTTCGAGGCCGTCGTAGTCGCCGGTGAGGTACCGGAACAGCCGCTCGTAGGCCGCGTCGTCGAAGCCGCGGTACGGGTGCGCCCGACGCAGCACCTCCCGGACCTCGCGGTCGGGCCGGACCCGGTTTATCGCCATCCCGTAGACGTGCTGGGCGGCGACGTCGTAGGCGCCCTCGGGCGGGAACACGCGGTCGACGAACCCGTCCTCGGCGCGCGCGAGCAGCGTCGCGCACTCGATCAGCTCGTCGCGGTCGAGCGCAAACACCCGCCCTTCGACGGTCTCGCCCGGGCTGTGGCCCGCGCGCCCGACGCGCTGGAGCAAGGCGGCGACCGACTTCGGCGAACCGACCTGAACCACGAGGTCGAGGTGCGGCATGTCGATGCCGAGCTCCAGGCTCGTCGAGGTGGTGACCACGTCGAGCTCGCCCGACTTCAGCCCCTCCTCGACGCGCGTGCGCTGGGCCTCGCCGAGGCTCCCGTGGTGACAGCCGGAGTCCGACTCGTCGTAGTCGAACCGCTGGCGGAGCTCCTGAAGCGTGCGCTCCGCGCCCGACCGGGAGTTCGTGAACACCAGCGTGTTCTCGTGGGACTCGATCAGCTCGCGGAGCGACTCGTAGAACCGATCGGTCACCGCCGACCGCGGCGTGTGGATCAGGTCGGCGGCGGGCGTCCGGAGTTCGAGGTCGAACTCGCGGGCGAACCGGGCGTCGACCACCTCGCAGGGGCGCGTCTCGAACCCGTCGACGTCGCCGACCTCGCCGTCGACGCGCTCGCGCCCGACGAGGAACGAGGCGATCCCGTCGAGCGGTTCGACGGTGGCCGAGCAGCCGATGCGGGTGATCTCGGTCTCTCCGTCCCGCTCACCGTTCCGCGCCAGCTCGGTCAGCCGCTCCAGCGACACGGAGAGGTGCGTGCCGCGCTTGTTCGCGGCCAGCGAGTGGATCTCGTCGACGATCACGTACTCGACGGTGCGGAGCTTCTCCTTGAACTTCGGCGAGTTGAGCAGGATCGCCAGCGTCTCCGGCGTGGTGTTGAGCACGTGCGGCGTCTCCGAGAGCATCGCCTGCCGGTCCGCCTTCGAGGTGTCGCCGTGGCGGATCGCCTGCCTGACGCCGGGGTCGTAGGGGTCTTCGTCGTTGTCGGACTCGCCGGCCGCGTCGGCGTCGCTCGTCGAGTCGCCGTCGCCTCCCTCCGCCGCGGCGACCGCGTCGCCGATCCCGGCCAAGGGCGCCTCCAGGTTGCGCTCGATGTCGTTCGCGAGCGACTTCAGCGGCGACACGTAGAGGCAGTAGACGGAGTTCTCCAAGTTGCCGGCGCGGTCGCGGGCGAAGAGGTCGTCGAGGACCGCGAGGAAGGAGGCGAGCGTCTTGCCGCTGCCCGTCGGCGCGGCCACGAGACAGTTCTCGCCGTCGTTGACGTGGGGGATCGCCTCGCGCTGCGGGGGCGTGAAGAAGCCGCCGTTCTCGCCGACGTACTCGCCGAAGCGCTCGACCCACCAGCGCCGGACCGGCGGCGAGAGCCGCGCGAGGACGTCAGCGTCCGCGATCGGCACGGTCTCCGGGTCGAACTCGGGGTCCGGGATCGCGCCGCATTCGACCGCGTCTCGGAGGAGGGCCCGCGCGGCCGCCTCGTCGCTCCGGTCCGTGGTCTCGCTCACGACGTTCACGAGGGCTCGGGGAGGGAAATCCGTTGCGTCGGTTCCGCGGACCTTCGCGCAACCGACCCCTTGTCCGTCGGTCCCGCGGAACTTCCCGCGACCGACCCCTTGTCCGTCGGTCCCGCGGAACTTCCCGCGACCGACCCCTTGTCCGTCGGTCCCGCGGAACTTCCCGCGACCGACCCGTTTATCCGGCGGCCCTCCGTGGCGAGACACGCATGAGCGGCACCTCGCCGGAGCCCGACAGACGGATCGACCGGAACCTGTTCGTCACCGTCTCCGGCCCGCCGGGCTGCGGGGCCACGACGCTCGTCGAGGGCGTCGCCGAGGCGCTCGACTGCGGCTACGTCTCCGGGGGTGAGCTGTTCCGCGAGATCGCCGCCGAGCGCGACATGAGCCTCTCGCAGCTGATCGCGGAGACCGGCGAGTCCGAGGAGATCGACCGCGCGCTCGACCGCCGGCTCCGCCGGATCGCCGAGAAGTGGGGCGCCGCGAACAAGGCGTTCGTGCTGGAGTCGCGGCTCGCGGGCTGGATCGCCGGTAACCGCGCCGACATCCGGATCTGGCTCGACGCCCCCGACGAGGTCCGCGCGGACCGCACGGCCGCCCGCGAGGAGATGACCTCGGAGATGCAGGTCCGCGAGGTCATCGAGGAACAGCGGTACAAGTCCTACTACGGCATCGATCTGTCCGACCGCTCTATCTACGACCTCGTCATCAACACGGGCCGGTGGGACCAGGAGGCGACGCTGGACCTGGCGCTCACCGGGATCGAGGGGTACGACGTCACCGCCGACGAGGGGGCGTTCGACACGCCCGACTTCGATATCTGAGCGCCACGTTCGGTTCGGGACCGACCCGATTTATAACCCTTCCACGCGCCGGAACGCGCTCCGGACGTCGCCCGGCGTCGCGTACGGCCCGCCGCTCACACGGTGGTCCGGCAGGAAGATGGGGATCGGGTTATCGTCGAGCGCGCCGGTCACGGTCTCTAAGTCGTCCGGGTCGTCGGGATCGAACCCGCCGAGCCGCGCGAGCCGGCTCACGGAGACCTCCTCGCCGTACGGCACGCTCCGGAGCGACTCCAACACCTCCCGCTGGTCGGTCGGCACGGTGAGGCCGAGCGCCACCTCGGCGAACTCGTCGCGCTCGCCGCCGAGGTACGCGTCGATCCGGTCCAACAGGTCGTGGTCGCCGTCGGCATCCCCCGGCGGTTCGGCGGGGAACGACACCGAGATGACGCGACCGCCGGCGAAACCTATCTGGACTGTCCGGTCGATGACGTCGAACTCGCGGGCGAAAACGCCGGACGTGCCCGATACACTCATACCCTTCATTGGGAGGGTCGCTTACTTAAAATGCCTCCCGCGAGACCGGTTCGCGCCGCCGGCCGGGAGCCGAGCGGATCGGTCCGGTCCCCCGCAAGCCTTATGAACAGATACGTACATTAGTGTATAGTAATGGACGATCCAGACGAGCTGGCGCCGGCGGTCAGGTCGATCCTGTCCGCCGCACGGGACCGCGCTGACGCGGCCGCGGGGGCCGGAGAGGCCGTCTCGGTCTCGCCCCGCGACCTCTCGGCGGCGTTCGAGCGGGCCGAGGCCGACGGGCGCGTCCCGGTGATCGCCGAGGTGAAGCCGACGAGCCCGACGACAGAGGGGAGCCGTGAGGACGACCCCGTCGCGCTCGCGGAGGGGATGGTCGCCGGCGGGGCGGCCGCGCTGAGCGTGCTCACCGAGCCGGAGCACTTCGGCGGGAGCGTCGACACGCTCGAACGCGTGCGCGACGCCGTCGACGTGCCGGTCCTCCGGAAGGACTTCGTCGTCGAGGAGGCGCAGTTGGACGCCGTCGAGAGCGACGTCGTCCTCCTGATCGCGCGGTTCGTCGGCGACGATCTCCCGGACCTGCTCGCGGCCGCCCGCGACCGCGGCTTTCAGGTCCTCGTCGAGGTCCACGACCGGGAAGAGTTAGAGCGCGCGCTCGACGCGGGCGCGACGACGATCGGCGTGAACAACCGCGACCTCGCGGAACTCGTCGTCGACCTCGGAACCTTCGAGTCCGTGGCGCCCCACGTCCCGGACGACGTCACGCTGATCGCGGAAAGCGGGATCGGCTCGCCCGCGGACGTCCGCCGGATGCGCGCGGCGGGCGCCGACGCCCTGCTCGTCGGCAGCGCGATCATGGACGGCGACGTGGCGGCGAACACGCGCGAACTGGTGCGGGCGGAGGCGGACGAGGACGAAGACGCGGACCCGAGACTCGACGACACGACTGACACCACGGAGACACCCACATGAGCGAGACCGAATCATCGACGAGCGAGGTTGGAGAGCTTTCGCGACGGCCGGGCCGCGAGCGCGGCCGCGACGACGGGAAGTTCGGCCGCTACGGCGGCCAGTACGTCCCCGAGGCGCTGATGCCCGCGATCGAGGAGCTGACCGACGCCTACGAGCGCTACGTCCTCGACAACGAGGACGGGTTCATGGACGAGTTCCGCGAGCGCCTCGCGGACTTCGGCGGGCGACCGACCCCGCTCCAACGCGCCGATCGGCTCTCGGAGCGCTACAACACGGAGGTGTACCTCAAGCGCGAGGACCTCCTCCACGGCGGCGCGCACAAGCTGAACAACGCCCTCGGGCAGGTCCTCCTCGCGAAGTACATGGGCAAAGAGCGCATCATCGCGGAGACCGGGGCCGGCCAGCACGGCACCGCGACCGCGATGGCGGCGGCGCACCTCGACATGCCCTGTACGATCTACATGGGCGAGCGCGACATCAACCGCCAGCGCCCCAACGTGTTCCGGATGAAGCTCAACGGCTCGGAGGTGAAGCCGGTGACGACGGGCCGCGGCACGCTCAAGGAGGCCATCTCCGAGACGATGCGCGACTGGGCTGAGACGGTCGAGGACACCCACTACGTGATCGGCTCGATCGTCGGCCCGCACCCGTTCCCGGTGATGGTCCGCGACTTCCAGGCGGTCATAAGCGAGGAGGCCCGCGAGCAGGCGATCGAGAAGACCGGCGGGCTCCCGACCGACGTGGTCGCCTGCGCCGGCGGCGGGTCGAACACGATGGGCGCGTTCGCCGACTTCGTCGACGACGAGTCGGTCGCGCTGCGCGCGGTCGAGGCCGGCGGGTCCACGCTCGAAGTCGACGAGGAGGCGGGCGTCGCCCCGAACTCTGCGTCGCTGTACGCCGGCGAGGAGGGGGTGCTCCACGGCGCCCGGACGAAGCTCCTCCAGGACTCCGACGGGCAGATCATGGAGAGCCACTCCGTCTCCTCCGGGCTCGACTACGCAGGCGTCGGCCCGGAACTCGCGTACCTCGTCGACGAGGGGCGCGTGGAGCCGGTCGCGGTCGACGACGACGACGCCTTAGAGGGGTTCCACCGGCTCTCGAACACCGAGGGGATCATCCCCGCGCTGGAGACCGCGCACGCGTTCGGTTACCTCGAAGAGCACCACGAGGAGCTGGGCGAGCGCGTGGTCGTGAACGTCTCCGGGCGCGGCGACAAGGACCTCGACGCCGCCATCGAGGAGACGGACCAGCGGGACCTGCCGAACGCGCCGGACATGTCGATGTTCACGGGGGGATCTGAATGGCGGACCGGAGCGCGGAGCCGGCGACGGGCAACTCCGAGGCCATCGCGGCCGCGTTCGCGGACGGCCCCGCCTACGTCCCGTACCTTGTCGTCGGCGACCCCGACTACGAGTCGTCGATGGCGTACGTCGAGGCGCTCGACCGCGGCGGCGCCGACGTGATCGAGCTCGGCCTCCCCTTCTCCGAGCCCATCGCCGAGGGGTCGACGATTCAGGAGGCCCTCGTCCGCTCGCTCGACGCGGGGATGACGCCCGAGCGGTTCTTCGCGTTCGCCGAGGAGGTGGACGTCGACGCCGCCTTAGTGTGTATGACGTATTACAACCTGATCTATCAGTACGGTAGCGAGACCGGCCCCCGACCGTTCGTCGAGCGGGCGGCGGCCGCGGGGATTCAGGGGCTCGTCGTCCCGGACCTTCCGGCGGAGGAGGCCGACCCGCTGCGCGAGGCCTGCGACGAGTTCGGGCTCGACCTCGTCTTCATCGTCGCGCCGACCACGCGCGGCGACCGACTGGACCGCATGATGGAGAACGTCTCCGGATACGTCTACGTCCAGGCGCGGCTCGGGACCACCGGCGCGCGCGACGACGTCTCCGACCAGACGACGGAGAGCCTCGACCGGCTCCGCGAGTACGACGTGCCGAAGGCGGTCGGGTTCGGCATCTCGTCGGGCGAGCACGCCGAGCGGATCGTCGCGGGCGGCGCCGACGGGATCATCGTCGGGTCGGCGCTCGTCGACGTCGTCGCCGACGGGGTCGAGAACGACCTGTCGACCGAGGAGGTGGCCGACCGCCTCGAAGCGCTCTCCCGCGAACTGAAGGACGGAGCGGAGCGCGGCTACCGCTCGCGGACCGAACCGGTCGAGTCGGCCTGAGCCGCTCGCCCCGAAACGAACCAATACGTCCCCGAACGAAACCGACTTACCTCCGATTGCCACACTCTCACACAACGACCCACCTCACAATGACAGCAGGACTCTCGGCACGACTCGACCGCATCTCCACGAACGACCGATACCTCATCGTCCCGATGGACCACGGGATCACGATGGGCGCCGTCGAGGGGCTCGTCGACATCGAGTCGACGATCGACGGCGTCACGAGCGGCGGCGCGGACGCGGTGCTCACCCAGCGCGGGATCGCGCCCCGCGTCCACGAGAACAAGAACGACGCCGGCTACATCGTCCACCTCAACGGGTCGACGACGATCGGCCCCGACGAGAGCGACAAGCGCGTCACCGGCACGGCCGAGGACGCCGTCCGCGCGGGCGCCGACGCCGTCTCCTTCCACATCAACGTCGGCTCGGACCACGAGCCGGACCAGATCGAGGAGCTGGCGGAGCTGACGGCCGACGCCGAGCGCCTCGGGCTCCCGGTCCTCGCGATGGCGTACGCGCGCGGTCCGAGCGTCGACGAGAGCGATCCGGAGGCCCTCGGACACGCCGTCCGGCTCGCCGAGGAGCTCGGCGCCGACGTGGTGAAGACGGGCTACTCCGGCGACGGCGACTCCTTCGAGCGCGTCACGGAGTCGACCCGGCTCCCGGTCGTCATCGCTGGCGGCTCGAAGGGGACCGACCGCGAGACGGTCGAGATGGTTCGCGGCGCCATGGACGGCGACGCGGCGGGCGTGTCGATGGGGCGGTCGATCTTCCAGCACGACGACCCCGAGGGAATCGCGCGCGCCGTCTCCGCGGTCGTCCACGACGACGCCGGCGTCGAGGAGGCGCTCCGGGCGGGCGGATTCGTCGAGGCGTAACGGGTCAATCGCGCTCGGGATCCGCGTCAGCAGGCGACGCGCACTCGCTCCTCCGCGTCCGGTTCCCCGACCGGGCCGGTCGCGTCGACGGGCTGCTCGACGTGGAAGACGGTCACGGACTCCAAGTCGCGGTCCGACCGTTCGCAGGCGTACGACGCCACCGGTCGATACTGCGACTCGGCGGCGTTCTTCATTCTGAAGCCGAACTGATGCCAGAGAGTGGACGGATACGTCTCCGCCGCGTCCGGCGGCCGGTCGTACGAGACCGCGCCGCCGTCGCGCAGGTCGATCGTGTCGCCGGATTCGAGCGTGCCCGCGACGACGTACCAGCCCGAGGCGTCCGGGGGGTTCGGCGCGAAGAACGACCAGCTCACCTCCGACAGCTGTCCGGTCGACTCCTGTGCGGGGAGGTCGACGAGCCCGACCCCCGCGGCCTGCCACCACACGAGCGCGAGGAAGAAGCCGACGAGCAGCGCGGCGGCTCCCGCCCTGATCCCGCGGCGGGTCCGCGACGGGGTCGGGGACGGGGTCCGTGCGTCGGTCCCGCCATCGCTCCGGTGCGGCCGATCGGTCTCCGCGAGCCCCGTAGCCTCGGAGGCCCTCGACGCGACGGCCTCGACGCGGTCCCACGCGCCGGGCGGGAGGAACAGGAGCAGGATCGAACTCATGACGAACGGGAACACCGCGAGCCGCATCGTCGCGGCCATGCCGAGGTGCGCGGAGATGAACGCAAGGGCGAGCGCGGTCCTGTGCCGCTCGGTCGCGACGACCAGCAGAGGGGAGACGGAGAGGAGCGCGATCCAGAGCCAGTTGGTCGCGGTGAGGGCCGCGGTGTACTCCGAGACGAGCGGCCCCAGCCCGACGGTGAACTCGCCCAACTGGAAGATCCGCGGGACGGCGGTCCCCGACATCCACGAGTCGCTCCGGTACTTCGAGACCGCGTTCGCCGCGTATATCGACACGAGCGTCAGGAGGGTGACGGCCGTGCCGAGCGAACAGATCCGCGGGTCACCGGCGTCTCCTCCCCCGGCGCTCGCGCCTCCGTCGGCGTCGGTTCGCCGTTCCTCGTCTTCGCCGCCGCTCCGGCGGCCGGCACCGAGCGACCAGCGGGCGTCGAGCGGGAGGAAGAGGCTCAAGAACAGGAACGCGACCAGCACCGTGTTCCCGCCGTTGAGCACGTACGGGTTCCGCGCGTACAGCGACGCGAACAGGAGGGCCGAGAGGCCCGCGGCCGCCCGCGTGCGATAGCCGACTAACAGGCAGACGGCGGCGACGGCGGCGACCGCGAGCAGCCCCGTCTGTACTCGCGCCGATCCGGACATCGCGTAGAGGGACGCGCGCTCCAACAGCGGGTAGACCTCGGCGAGCGTCGATCGCGGGAGGACGCCGTCGTCCGTGTAGAACGTCCGCACCGCCGGAAGCCGGTAGATCAGCAGGTCCGCGAGGAGCACCAACGCCACCGCGATCCGGAACGCGCCGAGCGCCCGCGGGTCGATCCCGAGGTGGGGCCGGGCGCGTTCGCGGAGGGACTCGCGCGCCGCGGCGTACCGGGACCCCGCGTCCGAGAGGCGCTGGCTTGGTTGCGTCATGCGGGAGTGTATGTCAGACGATACTATCTCACCGATAAGTGCTTTGTCGTCTGCCGGGCCGACGCCCGCAACGCACGACCCTTTCGCAGTTTTCAAGCCGGCGCGCCGTGAGGTTTCGACAATGACACGCACGGTCTGGGTCAAAGCCGACGGGGACGTCGGTGACTGGGAGGCGCGCAAGCGACGGGTCACGACGGCCATCGAGGCCGGCGCGGACTGGGTGCTCGTCGACGAGGACGACGTCGGCCGGGTCCGCGAACTGGGCGACGTGAACGTGGCGGCGTTCCGCTCGGACGCCGACGTGATCGACGACGCCGAGAGCGACGTGGAGGCCGACGCGTACTTCGTCGGCAAGGGCGGCGAGGGGGACGGGACGGTCTCGATGCCGGACGACTTCTCCGGGTCGGCGGACCTGACCACGCTGCGCCGCCGCGACGACCGCGCACAGGGCGCGTACGTCCGCGTCCTCGGCACCGAGTACGAGGAATTCGCTGAGGCAGCCGCCGACGAGGCCGATTTCACCGTGGTCATCGGCGAGGACTGGTCGATCATCCCCTTAGAGAACCTCATCGCGCGGGTCGGCGATGAGACCCACCTCGTCGCGGGCGCGACGACGGCCGCGGAGGCCCGGACCGCGTTCGAGACGCTGGAGATCGGCGCCGACGGCGTCCTCCTCGACACGGACTCGCCCGACGAGATCCGCGGCGCCGTCGAGGCCCGCGACGCGGCCGACCGCGAGACGCTGGACCTCCGGCACGCCGAGGTGACCGAGGTCGAACAGACCGGGATGGCCGACCGCGTCTGTATCGACACCGGGTCGCTGATGGACGACAGCGAGGGAATGCTCGTCGGCTCGATGTCGCGCGGGCTCTTCTTCGTCCACGCCGAGACCGCGGAGTCGCCGTACGTCGCCTCGCGACCGTTCCGCGTGAACGCCGGCGCGGTCCACGCGTACGTCCGCAACGCCGAGGGCGGCACCAACTACCTCGCGGAGCTGTCGAGCGGCGACGAGGTCCAGGTCGTCGACACCGACGGCCACACCCGCGAGGCGGTCGTGGGCCGGGTGAAGATCGAGAAGCGCCCGATGTTCCGGATCCAGGCGGAGATAGAGACGGAGGACGGGACCGACCGGATCGAGACGCTCATCCAGAACGCCGAGACCGTGAAGATCGCCACGAGCGAGGGGCGGAAGGCCGTCACCGACGTCGAGCCCGGCGACGAGGCGCTCGTCTACTACGAGGACGTCGCGCGCCACTTCGGCGAGGCCGTCGAGGAGAGCATCATCGAGAAGTAATCGGGGTCTCGCGACCGGAGGGCGCTGTTAAACTTCTCTTTATAAACACCGACATGCCTGAAACAGCCGATAGCTGAAGCGTGCTTCTCGATCGGTTACGGGAGTGAGTATCGCAGATCGCCGGCCGCGATGTCGTATTTAAATGACGGTGAGCGGCGGCGACGAGGGGTTATAAAAGGGATGCGGTGGCGCGCCTGCGAGCGGCCGGAGCGAAGCGGAGGCCGCGAGCCAGCCCGCGAGGGACGCCGCGAGCGGAGCGAGCGGCGAGGCTGGGGAGGCGTGAGGTGCGGTCGCTGTGTGGGGCGGGACTCAAAGGGGCAGCCGTGAGGGCGTCGTAGGCGACGTAAGCACCGCAGGGAGCGAACGGAGTGAGCGACCGAGGAGCGTGGTTCGAGAGAGCAAAGCTCTCTCGTCATCACGAAAGGCGCTTCGCGCCTTTCGAACGACAGCGAGCGTACGACGCCCTCACGGCTGGGGCTTTGGAGACACTCGCCGCGGTGGCGTCAGTCACTTATAAACAGCCGACAGCAACACCGCACTCTGGTTTATAAACGACCTCACTCACGACATACTACACCTACTCCCGCTATCGCTCATCTCTTCCTCTGTACTGAGCGATCGAGAGCGGTCAACTACCAACTACGGGTACTCAACAGTGTACTGGGGTGGTGAGCACGTGGTCACCGCTGAGAACCGGCTGCGATCGTGTCGACCAGAACGCATTTGACGGAGACTCGGGATCCGGCGTCCATGGCTGTCGCTGACGAAGGTAGCCGTCACGTCGCTGAGTCGGGATTCGTCGAACGAGTTCGCCACCTCGCGGACGCCGCGAACCCGGCGTTCGCGGCCGGGAGCTTCCTCGTGCCGCTGGCGTTCCTCGCCGCGAGCCTCGCGCTCGCGAGCACCGAGCTGCTCTTTTACACGCACGTCGCCGCCGGCGCGGTGTGGTTCGGCTTCGCGCTGATCTTCCCCGCGATTATCGGGCCGACGCTGGGCGGCCTCGACGAGGAGGCGTCGGCCGCGGTGAACAGGACGCTGATTCCGAAGGCCGTCTTCTTCCTCGTCGGCTTCTCGCTGACGACGGTGCTCTCCGGGACCGTCCTCCTCACGCCCGACCTCGGGCTCGGCTACGGCTTCGGCGGGATGTGGTCGGGGCTCGCGCTCGGCCTCGGCTGGGGGCTGTTCGCGTTCGGGTTAGCGGTCCCGCACCGGCTCCAGCTCAGCGCGTACTACGAGACGCTGTCGCCGGACCCGGACGCCTCGCGGCTCGAATCGATCGAGAAGAAGAACCTCGTCGTCGGGCTGTTCGAGGCTGCGGTGATGCTCGCGCTGATTGTCCTGATGACCGGGTTCCGGCTGGGCGTGTGACGGGCCCTGTGGTCCTCCGGAGGCACCGCCGGAACCTGTGACATTCATTACCTCGCGTTTCCAGTACGACACCATGGGACGACGCCGCGCCGCCGTCATCGAGACGCTCCACGACGTCGCGACCACGATCCAGACCGAAGAGACGGTCACGGACGTCTGCGAACGGACCGTCGCGGCGGCGGCCGACCTCCTCGATTTCAACCTGTGTACCATCGTGATTCGGGAGGACGACTGGCTCGTCCCGTACGCGACCTCCGCGGACGCGCCGTCGGACGGCAGCCAACGGATGCGCGTCGACGAGGGACTGGCCGGCAAGACCTACCAGACCGGGGAGTCGTACACCGTCGCCGAGGTCACGCCGGACGACGAGACGGTGCCGGCCGACGCCTCGTACCGGTCCGGGATCAGCGTGCCGATCGGCGAGCACGGGGTGTTCCAGGCGGTCGAGACGACGACGGGGGACTTCGACGACGACGACATCGAGCTGGCGGAGCTCCTCGTCAGTCACACCGCGACCGCGCTGGACCGGCTCGACCGTGAGCGGGAGCTTCAGCGGCAGAACGAGCGGCTCGACCAGTTCGCGTCCGTGGTGAGCCACGACCTTCAGAACCCGCTCAACGTCGCCACGGGCCGGCTGGAAATCGTTGCCGAGGAGTGTTCGAGTCCGCACCTCGACGCGGTCGCGGACGCCCACGGGCGGATGGAGCGACTCATCGACGACCTGCTGCTGTTCGCGAAGATGGGGTCTGAGACGCTCTCGCTCACGACGATCGATCTCGGAGGGCTCGCCGACGACTGCTGGGACCCGCTGGCGACGTCGGCGGCCACGCTCACAGTCGAGTGCGACCGCGACGTTCGCGCCGACCCCGACCGCCTCCGACAGCTCCTCGAGAACCTGTTGAAAAACGCGCTCGATCACGGCGGCGACGACGTCTCCGTGACGATAGGCGAGCTGGCCGACGGCTTCTACGTGGCCGACGACGGCCCAGGCATCCCGCCCGACGACCGCGGGGACGTGTTCGCCGCGGGCTACACCTCCGACGCCGACGGGACCGGGTTCGGCCTGTCGATCGTTTCGCAGATCGCCGACGCCCACGAGTGGGACGTCGAGATAACGGAGAGCGCGTCCGGCGGAGCCCGGTTCGAGATCCGGGGTGTCGACATCGTCGAATCGTGAGACGGCGAGTCGACGTCTTCGAGCCGTGAGGCGGCGAGCCAACCTCGTCGAGCCGTGAATCCGCGAAGCGCGGTCGTTCGCTCGCGTCCCGTTAGATCCCGTACAGCTCGCCGTACTTCTCGTCGACGTAGTCGAGGAACGCGTCCGCCGAGAAGTCCTCACCGGTCGCGCGCTTCACGAGCTCGTTCGTCTCGTAGCGGGAGCCGTGTCGGTGGATGTTCTCGCCGAGCCACTCTTGGAGGTCGCCGAACTCGCCGTCGGCGATTTTCCCGTCGAGGTCGTCGATGTCGTCCTCCGCGGCCTCGAACAGCTGGGCGGCCATCACGGAGCCGAGCGAGTAGGTGGGGAAGTAGCCGAAGTTGCCGTGGCTCCAGTGGATGTCCTGGAGGCAGCCCTCGCTGTCGGTGTCGGGGCGGATGCCGAGGTACTCCTCGTACTTGTCGTTCCAGACCTCCGGCACGTCCTCGACGTCGAGGTCGCCGCGGATCAGGTCGCGCTCGATCTCGAACCGGATGACGATGTGGAGGTGGTAGGTGAGCTCGTCGGCCTCGACGCGGATGAGGTTATCCTCGTACACCTGGTTGAACGCCTCGTAGGCGTCCTGAACCGTCGCCTCCTCGGTCTGCGGGAAGTGCTCCTGGAAGATCGGGAGGAACTCCTGCCAGAACGCCTTGCTGCGCCCGACGTGGTTCTCCCAGAGGCGCGACTGCGACTCGTGGACCGAGAGGTCGCGGGACTCGCCGAGCGGCGTGCCGAACTGCTCCTGCGGCAGCCCGAGGTTGTACTGCGCGTGGCCGTACTCGTGGATCGTCGAGCCGACGGCGCCGAGCGGGTCCTCCTCGTCGAACCGGGTCGTCACGCGACAGTCGAACTGGTTGCCCGAGGTGAACGGGTGCGAGGAGACGTCGAGCCGACCGCGGTCGAAGTCGTAGCCGACGAGCTCCAAGGCGTCTCGGGAGAGCGCCTCCTGCTCGTCCTCGGGGAAGGTCCCCTCGAAGGTGTCGACCGCGAGGTCGACGTCGGACTCGCGGATCTCGTCGATCATCGGGACGAGCGCCTCGCGGAGCTCCGTGAGGATCGACTCGGCGCGCTCCATCGAGAGGCACGGCTCGAACTCCTCGAAGAGGACCTCGTAGGGGTCGCGGTCGGGGTCGATGTGCTCGGCGTACTCCCGCTTCAGCTCGACGTGCTTCTCCAGGTACGGGGCGAACGTCTCGAAGTCGTCCTCGGCCTTCGCCTCCTCCCACGCCTGGAGCGCCTCGGAGCCGGTCTCGGAGATCTCCTCGACGAGCTCGACGGGGACGGCGTCGGCGCGCTCGTACTCGCGGCGGACCTCGCGGACGACCGCAGCCTGCTCGTCGGTGAGGTCGGCGTCGTCGAGCTCGTCGAGCAGCTCGCCGGTCTCGTCGTCGGTGACCATGTCGTGGTGGACGGAGGAGAGCGCCGAGAGCTGCTTCGATCGAGCGGGGGTACCGCCCTCGGGCATCATCACCTGCTGGTCCCAGCCGAGGACGCCGGAGGCGCTGCCGACCGCGTTCCACCGCTGGACGCGGTCGAGGAGGGCGTCGTAGGCGTCCGGTGCGTCGGCTGCGTCGTCTGGCGCGGCTTCCGTTGCCATACGCCACGGATCGGCCGCTGTCGTTAAATAGGGACCGAACGCGGAACCGGGTGGATCGGCCTCGGGACCGTCGGAAACGGTCGGTCTCCGAGGGCGTTCGCCGAGCGCGGGATATATGCCCGCCGCCGCGGAACGGCATACAACCGATGTCCGACGACGACTTCATCGACCTGCGGTCCGACACCGTCACGGCGCCCTCGGACGAGATGCGCGACGCGGCCGCGACCGCCGAGGTCGGCGACGACGTGTACCGCGACGACCCGACCGTCAACGAGTTAGAGCGGCGCGCCGCCGACGCCGTGGGGACCGAGGCCGCGCTGTACGTCCCCTCCGGGACGATGGCGAACCAGATCGCGGTCCACGCGCACACGGAGCCGGGGCAGGAGCTCCTCTTGGAGCGCGAGTCGCACATCTACCGCTGGGAGCTGGCGGGCGCGGCCAAGCTCTCCGGCGTCCAGACGCGGACGATCGACGCCGGCGACCGCTGCGTCCCGACGCCCGACGCGGTCCGCGAGGGGCTCGTCGACGAGGACCTCCACCGCCCCGGGACCGGGCTCCTCTCTCTGGAGAACACCCACAACTACCGCGGCGGGGTCGCGGTCCCCGTCGACCGGATCGCGGCCGCCGCCGAGGCCGCCCGCGACGCCGACGTGCCGGTCCACCTCGACGGCGCGCGCGTCTTCAACGCCGCAGTCGCGCTCGGCGTCGACGCGAGCGAGATCGTCGCCCCCGCCGACAGCGTCACCTTCTGTCTCTCGAAGGGGCTCGGCGCGCCTGTCGGCTCGATCCTCGCCGGCGACGAGGACTTCGTCGAGGACGCGCGCCGCGTCCGCAAGCTGTTCGGCGGCGGGATGCGGCAGGCCGGCATCATCGCTGCGCCCGGCATCCGCGCGTTAGCGAACGTCGACCGCCTCGCCGAGGACCACGCCAACGCGGAGCGGCTCGCGGCCGGGCTGGACGCCATCGACGGCGTCGACGCGCCCGCGCCCGACACGAACATCGTCGTGGCGCACACCGAGGACGCCGGGGTCCCGGCCGAGTCGCTCTACGCGGCGTGTAAGGAGGCCGGCGTCGGCTGCGTCGAGTTCGCGGACTACACGACGCGGTTCACGACTCACCTCGACGTCGACGAGAGCGACGTCGACGAAGCGGTCAAGCGGATCGCGGCCGTCGTCGACGACCTCCGGGACTGAGCGACGCCGTTGGCGTGCGTCCGCCTAAGCGCCGCCGCTGTCGCACGCCCGACGGAAACGTTCAATTCGCCGGGTGACCAACGTTCTCGCATGGACGCACAGACAACCGAGTGGACGCGCGGATCGGTCGAACTGTGGTGAACGCCGCCCACCCCTGAAGTCGTCGGCGTGGACATCAGCGGCCGCCACGAGGAGGACGGCGAGTACCTGATGGTCGCGGCCGCGGTCCACGCGCGGATCGACTCCGCGCGGATCCGGTCGGTGGAGGGGATGGGGTTCGCTGCCGCGCGCGAGGGGCCGACGCTGGAGGCGACCGTCGCGCTCGCTGCGGAGGCGGTCGGCGACCTCCCGACGCCGCCAGACGGTCCGATCGTCGCGGAGGGCGGCGAGTTCTACGAGGAGCCGGCGGAACGCGTCGGCCTCAGCTTTCAGCCCGACTTTAAATACGTCGAGAGCATAGGCGAGCGCGAGACAGTGCAGGCAGCACACCACGCCGCGTACGCCGCCCGGGACCACCTCCGATGAGCGGGGGCACCGGGGAAGCGGACGCCGACGCCGAGTCGCCGACCGGGGGACGCCGCGCAGTCGTCGCCAAGCGCGTCGACTCCGGAGAAGCCGACCTCACCGAGATCGGGCAGCTCGCGGCCGCCGCGGGCTACGACGTGGCCGGCGAGCTCACGCAGACCCGCACCGAGGACGCCGCGTTCATGTTCGGCGAGGGGAAGGTCGCTGAGCTGCGCGACCTCGTTCGCCGGACGGACGCCGAAGCGGTGATCATCGACAACGACGTCGGCCCGTACCAGACGTTCAACATCGGCGGGAAGCTCCCGGAGGGCGTCGAGGTCGTCGACCGGTTCACGCTCATCCTCGAGATCTTCGGACAGCGCGCCGACACCCGGAAGGCGCAGCTCCAGGTCGACCTCGCGGAGCTGCGCTACGAGCTGCCGCGCGCCGAAGCGAAGGCGAGCCTCGCGAAGCGCGACGAGCGCCCCGGGTTCATGGGGCTCGGCGAGTACGACGAGAGCGTCGAGCGCGACATCAAGCGGCAGATCTCCGAGATCCGCGACGAGCTCGAATCGATCGCCGAGAAGGAGGAGGCGCGCCGCGAGCAGCGCCGGGACTCCGGCTTCGACCTCGTCGCGCTCGCGGGCTACACAAACGCGGGGAAGTCGACGCTGATGCGCCAGCTCGCCGACGAGCTGGCCGTCGACGAGAACGACGAGCGCCACCGCGACCTCGACACCACCGCCGAGTCGCAGGACATGCTGTTCACGACGCTCGGCACCACGACGCGCCGGGCCGAGATGGAGAAGCGCGACGTCCTCCTCACCGACACGGTCGGGTTCATCGCGGACCTCCCCCACTGGCTGGTGGAGTCGTTCGAGTCGACGCTCGACTCCGTCTACCGCGCCGACCTCGTGCTGCTCGTCGTCGACGCCAGCGAGCCGGTCGAGGAGATGCGCGAGAAGCTCGTCACGAGCCACGACACGCTCTACGAGCGCAACGAGGCGCCCGTCGTCACCGTGTTCAACAAGATCGACCGGCTGGAGCCCGGCGAGCTCGCGGACAAGCGCGCCGCGCTCTCCGGCGTCGCGCCCGACCCGATCGCCGTCTCGGCGAAGACGGGCGCGGGCGTCGCGGAGCTCCGCGACCGCGTCGAGGGCGAGCTCCCCGACTGGGAGCGCGAGCGGCTCGTCCTCCCGGTCTCGGACGACGCGATGAGCCTCGTCTCGTGGGTCCACGACCACGGGCACGTCGCCGAGGAGACGTACGCGGGCGACCAGGTGACGGTCGACTTCGAGGCGAAGCCCTCCATCGTTTCCCGCGCCCGGGCGAAGGCCGCCGAGCTCTCGGCGCCGCCCGCCGAGGAGTCGGCCTGAGCGGGGGGACCGCCGCGACCGCCGCGACCGCCGCATTCGGTGGGGACTCTCACTCGGCGGAGACCCGGACAAAGTATACGGGCCTCCGCGGGCCATACTGTGTCATGGACGATCCCGGGACCGACGGTCGGCTCGTCGACGGGGACGAGGACGCCGTCCCGCCGCCGGCCGACTTCCGGACGCGAGCCGCCGCGAGCGACCCCGCGGTGTACGAGCGGTTCGACCGCGAGGGGCCGGAAGCGTGGCGCGCGGCCGCCGACCTCCTGACGTGGGACCGCGAGTACGAGACGGTCCTCGACGACTCCGACCCCCCCTTCTACGAGTGGTTCCCGGACGGGCGGCTCAACGCCGCGGCGAACTGCGTCGACCGCCACCTCGACGAGCGGCGGAACCAGCTCGCGATCCGGTGGTTCGGGAAGCGCGGCGAGCGCCGGTCGTACACCTACCTCGACCTCCACCGCGAGGTGAACGCGGTCGCGGCCGGGCTCCGCGACCTCGGCGTCGAGGAGGACGACGTGGTGACGCTGTACCTGCCGATGATCCCGGAGCTACCGATCGCGATGCTGGCGTGCGCGCGCATCGGCGCGCCGCACAACGTCGTCTTCGCGGGGCTGTCGGCGGAGGCGCTCGCGACGCGGATCGACGCCGCCGACTCCGAGTACCTGATCACCTGCGACGGCTACTACCGCCGCGAGGACGCGTTCAACCAGAAGTCGAAGGCGGACAACGCGCGGATACGCGCCGAGGGAGAGCTGTCGGCCGCGGTCGTCGTCGACCGCCTCGGCGACGAGCTGGCCGTCTCGCTGGGCGACGACGAGCACGAGTACGACGCGCTCGTCGACGCGCACGACGGCGAAACGGTCGAGCCGGTCGCCCGCGACGCGACCGACCTCCTCTTCGTGATGTACACCTCGGGGACGACCGGGCGGCCGAAGGGGGTCGAGCACGCGACGGGCGGCTACCTCGCGCACGTCGCATGGACGACGCGGAAGGTCTTGGACGTGCGCCCCGACGACACCTACTGGTGCGCGGCCGACATCGGCTGGATCACGGGCCACTCCTACGGCGTGTACGGGCCGCTCGCGACCGGGACGACGACGGTGCTGTACGAGGGGTCGCCCGACTATCCGGACCGCGACCGCGTCTGGGACCTGATCGAGCGCAACGCGGTGAGCGTCTTCTACACCTCGCCGACCGCGATCCGGTCGTTCATGAAGTGGGGCGCGGAGTACCCCGAGTCGCACGACCTCTCGTCGATCCGCCTGCTGGGGACCGTCGGCGAGTCGATCACGCCGAAGGCGTGGCGCTGGTACCGCGAGCACGTCGGCGGCGGCGACGTCCCCGTCGTCGACACGTGGTGGCAGACGGAGACGGGGGCTATCTCGCTCGCCACCCTCCCGGGGATAACACCGATGAAGCCGGGGAAAGTCGGCCCGCCGCTGCCGGGCATCGACGCCCGCGTCGTCGACGAGGACGGCGAGCCGGTCGACCCGGGCGAGTCGGGGTACCTCACGCTCGCCTCCCCGTGGCCCGGCATGCTGCGCGGGCTCCGCGAGGGCGACGAGCGCTACCTGCGGGAGTACTGGGTGGAGGGCGAGGACGGCTGGCGCTACCGCACCGGCGACGGCGCAACCGTCGACGAGGACGGCTACGTCACGATCCTCGGGCGCGTCGACGACGTGATCAACGTCCGCGCACAGCGGTTCAACACCGGCGAGTTAGAGGCGGCCATCGTCGACGCCGACGGCGTGACCGAGGCCGCGGTCGTCGGCGACGGCGACGGGCACATCGTGGCGTACGTGACGACGAAGAGTGGGGTCGAGCCCGACGAGGCCCTCCGCGACGCCGTCGCGGACCGGCTGGCGAGCGCCGTCGGCGACGTTGCCCGCCCCGACCGCGTCGTGTTCACCCCCGAACTCCCGAAGACGCGCTCGGGGAAGATCATGCGGCGGTTGCTGGAGGACATCGCCCGCGGCGAGGAGTTCGGCGACGTGAGCGCGCTCCGCAACCCGGAGGTGGTGGGCGAGATCGAGTCGACCGTGCGAGAAATGAGTAGGTGAATATGGGCTGTTTAAACGCATACTGACACGGGTAACGTACGTATTCGCGGCGACCGAATCGACCGGCGTGGGAGCTGTCGTTTTCTCGCGGGAGGCGATACACGGCCGTCGACGGGCGGTCGTCAAGACCAACTGCTACCGGGCGCTGATGGTGACGGTCGCGGTCGCGTTTCTCCTCGTCAGCGACGTCGGGCAGGCGGCGAGCATCGGTCTCGTGACCAACGTCTTAAAGACGCTCACGTATACGGCTACGAGCGCCTGTGGGACCACGTCTCCTGGGGCGTCGGCGCGTCCGGGTGACGGCGACCGTCGTTTCGGAGTGCCGAACAGAACCGAAACCGCTCGGTCGAGATGTGACCGCGGTAAGGGGTGCTTTCGCCAAAGAGCGGGAAGCTCCATCGCGGAGGTGGCGTTTTCCGGAACAGTTTTGTTTCGGCTACTTGTTGAGTTCCGAAACGAATGGTCGACGGCCTCGACGCGGACACATACGACGCGCTCGTCACCGCCGCGGAGACGTATCGCGCGGCGCTCGTCGTCAGGCTGGCGGGCGAGGCCGGGCTCCGCACCGAGGAGATAACCCGCGTCGCGCCGCGACACCTACGCGAAGCGGAGTCGGTTGCGGGCGCGCGCCTCCTCGCGGTCCCCGCGGGCGACGACGGGAGCGCGGAGGGTGAATCGCCACCGTCCGACGACGAACCCGTCGACCGAGAGACCGTCGTTCCGGCGTCGCTGGCGGCCGACCTCGACCGGTACGCGACGAGCGAGGGACTCGACGAGGACGACCCGTACGTCGACGTCTCGCCCCGCCGCGTCCAGATGATCGTGAGCGAGACCGCGGCGCGGGCGGCCGGCCTCACCGACGCCGCGCTCGACGAGCGGGTTACCCCCAGTTCCCTGCGGAAGACGTTCGCGCGGCGGCAGCTCGTCGACCGCGGCGTCGACCCGCGAGCGGTCCGCGACGCCGGCGGCTGGGAGTCGCTCGGCACGCTCGACCCGTACCTCGACCCGCTCGACGGAGAGGCCCTTGCGGCCGCTATCGCCGGCGACGAGGGGACCGCTGACCCGTCAGCGGAACGGGTGACGCGGACCGTCCTACCGGGATTCGAGGCGCTCGCGGAGCCCGGGTCCGCGGCCCCGGCAGCGGCCGTCGCCGCCGGACTGATCGAGGCCGACCGCTGGGCCGAGGCGTGGGTCGTTCGTCGGGCGGTCGGCGGCGGGCGGGCGGACGTGACCGACGCGGCCGGCGTCGACCGCGAGACGCTCGCGGACCGCGGCGTCGCGGCCGGCGGTCCGTGGCTGGACGTGATAACGGACGGCGCACCGGCGACGACCGACGGCCGGCAGGAGACGGACGGCCGGCCTGCGGTCGCGGTGCCGGTGGCCTCCGAGGGCGTGGTCCACGGCGCGCTCTGTGCCGTCGCGGCCGACGGCGATCCGGTCGGCGAGCCCGAACGCCGAGCGCTCACCGCCCTCGGCGGCTGTCTCGGCCGCGCGATCACCGCTGAGCGGTGGCGAGAGCTGCTCCACTCCGACGCGGTCACAGAGGTTGAGTTCCACACGACCGACGAACGAGCGTTTCTCGCCCGCGCGAGCGAGCGACTGGGCTGCCGGATCGAACTGGCGTCGACCGTCGACGTCGACGACGACGTTTCCCGGGCGTACCTCTCCGTCGACGGGGCCCGCCCGCAGGACGTCGCGGCGGTCGTCGAGTCGGCGCCGGGCGTCTCCGACTTCCGGGTGATAGAGACAGGCGAGGACGGCTGTTCGGCGTCGGTCCGCCTCGCGGACGGGTCGCTCGTCAGGGCGCTCATCGACCACGGCGCGACCGTGCGCGACGCGTCGGCCGCCGACGGCCGGGTCCGCGTCGTCGCGGACTTCCCCGAGGGGACGAACGTCCGCCCCGTCGCGGACGGGCTCCGCGACCGGTTCGCGGACGTCAGGCTCGCGAGCAAGGAGTCGGTCGCACGGTCGCCGCGAACGGAGTCGTCGCTGCGTGACGGGGTCGCCGACCGGTTCACCGACCGCCAGTGGGCCGCGCTGTCGGCGGCGTACCACGGCGGCTACTTCGACTGGCCGCGCGGGAGCACGGCCGAGGAGGTGGCCGACGCGATGGACGTCTCGTCGCCGACGTTCCACAACCACCTCCGGAAGGCGCAGCGAGCCCTCCTCGACGGCGTCTTCGAGGACAACGCGGACCGTCCGATTCGGGAGGGCGACGAGCGGGCGACCCCGCCCGGCGGGTGACCGGCCGAATCGCGAGGCGACGGCGGGGTCGTCGCTCCGACGGGGCCCTCGTCGCCCGCTGAGACATCCGCGCCGGGTCGGAGAGGATCTATCACGATTTTTCGTATTTAGCGTCAGCGTTTATATGGCGATATTGGTTGGGTACGCCCGTACCATGACAGAGGGAGACGGCCAACTGGAAGCGAGATTAGCGGAACAGGAGGTATTCGAGCCGTCGGAGTCGTTCGTCGAGCAGGCGAACGTCTCCGACCCAGAGATATACGAGGAGTTCGAGGAGAACTGGCCCGAGTGCTGGGAGACGGCCGCCGACCTGCTGGAGTGGGAAACCGACTACGACCAGGTGCTCGACGACGGCAACCCGCCCTTCTACGAGTGGTTCACGGGCGGCGAGCTGAACGCGTCGGCGAACTGCCTCGACCGACACCTCGACGAGCGCGGCGACGAGGCCGCCATCGAGTGGGTCGGCGAGCCGGTCGATGAGGACGACCGCACGTACACGTACGAGGAGCTCCACCGCGAGGTGAACGAGTTCGCGGCCGCCCTCCGGGAGCAGGGGGTCGAGGAAGACGACGTCGTCACGATGTACATGCCGATGATCCCGGAGCTGCCGATCGCGATGCTGGCCTGCGCGCGCATCGGCGCGCCCCACAGCGTCGTGTTCGCCGGGTTCTCGGCCGACGCGCTCGCGACGCGGATGAACTCCGCGGACTCCGAGTACCTCGTCACCTGCGACGGCTACTACCGCCGCGGCGACCCGCTCGACCACCTCGACAAGGCGAACGAGGGGCTCGCGGGCGTCGACCACGAGACGACCACGGTCGTTGTCGACCGGCTCGGGCCGAACGGCGACGACTTCGGCCACGATCTCGGCGACGACCAGATCGACTACGGCGACCTCGTGGCGGAACACGAGGGCGCCGAGGTCGAGCCGGTCACGCGCGACGCCGAGGACATGCTGTTCCTGATGTACACCTCGGGGACGACGGGGGAGCCGAAGGGCGTGAAACACACGACCGGCGGCTACCTCTCGTGGGTGTCGTGGACCTCGCAGTCGGTGCTCGACATCAAGCCGGATGACACCTACTTCTGTTCGGCCGACATCGGCTGGATCACGGGGCACTCGTACATCGTCTACGGGCCGCTCTCGCTCGGCACGACGACGATGATGTACGAGGGACGCCGGATCACCCGGAGCGCGACCGACTCTGGGAGATCGTCGAGGAGCACGAGGCGACCCAGCTGTACACCGCGCCGACGGCGATCCGGGCGTTCATGAAGTGGGGGTCGAAGTTCCCGGACCGCCACGACCTCTCCTCGCTGCGGCTGCTCGGCACGGTCGGCGAGCCGATCAACCCGCGCGCGTGGAAGTGGTACTACAAGCACATCGGCGACGAGGAGTGTCCCGTCGTCGACACGTGGTGGCAGACCGAGACCGGCGGGATGATGGTGACGACGCTGCCCGGCGTCAAGGACATGAAGCCCGGCGCCGCGGGGCCGCCGCTGCCGGGGCTGGACGTCCAGATCCTCGACACGCTCGGCGACGAGGTAGAGCCCGGGAAGGCCGGCTACCTCACGGTACAGAAGCCGTGGCCCGGCATGCTCCGGACGCTGTACAACAACGACGAGCGCTACATCGAGGAGTACTGGGCGGAGTACTCCGACACCGACAGCGACGACCCCGACGACTGGGTGTACTTCCCGGAGGACGGCGCGAAGATCGACGAGGACGGCTACATCACCGTCCTCGGCCGCGTCGACGACGTGCTCAACGTCTCCGGCCACCGGCTGGGGACGATGGAGATCGAGTCGGCGATCGTCGGCGTCGAGGGCGTCGCCGAGGCCGCGGTGGTCGGCGGGAACCACGACATCAAAGGCGAGGCGGTGTACGCCTACGTCACCACCGAGGACGGCTACGAGGGCAACGAGGAGCTCCGCGAGGCGATCGTCGCGGCCGTCGAGGACGCCATCGGCCCGATCGCCCGGCCCGAGCAGGTCGTGTTCACGCCTGACCTGCCGAAGACCCGGTCCGGGAAGATCATGCGCCGCCTGCTGGAGAACATCGCCGACGGCGAGGAGCTCGGGAACACGAGCACGCTGCGGAACCCCGAGATCGTCGAGGAGATCCAACAGAAGGCCGACGCCGAGTAGCGCTCGGCGAGCCGTTTTCAACTGTTCCACTCACGACCACACCGGACCACACGACGGTAATCATCACGAAAAAATCACACAAACGAGATCACAACACACGTCAAAACATGACAGATAATACCTCACGCGAACGAGACGACGCGGTCACCGACGGTGGCCGCGCAACCGACGACGCGGTCACCGATGGTGGACGCGCAACTGACGACGCGGTCACCGATGGTGGACGCGCAACTGACGACGCGGTCACCGACGGTGGCCGCGCAACGAACGACGCGGCCACCGACGGCGGCGTCGCGTCCTCGGGAGCCGCACAGACGCACAACAACACTGACTACCTCGGAGCGGAGGTGAACATCCTGAACCCGAGCACGCCGTACATGCGCGATCACCTGCGCATCGTCTGGTCGGGGTTCGCCGTCTGGGTCCTCGCGGTGTGGGGGCCGGTGACCCTGACGAACTTCGCGCCGGGCGTGATGACGCAGACGATGCCGATCTTACAGTTCCCGCTCCACTACTTCCTCGTCGCGTTCGGCGCGCCGACCAGCGCGCTGATCTTAGCGTTCTGGTACTCGCGCAAGCGGGACGCGCTCGACGAGAAGTACGGTATCGAGCACGGCACCGCTGACGTCGCGACCGACGGAGGGTCCGACGAATGACGGCGAGTTCGATCCTCCTCCAGAGCGACCTCTTGCCGGAAGCGCTCAACATCTCGTTCAAGCTGGGACCGGCGCTCCTCGTGATCGGGATGTTGGGGCTGTTCCTCACGATCGGCTTCGTCTTCCGCGTGGCCGACACCGACGACATGTGGGTGGCGGGCCGTTCCATCGGGAACGTCGAGAACGGGATGGCGATCGGGGCCAACTGGATGTCCGCGGCGTCCTATCTCGGGATGGCGGCATCCATCGCGCTAGCCGGGTTCTACGGGCTCGTGTTCGTCGTCGGCTGGACGACGGGCTACTTCATCCTGCTCATCTTCCTCGCCGCGCAGCTGCGCCGGTTCGGGAAGTACACGGCGCCGGACTTCGTCGGCGACCGATTCAACTCCGACACCGCGCGCGCCATCGCGGCGGTGACGACGTTCCTCATCGGCTTCGTCTACGCCATCGGGCAGGCGAAGGGGATGGCTCTGGTCGGCCTGTACATCTTCGGTAACTACGGGGGGCTCATCCCCGGCCTCGACGGGTACCAGGTGATGGTCGTCGCCATGATGGTCGTCACCGTCGGCTACCTGACGCTGTCCGGAATGTTAGGCGCCACGAAGAACCAGGCGGTTCAGTACGTCATCCTCATCCTCGCGTTCGTCGTGGGGCTGTTCGTCGTCGGCTACACGAACGGTTACTCCACGGTGCTGCCGCAGCTCGAGTACGGCGCGCTGATCAGCCAGCTCGGCAGCGAGTTCTCCGAGCCGTTCTCCGGGTCGAGCTACTACCTCTGGGTCGCGACGACGTTCTCGCTCATCGTCGGCACCTGCGGGCTCCCGCACGTGCTGGTCCGGTTCTACACGGTCGAGAGCGAGCGGACGGCCCGCTGGTCGACGGTCTGGGGGCTGTTCTTCATCTGTATCCTCTACTGGAGCGCTCCGGCGTTCGCGGCGTTCGGGACCGACCTCTACTCGCAGAACGTCGGCGCGACGTACGGCGACCCCGGCATGACGGGCGCGGCCAGCGAGGTCATCGTCGTGCTGGCGGCGCAGCTGTCCGGGCTCCCGTCGTGGTTCGTCGGCATCGTCGCGGCGGGCGGTATCGCCGCGGCCATCGCGACGGTCGCCGGGCTGTTCATCGCCGGCTCCTCGGCGATCAGCCACGACATCTACACGAACATTATCAACGAGGACGCGACGCAGCGCCAGCAGATCCTCGTCGGCCGCCTCTCGATCGTCGCGCTGGGCGCGCTGACCACGCTGGCGGCGCTCAATCCCGCCTCGTCGATCGCGGCGCTCGTGGGGTACGCGTTCTCGCTCGCCGGCTCCGTCCTGTTCCCGATGTTCTTCCTCGGCATGTGGTGGGAGAACGCCAACCGGCAGGGTGCGCTCGCCGGCATGACCACCGGACTCACCCTCTGGTCGATCCCGATGATCAACCAGATCGTCCCGACGTACATCGGCTCCGTCGAAGCGCCGCTGTCGGCCGGGCTCGCGACGTGGATGCCCGCCATCGGCTCGGCGCTCATCACGCTCCCGATCGTGTTCGTCGTCACCATCGCCGTCTCCATGGCCACCGACGAGCCCTCGCTCGAAACGAAGCGGATCGTTCGGCAGTGTCACAGCCCCGAACCGATGGGGCAACAGGAGACCGCCGAAGACGTCGTCGCCGACGGCGGCGAGGACGTGGCGACCGATGGCGGCCGCGCAATGGACGACGCGGGCGCCGATGGCGGCCGCGCAGTTGACGACGCGGCCGCCGAGGGCGACCGCACTGACGACGCGACAACGGAGGAGGAGCGATAATGTACGACCGAATCCTCGTTCCCACGGACGGAAGCGACGTCGCGGAGGCCGCCGTCGACCACGCGCTCGACCTCGCGGAGAAGTACGACGCCGAGGTCCACGCGCTGTACGTGGTCGACATCGACTCCGTGAACTTCAGCCTCGGCACCGAGCAGGTCGACCGGCTCAAGCAGGGCCGGTTCGACGAGATGGGTGAGCTGAAAGAGCAGGCCGACGAGGCGACCGGCGTGGTCGCCGACCGCGGAGCCGAACGCGGCGTCGATATCGTCGAGCACGTCTCGGGTGGTCGACCGCACAAGGTGATCGGCGACTACGCCGAGAACCACGACATCGACCTCATCGTGATGGGAAGTCACGGCCGCGCCGGCGTGCGCCGCGCGCTGCTGGGCAGCGTCACGGAGCGCACCCTACGCTCGACGCACGTCCCCATCCTCGTCGTCGACTACCTCGACGAGGACTGAGGTCGCCGCACCGGGAGCGAACCGCCCGGTCCGCGAACCGTTTCCTCGCGCGGTCGACCCCGCGCGATTCCGCAACACCGACGTACCCCCTCTTCCACACTCAGTTCATGCCCGACTCGGACGCCCCGGAGACGCCGGACGACCAGCCGACCGACCCGAGCGTCGCCGACCGCGCCCGGCACGTGCTCAGCGAGAACGGCACCGGGATGCTCCAGGACCTGCTGTTCGCGCTCGTGTGGGTGGGGCTCGCGTCGGCGCTATACAACGTCGCCTTCTCGACGGCCCCGCAGTGGGTGCTGTACATGTTCATGCTTGCGGGGATCCCAGCGTATTTCGGCTTCTTCATCTCGCTGGAGATGGCCAAAGAGCGCAGCGCGCGCTGACGGGCGTTTTCGAATCAGGTATCGCCCCGCCGCTCACCCGGCGAGGTCGCGAATATCGGAGACGTCGAGCAGGCGGTCGTCCGGGTCCAGCGCGGCGCGGTACGTCGCCCGCGCGACGGTGTCGACGGAGAGCGGCCGCGCCTCGCCGAGCCGCGACGCGAGCGGCGGCGCGCTCGCGACGAACCGGAACACGCGGTCGACGACGCCGGGGAGGTGCGGCTGTCCCGCGCCGTAGACGGGACCGGGACGGAGGGTAACGACGTCGAGGTCGAGGTCGGCGATTGACGCCTCGGCGCGGCGCTTGGCCGTCAGGTAGGCGTTTCGGATACCGGGCGGCTTCGCCGCCGCCGAGAGGAAGGCGAACGCGTCGACGCCGGCGCGTTCCGCCTCGAGCGCCGTGAGGAGGGCGGCGTCTCCGTTGACGCGCTCGAAGGTGACCCCGTCCGTCGGCGCCTCGGTGAGCGTCCCGACCGAGTGGACCACGGCGTCGACGCCGTCGAGGCGGTCGCGCCACGCGTTCGGACGGAAGAGGTCGGCGCTCGTCCACGAGACGGCGTCCGCCCACGCCTCGTCGACGTCGGGACGGCCGCTCCGCGAGACGCTGCGGACCTCGTGGCCGTCGCGGACCGCGAATCGGCAGACGTCGCGTCCGATGAAGCCGCTGCCGCCGACGACGAGGAGGGTCGACATGTGCCGCCGTACGCGCCGCGTCGTCTTGGGGCTTCGGGACCGCTGGCGGAGAAAGAAAACCGGGCCGCGCTCAGCGCCGCAGGAACCCGAGGAGCCTGTAGTCGCCGTCGGGGTCGTACCGGCGGAACAGGAGGCTGTTCGTCAGCACCGACACCGAGGAGAACGCCATCGCCCCGGCCGCGAGGACGGGCTGAAGCAGCCCGAGCGACGCCAGAGGGATCATCGCCGTGTTGTAGCCGAGCGCCCACACGAGGTTCTGTTTGATCTTCTGGAGCGTCGCGTCGGAGACGCGGATCGCCTTCACGACGTCGAGCGGGTCGTCGCGCATCAGCGTCACGTCGGCGGCCTCGATGGCCACGTCGGTCCCGGAGCCGATGGCGGTGCCGACGTACGCGACCGCAAGCGCCGGCGCGTCGTTGACGCCGTCGCCGACCATCATCGCCCGGCGACCGTCGGCCTGGATCTCCTCGACCGCGTCGGACTTGTCCTCGGGGAGGACGCCGGCGCGGACGTTGTCGGGGTCGATTCCGACCCGCTCGGCGACCGCGCGGGCCGTGCGCTCGTTGTCCCCCGTGATCATCATCACGTCGATAGCGCGGTCCCGGAGCTGACTCACCGCCTCTTTCGCGCTCGGTTTCACCGTGTCGGCGTCGGCGACGACGCCCATGAGCTCGCCCTCGTCCGCGCCGTCTCGAATCCGGGCGACGAGCATCGCCGTCTTCCCCTCGCTCTCGAGGCGTTCCATCGTCTCAGCGGCGGGCGAGGGGTCGATCCCGTTGTCGCGCAGCAGCTTCCGGTTCCCGACCAGTACCCGGTCGCCCCCCACGGTCGCTCTCACCCCGTGGCCGGGGACGTTCTCGAACGATTCGGGGTCGGCGAGGTCGAGGCCGCGCGCCTCGGCGCCGTCGACGATCGCCTGAGCGAGCGGGTGTTCGCTGCCGCGCTCCGCGCTCGCGGCGAGCCGGAGTACCTCGTCCTCGTCGGCGCGCGCGTCGGTCGCGGCGTCGTCGCCGGCGGCCGTGGCGTCGTCGCCGGTCACCGCCGCGTCCTCGCCCTCGGCGACCGCTCCGCCGTCGGGGACGCGCTCGTTGCCAACCGCGACCACGTCCGTGAGCTCCATCTCGCCTTCCGTGAGCGTTCCCGTCTTGTCGAACACCACGGTGTCGACGTCCTTCGCGCGTTCGAGCACGTCGCCGCCCTTGAACAGGACGCCGTGTTGCGCGCCGATGGTGGTCCCGACCATCGTCGCGGCCGGCGTCGCGAGGCCGAGCGCACAGGGACACGCGATCAGGACCGAGGAGGCGAAGACGACGATCGCGAACTCGAACACCGAGACGGTTCCGCCGACCGCTGCGGGGCCGCCCGCGACCTGGCCCCACAGCGGGAGCCGGTCGACGAACGCGGCGAGCGTCTCGGGGAAGACGAACCAGACGACGCCCCAGAACAGCGCGTTCGCGATCACCGCGGGCACGAAGTACGCGGAGATGCGGTCCGCGAGGTTCTGGATGTCGGGCTGGCGGGACTGCGCCTCCTTCACCGTCTGGACGATCTGCTGGAGCGCGGTGTCGGCGCCGACCTTCGTCGCCTCGACGACGAGCAGGCCGTTCTCGTTGATGGTGGACCCGACGACCTCGTCGCCTTCCTCCTTCTCGACCGGGACAGACTCGCCCGTCACCATCGACTCGTCCACGGCGGACTGCCCCTCGACGACGACGCCGTCGGTCGGGACCTGTTCACCGGGACGGACCTTCATCCGGTCGCCGACCTCGACCTCGTCGATCGGGACCTCGCGCTCCGTTCCGTCCTCGTCGACGAGGGTGGCGGTGTCGGCCTCCATCTCCAACAGCTTCCGGAGCGCCTCCCCGGCCTGCCCCTTCGAGCGGGCCTCGAGGTAGTTACCGAGCGTGATGAAGACGAGGATGAGCGCGGCCGTGTCGAAGTAGACGCCCCCGGCGACCAGGTTGAGGAGGACGGCGACGGAGTAGACGTACGCCGTCGTCGACCCCAGCGCGATCAGCACGTCCATGTTGGCGCGACCGTTCGTGACGAGCGCCTTGTAGGAGTTCACGTAGAACGGCCGACCGAGGACGACCTGGACGGGCGTCGCGAGCGCGGCCGCGACCCAGTGGATCCCGACGCCGAAGACCTGGTCCGGCACGACCGCGCCCCCGAGGAGGAGGTTGTCGACGAGGAAGAAGAGCAGCGGCGCCGAGAGCGCGGCGCCGAACAGCGTCAGCCGGCGCTGCTTTCGTATCTCGGCGTTCCGAGCCGCGTCGCGCGCGCTCTCGCCGGAGCCCTCCCCCTCTCCGTCGGCGCCCTCGCCGTCCGCGCCCTCGTCCTCTCGGACGGGAGAGTAGCCCGCGTCCTCGACGGCGTCGTACAGCGCCGACAGCGAGGTCTCGGCGGGGTTGTACCGCACCTGCGCCTCGTCGGTCGCGTAGTTCACGTCGGCGTCGACGACGCCGGGCACGGACGCTAACGCGTCGCGGTTGGCGTCCGCGCAGTTCGCGCACGTCATGTCGGTGATCGCGACGGTCGCCGTCTCCGAGACCGCGCCGTAGCCGGCGTCCTCGATCGCGTCGTAGATCGCCGCGAGCGAGGTCGCCTCCGGGTCGTACTCGACGGTCGCCTCGTCCGTGGCGTAGTTCGCGTCGGCCCGCGAGACGCCGTCTATCGACTCTACGGCGTCGCCGACACTCGCCGAGCAGTTGGCGCAGCTCATCCCCGTGATGTCGAGGTGGGTGGTTCTGGTGTCCATCTTGGGTGTTACTACGGGATACTCCCTTAGTGCGTTTTCCCCTTCGAAACCAAAGCCCTCGGCCGTCAGTATCTTCGGATCAAAAGCGATCGCGGGTCAGAGCCCTCCGGCAGAAAATGACGGGCGCGAAATCGGTCGGACCGCCCCGTCTCCGTCCGCGGTCCAACCCTCGGCCCAACTCACCGGAACGCGCCGAAGAAAGACTATAGGAAGCGGCGCCTCGTACCCACGACATGGCCCGTTTGGAGCGACTCAGGGTGTATCCGGTGAAGGGGTTAGACGGGGTCGACGTCGACGGCGCCCGGGTCCTCGACAGCGGGACGCTGGAGCGCGACCGCGAGTTCGCGCTGTTCGACGCCGACGGCGACGTCGTCAACGGGAAGCGGACCGACCGGGTTCACGACCTCTCGACCGGCTTCGACGCCGATTCGGGCACGCTCCGGGTCGAGACGCCCGACGGGAGCGTCCGGCGGTTCGACCTCGACGAGGATCCCGCCCGCGCAGCCGAGTGGTTCGGCGACTTCTTCGACGCGGACCTACGGCTCCGGCGCGACGAGTCCCTCGGGTTCGTTGACCGCCGGGAGATGGGCCCCTCCGTCGTCAGCACGGCGACGTTGGAGGCGGTCGCCTCGTGGTTCGACGGGATGACCGTCGAGGGGGCGCGCCGCCGCCTCCGCGCGAACGTCGAGGTGTCTGGCGTCCCGGCGTTCTGGGAGGACCGGTTCGTCGGCGACGGGGCGCCGGCGTTCGAGGTGGGCGGCGTCCGCATCGAGGGCGTGACGCCCTGCGGTCGGTGCGTCGTCCCCGAGCGCGACCCCGACACCGGCGAGCCGACGCCGGAGTTCCGCGAGCGGTTCGTTCGGCGGCGGGAAGAGACGTTCCCCGAGTGGGCCGACGAGGACGCGTTCGACCACTACTACACCGTGATGACCATCGCGCGGATACCCGAGCGCGACCGCGGCGAGACGCTCCGCGTCGGCGACGAGGTCACGGTCCGCGAGTGAGGCAGGGAGCGGCGTCGCGGGCTGTCGCACGTCGAGAAAAACCCGTCTGAGTGCCGAATACGCCCGAGAGAGCGCAGGCGGCGGCGATTCAGCGCGGCACACAACACTTATCACCTCGTCGGGAGACAGTTAGGATGCGATGGCGACAGGCAAGGTCGACTTCTTCAACGACACCGGCGGCTACGGATTCATCGAGACTGACGACGCTGACGAGGACGTGTTCTTCCACATGGAAGACGTCGGCGGCCCGGACCTCGAGGAGGGACAGGAGGTAGAGTTCGAGATCGAGGAGGCGGACAAGGGTCCGCGCGCGACGAACCTCACTCGGCTGTAGCTCGGTCGCGGCATCCGCTACCGGCGAACTCGGACAGCTCTCGAAACGCGTTCCGCGTATATTATCACCGCGAGCGGCGGCGCCGCCGTTTTGTCGGCGAGTCGGTAACGGGCCCACATGAACGCCGACGACCTAGATTCGTTCGTCGCCGAGAACCTCGACCGCTACGCCGAGACGCAGGGGGTGCTCCCCGAGCGGCTCGACGAGTTCGGCGAGACGTACCGGTCGCAGGGGCACCTGACCCGGGAGCAGTTGTACGAGATCGCCTACGAGTCGTCCACGCGGAGCGCCTACCACGTCGAGAAGAACCCCGAAGACCGGTGTCGGGAGGTGACGCGCAACGCCCGCGCCGTCGACGGCGACTTCTCCGCGATCCACCTGATTTGCGGGCTCTCGGGGTTCAAGGCGCCGACCGCGTCGTGCGTGCTGGCCGCGCTCGACGGCGACCGCCACGCTGTCGTCGACACGCGCGTCTGGGCGTCCTTAGAGCGGCTCGGCTACCTCGACGGCCGCAAGGAGAGTTTCGACGCCGCGGACTACGTAACGATGATCGAACCGATCCGCGAGATCGCCGACGAGACCGGCTCCCGCGCGGTCGACGTGGGATACGCGCTGTTCGCGCACGACGCGCACGTCCGAGAGGGGACGCTCCACTGACGCCGCGGTCCCGTACGGAGACAGCTTATACCGGGTACTCGACGCCGGTCGCCTCGGTCGAGTACTCCCAGAGCTTCCGAGCGTCTCCGCGGTCGTATGAGGCGTCGTTCGACCGGCCGACGGTCGGGTGCCCGCGCATGTTCATGAGGCCGCCGGGCTCGACGTAGGCGCCGCCGTCGACGTCGGTCGTCGCCGCGAACAGCATCGGCTCGACGCCGATTTCGGGGTCCTGTCCAAGTACCGCGTTCGCGGCCCTCATCGCGACCTTCATGAGGGGGTTGCCGCTCTCGGCCGCGGTCCGCATCTGGAGGTTCGTGTCGGTGTAGCCCGGGTGACAGGCGACGCTGCGGATCCCGGTCTCGTCGGTCTCGCCGCTCGCCGCGTCGAGCCGCCGCTGAAGCTCGTAGGCGAACAGCAGGTTCGCGAGCTTGCTGCGCCCGTACGCCTTCCACTTGCCGTACGACCGCTCCCAGTTGAGGTCGGAGAAGTCCATCTCGCCCTGCTCGTGGGCGCCCGACGACTGCGTGACGACGCGCGCGTCGCCGCCGATCCCCTCCGCCGCGTCGAGGAGGTCGAACAGCCGGCCCGTGAGCGCGAAGTGGCCGAGGTGGTTGACGCCGAACTGCGTCTCGAAGCCGTCCTCGGTCTCGCTCCGCGGGATCGCCATCACCCCGGCGTTGTTACAGAGGACGTCGACCGCGTCGTAGTCGGCGGCGAGGCCGTCGGCGAACGACGCCACCGAGTCGAGCGAGGCGAGGTCGCACCCGCGGACGTCGAGCTCGCCGTCGACCTCGCCGCCCGCGTCCGCCCGGATCTCGTCGGCCGCGTCCTCGGCGCGGTCGACGCTCCGACACGCCATCACGACGGTCGCGCCCCGGGCCGCGAACGCGCGGGTCCCCTCGAAGCCGAGCCCGCTGTTCGCGCCCGTGACGACGACCGTCTTCCCGTCCAATCGCGGCATCTCGTCGGTCGTCCAGTCTGCCATGAGGTACGGAAGGAGCGTCAGGGGGAGAAACCTGTCGGCGGCCGAACCGGTGATCCGAAAAATCGGTCTCGGAGCGAGGCCGAAGCCGTCGGATCAGACCTGCTCGAACCCACCGAGTACCACGGTGACCGCGTCCTTCGACGGCACGTCGCGGACGGCGTACTCGGTCGGATGCTGCCGGTCGTGCGGGTACGCCTGCGGCTGCGGGACCTCGTACGTCTCGTTGCCGTCGAACTCCCGGAGGAACTCCCGGGTGATCATCGGCTCGACGAACGCCAGCCGCGACGTCTCGGCGTCGCCGACGAACCCCTGAATGAGGGTGTTGTCGAACGCTTCCGGGCTCCCCGGCTCACCCGGCGAGTCCGGGAGCTCGGGCGCGTCCGCGGGAGCCGCGTGTTCGCCCATGTCCGTGATGTAGCGCTGGTCGGCGACCGGGGCCGGCGACCGCGCGTACCCCTCGGGAAGCTGGTCGTAATCGAAGTTCGTCTCGGTCACCGCCCCGTTTTCATCCGGAGCCGGACCGCCGGTGTACCCGCCGTTCCCGGTGTCGTACGGCGGAAGTCGCGGCCCCTCGACGGCGTCGACCGACTCCGGATCGAGCATGTGGAAGTGGACGTCGAAGTGCGGCTTCAGCCACGCGCCCGCCCCGCCGAAGTGGCCGCCCGGGTTCCAGTTGAGCCCCAGAAAGGTGAACGGCGTCCGCTCCGCGTCCGGGAACGGCACGAAGAACTGGAGCGACTGCTTGAAGTGAACCTCCGTCGCCTGCCCGCTGCCCCCGTACTTGTCGTCCTCGTCGCGGTTGTCGGCCTCCTCGAGAGCCCCCGCGTTCGGCAACCCCTCCAGCGCCGCCCGGTCGAACTCGACCCCGTGGTACTTCGGCTCGCCCGAGGGCGTCTTCGTCGTGAACGTCCTGACCGAGCCGTTCCCGAGGTCGACGCTCCGTCCGTAGGTCGTGATCCCCTTCGGCGGGAACCCGCCACCGGGAGACCCACCACCGGGAGCCCCTCCCTGACCGTTCCCTCGCCCTCGTCCCGGCTCGCCCGCGACGCTCCCCGACCCCCAGATTAGGGCGGCGCCGGTCGCGACCGCGCCCCGGAGCACCGACCGTCGGCTCGCCGCCCGCGGTCGAGTCGTGCTTCGCGCTCGGTTCGCCTCTCCCGTCGCGTCGTCGTCTGTCATCTGTGTGCTCCCTCTCGACACGGTTGATGCCAAGTGACACGTCACCGTGCCACACCAATCAATAAATTTAAATTATTTCAATGTAACGACGCGCGAAGCGGAAAGACCTCCGCCGACGCGAGCCGTCCGCACGCGGCCCGACACCCCTCCCCGAGAGCGACTCGCACACGGACAAGACGGCGTCTGACGCCGAGATCCACTTTCACTGCGCCGCCGGTGCGTTTTTAGGTGCCTCGGGGGAAGGGAGGGATACCGAATGACGTCCTTCCAGTCGACGATCGGCGACGAGGAGGGGATCGCGGAGGAGCTGGCGGAGGGCCAGCGCGAGATCTCCATCGCCGAGTTCTTCGAGAAGAACAAACACATGCTCGGGTTCGACTCGGGCGCCCGCGGGCTCGTCACCGCCGTCAAGGAGGCGGTCGACAACGCCCTCGACGCGACCGAGGAGGCCGGCTACCTCCCCGACATCTACATCGAGATCGAGGAGGTGGGCGACTACTACCGGGTCGTCATCGAGGACAACGGACCCGGTATCACGAAGGAACAGCTTCCGAAAGTGTTCGGGAAGCTCCTGTATGGAAGTCGTTTCCATGCCAGGGAGCAGTCTCGCGGTCAACAGGGAATCGGGATTTCAGCGGCTGTACTGTACTCTCAGCTCACTTCCGGCCAACCGGCGAAGATCACCTCGCGCCCGAAGGGGCAGTCGCGGGCGCAGTACTTCGAGCTCATCATCGACACGGACACGAACGAGCCAGAGATCCAGGCCGACGAGGAGACGACGTGGGACCGGCCCCACGGCACCCGGATCGAGCTGGAGATGGAGGCGAACATGCGCGCCCGCCAGCAGCTCCACGACTACGTGAAACACACCGCGGTCGTCAACCCCCACGCGCGGCTGGAACTGCGCGAGCCGGGGCTCGAAGAGCCGCTGAAGTTCGAGCGCGCGACCGACGAGCTGCCGGCGGAGACGAAGGAGATCCGCCCGCACCCGCACGGCGTCGAGCTCGGCGCGCTGATCAAGATGCTGGAGGCGACCGAGTCGTACTCCGTCTCCGGGTTCCTCCAGGAGGAGTTCACGCGGGTCGGCAAGAAGACCGCCGACAGCGTGATCGACAACTTCCGCGACGTCTACTACGGCCGCGAGCTCGCCTGGTCGCCGCCGCGCGAACACGACGACCGCGACGTGGCGAGCGCGGTCGCGGACGCGGTCGCGAACAAGGGCGCTGAGGCAACGTCGGCCTTCGCGGACGGCGTCGCCGAGGCGGTAGGGAACCACGACCGGCTGGCCCGGTCCGATCTCGCCGAGATCGTCGACAACGTCGCGGAGACCGTCGAGAGCGACACCGGGAAGACGTTCGGCGGGACCGTCCGCGAGAACGCGGTCGATGCCGCGTGGCGGGCGGTGACGGGGCTCGGCGGCGAGGAAGAATCGGACGCGGAGTCGGGCGACGATGACGCCGAAGAGTCGCCGCTCGTCCCAGACGCCTACGCGCTCGTCGACGAGGCGACGTCGACGCGGAAGGACGACGAGGCGGTTCAGGCGATGGCCGAGGCGCTCGCGCGGCGGTTCGAGAACCTCGACGGCGACGCGTTCCGGATCACCCGCGACGACCTCGAACGGCTCGTCGCGGACGCGGCGTCGTTCGTCGCCGAGCAGCGCGACGCGACCTTCGGCGAGACCGCCCGCGAGAACGTCGTGGAGGCGTTCTGGTCGCGGGCCCAGACGGTGCCGGACGACCCGCCGAAGGTGAAGGCGATCGCGGGGAACCGCGACGCCGCCGCCGATCTGCTCGACGCGATGCGGACGACGGACATCCTCGCGCCGCCGACCGACTGCCTCGCGCCGATCACGGCGGAGCTGGTCGAGGCCGGGCTCCAGAAGGAGTACGACGCCGACTTCTACGCGGCCGCGACGCGCGACGCCGACGTCCACGGCGGCGACCCGTTCATCGTCGAGGCCGGCATCGCCTACGGCGGCGATATTCCGGCGGAGGGGTCGGTCGAGCTGCTGCGGTTCGCGAACCGTGTCCCGCTCGTCTACCAGCGCGGCGCCTGCGCGACGACGGACGTGATCAAGGGGATCGGGTGGCGCAACTACGGGCTCGACCAGCCCGGCGGCTCGGGGATGCCGAACGGGCCGGCGGTGATATCGATCCACGTCGCCTCCACGAACGTCCCGTTCACGAGCGAGTCGAAGGACGCGCTCGCGAACGTCCCGGAGATCGAAGACGAGATCGAGCTCGCGGTGCGGGAGGCCGCCCGCGAGCTGAAGTCGTTCCTCAACAAGCGACGCTCGATGCAGCAGCGCCGGGAGAAACAGGACGTCCTCGGTCGGATCCTCCCGGAGATGGCGGACAAGGTCTCGGAGGTCACGGGCCGGTCGCGCCCCGACATCAGCGGCGCGCTGGCGCGGATCATGAACAACGTCAGCGTCGAGCGCGAGGTGAACGACGGGTCGGTGACGCTTGTCGTCGAGAACCACTCGGACGTGAACGAGCAGCTGGATATCACGGACATCGTCTCGACGGAGCCGACCGACCTCTCCGACGGGACGGTGGTCGACATGGACGGCGATTGGTTCGTCCAGTGGAAGCCCGAGGTGCCCTCGGGCGACGAGCGGGAACTGACGTACGCGGTCGACGGCGACCCCGAGTTCGAGGTCAGCGTCGGCGGCGTGGAGACCGAGAAACTCACGGTGAACGATTAAATGACGACCGAAAGCGACGCACGAGACGAGCTGATCGACCTGGCGGCGGACTTCTACGACCAGTTCGCGGCCGGGAAGATCCCGGAGATGACGCTGCCCACGCGGACGAAGAGCAACATCGAGTACGACGAGGAGAGCGGGGTGTGGACCTACGGCGACCGCACCTCGACGCGCAGCGCCAACTCGGTGCGGGGCGCGCGCAAGCTGCTGAAGGCCGCCTACACGATCGAGTTCCTCGCGGACCAGCTCGACGACGACCGCTCCTCCACGCTGCGTGAGCTGTACTACCTCTCGGAGTCGTGGGACAACGACGAGGCGCAGTTCAAGAGCCAAGACGAGTCGAACGACCTCGTCGAGGACCTCGAGATCGTCACGGGCGTCACCCGCGAGGACTTCCACATGCGCCCGGAGGAGTCGGGCGCGAAGGTGATGGGGCCGCTGGAGATCCGCGAGCAGACCAACCGCGGCGACCGCGAGATCCACTGCCAGCTCGACGTGGGGCAGGGCGGCTACCAGATCCCCAACAACCCTGACACCATCGAGTTCCTCGACAACGACGCCGAGTTCGTCCTCTGCGTCGAGACCGGCGGGATGCGCGACCGGCTCGTCGAGAACGGCTTCGACGAAGCGCACGACGCCCTCGTCGTCCACCTCGGCGGCCAGCCCGCTCGCGCCACGCGGCGGCTGACGAAGCGCTTCCGCGACGAGCTCGACCTCCCCGTGGTGGTGTTCACCGACGGCGACCCGTGGTCCTACCGCATCTACGGCTCCGTGGCGTACGGCTCGATCAAGTCCGCGCACCTCTCAAAGTACCTCGCGACGCCGGAGGCGCGGTTCATCGGCATCCAGCCGGAGGACATCGTCGAGTACGACCTTCCCTCCGACCCGCTCTCGGACTCGGACGTTAACGCCCTGGAATCGGAGTTAGAGGACCCGCGCTTCCAGACCGACTACTGGGAAGAGCAGATCGAGCTCCAGCTCGACATCGGCAAGAAGTCCGAGCAGCAGTCGCTCGCGAGCCGCGGGCTCGACTTCGTCACCGACACCTACCTCCCCGAGCGGCTGAACGAGATGGGCGTGCTCTAAGGGGCGGGCGAGACGCGGCTACTTGTCAGCGTAGACGATCTCGTCGACCTCGCGACGCTCGCCGTCGGCGTCGCCGTTCGGGTATTTATAAACGACGCCGTCCGCCTCGTCGGTCGTCGCGTTGTGCGAGCCGTCACAGAGCGGCTTCGAGTCCGACAGGCCGCACTGACAGACGTAGATGAGGCCGTCGTCACCCTTGTCGTCGTCGTCGAGCACAACCGGCCCTCGCTCCTCGTGCGTGACTTCGCGCGCCATGGGCTCGATTCGGCTCCCACCCGAATACGGTTTGTGACCGCCGCAACCCCCTTGCCCGTGGGGACGTATCAACGGTATGAGCGAGACCGACGAGCGCGACCCGAGCGAGCTGACCGACGAGGAGTGGCGCGAGCGGCTCTCCGAGGAGGAGTACCGCGTGCTCCGCGAGAGCGGCACGGAGGCGAAGTTCTCGGGCGAGTACGTCGACCACCACCCCGACGACGGGGAGTACCGCTGTCGGGCCTGCGGCACCGTCCTCTTTGAGGCCGAGACGAAGTACGAGTCCGGCTGCGGCTGGCCCGCCTTCTACGCCGCCGAGGAGGAGTCCGTGACCACGACGGTGGACACCAGTCACGGGATGCGCCGTACCGAGGTCCGCTGCGCGAACTGCGACTCCCATCTGGGGCACGTGTTCGACGACGGCCCCGAGCCGACGGGCAAGCGCTTCTGTATCAACTCGGTCGCGATGGAGTACGACGAATAAGGGAGTTCGGGGTTCCGTTGGAGATCTGTTTATATAGTCCAACCGCCTGAAACGGTACTTTGGCGTAGATTCATGGTCGGCTATTTATAAGCAAAATCGACTACTACTATCGACTATTTATTATCGAAGGGTGACGCGGAGAACCTTTCTACGAACCCAGCCGCTCGCTTATAAATAGCCGTCAGTCGATCGGCGGTGACCGCTGCCAAAGTCCTAGTCGCTCGCTAATAAATGGCTGACAGCGGATCGGTAGCGAGTACCGCCAAAGCCCCAGTCGCTCGGCCATACGTCGATGCTTACGCTTGGACCACTCCCAAAGCCCCTGCCGCTCGCCTATAAATGACTAATCACAGATCGGGGTCGAAAATCTCCAAAGCCCCAGTCGCGAGGCGGGCGCACGCTCGCTGCGCTCCTCACTCGGTCACTCACTTCGTTCGCTCCCTCGTTGCGGTGCTTACGTCGCCTGCGCCCGCCTCGTGACTGCCCCTTTGAGTCCCACCCCGCACGGCACCTCACACCTCCCCAGCCTCGTCGGCCGGCCTTCGCTTCGCTCCGGCCGGCCGACTCCCTCGCGCGTGCTGCTCGGCCGCGTGGCGGCCTCGCAGGCACGCGCCACCGCATGGTTCTTTATAAGTAATCGATGTCGCGTCTGCTGAGTGTCACCCTTCACAGAGCGGCAGTTGGACGACGAACACGGCTCCCTTCGGCTCGTTGTCCTCGACCCACACGTCGCCGCCGTAGATCTCGACGAGCGACCGGACGAGGTAAAGCCCGATCCCCGCGCCCGGGCTGTCGAGGCCCTTCTCACCCTTGCCGAATATATCGTCCCGCTGCTCTTCCGGTATCCCGGGGCCGTTGTCGGCGATCCGCACCTCCGCGACCCCCTCGGCCTCCTCGACGGTCGCCGACACCGTCACCGTCGGCGGGGTCTCGTCGTTGTGCTGGACCGCGTTTCGCAGGAGGTTCCGGAACACCGAGCTCAGCATCTCGTCGCCGACGACCTCCGCCTCGGGGTACGACCCCTCGACGGTGAAGACCGCCTCCGAGTAGCCGGAGCGGACCTCCTCCACCTGCTGTGAGAGGACCCTGTCGAGCGAGACGCGGCTCGGCTCGGCGTCCTCCCGGAGCATCACCTCCGCGAGGTCTCGGACCGTCGTGGTGAGCGACACCGCGCTCTGGGTGTTGCGCTTGATCACGTCCAGGTACTTCTCCCCCTCCTCGTCGACGTGGTCGTCGAGCAGCTCTGCGTACGCGCCGACGAGCTGGAGGTCGTTGCGGATGTCGTGGCGCATCACCTGGTTCAACAGCCGGAGGTCGTCGCGCTGGCGCTTGAGCCGCTCCTCCGGGTCCACCTCGGCCTCGCTCATGGCCCGTCTAACGTCTGCCTGCGACATTTACGTGCCGGTTCCGAGTCCGGGGATTCACGACCGCACGGGGCGCCGCCTCACATCCCCTCGTCGAGCAGCTCGCGGGCCACGATGTTCTTCTGGATCTCCGTGGTCCCCTCGTAGATCTGGGTGATCTTCGCGTCGCGGTAGAGCCGCTCGACGTCGTGGTCGTTGACGAAGCCGGCGCCGCCGTGGACCTGAACCGCCTCGTCGGCGACCTCGACCGCGGTCCGCGAGGCGAACTCCTTGGCCATCGACGCGAGCGCGGTCAGGTCGCCCGACTCGTTGTCGACCGCCCACGCCGAGCGGTAGGTGAGCCAGCGGGCGGCCTCCGTGTTCGTGTGCATCTCCGCGAGCTTGTGTTTGATCGCCTGGAAGTCGCTGATCGGGCGGTCGAACTGCTCGCGCTCCTCGGCGTACTCCAGCGCGCGCTCGGCGGCGCCGCGGGCGATGCCGACGCCCTGGGCCGCGACCGCGGTCCGGGTCTCGTCGAAGAACTGCATGAGCTGGAGAAAGCCCATCCCGCGCTGCCCGATGAGGTTCTCCTCGGGCACCCGCACGTCGTCGAAGCGTAGCTCGGCGGTGTCGCTCGCGCGGATGCCGAGTTTCCCGGTGATCTTGTCGCGGGTGAGCCCGTCGCGGTCGGCCTCGACGAGGATCTGCGAGTAGCCGGAGTAGCGGTCGTCGATCTCCGGGTCCGTCTCGCAGACGACGACGAAGTAGTCGGCGACGGTGCCGTTCGTGATCCACATCTTCGAGCCGTTGATCACCCACTCGTCGCCGTCCTTCTCGGCGCGCGTCGCGACCGAGGTCACGTCCGACCCCGCCTGCGGCTCCGAGATGGCCGAGCCCATCACCGCGTCGCCGGCGGTCACCTCGGGGAGGACGCGCTCCTTCTGTTCCTCGGTGCCGAACTCCATCAGCGCCTCCGCCCCGAAGCCGGCGCTGGAGATACAGAGCCCGATCCCGGGGTCGGCCGCGAACAGCTCCTCGGTGAGGATCGCGTTCTCCAGCGAGGAGTAGCCGATCCCCCCGTACTCGACCGGGACGTGCGGCGCGAGCAGCCCCATGTCGGCGGCCTTGTCCATCACCTCGTGGGGTACTCCTCGTCGACGTCGTACTCCGTCGCGACCGGCCGGATCTCCTCGTCCGCGAACTTCCGGACCTCCTCGCGCAGCTGCTTCTGTTCGTCCGTTAGCTGGAACTCCATACGCGGACGATCAGGAACGAGCGTGATAATCGTTGGCGAACGCTCGACAATTCGCGAGGAGTTGTTCGTTTACGAGTCGTCTGCCGGGTACTCCCGTTCCTCGCGCACCTCGTAGTGGCGCGCGCGGTCGTCGTACCGCTTCAGGACCTCGCGGGCGGCGTCCGGGACGTGCGCCTCCCGGTACTCTTCGCCCGCGAACTCCCTCACCGACTCGATCGAGTCAAACCGCAGTATCGTGACGAACTCGACCTCCTCGTCGTCGCCGTCGGCGTCGGACTCCCGGCGGAGCAGTCGGGCGCCGCGATACCCCTCGTTGTCCGCGTTGGCGAACGAGGGGAGGATCTCCTCGCGGAGGAGTCGCTCGTACTCGTCCGCGTCTGCCGGCATCGTCCACCCGTGCCAGATCCTGTCGATCATCGGTCTTCGACGGACTCGGTCATCGACCCTCGACGAACGACGCGATCCGGTCGGTCGCCTCCTTCAGCTCGCGCATCGAGGTCGCGTACGAGACGCGGAGGTGCCCCTCGCCGCCCTCGCCGAAGACGGACCCCGGGACGACTGCGACCCCCTCCGCCTCCAGCAGCTCCTCGGCGAACGCCTCGTCGTCGCCGCCGCACTCCGGGAACGCGTAGAACGCGCCGCCCGGCTCGAACGTGTCGAGGCCCATCTCGTTGAACCGGGAGACGACCAACCGCCGCCGGCGGTTATACTCGTCGACCATCTCCGTCACCTCGTCGTCGCAGCGGTCTAAGGCCTCGATGGCGGCGTACTGCGGCGTCGTCGGCGCCGACAGCATCGTGTACTGGTGGATCCGGTTCATCGCGTCGATGGCGTCGGCCGGGCCCAGCGCGTAGCCCAGCCGGAGCCCCGTCATCGCGTACGCCTTCGAGAAGCCGTTGACGACGACGGTGCGCTCGCGCATCCCCGGCTGCGTCGCGATCGAGGCGTGGTCGGCGCCGTAGGTGAGCGCGGCGTAGATCTCGTCGGCGACCACCCGGAGGTCCTCGTCCCGGCAGAACGCCGCGACCTCGGCCAGCTCTTCGTCGGTCATCGTCGCGCCTGTCGGGTTGTTCGGGTAACAGAGCACGAGGAGGTCGGCCTCGGCGGCGCCGGCCGCCTCCAGCGACTCCCGCGTGAGCGCGAAGTCGTCCTCGGCGCGCGTGGGGACCGTCAGCTGCTCGCCGCCCGCCAGCTCGATCCCCGGCCCGTAGGAGATGTACGTCGGCTCGTGGACCGCGACGGTGTCGCCGGGGTCGACCAAGGCCCGGAAGGCGAGGTCGACCGCCTCGCTCGCGCCGGTGGTGACCAGTATCTCCGACTCCGGGTCGTACGACTGGTCGTAGCGCTCGTGGTGGTCGGCGATCCGTTCGCGGAGCGCGGCCATCCCGCGGTTCGACGTGTAGGAAGTCTTTCCGCGTTCGAGCGAGTCGATCGCGGCGGTCCGCGCGGCCCACGGCGCCGAGAAGTCCGGTTCACCGACCCCGAGCGAGATGACGTCGTCGCGCGCCTCCGCGAGCTCGAAGAACTTCCGGATCCCGGACTCGGGGAGGGTGCGCGCGCGGTCCGACAGTCTCATGGCGACACGGAGAGGCGGTCGTCGTCGTCGCCGTCCTCGAACCGGATCCCGCCGTCCTTGTACGTCTCCATGATGTAGTGGGTCACCGTCTGGGTGACCTCCGGCATGGGCGCGACCTGCTCGGAGATGAACTCGGAGACGTCCTGCATGTTCTCGCCGAGCACCTCGACGGCGAAGTCGTAGTCGCCGGAGACGAGGTGTAAGGCGTCGACCGCGGGGAACTTCGCGATCCGGTCCGCGACCTGCTCGTAGCCGGTCTCGCGGTCGAGCTCGACGTTGATCTCGACGACCGCGCGGATCTTCCCCTCGTCGACGCGGTCCCAGTCGACGACGGCCTGGTAGCCGTGAACCACGCTTTTCGCCTCCAGCGCGTCGATCGCGTCCGCTACCGCCGCCGCGTCGAGGCCCGTCTGGGCCGCGATGTCATCGATGTCCTCGCGGGCGTTCCGCGCCAACACGTCGAGTACCTCGCGCTCGGCGTCCATGCCCCTAAATCACGCGGGGGCGGTTTATGAGTAGCGACGGACGCAACACGGGCGAGCCGGGTCGACCGCGAGGGGACCGCCCGGAGCCCACGCCGCTCTTCCGGCATCCCCACGGCTTTCCGCGTGGCGCGAGATCAGTCTCCCATGGCTTCGAACACCACCAGCGGGAGCGAGACGTTCGACATCGGCGGCGACCTGACCGTCAACCGCCTCGGCTTCGGCGCGATGCGGATCACCGGCGAGGAGATCATCGGTCGCCCCGAGGACGAGGCGGACGCGGAGGACGTGCTCCGGCGCGCCGTCGACCTCGGCGTCGACTTCGTCGACACCGCGGACTCCTACGGCCCGGGCGTCTCGGAGCGGCTGATCGGCGAGGCGCTCGGCGACCCCGACGACGTGGTCGTCGCCTCGAAGGCGGGGCTGCTCCGCAACCGCGAGGGAGACTGGCTCCCCCACGGCGACCCCGACTTCCTGAAGAACCAGGTGCTGTGTAGCCTCGACCGACTCGGGACCGACACGATCGACCTCTACCAGTACCACCGCCCAGACCCGGACACCGACTTCGAGGACTCCGTCCACGCGTTCGCGGAGATGAAAGACGCCGGGCAGGTCGCCCACGTCGGCCTCTCGAACGTCACCGTCGAGCAGCTGGAGACGGCGACCGACATCGTCGACATCGCGACGGTCCAGAACCGCTACAACGTCGGCCACCGCGACGACGAGGACGTGCTGGCCGCCTGCGAGGAGAAAGGTGTGGGGTTCATCCCGTGGGGCCCGATGTACGCGGTCGACGACGAGGACGCCGGCGGGGTGCTCGACGAGGTCGCCGAGCGACGAGACGCGACGCCCCAGCAGGTCTCGCTCGCGTGGCTGCTCGACCACTCGGACGTGACGCTCCCGATCCCGGGGACGTCGAGCGTCGACCACCTCGAGTCCAACCTCGCGGCCGCGGACCTGTCGCTCACCGACGAGGACCGCGCCGCGCTGAACGCCGTCGACCCGCAGTAGGCCGCGAGGCCACGTCTGCCGGCTTCACCCGGCGGTCTCGACGTCGGCCATCTCGGCCATCTCGGCGACCTTCAGCGCAGTCGCGACGTTGAACGCCAGCCCGAGCGGCGCGGCGACGACCGCGGCCGCGATCGCGCCGCCGGGGCCGGCGTGCGCGAGGAGGCTCACCGGAACCGAACAGAGCGCCGTGACGACCGCGACGGCGAGGAAGAACCCAAGCGGTCGGTGTTCGTCCACGAGCGCTCGTGCCCGCCGCGCCGCGGACTCGATCCCGCGGTCCTCCAAGGCGAGGACGTAGACGGTCGGGAAGTACAGGTACGAGACGACGAGCGCCGCGAGGATCGCGACCACGAACAGCGGCGGGAAGAGGAGCAGCGGCAGGAACAGCGCCGCGAGTGCGAGGACCACGAGCGCTTCGAGGAGGATCATCCGAGCGCCGAACCGGCGAACGGCCGCGACGAAGTCGAAGCGCCCGGTCGTGATCTCCGCCGCGATGCTCCCGAAGTAGCCCGCGCTCAGCGCGCCGGAGACGACGACGTACGCGCCGATCAGGGGTGCGAGCAGCGGCAGCGGGTCGACGGCCCCAAACGGGAGCGACACCGTCACGCCGTCGCCGCTCGGCGCGTCGACGAAGCTCCAGAGATCGTACCGGTACACCGGGAACGAAGCCCGGAGCGAGAGCCCGTTCGTCCGTCCCGTCGCGAGCAGTTCCCGGGCGCGGAACAGCGCCGTCGCCAGCGGGACGAGCGCGAGCGGAAGCAGCCGCCCGATGTGCGCGAACGTGCGTTGGAGGATCGGTTCCGGGGGCGGCGTGTCGGCTGACGGACCGGTGGAGGGCTCGGCCATGGTGGGGGATCGCGTTCGATCGTAAAAAGCGTCGTCCGTCCGCGCCAACCGACCGCACGCCGCGACGGGATCGAGGCCCGGTGGCGAGCCTACTCCTCGAACGGGTTCGTCAGTTCGACCGTCTCCTCGCGGTCGGGGCCGACGCCGACGGCGTACACCGGGGTATCGATCTCGTCGGCGAGGAACTCCAGGTACTCGCGGGCGGCCTCGGGTAAGGCGTCGTAGCCGGCCTCGGCGACCGCGGCCGAGTCGAACGGCTCCCACGTGTCGAGCGTCTCGTAGACGGGCTCGCAGCGCTCCCACCGGTCGGTGGTGGTGGGGACGGTATCGAGCGTCTCTCCGTCTAACTCGTAGCCCGTACACACCTTCAGCTCGTCGAGCCCGGCGAGCACGTCGACGTGGTTGACCGCGACGCCGGTGAAGCCGGAGACGCGCGCCGAGTGCCGGAGCATCGGGAGGTCGAGCCAGCCGATCCGGCGCGGGCGACCGGTGACGGTCCCGAACTCGCCGCCCTTCTCGCGGATCTCGTCGGCGAGCGCCTCCTCGTCGGCGTCGCCGTCGAGTTCGGTCGGGAGCGGCCCCTCGCCGACGCGCGAGAGGTACGCCTTCACGATGCCGACGACCTCGCCGTCGCCGACCTTCGTGACGCCGAGCCCCGATCCGACGGCCGCGCCGCCGGCGGTCGGATTCGACGAGGTGACGAACGGGTAGTTCCCGTGGTCGACGTCGATGTGGGTCCCCTGCGCGCCCTCGAAGACGATCGCGTCGCCGGCCTCGTGGCGGCGGTGGAGGTAGTCGGAGCAGTTGACGGTCATCCCCTCGTCGGCGAGGCGCTCGCCGATCGCGGCGAACTCCTCGTGAAGCGCGTCGACGTCGAACGCCTCGGCGCGGTCGTCGACATCGTCGATGTCGAGCCCGTACACGTCCTCGACGAGCGCGCGCTTCTGCGGGACCGCGTATTCGAGCTTCTCGCGGAGCGCGTCGGGGTCGAGCAGGTCCGCGACCCGGATCCCGCGGCGGCCGGCCTTGTCCTCGTAGGTCGGGCCGATCCCGCGCCCCGTGGTGCCGACCTCGTCGCCGGCGTCGTCGTCGGCCTTGACTTCCTCTTCGATCCCGTCGAGCACGCGGTGGTACGGCATGATGACGTGCGCCCGGCGGGCGACGCGCACGTCGGGGTCGAGCCCGCGCTCGCGCAGGTCGTCTATCTCGGTGAACAGCGTGCGCGGGTTGACGACGCAGCCGTTGCCCAAGATCCCGACGGTCCCCCGGACCGCGCCGCTGGGAACCAAGGAGAGCTTGTACTCCGCGCCGCCTTCGACGACGGTGTGGCCGGCGTTGTCGCCGCCCTGATAACGGACTACGACGTCCGCGTCCCCTCCCCACCGGTCGACGAGGGCGCCCTTGCCCTCGTCGCCGAGCTGGGAGCCGACGATGGTGAGTGTCATACGACCTGCCGATTCCCGTCGGGGGGTAAAACCGATTACGGTCTGCGACCGCGAGACAGGCACAGATGTGGATCAAAAAATACGCCGGGCACAGTGAATACGCTCGTTCGTGTATTCTCTCGGCGTCCCCCCGGGAGGCCGCACCGTCGCGCGCTCTTCCGTGCGTACGCTCACCGTCTGCCGTGCCGCGATCGAACACGTTAACTACTCCCACGTCAAAGCCTGCGATCTGACGAGGCCTCCCCCGGCCGCCGACAGCAACTTTTAAACGGGGCATGACGAGTTAACATGTGCCATGATAGATCGATTAGAGAAGGAGGTAGACATGCTGGAACGTCACCTCCAAGTCCTGCGGATGGTCATCGAGAACGAGCCGATCGGCATCGTGAAGATGTCGAACGAGACGGGCTACCCGCACCATAAGGTCCGCTACTCGCTTCGCGTCCTCGAAGAGGAGAACCTCATCGAGCCGTCCAGCCAGGGCGCGATCACCACCGAGCGCACCCACGAGTTCGTCGACGAACTCGACGAGAAGCTCGACGAGACCGTCGAGAAGCTCGGCTCCATGCGGATCGACGACGCCGCGGAGCTCGAGAACTGACCGCGCTTTCGATTTCGCCCGCCGACGCATCTGCCGCGTTTCTGCTCTCCCGGTAGCCGCCTCCGATAGGGTCCCGTGACGGCTACAGGTCGGGGACCGTCATGTGGAACCCGCCGTCTCTGGCCTCGACGAGGCACAGGTGGTAGCCCTGCTTGCGCGAGAGCTTCACGAAGCTCGCCCGCTTCGATCGGCTGAACAGGCCGCCGCCGACCGCGTCGCTCGCGGTCTCTAAGGCGCCCGGCTCGAAGAAGCTCTCCGTCACCGCGAACGCCCCGGCGAACGTCTCGTTCGATCCGGCGATGTCGCGCCCGTTCTCGACGAGCGACTCCAAGGTCCCCTCCGGCGTCGGGTCCCTGCTGTCGTTCAGGTCGGCGACGAACAGCGGGTGGCCCATCCGGTCGCGCAACACGAGGTCGAACGACCGCTGCTCGCGGACCTCCTCGCCGCCCTCGCGGAGCTCGATCGACACCGTCCCGCCGATCTCGGCGCGATCGATCTCCGGGAGCGCGTCGTAGAGGTCACGCAGCGTCCCCTCGTTGCCGGTGCCGCGGACCTCGAACGGGAGATCCTCGACGAGCCAGCGGGTGAAGCCGTACTCGATGGTGTCCTCTAAGAACTCCGCGAACGGCCGGCCGTCCACCGCGAGGCCCTCCGTCTCGAAGCTCGTGTGGTGTTCGACCCGGAGGTTCTCGCGGAGCGCCTCGCGGTCGACGCTCCCCTCGTGGGCGTCCGCCAGCGTCGCGCCCTCCTTCGAGTCGTACCTGATGAACAGGTTCGTCCCGTTGCGTGCCTCCGCGGGCGTGAGCGTCCGCTCCGCGTCCGGAAGCCGCTCCTTGGCGTTCGAGAGCTCGCTGCGGAGCCGGTCGCGCTCCTCTTTGAGCTCGTCGACCTCGGACTCGAGCCGGTCGACCTCGTCGGCCAGCTCGTCGCGCTCCGACTCGACCTCCTCGCGTTCGGCCGCCAGGCGGTCGCGTTCGTCCGCGAGCGACTGCCGCTCGGTCTCCGTCTCCTCCAAGGCCGCCTCGAGCTTCCGCAGCCGTTCGGGGTCGGCGTCGCCCTGCCCGCCGCGCCCGTCGCGCCCCTCGCGTTTCGACACCGCCGACGGCCCCGACGCCGTCTCGGTGGAGCGCGGCGACGGCGACCCGCCGTTCGCGTTCGACCCACTTCGCTCCGCGCGGCCGCGGTCCTCGCCCGAGCGGGAGCGCTGCGAAGCGGCTGCGCGGCGCTCGTCGGGACGCTGCGGTTCCCCGCCCGCCTCGGAGGGGTCGAGCGCCGGGATCGACTTCTGTTCCCGCCACTCGGCCTCCTCCGAGAAGACGTTCTCGGAGTCCGGCGCGTCGGCGGCGTCCGGGTCGGGCGAGTCCCTGGCGTCGGATTCCGAAGCGGTCGCTCCCTCGGGATCTGACGGTGATCGGCGCGCGCGGTCGGCACCGGGCGAGCCGTCTGCGTCTCGCTCGGCCGTCTCGGCGTCGCCGATCCGGACCTCGTCGGGCGCCGACCCGCCGGACCCGCCGGCCTCGCCGCTCGAAACAGCCTTGTCGCGGTCGTCCGCGGCCGCCTCCGCGTCGACGCCCGCCGACTCGTCGCTTCGGCTCGCGGCGGTCGAGTCGCCGTCTCGGGCGGCGCTCGCGGCGGGACCGACCGCGCTCGCGGGGCCGTCGTCTCCTGCCGTCTCCGGCTCGGCGTCGCTCTCGGTGTCCGACGGCTCGTCGGTCGGCTCTTCGTCCGCGTCGCTCGCGCCGTCGGAACCGGCGGTCTCGGTCGGGTCGGTCGCGGCGCTCGCGTCGTCCGCATCTTTCGCGTCGTCGCCGTCCGGGAGCGGGCGGACGTCGAGGTCGACCTCGTACACCGTGTAGATGCCGACCTCGTCGGCGGCGAGGTCGAACGCGTCGTCGCCCGTTTCTAGCCGCCTCGCATTGCCGACGTACGCGGCCGCCATCGACTCGCCGCCCGTGTAGGCGACGTAGTAGTCGCCGGAGAGGACGTTCTCCGACAGCTCGATGTAGCCGGTGAACCCCCCCTGTGAGAGCTTCTGGTCCGCCTCTCGCAGGGGCGTGTCCTTGGTGTAGTACTTCGCCCGCGGCTCGCCGCCCAGCTCCTGCATCGCGAAGAGCACGGGGAGCGCCTCGTCCGGGGCCCGGTAGACGGTCCCGGCGGCGTCGGCGAAGGCGTCGAGCGTCGCGTCGACGACGCCGATAACGCGCCCGTCGACGAGGAAGATCCACCCGGTCCCGTCGGTCGCCGCGCCGGAGAACCCGTCGTCGACGATCCGGCGGAGCCCCGCGAACCCGTCGGAGAACGAGCGGTCGTCCCACTCGGTGATCGCTTCCCGTCGCTGTGCGTCCATCCTTGCGTTTACGTCGCCAACACCGACCCAAATACCTTCCGGAGCGTGAGACGGCCGTCTGACGCCGCGACGCCCCTCGTTCAGCCCCCTCCGACGGCGTCGATCGCCTCTCGACCGAGGTCGACGACATCCTCCGGGAGGTCGCTCGCCGCCAGTTCCTCCGAGGTGTACCAGCGCCAGCGCGCCGGGTCGACCTCGTCGTCGCCGTTCGGGGCGATCTCCCGGGAGTCGACGCGGGCGTAGTAGAGGTGGTCGACGTGCTGGTGGCCCACTGACCCGTCCTCGTGGACGTTGATGTCGTGGAGCATGAGGTGCGCCGGCTCCGGGAGCCCGCGGGTGTTCGGGCCCGTGATCTGTGACTCCGTCGCGACGAGATCCGGGGTCAACCCCGTCTCCTCGCGAACCTCGCGGCGCGCGGCCTCGTGCGGGAGCTCGTCGCGGTCGACGTGGCCGCCTGGGGGGAGCTTGATTCCGAGGCGCTCGTGGTCGTGAAGCGCGGTCGCCCCGTCGTTGACGATGTACGTCGTCGCCGTGAAGTGGCGAGTCGTCTCCATACCTCCGGGTGGCGACGCGCCGCCTTCGCGGTTTCGGCTCGGGCGGACGCCGCGACGCGGTGACGCGGAGCGGTCGCTGTCAGGGTACTACCGTATCGGCGACGACGTCGACTACTGCGCGGGCGAATGCGGCGACTGAAAACGGAGGGAACTCGAACGGTACGACGACCGGGCGCGGAGCGACCCGTCAGTTCAGCGCGACCGAGTCCTCGGCCTCGAGGAGTTCGTGGTACCGGTTCCGGATGGTGACCTCGCTGATGTTCGCGACCTCGCTGACCTCGCTCTGGGTCACCTTCTCGTTGACGAGCAGCGAGGCGGCGTAGACGGCGGCGGCGGCGAGCCCGACCGGCGACTTGCCGGAGTGGATCCCCTGCTCTTTCGCCGTGTCGAGCAGGCTGCGGGCGCGGCGCTCGGCCTCGTCGGAGAGGCCGAGGTCGGAGGCGAACCGGGGCACGTAGCTCTCGGGGTCGGCGGGCTGGATCTCCAGCTTGAGCTCGCGGACGACGTAGCGGTACGTCCTCGCGATCTCGTCCTTCTCGACCCGGGAGACGCCCGCGATCTCGTCGAGGCTGCGCGGCGTGCCCGCCTGCCGCGCGGCGGCGTACAGCGAGGCCGTGGAGACGCCCTCGATGGAGCGGCCGGGGAGGAGGTCCTCGTCGAGTGCGCGGCGGTAGATGACCGAGGCCGTCTCGCGGACGTTGTCCGGGAGGCCGAGCGCGGAGGCCATCCGGTCGATCTCGCCGAGCGCCTGCTTGAGGTTGCGCTCCTTGGAGTCGCGGGTGCGGAACCGCTCGTTCCACGTCCGCAGCCGCTGCATCTTCTCCCGCTGGCGGCTGGACAGCGACTTGCCGTAGGCGTCTTTGTCCTGCCAGCCGATGTTCGTCGAGAGCCCCTTGTCGTGCATCATGTTCGTCGTCGGGGCCCCGACCCGGGACTTGTTGTCCTTCTCCTTGGAGTCGAACGCGCGCCACTCCGGCCCGCGGTCGATCTCGTCCTCCTCGACGACGAGCCCGCAGTCGACGCAGACGGTCTCGCCGTGCTCCGTGTCCGTCGCGAGCTGGCCGCCGCACTCGGGGCACCGCAGCTCCTCGTCTTCGGTCTCCGACTCGCTCTCGTTCTCGTCGTCGACGGTCTCTGTCGTGTACGTTCGAAGGTTCTCGCTCATTGGTGTTGTGCGTGGAGGGAACAGCGGAACCGAGAGACGGATCTCGGTGTTTTCCTCACCTTCGGGTAAGTGAGCCAAATACTTAAATGTTTGCGTGGTTGGCGCCCGAGAGACACGGCCGAAAACACCGTGTACAACCCTGTACAATTCGGTATTTGAGACGCGGTGATCGGGACCGAAGCGAGAGCGAAACTGACGGCCGCCCGGCGGGATATGGTATATAGGCGTTTCGCGAGCGGCGGACGGCGCTCAGGGCGACCAGCCCGTCGGTCAGTTCCCGGTCGCGGCGGCCGCGACCGCGCCCGCGAGGTAGCCGCCGATCACGCCCAGTCCGGTCACCAGCGCGAGGGCCGCGGCGAGGTCGGGACCGGCCGTGACGCCGGCCGCCTCCGATGTCGGGATCCCGTCCGCGTCGGAGATCGGCACCCTCCCATCGGCCGCGTGGCGCGTGAGCGGCACCCGGGAGACCCACCACAGCGCGAGCATCGCCGGGAGGTACCCCAGCGTCGCGCCCACCCCGGTCGCGGCGCCGGCGAGCAGGTCGTCGATACCGAGGTACCGGACGGCGGTCGCGACGCCGAGACCGAAGGTAAGAGGCACTAGACGGAGCGGCCACAGCGCGGCGTCCGACTGTATCAGCGGATGCCCGAAGATTACGAGGTTCGACAGCCCCGGACCCGTCCGTATCCGGATCCAGTGCGCGTCGAAGAGGAACCAGATCGCTCCCTCGACCCCGAGGATCGGTCCGCCGACCATCCACCGGGCGATCTCCGAGTCTCCCGGCGACACGCCGGCGACCGCGAGCCCGATCCACGTCGTCGCCAGCCCGGCGAGGGCCGCACCGCTCCCGCAGGCGACGGCGACGCGGAGCCACCCGGGCGGGAGCGACACGAGCGAGCCCAGCGTGGTTCGCTCTCCCGTCGACATCTCGGACCGGCCGTTCCCGAGCGAGCGGCATATGCTTTCTCACGGATCGACGGAGGTCTCAGACCGGTTCCGCGAGGACAACCGCTTTGACCGTCGCCCGAGCAGGGTGAGGTATGAACCGAACGCGGCTCGACGACCGCCTCGCCGACCTCGATACGGACGGCTACCTGCTCGACGCCTCGCAGGAGGACGCAAACCAGCTGTACCTCTCCGGGTTCACCGGGCCCGACCCGTTCCTCACGCTGTACGCCGACGGCGAGGTCCACCTCCTCGTCAGCGGGTTAGAGTACGGCCGCGCGACGAGCGAGGCCGCGGCCGACACGGTGGAGCGCCACGCCGACTACGACTACGAGTACGGCGGCCGCGAGGAGCGCAACGACATGTACGCCGCGTTCCTCCGCGACAAGGGCGTCGACTCCGTCTCGATGCCGCCGCGCGGCCCGGTCGGCACCGCCGACGCCCTCCGCGAGCGCGGGATCGATGTCGCCGTCGACGCCGACGACCGGCTCCAAGCGGTCCGCGCGGTGAAGACCGACGAGGAGATCGACGCGATCCGCGAGGCGCAAGAGGCCAACGAGGCCGCGATGCGGGCCGCCGAGGAGCTGATCGCCGGCGCCGACGTGGCGGGAGAGAGCGACGAGGCGGAGACGGGAGTCTTGCTCCGTGACGGCGAGCCGCTCACCAGCGAGCGCGTGACCGAGGAGATCGAGGTGACGCTGCTGCGTCACGGCTGCGCGCTCGACGAGACGATCGTCGCCGGCGGCGCGCAGGCCGCGGACCCCCACGACCGCGGCTCGGGCCCGCTCCGCGCGAACGAGGCGATCATCGTCGACATCTTCCCGCGCTCGAAGGCGACGAAGTACAACGCCGACATGACGCGGACGTTCTGCGTCGGCGAGCCGAGCAAGACGCTTCGCGAGTGGTACGACCTCACCGAGCGCGCGCTGAACGCCGCGCTCGACGCCGTCGAGCCGGGCGCGACCGGCGAGGAGGTCCACGCCGCCGCCTGCGAGGTGTACGAGGAGGCGGGCGAGCCAACCTTCCGGACCGACCCCGACACCGAGACCGGGTTCATCCACTCGACCGGTCACGGGATCGGCCTCGACGTCCACGAGTCGCCGCGGCTCGCGAGCGGGGGCGAAGAGTTAGAGCCCGGACACGTGATCACGGTCGAGCCCGGGCTCTACGACCCGGATATCGGCGGCGTCCGCATCGAGGACCTCGTCGTCGTCACCGAGGACGGCTACGAGAACCTCACCGACTACCCGATCCGGTTCGCGGCGGAGTGAGTCCCTATTGGATCTGACCGGGCAACCCCCGGCCTGTCTGACCGCGATCGGAAGCCGCTTTGACCCGTACCGGGAACGGCGACCGTGAACTGGCGGTACGAACACACGGCGCTCGCGCTCTGTACGCTCGCGTTCACCGGCACGATGGTGGCGCGGCTCGTCGTCAGCCCGCTCGTCCCGGAGATCACGACGCGGTTCGACGTGACCAATGGCACCGTCGGGCTCGCGCTCAGCGGAATGTGGCTCACCTACGCGCTGACGCAGTTCCCCTCCGGGATCCTCGGCGACCGGTACGGCGAGCGCCGCGTCATCCTCGCCGCGGTCGGCGCGACCGCCGTCGCGTCGGTGCTGCTCGCCGCGTCGCCGTCGATGCTCGCGTTCGGGCTGTTCGCGGCCGCGCTCGGCGTTGGTGCCGGCCTCCACTACTCGGTCGCGACGACGTTCCTCACGCGGCAGTTCGACGACACCGGCCGCGCAATCGGCGTTCACGTCGCCGGCGGCCCGCTCGCGGGGCTCGCCGCGCCGCCCGCCGCCGCGCTCGTCGGGTCGCGGTACGGCTGGCGCGCCGGCGTCCTCCTCGGCGCCGCCGTCGCGGTCCCCGTCTTCGTCCTGTTCGCGTGGCGGGTCCGGCCGACCGATCCCCTCCGTCCCGACCAGCCGATGGGCGAGCGGTTCGCGCTCGGACCGCTCGCCGAACTGCTCTCGCGGCGGGAAATCCTCTACACGACCGCGCTGGCGACGATGGGCGCGTTCACGTGGCAGGCGACCGCCTCCTTTCTCCCGACGTTCTTAGAGGTCGGGACCGGCCTGTCGAGCGCGCTCTCCGCGCTGCTGTTCTCGGTGTACTTCCTCGTCCACGGCGGCACGCAGCCGGTGACCGGGTCGGTGTCCGACCGGATCGGCCGCGACGCCACCGCGATGGTGACGATGGGCGCCGGCGTCGTCGGCTACGGGACTCTCGTCGCGGCCGCGGCCCTCGACTTGGGCCTCCCCGCCGTGATACCGGGCGTCGGCCTCGTCGGCCTCGCGATGTCGTGGGGCGCGCCGGTCCAGTCGCGGTTCATGGACCTGCTGTCCGACGCCGAGCGCGGCGCCGGCTTCGGGCTCGTTCGGACCGCGTACATGGTGACGGGCGCCTCCGGCAGCGTCGTCGTCGGCGCCGTCTCCGACGCCGCGGGGTGGCCCGTCGCGTTCGGGCTGCTCGCCTGCGTGATGGCGCTCGGGCTGGCGACGCTGTCGGCGAACCGGCTGCTGGGGCTGGGGTACTGAGCCGAGGTTGACTCGAGAATGAGCGGAGCGCGCGGCGGCTCAGAGCCGGTCGTCTTCGATGCTGCCCGGGTCCTCCGCGGTGTCGAACATGTTGTTCTCCGCGCCGTCGAGCATCTCGTCGCGGGGCTCGTCGTCGACGACGCTCACGTTGTACGCCTCGATTCCGGACGCGATGAGGTCCTCCGCGGCCTGCTCCTCGGAGACGAACTCCTCGTCTGCCAGCTGCTGAAACTCCGCGTACACGTCGTCCGAGAGGTTCAGCTCGAAAGTGGGCATACCCTCCGTTCCGGCCGAACGCTTTTAAATTGTTTCCTCGATGGGGGACGTGTCCGGAGCGGCTGGTACCAGTGACCGACGAGAACGAAACGGTGATCGAGACGTACGACGGCGGCCGTCGGATCGTCCGCGAGGCGCGGAACCGCCCCGACGCGTACCACTTCGAGGGCCCCGACGGACGGATCGCGTCGTTCGAGATTCCGGCGGCGGCGAGGCTGTACGCCGACCTGTACGCGATCACCGGCGGCTTCGACGAGAAAGAAACCGGCAGGCGGGGCGTCCCGCCGACGATCGCTCGCGCCGACGAGGAGGTCCGGATCACCTACCTCGCGGTCCGGTTCTCGGTGACGTACGCCGCGCACGCGTTCGGAATCGATGAGTCGGCCGCTCGCGACGCCGTCGACAGCGTCCACGCGCGGGCGACGGAGCTGCGCTCGCGGGACGGCGAGAACGGCTGAGGACCGCACGCCGGCGACGGCCCGAACATCTGCGGGGTCAGGAGTACCCCGGCGGGCGGTCACCGTACGCACATGCCCGGTTTCCCGTCTCCATTCGGATCCGACGGCGACGACCTGTTCGACGGCTACGACGAGTTCGTCGCGGACGACCTCCCGCGCCCGGGAGCGTTCCTCGACGGCCACGACGTCCTCACGGGGGCGGACCACCTCGCGTTCCACCGCCTCACCCGCGACTGCTTCGAGGAGCGGGGGGTGTACGACATGACGTTCGACTACAACCTCGCGCGGCTGAACCTCGACACGCGCCACGGGGACGCCGGGTTCCGCTACGCCGTCGAGCGCGGCGACGCCGCTGACGCGGTCGACGGGAGCGAAGTCGACGGCGACGCGGCCGACGGAATCGACCGCGTCCTCCGCGCGGAGTTCACGCCGACGACGGCGTTCTGCCCGCAGACGCACACCCTGACCGTCGGCGCGTTCCGGGCGTGGAACGGGCTCGCCGACCGACACGAGTACGACCTCGTCCGGGTTCGCGCGCCCCCGACGCACAACCAGATCGAGGCGGTGAACGACCGGCTGGCGGAGCTGGAGGAGGCGTACTTGGGGATGGGCGACGCGGAGGCGGCGGTCGACGAGGGCGTGGGAATCGGGTCGAACCGGGTGGATAAAACGGGCGGAGCGAGCGCGCCGAGCGGCTCGACCGACACACCATTTAAATAGTGACCGCGCGGGGAGTCACAGGTCGCGCCAGGCGCCGAGGAACCGCTGGACCGCCGTCAGGTGGCCGACGACGGCGAACAGCGCGAGCAGGAGGCCGACGACGTTCAGCCCGGCGACGACCGGCGCAGAGTAGACCGCGGCGGCGACGCCGACGATCCCGGCGAGCGCAAGCCGGTCGGCCCGGCCGAGCAGGCCGCCGTACTCGCGGCCGATCCCGACCGCCTGGATCTGCGTGCCGAGGTAGGAGGTGAGGAGGACGCCGGTGACGGCGGCGAAGCCGAGCGCGTACGCCTCGATCCCCGCGGTGAACCCCGCGATGATCGCCACGTCGGCGTAGCGGTCGAGGACGTGGTCGAGGAAGTCGCCGCCGTCGGAGGCGACGTCTTGATGGCGCGCGAGTGCCCCGTCGACCACGTCGAGCCACCCGTTGAGGAGGACGAGCAGCGCGCCGGCCGCGTAGAGGGGCGACGACCCGGCGGCGAAGGCCCCCGCGGCCGCGACGGCGACGAGGAAGGCGATTACGCTCACCTGATCGGGCGAGAGGCCCAGCCTGTCGGCCGCCGACACCCACGGGCCGAGGAGGCGGTCCGCCACGGACCGGTACTGGTCGAGGGTCATCTACCGTCTCGACGCTCGCGGTCGGCTCATATATAATCGATGAAGTCCACGGTGCCGGCGCTCGGCTCCCGCTCGCCCTCGATCGCGGCGCGGACCGCGTCGGCGACCGCCTCGGGGTCGCGGTCGGTCGCGTCGACCTCGTAGACGTTCTCGGCGCCGTGTTCGGCGACCGCCTCCGAGAGGATCACGTCGAGCGCCTCGCTCTCGGCATTCTCGGCGGCCGTCTCGGGCGACTCGCCGCGCTCACGGAGCCGCGACTCGATCGTCTCGGGGTGACACCGCAACACGACCACGCGGTCGACGTCGAACCGGTGCGCGAGGTGGGAGTCGAGGACGCCGCTCCAGTCGCCGAGATCCTCGCGGACCGCGTCGAGATCGGCGACCAGCGTGTCGCGGTCGGCGTCGCGCTCGGTCCAGAGGTCGTCGTCGGACTTGATCCGGTTGTTGAGGTGGATCACGTCGTAGGCGTCTTCGAGCAGCGCCGTCGCGGTCGTCTTGCCCGTTCCGGGGTCCCCGTGACGGCGACGCGGTCGGCGCGGCCGCGGTCGGAGTCGGCCGAGGTCTCGGTGCCGTCGGTCACGCGCGAGCCTCGAGTTCCAGGTCCGCGAGCGTCTCGTTGAGCAGTTCGACCGCCTCGCGGGTCTCCTCGCGGGTGCCCGTCGAGATCCGGACGTGCTCCGGGAGGCCGAACGAGGTACAGTCGCGGATTATCACCCCGCGCTCCTGGGCCGCCTCGGCCACGCGCTCGCCGTCGCCGACCGCGGCGAGGACGAAGTTCCCCGCGGAGTCGATGGTGGGCGCGTCGAGCTCGCTCGCGATGTACTCGCGGGCCCAGCGGGCGGACTCGACCGACCGTTCGACGTGCTCGTCGTCGTCGAGCGCGGCGAGCGCGGCGCGGCAGGCGAGTTCGTTCGCCGCGAACGGGGTGTTGACGCGGGCGTACGCCTCACCCCACGCCTCCGGGACGACGCTGTACCCGATCCGGAGCCCCGCGAGCCCGTACGCCTTCGAGAAGGTGCGGAGGACCGCCACGTCGTCGCGCTCGTCGACGAGGGGGATCGCGCTGTCGACCTCGGCGAACTCGCCGTACGCCTCGTCGACGACGAGGAGCGTCTCCTCGGCGGTCGCGTCCGCGATCGCCTCTATCTCGTCGAGTGGCATCGTCGACCCGGAGGGGTTGTGCGGCGAGGTGACGTAGACGATCCGCTCGCCGCCGTAGGCGCGCAGGACGGTCTCCGCGTCCTGCGCGAAGCCGTCGTCGGGGGTGAGCTCGTACTCCGTCACCTCGCCGTGGTGGTACCGCGAGGACATCGCGTAGTAGGCGAAGCCGGGGCTCGGCACCAGCACCTCGTCGCCGGGCTCTAACGCGGCCCGCGAGAGGTAGTCGATCGAGCCGTCGGCGCCCGGCGACACCCACACCTGCTCGTCGTCGACCCCCCACTTCGCGGCGATCTCCGCGGTGAGGTCCGTGTGCGATGACTTCGGGTACTGGTTCACGCGGTCGGCGTGCTCGCGGATCGCCTCGACGGCCGCCGGGCTCGGGCCGTGCGGGTTCTCGTTCGAGGAGAGCTTGATGAGGTCGTCGGGGTCGAGCCCGCGCTCGCGGGCGACCTCCTCGACGCCCCGACCCGGGACGTACTCGGAGTGGTCCGAGAGATCGCGTGGTTGCATGCCCGGAAGTCGGAGACCGGCGGGCTTAAGCGTGGTCTTGGCGGTCGAGGGCTCGCGACGGCACCGCCCCGCGGCTCACGACGACGGGGCGTCCGCGAACCGCCGCTCGGCCTCGGCGACCACGTCCGGCCGCCCCGCGAGCTCGACGGCGACGGTCTCGCCGCAGTAGTCGACGTCCGCGACGACGCCGCGGTCGTACGCCCACGAGAGCGCGGCCTGCGCGTCGCCGCCGTTGGGCGCCTCGACGGTCGCGGTCGCCGTCGGCAACGAGTCCGCCACCGCGTCTGCGAGGTCGGCGAGCCCGGTCCCCTCGCGGACGCTGATCGGAATCGGCGACCGGAGGGCGTCGACGACGGGCGTGTCGCGCGGGTCGAGGTCGGCGACGGCGTCCTCGTACGCCTCGACGGCGGCCGCGAGCCCGTCCGCCCCGACCTCGTCCGCCTTCGACAGCACCGGTATCACCGGGCCCTCTGTCGCCTCGATCGCCGTCAGCGACGCGCGGAGCTTCCGTCGGAGGTCGGCCGGCTCGTCGCTCGCGTCGACGACGAGCAGCGCGCAGTCGGCCGCCCGGACCGCGTCGATGGTCGTCCGGAACGAGCGCACCGCCTCGTGGGGGAGCCCGTCGAGGAAGCCGACGGTGTCGGTGACGAGGGCTCGCCGCCCGCCGACCGTCGCCCGGCGCGTCGTCGTCGAGAGCGTCTCGAACGGCCGGTCCGCGACCGCGAGCGGCCCGTCGCCCTCGGCCGGGTCGCCCTCACCCTCGTCGGCGTCGGCGCGGCCGGCGTCGGTGCGACCGACATCGCGAGCCCCGGCCTCGTCCCCGAAATCGGGGTTGTCGACCTCGTCGGCGAGCCGGCGAGCCAGCGTCGACTTCCCGGCGTTGGTGTACCCCGCGAGCGCGACGAGGTCGAACCCGGCGTCGCGGCGCTCCGCCCGTCGGGCCGCGCGGTCGTCGGCGATCTCGCCGAGCGCGCGCTCGGCGGATTCGATCCGCTTCTCGACGTCGAGCACGCGGCTGTCGCCCTCCGGCTGGAGGCGCACGTCCTCGCTCGCGTCGCGGGCGACCGCCTCCCGGAGCCGGGGGAGTTCGTACCGTAACCGCGCCAGCTCGAGCTGGCGGTCGGCCGCGCGCGAGTCGGCGGCGTCGGCGAACAGCTCTAACACGAGGCGCGGGCGGTCGATCACCGCGGTCCCGGGCGGCAGCAGGTCGCCCAGCGAGAACGTCTGTCCCGGCGACAGTCCCCCGTCGTAGATCACCGCCTCGGCGCCCGCGTCGGCCGCGAGCCGCATCAGCTCCTCGGCCTTCCCGCGACCGAGGTCGTAGGTCGGGTCCTCGCGGCGCCGCTGGGTAACCTCGCCGACCACCGCGTAGCCGGCCGCGGCGGCCAGCTCGCGGATCTCGGTCGTGTCCGGCTGCTCGCCGTCGGACCGGGCCGCGACGACGGCGGGGGTCGCGTCGGCGGCCGTGAGGTCGGTCTCGACGGACGTTCGGTCGGGATCGGCGCCCTGAGAGTCGCTTTTACTCGTTTCGGCGGTTTCGCTCGGTTCTGCGGTTTCGCTCGGTTCGGTCGTCTCGTTCGTCGTGGCGTCGTCTCGTGACATTCGGTCGGGCGCTCGCGTCGGCCCGGAGAGGGGAGCGTCTCGCGCTCCGGTCGCGGCTCTGGGGCGCGTGCGACCGGCCCGTCTCGTGCGGAGCGGGGCGGTCGCGTCGCGCCGCGGCGGTACCGTCAGCGGCCGGCGACGAACGAACTGGTCTCCATACCTCCGACTCTGTGGGCTCGCATATAAGCGTTCACCGGAAACGAGGTGTAGTACCGAACCGCAAAAACGGGGCGGCGCCCGAACGGCGCGCCGCTCAGGGGATCCGAACGTCGTGTTCCAGCGTCCCGACGCCCTCGACCTCCACCTCGACGGTGTCGCCGTCGGAGAGCGCCCCGACCCCCTCGGGGGTGCCGGTCGCGATGACGTCGCCGGGTTCGAGCGTGAGGTACGTCGTGATCTCCTCGATCAGCGTCGGCACGTCGAAGATCATGTGTTCGCGGTCGCTCGACTGCTTCGTCTCGCCGTTAACGCGGAGCTCGACGCTCGCGTCGTCCGGCACCTCGTCGGGCGTCGCGAGGACCGGGCCGAGCGGCGCGGCGCCGTCGAACGCCTTCCCGCGCACCCAGTTCTGCTCGCGGTTCTGGTCGTCGCGGTTCGACACGTCGTTCATACAGGTGAAGCCCGCGACGACATCCATCGCGTCCGCGGCGTCGACCGCCTTGCACTGCTCGCCGATCACGACCGCGAACTCCGCCTCCCAGTCGATCCGGTCCTTGCCGGCGGGGACGGTCACGGTGTCGCCGTGGCTCGCCACCGCGTTCGGCGGCTTGAGGAAGAGGAGAGGGCGGTCCGGTACGTCGTTGCCGAGCTCCTCGGCGTGGTCGGCGTAGTTGCGTCCGATACAGACGATCTTCGAGGGGTCCGTCGGCGCCAGCACGTCGATCGCGGGGTCCGAGAGCGCGTACTCGTCGCCGCCGAAGGCGACGGTGTCAGTCGCTGGGTCGTACTCGCCCTCGCGGATCGATCCGGCCGGGTTGCGGAACCGTGCGCGGTACATACGCGAGCGAACGGGCGGCCGCCCGAAAAGCGTTCCCGGAGAGGCAAGCGACGGCCGCGGGTGTCGGGGCCGCCGACTCACTCGGTCGCTTCCGTGGCCCGCTCGTCGCTGAAGGCGTCGTCCGCGGTGTCCCCGCCGTCGGCCTCGTCCGCGGCGTCCCCGCCGTCGGCATCGTCCGCGGCGTCCCCACCGTCGGCGTCCGCGTCTGCGAAGCCCTCGTCGTCGTGCCCGGCGTCATCGCCGTCCGCGTCGTCGGCCGCGTCCGCGTCGTCGACCGCGTCCACGTCGTCGACCGGGCCCGCGTCGTCCGCCATGTCGTCGAGCGACGGCGAGCCGACGCGGTCACCGAACAGCTCCGACCGGGCGCAGTCGGCGCAGTAGTGGTTGTGCCGCATCGAGTGGGTCCGGACCGGGACGCCGGCGACGACCGTCTCGTCGCGGCGCCGCCTGACGAGGCCGCGCTCGAACGCCTCGCCGCAGACGACGCAGGGCTCCTCGACGGACTCGGGCGGGCGGACGATCCGGTGGTCGACCGTCTTCTTCCGGCCGAACGCCGTGACCCCGTGGCGGCGGTCGAGGCGCCGGCGGACCGGCGGGGCCACGCCGAGGCCGAGCCCGATGAACGCGAGGCCGATCAGGGCGGCAGGCGGGGAACCGCTCGTCGCCGCGAAGTAGGCGATCAGGCCGCCGATCGCCAGCAGTAGCGCGATGAGGATGTACCCGGCAGCGGTCTCCGTCAGACTCTCGCCCGCGGCGCTCGACGGCGCGCGCGCCGCCGTCTCGTCGCCGCGGACGAGCCGCCGTCGCTCCGCCAGCTTGGAGTAGTGCCACCAGCCGTACAGCAGGTTTCCGATCCCGCTGGTGAAGATGAAAAGCAGGATGTGGACGCCGACGGATCCGATACCGCGGTCGACGAGGACGACGCGGTCCCCGTCGTCCCGCTCGACGTTCCACCCGGCGTCGAGGTGGTCCTGGACGCGGCGGCGGAAGGCGCGGGAACTCTCTCGCGGGGTCGACGCCGAGCGCGACGGGGACGAGTCGGGGTCCGCCGACTCCTCGGTCGCGCGGCCCGCCGGCTCGGACGCGTCGGGCCCGCCGCCCGACCGCGACGCGCCGCAGTTCGAACAGAACCGGTCGTCGTCGTCAAACGCCTCGCCGCACGCGGAGCAGTACGCGGGGTCGGCGGGGTTGCCGAGGTCGGCGCCGCAGTCGGGGCAGAAGCTCGCCCCCGCCGGCACCGCCTCGCCGCAGGCGGGGCAGGCGGCCGGCGGGCCGCCGGGGTCGCTGGTCTCGGAGGGCATCTACTCTGCGTTCGCGTTCGTGCCTGTTAATTGCTTTCGCCGGCGGACGACGCGATCCGCGGCGTCGAGTTTTATTACGGCCCGCCGAGATGTATCGGACGTACCATGGAACTCACCTGGCACGGCCACTCCACGTGGCACGTCGTGGTCGAGGACACGGAGCTGCTCATCGACCCGTTCTTCGACAACCCGAAGACCGACGTCGACCCCGAGGAACTCGACCCCGACTACCTCCTCCTGACCCACGGCCACTCCGACCACATCGCCGACGCGGACCGGTTCGAGGGGGCCACCGTGGTCGCGACGCCGGAACTGACCAACTACGTACAAGAGAACTTCGGCCACGAGCACACACTCCCGGCGGGCGGGATGAACATCGGCGGCACCGTCGAGTGCGGCGACGCGTGGGTGACGATGGTCCGCGCGGACCACTCGAACGGCATCGACAACGGGTACGGCACCTCCGGCGGCATGCCGACCGGGTTCGTCATCGGCGACAAGAAGCCGACTCAGGAGTCCGACGCAGACTGTACCACGTTCTACCACGCCGGCGACACGGGCCTGATGTCCGAGATGGTCGACGTGATCGCCCCGTACCTCGAACCGGACGCCGCCGCTCTGCCCGCCGGCGACCACTTCACGATGGGCCCCGCGGGCGCTGGCATCGCCGCCGACTGGGTGGGCGCCGACGTCGTCTTCCCGATGCACTACGACTCGTTCGGCCCGATCGAGATCGAGACCCGCGAGTTCGTCAACGAGGTGAAGGCCGCGGGCGCCGCCGCCGAGCCGGTCGTCCTCGAGGGCGACGAGACGTACACGCTGGACTGACTCTCAGAGAGGGCGGCCCCATCGGTGATTCCACCTTTTTTCCGAGCCGACCGCGTAGCGACGCGACCGTCGTTCGGTGAACGCGACCCTCGCCCCGGCAGCGACGTCCCGTGTCGGCAGCCTTTAGCGGTGGGAGGCCGAAGCCACACTCGACTATGGCAGACATCGAGACGTCCACGGTTTCCGAGGAAGGGTACGCGAGCACCAGTCAGGTCGGCGAGTTCGACCTCCAGATCGACGCGACCGACGAGACGGGCCCGAACCCGAACGCGACGCTCGTCGCGACGTACGCCTCCTGTTACCTCCCGGCGCTCCGCGTCGGCGGGAGCCAGCGCGGCGAGGAGGAGCTCGGCACAATCCAGATCGACGCGAGCGCCGAGCTCGACGACGACGACGACCTCGAATCGATCGCCTTCGACGTCCACGTCGAGGCCGACCTCGACGACGAGACCGCCGCCGACATCGCCGAGCGCGCCGAGGGCATCTGTCACGTCCACAGCGCGCTCCGCGAGGGGCTCCACGCCGACGTCAGCGTCTACCCCGGCGCGTTCTAAGGCCCGACCGCCGCGGCGACCGTTCCTTTTCGCAGTCGGTTCGGACGCGCGACCCGCGCTCAGTCCCGGGGCTCGACCGCCTCGCCGGGCGACTCCGACGCCTGCGGCGACGGGTCCGGGCGGTCGACGCCGGTGAACTCGAACCGAGCGCCGCCGCGCTCTCCCTCCGTGACCACGACGTCCCAGCCGTGCGCCTCGGCGATGCGCTGGACGATTGAGAGCCCGAAGCCGGTCCCCGTCTCGGAGGTGGTGTAACCGCTCTCGAACACCTTCTCGCGCTCGTCCGGGCCGATCCCGGGCCCGTCGTCCTCGACGTAGAAGCCGTCCGGGAGGTCGCCGACGACGACGCGCTCGCCGCCGTGTTCGGCGGCGTTGCGGAACAGGTTCCCGAGGAGCTGCCGGACCCGCCCCGGGTCGGCGCAGATCTCGCCGTCAGCGCCGACGTCGACCTCGATCGGAGCGGCCTCCGCCTCGCCGTCAGCGGCGTCGCCGGGGTCGCCGGCGTCGCCGCCGAACGGGTCCTCCCCGTTCGCCGATCCGAACGCGTCGTCGCTGTATCCGCCGGCCAGCTCGCCGAGGTGGACGCGCTCGAACGACCCGACCGCCTCGCCCTGCTTCGCGAGCGCGAGCACGTCCTCGATGAGCCGCTCCATCTCGTCGAGCGCGCGCTCGCAGCGGTCGAAGTAGGAGTCGTTCCCCGTCTCGCGCGCGAGCCGGAGGTACCCCGAGAGGACGTTGAGCGGGTTCCGGAGATCGTGCGAGACGATGCTCGCGAACTCGTCGAGCCGCTCGTTCTCTCGCTCGATGCGTCGCTCGTACGCCTTGCGCTCCGAGATGTCGCGGCTGCTCGCCAGGAACCGGTCCTCGCCCTGGACGTCGATGCGCCGCACGTGGACCTCGACCGGGAACGTCGAGCCGTCCGCGCGGGCGAAGGTCGTCTCCAGCCGGACCGTCTCGTCCATCTCCAGCCCGTTCCAGAGCCGAACGCCCTCCTCCGGGTCGACCTCGGTGTCCACTTCCCAGACGTCCATGCCGACGAGCTCCTCGCGGTCGTAGCCGAGCGCGTCGGTCATCGCCCGGTTCGCGTCGACGATCTCGCCCGCCTCGTCGTGGATGTCGACCATGTCCGGCGAGCGCTCGAACAGCGCCTCCAACCGCGCCGTGGTGCGTTCGAGCCGCTGCTGTCGCCGTCGCTCGTCGGTCACGTCGCGGGAGATGCCGAGAATCCCGTCGAACTCCCCGTCGATAACGAGGCGAGTCAGGCCGTAGTCGACGATCGCCTCGGACTTCCCGGGCAGGTCGACCTCGACCGTCCCGGCCAGCGAGTCGCGGTCGCCGTCGACGAGGGCGTCGTACCGGTCGCCGTCGCCCGCCGCCCGAATGCTTTCGACGAGGCGGCTCTCCCGGCCGACGAGCGCCTCGGGATCGGCCGCTAACACGTCGGCGGTGTGGTCGTTCGCGAGCGCGATGCGGCCGTCGGCGTCGTAGATACACACCGACTCCGGCAGCTCGTCGACGATGCGGCGGTACCGCTCCAGCTCGCGCTCTCGCTCCTTCTCCTCGGTGACGTCGATGTGGATGCCGACGGCCCGGAGCGGCTCGCCGTCGTCCGTCCGCTCGACGACCCGGCCGCGGTCGCGGATCCACTTCCAGTCGCCGGACTTCGTCCGCATCCGGAAGTCGGCCTGATAGAGGTCGGTCTCCCCCGCGAAGTGCGCCTCGATGGCGTCCCAGGCGTCGTCGACGTCGTCCGGGTGGACGCGGTCCTCCCACGCCGACAGGTCGAAGTCGATCTCGTCGGCCTCGTGGCCGAGCATCGCCGCCCACCGCTCGTCGAACCGGACCTCGTCCGTCCGGACGTTCCAGTCCCAGACGCCGACGTCGGCGCCCTCGACGGCCAGCTGGAGGCGCTCGGAGAGCTCGCGGAGCTCCCGCTCCCGTTCCCGCTTCTCCGTCACGTCCCGGAAGTACAGCGCGAGCCCGTCGGGCGTCGGGTAGGCGTTCACGACGAGGTCGGCGCCGAGCCGGTCGACGTGCGCCTCGAACCGCACCGGCTCGCCGGTCTCGGCGGCCTCGCGGAGGGCTTCCTCGCCGTCGGTGTCCGTGGTCTCCGGGAACAGGTCCCAGATCCGCTCCCCGAGCAGTTCGTCGGCGTCGAGGTCGATCATCCGGACCGCGCGGTCGTTGAGGTACGTGATCCGCCACTCGTCGTCGACCTCGCAGAACGCGTCGGAGACGCGCTCCAAGTGCTCGGCGACCCGGCGCTCGCCCCGGGTCCGCGAGACGAGGCCCTCGACGGCGCCCGCGAGCCGAGAGTACTGATCGGACGCCTCTCCCTTGCGGAGGTACTCGTCGACGCCCGCGGAGACCGCCTCGCTGGCGACCGCCTCTGACCCCTCGCCGGTGAACAGCACGAACGGGACGTCGCCGTGTCGATCGCGGACGGCTTCGAGCAGTTCGATCCCGTCGGTCTCCGGCATCTCGTAGTCCGAGACGACGCAGTCGTACGACGACGCCGAGAGCGCGTCGAGCGCCGCCGACGGGCTCTCGACCGGCGTCGCCTCGATCCGGTCGTCGCGCGACTCCAACAGCGAGGCGGCCACGTCCGCGAACCCCGGCTCGTCGTCGACGACGAGCACGCTGACGAGCGAGCGCTCTCGCCCGCCCGTCGACCCGTCGCCGTCGTCGGCACCCTCCGCTTCCCTCATCTGAATTGGTGTTTTCTATTCGACATGATAACCGTTTCGTTCGGTTTCACCGGACGACCGTCGAAACGGCGATGCCGGAACCGACGGGGAGGACCGCGGTCTCCACGGCGTCGTCCGAGCGGACCGTTCCCACGTACTCGCCGATGCCGCGCGTCTCCCCGTCGACCGCGTCGTCCGGGAGCGGTTCGCCCGCCTCGAAGTGCGCGACGAGGGCCTCGAAGTCGATCGGGCCGCGGGTGACGTTGTCGGCGACGATCACGCCGCCGGTCCTGACCTTCGGGAGCACCGTCCGGTAGGCGTCGGCGTACCGCCCCTTCTGGTGGTCGATCAGGACCACGTCGAAGGGGCCGTCGTAGCGGTCTATCGTCTCCATCGCGTCGCCGACCTCGAAGGTGACGCGGTCGGCGTAGCCCCCCTCGTCGGCGAACGCGACGCCCCGTTCGGCCTCGTCGGCGTCGAACTCGGTGCAGACCACGCTCCCGGCGCCGCCGCGGAGGAACCACGTGGCGGAGTAGCCGAACCCGGAGCCGAACTCGAAGACGCGGTCGGCGTCCGTCAGCCGCGCGAGCAGTCGGAGGACCGCCCCCGCCTCGGGGCCGATGATCGGGAACCCCCACTCGTCGGCGAGGTCGGCCATCTCCGCCTGGACCGGCGTGTGTTCCGGCGCCGTCGCGGCCAGGAACCGGCGCGCTGGGTCCGTGAGCACGTCCATGCGAGCGCATCGGACGCGTGTCACTTAAATCGGACCGGCGGGCGCGACTCCCGACGGGCGAGGGCCGCCGGACTGGCACCCGGCCGGCCCCTGAAAACTGTTAAGTCGCGGTCGGTCGACCGATTCGATAATGTACGATCCCGAGGAACTCGCCGAGATCCGGGCGGCCAAGGAGTCGTGGGAGGACGGTACCTACGGCGAGACGGTCGACCGGTTCGGCGAGCGCGAGGAGACGTTCACCACCGACACCGGCGGCCAGGAGGTCGACCCCCTCTACACCCCGGCCGACGTCGAGACGGACTACCGCGAGGACCTCGGTTACCCCGGCGAGGAGCCGTACACCCGCGGCGTCTACTCGACGATGCACCGCGGGCGGCTGTGGACGATGCGCCAGTACGCCGGGATGGGCACCGCCGCGGAGACGAACGAACGCTTCCAGTACCTCATCGACGAGGGGTCGTCCGGGCTGTCGATGGCGTTCGACCTCCCGACGCAGATGGGGTACGACTCCGACGCCGCGATGGCCGAGGGAGAGGTCGGGCGCTCCGGCGTCGCCATCGACACGCTCGACGACTTCGAGACCGTCTTCGACGGCATCCCGCTCGACGAGGTGTCCACGTCGATGACGATCAACGCGCCCGCCGCGGTCCTCCTCGCGATGTACGTCGCGATGGGCGACGAGCAGGGCGTCCCGCGCGACCAGCTCCGCGGGACGATTCAAAACGACATCATGAAGGAGTACATCGCGCGGAACCTCTACATCTACCCGCCGAAGGAGTCGATGCGGCTGATCACGGACATCTTCGAGTTCTGCGCGGCCGAGACCCCTTCGTTCAACACCATCTCCATCTCCGGGTACCACATCCGCGAGGCGGGCTCGACCGCGGCCCAGGAGATCGCGTTCACCCTCGGCGACGGCATCGAGTACGTCGAGGCCGCGCTCGACGCCGGGCTCGACGTCGACGAGTTCGCCCCGCAGCTCTCCTTCTTCTTCAACGCCCACAACAACATCTTCGAGGAGGCCGCGAAGTTCCGCGCCGCCCGCCGGATGTGGGCGCAGATCATGGAGGAGCGGTTCGACGCCCAGAACCCCAAATCGAAGCAGCTGAAGTTCCACACCCAGACCGGCGGCTCGACGCTCACCGCCCAGCAGATCGAGAACAACGTCGTCCGCGTCTCCTATCAGGCGCTCGCGGCGGTGCTCGGCGGCACCCAGAGCCTCCACACGAACGGGAAAGACGAGGCGCTCGCGCTGCCGACCGAGAAATCCGTCCGCACCGCGCTCCGCACCCAGCAGATCCTCGCCCACGAGTCGGGCGCGGCCGACACGATCGACCCGCTCGCGGGCTCGTACTACGTCGAGAACCTCACCGACGGGATCGAGGAGGAGGCGTTCGAGATCTTAGAGGAGGTCGACCGACGCGGCGGGATGCTGGAGGCCGTCGAGAGCGGGTGGGTCCAGCGGCAGATCCAGGACGTCGCCTTCGAGCGACAACAGGAGATCGAGGAGGGCGAGCGGATCATCGTCGGCGTCAACGAGTTCGAGGTGGACGAAGAGCCGGAGATGGACCTCGAAGAGGTCGACCCGGACCAAGAGCAGAATCAGCGAGACCGGCTGAACGGGGTGAAGGCCGAGCGCGACGACGATGCGGTCGACGACGCGCTCGCCGGCCTTCGCGAGGCCGCACAGGGGTCCGACAACGTGATGCCGCACATCATCGACGCGGTAAAGGCGTACGCGACGGTCCAAGAGATATCGGACGTGCTCCGCGACGAGTTCGGGGAGTACAAGCCGGGACGGTAGGTCGGGTCGCGACGCGCTCCCGTTCGCGGACGGCTCAGTTCGCGCCGCGGACGACGTGCCCGTACTTCAGGAGCGCGACGAACACCGCGCCGCCGAAGGCGTTGCCGAGCGTCGCCAGCACGAGGAATCCGACGTAGTCCGCCGGGGTGATCGCGGACGACACGATCAGCCCGAACAGCACCTCGACGTTGCCCGCGATCGAGTGCGGGAGGTGGAGCAGGCCGATGGTGCCGGTGACGATCAACACGAGCAGGATCCGCGCGGTCGTGTCCTGCGCCGCCGTGATGAGCCACGCCAGCAGCCCCATCAGCCAGCCGGCGAAGACGCCGCCGACGAACAGCCACGTGAGGTCGTGGTCGACGAGCTTCAGGGCGATGGTCTCGAACGCCGCCGGGTCAACGACCCCGAGCTCCGGCATCAGGAGCGTCACGAGCAACGTGAACAGCAGCCCGCCGACGATGTTCCCGACGTACACCAGCCCCCAGAGCCGGCCGAGCTGGCGGACCGACGCCTGGCGGTCGAGGACGGGGATCACTGCCAGCGTCGTGTGTTCGGTGAACAGCTCGGAGCGGCCGAGGATGACGAACATGAACCCGATGGAGTAGACGCTCGCTAACAGCAGCTCGGTCGGGAGGTCGCCGAAACCGCCGGGCGAGAGGGTCAACACGACGGCCATCATCAGCGGGCCGAACCCGATGTCGAGCCCCGCCGACAGCCCGGAGAGGAGCAGCCCGGAGCGCTCCCGGTTCATCTCGTGGAGCCCGCTCTCCAGCAGCGAGCCGAGGATGTTCCGCGACGTCATCTGCTCCGTCGAGTCGGTCTCTGAGTCGCTCACGGGGTGGATCGTCCCCGCTTCGACCGGACCGCACCCAAACCTTTGGATCCCGGCGGGGAGCGACGGGAAGGCACTTCGTCCGACTCGGTTGAAACCCTCACCAGGAGACATATTCTGCTCCGGTTGTGGTCAATACAGACGTAACGACGAGCGATTTCGGGAGTACGTGTAGTACGTCGTGAGTGAGGTCATTTATAAACCAGAGTGCGGTGTTGCTGTCGGCTATTTATAAGTGACTGACGCCACCGCGGCGAGTGTCTCCAAAGCCCCAGCCGGGAGGGCGTCGTACGCTCGCTGTCGTTCGAAAGGCGCGAAGCGCCTTTCGTGATGACGAGAGAGCTTTGCTCTCTCGAACCACGCTCCTCGGTCGCTCACTCCGTTCGCTCCCTGCGGTGCTTACGTCGCCTACGACGCCCTCACGGCTGCCCCTTTGAGTCCCGCCCCACACAGCGACCGCACCTCACGCCTCCCCAACCTCGCCGCTCACGCCCTGCGGGCGTTCGCGGCGTCCCTCGCGCGTGCGACTCGCGCCCTCCGGGCGCTCGTCGGCACGCGCCACCGCACTCCTTTTATAAGCGCTCGTCGCAGTGGCTCACGGCAATTTAAATACTGAATCGCTGCTACCGATCTGCGATACTCACTCCCGCACTCGATCAAGAAGCACTCTTCAGCAACTGGCTGTTTCAGACGAGAGCGGAGCTGAATAGTAGTGTTTCAACGGGGCTCTTCGCCCCGGCGCTCTGACCCCGGCCCGCTCGGTCCTTATAAGTCGTCGGCGCCCATTCCGGCCCGTATGCGCTTCGACCACGTCGGCGTCGCGACACGCGACGCCACCGCCCTCGCCGACCTGTTCGGCGGTCTGCTCGACGCACCGGTCGCCCACGAGGAAGCGTTCGACGGGATGCGCGTCGTCTTCCTCGAACTCGACGGCGGCGGCTACTTCGAGCTGCTCGAACCGGACGCGGGCGGGACGATCGCGGACTATCTCGACCGCGAGGGGCCCGGCGTCCACCACGTCGCGCTCGCGGTCGACGACCTCCCGACCGCGCTCGACGACGCGCGCGACCTCGACATCGACCTCGTCGACGAAGAGCCCCGTCCCGGCGCGTGGGGCCACGAAGTGGCGTTCTGTCACCCGGGATCGACGGGCGGCGTGCTCGTGGAGTTCGTCGAACACTGAGAGGCGGCGGCCCCTCTCGCTCCTACCGGCTCACTCCTCGTCGGACTCGGCCTCGACCGCCGGGTCGTGCGTCTCGTACCAGTCGAGGATCTTCTCCAACCGGTGGATCGCGCGGTCCGGGTCGCCGATGTTGTGGTGTTCGTCGGGGTAGACGACCAGCTCCGCGTCGATCCCCTGCTTGCGCGCCGCGACGTACAGCTGCTCCGACTGCGACGGGGGACACCGCCAGTCCTCGCCGCCGGCCATCACGAGCAGCGGCGTCTCAATGTTCCCGGCGTCGAGGATCGCCGTCGACGCGTCGAACGCCTCCGGGTTCTCCCACGGGAGCCCGAACTCCGCCTCCATCCAGATGTGCGTGTCGTCCGTACCGAACGCGGAACGGATGTCGTAGATCCCGTGTTCCGGGGCCGCGGCGGTGAACAGGTCGGGCTCCTGCGTGACGAGGAACCCCTGCGCGATGCCGCCGTACGAGAAGCCGTGGCCGAACACGCGGTCGGGGTCGACCCAGCCGCGGTCCGCGAGCGCCTCGACGCCGGCCGCGATGTCGTCGACTTCGGCGGTCCCCCACTTCCCGGTCAGCTCCGCGGTGAACTCCCGGCCGCGGGAGGTGCCGCCGCGGTAGTTCGGGCGGAAGACGAGGTAGCCCCGGCTCGTCAACGCGGCGTGCCCGAAGCTGAACACGGGCTCGTCGTACGACATCGGGCCGCCGTGGATCGCCACCACCAGCGGGTGGTCGCCGTCCTCGGGGTCGACGTCGGGGTCGTGGTAGAGGACGCCGTCGAGCGTCCAACCGTCGGACTCCCACTCGACCCGGCGGGCCTCCGGCATCGCGAACTCGTCGACGAGCGACTCGTTGACGCGGGTGAGGCGCCGGAAGGAGTCGGGTTCAGACTCCTTGTCGAGATCGTCGACGTCGACCGCGTACAGGTCGGATCCGTCTTCCGGGTCCGAGAGGACCGTCACCGCCGTCGACCCGTCGTCGGCGACGTCGAACCCGGCCATGGCGCGGTCGCGGCCCTGCGCCTCGAAGAGGCGCTCGACGGTCCCGTCCGTCTCGACGCGGACCAGCCGCGTGCGGCTCTCGTCGGCGATCCGAGTGTAGATCGCGCCGTCGATCCACACCGGCTCGCCGCCCCGGGCGACCGTCCGGTCAAGGTCGGCGGTGAGCGAGACGGGGTCGTCGCGGGCGTCCGCGTCCGCCTCGGCGTCGACGAGGTACACCTCCGCCGGGGCGGGCGGGTCGTCGGGGTCGCTGCCGACCGTCGCGATCCCGTCGCCGTCGGGGCGCCATGCCGGCGCGCCGTGGGTGAGGTCGCCGCCCGTGAGCCGCTCGGCGTCGCCGCCGTCGGGCGAGACGGCGTAGAGGTCGCGGACGGAGGTGTCGTCCGGGCGGTCGAGCCGACAGGAGGTGAACGCGATCCGGTCCTCCGGGCCCCACGTCGGGTCCATCCCGGCGAGGTCCTCGAAGGCGCCGCCGCCGTACGCGTCGTCGAGGCGTCGGGGGTCGCTCTCGGGATCGTCGGGGTCGACGACGAAGAGGTACCGCGTCACCTCGTCGGTCCACCCCGCGCCGTTCACCTTGTGCTGGAGGCGAGTCGTCTCGATGGGGCCGCCCTCCTCGCGGACCTGGTCGAGGTACTCCGACTCCTCGTCGGTCGGGTCGCGCGACTCGATCACGAGGCGGTCCCCGTCGGGCGACCAGTCGAAGCCGGCGACGCCCTCGTCGCGTTCGGTAACCTGACGGGCGTCGCCGCCCAGCGCGAGGTCAAAGATCCACACCTGCGGCTTGGGCTCCTCGTCGCCGTTTCCGAGGGGTTCGTCCTCGTCTTCCTCGGCCTCGTCTCCTCCCTCGTCGTCTTCGGTCTCCGCTTCCTCGTCGTCCTCCTCGTCTCGGTCGCGCCAGCCGACCCGCCGCTCGGCGTCGCGGTCGCGGGCGGCCACGAACGCGAGGCGGTCGCCGTCGGGCCCCCACGTCGGTGCGGAGGCGCCCGAGTCGCTCGTCAGCCGGTGCGGCTCGCGGGAGCCGTCGGTGGGAGCGACGAACAGCGAGGAGACCGCCTCGTCGGCGGCCTGGTCGTACTCGGTCGCGGTGAAGGCGACGCGGTCGCCGGTCGGGGAGACGGCGACCTCGCCGACCTGCGTCAGGTCGTAGTAGGCGTCCAGCGGCAGTTCCGACATGAACCCATCCAGCGGCGGGCGCAGGAAATACGTTCGGGCCGCGGAACCTCGCCGGGCGGGAGCAACGCGGTCGCCCGCGACGCGGAGCGGTGGACGGCGACCGACTTAACCGCGCCGCGCCCGCACCGCAGCCCGTGTTCCGCGATCTCTCGCAGCCGATCGAGACGGGGATGCCGACCTACCCCGGCGATCCCGAGGTGACGCTGGCGTCCGACGCGACCCACGAGGCCGACGGCTACGCGACGAGCGAGCTCCGGACCGGGACGCATGCGGGAACGCACGTCGACGCGCCGACGCACACCGTCCCCGACGGCGAGGCGATAGACGAGCGGGCAGTCGGGCGGTTCGCGTTCGACGCGCGGCTCGTCGACCCCCGCCCGCTCGAACCGCGGGAAGCGATCGCGCCCGACGCGCTGCCCGAGCCGAGCGACCTCGACCCGAACGTCGATCTCCTCGTCCTCCGGACCGGGTGGGAATCGCACTGGGGGACCGAGCGGTACCGCGACCACCCGTATCTGACCGCGGCGGCCGCCGAGCGCTGTCGCGCGGCGGGGGTCGGCGTCGGTCTCGATACGTTCGGGCCCGATCTGACCCCGACCGCGGGAGGCGCCGCCGGATCGTCCGCGACCGCATGCGACGCCGACTCGGCCGCAACGACGGACGACGAACCCGGCGGGACTCCCTCCCACGACGTCCTCTTGGGCGACTCGCTCCCGATCGTCGAGAACCTCCGCGGCCTCGACGGCCTCCCGCACCGGTTCCGGATCTACGCCTTCCCGCTCCGGCTTCGCGGCGCCGACGGGTCGCCGGTGCGCGCGGTCGCGGAGTGGGAGAATTAGCCGGCCGCGGACCGCCGCGCGCGCCGGATCGCGGGCGCCCCAGACCAAACCCGTTTTAAGCGTCGGCGACGAACCGCGCCATAAGGTCGATATCCATGGAAATGCCACGCCGCTTCAACACGTACTGCCCACACTGTGACTCCCACCACGAGCACGAGGTGGAGAAGGTCCGATCGGGTCGCGCGACCGGAATGAAGCGCGACGCGCGGCAGCGACGCCGCGCACTCGCGACGATCGGCAACGCCGGCGGGTACTCGAAGGTGCCCGGTGGCGACAAGCCGACGAAGAAGACCCACCTGAAGTACCGCTGCGGCGACTGCGGGAAAGCCCACATGCGCGAGGGATGGCGCGCCGGCCGTCTCACGTTCCAGGAGTAAGCATGGCGGGAGACTTCCACCGCGTCGCCTGCGGCGACTGCGAGAACGAACAGGTCGTCTTCGGCAAGGCCTCCTCCACGGTGTCGTGCGCGGTCTGCGGCACGACCCTCGCGACCCCAACCGGCGGAGAGGCGGAGCTTCACGGCGAAATCGTCGAAACCGTTGAGGCGCGGTAACCGCCTCACCCACCCCGTATGAAGTACAGCGGCTGGCCCGAACCCGGCGAGTTGGTGGTCGGCGACGTCGACGAGATCGCCGACTTCGGCGTGTTCGTCGACCTCGACGAGTACGAGGAGAAGCGCGGCCTCTGTCACATCAGCGAGGTCGCCTCCGGCTGGATCAAGAACGTCCGCGACCACGTCCGCGAGGGACAGACGGTCGTCGCGAAGGTGTTGGAGGTCGACGAGTCGTCGAACCAGATCGACCTGTCGATCAAAGACGTCAACGAACACCAGCGCAAGGAGACGATCCAAGACTGGAAGAACGCCCAGAAGGCCGACAACTGGATGCTCATCGCGCTCGGCGAGGACGTCGACGACGACCGCTACACGTCGGTCGCCAACGCCCTCCTCGCAGAGTACGAGAGCCTCTACGACGCCTTCGAGTCGGCCGCGATCAGCGGCGACGAGGCGCTCGACGACGTCGACGTCGACGGCGACACCGCCGACGCGATCGTCACGGCCGCCCGCGACAACGTCTCCGTCCCGTACGTCGACGTGACGGGGTACGTCGACCTCGAGTCTGCGGCCCCCGACGGCGTCGACGACGTGCGCGACGCGCTCGCGGCCGCCGAGGGGAACGGCGAGATCCCGGACGGCGTCGAGCTCGACGTCGGCTACGTGGGCTCGCCCGAGTACCGGATCAAGGTCCGCGCGCCGGACTACAAGACGGCGGAGTCGCAGCTCGAGACCGCCGCCGAGCGCGCCCGCGAGTCCATCGAGGCCGCCGGCGGCGCCGGCGAGTTCCACCGCGAGCGACGCGAAGACGACGAGTAACCGCGGCCCGTTCGACCCGCAACCTTTTACCGTGAAATCAGATATCCGCGTCTGCGCGAACTGGGAGACCGCTCACGACCGACCGGTGTACGCGCTCGGCGACCGCTGTCCGGCGTGCGACGGCCCCACCGAGAACAGCGCGCCGGCCCCGTTCGGCCCGGAGGACCCCTACGGCGAGTACCGCCGGCGGGCGCGGCGGCGGTCGGAGTAGCCCCGCCCCGACCGGGACGCGGCGGAGGTCCGTCGGCTGCGACCGATCGCGAGCCGGTGGAACGCAAGCCACCGGAATAGCCACGCTCTTGTGACCGCCGCCCGGACGGACGGGGTATGGAGGACATCGAGATCGACGAGGTCGCGACGCCGGAGTTAGAGAACCCGGTGTTGATCGAGGGGCTGCCGGGCGTCGGCCACGTGGGGAAACTGGCGGCCGAACACCTCTTGGAAGAATTCGACGGGGAGTTAGTCCGTCGGGTGTACGCCACGGAGTTCCCGCCGCAGGTGAGCGTCGACGACGAGGGGGTCGCGGAGCTGACCTGCGCCGAGTTCCACGCCGTCGAGACCGACGGCGCCGACCTGCTCGTGTTGACCGGCGACCACCAGGCCGGGTCGAACGCGGGCCACTACAAGCTCACCTCGACGTTCCTCGACGTGGCCGAGGAGTTCGGCGCCGAGCGCGCGTTCGCGCTCGGGGGCGTCCCGACCGGCGAGCTCGTCGAGGAGTACACCGTCCTCGGCGCGGTCTCCGACGCGTCCCTCGTCGACGACCTCGAAGACGCCGGCGTGGAGTTCCGCGCGGACGAGCCGGCCGGCGGCATCGTCGGCGTCTCCGGACTCGTGCTCGGCCTCGGCGGTCGGCGCGGCTTCGAGGCCGCCTGCCTGATGGGCGAGACGAGCGGCTACCTCGTCGACCCGAAGAGCGCGCGGGCGGTGCTGGAGACGCTGGAGGCCGTCCTCGAGTTCACCCTCGACTACGAGAGCCTGGAGGACCGCGCCGAGGAGATGGAGGAGGTCGTCGGCAAGATCCAAGAGATGCAGGAGGGCCCCGCCGTCCCGGACGACGACCTGCGCTACATCGGTTGAATCGGGCGCATTCGCCGGACTCGCCTCGTACTCTCCGCGGCAGTTCGCTTCGGTCCGGCGACCGGGACCCCCGCTTCCGGCAGAGCTAAACCGCATCCCCAATCATCGTCCGTGTATGACAGAGGTACGCGTCGCCGGAGTCGGGCTCACTCCCTTCGGCCGGCACCCGGAGCGCACCGGTCGCGACCTGTTCGGCGAGGCCGCGCTGCGGGCGTTCGAGGACGCGGCGGTCGACAGGGCCGACGTCGAGGAGCTGAACTACGGGAACTTCATGGGGGCGCTCGCCGAACACCAGGGCCACCAGGCGCCGCTGATGGCCGAGGCCGCGGGGGTCCGCTGCCCGGCGACGCGCTACGAGTCGGCGTGCGCGTCGGCCGGCGTCGCGGTCCGCGAGGCGGTCCGGACGGTGGCCGCGGGCGACGCCGACGTTGTCCTCGCGGGCGGGATGGAGCGAATGACGAACCTCCCGACCGACGAAGTGACCGAGGGGCTCGCCATCGCGGCCGACGACCTCTACGAGGTGCGGGCCGGGGTGACCTTCCCGGGCGCGTACGCGCTCATGGCCAACGCCTACTTCGACGCGTACGGGGGGAGCCGCGAGGACCTCGCCCATATCGCGTCGAAGAACCACGAGAACGCCCTCCCGAACGAGTACGCCCAGTACCGCAGGGAGGTGTCCGTCGCGGAGGCGATGGACGCCCCGCCGGTCGCGGAGCCGCTCCACCTCTACGACGCCTGTCCGATCACCGACGGCGCGAGCGCGCTCGTCCTCGTCTCCGAGGAGTACGCCGCCGAGCACGACCTCGACGCCTCGGTCGCGGTGACGGGGACCGGGCAGGGGACCGACCGGATGGCGCTCGGGGACCGCGAGCACCTCGCGCGGACGCCCGCCGCCGACGACGCGGCCGACGCGGCCTACGCGGACGCGGGCGTCGAGGCGGCCGACGTCGACGTCGCCGAGGTCCACGACTGCTTCACCATCGCGGAGGTGCTGGCGCTGGAGTCGCTCGGGCTGTTCGAACCGGGTGAGGGGATCTCGGCGGCCCGCGAGGGGCTCACGACCGCCGACGGCGACCTCCCGGTGAACCTCTCCGGCGGGCTGAAGGCGAAGGGCCACCCGGTCGGCGCCACCGGCGGCTCGCAGATCGCCGAGCTGACCCGCCTGCTCCGGGGCGACCATCCCAACAGCGAGCACGTCCCGGAGGCGGAGGTCGGCGTCGCGCACAACGCGGGCGGCACGGTCGCCAGCGCGGTCGTCCACGTGCTGGAGGTGGCCGGATGAGCGACGACGGCGCGGACGCGGCGGACGAGACGGACGAGACGGACGCGGCGCCGCCGACGGACCGCCACTACGCCGAGTGGCTCGACGCGCTCGCCGACGGGGACGGGTTCGCCTTGGTCTGTCCGGAGGGACACGGCTCCCTTCCCCCGCGGCGGGTGTGTCCCGAGTGCGGGGCCGCCGACCTCTCGCGGGAGCCCCTCGACGAGACGGGGACGGTGGCGACGTACAGCGTCGTCCACGTCCCGTCGCCGCGCTTCGCCGACGACGCGCCGTACGCGACCGCGGTGGCGGACTTCGGTCCGACGCGGCTGACGGGGATCGTCCGCGACGGCGGCGCGGACGACGAAGCGCCCGAGGTCGAAATCGGCGACACGATCGCGGTCGACGTGGGCGAGCGGGCCACCGACGGCGAGCGCCTCGTCGTCTTTCGGCCGGCTGGCGGGCGCTGAGCGCGGCGGTCGCCCGACGGCGCCGGTGAGTCGAAACGGGTCCCGGTCTCCGAGAGCGTTTCCGTGACGAGCGTGTCAGCGCCAAAACCGTTATATCCGGGTCGTCGGTACTCCGGACGTATGCCCGACCGCATCCCGGTCCTCCTCGTCGACGACGACCCGGACCTCCGCGCGGTCACCGCCACGTTCCTAGAGCGCGAGGCGGACCGAATCGCGGTCGAGACGGCGCCCGACGCGGCCGACGGCCTCGACGTCTTAGCGGAGCGCGACGTCGAGTGCGTCGTCTCCGACTACGAGATGCCCGGGAAGGACGGGCTCGCGTTCCTCGCCGAGGTGCGCGAGCGCCACCCGGACATTCCCTTCATCCTCTTCACCGGACGGGGGAGCGAGGAGGTCGCGAGCGAGGCGATCTCCGCCGGCGTCACCGACTACCTCCAGAAGCGCGGCGGCACGGAGCGGTACGAGCGGCTGGCGAACCGGATCGTCGAGGCCGTCGAGAAGCGGCGAGCCGAGCGGGACGCCGAGCAGGCGGTCGAGCAGTTCCGCGCGGTCGCGGAGGGCGCGTCCGACGCGATCGTAACGATCGACACCGACGGCGTGATCCGGTTCGCGAACCCGGCCGTCGAGTCCGTGCTCGGGTACGAACCGTCGGAGTTGGAAGGGGAACCGCTGACGACGCTGATGCCCGAGCGACACCGCGACGACCACCGCGAGGCGGTCGACCGGTACCTCGACACGGGCGAGCGGAGCGTCGACTGGTCGGACGTTCGGTTCAACGCGCTCCACCGCGACGGCGGCGAAGTCCCCGTCTCCCTGTCGTACGGCGAGTACGAGGTCGAGGGAGAACGGCGCTTCGTGGGCGTGATCCGCGACGACGGCGAGCGGGAGCGACACCGGGCGTTCATCGAACACGCCAGCGACGTGGTCGCGGTGCTGTCGAGCGACTGGCGGTTCCGGTACCTGAGCCCCTCCTGCGAGCGCGTGACCGGTCACGCGCCGTCCGATCTGCTCGGCGAGCGGTCGCTGGACTACGTCCACCCGGAGGACCGCGAGGCGGTCAGAACGGCGTTCGGCGAACTCTCCGCCGGCGAGAGCCTCCCGACCGCCGAGTACCGGTTCGAGACCGCCGAGGGCGAGTATCGCTGGCTCGAGTCCGTCGGGAGCGACCGGATCGAGACCGACGGCATCGAGGGGTACGTCGTCACCACGCGCGACGTCTCCGCGCGGAAGGAGCGCGAGCGGACCCTCGCCCGGCTCCGAGAGTGGACGCGGGAGCTCAACTACACCCGGACCACCGAGGAGGCGGCCGAACTGGCGGTGGAGGCGGTCGACGACCTGATCGACGCCGGGCTGAGCGGGATCCACCTGCTGAACGACGACGGATCCCGCCTCGAACCGGTCGCGCTCGGCGACTCGGTACCGACGCTGTTCGAGAGCCAGCCCTCCTACGACCGGGACGCACCGCCGGGGACGCGGGCGGCGCTGGCGTGGGAGGCCTTCGAGGGAGACGAGTCGATTGTCATCGACGAGCTCTCGTCGGCCGACCGGCTCGACGAGTCCTCGCCCGCGGAGAGCCTCGTGTTGCGCCCGGTCGGCGGCCACGGGTTGTTCGTCGTCTCGTCGCCGGAGCCGAACGAGTTCACCGACACCGACGTCCTCGTGGCCGAGATCCTCTCCGGCCACCTCGAGGCGGCGCTCGACCGCGTCGAGCGAGAGAGCCGCGTCGAGCGGCTCCACGGGGCCACGCGAACGCTCGTCGGGGCGGAGTCCCGGGAGGAGATCGCCGAGCGGGCCGTGGAGGCCGCCACCGACGTGCTGGGCTTCTCGATCGTCACCGTCCGTGTTCACGACGAGGCGGCGGGCGGACTGGTGCCGTCCGCCGTCTCGCCCGAGGCCGAGCGGCTGCTCCCGGAGCGCGAGACGTTCACGCCCGACGGCGGGAGCCTCAACTGGGCGGTCTTCGAGGCGGGCGAACAACGGATGTACGACGACATCCGAACGACCGACGCGCTCGACGCCGACACGGCGCTGCGCAGCCTGCTTATCGTCCCGATCGGCGAGTACGGGACGATCGCGATCGGCGAGACGGAGCCGGGGGTGTTCGACGGGGTCGACGAGTACCTCGCCGGCATCCTCGCGACCGCGGCCGAGACGGCGTTCCAGGCCGAGGCGCGCACCCGACGGCTCGCCGAGCGGACCGCCGAGCTGGAGCGGCAGAACGACCGGTTAGAGGAGTTCGCCGGCGTGGTGTCACACGACCTCCGGAACCCGCTTGAGGTCGCTCGCGGCCGGACCGAACTGGCCCGCGAGGAGTGCGACAGCGACCACCTGGCTGCGGTCGAGCGCGCGCACGACCGGATGACCGCGCTGATCGACGACCTGCTCACGCTCGCCCGCGAGGGCGACCCCGTGACCGACGCCGAGCCGGTCGATCTGGCGCGGGTCGTCGGCTCCTGCTGGCGGACCGTCGACACGAGGGACGCGACGCTGCGGAGCGAGGCCGAGGGGACGATCCTCGCGGACGAGGGGCGGCTGAGACAGCTGTTGGAGAACCTGATCCGGAACGCGATCGAACACGGCGGCGAGGACGTGACGGTCACCGTCGGAACGCTGCCGGACGGCTTCTCCGTGGCCGACGACGGGCCGGGGATCGACCCGGACCGGCGCGAGGCGGTGTTCGACGCCGGCCACTCGACCTCGCAGTCGGGGACCGGGTTCGGGTTACGGATCGTCGAACAGGTGGCCGACGCGCACGGGTGGTCGGTGCGCGCCGTCGAGAGCGAGGCGGGCGGGGCGCGCTTCGAAGTCACCGGGGTCGAATCCGCGGACTGACCGCTTCGAGACGCGACGGGAGAAAAAGTCGGGTTCGAACGGTCGGCTTTTCGCGCGGTCTCGTTAGTCCCGCGTGACCAGCTCGACCTCGTGGCCGTCTTGGTCCTTCGTGAACGCGTAGTTGTGGTCGCACGATTCGGGGTCGCGGTAGTCGGGCGCCTCGCGGGTCATGAGGTCGTCCCAGGCGTCGTCGAGGTCGTCGACGCGCACCGCGACGTGGCCCCAGGCGTCGCCCATCGTGTACTCGCGGCCGTCGTAGTTGTAGGTGAGTTCGATCTTCATCGCCTCCTCCGGGGCGTCCTCGGGCGCCACGAAGTAGTTCGAGAAGGAGTCCGCCTCCCAGCGGCCGGGTACCTCGGTGTACTCGAACTTGCGGGTCCAGTAGCCGAGCGCCTCGTCGGCGTCCTCGACGCGGATCATCGTGTGGTCGATGCTCCACTTCGCGCCGTGGTCGCGCTTGACGATCTCGATCTCGTGGCCGTCGGGGTCCTTCACGAACGCGTAGCGGTTTCCACAGGACTCGGGGTCGCGGTAGTCCTCGACGCCCTCCGCCATCAGCTGGTCGTACGAGTCTTGGAGCGCGTCCTCGGGGACGCGGACCGCGATGTGGCCCCAGGCGTCGCCGATCTCGTAGGTGCGGCCGTCGTGGTTGTACGTGAGCTCCAAGAGGGCGCCGTCCTCGTGGACGTCCTCGGGCCCGAGGAAGACGTTGGTGAACGTGTCCGCCTCCCAGCGGCCCTTCTCCTCGTAGTTCAGGTGCGTCTGGTACCAGTCGAGGCTCTCCTCTAAGTCCTCGACGCGGATCATCACGTGGTCGAGCGTTCCGTCCATACGCGAGCGATCGGCCGCTCGGGTCAAAAGCGTACTGAAGCCCGAACCCGCCTCGCGGCGCCGGAGCGGAGGGGACAGATACCGCGAGGAGTCTCGTTTTATTAACACCGTACGGAGTGGATAGATACGTCTCGATCCCCCATACCGGACGTTCGCCGTCTTCGGGCGGCGAACGTTCAAATGGCAAACGAACCCACGAGGCCGTCCGCGCCGGACGGCACGACAGCGCAGTATCGCTCGCACGCAACACCCTCCGACTCGGGGACGCTCCGGCTGGTCGCCGCGTTCGTGGCGGGGGCGCCGTTCGCGGGGCTCGTCGCCGCCGTCGAGGTGGCGGTCGTGACGGCCGCGCTCGGCGTGCCGCTCTCGGCCGCGCCGGTCGCGGTGGGCCTCGTCGCGTTCGCGGTGTACGCCGCGGACCACGTCGCCGACGCCGAGGGCGACATCGGCTCGACGCCGGTGCGGGCGCGGATCGCGCTCCGCTACGCCGATCAGCTGATGGTCGCCGCCGCGGTGAGCTACGGGCTGGCCGTCGCGCTCGCGGCCGGCGCGGGTCCCGCGGCGCTCGCGCTCGTCCTCGTCCCCGGTGCGGTGTGGATCGGCTACGCCACCGACTGGCTGCCGGCCGCGGGGGACCTCGTCGCGCCGCTCGGCGAGGTCTCCGTGCCGCGCCTGAAGGACGTGTTCCTCCTCAACTCCGCGGCGGTCGCGCTCGCCTGGGCGGTCGCCGTCGTGGCCGCGCCGCTCGCGTTCGCCGGCGTTCCCGTGGACTCGGCCGGAGCGCCCGCGGTCGCCCTGCTTTTCGCCTACGTCTTCGCCCGCTCGTTCGTCGACGTCGAGGTCCCGAACGTCAGGGACGTCGCGGCCGACGCCGCGCGGGGCGTGGCGACGCTCCCCGTCGTCTACGGAGTCAGCGGAACGCGGCGGGCCCTGCTGGCCGTCGACGCCGTCGCCGCCGGACTGCTGGCGGCCACCGCCGCGACCGGCGCCGCGTCGACCCCCGCCCTCGCCGCGCTCGGCGTCGGCCTCGCCGTTTCGGTGACCGTCACCGCGCTGGCCGACCGGCTCGGCGGCGCGGCGCTCGGGGTCGCGCCCGACTGTAGCTACCTCGTCGCCGGCGCCGTCCTCCTCGCGATCGGCTGGTGAGGTCGCGTCCGCGGGTCCGAGGGCCCCAACGGCCGGTTTTTTCGATAAGACAACTCGACCCGATGAGTTATAAATCCAATGTGCGTAAAAAACGGTATGGCCGCGCTGAGTCCCCTCTCCGTCGCCCTCCTCGTCGCGGTCACGGTCGGGTTGGCGGCGGCGATCCTCGCGTGGCGGGAGCGGCCGGAGCCGGGCGCGACGTGGCTCGCGGTGCTGCTCACCGGACAGGTGTGGTGGGCGACGTTCCTCGTCTTCGAGCTGGAGGCGACGACGCTGCCGGCGAAGGCGCTCTGGTACGACGTCCAGTGGGTCGGCGTCGTCGCGATCCCGGTCGGCTGGCTCTTCTTCGCGCTGGCGTACACCGGCTACGACCGCTACGTGACGCCCTTCTCCGTGGCGCTCGTGTCGGTCATTCCGGTCGCCACCGTCGCGGTCGCCGCCGCCGGCGACCCGGGCGACCTCCTCGCGGTCGACCGGGTCGTGCGCGAGACAGCCGTCGGGACGTTCCTCGACGTCGTCCCCGGCCCGCTGTACTACGTCATCGCGGGATACACCTACCTCCTCGGCGCGGTCGGATCGGTTCCGCTGATCCAGCTGATCCGCGACGACGCCCGCCCGTTCCGGGGACAGAGCGCGGCGCTGCTCGTCGGGACCGCTGCGCCGTGGGCCGGGAACCTCGCGCACCTCTCCGGCGCGGTGCCGATCCCCGGGCTCGACCCCACCCCGCTGGCGTTCGCGGTCTCCGGCGTGGCGTACCTGCTCGCGCTCTCGCGGTTCCGCCTGCTGACGCTCGCGCCGGCCCCCCGCCGCCGCGCCCGGCAGCTCGTCTTTGAGCAGCTTCACGACCCCGTCTTCGTCGTCGGCACGGAGGGCCTCCTCGTCGACCTGAACGAGTGCGCGGCCGAGACGTTCGGGATCGACCGACGCGACGCGATCGGCGAGCCCGCGGCGACCGTCGTGCCGAAGTACGACGCGATCCGCGAGCTCGACGGCACCGACGCCGACAAACCGCGGCCGATACCGATCGTCGGCCGCGACGGCCAACGGCCGTACGAGGCGACGGTTCGGGACGTCGTCGACGACCACGACCGCACCACGGCCCGGGTGATCACCTTCCACGACGTCGGGGCGTACCTCGGCCAACAGCAGCGGCTCAACGTCTTGAACCGCGTGTTCCGTCACGACGTTCGGACGGAGACCAACCTCATCCAGGGGTACGCCGAACAGCTCCGCTCGGACCCGACCGACGAGCGCGCCCTTTCGATCATCGAGGAGAGCGCCGGGCGGATGCTCGAACTCAGCGAGCGCACCCGGACCGCCGGCGAGCTGTTCGACCCGACGGAGGAGTCCGAGACGGCGCCGCTCACGGACGCCGTCGACGAGGCCGTCGCGGAGGCGAGAGCCGTCGCCCCCGACGCGCGGATCGAGGTCGGGCAGGTGGCGCCGGTCCCGGTTCCGGTCGTGTTGGAGGTCGTCTTGGGGAACCTCTGTACGAACGCGGTCAGACACAACGACGCGGACGCGCCGTGGATGCGGATCGACGCCGCGGTCGCGGACGGCTGGGTCGAGGTCACCGTCGCGGACGACGGGCCCGGGATCGACCCCGCCGAGTACGACGTGTTGGACCGCGGCACGGAGACGCCGCTGCGACACGGCAGCGGGATCGGCCTGTGGATCGTCAAGTGGGGCGTCGACCACCTCGGCGGGCGGATCTCGTTCGACGAGCGCGAGCCGACCGGGACGGTCGTGACGGTCTGCGTCCCGGTCGACCGCTCGGAGACGCCGGGCGCCGACTCGGACGGGGAGCCCCCGGATCCGCCCCTCGACGACTCGGCGACAACCGGCGAGTCGGCCTCGCTGGGGCCGCCGCCGAACGCGGGTCGATAGGCACTTGACGCCGGGCGGCGACCCCGACGTATGGACGCCACGGCCACGACCTATCTCCCGTACGCGCTGCTCGCGATGGGCGCGTACGCGCTCGTCTCCCCGCTGATGCGCGTCGCCACGACCGGTCCGAACGCGATCCCGAGCGACGTCGCCGTCGTCGTCTCGAACACGCTGCTCGTCGCCATGGCGGTCGGCGTGATCGCCTACACCGGGCAGGGCTTTACGACACACCTCGCGTCGCCGAAGCTGGCGCACGTGCTCGCGGCGGGCGTGTTCCTCGGGATCGGCATCCTCGCCCTCTACCGGTCGCTCTCTCTCGGCCCGGTGAGCGTCGTGACGCCCATCTTCGCGATGTTCCTCGTCTTCTCGTCGGTGATCGGCTTCCTGTTCCTCGGCGAGTCGTTCACGGCTCGGAAGGGGCTCGGGATCGTCTTCGCCGCCGCGGCCGTCTACCTCGTCTCCGGCGCCTGACCGGAGGAGGTCGATCCGAGGCCGCCAAACCCCGCCGATCCGGAACCGTCTGCCGCGTGACGAAACCCCTTTAGCCGCCAGCGGGAAAGGAGCGCACCCGCCGTGTCTCGCCTCCCGAGCTCCCTGCGCACGCTGATCTCATACGTCGCCGACCTCCCGAACCCGTTCCGCCTGCTAATCTTATACATCGGCTTCGCCCTCGCGAGGGTCGGGCTGATCGACCGCCACCGCGTGGTCCGGACCACCGACCTCGCGTGGCCGCGGATCGTGACCGGGATCGCCCGGATGTCGAAGAACGCGGTCGACGTCGCGATGGTCGGCGTCGCGGTCGGTACCAGCGCTGTCGCCGGGGTCGGCTTCGCGGGGCCGTACTGGGGGCTCGCGTTCGCGCTCGGCGGCGGCGTCGCCGGCGGCACCATCGCCCTCGTCTCCCAGCGGTACAGCGCCGAGGCGTTTGTCGAGCTCGGCGACGCCGTCCGGTCGAGCGTGCTCCTCGTGATCGCGATCAGCGTCCCCGTCAGCGGCGCGTTCTGGCTGTACGCGCCGGCGTTCATCGACGTCTTAAGCAGCAACGAGGCGGCGATCGCCTACGGCGCCGACTACCTCCGCGTGGTCGGCCTCGGCGTCCCGTTCGCCGCGCTCAACCTCGTCGGCAGCCGCGTGCTGGTGGGCTGCGACGACGCCTACACCGCGATGCAGGTGCGGGCAGGCGGCGCGCTCGCGAACATCGTCCTCAGCGCGCTGTTCATCTTCGGCTTCGGCTGGGGCGTCGAGGGCGCCGCGGTCGGCACCGTCCTCTCGAACGTCCTCGCGGTCGCAGGGTTCACCGTCGGCCTCGTCCGCGGGAGCGCCCCGCTGGTCGGGGAGTTCCCGGTCGAAATCGACCCGGCCGGCTCGTATCTCAACCCCGGTATGCTCCGCGACCTCGTCGAGATCGGCGTGCCGGTCGGCGCGCGCAACCTCGTGTGGACGGCCGCCGAGTTCCCCATGCTCGCCATCCTCGACGTGTTCGGCGAGAACACCGTCGCCGCGTTCGTCATCGCCCGCCGCATCTGGGGGATCATGAACACGCCCGGCTGGGGATTCGGCCTCGCCTCCTCCAGCCTCGTCGGGCAGGAGCTCGGCGTCGAGCGTCCCGACGAGGCCGAGGCGTACGCCCGTGACATCATCCGCTTCTCGGTGGCGACGTACGCCGTCTCCGCGGTGCTGATCGCGACCTTCGCGACCGACATCGTCTCGCTGTTCGCCCAGTCGCCCACGAGCCCCGAGATCCCGATCGCCGTCGACCTCGTGTACGCGGCCTGCGCGGCCGTGATATTCCAAGGGGTCTCCGGCGGCGCGGCCGGTCCGCTCGACGCCGCTGGCGATACGAAGATCCCCTTCGCGAGCCAGTTCCTCGGCATGTTCTGCGTGTCGATACCCCTCGCGTACGTCGGCGCACACAGCTCGACGCCGGCGATCGACCTCCCTCTCGTCGGGGTCACGATCCCGGAGGTCGCGCTGCCCGCGATCGGCCTGTGGGGCTTGTACCTGGCGTTCATGGCCGAGACGACGATCCCCGCCGCGATCAACTACCTGCGGTTCCGCTCGGGCAAGTGGAAGAAGATCAGCGAGGCGTACCGCCCCGAGGCGACCGCGGACGACTGAGGCGGCCGGCGAGCCGATCGCCGCTCCTCGAGTCACGTGCGGGCGCCGTGTGAGCGAAATAGTATTTTATATACTACACACTACTCGAAAAGTAAGAATCTGGAAAAGTCCAATCGGCGCTCGCTGCGGGATCAGTATTGGATGGTAGGCACAATAGTTATGCGGCAGCGACACTGATAATTCGGTATGATGAACTGCGAGAAAGCGCGGTTGTTCGGGTCGGCACTGGTACTGTTACAGGGCGTCGTGACGGCGCTGTTCCCACGGGCGAGCGTTCGCCTCACCAAGAAGATGATCGGGAAGAACTTCGATAACGCCGACGAGCTCGAGGCGACCCCGGCGTACATCCGGCAGCTGCGCGCGATCGGCGTGGGCATGATCGCGGCGGGCGGCACGGGCCTGCTGCTTCAGGACGCGGACGAGTTGGAGGCCGACCTCTCCGAGATCGCCGACGCGGCGGGGACCGAAGGCGACGAGTGACCGATTCGGATGGGAGGGCCGCGGGGAAGCGCCCGACGCGCGGCTCCGAGTCGGCCATCGCCGGTCCCGATTCGGCGCCATCCCGCGTGCGAGGACGGAAGCCGGGGCGGGCCGCTCCGCGGAGCGTTCGACGGCGCTAGGCGCCGGCTTTCGGACCACGTGGTCGGCAACCGAGAACGCCCCGCACGCTTTTGGTCGGTCTCTGAGAGGGTACGCTCGTGAACGACGAGCTATTCGAGCGGATCCTGATACCGATCGCGGGCCCCGACGACGCCGAGGCCACGGCTCGGGCGGTTCGACCGCATCTCGACCCGGGCACGACGCTCATCGTGACGCACGTGACGCGGGGCGAGAGCGGCGAGACGACGATCAAGACGGGTCGAGACGAGTTCGCGGGAGCGACCTATGATACTTTTTTCGACATCCTCTACCGAGACGACCTCGAGTTCGAGTGGCTGACGCTCGAGGCGCAGGAGGTCGCGGCGGGTCTCATCGACGCGGTCGGCATGACCGAGGCGACGCTCGTCGCCTTCACTCCCAGAGACATCGACAGCTGGAAACGGACGATCACCGGTGACCCCGGCGGCCGCCTCATCCGAGAGGCGGACGTTCCGGTGATGGTCTTCCCGGACCGGCGCGCGTGACACGCGACCGGCGCACAGGCACCTCGAACAGTCGGGCGGGGTGAGGGAGAGCTCCACTGCCGCGGTGACCGCCTGCCGCCGTCTCGGACCGCGGTCAGACGACAGGTAACACGCCGCATTCGGCGTCTCGACGCCTGCCCGGCCCGAGCCCGAAACCGCTACGATTCGTTCGCGGACGACTCGACGAGGTCCGCGAAGTTGGCGAGCGTTCGGGTGGCGGTGGAGTCCTCGAAGGCGTCGTCGGCCGCCTCCCAGTCGTCGTACTCGTCCGCGATCCGAGGAGTGAATTCGGGGTGGTACTGGACCGACCAGACCGGCCGGTCGCGGTGTCGAGTCGCGAAGTACTCGTAGTAGTCCGCCCGCCCGATGACCTCCATCCCGTCGCCGAGCTCCGTCACGACGTCGGAGTGAAGGACGGGCACGCTCGGTTCGACGCCGTCGAACAGCGGCTCGTCGGCGTCGAGTTCGGCGTCGCGAAGCTGGAGGCGGGACGTCCCGCTGTCTACGACCTCGCCGCCGAGGGCGGCGTTCAGAATCTGATGGCCGAAACAGATGCCGAGCGTCGGGACGCCCTCCGCGACGAGCCGACGCGCGAACCGCTTCTGGGCCGCGATCCACGGCTGGTCGGGCTCGTCGTACACGCCGACCTCGCTGCCGCCGGTGACGACGCCGTCCACGTCGTCGAGGCTCGGGTCGCCGTCCTCGTGCGGGTAGCGGTACGCGCGGGCGTCGGGGAGGAAGTGGACGATCTCGTCGGCCATGTAGCCGCCGTCGACCGCGTTATCAAGTACCAATATCATCTGGGAGTTATTTAAGATGAACTGAACTCTTGGCAGGTACATGAGTTTCGATGCCGAAGCGGTACGTTCGGACTTCCCCGTGCTCGACCGACGCGTGAACGGGCACCCGCTCACCTACCTCGACAACGCCGCGACCACGCACACGCCCCGCCAAGTGTACGACGTCTTCGAGGAGTTCTACGCGGGGTACAACGCGAACGTTCACCGGGGGATCCACGAGCTCAGCCACGAGGCCTCGCTCGCCTACGAGGAGGCACACGACCGCGTCGCCGACTTCCTCGGCGCGGACGGCCGCGAGGAGGTCGTCTTCACCAAGAACACCACCGAGAGCATCAACCTCGTCGCGTACGGTCTCTCCCGGAACCTCGGCGAGGCCGACGAGATCGTCGCGACGGAGATGGACCACCACGCCTCGCTGGTCACCTGGCAGCAGATCGCCAAGCGCACGGGCGCGACCGTCCGGCACATCCCCGTCACGGCCGACGGCCACCTCGACATGGACGCCGCCTGCGACCTCGTCACCGACGACACCGCGGTCGTCTCTGTGCCCCACGTCTCGAACGTGCTCGGGACGGTCAACCCCGTCGCGGACCTCGCGGCCCTCGCGCACGACCACGACGCGTACGCAGTCGTCGACGGCGCCCAGTCCGCTCCGACGCGGCCCGTCGACGTGGGGGAGATTGACGCGGACTTCTTCGCGTTCAGCGGCCACAAGCTCGCCGGACCCACCGGGATCGGGGGGCTGTACGGGAAACGCGAGATCTTAGCGGAGCTCGACCCGTTCCTGTTCGGCGGAGAGATGATCCGGAACGTCACGCTCACCGATTCGACCTGGAACGAACTTCCCTGGAAGTTCGAGGCCGGCACGCCGCCGATCGCGGAGGGAATCGCGCTCGGCGCGGCCGTCGACTATCTCGAGGAACTGGGAATGGACGCCGTCCGCGACCACGAGAACGAGCTCGCGCAGTACCTCCTCCGAGAACTCGCCGACCGAGAGTTCGTCCGGACGTACGGTCCCGGCGTCGGCGAGGAGCGCACCGGCCTCGTCTCGTTCAACGTCGAGGGCGTCCACGGCCACGACCTCTCCAGCCTCCTCAACGATCGAGGCATCGCCATCCGGGCCGGCGACCACTGTACGCAGCCGCTCCACGATCGGCTCGACATCCCCGGCTCCGCGCGGGCGTCCTTTTACGTCTACAACACCCGCGCGGACGTCGACCGCCTCCTCGACGTCGTCGACTCCGCGCGCGACGATCTGGACGCGTACCTCGCCTCCGACCGCTACCACGATCTCGTCAGCGAGCACTACCACCACCCCCGTAACCCGGGTGCCCTCACCGATCCGACGTTCGTGAAGTCATCCGAGGAGACGACCTGCGGCGACGACGGCGAGTTCCACGTCGCGATCGCCGACGGCCGCATCGAGGAGATCGCCTTCGAGAGCCGGAGCTGTGCGGTCAGCCGCGCCGTCGCCAGCCTCCTTTCAGAGCATCTCGAAGGCATGTCGGTCGAGGCGGTCGCCGACCTCGACGGGTACGTCGCCCGCGAGCTCGACGGGCAGTACCCCGACCTCCGACGCGAGTGCGTCGAAGGCCCGGAGGACGTCATCCGAGAGGCGGCCCGGGAGTACGTCCAGAAAAACAGCGCGTAGGACCGCTACCGCATCGTCTTTCGCGGCTCGGTCACTTCTCGTCGGCGTGCCGCACCTCGACCGCGACCCCCCGCGTCGACTCCGCCATCTCCGGGCCGGACATCGCGGCGCGGCCGACCGCGAACGCCTTCGGCCCCTCGACCACGACCTCGTCGCCCACCCGAATCTCGTCGGCGGCGTCGACGACGCCGGGCGCCAGCACCGAGCCGTGCGGGACGAACGCGTCGATCTCGACCCGCTTCGTCGGCGCGTCGCTCTCGACCCAGCGGCGCGCGCCGGCGAGGGTGAAGGATAGGGTGCCGTACTGGGGAACCATCGTCGCTAACTGCTCTCCCGGTTCTCCCTCGCGGCCCGCGTCGGGGTCGTCGGCCCACACCTGGAGCTTGGGGTAGCGCCCGGTGGTACGGACGTCGGCCTCGCCACCGTATCGGTCCGCTTCGTCGCCGTCGCCGGCCTCCTCGCCGTCCGCGCCGCGCCCGCCGAAGAGGTCGTCGCCCGCGCCGTCGCCGAGGAGGTAGTCGGCGATGGCGCGGACGGTGTTGTGCTCGCGCTCGCGCTTGCTGTAGGCGGGCTCGCCCTGGAGTGCGGCGTTCAGCTCGCCGAGCGACTCGTCCGTCGTCGGGTGGTCGACGCAGGTGTACTCGAAGTCGACGTCGACCGCGGGGTCGCCCTCGACGCGCTCGCAGATCTCGCGGTAGCCGTCCTCGGGGACGTGCGCGATCACGCGCGAGTAGTCGTTACGGTCGAGGTAGCGCCGCAGCACCTCCGCGACGAACCCGATCTCGTCTTCGCTCCAGTCGCCGGTGACGACCGAGTCGTAGTGTTGCGCGGGGTAGGTCGTCTCCAGCTCCTGGGGCACCACGCCGATCGGCGAGGTCATCGAGACAGTGTGGCCGCGCCACTGGATCGCGTCGTGGAACTGGCGGTGGCTCTGGGAGTCGCTGTACGGCTTGGTGGCCGAACAGGGGACGAGGACGAGCGGCTGGTCGGTGAACCGGTTCCGGTACCGGCTCGTCACGCGGTCGGCGAACCGCCGGATCTCGACGCGGTCGAGCGTCTCGGCGCTCGCCGCCGTCACCTCGGCGTCGCGCATCAGGGGCGTCCGCTGTTCGAGGTACCCCCACTGATCGTCGAACTCGCGGAACGCGGCCGTGAGCCACCCCTCGTGGCGCGCCTGTCCCTCGATATAATCACGCAGGCGACCCGACCGAATGCGCTCGCGCACGCGGCGGAGTTCGGCGCGCAGCGCGTTCACGTTGTGGTCGGCGCAGTCGGCGCGCGTGAACTCGCTCCGGGGCTTCGCGCAGGCCGGACAGGCGCAGGGGAGCTCGTCGAGGTCCTCGAGGAAGTGTTCCGCGTCGGCGGTGAGGTACATCCCCTGTGTCCCCTTCGTCCGCGCGAGCGTCTCGTCGACGAGGTCGACGCCGGCGTACGCGAGGAGGGCGACGTTCCGCGGCGTGGCGACGCCGGAGAGACCGAGCGCGGCGTCCGGCGGCAGGGCCTCCTTCGCCCGAACGATCGCGTCCCGGAACCCCTCGCCGTGGCCGACGAACCCCTGCGCGTCCGAGAGGAGGTACGCGTCGGCGCCCACGTCGCGGGCGCTCCGGCTGTCGACGACCGCCGCGGAGGGGAACTCTGCGTCCGGATGCTCGACCGCGAACGACTCGCGCACCTCGTCGCGCGTGCCGGCCGGGAACGACCGGTGCGGGAGCACCGTCAGCGCGCTCTCGTCGCCGTTGGGCACCTCGCGGTGGCCGGCCCAGAGGCTCCCGGCGTCGTCGAGGAACGGGTCCGCGAGCGCCGGCGTCGTCACGGGGTCGGCGAGGCGGACCGCCCCGAGGCGGGCGGCGCCGTCGCGCTCGTGGACCTCGAAGTAGTCGGTCATACCACCACTCGCGCGGGGACGGTCAATTCTCTTGTGTTCCGCGGACGCGCCGCGGACCGGGAGACGGGAGACGCGCCTCGGCGCAACTGTTAGGCGGGACGCGGCCGATGGATCGGCATGGACCCGACCGGCCCGTGGGACCGCGACCGCGTCGACGAGTTCCTCGCCGACGCGTGCGTCCCGGTCCGCCTCGGCTGCCGCACGCCGAGCGACCGCCCGTGGATCGTCTCGCTGTGGTTCGCGTGGGACCCGGACGCGGGGACCGGGCCCGACGCCGAAACCGGTTCCGGCGACTCCGTCGGCGCGATCCGCTGCGCGACGAGCGCGAGCGCGGACCTCGTCGAGTTCGTCGAACACGACGACGAGGTCTCCTTCGACGTGTCGACGAACGACCCGCCGTACAAGGGGGTCCGCGGCCGTGGCCGCGCGACGGTCCGCCCGGACGACGACAAGCGCCTCCTCCGGTCGCTCCTGACCAAGTACCTCGGCGGGACCGACAACGCGACCGCGGACCGGCTCCTGCGGCCCGAACGCGACGAGGTGGAGATCCGGATCGATCCCGAGCGGCTCCACGCGTGGGACTACTCGGAGCGGATGGGGCCGGCAGAGGAGTGAGGCGAGCGCGGGCGGCCGGTCTCGGACCGGTTCGCGTCGCTCTCCGCGAGGCGATCGTTTAAGCTGTCGCCGAGCCACCCACGGGTATGAGCGCTCTCGAAAGCGACGAGTACCGCGCGTTCCGCCGCGACCTCCACCGCCACCCGGAGCCCGCGTGGCGCGAGTTCTACACCACCGCCCGCATCGTCGAGGAGCTACGCGAGCGGGACCTGACGGCGCTTCACCTCGGGCCCGACGCGCTGGCGACCGACGAGCGCCTGAACGTCCCCGACGACGAGGAGTTGGCGGAGTGGGAAGCGCAGGCCCGCGAGGCGGGCGCCGACCCCGAAATTCTCGACCAGCTCTCGGGCGGCTACACCGGCTGCGTCGCGGTCGTCGAGCGCGGCGACGGCCCCGTGGTCGGCCTGCGCGTCGACATCGACGGCCTCCCGATCACGGAGTCGGAGTCCGGCGACCACGTCCCGGTCGGGGAGGGGTTCCGCTCCGAACACGAGGGGTTCATGCACGCCTGCGGCCACGACGCCCACGCGACGATGGGGCTCGGCGCGCTCGACGCCGTCCTCGACTCCGACTTCTCCGGGACGCTGAAGGTGTTCTTCCAGCCGGGCGAAGAGCAGATCGTCGGCGGCAAGCCGATGGCCGAGTCGGGCCACCTCGACGACGTCGACTACCTCTACGCGGTCCACGTCGGCCTCGACCACCCCTCCGGCGAGGTCGTCTGCGGCATCGAGGGGTTCCTCGCGGTGCGGCACTTCCTCGCGGAGTTCTCCGGCGAGCCCGCGCACGCCGGCGCGCGCCCCGAGCAGGGCCGGAACACGGTCCAGGCGATGGCAGCCGCGATCCAGAACCTCTACGCGATCCCGAGACACGCCGACGGCCCCACGCGGGTGAACGCCGGGCTCGTCGGTGGCGGCACCGCGACGAACATCATCCCCGAGGAGTCGTACATCGAGGGCGAGGTGCGCGGGCAGACGACCGAGCTCGCGGAGTACATGTCCGACCACGCCGACCGGGTCCTCGACTCCGCAGCGGAGATGCACGACTGCGAGGTCGACGTGTCGACGCTCGGGGAGGCGCCCAGCGCGACGAGTGACGACGCGCTCGCCGAACTCGTCGGTGAGTCCGCGAGCGACGTGGCGGGCGTCACGAACATCGTCGACAGCGACGAGCTCGGCGGCTCCGAGGACGCCACCTACCTGATGAACTACGTCCAAGAGCAGGGCGGGCTCGCCTGCTACCTCGGCGTCGGCACCGACCACCCCGGCGGTCACCACACGACCAACTTCGACGTTGTGGAGGACGACATCGCGATCGGCATTGACGTGATCGCCGGCGCGATCCGGCGCGTCGCCGAGACGCGGCCGTAGGGATCTGCGCCTTTTCTAACCAATATTAAAACCGGCTGCGACAGGGTTTATAAATGACTGCGGTGGCGCGTGCCTGCGAGCGGCCGCCACCGGCGGCCGCGAGGAGCCCGCGCGAGGGAGTCAGTCGCCCGGAGCGAAGCGACGGGCGACTGATGAGGCTGGGGAGGTGTGAGGTGCGGTGTGGAGTGGGGCGGGACTCGAAGGGGCAGCCGCGAGGCGGGCGCAGGCGACGCAAGCACCGCAACGAGGGAGCGGTAGCGACCGAGTGAGGAGCGCAGCGAGCGTGCGCCCGCCTCGCGGCTGGGGCTTCGGTGGTGTCGGTGTCGATCAACGGCTTATAAACAAAAGCGTACGGCCGAGCGACTGGGGCTTCGGTGGTGTCGGTGTCGATCGGTCATTTATAAACGGCCGCGTACAGCCGAGCGGTTGAGACTTTGGCAGTGTCGGTCGGCTATTTATAAGTAAAACCGTACAGCCGAGCGGCTGGGGCTTTGATGAACGTCACCCCCACAGTCGCCTATTTAAAAAAAAGCCGACCACGAGTCCGCCTCTCGGACCCTCGCAGCTCAGAACGTCAGGTGCGAACTCGAAGCCGGCCCCTGGTCGTCGCCGTCGTCGTCCGGGAGCCCCTCGTAGAGGTACGTGAGGTCGTCATCGATCAGAAACACCGCGCCGTCGCGCACCTCGACGTCGATCGAGCGGAGCGTCGTGCCCGCGGCCTCGCCGTTGTCACAGGAGCCCTCGCACGTATCGAACGCCGAGCCGTGCTTCGGGCAGACGACGGAGCCGCCGCGCGTCACGGCGCCCACACCCTCGCGGTGGAGGCGCTGGTCCTCGTGGGTACACCGGTTGATCCACGCGCGGACCGGCTGGTCCTCGCCGGTCCCCGCACCCCCATCCGGCTCGTCGGCGCACGGCACGAGGAACACCTCACGGTCTTCGTCGCCCTCGCGGGCCGTGAACGCCCACGACCCCTCCTCGCGCACCGTCTCGACGGCCGTCAGTCGGTACCCGCTCACGCCTCAGTACTTCGCGTCGGCGCCGGTCGTCTCGTACACGCGGTCCATGATGTCGTCGCGCTCGCGGGTCCAGTTCGCCATCGCGGCGGGGCTCGTCGGGTACTCGTCGTAGTGGCCGATCAGCTCGTCCGCCAGCGACTTCGTCTGGTAGAAGTTCCGGATCGTCCCCCAGTAGCCGAACGACTTGACCGCGGCCTTCAGCTTCAGCCCGAATGACATCGAGGTCGACCCCTCGTACAGCGCCTCCGCGAGCTTCTCGCCCGGCAGCGACGCCAGCAGGCCCATCAGGTCGTCGACGTCGACCGCGGTCGAGAGGACGTTGTACACGTCGAGGCCGGCGTAGCGCCCGCCGAAGTGGTCCATCACGCGGGCGTTGTACCGCCAGAGGTTCTCCTCGCTGACGTCGCCGTCGGAGATCGCCTTCACCGCCTGCTCGCCGGCGTACTTGCCCGCGTACGCCGCGCCGGCGATGCCGCCGCCGGTGGTCGGGTTCACGTGGCCGGCGGCGTCGCCGACCGCCATGTATCCCGGCGCGACCGCGGAGTCGTACGGGCGGCGCGTCGGCAGCGCGGCGCCGAGCTTGTCGCGCACCTCCGCGCCCTCGAACTCGGGGCGGTCCCGGAGGTCCTGCTTCAGCGACTCGACGAGCTGCATCGGCTCCTCGGTCATCTGGAAGCCGAGCCCGGCATTGATCTCCGTCGCCGTCCGCGGGAAGTACCAGAGGTACCCCGCCGCGCGGTCGGTCGCCTTGAACACGAGGGCGTCGTCCCACTCGACCGGCTCCGGCACGTCGACGATCTCGCGGTACGCCGAGCAGAACTGCGAGTACCGGACGTTCGTGTCGAAGGTGGTCCCCTCGAAGTCGGCCTTGTCCTGGAGCAGCGAGAGCGACCCGGCGCCGTCGATCACGACGTCCGCCGCGTACGTCCGCGGCTCGCCCTTCCGCACCGCGTGGAGCCCCGTGACGCGGCCGGTCTCGTCCTGTAACACGTCGTTGATGACGGTGTCGTAGTGGAAGTCGACGCCAGCGTCCTCGGCGCCGGCGATAATCTGACGGCCGTACTCCCAGCGGTCGATGACGGCGAGCTCGCCGGGCACGGGGATCTCCAAGACCGTGTCCTCCTGCGGGATCTCGAAGCGGCCGTGGTCGACGCCGGTGTTCGTGAACGCCGGCTCCAGCCGGTCTTTGGGGATCGCCTCGGGGAAGGCGTCGGCCCCCTTCAGAGCGTCGCCGCAGGCGATGTGGCCGGCCTCCTCAGCGTCCTTCCGCTCGACGATGACGACGTCGAGCCCCTCGTTCGCGATCGTCGCGGCGGCGTAGCAGCCGGCGGTGCCGGCGCCCGCCACGACGACGTCGTACTCGTCGATATCCATTACCGGACCGTGTCGTGCGCCCGGCAAAACTCTTTGCTCCCGTTTCGGTCGGACGCGCGGGGACGGATTCCGTCGACGACCGGCTGCGCGGCCGGTCGGTGTTCGGTGCCTAACTGTTCAGGCTCACCGTTTAACGGGCCGGCGGCGAACGCATCGGACATGGGGCAACTCGATCAGATCGACGCGGACCGCCTCCGGGCGTGGCTCCCGGAGGTCCGCTCGTCCGAGGCGACCGCGGCGCTGATGGTCGCCGTCGCGTACGACCGTGGCATCGGGACCGGAGAGCTCGCCTCGTGGTACGACCGCTCCGAGGAGTGGGTCGAGGAGACGATCGCGGCGCTCGACTCGCCCGGATTCGTCTCGACCGTCGCCCGGTTCGAAGGAGTCGACATCGAGGCGGTCGCCGACGAGTCGAACCTCGCGCCGACGACGGTGCGCGACTGGTTCGACGACCTCGCCGACGAGCCGGTCTCCGAGGCCGCCGACGTGGTCCGGCGATACGCGGAGGGATCCGTCGAACCGGTCCGCACCGGTTCGCCGTCGACCGTCTACCACCTCGACCGGAGCGTCATCGCCGAGCGGGGCTGGTCGATCGACGACGAGGACCTCTTCGAGAAGGCGGCCGACGCCGACCTCGACCTCCCGGAGTACGGGCGCTTCCTCGTCGAGCCCGGCGAGTCGATCCTCGAAGCCGCGGAGCGCGGCGGTCGCTCGTGGCCGTACGCCTGCCGCGGCGGCGCCTGCTCGAACTGCGCGGTCGTCGTCGTCGAGGGCGACGTGGCGATGCCCGGGCAGTCGATCCTCTCCGACGAGCAGATCCGCGAGGCGAACGCCCGGCTCTCCTGCGTCGGCGTCCCGATAACCGACGAGGTCGAGATTGTCACCGGTGTCGGCGACGCCGACGACTTCGCCGACCTGCGGCTGCCGTCGCCGGCCGACGAGGCCGGCGCGTCGGACTGACCGCGAGGCGGTGCGGGCGGCGCGGGCGGCGGTGGCCCTCGCCGGGCTCACTCCTCGGTCTCGTAGTGCTCGCCCGCGGCCTCGGGGATCTGCGTCCGGCCGACTAAGGCGAGGACGACGATCACGACGACGTACGGGATGGTCTGGACCAGCGTGTCGGGGACCGCGTAGCCGAGCTGCTGGAGCCGGATCTGCATCGCGTCGAGGCCGGCGAACAGCACGCCCGCGCCGAGCGTCCCGAGCGGGTTGTAGTTGCCGAACAGGTACGCCACGATGGCGATGAACCCCTTCCCCTGGACCATCGTCTCGCCGGAGCCGACGAACTGGCCGATCGACAGCGCCAGCGCCGAGCCGCCGACGCCGGAGAGGACGCCCGAGAGCAGGACGCCGGCGTAGCGCACCTTCGAGACGGAGACGCCGACGGTGTCGAGCGCCTTCGGGTTCTCGCCGGCCGCCCGGAGGTGTTTGCCGAACGCGGTCCGGTTCAGCAGCCACCACGAGCCGAGGGTCGCGAGGACCACCATGGTCGCGGAGTACTTCCACCCGACGCTCACGCCGAGGTTCGGCGTGTTGACGCCGCCGAAGAACACGGTCGACATGAACGGCGCGAGCCCGAGGGCGATGAGCCAGACGGCCAGTCCGGCGATGATCTGGTCGGCCTTGAACTCGATACAGACGACCGCGAACACCGCCGCCAGGAACGTCGACGCCGCGATCCCGGCGAGGAACGCGATCCCGAGCGCCGGGACGCCGAGGACGGCGTTGCCGACGCCCACGACCGACGCGGCGTACACCGACACGAACGCCGAGATGATCAACAGTCCCTCCAGCCCGATGTTGATGACGCCCGACTTCTCCGCGAAGATGCCGCCGAGGCCGGCGAGCACGATGGGCGCCGCGAGCCGCGCCGTCGACTTCGCCGTGCTGGTCGAGAAGACGATGCCGGCGAGGTCGCCCGCGACCGAGGCGGGGAACGCGAGCCCAAGCACGCCGAGGACCGCGAGCACGCCGACGGTGCCGACGACCAGCGAACGCACGTAGCTCGACTCGCTCGCGTCCTCGAGGAGCGCGGCCGGCGAGAGGGGGTTACGCATCGGCCTCACCCCCGTCGCCGCCGGCGGACTCGTCGGGGTCCGCCGACCCCGAGCCGCCCGCGTCGCTCGCACCGCCCGCGCCGCCGACACCCGCGTACCGCCCGATCATCCGGAAGAACTCCGGCATCGCCACGAACAGGATTATGAGTCCGCGCAGCACGGCGACGAGCTCCGTGGGAACGTCGGTTCGGAACCCGATCTCCAAGGCGCCGCCCTTCAGGATCCCGAAGAGGAACGCCGCCGGCAGCACGCCGAGCGGGTTGTTCCCGGCGAGGATCGAGACGGTGATCCCGTCGAAGCCGAGGTCCGGGACCGAGGCCATCCACCGGCCCTCGGACATCAGCACCCACACCGAGCCGCCGATGCCGCCGAGCGCGCCGGAGAGCGTCATCGCCCGCACGGTGGTAAGCTTCGCGTTCACGCCGCCGTACTCGGCCGCGGCGGCCTGGACGCCGCTCGTCCTGAGGTCGTACCCGAGCGAGGTGTGTTCGACGAAGTAGTAGAGCGCACCGATGAAGGCGACCCCGACGAGCAGCGCGATCAGCGCAAAGTCGGTCGACGGCGGGAACAGCACCGACGGGAACTGCGCGTACTCCGGGACGTACCGGGTGGCGACCACGGAGGAGCCCTCGGCACGGAACACCTCCAACACGAGCACGTACGCGACGTTCGCGGCGACGAAGTTGAGCATGATCGTCGTGATCACCTCGTTGGCGTCGGCGTACGCCTTGAGGGCGCCGGGTATCGCGCCCCAGACGCCGCCGCCGACGGCGCCGGCCGCGGTCCCGACGACGATCAGCACGAGGCCGGCGACGGGGCCGGCCGGGAGGAGGGGCGCGAGCGCTAAGACGGTGAGCGCGGTCGCGAGCGCGCCGACGACGAGCTGGCCCTGCGTCCCGATGTTGAACAGGCCGGCGCGGAAGGCGACGGCGACGGAGAGCCCGGTGAAGATCAAAAGCGTCGTCTCCGAGAGCGTCAGGCCGAACGAGAGGTTGAACGGCGTCCATCCCGGGTTGAACAGGCCGGGATCGCCGACCGCGAACGGGTAGCCGAGCGCGCCGTTGAACAGCACCACGTACACCTCGAACGGATTATAACAGAACCCCAGCCCGGTGATCGGCATCGTCCAGGCCGCGGTCGAACACTCGGCTATCCGGCCGGAGACGAGCACGAGCGCGAAGCCGACGAGTATCGAGAGGAAGATGGCGGCGACGCTGATGACGAGCCGCTCCGCGACGCTCCGGTCGACGAACGGCGCGACCACGCGGGCGAAGACGGAGGGATCCCCGTCCGCGTCGGGGTCCGAGTCGCTCACGCGTCCACCCCCTCGTCGCCGCCGGTCGCTCCGTCGATCCCGTTACCCGACGCGTCGTCCGCGCCGTTGCTCCCGTCGCGCGACGTGTCGTCCGTCCCATCGCCCGCGGCATCGTGGATCGCGGCCCCCTCGACGGAGTCGTCGTCGAGCGACTCGCCGGCCATCAGCAGCCCGATCTCCTCTTCGGTCACGGTCGCGGGGTCGACGATCCCGGTGAACTCGCCCTCGTGCATCACCGCGAGTCGGTCGGAGAGTCCCTGTACCTCGTCGAGCTTCGAGGAGACGAGGAGGATCGCCTTCCCCTCGGCGCGCAGTTCGAGCAGCCGGTCGTGGAGGAACTCCGTCGACCCGATGTCGACGCCGCGGGTCGGGTGGGTGGCGACGACCAGCTCCGGGTCGCGCTCGAACTCGCGGCCGACGATGAACTTCTGCTGGTTGCCGCCCGACAGCGACTCGGCCTCCGCCTCGGCGTCCGGCGGGCGAACGTCGTACTGCTCGATGACCGACTCGGCGTGGTCGCGGGCGGCGGGCCAGTCGAGCCGGCCGCCGTTCGCGAACGGCGGGTCGTGCTGGCTCCCCAAGATCCCGTTCTCGACGAGGTCGTACGACATCACGAGGCCGCGCTCCTGTCGGTCCTCGGGGATGAACGCCATCCCGCGGTCGATCCGGTCGCGGCGCGTCTTCCCGACCATCGACTCGCCCCGGTAGCGGACGTCGCCGGACGCCGCCTCGCGCAGGCCCGTGATCGCCTCGACGAGCTGCGACTGGCCGTTGCCGTCGACGCCCGCGACCCCCAAGATCTCGCCGCCCCGGAGCTCGAAGGAGAGGTCCGAGACCGCCTCGACGCCCCGGTCGTCCTCGACGTCGAGGTCCGTCACCTCCAGCACGCGGTCGCCCGCCTCCTGCGGCGACGTCGCGGGCTCCATCAGCACCTCTCGGCCGACCATCATCTCCGCGAGCTCCTCGCGCGTCACGTCGGCCGCGGCGACGGTGCCGACGTTGACCCCGTCGCGGAGGACGGTGATGTCGTCGGCCGCCGACAGCGCCTCGCCCAGCTTGTGCGAAATGAAGATGATCGTCTTCCCCTGCTCGGTGAGCTCCTCGAAGACGCCGTACAGCTCGTCGACCTCCTGCGGCGTCAACACCGCGGTCGGCTCGTCCATGATGAGCACGTCGGCGCCGCGGTACAGCGCCTTCAGGATCTCGACGCGCTGCTGTTCGCCGACGGAGGTGTCCGCGATGGTCGCGTCCGGGTCCACGTCGAACCCGTAGCGCTCGCTCAGTTCGACGACGGCCTCGCGGGCCGCCTCCCTGTCGACGCGCAGTCCGCCCCATGTCTTCGGCTCGTTGCCCAAGACGACGTTCTCCCACACCGTCATCGGGTCGACCAGCATGAAGTGCTGGTGGATCATGCCGACGCCGGCGTCGATCGCGTCCCGCGGCGAGTCGAACGACTGCGGCTCGCCGTCGAGGCGGACGGTCCCCTCGGTCGGCTGGTAGAGGCCGTACAGCACGTTCATCAACGTGGTCTTGCCGGCCCCGTTCTCGCCGAGCAGGGCGTGGACGCTCCCGCGCTCGACCGCGAGATCAACGTCGTCGTTCGCGACGACCCCGGGGAATCGCTTCGTGATGCCGTCCAAGTGGACCGCCGGGTTCATTCACCCGTAACTCCGCGTCGGAGCCTAAAAACGCGCGGATTCCGAGCCGTTACGCGCGGTACTGTCTATCGGCCGACCGGATCCGCAGAAAAGCCGCGTTCCCGGTGTCGGTCCGGAGCGCCCGGCAGGCGTCGGGTTCGGGGCGCGCGTCCGGGCCTCGTAGCCGTCTTGCCTCAGTTGCTCGTCGTCTCCGGGACCTCGATGTTCCCGGCGATGATCTCGTCGCGCGCGTCCGCCACGGCCGTCGTGATATCGTCCGGGACCTCGTCGCCGATCTGGTCGCCGTAGACGCACTCGACGCCGTTGGATTCGAGCCCGAGCGCCGTCGTCGAGCCGCCCTGGTGCTCGTCGTCGATGACGTTCGAGATCGACTCGTACACCGCGGTGTCGACGCGTTTCACCATCGACGCCAGGATGACGTCGGCGAACGACTCGTTGGAGACCGACTGGTCCTGGTCGACGCCGAAGGCGAACCGGCCCTCCTCCTGTGCGGCCTGGAACACGCCGACGCCCGTCGCGCCCGAGGCGTGGTAGATGATGTCGGCGCCGCCCTGGTACATCGACAGCGCCGCCTCCTGCCCGCCCGTCGGGTCGGCGTAGCTGCCGACGTAGCTCGACGTGACGCTGACGTCCTCGGAGACGTGTTCTACGCCGGCCTCGAAGCCGGCCTGGAACCGGCGGATCACCGGGCTGTCGACGCCGCCGACGAATCCGACCTCCGTCGAGTCGGTGTCGGTGGCCCCCTCGCCCGCGGAGAAGTCGATCTGGGTCAGCCGCGCGGCGAGGACGCCCATCAGGAACGAACCCTCGTGCTCGCGGAAGAGGTAGCTCGCGACGTTCGGCTCGTCGACGACGGTGTCGACGATCATGAAGTCCTGGTCGGGGTAGTCGGGCGCGGTCTGGCTCAGCGCGTCGCCCTGATTGAACCCGATGGTGGCGACCAAGTCGTACGCGGGGTCCGTCGACCCGGCGTACTGCTGCTGGAACTGCTCGAACTCGCCGGCGCCGTCCGGCTCCGACTCGTCGTAGGCGATGCCGAACTCCTCTTCGGCCTGGAAGATGCCCTGCTGGGCCGCGTCGTTGAACGAGTTGTCGCCGAGGCCGCCGTCGGAGTAGACGATACCGACCCGCGCCGGCACCTCGCCGTCGCCCCCGTCTCCCCCGTCGCCGCTCGGGCCGCCGCTACACCCGGCGAGGCCGACGAGGCCCGCTGCGCTTGCCGCCTTGATGAACCGCCGCCGATCGAAGTCGGATGCCATCTCACTCATAACCCCGTCGGAACGCGGCATAAATTCGTCGTTCCCGCCGCACCGAGGTGACACGTTCGTGAAAACAGCCGGCCGAATTACGGGGTAATCGCCGCTCGACCCCGGCTTCCGATCCACGTATCCGGATTTCTCACGATTGTAAACGTGACCAAACTCCCGAACGCCTGCGCCGACCGAACGCACCCGGCCTACGCCGCCGCGACCGCGTCCTCGACGACGTCCTCGACCTCGGCGACGAGGGCGTCGACGTCGTCGCTCTCGGCGTACACGCGGACGTACGGCTCCGTGCCGGAGGGCCGGACGAGCGTCCACGAGGCGTCCTCGAACTCCAGCCGGACGCCGTGGTCGGTGTCGACCGCGGCCTCGGGGAACGCGTCCGGCAGCGCCGTCTCCAAGCGGTCCATTACCGTCTCTTTCGCGTCGTCGGGGCAGGAGACGCTCACCTTGCGGTAGGGTCGCTCCGTGATCGGCGCCCGCAGCGCGTCGAGCCCTTCGTCGGCGACGAGGCGCGCGATCACCGCCGCGGAGGCCACGCCGTCGATCCACCCGCCGAAGGCGACGTGGATGTGCTTCCACGGCTCGGCGGCGAAGACGACGCGGGTGTCGTCGCCCACCTCGCCGGCGGCACCCGCCTCACCGACCACACCGGCCTCGCCGAGGGCGCCGGCCTCCGCAGCGTCCTCCCGCACCGCCGCGATCCCCTCGTGGAGCGCGCCGAGCCGCACGCGCTCGACGCGCCCGCCGGCCGCCCGGACGCGCTCGTCGATCCGACCGGAGGCGTTCGGCGTCGTTACCACGACGGGGTCCGCGGCGTCGCTCTCGCGGGTGTATCGCTCCGCGAGCACCGCAAGGACCGTGTCCTCGTGGACGACCTCGCCGTCCGCGTCGACGATCACGATCCGGTCCGCGTCGCCGTCGTGGCCGATGCCGAAGGCGAACCCCTCGGCGTCGCCGTCGCCGGCCCCCTCGACGTCCGGTCGCTGGCGGCCCGGATCGTCCACCCCCTCGTTGGCGTCCGCGACGAACGCGCGGAGGTCGGCGAGCGTCTCCGGCGTCGGCTTGCTCCCCCGGCCGGGGAAGTGGCCGTCGACGTTGCCGTTGAGCGTGACGACGTCGGCGCCGAGCTCGCGGAGGACGGTCGGCGTCGCGGGCGCGCTCATCCCGTTGCCGCAGTCGACCGCGACCCGGAGGCCGTCGAGGGGCGCGCCGAACCCCGCGGCGTACTCGCGCACGTCGGCGAGGTAGCCGTCAAGCGGGTCGGTCCGGGTCGCCTCGGTCCACTCGTCCCACGGGGCGACGCCCTCCTCGTCGGCCACCCGCTCCTCCACGGCGCGCTCCGCGTCGCGGTCGAACTCGGTGCCGTCGCGGAAGAGCTTGATCCCGTTGTCGGTCGGGGGGTTGTGCGAGGCGGTGAGCATCACGCCGTAGCGTCCCCGCGAGGCGTGTGCGAGCGCCGGCGTCGGAAGCCGACCGGCGCGGCGGACGTCGACGCCGCCCGCCGACAGCCCCGCCTCCATCGCGGCGGCGAGCGCCGGGCCGGTCACCCGGCCGTCGCGGGCGAGGACGACTTCGGGGTCGGGGGTCGACTCCGGGCTCGACCCCGGCGTCGGCTCCGCCGGCGACTCGTCGGCTCGCTCTCGGATCTCGGCGCCCACGGCCCGCCCGACTGCGAGCGCGAGCGCCGGCGTGACGCGGTCCTCGACGCCGCCGCGGATCCCGGCGGTTCCGAACAGGTCCATGTCGCCCACCTCGGCGCCCGGGAGTTAGTAGGCGTCGGTTGCGGGCGCGCGGCGGGTCGACTGAAGTCGGTCGCGGTCGGGTCGTTTAAGCGGGCCGCGGTCCCAACGTCGGCCGATGACCGACCGCGTTCGCGCGCACGTCTTCGTCTCGGGCCGCGTTCAGGGCGTCTTCTACCGAGCGAGCACCCGCGACGCCGCCCGCGAGGCGGGCGTCGACGGCTGGGTGCGGAACCTCGACGACGGCCGGGTCGAGGCCGTCTTCGAGGGGCCCGAGGGGGACGTCCGCGACATGGTGGCGTGGTGCGAGACGGGAAGCGAGGCCGCAGAAGTCGAGAGCGTCGACGCCGAGTACGGTGAGCCGGAGGGCGCCGAGGGGTTCGAGATCAGGCGGTGACGCGGCCGGATCAGTCGTCGTCCGCGGCCGCCGACTCCCCGGCCCCGGCGGCGCCCTCGGCGCCGCGGCCGGGGCCGTCCCGCACCCCGAGCTCCTCTAACGCGCGCAACACGACGATCGCCTCCACCACGTCGCGCTCCTCGGTGTAGGGGTCGTCGACCGCGTCGAGGGTCGCCTCGGCCTCGCGAGCCAGCCGCGCCTCCAGTTCCGTCTGGTCCGTCTCGGCCTTCGTCGCGGACAGCAGCGCCTCGTGGTCCTCGCGGAGGTCCAAGGAGACGTGCGCCGCGTTACACCGCGAGAGGGGATGCGTGTCCATCTCGATCGCGAGGTCGCTGACGAGGTCCCAGTCGTCGGCGCAGAACCGGAGCGTCACGGTGCCGACCACGTCGCGCCACGAGATCGGGTCGCCGTTCTCCATCAGCCGGAGCGCGCGCGGCGGCACCGCGATCCGCGTGTGGGTGTCGTCGCGGCCGCACAGACAGCAGGGAGTGTTCTTCAGTCCGGCGTACACGTAGATCGCTACGCGCCGGAGAAGGGTGTGCGTTTCGGCGGCGGTACGCGTTCGCGGCGCTCGTTTATAAACAACCGATGCGGCGGCGCGTGCCCGCGAACGGCCGCCAGTGGCGGGCGTGAGCGGCACCGCGCGAGGGAGTCAGTCGCCCGGAGCGAAGCGACGGGCGACTGACGAGGTTGGGGAGGCGTGAGGCTGCGGATGCCGTGCTGGGCGGGACTCAAAGGGGCAGCCGCGAGGACGAAGGCGCGCGACGTAAGCACCGCAGGAGCGAGTGAAACGAGCGACGAGGAGCGCAGCGAGCGCACCGAGTCCTCGCGGCTGGGGCTTTGGAAGTGTTCGCAGCGGTAGGAACGACGTAGTGCCGAGCGGCTGGGGCTTTGGAGGCGTTCGCGGTCGATCTGTCGGCGACGGCATATAAATAGGCCGCCACGGGGTCCAGTCTTATTTATAAATAGCCAACAGAAGCGTTTCCCAGATCCTACGCCTCACATTCGGCCAGCCACTCGTGGGCCCAGTCGTCGATCTCCTCGAAGACGGGGGCGAGCGACTCGCCTTTATCAGTTAAACTGTAGTACGTCGCCACCGGCGAGTCCTCCTCCAACCGCCGGTCGACGAACCCGGTCTCCTGGAGGTCGTCGAGCACGCGCGAGAGCGTCCTCGCGTTGGCGTCCGTCTCCCGCTTCAGTTCGTTGAACCGCGCCTCGCCGTTCAACAGCTCGTGGAGGACGACGAGCCGCCACTGCGATCCGATCTGCTCGATGGAGTCGATGACGGGGCAGGGGGTCTCGGGCGTCGTCGCCTCTGCCGCGGCGTCAGCGCCCGAATCAGCCGTCGCGTCAGCGCCCGAATCCGCCGTCTCCGCCGACTCTGCCGCCGAAAGGTCCTGTGATGACATCGGTGTTACCTACTAACCGTATTGTCCGGGAAGCGATAAATAGGTTACGTCCGTATAGCAGGTTACACGATGTTAGCTGAACTCGCGACGTTACCGCTCCAGTTCGACACCCCCCTCGCGGGCGAACTCTTCCTGCTCGGCCGGATCCTGTTCGGCGCGACGCTCGCGTTCATGGGGCTCAACCACTTCATGGACCTCGAGACGATGGCCGGCTACGCCGAGTTCAAGGGTCTCCCGGCGCCGCAGTTCTCGGTGATCGCCTCCGGCGCCGTCCTCGTCCTCGGCGGCCTCGGCGTCGCCGCGGGCGCGTTCCCCGTCCTCTCCGCCGGCGCGCTCGCCTTCTTCCTCCTCGCCTCCGCCGTGACGATGCACGACTTCTGGTCGATGGACGACCCCGAGGAGAAGCAGAACGAGATGACGAGCTTCCTGAAGAACGTCTACGGTGCCGGCGCCGCGCTGGCGTTCCTCGCCGTCGGCGGCAGCGCGTGGCCGTACGCGGTCGGCCTTGGCCTGTTCTGAGCCGTATACGCGAACTTTCCCGACCGACGCGCACGCGACGCTCCCTTTTCCAACCGCCTGACGACCGCGTCGAGCCCCCAGTACGACTAACTACCTCCCCGACGAGCGTTCACACAGATCATGACCGACGCGCCGCCGACGACCGGGCTCCACCACGTCACGAACATCTGTACCGACATCGAGGAGACCACCGCGTTCTACGAGGACATCCTCGGCTGGCACACGGTCAAGCGGACCCAGAACTACGACGACCCGGGGACGCCGCACTACTACTTCTCGCCGACGCCCGAAGGGAAGCCGGGGACCAACGTCACCTACTTCGAGTACCCGGACTCGCAGGGGACGCCCGGCCCGGGCGCGAGCCACCACTTCGCGTTCGGCGTCGAAGACGAGACGACCCTGAAGGAGTGGCAGGCGCACCTCGAATCCCACGACGTCGAGGTCTCCGAGGTGAAGGACAGAACCTACTTCAAGAGCATCTACTTCACCGACCCCGACGGGCTCGTCTTCGAACTGGCGACGCAGGGGCCGGGCTTCACCCGCGACGAGGACGACCCCGGCAGCGAGGTCATCGACCCGTTCGAGAAAGGTTACGAGAACTGAGACGCCCGACCGCCTCAGCGCCCGAGCGCCTCCCGGGTCACTCCCCCTCAACCAGCGCCGCGAACCGGTCGAGCGCGCGCCGGCAGACCGGGACGTACGGGGGCGCGATAAGCGGGACCTCGATCACCGCTCGACACCGGTCCGGCTCTCCCGCGTACCGGTCGACGCGGTGCCCTGTCGCTGGGACCCGCGCGACCTCCCAGTCCCACCGGAGCCGCGTCGCCGCTGTCACCCGAAAGGGCACCCACGCGCCCGCGACGCGGACCCTCCCGGTCGTCCCGGTCTCGACGTACCGGTCCGCGCTCTCAACGTCGCGGACCGACAGGCTCCAGTCGGGCCACCGCTGGGTGTCGCGGAGCGCCCTCGCTGTCCGCTCCGGCGGCGCGTCGACATCGCGACCGACCGCGAGCGTCGCGCCCTCTCGGTCCACCGACGCCCGCCCGTCGCGGTCGACGTTTCCGGTCGCGTCGCGGGTTCCGAACACGCGGACTACTCCGGCGGCCGCACGCCTCATCGCTGCGGTCCTCCGCTCGCACCCGGACGTTTGTCCGGTTTCCGTCCCGCCTACAGCCACCAATTCGCAATACGTCCACTGATCGGAGCGTCCCCGTGCCGCCCGATATTAATACCTTATATGGTATCAGGACTCATTATCTCTTTCCACGAAGGGTTAATACGGGGGTCCGAGCTATCCGGAGTCAATATGGCAAGCGATCGCGACACCATGAAAGACGTTTCGCACACCGCACCGAACGACACCTCGGCCGACGCCGTCTGGGAACGAGGCCGAGGACCGGTCGAGGAAGAGGAAGAAGAAGAGTAGTACGGCGTTCCGATTTCTGCGATTTCTGCGTCCCGGCGAAGCCGCCGTCCGACACCGCAGCGCGTCTCGGACCAACACCGCAGCGCGTCTCGGACCGGGAGTGGTACGCCTCCCCGCTTGTTGCTGGCGTCCGGCCGACACCCTCTTTGGGGTCGTTTTTAAATACGACGTATGGTCGGAGTCACACTCGCCGTGGCGGGGATCGGGGCGGTAACCGCGCTTTTGGCGCTCAGTGCGTTCTTCTCGAGCTCGGAGACTGCCATCTTCTCGCTGCCGAGCGAGTGGTTCGAACGGCAGGCCGGCACTGACGACCCGCGGGGGACGTGCTGAAGGAACTCCACGACGATCCGCACCGCCTCCTCGTCACGCTGCTCGTCGGGAACAACGTCGTCAACATCGCCATCTCGAGCATCGTGACTGTCCTGATCGCGAGTTATCTCCCGCCGGGGGCGGCGATCGTGGCGACGACGCTGTGTACGAGCTTCCTCGTCCTCGTGTTCGGCGAGATCGTCCCCAAGGCCTTCGGGCTCGGAAACGCCGAGACGTGGTCGCTGCGGGTCGCGTCGCCGGTCCGGCTCGTCGAGCGCGTCCTCTCGCCGCTCATCACGCTGTTCGACGGGATTACCCGCCGGATGAACGCGTACATCAGCGGCGACGCGAGCATCGAGAAGCCGTACACGGACTAACGCGGACGAGCCCCCTCTCGCCGCCCGGACCGAGTGCGGCGTCCGCCCGCGTTCTCGCGGCCGATAACCGCGTGCGTGGATTTAACCCGGCCGCCGGCGGACCCGAGCGCATGATCGAGGCCTCGGGGCTACGGAAGACCTACGGCGACTTCGCGGCCGTGGTCGACAGCGACTTCGCCGTCGACGAGGGCGAGGTGTTCGGGATCGTCGGCCCGAACGGGGCCGGGAAGACGACGACGCTCAAGATACTCGCCGGCCTCGTCGAGCCGACCGAGGGCGAGGTGACCGTCGCCGGGTTCGACGCCTCGGACCCCGAAATGCGGCGCCACCTCGGGTTCCTGCCGGAGGAGTCGCCGTTGTACGAGGAGATGACCGCGCTGTCGTACCTCCGCTTCTTCGCCGACCTCTACGACGTGCCCCGGGAGGTCGCCGACGAGCGGATCGAGGCCGCGCTCGACCGCCTGGAACTGGACCACCGCGAGCGCCGCCTCGGCGACGTCTCGAAGGGGATGAAACGGAAGGTCGCCATCGCGCGCTCGCTCGTCAACGACCCGGACGTGCTGGTGTACGACGAGCCCGCCTCCGGGCTCGACCCCGTGACGACGAACTCAGTGCTGGCGTTCACCCGCGAGCTCCGCGAGACCGGGAAGACGGTCGTCTTCTCCGCGCACAACCTCTACCACGTCGAGTCCGTCTGCGACCGCGTCGTGGTGATGAACGAGGGGCGGATCGTCGCCCGCGGGAGCGTCGACGGGATCCGCGAGCGACACGGCGAGACGACCTACCGCGTGTTCACGGACGTCGAGCCGACCGCGACGCCGGCGCTCGCGGACCTCGACGCGACGACCGAGGAGGTCGGCGACCGCTTCCGGACGGCGGTCCCGAGCATGGACGCGGTCGCCGCGGTCCGGGAGGCCGTCGGCGACGCCGGCGGCGAGGTCGTCGACATCCGGAGCCGCGAGCCGAGCCTCGAAGACGTGTTCCTCGACATCGTCGGCCGGCCGATGCCCGGGCGGTACACCGGCGACCTCGGCGGTGACGGAACCGAAGCTGCGAGCGACGCCGACGGCGATGGCGACGGCGAGGCCGACGGCGACGAACCGGAAACCGAAACGACGGAGGCGGCGACCACGGAGGCGACCGAGTGATCGACAGGTTCCGCCGCGTCGGCCGACGGCTCGCGGTCGGCGTCCGCCGCGTCCTCCGGGTCGCCAGGTGGGAAACCGCCCGCGCGTCCGGGGGTGTCGACCGCCGCACGCTCGCGGCGGGCGTCGCCCTCCTCCTCGTCGCCGGCGGCGTCGTCGGCGTCGGCGTGGCGACGGGCGTCGCCGGCCTCGACGTCGACCAAGACGTGTACCGGGTCGGCGTCGACGCCGAGTCGCCGTACGCGGACGCGATCGAGGACGCGCCGTCGCTGCGCCCGGTCCCGGCCGGGTCGGCGTCGCTCGGTGACCCCGCCGATGCGGTCGTGGTGACCGTGGTGGAACCCGGCTCCGGCGACGACGGAGTGATCGACGCCGCCGACGTCGAGGAGGTCGTCGTCCGCGCGAGCGACACGCGGAAGGGCGAGGCGGCGGCCGCGTCGGTCCGCGAGGCCGTCGCGTCGCACAACGAGCGGCTGATGCGCGCCGAGCCGAATCAGACTGCCGCCTTTCCGGTCGTCGTTTCGCTCCGGTACGTCGGCCGAACGTCCGGCGTCGATGACGGCGCCACGCTCGGCGGGAACGACGGCGGCTCGACGAGCGGTTCGGGCGGAGGGAGCGACGGCGGGAGCGACGCGACCGACTCCGACGGAGATGGCAGCGGTACCGACGCGGACGATACCGGATCTACTGAGTCCTCCGCGCCCGACTCCAATGGGGATGCCGACGCCGATGGCCCGTCCGGAGACGAGAGGACGAGCGGCGGGTCCGACGAGACCGACGGCGACGGCGACGGAAGCGCGACGGACGCCCCCGACACTACCGATGACGGCGCGGAGTCGGACGACGGCGGCTTCGCGGTGCCGTCCATCGGTGGCGCGGCCTTCGGCGCGAACACCGTCGGCTCGCCCGGGTCGATCACGCCGCCGTTCCCGTTCACATCGCTGCTGTTGGCGTTCGCCTTCCTCGTGCCGATGAACTTCCTCATCCAGGCGTACGGCTCCTCGATCCTCGACGAGCGGACGAACCGACGCGGGGAGCCGCTGCTCGTCACGCCGCTGTCGCCGGCGGAGATCGTCGCCGGCAAGACGCTCCCGTACGCGGCGGCCGCCGCGGTCGTCACGAGCCTCATCGCGCTCCTCGTCGGCGGTGGGGCGCTCTCGGTGGTCGCGGTGGCGCCGGTCGCGGCGACGTTCCTCGGGGCCACCTTCGTCGGCGCGATGTTCGCGCGCTCGTTCAAGGAGCTCACCTTCGTGACGGTCGGCGTGAGCGTCCTGCTGACCACCTACGCGTTCGTGCCGGCCATCTTCACGAACGTGACGCCCGTCGCGCTCGTCTCGCCGCTGACGCTCGTCGTCTTCGACCTCCAGGGCGAGGCCGTCTCGGCCGGCGAGGTCCTCTTCTCGACCACGCCGATGGCGGTCGGCGCCGCGCTGCTGTTCGGCCTTGGCCTCGGCGTCTACCGCGAGGAGGACATGTTCTCGCAGAAGCCCGTGACGCGGAAGTTCCTCGACGCGCTCGCGGTGCGGCTCTCCGCTGTCCCGGTCGGCGGGGCGGTCGGCGGCGGGCTCCTCGACCGCGACCGACTCCGCGCGCTCGGCTCGGTCGCCTTCCTCACCGCCTGTACGATCCCCTTCGTGTTCGTCGCGGAACTGCTTGCCGTCGCGGTGCTGTTCGCGCTGCCGGTCACCGTGTCGATCCCGGTGCTGCTCGTGACCATCGCGTTCATCGAAGAGGTCGCCAAAAGTATCGGCCTCTACGCCGGCTTCGAGCGCGGCGTCTTCGAGCGGACCGATCGGGTCGCCCTCGCGGTCGGTCTCGCCTCCGGGACCGGGTTCTTCCTCGCGGAGAAGGCGACCGCGGTCGTTCAGGCGGTGGGGCTCACGGAGCTCTTCCTCGGGCGCGCCGCCTTCGCCGACGTGTCCGGGTTCTCCGGGCTGCCGCCGCTCGCCCTGGCGGCGCTGTTCTTCGCCCCGCTCATCCTCCACGTCGCCGCGACGAGCGTCGCCGCCCTCGGGGCGCGGCGCGGCCGGACCGCCTACGCGCTGGCGCTTACGCTGGCGACGCTGGGCCACGCCGCGTACAACGTCGGGGTGGTGAGCCTTGGATAGCCGCCTGACGATCGCCGGGCGCGAGCTCGCCGGGCTGCGCGCGGAGAAGACGATCCTGCTCGCGATCGGGATCCAGCTGTTCATCGCGACCTTCTCGTCGTTCCTCGTCGTCGGGCTCGTCTCCATGTACGACCCGGGCGCGCTCGACGGCGCGGAGATCGAGGTCGCGGCCGCGGGCGACGCGGTCGACGACTTAGAGCGCGCCGCGAGCGAGGTCCCGGGCGCCTCGGTCACGCCGTACGACGACGCGGACGCCGCGCGGAGCGCCTTCGACCGGAACGCGGCCGATGCGGTGGTGGTCACGACCCGCACGGAGAGCGGGCGGGTGTCGACCGCCGTCACCGCCCCGGACTCAACCGTGGAGACGACGGTGATCGTGGTGCAGCTGCGCGAGCTGCTGCGGACCTACGAGCTGAACGAGCGCGACGCCCGCGCCTCGTACCTGGAGGAGTCCCCGCTCCCCCTGCCCGACCGGAGCGACACCAGCCCGTACTTCACGTTCACGTACACCGTGTTGATCCCCCTGCTCGTCTTCCTCCCGGTGTTCATCTCGGGGTCGCTGATCGTCGACTCGATCACGGAGGAGTTGGATCAAGGAACCATGGAGCTGCTCCGGGTCGCGCCCGTCACGCTCGCCGAGATCGTCGACGGGAAGGCCGCCGCGGCGATCGGGATCGCTCCGGGCCAGGCCCTGCTGTGGCTACTCCTCCTCGAGGCGAACGGCACCTCGGTCGCGAACGTCGGCCCGATCTTGGCGCTGATGACCGCGCTGACGACGCTCGTCGTCGCGGTCGCGGTCGGCATCGCGGCCGTCGCGCCCGACCGGCAGGCGGCCCAGCTGCTCTACTCGGTGGCAGTCCTCGTGCTGTTCGGCGGCGCGACGGCGATGGCCGGCGGCCCCGCGAACGCGGTGGCGCGGCTCGCCATCGACAGCGCGGACGCGACGACCGGCGTCCTCGTGGTCGCGTACGCCGGCATCGCCGCGGCCGCGTACCTCGGCGTGCGGCGCGTCGTCGCGGTCGAGGGGTTCGGTCGCTGAGTGGGTCGGGCGCCTGGCGGTCGGGTCGCCGAGGGCTCGTCTCGCTCCTATCGACCGAACTCGTCGCCGAACCGCTTCGCGGTCGGGAGGCCCCAGCCGCGAGCGACGGCGACGAGCCGGAGGCCGACCGTCACCGCCGCACACGCCGCGGCCGCGACCCCCGAGGGGCCGCCGAGCGCGCCGACCAGCCAGTACGCGACGCCGCCCAGCACGGCGCAGCTCGCGTAGAAGTCCTCGAAGAGGATGAACGGCGCGCGGTCGAGGAGGATGTCGGCGAGCGCGCCGCCGCCGACGGCGTTGATCGTCGCGACCGCGACGACGCCGAACGCGGACACCCCCGCATCGGTCGCGACGATGGCGCCTGTCGTGGCGAAGGCGGCGAGGCCGACGGCGTCGGCGACGAGGGTCACCGGGTGTTCGTCGGGGGAGGCGAGCCACGCGCTCAGCCCGACCGCGAGGGCGACGCCGACGAGCCCCAAGATGATCTCGACCGGCGAGCGCAGCGCGAGCGGGACGCGCGCGACGAGGAGGTCGCGGGTGACGCCGCCGGCGAACGCCATCGCCAGCCCGACGACAGCGACGCCGAAGAGGTCGAACTCCTCGCGGACCGCCTTGCTCGCGCCGACGAGCGCGAACGCGACGAGCCCGACCGTGTTCATCGCGGCGAACGGGTCGCCGAACAAAAGCGAGAGGACGCCCCCGGTCATCCGCCGAACGCCCCGAGGCTCGACTGGAGCTCCCGCTCCGGCACCGCGTCGGTCAGCTCGTAGCCGACGAGGTCGCGCGCGTCGACGGCGTACGTCGAGCCGCCGCGGTCGAGAACGATCACTCGGCCCTTCCAGCCGCGGACGGTCCCCGCGGCCATCGTCTCCGCGACGGGTCGCTCGTCGAGGTCGAGCCCGTAGTCGAACTCGTACCGCTCGATCGGGTCGAACCGGTCGAGCAGCGCCTCCCACGCGGCCTCGTCGACCGCGCGCCCGAACCCGTCGAGCTTCGTCGGAACGCGGACGCGGTCGACGAGGTGGTCGCCGGCCGCCAGCTCGGCCTCCACCTCGCGGGCGATACGCCCGTTCGGGAAGGTCCGGATATGGGCCGCGCGGTCGGCGCCCTGCTCGCGGAGGCGAGTACCCAGTCGCCACTCCTTGGTGACGCCGACTTTCAGCACGTCGGGCGCGAACGCGGCGAGGTACATCGCGTGCGTCTCGTGGCAGTCCATCTCGTCTTTCAGGCACGTCCCGGTGCACCGCGCGCACACCCAGACGTGCGAATGGTCGTCACAGTACGGCGCGTCCGCGGCGTCGCAGGCGATATGATCGCCTTCGTGGACCGTCCCCGCACAGCGTCGCTCGCCGAGACCGAAGGCGAGCTCGGTGCCCGGGCCCGCGTCCACGAAGTCGACGGTCCCGCCGCTCGCGACGTAGAGCCCGCCCCCGATCGGTCCGTCCGCCTCGGGGATCGGATCCCGTTCCGAGTCGCCGTCCGCGTCCGGCGAGCCGCTCGCGACGTCCGTCTCGTAGCCGACGACCTGCACGCCGCGATGTAGGGGAAGGCGGGGCTTATAGGCGTCGTCGACCGTTTCTCTCGCTGCCTTCCGAGGGGTGAGCGCGCCCGCCGAGGAGTTTTCCCCGCGGGCACCGCAGACGCGACCATGCTCGACGCGGCGCTCGCGACGGCGACGACGGACGACGGGGTGGCGCTATCGTTACGGATCGAGAACGCGGGCGCGGATCCGGTGACGCTCCAGTTCCGGACCGGCCAGCGCGCGGAGTTCACCGCGTACCCGGCGGACGAGGACGCAGAGGGCTCAGCCGAGGGCCGGGCCGATCCGGTCTGGCGTTACGGCGCGAGTCAGATGTTCACGCAGGCGCTCGGGAGCGAGACGATCGGCCCGGGCGAGGCGGTCGGTTACGAGGGGACGTGGCGGGACCCGCCCGCGGGGACCTACCGAGTCGTGGGCGAGGCGACGGCGACGGACCGCGACGTGCGCGCAGCGGCGGTCGTCGACGTGGAGTGAGCCGGAATCAGGCCTTCCAGCGACCCCTCTCGACCGAGATTTATAATCACGACCGAGATTTATAAGTAATACCCGCGCGGGCTGACGGGTATGCGCACGGCAGCCCTCCCCCCGATCGTCGCCGCGGTCGTCGCGCTCGCGGTCAGCGGAATCAGACGGCTCTCGCCGATCCTCCTCGAATCGCCCGTCTCGCTCCCGTCCGCCGAGACGCTCTCGACGTACCTCGTAAGCGCCCAGTTCACGGCGTTCCTGTTGGTGTACGGCCTGCTGTTCGGCGCCGCGCTCCTCGCCGGCCTACGGGACACCGACGTCTCCGCCACGTCGACCGCGCTGGCGACGGGCGCGAGCGCGACCGGCTCGTTCCTGCTCGGTTCGGCCGCCGTCCTCTGGTACCTCAGTCCGGACCGCGGCCCCGTCGTCACCGCCGTCTTCGCGCTCGGCGCGAGCCTCGGCGTCGGGATCCAGTTCGCGGTGGTCGCGTACGCCGGAGTCTCGCTCGGCGGGCGCCGCGGTGAGGGACCGAGCCCGACCGTGCCCTGACCCCGGCGAGTCGGACCCCCGCGCGACTACGACGAGCCCGCCCCTTCGCCCCGCGCCGCGCTCCCGCCGTGGACCGCGCGCTCGACCGCGGCCGCGAGTTGCTCCCGCGTGCGGTGGCTGACCTCGGCGTCCGTGTCGACCTCGATCAGGTGCGACCCCGCCTCCTCGTGGGCCCGAGACACGACGGCGGCGACGTCGTCCGCGACCGCTTGCGCGCGTTCGGCCGGGCTCTCGCCGCGGTCGGCGAGTGCGTCGGATCGCGCGTCGATCCGCTCGTAGTCGAGGCCGTGAAGCTCCGCGAGCGGCTCGAAGTCGAGCCCGTGTGGCGTTTTGAACGACTCGGTGAACGGCGGCTCGAACGACTCGATCGGGAGCTTGTGGAAGATGCCGCCGCCGTCGTTGTTGACCGCGACGACCGTGACGTCGACGTCGCAGCGGTCGACCGCGAGCAGCCCGTTCGAGTCGTGGTACAGGGCGATGTCGCCGACGACGAGCGTGAGGTCGTCGGTCGTCCCGCTGCCCGCCCCGAGCGCGCTGGAGACGATGCCGTCGATCCCGGAGACGCCGCGGTTACCGAGCGCGGTGATGTTCGCGGTCGTGGACCCGACGAACCGGTCGAGGTCGCGGACGGGCATCGAGTTGGAGACGAACAGCGTCGCCGGGTCGGGGAGCGCGTCCGCGACCGCGCGGAGCGCGTCGCCCTCGTGGAAACCGGAGCGGAGCGAGTCCGACTCGCCGGCAGCGACCGCCTCGTCCAGCTCCTCCGCCTCGCGGCCGTGAACCGCCTCGGCGACGCGGTCCGCCTCCTCCCACTGTGAGCGCCAGTCCGGATCGCCGCTCCCGCCCCCGACGAGCCGAGAGAGACGAGCGCAGAGCCGGCTCGGCTCGGCGACGACGAGGTCGGTCGCGGCGAACTCGGCCTCGCGCCAGCGCCCGGCGGGGTCGACCTGGTACTGGTCGGCGCCGGTCCCGGCGAGGTACTTGCGGAGGCGCTTCGAGGTGGGCGAGGCGCCCAGCCGGAGGACGAGGTCCGGGTCGGCCCACTCGCGCGCCGCCTCCGCCGCGTCGGCGTCCCCGTCCTCACCGTCCGCGAGGTCGGCCGAGAGGTACGCGTCGTAGTTCCCGATAACGGGCGCGACGCGGGTGTGCCCGCCGTACCGGAGCCCGGAGAGCGGGTCGGCCAGCACCGGGAACCCGGTCGCGTGCGCGAGCGCCGTAACCGACTCGGGGTCGATGCCCGGCGGGTCGGCCGGGCCGGCGACGATCAGCCCGCGGTCCGCGTCGCCCAGCTCGGTCGCGAGCGCGCGCAGCTCCTCGTCGCCCGGCTCGGGGGCGCCGGCCGTCACGTCGACGTACGGGCCGTCGCGGCCACGCTCTGCCGCCTCGGGGAGGTCGTCCGGCACGTCGCCCGGGACCGGCGTCGGCTCCAGCGGCTTTTTAAATGGGACGTTGAGGTGGACCGGCCCCTGATCGGCGCCCTCGGCGGTCGCAACGGCGCGGGCGACGGTGGTGCGAAGCGAGCGGAGCGCCCGGTCGTTCGCGGCCGGCTCCGGGAGGTCCTTATAAAAGCGCACGGCGTCGCCGTACAGCTTCTCTTGGTCCGCGGTCTGGTTCGCGCCGGAGTCACGGAGTTCGGGCGGCCGGTCGGCCGTGAGCGCGAGCAGCGGGACGCGGGCCTCGCTCGCCTCCATCACGGCGGGGTGGTAGTTGGCGGCGGCGGTGCCCGAGGTGCAGATCAGCGGCGTCACGCGGCCGGTCCTGCGGGCCCGGCCAAGCGCGAAGTACGCGGCGGAGCGCTCGTCCAACTGGGAGAACACGGTGAGCTCCTCGTGGCCCGCGGCGGCGACAGTCAGCGGCGTCGAGCGGCTGCCCGGCGAGGCGACGACGGCGTCGACGCCCGCGGCGACGAGCTCGTCGACGAGCGCGTTCGCCCACAGGACGTTCCGGTTCGGCGCGGTCATTACCGTCGCTTCGGGCGCCGAGGTAAATACTCCGGCGGGTTCGACCGAGCAGCGAGTGCGTGCGGGGTCGACAGCGGGGTCACTCCGACTCCGCTTCCGACTCTCGCCCGGTCACCTTCCGGATACACGAGGAGCCGAACGGGCCGAGTTCGCCCGCGTCCAACTGGATGAAATGGCCCGTCGAGATCGACGCGCCGCACCGCCGGCATTCGAAGTCGCCCTCGCGGGCGACGACCTGACTGTCGTACTCGACGTAGGTCCCGTTCCGTCGGACCCGCAAACGGGCGCCCTCGCGGTCGATGATCCCGCGCTTCTCGGCCGCGTCGAGGATGTCGCGGGTGAGCGCCGGGCTCGTCGTGATCGTCTCGATCCGGTCGACCGCGGCGGCGAGGTCGAGCTCCTCGCGTTCGAGGTGCGCCAGCAGCTCGACGCCGAGCTCCAGCTTCTCCTCGCGGGTCGACGGCTCTGTCACGCCCGGCGAGACGGTGCGATCCCTCTTAAGTCGGCTGGAAGGCGGCGGGGCCTCCAGAAGCGATACGGGTTTCGGCGGCTCCGCGGACCGGCAGATTCACGTCGGCCGGCCGACACCCCGGACCGTGGTCAGATCCCGCGACCGGTCCCGTCGACGCCCCGCCTACCGCCGCCGCCCCAACGAGTTCTACTGGCTGTGGATCGCGGCGACCGCGACGTACGGCGTCGGCGACGTCGTCTCCACGGTCGCCTTCCTCCGGTACGTCCCGACGATCGAGGAAGCGAACCCGGTCGTGCGGTTCGCGCTGGAGTCGTTCGGGCTCTCCGGGCTCGTCGCCCTGAAGATCGCCGTCTACCTCGTCATGCTCTGGATCAGCGTCGAGGGCGCGCGCGAGGGCGACGGCCTGCTGTACTACTTCCCGCCGGTGTTGCTCACGGCGACCGGGACGTACCTCACCGCGAGCAACGTGCGGCTGCTGTGGCTCTCCTGAGGGCTGGAGCGCGCCGTCCCGCCGACGCGGGCCGCTGGCGATCGCCCCCACCGACACCGACTTTCCCGCGCGGCACCCACCTCCCCGCATGCTCTCTGACACCCCCGGGCTCCACCACGTCACGGGGATCGTCGGCGACGCGGGCGCCCACGCCGACTTCTACGGCGGGGCGCTCGGGCTCCGCCTGCTCCGCCGGACCGTGAACTACGAGGACCGCCTCCAGTACCACCTCTACTTCGGCGATGCGACCGGCTCGCCGGGGTCGGTGTTCACCGTCTTCCCCGACCCGAACGCCGACCCCGGGCGGACTGGGAAGCCCGGCTACGAGGCCGTCGCCTTCGCGGTGCCGCCGAACTCGCTCGGCTACTGGCGCGACCGGCTCGCGGACCGGGGCGTCGAGGCGGGGCCGCTCGACCCGGACGCGCGCTTCGGCGACCGCGGGCTGACGCTCGCGGACCCCTCGGGGACGCGGGTCGAACTGGTCGTGACGGAGACTGCCGATCCGGATCCGTGGACGGACGGTCCCGTGCCCGCCGAACGCGCGATCCGCGGGCTCCGCGGCGTGACCGCGCTCCCCGCGGACCCGTACGGGACCGCGAGCATGCTGGAGACGCTCGGCTTCGAGTACGAGGCCGAGTCGGGCGACCGCGTGCGCTACCGCGCGCCCGGAGACCGCGCGACGGCCGTCGACCTGCTCGACCGCGACGCGGCGTATCTCCGGGAGGGGCCGGGAACCCTCCACCACGCCGCGGTTCGCGTCGCGGACCGCGAGACGCTCTTGGACTGGCACGCGCTGTTCCGCGAGCGCGGGTACGACGTCTCGCGCGTGAAGGACCGGCACTTCTTCCACTCGCTGTACGTCCGCGGCCCCGGCGGGCTCCTCGTCGAACTCGCGACCGAGGCCCCGACTCCCGACGGGCCTCTGGGCCCGGGGCTCGCGGACCCCGAGTCGACCGGGCACGCGACGGACCTCTACCTTCCGCCGCGGTTCGAGGCCGATCGCGAGCTGATCGAGTCGCAGTTGCCCGCGTTCGACGGTCCCGCGTCGGAGCCGGAGTGCCCTCGATGAGCCGTCGGATATCCGGCGTCTCCGGCCCGCACGCGGAGGCGACGCTCGTCACCGCAGGCGCCCCGGTCGCGGCCGCCGAGGTCGCGGTCGTGCTGGTCCACGGCCGCGGGGGGACAGCGGAGGGGCTCGTCCGCCTCGCCGACGAGTTCTACCGGTCGGGCGCGACGCTCCTCGCGCCCGGCGCGGTCCGGTCGACGTGGTTCCCGGCCCCGCACGAGGCGCCGCTGTCGGCGAACGAGCCGGCGCTGTCCTCCGCCGTGGACTGCGTCGCCAGCGCGGTCGACGTCGCGCGCGACGCCGGGATCCCACCCGGGCGTGTCGTCCTCATCGGGGTCTCGCAGGGCGGCGCGGTCGTCGCCGAGTTCCTGCGACGCCGACCCGGCCGATTCGGCGGTGCGTTCGTCGTCTCGGCGGCGCTGCCGGGCGAGGACCTCGCGGAAGTTGAGGTCGAAGCGGTCGAGGGAGTGGAGATTGAGGAGGACGGGCCACTCGCCGGGACGCCGGTTTCGCTCGACAGCAGCGAGGAGGACCTGTACATGCCCCCGGAGCGCGTCCGGAAGACCGCGCGCGTCTTCGAGCGCGCCGGCGCCGCGGTCGATCTCCGGATCGACCCGGGCGACGGACACGGTCTCTCGGACGCGACGATGGACCGGATCGGCGAGCGGGTCGACGCGCTGCTCGTCCGTCGCCGTCGGCCCTAAAGAGGAGCGTTCCGTCGCGCGGGGCGACGGTTCGAACGTTCGCCGCCCGACCGCTACTGGATCCGCTCGATCCCGTCGTCTTCGGGCGATTCGAACTCCACCGGACGGCGCGGGAGGTCGTCGACGAACTCCCGGACGATGGTGCGCTCGACGCGCTGGAGCACCTCGCTACAGGTCGACTTCGCGATCCCGACGTGCTCGGCCACCTCGGTGAGCGTGGTCTCCCGGGGCACGTCGTAGTAGCCGCGGTCGACCGCCTCGAAGAGGACCTCGCGCTGGCGCTCGGTGAGCGACCCGCCCGGGTTCACGCGCTGCTGGACGTACTCGACTTCGAACTCCGCGCCCACGTCGCGGAGCGCGTCACCGAACTTCGCGACGCGCTCGTGGTCGCCGGTCACGTCGACGCGGGCGACGCCGTCGCGGATCTCGACCGGCATCTCGATGGGGACGCCCGCCCGGCGGGCGACGGTCTGGAGGAGCGGGACGAGTGCCTCGACCTGAACGGTGACCATTCCGTCGTCCTCGGCCATCACCGACGAGTGGGTGATCGTCTCGTGGTCGTCGATCGCGTCGAGGACCGGGTCCGTGTCGTCCGCGGTGACCCGAACCAGCGCGAACCCCGCGCCGTCTTCGGGCGTCGCGGTCAACACCTGGAACCGCGCGTCCGGGTGTTCTCGCGAGACGTCGCCGACCCACGGGCCGTCCGGAATCGTCACGCGGAGGCGTGCCTGTGCCATACCCGTGAATTCGGCGTCACGGTGGAAGTAGCTTCGGCTCCGCGGCCGCCGGAACATGTTCGTCACAAACGACCCGGAGATCGGCTTCGTATCGTCGAAGATGAGCTCCGAACCCGGCGATCAGGCGGCGGTCGAACGGGCGGTGGCCGAGCGGACGGACGCGCCGACCGACGGGGAGACAGTCTCCCTCGACGTCCGGGCCCTCGGGCCGCCGAAGCCGCTGCGCGAGACGCTCGAACGCGTCGAGACCCTCGGTGACGGCGACGTCTTGGTCCAGTACAACGACCGGACCCCGAAGTTCCTCTTCCCGCGCTTAGAGGACCGCGGGTTCGCGTACGCGGCAGTCGAGACCGACGCGACCGACGCGGTCGTCACGGCGATCTGGCCGGCGGACGGCGAAACGGCGAGTTCGGGCGAGGGGGCCGGCGAGGGTGACCGGGCAAGCGAGGGCGACGCGACCGCGACCTAACGATCGAGCGATTTCGGGAGTGGGTATCTCAGATCGGCTGCCGCGATATTTTATTTAAATAACTACGAGTGACGGCGACGAGAGCTTATAACTGTCAGGCGGTGGCGCGCCCCGGTGAGCGGCCCGGAGGGCCGCGAACCGACGGCGCGAGGGAGTCGCTGGCGGCGACCGCCGCCAGCGACGAGGCTGGGGAGGTGTGAGGTGCTGTGCGGTTGCGGTGCGGGGTGGGACTCAAAGGGGCAGTCGCGAGGGCGAAGCACGCCGCAGCAAGCACCGAAAGGAGCGAGTGAAACGAGCGACTGAGGAGCACAGCAAGGCGCGCGAGCCGTCGCGACTGGGGCTTTGAAGGCGTTCACCACAGCAGCGTCGATCATTTATAAACAGCCGACAGCAACACCGCGATTCGGTATATAAACACCCACGCCATCATACTGAGCGACGTACGACACGTACTCCCGCACTCGATCAAGAAGCGGCTCCGATCGACTTGCTGTTTCAGGTGAAAGTCTATCTGAAGAACAGGATTTCAACAGAGCCGTGAACCCGTACCGCGCGCCGCTACGTTCCACGCAGCGCCCGCCACTTCGCGGCGACGAACCCCGCCAGAATGAACGCGAACCCGACGACGGCCGCGGGCGTCACTTCCTGCCCGAGGACGAACCAGCCCGCCAGCGCCGCGAACACGGGGATCACGTACTCGATGAAGCTCATCTCGATGGGGCCGAGGTCGTCGAGGAGCGTGAAGTACAGCAGGAACCCACCGACGCCGGCGACCGCGGAGAGGTAGGCGACGGCGCCGAGCGCGGACGGAGTCCACGTGGCGGCCGCGAACGACTGACCGGGGAGCGCGAGCACGGCGGCGTGGAGGACTCCCGCGCCGACCGCCATCATCCACGCCTGCGTGGAGAGGAACGACATCGACGGCGACCGGCTGTGGGTGACGACCGCGGCGACGGCGAACGCGAGCGCTGACGCGAGCACGAGCGCGACGCCGAGGACGCTGTCCGCGAGGTTCGCGGGGTCGGGGTCGGCGATGACGACGACGCCGACGAACCCGAGCGCGACGCCGAGCGCGGTGGCGGCGGTGAACTCCTCGTCGGTCGTGACGAGCCGCGTGAGCGCCGGGGTCACCACGGGGACCAGCCCCAACAGCACGGCGGCGACGGCGCCCGTGACGTACCGCTGGCCGGCGAAGAGGAACGCGTGATGGGCGCCGATGATGAGGGCACCGCCGACCAGCACGTAGACGTAGTCGTCCCGAGTCCGGGGGCGGACATCCGCACCGGTGGCGAGGACGGCGCCGAACAGCAGCGCGGCGGCGACGTCGAAGCGCACGGCCGCGAACGGCACCGCGGGGAGGTCCGCGAGGCCGACGTCCGTCGCCATGAACGCCGTTCCCCAGACCGCACACAGCAGCACGAAGCGGCCGGCCGTCCGGTAGCGACTCATTCACGAGGAGGTCGCCGTCGACAGCGAAGTACCCGTCGAACCAGTCCGGGTATCGCCCGCTGCGACCGCTGGGGAACACGTTCGGGGACGGCCCCAAACGGGTCGGGATCGTAGCGGAACGTAAGCGATGTTCGACGACCTCGACACGGACCGGCGGCCGCTGGTCCTCGTCTGGGAGGTGACGCAGGCCTGCGGGCTCGCGTGTCGGCACTGCCGGGCCGACGCACGGCCGCAGCGGCACCCGGACGAGCTGACGACCGCAGAGGGGAAGCGACTGCTGGCGGACGCCGCCGCGTTCGGCGACGGGCAGTTAGCCGTCCTCTCGGGGGGCGACCCGCTCGCGCGCGACGACCTCACCGAGCTGGTCGCGCACGGCGACGACCTGGGCCTCCGGATGACGATCACGCCGAGCGGAACCCGGTCTCTCACGCCGGAGCGCGTCCGCGACCTCGGGGACGCGGGGATCGCGCGGATGGCGCTCAGCCTCGACGGCTCGACCCGGGAGCGCCACGACGCGTTCCGCGGCGAGGAGAGCTTCGCGGACACGGTCGCGGCCGCCCGCGCCGCCCGCGACGCCGGGATCCCGCTCCAGGTCAACACCACCGTCTGCGCGGACACGGTCGACGACCTCCCCGCGATCCGCGACCGCGTCCGCGACATCGGCGCCGTCCTCTGGAGCGTCTTCTTCCTCGTCCCGGTCGGTCGCGGCCGCGTCCTCGACCCCGTCTCGCCCGAGCGCGCCGAGGAGGCGATGGCGTGGCTCCACGAGGTCTCGGAGGAGGAGCACTTCGGCGTCAAGACGACCGAGGCGCCCTTTTACCGCCGCGTGGGTATCCAGCGGGCCGAGGCGGGGGCGCCCGACGGGGCCGCCCAGCGACGGGGCGGGGTCACGGCCGGGCGCGGGTTCGCGTTCGTCAGCCACACGGGCGAGGTGTACCCATCGGGGTTCCTCCCCGAATCGGCCGGGAACGTGCGCGATCGGTCGGTCGTTGACGTCTACCGCAATTCTGACCTCTTTGAATCCCTCCGCGACCCCGACGGCTTCTCGGGGAAGTGCGGCGCCTGTGAGTTCCGCCACGTCTGCGGCGGGAGCCGGTCGCGCGCCTACGCCGTCACCGGCGATCCGACCGGCAGCGACCCGCTGTGCCCGTACGTCCCCGAGGGGTACGACGGGCCGCTTCCGGAACGGCAGCGCGGCGCGGGCGAAGATGGCGACCGACCGGAGCCGGCGGACTGAGTCGCGCCGCCGGCGACCGAGCGCTCGGCGTCCGGGCTCGGCCTCAGGCGTATGCCTCGAACTCCTCGCCGAACGCGAGGAAGTAGCCGGTCCCGACGACGCCGATGACGGCCGCGACGGTGAACGCGATTTCGGGGCTGACGAAGTCCCACAGATACCCGCCGAGCGCGGCGCTCGGGATCACGATCGTGTTCCGGATCAGGTAGTACGTCCCGGTGACGCGGCCGCCGGTTCCCCGTTCCGCCGGCCCGACGATCAGCGCCTTGTGCGACGGGAGCCCGGCGAACCGCAGACCGGAGAACGCGAAGACGGCGATCATGACGGCCCAGAGCGGCAGCGCCGACCCCGCCAGCGTCGGCGCGTAGATCAACACGACGGGGAAGACGGCGTACACCGCGAAGCCGACCGCGACCACCGGCTTCAGTCCGACGCGCTCCGCGAGCTTCGAGGCGGGGACCATGATAAGCAGCGCGACGAGCATCTCGACGCCGAGGAGGTAGCCGAAGAACGCCTGCGGAGAGAGGTCGACGGCGTAGGAGAAGCCGGCGAGCGCGACGGTGGCGTCCAGCCCGACCTCGAAGAACTGCGTGACGACGAGGACGAAGAACACGTACACCATCCCGTTCGCGAACCGGACGAGCGTGTCGCCGACGAGCAGCGGCCGGAGGGGTTCCGGCATCTCGCGGAGGTCCCGCCGAATCTGGTCGAGCCCCGCGAACGAGTCGCCGAGGGAGTCGCCGCTCGCGTCGTAGAGGACGTGCTGGACCGCGGTTCCGAGGACGCCGAAAACGACCGCGACCGCGAGGACGTACTGGAAGCTCACGGTGAAGTCGGCGCGAAGCCCGATGAGGACGGCCGCCAGCACCGGCCCGACGAGGAACGCCGTCCGCCGGAACGTCTCCGTGCTGGCGAACCCCGCGGCCAGCCGCGAGGGGTCCGTCGCCTGCTTGACCACGGCGAACGTCGCGCCGAGGCCGAACGACTTCCACGCCTGCGCGAGGACGAGGCCGACGAAGATCCAGACCCACGGCTCGAGGGAGACTCCGGCGACGGTGATCGCGCCGATCCCCGGAGCGACCAGCCAGACGAGGAAGCCGAGCGTCGAGAGGAGCCCGAACAGCGTCAGCGCGTAGCGCGACCCGATCCGGTCCGAGACCGCGCCGCCGGGGTACGGGTACAGCGCCGAGATGACGTTGCCGAACGTGCCGAACAGGCCGACGACGAACCCGGACGCGCCGAGCGCCACCATGTACTCCGGGAGGTACCGATTCGTCATCTGGAATCCCAGACTGAACGCGAACATCGCGACCGATAAGACGAGGACATCTCGCTCTAAGGCAAAGAACCGCCTGAACGCGTCGAGCGCGCCGGACCCCTCCGCCTCGGTACCCGTCGGGTCGTCGCTCACGCGTCGTCCCCCGATGTCGCGAGACGGTCGCGGTCGTCGGCTCCGATCCGAGCCGGCGGTGCGAGGGCAGCGGTCATACCCGACCTCCGGTGCGAGCCGACAAAAATCCGACTCCGTAATTCGGGGTCCGGTTCTGTCTCTCGGTATCCGCCTCCGTCAGTCGGACTCCGCCTCGGCCGACCGGACGAGCGCGCGCAGCTCCTCGATAGAGTGCGGCTCGATCGGTTCGCGCGTCCCGTCGCTCGTGTAGAACAGGCTCGTCTCGACCGCCTTCTCGGGGAACCACTCGTCGAGGACGTGGTAGTAGACGCTGAGCTGCTTTTTGTACTCCGACTGGGCGCGCCGCGTCGCGTCCGTCTTGTAGTCGATCACCTCGACCCGGTCGGCAGTCACGTGGACGAGGTCGACGATTCCCGAGACGGTGACCCGGCGGCCGTCGACGTCGATCGGGAGCGTCACCGGCTCCTCGACGTGTTTCTCGCCCGACAGCCCGTCGAGCAGTTCGACGATCCGCCGCTCGTGGTCGTTCGACGGCGTCTCGTCGTCGCCGAGGGCGTAGGCTTCCGCGAAGTCGTGGACGCGCGAGCCGAAGTCCATTCCCCGCGTCTCGGGTTCGGATTCGTGATCCGGGCCGGCCTCCCGACGCTCTCCGGCCTCCTCGAACACCGACTCGTCCATCAGCGAGTGCGGTGAGTGACCGATCGGCCCGTCCGGCGCCGTCACCGCGAACGGCAGCTCCGCGTCGCCCGGCTCGCCGCGGTCGAGCGGCTCGACGTCCGGTTCGATCTCCTCGACCGCGACCGGGAGCTCCTCGAGGAACGTGTTCGGGTCCTCCCCGGCAGCGAACACGACGTGGCTCTCCGCACGCGTGACCGCGACGTACAGCAGCCGCCGCTCCTCGTCGTACTCGCGCGGCAGACAGCGCCTGATGACGTCGTGCCGCCAGTTGTCGTACACGTGCGGGTGAGCGCCCTCCTCCGAGTAGATCTTCCGCTGTCGGAGGCCGACCGGGTCGCGGTACCCTATCACGCTCGATCCGCCGCTCCGCGGCGGGAAGCGCCCCTCGTTCATGTTCGCCATGACGACGATCGGGTACTCCAGCCCCTTCGCCGTGTGAATCGTCTGAACGGTCACCGCGTCGTCGCCCGCGGTCGCGCGGACGTCGACGGTGCTGCCGGTCTCGACGCCGCGCTCGATGTGCCGGATCAGCTCCCCGCGGGTCGCCGTCGTCGAGTCGTGGACGGACTGGAGCGTGTGGAGGAGGACGTCAGCGACGTCGCCCGCGTACCCGTAGCGGTCGAGGACGCGGCGCGCCACCGCGCCGACCGACTCCAGTTCGCGGAGCTCGTCGCGGAACTCCGTCGGCTCGGTCGGGTACGTCCCCGTCTCAAGGGCGTGATCGATCTCGTCGAACGCATACCCGGCCCGTTCGAGTACCACGGCCCAGCCGCGGTCGGCGTCCGACTCTAAGATTCGGAGCCACGCGAGCAGCAGCTTCGCCGGGTCGGTCCGAAACAGCTCGACCCCGCCGTCGTAGGCCACCGGGAAGTCGTACTCGGCGGCGACGTCGAGGAGCTCGCGGCCGTAGTCCCGCGTTCGCGTGAACACCGCGATATCCCCGTACTCCGGCGGACGCGGCTCGCCGTCCTCGCCCTCGACGGCGTAGTCGTCGTTACCGACTATCTCCTGGACCTTCGAGAGGACGGCCTCGTGTTCGTCCTCGTGGCGGATCCCCTCGACGACCGTGTTGTCGAAGGCGGCGTTCGAGGAGAGGGCGACGACGTCGTCGAGGCCGGTCCCGACTGTGTCGCCGCTCGACGCCGGCGTCACGATCGCTCGCTCGGAGAGGTCGATGACGGACTCGGTGGACCGGTAGTTCTCCCGCAGTTCGATCCGGGTCGGGTCGGGGGAGTCGAAGGGGACCCGATCCGCGTCGGCGTTGAGGTCGGCGGCGAACCGCTCCAGCCGCGCTTCGAACTCGAGGATGTTGTCCACGTCCGCGTACTGGAACGAGTAGATGCTCTGCTTCCAGTCGCCGACGACGCAGAAGTTTTCAGTTCCGGAGAGCAGCAACGCGAGCTTGAACTGGACCTCGCTCGTGTCCTGGAACTCGTCGACTATCACGTACTCGAACGTCGCCGCCTCCCGGGCGCGCTCGTCCTCGCACAGGAGGACGAACGCGAACAGCTGGAGGAAGCTGAAGGATAGGTAGTTGCGACGCAGCGCGAACCTGAGGTACTCGACGTACACGTCGTGAACGAACGCCTTGAGCCCGTCGCGCTCCTCGTAGAAGACCTGCCGCGCCACGTCGTCGTCGAGCCGCTTCGTCCCGCGGCCGCCGCGGAGCGTCGACTTCGACGGCGCGTCCGCCCGGTACGCCTTGTCCCGGCCGAAGCCGCTCAGGTCCTCGCGCAGCTCCGACTGCTTTCGACCGTCGTTCCGAGGCTGGTTCGCGGCGTCGAACCGCTCCTGGAACGCCTCGAAGTCCCCGTCGAGGTGAGACTCCCCGTCCCGGTACCAGCCGTCGGTCGTCGGGAAGATTCCCTTCGACGCGAGCTCCTCGATCAGGTCGAGCACCTCGCCGGGCGCGGAGAGCGCCCGATAGAAGTCGGCGTGTTCCGGGTGGTCGTCGCGGAAGCCGCCGAAGAACTCGCGGAACCGCTCGGCCTCGATCAGCTCGTCTTCGAGGATCCGCGTCGAGCCCGTGATCCGCTCGTCGAGGCCGAGGTGCGTCGGCGCGGCGTACCCGTGTTCCTGGAGGATCTCGTGGCAGTGCGAGTGGAACGTCCGGATCGGGGCGTCGGCCAGCTCCCGCAGCCCGTACCCGCTGTGGTCGACGATCCGCTCTTTCATCTCCGTCGCGGCACTCCGCGTGAACGTCGCTAAGAGCACGTCCTCCGGTTCCACGTCGGGTCGGTCGACGATCCGCCCGTAGCGACGGGTGACGGCGAACGTCTTCCCCGTCCCGGGACCGGCGTCGACGAGGTACGGGCCCTCCGTGCTCTCGATGAGCTCCCGCTGGACGTCGTTCGGCGTCGGCTCGCTCATCGCTCGTCCCCCAACAGCAGGTCGCGGTTGTCCACGCGCCGGTAGTTCGGCTCGCCGGCAAGCCCGTCGACCGGGAACCGCTCCTCGCCGGCCCGCCGGGCGTTGAGCTCCTCTATGCGCTCGTCGACGAACGCCTCGAAGGCGTCTAAGTCCTCGCGGAAGAACGCCCGCTTGCGGATACCGTTGAACTCTCGGATCGCTTGGTCCACGCCCTTCTCGGCGTCGACGTCCGCGGACGTCGCCGCGTCGACGGCGGCGGTGAACCGCTCGGCGAACTCGGAGTCGCGCAGCTCGTCTCGCTCCGTCGTCTCGGGAAACGTCAGGGGCGCCACGATCTCCTCGTATGCGGCGTAGCCGAGGTCCTCGAACGTCTCTCGGCAGTCGTTGTAGCCGTCCAGCAGCCGCTCGAAGGCCTCCCGGGACCCGATGTACTCGTCGAACGAGATCGGGTGGTAGGTGACCGTCGTGAGCGCGTCGTCGAGGTCGGCGTCGCCCGCGACGGCGTCGGCCATCGGTTCGAGGAAGTGGAAGAACGTGAACTCTATGCGCTCGTCCGGGCGGACCGTCCGGTAGTAGGTCAGGTACAGCGCGGCCTGGAAGTTCGGCGCGTCCGCCGGCGGGTCGAGCGCCGCGCCCTTGACGACCTGCGTGAGCCGCTTCTTGCGGCCGCTCTTGTAGTCGAGAAGCTGCGTCGGCGACCGCACGAGGTCGATCTTCCCCTTCACGCCGAGGGCGTCGTCCTCGAACCAGCGCTCGGTGAGCGGGGAGTCGACCGGCTCGTCGAAGTGCTCGGCGAAGAAGTTCGTTCCCCACCCCGACGCCGGCGTGAGGAACTCGTCCGACTCTGGTCCCTCCTCGTCGAGGTACTCCGTTATCAGGTCCAGGCCGACGCGATACGTCCGGCGGCGGAGCGGCTCGTCGGCGGCCGAGAAGAACGCCTCCGTCTCCGCGAGCATGGCGTCGACGAGGTCGTCGAGGTCGGCCGCCGCGACGACGTCGGGGTGGTTCACGTAGAACTCCGCGAAGTCGTGGAAGAGGTTCCCCTCGACGAACCGCTCCTGGTCGGGGGTGTCGAGGAGCCGCCCGAAGAGGTAGTCCCGCGGGCTGTTGACGTAGCTGTTGAGCGTCGACTGGCTGACCGTCTCGACCGACTGGGGGTCGACCCCGGTCGACTCGCGCTCGAAGCCCGCGCCCGTCGCCCGCGGCCGCCGCCGGTGTTCGACCGAGTCGAGGTCGCTGAACCGCTCGAACTCCTCGTCGAGCAGGTCGCCGAGGTACAGACAGGGGGTGATCGGCTCCCCGCCGGCCGCGTCCTGAACGAGGTAGTACTGCCGGTCGCCGCTCTGGAGCAGGCGCTGGAAGCTCCCGACGTAGCGGTCGAACTGCGCCTCGGTGTCCACCCACGGCCGCTGGGGCGCCGAGTGCGTCCACTCCTCGCCCATGCCGAGGTGGAAGACGACGGGGCGATCGACGTACGCGGAGGACTTCGCGTCGGCGAGGAGGACGCCCTCGTTGTCCCTGTCGACCGGGACCTCGTACGTCTGGAGGTAGTAGGCGAGCCGGTCGACGGCGCCGTCCGTCACGAGTTCGTCGGCGAGGCCGAGGCTCTCCAGCTCCTCGTCGAGCCGGCTCAGTTCCACGCCTGCCTCGGACGCGTACGCGTCGAGCGCCTCCGCGAACGTCCGGTCCTCGAGACGGTCGCGGAACGTTCGCAGCCACTCCACACCCGGTCGGTCGACCGCCGCCAGTCGCCGCTCGCGGTCGGCGATGGGCGCGTCGATCCCCAGCTGCGTGAGGACCGGAGCGGCGTCGCCGACGGTCGTCTCGGATCCCCGGAAGCAGAGCCGGAGGAGCCGGACGAACGCCCTGTGGTGCGGGTCGTCGGCGAACCCCGGACCGCCGTAGAAGGGGACGTCCGCCGCCTCGAACGCGGACTCGACGAGCGAGGAGTACTTCCCGCCGCCGTCGAGGACGACGGCGACGTGCTCGGCGTTGCGCGCCGAGACCGTGTCGAGGAGCGCGGCGACGACGTCCGTCGCCGACTCGAAGACGTGGAAGGGCGGGTGGTCGAACGCCTCGTCGGCGAACAGCTCGACGCGGTCGAACTCCTCCGGGAGGACGCTCCGTTCCAGCTCGGTCAGCTGATCGTGGCCGACGACCGCGACGGACTGATCCCCATTGACCGACCGATCCCCGTCAACGGACCGACCCCCGGCGACCGACCGATCCCCGTCAACGGACCGATCCCCGTTGACCGACAGGTCCTCGTCGACCGTGTACTCGCTGAGTCGCTTCGACGTCGTGCGGAGGGTCCGCATGACGTCGACGACCTCGCGGGTCGCGTCGTCGACGTAGGCGTCGTACTCCAAGATCGCGTCGAGGCGGCCTGTGTGTTCCCAACACTGGAGGACGTTCCCGACGGCGTACGCGACCGCCTTCCAGTCGTGGTCCGTCTCGGTGACCAGCTCGAGGAACGCGCGGCGGTCCTCCGCCTGCTCGCGCCGGCCGGCAGCGAGGCGACGCGGCGTGGTCGCGAACGTCCCGAAGTGCGGGCGGTCGAGGCGGCGGTTGATCGCGCTCGCCAGCGCGGCGTCGGGAGTCACGACGAGGTCGTAGTCGGCGACCTCCGCGTAGAGTGTCTCCGCGGGTTTCGCTCTCCGAATAGGCACGACTACCGCGACCCGGACGAGTCACAAAAAGATAGCGGGGACGCCGCCCTCGATCGTCTCACTCGTACAGCGAACGGTTGCTCCTCATCAGGTGATCTCTTCGATCAGCTCGAATCCATTCTTGAACTGAACGCGGTCGTCGAACCCGTTTCGCGAGAGTACAGAGACGATTCCCTCACCAGCGTCGATGTCGGCTGTCACGATACACGCGAACGCTACGTCGCCCGTGTCGAGACGTTCCGCCGCAACCGCCGCGAGCGCGGTGTCCGCCTTCTCAATCTGATCCTCCCGTCGATTCGACGACCGTGCGATGAACGTCCGCACGTCGTCCATCACCTGCGACACGGTACCGTTCGTGTAGTCCGGTTCGTCAGCGACCGCCACCCACCCCGCATCGATCGCGCTGTTGATCGGGGTCTGGCCCGGTGTACTCCGATCCGGTGCGCCACCGAGTTCGTCGTACACACGCTGTGGAATCACCAACGTGATGTCGTTCCGCCCGGCGAACCGCTCCAGCGCGGTGTACTTGTTGTTCCGCTGGCGGCCCCAGGCGACAAACAGCCCCGTATCCGCGACCCAGAGGACATCCGCCTGTATCGGATCGAATGCCCCACTCATCGCTGCTGCCGTCAGTCCGCTGTCTCCGGCGGTCGCTCGCTGGCACTCCGGATGTCCTCGAAGTACGGGTCGACCGACTCCATGTCGAGGACGACCTCTCGGAGGGCCTGTAAGACGGCGATAGCGAACGCGGGCTGCAGATCGAGTTCACGGGCAGCGACCCGCTCCGACATCTCGCCTTCGGCGTAGGGGATCGCGTACGTTAGTGCGGCCGCGAGCTTTCCCAGACCGTGCTTTTCGAGCAGGAGATCGAGATCCCGATCGCGGGGTGCGCGTCCGATCGCTTCGATGAGGATCGGAGTGACCGTGTATTCGTCCCCGTCGAGGTCGACGGTGAGCGTGATCGGGACCGCCGAATAGACGTGCGTCTTCTGTTCTTCGTCTCGCGTCAATACCCCGAGCTCAACGAGCGTGCCCGTATCGGAGTACGCGGTCGTCCGCGGCATCTCCAACGCGTCAACGACGCCGTCGATCGTGACGCCCCCCTCACGGAGGACGAACGTGTACAGCCGCGCCAGCCGTGGCTCCTCCAACAGCTGGGCCACCGACAGGAGGCCGTTAACGGCGCGCTCAGGCCCCTCGGCGGTTTTTGACATACAATACATAATTCATGTGTTGTGTAATAACGCTTTGGGGCACGTCTCGGAACCGAGACTGAATCGTGTTACACCGACTCGCGTAACGCCCAAACGTCGCTCGCCGGGTCCAGATTCGACGGTTCCGCGCCCCGTGAAGTCAGGATTCCGGCGTGATACAGCACCGCCTTCAGCTGGAACACGGTGGGCGAGTGGTAGACCTCCCCGTCGGTGAGGGGCTCGCGCTGTAACTCCCCGTCGGCGTTCAGGACGCGGCTCCGGACGTCGTCGTCCCCGCGGACGAACAGTTCGACCGTGAACGACGGGTGTAACTCGTGGAGGTACGCGACGACGTCCGGGAGGCTCGGCTCACTGATCCCGTCCTCGTGCATGTGCTGGAGCTCCTCGACGAGCAGCTGCGTCGCCGGATAGTCGTAGACGACGCGCCTCGTGAGCATGCCCCACTTCGGCGCAAGGTCACAGAAGCGCTCCCGCGAGCGCTTCCAGTCGTCGAACGTCGCTATCGCGGCCTCGACCGACCCGTACTCCCGCAGCGCGAACCTGACGACCTCCCGGCCGAGGGGTGTCAGCCGGGGAGAGGCGGGTTGGTCGTCGATGAGGTTCAGGAAGGCCGCCCCCGTCCGGGCGTCGTCGGTGGCGCGCACGACGTGCTCCGCGAGGACCCGTTCCGTGTCGCGCTCGTGGGAGACCGCGAGGGGGTACGCGAGGTAGTTCTTCGGGTGGTTGAGGCCGAACGACTTGCCGGCGACGCCCTGCGCGCCGGCCTGGAACCGGATGGCCGTCGTCTCGGTCGTCGTTCGGTTCCCGACGACGCGCGGCGTTTCGACCGGATCGACGGTGCCGTCGGGGGCCACGCCGAGGACGCCGACGTTGAGTTCGCGAGCGAGGGTTCTGGCGGACTGGGAGACGGTGTCCGCCGGGACCGCGACGTACGCGGCGTTCGCCTCGTGGAGCCGGTCGTACGCCTGAACGATGCCGCGCTCGACGTCGGCGTCGCGCCGGTTCGTGTGGCCCTTCGCTTCGACGACCACCAGCGGCGGGTCGTCGCCGAGGCGGTCCACGGCCAGTAGCTCGTCGCTCAACAGTCGCACGCCGACGAGGTCGGGGTAGCCGGAGCCGACGCGGACGTGGTTGAACGGCGCCAGTTCGTCCGTGATCGCCGGATCGATGGACTCGTTCGCGAGCCACCGGTCGGACGAGAACTGCGTGTCGACGACCGCGTACCCGTCGTCCGCGTCGGCGGGGAACAGACGGCGCTTCGCGTGCGCCAACACGCGCGGTTCCGAGAGCGGCGACGCCGCGCTTGCCATGACGGTCAGATGTTATCACCGGCTCATGAAGATGGGGGTAACGGTGAGCCCGGGAGGAGGATATGGGTCATTATCGCGGTAATCATTACTTCGAGTATGACCTTTTACGACCGGCCGGAGGAACTCGACGCCCTCGACGCGGACGAACCCGAAGGGTAGCGGACTGACCCGGCGGCGCTACTCGACGCCGAGTTCGCGGGCTGCGGCCGCGGAGATGGTGAGTCCGGCGTCGGCCGTAGTCACGCGTTCGTCGATCACGTCGTCGAGCACCTCGCGCAGTTCCGCGATGAACGAACTCGGCCGTTCGACCTGAACGCGCGTCGTCGACTTGTCGGCGTAGTCCAGCCCGCGGTGTCGGACGTAGGTCCGCGCGAACGACCGCCGGACCGGCCGAGGGACGTCCCACACGACCGCGGGCAGGTGGTCGAGCGACGTCTTCGCGCCGGTCGGCGCGCCCATCGCGACGAGACACCGACCGAGGACCGTGCCGTCACACGTGGGGACGACCTCGGTCGCGCGGCCGGGCGTGTCGGCGTTGCGGGTGCGCGTCTCGACGCCGACGCGCTCGAAGGCCGCTCGAATCTCCGCGGCGCTCACGCGTTCTCCCGGTGTCACAGCGGGAACGTAGTTGTCGGCGGGGATGCTCCCGCCGGCGAGGACGTGCGCGAGCAGATCGACGAGCGCGGCGGCCATCTCGCCGTCGGGATCCGGATCGAGCCAGCTGCGGTCGATCGCCGTGTTGATCCCTCGAACCGGATCGGGAACGACGTCCTCGAGCCAGCCGCGGACGCGCTCGGCGGGGAGGTCGAGCGCACGGCCGACGCGCACTCGCCCGGCGGTCGGGTGTTCGGCGGCGTACTCGCGGACGCGGCGGTAATCGAGGACCTTCTCCCACGGGTCCGGATACACGCGATCGCCGTAAGTCCGGGAGAGGGCTTTCGCCGTGGGTTCCATGATCACGGTAATCACGTCAGCGAATTTGACTCTATGTGTCCAATTTTCTCCGCTGATATTCGTGGCATTAAGTACATAAGGCAGTCCGACTTCTTGACGAGTAACCAGCAACCGTTCTGAACGAGCGGAGGGTTGTCTTGCGCGTCAATGACCGCGCCTGACTCCTCGAAACCTCGTTCGTCGGTGGCCGCTGGGTTCAAACAATGAAACCAAGCACTCAATCCAACGCGGACGACAGGGCAGTGAGTCCCGTCATCGGCGTCATCCTCATGGTCGCGATTACCGTCATCCTGGCGGCCGTTATCGGGACGTTCGTCCTCGGACTCGGCGATCAGTTAGGTGACACCGCGCCGCAGGCGAGCTTCTCAGTTGAGAGCGTCAACGATACCGACATCACGATCGCGAAGACAGGTGGACAATCGATCGACAAGGGAGACCTCGTCCTTTCGGTTAATGGAGAGCGGATAGACGAAACATGGAGTGGCGATGATGCGTGGGAATCCGGAGAGTCAAAATCGATAGCACATAACAGTTCTGACAATGATGGAGCTACCGTTAGGATCATCCATGATCCCAGTGGTAGCGCGATCTACGAAGACACCGTTGACATCCCGGCGTAATCAGTTACTGCTACCCCGGTAACACGCGTCAGTTTTTGAATAATTTCAGCACTACGTACTCCTTCCCCTCGTTCTCTGGCGCAACCCAAGCCCACTGTCGAACTACTGGTGTATCCCTTGATCCAATTCATTGTTAGCCAGCCGATATTCGCTTCCGACTGAATAGGATCCGTACAGGACACCGTCCTGCGGTTCGAGAGCAAGAGAACGGTCCTGTACGAAGTACCGACGGTAGATCGCAACCCACTCACACTCGACTATCCGGTCGTGGACGGACTCAAGTTCGACGTGAGCGACGAGGACGGCCGCCCGTAGGACGTGAAGGGGTCAATGGTCAACGGTGTCCGGCCGACGTTCAAGTTCTGGGAGGACCAGCACGAGACGCTTGCGGACGCTGACGGCGGCTACGCGCTCGTGTGGTACCGAGCGGAAGGGAGAGAGATAACCGTCGTGTCGTCGCGCACGGTTCGCGCTCGGGGTTTAGAGATCACGAACTGGACGAATCCCGGTGAGACGCACTATCGGAGTCACTCGCGAGAGGCACAAATTCCGACGAGTCAGCTACATCTATGATATCTCGCGATGATGCTGTTAGTCCACTTATATTTGTGGTGAAGTGAGTGATGATATTACGTACAGACGCTAGGATAACTTCACTCCGCTTGAACAGCATGACGCAGTATAGAGGCAATCAGGTTCGAATCAAATTCTCTAATATCTGGATATTCTGAATCGATTCTATCGAATGTTTTCTCTGGATTGTCTGAGGATTGTACTACTTGATTAATTATTATTAAATTGAGTATCTGAGCATACCATCCAGCGTTGAGGTTTAGACGCTCAAAATCATCTTCCATCTCCCGCTGGTAATTATCAGAATGAATCCCTAATAAAGCAAATCCCCTAGAACTTGTTCGCAACCCGCCAGTTGCCGGGTTTTTCAGGGTCCGTGGACCTGCTACGATCGGGCTACCACTCATCCCGGGATACATCATTGCGTCAGTTATGAACTTTGGATCATCTTGGAAAGGTAATCCGTAGGGTGTAGAAATTCGTGCGTTCCGGAGTAGTGGTATATACGATTGGCTATCAAGTAGTCCGTCTGGATAACCGATCACCAATACTGTATCACCGCCGGAAACCACATCATCCCCGTCCATCAACATATGTGGCGAAAAAGCCGTACTACCTGTTACTATATTTGATTCATCCCCGTTATTATTGATGTAGTCTGAAAAGTCAGACAATTTCTGATTAATTGGTATTACTGCCACGTCAATATCATTGTCCGATCCATCATTCCCACCCATTTCATACCAGTCAATTTGTGATCCCTCTTCGACCGATTTTGTGATCCAGTTTACATCTCCCAAATTATTATAACTTCTAATAAAGAATCGCACCTCGTCAGCAGGCACATTATCATCTGGTTCTAGAACATGTTTATTAGTCACTAAGTAGGTATCATCCAAAAAATTATAAAAAAATCCAGTTGCGAAATCGTCTCGATTACCGACTTTGATCATCGTAACGGTAGAGTATACCGGATTTATTGAGGCCATAGCTATCTAATATATCTGACAGCAAATAATTATTTTGGAGCCTATAATTCATACCTGCTGTATTTGACATTCCTCAAAATGATTTCTCTCGCGAAAACGGGGGTGGTACCTTAGCTGTGTGGCCTTAGCCACACCTCTAACCGCCAACCGACCCCCCGGTGTCGGTTCGGCGTCGACGAGCAGCTCGTCGAGTCCGGATCCGCGCTTGTGTTGCGGTCGAGATCGTCGCGAACCCGCCGATCGGGAGGGTCGATCATGGCGAAAACAGCCGCAAAAAGAGCCTCTGGATAGTGTTGCCACTCACGAGGGGCCGCGCTACCGGAGCGTCTGGCCCTTCCCCCACGCGCTCCGCACCGGCCGGATCTTCGGACCCGACGCGTCCCGGTAGTGCGACACCGCCTCTTTCAGCCGCTCAGGATCGCGACCCGCACCGACCCAGTACCGCTTGAGCCGCGTCACCAGCTCCGACCAGGACTCGTCGGCGAGGTTCCCCATCCGAACTCGAAGGTGTGCCTCGCGCTCGTCGATGTGGATCTCATTCGCCTAGCAGAACGCGATCAGTTCGAGCGATTCTGTGGCGTAGAGGGTCGCTACGGTAGAGTCGGCAGTAGCCGTGAAACGCTCGGTAAGTAAGTGGGCGCTACAGGATTTGAACCCGTGGCAACTTGGTCCGAAGCCAAGCACTCTGTCCAAACTGAGCTAAGCGCCCTCATCATCGTGTACTTCCGAGAGCGTGTTAAGTCCCGCGATCCCAAATCGCCGCCGCGCAGTCCGACGGTTCCGCGCCGACTCCGGCGGTCGATCGATTCGGCGACGTGACAGGTTCCCGCGATCCGGGGGTGCGGGCCCCATGGGTCGCGCCCGAATTCGGCGGCTGATCGGGTCCACGACCGCGTCGAGACGCGTCGTCGTCTCGCAAGGGGCGATCAAAAAGAATATTATTCGGAGCGGGCATGTTCAGGTAGTAGATGTGTCTTGGTCGCCCGGCCTCGCGGCCGAACGAGTGGCTCGCGCCGACGACGTCGCCCCCGAGGTGCGTCCATGTATGAGCTGACGCCGCACTTCGACGCCGAGGTCGACCCCGGGACCAACATCATGTTGACCGGCCCGCCGCTCAGCGGGAAGCGGTCCATCATGATGGACGTCCTCGCCGCGGGGACCGACCGCGACGAGGGCGCCATCGTCGTCACCACGAAGGACGGCGCCGACCGGGTGCTCCGCGACTACGAGAAGCGGACGCCCTACGAGGGGAAGCCCGTCGCGGTCGTCGACTGCGTCACCCGCCAGCAGGGCGGCGACACCCGCGAGTCCGACCGGATCAAGTACGCCTCCTCGCCGGTGGACATGACGGGGATCGGGATCAAGCTCTCCGAGTTCCTCCAGGCGTTCGGCGACCGCGGCATCGAGCGGAACCGCGTGATGGTCCACTCGCTGTCGACGCTACTGATGTACTCGGACCTCCAGACGGTGTTCCGGTTCCTCCACGTGTTCACCGGCCGCGTCCAGAGCGTCGACGGCCTCGGGCTGTACAGCATCGACTCGACGGCCCACGACGACCAGGCGATGAACACGCTCAAACAGCTGTTCGACGGGATCGTCACGGTGCCGGAGGACGGCGAGCCCGAGATCCGGCTCCCCTGAGCGGCCAGTCGACGACGGCCAGCGCCAGTTCCCGGACTGCGACGACGTGGGGTCCGCTTAATCGTGTCGAGCCCGTACGAGGAGCCATGCCCATCACCGACGACGCGGGCCTCGACCGCCTGCTCGACGCAGAGACGATAGCGGTCGTCGGCTGCTCGACGACGCCCGGAAAGGCCGCCCACGACGTGCCCGCGTACCTCCAGGAGCAGGGGTACCGGATCGTCCCCGTGAACCCGTTCGCCGACGAGGTCCTCGGCGAGCCGGCGAACGACGCGGTCGGCGACGTGGAGGAGGAGATCGACCTCGTCGACGTGTTCCGGCCTAGCGAGGAGGTGCCGGGGGTCGTCGACGACGTCCGCGAGCGCCACGCCGAACGGGGCGACGCCGGCGCGGTGTGGCTCCAGCTCGGAATCAGCCACGACGAGGCGGCCGCGGCCGCCGAGGCCGACGGGATCGACGTGGTTCAGGACCGCTGTCTCAAGGTCGAGCACGGTCGGCTGCGCGGGTAAATGTCAGCGACTTCGGTGAATCCGCGGTGATGCTGTCGACTATTTATAAATGATTAACAGCGGAGCGGCGCCGACACCTCCAAAGCCCCAGCCGGGAGGCCGGCGCACGCTCGCTGCGCTCCTCGGTCGGTCGCTCGTTTCACTCGCTCTCTCCCTGCGGTGCTTACGTCGCCTGCGCCGGCCTCCCGGCTGCCCCTTTGAGTCCCGCCCCGCACAGCACCGTAACCTCACGCCTCCCCAGCCTCGTCGGGCGCGTCCTTCGGGCTCCCTTCGGTCGCCCTCGGAGCGCCCGACTCCCTCGCGCGTGCTGCTCGGCCGCACAGCGGCCTCGCAGGCACGCGCCACCGTCCATTTATAAGTGACAGTCGCCACTCAGATCCTATTTAAATATCGCACCGCTCGCGATCACGGCGCCGCTCCCGCACCGAGATTACCCCTCCCACTCCTCGAAGCTCCGGTAGACGCCCTTCGAGAGGTAGCGCTCGGAGGAGTCGGGGAAGACGGTGACGACCGCGTCGTGCGGGGCATCGATCTCGCCGTCGCGGACGTCGCGGGCGACGCGCTTCGCCGCGATCGCGTTGGCGGCCGACGAGGAGGCGACGAGGTGGCCCTCCTCGCTCGCGAGCCGGCCCATCTCCTCGTGGACGTCGCGGTCGTCGATGGCTTGGATCTCGTCGACGAGGTCGGGGTCGAACAGCTCGTTCCGCTCGGTGTCGTGGGTGCCGATCCCCTCGGTCTTGTACTCCTCGTGGTCGACGTCCTCGCCGAGGAACTCGCGGTACGCCGAGCCGGCGGGCTCGACCGCGACGACGTGGGTGTCCGGGTCGCGCTCGCGGAAATAGCGGGCGATCCCCATCAGCGTCCCGCCGGTGCCGCAGCCGGCGACGACCGCGCCCACCTCGCCGTCGAGCGCCTCGTCGATCTCCGGCGCGGTCGTCTCGTAGTGCGCCTCCGCGTTGAGCGGGTTCGAGAACTGCTGGGGGACGACCGCGTCGTCCAGCTCCTCCGCGATCCCGTGCGCGCGGTCGATCGCGAGCCCCATCCCCTCGTCGCTCGGCGTGTTCACGACCTCGGCGCCGAGCGCGCGCATGAGCTGCTGTTTCTCCACCGAGAAGCGCTCGGGGACGACGAAGATCGCCTCCAACCCCAGCTGCTTGGCCGCGACGGCGAGCCCGATCCCGGTGTTGCCGGCGGTCGGCTCGACCACGGTGCCGCCCTCACCGACGTCGCCGCGCTCCAGCATGCGTTCGAGCATGTACTTGCCGATGCGGTCCTTGATGCTCGCACCGGGGTTGAACGACTCCAGCTTGGCGTACACCGGCACCGCGTCCGGCGCGTCGCGGACCTCGACGAGCGGCGTCTCCCCGATCGTCTCCAACACCGACGACAGGGGCTCCCGATGATCGGTCATGGCGCGGCAAACGTTGCCTCGGGATTTGTGTGTTGCCATCGCTCCCGCCGGATCCGGGGCTCCGGAGCGGCGGCAGCCCTTGCCGGAGACGGGGGTCATTGCCGGAGTTCGGGGCGGCGAGTCCGGCCGCGCGTGCGAGCCCACGCCACGGATCGAACACACTTATGGCGGTCGTCCGGCTCCGATGCTGTATGAGCGAGACCGATGCGGAGGCCGAGGTGACGGTCGTCCTGCCGGACGGATCAGAGCTGACCGTGCCGGCAGGGTCGACAGTCGAGGACGTCGCCTTCGAGATCGGCCCCGGGCTCGGTCGCGACACCGTCGCGGGGAAGATCGACGGCGAACTCGTCGAGAAGTACGCCGAGGTCGACGACGGCGATCGGATCGAGATCGTCACCGACCAGTCGGACGAGTACCTCACGGTGTTGCGCCACTCTGCGGCCCACGTGTTCGCGCAGGCGCTCCAGCGGCTCCACCCGGAGGCGACGCTGACGATCGGGCCGCCGACCGACGACGGCTTCTACTACGACGTCACCGACGTCGACGTCGACGAGGACGACCTGGCCGCCATCGAAGACGAGATGGACGAGATCATCGCGGCGGACTACGACATCGAGCGCGAGGTCCGGTCGCGCGAAGAGGCGACGGAGGTCTACGCCGACAACGAGTACAAGCGGCAGATCCTCGACGAGGAGGCCGACGGCGAGGAGGTCACCTTCTACGTCCAAGACGGCTGGGAGGACCTCTGTCAGGGCCCCCACGTCGAGTCGACCGGCGAGATCGGCGCCGCGACGCTGCTGGAGGTGTCCGCCGCCTACTGGCGCGGCGACGAGGAGAACGACTCGCTGACGCGCGTGTACGGCACCGCCTTCGCGAGCGAGTCGGACCTCGAGGAGTACCTCGAACTGCGCGAGCAGGCCCAGGAGCGCGACCACCGGAAGATCGGCCAGGAGATGAACCTCTTCTCGATCCCGACGGTGACCGGGCCGGGGCTCCCGCTGTACCACCCGCCGGGGAAGACCGTGCTGCGCGAGCTGTCCGACTTCGCGAACGAGCTCAACCGCGACCACGGCTACGAGGAGGTCGAGACGCCGCACGTGTTCCGGACGGAGCTGTGGAAGCAGTCCGGCCACTACGAGAACTACAAGGACGACATGTTCCTCCTCGACGTCAACGACGAGGAGTACGGCCTCAAGCCGATGAACTGCCCGGGCCACGCGACCATCTTCGACCAGCAGAACTGGTCGTACCGCGACCTCCCGCAGCGCTACTTCGAGAACGGGAAGGTGTACCGGAAAGAGCAGCGCGGCGAGCTGTCGGGCCTGTCGCGCGTCTGGTCGTTCACCATCGACGACGGCCACCTGTTCGTCCGGCCGGACCAGATCCGCCAAGAGATCGAGTCCGTCATCGAGATGATCTTCGAGGTCGTCGAGACGCTCGACTTAGAGGTCGAGGTCGCGCTCGCGACTCGTCCCGATAAGTCGGTCGGCGGCGACGAGATCTGGGAGTCCGCGGAGGAGCAGCTCCGCGACGTGCTCGAATCCGGCGGCTACGACTACGACGTCGAGCCGGGCGACGGCGCCTTCTACGGGCCGAAGATCGACTTCGGCTTCGAGGACGCCTTGGGCCGCGTCTGGGACGGCCCGACCGTCCAGCTGGACTTCAACATGCCCGACCGGTTCGATCTGACCTACACGGGCGAGGACAACGAGGACCACCAGCCCGTGATGATCCACCGCGCGCTGTACGGGAGCTACGAGCGCTTCTTCATGGTCCTCATCGAGCACTTCGACGGCAACTTCCCGCTGTGGCTCGCGCCCGAGCAGGTCCGCATCCTCCCCGTCTCCGACGAGACGCTCGGCTACGCCCACCGCGTGAAAAACGAACTGGAGGACGCCGGGTTCCGCGTCGAGGTCGAGGACCGCGACTGGACCGTCGGCCGCAAGATCCGCGCGGGCCACGACGACCGCCTCCCGTACATGGTGATCGTCGGCGACGACGAGCAGGAGGCGGGGACGGTCTCGGTCCGCGACCGCTTCGAGAACCAGCGCGGCGACGTCGACCTCGACGCGTTCGTCGACCACCTCGTCGACGAGCGCGACGAGAAGCGGACGGAGCCGGACTTCGTCGACGCGGAGTAGTCGGCGTTCAGGCCGGCTCGACGCCGCTGACCTCGAACCGCGCGCCCCTGTCCTCGGACTCGACCGCCCGGACCGCCCAGCCGTGCGCGTCGGCGATCTCCGCGACGATGTTCAGGCCGAATCCGGTCCCCTCGGGGTCCGTCGTGTACCCAGTCTCGAACACCTGCTCGCGCTCGGCTTCGGGGATTCCCGTCCCGTCGTCGGCGACGTAGAACCCGTCGCCGTCCGCGAGCGGCCCGACGGTGACGGTCACGTCGTCGCCGCCGTGTTCTACGGCATCGTCGGGCTCCGCCCGACTGCTCGTGGAGTTGTGCTCCACGGCGTTTCGGAACAAGTTCTCTAAAAGCTGTCTGAGCCGCGCCTCGTCGGCCGAGATTTCGAGTTCGTCGACCGCGGCGCGGAACGCTCCGCTCCCGCTGTCCGTCGTCTTCCAGGCGTCCCTCGCGAGCGCGACGAGGTCGACGGGCTCCGGGTCGTCGACGTCGTCCCCCTCCCGCGCCAGCGTGAGCAGGTCCTCGATGAGCCTTTCCATCCGCGAGAGCGACCGCTCGATCGCCTCGACGTGCTCGCTGTCGGACTCGTCGGCGAGGAGGTCGACCCGTCCCCTCGCGGCCGTGAGCGGGTTCCGGAGGTCGTGGCTCACGACGCTCGCGAACTCCTCAAGCCGGTCGCGCTCGCGTTCGAGCCGCTCGGCCGCGCGCTGCCGCTCTAACTCGTAGCTCACCCACCGCGTCAGCAGTTCCACGAACGTCCGCTGCGTGTCCGTGAACGGCTCGCCGCGCGGCGTCGTGGCGGCGAAACACAGCGTCCCGTACTGCTCCCCGTCGACCTCGACCTTCCCGCCGATGTACGTCTCGAGCCCGAAGTTCTCGTGTGCGGGGTCGCCGGCCCACCCCTCATCGGTCGCGTCGACGACCGTCAACAGCGTGTCGCGCTCGATGGTCCGCTTGCAGTACGCCTCGTCGAGCGGGCAGGTCTCGCCCGGCTGCAAGAGGGGGTGGTCGGCGTGGGAGGCCTCGACGTGTTGGGTCCCGTCCTCGATGCGGGTGACGAACCCGTTGGGCACGTCGAGGTACTCGCAGCCGAGCGCCAAGATCGCCTCGACCTTCTCCTCGAACGTGCGGTCGTGGTCCGAGGAGACCGCGTACAGCCGCTGGATTGCGCGGAGGCTCTCCCGCTGTCGCCGCTCTAAGTCGCGCCGCTCGGTGACATCCCGGAGGTAGACCGAGAGCCCCTCGTCGGACGGGAACGCGCGGGCCTCGAACCAGGTGTCTAACGGCTCGTAGTAGGAGTCGAACGAGACCGGCTCTTGGGTCGCCATGGCCCGGTGGTACTCGTCGTAGAACTCCGTCTCGGCCGACCCCGGGATCGACTCCCAGAGGTTCACGCCCTCGACCGACTCGTCCGGGCCGAGCGCGTCGTCGCTCATCGCCGACCGGAGGATCCGGCGCCCCTCCTCGTTGGCGTAGGTGACCGCCCAGTCCGCGTCGAGGGCGAAGAAGCCGTCCGCCATCCGATCGAGCACGGTTCGGAGGTCTTGGTCCGAGTCCGATCCACGCGCCGAGTCGGGCATGCGAGCGGGTACGCGGCGCGACGGTTTAGGTGCCGGGGATCCGCGGTCGAATCGGCCTCACTGACGGCGTTTCGAATCGATATGCGCTCCGTGACGCTCGGTCCGCAGGGTCGTTTTGGGCCGATCGTTCCCGGTTCCGTCGGGTTTTTCACGCCGCTGGTCCGGATCCGAGGTATGTCGAACGCCCACGCCGAGCGCGACGCCGAGGAGCGACCGCCCGAGGTCGGGGAGCTGACGCCGCCGGACCGCACGCTGATGGGCCCCGGTCCGAGCGACGTCCACCCGCGCGTGCTCAAGGCGATGAGCACGCCGCTGGTCGGCCACCTCGACCCCTCGTTCGTCGAGATCATGGACGAGGTACAGGAGCTGCTGCGCTACACGTTCCGGACGGACAACCAGTGGACGATTCCGGTGTCGGGGACGGGCTCCGCCTCGATGGAGGCCGCGATCGGCAATCTCGTCGAACCGGGCGACACGATGCTGGTCCCGACGAACGGCTACTTCGGCGGCCGGATGAAGTCGATGGCCGAGCGCGCGGGCGGCGAGGTCGTCGAAGTGGAGGCGCCGTGGGGCGAGCCGCTCGACCCCGTCGACGTTGAGCGCGCGTTCGACGCACACCAGCCCGACGTGTTCGGGTTCGTCCACGCGGAGACCTCGACGGGCGTCCTCCAGCCGGACGTCCCCGAGCTGACCGACATCGCGCACGACCACGACGCCTTCGTGATCGCCGACTGCGTCACCTCGCTGGGCGGCGTCGAGATGCGCGTCGACGAGTGGGGCGTCGACGTCGCCTACTCGGGCCCGCAGAAGTGCCTCTCGTGTCCGCCCGGCGCGAGCCCGCTCACGCTCAACGACCGCGCGATGGACAAGGTACTCGACCGCGAGGAACAGCCCCGGTCGTGGTACCTCGACCTCTCCCTCCTTGAGGGGTACTGGGGCGACGACCGCTCGTACCACCACACGGCGCCGATCACGAACGTGTACGCGCTCCGCGAGGCGCTCCGGCTCGTCGCCGAGGAGGGCATCGAGGAGCGGTGGGCGCGCCACCGCGAGGTCGCCGGCGAGCTGAAGTCGGGGCTTCAGGACCTCGGATTAGAGATGAACGCCCCCGACGAGTACTGGCTCCCGAGCCTGAACGCGGTACAGGTACCCGACGGCGTCGACGACGGCGCCGTCATCGACCATCTCTTGGAGGAGTACGACCTCGAAATCGCCTCCGGCCTCGGCGACCTCGAAGGCGACATCTGGCGGATCGGCTGTATGGGCTACTCCGCCCGGCCGAAGAACGTCGAGTACGTCCTCGCGGCGCTGGAGGACGCGCTGGCAGAGCAGGGGTTCTGAGCGGTCGCCGCGGCGCGTCTGCGGGGGTCCCGACCATCGAGGGGTTTTTTCGTGTCCGTCTCTCTCCTCGGTAAGGGTATGAACGATCTACGAACCGGACTGAGTTACGGGGACGTGCTGTTGGTCCCCCAGCGGTCGCCGGTCGACAGCCGGAGCGACGTCGACCTCTCGACGCCGCTCACGCCAAGCATCGAGCTGGAGACGCCGCTCGTCTCGGCCGCGATGGACACCGTCACGGAGGCGGCGTTGGCGATCGGCCTCTCCCGGGCCGGCGGGATCGGCGTCCTCCACCGGTTCCTCACCGTCGACGAGCAGGCGGCGCAGGTCGAGCGCGTGGTCGCGGCCGGCGAGCGCGTCGCCGCCGCGGTCGGGATTAACGAGGACTACGAGGCCCGGAGCGCCGCGCTGGTCGCGGCCGACGTGGACGCGCTCGTGGTCGACGTCGCGCACGGGCACCTCGACAGGGCGGTCGCGGCGGTCGAGGAGATCGCGGACGCGTTCCCGGAGACGGACCTGATCGCCGGCAACGTCGCCACGCCCGCCGGCGTCGAGGACCTCGCGGCCGCGGGCGCCGACTGCGTGAAGGTCGGCATCGGTCCGGGGTCGCACTGTACCACGCGGAAGGTCGCCGGCGCCGGCGTCCCGCAGCTGACCGCGGTCGACGACTGCGCGACCGCGGCCGAGGACCTAGACGTCACGATCTGCGCCGACGGCGGGATCCGCACCTCCGGGGACGCGGTGAAGGCGCTGATGGCGGGCGCCGACACGGTAATGCTCGGCAGCCTCTTCGCCGGGTCGGAGGAGGCGCCGGGTGCGGTCGTCGAAGTCGACGGGACGCGGTACAAGCGGTCGCGCGGGATGGCGACGACCGCCGCCGCCGAGGCCCGCGACGACAAGGGCGCGGACGTTGGCGCCGACGAGGGCGTCGAGGCGCTGACGCCGTACAAGGGTCCGGTCGCGACGGTCGCCGAGGAGTTCTGTCAGGGGATCCGCTCGGGGCTCTCCTACTGCGGGGGTCACACGATCGGACGCGCCCGGGAGCGGGCCGAGTTCATCCGCGTCGCCCCCGGAGCGAAGGAGCGCGAGGGGTTCCACACCGACGACGACTGGGAGGGGATCAGCGTGGACAGCGAGACGAAGCGAGTCACCGACCCGACTGCGGAATCGACCGCCGAGAGCGACGACTGAACCGCGCTCCGCGGCGGGTCCGACGGCGGAACGGCCGGTCAGGTGGCCAGTCTCAGGAACCACCTCCGCTCGGAGGCGGCGTCCGCCCGTGTGTGTCACTGCGAAGCCATCTCACGGACCGCTTTTGCCGTCCGGCGGACAGGCCGGGCACATGACCGACGCATTCGGACGCGCGATCCGCGACCACCACCGCGGCGAGCGGACGGAGCCGCTCTACCAGGGCGATGGCGAGGAGACACGCGAGCATCCGATACAGGACTTCTACTTCAGCGAATTCGACCCTGAGAGCGACGCCGGTTCGTGGCCGGCGTCGCGGCTGGAGGGCCCCCTCGTCGACCTCGGTGCCGGGGCGGGCCGGCACGCGCTGCGGTTTCAGGAGCGGTTCGAGACGGTCGCCGTCGAGCCCAGTCCGGCGCTCGTCGAGACGATGCGCGACCGCGGCGTCGCGGACGCCCGCGAGGGCGACATGTTCGCCCTCCGGGAGGCGTTCGGGCGCGACCGGTTCGCCTCCGCTCTTGCGATCGGGACGCAGGCCGGACTGGCGGGGTCGATGCGGGGGCTCTCCGCGTTCCTCGGCGATCTCGCGTTCGTAACGACGCCCGACGCGACCGCCGTCGTCGACTGCTACGATCCGGACCACCCGGCGGCCGCCGACCTGCTCGGCTACCGCGAGGACCCGACGCCGGGGCTCGCGGGCCGCGTCATGTGGTTCGAATACGACGGCAAGCGCGACCCGACGCTCCGCTTCAGGCTCTTCTCGCCGGACCGACTCCGCGAGGCGGCGATCGGAACCGGCTGGGCGGTCGACGCGGTCGACCGCGAGGGGTCGGGTGACGGCCCGCACTACCGGGCCGCGCTCCGGAAGCGGTAGGAGAGGCCCGCGGCCCTCGCTCCGCGAATCCACGCTCTACCACGCCGTCAGCGCCGCACGCCCGTGGTCGTGCGTGAGGATCGCGAGGAAGGCGAGCACGCCGGTGATCGCGAACGCGCCGCCGACGTAGAAGACGGAGCCCATGCTCACCTCGACCATCAGCCAGCCGGCGATCAGCGGCCCGGCCACGGAGCCCGGCCGCCAGACGAGTTCGCGGATACCGAAGCTGGAGGCGACGCCGCCGTCGTCGGTGCCCTCGTCGGCGAACAGCGCCATGCTCGCCGGCTCGCGGAAGGAGTCCGCGACGCCGAGCAGCCCGGAGAACGCGACGAGCGGGAGGTACGCGGGCGGCAGGTCGCCGAGGATCGGGAGCGTCACGCCGGCGCCGAGCGCGCTCCCGATGGCCGCCGAAAACGGGATCGCCATCGCGATCACGCCGTAGGCGCCGCCCCCGGCGAAGACGAACAGCGACCGGCCGTACGCGTCCGAGAGCCGCCCCGTGAACAGCTGGCCGACCATGTTGGTCGCCTTCTCGGCGGTGACGGTGACGCCGATGGCGATCCCGGTGACGCCGAGGCCGCCGGCGGCCATCTCCGTGCTGACGTAGATCGGGACCCACGTCCGCACCATCGTCACGGCGAAGGCGTACTGGGCGCGGAACGTCGTCATCGTGAGGATCCGCCGGTTGACGGCCAGGTCCGAGAACGGGAACCCCTCGACGCGCGTGTCGTCGTCGTCGAGGAAGAGCCACGTCACGGCCCACGCGGCGACCATCAACGCCGCGATGACCGCGAAGATGGGGCCGAAGCCGACCGCGTCGTACATCGCGCCGGCCGACAGCGACCCGACGATCGAGGCCGCGAAGGAGGCGGCGTTCGCCTTCCCGATCTTGTCGGCGCGCGCTCCCACGTCGGCGATCTGCCCGACCAGCGATAACGTCATCAGCCCCGTGCCGGTGACTACGAGCCCCTGGAGCGCGCGCACGAGGATGAACGACCCCGACGAGTCGACGAGCGGGAACAACGCGTACACGCCGGTGCCGACCGCGAGCACGCCGAGCAGGACGGTCCGCTTGTCGAAGCGGTCGCCCGCCCACGCCAGCGGCACCACGGCGACGGTCTGCGCGAGCGTGAACCCCGTCGTGTACATCCCGATGACGAACCCGGCCGAGACCGTGACGCCCAGCACCGTCGTCGCTTGCGGGTCGAGCGCGTTGATGTACGTCCCCAACAGGGTGATGAGCGTGATGAACCCGAACCCCTCGGCGAACCGCGTGAGGTAGAGCGCCCAGAACTGCGTTCGGCTCGCCCCGGCCGTCGCGTTGCTCACACCGGATCGGCGCGCAGCGATTTAAAAGGAATTTCGGTTCGAAGGCCGCGGCGGTGCGCGCCGAAGCTATTTGTCCGTCAGCGCCGTCGGCCCCGGACATGGGCGACCGAGCCTGCGACCGGGAGTTCTGTCCGGAGTGCGACCTCGCGGTGGCGCGCACCGACGACTCCTGTCCGGAATGCGGCGCGCCGATCGACCGCCTCGACGAGACGTCGCCCGAGCGCTGAGCCGGCGCGTTCCGCCGTCGGCGTGTCCGCCGTCGCGCGCCCCGCCATCGGCGTGTTCCACCGTCAGCACGTTCCACCGTCGGCGCGCTTTCGCGCAGTCCCGCTTCCGCCCAGTCCCGCTCTCGCCCAGTCCCGCTCACATGGTGTCGGCGTACTTGTCCCGTCGGTAGAGGTCGATCTCGTGGGCCGACGAGCCGGGCCGCGACGCGGCAAAGGCGATCGCCTCTGCGACCTCCTCCGGCTCGGTGACGCTCCCGGGCTCGAACCGCTCCTCGAACGGCTCCCCGTCCTCGCTGCCGAACTCGGTGCGGACCTCCGAGGGGTTGACCACCGAGACCGCCACGCCGTCGTCGCCGGCCTGCGCCGCGACGCTGTGGGCGAACCCGCGGATCCACCACTTCGTCGCGGCGTACACGGGGTTGAACGATCGAGGGAACTCCCCGGCGAAGCTGCCGACGGCGACGAGCGTTCCCTCGCTCTCCCGGAGGTGTGGGAGCGCCTCGCGCGTGAGAAAGAACGCCCCGTCGACGTTCGTCTCCTGCATCGCGAAGTACTCCTCGTCGGTCATCTCCGCCACGTCGCTCCCGCGGGCGAGCCCCGCGTTGACGACGGCGACGTCGAGGCCGCCGAACTCGTCGACCGCGGCCTCGACCGCCGCCGCCGACGTCGCCGACTCGCGGACGTCGCCGTCGGCGACGACCGCCTCGACGCCGTACGCCGCCCGGACGTCGTCCGCGACCGATTCGAGCGCGTCGCGCCGCCGCGCGACGAGGACGAGGTTCGCGCCGCGCTCCGCGAGCGCGTGCGCCGTCGCTTCGCCGATTCCCGAGCTCGCTCCGGTGATCACCGCCGCCGCGCCGTCGAGGTCCGTCATGGGCGTCCGATCGGCGGCGGGGCTGATAAATATCGGCGTCGCGCGCTCTCGCGCCGAGCGGACCGCCGTCCCGCGGTCAGAAGTCGACGGCGGCGCTCACGTGGAGGCCGACGAAGCGCCACCCGTCGTCCCGCCGCGCGAGCGTCCCGCTCCAGCGGGTGTCGAACTCTCGGCGTCGCCCCGTTTCCGCGTCCGTCCACGCCATCGCGACCGCGTCGCTGAACCACGCGTGGTCGTCGCGCTCCGTGACGCGGAGATCGCGGCTTTCCACGCGCCAGTCCGTCGTGGTCTCGGTCTGCGCCCGGAGTCCCTCGCGGATCCGGCCGCTCCCGACGAGCCGCTCTGAGACGCCGAACTTGACGTACGGGTCGTCGCCGTCGCGCTCGTCGGCGACGTACGGCGCCAGCGGGTCGCCCGCCCGAAGCGCGTCGTAGTACGAGCGGACGGTCTCGCGTGCGTTCATACGGGACGCCACGCGCTCGGCGGAGAAGTGTTTCGGGGTCGCGGGCGATGAGCGCTCCCGAGCTCGGTCAGTCCACCGGACAGCGGTCGATCCCGAGGACGCGGTACAGCAGACACCGCCGCGTGGCGCCCTCGACGACGAGCACGGCGCCGGCGACCGCGAGCCCGACGGCGGAGACGACGGGCACGCTGACGTCCGTCGTCGCGACGAGGACCGCGAGGACCACGACGGCGACGCCGCCGATGACTCGCGCCATCGCGTCGATTCGGCCGATGTTTCGTTTCACGTCCGCACGTGGGTGCTGTGCCGTCAAAAGCGTTGAGTCAGGCGAAAAATCAGTATCGACCCGCCTTGTGCGGCAGTGAGCGAAGCCGTCACCTCGTCGACTGTGATCTTATGAGATATTTCCAGTGATGTCTTCCCGTAAGAAGAGACCCTCAGACCGCCGTGGGCTCCTCGCCGGCGTCGCTCACGACGAGTTCCACGTCGAGGCGGATACGCTCGTACGGGAGGTACGGTCGCTTGGCGCGGTCGTCGTCTTCGACGAGGAACACGATTCCGTAGTCGGCTAAGAGGGTAACGTCGTCGTGGACCGTCTTGTAGCTGCGGTCGAGCGTCTCGGCGAGCGCGCTAATGCTCTCGGCGGCGCCGTCGACGTCCAGCAGCGTCTGAAGCACCTCGATCCGCCGGTCGGTGAGGATCTTCCGGAGCTCGCCGACCGTCCCGAACGACACCACCGCGGGTCGCGCCTCGCCGTCGTCGACCGCCTCGACCGCGTCGAGCGTGTCCTCGAACGCCTCGTCGAACGACTCGACAGTGAGACGGAGGACTGCCGGGTGCGGGCGGTCGCGAGGGTCGCTGTACTTGTCGGGCCAGCCGTCGTGGTCGGGGTCAGTCATGGGTGTTCTCCGTGTCCGCCAGTGCCGCGATCTCGTTCAGGAACCGCGTCACGTGAGCCGCGAGACCGTAGAACTCGATTTCGGCGTCCTCGCCGAACCGAACGTGTCGGTGGTGCCAGCCGAGATTATCGTCGTCGTGTGCGTCGTCGTACCTGAGCAGTTCGCCGGTTTCCGGTGGTAGTACTGAAACCGGTAGAACCACCCGTCCGGGTAGTCGTCGTCGCGGATCGCGAATATCTCGACGCGTCCCCCGGGGACGGCGCGGTTCAACTCGATCGGGCGGTGATCCGGCATCTCCCCTACTCATAATGTATGACCTCATACTACAGGATTCTGGTTACGTTTCGCTCTCGGCGTTCTTCGAAGACCGCTTGAGCCGCATTCCCTTCGGCGTCGAGATCGACGTCGCTCTGTTGCTCAACGCTGCTCATAACCCCACCCCTGAGCCGGTGAAAAAGCGCAGAAACCTGTCAGTAGAAGGTAAAAACGGTTATATGAGGAGCGGGCCGGGCGCGATTGTGAACTACGAGAAGACGGTCGCTCGCTTCGCTCGCGCTGCGACTTCTCTACTTCAAATCGCTTCCGTCCGGTTCCCTCACCGCATCGCTATCGCTCTGCGGTTCAGTGTACGGGCCGGGCGCGATTTGAACGCCTCACGCCGTGTACCCGCCGTACACGGGCGCTCGGCAGGTGATGGATACCGGGAGATCGCTGTTGGTGAGTTGAGCGCGAGGCCCACCAATGACAACCGATCTCAAGCCGATCGATCCGCAGGAAGCAAAGGAGTGGTATCTCGAAAACCGTCGCGGTGAATTGGCGGATGCGACCTACAAAGCGCACAAGTATCGACTCTCTCCCTTCGTGGAGTGGTGCGATACCGAAGGAGACGTGAGCAACATAAACGACCTAAGCGGTCGGCACTTCCACCAGTACAAGAAGTGGCGACGAGAGAAGGGCGACTGTAACAAGGTCACGATGGCGACGCAACTGAGTACGCTCAAGGTCTTCATCGACTTCTGCGAAAGCATTGACGCAGTCCGTCCCGGTCTGTCCGACTACATCGATCCGCCGACAATGAAGAACAAGGAGGATGTGAACGACGACTACGTCGATGCGGAAACCGCTCAGGCGATTATCGAGTACCAACGGAACTTCAACTACTCCCAACGCGAACACGTCATCTTCGAGCTACTGTGGCACACGGGGATGCGAAACGGTGCGCTTCGAGCTATCGATCTCGACGACTTCGACCAAGATGAGCGCACTCTCGAAGTACATCACCGTCCGGATCGAGGAACCCCGCTTAAGAACGGGAAAGAAGGCCAGCGTGTCGTCTCTCTCAAACCGAAGGTCAATCAGATCGTGCGGGATTACATCGACCATCACCGATTCGGTAAAACGGACGATTATGGACGCGAACCGCTACTAACGACTCGCCAAGGCCGCATCTCGAAGACGTCCATTCGGAGCAACTGCTACCGTGCTACTCGCCCCTGCGAGTATGGGCTTGACTGTCCCCACGATAGAAACCCCGACGACTGCGAGGCCGCAAGTTCCTATCACGCGGCCTCAAAGTGTCCGTCCTCCCACGCTTCGCACTCGTTGAGGAAAGGAGCAATCACGCACGCACGAAGGAGCGAAGTTCCGATCGAAGCGGTGTCAGAGCGGATGGACGTGAGTGCTGACGTGCTGAAGAAGCACTACGACAAGCGCACTAAGAGACAGGAAATGAAGAACCGACGGGGTTACTTCGACAACATCTAACAGGAAGCGGATGAGCATTGAGGGTGATTACTGACGATCCCCTCACAGCTACCCGACTACATTCAACAAGCCGCATCTGGAGTGTTTTCTTTTATAAACCATAGTTTCTCTATATTTTGCTATCCATCTGCCTTACTGCGATTCTCGCAACATAACTTAGAGGAGTGGGGTTGTGTGTTGTGTGGATATGAGAGTTGTAGATCCACACTAAGAGTAGAGGGAAACCCAACGAAACATGTGGTACCTATTCCGACTCAATGAATCGACACACCGGATAGAACACTACCCGGATGTACCACCAGCATATATGAGTAAGTTCCTCCGAGCAATTTCTCGTCTGGAGTCTGGAATTTGGGCTACTGAGTGCGACATTATTCCCCGTATAGGGGAGAATCGAAACGGAGAGAATGGAAGGTCGTGACAGCTCCCTGCTTTCGTCTCACGCAATCCCATGACGTGCCACCGGGGACGCATCGTGGAGTATTTGGACGGTATGAGTAGCCTTCTGGAGGCGCGTAATGACTAAAATTCTCTTTATCCCACGAAACAGTATTCAGCGCCTTCCCAACAGGTGGTGCGGGATCAGATGTGAAAGACCCGAGAGATACTCATACAGTTTGGAGCCAAGGACATTAGAGGAGAATTAAGAGAACCTTTCCTCTTCTCCTATGAGAGGATCTCCCATTTCCCTGTTTTCTGGAGTGTGGAAATTCCAGCTATCTCCACCAAATTCTACTTCGACTAATTTTTCCGGGCGATATTCCTGATTGTGGTATTCATTCGATAGTTCAGCCAAAATCTGTGCGTTGCCATCGCCATACATAGCTTCAAAGACTGTATTTGCTGTATCTATATCGTGAGGTCTTACATTCGGCTCGTCATCAGCACCAAAAATTACATAGCTCCAATCCTGTAATTTGTCAGCTCGGTAATCACGCACTTCTTCTTCAGTAGCATCATTATTTTCTATACCTCTCTCAATTAGAGCTTGTACTGATTGGTAATCCTGAGCAACATTCTGTGCCCAATCTGTATTATCTCTAAGGTCCGCCAGGTATTCTGGTTCTCCACTTCCAGGCCTATTTACTTGTCTGTTGTATGTTTCTGGGTCTGGGTCCAAGATTACTGGTTGGCTCTGTAGTTCTCCGTTTTCTACTTTGTAAAATTCGAATATTGATTCGCTATCACTTGTGAAACTCCAGTTCCGGTTGAGTACTACAGAGTTTTCTGCGTTGTCTCTTTTTCCTTTTATTCTGTGATACTCTGAAAAGATAGATGCGTAGTTTTCTTTTGAGAGTTCCTCTACAAGTGCGTCTCTTTCCTCTTCTACGGTTTCTGCTCCTTCCAGTACGCTGTTGATTGTTTCTGCTCTTGTTGCCGATACAGGCCCCGCTTCGATCATCTGATCGGTGTAGGCCCCGAGGCCGTTCAGTGGTATTCCGTTGCGAGTATCTTTCTCCCACTGAGGAGTCTGTTCTTCTTCCTCTTGCCCTTCCTCTGGATCAGAACTGTTGTCTTCTGCGGATTCAGAGTCACCTGTATCTGAACCATTACCAGCAGGATTTGTGTCAGATTCTTCGAGTCCACTGTTTCCCTCCTCTTCAGTAGAACCGGTATTTCCCGTACAACCTGCTATTGCTCCTGCCCCGGCGATTGTAAGAACTCCTCTTGCGAACGACCTCCTGTCTGAACTCGGTTGTTTTTCACTCATCTCTCAGGTTGGGTTCGTTATCCTACATGTGTGCGATACTGTACTTAAATATTGTAGACGAAGTAACCAGACAGGTGAGTCATTCTCTGGTTGGACGTTATCCGCTGGAAGCCCCTCTTTCTTTTATAAGTGATAACAGCGATAGGGAAACGCACCCCGGCGCAGTACAGCGGTTTCGCAACATAACTTAGTGGTTGTTGGTGGTGTGTTGTGTGTAGGAGAAGGGTTAGATGGGTTTGTCCGGAACATCAACGTCTTCGTATTCGGTGAACTTCGGTTCCTCTACGATCCCTCGAAGGAACTCCCATGTTACATCCGGCTTGAACTCCGACCCGTACTGTTCCTCAAACCAGTCCCACGTCGGTTGCCACCCTTTGAGGAGGTGACGACAGGCTACACGTATTCGTTCTTGATGGGTAAGTGACTCAATGTCATCCAGTTCGGCCTTTCGTTGGAGGTCTTCAGCCGGATTGCCCGAGTTCTTTCGCGCCGGCCAGATCTCCTTGGATTCGCTGGTAGATGTTTCCCCGCTCGATGTTGCCGCCTTTGTCGAGCCGGACGCACCAACGTCGTACCCTTGATCGGAGAGGTACTTCCGAGCGGCATCACGGCCTCCGTCTTCACGGCTGAGGTGGAAGCCTGTTTTTAGCGCCTCGATCTTCGTGACTGAGTGGATGATGGAGCTTCGACTTCGACCACCGTGAATTACGACGTAGTCGCCGGTTCGATATTCGCCGTTGATCCACTTCTCGTAGTCCTTTCGCGCTCCCTCTGAAAGCTGGAGTGGGCCGTGTTCTGACTCTTTCGTGAAGCTCTCATCACAGCCAACCGCCTCGATGAACCGAACTGGCACCATCGGCGCACGGGAGCGACGATCCTCTTGAACGAATACTCCACCCTTCACCTCCACTACCGCGAGACTCCGGGGGTTTCCTCCTGCGTGTGCGTACGGAGAGAACTCCTTCGCGTTGTACATCGACCACTCTGGTACATCGTAGGTATTCTCTGGGTATTCCCTCTGCTCAATGAGTGGCGTCTCAATATCGCTCTCAGGACTGTCCAGAGTGAGCGCGAACTCTTCCCCGTCCAGTTGTGGGGAGAACGTCGCTTCGAGCATATCGAGGTACGAGTCGGGGTATTCGTGGTCTTTACCAGCAGTTCGGATGATCCGGTCGTTCTCCCATGACGGATCGATTCGCACCTTTTGGAACTCGCCAGCACTTTTTCGGTGGGTTGCTCCGGGAAGTCGGAATTGCTGTTTCGGCTTGTAGATCCCCGTGTCGAGTTCCGCACCAGTCTCCTCACAGAACTGCTCAGCTTTCCCCCGAATTTCCGTCAACTGCGCATGTGTGAAGAATTTCGGGAGATGAACGTGGATCGACCGACTACCCGAATACCAGAACGTACACTCAGCGGGAGAAACACTCAGTTCCTCCTCCACGAACCCCCGAATCCACTCGACCATCGTAGGGAAAGAGACGCCGTCATCGCGAGCGTCACTCTCGGCATAGACAGGATAACAGACGCGGCCAGCGCCCTCGCACTCTCCTTGGATCTCCTTGACGATGTTCGCACTCCCCTTGATGGCGTAGGGGGAGTCAGCGAACTTCTCCAGCTGAGCGAGTTGGTCGTCCGTGACGAAGTAGATCGCACTCGATGTAATTGCCCCCTCAGGAACAGGCTCGTACAGCGACCGGAGTTTCAGTTCTTGTGTCTGACCGCCCCCATCCCGTGGAAACCCATACCGAACGAGTGGTGTCGTATTCGGATGAGCCGTCTCGAACCAGTCAGTAACAGTTGTCTTGCCACTATTCGCTGTCGTGCGCGTAGATACGTCAATCGCCATTATATGAAGTGCTGAAGGCTCTCAGCGGTTCGTTATCCACTCTCCTCAATGCGTTGACACTCCGAGAGGAACTCGATAGTTGCGACTCGTGAGTTGAGAGTCCCGCGAGAATCTGCCTTCAATTTAATGACAACGTCCAAGCGGAAATAGGTACCGGAAATCCACAGACTGCGTCGATGTAGCCGTCAAATGATTAGAGAGATGGAGGGTGATCTTGCGCGGTTGAACCCCCGGAGTTGAGGGCAGATGTGGTTAAAGAATGGACTACTTCGTCCAGAACTCCTCACTTCGTAGCTCTCATAGAGACAGTACACCGGAATATCCCCCAGTTCATACGCGCGCTCAAAGGTGTCAAATTCGAGGATGTATAGGCTGACTAAAATCGGCTAAGACGTAACTCGGGTATAGCATCGGGTCGCACCACATACGAAACGAACTGACGCCGATTATCGGGGTATTCCCGAACCTTCTAATGGCCCTAATGCGTAGATAGAGGTAGTTCAGCCGCTAACAGCCTGACTCGGTATCCGTCCTTCAGAAAGCGGGCCGGGCGCGATTTGAACACGCGACCGACGGATTAAGAGTCCGTCGCTCTCCCTAACTGAGCTACCGGCCCTCACGAGTTCGTATCCGGGTCATGGTAAAAGGCCTTTTCATTCGACCCCGTCGCCGCCGGGCGGATGCCGGTCGAATCGCACGAATGCGGCGGTGTCACATTCTCGATCGGGTGGGCGAAGCTGTCGCCCTTCGCGGCTTCGTTGACGCGGTACGGCGGAGAGAGCGCACTCGTTAAGTGTCGTGCCGCGGAAATCCCTTCAATGAGTAGTGGGGCATCCGGATCCGCGCGGACCCGGTACGCGATCCTCGGCTGTGGGAGCGTCGGGCACGCCGTCGCTGAGGAACTGACCGAGCGCGGGAAGGACGTCCTCATCCTCGACCGCGACGAGAGCCGGGTGGAGGCGCTCCGCGACCAGGACCTCAACGCGCGCGTTCAGGACATCGCCGAGCCGGACGTCGTCGATGAGCTCGACGACCGCGACATCGTGTTGATCCTCGCCAGCGACGTGGAGGCGAACAAGGCCGCCGTCTCCGCGGTCAGGGAGACCGGGGGCGACCACTACGTCGTCGTCCGGGCCTCCGACCCCGTCAGCGAGGACGAGCTGCGCGAGCGCGGCGCGGACGTGGTGATCAACCCCTCGACGGTGATCGCCGACAGCGCGCTTCAGTCGCTGGAGACCGGCGAGCTGGAGTACATGGCCCGCCAGCTCGCGGAGATCATCGAGGAGGGGGGCGACCGGATGGCGATCCTCACCCACGACAACCCCGAGCCGGACTCGATCGCGTCCGCGACCGCGCTTCAGGCGATCGCGGAGGCGTTCGGCGTCGACGCCGACATCATCTACTCCGGCGATGTCGGCCATCAGGAGAACCGGGCGTTCGTCAACCTCCTCGGGATCGACCTGCTCGCCCGCGGCGAGGCGCCGCCGCTCTCGGAGTACGAGACGGTCGCGGCCGTCGACCTCGCGAAGGCCGCCGCCGAGGACCTCGACCTCGACGTGTCGATCGACATCTACCTCGACCACCTGGAGTCGGAGGTGCCGTTCGACGCGCGCTTCGTCGACGTGCGCACCAACGTCTCCTCGACGTCGACGATCCTCACGAAGTACCTCCAGGAGTTCGACCAGTCGCCCTCCGAGGCGGTGGCGACCGCCCTCCTCTACGGGATCCGCGCCGAGACGCTCGACTTCAAGCGGGACACGACCCCCGCCGACCTGACCGCCGCCGCGTACCTCCACCCGTTCGCGAACCACGACACGCTCGAACAGGTGGAGTCGCCGTCGATGAGCCCGGAGACGCTGGACGTGCTGGCGGAGGCGATCCAGAACCGCGAGGTCCAGGGGAGCCACCTCTTTTCGACGGCCGGGTTCATCCGCGACCGCGAGGCGCTCGCGCAGGCCGCGCAACATCTCCTCAATCTGGAGGGGATCACGACGACGGCCGTGCTGGGCATCGCCGACGAGAAGATCTACCTCGCGGCGCGCTCGAAGGACATCCGGCTGAACATCGGCAACGTCCTCGACGAGGCGTTCTCCGAGATGGGCGACGCCGCCGGCCACTCGACGCAGGGCTCCTTAGAGATCCCGCTCGGCATCTTCACCGGCATCGAGGCGAGCGGCGAGAACCGGGACACGCTCCTCCACCTCACCGAGGAGGCGGTCCGCCGGAAGCTGTTCGACGCGCTCGGCGTTGAGGGCGGAAGCGGCGACAACTCGAACGGGTCCTGAACTCGGTGCGCATCGCCGGGGTCGTTTTCCGACTCGGAGCCGTAGCTCCGGACGCGACACCGCATGTACGTCCCCGACGATCCGCCGGCGACCCCGCTCTCGACTGCTACCACCACACGCACGAGCAGGCCGGCACAGACTAACGGGTCCGGCACAGACCGACGGGCTCGGAGCCGGATTTCGCAGGAAAGGACGGCCGAGCCGCGGAGTCGGCTTAGAAGTCGTCGCCCTCGGTGATCGAGGTGTGCGAGCCGATCAGCGCGCCGGAGAGGTCGACGCCCTCTAAGGTGGCGCCCGTGTCGATCACGGAGTTGCGGACCTCGGAGTCGGTGATCGTCGCGTCCTCGAACACGACCGCGCGATCGAGCGTCGAGTCGGTCACCGTCGCGCCCGACATGACGTGGACCACGTCGCCGAGGTCGCTCCCCTCGACGGTCGCGTCGTCGGCGACGAGCGTGCCGCCGTCGAGGGCGTACTCAACCGCGTCGAGGTAGCTGTCGGCGGTGCCGATGTCGAACCACGCGCCGTCGAAGGTGTACGCGTGGACCGGCCCGCGCTGCTGGAGCCACTGGAGGAACCAGCCCGGCTCGTCGGGGTTGTTGTCGTCTTCGAGGTACGTGGTGAGCTTCGGGAGCGTCTCCGCGGGGAACGCGTAGCAGGCGATGGAGACGAGTGTCGACTGCGGGTCCTCGGGCTTCTCTTGGAAGTCGATCACCTCGTCGCCGTCGAGCTGGACGAGCCCGTACGACTTCGCGCGCTCGCGGTCGCCCACGTCGTAGGCGGCCAGCGTCGGCGTCCCCTTGTCGTGGAAGAAGTCGGCGAAGTCGCCGAGATCGAAGCTGATCATGTTGTCGCCGGCGACGACGATCAGGTCGTCGTCGACGCCCTCGCGGTCGACGAGCTGTTCGAGCGCCCCCACGACGCCGAACTTCTCGTCTTCCTCGACGGTCTCCTCCACCGAGAGCGTCGGCTTCTCGAAGGGACTGTCCGCGAGGTACTCCGCGAACGTGTCGGCGAAGCGCTCGTTCGTCGAGACGAACACCTCGTCGACCCGGTCGTCGGCCTCCAAGTCCTCGAATATCTCGTCGATGACGGTGTTCTCGCCCACCGGGAGGAACATCTTCGGCCGGTGTTCGGTGATCGGCCAGAGCCTGGTCGCGTAGCCACCCGCGAGTACGACAGCTTTCATACCCCTCCTGTCTCACCCCGGTGACATACCTCTTGTGCCCGCGTCATCGGTCGGACCGCTCGCGCCGGCGATGTCGTGCGCCCGCGGCGTCGGTCCCCCGAGCCGCGGCGTCGCGATCCCGGACGGTTTTGCTCGTCGCCGTCGAAGTTCGCCCATGGAGACGACACGCCAGCGGATCGCCGACGCGCTCCGCGAGGAGCCCCGGACGGCGAGCGACCTCGCTGAGGCGCTGTCGCTGCCGACGCCGGTCGTGTACGAACACCTCGAACACGTCTCGCGGTCGGTGCGAGAGGGAAACGACGGCAGCGAAGGCGACGCGGACGAGGAGTTCCTCGTCGCGCCGCCGACCTGCCGCGAGTGCGGCTTCGACGGCTTCGACGACCCAGTCAACGAGCCCTCGCGGTGTCCCGAGTGTAAGAGCGAGCGGATCGAAGAGCCGGCATTCGTGATCCGGTAGGGAGGCGGTGCGGCCGCCGTTGCGGAGCGATGCCTACAGTTCGTCGAGCAGCGTCGCGGCCGCGGCCGCGGAGGAGCCCGGGCCGCGGGCGGTGATCAGGTCGCCGTCGACCGTGACGCTCTCGTCGGCGTCGAGCTCGGCGTCGAAGTCGGCGCCCGCGAGGACGACCTCGTCTTCGACCCAGTACGGGAGCTTCCGGCCGTCGGGCATCACATCGTTCTCGTCGACGATGTCCGCTTCCCACTCGTTGGGGAACCCGGTGACGGCGCGCCCCTCGACGAGCGGCGTTCCGTCGGCCTCGCGCGTGAACGCGAGAATCCCGACCGCGTGACAGACGACCAGGGCGACACCCTCGTCGCCCGCGACCGCGTCGAGCAGGAGCTGACGGGCGTGGCGGTCCTGGTTCACGTCCCAGACGGTGCCGTGGCCGCCGGGGAAGACGACCGCGTCGTAGTCGGCGGCGTCCACCGTCGCGATCGGTTCGGGGTCGTTCAGCTCGGGATGCTCCTCGTCGACCTCGCGGAGCTCCGCGACTCGCTCCTCGCCCCCTGCGGCCTCGGGGTCGAGCGAGCGCTCGTCGACGACCGGCGGCGACCCCGAGGGCGTCGCAACCGTCACGTCGACGCCCTCCGCCTCCAGCGTCGTCAGCGGCTCGATACACTCCTCGGCCCAGTACCCTTCCTCGCTCACGACGAACAGCGCTTCAGTCATGTGTACCCCACCATTCGCGACCTCGACATAAAAGGCGCCCGCGCCCGGCAGTCGCGAGGGACGGCGCGGGCTTTATAAACAACCGGGGCGGTGCGGTCGGCGCGTGCCCGTGAGCGGCCGCCCTCGGCGGCCGCGAACGGCACCGCGCGAGGGAGTCGGGCGCCCGGAGCGAAGCGGAGGGCGGCCGACGAGGCTGGGGAGGCGTGAGGCTGCGGTTGCTGTGCGTTCCCGCGAGCAGGGAGGGACCGGAGGTCCCTCCGGCAGCCGGCGCGTAGCGCCGGCGACGAAGCGAGCGGGAGCACGGAAGTCGCAGCCCGCGCAGCGAACGGAGTGAGCGAGCAGGACCGTCTTCCGGAGGGGTGGGACTCAAAGGGGCAGCCGTGAGGGCGGCGCAGGCGACGCAAGCACTGGAAGGAGCGAACGGAGTGAGCGACTGAAGCGCACAGCGAGCCTGCGCCGCCCTCACGGCTGGGGCTTTGGAGGTGTTCGCCGTTGATCCGCAGTCAGCCATTTATAAGCAAGCGGCTGGGGCTTTGGCGGCGTTCGCCGTCGATCCGCAGTCAGCCATTTATAAGCAAGCGGCCGGGGCTTTGGAGGCGTTCGCCGCCGCTACGTAGTCGACTATTTATAAGAGGATGACCGAGGATTTCGCGGGTTTTACTGCTGCGCTGCTCCGGACGACTTATTCGTCGCCCTGGGCGTCGACGATCACGACCTCGCCGTCCTCGACGGTGACGTTGATCAGCGTCTTCACGTTGTAATCGGTGTCGTCGAGCTCGTTCGGGCCGGCCTTCTTGATCACGGCGACCACGTCGACGACCTCCGCGCCGACCTCGTCGGTGAGCGCGTCGAGGATGGCCTTCATCGTGCCGCCCGTCGAGAGCACGTCGTCGAGCACGAGCACGCGGTCGCCCTCCTCGACGTCGTTGATGTACATCTCAGACTCGGAGTAGCCGGTCTCTTGGAACAGCGGCACCTCGCCGTCGAGGCCGTACTGGCGCTTCCGGATGACGACGAGGGGGATGTCGGTCATCAAAGAGAGCGCGGTGGAGATGTGGATCCCCATCGCCGCGGGGGTGACGATCTTGTCGACGTTCTCCAGCTCGGCCTTCCGGATGATCCGGATGACGATCTCCCGGAGCAGCTCCGGTTCGAGCATCGGGACGCCGTCGCTGATCGGGTGGACGAAGTACTGGTACTCGCCTTTCTCGATGATCGGCGCGTCGAGGAGCGACTGCCGCAACTGGTCCATGTCGCCGGTACTCGGGCGGATTAATAAAGCGTGGCGGTTACGGAATCGCGATGAGAGGTGATGGCACGGAGCGGGGGAATCGAACGTCCGCTTATGAATCTCGCAGCGATCAGAACGCCACCGAAGCCCCGGCCGCGAGGCGGACGCACGCTCGGGGCGGTCCTCGCTCGTTCGCTCCGCTCACTCGCTGCGGTCCTACCGTCGTCATCAGAACGCTTCACGTTCTGATTGGCTCACGAGAGCTCCGCTCTCGTGAACGCCTGCGCCCGCCTCGCGGCCGCCCCTTCGAGTCCCGCCCCGCACAGCACCTCTCGCCTCCCCAGCCTCGCCGTTCGCTCCGGGCTCCCTCCGGTCGCCCGTCGCTCACGGCGTCCCTCGCACGCGCTCCTCGCGCCCTATCGGGCGCTCGGAGGCGCGCGCCACCGCGTCCGTTCGCAACTCTACTACTCGAACTCCGGCTCGCGCTTCTCCAAGAACGCCTCCATCCCCTCGCGCTGGTCGTGCGTGCCGAACAGGCCGGCCCACGCCCGGCGCTCCAAGGCCAGCCCGGTCGACGCCGACCCCTCGCCGGCCGCGTTGAGCGCCTCCTTCGCGGCTCGCAGCGCGGTCGCGGGCTTCGCGGCTAACTCGCCCGCCAGCTCGTCGATCCGGTCGTCGAACTCTGCGTCGGCGACGACCTCGCCGACGAAGCCGACCTCGGCCGCCTCGGCCGCGTCGATCCGCTCGCCGAGGAAGATCAGCCGGCGGGCGACCTCGTCGCCGACGAGCGCCGGGAGCCGCTGGGTGCCGCCCCAGCCCGGAATGATGCCGAGGTCGATCTCCGTCTGTCCGAGGACCGCGCTCTCGGCGGCGACGCGGAGGTCACAGGCCAAGGCGAGTTCGCAGCCCCCGCCGAAGGCGTACCCGTCGACCGCGGCGATCGTCGGCGCCGGGAACGTCTCGATGGCCTCCGCGACGCGGTGGCCGAGCTCTGCGTACGCCTGCGCCTCGGGCGTCGACATGTCGACCATGTAGGAGATGTCCGCGCCCGCGACGAACGCGTCGTCGCCCGCGCCGGCGATCACGAGGACGCGGGCGTCGCGGTCGGCGGCCTCGTCTAACGCCCCCTCGATCGCTTCGAGCGTCTCGACGGTGAGCGCGTTGAGCTGTTCCGGTCGGTCGACGGTGATCGTCGCGACCCCGCGGTCGTCGACGTCGAAGTCGATGGTATCCCGAGTCATACGGACCTCGTCGCGGGGCGGCGTGAAAACGGTTCGGCAGGCGGAACCTTGGCTGCTTCCGCTGGTCGGCGAGCCTCCCGTGTCCCCTATTAGACCTCTTCGCGGCTGTCGATCCCTGTGTAGATGAACCACGCCGTCGTGTACACGCCGACGAACAGCAGGTAGCCGACGATCAGCCCCCCGAGCTGTCGGCTCGCGAGCCCGTCGGGGAGCGTCCGCGAGAGGATCCCGAGCGCGAGGACGAAGACGACGAGGGAGAACAGCCCCGAGATGGCGTACACGCCGAGGTCCGAAGTGAGACGTTCGCGCACGCACCCACCAACGCGTTCCCGTTACATACCGCCATCGGTCGCGCGGCAGCCGACACCGGTTGCGCGGATTGCAACCCCTATATGCCCCCGGCCACACGTGAGGGTATGAACGGGAACCGGTTCGGCCGACTCTTCCAGCTGACGACCTACGGCGAGAGCCACGGCGACGCGATGGGCGTCACCGTCTCCGGCGTGCCCGCGGGCGTCGAGCTCGACGAGGAGGCCATCCAGGCGCAGCTCGACCGGCGCAAGCCGGGCCAGTCGATGATCACTACCTCGCGGGGCGAGCCCGACGAGGTCGTCGTCAACTCCGGCGTTCAGGACGGCTACACCACGGGGACGCCGATCGGGATGGTGATACAGAACAAGGACGCGCGCTCGGGCAAGTACGAGCCGTACGTCACCGCGCCGCGCCCCTCGCACGGCGACTACACCTACTCCGCGAAGTTCGGCACGCGCAACTGGGGCGGCGGCGGGCGCTCCTCAGCCCGGGAGACCGTCAACTGGGTCGCCGCGGGCGCGGTCGCCGAGCAGGTCCTCGACGCCTCCGACCACGACGTCGAGATCAAAGCGCACGTCAACCGCATCGGCGACGTCGAGGCCGACCCGGTGAGCTTCGACCAGCTCCTCGCGAACAGCGAGGAGAACGACGTGCGCTGCGCCGACCCCGACGCGGCCGCCGAGATGCAGGAGTTAATCGAGGAGTACCAAGAGAAGGGCGACTCGATCGGCGGCTCGATCTACTTCGAGTGTCGCGGCGTCCCGCGCGGGCTCGGCGCGCCGCGTTTCGACGGGTTCCCGAGCCGGCTCGGGCAGGCGATGTTCTCGATCCCGGCGACGACCGGCGTCGAGTTCGGCCTCGGGAAAGAGGCCGTCGACGTGACGGGCAGCGAGCGCAACGAGGACTGGACGTTCGACGACGGCGAGTCGTTCGACCACGTCGAGAGCGACGAGGGAGACCCCGTCCCCGAGGGGAACGACCACGGCGGCCTTCAGGGCGGGATAACCACGGGAGAGCCGATCTACGGAGAGGCCACGTGGCACGCGCCCACCTCGATCCCCAAGAAACAGCGCTCCGCCGACTGGGAGACCGGCGAGGAGAAGGAGATTCAGGTCGTCGGGCGCCACGACCCCGTCCTCCCGCCGCGGGCCGTCCCCGTCGTCGAGGCGATGCTCTACTGTACCGTCCTCGACTTCATGCTGCTCGCCGGGCGGATCAACCCCGACCGCGTCGACGGCAACCCGGGGCAGTACGACACCGACTACCACCCGAGCAGCCCGGAGAACGAGTAGCGGGCGAGGCGGTTCGGAGCGGCTTTTCGCGGTGGCAACTGATTCGAGAGGTGATACGTCGTTGACTCGCTCACAAATTCATTACAGAATATTACAGACTATGACACATGTCGATCGGTATCGACGCGTTCGATGACGAGCCGGAGGCGGCACTCGACGTCGCTTCCGGAACGCAGCCGTATCGAATCCTCGCGTTCCTCGCCGAACACGACGACCAAGCGTTCACCCAGACCGAGATCCACGAGGAGACGGGAATCAAGCGCGGGAGCGTCGGTGCCGTCCTATCGCGACTCGAGGACCGCGGACTCGTCCGCCATCGGGGTCGCTACTGGGCGATCGCCGAGAACGAGCGGCTCGCGTCGTTCGCCGCGCAACAGGCGGCGAGCTCGGCGTCGACGACGGACGATTACTACGGCGAGGACGGAGCGTGACCGAAGAAGGCGGCCTGGGTCCTCACTCCCCCGGCGACCACTCGCAGGCGTTCCCCGCGGTGAGGTCGTTCTCGTCGACGTGCGCGGAGAGGCACGCGTAGTTACAGAAGTACGTCGGCGAGCCACAGCCGTCGTCGCAGTCGCGCACACAGATCGGGTCGTGGTCGAAAATCCGCGAGCCGCAGTACGCGCAGGTCTCGTCGGCGTCGGGCGTCGACACGGTCGTGGACATAGCCGGAGACAGTACCTGCGGCGGTGAAAAGGCGTCGCACGTCTGTGCGACTCACACCACGATGACGGCGTCGACGACGACGAGCAGGACGAAGCCGAAGAGGAAGGCGCCGGTCGCGGCGTCCGCGTGTCCGTGGCCGTGTGAGGAGGGGATCAGCTCCCGGAAGACGACCGCGAGCATCGCACCCGCCGCGAATCCCGACGATATCGGAAACAGCCCGGCGCTGAGCCCGACGAGAGAGAAGCCGAAGAGGGACGCGACGACCTGCGGGACGACCCCCGAGAGCGTGGTGTACCAAATCACTCGCAGGTTCGACATCCCCGTCTCGGCCATCGGCACCGCGAACGCGAACCCGTCCGGGACGTTCTGAAGCCCGATCACGACCGCGAGCAGCAGCGCGACCTCCTCTAACCCGGAGGCGAACGCGACGCCGATCGCCAGCCCCTCCGGGGCGTTGTGGAGGGTGATCGCCCCGCCGATGAGGATCGCCTTCCGGAGCGAGGACTCGCGCTCGTCGATGAGCCCGCCGGCGCTCGCCGCCGGTCCGGCCTCGGGGTCTTCGCTTCGGGGAGCGTCCTCGGCGACCGGATCGTCGCTTCGGGGAGCGTCCTCGGCGACCGGATCGTCGCTTCGGGGAGCGTCCTCGGCGACCGGATCGTCGGCCGGCGCTTCCATCCCCGCGACGTCGTCCTCGGTCGCGCCGCCCTCCGCGAACCACTCCCGGTACTCCGCGTGGAGGTGCGGGACGAGGTAGTTCCCGCCGAGCAGCGCGAACCCGCCAAAGAGGACGCCCGTCATCACCGCTCGGAGCGTCCCCTCTTCCATGCCGGGGATCACGAGGCCGAACACGCTGGCGGCGACCATCAGTCCGGCCGCCAGCCCGAGGGCCGCGTCGTAGATCCGGTGTGTCACGCGGTCGCGGAAGAACACGGGGAGCGCCCCGAGACCTGTGGCGAGCCCCGCGACGCTCGTCACGCCGAGGACCGAGGCGAGCGTAGTCATGCGTTCCGTGAACGCGCCCGAGTTCATAAATGGGTGGGAGCGAGCGTCGCCGGTCCGCGGGGACCCGGGCTTAGCGAACCGCCACGCGCCGGAGGTCCCGCCCGTACGCCGCGACCGCGACGGCGAGGGTCGCGAGCGCGCTCGCGGGGAGGACGGCGAACCAGCCGGCGGTCGCGCCGACGCCGAACCGGACGCCCAGCCCCGCCGCCACCCACAGGGTCGCGGCCGCGGCGAGGACGAGGAGGCCGCCTGTGACCCGGCGGTCCTCCCGGCCGAGCGCGACGCCGCTCGTGGCGCTGCCGGCCGCGAGCAGGTGGAAACCGAGGGCGAGCGGCCACGCTCGGATCGACGGCGGGAGCGTCGCGAACGGTCGCGGCTGGTCGAGGAAGTACGCCCACACGGGGTAGCCGCCGACGCCGCTCCCGTCGCCGCCGAGCGTCACGAACCCCCAGAGGCTCACCAGCGTCGGGGCGTCGTCGCCGCCCGGAACGACCGCCATCGGGACCGCGAGCAGCGCGACGACGAGGAGCCACTCGACGCGCCCGCTGGTCGACGGCGAGCCCGCTCTCTCCCGCGAGACGGATCGCGACGTCGATTCCGCCGCCGAGCGCGACGCGTCGTCCGAACTCTCCATAGGAGGGGTTCGACGCCCGGGAGTAAGTATGGTCGGGACCGCGCTGGCGCCGAGGGGTTTTTACTGTCCTCGGAGGGACCGACCAGCCATGCCAGCCCTCCGCTCGATCCGTCCGGCCGTCGGTAGCGTCGCGAGGAACCCCGTCCTCGTCGCCGTCTCGGCGCTGTTCGCGCTCGCACAGCTCCCAGACCTGATCGTGGGACCGACGGCGAACCCGGAGCTGTCCGCGGCGGTGTCCGCGCTGACGTTCGGCGTGCTGATCCTCGTCGCTCCCTTCTTCCAAGGCGGCCTGCTCGCGATGGCGGACGAAGCGCTCGACGGGACGACGGGCGTCGCGACGCTCGTCTCGGGAGGTAAGGAACACTATCTCCCGCTGCTGGTCGCGTACCTCGCGCTGCTCGGAGTGAGCCTCGCGTTCGGCTTCCTCGCGTTCTTCGGCGCCCTCCTCGGGATCGCGGGCAGCGTCGCGAGCGAGCCCGCCGGGTTCCTCGCCGTCCCCGCCGAGGACGTCACGCTCCTGGCGGTGCTGGCGATCATCGTCGTCGGCCTGTTCGCCGCGTACCTGCTCGTCACGTTCTTTCTCCAGTTTTACGCCCACGCGATCGTCGTCGACGGCGCCGAACTCGTCGCCGGGTTCCGTCGCAGCGTCCGCGTCGTGCGGTCGAACCTCGGAGCCGCGTTCCTCTACACGGCCCTCCTGACCGGCGGCGGCGCGGCGTTCGGCCTCCTCGTCGCCGCCGCGTCGCTGTCGCTCGCACCGCCGCCGGCGATGGAGTCCGCCCCGGTGTGGGTCCCGACCGTCGAGGTCGGCACACTCGGCACCGTCGGAGTCGGGGTCGGAGTGATCGCGGTCACCGGCGTCCTCGGCGCGCTGTGGGCGACCTACTCGGTGGCGTTCTACCGCGCCTGCTCGGAGCGGACGCCCGCGGCGGGGCGTCAGGCGTAACTCGCCGCCCGCCGTACGGACCGTGTGAACACCGACGACGGCGGCCACCACGACGCGGCGGTCGACGCGCTGGCGACCCGGGAGTACGAGCGCGCCGGGGACCGCTACACCCGCGGCGGGCGACGCGTGCTCGCCGACCCGCGCCCCGAACTGGACCCGTTCGAACCGGACGAGAAGGGGTGGGTCGGCCAGGGGCTCCAACAGCTGCTCGCGGCGGCGGTCGCGTATCGCGTCGCTGGCGTCGACGAGCGCGCGAACCGACGCGCGGCCGAGGGGATCGCCGCCGCCCGCGACTTCGAGTCAGTCCTCTCGGCACCGGGACAGGCCGCCTGCCTCGGTGAGTTCGTGGCCGACTTCCGAGTCGCGGGCGGGCTCGGCGGCGCCGACGGAGCGTACGACGACGCCGCGGAGCGGTACGCCGCCGCGAGCGGCGAAATCGACTCCCCGCAGGCGCTCGCGACGACCCCGCTGTTCGAGGCCGCGGCCGCGACGATCAAGCAGGTCGCGCGGGGGCAGGCGGACGGCGAGATAGCGATCAAATGGGAGGACCTCCACGGGAGCGACCCGAGCCGACCGGGCGAGTTCCTCGCGCACCGCGCCCGATTCAAGAAACAGCGGTTCCCGGGGCTGGTCGAGCGCGCGGTCGACGACGGCCATCTCGCCGCGCCGCGGGGGACGACCGAGTACGACAACGACGGCCACCAGTGTCCGCACTGCGGGTCGAACCACGTGAACTGGGCTGGAACCGGGATCCTCTGTCTGCGGTGTTCGCGGCCGACGGAGGGTTTGAGGGCGCGCGTCGCGGGCGACGAGGCGGATCCGGCCTCCGTCGGTGCGACCGCCGTCAGCCCAGCAGGCTCTCGCCGTCGAACTCGTCGTCGGCCTCGACGTCCAGCAGGTCGAGGACGGTCGGCGTCACGTCGAAGAGGTTCGCGTCGGTGAGATCGAGGTCGGGGTCGGTCGAGTACAACAGCGAGTTCTCGAACTTGTGCATCCCGTTGCGGGGCCCCTCGGTGAAGACGGCCTCCTTGCCGCTGAACCCGGACTTGAGGTCGAACCCGTCCGCGGGGATGACGACGAGGTCGGGGGCGATATCGTCGTGGTCGCCGTCGAAGACGGTCTCGCCTTTCACGATCCGCTTGCACACCTGCCGGCCGTCGGGGCCGGTGAGCGATTCGAGGTCGTCGATGAGCTCCTCCCGGGTCGCCTCGTACTCGTCTTGTGGAACGACGCCCTCCGGCTCGCGCCCCTCTAAGTTGAGATAGAAGCGGCCGGGGATGAGCGAGTACGCGCGCGCCTCGTCGTCGATGTCGGTCAGCGAGTCGTGGTCGTCGTCCGCGTACGAGAGCCACCCCTCGTCGGCGAGGAACTGGTTGCAGTTCACCTCCCAGTTCAGCTCGGTGAACCCGTGGTCGGAGGCGACGATCAGCGTGGTGTCGTCGTCGAGCGAGTCGCGTATCTCGCCGATGTACCCGTCGAGCTTGCGGTAGAACTCGAGGAACTCTTCCTTGTACTCGCCGTCGGTCGCGTAGTCGCCGAACAGGAAGTGGTTCACGCGGTCCGTGCTCATGAAGACGCCGAAGAAGAGGCCCCAGTCGTCCTGTGCGAGGTAGTGGTCGAACGCCTCGTACCGGGCGTCGAGCGTCGCGTGCGCGTTCTCGATGAACTCCGTCTTGTCGTCGTCGTGGCCGAGCTTGGCGTTGACGTCGATCTTGTAGTCGAAGCCGTCGAGCGTCGCGCGCAGTTCTTCGTCGCTCGCCGCCGACTCCAGGTCGGGCGAGAGGAAGCCGGAGACCATCCGCTGGACCCGCGTCGACGGCGGGAACGTGACGGGGACGTTGAGGACGGTCGCGTCGCGGCCGGCGTCGGTGACGCGGTCCCACAGCCGGGTCGCCTCCACGTGGCGACCGAGCGGGACGTACGTCTCGTAGGAGTCGCGCTCGCGGTCCTGGAAGCCGTACACGCCCGTGGCGCCGGGGTTCACGCCGGTCGTGAGGCTCGGCCAGCACGCGCTCGACTCGGGGGGACGATGCTCTCTAAGCGGCCGCCGGAGCCGGTCTCGGCGACGTCGGTCAGGTTCTCGAAGACGTCGGGGTGGTCCTCGACGAGGTCGAGCGGTACGCCGTCGATCCCGAGGAAGACGACGCGCTCGTCGTCGTCGCCGCGGAGCCGGTCGAACAGACCCATGTCCGGAGGTTCCGGTGGAGCCGGCATATCCCTTGTGTTCCGCGGGACAGCGGCGGCGACCGCCCTCGGTCGGCGCTCCCTCGGGCGCCCGCGATTCAGAAAGCCTATTCGTCTCGGCGGCGACGGCTACGCCGTATGAGCGACGACTTCCCGGCGAGCGTCGACGTCGATTACACCGACGGTGAGGGGGAGACCCCCGAGGATTACCCGTCGATCCAGCACAAAATCGAGAAGGCGGTCGAGGTCACCCGCCGCGGGCTCGAACAGTACGACAACCCCGCGGTGATGTGGACGGGCGGGAAGGACTCCACGCTGACGCTGTACTTCATCAATCAGGTAGCCGAGGAGTACGGCCACGAGAAGCCGACCGCCGTCTTCATCGACCACTTCCAGCACTTCGACGACATCACCGACTTCGTCGAGCACTGGGCCGACGAGTGGGATATCGACCTCGTGTACGCCCGCAACGAGGACGTCGGCGACTACGTCGAGGAACACGGCCTCGAACCCGGCGACGACATCCCCGTCGACGCACTCTCGGAGCACAACCAGCACCACATCCGGGAGATCTTAGAGTTCGAGGAGGACTCGTTCCCGTTCCTGCTCGACACGTACGTCGGCAACCACCTGCTGAAGACGGTCGCGCTCAACGACGCCCTCGAGGAGCACGACATCGACGGCGTCATCTCCGGCGTCCGCTGGGACGAGCAGGAGGCCCGCGCGGACGAGACGTTCTTCTCGCCGCGCCACGACCCCGACCTGTTCCCGCCGCACGACCGCATCCAGCCCATCCTCCAGTTCGCCGAGGCCGACGTGTGGGAGGCCTTCTGGAACTTCGTCGTCCCGGACACCGTCGAGGCGTTCCCCGACGAGGGGTACATCCCGCAGGCCGACGACGACCTCCCCGAGGGCGTCACGCAGGAGGACGTGCCGATCTCGCCGAAATACTTCGCCGGGTTCCGCTCGCTCGGCAGCGAGGTCTCGACGGAGAAGACGACCGAGGAGCCCGCGTGGCTCCAGAACCTCGACGAGACGACCGAGCGCGCCGGCCGCGCCCAGGACAAGGAGGACCTGATGGAGCGCCTGCGCGACCTCGGCTACATGTAAGCCACGCGGGCGACGCGCGGTCAATCGACGAACGGCTCCTTCTTCGGTCACGCCCCCGAGATCGACGCCCTCGCGAGGTCGGACTGACTCCGTATTCGGTTCCGACGAGCGGATCACCGGCGTGTGATTGGACAGATCGCACATCTCTCCGTTCGCCTCTGTTCCCGGAGATCGGCGTTACATATATGCGATGAATGAGCGACAGTAGCGTTTGGCTGTGAAATGTGCGGCCGGAGTCGCGACCGAGGTCGTTCCGTCCGGCCGCAGTAGAATTGTGTATACCATACATTTTTGGTTGCGTCGTGCGTTATCGCGTATAGAGTCCCGAAGCCGGCCGGAGGCGTCGACGGCCGGCCGACCGGATGCTCGAGAGATGACAGAGCGAACGCCCGCCCGACGGAAGAGAGCGTATCGGCACGGCAAGCGCCCGCATCACGAACTGTCCATGTCCATCAGATGATACGCCCGTTCCTCACCGGAATCAAGGAGAACCTCATCTACGTCGTCGTCGCCTCGCTGGTCGCCGGGCTGGCCTTCGGCCAGGTCGCGGGCTCGGGGACGAAGGCGCTCCTGCGAGCCGCGGTCGTCCCGATCCTGTTCCTGATGATCTACCCGATGATGATCAACATCGACCTTCGGGAAGTGATCAACGTCCGCGACCACGCCGGTCCAGTGGGGTTGAGCCTGCTGATCAACTTCGGCGCGGCGCCGCTGTTCGCGGTCGCCCTCTCGCGAGGCTTCTTCGGCGGCGACATCGAGTACGCCGTCGGACTGTACTTCATCGCGCTCATCCCGACCTCCGGGATGACCGCCGCGTGGACGGGCCTCGCCGACGGAGACCTCGAGGCGGCGCTGGTCGCGATGGCGGTCAACCTGTTAGCGGCGATCGTGATTCTCCCGGCGTACCTCTCCGTACTCGTGCCCGCCGACATCGGGTTCGACCCCTCGGCGCTGTACCGACAGCTCGCGCAGGTGGTGGTCATCCCGATGGCCGCTGGGACGGTCACTCGATGGCTGTTGCTCCGCCGGTATTCCACGGCGGGTTTCAAGCGCCTGAAGCCGTTGTTCGGCGGGCTGTCGTCGCTCGGCGTGATGCTGATCGTGTTCGTCGCGATGACGATGCGGTCCGGGCAGATCCTCGCGGATCCCGTCGCGTCGGCGGTGACGGTCGTTCCGCTGGTGGTGTTTTACGCGGCGGTCCTCGGCGTCGCCGCGGCCGCCGGACGGACGCTGCTCGACCCGCGACGGGGCGTCGCGCTCGTGTACGCGACCAGCATGCGAAACCTGTCGATCGCGCTGGCGATCGTCGTCGCCGGGGACGCGGTGCCCTCCGGTGCGGTGTTACCGATCGCACTGGCGTACGTTATCCAGCCCCCGCTCGGCGCGGTCTACATGCACTATCGGCGCGACGTCGTCGGTGAGGGACGCTCTCTCCGTGAAGCGGTCGCGGAGTTCATCTGAGCGGCGGGCGTCTCGCCGTCGCGGTCCGGTACCGAGCGAGCGCCACCGGCTCTCGTCGGATCGACATCGATAGTGTGTGTATAGTACATTACACACAAAGTAATTTGACCGTAGTGCGCCTCGGTAGACACATGAGCGTAACGTTCGCAGTGATCGATGCGTCGGTGGGGGAGACGCCCGCGGAGTCGAACCTCCGTCGGGAACTCGACGCGGAGGTCGTCGTTTACAAGGCGAGCGAGGGCGAGTTCCCGCCGTCGGTGTCGGCGTCCGAATGGCGGTTCGACGGCGTCGTCATCAGCGGGTCACAGACCTCGGCGTACGACGACCGCGACTGGATTCACGAGCTGACGGAGTGGATCCGTCGGGTCCACCGGGCGGACGTGCCGACGCTGGGCATCTGCTGGGGACACCAGTTCCTCGCGCAGGCCCTCGGCGGGCGCGTCGTCGACATGGCGGAGTACGAACTCGGATACGAGCGGATCGTGCGCCTCGGCGACGACCCGCTGTTCGAGGGGATCCCGGAGCGGTTCGTCAGCTTCGAGACGCACTCCGACCGCGTCGCCGAACTCCCGCCGGGTGCGACGACGCTCGCACGCAACGGCCACGGCGTCCAAGCCTTCCGCATCGGCAGTAGCTACGGGATACAGTTCCACCCGGAGTACGACCGCGAGACGGCTGTCTGGGTGACGGAAGGGAAGGACCTTCCGGACGATCGGATCCGCTCCGTGCTGGACGGGATCACCGACGAATCCGTCGAGGCGGCGCGGGCGAGCAAGCAGATATTCGAGAACTTCCGGCGCCTCGCCGAGCGCCACCAGCCGGTCCGCCGGGCGGACCCGATCCCTCCTCGGACGAGGTGACCGGCGAACCCGCTGACGGAGCGGAGTCGCGACGGCCGAGCGGGTTGGCGAGATAGTATTGTGTAGAATTGTGGTTTTTCCAAACTACTAAGTCTGACGCGCCGGACAGGATCGTCTGCGTCGAAGATGAGCCTGCGAGACCGAGCAAGCGAACTCGTGGACAGGGCGCGGTCGGTGACGGCCGGTGAGCGAACGAAGCGACTCGTCGAGAGGGTCCGACGGGTACGCGACGGGGAGCCGTGGTTCGACAAGCGGGGGCTCGACACGATCCGCCGGCGGCCGGTTGGCGATGACTCGATCGAACGACGGCGACGCTGGCAGCGCTACCTCGGCGTCGCCTTCGTCGGACTGCTGGCGGCGGCGCTCTGGTACCCCCTCGTCGCGGGGGTCGGCGTCGTCGGCTGCGCCGCCGCGGCGGTCGGCGTCGGCGCCGTCCGCGGCCGGTTCTACTGTAATCACCTCTGTCCGCGCGGCGGCCTGCTCGACGGCTACGTCCGCCTGCTCAGCCGTGGAAAGCGGACGCCGGACTGGTTCAAGCATCCGCTGACCCGCGCGGCCGTGGCCCTGACGGCGTTCGGACTCTTGGGGACGGGACTCCACGCCGCGTGGCGGCAGGGCGGGTCGCTCGGCGTGCCGTTCCTCACGATGCTCGGCGTCAGCACGCTCGTCGCGGTCGTTCTCGGCGTCGTGTACCACCAGCGGGCCTGGTGTCAGATCTGCCCGGCCGGGACGCTCTCGCACGCCGTCCACCGCGTCGCGGAGGCGCTCGGTCGCGATCCGGCGCCGCGCGTCGAGGTCGACGCGGACGCCTGCGTGAGCTGCGGTCGCTGCGGGACGGTCTGCCGACAGGAGATCCGTCCGGGGCAGTACGCCGAGGGCGAGGTCACGGACCACGGCGACGTGTTCTCGCCGGGCGGTCTCGAGGGATCGGCCCGCGAGGTCGACGGCGTCGTCGACCACGCCGACTGCCTACAGTGCGCCGCCTGCGTCGAGGAGTGTCCGACGGACGCGCTGTCGCTCGACGAAGAGTAGCCGACTGCGACCCGACGACCCGCCTTCATCGCCCGGACGAGAATGTGTTGGATATACACAACGAGGCCGCGCGGGTGCCCGTCGCGTCGATCGTCGGCGAGTTCGAAGGGGGGGGGTTCAGGAGTACGGAACCGGTCTTCAGGACCGATTCGGGCCGCAAACCATCGATGGCGGATCGGTGTGGGTCGACTACCGCACGCCGAGCGGGCGCAACGCATAAGGTAGTATAGTGCGTTTGTTACAATACAGATGTCTGGTGTCGCGATCATCGGCGGCGGACCGACGGGACTGAACGCGGCCATCTACACGGCCCGCGCGGACAAGCGAACGCTGGTGTTTGACGACGGGGGCGGGACGACCCGGGACGTGGACACCATGGAGAACGTCTACGGGTTCCCGGACGGCGTCACCGGCCCGGAGCTCGTCGATCTGGGACGGGAACACGCCCAGAAGTACGGGGCCGAGATCGTCGAGGAGGAGGTCGTTCGGATCGAGCCGGAGGGCGAGCGGTACCGCGTCGAGACGACGGTCGACGAGTACGTCGTCGACGGCGTGATCCTCGCGACGGGCGCGGACTACGAGCGGCCGGCCATCGCGGACGTCGAGGCGTACGAGGGCCACGGAGTCTCCTACTGCGTCGAGTGTGACGCCTACTTCTACCGCGACAGCCCCGTCGCGGTCGTCGGCAACGACAACTACGCCGCGACGGAGGCGCTGATGCTGCTCGATTACACCGACGACGTCCGAATCCTCACCAACGGGTCGTCGTTCGAGGCCGGCGAGGAGCTCAAAGAGCGGGTCGACGACGCCGGGATCCCTGTCATCACCGACGACTTGGACCGACTCGCCGGCGGAGAAGTACTCGAGACCGTCGTGACAAAGGCGGGAGACGAGATTTCGGTCGACGGACTCTTCGTCGCGTTGGGTACCGCCGGTGGCACCGACCTCGCGGAGATGCTCGGCGTCCCCGTCGACGGCGACGACATCGTCACCGACCCCGACCAGTCGACGCCGGTCGACCGGGTGTACGCGGCGGGCGACGTCACCGGCGGCCACCAGCAGATCGCGACCTCCGTCGGCGAGGGCGCCCGCGCGGCGATCAACCTGCTCGAGGAGCTCCGCGGCGCCGACTACATCGACTACAAGAAGCTGGACTCACAGCCGGCCTGAGCGGCTTACTCGTCGACGGTCGGCCCGGCCTCGTCGACCGAGGCGGTGAACCCGACCTCGCGCAGTCGCTCCGCGAGCGGGAGGCCGATCCCCGACGCCGGCGTCAACACGCCGCCCTCGAACGGGGAGTCGACCTCGTCGTGGGCCAGAGAAACGGCCGACTCGCCAAGCATCCGCGCGGTCGCGCCGTAGCCGGGGTCGCGGTCGGCGCCGAACTCGGCCTCGACGGTGAAGGCACCGTCAGCGCCCGTGCCGCGCCCGAGAAGCCGGATCAGGAAGCTCCCGGCCTCCGCTTCCTCCCGCGTCGGCCCCTCGCCGGGGTCAGGGAAGAAGTACCGACGGAGCGCCGAGCGGATCGGTCCGACTGACATCGCGGCCGTGAACAGGCCGAGCCCGCCGGCGACGGCGCCCGCGGTCGCCGCGCCCCGCGGTCCGGTCCCGGTCGGGATGACTTCCGTACACCGGAACTCGCGGCCCCACGAGTAGTCGAGGAGCGCGTTGCTCCGGCGCACCACGCGCTCGTTCACCGGGGCCATCGGCGAGGGAGCGCTCCACCCGCCTCGAAGCGCGTCTCGCTGCGGCCAGCGCTGTTCGCCGGCGTCGACGCCGCTCCGCTCGCCCCGCGGCGCCAGCGAGTAGGGGTTCCGGAGCGCCTCCCGGGCGAGGGGGTCGGTCGCGGCCGCCTCGAACAGCTCGCCGAAGCTCGCCAGCGTGCCGCCGCTGACACTCCCGCTGCCGCCGTCGAGGTAGATCCGGACCGTGTCGCAGGGCGCGTCGTGTTCCTTCCTCGCGAACGACTGGACGAGCAGCGTACCGAGGTCCGCCGGGACGGAGTCGAACCCGCAGCTGTGGACGATCCGCGCGCCGTTCTCGACCGCGGCCTCGTGGAACCGGTCGACGGTCTCGCGCACCCAGTTCACCTCGCCGGTGAGGTCACAGTAGTCCGTGCCCGCCTCGACGCAGGCCTCGACCAGCGGCGACCCGAGTCGGGTGTACGGCCCGACAGTCGTACAGACGACCCGAGCGTCCTCGGCGATCGCGCGCAGGCTCTGGGGGTCGGTCGCGTCGCCCACGACGACGGGCATGTCGTCCCGCGCGTCGCCGCGACGGGCGAGGTCGTCGGCGAGCGCGTCGAGCTTCTCCCGGTTCCGCCCGCCGACGGCCAGCGAGAGCTCCTCGGGCCCGTACTGCTCGGTGAGGTGCTCGGCGGTGAACCGCCCGGCGACACCGGTCGCGCCCCACACCACGACGTCGTGCGTCGGATCGGCGTCGGTCATTCGGGCGCCACTACGGAGCGGCCGCGGTAAACTGGTGGGGTCCGGGTCCGCCGAGCGCGCGAACGAGGTCGGCCGGACGGGGATCCGAGCGACGCCGACCCTGCGCCACGCGCTACCTCTTTACATACACAGCCGCAACGACTGGTATGCCAGTCGGCACTCGGTTGTCACTACAGCTCGCGGACTTCGGGACCCGATCGCTCGTCACGCACGCGCTCATGGCGGGGGGGTTCGTGGGAGCGGTCGTCACGGGGCTGTTCGTGGAGGGGCAGGTCGGCACCGTCTCGATGGCGGCGTTCATCAACTTCACGGCCGGGCTGTGGATCTGTCAGTCCATCCACTCGCTCGGGAACGCGGCCACCGACGACGAGTACCAGGGCGTCCTCAAGGAGATCCTCAATCGTGTCTAGTGAACCCGGAATCGACACCGGCCGCTTCGGGCGAATCTTAGCGCTCGTCGGCTTCGTCACGACCGTCTTCCTGTTCCTCACGGCACAGCGACTGTCGGGCGACGCCTTCCAGATCGGCGCCGTCGCCATCGGGATGGTGGGGCTGGTCACCGCGATCATCGGCTTCCTCGTCGCCGCCGGCAGCGCGGTCGACGCGTCCTGACGCCGATCGGTCGATGGGAGAGCCCCGCAGTTGGATCTCCGGAGCAACCTGACGTGTCGTCCTAAACGCGTTTTCGTAGAGAGGAACTCGGCCTGAGCAGCGTTTTCGCCAAACTGTTATGCCGCTTCACGGAGAAATATGACCATGAGCGTGACCATCCCCGTTGTTTCGACGCCGAACGTACTCGGCGGGAAGCCGCGGGTAGAGGGAACGCGCGTCGGCGTCCACCAAGTAGGGTCGCTGGTCCGCGAGCACGACTGGTCGAGGGCGGCCGTCGCCGAGGAGTTCGGTCTGACGGCCGACGAGATCGACGCCGCTATCGAGTACTACGAGTCGAATCCCGACGAGATGGAAGCGGTCGCGGCGGAGGCGGAAGCGACTCGTGACCGACTGAGCGACGCGAGTCGGACGCAATAGTAATGCGGCTCCTCTGCGACCAGAACGTCGCACGTCGGTATATCGACGCCTGTATCGAAGCGCCCGACCTTCGGGCAGTCACTGTCCGTGATGCGCTCGATCCTCGTGCGACCGATCCCGATATCGCGGCGTACGCTCGCGAAAACGGGTATGTCGTGTTAACCGCAGACGATGACTTCTTCGAGTTGTCGGAACGATGTGGCTGTCTGTATTTCCATCAACTCGATCAGCCGCCTGTCGGCGACGTACTAACTGCTATCCGGCTGATCGATGACGCGTACGACGACCATACCGAGATCGTCGAGGTCGTCCCGGACGGGTGGGCCTGAGCTACTTGTACGATTCGCACACCATCTCGACGCCCTCCTCGAAGGAGATTTCCGGCTCCCAGCCGGTCGCCTCGTGGAACGTCGAGTAGTCGGCCATCGTGTCGTGGACGTAGCCGTCGAACGGGCACTCGATGTACTCGGGGTCGGTATCGGTCCCGAGCGCGTCGTTGATCATCGCGACCATCTCGTTGAACGAGTACGCCTCCTGAGTGCCGACGTTGTACACGCCGGTCAGCTCGTGGTCGGCGGCGAGTTCGCACGCGCGAGCGACGTCCGAGACGTGCGTGAAGTCGCGCGTCTGGGTGCCGTCGCCGAACAGCTCGGGCGCCTCGCCGTTCGCGATGGCGTCCGCGAACTGCGCGACCGTGTTCGCGTACTCGCCCTTGTGTTCCTCGTTGCCGCCGAAGCCCTGGTACACCGAGAAGAACCGCAGCCCGGCCATCGCCATGTCGTGGTGGTTGGCGTAGTACTCGGCGTAGCGCTCGCGCGCGAGCTTGGAAGCCTCGTAGGCGGTGTGGGCCTCCACGTCCATGTCGACCGGGGAAGGCTCGGTGCGGCTGCCGTAGATCGAGGAGGTCGAGGCGTAGACGACCGTCTCGCAACCTTCCTTCCGGGCGCGCTCGACGGTGTTGACGAACCCCTCGACGTTGACGCGGCAGCCGCGCTGGGGGTCGTTCTCGTGCATGTTCCGCGAGGAGAGCGCGGCGAGGTGGAAGACCACGTCGACGTCGACCGGGAACTCGCCGTCGACGACCGAGGCCTCGACGAACTCGACGTCGTCGTCGAGGTTCTCGGGCGTGCCGAGGTAGGTGTCGTCGACCGCGATCACGTCGTTGTCGCTTGCGAGCCGGTTCGCGAGGTTCGAGCCGATGAATCCGGCCCCGCCCGTGACGAGGACGCGTTTGTCCTGCATAGGCACGACTCCTCGCGGGCGGGGGTTGAGCGCTTCGGTTTCGAGGCCGCCGGCGGCCGCGGCGGCGCGGTCGACCGCCCCCCGAATTGACCGCCTCACCGTCGCGGGGTCAGTCGGTCGTCGGCTCGCCGCCGGTGACCGCCGACTCCGCCTCGGCGCGCAGGCGGCGCTCGGCGCGGTCGCGGTCCTCCGGGTACCCGACGTCGACCCGCCAGCCGTCCATCAGCGTCGCCTCGATGGTCCGGCCGGACTCCAGCAGCAGCCCGATTGTGTCCGGGAGTTCGTACTCCCCGCGGTCGGAGGGGCGAACAAGGCGACAGGCGTCGAACACCGCGGGCGAGAAGGTGTAAAAGCCCGTCATCACCGTGTTCGACGGCGGGTCGTCGGGCTTCTCGACCACCTCGACGATCTCGCCGTCCGCCGTGGTCCGACAGACGCCGTATCGCCCCGCCTCGTCGAGCGGGACCTCCTCGACTAAGAAGGCGGCGTCGACGTCACCGCGGCGCTGGCGCTCGACGACGTCCCCGAGGTTCGCGCGGAAGATGTTGTCGCCGAGCATCAGCGCGAAGTCGTCGTCGACGTGCGGCTCGGCCCGAAGTAGCGCGTGCGCGAGCCCGAGCTGCTCCTCCTGGTGGACGTACGTGATCGGCGTCCCCTCGAACTCGCCCCCGTACCGCTCGGTTATCTGCTCTCTCCGGTGGCCGACGACCACGACGAACTCCGAGATGCCGACCTCGGCCAGCTGCTCGAACACGTGTTCCAGCAGCGGTCGGCCGGCGACCTCGACGAGCGCCTTCGGCTTGTCGTCGGTCAGCGGCTTGAGCCTCGTGCCTTTCCCCGCCGCGAGGATGACTGCTTTCATATCCGTCTCTCCCCGAAACACGACCTAAAGTATGAGCCGCTTACGGGCTCTCGCCGGCGTTCGCCCGGTCGTGGGCGGGGATCGACGGGGCTCGCCTCGGTGCCCCCTTCGGCGGTCGCTACCGCTCGGCGCTCGCAGTCGGCGACGGGTCCCGGTCGTTCCCGGCGGCCTCGTGGCGACGCATCCCGCTGATCCGGCCCGCGGCCCGCGCCAGGGTGCCGGCACCGTGGAGCAGCGCCGACCGCACCGGGACGCCGAGGTAGTTCGCTGGCGTGAGCGCGTCCCCGGCGATCGCCAGCCACTGCTCCCGGCGGTTCCGGCCCGACTTGCTCCACAGGTACGGCTGCTCCCGCTCCTGTCGGTACGTTTTCGTGAGGTAGTCGGTCACCGAGTCCGCGTACGGGTGGTCGACGACAAGCTCCGGGTCGTAGTAGATCGGGGAGACGGTGAGCGTCCGCTCCGCGAGGTCGACCTCCTCGTGGCCCCACGGGATCGCCTCGTCCCACCCGCCGATCTCGTCGAACACGTCCCGGTGGACCCCATGTTACAGCCCCAGAACCGGGTGACGTAGCGCGGCTCGTCGCCGAAGTCGTAGTGCCCGGTGAGCTTCCCGGCGAAGACGTCGTCGCGTGGGTGGACCGTCCGGCCCGCGACGGCGGTCTCGGTCTCGAACACCTCAGACATCCGAGCGAGGTAGCCGTCTCGCGGCCGGGAGTCGTCGTCGAGGAACACCAGCTTGTCCGCCTCGGCGCGCTCGATGCCGGCGTTCCGCGCCGACGTCGCCGTCGATTCGCTCTGAAGGCACACCTCGTAGTCCGAGAAGGAGCCCTCGGCCAGGTAGTCGAGACACTCGACTTCGTCGGGGGGTTTCAGCGTGGGGATAACGACACTGATGTCCGGCATGTGGGACCAAACGAATCTCCAAGCTTTCGTTATAGATCGCTTATCGGTTCCCCCCGGTCGCCGCTCCGCTCCGGCGGCTTCCGGTCCGGTTCGGCGTCCGGGCTTCGGTTCCGACTCACGCGTCCCGACTTGGGGGGTTCGGTGGAGAGGAGGACGGCTCGACGGAGCGGAGAGCCAGCCCGATGGCGCGGTGGGCCCGACCGATCGAGGCGAAGGCACGACCGATCGAGGCGGAGGTACGGTCTGAGAGCCGTCGGGGTGAGAGGTCTGACCCCCCGGAACCGACGCGGCGGGGAACTCCGAGCTCCTCGCGACCGAGGTCCGGCGACTCCGACCGGGTCCGCCCGCCGGTAAGACGGGATTACCGCCGGATAGACCGGGCGTAACTACGTGACGACCGCTACGATCGACGAGTACGACCGCGGCGGTCGACCGCGGCGGACCCAGCCATGGCACCCGACCCACTGACCGAGGCCAGCAGGGCCGCGAACCTGGTCAAACACCAAGCGCTCAAGCGGCTGAACCGGCGACGGAGCGCCGGCGACGCCCCGGTTTCCCGGCTGGAGGCGCTCCTCGATCGCCACGGCGACGGGCACTCGAAGGCGTTCGTTCACGTCGGGCTGCGCGACGTGAAGCGGGCGTTCGGCGGCGACCCCTACGCCCTGGTCCGGTCGACGCTCGACGAGCGATTTCGAAGCGTGCTCGCCCCGGGGTTCACCGACTACTTCGAGACTTCGGGGGTGTACCACAAGCAGCACTCCCGGCCGAAGCACGGCACCTTCGGGAAGCTGTTCCTCCGGGACGCCGACTACCGGACCGACGACGCGATGAAGTCGATCCTCGTGCGGGGGCCGTACCGATTCGACGGCTGCCGCCACGCGGACAGCTACGCCGAGGACGGCTGCTTCGCCCGCCTCGTCGAGGAGGACACGCTGATAATCGACATCGGGACGCCGTGGATCACCTGCTCGCACCTCCACTACTTCGAGAGCCGCATGGGTCTCGACTACGTCTCCGAGGAGACGTTCGAGGGCGTGATCTGTTCTGAGGGGACGGCTGCGAGCCGATCGAGCAGACCTGCGGGGTCCGGACGTCGCCGTTCTACTCGTGGAACAAGCCGAAGCTGACACGGGACCTAGAGCGCGACGGGGCGATCCACAGGTACGACCTGAACGGGTTACGACTCCTCTTTTTCACGCTCGGCGATCTGAAGTCGTCGCTCGTCCCGCGCCTCGAGGCGGACCCGGCGTACCTCGTGACGCTGTGACGACGCGGCGTGATTCCGTAACGCGCAGTCGGGTGTCTCTCCGATACAGGGCCCTCGCGAAGCGTCACCCCGGTAGCCGACGGATAACAAACCTCGCCGCCGGGGAGGCATCGGTATGACCGACTACTCTCGGCCCGGACGGTCGAGTACAAGTTCGGACGATCCGGCCGACCGTCGCGAGCGGCGAGGGACGAAATGAGCGCCGTCGGCGAGGCAGACGGAGAGGCGAGCGCTGGGGGAGAGGGATCCGCCGGCGACGACTCGAATGAAGAAGCCGCCGCCGGACGGGGCGCCGAGGCGGCGAGCGTCGACGCGTCAACCGAGGTGCTCGTCGTCGGCCCCGCGGGGTATCGGACCGAGGGGACGGGGGGCATCGGTCGGTACATCGCCGAGCAGCGGCGGTACCTCGAAGACCGGGTCGACCTCGACATCGTCGACACCGCTGTCCGCACCCCGGAGGGACCGGTCGGGTACCTCCGGGCCGCGGCGGTCGTCCTGCTCGGCTGGATCGGGTTCCTCGCCCGCCGGCGCCCCGACGTCGTTCACGTCCACACGTCCCACTCGCTGTCGTTCTACCTCTCGGCGCCGTACGTCCTGCTCGCGCGGTGGCTGTGGCGACGGCCCGTGATACTCCACGTCCACGGCTCGTCGTTCGACTCGTTCGTCGAGGACGCGTCGGCGCCGGCCGCGCGGTTTCAGGGCGCGGTGTTCGACGCCTGCGACGCGGTCGTCGCCCTCTCGGAGGGGTGGCGAGACGTCCTCTCGGCGCGCGTCCCGCCAGAGCGCATCGTCGTCATCCCGAACGCGGTCGACCCGGACGAGTACGAGGTGGACCCGACCGCCGACCCGCCGCACCTCGTGTTCGTCTCCAACCACATCGAGCGGAAGGGGATCGTCGAGGTGACCGAGGCGATCAGTGAACTCCGGGCCGACGGGGTCCGGTTCCGCGCGACGATCGCCGGCAGCGGGCCGCTCTCGGGGCATGCCGAGGCGGTCGCCGACGCGCACGACGGCGTCGAGTACGTCGGCTTCGTCTCCGAGGAGCGGAAGCGCGAGCTCCTCGGCGAGGGGAGCGTCTACGTCCTCCCGACGAGCGCAGAGGGGCTCCCGATCGCCGTCTTGGAGGCGATGGCCGGGGGGAACGCGATCGTCTCGACCGACGTCGGCGGGATCCCCTCGATCGTCGACGAGGAGAACGGCGCCCTCGTCGCGCCCGGCGACGTGCGGGCGCTGACCGACGCCCTCGAGGTCCTGCTCTCTGACTCGGACCGGACCGAGCGCATGGGGCGGGAGAGCCGCCGGCGGATCGAGGCGTCGTACGCGTGGCCCGACGTGGTCGACGAGCTGCTCGCGCTGTACGCGCGGGTCCTCGACGGCAATCGGGACGCGAACGCGGTCGACGGCGGCTCGGGGGCGACCGAGGTCGACGGCGACAGAGACGCTGACGCGGCCGCCGACACGCGAGCGCGGAATCCGGATCACTGACGCGCGCGCCGTCGGAGAGCGGAGCGAGCGTCGGAAATCGGCGAGAAAGCCGTTCCTGTCGGGGGGTATGAGCCGTATAATAATCAACACGGCTCCTGTCGGTGGGAGGTATGCGAGACCGCTCCTCCGACGGCTCCGTCCGGCGGGTACGCGATGAGCGAAGCGCTCCGTCGGCTCCGCCGAGCGTGCCGGAGACCGTGGCGGAGCGGCGAGAACTGAGGGTCGGCGCCAAGGCGTTCGTCACGGACCGCGACCGGGTGCTACTCGTCGAGGAGCGCCACGAGGACGGCTCGACGTTCTGGACGCTTCCCGGCGGCGGCGTCGAGCCCGGGGAGTCGTTCGCGGCGTGTCTCCGCCGCGAGCTCCGGGAGGAGATACGGTGTCCGGCGAGCGTCGGCGAGCGGGTCGGTCGCTGCGTCTACCGGCACACGAGCCGGCCCGCGACGACCGTCTACGCGATCTTCGAGGCGTCCCTCGGATCGGCGCCGGAGCCCAACCCGAGAGAGCGCGTCCTCGACCACGCCTGGCGGCCGCCGACGGACCTCCCGCCGGCGACCCTCAACCCCGTCGAACGCTTCGTCGACCGGTCGATGACGGCCGCGGACGGAGACCGCTGAGCGGCCCATCGACCACACAATGACAGAACACCGGGAAGACGGACTGAGTCAGGACGCGCTGTTCAGCCTCCTCAGCAACCCGCGGCGACGGTTCATCCTTCAGCACCTGAACGGCATCGAGGGGAGCGTCAAGCTCCAAGCGCTCGCCGGGGAGGTCGCGGCGTGGGAGAACGAGACGGATCCGGAGTCGCTGACGGACAAACAGCGGAAGCGGCTGTACGTCTCGCTGTACCAGACGCACATTCCGAAGCTCGAGGAGGCCGGCATCGTCGAGTACGACCGCGACACGGGAGACATCAGGCTCACCGACCGGGGCAGCGACCTCAACCGGTACTTGGACAGGGACGCGACCGAGTCCGGCGGCGAGCGCCGCTGGGGACGGTACTACCTCGCCGTCGCGCTGGGCAGCGCCGCGGCGTACGCGGCGGTCGCGGTCGTCGGCGGGGCGTCGGACCGGGCCGCGCTGGTCGTGATCGGCGTCGGGTGGCTCCTGATCGCCGGGCTCGCGGCGTTCCACTACGCCGAGACGGAAGGAGAGATGTAGCCCCGGGAGGCGGGAGCGGGGGGTCGGCGCTTGGACGCGGACCCGGAGCGAGCCCCAGTCATTCGGACCGACGCGGTCGCCGCAACAGCCCCCAACCCGGTTTCCCGTCGAGGAACCACAGGGCGACGGTCCCGCAGAGCAGGAGCGCCTCGATCAGGAAGTACGACCGACCGGTCGCGCCGCCGAGGAGCGCCCGGCTGTCTAACAACAGCTGCCACGTCTTCGCGCCGAGCCCGGGCGCCGGCGCGGCGGGCGTCGAGTAGACCGGCCACAGGAACGCCGGGAGGACCGGGGGGCGACTGAACAGGGCGGCGAAGAGGAGGTCACCGAGGACGTGGCTCGCGTGCCCGACCGCGACCGCGACGCCGAACTCCGTGTACCCCTTCGACCGGAGGAAGAGCCCGAGTGCGACCGCGGCGGGAACGCCGACGAGCAGGGAGTGCGCAGCGCCGATCCCGTTGCTCAGCAGTCCGAACTGCCAGGCGAGCGGCTTGTCGACGAGGTCGGGCAGCTGCGTGGCGACCGCGAGGACAATGACCCCGCGGTCGCTCGGCCGCTCGCCCAGTCCGAGCCGCAGGAACGCGGAGAAGGCGACGTACCCGACCGCGAGGTGACCCCACGGCCACATCGGTCACGCACCGCCCGCGGGCCGGACGTCGACCCAGACGTACACGGTCCTGTACGCGGAGTCGGCCGTCGGGTTCTCCGGCGGTTCGCCCCGGTAGAGGTGGGTCACGAACCGGACGTTCTCGCCGACGAGCGTCGCGCGGAACGACTGGGACTCGCGCCGGCTCTCGCCGTCCGCCAGCTCGAAGGATTGTTGATCGATCCCCCGCTCGTCCACGACGACCACGGAGCGGCCGTCCACCTCGACCCGCTGGAGCTCCGTGACGGCCGTGTACTCGACCGAGCGGCCCTCGTCGTTCGTCACCCCGACGGTGACCGTCGCGGACTCGCCCTCGGTCAGCGCGTCCGGGTACTCGTTCGCGACGAGCTCTCCGCCCTGCTCCGTCAGCAGGTGGAGGTCGGTCCTCGCCTCCCCGTCCGCGGGGACGGTCACCGCCGCGCCGAGCGTCGCGACCGCGAGGAGGGCGGCGACCGCGAGGAGGACGGTCGCGGCGGTCGAACCGTCGGAGAGCCAGCCGGCCGGCCCCGACGCGTCGCCGCCCGCTCCGACCCCGCGCGACCGACCGCCGCTGTGCGGGGAGCGACGGGCGCGACGGACGACCGTCGCGCCGGCGACGAGGAGGACGTACGCCGAGACTGCCGCGACGAGCCCCCACCGGGTCAGCTCCCCAGCGACGAGGGAGACGAGGAGCGCCGCGAGTGGGAGCACCGCGAGGCTGCCGCCGAGCGAGAGCGCGAACCGCTCGGCGAGCGCGGCGAACGTCCACGGCCCCCGCTCGCGCTCGGCGTACGCGAACGCCGCCGTCACGTAGCCGGGCAGCACTAGCAGGAGCAGCGCAGCGAACGGGAGCCGGACGACGCTCGTCGTCCCGACCGCGACGACGACGATCGCGACCGCGACGAGGGCGCCGACCGCGAACAGGTCGCGGCTCGCCAGCAGCTCGTCGGCCGTCGAGCTCATCGCACTCGACCGCGCCGACGGTCCGTCCGGAGTCTCGCGCCGACGCCGCGCGACGCGGTCGACCTGGGGTGCCGATTGCTCATCTTACCGTCTCCTCCGCCGCGTCGGCGTATCGTTATGCGGCGCCTATCTCGGCCGTCCGCGGCGACCGACCGGCGGCCGCCGGCGCGGTAAGCCGACGTTACCGCCGGAGGGCGTTCGGATCGTCGGCCGCGAACCGGCCGAATTCGGGCGACCAGACCGCCGCGTTCGCCTCGGTAAACGATCTCCACGCCTTATGAGCGTCCGGCGGGAAGGGGGGCCGATGGAGAACGAGCGGAACGAAGACGCCACCGACGACTGGGACCAGATCGGGTTCATCATCAGCTCCAAGTACCGGACCGCGGTGCTGGGCGAACTCGTCGACGGCCCGTCCATCCCCTCGTCGATCGCGTCCCGGACCGGGCTCCCGATCACGCACATCTCGCGGGCGCTGCGCTCGCTCCGGGAGCGCTCACTTGTCGAGCTGCTCGTCTCAAAGGAGAAGCGGAAGGGACGCATCTACGGCGTCACGGAGAAGGGGAAGCGCCTCTGGAACCGCATCGAGGTCGAGGGGCTGGCGGACTAGCCCATCGGTCGCGCCGCTCGTTCCCCGTCGACCGCCGTCGCGAACTTTCCGTCGACGGCCGCTGCGGACGCGTTCGCGGGGGTGTCGACGAAGTAGATGGTGAGCTCGCCGTTGTCCCTGACCACTCCGACGTCGGGCTGTGCCGCCACGGCCTCGAAGCTCTCCTCTGGGTACCGCAGCCCCCGGTACGCGATCACCTCGCGCTGGCGGTCGGCCTCCGCGACCGCGAAGTAGTGGTCGCGCCTGACCGCCTCGTCGGCGCTGTTTGCGTAGTACGCCGGTAGCCCGTCGAGCATCCCCTGCGCCGGCACCGGCCCGCTCGACCGCGGTCTCGGCGTCACCGGCCCCTCCCACGGCGCCGACTCCGACCCGTACAGCGCGACCTCGTAGCGGTCGGAGGAGTGTCGCACGCCGCCGAACCACACCGGCGACCCCTCGGACTGGCTCGCGAACGTCCGCTCGTAGCCGTCCATCTCCCCCTCTGGGACGTGCGAGCCCGAGAGGTAGACGAACGGCGAGGGGAACACCGTGGCCAGCGACAGCGACAGCACCAACACGACCGCGACGACCGCGACGACCGACCGGGCCTCCGGGAGGGCGGCGGCGATCCGGCTCCACGTCGACCGGGCCCCGGCCGACGCGGCGCCGACGTCCGTCAGGGGCGACTCGTCGGCCACAAGGTACCGGACGCCGACCGCTCCGAATATCGTGGCGAGCATCATGAGGAAGCCGACGTGCCGGAACAGGTACGTCGAGATGGAGCCCACGAAGTGGGCCGCGAGGAACGGGAGCAGGGCCACGAGGCCCGCGAAGAACAGCGCGGTGACGTCCCGCGTGGTGTCGGTCTCCCGCCGCATCGACCGGTGGTCGTCGAGCGGGCCGAGGAACCCGGAGATACGGCCCAACACGACGGCCGCTGCCAGAAGCGAGTAGACTGCTCCGACGCCGAACAGCTTGACGAACAGCTCCGGCAGGCTCGCGCCGATCGAGGAGGCGGACTGCCCCTGCTCCTCGACGCGGGGCGTCGCGCTCCCGTCGCCCCTAACGAACTCGCTCACCGACTGGATCATCGCTTCCGCGGTGCTGACGAACGCCCAGTCGTGGGTCGCGATCCAGACCGCGAACGTCACCGTCAGCAGCGCCGTCTGCGCCGTCAGAAGCCGGTACCCCGCGACCGAGTGGGCCGGGCGGAACCGTCGGAACGCGTGCTGCGCGACCGTCATCCCGCCGAGCAGGAACAGCACGTTCAACGCGATCTGGGGGTGGACCACCACCAGCGCGATCACGACCGGTGGCAGGAGGTACGTCGTGGGGACGGGCCGGGTCGACCCCGCGGTCACGCTGACGGTGTCGCCGAACCGCGCCGCGTTGCGGCCGGCCGCGCCGGCCCCGTCCGCGAGGCGCTCGACGGTTCGCTCCCGCCCGTCGCCGCCGATCAGGTGCGCGAAGACGAGGTAGAGCACGAACGGGGTGAACAGCATGCCGATCGAGTACGTGTGGAAGTGGAGGTACGTACTCACGTTGTTGATCGGTAAGAGCAGGAACGCGGAGAACGCGCCGACCGCCAGGGCCCGCCGGTCCGGGACGAGGAACCAGACGCAGCACGCGACGCTCGCGAAGAACGACAGCGTGTACGTCCACATGACGAGCATCATGGCGCGGGTGATCTCCACGCCCGCGACCTTCGTGAGGCTCGTCGCGATCAGGTGGCCGCCGGGGTAGAGCAGGTCGAGCGGATCGCCGCCGCCGCTGATCGTCCGTGCGAAGCCGAGGTGGACGAGCGAGTCCGCCCGGCCGTAGAAGTGGTAGCCGCGGATCAGCGGGAGCCCGGCGACCGTCGCGGCCCCGAGCCCCGCGAGCAGCACCGCGGGCGCGAGGTACCGCTCGTCGGAGAGGCAGACGGCGATCGAGACGCCGCCCGCGACCGCGAGCGCCGCCCACGTCACCGCCGGCGTCGCCGCGTACACCGACACCTCGTAGCCCGTGGCTGGCGCCGCGCGGGCGGCGGCGATCCCCGACGCCAGCGCGAGGTAGCCGCCCGCGAGCGCGACCGGGGCGACTACCCCGCGGTCCGGTTTCGTCCGGGCTCTCACGCCGTATCACGTCGGTTCCGTTCCCGCGGGTCGCGGGTCCCCTGCCGGCCCCCGCGCCCGGCGGACTGGTGAACGAACACTACCCCGAACGACCCCGGTAGCGACTTTTGTTATACATCGGCTACCGGGTTCGGGGGCGTGCACGTCCCGGGTCCCGCCGCCCGGCGGCGAGGTAAGCGATCCATTACAATCGGCCGGTCGGCCGGAGACGACCCCATGCGAGTCGTCTTCTTCACGAACACGCCCGCCCACGTCCACCTGTACAGACACGCCGTCGACCGGCTCGAACGCGCCGGACACGACGTGCTCGTGCTGGGGCGAGACTACGGCTGTACGGTCGCGCTGTTAGACCGGTTCGACCTCCCGTACCGGGTGTACGGGGCGTGCGGGACGACGAAGGGGTCGGTGTTCCGGAACCTCCCGCGCCACTACGCGAACATCGTCCCCGCCGTCCGGTCGTTCGGTCCGGACGTGATCTTCGGCGTGGGCGCCTACGCGGCCCACGCCGGCCTGGCGAGCCGGACACCGGCGGTGCTGGTCCTCGACTCGGAGCCGACCTCGATCGACCACGCCATCTCGCGGCCGTTCGCCGCTGCGTTCCTCACGCCGCACGCCTTCCGGAAGGACCTCGGCGAGAACCACTACCAGTTCCGCGGCTTCTGCGAGACGGCGTACCTCCACCCGGACGTGTACCAGCCGAATCCTGAGATACGCGACGAGCTCGGACTCGACGCTGACGAGCCGTTCGTCCTGCTGCGGTTCAACGCGTTCGGCTCCCACCACGACGTCGGCCAGTCCGGGTTCACGCCGGAGCAGCGTCGGCGGCTGGTCGAGACGTTCGCGGAGCACGCCACGGTGTTCGTCTCGGACGAGGGCGGGACGGTCGACCTCGACGCGCTGCCGGCCCGCGAGTTCGACGTCCACCCGGCGCTGCTCCACGACGCCCTCTCCGCGGCGCGGCTCGTCGTCACCGACACGCAGACGGTCTGTACCGAGGCCGCGCTGCTCGGCACGCCGGTCGTCAGGTCGAACTCCTTCGTCGGGGACGGCGACATGGGGAACTTCACCGAGCTCGAACGGCAGGGGCTCGTCGTCAACACCGCCGACTTCGACGAGGTCCTCTCCACGGGCGTCGGCGTCCTGCTCGACGAGTCGATCGGCGTCGAGTGGCGGCGGCGCCGCAACGAGTACGTGGGCGGACTGGTCGACCTCACGGGGGTCATCGTCGCGTGCGCCGAGGCGGGCGGCCCCGAGGGCGTCCCCGGGCTCGAACGCTGGCGGGCCGGCACGGAGGAGTCCGGTCCGGACCGGAGCGCGCCCGTCACGGAGGAGTCGACGTGACGGCATCCGGCGCCGCGACGCGGCCGCTGGAGACGCCGGAGCGCGACGGGGAGGGCCGGCGCGTCACCGACGACGAGGCGGCGCGGGCGCTGGAGGCGACGCTCGCGTACGCCAGGGAGCGGGAGTACACGGGCTGGGACTACTTCGACGGGATGAGCAGCCGGTTCCGCCGGTGGCTCCCGGTCGAGAACAAGTGGCTGAACATCGCGGTCCAGGAGGGGATAAAGCGGTTCCCGGTCAACGTCCGCCGGCCGATGCTGGTGGAACAGCGGCAGAGCTTCAAGGGGACGGCGCTGTTCGTCATGGCCAATCGGGCGGCCGCCGAACGCGCCGCAGACGAGGGAGCCCCGGAGTCGAATCGACTGGACGCGGAGGGGTACCGCCGCGAGGCAGACCGGCTGTCCGCGTGGCTCGTCGAGAACCGGAGCCGGGGGTACGCGGGCTTCTGTGGCGGCCACCAGCACGCGACGCAGGGGCTCGACGAGCGGCTCCCGGCGCGACACCCCGGGATCGTCTCGACCGGCTACGCCGTGCGGGCGCTGCTGTCCGGGAGCGAGGCGAGCGGGGAGGGCACACGAGTACCCGATCGATTCGACGGGCTCGACCTCGACGCCGCCGGCTCGGCCGAGGGGTTCGCCGCGGTCGCGGAGTCGGCGCTCCCGTTCGTGTTCGAGGACCTGAACTACCGGGAGACCGGCGAGACGGCGCGGATCGACTACCACGCCAGCGCCGAGCCGGGCGAGACGACCGTCATCAACGCGAACGCCATCGGCGCCCGGCTCCTCCTCGACCTCCACGCGCGCCGGCCGCGGCCCGAACTCCGCGAGCGGGCGGAGCGGATCCTCGACTACGTCGCGGAGCGGCAGGCCCCGATCGGCGGGTGGTACTACACCGACCCGCCGTCCGCGTCGCACCTCTCGATGGACAACCACCACAACGGGTTCGTCCTCGAGTCGCTCCTCCGTTACCGGGAGGTGACCGGATCGACCCGGTACGACGAGACGCTGGAGCGCGGCCTGCGGTTCTACCGGGAGACGCTGTTCGAGCCGTCCGGTGCCCCGAACTGGGACGAGACGAGCGCCTACCCGAAGGACGTCCACGCCGCCGCGGAGGGGATCGTGCTGTTCAGCGCGGCGGGCGACACGGCGTTCGCGTCGCGGATCCTCGACTGGACGCTCTCGGAGCTGTACGCCGGCGACGGCCGCTTCCGCTACCAGAAGCGGCGGTTCTACACCAAGCGGTTCACGCTGATGCGGTGGTGCCAGGCGTGGATGGCGTTCGCGCTGGGCGAGTACCTCCGCGCGCGGCGGCGCGAAGAGAGCTCGAAGGACTGAACAGAAAAAAGGCCGTTCGACCGCGACCGCTTCGCTCCTGCCGTCACTTTTCGGCCGCGCGTTCTGCTACCGACGAGCCGTCGCCGAGTACCGACTCCAGTGCGTCGACGGTCCGACCGGCCGCGTCGCCGCCGCCGTAGAGCTCGGGCTTCGGCGGGAGCGGCGAGCGGTCGGTCAGCGCGGCCGCGATGCGGTCGGCGTCGCCGCCGACCAGGACGTTCCACCCCGCTTCGACGGTCTCGACCCACTCGGTCTCCTCGCGGAGCGTGACGCAGGGCGTGTCGAGGTAGAACGCCTCCTTCTGGACCCCGCCGGAGTCGGTTGCGACCTTCGACGCGTCCGCCAGCAGGCGAAGGAAGGCGACGTAGCCGACCGGGTCGACGAGTCGGAGCCGTTCCGCGGCGTCGTCGTACAGCCCGTGCTCGTGCAGCGCGGCCTCGGTCCGCGGGTGGAGCGGCAGGACCACGGGGTCGTCGACGGCCGCGAGCCCGTCCAGGATGGCGGCCAGCCGGTCCGGGTCGTCGGTGTTCGCCGCGCGGTGGACCGTCGCCAGCACGTACTCGTCGGGCCGGATCCCCGACACCGGGAGCGGCGTCGACTCGTCGAGCGCGCGGTCGCGGACCGCGAGAACGGCGTCGTACATCACGTCGCCGGTGACGACGACCTCGCCGCGGACGTTGTCCCCGCGGAGGGTCTCCGCGGCGTTCGCCGCGGGGGTGAGGAGGAGGTCCGAGCAGTGGTCGGTGAGGACGCGGTTCACCTCCTCCGGCATCGACCACTTCCCGCTCCGGAGACCGGCCTCGACGTGCGCCAGCGCCGGCTCGCGCTTGGCCGCGACCAGCGCGGCCGCGAGCGTCGAGTTCGTGTCGCCGTACACCAACACGACGTCGGGCGCCTCCTCGGCGATCACCTCGTCGAGCAGCCGCATCATCTCCGCCGTCTGCGGGGCGTGGTCGCCGGAGCCGACCCCGAGGTTGTAGTCCGGCTCGGGGATGTCCAGCTCCTCGAAGAACACGCCGGAAAGCGCCTCGTCGTAGTGTTGCCCCGTGTGGATCAGCACCTCCTCGTGGGCCTCTCGCAGCCGCCGCGAGACGGGGAACGCCTTCACGAACTGGGGGCGCGCGCCGACCACCGAGCAGACTCGCACGGTCACTCCTCCCCCGCCGGGGTCTCCTCACCCGGCGAGGCGTCCTCGGTCTCGACGTCGACCCGCCACGGGGGCGCTTCCGAGTCGACGCGAACCTCCAGGTCGGCGTTCCGCCGCCGCTCGCCCGCGACGCCCGCGAGGAACGCGGCGACCCCGACCAGCGCGAGCGCGACGCCGACGGAGGCCGCCGCGGGGACGAGCGAGAGCAGCGACCCGAGCCCGACGGCGAGCCCGGCGCCGACCGACCCGATCCCGAACAGCTGCGCGGCTGCGGTCGGGTCGCCGAACCCGCGGCCCCGCGCCGCGAACAGCCGTCCGAGGTAGCTCCGCAACAGGAGCAGCGAGAGCGCGGGGACGAACGAGCCGTAGCGGATGTGGCTGGTCTCGTCGCCGTACACCGCCCGCATCGGGACGTCGGCGATCCGGAGCCCCTGTCGGTTGAGCCGGACGAGCAGGTGGTTGCAGAACCCGTAGTCGTCGTACAGCGACTCGAAGGCGACACGGTCGAGCGCGGTCCGGGAGATGGCCGTGTACCCGTTCTGCGGGTCCGTCATCCGCCAGTAGCCGCTGGCGACCCGGGTGAGCCCGGTGAGCAGGACGTTGCCGAACGTCCGCCACCCGGACATGTCGCGCCGGTACTCCGTGTGCCAGAGCCGGTTCCCCTTCGCGTAGTCCGCGTCGCCGCTCACAACCGGGTCGATGATCCGGTCGAGGATCGACGGGTCCATCTGGCCGTCCCCGTTCATCACCGCCACGACGTCGACGCCCGCGTCGTCGGCGACGGCGTTGCGGTAGCCGGTCTTTATCGCGCCGCCGACGCCGGTGTTCTCCCGGTGGCGGAGCGCGACGATCCGCCGGTCCGGGAGCGCCGTCCCGGAGCGGGCGTCCCGGGCGGCGATCCGGTCCCGCCAGGCCGGCCCGGTCCCGTCGGGAATCGGCCCGGTCCCGTCGGGCATCGGCCCGGAGCCGTCGGCTATCGGCCCGGAGCCGTCGGTCCTGACCCCCGACGCCTCGGGGATCCCCCGCAGCCGACCGCCGGGCCGCTCCGATCCCTCGAACCCGTCGAGGGTCTCGCGGATCTCCGTCCACGTGTCGTCGGTCGAACGGTCGTCGACGACGTACACGCGGTCGACGAACGCGGGGACCGTCTCGATCACCTCGCCCACGAACCCCGCCTCGTTGTAGGCGGGGATCACGACCGCGACCGTGGCGCCCTCGTACATCACTCCCACCCCCGGCCGACGGTGTAGACGTCGTGGGCCGTCGCGGAGAGGTCGAGCGCCTGCCGGCCGTCCACGACGGGGATCCCGGTCCGCTCGCCGTCCGGACCCGTCCGCTCGAACGCGGTCCAGTCGAAGTCGTCGAACTCGTTGTGCGCGGTGACGAGGACCGCGGCGTCGACGTCGCGGGCCGCGATCTCGTCGAGCGGGACGTGTTCGCCGGGCATCTCCGGCAGCGCGTCGAGGATCGGGTCCACCGCGAGGACGGTGGCCCCGAGGCGGTCGAGCCGGTGGGCGATGTCGATCGCCGGCGACGCCCGCGTCTCCGGGACGCCGGCGCGGTAGGCCACGCCGAACAGCGCGACCGTCGCGCCGTCGACCGACCCCGTCGCCTCGAGTTGGTCGACGAGCGTTTCGACGACGAACCCCGGCATCCGCTCGTTGACGTCGCGTGCCGTCCGGATCAGCGCCGCGCGGTCGTCGATCCCGTCGAGGAGGAAGTACGGGTAGTACGGGATGCAGTGGCCGCCGACCCCGGCGCCCGGCGTCAGGATGTCGCAGAACGGCTGCGTGTTCGCGGCCTCGATGGTCTCGACCACGTCGACCCCGAACTCGTCGGTCAGCGTCGCCAGCTCGTTGGCGAGCGCGATGTTGACGTCGCGGTAGACCCCCTCGAACAGCTTGACGCACTCCGCGGTCCGCGCGTCGCTGGTGCGGATCACCTCGTTGTCGGTCAGCTCGTCGTAGACGAACTCGGCGACGCGGGCGCTCTCGGCGTCGACCCCGCCGACGATCTTCGGATACGACCCGCGGATGTCCTCCAGCGCGCGGCCGCTGGCGGTGCGCTCCGGGGTGTGTGCGAGGCCGAACTCGCCCGGCTCGCGGTCGCCGGCGGTCAGGATCGGCCCGATAACGTCGGCGCACGTCCCCGGGGGACGGTCGACTCCACGAACACCGCGTCGCCCGGGTCGAGGCCGGCGCGAACGGTCTCGGCGGCCGCCTCGAGCGCCGCGAGGTCGGGGTCGTCGTCCCCGTCGATCACGGTGGGGACGACGATCACGTGGACGCGCGCGGCCGACGCCGCGGCCTCGCCGTCCGTCGTGGCGACGAAACGCCCGTCGGCGACCGCGTTCGACAGCAGCGACGACACCCCCGGCTCGTGGTCGAAGGGGTTGGCCCCGTCGTTCAGCGCCGCGACCCGCCCGGGGTCGATATCCACGCCGGTGACCGCGCCGGTCGCCTCGGCGTACACGAGCGACAGCGGCAGGCCGATCTTCCCCATCCCGTACACCGCGACGGGGACCTCTCCCGCGCGGAAGGCCGCCCGCTGGCGCGCCGCGCTCGCGTCGGCGCCGTACAGCCCGACGGTCTCCGTCGGCGGGGCATTCGCGGTCATCGTCCACCCGTCCCGGCGACGGTCGCCTCGGGACCGTCGACCGCGTCGCGGATCCGGCGGACCAGCTCGATCGCTCGGAGCCCGTCCTCGCCGGTGACCTCGGGGGTCGACCCCGTCTTCGCCGCCGACACGAACGACTCCAGCTCCGCGCGGAGCGGCTCGCCGTTGGCGACCTGCGGCCGCTCGACGACGCTCTCGGAGCGGTACCGGACGTCGCCGTCCGACTCGACGTAGCCGGGGAGCGAGCGCCGGTGTATCTTCACCGACTGCGTGAGGTAGTCCACGGTCACCCGGCACTCGCGGCCGGTGACGGCGAGCTCGCGGACCTTCTGGTGGGTGATCCGGCTCGCCGTCAGCGTCCCCAACACGCCGTTGTCGAGCGTGAGCGTCGCCGCGACGTGAGGGTCGCCGTCGACCCCGGCCGCGTACGTCTCCGCGACGTCGGCGTCGAACAGCGACAGCACGACGTCGAGGTCGTGGATCATCAGGTCCTCGACCACGCCGTCCGCGTTCTCGCGGTCGACCGGCGGGCCGAGCCGCCGCGCGTCGACCGCGAGCACCTCCATCTCCGGTAACACGTCGCCGAGGGCCCGCACGGCCGGGTTGAACCGCTCGATGTGCCCGACCTGGAGCCGGAGGTCGTTCCGGTCGGCGAGCGCGATCAGCTCGCGGCCCTCGTCGGGGTCGTCGACGAACGGCTTCTCGACGAGGACGTGGGTGTCGGCCTCCAGCGCCTCGCGCACGATGGGCGCGTGGAAGCGGGTCGGGACGACCACCGAGACGGCGTCGACCGCCTGGAGCAGCGTCCCCCGGTTGAGCGCCCGCGTCCCGTGTTTCTCGGCGACCTCCGTCGCGCGGTCCCAGTCGGTGTCCGCGACGCCGACGAGCTCGGCGTCAGGCGTGTTGGCGTACACGCGGGCGTGGTGCGCGCCCATGCTCCCGACGCCGACGACGCCGACGCGGAGCGGCCCGTCGTCAGTCATCGGCGGCCACCTCCGTCTCGGCGAGGCCGTAGTGGCCCCGCACGGCGGCGGCGACCCGGTCGACCGCCTCGTCGGTGAGCCCCGGGTGTACCGGCAGCGACACGACCTCGTCGGCGAGCCGGCGCGCCGTCGGAACCGCCGGGTCGTACCCGTCGTACGCCGGCTGGTCCGGGATGGTCGTCGGGTAGTAGACGGCCGTGTCCACCCCGCGCTCGTCGAGGTGCTCGCGGAGCGCGGCCCGGTCCTGACACCGGACCGTGTACTGGTGGTAGACGTGGCGCCGCCCCGGCGGCTCCGTCGGGAGCGTCAGCTCGGGGACGTCCTCCAGCGCCGCGGAGAGCCGCACCGCGTTCTTGCGGCGGCGGGCGTTGTACGCCGGGAGCTTCCGGAGCTGCTCGACGCCGATCCCGGCCGCGAGGCTCGTCATCCGGAGGTTATGGCCCACGGAGACGTGGTCGTAGCCGCGCTCGGCGCCGTCCGCGCGCCCGTGATTGACGAAGCGGGCGGCGCGGTCGGCGACCTCCTCGTCGTCCGTGACGACCATCCCGCCCTCCCCGGTCGTCATGTTCTTCGTCGGGTAAAACGAGAAGCAGCCGGCGTCGCCGAGCGCGCCGACGGACGTCCCCTCGTAGGCCGCCCCGTGCGCCTGCGCGGCGTCCTCGATCAGCGCGAGGTCGTGCTCGTCCGCGATCGCATTCAGCCGGCCCATGTCCGCCGGCAGCCCGTACAGGTGGACCGGCAGGATCGCGGCGACGTCGTCGGTCGCCGCGACCGCGTCCTCGACCGCGTCCGGGTCGATCGTGTACGTCTCGGGGTCGACGTCCGCGAACACCGGCTCGGCGCCGCAGAGTCGGACCGCGTTCGCGCTCGCGACGAAGGAGAACGGGGTTGTGACGACCGCGTCGCCCTCGCCGATCCCGAGGCCCTCCAGCGCCGCGTGGAGGGCCGCGGTCCCGTTGGCGACCGCGACGCCGCGCTCGGCGCCGCAGTGGTCCGCGAAGGCGCGCTCGAACTCCCGGACGACGGGGCCGTCGGCCAGCCGACCGCCCGTGAGCACCTCGCGCACCCGCTCTATCTCCCGCTCGCCGACGTCGGGGTCGGCGATGGCGACCCGGCTCATGCTATCGAGTTCGAGCCGTCGAGCGGTTCCGGGAGGTCACGGGGCGCGGCGGGGACGCCGGCCGCGAGCGTCTCGGGCGGGACGTCCTCGGTGACGACCGCGCCGGCGGCCACGAACGCCCGCTCGCCGACGGTGACGCCGGGGAGCACGGTCGCGTTGGCCCCGACGGAGACTGAGTCGGCGAGCTTGGGTCCGTCGAGGTCGACATCACGCCGGACCGGGTACGGGTCGTTCGTCAGCACCGCGTTCGGGCCGACGAACACGTCGTCGCCGATCGCGGTCTCCTGCGGGACGTACACCCCGCTCTGGAGGCTGACGCGCGAGCCGATCGTCGTCTCGCCGTCGACGATCGCGTTCGTCCCGACGAGCACGTCGTCACCGAGCTCGGTGTGTTCCCTGACGAGGGCGTTGTGTCCGGTCGTGAACCCGTCGCCTGCCCGCACGTCGGCGTACACGACCGATCCGGACCGCACCGTCGCGTCGTCGCCGACGACCGTGGGACCGGCGTCGTCGGCGTACTCGTACCCGAGCGTCGCCCGCTCGCTTACCGTCGACCCCGCGCCGAGCCTGACGTCCGCGACCGTCGACTCCGGGGCGCTTCGTTGTGAGTCTCGCATGGTTCGTTCGTGTGGCGCTGGGGCCGGTCCGGCCATTGTTATAGAGAGGCTTGCCGGGGTACGATCCCCATACCCGGCCGGTAGCGGCGTCCAGGCGACGGCCGAAGACGGGTCTCGAGGGCGCCGCAGTCGGCGAGTTCGAATCGGAGCGAGGCGGAGTACGGCGGGCGACCGCGCCGGCGGTCCACGCGCTCGGAGCGGATCGCTCCCGCGGATCGACGGACGGAGTAAGGGCGGGGCGGCCGGAGTGTGGCCAGCGTTACTCGAATTCGGCTCCCGACGTGGCCCGCGTTACTCGCCGCCGGATCGCGGCGGATCGAAACGGCGGCGACGCGGCGAACCGGCACTCAGCGCCCCCGAGACCGGAGGTATGTCCATCGTAACAATGTCGGTGTCCGCCGCATCCCTCGCCATGGAACTCACATCGGTTCACGCGGCGCTGGTGCTGCTAGTGGTCGTCGGCGGGGCCGTCGGCGCCTCGTCGGTCGCCGACCTCGGGGGCGGGGAGTCGCTGACCGTCGAGGGGACTGACGCGGCGACGTCGCCCGACGGCGACGCCGCCTTCGAGGTCCGGACGACGCTCAACAACACCGGGTCGGCGAACGTCACGCGGACCGTCGCGCTCGTCGTCGAAGACGACGCGAACGCCTCGTTCACCGCGGACGAGCGGACGGTGACGCTGGCGCCGGGGGAGACCCGGCAGCTGACGCTGTCGGCCCCGCGGGACGCCCTGACCGCGGGGGAGTACGAGTACGCGCTCGACGACGAGACGGGGACGCTGGCGGCGGGGACGGTCGCGCTCGACCCCTCCGTCTTCGCCGTCTCCGAGGCCGACGCGGACCCGGTCGTCCGCGGGGATGAGGGCGCTGTCGCGGCGACCGTCGCCAACGACGGCGACTTCCGGGGGGTCCGAACCGTCGAACTGCGGCTGGACCGGGACGGCGACGGCGCGTTCGACGACGCCGAGACGGTCGCCACACGGTCGCCGACGCTGCGCCCCGGAGGGGAGGCGTCCGTGCGGTTCGCCGTCCCGACCGAGGAGCTCGAACCCGGGCGCTACGCCTACCGCGTCGAGGCGGCCGGCGGCGCGCGGGAGGGGACGCTCGTCGTCCACCGCCCCGCGAGCCTCCGCGTCGAGGCGGCGTCGATGACGACCGACGCCGTCCGCGGCGACCGGTTCGAGGGGTCGGTGACCCTGCGGAACGTCGGCGACGTCCCGGGCACCGAGACGGTCCGCCTCGACGGCCCGACCGAGGCGTTCGGCTGGAACCGGACGGTGACGCTCGCCGGGAACGAGACGGCGGCGCTGTCGTTCGACGCCGCGACGGGCGGCCTCGACCGCGGGAACTACTCGGTCGCCGTCGCGACGGGGAACGACTCGGCCTCGGAGACGCTCCGCGTCCGGGAGAGCTTCCTCAAGGTCGCCGACGTGGACGGATCGGAGTCGGCCGACGTGGACGACGACGTCGGGTTCACCGCGCGGGTGTCGAACATCGGTGACGCCGCGGCGAACGAGACCGTCGAACACCGCATCGATCTGGACGGAGACGACGACCCGGAGACGGTGACGGGCAACCGGACCGTGACCCTCGCCCCGGGTGAGCGGACGACGGTCGAATTCGCGATCGCCGCCGACGACCGCGAGCGGTTCACCGACCGCGACCTGCTCGGTACGCACGTCTACGGCGTGTACACCGAAGACACCAACGCGACCGGCGTCGTCGTCGTCCGCGACTACTACTCGGGCGGTGGCGGCTCCGACTCGTCGCCTTCCCCCTCCGACGAGGCCGAGACGGTCTCGAAGGACGCGATCACTCAGGAGAAGTACGGGCTCGACTACGACGAGGTCAGCGGCGAGACGGCCGAACAGGTCGACGAACTGTACGAGCGGCAGCCGTTCGCGAACGGGCTCGCCGTCACCGAGGTGCTGACTCGCGAGGAGATCGCGCGACAGGAGTTCGGGCTCGACGTCGAGCGGAACGACGACTTCGATTTCACGTCGATCGACGTCGAGACCCAACAGGAGATCGAAGCCGCCTTCGACGCGCAGTTCGAGTCCGGCGACGGGGACCGGATCGAGTCGTGGGACGAGCTGGCCCGCGCGGAGTTCAACAGCGAGTACGAGGCGCTCACGGAGAGCCAGCAGGCGACGATCCGAGAGCGGTACGACGAGCAGTTCGAGTGAGCGCCACGGCGGTCTCGCGGACGCGGACCGCCCGTTACCACGAATTAGCTGAGTTGCGGCGGATCGGTCATCGACCGTCGATCGCGGGCGTCTCGTCGGCGACCCGCGCTATTTCCTCCGACGGGACGCGGATCACGGACTCGACGTCGCCGCGCGCGTTGAACGGGTTGACGAACAGGCCGAGCTCCTCGTCCGCCGCTAGGAACACGTACGTGCTCGCGGTCGGGACGCCCGGCACCCGCGCGCCGAGCGGCCGGCGCCGCGGGAAGGCGGCGAGCTCGTACCACTCCTCGTACGCCGAGGCGGAGGAGGCGACCAGCACCCGCGCAGCGTCGCCGCTGCGGTTCCCCCGGCCCTCGGGCGCGGTGCTGTCGGCGCCGACCTCGGCGGCGGTCGCGACCGCGACCCAGCGCTTGCCGTCGACCGGCAGCGTCGCGGCGTAGTAGGCGGAGGCGTCGGTCCGCCCGACCGTGATGGGGTCAGCCGATCCCCCACGGTCCAGCCGGAGGAGCTCGACGGACGAGGCGTACGAGCAGTCCATCCCCCACACCACCGACGAGGGGGTGAACGCAAGGCCGACCGCCCGCCACCGCTGGCTGCCGGTCCCCGCGCGGACGAACTCGTCGCCGTCGATCGTCCCCACTGCGCTCTCGTCGTCGGCGTCGCCCGACGTCGCCCACAGGTCGCCGCCGTACGGGTCGCTGAAGACGCCGTGGAAGTGGCGGACCGCGGTCGTCTCGACGCGCGTCTCCCACGTCCGGCCGCCGTCCCCGCTCCGGAGGATCCGGGCCGGGTCGTCGCCGAGCGTGTACTCGGCGAGGTAGACGTCGCCGCCGTGGAGACAGAGGGAGGTCGGGAGGACGCCCATCGGGCCGGAGGAGTCGGGGAGGCGGTACACGGGCGCCCACGAACGCCCGTCGTCGCCGGAGCGGAACACGCGGTGCCCAACCGTCGCGAGCAGCGCGTCGCCGCGCAGCGGCCACAGGTTCGTCGTCGTCCACGAGCCGACGAGCGGGCGCAAGAGCCCCTTCGCGAGCCGCCCGTGTCGGAGCCGGAACGCGGCGTCCGCGCCGCCCTCCGGGGTCGGGAGCGTCCCGAGCGTCACGCGGCCAGCGCCCGGCGTCCAGGCGCCGACCGTCCGCCCGCGCGTCCAGTAGAGCCGCCCGTCGCGGACCCCGGCGACCCGCGCCTCCGTGCCGAGGCCGAGCGGCTCGCCCCGGGCGGCGATCCCGTTCCCGGTCGTCGGATCCGCGTCGGTTCGGTCCATCGGCGGGGTCACCGGTCGGGGGCGGACTCCCCGTTCGGGTCGCCCGCGTCCCTGCCGTCGTCCGCGTCCCTGCCGTCGTCTGCGTCCCTTCCGCCGTCAGCGGCGGCAGGCGCGGGTTCGACCGCCGCGTCCTCCGAATCCGGGCCGAGCCGCCCCGAGTCGATCATGGCGACGAGCGGGTTGTCGTCGATCTCGAGCGGGAGGTCGACCCGCCCGCCGCGCCGCGTCGACTCCCAGGCGGCGAACACCACCTCCGTCGCGCGGAGCGCGTTCCGCCCGGAGAGCTCGGGCTCTTCGCCCGTCCGTAACCCCTCTACCGCGTCGGCGACCGCGCGCTCGATGAACACCGGCGACTCGCGGTCCGCCGTCGAGAGCAGCGGCACCCGGTTGCGGACCTTCTCCAGCGCGGCGCCGAGGTACCCCGGAGAGTCGCGGCCGTGGAGGTTCTCCCCGTCCGTATCGACAGTCGTCCACGTCCCGTCGTCCGTCCGGTAGCGCAGCGTCGGCCCGTCGTCGACGCCGAGTTCGACGACGCCGTCGGCGCCGACGAGCCGGAGGTAACACGCCCCCGGGGGCCTGGAGTCGCCGGTCGTGGCGAGCCCGAACGTCCCGTCCTCGTAGCGCCACTGGACGAGCGCCTGCGTGGCGTTCGGCGTCCCGAACCAGACGTTCTCCGCCCGGTAGTCGACCTGCGCGGCGACCCACTCCACGTCGGCCTCGTCGACGAAGTACTGACAGAGGTCGACCTGATGGATGCCGGCGTCGAACAGCGTCTCGCCGGCGAACTCCAGCCGCCGCAGCGGCCCGACCTCGCCGTTCTCGACCAGCCGCTTCGCCTTGCGGAACGGCGCGCCGAACCGGCGCTGGTGGTTGACCGTGAGCTGGACATCGGCGTCGTCGCACGCGCGGACCATCGCCCGGCAGTCCGCCCACGTGTCCGCCATCGGCTTCTCGCAGTGGACGCCGTCGACGACCCCGCTCTCGGCGCAGTCGACGACGATCTCGGCGTGGATCCCGGGCGGGACGCAGACGCTCACGAGGTCGGGCTCGACGGCGGCGAGCATCGCCTCGTACTCCTCGTAGGCGGCGTCCGCCCCGAGGTCGAACGTCCGGGCGAACGCCGCCCCGTTCTCGGGGACGATGTCCGCGCAGGCGACGAGTTCGCACTCCGGGTTGCTCGCGTAGGCGCGTCCGTGCCGGTACCCCATCGCGTAGCCGTCTCGACCGGGATCCTCGGGGTCGGGGCCCGTGCCGATGACCGCGACGTCGTAGACCATGTCGCCCGGAGAACGCCGACGCCGTCCAAAGAGTATAGACCGCCTACCCCCGCGGCCCCGTGCTAACTCGGCGGATCGGCGGCGGACGCCCCCGGTACGGCTCACATAACAATGTCCGTCGTCGCGGACGCTCCCGGTGTGGCTCCCCAATCCGATCCGCCGACCCCCGACCGCGCAGGCGCGGACGCGAGCGACGCCGATCTCCCGTTCGTCTCGGTCGTGATCCCGGTGTACAACGACCCGGAAGGGATCCGGGCGACGATCGACGCGCTGCGCAGGCAGACGTTTCCCGCGTCCGGGTACGAGGTGATCGTCGCGGACAACGGGTCGACGGACGAGACGCGCGACGTCGTCGAGGGGTACCTGGAGGCGTTCGACGGGCTCCGGCTCGTCGTCGAGGACGAGGTTCAGGGCTCGTACGCCGCCCGCAACGCGGGGATCGCCGCCGCGACGGGGGAGGTGATCGCCTTCGTCGACGCCGACATGATCGTCGACCCCGACTGGGTCGGCGCCGTGGCGTGGCGGATGGCGCGGACGGACGCCGACTACCTCGCCTGCGACGTCCGGCTGTTCACGCCCGGCGACGAGGGGGTCGTGGCCGAGTACAACCGGCGCAACGACCTCCACGTCGAGCGGTTCGTCGCGGAGCTCTCGTTCGCGCCGACCTGCTGTCTGGTCGTGCGGCGGTCGCTCCTCGCGGACGTCGGCGGCTTCGACTCCCGGCTTCAGTCCGGCGGGGACTACGAGTTCGGCAACCGCGTCGCGGCGAGCGGCCGCGACCTCGAGTACGCGTCGGACATCGCCATGTACCACCCAACGCGGACGACGCTCGGCGCGCTGCTCCGGAAGTCGCGGCGGGTCGGTCGCGGGAAGACGCAGCTCCGCCGGTACTACCCCGACCGCTACGGGCGACCGCTCTTCGCCGCGCTTAACCCGGCCGCGTTCCTGCCGCCGCGACCGAGCTTCATGCGGCGCTCCGTCCGCGGCTGGAACGACCTCTCCGCGCGGCGACAGGTCGTCTTCCTCCTCGTGAGCTACATCGCGTCGCTCGCGAAGGCGTACGGGCAGCTGCTCGAACTGGCGTCACCCACCGAGACGGGCGCCGAGTAGCGGACTCGACCGCAAAAAGCGAACGCTCGACCGAAACGCGATCCGACCGCCGACCGAGATTCGGTCGTCGAAGACGGCAGCCCACCGGAGTTCGGTCGTCGAAGCCGGCCGCCGCGTTACTCCTCTGCCGCTCCGTCCGCTCGGAACGCCTCGACGCCCGGGAGCTCGGAGACGCCCTCGTGTTGGCCGACGTACTCGGCGGCCGCGGTCGCGTCCGCGAACGCCGCCTCGTCCGGGTACTCGCGGACGGTCAGGACGCGCCCGTCCTCGACGGCGAACACGATCTCCACGGACCCGTCGTCGTGTCGGTACTCCGCGGCCTTCCTCGCCGAGTCGGCTGGCTCTTCCATCTCTTTCCCGGACGCGCGTCACGGCCTTACCCGTTTCGCCCGGACTCGGCTCGACGCGTCAGATTCTCGCCGGCGCCCGAGCCTACCTCTCGTCGAGCAGGTCCGCCACGTCCGCCGGCGCGGCCACGACGAACGCCTCCTCGCGGAGCAGCTCCTCGTCCCCGGGCAGGTAGAGGAACTTCTCCGAGTCGACGCCGGCCGCCCGGATCCGCTCCCACTCGTCGAGCTCGTAGCCGAGGTCTTCGCCCCCGGGATCGTCGGGCTGCGCCTCCCACTCGCCTTCGAGCGAGCTTCGGGTCACCGCGCTTCCCTCCGGTCGCTCCGTGGCGTCGCGGTCGCCGCGGCAGTACAGCCGCGACGCCGGTCGGTCGACGCGTCGCTGCGGTCCCGATGCCGGTCAGTCGTCGGACCGTTCAGGTGCGCTCCCATCGGGTCACCTCCGGAAGGTGAGCGAGGCGTCGCCGTCGACGCGCATCCGCACGACGTCGCCGGAGAAGCCGAACGTGTCGCGGTCGTCCGCGACCGTCCCGCTGGCGACCGCGCCGTCGGCGGCATCCGCCGCCTCGGCGCCCCAGCCGCCGTCGCGCTTCGCGACCGCTCCCGTCGTCTCGACGAGGTAGCTCGCCTCGGCGCCGTCGCCGACGACGACCAGCTCGTGCGGGAGGTCGTCGGCGTCGGCGTCGAGCGCGTCGGGGTCGACCCGCTCGCCGTCGACCCGCACGACCGGGTCGCCGTCCGTCTGGAAGTTGGTGAACTCGCCGGTGACCTCGTAGGAGTCGATCCCGCCCTCGACCTGGCCGGTGACGGTCGCCCCGTCGATCGCGTCGCTCTCGTTCGCACGGTCGCCGGGCTCGACGGTCCCGTCCGTGCCGAACGTGTACGCGAGGCGGTCGCTCGTGTGGCTCCCGTCGACCTCGACGAGGCGCGCGGTCGAGACGAGCTCGTCCGGGTCGACCGGCTCGCCGTCCAGCCGGACCTCGGCGTCGGCGCCGATCTCGAACGCCGTGAACGCGCCGGCGACCTCGTAGGAGTCGATCCCGCCCTCGACTAGGCCGGTGACGGTCGATCCGTCGATCTCGTCGCTCTCGTTGGCGCGGTCGCCGGGCGCGACGCTCCCGTCCACGGTGAACGAGTAGTCGATCCGGTCGTACGTGGCGCTCCCGTCGACGACGAGCGTCTGGGCGTCGCTCGCCTCGTCGGTGGTGTCGTCGTCGGTCGAGCCGTCGTCGGTCGCGTCCCCGTCGTCCGCGGACGGAGAGTCCTCGGTGTCGTCGCTCGACTCGTCCGTCTCGCCGTCCGATTCGCCCGTCTCGTCACTCGACTCGTCCGTCTCGCCGTCCGATTCCTCGGTCTCGCTCTCCGTCTCCTCGACGACGAGCTCCGCCGGGTCGACCGGATCGCCGTCCAGCCGCACCTCGGCGTCCCCGTCGACCTCGAACGCGGTGAACTCCCCGGTCACCCAGAAGGAGTCGATCCCCCCCTCGACCTGCCCCTCGACGCTCGCGCCGTCGATCTCGTCGTTCTCGTTGGCGCGGGGGCCCGGGTCGACGGTCCCGTCCGTCGCGAACGCGTACGCGATCCGGTCGCTCGTGTGGCCGCCGTCGATCACGAGCTCCAGGCCTCCGTCCGGGCCGGTCGGTGCGTCGTCGTCGGTCGTGTCGTCCGTCTCGTCGGTCGTGGTGTCTTCGGTCTCCTCGGAGTCGCTCGTCGACCCCGACGACGCCGGCTCGGGGTCCGGGAGCGGACACGACCCCTCCCGCGTTATCGACGACGTCGACGCCGTCGAGTTCTCGAAGGTGACCTCCGTCCCGGTGACGTCGATGGTCGAGTCCTCGACGACGCCGTCGTCCGAGTCGACGAAGTTGATCCCGTCGCGGCTCGACCCGGACTGGTGGACACAGCAGTTCCGGACGACGGAGCCGTCCGCGCCGACGATCCGGACCGCCTCCCGGCCGGACGCGGACCCGGTAATGCTGACGTCCTCCAGCCGGACCCAGTGGGGTTCCGGCGGCGTCTCCTGCCACTCGCGCCAGTCGATCGCGCCGGGGCGCCCTCGGCGGACCGCCCACATTCCGTCGACGTCCGTGCGGATGCGGGTGTTCTCGACCGAGAGGCTCCGCCCCTGCGGCGAGACGTTCACGAGGGCGATCCCGTTCGGGGCGTTCCGCGCCACGAGCTCGCAGTCGCGGACCGCCGCGCCCGCCGGGATCGACTCGGCGCCCTCCAGCTGAACGCCCTGTTCGACCTGGACGCCGCGCATCCCGAACCCGGACCCGGTGTCCTCGATCTCCGGGCCGGTGTACTTCTCGAAGTCGACCTCGACCGTACAGTTCTCGACGTAGCTCCCCTCGCCGCCGATCCGGACGTTCGAGGCGTTGTTGTTGAGGAAGTAGCTGTCGACGATCTCCACCTGCCCGGGCGTCCGCGAGCTGTACGTGCCGTTGTTGCCGAACTCGCGGAAGTCGCACCCCTCGATCCGGACGGTCCCCTTGTTCGTCCAGCCGACCCAGACGCCGATCCGACCGTTGCCGCCCGCGTACCCGTCCACCCGGGAGCCCTTCTTCGCGACCGCGTCGCGCAGGACCCCGCGGCCGTCCTCGTCCGTGATCCCGAGCAGGAACGCGCTGACCTGCCCGGAGTTATCGGTGAGCCCGCGGCCGAGGAACTCCACGTCCTCGATGTGGAACCGGCTCCGACACCGGAGCCGGATCCCGGTCGTCGTCCCGTCGGCGCGCATGTCGACGTCGACGTTCTCGATCAGCACGTCGTCCGGCACCGGGTCGTAGTTGAACAGGAACCCCGTGTACCCCGTCTCGGGGACGAACCGGACGTCGCCCTCGCCGAGGACGCCGACGCGGTCGGCGTCGACTTCGAACTCCCCGTCGAACAGGTAGTCGCCCTCGGGGAACCGCACCAGTGTCCCTTCGGTCAGCGCGTCGTCGAGTCGGCCGTTCACCGGCTCGGTTCCGGAGGGGTCGAGTCCGAGGTCGTCGACCGCGTCGAGTACACGGTCGAACGCGATCCCGTGGCGGGTCGTCCCCTCGGCCGCGGTCGCGCCGGCCGACCCGGCGGCGACAGCCGCCGCGGCCGTCCCGGCCAGCTTCAGGTAGCCGCGCCGGTCCAGCAGCCGACCGTCGTCGCCGTCCGGCTCGTCGCCCCCGGCCCGGTCGCCGTCGTCGCCAGGCTCCGCACCGCCGAGCCGAGCGCCGTCACCCGGTTCGTCGCCCGCGTAATCATCTCCTACCGAGGTTGGATCGTCGTAATCGTCTCCTACTGTGCGGTCGTCCGGTGTCCGTTTCTTGGACATGGCCGGGTATTCCGGGATTACTATGATATTCGTTTTCGCCAGTAACTGACCGGGTGCCGACGCGTGGGTTCGATTGGTTACCAGCTGGTCGCCGGCTGGTTGCGGTACCGTTCGTCGAGCGGTAAGAGCCGGCTACCGAAACGGGGTCGCGACCCCGATTCGACCCGGCACGCGATCGGTGCGCGTTCGGCGCGCGATCGCCGCGAGACCGTCCGCACCGGCGAGTAGGACGCTATTACCGCGGGGTCCGGGGTCCGAAACCGATCCGCCGGCCGGAGGCGAGCCGCGGACCGGCGACGGCGCGCGGGAGCGCCGCCGTCACGACCGGTTCAGGAACCGACCGACCGGGACGCCGTCGTCGAGCGCATCGATGCCGAACCGGAGCGAGTCGGGATCGGAGCTGTCGCCGAACGCGGCGGACCCAAGCCCGAAGCAGACGCGGCCGTCGCTCCGGACGAGCGTCCGCAGCAGGGACGGGTCGGCCGTGAGTCCGCCGGCGTCTCCGTCCTCGTCGAACCGCTCCAGAACGGTTTCGAGGCCGAGGCACAGGAGGCTGTCCCCCGTCGCGGTCGCGTCGGCGTCGACGACGATCGGGTGTCCGTCGGTCCGGATCGAGCTCCCGGTCACCTCGCTGCGCGGCGAGAGGTCGAGTAGGACCCCGTCCCGGTCCGCGCCCCGACAGGTGATCTCGCAGTCGGTCACGCGCGACTCGGGCGCCAGCCGGAGGTCGACCGCGACGCCGCCGGCCGCGCTCCCGCCGACGCTGACGTTCTCCAGCCGCGTCCAGTGCGGGAGCGGCGGTCGCCGCCGGTCAGGCCGGTACGGAAGCGACCCGACCGGGCCGCGGCGCACCGCCGACGTCCCGTCGATGTCGCACCGGATCTCCGTGTCGCGGACGGTGAGGCTGCGCGCGACCGGCGACTGCTCGACGACCGACTGCGAGCGCGGCGAGCTGAGCGCGCGGAGCGTGCAGCCGCGGATCTCCGCGCCGGCCTCGATCGGCGGCGAGCCCGCGCGCTGGATCCCCTGCTCGACGACGATCGCCCGGGTGTTGAACTCCGTCGTGGTGTCCACCGCCCCGCCGGTGTACCTGTCGAGGTCGATCTCGACCGTACAGTTCTCGACGTAGCTCCCCGCCCCGCCGATGCGCGGGCCGCAGACGTTGTTGTTGAGGAAGTAGCTGTCGACGATCTCGACCTGCCCGGGCGTTCGAGAGCCGTACACGCCGTTGTTGCCGAACTCGCGGAAGTCGCACCCCTCGATCCGGACGGTCCCCTTGTTCGTCCAGCCGACCCAGACGCCGATCCGGCCGTTCCCGCCCTCGTAGCCGTCGATCCGGGAGCCCTTCTTCGCCACCACGTTCCGCAGCACGCCCCGGCCGTCCTCGGCGCGGATCGCGAGCAGGAACGCGCTCGTCGTCCCGCCCGGCGACCCGTTCGTCCCGCGGCCGACGTACTCGACGTTTTCGACGTGGAACCGGTTGCGACAGTTGAGCCTGATGCCGGTCGTCGTCGCCGGCGCACGGATGTCGATGTCGACGTTCTCGACCAGCACGTTGTCGAGGGTCACGCCCTGCCCGTCGAACAGCAGGTCGCTGAAGCCGAAGTCGGGGACAAACGCGACGCCGCCCAGCCCCAACACCCCGATCCGCTCCGATTCCAGCCCGACGGTGTCTTCGAACCGATAGGTTCCCTCCGGGAACGTCACGAGCGTCCCCGAGGTCGACAGCGCCGTTTCGAGGTCCTCGTTGGCCGCGGTCTCCCCCGCGGGGTCGAGTCCGAGGTCGTCGACCGCGTTGAGCACACGGTCGAACGCGATCCCGTGGCGGTCGTCCAGTCCGTCGACGTCGATCTCGTCGTCGTCGGTCTCGTCGCCGCCGTCGGTTCCGTTCGCCGGGGCGTCGGATCCCCGGTCTCTCGGGTCGTCGTTCCCGGAACCCAGACAGCCGGCGACCGACGCCGCCGCGGCGCCGAGCGCGCCGAGGTACGCGCGCCGGCCGCGAGCCCCCTCGGCATCGTCGGCGCGCTCGTCGTCGGGGATCACAGATACCCCAGCCCGCGGAGCCGCTCCTCGACCGCCTCCTCGCTCCCGGGGGCGTCGGTCGGCGTGTCGGACGCGCCGCGGTCGACCCGCGATACCTCCCGGGTCGCGGGCGCGGATCCGGGCTCGAACGCCTCCGTCAACACCCGCCCCTGCGCGGCCGCGGGGACCGGCTCGCCGAGCGCGTGGAGCAGGGTCGGCGCCACGTCGACGACCGACGCGCCCTCGACCGTCGCCCCGGACGCAATCGAGGGGCCGCGGGCGAAGAACACGCCCTCCGGTCGGTGGTAGCCGGCGATCCCGTCGGCGTCGACCACGGTCTCCTCCGCGAGCCCCGGCTTGACGTGGTACCCCGCGACGCCCTCGACGACCACGTCGGGCGCGAACTCGTCCTCGGGGTTGAGCTCGTCGCCGTCGTGAACCGTCAGGACCCGCTCTCCGGTCTCGGGGTCCGTGAGCGCGGAGAGCGTCCGCATCACCTCGGCCTTGACCCGGTCCACGTCGGACGGGTCGACCGCCCCCCGGTCGAACCGGGCGGTGTCGTTGACGTACACGCTGCCGAGCCCGTGGAGGAACGCCGACGTGCGCTCGGCCTCGACGTCGTAGAGGGCGTGATCGCCCGGCACCGTCCGGGCGACGCCGTCAACGACCGACGCCGGGAGCCGTTCGACGAGCGTCTCGTCGTCGACCCCGACCCGCGATAAGGCGTCGAGGACGCGCGACTTCGTCACGCCCGTTCGCGAGAGAGCGGCCCGGACGCCGGTCGCCTCCTTCGGCATCAACAGCCCCGCGTCCGCCAGCGCTCGGTTGACGTTGACGACCCGCGAGACCGGCCCGAACCCGTGGTCGGAGACGACGTACAGCGTCGCGCCGAGCCGGTCGCAGTACGCCATTACCTCCGCGAGGACGGCGTCGAGTTCCCGGTAGTGGTCTAGGATGACGTCCTCGTCCCAGATCAGGTGCTGGAGCCGGTCGGGCGCCGTGAACACGAAGAAGAACAGGCGCCACGCCTCCCGCTCCATGAGCGAGCGCAGCAGCTCGCGCCGCCCCGCGAACAGCGTCTCGAACTCCTCGCGGAACTCCTCGCGCCGGTCGTCGCCGTACCGGTGCCACTTGAGCCCGACCCGGTAGTCCGGAATCTCCTCGCGGATCGCCGCGCCCAGCTCGGGCGGGTACGCGAACCCGTCCGAGTCGGGCGACGGCGTCATCATCCCGGCGACCATCGCCCCGTCCTCGCCGACGCCGCCGGCGGGGTACGTCATCGGCACGTTCGCGACGACCGACGGCGAGAGCAGGTCCCACAGCGGCGGCTGCCGGATGTCCTCACGGTTGTACGGGCGCTGCCCGTGGTCGGCGCCGAGCTTCACGAACTCGTATATCCCGTGCCGGTCGGGCCAGGCCCCGGTCGCGATGGAGGGCCACGCGACCGGCGTGTTCGCGGGCGTCGAACTCCGGAGCGGCCCAGAGGCGCCCTCGGCGACCAGCTCCGCGAACGCCGGGAGCTCGCCGTCGTCGATCCACGAGTCGATCAGCCGCCACGGAACGCCGTCGAGCCCCAAGACGAACGCGCGCTCGCCGTCCGCGGTCACCGGAACCGCCCCCGCCGCCGCGGTTCGATCCGAGTCATTGTGCCCGCTTCGGGCGGGGGCGGATTTGTTATAGCCGCCGTACCGGAGTAAGCCACTGTTACCGGGTGGGGGACCGTCGTCACTCGAGGTCGAGTGCGGGTCACGCGCCGCCGTCCCCGGACTCGTTGTACCAGAGGTCGACGTGGTGGTCCGGGGTGTACGACTTGCCGACGACGTCCGGGAGCCCGGAGCCGGTGAGGTCGACCGCCTTCGCCTCGTGGGTCTCGACCCCCTCCGCGACGACGGTCCGCTCGAAGCGGCCGTCGCCGTCGTTCCTGAACACGTAGTGGCGGGGGGTCTCGTTCTCGCCGAGGCTCATCTCCGCCGCGTAGATGTCGAGATGCCCGTTCCCGTCGAAGTCGGCTAGCTGGAGGCTGTGCGGGCAGAATAGGTCGTCCGCGAGCACGGTCCCCGCCCAGCCGTCCTCGCGCCGGTCGAACCAGCCGACCCGTCCGGGGTGAGTGCCGTAGGTGGGGGAGTCGCCCTCCGCCAGCACGACCTCCGGCTCGCCGTCGCCGTCGACGTCGCCGACCGCGACGCGGACGTCGTCCCAGCCCTCGGCGATCGGCTCCGCGTCCCACTCGTGGGTCCCCTCGCGGCGGCGGTAGAGGTCCGTCCCGACGACCAGCTCGGTGCGGCCGTCGCCGTCGACGTCGCCGATCCACACGCCCTCGGCGCGGCTGTCCCCGTCCACGACGTGGCAGTTCGCCTCGGGCCACGGACCCTCGGTCGGGTCCGCCGGCACGTCGTAGTAGAACACCGTCTCCGAGCGCTGCGAGAGCCCGACCACCTCGGGGCGGCCGTCGTCGTCCACGTCGCCGAACGCGAGGTCGTGGTACTTCTCAAAGCGGTCCGTCACCAAGTGTCGGTCCCAGCTCCCCCGGGGTCGGCGGGCCGTTCGAACCAGAAGACGCCGCTGTTGTGGATCCCCTGCCCGGCGAGGACGTCGACGCGGCCGTCGCCGTCGACGTCGCCGAGCGCGCAACCGACGCCGAGCTGCGGGACGTCGGAGATGGCGTGGCGCTCCCAGCCGGGGTTCTCGTACCAGAACAGGTTCGGCCCGGCGAGCCCCGTCGCCTGCCGGATCCCCTCGGCGCTCGGGAGCCGGGTTCGACCGCCGCCGACGAACAGCTTCGTCTCCGGGCCGGCCCCGCCGACGACCACGTCCGGCCGGCCGTTGCCGGTGAGGTCGGTCGTCAGGCAGGTGCCCAGCTTCGTCGTCGGGGGGCGGGGTCGAGGACCTCGTGGCGAAAGCGGAGTCGCTGTGTCTGCATGGGTTCACCTTCGCGGGAGGTCGGCATTGTTACCGATCGCTTACGGAGAATCAAGGAGAAAGCCTCGCGCTTCAGCGCGGAGAGGATGTCAAGTGTTCCGTCGGCGCTCAGATCGCTCCGGCGAAGCTCCGGAGCGTCTCCCGCAGGTTCCAGTTCAGTCCGAGTTCGAGCGCCGCGACCGCGGCTCCGTACACCGCGCCGCCGGCCGCGACGAGGACGATCAGTTCGAGGATCGCCCACTCGAACGCCAGCGTCGACTGGAGCCAGAAGACGACCCCGCCCATGAGGAGGCTCGCGACGGCCGGGTACGACATCTCCCGGAGCAGCCGACCGAGGCTCGTCTCGACCGAGTTGATCACGAGGTACACGTCGATCGGCATCATCGGGAAGACGTAAACGCCGAGAACGGTCGCCGCGGTCCCGACGATGCCGAACTCGCGGGTGACGGGAATGATGATGAGCGCCGTCAACACGAGTCGGAAGACACCGAGCTTCGCCATATAGTCGGGGCGACCGAGCGCCTTCCACACCGGGGAGTACGCCGAGCCGAGCGCGATGAGCAGCCCGTACACCGCCACCACCCGCATCACCGGGACTGCCGGCTCCCACCCGGGGCCGAGGACGGCCTCGACGAACGTCGGGGCGACGACCGCGATGCCGACCGCGGCGGGAAAGGAGATCACCATCGTCACCTGGAGCGTCCGGAAGAACGCCGCTCTGAGCGCCGGGATGTCGTCCTGGAGCTGGGAGTACGCCGGGAAGGCGACGCTGGAGATGATCTGCGAGATCTCCGTCGCCGGCGCCTTGGCGAACTGGTAAGCGACCTGGTAGAGGCCGAGCGACGACGCGGACAGCAGCCAGCCGATCACCGCGTCGTCGCCCTGGTTGATGAGGAAGTAGACGCTCTCGGAGCCGGTGATCCACTTTCCGAAGCCGAGGAGGTCGCGCACGACCTCTACGTCGAGCTCCGGCCACGGGCGGTAGCCGTGGACGGCGTACGACGCCAGCAGGCGCGCGGCGTCCGAGGCGACGTACCCCAACACGAGCGCCCAGACGCTCTGGGTGGCGAGCGCCACGGCGAGCGCGACCGCGAAGTTCGTCACCGACCCGCTCATCGTGTAGACGAACTGCTTGTGGAACTCCAGATTCTTCCGGAAGTAGACGATACCGGGGTTGCGAAACCCGAGCAGCAGGGGCGTGAGCGCGATGACCCGGAGCAGCGGGGCGGCGCGCGGCTCGCCGAAGAAGCCGGCGACGAGCGGCGCGACGAGAAAGAGGAGACCGCCGAGCGCGGCGCCGCGGAGGATCTCGATGCTCCAGTACGTGTTGAGGTAGCGGTCGACGTTGCCCGACGCCTTCTGGATGAGCGCCTGGTCGAACCCGATGTTCGAGAACCGCTTGAACGCCGTCAGCGTCAGCAGGGCGATCCCCAGCAGTCCGAAGTCGGCCGGCGTGAGCATCCGGGCGAGTATCGCGATCATCAGCAGCTGGAGGCCCCGGTCGAGGACGTTCGTGACCGTGGCCCAGATGCCGCTTTTCACCGTCTGTTCAGTGAGATCGCCGCCCGGGGTGAGACGGACAAGGAGTCGACGGAGCGAAGAGAGCGGTGACATAGTGCGGTGAGAACTCTGTTCCGGCAGACCCGCGTCGCGGGCATTGTTATGTACGCGTTACCGATCCGAGGCGGCGGGACGGCTCGCCGCGACGGGACGACGCCCGCGGGGCCGAAGCGGTACCGGAGCGGTCGGCGCCGCCGAGATCCGCCCGTAACGACCGTCCTAACAATACCCCTCCCGCGGCCACGTCGAACCGATGGACACGCAGGACCGACCGCTGGTCAGCGCGGTCGTGATAACGCGCGATCGCCCGGCGAAGCTGAAGGGGGCGCTCGCCAGCCTCCGCGGTCAGACGTACCCGAACCTCGAGGTCGTCGTCGTCGACGGCTCCGCGGACTCGGTCGAGCCGCTGGTGCGCCGCGGCGCCGGGGACCTCCCTGTGACGTACCGGCGCGACGACGGCGAGGGGCCGGGCGCCGCCCGCAACGTCGGGATCCGCGCGGCGAGCGGGGAGTACGTGGCGTTCCTCGACGACGACGACAGGTGGGTCCCGGAGAAGACCGAGCGACAGGTGAACGCGTTCGCCCCCGGCGTCGTCGCCGTCTACACCGGGCAGTTCGCCGTGCGCGACGGGGAGCGCGTCGGCGGTCGCACCCCGTCGCTGTCCGGCGACGTCACGGAGGCCCTCCTCCGCGGAGCGGCCTCCGGGCCGACATCGACGGTCATGGTCCGGAAGACGGCGATCGACGCCGCCGGCGGGTTCGACGAGGAACTCCCGATCTGGGAGGACCGCGAGTGGTACGTCCGCCTCTCGAAGCACGGGCGGTTCCGGGCGATCAGCGAGGAACTGGTCCGACGCGGGTTCGGGGAGTACGACCAGCTCACCGACGACTTCGAGGCCGCCCGCGACGTGGCCTACCCCCGGTTCGTCGAGACGCACCGGGAGCTGGCCGCCGAGTTCGGCCCCGACTGCGAGCGCGCGCTCGTCGCGTCGCTCTCCTTGACCCTCGGCGCGACCGCGATGGAGGCCGGGCGGTACGGCGAGGCGCGTCGGTGGCTGCTGCGCTCGCTCCGACGCGAGCCGGGGCGGAGACGGACCTGGCTGTACCTGACGCTGTCGCTCGGGGGCGAGCCTGCGCGACGCGGCGTCAGGCGGCTGCGGCGGGCGTACGAGTCGCTCGCGGCGCGACGACCCGGCCTCAGACTGTGACGCTCTTCGCGAGGTTGCGCGGCTTGTCGATCGACCGGCCGCGGCGCTTCGCGGCGTGGTAGGCGACGAGCTGGAGCTGGACGTTCGCGAGGACGCCCACGAGGTCCGGGTGCGTGGCGGGGACCGGCAACACGTGGTCGACCGCGTCCGCGACGTCCGGCGCGTCGCCGCTCGCCACGGCGACGACCGGCCCGCCGCGGGCCCGGATCTCCTGGACGTTGCCGAGCGTCTCGGTGTCCCCGTCGCGGCCGTCGAACACCGCGAACACCGGCGTGTCTTCGGTGACGAGCGCAAGGGGCCCGTGCTTCAGCTCGGCGGCGGTGAACCCCTCGGCGTGCTCGTAGGTGATCTCCTTGAACTTCAGCGCCCCCTCCAAGGCGACCGCGTGACCCGGCCCGCGGCCGATGAAGAAGTACGCCTCTGAGTCGGCAAAGGAGTCGGCGACCCGCTCGGCCGCGCCGCTCTCGACCACCTGCTGTACCTGGTCCGGCAGCGCCGTCAGCGCCGACAGGAACGCGGCCGCGTCCGGCGACGGCGAGCCGACCACGTCCCGGCGGAGCCGCTCGGCGAGCAGCGACAGCGTCGCCACCTGCGAGGAGAACGACTTCGTCGCGGCGACGCCGATCTCCGGGCCGGCCCGGACCAGCAGCGCGTCGTCGCACTCCCGCGTCAGCGACGAGCCGACGACGTTCGTCACCACCAGCGTCCGCTCCGCGCTCGCCGCCCTGACGGCCGCGATGGTGTCCGCGGTCTCGCCGCTCTGGGAGATCGCCACCACGAGCGTGCCGTCCTCCGCGGGCGGGGGCGCCGTCGCGTACTCGGAGGCCATGAACGCGCGCGCCGGGACGCCCCGGCTCGCGAGCAGCGACTCGGCGTACATCGCCGCGTGGTAGGAGGTTCCCATCGCGACCAGGTGGACCCGCTCGATCCCCTCGAAGGTCCCCGGCGGGAAGCCGTCGAGGTCGACCGTCCCCGCCTCGGGGTCGGCCCGCCCGCGGACGGACCGGCCGAGCGCGGTCGGCTGCTCGTTGATCTCCTTGAGCATGTAGTGGTCGTAGCCGCCCTTCCCGGTGTCCTTGGGGTCCCAGTCGACGGTCTCGACCGGCCGGTCGACCGGCTCGCCGCGCTCGTCGGTGACGGTGAACTCGTCCGGGGTGAGCCGGACCACGTCGCCGTCCTCTAAGTACGCCACGCGGTCGGTGAACTCTAGGAATGCGGGGACGTCGCTGGCCAAGTACCGCGTCGAGTCGCCGACGCCGACCACGAGCGGCGAGTCGTTGCGGGCCGCGTACACGACGTCGCGGTCGCCGACGACGGCGGCGACGGCGTAGCTCCCCTCGATGCGGTCGACGGCCGACCGGAACGCCTCGGCCGGGGAGGCGCCGTCCGCCAGCGCCGACTCGATCAGGTGGGGTACGACCTCGGTGTCGGTGTCGCTGTCGAACCGGTGGCCAGCCGCCGAGAGGGCGTCGCGGAGCTCGTCGTAGTTCTCGATGATTCCGTTGTGGACGACCGCCACGTCGCCCGTACAGTCCGTGTGCGGGTGGGCGTTGGCGTCCGTCGGGGGTCCGTGGGTGCTCCAGCGCGTGTGGCCGATCCCGACGGCGCCGCGCGGCGGGTCCGCCGCGACCGCGCTCCGCAGGTCGTCGATGCCGCCCGCGCGCTTGCGGACGTCCAGGCCGCGGTCGCTCCGGACGGCGATCCCGGCCGAGTCGTAGCCGCGGTACTCGAGGTTGTCGAGGCCGACGAGCAGCTCGTCCGTCGAGTCGTCGCCCTCGCCGACGCGAGCCACGATGCCGCACATCAGGCGGTCACCCCGGGCGCGTCGGCGGGCGCTGTCGTCTCGGGACCACTCGCGTCGCGGGCGGGGTTCGCGGGCCGCACCGTACGGCCGGGAGGCGCGGCGACCGCGGTCGCCTCGGATTCGCGTTGCATACCCGCTCGTTCCGGGATGTTCACTTTGTTATGGACCGAATTTACGACCGGCCCGCGAGTAAGCTGCTAGTACCTGCGTTGGTCGTCCCGATCCTCGACGCCCTCTAACCCCGACAGAGCCCCTCTTGAGGCCCGTATTGGTGCCATTCGGACACCGTTGTGGCGTCCGGGTGTCGACCCCTTAGAGTGTCACTCAGTCACTCACAACAGAAAACCGCCGTGAAAATGTCACCTATATATACCGATGTGGCGACGTTGACGGGTCAAGCGAGACCTTCTCTGCACAGAGCCGAGCACCACAATTGAGACACACGACACGTCGACACCAATGAACGGAACCACGGGCGGACCAAGCACAGATCAGACGGCACGGAGCGGGAGAGAGACATGAGCGCCGAACCGGAGGGCGAGCGCCGCGAACAGGAGCAGACCGACGCGGAGACAGAGGCCCCGGCGACCACCGCGTCGGACGTCGAGACGCCGGCGATCGAGGACGCGCCGATCGGGTTCGACCAGCTGTTCGAGATCCTGAAAAACGAGCGCCGCCGGCGCGTGCTCGGGTACCTCATCGAGAGCGGCGAAGAGGTGACCCTGGACGAGCTGGCCGAGGCCATCGCCGCGCGCGAGACGGGGAAGGACGTGCGACAGATCACCTCACAGGAGCGCAAGCGGGTGTACGTCGGGCTCTACCAGTGTCACCTGCCGAAGATGCACGACTACGGCGCCATCTCGTACAACAAGCCGCGCGGCCGGATCGAGCCCGGCGAGCACACGCTCCTGTTCGAGCGGTACCTCTCGGTCGACGAGGGGCCCGACGACTCCGCGTGGACGCGCTACCACTCGACGCTGTCGCTCACCGCCACGCTCCTGCTCGTCGTCCCCGTCCTCGTCGGCGCGGTCACCTCGAACGCGCCGCTACTGATCGTGGCCGCGCTCCTCGTCGGCGGGCTGGTCGGCGTCTCGACGCTCCGGTTCCTGCGGTAGTTCGCGCGGCGCAGCGCTGTCGCCGCCCCGTCCGCGCTCCGAGAGCCACCGCTCCAGCTCTGTCTCGACTTCGACTCCCGCCCCCGACGCCGGGTAGGAGTCTCGTACTCCCGGTAATACGGTCCATAACTAACGCCCGTATGTGGGACACACGGGCATGGACGTGGACCGAACCGACAGCCGAGACCGGTGCCCGCGGCGATGAGCGCCGCCGACGCGGAGCGGCTGACGCCCGACGGGGTCTTCGAGCTGCTGAGCAACCACCGCCGCCGAATGGTGTTGTACTACCTCCGAACGCGCGGCGAGGCGGTCGGGATCCAGGAGCTCGCCACGGAGATCGCGTCGATGGAGAACGACGTCACGGCCGAGGAGCTGACCAGCCAGCAGCGCAAGCGCGTCTACGTCTCCCTCTACCAGACGCACCTCCCGAAGATGGCGGAGATGAACACCATCGAGTATGACAAGGACGCCGGCGAGGTCCGGCTGGCCGCCCGGGCCGACGACATCGACGACCACCTCACGACGGAGTCGGACCCGTCGTACCCGTGGCGGTTTCACTACCTCGTCCTCGCGGTCACGGGGACGGCCGCGCTGGCGCTGCTCACCGTGAACGCGCCGGGGTTCGGCGCGCTCCCGACGCCGATTCTGGCCGTCGGGATCGGCGTCGCGTTCGTCGGGTCGGCCGTCGGCCAGTACTGGCACGAGCGGACCGCGACCGAGGAGATCCCGGTCGAGCTGAGCCAGTACGACCGGTGAACCCCCGAGCGGCCCGGTAAGGGGAGGGCCGCGTGCGGCCCGGGTCGAGTAAGCACGCGGGTGCGCTCGATATGTGGCTTATTATTAACCGGTCGCCGTGTGATTCGAGGGTATGAGCCGGGTTTGCGAAGAGATCTGCGTGACCGTGACCGAGACCGTCTCCGACGCGCTCGGCGAGCCGGTGGACGCGCTCCCGCCGCTCTCCGAGTCGGTCGACACCGACGGGCTGGACGCGTTAGTGACGAGCGAGCACGCGCACGACGTGGCCGTCACGTTCTCGTACGCGGGGATGGCCGTCCTCGTGCGGGGCGACGCCACGGTGTACGTCCGACCGCAGCGCGACCCGATCACCGGGTCGCCGGACCGGCGCGTCTGAGGGTGGTGCTGAGGGCGGGTCAGGCCTCCCGGGAGCGGGCGCGGAATCCACAAGAATTACTACCGGGTTCGTCAGAGTTCAGGTAAGCCGATGACCGACGTAGACCGAGTCGCCGTCGAATCGAGCGCCGAGCGCGGTCGCGAACACCGCGATACCTACGACTGGACCGCGACGTCGCCGAGCGCCGGCGTCGTCGAGACCGTGGCGACCGCGACGGGCCGCGACCCGCTGGCGCTCCCGCAGCTGTACGACTCGGTCGAGACGGACGCGCTGGACTCGCTGGTCCGAGCCAGCGGCTGCGGCCTCTCGGTCACGTTCGGGTTCGCGGGCTGTGAGGTGACCGCCGAGAGCGACGGGACGGTCTCCGTCCGGCCGCTCGGCGCGGACGACGACGCGGAGCCGTAGGCGGGCCGAGCGCGGTCCCGAGTGCGTTCTCGTAGGACGCCCATAACGATAGGCTTCGTCGCTGTACACCGAGACCGGATGAACACTGACTCACGGGCTCCCGAATACGAGGTGTTCGAGGCGGCGATCGTCAGCGACGACGGGGCGGCGACCGAGTGTACGATCTTCCCGAGAGACGCCGGCGAGGACGAGCGGACGACCGCGTGGATCACCGCCCGCGAGGGCGCGTACTGCTCGGCGGCCTCGATGCGCTGACCGGCCGGACCGGAGGTCGACGCGAGCGGCGCGCCGCCCGGGTGAGCGGTCGCTCCGGGCGGCGTTCTTTTTGATGACAGCGAGGAGCGGCGAGCGGGTGGGCGGCGCGTCCGCGACGGATCCGAGCGCCGGAGCCCGGTCGGCGGAAGGAGACCAACGGCTCGATCGCACGGGACGGGCAGTCCGACGACACGGTGCGACCGATCCGGCGATGTGGGACGAAACTGCCCCGGTATCAGGCTCCTACCGCTCGGAACGGGCTGATTACTCAAGTTACTACGGCTTAACGAGTACGTATGGAAAGCTCCATCACGGAAGCCGACAAGCAGCGCATCGCGACGTTCGTGGCCACGCCGAAGTACGATCGCGACCCGGAGATGCTGGTCCCGAGCGAGGAGTAACGTCTCCGTAGGACGGAACGCGACGGAGTACGGTCAGGAAAACGTGCCGACCCGCTCGCCGTCGACGAGGATCCGGTCGTTGCCGGTGACCTCGACGACGTGGTCCGGCGTCTCGAACTGGAGCCGCCACGAGTCGCTGTCGTGGGCCACGAGGTCGCGGATCGCGTCGGTCGGGACGTGGTCCTCCAAACAGACGTCGAGTTCGTCGGGCTCCACCGACTCGGCGTCGGCGATAGCTCGCGCGATCTGTTCTGGGAGGGCTCGCGCCATTGGCAAAAGTTGCTCGCCGGTCGTAAAAAAGGCTGTCCGTATCGATCGCCGTCAGTCCGCTGGCTCCGGGCCGAGCCGCCACGCGAAGATGGCCTTCAAAACGACGACGAGGCTGTTCGTCTCGCCGGCGCCCCAGATGGCGGTCTCCGACCGGGGGTCCGTCGGGGACGCGTCCGCGCCGTTGACGAGTACGCTCGCGAGCGTCTCCCGGCCGTCCACCAGCATGATCCGCCCCGCCGGAGTATCCGACCAGAGCCACAGCGACTCGAACATCGTCGCCCCGGGGATGTCGTCCTGGATGCGCGCCTGTACCTCCGGGGAGACGCCGCCGAGCTTGATCGTGACGCCGCGCTCCGCGGCCGCGCTCAGCGCGTCGATCACCTTGTCGGTGAGGAGGTCCTCGACGGTCATGTAGACGACCTCATCCTCGGCGTCCGCGAGGAACTCGACGACCCGTCCGGTGACCGCCTGCTGGCCCGTGACCGTCCACACGCCCTGCTGTTCGGTCCGGTGGCCCGCGGGCTCGAGTTCGCCAAGCGCCGTCCGCAGGAGCTCGGTCCGGTGTCGGAGCTCGTGTTCGAAGGTCCGGCCCGCGGTCTCGGCGGACGTCGCCCGGAACTCCTTGGGCGACGACTGGAGGACGTCGACGAGCCCCCGGTCGCGCAGCTCGTCGATCGCGTCGTACACGCGGGTACGCGGCACCGTCGACGCCTGGCTCACCTCCCGTGCCGTCCCCGACTCCAGACTCGAAAGCGCGACGAACGTCCGGGCGGCGTACTCGCTCAGCCCGAACTGCTCCAGCTGTTCGACGGCGACGGCGCGAGGGTCGTCGGCGGGGTCGTCGTTCATCGGTGTGGTCGAGCGCGAAAGACAGTCCGGCCACCCTCTGACGGCGTGGCCGGAACGGCACGCGGCAGCGCGGTGGTTGGGACACAGAGCTGATCCGCGTGCGATCGAACGGTCGATTCCCACGGGCTTATTCCTTGTGTGATTAACCGGGTTACATAGTTGGCGGGTCAGGCGACGGGCCGCCCCTCCGGGAAGCTTCTCTGACACTTCGAGCTCTCGAATTTTCTCAGACTCAGGTACGTCTCAAAAAGACGCGAAATACCTCGATGCCCCGGGAGGGAGTTCGGGCCACTGTGTGATCGAAAGAATAACAGTGTGTCCTTCTTTGGTCAGGCTGTTACGCAAAAAGTCAAAAAAGATTTTTCACCCGGTTTCGGCGTTACTCGCAGAGTAACAATACCTATCCGTTCCGGGGGACAATCATCGTCTGAATCTCGGGACGCGCTCCCGAGAGGTTGGGACACATGGACACATCAGAAAACGTGGCGGAGGCGGTCGAGATCCTTCAACAGCTCGGCCTGAAGGAGTACGAAGCGCGGTGTTTCGTGGGACTGACCCGGCTCGAGACGGGGACCGCGAAGAAGCTCAGCGAGATCACCGAGGTCCCCCGGACCCGCGTGTACGACGCGATACGCGTCCTCGAGGCGCAGGGGTTAGTCGAGATCCAGCACTCGAGCCCCCAGCGGTTCCGCGCGGTCCCGCTCGAAGAAGCGACGGAGACCCTCCGCGACCAGTACGAGGACCGCGTCGAGCGGCTCCGCGGCGCCCTCGACACGGTCGACCTCGCCGACGAGGACGATTCCAAGCCCGCCCAGCAGATCTGGGCGATAACCGGGAGCGACGCGATCGAGAACCGGACGGGCCAGCTCATCGAGAAGGCGACCGAGGAGATCGTGTTGGTCCTCGGCGACGAGTCGCTGCTCACGGACGAGCTCGTCGAGACGCTCAACGGCGTCGACGGCGACACCGACCTGATAATCGGCGCGCTGACCGAGCCGCTCCAGGACGAGATCCGCGCGGCCGTGCCGGACGCCACGACGTTCGTCTCCGGGCTGGAGTGGCTGCGCGGCACCGACCCGGTCGACGACGAGACGGCGGTCGGGCGGCTCCTCCTGGCCGACCGCTCGACGCTGCTCGTGAGTTCGATCCTCCGACAGAGCGGCCGGGAACAGGCGATCTACGGCGAGGGGTTCGGCAACGGCCTCGTCGTGATCTCGCGCCGGCTGATGGCGCAGGGGCTGATTCCCGGCCGCGACCCGAAACCCTGAGTCGCGGCTCGGCACGCCGTCGCGAGCGACCTGTTAGCGGTACTCGCCAGTGACCTCGCGATCGAGACGCGCTTTTCGGCGACGAGGAGGCCCGGAGCACGGTCCACGAAGGACGGGTCGGGGGCGAATCGCACGGTAGGACACGCATACTAAACCGGCCGTCGTCGCCCTACTGGAACGTATCTATATGACAGGTCGGCGTCTCCCCGAACCGGACGCAGTCGCGACGAGCTTCTCGGCGGACCGCTCCGTCCCCCACCTTCCCACGGACGTCGACGGCGTCCGATTCAGCCGATGAGACGGCTGCTGCGGTGGCTCAAGCGGGCGCTCTCCCCGTCCGGCAGTCTCTCGTCGCGCACGGTGACGAACGGCATCTGGACCGCAGTCACCAACGCCAGCGGACAGCTCCTCCAGATCACGTTGCTCGTCGTCCTCGCCCGTCTCCTCTCGCCGGCGGACTTCGGGCTGTACGGGATCGCGACGCTCACGCTCACCGCCCTCCAGCGGTTCTCGCGGCTCGGCTTCGACACGGCGCTCATCCAGCGACAGGAGGAGAACGTCGACCCCTACCTCGACACCGTGTTCACCCTCCAGATCCTCCGCGGGGCCCTCATCGCCGGGATCACGATCGTCGGCGCTCCCCTCATCGCGACCTTCTTCGCGGAGCCGCGCGCGACGGCGATTCTGCGGGCGATCGCTCTCGTAATGCTGTTACAGGCGCTGTACAACCCGGGGGCGGTCTACTTCGAGAAGGACCTGAAGTTCCACAAGGAGTTCGCGATGTCGTTCAGCGGCGCCGCCTCCCGGTTCGTCGTCGCCGTCGGCTACGCCCTCGTCACCCCGAGCGTGTGGGCGCTCGTCGCCGGGGCGGTCGTCGGCAACCTCGTCCAACTGGTGGCGTCGTACGTCATCCACGACTACCGCCCGTGGCCCCGGTTCGACCGCGACCGCGCCGCGATGCTGATAAACTACGGGAAGTGGATATTCGGAGAGTCGGTGATATCCTTCTTTTACACCGACGGCGACGACATCTTCGTCGGGCGACTTCTCGGCTCCGCCAGCCTCGGCCTGTATCAGGTCGCCTATCGGCTGTCGAACGCGCCGGCGACCGAGATCGCACACACCATCTCCCGCGTGTCGATGCCCGCGTACTCGAAGATCCAAGACGACGAGGCCGCCCTTCGGGAGGGATTCCACCGGGTCCTCCAGTTCTCCTCGCTGGCGTCGATCCCGATGGGCGTCGGGATCGCCGTCGTCGCACCCGTCTTCGTCCCGACCTTCCTCGGCGACGGATGGGGGGCGATGGTCGCGCCAATGCAGGTACTCGCGGTCTTCGGCGTCCTCCGCTCGGTCCGGACCTGCGCGTCGCCGCTGTTCCGCGCGCTCGGCCAGCCCGACTACAACGCGAAGATCCACGCGATCCGGCTGGTTCTCATGGTGGTCACGATCTATCCGCTGACACAGGCGTACGGGCTCGTCGGGACGGCGCTGTCGGTCCTGGTAACGAGCGTCGTCGGCATCCCGATCGCGACGGTGCTCGTGCTCCGGCTTATCGACGACGATCTGCGTTCGCTCGTCGCGGTCGTGGCGGTGCCGGTCGCGGGGAGCCTGCTCATGGGCGCCTGTGCGCTCGCCGTCCGGCGGGCCGTCACCGCGACGACCGGGCCGGCCGTTTCGTTCGTCGCCACGGTGCTCACCGGAATCGCGGTGTACGGGCTCTTCCTGCTCGCTGCCGAGCGGCGGTACGAGATCGGGCTTCAGGCGTTGCTCGGTCAATTCAGACGGAGCCTCTGATGGGGAGCCCGCACGAGGGGTGAGCGCCGCCGCGTAGCCGCCGACTTACCGGCGGCGACCCGAGAAACGGCACCCGGACATGGAGGACTTCCGCGACGGGCTTCGCGACGGCGGCGGCGGCGGCGGGCCGCGGACGGAGCAAGCGGCGTCGCGGGCCGCCGACTCCGAGTCCCGAGAGCGACGGCGAACCGAGCCCGAGGCCGGCGCGCGACGCGGCGACTCCGCGGCCGGCGACGCCGCCGGGTCAAGCGCGTTCCGACCGTAGCGACCCGAAACGTCTTTTCGCCCCGCGGAGAAGCCGCGGTATGTTCGGAACCAGCGGCGTGCGCGGACGCGTCGGCGAGGCGGTCACGGCCGACCTCGCGCTCGACGTGGGGCGCGCGCTCGCGACGGACTGCGCGGAGACGGTCGTGCTCGGTCGCGACGCGCGAGACAGCGGCCGGATGCTCACGCGGGCGCTCACGGCGGGGCTCACCGAGTGCGGGGCGGACGTGATCGACGTCGGGGTCGAGGCCACGCCCACCGTGGCCCGCGCCGTCGCCCGCGAGGGCGCCGACGCCGGCGCCGTCGTCACCGCCTCGCACAACCCGGCGCCCGACAACGGGATCAAGCTGTGGCGGAGCGACGGGCGGGCGTTCGGCGAGGACGCGAACGCGCGGATCACCGAGATCGTCGAGACGGAGGCGTTCGCGCTCGCCGGCCACGACGGGATCGGCGCGGTCGAGGAGCGGGACGTGGTCGCCGGGGGCGACGCCCGACGGCTCCACGAGCGCGCCCTCCGCGAGAGCGTGCCACTCCCGGACGACCTGTCGGTCGTCGTCGACCTCGGCAACGGCGTCGGGCGCGTCACCGCCGACGCGCTTCACGCCGCCGGCTGCGACGTGGAGACGCTTAACGGCCAGCGCGACGGCCGGTTCCCGGGCCGGCCCAGCGAGCCGACCGCGGCGAACTGCGAGACGGCCTGCGAGGTGGTCGCGGCGACCGACGCCGACCTCGGGGTCGTCCACGACGGCGACGCCGACCGGATGATGGCGGTCGACGAGCGCGGGCGGTTCGTCGCCGGCGACGCGCTGCTCGCGCTGTTCGGCCGCCGCGCGGCCGACGCGGGCGACCGCGTGGCGGTCCCCGTTGATACCAGCCTGCTCGTCGCCGACGCGCTCGCGGAGGTCGGCGCCGAGGTGACGTACACGCCCGTCGGCGACGCGTACGTGGCCGCGGAGGCGGCGAAGCCGGGCGTCGCCTTCGGCGGCGAGCCCAGCGGCGCGTGGATCTGGCCCGAGCGGACCCTCTGTCCGGACGGCCCGCTCGCGGCCTGCGTGCTGACCGCGCTCGTCGGCGCGGAGGGGTCGCTCGCCGCGCTCGTCGACGCCCTTCCCTCCTACCCGATCCGCAGAGATTCGGTGCGGACGGAGTACAAAGGGGAAATCGTCGACCGCGTCGGCGAGGTCGCGGCCGCCGAGTACGACGACGTGTCGACGCTCGACGGCGTCCGGGTCGAGACGGACGCCGGCTGGTTCCTCGTGCGCGCGAGCGGCACCGAGCCGCTGGTGCGGATCACGGCCGAGGCGCGCGACGAGGCCGACGCGGACGCGCTGTTCGAGACGGCGCGCGACCTCGTGGAGCGGGCCGCCGCGGACGCGTCTTAGGCGGATCGGTCCGACTCGTCGTGGCGTCGCTCGACGCGCTCCGCGACCCAGTCGAGAACCGAGAACAGGACGTCGAGGTGGTGGTCGCCGAGCGGTGACGGTTCGACGCCGTTCGCGTCCGACGGCGGGTGGAAGTGGGTCCTCGGCGCGTCGGTCTTCGGGTGGCGGCCCCAGCGGCACTGGAAGCGAGACGCTCCCCGCTCTTCGACGTAATGAAAGTAGTAGTCGCCCGTCACGAACCAGTGGACGTCAATCCGGGCGGCGTCGACCGCGGACGGATACGCGGTCGCGTCCAGCGTGAGCACCAGCGACCGGGGAGCGATCCGGTCCGGCTCGAACCGCCAGGACTCGACCAGCGGGTCTGTCGCCGCCCGGCGCCCGATCGTTTCCATCGTCGTCCGGTCGAGCCGACCGCTGTCTGCCGCGGTCTCGGCGTCGTCACCGTCCGACATGTGGCTCGGGAGGCCTCAGGCCGACCCGCGGAGGTCGGTCCCGTCGCGCCCGCGCGCCTCGGCCCGCGAGACGGCCCGCTGGAGGAGTTCGATGTCGTGCCGCACCGTGCGCCACCGCGACAGCGACTCCAGCCGGTCGTGGACCGCCGCGTGGTCGCCGCCTTCGACCGGCGCGACCGAGACGGCGTCCGGGTCGGGAACGCCGAACGACTCCTGGAGGTCGGCGTCCTCGGCGAGGAGGTCGTCTAAGCGCTCACGGAGCGCCGCTGCGGTGTGGTCGTCGGCCAGCGTCTCGACGCGCTTCCACTCGAAGTACGACTCGTTGCGGCGGTACTCGGCGGGACGACTCCCGCGCCGGTCGACGATCCCCAGCTCGGCCAGCTGAGTGAGCGCGTTTCGCGCGCCGTCGGGCGAACAGTCCGCGCGCTCGGCGATCTCGCTCGCCGACGCGTGTTCGGTCACGCCGGTCATCACGTCGTACACCCGCTGAAACGTGGTCCGGTCGCGTTTCCATCGACGCCGGGCCTCGCGGTCCTGATCCGACGACGAGTCGGCGGCGGTGTCGTTCGACATACCGTCTAGTCGCGGTGTAAGAGACATATATCTTTGGTAGCAGAGATATAACGTCCAATACTACGTATTCGATCCCGGCGACCGCACCGACCGCAGCGGCTAAACCCCGCCCCGCCGTCGGCCCGTCCATGTACGGAGTCGTGCTCGCGGCCGGCCGCGGGACTCGGATGCGACCGCTGACGGACCGCCGCCCGAAACCCCTCCTCCCGGTCGGAGACCGCTCGCTGCTGGAACAGGTGTTCGACGCCGCCCGCGACGTCGTCGACGAGTTCGTCGTCGTGACGGGCTACCGCGGCGACGCGATCCGCGATAGCATAGGCGAGTCGTACCGCGACCGCCCGGTCCACTACGTCGAACAGGCGGAGGCGCTGGGGACCGCCCACGCCGTGGCGCAGGCGGAACCGGTCGTCGACGACGATTTCCTCGTGCTCAACGGCGACGTCGTCGTAGACGCCTCGCTCCCGCGCGCGCTCGCCGACGCGGGCGCGCCGGCCGTGGCGGCCACCGAGGTCGACGACCCGCGGGCGTACGGCGTGCTCTCGACTGCCGCCGACGGCTCGCTCGCGGGGATCGTCGAGAAGCCCGCCGACCCGCCGACGAACCTCGCGAACGTCGGCTGCTACGCGTTCGAGCCGGAGGTGTTCGAGTACATCGAGCGCACGCCCGAAAGCGAGCGCAGCGAGTATGAGATCACGACGACGATCGACCTGCTGCTTGGCGACGGCCGCCGGATCGACGTGGCGCGGTACGACGGGACCTGGCTCGACGTCGGCCGGCCGTGGGAGCTGCTGGAGGCGAACGAGCTGGCGCTCGCGGAGCTCGACGACGAGCGCGACCTCGCCGGTACCGTCGAGGAGGATGTCCACCTCCACGGGCCGGTCGTCGTCGAGGCGGGCGCGCGAGTCCGTTCGGGTGCCTATATCGAGGGCCCGGCGCTGATCCGCGAGGGCGCCGACGTGGGGCCGAACGCCTACGTCCGCGGGGCGACCGTCGTGGGGCCCGGGGCCCACGTCGGTCACTCGGTCGAGGTGAAGAACTCGGTGCTGATGGCGGACGCCTCGGTCGGCCACCTCTCGTACGTCGGCGACTCGGTGCTGGGCCGCGCGGTGAACTTCGGGGCAGGGACGAACGTCGCAAACCTCCGGCACGACGGCGAAAACGTCCGGCAGACGGTGAAGGGCGACCGCGTCGACACCGGGCGTCGGAAGCTGGGCGCGATCGTCGGCGACGAGGCGAAGACGGGGATCAACACGTCGCTGAACGCCGGCGTCGTACTGGGCGCCGGAGAGACAACCGGGCCGGGCGAGGCGCTGACGCGCGACCGGCTCTCGGAGTAGCGCGCTGGCGACACAAGAAGGGGCTCACTCCTCTCCCCGCGCGTACCGCTCGAAGACCTCGGCGACCGCGTCGGCCGACTCCTTGAGCCGCTCCGTGTATGCCGGGCGGTCCCACGTCGGCGGCACGAACTCGAGGGATTCGAGGGCGCCGTCCGCGGCGCCCGGAGCCGCGTGCGTGAGGTTCGTTTCGGCGTCGAGCGGCCGCGCCGTCCCGTCGGCGCCGTCGGGGGCGTACGAGGCCGCGGCGACGTCGATCGACTCCATCGTCTCGTGGGTGTCGAGGCCGTCGGTCCAGAGGTCGCCCAGCCGACGCCGACGGCTCGGGTCGGCGACGTTAAGCAGCCCCCAGGGGAGCCGGAGCTCGATCGCGTCGCTCGACGGCGCGACGTGGACGTCCGCGAGCGAGTCGTACGCGGGCGACTCGGGGTTCCCGTTGCCGTAGCGCAGCTCCCCCGTCTCCACCGACTCGAAGGGGACGTACTCGTCCGTCACCGGGACGGTGTACCCGCGGTTGATCACCAGCCGGAGCGGGGTAAAGTCACCAGGGATGGGGTTTCGGTATCGGTCGAGGTCGAGGCCGGCCTCGGCGCCGTACTCGTACGCGAAGGCGTCGTACCGGGGGTGAACCGTCACCCGAGAGGTGTCGGGGCCGCCGAGGCGGACGATGAAGTCGGCGGGCGCCGCCGCGTCGACCCCGTACGGGAGCGCCCGTGCGCCGGCGTCGGTGGTCCCGATCGCCAGGAGGTAGTTCGTCGCGTCCCAGTCCGGTTCGCCGTCGAGGCCCGCGAGTTCGAGCCGGACGTTGAGGTACGCCGCGTCGCTCGTCACGCGGACCGCCGTCAGCTCGCGCGCCGCGTCGGCGCCGTCGCCGAGCCGGACGGGCTCGCGCTCAGCCGTCGCGGCGGTCGCGTCCGCCCACGCCTCGGGCGACCCGTCGAGCGGCACCGCGTCGGCCGGGTCGAACGCGAGGAGCCCGAACCGCTGTTCCGGCGTCTGGACGTTCGACCAGAACGGGCGGCGGTTCGGGTCCGAGAAGGGGGCAAGGTTCCACGTCCGCTTGAACCACTCGTCGTGCCAGCTGAACACGACCCCACCAGCGGTCCCGGCCTCGCGGATGTCCGCGTACATCGCGGCGATGATCTCCCCCTGCTCGGTCTCGGTGTGTCCGCCTTGGTCGCGGCCGTGGACGTCGCGCTGGGCGATCCCGCGGGAGGCAGGGACGCCGAACTCCGCGACGAGCAGCGGGTGGTCGGTCGCGTCGACGAGGTCGTTCAGGTAGCCGGCGTAGCTGTTCGGCTCGCCGCGGTGGTCGACGTAGTCGACGTACTCCGGCGTCTCGTTCAACAGCGGCGGGTAGTACGGGTAGACGTGGTAGGCGGCGAACGTCCCGGCGTCGTAGGCGTCGGTCGCGACGACCGCGTCCGGATCGACGGAGACCGCATCCTCGTTGACGAACGGCTCGTACGGGTGCTCCAGCGGGTCGGTGGTCACCCAGTTGGTGAACGCCGCGGGCCGTTGCGCGCCGTACTCGCTCGCCTCGTACGCGACCGCGGCGTCGAGGCGGCCCGCGAGCCATGCCTCGAACGGGGAGCCGTCGGGCGCGGCGAGGAACTTTCCGTCGTAGCCGGTCGCCTCGTTCACCCGGTCCGTCTCCGCGACGACCGCCGGCGGCCACTCGATGCCGACGACGTAGCCGAGGACGGCGTCGCTCACGTCGGCGTCGTAGGTCCCGCTCGCGTACCCGGGTTCCGGCTCGACCGTCGTCGCGCCGTGGACGGCGTCGACGACCTGTCGCACCGAGCGGTCGAAGGCGGCCGACAGCGCCGTCGCGTCCCCCGCCTCGCGGAGCGTCTCCTCGCCGATCCAGTTGCCGTGGAGGACGTAGATCGGATCCGCGTGCGAGCGGTTGTACGCCGCGAGCGCCCGGTAGAACGCGGGCGGATGGACGGTGTACACGCGGACCACGTTGACGTTCAGCTCGCCCATCAGCCGTAGCCAGCGGTCGTACTCCGCGCGGGTGATCGCCGCCTCGCCCGGAAACCGCCCGGGCTTGGCCATTCCGAGGTTCACGCCGCGGACTGCGATCGGCTCGAAGCCGCCGTCGTCGACTGCGACCTCGAAGCCCTCGTCGGCGACGCGAAAACGGCGGGAAGGGTCCGCGCCGGGACCGTCGCCCCTTGACCCGTCGGCGTCGCCGCGGAAGCCGCAGCCGGCAGTGCCGACCGCTCCCGCGACCCCGACGCGACCCAGAAACCGGCGTCTGCGCACAGCCTCACGTACGGGAGGAGATGGTTAAGCCTGCTTCTCCGACGGAGCGAGGGGCAAGCGAAACTCGCGTTTTTATCCGACGGCCGCCCCTTACCGTCGGTAACGGCCAGTTTACTCACCATGTCACCCGACACGCCCCCCTCTGACCCCTTCAAGAGCCTGCTCGAGTTGACCGCGACCGACCTCTCGGCCGAAGAGCGCATTCGGAAGGCGATCGACGTCGGCCAAGAGCACCTCGGCGTGGACAACGGCGTGCTCTCGTACACCGGCGACGGCCGGTACGAGGTCGTCGAAACAAACATCCAGAGCGGTCCCTACGCGCAGGGCGGCGTCGTCGACCTCGACGGGACGTGGTGCCGCCACGTCGTCGAGAGCAGCGAGACGGTCGGGTTCGCCGACGCGCGCGACAGCGAGTACCGCGACGACGACGCGCTCGGGATCACCGGCCTCCACTGCTACGTGGGCGCTGTCATCGACATTGACGGCGAGACGTACGGGACGCTCTGTTTCTCCGACGAGGAGCCGCGCGACGACCCGATCACGGACGCGGAGCGCGACTTCGTTTCGGTGCTCGCCGAGTGGGTTGGCAGCGAGCTCGAGCGGCAGAAACACTACGCCGAGCTGCGCGAGCAGAACGAGCGGCTCGACGAGTTCGCTGGTATCGTCGCCCACGACCTCCGGAACCCGCTGTCGGGGGCCATCGGGTTCACGGAGCTCGCGCAGGAGCACGTCGGCGGGCAGGCGGCCGACTTCCTCGACCGCGTTCAGGGGGCGCTCGGTCGCATGGAGTCGATGATCGCCGAGTGTCTGATGCTGGCGAAGGAGGGGACGGACGTGGGCGAGCGCACGCAGGTGGACCTCGACGGAGTCGTCCGCGACGCGTGGGACACGGTCCGGACGCGGAACGCGACGCTGTCGGTCGAGGTCGCCGCTGGGACGACCGTCCTCGCCGACGAGGCGCGGCTCCGGCGGCTCTTCGAGAACCTGTTTCGCAACTGCGTCGAACACGGCGGCCCGGACGTGGCGGTGACGGTCACCGGCGACGCGCACGGCTTCGCCGTCAGCGACGACGGGCCGGGGCTCCCCGCGGACGTCGAACACGCGCTCACCGCGGCCGACACGGAGAACATCAAGTCGTTCGGACTCGGCCTGTTGGTCGTCCAGCGCGTGATATCGGGCCACGGCTGGGACCTCGCCGTCGACACCGGCGACGAGGGAACCCGCTTCGCTGTGAGCGACGTCAACGCCGCGGAGCCGGTCCACGAGGCGCTGGCCGGGGACTGAGCGCCCGCGGACTGAGCGGCCGGGGACTACTCGGCGGGATCGGCCGTGTCGACCACCCAGACGAACCCCTGGTTGCCGGCGCCGGTCGCGGCGTCGGTGGTCCACACGAAGCCGCCGTCGCCCGCGCCGAGCGTCGGGTCGGTCGTCCAGACGAAGCCGCCGTCGCCGAGCCCCTCCGAGAAGTCCGTTGTCGCGGCGAGCCGGACGCTCCCGTCGGCGGCGGTCGCGAGGACGTAGCCGCCCTCGCCCGCGCCGAGCGCGGGGTCGGTCACCCAGACGAACCCCCCGTCGCCGGCTGGGAAGTCGGTGGTCCAGACGAAGCCCCCCTCGCCGACGCCGACGGCCAGGTCCGCGACGGACGCGAGCATCCCGGGCTGGCCGTCGCTCGCGATACGGTCGAGCCACCGGAGGCCGTCGGTTCCGGGCTCGTCGGCGAGCCAGTCCACCCAGACGAAGCCGCCGTCGTCCGCGTCCTCGCGGTTGTCCGTGGCCGCGGCGGCCGCGGGCGCTGCCTCGACTGTGCCGCCGGCCGCAGCGGTTTCAGTCGCCGCGTCACCGAACCCGCGCCGCTCCATGACGCCCCACGACTGCTCGCCGCGGAGGAACTCGATTAGCCCGTGCCAGGCGACGACCGTCTTCCACTGGCGGTAGCCGAAGTTCTCTAAGACGCCGTACCAGAGCAGCCTGGCAGCGTCCTGCGGCGACTCGTAGCGGTTGTAGCTCCACACCTCGCTGAACACACCGAACCACGAGAGGAACACCCCGACACCCACCGTGAGCAACAGGAAGGTGAGAAAGAACTCTATGTTGAGGATGCCGAGGTACCAGCCGAGCGGGAGCAGCACGTAGCCGAACCCCTCAATGAGCGGGCCGATCGCCTCCGCGGCGGTGAAGAAGGGGAGCACGACCGTGCCGACGCGGCCGTAGCGCCGGCGGAAGAAGAGGCCGCGGCTGGCGATCACTGTCTCCAGCATGCCGCGGTACCAGCGGCGCCGCTGGCGACCCAGCGACCGGAGCGACTCCGGCACCTCCGTCCACGCGACGGGCTCTGGGACGAACTCGATCCGGTAGTCGATGTCGTTGTCCGAGAGGTACTCGTGGAGCCGGACGACCACGTCGAAGTCCTCCGTGATCGTGTCGTGGCGGTAGCCCCCGATCTCCCGGACGCGGTCGGTCCGGAACACGCCGAACGCACCGGAGATGAGGATCAGCCCCTTGAGCCGGGCGAGCCCGAGCCGCCCGGAGTAAAAGGCCCGCAGGTATTCCATCACCTGGACGCCGGCAAGGCCGGTCTTCGGCAGTTTGGTCTCTTTTACTTGGCCGTCTTGGACGACGCAGTCGTTGGCCACCCGGATGGTCCCGCCGCTGGCGACCGTCCGCGAGGGCTCCTCGAGGAACGGCGCGACGACGTCGAGCAGCGCGTCGCGGTCGATCACGGTGTCAGCGTCGACCGCGCAGAACAGCTCCTGGTCGGTGAGCCAGACCCCGGCGTTGAGCGCGTCGCTTTTGCCGCCGTTCTCCTTGTCGACGACCAGCAGGTTCTCGTGGGTCGCCGAGCGGTACACCCCGCGGATCGGTTCCGAGGGCACGTCGTATGGCACCTCGGCGTCGACGGGCCGCAACCCGAACGCCTCTTCGAGCCGGTCGAGGGTGGCGTCCGACGAGCCGTCGTTGACGACGACGATCTCCTGGTCGGGATAGTTGAGCGCCAGCATCGAGCGCACGCTCTCGACGATGTTCGCCGCCTCGTTGTACGCCGGCACGACCATCGCGACGCCCGGATAAAACGGGCTGTCGAACGCGCGGAACGACGGGTTCCACCCCGACTCGCGGACGTTGTCGCGGAGCTGGAACAGCGCGAGCACGTGGATCAGCAGGTAGCCGACGTTGATCAGCAGGTAGTACGTGACGATGAACACGCCCGACCCGACGACGAGCGTCGTCCCGACGCTCTCCAGCGTCGTCATCCGCGCACCTCGTCGCGGAGCCGGTCCCGGTCGCGGGAGATGTCTCGCGCGAGGCGGTCGAAGCGGGTGTGTTCGGCCGCCCAGTCCCACGCGACGTCGAAGGGCGGCACAGCGGGGGCGGGCGTCTCCGGGTCGGGAGCGGACGGATCAGCGACCGCATCAGCCGACTGGTCCCCCGCCACGCCGGCGGAGTGCTGCGGCGGGTCGCTCGGCGCTGGCACGGCGTCCGGGCCGCGCTGGGCGACCAGCGTCTCGGCCGCGGCGACCTGCGCGCGCGGATCCGGATCGACCGTCCCGGCCGCCTCGATTGCCCCGAGCGCCGTCGCGTCGCCCCAGACCCCGAGCGCGCGATACGCGTCGGCGCGGACCGCCGGCGCCGGCTCGTCGGGGATCGCGTCGAGGTCGATCGCGTCGCGGAGCCGACGGTTCCAGCCGTACGCGCCCAGCGCCCGCCACGCGGCCGCCCGCACGCTCGGATCCGCGCTCGACAGCGCCGCGACGACCCACGAGAGGTCGGCGCCGCCAACCACGGTTGTGAGATGGCGGACGACGAGCAGCGCCTGCCGCTGGAGTGCCGGCGGCCACGTCGGGAAGTCGGCGGCCGCCCGCTCGAAGAACGGGCTCGGGTTGCCCTCGGCGACGCGGTACAGCGTGTCGACGCCGAACACCGAGAACGGGTCGGGGTCGTCACGGAGCAGGAGGTCGACGCCAGTTGTCGCGCAGTCGTCCGTCCTGGCCGCGTACAGCACCCGGGCGGCAGCGGCGCGCTCGCGTGGCGTCTCGGTACAGTGCGCTCGAAGCAGGTCGCGGTCAGGGGCGTCGCGGAGCAGCGTGAGCCAGACGAGGGCGTGGCTGCGGTCCCAGTAGTCGCCGGCCGCGATCTCACGGCGGGCCCGCTCATTGATTCCGAGCGCGCGGCCGAGCCCGGCCAGTTTCTCGGCGTCGCGGCCGTCGAGCTCGCGGAGATACACGTCGAGGACGGATTCGAGCTCGTCGCGTTCGGCCGCCGAGAGGCCGGTAACCCATGCGTCCCAAGCCGGCTCGTCGCGCCCGTAAAGCCGGTCGAGCAGTTCGCCGCGGAGCGCGGCGCGCATCGGCTCCCGTCGCCGGCGTCGGCGAGCCGCGAGGACCGAGTAGCCGAGGGTCACGAGCCCCGCCGCGAGCAACAGCGAACCGAGCACGAGGACGCCGATGGTGAGTACCCGCGACTGAGAGCCGGCGAGTGGACCGTAGAGGGACGCGACCACGGTCGAAGGCGCGAACAGCACTCTTACCTCCCGACCAGTCGGTCGATGCGGGCCAGCAGCTCGTTCGGGCTGAACGGCTTCGTGAGGTACTCGTCGGCCCCGGAGTCGAGCCCCGCTAACACGTCGGCCTCCTGGCCGCGCGAAGTGAGCATCACGACGGGCACGTCGGGGTCGACCGCGAGCTCGCCGCGCCGGATCGTCCGCAGCACCTGGGTCCCTTTCATCCGTGGCATCATCACGTCGAGGACGACGACATCCGGGGCCGCGCCGTTCTCGTTTAGCGCCTGCCGGCACTCCTCGCCGTCGTGACACACCGTCAGCTCGTAGCCCGCGTTCGACAGCTTGTACTGGAGGATCGACCGGATCGTCTCGTCGTCGTCCGCGATGACGGCCGATTTCGACACACAGAGTATAGACACGTTACTCTACTTGACTCTTCTCCAACGGTACGGTATCGCGCGAACGATTTAACACCCGGACGGGCGAGGTGTACGATATGGCTACCGACTCCGTGACCGCGGTGATCCTCGCCGCGGGCGAGGGCCGACGGTTGGCGCCGCTGACGAACCGACGGCCCAAGCCGATGGTCCCCGTGGCGAACCGCCCCCTGCTCGAACACGTCGTCGAGGCCGTCACGGCGACCGACATCGACCGGATCGTCCTCGTCGTCGGCTACGAGCAGGAGCGCATCCGGAACCACTTCGGCGACGGCGACGACTGGGACGTGACGATCGAGTACGTCGAACAGACCACCCAGCTCGGTACCGGCCACGCCGTCCTCCAAGCCGAACCGGTCGTCGACGGCCCCTTCGTCGTGCTCAACGGCGACCGGATCGTGGACGCGTCGATCGTCTCGCAGATGCGCGACCGGGCGCGCGACGACGACCTCCCCGCGATGGCGGTCACGACCGCGGCGAACCCCCGCCAGTACGGCGTCGTCACCCTCGACGGCGACCGCGTGACCGGCATCGACGAGAAGCCGGAGGGCCCCGTCGAGACGAACCAGATCAACGCCGGTGTGTACGCCTTTTCGCCGGCCGTCTTCGACGCGATCCGCGAGACGCACGCGACCGGAGAGTTAGCGATCACGGCGACGCTCAACGATCTCGCCGGTGACGAGTCGCTGTCGGCGGTCCGGTATGACGGTCGCTGGCTCGACGTGTCGAACCTCTGGGACCTGCTCACCGTCAACGCGGGGCTGGTCGACGAGGCCACGGCGGCCGAGACCGTGGGCGCCAGCTTGGGTGCGTCAGTGACCGTCGCCGACGACGTGGCGCTCGCTGGCAACGTGCGCGTCGGGCCGAACGTCACGCTCGGCGGCAGCACCGCGATCGGGAGTAACGCGACGGTCGAGGCGGGCGCAGTCGTCGAGAACGCCGTGGTCTTCCCCGACGCCGTGATCGGCGCCGGGGCCGTGGTCCGGGACGCGATCGTCGCCGGCAACGCGCGGGTGGGGCCGAACGCGACGATCGCGGGCGAACCGGCGACGATCGTCGTCGGCGACGCGGTCCACCACAACGTGGAACTCGCGGGCGTGGTCGGGGACAACGCGACCGTCGGCGCCGGCGCGACGCTCACGGACGGCGCGGTCGTCGGCGACGACGTCAACGCCGACGCGGGAGTCGTGATCGACGACCGCGTTGAATCGGGCGCGGTCGTGCGGAGGGGGTAACCATGTGTGGGATTACCGGCTACATCGGTGACGGGATCGTACTGGACGACGGTGACGCGGACGGCGGCGAGGGCACCGCGAGCGACGGCGGGACCGCCGGCGTCGGCGACATCGTCCACGAGGGGCTCCGTAATCTGGAATACCGCGGCTACGACTCGGCGGGCGTCGCGCTCGTCGGCGAGACGAGCGGGCTCACCGTCGCGAAGCGGTCGGGCGAGGTCGACAACCTCACCGTCCCCGACGTGCCCGACGCGGCGCTCGGCGTCGGCCACACGCGCTGGAGCACCCACGGCCCGCCGACGGACGCCAACGCCCACCCGCACACCGACTGCGTCGGCGACGTTGCGGTCGTCCACAACGGGATCGTCGAGAACCACGAGACGCTCAAGCAAGAACTGGCCGACCACGAGTTCACGAGCGACACCGACACCGAGGTCATCCCGCACCTGATCGAGGAGGAACTCGCGACCGACCCCGGACTGGGCCTGCTCGACGCGGTCCGGAGCGTCGAGGACCGCTTGGAAGGGAGCTACGCGATCTGTGCGGTCCGCGAGGGCGACGACCGGATCGTCGTCGCGCGCCGCGGAAGCCCGCTCGTGTTAGGTCGCGACGACGACGCGACGTTCGTCGCCAGCGACGTGACGGCCTTCCTCGAACACACCCGCGACGTGACGTATCTCGAGGACGGCGACGTGGCGGCGCTGTCGGCCGAGGGTGTCGAGATTTACGCCGACGGCGACCTCGTCGACCGCGGCGTCGAAACGGTGACGTGGGAGGCCGACGCCGCTGAGAAGGGGGGCTACGAACACTACATGCGCAAGGAGATCCACGAGCAGCCCGAGGCCTTGCGTCAGACCATCGCGGGGCGGCTCGACGTCGACGGCGGCGACGTCGATCTGGACGTCTCCTTCCCGCCGGGCTTCCTCGCGGACCTCGAAGAGATCCAGATCGTCGCCTGCGGCACCTCCAACTACGCGGGGCGGTACGCCGCGCAGTTGTTCGAGGAGCTGTCGGGAGTGCGCGCGACCGTCGAGATCGCCAGCGAGTACGAGTTCGGCGCGGGGCGCAGTCCGGACCGGACGCTCGTCGTCGCGGTGACGCAGAGCGGCGAGACCGCCGACACGCTCGGCGCGGTCCGGCGCGCCAACGCCGCCGGCGCGCGGACGTTCGCCGTGACGAACACCCTCGGCAGCACCGTCACGCGCGAGGTCGACGACACCGCGTTCATCCGCGCCGGCCCCGAGATCGGTGTCGCGGCGACGAAGACGTTCGCCTCGCAGGTGGCGACGCTGACGATGCTCGCGGTGGCGATCGGCCGCGAACGCGGCGCGCTGGCCGCGGCCGACGCGCGGCCCGTCCTGGAGGGGCTCCGCGACCTCCCCGGCGCGGTCCAGCAGGTGCTCGACGCCGAGCCGAAGGTCCGCGAGGCCGCCAACGAGTACGGCGACAGCGAGGCGTTCTTTTTCGTTGGGCGGCAGCTTGGCGTTCCGGTGGCGCTGGAGGGCGCGCTGAAGCTCAAGGAGATCTCCTACGACCACGCTGAGGGATTCGCAGCGGGCGAGCTGAAACACGGACCGCTCGCTTTAGTGACGCCCGACACGCCCGTGTTAGCCGTCCTGACCGACGGGTCGCGCGCCGACGAGACGATGAACAACGTCACCGAGGCACAGACGCGCGGCGCGCCCGCCATCGGCTGTGTGTCCGCCGGTGAGGAGTACGCCACGCTGGACGTGTCGCTGCCGGTTCCGGACGTGGGTCTCGTCGAGCCGCTGGTTGCGAACGTCTACCTCCAGCTGTTCGCGTACCACGTGGCGAACGACAAGGGCCGGTCGATCGACAAACCGCGCAATCTGGCGAAAAGCGTGACCGTGGAGTGAGGCCGCGGTCGGCCACAAACAGACGGGAGAACCGTGGTCCGTTGCGGAGCGAGAGGATCGATTCTCTACGGCCTTTTACTAGCGCCGTGGACTGCTTCCGGACCTACGAAAGCCTCTCATTCGGCGACGCGACTATCGCTGTGTACATGAAGCGAGAGGGGATCGAATACCTCTACTCGTTTGACGACGACTTCGACGCGGTTCAGGGTATCACTCGGCCGGAGACGGCGGACGACTCCTGTCGCTGAAGCAGTCTCGACCGGTACCGCTCGGGGGATCGTCTCAAACTCACTCAGCGCTCCTCCCCTCATCCAGTTCCGTCCGCAGTTCTGTTGCCGCGCGCTCGAACTGATCGGTAAGATACTGCGTTCCCGAAGCCGCCCGCTCTTCGAGGAAGGAAACGGCGTCCGTGACCGCATTGGCCTTACGGTCGGTGGCCACGACACACGCAACATAGCCGTCGAGCGCGCGGGAGAACGCCTGCGAAAAGTGGTCGTACGCGCCGTCGACGCGATCCATGTTGTCGTCGAGCGACTCGACGAGCGCTCGGTACACCCCGGCCGCCGCCGCGTTTCGGCCTTCCTCGCGGTACTCATTCGCAAGGTTGAACCACTCCGCAAAGTCGATCGGCTCAAAGACGACGTAGTAGTCGGGATTCGTCTCCTCGAACCGCCGGTCGATAGCGGCGCGTAGCTCGTCGACCGACCGGGTTACCGGTTCGCCAAACCGGGCGAAGAACCGCTCGCGGAGGGTGACGTCGGTCGCCAGGACATCGCGGAGGAACGCTCGGAGGTCGTCGGGCTCTGTGCCATCAAGCGCGGCGTCGAGTCGGTCGCCCTCATCGAGCGGAACGTCCTCGACACAGCGGAGCAACACCGCGACGACGTGCTTACACGCGCCTGGGCCGTCGTACGGACAGCCACACCACGAGTCGAACCCCTCGGTGGCGAGATCGACGCGAACGTCGTACTGGCGACTCCCGCTCACGATAGCGGTCACAGTGTCGTCGACGCGGTGAATCTCGCGGATACGGCCCTCGGCGAGATAGGTCTCTCCGCGCTCGAAGACCGCGTCCGTACAGATCTCTCGAACCGCCTCCTCAGTCACGTCCATGGTCGCAAGTAGCGTTCCATCGCTACTTCGAAAAATTTGCGCTTAGATCGACAGAAGTCGCCCGAGCCAGCGCCGTGTTTGTCACTTCCCTTCGGCGACCAGCTGTTCCGTCCGACCCAAGTGAATGTCCCTCCCAACAGCGATTATGATCGAAATAATATTATCGTATACATAATAATTGACAGGGAAACGGAGATCGAGAGGCTCACGTCACACCTCTCTCGAGAAGAACGACAGCTCCTCGTTGTCTATGGACGGCGGCGAGTCGGGAAGACAACGCTAGTGACGACAGCGCTTGAGGAACTGGACATCGAGTCGGTTTACGCGCTCTTTTCGCGGTCGGGATTCACCGACGAACTCCGTACAACCGCCGCCGATCGGTCCGATTCATCCCTCTACGGGCTCGACGAACTCACAGATCTGTTCGAACGCACTCAGTGATGGTCACACCCCTGTATGCTCTCGTTGATGGCCTCACCGCCCACACTCCGTATCGAGCAACCCGAGGAAGCATTTGTATGCGGGGCTGTCTCCTCTCTGCTCGCTGCCGTTGGTCGCTCGCGGAGGAGAGAGACTTAGCGCCTCAATTCAGCGGATCGAACCAATCTCGTGAAAGAGATATCGGAGCTGCCTGTGATGGCAGTCACCAAGTCAGCCCTTCGTACGTGATTCCGTCCCGGCGCTCAATGATTCGCCGTCCGTCGACGACAATCGGGGTTGCCATCGCGTCGAATTCCTCGTCGAGCGCGGCGAACTCGTCCCAGTCGGTGACGACGACCGCCGCGTCGGCGCCGTCGAGTGCCGCCGCGGCCGAGTCGGCGTAGGTCACGTCGTCGACGTAGTTGGGGGCGTTGTCGGCCGCGACCGGGTCGTAGGCGATAATAGTCGCGCCGCGCGCCTGGAGATCCTTGATCACCGGAATTGCCCGCGAGTTTCGCATATCGTCGGTGCCGGGCTTGAACGCAAGGCCGAGCACGGCGACGATGGCGCCGTCGACCCCACCGTCACGGTGGGCGTCGAGGTGGTCGGCCAGCATCGCGACCAGCCGCGCCGGCTGGCGGTCGTTGACCTCGACGGCCGCGTTCAACATCGCCGGGTCGTAGCCGGCCGCCTGTGCCGCAGAGATAATTGCGCGTACGTCTTTCGGAAAACAACTCCCGCCCCAGCCGACGCCGCTCTGGAGGAACTGTGCGCCGATGCGGTCGTCGAGGCCGATCGCGTCCGCGACCTCGTAGGCGTCGACGCCGAGCGCCTTACAGATGTTCCCGATGTCGTTGATCAGGCTGATCTTCGCCGCGAGGAAGGCGTTGTTAGCGTACTTTATCATCTCGGCGGTGCGCGTGTCCGTCTCCACGACGGGCGCGGCGGCGGCCGCGATCAGCGCCTCGAACACATCGCGCATGTCCGCGAGCGCGCGGTCGTCGTCCGCGCCGAGGACGACCTTGTCCGGATTGAGGAAATCGTGGACCGCCGTGCCCTCGCGAAGGAATTCTGGATTCATCCCGATGCCGAAGTCCTCGCCGGCAGTCTTCCCGCTCTCCCGTTCGAGGATGGGAGTGATCGTGTCCGCCGTCGAGCCGGGCACGACCGTGCTCTTGACGACGACCGTGTGCCAGTCGAGTTTGTTGGCGAGCGTCGCGCCGAGCTGGCTCGCGCCGGCTTCCATGACCGAGAGGTCGATGCTACCGTCGTCGTTCTGTGGGGTGGGAAGACAGAGGAAGGTGACGTCGGTGTCGAGGACGGCGTCGTAGTCTGTGGTGGCCCGAAGCCGGCCAGTTCCCTCGGGCCCGGCGTGGGCGGCGATGAGTTCGGCGAGTCCCTCCTCGTGGATCGGCGCGTCGCCGGCGTTGATCGTTTCGACGACCGACTCATCGATGTCGATGTTGACGACGTCGTGACCGAGGTCGGCGAAACAGGCCGCGACGGTCGTGCCGACGTAGCCGCTGCCGACGATAGAGAGGTTCATCTACTCTACTATTCAGAGGTACTCAATAAGAAATGCTTGATTAATGGGAGCAATACCAGACTATTGGACTGGGTAGCCGGGAACATATATCCACAAAAGAAATCCATTTACATCAGTTGGTGATATCATCTTACAATGCGAGTCTCGGTTGTCGTTTGTACGTATTCCCTAGATCTCTACGAACATGCTCGAGATGCCGCAGAAGCGGTGCTTAGCCAGACCTATGATGACGTCGAGCTCGTTTTGATTTCGGATGGAAACGCCTCGGTGTATGAGTCTATGTGTGCTGACTACGCTGAACTAGAAAACGTCCGCATCGGTTGTAACGACAAGAACCGCGGGCTCTCATACAGCCGTAACCACGGAATCAAACTCGCAAGTGGGGACGTGGTCGCATTCGTCGACGACGATGCGGTCCCTGAACCGGACTGGGTCGAACAGCTAGTTGCCACCTATGAGGAACGCGATGCGATCGCTGTGGGTGGAAAAATGACACCGATTTGGGTCGATGGAAAGCCGACCTTTCTCCCTGAAGAATTCTATTGGCTTATTGGCGTCACGCATCGGGGATATCCAGAGGAACAGTGTGAAGTCAGAAACACAAACGGATCCAATATGTCTTTTAGAAAGGATGTTCTTGAGAAGCTCGGTGGATTCAGCGAGGACCTCGGGCGTAAAGGCGATCAACAGATCCAGGGAGAAGAGACAGAGCTGGCGGCCCGGATGCGTGAAAAATACGGCCAGGGGATGTGGTATGTTCCGGATGCCGAAGTCGGGCACAAGGTATTCGACTATCGCACAGACCGTGTGTGGCTACTGAAACGCTCGTTTTGGCAAGGATATTCGAAACACGTTATGAGTAATCTCGTCGATAGTACTGGCAGCCAAGAGAGTGCTTTCCTGAGAGACCTCCTCTTACAGTTCGGCCCACAACGTCTCGTGGAATTGATTAAACGGCCGTCGAAGCAGAAGGTCGATCAGCTCGGGATGCTCGTCGCACTCACAGTCGCCGTAGGGTTTGGATTTCTCTACGGGATCCTACGCTACTGAACGAACAAGAATAAGAACCGAAGTAGTCAACCTCGTCATATGTCCGACTCCGGCGTCTGTGTGGTCACCCATCCGCTTAGTTCAGCCGGTGAAAACGCCACTCGAACCCTTCTCAATATACTGGCTGAACTCGGTCCGGTGTCTCTCGTGACTGCCGACCTGCCGGAAGACTCTACGATCCGCGAAGACCGTGAAGTGATTGAACTCACAACGAAGGGAGCCGGCGATGGTATTGTTGTCGCAGCGGTTCGGTTTGTGTTGAACCAACTGCGGATGTGCGATGCGATCCGACGCCGACCAGAAGAAGTGGTTTTGTTTTTCGGAGCTACCTCATATTTGCTCCCGATTCTCTTCGCGCGCAGCGTCGGGAAGATCGTCCTTGTGGAGCCTCGGGGAGATGTCCCATTGACACTTCAACTGAACTGGGAACAGCGTATGCCCAATATCGTCGCAAAGGCGCTTTCCGGGGCCGTCCGCGCACTCGAACGCGCTGGGTTCGCTGCCGCAGACCGTGTCGTCACGTATACCCCGAATATGGCCCGCGAACTCGGTCTCGAACCGGACTCAGCAAATGTGTATCCGTACGGTGCCCGGTACGTCGATACCGATGAATTCTCTGTTCAGGTTCCTTTCGAGGAACGCAGCAATGTTGTTGGGTTCGTCGGCCGTATCGACGAGGAGAAAGGGATTCGAGAATTGGCTGAGGTGGCAAAACAGCTCCCAGAGGGAGTGACGTTTCGGTTCGTGGGTGACGGTCCGTTGTACAGTTGGCTCGAAACCGAACTTGCGAATGAAATTGCGACCGGAGACGCAGAATTAGCTGGATGGGTTGACCACAGTGACGTACCAGCAGAATTTAATAAGATGAAATTACTCGTGATGCCCTCGCACCCAACCGAAGGCCTTCCGACGACAATATTAGAAGCAATGGCATGTGGGACTCCTGTCTACGCGACACCAGTAGCAGGGGTCCCAGACGTTGTGAAGTCTCAAAAAACTGGGATGCTAATGAAAAGTCGGGACCCACAGCTCATCACGAGAGATATCTCTGAACTCTTGTGCCAGAACAATTTGGCGACAATGAGTAACCAAAGTCGTGGTTTGATCGAGGATAGATATAGCTTGGAAGAAGCTGTGAAACGATATCGTGGATTGCTTAGTTCCGTCAGAGGTTGACTGACGCAGGAAGTAGAGAGAAGACTTTCGCTCGAACTTGCTTGGAAATTCCGAGCAATACTAAGGCATATACACTTGCACCTAATCCAACGAGACCGATTGTCAGGTAGTTACTTGGGGGAGTATACGAGATGATTGGATAAAGGCCAAGCATCATTATCGTACTGGCAACAACCTGTTTTCCAACCTCCAGTATAGGGAATTCCACTCCACCTAAACGCAGAATTATTTCCCTCCAGCTAATTACAAAATATAATAAGCTTGATAATAGGGTCGCAGTCGCTGCTCCGTACCAGCTAAATTGATAGACTAATATTACATTCAGAACAACATTTGTGGTGATAAAAATGCCGTTAATCCTGAACGCGATATCCGGATAGTCAAGCGCATTTAGTGCGTTTAGGGCTTGACCTCCAAATGCGTGTACCATCCTGGCAGCGATTAAAATTACTAGAATCTCATTTCCGATGCTGAATTCTGGACTGTAAATCCGAAGTAACCGCTCACCGATTACAAACGCGCCGAACGCACCTGGAATCAGAAAGATCCCGGTATATATCAACGCATCATCTAGCAGATCTCTGACCCGGTCGTACTGGTTCTCCGAATCGAGAGCGCTAATTTCAGGGAAGAGGGTTGTTGCGATAGACCCTCCGACAATTGCCAGGAACGAAGAAAGCGTCCAAGACGCTTGATAGACACCGACCAATTGGTCGCTTACAAAGAGCCCAAGAACTAATAAATCTGCCCAGCTGAGAGACACTGATTTTAGACTACCAAGCCAAGAATATTGGGCGAAACTTCGAATTTCTGAGAAAGCCTGTCGAGTCGGAATGGTGAGTTCCGATCGGAGCATGAGTAGTCCCAGAACACAAAATGCGAGTAACGAGAGCGCGTGACCGTAAACAAGACCAATAACCATGAAGCCTGCTAGTACAAACGAGATCTGCCCCCCCAACCGGAGGAGCTGTTCGGCGGTACCAATCCACCCCGAAATACTAACACGCTTGAGGCCGACAAACCCAGATTTGACGAGATCGAAGATGAGATTTACTGCGATCAACAGGGCAAGCACGAGCGCGATATCAAGCCCAATGTATGAATCAATGTAATCGCGCAAGAGCAGCATAAACACACCGACCAGAGCGGCATATAGTGTGAGAATTACTAAACCCGCAGAAAAGAACGCCGCTGATCGTGTGTCTGACTCGGACATACGCTTCGAGGCAGCAGAAGTAATGCTTCCACCGGGTAGTTTGATCCAAAAGAGTAGTGCCAGCGCCTGTGAATAGATACCAAGATCACCAGCACCCAAGTAGCGAGCAATAAAAAACGTAGTTCCGAATCCAGCGACTGAGCGGATTACTTGTGCCGCAAAATGTGAGATCGCTACTTTGCCTTCCCTCATCTGTCGTTTGTTTCAACTTGTCTTGAGTAAAAACCCTTCAGAGTGTTACAACTGAACTGGCTCATCGTAGATATCCTAGATCAGCGAGCTTATTTTCCACATCTTCGGTTAACTCTCGCTCATCTGCCTCACCCACTGTCTGCACACCGTCTCTCAGATGCTGGAAGACCTCCTCCACGACCGTGGCAGCATCAGTATCTTCGATCTCCTCCAAACTTCCGGTATCCCGAATACGGAATGTTCCCGTATTATCCCGTCGAGTCGCATATTTTACAACACCCATCTCATCGTCACGGTACACTGCCCGCCACGGACCGAAGTAGGGTTCCCGATCCGATTCACTAAGAGGCAGTTCATCTCCGGGAGGTTTGATACGATATGTAGAAGCTATTACTTGATCTTCATCGGGAACGAACGAGGCTACGGAAGAATCGTCAGAAAGGGTTTTTTTAACGACCTGCGCGAATTGTGTCAACGTCGCAATATCCTTAACGGTCTCACTGTTTTCTTGATGAGGACGCTTGACAAGGAGCGGAACATGTGTTTGGACTTCTCCGATACCCCAACTATGTCCACGAAGTCTGGCCTCTGAAAGTCTGCTTTTTTCACCAAAGGCTTCGCCGTGATCACTCGTAATAACAAGGAGAGTATTCTCATACTCACCCATATCCTTGAGGCGATCCACTAAGTTTGCAACCACAGCATCAGCCTGACGGATACAACCATCATAGAGTGGCTCTAAAGAACCTAATTTCTCCCAGAACTCATCGCTAAAGCTCTCTATCTTTGAGGCATTTTGAACGTCCTCGTACAGCTCAACGTGTTCTTGATTGGCCCACTTATTGTATCGCGGTTCAGGAGCATACGGACTATGAGCATCCATTAGGTTTAGACAGGCTGCCCAGGGAGATCCCCGATTGCTGAGCCAATCGAAGAACTCGTCAACGTACACCTCACCAAATTCTGAACTTGGATCGTGAGAGCCACCGTGTGGTGTGAGATTCGAGTAGAGACCGTTCAAGATGGACCGGATGGGCTTGTCATGGGCGAGTGCTTCGCGTAGGAACCGTCTTGCATCTACTTCCCCTTCTATATCCATTGGCGAGAGCCCTTCGTCGAATATTCGGAATTTCGTCCGTTTTGGTCCAACTTTCGTGTCAAAACACTCTCCGAGATTGGATGCCTCGGTGATCACGACGTTCGGCGAAAACATCCCTGTCGAGTATCCATGTTCTTGGCTGAGCTTGTGAAAGATGTTCGCAGACGGATTGAGATAGGAGGTGTGTTCTGTTACTTGATGCTCTTCAACATGATACCCGGAAAATATGCTGGCGTGACTAGCTATGCTGTGAATACTCGGTGCTCGTGCTTGTTCGTAAAGGGTTGCGGTCTCCTCAGCAAAATCAGTTAGGAATGGTGTCGTCTCCCTTTGATAGCCGTACGTACTACAATTTTTGGCGCGTACGCTATCCAAGACGATAAGTAACACATTCGGACGACTATCATTTGATACAGAGTGATTCGGACGAGGCATTCTATAGGGATTGTAACTGGCTCAGGGGGTTAGGATTTCTGTTCGCCCGGTGTCGTATCATGATGTTAGTTCGTCGTACACCTCTAAGTGTGTCTCTATCGCAGAGTCAAGAGTTAAGGGATTGCTATCAATGAACCCTAGCCCTCGTTGTACTTGGTCACTGTATCGCTCTTTATCGTTAAGCAGTTCCACGATTGTTTCATGTAACGCTTCAGCCGTGCGCTTTGAGTAGATGTACGCACCAGGTTCCACAGCGAACTCTTGGATATAACCTGTCGCTGTTGTAATGAAGGGCGTACCGCAGGCAATTGATTCAAGTCCGACGTTTGAGGTAACATCTGATAAGCGAGGACCAATTGTGACATCAGCCGCGTTATAATAGTATGGTAATTCCCGGTTGTTTACATAACCTTCGTATCTCACATTGGGATTTTCTTCGATATCTGACCTCAATGGACCTTCTCCGATTACGATATAAATGAATTCGTCATTAAACGAGGCCGTTTCAGAAATGAGCTCAGCTCCATAATGATTTGTGAGTTCTCCAACATATAACACTACTTTGGAATCTTGTGAGATCCCCAACTCGTTGCGAACTTTATCAATCCTGTTTTCTGTATATGGATGGAAGATTTCTCGATCGATAGTCGCAGTACATATGGTAGTCTTATAGCCGAATTTTTTCCACTCACGGCCCTCATGTACCACAATTAGCCGGTTGATTCCTAAGAACTTACCAAGATGCTGGTAATACGATTCAACTTGAATACCTGGTCCAACACCAGCCACTAAAGGACCTGAGTAAAATAATCGGACAAACGCTACTTGCCATATATTTATTGGGACATGAGCAACATCTGTATTTGTGAACACAGTTTTTGTATTTTGAAACAGATCAACCGGTTTGTTTAGATTGATCTTTAATATATTAGCTTCCTCAGTTACGAGATCCGGTTCATTTGTAAGGACTGTCACTTGATGATCAGAATTCTCAGCAACTCCATTTATGATATCCCTAGCACGTGTTCGGGGTCCTGTTCCGGAAAGATTGTAACAGAAAAAACTAATCCTCATAGAATGAGACCTATGGATACAATAATAAAAAGGCTTATGAATAAATATAGATTATTATGTAAAATATATTATATAACAGATCCGCCTCAGCTATTATGAAGATAAGTATTTGGCGACCAACACATGACCTGAGTTCCTGTCAGGCTCTGAGTCGATGATTTGATAACCACAATTATTTAACAATTTTTTTTTTACTCTTGACGTGGGTGCCCCTTTTGATGGATGTGTTTCAACAATGATAGTAGTTATATTGGCAGGTAACTGCGTAATTAGATCAACTTCTGCGCCCTCACAATCCATTTCTATTACGTCACAGTAAGGGAGTTCAGATGGATGGACTGTCTTAGCTTTGTCACCGGGTTCCTTCAAATTCGACATTTGTCCGACGATAGCGTGAATAACACGGGTTTGATAAAACACGTTATTCAAGCGTAACGTATTTTTTTAATCCTCAACTTTCATTTGCCCCTTTAAATATGAAAACTTTACCCCCTCCCCCCCCCTTCCGACTTTTTTCGCTGCCACCGTTGAAGAAATGCCGTACCCACCACCGATAACTACTACTGAGTCACCTTCTGCGACATACTGATTGATAAAATCACAATTCGGCTTTTTGTGAGACTGGGGCCACGAGAAATCCACACCAAACCAACTATCAAGTAATTTCTCACACCTTTTAGATGAATAAATGGTAACACCTTGTATATTTTGATGTTGCTCACAGGACAGATAGGGCCTGATCAGTCGGATATAAAAATGTTTGATAATTGCTCTGAATAGAGCGATGGCCCCCCTTCGTTGAAACAAATCATATCTTTTTTCAGCGTATTTTTCATCCTTACTGGGAAATATTCTGCTTGGATATTATAAATCCTACACTACACAGTTTGAATGACAGTCCGTCTATTGGTTTCCGCTACGCTTACGTGTTCTATTCAGAATAAGGTACGTACAGTAAGAGGAAACCAATGATAAATTCACTTCTGAATTGGACTCGGTCAAGCATACTGAATGTAATTTCAACAGTCGCTTAATCTAGTCAAGCGTCCACAATGGCCAGAAAAATTGCCATACTTGTTAAGGAATTCCCGCCAGACGTAATCGGTGGGACAGAGACGCAGACGAAACGAATGGCCCGTGAACTCGACGGCGCGGGTCACGAGATAACAGTGTACACGAAAGCTTACAAGACTGACCAGAGCGATGATTCACTTCCCTATGAAGTCGTTCGCGTGCCGAATTGGCGTATCAGTCCCTTCGTTTCCACGCTAACCTTCGTACTCGCGGCGACTTTCTTCCTACTGCGCGATGCACGTGAATACAACATCCTCCAGTGTATGATGATCTACCCGAACGGGTTTATTGGTCGTGTAGTAAACACCTTACGCGGCCTCCCCTATTTTGCGTGGATCCGTGGTGGTGACTACTACTTCATGAAGGACACGCCCGTTAAGAGATGGATGATCAGAAGCGTCCTCCGAGAGGCGCGTGTCCTCGTACAGACCGAGCGTATCGCAGCAGACGTCCGCTCCGAGTTCGATGAGTCTTCACTAACTGTTCTCGGAAACGGGGTAGATATCCCGTCGGTGACCGCGGAAGGTGATGAGATCGTTTTCGTCGGCCGCCTCAAAGATCAGAAAGGAGTTGATGTCTTCCTGCGCGCCGTTGCCGGCCTCAACGAGTCCGTGCTCATCGTGGGCGATGGCCCTGAACGCGAGAATCTCGAGGCACTTGCCGAGCGTCTCAACGTGGATGCCGAGTTTGCTGGAGAGGTTCCCCCGGATGTAGTCCCGGACTACCTACGCCGGGGGAAACTCTTCGTCCTTCCATCTGTCCGCGGCGAAGGACTGCCAAACGCTGTACTGGAGGCGATGGCGGTTGGACTTCCCGTGATTGTGACCGATACGGGAGGTGCCGCAGATGCTGTCGTAGACGGTGAGACAGGGTATCTCGTTAGTCCCGGAGATGAGGATGCCCTTGGTGACCGAATTGAACAGCTCTGCCGCGATGAGGACCGGCGCGAGAGAATGGGCGAAGCCGCCCGCGCATGGGTCGTCAAGAACCACGGTTGGGAGACAATTGTGGACTCTCTTGAAGATGTCTACGCGGATGTAACTAATATGATGGATCGTTGAAATTGCGTACCAGTCATTCAGGCGAACGGGGATGTGCCGGTATCGCTGATGGTGTGGCTATACTCGTTTTAATACGCTTACGACAGATCACACTGGCATCCCCGGGATCAAGGCGACTGAATATGTAGGTTACATTTGTACGATTATTGTCATTAAGGCAGAGACATATTACATTCCGGATTTTTTAATAATATTTATGTCCCATGGTAGTCTTCCCCAATCAAAGAATATGGATGTTCTCCTTTTTGGGAAGAACCATGGACAACATGGTCCCACTAGAGTCACAAGGGGAATCGGAAGTGCGCTACAAAAAATGGGTCATAGTGTTAGATTGATCACCTACGGCGATCGCTCTGATTCACCACATCCCGATATCGAAATTGATTCCCACCCACTTCCGGAACAATCTATATTGTCTTGGTGGAATCTGTATAAGAACGTTAAAAATGAGGTCTGTTCGAGTGAATACGACGTTTTCCATGCTTTAGAGCGCTATCCCTTCCGTTCCGACGTGAGAACTGTTCAATGGACTTCTGATTCATATATTGTATGGCGGCGGTCTCCCGAGTCGAGTCTACACGCTCGGTCCTTAGCGGGAGATATAATACTAAATTGGATGTCTCGAAGGGGTGCTAAGATGGCAAAATCAATTATTGCGTCTAGTCCCGAGACGGAGGACCAGATGCGATCTCTCTGGCACCTACCCCCAGAGAAAATCGTTCCACTTGGAATCGAGTCTGCCTTCCGGTCCCCGCCGTCACCGGTTAAGAATAAGGTTGAAATTCTCTTTGTGGGGAGATTCGAACAGAGAAAAGGCTATGATCGAATTTTACCGCACCTAAATCCGGATAATCCGGAATATAATATAAATATTGTTGGAGGTGTCAAGAGCGAGACTTACGCAGAGTCATTGCTTGGTCAGAAGTGGGAGAATCATTACCTCGGATATCTTAATGACCGTGAGCTGGAGCGTAAGTACCAATCTACGGATATCGTGATTATACCCTCGTATCTAGAAAACTTTTCAATGGTTGCTTTGGAGGCGATCGCGAAAGGGTGTATCGTGATAATCACACGTGATTGTGGATTCGCACAGTTCAAATGGGCAAACCCAGATAATGGGATATATGTAGCAGATTCTGGAAGCGAGATAGTGGAATGGATAAACAAAATTTTGAAGAACAGAAATGATATTCAAAATAAAAAAGCAAGTGCTTTCAAGCTTTCTGAGCGACTCACATGGGATAACGTTGCCAAGGAATATACAAAAGTTTACGAGAGTCTGACTAGTGGTGACGAATCATGAACAGAATTCGCGAATTACTGAGGCATATTTATAATATTTCCATCCGTGAATGGCTCCCTAAAAAAATTGGATCCTACAATGGAGTAGCTGTTAGACGACCCAGATTGCTGGATTCAACAGACGTGTTTCCAGAGTATGAAACTACTCTTGTGTCACACATCAGACGACACCTCCCTAATAACTCAACTACTACGATTGTTGGAGGAGGGTTAGGGGTGTCATCAGTTGTGGCTGTACAATCAGGGAGCCAGAGTGTTAACACATATGAGGCTTCATTGGATAGATTAGATATAATTCAGGAAACAGCAAAGCTTAATAAAATGTCTAGTAAGATAACTCTCCATCATGCGATTGTGGAATCTGGCATCCTGATTGAGGGATCGTCAACAGGTGCTGACCGAATCAAGGCTGACGCTCTACCAGAGTCAGATGTTCTCATTTTAGACTGTGAAGGTGCAGAGGAAGAAATTCTAGCAAATATAGATAGAAATCCTGATATGATAATTGTTGAGTGTCACCCTATGTTTGATGTAAACCCAAGAGAAATCGTAGAACTGTTGGAAGACAAAGGATATACTGTAATCGATAGAGAAGATGAGAAGGTGAATAGAGGTAAAATAACAATTGTTACTGCTACTACTGATTAATATTATTTATGAACATTGAGTGAATAGAAATGTAGGGTTAACCAAATTACGCTGACCACGCTTTAATCATTACATTATCCAGGGCGTTATACTCGCCGCAGGCAAGGGAACCCGACTTCCCCACTGAGTGACGACAAGTCGAAAGTTCTCGTCAAGGTTAACGACAAACCTCTCATTGAGAATGTGTTCAATAATCTCAACGACGTCAGGCTCGACGAGTTAGTCGTCGTCAGCTACATGAAATAGAAAATAATCAAGCAGTACGGCGATGAGTAGCGCGGACGCTCGATAACGTACGCCCATTAGCGCAAACAATTAGGTCTAGCACACGCCCTCTTACAGGCCAAGCCGCACGTGGACGATGATCATTCGCAAGCGTATCGACTACGAACCTAATCACACCGTTCGAGAGGGCCTCTGGAAATTAATTGACTGGGACGAGCCGAATCGCGACTGGTACGAACCTCGCGTCAGAAATTCCAGACTGGGCTGTTGTTTCGGCTCAATCAAACGAATCAAACCACCGTCCGACCCGCGAGACTCAGGTGGCGATACATGAAATTTCTATTTTCATACCATACATAAGTGATAGTCTATTCGGAAAGCACCTGTCGAATACTCTCTTCGACTGTTCGATACGACTCGAACCCGAGCTCGTTGGTGACGGGTGAAGTCTCCATAGCGAACCGTTCTGAAATCGCTTCGTCTCGAGGATTTTCGACACGCTCGATCGGTGGGGTGTGTCCTAGTTCGTCTTCGGCAATCCCCTGAACGAGCTCTGCGAGCTCCAATACCGAGAGCACCTGGTCAGATCCCAACGTGTACGTCGTTGCTCCATCTTCCGCATCAACGAGTGCTTCGACGGATCGGAGATACGCATCAGCGGCATCTTTGACATGAATGAAGTTTCGAGCCTGCGTCCCGGGGTCGTACACTTTAAGCGGCTCGTTCGCTCTTGCGGCGTCAATGAAGAGATCAATAACGGTACGCTTCCGGATAACCCCGTTATCGCCCTCATCGTGGGCACCAAACAGATTCGCCATCAGAAACACGTGAGCAGGGAACTTCCGAGACGACAGTGAATGTATGTCATCTTCGTTCATCTGCTTTGTGCTCCCATACACATTCAACGGATCCCGACGGAGTTCAGGTCGAAGTGGGAAAGACTCTGGCTCACCGAACACGGCGACGCTCCCCGCAAAAGATAGGGGAATACCTTTTTGGCGACATACCCATGCGACGTTTTCGGTGCCGACGACGTTCACGTCAAACGCGTGCTCTGGCGTCTCCTCACACGACTCAACATCACTGACTGCGGCTAAGTGAATAACTGCGTCGGCGTTCCCGATCACATCACGAACTGCTCGTCGATCCCGCACGTCGATGTGTTTCACTGCTTGGCCCCGAATTGATTCGACGCTTCCGGTGCTAAAATTGTCTACAGGGAGGACGTTATGACCCCCATCGAGTAGCGTCGCTACCACACAAGACCCGAGGTATCCCGCGGCGCCAGTCACAGCGACCGTCAACGCACTCCCTTTCGTCATTGTATTCCAAACTACGACCGGCCCACAAGACTATTTTGTTTGTTAAGAAGGTAACGCGTGGAGGTGAATTCAAATGGGTATGCTCGTATCCGGTTTTACAACCATGTTGTGATTTCGCATATGATTCTGCTACCTGTTCCAAGTGGCGTGTAGAGATGACAAGCCTTATGCGCGTTTTGACAGTCCCTTGCGGTAATGAGCGATTCGAACGATCCGCCGGACGAATCGGACTCGTCCCCGTCCGATCTCCTCGCACGGTGGTACCACGTTCCCGTCCTCCTCGGGATATCTGTGTTCATGCTGTGGACGCGACTGCGCTCGTACGGGAACTTCATCCAGAACGGCGAGGTGTACTTCCGTGGTAACGACGCGTGGTACCACCTCCGTGAAACGACGTATCTCATGGAGAATTGGCCAAACACACTCCCGTTTGATCCGTGGACGGGATTTCCGTACGGGAACAGCGTGGGACAGTTCGGCACTCTCTGGGATCACATCATGGCTGTCGGGATCTGGATCGCCAGGCCGATTATGGGCGGCGCCGAGGAGGTTATGCTCATCATGGCCCCCATCACTGGCGCGCTCGTCGCTGTGCCGACGTACTTCATCGCGCGGCGATTTGTCGACCGCGTGCCCGCGCTCGTCGGCGCGGCGACGCTGGCGCTGTTCTCGGGGACTTTCCTCCGGTATACGCTCGTCGGGTTTCCCGACCACAGCGCGGCGGAGATCCTCTTCCAGAGCACCGCCATCCTAGCGTTCCTCGTCGCGCTCGGCGTGGCGGAACGCGAGAAACCGGTATGGGAACTCGTCGTCGATCAGGACTGGGACGCGCTCCGTAAACCGATCGCCTACGCCGCCGCGGCCGGCGTCGCGCTCGGCCTCTACATGTGGACGTGGCAGCCGGGTATCCTGATGGTCGGCTTCACAGGGATCTTCCTCGCGGTCAAGCTTACGAGCGACACCTACCACGAGAAGAGCCCCGAGCCGGCCGCGTTTGCCGGCACAGTCACGATGATCGTTGCGGGGTTGATGCAGGTCATCCCGCTCGACACCTTCTCGTTCAACCCGACTGACTACTCGCTCCTCCAAGTTGTCTTGCCGCTTGCCGTCGCGCTCGGCGCCGTCTTCCTCGCGTGGCTCGCACGCCAATGGGAGGCGCGTGACCTCGGGACCGACACCTACCCCGCGGCCGTCGGCGGCCTCATCCTCACGTCCGCAGGATTCGTCTGGCTCGCGATCCCTTCACTGTGGTCGACGATCGTCAGCAACCTCCTCAACACCGTCGCCTTCTCCGCGAGCGCCGGCGCCCGCACCATCGGCGAGGCCCAACCCCCCCTTCAGGGCGCCTCCTTCTCCAACTTCGTCCTCTCGCAGTACGGGCTCGCCTTCTTCCTCGCGCTCGCCGCGGTCCTCTACATCCTCGCACGCCCACTGTATCGCTCCGATGACACCAATCACACCCTCTACATACCGGCCGCGCTCGCGGTCGTCGGCTCCGTCTACGCGGTCCCGCAGGCGTACGGCGCCATCGGCGGCCTCGTCGGCGTCGACTGGCAGGTGATCGGCCTGCTCATCGCCGCCGCCTTCCTCGTCGGCGCGACATTCCTCGTCGAGTACGACGCCGAGGAGCTGTACTTCGTCGTGTGGGCGGCGTTCATCGGCAGCGCGGCGTTCACCCAAGTCCGCTTCAACTACTACTTCGCCGTCGTCGTCGCGGTCGGCACGGCGTACTTCCTCCAGGTCGCGCTCGACGCGCTCGAGCTCACCTCGCTCGACGCGGTCCGCGAGATCGAGGGGTGGCAGATACTCACCGTCGCGGCCGTCCTCGCGGTCCTGATCGTCCCACTCGTCGGCGTCGCCACCCCGGTCTGGCAGGCCGGCAACTCCAGCCAGCCGGGCAGCGTCGTCCAGTGGGACGAGAGCCTCCAGTGGATGAACGACGAGACGCCCCAGCCGGGCGAGCTTGAGGGCGCGGACAACCCGATGGAGCTGTACGGCACCTACGAGCGCCCCGCCGACGGCGACTACGAGTACCCGGAGGGCGCCTACGGCGTCCAGTCGTGGTGGGACTACGGCCACTGGATCACCACGCGCGCCGAGCGCATCCCGAACGCCAACCCGTTCCAGCAGAACGCGGGCCAAGCGGCCGACTACCTCCTCGCGCCGAGCGAGGAGGAAGCCGCGGAAGTGCTCGCGAGCCAGAGCACCGAGGGCAACGAGACCCGCTACGTGATGGTCGACTGGCAGATGGCGTCGCCGAATTCCAAGTTCAACGCGCCGGTCACGTTCTACTCGGGCAACGAGACGGTGCGCGACTTCAACGAAGTGCTCTACCAGCGGGTCCAGGGGCCGCAGGGCCAGCAGGGCGGGCTCCGGTTTGCGCTCCAGATGCGGACGCAGCGCTACCACGAGAGCCAGATGATCCGGCTCTACCAGCACTACGGCAGCGCGGTCGAGCCGCAGCCGGTCGTGATCGACTGGGAGCCGCAGACCGCGCAGACGCAGTCCGGCGAGCAGGTCGAGATCAAGGTGCTCCCGACGGACGGCCAGGCGATCCGCCGGTTCGATAACCTCTCGGCGGCGCAGTCGTACGTCGAGGCGGACGGTTCCGCGCAGGTCGGCGGCGTAATGGGCGTCCCCTCCGAGCGCCTCGACGCGCTCGAACACTACCGGCTGGTCCACGCGACGGCCGAGACGCCGGGGCGGTCGCCGTACGCCCAGCAGGCGCAGATCCTCGCCCAGCGGTTCGGCGTCGACCTCCAGGCGACGTTCGGCGAGTCGCTGTTCGGCGCGTTCACCGACGACTTCGTCAAGACGTTCGAACGCGTGCCGGGCGCGACCGTCGAGGGCTCGGGCGCCGAGCCCGGCCAAGAGGTCAAAGCGACCGTCGAGATGGAGAAGCCGTCGGGCGAGACGTTCGAGTACACGCAGTACGCGACCGCCGACGAGGACGGGAACTTCGAGTTCACGCTCCCGTACTCGACGACGGGCTACGACGAGTTCGGGCCCGAGAACGGGTACACGAACACGAGCGTCCGCGCGACCGGGCCGTACAACATCACCACCGAGCGGACGACCGGCGACGACCTGTACACGACCCAGCGCGTCGGGCAGGTCGAGGTGACCGAGGGTCAGGTCGTCGGCGTCGACGACGCCGCGGCGACGGTCGAGCTCGAAGAGCGGATCATCGACTGTCCCAGCGGCGACCCCGAGTGCCCCGTCGACGGCAGCGGGAGCGACGGCGGCGATTCGACGAACTCGACCGACGCGGGGGCGCTGATCGGCGCCGAGCCGGTCGCGACGACGGCGACGGCCGCCACGACGGCGACCGCACCGAACTGACCGCGGGCGCCGAGGCGGCGGCCGAGGCGGCCGTCTGATACCCGGCCCTTCTTTACCGCGGCTGCGCTTTTTGCGAGCAGATGGCCGAACTCCGCGAGTGGGCGACGATCTACCTGAAGGGCGTGGCGATGGGGAGCGCCGACGCCGTGCCGGGCGTCTCCGGGGGCACCATCGCGCTGATCGTCGGGATCTACGAGCGGCTGATCGCGGCGGTCACCGCCGTCGATCCCGGCCGCGCACGACGCGTACTCGGCGGCGTACGACCGGGCGGCCGGGCCGACGCGCGCGACGCGTTCCGCGAGATCGACGGCGCCTTCCTCCTCGTGTTGGGCGCGGGGATCGGCACCGCGGTCGTGACCGTGTTGAGCGCGGTGAACCGATTGCTCGCGACGCAGCCGGTCGCGACGTACGGCTTCTTCTTCGGGCTGATCGCGGCGAGCGCCGCGGTGCTGCTCGGCGACGTCGACCTCTCGACCCCGCGCCGGAAGGCCGCCGCGGTCGCTGGCTTCGCGCTCGCGTTCCTCGCGTCGGGCGTCGCGGGGACCGCGCTCGGCAATCCCCTCCCGGTCGTCTTCCTCGCGGGCGGCCTCGCCGTCAGCGCGATGGTACTTCCCGGCATTTCGGGCTCGCTGCTGTTGGTCGTCCTCGGCCAGTACGAGTACATGTCCGGCATCGTGGGGCAGTTCGTCGACGCCGCCGGCGCGCTCGCGCTCGGTAACGGCGCGGACGCGCTCGTCGAGACGCTGCCGCCGGTGGCGACGTTCCTGCTCGGCGGCGTCGTCGGGCTCTTCACGATCGCCCACGCCGTCCGCTACGCGCTGGCGCGGGCGCGGGCCGCCACGCTCGCGTTCCTCGTGAGCCTCGTCGTCGGTGCGCTGCGCGCGCCGCTGGTGGAGGTGTCCGCGCGGTTAGCCGAAAGCGGCGAGTCGTGGCGCGCGGCCGCGCCGCGGTTCGCGCTGGCCGCGCTCGTCGGCGCCGTGCTCGTGGCCGTGTTGAACCGCTACTCCGCGACCATCGAGTACTGACTGGCGGAGTCGGTCACTGGTCTACGGTGAGTGAGAATCACAACCAGTCGGTGGTGATGTACGTCACCGCCTTCATGGCGTCCCGGTCGGGATACACCTCGACGACGCGCTGGATGATGTGATAGAGCTCGTGCGTTTCGAGTGATTGATCGGGCACGTAGAATACGCCACTGTGCGAGTCGACCGACATCTGGACAAAATCGTCGTCACTGGTGACGATGAGACGGTCGTGTTCGACGGCGTACCGGCGAATCGCGACGTCGTCGACGCCCTCACCGAGCTCGCTCACGGCGACGACGCGCTCTACGTCGTGGCCCGCTTTGGCGAGTTTGTCTGCCAGTGGAGCCGCGATGTTCTCATCGAGCAGAAATGACACCCGCATGCGCTACGCGTCCGACAAGTCCTCGGGACCGGTGACGACGTTCGGATCGTTCGCTGCGGCGTCGTGTAGCTCCCGACGGCGTTCTTCGACGGTTCGCATCTCCTCCGGGTGGTCGTGATAGTACGCCAGCGCGTGGTAGACCTTCGCGGCGGTGAGGTCGAACCGATCCGCGACCGTCTGTGCGTCGAGCCCGCGCTCCTCCACCAGCGCGTGGATATGACGCACGGTGATTCGTCGGTCTCGAACGTGCGGCTCGTCATGGACGTCCGACTCGTCACCAGAGACAACGGTGTTCATTTGCCTCGACATATCAGCAGCTACCGGCGTAGTGGCCTTTAGTCTTTGCCGGCGCGTTGGGGCGCTGAACGTTCTGCGACTGAACAGGTTATCGATACGTCGCGCAACGCCTTTTCGGCTCCCGCTCGTACATCTGCGCATGGTCCAGATGGAATCCGACTCGGAACTCGACCGTGGCGACGCCGCCCCCGACTTCGAGTTGCCCGGCGCGGACGGCGAGACGTACGCGCTCAACGACTTCGAGACGGACGCGCTGCTCGTCGTCTTCACCTGTAACCACTGCCCGTACGCGAAGGCGAAGATCGACCTCCTGAACGAGCTCGCCGCAGAGTACGACGACCTCGCGGTCGTCGGGATCAACCCCAACGACGCCGACGCGTACCCCGAGGACTCCTTCGAGGCGATGCGCGAGCGGGTCGCCGACGGCACGGTCGCGTACGACGCGTACCTCCGCGACGAGACCGGCGAGGTCGCGGCCGCCTACGATGCCGTCTGTACCCCTGACCCGTTCCTCTTCGGCCGCGAAGACGGCGCGTGGCGGCTGCGCTACCACGGGCGGCTCGACGACGCGCTCAACCCCGACGACGAGCCGACCGAGTTCTACGTCCGCGACGCAGTCGACGCCGTCCTCGCGGGCGAGGACGTCGAGATTCCGGACCGCCCCTCGCGCGGCTGTTCAATCAAGTGGCCCGACGCCTGAGGCTCGGGGACCGTCGCCGGACGCGGCGGGTGGTCTCGGATCGGGGTTCCGCCGGAGACGGGTTAACAAGCGTCCGGGCCGAACGGGTGGTATGGGAATGAAAGGCGACGAGCCGGACCTCCACGAGATCGATCGCTACGACAGCGGCGTCGGCTGGATCGCGTACCCCGACGAGATGATGGAGCGCGCGAGCCACGCGTTCGCGGTCGAGAACGAGGAGACGGACGCGGACGACGTGTGGGTGGTCGACCCGGTCGACGCGCCCGGCGTCGACGACTTACTCGCCGAGCTCGGCGACGTCGCGGGCGTCGTGGTCGGGCTCGACCGCCACGTGCGCGACAGCGGCGAGCTCGCCACGCGCCACAACGCCCCGGTGTACGTCCCCGAATGGATGACCGGCGTCGCCGAGGAGCTGGATCCGGACGTCGACGTCGAGCGGTTCGGCGCGCGGCTCGCGGACACCGGCTTCGAGGCGATCCGGATCCGCGACTCCTCGCTGCCGCCGTGGCAGGAGGTCGGGCTCTTCGACGGGGAGACGCTGATCGTTCCCGAGTCGCTCGGCAACGCCTCGTACTTCCGCGGCGACCGCGAGCGCCTCGGCGTTCACCCCATGTTACGACTCACGCCGCCGACGGCCGCGCTCTCCGGGCTCGACCCCGAGCGCATCCTCGTCGGTCACGGGGTTGGGGTCCACGAGCGCGCAGCGGTCGCCCTCGAGGACGCGCTCTCCGACTCGCGGCGCAAGGCGCCGAGACTGTACGCGAAGACGCTCAAGTCGGCGCTCCCGTTCTGAGCGCGGTCAGGAACGCTGCGGTGCCGGGCGACCCGTGCGTGACCTTTTGCCAATGCGTCCCGTAGCGGCTCCCGACCAGTGATCTACGTCACCCGCGATCTGTTGACGGTGCTGCGCGAGCGCGCCGCGAGCGAGGACCCCGACGAGGCGAACCTTCGCCTCTCGGCGACGCCCGCCGGCGAGTTCGAGACCAATCTCGGCCTCGACCCGGAGACACCGGTGGTGACCCACTTCACGCTCCCGTCTGTGGGGGAGTCCGTCAGCTCCGTGTTCGGCGTCGACCTCGGCACGCCGGCGGGCGAGGGCGGTGCGCGGTTCGTCTCGCACCCGGACGGGTTCCTCGGAATCTCGCGGACCGACGACCTCGCCGGCGTGGTGATCGTCGCCGTCCCGCCGTACGACGACGACTCGGTCGCCGCCTTCGACCGGGCCGGAGACGGGGTCGAGCTCGCCGTCGTCGACGCCGAGCCCCCGACCGAGTCCGTGCCGGAATGAGCGGGACGCGCCGAGAGCAGGGGTTTCAAGCCGTCGGAGGAAGTACCACGCCGTAATGGCAGCACGGCCACCCGGCGGCGGCGATACGAAGGAGCCGGAGGCGATCGAGTTCGGGATCGCCGCGCTCGACGCCCGGCTCGACGAGGCGGACGTGTCGTTTCCCGCGACGGCCGCGGAGCTACGGGACGCGCTCGGCGACCAAGAGGTGCCCTACGACGCGCAGGGACGCTCCATCGCGCTCGCGGACGCGCTCGACCGCGTGCCCAAGCGGGAGTTCGAAAACGAGACGGCGTTTCTCGACGCCTTATACCCGGTGTTCGACGAGGCGCGCCGCGAGGAGCGCGGCGTGATCGCCAGCCTCCGCGACGCGCTTCCGTTCTGAACGCCGCGCGCGACGCGGCCGACTGATCGAGAATCGGTTACGTCGACTCCGCGAGCTCGCTCGGCTCCTCCTCCGAGTCGCCGGTGTCGTACCGCTCGATGACGTCGTTGATCAGGACGACGTCGCCGACCGCGCGGACCCAGCGGTACGGGACGACGACGCCGGTCGAGCCGTCCACCTCTCCGGCGAACAGCTCGTGGTTGAGTTCAGCGAGCGCGAGGCCGGTCACGGAGCGCGCGTCCAAGTCGAGCTGGATGTCTTCGATCTCACCGACGAAAACGCCGTTGCTCGAGTACACCTCGCGACCGACGAGCGCCGTGATCTCTTCGGGGGCTGCGTTCATACACGATACGGACACGAGCGCGCCTAATAAGCGTTCGTTGTCGAACGACGCGCGTCCGACGCCGGCGGGTTCCCGGTACCCGGGACCGGGTCACCCTCGCGGCGCGATCACTTCGATCGGATGCCTCGGGGCGGCGTCGAGCAGGGCGTCGAGCTGCTCGGTACAGGACGTGCCGGGGGCGACGACCGTGCGGTCGGTGTCGCCGAACTGCTCGCGCAGCGGCTCGCCGACGTCCACGCTCAGCTCGTAGTAGTCCGTCTTGTAGCCGAACGAGCCGGCCATCCCGCAACACTCCGTGTCGGAGACGCGCACGTCGTAGCCGAGCCGCTCGAAGGTCGCGGTCGCGTACTCGCCCACCTCGACCGTTCGGGCCTGGCAGTGCGGGTGGTACGCGATCCGTTTCCCGGACGCGACCGGCCCGGTCCCCTCGCTCGGCGCGCGCAGCCCCGCCGGATCGGCGCCGTTCTCCAGTAGACCGAAGACGTACTCCATCGCGTCGTAGCTCGCGTCCGCGAGCCGCTCGGACGACTCGCTCGGCAGGAACCGCTCGTACTCGCGGCGGAACGTCGCGAGGTCGCTCGGCTCGATGACGACCACGTCGCGTCCGGCGTCGAGGTGCGGCGCCAGCCCGGCGTAGAGGTCCTCGGCCGCGGCCTCGGCGGTCGCGACCATCCCCTGTGACAGCGGCGGGCGGCCGCTCCCGGGGAGGTCCGGTACGCGAACGTGAACGCCGAGCGCCTCCAGGGCGCGCACGGTCGCCTTCCCGCGCTCGACGTCGACGTAGTTCGTCGCGGTGTCCGGGTAGACGACGGCCTCGCGGGTCGCCTCGTCGGCCGGGACCGCGGGGCCCCCGCGGGCGTCGAACCACTCGACGAGCGACTCGCGCGCGAACTCGGGGAGGTCGCGCCGGCGGTCGATCCCGGCCACCCGCTCGGCGAGCGCGCGCACCGGACCGGCGTTCGCGAGGCGGTTGGCGACCGGCGCCGTCTTGTGCCCCCACTCCGCGAGCGTCGCGTAGTTGCCGACCAGCCGGGTGCCGAGGTCGAGTCCGCCGGGCTCCTCGTCCGGCACCAGCTCCTCGAACGCCCAGTCGAGCTGGCTCGGGTCGGCCTCGCCGCGGTTGATCCGGTCGCGGACCGCGGTGTTGATCCACGGAATGTCGATGCCGACCGGACAGGCGGGCACGCAGCGCGAGCAGCCGGTACAGAGGTCGTTGAACTCGGCCGCGACGTCGAGCCCCTCGATGCCGGCCTCCCACCCTGTCGCGATCCCGCCGGAGTACGTCTCGCCGCCGAACGCGTGGCCGCCGACGCTCTGGAAATTCCCGCAGGCGTTCGAGCAGGCCGAACAGCGGATGCAGTACAGCGTCTCCTTCAGCGTCTCGTCGTCGCGCATCGCCAGCCGGCCGTTGTCGATGAGGACGAGGTGGAAGTCGCGGTCGGCGTCGGAGCCGTCGGCGAGCGGTTCCTGATCGCTTCCGAAGTCTGGCACCGGCGAGTCGACTGGCGGCGTCAGCGTCGAGATGTAGGAGGTCACGTCCTGACCCGTCCCCGACCGGCCGATCAGCTCGACGAACGGAGAGAACTCCTCGACGGTCGGGACGAGCTTCTCGACGCCCGCGACCGCGACGTGCGTGTCGGTCGCGGTCACCGTCTTCCGGGCGTTCCCCTCGCTGGTGACGAGGAGCATGGTGCCCGAGTCCGCGGCGATGAAGTTCGCGCCGGTCATCCCGAGATCGGCGTCCTCGATCAGCTCGCCGAGCCGCTCGCGGGCGAACATCGTGAGCTCCTCGGCGGTCTCGGGCGGGTCGTCCGGGTCGAACCGCTCGGCGAACAGCTCCGCGATCGCCTCGCGCGACTTGTGGATCGCCGGCGCGACGATGTGCGAGGGCTCCTCGTCCGCTAACTGGAGTACCCACTCGCCGAGGTCGGTCTCGACGACGTCGACGTCGTCCGCGGCGAGCGCGTCGTTCACTTCGATCTCCTCGGAGGTCATCGACTTCGATTTCACCGCGCGCTCGGCGCCACGCTCGGCCGCGATCTCGCGGATGTATCGGTTCGCGTCGGCCGCGTCGTCGGCGAGGTACACCGTGCCTCCGTTGGCCTCCACCGTCTCCCTCACCTCGTCGATGAGATCGGGGAGCCGCTCGATCGCGTCCTCCTTGATGGCGCGCGCCTCGTCTTTCAGCGCCTCGTAGCCGTCGAGGCGGCCGGTCGACTCGTAGCGCCCCGCGTTGAACCCGCGGGTGTTCTCGGCGACCGCGTCGCCCTCGGTCGCCAGCAGCTCGCGGATCCGCTCGGCCTTCGCCTCGCGGTCGGGGTCGCTCGCCTCCGGCCCCTCACCGGCGCCGCGCTCGGCGTCGCTGCTCATCGTTCGGCCTCCGCGTCGGGGGTGTCGTTCGGTCCGTCCGCCGCGTCGTCGTCGCGCAGCAGGACCACGTGGACCTCCTTCGGTCCGTGCGCGCCGTGGACGAGGCCGCCCATGTCCGCGGTGGCGCTCGGACCGGTCGCGAACACCACGTCGACCGACTCGTCGCGCGCCCGCGGCCCGAGCCAGTCGAAGGCGTCGGGCATGTCGGGGACGATGTCGGCCTCCCGGAGGACGACGACGTGACGGTCGATGAAGAGGCTCACCGGCTCCGTGCCGGCCGGGTCCGCCTCCAGCGCGACGCTCCCGTACTCGGCGACGCCGAGCGACGCGGCGGTGACGCCGGTGTGAGCCGCGCGCAGGTCGGCGGTCGTCGGCTCCGTCTCGACTCGGTCCGGGAGCGTCGCGGGCGAGTCGGCGAGCCCCTCGGGCCCCGAGCGACCGAGCGGCACGCCGACCACGGGCTCGCCCGCGGCCGCCTCGACCATGGTCGCGCACTCCTCAGGCGGGCCCGTAGCGACCGCGACGCCGAGGTCGTCGAGCCGCCGGGTGAACGTCGACGCGTCTGCGAGTGACATGGTCGTGCCTTCGCCGGCCAGTATATGGGTTTTGCGACGGCTCCCGGGCGGCGACAGCGCGCCCGGCACGCGGCGGGCGAGACCGCCGCGCGGGCGATCGAATTCTCGGGACGCGCAGACGGCAGGAAGTTTTTCACGGTTCGACTGCGAGGGGTTCGCATGGCGACAAACACCCCGGGTCCCGACCCGGCGGACGGCGGGGACTTCGACTACACCGGCGGCGCGGTGGAGCGACCGGATCTCGTCGACGCGCTCGATCGCCGCGTCGCGGGCGACGTGCGGTTCGACGACTACTCCAAGCGGCTGTACGCGACCGACGCCTCGGCGTACGAGGTCACCCCGATCGGGGTCGTGATCCCGGAGTCGACCGCGGACGTCGCGGCCGTCCACGAGCACTGCTTCGAGGAGGGGATCCCCGTCCTCCCGCGCGGCGGCGGCACCTCGCTGGCCGGGCAGACCGTCAACGAGGCGGTCGTCCTCGACCTGACCGGCGAGATGGACGGCGTGCTCTCGACCGATCCCGACGCCGAGCGGGCCCGCGTTCAGGCGGGCGCGTACGTCGGCGACCTCAACGCCGCGGTCGAGGGCGACGGGCTGAAGTTCGCGCCCGACCCTGCGTGGCGCGACAAGTCCGCGGTCGGCGGCGCGATCGGCAACAACTCCACCGGCTCGCACTCCCTGAAGTACGGGAAGACTGACCACTACGTCGAGGAGCTGGAGGTCGTCCTCGCCGACGGCACCGTGACGACGTTCGGCGAGGTCGCGGTCGAGGAACTTCGGGAGTCCGCAGACCCGGACGCCGACGACCTGCTGCCCCGGATCCACGCCGAAGTCGTCCGTATCTTAGACGAGGAGGCCGACGAGATCGACGAGCGGTTCCCGGAGCTGAAGCGGAACGTCTCCGGCTACAACCTCGACCGCCTGCTCGCCGAGTACCGCGGCGAGTACGGCGAGGAAGGCGTCGTCAACCTCGGCCGCCTCATGGCCGGCAGCGAGGGGACGCTCGCGACGGTGACGGAGGCGACCGTCTCGCTCGTCGAGATCCCCGAGACGAAGGCGGTCGCGCTGCTCACCTACGACGACCTCCTCGACGCGATGGAGGACGTGGCGGCGTGTCTCGAACACGACCCCGCCGCGGTCGAGGTGATGGACGACGTCCTGTTAGGGCTCGCCGCCGACACGCCGGAGTTCGAGGACGTCGTCGGAATGTTGCCCGACGGCACCGACTCCGTCCTCCTCGTCGAGTTCTACGCGGAGAACGACGCGGAGGGGAAACAGAAGGTCGCGGACCTGATCGCGGACCGAGTGGGCGGGGAGGAGAGTTCGGCAGCGGCCCGCGTCGACACCGCGGCCGACCCGAGTGCGGGCGCCGCCGAGACGACGAGTCACCCTCGCCGGGCGGCCCACGCGATGGAGGCGCACGACCCGGAGCAGCGCGACCGCTTCTGGAAGATGCGCAAGGCGGGCCTCCCGATTCTCCTCTCGCGAACCACCGACGAGAAGCACATCTCCTTCATCGAGGACTGCGCCATCCCGCCGGAACACCTCCCCGAGTACACCCGCGAGTTCCAGCAGATCCTCGAGGACAACGACACGTTCGCCACCTTCTACGCGCACGCCGGTCCCGGCGTACTCCACGTCCGCCCGCTGATCAACACGAAGGACGTCGACGACGTCGACGCGATGCTCGACATCGCCGACCGCGTCACCGACGCGGTGGTCCGGCTCGGCGGGTCGGTGTCCGGCGAACACGGCGACGGCCGCGCGCGCACCCAGTGGAACCGGAAGCTGTACGGCGACGACCTCTGGGAGTCGTTCCGCGAGCTGAAGACCGCGTTCGACCCCGACTGGCTGCTCAATCCCGGGAACGTCTGCGGCGACTTCGACATGCGCGAGAACCTCCGGTTCGACGCGGAGTACGAGTACGACGCCGGCTTCGACCCCGCGATGGAGTGGGCGGTCGACAACGGGATGCAGGGGATGGTCGAGCTCTGTCACGGCTGCGGCGGCTGCCGCGGCCCGCAGGAGACGACCGGCGGCGTGATGTGTCCGACCTACCGCGCGGCGGAGGAGGAGATCCAGGCGACCCGCGGCCGGGCGAACATGCTTCGCGGGGCCATCTCCGGCGAGCTCCCCGACGACCCGACCGACGACGAGTTCGTCACCGAGGTGATGGACCTGTGCGTCGGCTGTAAGGGCTGTAAGGTGGACTGCCCGAGCGGCGTCGACATGGCGAAGCTGAAGGCCGAGGTCGAGCACGCCCACCACGAGGAGCACGGGGTCGACCTCCGGACGCGGCTGCTCGGCCGCTTCGAGTCGCTCGCGCCGCTCGCCTCGAAGCTCGCCCCGCTCTCGAACCTCCCGAACAAGATTCCCGGGAGTGGTCTCATCGCGGAGAAGGCGCTCGGGATCGCGAAAGAGCGGGACCTCCCCACGTTCCGCTCGGAGACGCTCGTCGACTGGTTCGAGGCGCGCGGCGGCGCGGGCGTCCCGCGCGAGGAGGCCGCCCGCGAGGTCCTGCTGTTCCCCGACGTGTACACGACCTACACGAACCCCGGCGCGGGGAAGGCCGCTGTACGCGTCTTAGAGGCCGCCGACTGCCACGTTCGGATTCCGGACGTTGACGGCAGCGGGCGCCCGCCCCACTCGAAGGGGATGTTGGACGTGTCGCGTGCGACCGCCAAATCCGCCGTGGAGACGCTCGCCCCCGACGTCCGCGACGGGTGGGACGTGGTCGTCGTCGAGCCCTCGGACGCCGTGATGCTCCAGTCAGACTACCACGACCTGCTCGACGGCGATGCCAGCGACGTGCCCGACGCCGACGTGGCGGCCGTCTCGGAGAGCGCCTACGGCGTCATGGAGTACGTCGACGCCCACCGGCTCGACGAGGACCTCGCACTCGACGCGTCCACCGAGTCGCTCACCTACCACGGCCACTGCCACCAGAAGGCGACGAAGAAGGACCACCACGCGGTCGGTGTGCTCCGGCGCGCCGGCTACGGCGTCGACCCGCTCGACTCCTCCTGTTGCGGGATGGCGGGCTCGTTCGGCTACGAGGCCGAGCACTACTCGATGAGCAAGGCCATCGGCGAGAACCTGTTCGAGCAGGTCGACGCCAGCGACGGCGACGCCCTCGTCGCGCCGGGCACCTCCTGCCGGACGCAGTTGGAGGAAGGCCCCGGCGAGGTCCCGGAGCCGACGCACCCGATCGAGAAGCTGGCGGCCGCGCTGGCGTAGGGGGCGGCTGCGCGCCATCTCCGGACGACTCGACCGATCCGGACGCGTCTGTTACTCCGCGCTCGGCCAGACGTTCGCTCCGACGACGGCGATCAGGTACGAGAACGCCGGGAAGGTCACCGCGACCACGACGAGGAACGCCGGGTTGAGCCCGGCGGGGTCGGCGGAGAGCCACCCGGTGTATTGGAGGACCGCCAGCGTCAGGACCACGACGGCCGTGTTGAGCGCGTACTCGGAGAGCGGCGGGGTCGGGAACCGCATACGGCCGGGTGGCACCGCTGCTCACTCAACGCTTTCGACGCGGTCCCGCTCGCGTTCTCGCCGCCGGGCCAACACCCGTTTGAACCCCTTCCCCGGCCCGCCCTCGACCGGCCACCCCTTCGTGCGCCACTGGGGCGGTTCCGGCGAGAAATCCGGACAGGAGCCCGAACACTCCCGCGCGGTGGGGATTTTCTCCTTCGCGGCGCAGTATGGGACGAGCCCGCGCCCCTCGCGCCGCAGTTCGAAGTGTCGACAGTCGGGGCGCATCGTCTCGTGGAACGAGCGCCACCCCTTCCCGTAGGCGCGCTCGGCGATCTCCAGCCGCAGCGTCTCCGTCTCGGGGTCGCGGCGCTCGCCCTCGCCCGGCGCGAGGTCGGTGGCGTGCCACGCCACGCTCCCCGCGTCGGCGTCGACGCTCGCGGAGAAGTCGGTCGCGAGGATGCCGGCCTCGACCGGCAGCTCGCGGAGCAGGGCTGGCTCGACGCGCTCGCCGGTCGTCTCGGTGGCGAGCCACGCCTCGTCGGCGAGCGCCGTCTCGACGTCGTGGTCGAGCTGGTCGGCGAGGCGGTCGGCCGCCGAGCGGTTCAGATCCGGCTTGTTCTCGACCGCGACAATCCGCTCGACCCAGTCCGGGTACGGTCGCTTCCGGCGGATCTCGATTCGGTTGCCGTCGCGGCGCTTCTCGATCAGGTCCCGACCCGCCGCGCGGTGAACCGCCTGCCGGACGTAGCGCCACGGGTAGCCGGGGTGCGGCAGCGCGTCGCGATAGAACGCCCACTCGGCGGGCGCGCCCCGGATGACGTGGAGGAGGTCGGAGTCGATGGTTCGGTCGCCGAACTCACGCCGCCGTTCGAACGCGGCCGGATCGACTTCGATAACGACGGTGTCCCACCGCCGGTCCTTGGTGCCGAGCTGGCGAGCGACCAACGCGGGACGGGACCCCTCGCTCGGGTGCCAGGCCAACTCGGCGTACCGGCAGACGAGAAGCTCGTAGCCGAACTCGGCGTCGGGCGTCACTGGTCGACCCGTCGAGCGGAGCGGACAAAAGCGAACCGCTCGGAGGCGGGGCAGTCGTCGCCCGCGCCGCCCGAGCGTCCCGGTTAGACGTACTTGCCGTTCTCCTCGTCTTTCCGCTCGTCGAGGTAGTCGTGGGCCTCCTCTAAGATGTCGCGCGGCCCGTCCTGGGTGATCGTGTTGAGCGCCTGGTCGTAGTCGCGCCACTGGAGGTCGCGGTGTTCCTTCGAGAGCTCCGCGCTCGCCTCGAACGAGCGGGCGATGAACAGGTGGACCGTCTTGTGGATGGTCTTCCCGTTCGCCTCGAACACGTAGTCGTACTCCCTGCGGAACCCGTCGATCAGCCGGAAATCCTCGATTCCGGCCTCCTCGCCGACTTCTCGTATCGCCGTCTGCTGGAGCTCCTCGTCCCCCTCGACCCCGCCTTTGGGGAACTCCCAGTCCCCCGGTCGGCTCTTCAGGAGCAAGTACTCCCGTTCGCCGCGGGTATCGCGGAAGAGGATGGCTCCGGCACTGGTCGCTTCGACCGTCATTAGCCGCAGGTAAGCGATCACCCCTAAAGAGCGTGTCGGACTTCCGAACAGAGACGAGCGTCTCGGCGGCGTCGACCGGTCTCCGAGCGGGATTCGCGGCGCGGGCGGCCGGCCCGACGACGGGTAGATGCGTTTTTACCGCTCGGGCGGCCATTGGCGGACGACCCCCAGCCATGACCTTCGTCACGAAACTCGACTTCGCGTCCGGCGACCGCGACGTGCTCGTCGAGACCGTCCAGGAACTCAAAGAGACGCTCGAACGCAAAGGCGCCGAGTGCAAGGGCCCGCACGCGAGCCCCTCGGAGAACGTCACCGTTCCGCTGTACAAGAACCTCTCGCCGGGCGACGAGTTCTCGCCGTGGCGCTACGACGTGTATCGCCGCTCGATGGAGATCCACGGCGCCGACGACATCGCGCGCGACGTCGTCGGCCGCGACTTCCCCGACTCGATCCACGTCGAGGTTGAGGTCGACCGGAAGAAGCCGGCCGGCCACCGCCGAGACTGAGGCGACCACCCCCGAACCGACGGGCGACGCGGTCACGGCTGCGGTTTTCTCGGGGCACGCGACGCATTCACAGACCAGCGAGCGCCCCGCTCGTCAGCCGAGCGTCCGCAGATTCTCAGTCTCGACGCGCTCTGGCAGCCGTTCGAGCGCGCGGTCGCACCACGCGTCGTGACCGAGCGTGAGCGCCGTCTCGGGGTTGGCGTCCGCCAGCGCGACGACCCCCTCCGCGGCCGCGACCTGCGCCGCGTCGTCGGTCCGCTCGGGCACCTCGGCGGTGAGCGGATACGTCTCCGAGAGCGCGGGCGGGTAGGGGCCGAACGGCGGCTTCACGCGCCACACGGCGTCGTAAGTGTGGTTCGAGGGCGCCTTCGACTCGGTGAGGAGGAGGTCGTCGGGCGCCGCCAGTCGGGCGAGACGGGTCTGGTGTCGCTCCACTTCCGGCCGGCGCGCCGCCTCGTGAGAGGTGTAGAAGAACGCGTCCTTCGAGCCGGGGTCGGTGCGCTCTAACTCGTCGGCGTGGTCGAGCAGCGCGCGGTAGCCGTCGAGCATCGCCGGGTGGCCGCGGGCGCGGCGGTCGACTAAGTCGAGCAGGTTCCCGGAGCGGATCGCCTCCTTCACGCGGCGCAGCTCCTCGAAGGTGACGTGGAGGTTGTGCTCGGCGAGCAGCCGCTCCGTCTCGCCGTCGTCGAAGCCGCGGAGGTCGGCGGGCGTGTGGTCCGCGCAGACGGGACACGAGCACGGGAAGTAGTCGAGCTCTTCGAGGTGTTCCGTCCCCGAGACGGTCAGGTAGCGGCCGTCACGCGCCATCAGCGCGTAGGCGGCCGAGTCGAACAGGTCGCAGCCGGCCGCCACCGCGAGCGCGAGCATCATGGGGTGGCCGGCGCCGAACAGGTGGACCGGCGCGCCCGGCCCGAGCCCGCGCTTCGCCGCGCGCACCGCCTCGACGACCTCGGCGTAGCGGTAGGAGTTCAGGAGGGGAACCATCGCGCCGACGGGGAACACGTCGAGGTCGGTCGCGGCCGCGTGCCGCCCCGCCTCCTCGCGGAGGTCGGCGTACGTCGACCCCTGGACCGGGGCGTTGACCAGCATCTCTCCGGTCTCGGCGTCCTCCGCGTCCGCGAGCGCCTGCTTCGTCGTCGCCAGCTCGCGCTCCGCCTGCTCGCGGTCGGCGTCCGGCGGCGTGGGCACGTCGACGGGTGTCGCCACGTCGCTGCCGATCCGCCGCTGGAACTCGATGATCTCCGCGGTCGTCACGTCGATGTCGCCGTACTCGGCTAACTGGAAGGAGCCGGAGTCGGTCATGATCGCGCCGTCGAAGCCGAGGAAGTCGTGGAGCCCCTCGTCGACGACGCGGTCGCGGATGCGGTCCGTGCTGCGGATGATGTAGGAGTTCGTGATCAGCATCTCCGCGCCGAACTCCCCGCGGAGCCGCTCGGGCTCGATCGTGAGCACGTTGGGGTTGACCACGGGCAGAAGCGCCGGCGTCTCGACCGTGACGTCGGCGCGCGGGACCTCCAGCCGACCGATCCGCCCGGCGGCGTCGTGGTCCCGGATCTCGAAGTGATCGCGCATACCCCGACTGCGCGGACGCGAGCGGTAAGGGTTGCGTTCGCCGGCGAGCGCGTCGCCGACGCCCGGTCGCAACGATCGCCGACTACAGCCCGGTCGGGTGCGAGAGGTACGTCGTCTCGACGCCCCAGTCGTCCGTCAGCGACTGGAGCGCGCGGACGCCGAACGTCTCCGTGGCGTAGTGCCCGGCGAGGAACACGGTAATTCCGGCCTCCCGCGCGTCGTGGTAGACCTGCTGTTTCCCCTCGCCCGTGATCAGGGCGTCCGCGTCGGCCGCGACCGCCTCGTCGAGCCAGTCGACCCCGGAGCCGGTGACGACCGCGACCCGCTCGATCTCGTCGGGGCCGAAGTCGAGTACCCGCGTGGGCGACGCCTCGCCGTCGGGCTGGCCCTCGAAGTCGTCGAGCGTCTCGCGAATCGCGGCCGCCGACCGCGGCGACGCAGTCTCGCCGATCGTCCCGATCGTCACCGGCCCCATCTCGCCGAACGGGTCGCGGTCGGAGAGCCCCACCGCGTCCGCGACCCCCGCCGCGTTGCCCAGTTCCTGGTGCCCGTCGAGCGGGAGGTGGGAGACGTACAGCGCGAGGTCGTTTTCGACCAAGGCCGCGATCCGGTCGTGAACGCGGCCCGTGACGCGCTCGATGCCGCCCCACGAGAGCCCGTGGTGGACGACGAGGACGTCCGCCCCCGCGTCCGCGGCGGCCTCGATGGTCGCCGTCGCGGCGTCGACCGCGAAGGCGACGCGCTCGACCTCGCCCTCGTCCGGACCCACCTGTAACCCGTTCGCGCTCGCGTCGACGTCGGCATACGCGGCCGTGTCGAGTTCGTCGTCGAGTCGCTCGACGTACTCGGAGAGCTTCATACCGGTCCGTCGTGCGGGCGGGGAATAAAGCGCGGCGGTCCGGCGGGATCGGATCCGTTCGCAGGTGCGGTCGATTTTGAACTTCACGGACGGCCATTTATAAATGAATGCGCGGTGGCGCGTGCCGACGAGCGGCCGCAGGCCGCGAGTCGCACGCGCGAGGGAGTCGGTCGCCGAGCGAAGCGACGGCGACCGACGAGGCTGGGGAGGCGTGAGGCGCTGTGCGGTGCGGTCGGGTGGGACTCAAAGGGGCAGCCGCGAGGCGGGCGCAGGCGACGTAAGCACCGCAGGAACGAGCGAAGCGAGTGACGAGGAGCGCAACGAGCGTGCGTCCGCCTCGCGGCTGGGGCTTTGGAGGCATTCGCCCTCGATCTGCCAGCTGCCATTTATAAACGAGCGGCTGGGGCTTTGGAGGCATTCGCCCTCGATCTGCCAGCTGCCATTTATAAACGAGCGGCTGTGTCGTTGGGAGTGGTCGCGGTCGATCCGCCAGCAGTGATTTATAAATAAGCGGCTGTGTCGTTGGGAGTGGTCGCGGTCGATCCGCCAGCAGTGATTTATAAATAAGCGGCTGGGGCTGCTGAAGAGTTCAGCGCCGATCCGCAGACAACCGCTTATAAACAACAAACTTAGTCGTCCAGTTCCTCGGCGACGGAGTCGGGGACCGCGTCCGGGCCGCCGGCCGCGGCGTCGGCGATGTCCGCCTCCTCCGGCCCCTCGGCCCCCGACGTGAACTCGGGATCGAACAGCCGGAGCGCGGTCCGGATCGTCTCCCAGTCGTCCTCGCCGGCGGCGTCCCGGAGCGAGCGCGTCGGCGCCGCGAGCAGTTGGCCGACGAGCGCGTCCGCCAAGTCTTCGACCGTCTCGCGCTGCTCGTCGGTCAGCCCGCCCTGCGCCTCGAGCTTCGACATCGCGCGGTCGAGCTCGCGCGCCTTCACCTGGTCCGCGCCGGCGTACATTGCCGAGATGGCGTCGTCCGCGCGCTTGCGCTTGTACGCCTGAAGGATGCGGTCGAGCTCCTCGTCGATGATCGACTCGACCTTCCGGGCCTCCTCCGCGCGGCTCTCGCGGGTCCGCCGGGTGACGTCTTCGAGGTCGTCGATGTCGTAGACGGTGACGCCCTCGCGGGCGCCGGCCGCGGGGTCGACGTCGCGCGGCTGCGCGATGTCGATACAGACGACGCGACCGGCGCCGTCGACGTACGACGGGTGGACGACGAGGTCGGGGCTCCCGGTCGCGGTGACGACGAGGTCGGCGTCGGGGATGATCGCAGGGAGGTCCGCGAGCGACACCGCCTCGGCGGCGGTGTCGACCTCCTCGACGACGAACTCCGCGTGCGGCACGGTGCGGTTCGCGACGACGATCTCCGAGACTGCGGTGTCGTCGAGCGTGCGAGCCGCGAGCGTTCCCATCTCGCCGGCGCCGACGACGACAGCGGTTCCGTCCGTCAAATCGATCTCGCTGGCCGCCAGCCGGACGGCCGCGGAGCCGAGCGAGACGACGCCCTCGTTGATCTCCGTCTCCGTCCGCGCGCGCTCGCCGACGTGGAGCGCCTTCGTCACGGCGTCTTTGAGCACCGGGCCGATGCCACCGGCGGACTTCGACTCCTCGTAGGCCTCGCGCAGCTGGCCGATAATCTGGTCTTCGCCGAGTACGAGCGACTCCAGCCCGGAGGCGACTCTCATTAGGTGCTCTAAGCTCTCCTCGTGGTCGAGGCGGCGGACCGCGCCGCCGCGCACGTCCGGCGCGAACGTCGACAGCGCCGTCGTGCCGTCGACGGTCCGGTCGGTGACGACGTACGCCTCCGAGCGGTTACACGTCTGCACCGCGAACGCCTCCTCGACCCCTTCGCGCGCGAGCAGGTCGGAGACGGTCGCGCGGACGCCGTCGCCGCCGGCGGCCTCGATCTCGTCGACGGTCGCGTCGGCGTGGGCGACGCTCACGCCGGCGATCGCACCCGTCTCTCTCATCGGTCGAGTACCTCCTCAATCACGGTGTCAGCCTCTTGCCGTCCGTTGGATCTCCCCTTTTGTAAACCCTTCCAAACCCCCCGGGATCTGACAACGCGTCGGACCGCTTCCCGCCGCTTTTCGGGGGCGACACCCGCCGTTTTCAGCTCCTCGCGGATCTCCCCCGAGAGCGCCGCCATCTCGCCCGCACCCTCGATCTCGGCCTCGATCCGCTCTCGGAGCGCCTTCGCCAAGGCGGGACTCGTTCCCCCCGTCGAGAGGGCAACGGTCACCGGGTCGTCCTCGACCGTCGCGGGCACCACCACGCTCCCGGGGTCGCGACCGCCCGACACGTCCGTGCGGTTGACGAGGATTCCCCGGTCGAGCGCGGCCGACTCCACGGCCGCGTTGACCGCGGCGTCGTCCGTCGCCGCGACCGCGAGCGCGGGATCGAGGCGGTCGATCCACTCCGCGACGGCGTCGGCATCCGGCGCGGCGCGGACCAGTTCGACCGACGGCCCGTCCGGGCCCTCGTCCCCGTCTCGTTCGTCGGCCTCGCGCTGGTCCGCATCCCGCTCGTCCGCGAGCTCGCGCACCCGCTCGTCGAACTCTGGGCTGACGACGACGATCCGGCCCGCCTCGTCGAACCCGGCAGCCTTTCGCGAGCCGACGGCACCGCCGCCGAAGACGGCGACCGTCTCGCCCGCGAGGTCGTGGTAGAGCGGGGTCACGCTCGCCCTCTGAATCCCGCGATCCGGCGGATCACGCCGTGTTGCTGTCCGCCCGGTCCGCGATGCGGATGCCGGTCTTCTTCAGGATGCGCGTCGAGAACAGGGTGTCCCAGTCGTCGGCGCCGACATCCCAGTGCTCGTCCATCAGCTCCCGCACCTCCGCGATCCGGCGCTCGCTCTCCGCCTCCGTGCGCCCGTGCGTCATCGCGAAGAAATTGTACTCCCAGACGCCCGCGTGGCGCGGGCGCTCGTAGCAGTGCGTGACGAAGTCGAGTTCCGCCACCGCGGGGCCGACCTCGTCTAAGACGTCCTCGGGCACGTTCCAGACGGTCATCCCGTTCTCCGTGTAGCCGAGCGCGTAGTGGTTGGGGATGACGCCGACGCGGCGCACCTTCCCCTCCCGCTCGAACCGCTTGATCGTCTCGATCACCCACTCCACGTCGGCGTCGAGCGCGGCCGCGACGTCGGTGTAGGGGGTCTCCGTCACCGGGAGCCCGCCCTGGATCTCGACGACGAGGTCGCGCTCGTCGGGCGTGAGCGTCCCGCGGTCGCTGGGCTCCACGTCGGGCCCCAACTCCGACAGGTCCACGTCGCCCTCGGGAACCGGCCCGTCGACGAGGAACTTCGCGCCGACGTGGAACTCCCGGAGCTTCGGGAGGTTGTACGTCTCCTGACCCGTCGCGGCCTCGATCTCGTCGAGCACCTCCTCCACCCGGTCGTTCCCGTCCTTGTCGGGGTCCGGGTGGTCGGCGACGCTCACCACGAACCACATGTTGAGGTGGGGGTGTTCCCGCTCGTAGTTGTGCGCCACCGCGGTGAACTCGTTGACGGCCTCCGCGATCTCCTCGTAGCGGTCCTCGGGCGCGTGTATCGCGACGAGCGAGGCGGCGCCGCCGATCTCCTCGGCGTTGACGAGCGCGCCGAACCGCGAGAGGATTCCCTCCTCGTCGAGCTCGCGGACGCGCTCGCACAGCTCCGGGCCGGTCACGTCGACGCCGCGCTCGCGGAGCGCGGCTGCCGCCGCGTCGAAGGGGCGCTCCGTCACCGGGAACCCGCCCTGGAACGCGTTGATGATCGCGCGGTCGAGCGCCGTCAGATCCGCGTCGACCTCTTGCATGGCGCGACATCGGGCCCGAGCGAGAATAAGCGATCCGGCCTGACGCCGCGGGGCTTCTGGCCTGACGCCGCGGGGCTACTCGTCGACGTCGCGCGCGATGTCCGCGAGCGACGAGCGCGGCCCGCGGTTCGCGTCGTACACGGTCCGCTCGCCCGGTATCCGAAGCCCGTACAGCTCGCCGGGCACCACCACGTCGAGGACGACGCTGTCGCCGGGCTCCCGGCCGTTCGCGTCGAGCCACTCGACCAAGCGGTTCGCCCCCTCGCCGGCCTCGCGCGCGAGCCGCCGGTTGTCGAACGCGCCGCGGAGGAGGCGGCCCTTGGAGTCGCTCGCGACCCGCGCGTGGTGCTCGCCCCCGTCGAACGCGACGCGGATCAGGTCGCCCTGACTCACGTCGAGTGCGTCGCAGCTTCCGGACTCGACGCGGCCGTCGAGCGCGTCGTCGTCGGGGAGCCGGACGCAGGGGCGACGAGTGCCGCCGCTCCGGGCGAGCGAGACGCGGATCGAAGAGACGTCCTCGCCGTCGGAGGGGACGCGAGGCATCGCGGCGTCGTTACTCGTCGGCGTCGTCGTCCGCGTCGCCCTCGCCGAGCGCGGCCGCAACGTCGCCGTCGCCGTCGACGACACTCGCGTTGATCTGCGCGACGTCGTCGTCGATCTCGCGACCGCGGACGGTGATGCGCTTGCGCTCGCCCTCGCGGGACGGCTCGAAGCCGACGCCGCCCTCTAAGAGGAGCTCCTTCAGGCGCGTGCCGGAGACGTCCTCCCGCATCGGGCGCCCGGTCTCGTCGGAGCCGCCGGTGAGTTCGATGGTGTGATCGGAGAGCCCGACCGCGTCGCCGCCGATCTCGTCGCCGAGTTCGCGACCGAGGAATCGGTTGGCGTCCTGTCCGTCGACCTCTCGCTGGAACGTCTCGCCGGTCTCGGGGTCGGCGACGACGACTTTGAATTCGGCCATGCGCGAACCCAGTCCCCCGCGCATAAAAAGCACGTCGAAACGTCGAAAGCGCGCGCCGCGGCGCGCTCAGGCGTCTGCCCCGTCGACGCGGACGATCTCGCGCTCGCCGTCGCCCCACGGCCCGTCGACGAACGCGGCCTCGACCGCGCGGGCGACGGCCTCCGAGTCGTCCGGGCCGCCCGCGTCGGCGACGCTCCCGACCGACTCCGGATCGAACGGCACGTCGAGCGCGTCGTAGACGGGCTCGGTGACCCGCGCGATCGGCTCAGGATCGTCGGCCGAGACGACGAGGACGCCCGCGACGAGCGTCGCGTCGGCCCGGACGCGCTGGGCGAGGCCCGCGACCTTGCCGCCGACGACGACGCGCTCTGCGCCCTCGGTCGCCGCGCCGTCCGCGGTGCGCTCCCCGCCTGCGACCCGAAGCGAGTGGTCGCCGGGACAGAAGGCGTCCGGCGGCTCCCCCCGGACTACGTCGGCGCCCAGGTCACGGAGCGCGTCGCGGAGCGTCTCGGTCGCGGTCTCGTACCGCGAGTCGATCGACCCGCGCCCGTCGCCCGTCGGCACCGCGACGCCGAACGAGAGCGTCGACCCCGTGTACGCGACCGCGCGCCCGCCGACGTCGCGCTCGACGGGCGGAAACCCCGCCTCCTCGGCCGCCCGCTTCGCCGCCTCGAACCCGGACTCGCGGACGTCGCGCCGACCGAACGCGACCTGCCGCGGCGGCGCGGCCACGCGCACGGCCGGGACGCCGTCAGCGGCCGACGCGAGGAGGTCCGCCGTCGGCTCGCGGTCCGCGGCGGGCGTCTCGAACTCACCCCTGTACACGCGCATGCCGGACCAGACGACTGGAGCGCACAAGCCCTTTGCGCCGGGCGCGGTCGCCCGTCGGCGCGCTGAGAGCCCCGGTGACGAGACGGCCCGTCGGCCGGCGCGTGACACAACAGTTTTGTCGGCTCTGGAAGTGGTTCAGATATCGATGAGCGACCTCGGCGCGCTGCCGGTCCAAGCGTACCTGACCGCCTGCCTGCTGGCGGGTGTCATCGGGCTCTGGCTCGGCCGGGTCGCGTGGCGCGAGCGCGACGAGCCCGGGGGGATCGAGGTCGCCCTCTACCTGCTGTGCGGGGGCGGCGTCTCCCTCCTGTACGCGCTCCGCGTCGCCGCGCCCGGCGAGGTCGCGATGACGGTCGCGTTCAACCTGGCGACGCCGCTCATGGGGGCGTTACCCGTCCTCTGGATGCTCTTCGCCTTCGCGTTCACCGGGCACGACCGCTGGCGGACGGAGAACCGGATCGTCGCGCTCGCGACCCCCGCGTTCGTCTGGGTGCTGCTCGCGTGGTCGAGCGGCACCCACGGGCTCGCGCGGCGCTCGGTGGCGCCCGTGGTCGACGGGCCGTTCACCCTGCTCGGCTACGGGCTCGGCCCCGTCGGGGGCGCGTTCGTCCTCCTCGCGTACGGGCTGTGCATCGCCGGCGTCCTCCTCGTCGTCGACCTCTACGAGCGGACCGGGAACCGCTACCGGCTCCAGACGTTCGTCGTGCTGCTCGGCACGCTGTTCCCGTTCCTGGCGGGGATCGCGACGTTCGTCGACGTCGGGAGCTACGCGCACCTCTCGTGGCTCCCGACGGCGTTCGTGATCCACGGCGTGTTCCTCTACGGCACCGTCTTCTGGCTCGGTACCCTCGACGCCGCTGTCGTCGCGCGCGACACCGCCGTCGAGGTGATGCAAGACCCCGTCATCGTCTCCGGCTCGGACGGCCGCATCCGCGACCTGAACCCCGCCGCCGAGGCGATCCTCCCGCCGGACGCGGTCGGCTCGTCGCTGTCGGAGGCGTTCCCCCGCCTGGAGGGTGGCGACGAACACCCGATCGCCATCGGCGACCGGCAGTTCGACATCCAGGAGAACCCGATAACCGACCCGCGCGGGACCGACCGCGGGCACGTGTTCCTGCTGCGCGACGTGACCGCGAGAGAGCGGCGACAGACCGAACTCGAACGCCGGGAGGCCGAACTCGAACGCCAGAACGAGCGGTTAGAGGAGTTCGCCGGCGTCGTCTCGCACGACCTGCGGAACCCCCTCGCCGCCGCGTCCGCGGCCGTCGAACTGGCCCGCCAGCGCGGCGACGACCCGGACGGCGCCTTGGAGCGGGCGGCGAACGCCCACCAGCGGATGGACGACATGATCGAGGGCCTCCTCGCGCTGGCGACGGCGGGGGAGACGGTCGACGACCTCGACCGCGTCTCGCTGGACGCGACGGCCAGGCGGGTCTGGTCGCGGCTGGAGACCGCGGACGCGACGCTGACCGTCGAGGCCGACGCGACCGTGCTGGCCGACCGCGACCGCCTCGAACAGCTGCTCTCGAACCTGTTCCGTAACGCGATCGAGCACGCTGGCGAGGATGTCGCCGTCACCGTCAGCGTCGCGACCGACGGCGACGGGGTCGCGCTCGCGGTGGGCGACGACGGCCCCGGGATCCCGCCCGCTGAGCGCGAGCGCGTCACCGAGCGCGGCGTGTCGCTCGGCGACGGTACCGGGCTGGGGCTCGCCATCGTCGGCGACATCGTCGAGGCGCACGGGTGGACGCTCTCGGTCGCCGAGTCCGACGCCGGCGGCGCGGAGTTCGTCATCGAGGGGATGGAGGCGGCGGAGTCGTGACCGACGCAACGGTCTCGCTCCCCGCGGACGTGGTCGAGCGGTACGAGAAGTTCTCGCGGTTCAACTCCCCGTACCCCGCCCACGACCGCGGCCGCGCGGTCGACCTCTACCCGGGCGACGGCGTCGGGCGCTCGCCGGTCTCCGGGACCGTGCGTGAGGTCCGCACCGTCGGCTGCCCCGATCGCCCGTACGCGGCCGCCGAGGACCACCTGATCGTCGTCGACCTCGCCGACGAGTGGTGCGCCCGCGCCGGCGCTCCGCCGGGCACCGTCGCGCGGATCCTCCACGTGATCCCCGAGGTCGACCCCGGCGACCGGGTCGCTGTCGGCGACGCGCTCGGGCCGACGACGCGCTCGGGCTTCTTCGGCCAGTGGGTCGACGACCACGTCCACCTCGGCTTCCGCCCGCCGGGCGCGAACCCCCTCCGAGCCAGCGGGTCGCTGCCGGTCGCGGCCGACGTCCCCGTCGAGCCGGTCGCGTGGGACGGGACGGGAGCCGTCGTCGAGCGCGGCCCGACGCACGTCGTTCTCGACGGCCCGCGACGCGCTGCCGGCGCCGACCGGTCGTTCGCCGCGCTCGCGAGCGACGAGGGAGTTCCGCTCGACGGCGGGCTGACGCACTACGCGGGCGGCGGGACGTTCGAGGCGGACGAAGGCGCGCCCACGACGGGGGACGCGGAGGAAGGCGCATCCGCGACGAGGGACGCGGAGGAAGGCGCATCCGCGGCAGACGGGACGACGCTGTCGCTTCTCGGAACCAAGGTCGGAACGGTCCGAGCGGACGATACGGACGCCGGGGCGCCGCGCGTCGAGTGGGCGGCAGTCGACGTCCGCGCGAACGGCCGGCGCGTCACCGGGCTGTCGCTGTTCGCCGCGCGCGGCGATCGGTTCGGCGTCAAGGTGGTCTGCCCGGACCGCGAGTTCGAGATCGGCGAGTCGGTGACGCTCGACATCGTCCCGAGCGACGACCCGATCCGGCTCGGCGTCGGGTGAGCGGACGGGAATCGATCGCCGGTTGTCGTGCGTTTCCGGGGAGTACAAGCCGTCCCGGGATATTCCCCGGAACATGGACCGCACGGAGATCGCGGCGATGGACCCGCTCCCGGACGGGGCGACGGAGTTCGTCAGGCGGAAGTTAGAGGACGACCACGGCTACCTCTCGTGGCTGAACACGGAGGTAGAGACGATCGAACGCGGCCGGGTCGTGCTCTCGATACCCTTCGACGACAAGCTGACGAACGCGGACGGCCGGACGATCCACGGCGGCGTCGCGGCGACGCTTATCGACACCGCGGGCGGCGTCGCCCAGCGTACGACGTTCGAGGACCCGCTTGACGGCGGCGTCGCGACGGTGAACCTCAACGCGAACTACCTCCGCCCCGCGAACGGCGACCTCCGCGCGGAGGCCAAGGTGGTGCGGGCCGGGGGATCGATCGGCGTCAGCGAGATGACTGTCACCACCACCGGAAACCGGGGCGAGGGAGCCGCGGGAGACGACGAGAGCGACGCCGACCGCTCGGAGGTCGTCGTCGGTCAGGGGTCGTTCCGGCTGTTCCGCGAGTAGCCCGGGAGGTCGGCGAGGATCGCATCGAGGGCCGCACCGTCCGCAGTCGCGTCTGCGTCGTCGTCACCGCCGAGTTCCGCCGCCAGCGCAGCGACCGGCCCGCGGTCGACGCGGTCCGCGGCGGCGCGCACGACGACCGACTGCTCGCCCAGCGAGACGAACCCGCAGCCCAGCCGCTCGGCCGTCTCGCGGAGGCCGAGGCCGGCGTCCGCGTCGCTGGCGGCGACGGCGCGGGCCGGGCTCTCGAACGCCTTCGCAGTCCGCTCGTAGCCGTCGATATCCTCGGCGAGTTCGCGGCGGTCGGCGTCGCGCTCGGCCGCGAGGTCGTCGAGCGCGGCGTCGAGGCTCCGGCGGAGCCCCGAGACGGTCGGCCGGTTCCGGAAGCGGAGGTCGCGGTCGATCAGGTCCGCGATTCCTTCGATTCCCTCGGGGTTCCCGTCGGGGACGACGAGCCCCCACTCGCGGGTCCAGCCGCCGAGCTCCGCGGCGTCGACGTCGCGGTCGGTCGGCCCCGCGGTCACGGCCACGTCCGGGACGCCGTCGCGGAGCCGCCGGAGGCCTTCGCGCGAGCCGACCGGGAGGTAACGAGGGTTGTCGAGCCGGTCGAGCAGGCGGTTGAGCGCGGGGTCGTCCTCGCCGACGCCGAGCAGCGTCGGCGGGCGCACGTCGGGCGAGAACAGGTCGACAGAGACCGTCTCGCCGACGTCGAGGTACTCGGTGTCGGGGTCGACCGCGACGACGCCGTCCGCCTCGACGAGGCTCGTCGTCGCGCCGGAGCCCTTGTCGACCGGGTAGACGAGCGGGCGGTCGTCGCCCGCGTCCCGCGCGTCCGCGCCGAGGTCAAGCAGGCCGACCGGCATCAGCCGCAGCCGCCCCTCGGCGTACCGCTCCTCGACGCCCATCCGGCCCTCGACGGTCGCCGTTGCCGGCTCCGGCTGCCCGGCCGCCTCGCGGATCGCGGGCGCGACGAACGTCCGGAAGATCGTGAGCGCGGACACCGGGTAGCCGGGGAGGCCGACGTAGGCGGACTCGCTTCCCCGGGAGTCGTCAGCCTCTTCGGTACGGTCGAGCCGCCCGATCAGCATCGGCTTGCCGGGCTTGACCGCGACGCCGTGGAGAAGCAGCTCGCCGCGCGCCTCGATCACGCGGTAGATGACGTCGACCGCGCTCGCCGAGGTCGACCCCGAGGAGAGCACGAGGTCGCACTCGTCGGCCGCGCGGCGGAGCAGGCGCTCCATCTCGTCGTAGTCGTCGCCGGCGTGCGGGTACAGCACCGGCTCGCCGCCCGCCTCCTCGACGCCCGCGGCGATCGTCGTCGAGTTCACGTCGTAGATCTCGCCGCGCGAGGGGTCGAGCTCTTCCCCGGGTCGGACCAGCTCGTCACCGGTCGAGACGATGCCGACGCGCGGCCGTCCCCTGACCGGGACCTCGTCGACGCCGAGCGCCGACAGCAGCCCGATCTCGCGGGGCGTGAGCCGCGTGCCCGGACCGAGCGCGCGGGCGCCGGCCGCGATGTCGGTCCCGGCGGTCATCACGTGGTCGCCCGGGGCGACCGAGGTTCGGACCGCGATCCGGGCGGAACCCTCGTCACCGTCGCCGCCCCCGCCGACCTCGTCGGTGCGCTCGACCATCACGACCGCGTCCGCGCCGTCGGGCATCACCGCGCCCGTGGAGATCTCGGCGCACGTCCCCGGTTCGACCGTCACGTCGGGCGCGGCGCCCGCGTGGACCGCGCCGACGAGGTCGAGCTCGGCGGGGTCGGCCTCGTCCGCGCCGAAGGTGTCGCGCGCCCGCACCGCGTACCCGTCCATCGAGGCGCGGTCGAAGCCCGGCACGTCGATGTCGGCGTCGACGCGCTCGGCGAGGACGCGCCCGCGGGCCTCGCGCAGCGGGACCGTCTCCGGCGCCGGAGAGAGGTCGAGCGACGCGATCGCCTCGCGGGCGGCCTCGGGGGTCGCGAGGTCGCGGAACTCCTTGCGGTCGCTCATTCGGTCACCTCCCACAGCTCCACGTCGACGGTCTCGCCCGCGTCGAGCCCCTCCCGCGGCTCGGGGACGACGACCCAGCCGTCCGCGAGCGCGACGCTCGAGAGGATGCCGGAGCCGCTTGCGCGCGTCGGCGTCGCGGTCGGGAGGGCGTCGGCGCTCTCGTCGCCGTCTCCGTCGCTTTCGTCCTCAGAGAGCGACACCCGCGCGAACGTCCGCACGCCGGGCTCGCTGGCGACCTTCCGTTCGAGCGTCGCGCGGCGCGTCGGGAACGGCTCGGCCTCGGTCCCCCCCGCGCGCTTCAGGGCGGGCCGGAGGAACTGCGCCGCGTTGACGATACACGCGACCGGGTAGCCGGGTAAGGAGACGATCGGCGTCCCCTCGGCCTGACCGAGACACACCGGGTGACCGGGCTTCAGCGCGACGCCGTGGACGAGCACCTCGCCGAGGCCGTCGACGACCTCGGGGATCAGGTCGCGCTCGCCGACGGAGGAGCCGCCGGTGGTGACGACAACGTCGGCGTCGAGGTCGGCCGCGACCGCCTCGCGGAGCGCGTCCGGGTCGTCGGTGACGACGTCGCGGTAGCGCGCCTCGCCGCCCCAGCGCTCGACGAGCCGGGAGACGGTGAGCCCGTTCGTCTCGATCACCTCCCCCGGGCCGGGGTCGGACTCGACCAGCTCCTCGCCGGTCGGGATCACGGCGACCTCGGGCGGCTCGTGGACGGTCACGCTATCGAGCCCGACCGAGCGCAGGAGGCCGAGGTCGGAGGGGCGCAGGACGTGGCCGGGCTCGTACAGCCGCTGGCCGTCGGAGACGTCCTCGCCGGCCTCGCCAACGTTCTCGCCGGTCGCGACCGCGTCGAACACCTCCACGTCGTCGCCGACTTCTTCCACCTGTTCGATCATCACGACCGCGTCCGCGCCCTCGGGCACCGCGCTCCCGGTGTGAACGCGCTCGGCCTCGCCGGGCGCGACCGCGTCCGATTCGGCGGGCTTGGCCGCGAGGACCGCGGGCGAGCGGTCGCCCGCACCGAAGGTGTCGCTCGCGCGGACCGCGTACCCGTCCATCGCGGCCCGGTCGTACCCCGGAACCGGCGCGGGCGCATCGATCGGTTCGGCGACGACACGGCCGTCCGCCGCCTCAACCGGGACCGATTCCGTCCGGTCGAGGGGGGTGACGGCGTCGAGCAGCGTCGCCCTCGCGTCCGCGACCCGGGTCCGTCGCTTGAACCCGGACTCGCGTCTGTCGTGGCTCATGCGATCACATTCGCGGCCGCGGGCAAAAACCCCGTTCTCCGCGCGCGCCGCCAGGAGGGCCGCCGGCGGCCGCGACCCGTCAGGCGAACCAGGAGAGGAGCCGCCGCGTGCGGTGGATCGACTGGAGCGCGGCGACCTTCGCGGCCACCGCACCGTCCACCGCGGTCCGCTTGGTGGCCCGCGCGCCGCGGGCCGCGCCGGTCCGCGCGTAGTACGCCGAGCGGCGCCCGGCCGCACCGACGTAGTGTTTCGCCGCCATCCGGATCGGCGCGCGGCGCCCCTCGACGGTCGTCGTGCCGCGGCGGATCGCCGCCAGCACGTCGTCGGCCGTGACCTCGCGGACCGACTCGGCGCCTTCGACCGTCAGCTCCGTGAACGCCCGGCCGACGTACTGGAGGTGATGCGCGTCGCTCGCGGCGACGCCGGGGTAGCCGTGTTCGGCCGCGAACCGCCGCGCGCGACGGTTGCGGTACCCGGTGAACAGCCACGCGTTGAACACTTCGATCGCGTCCACCTCGGCGACCGCCGCGGCTGGTCCCGGATCCGGGTCCGGGTCAGCTTCGACGCCTTCGCCTTCCGGGGCGCCGTCGGCCGCGACGGGTTCGTCCGCGTCCGCGGCCGACCCGGGCGTCGGGATGTTGCGCTGGCGGACGCCGTGACGCGATCGCTGGAACGGATGGGGGACGATGGCGACCCCGCCGCGGTCGCGGATCCAGCGGACTGTCTCGGCGTACGAGCGCCCGCGGGGCGGCATCCGGTCGATGCCGATCGCGAGCAGGTGCCCGTGTGCGGTCGACACCTCCACGCCGGGAATGCCGATCAGCCCGTACTCGGAGGCGATCGCCGCGGCGCGTTTCGACTCCCGGATCACGTCGTGGTCGGTGATGACGACCGCGTCGAGCCCGATCTCGGCCGCGTGTTCGAGTATCAGCTCGACCGGCTCGTGGCCGTCGTAGCTCCCTTCAGAGTGGACGTGCGGGTCGATACTGACGGTGACGCTGGACACGCTCGGACTACGCGGCGGGGGATATATAAATGGGCGAACGACGGCCGTCGGACGACTGCCTCGCGTCCATTCGCAAATTGACTCGCGGCTGGGGCTTTGGCGGTGGTCGCCGCCGATCCGCCAGCAGCCATTTATAAGCAAGCGGCTAGACCTCAGAGTGCGTCACTACGGGTGGCCACACGGTCGAGAGCGGTACCGATTTCACGTCGCCGGTCGAGCGAGGGTCCATGCCCGGACTGTACTACGAGGAGTTCGAGGTCGGCGAGACCATCGAGCACGCGAAGCGACGGACGATAAGCGAGGCCGACAACCAGCGCTTCTGCGATATGACGATGAACCAGCAGCCGCTCCACCTCGACGCCGACTTCGCCGAGGAGACCCAGTTCGGCGAGCGACTGGTGAACGGGCTGTACACGATGTCGCTCGCGGTCGGCATATCCATCCCGGAGACGACCGACGGCACCATCGTCGCGAACCTCTCGTACGACGACGTCGAACACCCGAACCCGGTGTTCCACGGGGACACGATCCGCGCGCAATCGACGGTCACCGACAAGCGGGAGACGAGCGACGGCGAGCGCGGCGTCGTCACCATGCGCGTGGAGGCGTTCAAGGTCGTCGACGGCGACGACGACATCCTCGTCTGCGAGCTCGAGCGGACGGTGCTCTCCGAGAAGCGGCCGGAAGACGCCGAGAGCGACGCGGACGACTGACGCGCGGTTCCGTCGAGCTCAGTCCTCCTCGCCCGCCAGCAGCAGCCCGAGGTAGGAGGTCCGGACCTGCTCGTCCGCGTCGAGGCCGAGCCGGTCGAGCGCCGCTATCGCCGCCTCGCGCGCCGTGTCGACCTCGCCCTCTTCCGCGACCTCCCGCTCGATCTCGACGTACTCGTCGAGCCCGGTGACGGCGTCGAGCGTCACCGTGAACCCGTCGTACGACCAGAACTCGCGGCGCTTCTCGACGGTCGCGGCCGGCTCGAAGCCGAGCCCCGAGAGGACCGCAGCGAGCGCCTCGCCGTCGTCGACGCCCGTCTCGTGTTCGGTCCGCGTCTTCGAGGCCGCCTCGATGAGCGGGCCTTTATAAGTAACCGTCGCAGACGCGGCGGGTTCGGCGTCCGACGGCGCCTCTCCCTCCGACGACGATCCCCCGTCCTCCGCCAGCGGCGTCTCGCGCCGGATCCGGAGCGCCTCGTCCGTCTCGGCGAACTCGCGGTGCGGCGCGTCGTAGTAGGTGTCGCGCTGGCGGCGCGCGTCGACGCGCTCGGCGCCGGCCTCGCGGAGTCGCTCCCGCGTCGCCTCCAGGTCGGCCGGGACCTTGATCTCGACCTCGTACATGTTCGAGGGTGCGGCCGGGGCGTTCATAAGCGACGCGGGACTCCGCGGGCTCGGCGGCCGGTCGACGGGACCCGCTGGGCGGCCGTGTCGACCGCCGAACCGCCGCTGTCGCCCGTTCGTCGGCGGCCTTCGGGCCGAACCGTGCTTCTTAAGGGTGTAACAGGTGACGTTCGGGTATGAGCGATCAGGAGCAAGCGGACGCGGCCGACGAGGCCGAGGAGAGCGAGACCGAGACTGACGCCGGCGGACTCGAGGACGGCGACTTCGTCCGCGTCGCGTACACGATCCGCACGGCCGACGACGGCCGCGTCATCGACACGACCGACGAGGAGACGGCCGAGGACGCCGAGATCGACACCGACGAGTACGACTTCGAACCCCGCATCATCGCGCTCGGCGCCGGGCACGTGTTCCCCACCGTCGAGGAGGCGTTCGTCGGCGGCGCCGTCGGCGACGAGGGCACGATCGACGTCCCCGCCGAGGACGCCTTCGGCGAGTACGACCCCGACGAGGTCGAGACGGTCAAGGCCGACAAGATCCCCGAGGACGACCGCTACCCCGGCGCGCAGGTCCAGATCGACAACCAGCAGGGCCACCTCGAGACGATCATCGGCGGCCGCGCCCGCGTCGACTTCAACCACCCGCTGGCCGGCGAGGACCTCGAGTACGAGTACGAGATCCTCGAAGCGATCGACGACCGCGAAGAGCAGGCCGCCGGCATGCTCGGGATGTACCTCCAGGAGGCCCCCGAGGTCCGTATCGAGACGGAGACCGAGGAGGAGGAGACCGTCACCGAGGACGACGACGGCGAGGAGACCGTCGAGACCGAGGAGGTCGAGAAGGACGTCCTCTACGTCACGGCGACGCAGGCGATGCAGATGAACCAGCAGTGGATGTTCCAGAAACAGCAGATCGCGCAGGACCTCATGGACCGCCTCGACCTCGACCGCGTGGTCATCGAGGAGGTCATCGAGGGCGGCGGCATGGGCGGTCTCGGCGGCATGATGGGCGGCATGGGCGGCGCCGGCGGCGGCGACGTCGACATCGAGGAGGCGCTCGAAGACGTCGACGTCGACGCCGACGAGATCGTCGACGAGATCGACGAAGAGTAGTCGACTCCGCTTTCCTATCCACCCGAATTTCGCGTTTTTCCTGCCCGGCGAGCGGCCGCCCTCGCTTCGCCGCGAGCGGCCGCTCCGACCGGCGAACGGAGCCCTTTTGCCCGCCGACGCGTCCACACCGAGTATGGAGATCGAACGGGCACGCGAGGACGCGCTCGTCGCCGGGGTCGCGGGCGCGGCGACGGTCGCGCTCGCGCTGCTGTCGAGTTTCACCGGCGTCGTCTCGGTCGCGACGCTCCCGACGCTGGCGCCGCTCGCCGTGTACGCGCTGTACCTCTTCTCGCGGAAGGGCGGGCCGTACGGGGCCGCCGACACCGCGCGCAACTGGGCGGTCGCGGCGGCCGTCGTCGGCGCGGTGGTGCTCCTCGCGTCCGCCGTACTGTAGGCTCGGAACGCCGACGAACGGCCGCCTCAGGCGATGTCGCGGCTCGTGTCGACGGCGACCTCGTCGGTGAGCTTCAGCTTCAGCGGCTCTTCGAGGGCGGCGCCACCCCGGAACTTGGGGACGACAAGGCGGTTCGCGATCTCGGTCCCGGTGACGGTGGTGCGGAGGTCGAACACCACGTCCGCGACCTGCTCCGTGACGCGTCGCGTCCGCGGGTCCTCGCCGCCGCGGAGCGCGTGGAGCAGCGCGACGCCGCCGGCGTCGACCACCCGCGACCGCACGTCGTCGAGGAACTCGGCGTACGCCGCCGGGGACGCGCTCTCTTCTACCGGCCCCACGGAGTCGACGATCAGCGTGCCCTCCTCGGGGAGATCGTCGGTCAGCGACGCCAACTCGTGGAGGTCGCCGGCGTCGTCCGTGGCCTCGACGCTCGTCTCCTCGTCGCCGTCGCGGCTGAGCGCCGCGGCCACCGCGTCGGCGGACCGGACGGTCGTCAGGTAGCGGCACTCCCGGACCCGGGCGAACCGGTTCAAGATGAGTTCGGACTGGCTGTCGGGGTTCGCCTTCAACACGACGACGCTACCGCTCGGGAGCCCTCCGCCGAACTGTCGGTCCAGCACCGAGATCCCAGTCGGAAGCGTCTCCATACGATCGCTGCCGCCTGTGGACGCTTGGGTCTGTCGATGGCGGCTCTCTCGGCCGCTCGTGACCCCGTCGTCCGCCGTTTCGGCGCCGCCGGTAGGGGCGATCCTCACGCGATCTGCCACCCGCTCGCCGCCTCGATCTCGCCGAGCCGTGAAGCGAGGCCGTCGTACGCGCTCCGGACGCCCGGATCGGACAGCGGGGCGGCCCCGCCGTCCGGAATCGCGCCGAGGACGGGACAGCCGAGCAGCGTCCCCACCCGATCCGGCACGTCCGTCTCGCCGATCACGACGGCTCCGACCGGCGGGCAGTCGAGCCGGCGGGCGATCGCCGCCGTCTTCGCGGCGTCGCGGAGCGCGGCGCGTCGGAGCGGCGTCGCGATCAGCGCGCGGTCTGCCGCCCGCAGCGGCGCGGCCACGTCCGGCGACGCGCCCGCTGGACTGTCGAGCAGGACCGGCGCACCCTCGGGCGTCGCGCCGTCGAGCGCGTCGAACGTCGCGTCCGCGTCGACCGACCGCGGCGCATCGGGAGCCGCGAGCACCGTCGGCGCCGAGCGGTCGGGACGGACCGGCTCCGTCCCGCGAACCGCTTCGAGGACGGTCCGCGCCTCAGTCCCGTCGGCGCGACGGCCGGCACTGATCGGCGGGCCCTCGGCTCCGGCCTCCGTTGGGCCCTCGGACCTCGTCTCCGCGGCCAGCCGCGCGAGGTTCGGGAGGTCCCAGTCGGCGTCGGCCGCGACGACCGGCGCGCCGCGCCGCGAGAGCGCGCGGGCGAGCCCGAGGGTGGTCGTCGTCTTTCCGCTTCCGCCCTTGCCGCCGGCGACGGCTATCACGGCGGGCGTGGGTCGGTATCCGGTATAAAAAGTCGGCCGTGAACTGGCGTTAGTCCTGACAGCAGCCGCCGGCCTCGCCGCCGAAGTCGACCGCGAGGGGCTCGGAGATGGCCTCGTTGACCGCTTCGAGCGTGTCCTCGAGCTCGTCTTGCGCGTCGAGGTACTCGCTCATCACCGGCATCGAGTGGAGTTCATCCTGCGCCTCCTGAACGCGCTGGAGCCCGTCGTTCGTCGCCTGTCCGGTCTGCCGGGCCTGCATGAACTCCGCGCGCAGCTGCTCGAACTCGTCGATCCGCTCTTGGACTTCCTCGTCGCGCTGGACCGCGGCTCTCGCCTCCTCGAAGCGCTCGTACTCCGGGGTTTCGGCGATCCGCTCGCCGAGCTCTCGGCCGAGGTCCTCGATGGAGACCTGTTCGACGCTCATATCCGGACATCGTGGCCGAGCGGTTTGAACCTGCCGGAGCCGGGGGTCGGCGGGGTCGACCTCGGTGCCCGCTACGCCGTCCGCGACGCGACGAACTCGACGACCGCCTCTAGCTCCTGCGGGCCGATGCCGTGGCCGCCCGGGAAGCTCCCGTGAGTGACGTCTGCGCCGACGGATTCGAGCTGGTCGACGGCCGCCGTCGTCCGCGACTCGGGGATCACGCGATCGCCCGCACCGGCGCCGACGAAGACGGGCTTGCCTTCGATCCCGTCCGGGTTCAGATCCGCGTGCGACTCCGCGAGGTAGCCGTGGAGCGCGACGACCCACGCGTAGCGGTCGGGGGCTTCGAGGAGGAGCGAGAGGCTGGTGATCGCGCCCTGGCTGAACCCGAGCAGCCCGATCCGGTCGGCGTCGAGCCCGTAGGCGTCGACCGCGGCCTCGACGCTCTCGACGATCAGGTCGAGGCTCCGGCGGAAGTCCTCGGCGTCGGGCTGGCTCGACTCCAGTCCCCCCGCCGAGAGGTCGAGTTCGTACCACGTGTACCCGCCCTGGAGCGGGTCGGGCGCGCGGAGGCTGACGACGTGGTGGTCGTCCGGCAGTTCGGCGGCGACCGGGAGCAGGTCCTCTTCGTCGGCGCCGCGGCCGTGGAGGACGAAGACGGCGGGCGCGGGCTCGTCGTCGGTCCCGTCGTCGGGCGCGACGTGGACGTGTTCGAGGGGGAGGTCGGCGTCGGGCGCGGTGTCTGGCATGGGTGCCGACTTGTCGAGGACGGCGGTTAGGTCCGTCGGCCGCGGCAGGCACACGAGGACGCTCGGCGAGAGTGAACACCGGCCGACGCCGTCGGCCCCGGAATCTGGTAACCGGGAGGGGTTACACCATCCGTCGCCGAACGCGCCGTTTAACCGTCCTGCCGCACAATTCGCTCGATATGAGCGGCTCCACGGAGGGCGACCTCACGAAGACCGGGATGGCCCTGAAACACGACCGCGAGTGGGACTACGAACTCGACCGGATCTTAGAGGCCATCGAGGAGCGCGACGCCTCGAAGGTCGGGCTCCAGTTCCCCGAGGGGCTCAAGCGCCGCGGTCCGAAGGTCGCCGACGACCTCCGCGAGGTCGCGCCCGACGACGTCACCTTCATGCTCTCCGGGCAGCCCTGCTACGGCGCCTGCGACCTCGACACGTACCTGATGCGCCGCACGGACGTGTTCGTCCACTTCGGCCACACGCCGATGAAGGAGTCCGACAGCATCGTCTACGTCCCCCTGTTCTCGAACGTCGACCCCTTCCCGATCATGGAGGACGCGCTCGACGAGGAGCTGACCGCTCCGGAGGAGGACGCCGACGTGGGCCTCGTCACCACGGCCCAGCACATGAACCGGTTCGAGGAGATGACCGACTGGCTCGAAGAGCGCGGCTACGAGGTCCACACCCGCCGGGGCGACGACCGCCTCACGAAGGAGGGGCAGGTGCTCGGCTGTAACTACGCCTCCGCTGACATCGACGCCGAGCAGGTGCTGTACGTCGGCGGCGGGAAGTTCCACCCGGTCGGGCTCGCGATGGAGCACCCCGACAAGCGCGTCGTCATCGCCGACCCCGTCAACAACGCCGTCTCGGTCGCGGAACACGACCAGTTCCTCAAGCAGCGCTACGCCGCGGTCCACAAGGCGATGGACGCCGAGAAGTGGGGCGTCATCTTCTGTACGAAGATCGGCCAGGGCCGCTGGGAGAAGGCCCAGGAGATCGTCGACAACAACGACAACGCCTACCTGATCACCATGGACGAGGTGACGCCGGACCGCCTGCGCAACTTCGACATGGACGCGTTCGTCAACACCGGCTGCCCCCGGATCACGACCGACGACGGCCCGCGGTTCCACAAGCCGATGCTGACGCCCGGCGAGTACGAGGCCGCCATCGGCGAGAAGCCGCTCGACTCGATCGAGTTCGACACGTTCCACGACACCTGGTAGAGCGGCGCGAAGCGCCTTTCGAACGACAGCGAGCGTGCGCTGTCCTCGCGGCTGGGGCTTTGGGGGAGTTCTTCGGGGTATCTGACTCCGTTTCCGTTCTCCGGACACGCTGTTTCTCCGCCATCGATCGCTCAGTACGGGTGACTGATATGTCGGCTACGTTTCCGCATACAGGAGGGTTCGTCGACACTCAGGGCAAACGTACGGAACTGGCGTCAGAATCTCGTCCGCTCGGATACTACTGAGAAATCCGTCGTCCGTCGATGGTGAAACGATGGATAGTTCGCCAACGGCGTCGGTTCCTTGTAGTTCCATCCGTTCCAGTGGTTCCTCGCAATCGGGACACGTCTTCTCGGAGGGCATACCTGTCGAAAGTATGGTTGCCCCTCCGGAAAATTAATTCGATGTGGTCTCTGGTTCGGACAGAACTGTATTCGTTCTAACAGAGATCGAGACGCAGCATCCATCTACCGGCCGTTTCACTTGAGATAGTACTTATAAATTAGAATTTCATGGCTCTGTTGAAATCCTTAGGAAGTGACACACTTTGACCAGGGCGTGGTCAGTATAGCGGTAGCGGTGAGCGATAGCGGGAGTACGTGTAGTACGTCGTGAGTGAGGTCATTTATAAACCAGAGTGCGGTGTTGCTGTCGGCTGTTTATAAGTGACTGACGCCACCGCGGCGAGTGTCTCCAAAGCCCCAGCCGGGAGGGCGTCGTACGCTCGCTGTCGTTCGAAAGGCGCGAAGCGCCTTTCGTGATGACGAGAGAGCTTTGCTCTCTCGAACCACGCTCCTCGGTCGCTCACTCCGTTCGCTCCCTGCGGTGCTTACGTCGCCTACGACGCCCTCACGGCTGCCCCTTTGAGTCCCGCCCCACACAGCGACCGCACCTCACGCCTCCCCAACCTCGCCGCTCACGCCCTGCGGGCGTTCGCGGCGTCCCTCGCGCGTGCGACTCGCGCCCTCCGGGCGCTCGTCGGCACGCGCCACCGCACTCCTTTTATAAGCGCTCGTCGCCGTGGCTCACGGCAATTTAAATACTGAATCGCTGCTACCGATCTGCGATACTCACTCCCGAAACCGATCGAAAAGCACCATTCAGCGACCGGGTGTTTCATCCTAATTTATATTTGAAGAATAGGGTTTCAACAGAGCCAATTTCATCAAATCCCCTTTCCGATTTGATTCCGTCCCAATCGGTCGTCACGCCTCGTCCGGCGGGTTCAGGAAGAGCCCGTCGACGACGAGGGCGCCGGCCGCGAGCGACCCGCCGGCGACGGGGAGCGTGTACCCACGGACGACGAGCGACGTCGCCGCGTATGCGGCGCAGAACGCGAGGGGGATCGCGAGCAGAACGAGGTCGGCGCGGTCGACCCCGCCGAGGTCCGGCGACCGGGCCTCCCGGTGCCGCCCGCTCATTCCATGTACCCTAAGTCCCGGAGCTTCTGGGCGATCTGTTTCGCCTCCGCCTCGGAGACCCCCTCGTCGGACTCCATCTCTTGGACGACGACGTGTTTCACGAACTCCTTCACCGAACCGAACGGCTCGTCTTCGATGTACGCCTCGACGTCCGCAACGAACTCCTTCCGCAGCGAGATCGTGGTGTAGTCGCTCATTGCCGGACCCCTCTCGCCGCGATCTGATAAATCTTAATTACATCTAATTACTTGCCGTCGCGCTCCGGAAACCCCTGTCCGTCGACGGACGACGAGGCAAGGAAGCTCCCGTACCGCGGCGCGAACCTGTCGATTCCGCCGGATCCTCGGCCCTTTTGAGGAAGCGACCCGTGGTTGTAATCGATGACGACGAACGACGGCCATATCTCCACCACACACATCGGTAGCCTGCCGCGACCCCCGGAACTACTCGACCTGCTCACCCGCCGTCAGGACGGCGAGTCGGTCGACCCCGACGAGTGGGACGAGACGGTCGCGGACGCGACCCGCGACGTCGTCGACCGGCAGGTCGAGACCGGCCTCGACTCGATCAACAACGGCGAGCAGTCCCGCGTCTCGTTCAACTGGTACGTCGCCGACCGGCTGAGTGGCATCGACGGAAAGCGGGAGACCGAGCTGTGGGCCGACCTCCAGGAGTTCCCCTCCTACGCCGAGGAGACGTTCAAGACCGACGTGATCGACCTCTCGATGCACCCGGTCGTCGCCGAGGCGGTCGAGTACACCGGCCGCGAGGAAGCCGAAGCGGAGATCGACGAGTTCACCGACGCGCTCGCGGCCGCAGACCGCGACGTCGACGACGCGTTCATGACCGCCGCGTCGCCGAGCGTCGTCACCGCCACCCACGTCGACGAGCACTACGGCGACTACGAGGAGTTCCTCTTCGCGGTCGCCGAGGCGATGAAGACGGAGTACGAGCTCGTCGCCGACGCGGGCCTCACGCTCCAGATCGACGCCCCGGAGCTGCTGACGGTCGGCCACACCGCGGCGTACGCGGACGAGCCGCTGGAGGCCGCGAAGGACGCGACGCGACTCCACGTTCAGGCGCTCAACGAGGCGCTCACGAACGTGCCCGCCGAGCAGGTCCGCCTCCACACCTGTTGGGGGAGCTACGAGGGGCCGCACCACCTCGACACGGACCTCGCGGAGATGCTGCCGCTGATCTACGAGGCTGACATCACCGGACTCAGCGTCGAGCAGGCGAACCCGCGCCACCAGCACGAGTACCGCGCGTTCGCCGAGCACCCGGTGCCCGACGGCTGGACGCTGATTCCGGGCGTCGTCGACGTGAAGACGAACATCATCGACCACCCGGAGACGATCGCCGACCGCTTAGAGCGCGTCGCGGACGCGGTCGACGACGGGACGCCGCTGGTCGCCGCGCCCGACTGCGGCTTCGGCACGCAGGCCGGCCTCGGCATGGTCGACCCCGAGATCGCGTGGGCGAAGCTCGAAGCGCTCGTCGAGGGCGCCGAGATCGCCAGCGGGCGGCTCGCCTAAACGGTCCGCGAGCGGCGCTGTGCGCCGCGAAACGGTTCTCCAGTTGACAGAACTCTTGCTAACGTTTATCACACGAGCGGACGGCCGTTCAGGGAAGGCTCTCCGCGATGTCCACAGTCAGGGATTCGATCGCCGCCGTCCTCGTCGCGAGCACGTCCGACCGAGCGGCGGCGCTGCGGACGTCGCTGGAGCGCGCCGACGACCGCCTCGCCGTCGAACCGGTCGCGACGGTCGACGCGGCGCTGGAGATCCTCCGGGACTCGCCGGTGGACTGCCTGGTCGCGGTCGGTCGACCCGCGGAACCGACCGGCCTCCCCGCCGTCGAGGCTGTCCGGGACCAGCACCCGGCACTGCCGATCGTGTTCTGTCCCGACGAGGCGCTCGACGCGTCGGGCGTGGCCGAGGCGTTCGACGCGGGCGCCACGGACGTCGCGAGGGCGTCGGCCGATTCGGACCGAGCGCCCGTTATCGCTCGCCGCATCTCGAACGCCGTCGCGTCCGCCCGCGCGGTGGCGGAGGCCGAGCGACAGCGCGACCGCCTCGAAGGGTTCGTTCACGGCGTCTCGCACGACCTGCGAAACCCGCTTAACGTCGCACAGGGACGGCTCGAGATGGCGCAAAGCGAAGGGGACCTCGAACACGTCGACACCGCGGCGTCGGCGGTCGACCGGACGCTCGAACTGATCGCGGACCTGTTGACGCTCGCGAAGCAGGGCGAGCAGCCGGGGGAGCTCGAAGCGGTCGACCTGTCCGCCCTCGCCGACGAGTGCTGGGCGAACGTCGCGACCGGCGACGCGACGCTCGTCGTCGACACCGATCGGCGGATCCTCGCGGAGCGCGGGCGCCTGAAGCGGCTGTTGGAGAACCTGTTCCGGAACGCGGTCGACCACGGCGGCGACGACGCCACCGTCATCGTCGGCGACATCTCGCCGATGTACACGACGACGCGCGCCGGCGCCGTCCTCCCGTCGGGGTTCTTCGTCGAGGACGACGGCCCGGGAATCCCCGAAGACGAGCGCGACCGCGTGTTCGAGGTCGGGTACACGACCGACCGAGACGGGACCGGGTTCGGCCTCAACATCGTCTCGGAGGTCGCCAGCGCCCACGGCTGGGAGGTCGCCGTCTCGGACGGGTCTCGCGGCGGCGCGAGGTTCGAGATAACCGGTGTCGAGCGGGACGACTGACGCCGCGGGTCAGTCCCTCTCCGAACCGCTCGGGCGCCCGACGCTCCGCTCCACGTACTCGACCGCCGCCGCGGGCGAGTCGACGGCCTCGACGCCGTCGACGTCGTGGGTATCGAGGCCAGCCACGGGGCGGCCCTGTGCGAGCGCAAGCCCGATCTCCGAGAGCGTGCCGCTCGTGCCGTCGACCGCGACCGCGGCGTCGCCGTTCATGACGACGAGCGCGTTGCGCGCGTGACCCATCCCGGTCGCGATCGGCGTCGTGACGTGCGGGTTCGCGTCCCCGCGGTCGTCCGTCGGGAGGATTCCGATCGTCTCGCCGCCGGCCGCGCGGGCGCCGCGGCAGACGGCCTCCATGACGCCGCCGAGGCCGCCGCAGACGACGACGTGGCCGCGCTCCGCGAGCCGCTCGCCGAGGGCCTCCGCGACCGCCGCCGTCTCCCCGTCGATCGAACTGCCGCCGATGACGCTGACGCGCATGGCCCGCACCACGGCCGACCGGCAAGTAAAACCGACCGATAGGGAACCGATTATCGGCGGAAAAAGGCCGCAGCGGGCCGATTCTCGCCGCTGAAACCGCCACTGAAACCCTTATCCCCCCTCGCCGTGAATAGGGGCTATGACGTACGATACCGTCGTGTTCGACAACGACGGTGTCCTCGTGGGCCGCACGCGCTTCGACGTGCTCCGGGAGGCGACCCGGGACGCGTTCGAGGAGTGCGGCGTCGAGGAGCCCGATCCGGACGACGTAGAGCAGATGACCATCGGTGCGACACCCGGCAGCGTCGGCACGGTCTGTCAGACGTACGACCTCGATCCGGGGTCGTTCTGGCGGACGCGCGACGACGTGGTGTCGCGGGCCCAACAGCAGGAGGCGCGCGAGGGACGCAAGACCCCCTACGACGACCTCGACGAGCTCCAGGACCTCGACGTCCAGATGGGGATCGTCTCGTCGAACCAGCAGGCGACCGTCGACTTCCTCGTCGACCACTTCGACGGCTTCGACCGCATGGGCGCCGCCTACGGCCGCGAGCCGACGATCCACTCGCTCCAGCTCCGCAAGCCGAACCCCCACTACATCGAGCAGGCGCTCGGCGACCTCGACGCGGGCAACGCCCTGTTCGTCGGCGACAACGAGTCCGACGTTCGCGCGGCCGAGAACGCCGGGATCGACTCGGCGTTCATCCGCCGCCCGCACCGCCGCGACTGGGAGCTGAACGTCTGGCCGACCTGGGAGATAGACCGGCTCTCCGACCTCCACGACATCGTGGAGTGAGGCCGCACTGCTCCCGCGTACTCCGCGTCCCGGCAGCGACGCGTCGACCTCGTCGGCAGCGACCCGGCGTGCCGCCGATGAAGCGTTTAAATCGGATGGGGCGTAACTCGCGCTCGTGACCGACTCGCCCCCGTGGGCCGACCTCTTCGGCCATCCCGAACCCTACCCCGAGCAGGCCGACGGCATCGACGCCGCCGTCGACGCCGCCGAGGACGGCGGCTTCCTCGCGCTGGAGGGCGCCTGCGGGACGGGGAAGACGATGCTCGCGCTCACCGCCGGGCTCGACCGCGTCCGCGACCCGGACTCCGACTTCGAGCGCGTCTTCGTCCTCACCAGCGTCAAACAGCAGCTGCGTCAGTTCGAGACGGACCTGCGGACGATAAACGACGACCTCCCCGAGGAGTACGACCCGGTCTCGGGGCTCACCCTGGTCGGCAAGGCGGACGTCTGCCCGTACGCGCGGGAGAACCGCGGCGGGATCGACCGCGAGAACGTGTACGAGCGCTGTGAAGGGCTCCGCGAGCGCACCCGGAACCTCGTCGGCGACGGCGGCGCGACGACGACCTCGAACCTCGTGAGCGAGGCGCGAAGTCAGCAGGTGGGGCTGATGGACTCGGGATCGGCGGGAACCGCCGGAGCCGCCGCGAGCGACGGATCCGGGCCGGGCGACGCGTCCGACGAGGGCGGCGCGCCGGCCGCCGACTACCTCTCCGTCGACGGCGAGCCGACCCCGTACCGCCCCGACACCGAGGAGTACGACGACGTCGAGTTCTGTCCGTTCTACGCCGGCTTCCTCGACGACCTCCCGGACGACGGGGACCCCGCGGAGGCGGTCCCGTTCGACGTCACCGAGCTCGGTCACGTCGACGCCGACGAGCTCGTCCGGCTCGCGGCGGGCCACGGCTCGTGTCCCCACTCGATCATGGGCGCGCTCGTCCCCGAGGTTGAGGTCGTCATCGGCAACTACTACCACGCGTTCGATCCCGTGACGACCGGGACGTTCACCGGCGCGTTGCTGGACGATTCGACGTTCGTCGTCTGCGACGAGGCGCACATGCTCGAACCGCGCGTCCGGGACCTCGTGAGCGACGCGGTCGCGGACGCCAGCCTCCGCGACGCCGAGAACGAGCTCACCCGCGTCGTACAGCCGCTATCCTTCGAGTCGGCGGGCGCGGAGTCCGACGACGCCGCCTTGGTCCGCGGCGAGCTGGAAGACGCGGACGTGACGATCGAGGAGATCGAGGCGGTCCGGGAGTTCTACGCCGACCTCCGCGCGGAGCTCGACCGCCGCGTGACCGCGCACCTCGACCGCGAGCGCCCCGACTGGCGGGCGTCGATGCGCAACCTCGACGACGAGGAGATCCCGCTCCGCGACCCCGAGGAGCCGGGCGAAGACGAGATCACGGCGTGGGCGGACGGCGAGGGGTACGGCGAGCGCGTCTGGGCGCGCGCCGAGCAGGTCGGCGCGGTCGTCAAGCGCGTCCTCGACTCGCTCGAAGACGAGGACAAGCAGCGCGCGGCGCCCGGCGTCGGCCGCACGCTTAACGCCTGGTACCGGGAGGGCCACACCGACTTCTTCCGGGCGATCGAGCTCGAACGCACCTTCGACGAGACGGAGCCCCCGGACTCGTGGCGCCGGGCGTACAACGGGCGCTTAGCGCTTCACAACTGCCTCCCCAGCGAGCCGATCGGCGACCGCCTCGCAGAGTTCGGCGGCGGCGTGCTCATGAGCGCGACGCTGGAGCCGATGGACCTGTTCCGGGAGGTGACCGGGCTCGACCACCTCGCGGAGCGCGGCCGCCCGGTCGTCGAGCGGACGTACGGCCTCTCCTTCCCGGAGGAGAACCGGGCGAGCCTCGCGGTCGACGCGCCGAAGTTCACCCACCAGAACCGCGGCGCGCCGGGCGAGGAGAACCCGACGCGGCTCGCGCATCTCGACGCGACGGCCGCGGTCGCGCGCCGCGAGGGAAACGTCCTCGTGGGCACCCCGAGCTACGCGGAGGCAACGTGGATGGCAGAAGAGCTCTCCGAGCGCCTCCAGAAACCGGTCCTCTTAGACGAGTCCTCCGGTGACCGCGAGACGGAGTCGCTGAAGGACGACTTCTTCGCGGGCGACGGGAAGGTGCTGGTGACGAGCCTCCGCGGCACGCTCACCGAGGGCGTCGACTACCGCGGTGATCGCCTCGCGGCCGCGGTCGTCTGCGGCGTCCCGATCATCAACACGGCGCGACCGCAGACCCGCGCGGTGATCACCGCCTACGACCGGCGGTTCGAGTCGGGGTTCGAGACGGCGCTCACCGTCCCCGCCGTGCGCAAGGCCCGGCAGGCGGTCGGCCGCGTCATCCGCGGGCCGGACGAGCGCGGCGTCCGCGTCCTGCTCGACGCCCGCTACGCGCGCGACTCGTGGAACGGTGTCAGAGAGTACCTGCCCGAACACGAGCGCGAGGAGTACCAGCCCGTCAGCCCGGACATGCTGGATGTCGCGCTCGACCGGTTCGCGTCGCGCCGGTCCACCGAGTGAACCCTACCCGCCGGTTAACGGGTCGTTATCCGACGGTAATCGGGTCGTAACTATGCCGTTAGGAACGGTGTCGAGGATATGGACGCCGCAGCCCGAAGCGAACGGTACCACGTCGTTTGTCGCGAGTGTCAGCTGGAACGCCTGTGCGACACGCCGGACGAGGCGGACGGGATCGGTCGGGAACACATCGACGAGACCGGACACCGCGTCGCCGTCGAACGGGTCGAGTAACCGAGAGCGGGACCGACGACGTGCTCCGGTATCGGCCCGCACTCAGACCACGTTCGAGTCGATGTCGCGCGGGAAGTTCGTGAGCCGCTCCGTCCCCGACTCGGTGATCGCGACCGTGTCGGAGTGGCGGTAGCCGTACTCGTCGGTGTAGATTCCGGGCTCGATGGTGTACACGTGGCCGGGCGCCATCACGGCGTCGTCGCCGTCGTAGCGCTCGCCCCAGCCGCGGTCGATGTACGGCGGCTCGTGGGCGCCGAGCCCGATGTTGTGGCCGACGTGGTGTTGCGCGAGGTCGGTCACGCCCTGCTCCTCGAAGTACTCCCAGACGACCTCGTCGACTTCGGCGACCGGGACGCCCGGGCCCAGGGCGTCGATGGCGAGCGTCTGCGCCTCCAGCATGAGCTCGAAGTAGTGCGCCTGCTCGTCGGAGTAGTCGCCGACGAACATCGTCCGCTCTAACTCCGAGCGGTAGCCGTCGACGTTCGCCGTCGCGCCGGTGACCAGCACGTCGCCCTCGGAGAGCCGCTCGTTCGGCGTGTGGCCGTGCGGGAGCGCAGTCTCCTCGCCGGAGATGTAGCCGGCGTGGACCGGGCCGTCGCCGCGGACGCGGACGCTGTACGCCTCGCCGAGCGCGTCGAGCATGGCGCGGGAGGCGTCGGCGGACGCGCGCTGCGAGACGGTCGCGGGATGCGCGCCCGGCTCGGAGTAGTCGGCGAGGTAGCGGTGGCCGAGGTTCGCCCACTTCGCGGACTCGCGGATCAGGTCGACCTCGGCGTCGGACTTCGCCCAGCGCATCCGGTCGACCCACGACTGCGTCTCGACGTCGAGGAACTCGGAGAACGCGGGGCCCTCGTACCCCATCACGCCCGGCGGGCCGTCCGCGTCGGCGGCGATCGCGTCGGCGCCGAGCCCGTTCAGCATCTCGACCGCGACCGAGACCGGCTCGCCGCCGGGGTAGTCGAAGTAGTCGTGGACGGCGTCGATCCGCGGGTTCGGCTCGACGCGCTCGACCTCCAGTCTCGGGACGGTGATCTCGACGCGGTCGTCGGTGACCGCGAGGACCACCGGGCGCTCCGTCTGGATGTGGTGGAAGCCGGTGAGGTACTCTATCGCTGTCGCGCCGACCCACGTCGCGGCGTCGGCGTCGGTGTCGGCGAGTTGGTCCCGCACGGCTGCGAGCCGGTCTGCGAAGGCCGACTCGGGGAGTCGCGTGGCCATGGCTCAGGATACGAGAACGCGCGGATAAACGGTCGGGTAGCGGAACGGCGGGGACGGGCTCTTCCGGCTCTGCTCAGTTCTCTCGGCGGGCGAACGCGAGGTTGCCGGAGACGTTCTTGATGTAGGCGGTCACGGTCTCGCCCTCCTGCGCGCCGGGGACGAAGATGGTGTACTCGCCGCGCTCGGCGACGCCGTCGCCCTTGCGGCCCGTGCCGACGATCTCGAGCTCGTACGTGTTGCCCGACTCGACGGCGTCCTCCTGCCGCTGGGTGTTGGAGGTGTTCTGTTTCGCCACCGGCCGGAACGCCCCGCAGGCCTCACAGCGGAGCATCGGCGTCCGGTTCTCGGTCTCTAATCGCGTGTCGGGGAGGCCGCACTCCGAGCAGGTGACGAACGACTCGATGTACGAGTCGATCGCGGCCTGGAAGTCGCGCTCGCGGAAGTTCCCGCTGTAGCGCGCGCGGCCGTCCTCGTACTGGCCGGCCGTGCCGAGCTCCTGCTGGATCTTCGAGTGGACGTGTTCGGGGTCGCGGCTCAGGGCGTCGGCGATCGCCGAGAGATTCGTCAGGCGGGTGAACGCCCCGTCCTTCTGCCATTCCGGGTCCGGGACCGACAGCCGCTCGTCGGAGCCGCCCAGATCTGGTACCTCATCCATCGCGCGGTCGAGGCTCGATTCGTAATCCATACGCGAGGAAACGACAGCGCGACGGAAATCGCTTCCGGGTTCGGTGGCGGCGGCTCCGGAAGGTGGAAACGACGTTGGTGTGTAATGACCGGTCAGGAGTCAGTCGGCTTCGAAAGAAAGTAGCGGGAGGTAGATTTGAACCACGGTCACTCCGCTTCGCGCCGTTCCCTGGTTCAAACTGCTCCGGGGCTATCTCGTCGACGACGCCGTTCACGCCTCGCTGTGCTCGGCGTTCACTGTCGTCGACAAAAGATAGCGGGAGGTAGATTTGAACTACCGATCTCCGGGTTATGAGCCCGGCGGAATCTCCTGGCTATCCCATCCCGCTATCGTAGCACAATCGGGTGCGACTGTTAAGGGTTCTGATCCCGACGCCGGTGTGCGATTCGTCCACGCGTCCGCGGCGGTCGCGAACCCTCGCGTGGGCGCCCGAATCGGAGCCGCAGATCGCACCGAGCGGCCGCTTCGCGGACCGCCTTTCCGTCGTCACTCCCCGCCTGCGCCCTCGTCGTCGCTTGTCTGCGCCGCGACGGCCTTCATGCGGATCCGGAGCGCGAGGACCGCCACAAAGGCGAGGCCGACGGTCACGGCGACATCGGCCGGGTCGCCGGAAAGCGCCCGCTGCGCGGTGAGCCCCGCCATCAGCGCGAACATGAACGACAGCAGTCCCGCGATCGGAATCACGTACCCCTCGCCGAACGCCGACCCTTCGGACTCGTCGCTCATTTCTCACCCCTCTGCCGCCGACCGTGAAAAGGCTCCCGCGACCGTCCGTCCCTTGCGTCGGCCGCAAACGATTTCACGCATCATCGATAGTGATAGACGATGCACAAGCCGCTGTTGACGACGGACTTTCTGGACCGAGCGCGGCGCCACTACGCCGACGAGGAGGCCGTCCTCGCGGTCGACGGGACGCGATACACGTATGCGGAGCTCGGCGAGCGCGCCGACCGCTTCTCCGCCGCGCTTCAGGCGCGCGGGATCGAGAAGGGCGACCGGGTGGCGGTGTTGGACCCGAACACGCACTACCATCTGGAGGCCGCCTACGGCGCGATGCAGGTCGGCGCGGTTCACACGCCGCTGAACTACCGGCTCACGCCGGACGACTTCTCGTACATGCTCTCGGACGCCGGCGTCGACGCCATCTACGCCGACGCCGAGTACGCCGCGAACGTCGAGGCGATCCGCGACGAGGTGCCCACGGAGACGTTCCTCACGAACGATGCGGACGCGGTCGAGGGCGACTGGGAGTCGTTCGACGCCGCGCTCGACGACGCGGACCCCGACGCCTACGAGCGCCCGGAGATGGACGAGGACGAGGTGATAACGATCAACTACACCTCCGGGACCACCGGCGACCCGAAGGGGGTCTGCCGGACTCACCGCGCGGAGACGCTCCACGCGTACCTGATCTCGATCCATCAGGAGATCACCGACGACGACGTGTACCTCTGGACGCTGCCGATGTTCCACGTCAACGGCTGGGGCCACATCTACGCGATCACGGGGGCGGGCGCCCGGCACGTCTGTACCCGCGGGGTCGACGTCGCGGAGACGTTCGACCGGATCCGCGGCGAGGACATCTCGTACTTCTGTGCGGCGCCGACCGTCCTCAACATGCTCGGCGACCACCACGCCGAACACGGGGGCGCGACGACGGGCGACAACGACGTGCGGGTCGCCACGGCGGGCGCGGCGCCGCCGGAGGCGACGATCCGCACCGTCGAGGAGGAGTTCGGCTGGGAGCTCAAACACGTGTACGGTGCGACCGAGACGGGCCCGCTGATCACCACCTCAGACGCGAAGCGGCACTTCGACGAGGGCGCCGACGACCGGTTCGCCGTCAAGAAGACTCAGGGGATCGGCTACCTCGGCACGGAGGTGCGCGTCGTCGACGAGGACGGCGAGGACGTGGCCGCCGACGGCGAGACGATCGGCGAGATCGTCGTCCGCGGCAACCAGGTGATGGACCGCTACTGGAACAAGCCCGAGGCCACCGAGGAGGCGTTCTCGGAGCGGTTAGAGGGGTACTACCACATGGGCGACCTTGCGGTCGTCGACGAGGACGGCTTCGTCTCGATCCAAGACCGCAAGAAGGACATCATCATCTCCGGCGGGGAGAACATCTCCTCGATCGAGTTAGAGGACACCCTCTTCGAACACGACGTCGTCTCCGACGTCGCCGTCATCCCCGCGCCCGACGAGCGCTGGGGAGAGACGCCGAAGGCGTTCGTCGTCCCGGAGAGCGGCGATCCCGACGACGCGGGCGCGACGCCCGAGGAACTGAAGGCGTTCGTCCGCGACCGCGTCGCCGACTACAAGACGCCCGGCGAGGTGGAGTTCGTCGCGGAGCTTCCCACCACCGCGACCGGGAAGATCCAGAAGTACGAGCTGCGCGAGCGCGAGTGGGACGAGGAGGACCGGATGGTCGGAGAAGGGTAGCGCACCCCGGCCGAGTTCGCGAGGCGCCCCGGACGGTCAACGGCTCCGTTTTTCGGCAAACCGCTCAGTTCTGGTCGGCATCCGCGCCGCTCCGGTCCGCGCCGGTATCCTCCCCGTCTGCGTCGCTGGCACCGTCGTCCCGGACGTCGTCGTCATCGCCGCCGGAGTCGCTCAGCCGGTCGGCCTCGATGCTCACGCCCGGTGGAGTGACCACGAGGAAGCCGCGGAAGTGCATCAGCTCGCCGTCCATCTCCTTCACGTCGCGCGCGAAGGGGGCGGCGAGCTCGTTGAGGTCGCCCTCGATCGACAGCACCAGCGTGTTCCCGTAATCAACGCTGCGGACCCACTCCTCCGGGTCGGTCGTGCCGTCCAAGACGCCGAGGACGACGTCGCCCGCCGCCGCGAACGCCTCGTCCATCTTCGCTTCGGCGTCCCGCAGGTCGAGGTCCCAGTCGCTCATACGTGGGAGTCGACAGGTGGCGGCAAAAGCGTTCGGGAGCCGGTCTGCCATCCGGACGCCGCCCGGTCGCGGAGTCGTTAAGTACGCGCCGACCCCAGCAGCGGACATGGAACGCACGCGGCGATCCCTGCTCGCGAGTGCGGCGTCGGTGGGCGTCGTCGGCGCGGCGGGGTGTCTCGGCGGTGGCAGTGGAACCAGCCTCGACCTCAGCGGCGTCGAACTCGACACGGGCGAGTACGACTGCGACCTGACGGAGCCGTCGGACCCGAACCTCGACTACCGGCCGACCCTCGGCGACCCCGACGCCGACGTGGTCGTTCAGGCGTTCGAGGACTTCACCTGCGGACACTGCGCGAGCTACAAGCTCGACCACTTCCCGACGATCCGCGACGAGTACATCGAACCCGGCGAGATACGGTACGAACACTGGGACTGGCCGATCCCGGTCGACGAGACGTGGGCGGTCCCCGTCGCGAGCGCGGCCCGCGGCGTCGGCGCGCGCAACGGCGACGAGGCGTTCTTCGAGTTCGCCTCGGCGGCCTACGAGACGCAGGGGAGCTACAGCGGGGAGACGCTCGGCGCCGCCGCGGAGGCCGCCGGCGCGGACCCCTGCGCGGTGCTGTCCGACGCGCGGTTCGCGGCGTACGGGGAGGCGTCGGCGGACGATAGGTCGGAGGGCGCGTCGATGGGCGTCGAGGGGACGCCGACCATCTTCGTGAACGGGAGCCCCGTCGAGGAGGGGTACGGCGCCCAGTCGATCGCGGTGGCGATCGACGCCGAACTCTGAGACCGACGGCGTCTCGTCGCGGCCGTGGAAATATCAGGAAGCCACTTTTACGGAGCGTCGATCTTTTGACTGTTCGACCCGTTTTATAAGTAGATGAGCGACGCCGACTCCCCCGCCGCGGTCGAGCCCTCCGCCGACGGCCGCTCGGTCGACGCCGCCGGCCCGGCCGACGGCAGCGCGTTCGACGCGGGCGAGGCTGACGCCGCCGATCGCCGTCGCCTCGGCGCGGTCGTCCTCGCGGTGCTGATCTCGCAGGTCCTCCTCTACCCCGGCGTGCCCGACCTCGTCGTCGCGCTCGGCGCGCCCGCCGGTATCGACGCGGGGATGTGGTTCCTCGTCGCCGAGTTCGGCGCGTTCGTGACGTTCGCGGTCGTCTGGGGGGCGCTCTCGGACGCGCTCGGGCGGCGGACCCCCCTGATCGTCGCCGGCGCGCTCGGCGGCACGGCCTCGTACGTCGCGCTCGCGTCGCTGCCGGGGCTCGGACTCGGCTTCGAGGCCGCGCTCCTCGTCAGGGTCGTCGGGGGCGCGCTCACCATCGGCGCGTTCTCGCTCTCGATCACGCTGCTGATGGATCTGCGCGGCGGCAACGGCCGCAACATGGGGACCGCGGGGCTCGCGATCGGGCTCGGGGCGGCGGTCGGCTCGGTCGTCGGCGGGGCGCTCGCCGACCTCGGCGCGCTGTACCCGGTGTACGCGGGTGGGGCCGTGCTGGCCGCGGCGGGCCTGCTCGCGGCGACCGTCGACGACCGGGCGGGGGCTGGCTCCACGGACCCGGAAGTCGACTCCGAGGCAGTTGAGATCGACGACGTCGGCTTCGGCGCCGTGATCGCTCGCGCCCGGACGACGCCCGGCCTCCTCGTACCCCTAGCGTTCGGCTTCGTCGACCGGCTGACGGCGGGCTTTTTCGCCTTGGTCGGCGTCTACTACTTCCAGGACCCGGCGACGTTCGGGCTCTCGGCGGCCGGCGCGGGCGCGACGCTCGCGCTCTTTTTCGTTCCGTTCGCGCTGCTCCAGTCGCCGTTCGGGGCGCTCTCGGACCGGATCGGTCGCTTCCTCCCCGTGGTCGCCGGCTCGCTCGCGTACGGTGTCGTCACCATCGGCGTGGGCGTCGCGCCGGCGTACCCGATCGCCGCGGGGCTGATGGTGCTGGTCGGGGTCTGCGGCGCGCTGATGGCGCCGGCGACGATGGCGCTCGTCACCGACCTCGTCGAGCCGGAGGTCCGCGGCGCGGCGATGGGACTGTTCAACGTGTTCGGCTCGCTCGGCTTCCTCACGGGCTTTCTCATCGGCGGGAGCGCCACGGACGCGTTCGGCTACACGCCCGCGTTCCTCGCGGTCGGCGGGCTGGAGCTGGCCATCGCGATCGCGCTCCTCCCGGCGGTTCGCTCGATCTCGCCCGGCGCGGGCGTGATCGGCCGGCTCGGCGCCGAGGGGTGAGGTCGCTTCGACCGGCCCGAGAAAGGGGTCGACGCGCCGTCGCCGTCGCGTGCCTCCTCGCGGGCCGGGATCAGCTCGGCGCGTACCCCTCGCCGTCCTCGGTGTCGAGGAAGGCGGTGAGGAGGTCGACTGCGGCCTCAACGTCGCGCGCGTCGGCCGTCTCGACGGCGGAGTGGTGGTACCGGACGGGGACGGAGAGGGCGCCGACCGGTCGCGCGCCCCCGGCGTTCTGGAGCGCGCCGGCGTCGGTCCCGATGTTCCGAGCCACCTCGCGCTGGAAGTCGATTCCGCGCTCCTCCGCGAGGGACTCGAGCCGTTCGACGACCGCGGGCGTCGGGACGACGCTCGCGTCCTTCCGCTTCACGCCCACGCCGTCGCCGAGCTTCGACATTGCGTCCGCCGGGTCGACGCCGGGGTACGACTGTTCGAGCGTCCCGTCGATCGCGACGGCGAGGTCCGGGTCGACGTCCACACCTAAGGCGGCCGCGCCCCGCAGGCCGACCTCCTCCTGGACGGTCGCGGCGTAGTGAACCGTCACGTCGGGGTCCGCGCGCCGCGCGGCCTCTACGAGCACGTACACGCCCGCGCGGTCGTCGAGCGAGGAGCCGGCGACGCACCGCCCGATCTCTCGGAGGTCGGCGTCGAACGTGACGACGTCGCCGACGCGGAACGTCTCGGCGGCCGCCGCGGAGTCGAGCCCGGTGAACACGTGCGCGTCGTCGAGCGTCCACTCGTCCGGCGCCGCCTCGGCGGCCGTGTGCGCGGCCGTGACGCCGACCACCGCGTCGTACTCCCCGTCGTCGGCGTGGACGGTGACCGGATGGCCGCGGAGCGCGTCCGGGTTCCAGCCGCCGAGCGGCTCCACGGAGAGGAAGCCCTCGTCGTCGACGTCGCTCACGACGAGCCCGATCTCGTCCATGTGCGCGGCGACGAGCACCTCGTAGCCGGGAGTTGCGTCTCCCTCGGCGGTCGCGACGACGTTGCCCATCGCGTCCGTCCGCACGGCGTCGACCGGGGGAAGTTCGTCTCGCACGACGTCCCGGATGCCGTCCTCGCGACCGACCGGCCCGGGGGCGTCCGCCAGTCGCGCGAGCAGGTCGAAGTCGAGCGTGGCGTTCGCGGTCACGTCCCGACCTTGGCGGGTCGCGCGTGAAAGTCCGGGGGTCGCGGCAGAACCGGCGCCCCCGCGATCGGCTCGGCGGGACGCAGCGCCGATCGCCCGCTCCGCCCCGAGGCGAGTCCTTTTAACCGTCGCGTCGCCTCGGATCCCGTAACCGATGGACCTCCTCGTCGTCGGCGCCGGTGAGATCGGGCGCTGGGTCGCCGACACGGTCTCGGCCGACGCCGCACCCGTCGACGCCAGCGTCGCGTTCACCGACCGCGACCCCTCAGTCGCGGCCGACGCCGCGGCGGGTCGCGACGCCCGGACAGTCGATGTCGACGGGGACACCGTCCACGACGCCGTCTGCCTCGCGGTGCCGATGTCGGCGGTACCCGCGGCGGTCGAGGCGTACGCGCCCCGCGCGGAGGAGGCGATCGTCGACGTCTCGGGCGAGATGACCGACGCGCTCGCCGCGATGCGCGAACACGCTCCCGGCCTCGAACGGGCGAGCTACCACCCGCTGTTCGCCCCGCCCCGAGTCCCGGGCAACGTCGCGGTCGTCATCGACGAGGGCGGGCCGGCCGTCGAGGGGCTCACCGCGTCGATCGAGGCCGGCGGCAACGACGCCTTCGAGACGACCGCGGACGAACACGACGAGGCGATGGAGACCGTTCAGGCGGGCGCGCACGCGGCGGTCCTCGCGTGGCGGCTCGCCGCGGAGCCGGTCCGCGAGGAGTTCCACACCCCCGTGTCGGCCGCGCTCGACGAAGTCGCCGACACCGTCACGGAGGGGTCGCCCGCGGTGTACGCCGAGATCCAACGCGCCTTCGACGGCGCCGAGGACGTGGCCGACGCCGCGGCGGCGATCGCCGACGCGGACGACGAGGCGTTCGCCGCCCTCTACGAGCGCGCCCGCGGCGACCGCGAGGGGCGGGACCGGCTGGAGTGAGACGACGCGAAGCGGACGGGACACACCAACACGCGAGACAGACGAGACACCAATGATCGACAGAACCGCGGTCCGGAACAACGCGAACTACCTGCGCAACGTCAGACCGATCGACCCCGAGGAGATCGCCGAGTACATCGAGGGGACCCCGCATCCGGCGGTCGTCCGCGAGACGCTCCGCGAGGAGGCGTTCGACCTCCGACTCCGCGAGCGCGAGGACGGGGCGTTCGTCCCCGTCGAGGAGTCGCCCGTCGACCCGCCGGGCTGGGCGCCCGAGGCGCTCCCGGAGACGTACGCGTTCGCGGTCGAGGACCTGCTGGTCCGCGAGTACGGCGCCAACTGGCACCGCGGCGAGTCCGGCGACGAGCTCCGCGAGCGGGTCCGCCGGCTGAAGACCGACTACCTCTACGAGAACGAGGTCGAGTACGACCGCGTCGCGGCGCTCGGCTACGCGATATACCACCTGCCGGCGTACTACGCGACGGTCGGCTACGTCCTCGACGACCTGACCGAGAACGGCCTGCTCGACCGGACGCTCCGCGTCCTCGACGTGGGCGCCGGCGTCGGCGGGCCCGCGCTCGGCCTCCACGACTACCTCCCCGACGACGCGGTCGTCGACTACCACGCCGTCGAACCGAGCGCCGCGACCGACGTGCTCGACCGGATGTTGGAGGAGACCGGCCGCAACTTCCGGACGACGGTCCACGAGACGACCGCGGAGACGTTCCTCGGCCTCGACGAGGGAGAAGAGCCCGCCGGCGCGACGAACGACCCCTTCGACCTCGTCCTCTTCGGGAACGTCCTCTCTGAGCTTGCCGACCCGGTCGCGGTCGCGGACGCCGCGCTCGACGCGCTCGCGGCCGACGGGAGCCTCGTCGCGTTCGCGCCGGCCGACCGGAACACCGCAATCGGGCTCCGCCGGGTCGAGCGCGCGCTCGTCGCGGGCGACGACGGCGGCTACCCCGGTAACGACGCCGAAATCTACTCGCCGGCGCTGCGGCTGTGGCCCGACGCGGTTCCGACGGATCCCGGCTGGTCGTTCGACGTCGCCCCCGACCTCGCGGTGCCGCCGTTCCAGCGCCGGCTCGACGAGGCGACGGCGCGCGGCGAGACCGACGAGCCCGGCGAGTTCGTCAACGTCGACGTCCAGTTCGCCTACTCGATCCTCCGCCGCGACGGGAAGCGCCGCGTCGACGTCGAGGCGAGCGCGGAGCGGTGCGCGCGGATGGCCGAGTCCGAGCGCCACGTCACCGACCGGGTGAACCTGCTCGCGGTGAAGCTGAGCCACGACTTGAGCGAGGGGGAAAACGCGCTCTACCGCGTCGGCGACGGCTCGCAGGCGACCGACCACTACCTCGTCTGTACGCGCGAGACGGCGCTGAACCGCGACCTCGGCGAGGCCGGCTACGGGTCGGTCGTCTTCGTCGAGAACGGGCTCGTCCTCTGGAACGAGGACGAGGGCGCGTACAACGTCGTCGTCGACGACGAGACGGTCGTCGACCTGGTCGCGCCCTGACAGGGCCGCTTTTCGGCGTCGGACCGCCCAGTCAGTCGCCCGCGACGGGCTCGATCAGGTCCGGCGCGTCGACGCTCGGCGAGTTCACCCGCGTCGACACCGGGTGCGCGGTCAGCTCGTCGCTCGGGTACGGGTCGAGCAGCGCGGCGGCCTCGTCCGCGTCCCCCCGGAGCCACGTCTTCTCCTCGCCGGCGTTGGGGTCCAAGATCACCGCCATCCGGTGGTGGAGGTCTTCGACGAGGTCGTTCGGCTCGGTGGTGACGACCGCGAACGTCTCGACCACGTCCGGGTCGTCGGCTCCGGCGGCGCCGTCCCCGTTCCCGCCACCGAACGTGCCGAGCCCGGTCTGGGTCGTCTCCGGCTCGGGCGGCTCCCAGCGCTCGTAGATGCCCGCCATCGCGAACGGCCGGTCGTCTTCGAATGCGACGCGGTAGGGGGTCTTTCCGGAGCCGCGGTCGCCGCCGACCCACTCGTAGAACCCGTCGGCGGGGACGAGACAGCGCCGGCGCTCGAACGCGTCGGCGAAGCTCCGCTTCTCGCGGACGGTCTCCGCCCGGGCGTTGATGAGGTCGAACGACTCGTCGGCCCACGAGGGCGTCAGCCCCCACTCCATCCGGGTCGACACCGTCGGGTCCTCGTCCGCGATCACCGGGAGCGACTGCCCGGGCGCGCAGTTGTAGCTTGGCTCGTGGTCGCCGAAGTCGGCGCCGAACCGGGCTTCGAGGTCGGCGGTCGGCGTGAACAGCGTGTAGCGGCCGCACATGTCGCGGGCTAGGGCCGGAGGCCACTTAATCTCGCGACGTTCCGCGTATCCCCGGCAGCAGGTCCCACCGGTCGGCGATCACCCCGTCGACGCCGGCCGCGAGGAGCCGCTCGGCGTCCTCGCGGTCGCGCGCGGTCCACGCGTTCACCGCGAGCCCGGCCTCGCGCGCCGCGTCGACGAACCCCGACTCCGTCGCGAGGTCGATCGGGAGATGGACCGCGATACAGCCCAGCTCGGTCGCCCGCTCGACCGCGCGCTCGGGGCCGCGTCCGCGACGAGCAGCGCACGGTCCGTCTCGGGATCGCGGTCCCGGAGCGTTGCCAGCGCCTCCGAGTGAAACGACGAGAACAGCACCTCGTTGTCGGCCCGCCGAGCGACGCCGAGCGCGTCGCTCGCGACGCCCGGCTCCTTGAGTTCGACGTTGACGAGGAGGTCGTCGGGCGCCGCGTCGAACACCGCTTCGAGCCGCGGGATCGGCTCGCCCGAGTCGAGGACCGTCAGATCGCGCAGCGCCTCCCAGTCGGCGTCCGCGACGCGCCCGAACGCGTCGGTCAGTCGGTCGAGCTCCGCGTCGTGGAAGACGACGAGCTCGCCGCTCGCGCACCGACGCACGTCGACCTCGACGGCGTCGACGTGCGGGGCCGCGCGCTCGACGGCCCCGACCGTGTTCTCCGGGTACTGGCCGGCGCAGCCGCGGTGGGCGATCAGAGTGACGTCGGAAGGCTCCGCCCGGTCGGCCTCGGCGTTCGCGTCTGCTCCCCATCGGCTCGCGCGGTCGCTCACGCGTTCACCTCGGGGTCGAACCGTGTTATCCCTTCCCCCGGCTTCGCCGCGCGACCGCTCCCGTCGGGTTTTTGCCCGCGCGCCGCTCCGGGACGGATATGCGCATCGAGAACAGCTTCATCCCCGTCGAGGGGTGGGCGAGACGACCGAACGGCGCCTCTGGGGGCGAGGGGTCACCACGTGGGAGGAGTTCGACCCCGCGGTCGACGTGGCGGGCGTGGGCCCGACGACCGCCGACCGGATCGAGTCGTTCATCGCGGAGGCGCTCGCGCGCCTCGACGACGGCGACTCGGCCTACTTCGACCGGGAGTTCCCCTCCGGCGAGCGCTGGCGGCTCTACGAGAACTTCCGCGAGGAGACCTGCTTCTTCGACATCGAGACGACGGGGCTCGACGAGCGGCGCGACCGCGTGACGACCGTCAGCTTCCATCAGGGCGGCGAAACGACGACGCTCGTCGCCGGCGACGACCTCACCGCGCGGCGCCTCCGCGAGCAGTTCGCGGACGCGAGCCTGCTCGCGACGTTCAACGGCGCGCGCTTCGACGTCCCCTTCCTGGAGACCTCCTTCGACGTCGAAATCGACACGCCGCACCTCGATTTGATGTACCCCGCGAAGCGGATCGGTCTTTCTGGGGGACTGAAACCGATCGAGAAGCAGTTGGGGATCGAGCGCGACCGCCCGGACATCTCCGGGCGCGACGCGGTCCGTCTCTGGCGCGAGTACGAGCGCGGCGACGAGGACGCGCTGGAGACGCTCGTCTCGTACAACCGCGAGGACACCGTGAACCTGCGGACGCTCGCCGACGCGGTCTGCGACCGGCTCGACGACGAGGTGTTCGTCGCTCCTGACGGAGACGGCGACTGAGAGGGGTCCGATAGGTCGCGGACGGGAGGTATGAACCGTTGCGACGGATCGTCGAGGTCGTTACCTCGCAGGAGAATTTCGCAAAACTCGACGCCCGATCCGTCCGCGCTCAGGACTCGTCGTCGGCTGTCGGCGCGTCGGCGGTCACCGGCGCGGCCTCCTCGGCGGTCTCGTCGTCGGTGGTCTCGTCGTCGGCGGTCTCGTCGTCGGCGTTTTCGGCCTCGTTCGCGTCGGCTTCGGTGACCGCTTCGCCGTCGACGGTCTCGTCGTCGTCGGCCTCCAGTCCATCTGCGCCGTCGGACGCCGACGGTTCGTCCTCGACCGGCTTGTCGTCCGTCTCGGATTCGTCGCCGTTGGTATCGGCGTCGGCGTCGTCGGCAGCCACTTCGTCCGAATCGTCGAGGTCGGTCTCGCTCGCGTCGTCGGCCGCTTCGTCTGCGTCGGCGGGGTCGGTCTCGTCCGCATCGTCGTCCGCTTCTTCCGTCTCCTGGATCAGCTTCATCTCGCCGCGCGCCCGGAGGGTGCCCTGTATCTCCGCGCCGTCGTACACGACCAGGTCGCCCGCGGAGACATCGCCGAGGACGCGCGCGCCGCTCTCGACGGTCACGGTTCCTCCGCGGGTCGTCACGTCGCCGTGGATGACCGTGTCGGCGCCGACGGTGACGTCGTCGCGGGCGCGCAGCGAGCCGAACACCTCGTTGCGCTCGCCGACGCGGATCGACTCGGCGCGGAGGTTGCCGTGGAGGCGGCAGTCGTCGCCGACGGTCGCCGGCGTCGACACGCGCCACGCGTCGTCGGAGATCTCGGCGCTCCGCGGGACTAACAGGGGATCCCGGACGTCGTCGCCGTCGGCGAGCGCCTCGGCTAACTCGTCCGCGGCGTCGGTCTCGCCGACGCGCAGCAGCTGCGAGAGGACGATGAAGTAGAAGACGATCGTCGGCACCGGGTTGCGGATGACGATCCAGCCGTTGGCCTCGAACCCCTCCTCGATCGTCACGTCGTCGCCGATGTCGAGGTCGCCGGAGACCATCAGGCGGCCGGTGACGGTCACCCGCTCGCCGAGGTACGCGTCCTCGCCGACCAGCACGTTACCGTCGACGGAACACCACGTGTCGAGCCGGCAGTCGCCCTCGGCCTCGATATCGTCGCCGACCCTGACGCGCTCGCCGATCGCGACGTTGCGGCCGCGGACGCCGAGCTCGACGGTCGACTGTCCGCCCACGAGCACGTCGCCGTCGACGACCACGTCGTGCTCCTCGACGGTCGTCCCGGACGGGATCGAGAGCTCCTCTATCGGACCGTCTCCTCGCAGCGACACACCGGGAGCAGTCGCCCCGCGCTTATAAACGGTGCGGGGCGTCGGACGGGCGTCGGACGCACGCGCGCAGCGTCAGGTCCGGAGAACTCCCTCTCGGACCGAGACGTGAATCCCTACCGCGGCGGATCACGGTCGCTGCGCTTTTCAGTGCGCCGCCGAAGAGACACCCATGGGATTCGGATCGTACGACGAGAGCGAACAGAAGGACCAGGACGTCGACACCGACGAGGACGACGCGGTGAACGTCCACGAGAACGACCACGACGGCGACGTCACCATCGAGGGCGACGCCGACACCGACGACCTCGTCGGTCGCCTCTCGGAGATGCGCGACGACGAAGCCGAGGACTGAGTCGCCGCCCGCCGCCGAGACGCTCTGTAGCCCGAGACGCTCTGTAGCCCGAGACGCGGACGGCGTGGACCGACCGTGGGTGTGCGTGTCGTTCACACTCCCGATTTGGATTTATTTTCTACCGCTCCCGTTGGTACTGTATGGCACGGAGACGTAACCGAGCCCCTCGATTCGGCCGACGAGCGCGCTCCCGTCGTCGGGGGCACGGGCGCTCTAGCGGTCGATCGGACGAGACCGACGACGCCGGAGGAGACGGCCACGGCGACGAGGCCTCTGCTGCGACGGTTGCGCTCGCGCGCCGGCTCTGCGCGGGCGGAAACGGACAGGCCTGTGAGATGCTCGAACGGCTCTGCGAGTCGGGCTACGACGCCGCCTGCGACGCGACCTGAGGTCGCCTGCGGTCGCGGTCCGCGCGAGCGAGACCGGCGCCGCTGGTTCGCACGCGCGACGGTCGTCTCCCGGCAGTGCGTGTTCCTTATCACCTCGAACGGAGTACTCGGAACCATGAGCACGGACCTGACGTTCACTGACCGCGGCGTCGACGTCGTCTACGAGGGCACGGAGTTCGAGTTAGAGAAGACGCTGATCGAGGAGGCGACCGGGAAGTCGTACCGCGACGTCACCGACCACGAGGTCCTGACGATCGTCGCCGAGGACCCGAATCTGGACGGCGAGCCGGTCCGAATCGGCGACGTGCTGTAGCGTCCCGGGACGGCGCTGTCCCGCTCACTCGACCGCGGCGCTGCCGCTGCGGTCCCGCGTTCCGACCGGACGACTTTTTCCCACGCCCACCGAAGCGAGGGTATGGAGATCGGATTCGACCTCGGCGCGAACGTCCCGTCCGGCGTGCTCGCGCTCCACGCCGTCATCGCCGTCGTGTTCCTGGGTCTCGCGGGCGTGAACGGCTCGAACGGCGAACTGATCGGGTTAGGGATCTACCTCGCGATGGCGGGCATGATCGGGCTCGTCGGCGTCATGGCCGCGCGGATCGTGGCTCGTCGGTAGTTGGAAGCCAAATCGAATTTTCGACGACGCCGATCGGTAAGTGATACATTCTGACCGGGGCGTGGTCAGTACAGCGGTAGCGGCGAGCGACAGCGGGAGTAGGTATCGCAGCTCGGTGGCGACGAGCGTATTTAAATAGCCGCGAGCGACGGCGACAAGTGCTTATAAAAGGAGTGCGGTGGCGCGCCTCCGAGCGGCCGGAGCAAAGCGGAGGCCGCGAGCCAGCCCGCGAGGGACGCCGCGAGCGGAGCGAGCGGCGAGGCTGGGGAGGTGTGAGGCTGCGGTGCTGTGCGGAGTGGGTGGGACTCAAAGGGGCAGCCGTCGAGGCGGGCGGAGGCGATGTAAGTAGCGTGGCGCTACGCGCCACTGAAAGCCGGCGGCGAAGCCGCCGGCGACACCGCAGGAACGAGCGAAGCGAGTGACGAGGAGCACAGCGAGCGTCCGCCCGCCTCGACGGCTGGGGCTTTGGAGGCACTCACCGCAGTAGCGTCAGTCACTTATAAACAGCCGACAGCAACACAGCTATTCTCCTTATAAATGGCCTCACTCACAACCTACGACACCTACTCCCGAAACCGATAAACAAGCACCATTCAGCGACCAGGTGTTTCATCCCAAGTTATATTTGAAGAATAGGGTTTCAACAGAGTCGCTCGAAGTCGTTCCTGTTGAGACCGATGAAGAACGCCAGACCGCGCTCAAGGCTGTGAATTATCTCGATGACCGAATGATCGCGTTCGATTCGTTCCATGCCGCTACTGCCAAAAATCGTGGCATCTCATCTCAAGCTCTGACAAACCATACGAGGATGTCGATCCCGAGCGTCTTCCGCTGGAACCGACTGCGAGGAGTGAGCCATGCCTCAGACGGACTGAGCACACCGAACCTATCCGTTTCTAAGCGTCCCAACGACGTCCAAGCTGAATGTCACCGCTCTCTAAATTTGACCGTGTAGCCGTTATTGCGGAGTGCTTCAACGAGTTCGTCTCCACGCTCGATTGTGAACTCGTGGAACGAGTTAGTGGGGCTATCTGCCGAATACAGCTCTGAGTCGATATTCTCCGGAATTTCGTTTTGATGGGTATCCTCTTGGACAACAACGGGCTGGCTGGGTACGTGGGTAGAACTGCTATCTTCTGACATTCGGACGTCCCATGTTACAACCACTCGGTCATTTGAATTCCGATTCTGATTTCTGTTGAGAGAGCTATCTGTTTTCTATACCTCTCACGGCGTTTTTGCCAGAATAGGGTGGAGAGCTTCGGCGCATTGAGGACGCTCAAGATAGTCTACTTCGCTTTACATCATCTTTCCAAATTGTATCATGTCGCGTGTCATCATTCCCTGATCGAATAAAATACAATTATCCTTGGGGCAGAGAACTTAACGGACAGAGCCTCTGCTGCCAATTACGGAGTGTTTCGGAGTAATATGGGGCCGGAGGGATTGTGAACCACGCGGACTTCGCTCCGCTCGTCCGCTGGGTTCAAATCCCTCCTCAGCACGTCGCCGTCGCTCGCGAGTTTGCTCGCGACGGCAGAAAGTGGGGCCGGAGGGATTTGAACCCCCGATCGACTGATATCTCCGGTGCGCCTCGGAACTCCAGAGGGTCGTCAACACGACCGATGATCAGTCGGCCGCTCGGTATATCAGTCTGGAGTGTCGTCCCGGGCGCAAGCCTCTGGAGTCAGTCGCCATGCCTGGCTTGGCCACAGCCCCGCGTGATCTCGCATCAGAGCGTTACCGAAACGCGGATAAAGGGGTTTCGATCGCGTTCATCGGCGGACGGCGGGGCCTCCGCCCGGCCGTCAGGAGAGCCGCCCTGAGACCGTCCGGTACCCGCGGTAACACAGGTGTTTCGCCGCCGCCGCGGTGAAGGAGACCGGGTTCTCCTTGAACCGCGAGACGTACCGCTCCGTCGTCCGATACGCCCGCTTCGCCCGTCCGGGCTGGATCATCTCCATCGTCTCGTAACAGAGGACCGGCCTGTCGGTCCGGCGGCCGATCTCCGCCGCCTGCCGCGGGTCGCTCTCGATGAAAAGGGACGCGTCGGTCGCGTCGTAGACGTCCGCCTTGTACTCGGCGTCGTTCCCCCGTCGCTGGCGCGCCGCCTTGCTCGACAGGTCCATCATCATCAGTTCATCGTACCGCACCCCGTGTTCGTCCAGCCACGCCTCGGTCTCCGGCCGGTACTTCTCGAGGCGACTCGTGACGAGGCGTCCGATCCGCTGGTCCGGGACGACGCCCGGCGCCACCGTCGACAGGAACTCTCGATAGCGCTCTCCGTCGTCGTTCTCGGCCGGCGTGGGGTCGCGACAGAGCACCCCGTCGATCTCCACGCAGGCGTCGTTCAACACCGGGTGGTGGATCGCGTTCCACTCGAACACCCGCGGCATCGACACGACCTCCGCCCAGCGGTCGACGTACTCGGGCCCACGCGGCGAGACGTACACCGCCCCGTACGTGAGGTCGAACGGGAACTCGTGCCCGTCGAGCCTGTTCCGAGTCTCGGTCATCTGGCTCCCGGACCGCACCGAGTCGTCCAAGACCAGCACGGAGTCGAGGTCGCCGAACGACCGCCCCTCCACGCACCGCTCTCCCGAGTCCATTCGACGCCCCTCGCAGAGCCCGTCGACGTCCGTCATCGGGACGTTGAGATGGAGACAGACGAGGTTCGCAGCCAACAGCCCGCTCCTCGGGATGCCGACCACCAGGTCGACGTCGGAGAGGTCGTCCCGCGCCAGCCGGCGGGTGTCGGCGGCGAGGTCAGCGACACTCTTGTAGTTCATTACCGACGACGGACGGCCGTGAGCCACAAAGTTATGGTATCCCTAGGCCCGTAGCCGGCCCCTACCTGGGTGCGCGCGGCGCCCTCCCCGGCGTCGGCCGCTGGCCTACTCCCCCCTGTCGTCGTCGCTCCAGTCGCAGTCCTGACACTTGTACCCGGTGACGAACTCGGTCACGCTCGGCATGTACCCGACGGAGATGACGTCGCCGCCGCACTCCGGGCAGTCGCGGTCGGCGTCCGTGATCGACTCGGCCTCCAGTACCGACTCTCCTTCGACCAGCTCTGCGAGCTTCTCGGGTGTCACCATCCGTCCCTGAACGACGCGGTTCGACATACCTGCCGTTCGGGGTCGAGTACCTAAACCCCGGCGACACGCGCGAGACCCGGAGCGACGAACGAGGCAGTCGGACGTGCGCGTCCGCGGTCGATTACCGCCGGGTCACAGCCACGGCGCCCGGGAGTCGTCGTCCGTGAACGGGTCCGGGTCGTCGTCGGTCTCGCGCGCCTCGCCGCCGTTCGCGAGGACCGCGACGTCGTCGTCGACGATGGGGGCGGGCCCCTCGGGCGGCGCGTCGAGCGGCGGCTCGCTCGGCGCCTCCTCGGGTCCGTCGCCGGCGTCGGTGGAGTCCTCGCCCTCCTCGTCGGCAGGGGCGTCCGGCGCGTCGCCGTCGTGCGCGTCGCCATCGCCGGCGGCGCTCGCCACCCCGTCCGAGTTCGGGTCGTACGCGAACAAGGTCGTCACGGCGAGCACCGCGAGCGCGATCGGGGCGTCCGTCTGCATGAGGTCGAACGGGCCGAGCAGGATCGGTAACGCGAGCACGCCCAGCGCGACCGCGGAGCCGAACCGGAATCGGTCGATGTCGACGCGGCCGCGGAGGTGCGGCGACAGCAGCGCGATCGACAGGGCGAACCCGACGCCCACGGCGGCGGCCGCGGTGCCGTTGACCACGTACTCGGTCGAGGTCCGCAGGGCGAACCCCGACGGGTCGAAGCTCGCGACGAGGCCGAGCCCGATGATCACGCCCGGGCTCGGCAGGTACTCGCCGACCTCCGAGCTGGCGGTCTTGGCGGCGACGGTCAGGATGACGAGCCCGGCGAACCGCTCGAAGACGGGTAGGTTCAGCAGTCCCTGAAGCGTCGGCGCGAGTGCGGCCTCGACGGCGGCGACCGGGATGATCACCGCGCCGATCAGCAGGATCGAGGCCGCCATCTCCCGGCGGGAGCCGTCCATCTCCGCGAGGATCACCGCGGCGGTCGCGGAGCCGCCGAAGATGAGGATACCGGTCTCGACGACGCCCGTGGCCGATCCGAGGACGCCGGCGACGACGAGAGCGGGGAAGATGCCGTCGACGAGCGGCAGGGCCATGACGGTCGCGAGCAGCTTCGTCGCGCTCCCGACCTGCTGTTCGAGCCGCAGGGCGACCGGGTGGCGTGACGTGCTCATTTAGGGACGATAGCCCTGACCGGCGGGGTGGCGGTGGGACGCGTGCGACTCGCGGTGGTCCGGGGACCGGCACGCGGAGTCCACGCCGCGGGGGGTCCGACGAGCCCATGTAAAGGGTTTGCGCGGATTGCCGGCTGTAAAGCGGACGCCGAGGTCGGCGTTCGGCTGGCCGGCGATGCGCGCGTTCACGGGACTGTCGGAGTCCATACCTAATATACGTGTTTCGGTCGCGTTAAAGGTTGTGTGAGACGTGTCCGCACGACACGAAGGATCGACGACGAGAATAGCTCCTCGATGACGATACATCGACATTCCCGGAACATCTCCGATCATCTCTCGGTTTCGAATCCTCGGACGTCGGGCGGGCCGGTCGATCGAGGCCGCCACGCACGCGCCGGCGGCAGCCGCGGCCTCGTCCGCCGAAATATCCATAATCGTGTATACAACACGGATTCGAATGTGACCAACCACCACGTCCGTGCCGTCTCGCAACGCTTTTCATCGGCCGTTCATGACGCATTATATGGCGACAGATTCTGGCCGATTCTCGGCGAAGCTCGAGGTTCCGGAAGCGCTGACGTTCGACGATGTACTGCTCCGACCCAAGGAGAGCCGGGTCGAGCCCGACGACGCCGACCTGAGTACGCGGGTGTCGAAGCACGTCGAGCTCACCGTGCCCGTGCTGTCGGCGGCGATGGACACCGTCACCGAGAGCGACCTCGCGATCGCGATGGCCCGCGAGGGCGGGCTCGGCGTCCTCCACCGCAACATGACCGTCGAAGAGACGGCCGCCGAGGTCGAGCGCGTCAAGCGCGCGCACGAGCTCGTCATCCGCCGCGAGAACGTCGTCACCGTCTCGCCGGACGACACCGTCAGCGAGGCGGACGCCGTGATGGAGCGACAGGGCGTCTCCGGGGCCCCCGTCGTCGACGAGGACGACGCCGTCCTCGGGATCATCTCCGGCACCGACATCCGCCCGTACCTCGAGGTCGGCGAGGAAGACGCCGTCCGCGAGGCGATGACCGACGAGGTCATCACCGCGCCTGAGGACGTCGAGGCCCGCGAGGCGCTGGAGCTGATGTACGACCACAAGATCGAGCGCGTCCCGGTCGTCGACGGCGACGACCGGCTCGTCGGCCTCGTCACGATGCAGGGCATCCTCCAGCGCCGCGAGCACGAGGAGGCCGCCCGCGACGAGACGGGGCGCCTGCTCGCTGGCGTCGCCGTCGGGCCCTTCGAGGAGGAGCGCGCCGTCGCGGCCGACGAGGCCGGCGTTGACGTCATCTTCATCGACTGCGCCCACGCCCACAACCTCAACGTCCTCGACTCCGCGGAGGCAATCAAGGCGACCGTCGACGCCGACGTCGTCGTCGGCAACGTCGGGACGCGCGAGGCCGCCGAGGCCGCAGTCGACTTCGCAGACGGGCTGAAGGTGGGCATCGGGCCGGGCTCGATCTGTACCACGCGCGTGGTCAGCGGCGCGGGGATGCCCCAGATGACTGCGGTCGCTGAGGTCGCGGACGTCGCCGCCGACCACGGCGTGCCCGTTATCGCCGACGGCGGCATCCGCTACTCCGGCGACGCGATCAAGGCGCTCGCGGCTGGCGCCGACGCGGTGATGCTCGGCTCCTACTTCGCCGGTACCGACGAGGCCCCCGGCCGCGTCATCACGATGCAGGGCAAGAAGTACAAGCAGTACCGCGGGATGGGCTCCGTCGGCGCGATGAAGTCCGGTGGCGGCGACCGCTACCTCAAGGAGGAGGACGAAGACGAGGAGTTCGTCCCCGAGGGCGTCGAGGCGGCGACCCCGTACAAGGGGAGCCTCGCCTCCGAGCTCCACCAGCTCACCGGCGGGATCCGCTCCGGGATGGGGTACGTCGGCGCCGAGACCGTCCCCGACCTCCACGAGCGCGCGGAGTTCGTCCGCGTCTCCACCGCGGGCCAGAGCGAGAGCCACCCGCACGACGTGATGATCACGGACGAGGCGCCCAACTACAGCCCGGACGAGTAGCTCGAACGAGTAGCTCGGAGGAGTATCCCGGGTAACCCGGACGGCCGGCTCGGGCGCACGCGACCGGACCCGAGCCGGACGCCGGGACCGATCCCGCGGAGCGTCGAAGAGGTATTTTAATATAGCCAGCGGCGAGATGAAACGTGTGAGCGAACACCCCCTCGCTCCCGTCATCCATGAGTGAGCAACCGCCGCTGGTCCTCGTGGTCGAGGACGAACCCGACTTAGCCGACCTGTACGCCGCATGGCTCGGTGACGAGTATCGCGTCCGAACCGCGTACGGCGGTCGTGAGGCCCTCGACGAACTCGACGAGGCCGACGACGAGGTCGACGCGATCCTCCTCGACCGCCGGATGCCCGGCCTCTCCGGCGACGAGGTCCTCACCGCCGTCCGCGACCGCGGCATCGACTGCCGGGTCGCGATGGTCACCGCAGTCGAGCCCGACTTCGACATCTTAGAGATGGGGTTCGACGACTACCTCGTCAAGCCTGTCACGAGCGACACGCTTCGTGAGACGGTGGAGGGACTACTGCGCCGCGGCGAGTACGACACGGAGGTCCAAGAGCTGTTCTCGCTGACCTCGAAGAAGGCGATGCTGGAGTCGGAGAAGAGCGCGAGCGACCTCGCCGACAACGAGGAGTACCAGCGGCTCACCGACCGGATCGAGGAGCTCCGCGAGCAGGCCGACGAGTCGCGCGACGCGGTCGCGACCGACGACGAGGACTACGAGAAGCTCTTCCAGGACTTCGACACCGAATAACCCGCGCCGACGCCGACCGAGGGGGTATCCCGCCGACTCTTTATGACCGGTCCCGCCGAACGAGCGGTATATGCGCGTCCGGGACCTGCCGCTGTCTCAGCCCGTCGTCGACCACTTCGCCGAGCGCGGCGTGCGCGAGCTGTACCCGCCGCAGCGCGCGGCGGTCGAGGCGGGCGTCTGCGAGGGCGCCGACGTCGTCGCGGCGGTGCCGACCGCGTCGGGCAAGACGTTCATCGCCCAGCTCGCGCTGCTAACCGCGGACGGGCCCGGGCTGTACGTCTGCCCGCTCCGCGCGCTCGCCCGCGAGAAGTACGAGACGTTCGCGGCGCTCCCCGGCGTCGACGTGGGCATCTCCACCGGCGACTTCGACGCCACGGGCGAGGCGCTCGCGGGCAACGACGTGGTGGTCGCCACGAGCGAGAAGGTGGACTCCGCGATCCGCAACGGCGCCTCGTGGGTCGACGAGCTGGCCTGCGTCGTCGTCGACGAGGTCCACCTCCTCGGCGCGAAGCGGCGCGGGCCGACGCTCGAAGTGACGCTGGCGACGCTGCGGCGGCGGAACCCGGAGCTCCAGACCGTGGCGCTGTCGGCGACCGTCAACAACCCTGACGCGATCGCGGACTGGCTCGACGCCACCCTCGTCGAGTCCGAGTGGCGCCCGGTCGAGCTTCGGACCGGCGTCGCCGTCGGCGGCGAGGTCGCGTTCGACGATGGGACGGGCCTGTCGGTCGATGTCGACTCCGGTGAGACGGAGGCCGACGGCGAGCGCAACGGCGACGACGCCGGCGAGCGCGGCGACGAGGACGAGAGCGATCCCACCGAGGTCACGGCCGCCCTGGTCGCGGACGCCGTCGCCGACGGCGGCCAGTGTCTCGCGTTCGTCCGCTCGCGGCGCGAGGCGGTCGACCTCGCTGAGCGGCTCGCGGACGACGGCCTCGCCGCAGAGTTAGGAGTCGAGGAGGCGGCCGCGGCGGCGGCCGAGGAGGCGACCGACGTGGACGGCACCCTCACCGGCCGACAGCTCGCGGACTGCCTGCGCGCGGGCGTCGCGTTCCATCACGCGGGGCTCCGGTCGGGCCACCGCGCGGTCGTCGAGTCGGCGTTCCGCGAGCGCGACGTGGCCTGTATCTGCGCCACGCCCACGCTGGCGGCCGGCGTCAACGTCCCCGCCCGCCGCGTCGTCGTCCGCGACCAGCGTCGGTACGGTGAGGGAGGTATGGCGTGGATCCCAACGCTGGAGGTTCACCAGATGTGCGGCCGCGCGGGGCGCCCGGGGCTCGACCCGCACGGCGAGGCGGTGCTCGTCGCGGACGCCGACACGCGCGAGGAGGTTCACGAGCGGTACGTCGAGGGCGAGCCCGAGGCGGTCGAGTCGCAGCTCGCCGACCCGGCCGCGCTCCGGACCCACGTCCTCGCGGCGATAGCGACGGAGTTCGCCGCGACCGAGACGGAGATCCTCGACGTGTTCGAGGGGACGTTCTACGCACGAGAAGCGGGCGCGGGCGGCCTCGCGGATGCCGTCGCCGTCGCGGTCGACGACCTCGTCGCGGCCGGGATGATCGCCCGGGAGACGGGCGGCGTCGAGGACTACAGACTCGTCGCGACCGCGGTCGGCGAGACGACCTCGAAGCAGTACGTCCGACCCGAGACGGGCGAGCGGATCGTCGCCGGGCTCCGGGCGGCGGTCGACCTGGCGGACGCGACGACGCTCACCGCGTTCGAGGTTATCTGCGACACGCCGGACATGCAGGACACCTATCTCGGGAACGCCGAGCGCGCGGACGTCTACCAGTTCGCGCGGACGAACGCCGCGCACCTCACGACGGACATGACCGAACCGGACGACTTCGAGGGGTGGCTGGAGTCGGTGAAGACGGCGCGCATCCTCGACGAGTGGATCGGCGGGGCGACCGTCGAGGAGCTCGTCGAGCGCTACCGGATCGGCCCCGGCGACCTCGACTCGCGGGTCGAGCGCGCGGAGTGGCTGCTGAGCGCGGCCGAGGCGCTGGGGGAGACGATCGGCGTCAGCGTCCCCGCGGTGTCGCGGGCGCGGTCGCGGCTGTGAGGGACGGGAAGAAGCACGGACGAGAAGAAACGATGGCCACGGCGTCGGCGCTTCAGTCGGCCGAGCCGACGGCGCGGTGGAACGGGGTCCGGGCGATGGTCTGGCGGAGCTCCGCGAGCGAGTCGCGGCCCACGTCGCTCGCGGCGGACATCACCGCGAACACCTCCTGTCTGGACACCTTCACGCCGGTCTCGGTGAGCGCGTCCTCCGGGCGGCTCCCGAGCTCGCGGAGGGTGCCGACCGCGAGCAGGTACGGCACGGTCCACGCCTCCATCGTGTTCCCGTTCGAGAGCGGCATCGTCTCCAAGTACGCCTGCGCGTCGTCGAGGAACGAGCGGGCGTAGTCGGCGGTGCGGTCGACGACGCGCGCGGACGACTCGCGGTTCTCGGGGTGGACGACGCGCTCCTGGTCGACGCCCTCGGCCTCTAGCCACTCGGCGGGGAGGTAGACGTTGTTCTCCTCGGTGTAGTCGTCGTAGACGTCCTTCGAGACGTTGACGAGCTGGAGGAGGAGTCCGAACTCCTCGGCGGTCTCCCGCAGGCGCTCCGCGCGCTCCTCGCCGATGTCCTCGCGGGTGAGCAGGTTCGTGATGAGGTTGCCGACGGTGCCGGCCGCGTAGTAGCAGTACTGCTCTAACTCGTCGCGGTCGTCGATGCGGAGCCCGCCCTCGGTGGCGTGGCGGTCGACGAACATCGCCATCCCGTCGACCATCTCTAACACGGGCGGGACGATGGCCGCCTGAGCCTCCGGGTCGAGCTCCTCGAACGTCGCGGCGATGGTGGGCGCTTCGGCGACGACGGTCCAGTCGTCGTCGCGCTCGGCGGGCAGCCACTCGTCGACCGCCTCGCGGAACGCGCCGATGTCGGTCTCGTCGTCCGGGTCGATCGCTCGTCGGTAGGTCCGCAACACGTCGCTCTGGGCGTCCGGCGGGATGTGGCCGGCGTCTTCCACCGTGTCGGCGACGCGACAGAGGAGGTAGCCGACGCAGATCTGCGAGGCCATCGGCTCCTCTAGCACGTCGACTGTCAGCGCGAAGGTCCGCGAGACCCCCTGGACCGCCTCGTGACACCACGCAAGGTCGGCCTCCGCGGGGCCGTGTTCTCGTCCGCTCATTCAGTTGCCAGCCTTTACGGCACAACGCATAAAAACCCTCGTGGAACGTCCGTCGGGCGTCGCCCGCGAGACGACCGGACGAAACCACACGACCCGGTCCCCGCCCGCACCGACGAACCGCCGGCCCGTGTACAACCGTGTGAAAACGGCTAAGTCCGCCCGGCCGAACGCTCCGATATGGAGTTCACGCTCACCGAAGAGCAGCGTCAGATCCGCGACACGGTCGCGGAGTTCGTCGACGAGGAGGTCGTCCCCCGCGCGGCCGAGATCGACAAAAAAGATGAGTTCCCCGCAGACCTGATCGAGGAGATGGCCGACCTCGGCCTGATGGGCATGCCGTTCCCGGTCGAGTACGAGGGCGCCGGCCTCGACTACCACAGCTACGCGATCGGGCTCGAGGAGATCTCCCGCGGCTCGGGCGGGCTCGGCACCGTCGTCGCGGCCCACACGTCCTTGGCCGGTAACATGCTGTACGAGTTCGGCGACGAGGCGCAGAAGGAGGAGTACCTCACCGCCCTGAACACCGCCGAGGACATCGGCGCGTTCGCGCTCTCGGAGGCGGAGGCCGGCTCCGACGTGCCCGCCATGTCGACCACGGCCGAGCGCGACGGCGACGGCTACACAGTCAACGGCGGGAAGCTCTGGATCTCGAACGGCTCCGTCGCGGACACGGTCACGCTGTTCGCCAAGACCGACCCCGACGCGGGACGGAAGGGCATCTCGTCGTTCGTCGTCCGTCCCGAGGAGGACGACGGGTTCATTGTGGAGGGGACGGAGGACAAGCTCGGCGACAAGGGGTGTCCGACCGCCGAACTCCGGTTCGACGACATGTGGATCCCGAGGAGCGACGGCTCGGCGAGGAGGGCGAGGGGTTCGTCCACGCCCTGAAGACGCTCAACGGCGGCCGGATCACGATCGCGGCACGGTCGGTCGGTATCGCGCGCGCCGCGCTCGACGAGGCGAAGGGGTACGCGCAGGAGCGCGAGCAGTTCGACCGCCCCATCTCCGACTTTCAGGCCATCCAGCACAAGCTCGCGGATATGGACACGAAGGCGCGCGCCGCGGAGCTGCTAATGCACGAGGCGGCCGACCTGAAGATGCGCGACGAGGAGTACATCAAGGAGGCCGCGCAGGCGAAGCTGTACGCCTCCGAGATCGCCCGCGAAGTCGCCAACGAGGGGATCCAGATCCACGGCGGCTACGGCTACACGAAGGACTTCCCCGCCGAGCGCTTCTACCGCGACGCGAAGCTCTCGGAGATCTACGAAGGCACGAGCGAGGTCCTGCGCAACACGATCGCTCAGCAGCTGCTCGAAGAGTAGCGTCGCCCGCTGCGCCGCTCAGGGCCGCGAGTCGGAGTCGCCGTTCTCGGGGCCTTCGTCGCCGTTCTCGGGATAGTCGTCAGCGTCGTCGGCGTCCGCCCGTTCGTCATCGTTGCGGTCGCCGTTCGTCTCGTCTCCGTCCCGGTCGTCCTCGGTCTCGCTTCCGTCCCGCTCATCGTCCGCGTTCGGGCCGTGCGCGACGTCGGCGTCTGAGGGGTTCTGGTCGACCGCGTAGCCGCCCGTGTCGATCCGCTCCGCGGGCTCCGAGTAGTCGCGGTCGCTCGGCGAGAAATCCGGACGGACGACGCCGTCGTCGGGTATCTCTGGCTCGTCGTCCGCAGGCGCCTCGGTCGTCGCGTCGTCCGCTTCCGCGTCGACGACCGCGTCCTCGGCGGGACCGTCGCTGCCGGTCTGGTCGCCTTCGGGCTCCTCGTCGCCTTCGACGCTCTCCGTCGCTCCGGTCCGTTCGTCGCCTTCGACGGCCTCGTCCGCTCCGACGCTGCCGTCTCCCTCCGCGCCGTCGTCGATCCACTCGAAGGAGTCGGTCCCCTCGCTCCGGCGCTCCGCGACGGCGGTCGCGAGGCGCTCTGTGATCGTCTCCTTCAGCGTCTCGGCCTCGTCGACCTCGAAGTCGACGGCCGCGGCGTCGCTGCCGGTCAGCGAACTGGTCCCCGCCGTGTCGGCGACGATCGTCGCGACGCCCCACCGCCGCTGGAACACGGTGCGGCTGTCGATCACGTTCTGGATCCGGTAGTACGGGACGACGGCGACGGTCCGGCTCCAGAACCCGTTCCGCGTGAGGAGGTGGTCCTCGCCGACCCAGTAGCCGCGGTGCTTCCACTTCAGGTGCGCCGCGGGCGGAACGACGACGAGGATCCCGGCGACGCCGTACCACGGGAGCGACGGCGAGACGTACCAGTTCACGCCGTACGCGACGGCCGTGAGTACCCCGACGATCATCGCGTACCGGATGACGTACCGCCACCGGATCCGCTTGGGCGGCCGGTTGAAATCCGGCGTTCCGAACGACTCGATCTCGTGTGCGAGCCGGTAGACGCGCTCCGTCGCGGCGATCGGCACGGCGGACTGGTTCCCGGAATTCGCGTCCTGTCCGGGCGCGTACCCCGCGGTCTCGATGGAGAGGCTCGCGTAGCCGAGCGCGCGCTTGGCGGGGTTGTCCGTGATCCGCAGCGTCTGGACCTTCTCGGTGGGGATAGACCCGCTGTACCGGCGGAACAGCCCGCGCTCGTAGCGGAGCTCGTCGCCGGCGCGTGAGAGCCGGAACCCGTAGTAGTTCGAGAAGGCGACGCCCGCGCCGATCAGCCACGACGCGATGAAAAGCGCCGCGACGCCAACGAACGCCGTCGCGGTGAGCGCGGCGGCCGACGTCTCCGGGAGGAAGCTCGATAACACCGGGAACGACCCGGAGCTCAGGAAGGCGAGGAGGCCGATCAGGCGCCCGTCGAACGACAGCGCCCCGACCAAGGCCAGCTCGCTCGGCGAGATGGCGAACAGCTCCTCCTCGTCGGGCGCGAACGCGTCGTCGCGGCCGCCCCCGACCGCGTCCGGGTCCGTCGCCGCCCCGTCGCCAGCGTCCTCGGCCCGCGAGTTCGCCGACTTCCGGCGCTGAACCTCGCGCTGGAGCCGCGTCGCCTCCGCGGGCGTGACGAAGCGGATCGACCCCTCCGTGCTGGAGCCGCCGGCGGTCTCTAAGTCGACCGCGGCGACGCCGATCGCGCGCTGGAGCACGCCGCGGCTCACGTCGACGTTCTGGATCCGCCGGTAGGGGATCTCCCGCTCGCGCCGGGAGATGACGCCGGAGGAGATGTCGAGCGTGTCCTCCGTGAGGACGTACTCGAACCGGCGGTAGTACGCCACCTCGTAGGCGAGCATCACGAGGAGGATCGCGGCCCCGCCGCCGACCGCGAGCGGGAGGCCGAACCCGCCGCTGTTCACGATCACGAACAGCGCGACGGCGGTCCCGGCCGCCTTCTGGAGCGCGCGGTACGGGACCGACTGCGGCGCTAACTTCACACCGCGTCCTCCCCGTCGGCGCGGATCGCCAGCCGCTTCAGCTCCTCGCGGAGGTCGCTCGCGCCGTCCGGCGTCAGCCCGGGGATCCGCACGTCCGCGCCGCGCGATCCCGCGGTGTACACCACGCAGGAGGCGAGCCCGACCGTCCGCTCGATCGGGCCGCGGCGGGAGTCGACGTGCTGGATCCGGACCAGCGGCACCGTCGTCCGCACCTGCGTGATCACGCCGCGGTCGAGGTAGATCGCGTCCTCGCGGATCTCGTAGCTCCAGCGGCGGTAGCGGAGCAGCGCGTGCGCGACGGTGAGCGTCAGGACGACGGCCCCGACGGCGACCGGGGCCCACCGCGGGAGGTATTCGAGGTACGCGCCGCCGGCGAACGGCGCGGTGACGAGCGCCGAGAGCAGCACCGCGCGGAGGACCCACACGACTTGGACTCGGGGGTGAAGCGTCTGTGCCGTCATCGACGGTCCCCCGTCGCGTGTCCGTGTGTCATGACCGGCGATTGACGGTCCCGACGTATAAGTCCGGTCGGAAGCGGCCGAGAAGAACGGCCGGCAAATTGTGTGTTCGAATGCGTGTTATTCTCTCTCGAAGGCGATACTTGCCGAAACCGATATGCCGGGCGACGGAGTCGTGCCGGCCATGGCCGACGATCCGTTCGAGAACATGCTCGCCCAGATGGACCGCGCCGAGGAGTACGCAGACGTGGATCACGGGGTGTTCGAGCGGCTCAAACACCCGGAGCGCACGCTGAAGGTGACGCTCCCGGTCAGGTTAGAGTCCGGCGAGGTCGAGGTGTTCGAGGGGTACCGCTGCCAGTTCGACAGCGCCCGCGGCCCGTTCAAGGGCGGCGTCCGGTTCCACCCCTCGGTCACCCAGCGCGAGGTCGAGGCGCTCGCCGGGTGGATGACCTGGAAGACGGCGCTGGTCGATCTCCCCTACGGCGGCGCGAAGGGCGGCGTGATCTGCGAGCCGAAGGAGCTCACCGACCAGGACCTCGAACGGCTCACGCGGCGGTACACCGAGGGGATCCGCCGGATGATCGGCCCCGAGACCGACGTGCCGGCCCCGGACATGAACACGAACCCGCAGACGATGGCGTGGATGATGGACACCTACTCGATGTACGAGGGCCACTCCATCCCGCAGGTCGTCACGGGGAAACCGCTGGAGATCGGCGGGACGCCGGGCCGCGTGGAGGCGACCGGCCGCGGCGTCTCGCTCGTCACCGAGCGGCTCTTCGAGTACCTCGACCGCGACCTCTCCGACGCCTCCGTCGCGATCCAGGGGTTCGGGAACGTGGGGTCGAACGCGGCCCGGCTCCTCGACGACTCCGGCGCCAACGTGGTCGCCACCTCCGACGTGTCGGGGGCGGCGTACGACCCGGACGGCCTCGACGTGGCGGCGCTCGGCGCGCACGTCGACGCCGGCGGGCTGATCGAGGAGTACGTCGCGGGCGAGTACCGGGGGAACGCGGACGGCTCCAGCTGGGACGATCCGGACGCGATCACCAACGCGGAGCTGCTCACCCTCGACGTCGACGTACTCATCCCCGCCGCCGTCGAGGGCGTGATCACCGCCGACAACGTCGACGACCTCCGCGCGTCGGCTATCGTTGAGGCCGCGAACGGACCGACGACGGTCGCCGCCGACGAGGTCCTCACCGAGCGCGACGTCCAGGTCGTGCCCGACATCCTCGCGAACGCGGGCGGCGTCATCGTCTCGTACCTCGAGTGGGTCCAGAACGCCCAGGAGTTCTCGTGGCCGCTGGAGACGGTCAACGCCGAGCTGGAGCGCCGCATCGGCACCGCGTTCGACGAGACGATCGAGCAGTACGACACGAAGGACCTCCCCGACCTGCGGACCGCCGCGTACACCCTCGCCTTGGAGCGCACCGCGACGGCCCACGAGTACCGCGGGCTCTTCCCGTAGACCGCGAGCGACAAGCGATAGTGGGAGTTGTCGAATTGGAGTAATTGCGTGGTTGTTTATAAGTGGATTTTCGGTTCCGTTGCCGGCCTTTTATAAGCGATAGACGAAGCGGTGAACGCCTCTGAAGGCCCGGCCACTCGTTTATAAATGAGTTGCCTCAGATCGGCAACGAACGCCTCCAAAGCCCCAGCCGCTCGCTTATAAATCGTTGATTCCGAGTCGACGCCGAACACTTCCAAAGCCCCAGCCGCGAGGCGGCCGCACGCTCGCTGCGCGCTTCGGTCGCTCGCGCTGCTCGCTCCCTCCAGTGCTTGCGTCGCCTGCGCCCGCCTCGCGGCTGCCCCTTTGAGTCCCACCCCGCACCGCTCCGCACAGCACCTCACACCTCCCCAACCTCGTCGGCCTCCCTGCGGTCGGCCGACTCCCTCGCGCGTGCTGCTCGGCCGCGAGACGGCCTCGCAGGCACGCGCCGCCGCACCGCTCTTTATAAGTAATCATCGTACTCGCTCGCAATTATTTAAACACCGTTCGTCAGACCGACCGAATTCGGTCCGCGCCCACCTCGATCGGCTCCGCGTAGCGGACGATCGGGTCGCCGTCGGGCCGGTCGAACCCGTTCGCCTCGAACAGGCTGTTCGCCCGGATGTCGACGGTCGCCTCCCGGAGCCGCCACGGGTCGTGAGCGATCTCCCCGCGGTATAGCCGGTTCCCGGCGGCGTAGAACCGGTAGTTCTCCGCGAGGAACTCGTCGAGCGACCCCGGCTCGGCGGCGAACGCCTCACCCGTCGGCTCGTAGGTCGCGTCGAACCGCACGTGGGGAACGCCGGGGTATGTCCGGCGGCTGGTGAACCGAACGGGGCCGCTGGCATCTTTCGAGCGATCGGCGGCTTCGGGGCGAGACACGTCCATCGCCGCGCGGTAGTACGGGAGCGCGAACAGTCGCCGCGCGGCCGCGACGCCGATCCGGTCGTCCGCGTCGAGGTTGTAGAAGTAGACGCCCGGACCGTCGGGACCCTCAACGTAGGTCCGGAGGTTGAGCTCCGGGAACGAGAGCCCGACTGGCGCCCCGCGCGGACGGATGTCGTCCATCACGAAGGCGACGACGCTCAGGTACGCGTCGCCTCCGTGGGTGGCGACCGAGAGCCCGTCAGGGAGCGTGCCGGAGACGACCTCGGGATCGACGGGCCAGTGACAGAACAGCGCGTCGCGCCACGTCATCTCCAGCAGGCGGCGACCGAGCATGTCGGACCGTAGGGACCGAAGGGGCAAAACCCGCACGCCATCGGCGGTTTCAGGTCGGTTCGCGCGGTCTCACTCCGCGACGTCCGACCCCTCCGGCGCGTCCTTCCACTCGCCCAGTCCCGAGGGGTCGAGGTGGACGTGGACGTCGCCGACGTCCTCCATCGCGCGGAGGGTCGTGACGAGCTCCGTCTCCACGTCGTGGGCCTCGCGGAGCGTCATCTCCCCGTCGACCTCGACGTGCACCTCGACCTCCAGGTCGGTCCCGTCGTAGTACACCGTGAGGTCGTGGACCCCCTCGACGGCGGGGTACTCGCGGAGCGCGGCGACGACGCGCTCGCGGTCGCCCGGCGGCGGGGCGGCGCCCACGAGGTAGGTGACGTTCTCGCGGCCGATCTCGATCCCCTGGTAGACGACGAGGACGCTGACGAGCGCGCCGGCGACCGGGTCGAGGATCGGGACATTCAGGAACACGCCGAACACGCCGACGAGGGCGGCGATCGTGGTGTAGATGTCGTTGAGGCAGTCGACCGCGAGCGCGGCGAGCGCCGTCGAGCCGAGGTCGGCGTTCACGCGCTCGGTGTACCAGTACAGCAGGTACATGTCCGCCATCGCGAACAGCAGCGCGGCGACGAGGAGGAGGCTCTTCCGGGGCGGAGTGTGCGCGCCGAGCAGCCCGAGGGCCGACTCGCGCAACAGGAGGAGCCCGAGAACGACGATGGTCGCGCCGACGAGCAGCGCCGTCAGCGGCTCGATCCGCTGGTGGCCGTGCGGGTGCGTCTCGTCGGCGCTCTCGTACCGCGAGCCCCCCCAGACGAACACGACCGCGCTCGCGACGAGGTCGGCGACGGAGTGGGCGGCGTCGGCCACCAGCGCGACGCTGCCGAACGTGAGCCCCACCGCCCCTTCGACGACGATCTTCACCGCGTTGCCGGCGACGTTCACCGCCGCCGCCCGCTGGAACCGAGCGCGGTCGCCGCCGCCGAAGGGGCTCGACATAGACGCCATTGCGCTCGCGCCCCTGTTAAGCGTCCCGCGTCGCGACGACGCCCGTCCCTCCCCTCGCGAGCGGGCCGCTCGCGCCGGCGATGTCCGCCGCCGAGTCGGCTGGAGGCTCCGTCGTAACGCCTAAGACCGAAACGCTCCTCGGTGACGGTAATGAATCACGATCTTTTCGTCCGAGGTGGTCCCGGTGGGCGTCGAAATTAAGGAAACGGAGGTGAGCGACGAGGATTTCGAGGAGATGAAGGGGTTCGTCCGCGACTACCTCGCAGCCAGCGTCGAGGGCGAGGACGACGGCGGACGGATGCGCTGGTACCCCTGGCACTCGGCGTCGTACCGATTCAACCACATCCTCAACGTCGTCGACCTCGCGACGGAGATCGCCGAGGCCGAGGGCGCCGACGTGGACGTCGTGCGGGTCGCGGCCGTCTTCCACGACGTCGCCAAGCTGGAGGCCGAACAAGACGTCCACGCGGAGGCCGGCGCCCGCGTCACCCGCGAGTACCTCCAGAGCCGCGGCAACTACCCCGAGTCGTTCATCGAGGAGGTGTGCGGGGCGGTCGTCGACCACTCCTACACCGGCGACCTCGACGACGTGCCCCTAGAGAGCCGGTGTCTCATCGAGGCCGACGTGCTCGACAAGGTGGGCGCCAACGGCGCCGTCCTCATGCTGTTACGGATGGGGTACGAGTCGCGCACGCACATGGACTCGGCGAAGATGGTCGACCGCGTGCTCCAGCGCGCCCACGACCACACCGAGCGCGTCGTTTCGGACACCGCCGAGGGCATCGCACACCAGCGGATCAAGCGCGTGAAGTGGCTCCGCGAGTGGCTCGAAGAGGAGGTCTCTCGGATGGACGCCGAGGGCGTCACCGACCGCTGAGGACGCATCGGCCGCTGAGGACGTCCCCGCCCCTACTCCTCCGAACCGGTCGTGTCGACGAGCGGTAGCATCGCCTCCAAGTAGCGGTCGATCCCGGCTCGGGAGTCCCCGACCCACGCCCCGTCGTTCGTCGTCGCCCAGCGGAACATCCCGCCGGTCGCGAACGTCTGGAGCGTCGCGGCCACCTCCGACGCGGCGACGGTCCGCTCGCCGTCCGACACTCCGTCGCCGCCGCCCGACACTTCGTCGCCGTCGCCGGCGACCTCGGCCGCCGCCTCGCGGACGAGCCGTTCCAGGTACTCGCCGAAGACGCGGTCGCTGCGGTCGAAGTGGTCGCGGTACGCCTCGTCGCTCGCGGCTTGCGAGCGGAGCTCGGTCATCACCGTGACGAACCGCTCGTCGGGCGCGTACGCGTCGTCGAGCGACGCGGGGTCGACGGCGGCCGTGAGGTAGCCGTCGAGCTGCTCCCGCGCAGAGCGGTCGAAGGCCTCTTCGGGAGCCACCTCCGGCGCGTCCTCCCCCGCGGCATCCGCATCCTCGCCCGGCGGCTCCGTCACGGGGCCGTCGGCGACGGACGCTTCGAACTCGTCCAGCAGGAAGCCGAGAAGGTCGATCAGCAGGTCGTCTTTCCCGTCGTAGTGGTGGTAGACGAGCGACGGGCTCTTGTCGAACTCGTCGCCGATCCGCTGGATCGTGACGTTCGCGTACCCGTGTTCACAGAGCGCGCGGAACGCCGCGCCGAGGATTGCCTGTCGGGTGTCCGACGGCTCCGCGAACGGGTCGTTCATACGACGCATAGAGGGGTCCGGTATATATCGGCCCTGATTGAACGTTCATTCAACACGCTTATGCCGCGGGCCCCTGACAGCAACGTATGACTCGACCCGACGCGCCACGGTACGACCGGTCGCCGCGCGCGACCAGACCCTCCCACCGATCCGGCCCCTCCCACCGATCCGGCCCCTCCCACCGATCCGACGGAGGCGACCGATGAGGCGGTCGATTCGGCTCGCGACCGCCGCGCTCGCCGTCGTCGCGGTGGGAGCGTTACTCGTCGGCGTCTCGCTCGCGGGCGCCGCGGCCCCGAGCGCGGGGACGGCGGACGGCGGCGCCGCGTCGCTCTCCGGAATCGGCGGCCCGGTCGCCGACGGCGCAGTCGCGCAGGCAGGTACCGAATCGGACCCGACTGACAGACAGGTCCGCGGCTCGCCCGTGTTGGAGCTGTTCGCCTCCCAGCGGTCGGTACCGGCGGGCGCGGAGTCCACCGTCAGGATCGACATCGTCAACACCGGCGAGATGGAGATCGGCAACCAGCTCAACTCCCGGGTCACCACCGCACGCGGGCTCACCCTCGAGATCGACGACAGTGACGTGCCGATCGACGTCGAGGACGGCGAGATCCCGGTCGGCGACGTGCCGACGTCGGCGAGCCCGGTCCCCGTCGAGCTGGACGTGACCGTGCCCGACGACGTGCCCGACGGCAGGTACGAGGTGGAGGCGACCGCCCGCTACCGCTACACCTTCGAGATCATCCCCGAGTTCAACGACCACAAGGACCGGCGCGGCATCGACGACTTCGACCTCACGATCGTCGTCGACGACGGCGCGCGGTTCGCCGTCCTCGAGACGGACACCGACGCGCAGGTCGGCGGCAGCGGCGACGTGACCGCGACGCTCCGGAACGTCGGCGACGAGACCGCGCGCGACGCCGTCGTCTCCGGAACGACGACCAGCCCGGGGGTCCGGCTCGGGGCCGGCGAGGGCGGCGGCCAGTCGTTCGTCGGCGACTGGGCGCCCGGCGAGAACCGGACGGTGACGTTCGACTCGTCGGTCGGCGAGGCGTTCGGCGGCGGCGCGTACGCGCTCTCCTCGACCGTCGAGTACCGGGACCCGAACGGGATCGACGAGACCGCGGCGCCCGCACGCGCCGGCGTCGTCCCGCTCCGTGAGCAGTCGTTCTCGCTGGAGGACATCTCCGGCACGCTCGAGGTCGGCTACTCCGGCACGGTCTCCGGGACGATCACGAACGAAGGGCCGCTCGACGTCGAGAACGCGGTCCTCGTCGCGGACTCCGGGAGCAACCGCGTGAGCCTCGGCGAGAGCCGGTACGCGCTCCCGACGATCCCCGCAGGCGAGTCGGCGAACTTCAGCTTCGACGCCGACGTGAGCGGGAGCGCCGACCCCGGCCCGCGGCAGTTCCGGTTCACGACCGAGTACGAGAGCGGCGACGCGACGCTCGCGACCGAGGAGAGCCGGCGCGTCGAGGTCGCTCCGAGACAGCCCGAGTTCGACCTCGCGGTCGACGGCGCCACGGTCTCCGCCGGCGAGACCACGCGGATCAACGCCACGATCACGAACCGCCGGCCGGAGACGCTCTCGTCGATCAACGCCGGGCTCTACGCCGACAGCCCGCTGACGGCGGTCAACGACGAGGCGTTCGTCGACGAGCTCGAACCGGGCGAGTCCGAGGAGATCTGGTTCGAGGTGTCCGCGGCGTCGAGCGCGAGCGTCGAGGAGCACCCGATCGAGCTCGACTTCCGGTACGAGGACGAGCGCGGCAACGACCGCATCTCGGACATCACCCAGGTACCGGTGACGGTGACCGAGGCCGTCGACGACGGCGGGACGCCCGTGGGACTGATCGCCGTCGCCGCCCTGCTCGTCGTCGCCGCGATCGGCGGCGCGGTCTGGTACCGACGGCGGTGATCGGATGAGGGGACACGTCACAGAACGCCGAGAGGGGACGCGCCCGACAGCGGGGCCTCCGTGACCGCGGCCGACCGGCTGATCGAGGAGATCGACCGCGTCGTCACGGAGCGGCCGCTGGCGGTCATCGCGGTGTTCCTCCTTGTCACCGCGGGCTTCGCCGGCGGGCTGACCGGGATCGAGACGAGCGCGGGCGCGGACCAGTTCACGCAGGACATCCCCGCCCAGCGGGCGCTCGACGAGATCGACGAGGAGTTCGAGACGTCGATCGGCGGCTCCGCGACGTCGGCGCAGGTGATCGTCTCGGACGACAACGTCCTCTCCCGCGACGCCTTGGTCCGGACGCTGGAGACCCAACACCGGCTGGAGTCTCGCTCCACCCTCCGGGTCGCGTCGACGTCGAGCCACGCGGACGCGGTCGCGCGGCAGCTGGACCCGAGCGCGGTGAACGCGGCCGAGCGGCGTGACGCCGTGGCCGAGGCGACGCCCGCCGAGCTGCGGACCGCCATCGCCGACGCCGACGCGGCGGGCGCGATCGCGGCGCAGGTGTCCGTCGACTACAACCCGACCGCGCAGGCGGCCGACACCGCGATCGTCGGGATCACCTACGACCTGCCCGAATCGGCGACGACGGCGCGGGTGACGGAGCTACAGACGCGCAGCGTCGAGGTCGTCGACTCCGTCCCGGGCAACGAGGCCGGCGAGAACGCGATCCTCTTCGGCGATGGCGTCCTCCAGTCGGAGATCACCGCGCTGCTGACCGACACCGCGATCATCGTCTTCCCGGCGGCGCTGATACTGATCGTCGGGTTCCTCATCTTCTCGTACCGCGACCCGTTCGACATGGCGATCGGAATCGCCGCGCTCCTCCTGTCGCTCCTGTGGACGTTCGGCTTCATGGGGTACGCCGGGATCCCGTTCTCCGACTCGCTCGTGACCGTCTTCCCGCTGCTGCTCGCGGTCGGGATCGACTTCGGGATCCACATCGTCAACCGCTACCGCGAGGAGCGGGCGACGGGGACCGGGATCGAGGCGTCGATGCGGACGACGACGGACCAGCTGCTCATCGCGTTCCTGCTCGTGACGATCACCACGGTGTTCGGGCTCGTCTCCAACGTCGTGAGCCCGTTCGACCCGAACCGCGACTTCGGGATCGTCGCAGCCGCCGGGATCACGTTCACGCTGGTGATCTTCGGCGTCTTCCTCCCGGCCGCGAAGGTGCTGGCCGACCGCTGGCGCGAGCGGCTCCCGATACCCGAGTTCGGCACGAGCGCGCTCGGCGCCGGCGGCTCGCGGCTCGCCCGCGTCCTCCACGTCGGCGTCGACCTCTCGCGGATCGCCCCCGTCGCGGTCGTCGCCCTCCTCCTCGTCGGCGGCGCGGTCGGCGGCGCCTACGGTACCGGCGTGAACACGGAGTTCTCGGAGGAGGCGTTCTTCCCGGACGAAGAGCGGCTGGAGACGTACTCGAACCTGCCGGAACCGTTCGCGCCGACGGAGTACACGTTCCTCGACGTGTTGACCCTCTTCGAGGAGGAGTTCGAGCAGGACTTCGTGGGGTCGGTGACGCTGTATATCGACCAGTCGGTGCGAGACGACGACGCCTTAGAGCTGATCGATCGGACCACGCGGAACCCGCCGGACACCTTCGCGACGACCGACGAGCGCCGCGCGCAGGCGACGAGCGTCGTCACCGTGATCGAGGACCGGGCGGAGCGGGACCCCGAGTTCGCGGCGCTCGTCGAGCGCAACGATCGCCTCGGCAACGGCGTGCCCGACCGGAACGTCGACGAGGTGTACGACGCGCTGCTCGACTCCTCCGCCGAAGGCCAGGCGCGCGGCTACGTGGCCGCCGACCGCGGCAGCGCGCGGATCGACTACACGATCGAGCCGGGCGTCGACAACTCGGAGGCGGTCGCGGACGTGCGCGAGCTGGCCGAGCGCACCCCGCTCGAAGCCGTGCCGACCGGCTCCCTCGTCGTCAACGAGGCCGTGATCGACCTACTGACCGAGTCGGCGATCCGCAGCCTCTTCGCCGCCTTCGGGCTCACGGCGCTGTTCTTAGCGCTGTCGTACGCCTACCTCGAAGGGAAGGCCGTCTACGGCCTCCTCAACCTCGTCCCCGTCCTCGTCACGGTCGGGCTGCTCGTCGGGTCGATGCGGCTGTTCGACATTCCGCTGACGCCCATCAACGCGCCGATCCTCTCGGTGTCGATCGGGCTCGGGGTCGACTACACCGTCCACTTCGTCCACCGGTTCGTCGACGAGTACCAGGCGGGACTCCCGATCGACGAGGCGCTCGACGTCACCATCGCCGGGACGGGCGGCGCGCTCACCGGCAGCATGCTCACCACGGTCTCCGGGCTCGGCGTCCTGTGGCTCGCGGTGATCCCCCTGCTCCGCGACTTCGGCGTCCTGCTCGCGCTGGGCGTGTTCTACGCGTACCTCTGTTCGATCCTGCTCGTCCCGTCCCTCGTCGTCGTGTGGGACCGGTACGGTGGGATAGTCGGTCTCGGTCTCGACGACGGGCTCCGCGGGTCCGGCGCCGAGGGCGGGCGCTGACCGGAGAGCGACTTCGATCGGACTGCGGACGCGAAAACGAGGCGAGTCAGCCGACCACGCCGAAGACCAGCTGGACGGTGACGAGGACGAGGAACGCGGCGCCGGTCGCGAGGGATCCGGCGGCGACGCCGTGCGCGTTGCCGAGTCCGCGGCTCCGCGTCGCGAAGTAGGCGCCGAGGAAGACGAAGCCGACGAGGAGCAGCCCGACGATCAGGTACGCGACGCTCACCAGCGTTCCGGCGAGCCCCTCGGAAATCCCGAAGCTCCCGACGCCGAGGAGGATGCTCCCGCCGACGAGGACGGTGATGCCGACGAACGAGACCGCCCACACGACCGGCGTCCGGGCGATCTCGCCGAGCGTCTCGACGATCGCCTCGTAGCTGCCGCCGTCCCCGTCGCGGCCGGGAGCGACTCGCTTCCCGCCGATCTCGGCGACCGCGACGAACGTGGCGACGACGAGGAGGCCCATCAGCCCCGTACTCAAGAGGGTGAGTGATGTCATGGATGTCCGTTGTTAGGGGCTCCGTTCGCGCGTACAAATACCCTTCGACGCGCGGGCTTCGGCACGCTCGACGGTCCTGCGCTCGACGCGCCGATCGACCGATCGGCGGGGTCGCGTCCGCGGCGGGAGATCGGCGCTCCGACCCTCCGATCCCCCGTCCCGCTACACAAGAGATAAGTGTGCCATCGCTAAGGGTGGTACAAGAGCAGACAGACGAACATGATAGATCCAGTTATCCTACAACAGGGGAGCGACTGGCGCGCACAGGCGGAGATCTTCGACGAGATCTTCTTCGTCTTCCTCGCGCTCGGTACCCTCGTCGGCACCATCGTCGTGTCGTACACGCTGTGGAACGTGTACAAGTACCGCGACGACGGAAACCGGTCGGACGAGGAGTTCGACGCGCCGGTGGTCGGCGAGCTCCCGACGGGACAGGGCGGTCCGAAAGCGAAGAAGCTCTTCCTCTCGTTCGGGTTGAGCGCGATCGTCGTCATCAGCCTCGTCGTGTACGCGTACGGGCTCCTCCTCTACGTCGAGCAGGGACCGGACACCGGCGACGAAGGAGACATCGAGATCATGGTCGAAGGGTACCAGTACGGCTGGGCCTTCGAGTACCCGAACGGCCACACCGAACGCGAGGAGCTGATCGTGCCGGCCGACCAGCGGATCGACCTCAACATCACGTCGAGAGACGTCTGGCACAACTTCGGCTCGTCGGACTTACGGATAAAGTCCGACGCCATCCCCGGAGACTACAGCGAGACGTGGTTCGCCGTGAGCTCCGAGGACGTCGAGGCACAAGGCGGGGAGGCGACCTACCGCGTCGAGTGCTTCGAGTTGTGCGGTGCGGGTCACTCCGCCATGAAGGGACAGATCACCGTCCTGCCGGAAGACGAGTGGGAAGAGTGGTACGCGAGTACGGGGAACAGCTCCGAGAGCGCCGGCAACAGCTCTAGCATCGCTGCGTCCGGCGTCGGAGCCGTCGCGCCCAGCGGGGTGAGCGCATGAGCGGACTCCCGCCGACGACCTCCGTCAAGCGCTGGTTCGTGACGACCAACCACAAGGACATCGGAATCCTCTACACGATCACCGCGCTGTTCTTCCTGCTGTTCGGCGGCGTGATGGCGCTGCTCATCCGCCTGCAGCTGTGGGACCCGACGAGCCAGATACTCTCCGGCTTAGCGTACAACGAGGCCGTCACCGCCCACGGGCTGATAATGGTGTTCTGGTTCCTCTCGCCGTTCGCGTTCGGGTTCGCGAACTACTTCGTGCCGCTTCAGATCGGCGCGGACGACCTCGCGTTCCCGCGCCTTAACGCCTTATCGTACTGGCTGTACCTGGGCTCGGGCCTCCTGCTCGCGGTGAGCTTCTTCCAGGGCGGCACGCTCTCTGCGGGGTGGACGATATACGCCCCGCTCAACGTGCCGATGTACACGCCGAGCATCGGGTCGACCGGCGCGGTGCTCGCGCTCGCGATGTTCGTCACCGGCACCACGGCGTCGACGGTGAACTTCCTCACGTCCATCCACCACTCCCGCGCGGAAGGGATGGGGATCATGGACATGCCGATGTTCACCTGGTCGATGCTCGCGACCGTGTGGATGATGCTGTTCGCGTTCGCCGCCCTGCTCGCGGTGGGGCTCATCCTCGCAGCGGACCGCGTCCTCGGCAGCGTCTACTTCTCGGCGACCGAAGGCGGCTCCCTCCTGTGGGGCCATCTGTTCTGGTTCTTCGGGCACCCGGAGGTGTACATCGTCTTCTTCCCGGCGCTCGGCGTGATGCTGGAGCTGTTCCAGACGTTCTCCGGGCGGCGCCTCGTCGGCCGGAAGTGGGTGATCATCTCCATCTGTCTGATCTCCGTCCAGTCGTTCCTCGTGTGGATGCACCACATGTTCCTGACGACGATCAACCTGGAGATCAAGACGCTGATGATGGCGACGACCATCGGTATCTCGTTACCGTTCGACCTCGTCGTCTTCGCGCTGATCTACACGCTGATCAAGGGGCGGATCCAGTTCACGACCCCGTTCCTGTTCGCGTTCGGCGCGCTCCTGCTCTTCATCCTCGGCGGGATCACGGGCGTCTTCCTCGGCGCCATCGTGCTCGACTACGAGTTCCGCGGCACCTACTGGGTGGTCGCGCACTTCCACTACGTGATGTTCGGCGGCGCAACGGCGCTGTTCGGCGGGGCCTACTACTGGTTCCCGAAGATCACGGGGAAGATGTACGACGAGTTCCTCGGGAAGCTCCACTTCGTGATCTTCTTCATCGGGTTCAACGCCGTCTACTTCTCGATGTTCCTCGGCTGGGAGACTCCCCGCCGGGTGTTCGAGTACAACCCCGAGTTCCAGATCTACCACCAGTTCGGGACGATCGGAGCCTTCGTGCTCGGATTCTCCTTCTTCATCATGTTCTACAACTTCGCGAAGTCCTACGTCTCCGGCGAGCCCGCCGGCGACAACCCGTGGGACTACTCGCGGACCGCGGAGTGGGCGGTCTCCTCGCCCCCGCCGCTTGAGAACTGGCCCGACCGGCCCTCGTACGCGTCGGGCAAGCTGGAGTTCGTGAAAGACTACGTGCCGGACGGCGGGCCCGCGATGAAGACAGACGACAACGGCGACGTCGCCACCGACGGCGGCGACAGCCACTCGGCGCACATCTCCGAGTACCCGTACTGGGACAAACACCCGAGCCACGCCAGCATCTGGCCGTTCGCGCTCTCCGTGGCGCTCGGCGTCACGCTGTTCGGCTTCTCCGGCTTCGCGGACGCGGTCACCGTCGAGTTGGGCGAGACGGCGATACAGAGCAGCGTCACCATCTCTAACGCGTTGTACCCGACCGCGATCGTGGCCGGCCTCGTCGGGCTCCTCTACACCGGCGTGAAGTGGGGGCTTGAGGACTTCTACGCGCCGCCATCGGAGTTCGCCGAGCGGTGGCCGTTCAACGGCGTCGAGAAGGTGAAGCTGGGGATGTGGTTCTTCCTGGCCTCCGACGTGATCGTCTTCGGCGCGTTCCTCTCGGCGGCCATCTTCGTCCGCTACAACGCGGGCTGGATGACCTGGTCGCCGCTGACGGAGTCGCTGCCGGGGCTCATCAACACCTTCGTGCTGATCACGTCCTCGTTCACCGTGATCCTCGCGCTGGTCGCGGCCCGCCGCGAGAGCCGACAGGGCCTCCTGGCGACGCTCGGCGCGACCATCCTGCTCGGGTTCACGTTCATGGCGATCAAGCTGTGGGAGTGGAACCACGAGATCTTCGACCGCGGCGTGACCATCTCCGCGAACGCCCACGGCGACCCGATCCAGGCGTCGATCTACTACGTCACGACCGGGCTCCACGGGATCCACGTGCTGCTCGGCTTAGTGATCGCCATCTTCCTGTTCGTCAGGGCGTACCAGGGTCACTACCTCGACGACGAGCGGCCGATCGAGTACTTCGGCCTCTACTGGCACTTCGTGGACATCGTCTGGGTGTTCATCTTCCCGCTGTTCTACCTCTTCTGAGGCGGTTCGCGGTTCGGTTTTCTTTTCGGCTCTGTCGCCTCACTCGCTTTCCCCGATCGGCTCCGCGCACCACTGACAGAATTTGAACGTCGGGTCCGTCTCCTTCCCGCACTCCGGACAGCGCACGGTCCCGTCGCCGGCAGCCGCCCCCGCTGACGGCGCGTGCGGTTCCTCTGCCGTTCTCGCGGACGGCGCGTCTGGTTCCTCTGCCGTTCTCGCGGACGGCGCGTGCGGTTCCTCTGCCGTCCCGTGGTCGGCCGACTCCGTGCGGCCGGTCGCGCGCGCTGTCTCTCGCTCCCGCTCGTACGCTCGGTTGTTCCGGCGCGCGACGACGTACGCGTCGATCACGCTGGCGCCGACGACCGCGGCGGCGGGGGCGACCTCTCGGACCGTCGGGGGGTCTCCGGCGAACGCGCCCGAGATCGCCGACTCGGGAACGAACACGAACACCGCCGCGGTGACCGCCACGTACCAGCCGAGCGCCCGGGCCCATCGGCGGAGGTAGGCGTGACCGAGTCCGGAGACGACGAGCGCGAGCAGGGCGGCGAGCCAAGGCCGCCGGCGAGTGCGTTCAGCCATGGGCGGCCGTAGGAGTTCCCGCCCCGATAAGCTACCCATCTCTCGGAGCGTTTATGTGCCGGACGCGCCGAACTGGGGTATGTTCGGCGTTCCGCTCGGCGAGTTCCTCTACGGGGCCGCGTTCGCGGTGTTCGGCGTCGGGACCTGGGGGATCGGGCTCGGCGTCGCGTACCTCCTATACCGGCGCTGGCGCGGCGACGGTCCGCGCGACAACGACGACTGAGCGGCGACGCCCGGCGACGACTGAGCTGGCCCGTCGCGTTCCGGTTCGGCCACGCTTTTCACCTCGCTCGTCCGATCGCGAGTATGACAGACACGGCGCTCGTCGTGGGCGGGACGCGATTCATCGGCCGCCACACCGTCGAGGAACTGCTGGCACACGACTACGAGGTCGCGATATTCAACCGCGGCAACCACGAGAACCCCTTCGCGGACGACGACCGCGTCACCCACGTCGAGGGCGATCGGAAAGACGAGACCACGCTCCGCGCCGCGAAGCTGTCGGTCGAGCCCGACGTCGTGATCGACTGCGTCGCCTACCACCCGACCGACGTGGAGACCGCGACCGAGATATTCGCCGACGTCGACGGCTACGTGTACATCTCGTCGGGCTCCAGCTACGCCGCCGAGGAGATCCCCAAGCGGGAGGGGGAGACGCCGCTGGAGCCGTGTACCGACGCGCAGGCGACCGACGACGCCCACGAGACGTACGGCAACCGGAAGGCCGAGGGCGACCGCGCGGTGTTCGCGGCCGCCGAGGAGGGCGTCACCGCGATGGCCGTCCGTCCGTGTATCGTCTACGGCCCGCACGACTACACGGAGCGGCTCGACTACTGGATCGACCGCGTGCTCACGCACGACCGCGTGGTCATCCCGGGCGACGGACAGAACCTCTGGCACCGGGCGTACGTCGAGGACGTCGCGAGCGCGCTGCGGGTCGTCGCCGAGCGAGGCGAGCCGGGCGCGGCGTACAACGTCGGCGACCGGCGCGCGCTCACGCTGCGGGAGACGCTGGAGACGATCGCCGACGTCGCGGGCGTCGACTGCGAGCTCGTCACGGCGAGCGACGACGCGCTCGCGGCCGGCGACCTCGAACCCGACGACTTCACCCTCTACCGGGAGTACCCGCACCTGCTCGACACGTGCGCGCTCGCCGACCTCGGCTGGGAGTCGACGCCGGTCGACGAGGCGATGGAACGGACCGTCGAGGAACACCGCGAGTCGGACCGCGACGGGAGCGAGTGGGACCCCGGCCGCGAGGCCGAGGAGCGCGTCATCGGCGTGAAAGAGACCCTCTGAGAGCGGAGACCGCGGCGACGACTGCGAGGAGGAGAGCCGCGGCGACGAGCGGATCGAGCAGCGTCAGTACGCCGCGTCCCACCGCGTCGGCTTCCGGCGGTTCCCGCAGTCGCGACACTCCATCCGGTCCATCGTGTCGATCGCGACGTCCGTCCCCTCGCAGTTGCCACAGAGGTAGCCGTACCGGCGCTCGTGGTCCGGGTCGACGTACGCGACGTAGAACGGGGCCTGCGAGCCGCGGTCGCTCTCGTCGAACGCGACGTGGACCGTCTCGCCGTCCTCGGTCTGGTAGGTCGCCTCGGAGATGCCCCTCAGCCGGCCGACCTGTTTCCGGAACTCCCGCTCCGCGAACGTCTCCCCGCCGATGTCGACGTCGCGCTCGCCGGCGAGTTCGTATCCCTCTCGCTCGTAGAACGCCGTGCCAGCCTCGTTGTCGGCGAGGACGCGCGCCTCGATGCGGTCGACGTCGGCGGAGCGCAGCGCGGACTCGACCCGTTCGAGGAGCGCGGAGCCGATCCCGGACCCCCTGTGGTCCGGGTGGACGTGGAGCCAGTCGATCTCGCCGACGCGCTCGCGACGCCCGACGACGTAGCTCTCCGCGAACCCGACGACGACCCCGTCCACGACGGCGACCGGGAACACCGCGTCGTCGTCCTCGACGTCGTCGCCAAGGTCGCCGGCGTCGTACCACTCCTCGACGGCCTCGTCCAACAGTTCCTCCTCGACCGCGTGTCCGTACGACGCCACGAGCGATTCGCGGGCGACCGACCGGACCGCGTCGACGTCTGCGGCGGTTGCTTCGCGTAGGTCCATACGTGCTGGTTTCGTCCCGAGTACAAAAAACTCGGCCGGGGGCCCGCCCCGTCGAGTCGCGTCGCTCCGCGTCGTCGAATTCGCGATACACGGCCGCGCGAACCGGTCACGGCTTCGGGGTCGACTCCGTGTCGAACCGGCGGAGGTCTCCGCTATCTCTCCCCTTTTCACCGCTTCTACCGTTTGGTAAAACGTAATGAGCGACCTATCGATCGACGCGGCGTGGGACGAGCTCTACGTCGACGGCGAGTGGCGCGCGAGCGAGAGCGGCGAGACCATCGCCGTCGAGGACCCCTCGACGCGCGAGGCGGTGACCGAGGTGGCCTCGGGGACCGAGGCCGATGTGGACGCCGCCTACGAGGCCGCGGCCGAGGCGCAGGAGTCGTGGGGCGAGCAGCCGCCCGCCCGGAGGCAGGCGGTCGTCGAGCAGTTCCACGAGGCGCTCGACGCGCACAGCGAGGAGATAATCGAGCTGTTAGAGTACGAGGTCGGCGGCTCCGCCATCATGGGCGAGACGTCGATCCAGATCGCGTCCGATCACGCGAGCGAGGCCGCGACGCTCCCGCGCCGGATGAAGGGCGAACACGCCGCCTCCAACATCCCCGGCAAGGAGAACCAGCTCCAGGTCGGGCCGAAGGGCGTCGTCACGGTGATCTCCCCGTGGAACTTCCCGCTGAACCTCTCGATGCGCGCCGTCGCGCCCGCCATCGCGGCCGGGAACTCGGTGGTGCTCAAGCCCTCGACGAACTCGCCGATCACCGGCGGGCTGCTGTTCGCGAAGCTGTTCGAGGAGACCGACCTCCCCGAGGGCGTCCTGAACGTCGTCACCGGCCGCGGCTCGGAGATCGGCGACCGCGTCGCGAGCCATCCCGAGAGCGACGTCGTCGCCTTCACGGGCTCGACGGAAGTGGGCAAGCACGTCGCGGGCCTCGCCGGCGAGAACCTCGCCGTCCCGGCGATGGAACTCGGCGGTAACAACGCGCACGTCGTCACCGCGGACGCCGACCTCGACCGCGCGCTCGACGCCGCCGCGTTCGGCTCCTTCGTCCACCAGGGGCAGGTGTGCATTTCGATCAACCGCCACGTCGTCCACGAGGACGTGTACGACGAGTACGTCGCCGGCCTCGTCGAGCGCGCCGAGTCGCTACCGACCGGGGGCGTCCACGACCCGGAGACGATCGTCGGGCCCATCATCGACGAGTCGCAGCGCGACGAGATGCTCGGCTACGTCGAGGAGACGGTCGACGCGGGCGCGACGCTGGAGACCGGCGGCGAGACGGTCGCCGTCGACGGCGTCGACGACTCGCTCGTCGTCGCGCCGACCGTCCTCTCGGGCGTGACGAACGATATGCCCGCCGCGGCGAACGAGCACTTCGGCCCGATCGCGCCCGTGATCCCGTTTTCCGACATCGACGAGGCGGTCGAGATCGCCAACGACACCGAGTACGGGCTCTCCGGGGCGGTCCACTCCGGCGACCTCGCCACGGCGAAGGAGATCGCCGACCGCATGGAGACGGGCAACGTCCACATCAACGACCAGCCGATCAACGACGAGGCGCACGTCCCGTTCAGCGGGATCGGCGCCTCCGGCGTCGGCCACTACAACAGCGACGCGTTCCTCGACGAGATCACCGAGACCAAGTGGATCTCGATCCAGCACGAGCCGCGCGAGTACCCGTTCTGAGCGGGTCGACGGGGTCGGAGTGAAGCGGTTTTGACGGCGAGGGCGGATCGAACCCCGCCGCCGGCGAAACGCGACCGAATCGGATGCCGACCGATCGTCGGAAGGCGACAGCGCGGATCTGTTGGAATGATTTGTCAGGGGTAGGTTCCCGCTGAAATGGCCGGCCGCTGAGCGCCGCTTCTTGACCGGTTGCGGGAGGAGTATCTCAGATCGGCTGCCGCGATGAAGTATTTAAATAGTCTTGAGCGACAGCGGCGATCGATTATAAATGCGGCTGCGGTCGGCGCGCCTGCGAGCGGCCGGAGCGAAGCGGAGGCCGCGAGCCAGTCCGCGAGGGACGCCGCGAACGCCCGAAGGGCGTGAGCGGCGAGGTTGGGGAGGCGTGAGGTGCGGTTGCCGTGCTGGGCGGGGCGGGACTCAAAGGGGCAGCCGCGAGGCCGACGTAGGCGACGCAAGCACTGGAAGGAGCGAACGAAGTGAGCGACTGAAGCGCGCAGCGAGCGTACGTCGGCCTCGCGGCTGGGGCTTTGGAGACGTTCACCGCCGCAGCGTCGGTCACTTATAAATAGCCGACAGCAACACCGCGGTCCAGCTTATAAACAACCACGCCATCACACTGAGCGGCGTACTACACGTACTCCCGCGATCGCTCGCCGCTACCGCTCTACTGAGCGATTCGTGATCCACCCGCGTTGACCGGGACCTCGCTAGTTCGACTCGCTGTCTGCGGATCTCGACAGGACGAATAAAAGAGGCCGACGCGAAACGGAACGGAACGGAACGACGCGCTGCGACCGCGGAAGGGCAGTTCTCGACTACGAGATGGAGTACGTCGCGGCCGCCATCAGTAGCATGGTGAGCGCGAGCGCGAGCCCCATCAGGTAGGTGAGCGAGCGATTCTCCCAGCGGAGGTGCTGGAAGTACGCGACGATGAGCAGCGTCTTGACCGACGCGATCACCAGCGTTCCGACGATCGCCTGTGTGTACGTGAACTCGATGAACGACGTCTCGAAGAGCGCGAAGTTCAACGTCGCCGCGACGAGGAGGGCGACGTAGATCGCCGAATACAGTTTCACGGAGTCGTGCGCCATCTTACCTCCCACTTCGTCCCAGCGCTTAAAGAATTAACCATCGGGGGATCGCGCGCGCCGATGCCGATCGGGCCGCGCGCCGGCGCCGGGCGGGGCCGCGCCGACGTTTCGGATCCCGAAACGCCTATCCGCGCGACGGCCGGAACTGTGGCCGGTCGCAGTCCGCGATCGGGACCCCACGTGACTCCGCTCGAACCGACAGACGACCTGCTCGAATCGCTGTACGTCGTCAACAAGGTCGCGAAGCAGTTCGCCGACGAGGCCACCGCGGCCTACGAGCGCGGCGACGTCACCGAGAGCAACGTGCGCTCGGCGCGGAAGGACGCCCTCTACCGGCTCAAGACCGCGGTCCTCTCGCGGGTCGTCGCGTACGACGCCGACCGGGTCACCGGCGAGTACCACGCCATCAACGGCGACGTGTGGCTGTTCCTCACCGTCGGCGACTGGCACTTCCACCAGCCGCCGCACGCGATCGGCGGCGACCTCACCGACGCGATCGCGATATCGAACTCACGAGCGGACCCGATCGATGCCCCCTACGAGCGCGACTCCGCCGTGAAACGCTCCGACCGGACGCTCGAAGCGGCCCTGTCGCACCTCGCCGAGGTCGGCGCCAACGCCAACGACCACCTCGCGAGGCCGACGGTCACCAGCGAGCACGACCGGATCGTCGACGTCCGGTGGTCGTTCCTCTCCTGAACTCCGTCTCGTCGCTACAAAAAGCGATTTCGCGTCCGAACGGCCCGCCGAGAACCCCCCTAGGCTTCGACGACTTCGATCGCGCCGAGCATTCCGTTCGCTTGGTGAGGCGTACACTGGTACAGCTGGATGCCCGTGTTGTCGAACGACTGCTCGAAGGTGTACCCCTCCTCGGCGATGGTCTCCCCGTTGTCGAAGTCGGACTCCGACCCCTCAACCGAGGCCACGTTGTGTCCCCCACCGGTCCCGGTCCACTCCCAGACGACGGTCGTACTCGAGTCGATCCGGACCGCGGCGGGCGAGAAGGCGAACCCCACGTCGCCGGCGCCGACGTCGATGGTCACCTCGTCTTGGCCCGTGAGATCCGCCATGGTGCCGTCGTACATGCGGGCCTCCGAGAGGTAGTCGTCGATCTCGCTCGGGACATCTTCGATGACGTTCCCGCCGTCACCGCCGTCCCCACCGTCGCCGCCGTCCCCGCCGCCGGAACAGCCGGCGAGCGTTCCGATGGTCAGCGCGGCGCCGGTTCCGGCGAGATACCGCCGTCTGGACAGGTTATCAGACATCAGCTATTGTAGGGGCTGAAGATATACAAACCCCCGGATGGGTCTCGATCACCGGGAACATTTCGGCACCGCTCGACCCGTCCGGCGTCGGCGTCTCGCGGCGCGAGGGGCGGGTTTATCGCGCTCCGGACCCTCCCGCCGACAAATGCGCGAAGACGCGCTGGCGACCCGGCTCGTCGAACACTACGAGGCGACGGTCGACGACCCGCAAATCCGGCTCGAAGAGCCGTACGACGCCGACGGCCGCGAGGGGGTCGTCGACCTGTTCGTCCGGACGCGGACGCCCGAGCCGGTCGACCGCGTGATCGAGCTCAAGGCGGACGCCGCGGTCCGCCGGGCCACCGGCGCGAACGAGGTCCTCCGGCAGTACCGCCGGATGGAGCGGTACTTCCACGCCGACGAGCGCCACGCGCTCCGCCCCAAGCTCGGCCGCACCGAGCCGGGCGCCCGCTACCTGCTGTGTTTCGCGCCGACGCCGACCTGCGTCCACCACGTCGCGACGAACCGCACGCTGTACGGCTCCGTCGACCCGGAGGCGCATGCCGGCGACGTCCCCGCCGTCCGCACCGTCGCGTTCCTCACGGGACTCGACGGCGACCCCGCCGACCTCGGGATGGTCTCGGTCAACGGCGAAGCCCGGTTCGGCTCGGATGCGTTTCGGCAGGCGGTACCAGACGACTCGCGGCTCGCCGAGAGCTTACGCGGCGTCGACGACGACCTGATCGAGTTCCCCTGAGGCCGACGGCGGTCGGAACCGATCGGGGCGTTGAGTCCGCCTACAGCCCCAGTTCGCGGCCGATGACGACGTGTTGGATCTCGCTGGTTCCCTCGCCGATCTCCATCAGCTTCGCGTCGCGGTAGAAGCGCTGCGGCGCGAAGTCGGTGGTGTAGCCGTAGCCGCCGAGCGTCTGGACCGCCTCCTCGGCCACCTCGCGGGCCGCCTCGCTGGCGTCGAGCTTCGCGAGCGCCGACTCCCGGGTGACCGACTCGCCGGCGTCGTACCGTGACGCGGCCCGGTGGGTCAACAGGCGGGCGCGCTCGATCTGGCGGTGCATGTGGACCACCTTGTCGCGGATCGCGTCGAACTTCGCGATCGGTTTCCCGAACTGTTCGCGCTCGCCCGCGTACTCCTTCGCCGCCTCGTAGGCGCCCTGCGCGAGCCCGACCGAGAGCGCGGCGATGGAGATCCGCCCGCCGTCGAGCGTCTTCATCGTCTGTGTCCACCCCTCGCCCTCCTCGCCGAGCAGCCGATCCTCGGGGAGCCGCACGTCGTCGAAGGTTATCTCGCAGGTGGGCGAGCTGTTGAGCCCCATCTTCTCCCAGACGGTCGTCACCTCGAACCCGTCGTCGTTCTCCGGGTCAACGATGAACGTCGAGATGCCGTCGTAGCCGGCGTCCGGGTCCGTCACCGCCTTCACGAGGATCGAGTTCGCGACGTTCGCGTTCGTGATGAACTGCTTCGTGCCGTTCAGCACGTACTCGCCCGCGTCGGCGTCGTACTCGGCGGTCGTGTCCATGTCGGAGGCGTCCGAACCGCTGCCCGGCTCCGTGAGCGCCCACGCGCCGAGCCCCTCGCCCTCCGCGAGCGGACGGAGCCACTCCTCTTTCTGCTCGTCGGTGCCGAACAGGTCGATCGGCTTCGCGCCCAGCGAGGTGTGCGCGGCGTACGAGAGCCCGATCCCGCCGGAGACGCGCCCGAGCTCCTCCGTGACTAAGGCGTACATCAGCTGGTCGCCGCCGAGGCCGCCGTACTCCTCCGCGACCGGAATACCCATCATGTCGAGCTCAGCGAGCGAGTCGAACACCTCCTCGGGGAACCGGTGTTCGTCCTCGATCTCCTGCGCGATGGGGGCGATCTCCTCCTCGCAGAACTCCCGGACGGTGTCGCGTATCATCCGGTGTTCGGCGGGTACCTCGAAGTCCATGGGCAAGAATTGCGACCCGCGGGCATAAACGATGCGAACGATCGTGACGGACCGCACTCCTCGTCGCTGTAAGAGCTAAGTGCGTCCTCGATGAGTTCTGTCGACATGGACCGAGACGGGATCGCGGCCGTCGTGGCGGATCTGACGCTCGCGGAGAAGGTAGGCCTCGTTCACGGGGCCGAAGACGTCGAGGGGACGGCGACGGGGTTCGTCCCCGGCGTCGAGCGCGTCGGGATCCCGCCGATCAGGCTGACCGACGGTCCGCTGGGTGTCCGGACCGACGACCCGGCGACCGCCTTCCCCTCGTCGCCGGCGCTCGCCGCGACGTTCGACCCCGATCTCGCCGAGCGCTTCGGACGAGCGCTCGGCCGTGAGGCGACCGCGCGCGGGCAGGACATCCTCCTCGGCCCCGGAACGAACCTGATCCGGGTGCCGCACTGCGGACGCAACTTCGAGTACTTCTCCGAGGACCCGGTCCACGCCGGCGCGTTCGCGGCCGCGGTGACCGAGGGCGTCCAGTCCGCCGGCGTCGTCGCGACGCCGAAACACTACGTCGCGAACAGCCAGGAGACCCGCCGCGCCGAGGTCAGCGCCGAGGTGGACGAGCCCGTCCTCCGCGAGCTGTACCTGCCCGCGTTCCGCGACGCCGTCGAGGCCGGCGCCGGGTCGGTGATGTCGTCATACAACCGCGTCAACGGAACGTACGCGAGCGAACACGAGTGGCTCCTCACCGACGTGCTCAAAGGCGAGTGGGGGTTCGACGGCTACGTCGTCTCCGACTGGTTCGGCACCGAGAGCGTCGTCGACAGCGCGAACGCCGGGCTCGACCTCCAGATGCCCGGTACCTCGGTCGAGGAGCTGATCGAATCGATGGGGGTCGCGCCCGACGCCGCCGCCGAACAGATGGACGGCGACACGGCGGGGGCGGACAGCGCGGCAGCGGTGGACGATACAGCGGCGGCGGTGGACAGCGCGGCGGCAGACGACGCGGAGGGAGCGGGCGGCGAGGGCGAAGAAGCCGCCCCTGAGGGCCCCTTCGACGCGGCCGAGGACTCCCCGTTCGCGGGCGGGATGCCGGACCCGACGAGCGGGGGCCGATACGCGACGGAGCTCGGCCCCGCGGTCGAGCGCGGCGACGTGCCCGAGTCCCGGCTCGACGACATGGTGACGCGGATCCTCCGGTCGCTCGACGCGGTCGGGCACCTCGACGACGAGGCAGGCGGCGACAACGAGGCGAACGGAGACGACGAGGCGAGCGGCGACGAGGCGGCGGGCGCGCTCGACACCCCGGAACACCGCGACCTCGCGGCGACGATCGCGACCCGCGGAACCGTCCTCCTGAAAAACGACGGCGCCCTGCCGCTCGCGGACGACGCCGACGTCGCGGTCGTCGGTCCGAACGTCGACGAGGCGCTGCTCGGAGGCGGGGGCTCCTCCGAGGTGACGCCGTTCGTCCGGACGACTCCCCGTGAGGGGATCGAGGCGCGCGCCGACGGAGCGGTGACGGTCGCCCACGGGTTGCCCCGCGTCGAGGGAATCTCGATGTTCGAGGCGATGGACGACGCGGGCGATCCCGAGGTCGGCACGGGCGGTCTCGACGGTGATGCGGGCGATCCCGAGGGCGGCCCGGGCGATCCGGGGTCCGTCGACGCCGACGGCGACGCCGAGCGATCGGTCGACATCGAGGGGGCGGCGTCGGCGGCCGCCGACGCGGACGTCGCCGTCGTCTTCGTCCGCGACCGCGCGACCGAGGCGGCCGACCGCGACTCGCTCCGACTCCCGGGGCGACAGGACGACCTGATCGCCGCGGTCGCCGACGCCGCCGACAGGACCGTCGTCGTCGCGAACGCGAGCGGGCCGATCGAGACGCCGTGGCGCGACGCGGTCGACGCGGTGCTCGCGGCGTGGTATCCCGGACAAGCGCACGGGGAGGCGGCCGCGGCGGTCCTCTACGGCGACGCCGACCCCGGCGGGCGGCTCCCGGTGACGTTCGCCCCCGAGGACGCGTATCCGACGGCCGACGAGCGCCGCTTCCCGGGCGTCGACGGCGAGGCGGTTTACGACGAGGGCTTGCTCGTCGGCTACCGACACTTCGACGCGACCGACGCGGAGCCGACTTACCCGTTCGGACACGGTCACAGCTACGCCGAGTTCCGGTACGAGGGCGTCGAGGCCGTCGGCCCGTCGACGGTCGAGACGACCCTCTCGAACGTCGCCGACAGGCCCGGTCGGGAGGTCGTCCAGGCGTACGTCGGCGTCTCCGACACGCCAGCCGCGCCCGACGTCCCCGACGAGCGCGCTCGTCCGCCCCGCGAGCTCGGCGGGTTCGCCGCGGTCGAGCTCGCTCCCGGCGAGTCGGCGACAGTCGAGATCGACCTCGACGAGCGCGCGTTCGGGCGATACGACGCGTCCGCGGGGTGGACGGTCGACGCGGGGGAGTACGTCGTCGAGGTGGGTCGGTCCTCGCGCGACCGACGCGGCTCCGCGACGATCGAGCGGTGACGGCGCCCGAGGACGCAATTTAAGCTTCGCCGCCGCGTTCCGCCGATATGGAGTTCCGGCAGCTCGTCCGCGGTCGCGTCGACTGGCCCGACATCGAGCGGGTCGCGCGAGAGCTGGCGGACCGGTACGACCGCGACGAGATACGCGTGCGGTTCCTCGACGCGGACAACTGGCTGTCGACGCCGATGGTCGTCGACGACGACCTCTTCGTGAAGGTGATCACCCGGCAGAACACGCTCGTCCACGCGCTGTTCACCACCGGACGGAACCTCGGCGCGGTCTCGGCGGGCACGGAGGGGTTCTTCGAGCGCCACGAGACTCCCTACGAGATGGCGCGCCACGAGCTGGAGGCGACCCGGCGAGTCCGCGAGCTCGGGGTCAACGCGCCGGAGCCGATCGAAGCGTTCGAGGTCGACGGCCTCGGCGTGCTCGTCTTGGAGTACCTCCCCGAGTTTCGCACCCTCGGCGAGCTCGACGCAGAGACCGTCGCCGGGCTGGCGCCCGACCTGTTCGTGACGCTTCGGACGATCCACGACGCCGGGCTCGCCCACGGCGACCTCCGCGCCGAGAACGTCCTCGTCGCGGACGGCGAGCTCTACGTCATCGACGCGACCCGCGTGAGCGAGGACGGCCGCGAGGCGGCGCGCGCCTACGACCTCGCGAGCGCGCTCGCGGCGCTGGAGCCGCTGATCGGCGCCGCCGACGCGATCGAGGCCGCGCTGACGAGCTACTCGCCCGACGAACTCCTCGCGGCGCGCCGGTTCCTCGACTTCGTCGCGATCCGCCCCGACCACGACTTCGACGCCGCGGAGCTGACGGGCGAGCTCGAGAAGCGCACGGCATAGGGGTTCCTCGCCGTCGGTCCGCGCCTCACTCCACGCCTCACTCCGCGGTCGACTCCGCCGGCCCGTCGGCGGGATCCGCGCGTTCGCGGCTGACGACCCAGATGCCGACGGCCATCAGCGCCCCGCCGGCGAGGAAGCCCGGGCCGAGCGCCTCGCCGAGCAGCGCCCCGCCGAGCGCCGCGCCGACGACGGGCTGCGCGAAGAAGAACACGGCGACGGTCCCCGCGGAGACGTACTCCAGTCCCTTGTACCAGAGGAACCACGCAGCCGCCGTTGACGCGAGTCCGAGGTACAGCACGGCGGCCGCCGATTCGACCGTGAGCGGGACCTCGGCGGGCGAGCGCCCGAGATACCACAGTTCGCCGGCCGCGAGGGCTCCGAGCATCGGAACGCTCGCCAGCGAGGAGTACGTCGCGGCGCGGAGCGCCCCGTGCCGCCTGACCGCGCGGAGCCCCCAGACGGTGTACCCGACCCACGCCGCGCTCGCGACGAGCAGCAGCGCCACGCCGAGGAGGTTGCCGGCGGCGATCGACGCGAACTCGTACCGCCCGGCGAGGACGACCGCCGTGCCGGCGCCCGCGACGGTCATCCCTCCCGCCTTGGCCGGCGTGACGCGCTCGCCGAGCACGAGCGCCCCGAGCGCGACGGTGAACACCGGGGTGAGGACGGTCAGCAGCGAGCCCTGACTGGCGTTCGTCAGCTCCGTGCCGACGAACTGCGTCGCGACCGTCAGGGTCACCCAGCCCCCGAGCGCCGCGAACGTCGACCACTCGTCGCGTGCCGGGGCGGGACCGCCGCGACCGGCGACGACGAGCCAGAGCGCCCCGGCGCCCAGCGCGACCCGGAGGAACCCGAGCGTCACCGGCGGGACCAGCGCGAACCCCCACTTGCTGACGACGTACATCCCGCCCCACAGCGCCGCGGCTGCGAGGGGTGCGAGCGCGAACGCGTACCGTCCGAACGTGGCTGACATAGAGCGGGGGGGCGAGCCGGGCGAGGGCTCAGCCGCCGAGGTACAGCTGCGAGACCTCCTCGTCGTTCAACAGCTCCTCCGGCGTCCCCTCGAACCGGACCGTCCCCTGGTCGAGGACGTAGCCGCGGTCGGAGATGCCGAGCCCCTTCGTCACGTTCTGCTCGACCATGAGGATCGCCGTGTCCATGTCGTTGACCTCTTTGACGTCCTCGAACACGTCGTCAGCCGTGTTGGGGGCGAGCCCCGCGGACGGCTCGTCGATGAGCAGCACGTCGGGCTCCATCACGAGGGCGCGGGCGAACGCGAGCACCTGCCGCTGGCCGCCGGAGAGCGTCTTCGCCTTCGAGCCGCGCTTCTCGTCGATGATCGGGAACCGGTCGTACAGCGTCTCGATGACCTCCTCGAGGCTCCCGTCGCGGGCGACGCCGCCCATCCGGAGGTTCTCGTCGATCGTCAGCGAACCGAACACGTTGTCGGTCTGGGGAACGTAGCCGATCCCCTCGCGGACGATCTCCTCGGGCGCCATCCCGCCGATGTCGCGGCCGTGGTACTCGACGGTCCCCGTCCACGGGGTCAACATCCCGAACGCGGTCTTGAGGACCGTCGACTTCCCGGCGCCGTTGGGGCCGACCAGACAGACGATCTCGCCCGGGTCGAGCCGGACCGAGCAGTCGTCGAGCACCTGCACCTCGCCGTAGCCGCTGTCGACGCCCGACAGCGAGAGCACGGGATCGGTTCCGCCGTGAGGCCCGTCCGCGGCCCCGGTCGTGTCGTCCGTCATACCGTCGCTCATGTGCCGCCTCCGAGGTACGCGTCGATGACGCGCTGGTCGTTCCGGACCCCCTCCGGCGTCCCCTCCGTCAGGACGTGTCCCTGGTCTAAGACGACGATCGGGTCCGCGAGGTCCATCACGAACTCCATGTCGTGTTCGATGAGCAGGAACGTCGTCCCCTGCTCGTTGAGCCGCCGAATCTGTTCTTTGAGCTTCTTCGCCAGCGTCGGGTTCACCCCGGCCACCGGCTCGTCGAGCAGCAGCACCTCCGGCTCGGCGAGCATCGCCCGCGCGAGTTCGACGAGCTTCATCTGGCCGCCGGAGATGTCGGTGGCGGGCTGGGTCGCGAGGTGGTCGATCTCGAAGTCCGCCAAGATCCGCTCCGCCTCGGCGAGGTTGGCCGACTCGCTCTCGGCGACCGTTCCCGGCGAGGTGAACAGTGTGAGGAACGACTCGCCGGGCTGTTTCCGCGGCCCGACTAACATCGCCTCGCGGACCGTCATCCCCTCCAGCTTGCGCGGCGTCTGGAACGTCCGGATGAGCCCGTGTTCCGCGACCTCGTAGGGCTCTAACCCCGTCACGTCGGTCCCGTTCACCTCCACGGTCCCGCCGTCCGGCTCGTAGAAGCCGGAGATGAGGTTGAAAAGCGTCGACTTGCCGGCCCCGTTCGGGCCGATGAGCCCGGTGATGGTGCCGCGCTCGACCGCGAACGTCGCGTGGTCGGTCGCCGCGAGCCCGCCGAACGACTTCTGGAGGTCGTCGACGCGGAGGACGGCGTCGTCCTTGGGAAGCGCGCCCTCACTCATCGTCACCACCTCCCTTCCGCTCGCGGACGCCGCTGTCCGGCGTCTCGGGCGTTCCGCCCCCGTCGACCGCGCTCGGCCAGATCAGCTCCCGCTGCGGCGGGAGGACGCCTTGCGGCCGGTAGCGCATGACGGCGACGATGACGACGCCGATCAACAGCAGCCGCAGCGGCGCGGGGTCGATCGGCAGCGCCACGTCGTTGAGGAAGCGCGTCCCCTCGCGGATCGTGACGATGACGATCCCGCCGAACAGCGCCCCGCGGTTGGAGCCGCTGCCGCCCAAGATCACGGCGACCCACGCGTAGAACGTCGTGATCGGGTCGAGGTCGCCCGGCCCGACGTAGAGGTTCAGGTGCGCGTAGAACACGCCCGCCAGCGCCATGATCAGGCTGCCGAGGATGAACGACTGCATCTTGAACGAGTAGGTGTTCTTCCCGAGCGCCCGAGCGAGGTCCTCGTCGGAGCGGATCGTGCGCAGCACGCGCCCCCACGGCGACCGGTGCGCGCGCCGGAGGACGAAGTACGCCGCGCCCGCGAACGCGAGCACCAACAGGACGTTCAGCGCCGCCTGCCAGAACGCCGTCTCTAAGATTACCGGCGACCCGGGGATCACCACCAGCCGGAGCCCCGGCATCGCCTCGGGGAACGTCGAGAGCACCGGCCACCCGTCAAAGAAGCCCGGGATGCCGCGCAGCCCCGCGCTGCCGTTCGTCAGCCAGCGCTCGTTCAACACGATCAGCCGCACGACCTCCGCGAGCCCGAGCGACGCGATCGCGAGGTAGTCGGCCCGGAGCCGGAGCGTCGGAATCCCGATGAGTAGCGCCAGCGCGAGCGCGACGACGAGCGCGACGGCGAGCCCGACGATCGGACTGAATCCGCCGGCGATCGGCGAGCCGCTCGCGGTCATCAGCGCGGTGCCGTACGCGCCGATGCCGAAGAACGCGGCGACGCTGAAGTTGATCAGGCCCGTGAACCCCCACTGGGCGTTCAGCCCGAACGACAGCAGCGCGTACATCCCCGCCAGTCCGACGAGGAACAGGAAGTACGTCGGGCCGAGCGCGCCGGTGAGCATCGCGACGAAGAGGAACAGCAGGAACGCGACGCTGACGCCGAGCACCCACCCCTCCGGGCGAGACAGGTCGGCGAACGCCGCCTTCGGGTCGTCGAGGAGGCTCACGTCGCGGCCTCCCCGGCGATCCCGTTGGGCCGGACCAACAGCACGACGACCATGATCACGAACGCGATCGCGTTCGCGTACTCGATGGTGATCATGTTCTCGATCACGGTCGCGAGCCAGTTCGGACGGATCGGTAGCGCCTCGACGACGTTGGAGAAGAACGGCGTGAGCTGGTTTATCATGCCGATGAGGAAGCCGCCCGCCATCGCGCCGTAGACGGAGCCGATCCCGCCGAGGATCACCGCCGCGAAGATCACCAGCAGGAGGTTAAAGCCCATCCGGGGCGCGAGCTGGTTGAAGAGCCCGAGGAACACGCCGCCCGCGCCGGCGAGCCCGGCGCCGATGACCCACGTCCACAGCTTGACCCGCTTCGTCCGGATACCGCTGACCCGCGCGAGGTCGGGGTTGTCCGCCATCGCGCGCATCTTCCGACCGAGGTCGGTGTACTGGAGCAGGACGTGGAGCCCGACGACGAGCACCACCGCCGACCCGAATATCGCGACGTCGTGGAGCGTTATCCGGACGCCGTACGGCACCAGCGCCTCGATCGGCCGCAGCGGCTGGACGTCGAACCGGGTGAAGTCGGAACCGAACCGGATCTGGATCACCGCGCGGTAGATGAACGCGATCCCGATCGACGTGATCAGCAGGCCGATCGAGTCGACGTCGAGCGGCTCGTAAATGAGCTTCTCGGTGGCGACCGCGACGACCGCGGCGACGGCGATCCCGACGACTAACGCCACGAAGAAGCCGTACGGGAGCCCCAACACCGCGCCGCCGAGCCCGCCGACGGCGCCGAAGGTCACGAGCGCCGAGTACGCGCCGATCGTCATCGTGTCGCCGTGCGCGAAGTTCGCGAAGTCCGCGATGCTGTACACCAGCGACAGCCCGATGCTGCCGAGGACGATGATGCTGCTGAACACCAGCCCGTTAGCCAGGTATCCGAGGACGGTCATCGGTCGAGATTAGCCTTCGATGAAGTCGATGCCTTCGTACTCGTGGTCCTGGACCTCCAGGACCTGAAGGAAGCCGACCGGGTCTCCGTTCTCGTCGAAGTCGATGGGGCCGCTGACCCCTGGTAGTCGACGTCGTCGGGCCCGCCGCCGTCCGCGAGAATCTGGCTCGCGGCCTCGAAGGAGGTCACCTCCTCGCCCTCCGGGCCGGAGACGCGCCGGACGGTGTCTTGGAGCGCCTCGCCGGTGAACTCGTCCGCGGCCTGGATCGCGAGCGCGGCGTTGATCACGCAGTCGTACGCGTACGCCGCCCACGAGGTCGGCTGTCGGCCGTACTCGGACTCGAAGGCGTCCGCGAACGACTGGTAGTTCTCCTCCTCGACGGGCGCGGACGGGACGACGATCTTCATCCCCTCGATGCTCCCCTCCGGGGTGTTCTCCAAGACGTTGTCGCCGGAGACGGAGTCGGCGCCGTAGAACTGCGCCTCGTACCCCGAGGAGAACACCTCGTTGACCATCGTCGCGAACTCGGCCTGGTAGGTGATGAACAGCCACGCGTCGGCGCCGGAGCTGTTCATCTCCGAGATGACGCCGGAGTACGACTGCTGGTCCTGGTCGTGGGGCGTGTTGTAGACGACCTCGCCCTCGTACGCGTCGACGAACGCGTCCGTGAGGCTCTGGCCGTAGTCGTTGTTGACGTAGGTGATCGCCACCTCGTCGTAGCCGTCGTCGGTGATGAGGTTCGAGAGCGCGAGCGACTGGCTCCGTCCCGACGGCGACATCCGGAGCAGTCCCGGGAACTCGGTGAGGTTGAGTCCGGTGGAGTTCTGGCTCAGCTGAACGACGTCGGTCCCCTCGACGACGCTCTCGTAGATGGCCAGCGAGACGCCGGAGCCGACCGCGCCGATCAGGAAGGGGACGCCGTCCTGGTTGACGAGCTTCTGGGCGGCGGCGATCCCGCCCTGATTCTCGCTCTCGGAGTCCTCGACGACGATATCGAGGTCTCGCCCGTCGATCCCGATCTCGTTGACGCGAGAGAGCGCGAGGTTGACGCCGCGCTGGTTCCGCTCGCCGAACGCCGACAGCGACCCGGTCTGGGAGTCGACCATCCCGATCTCGTAGGCCTCGGTCGAGTCTCCCCGTCGTCTCCGTCGCTTCCGTCGCCGCCGTCACTGCCGTCGCTGCCATCGCTGCCGTCGCCGCCGTCGTCGCCGTCGCTCCCGTTCTCGCCGTCGCCGCCGTCGTCGGTCGTGCTGAGACAGCCCGACAGTCCGACGAGCCCCGCACCGCCGGTCAGTTTCAGCAGCGTCCGCCGATCCGTCATGTCCGTGGTATCCCGTGACATATGTATCCGATAGTCCCGAGCACATTCGGCTACCTTAACCCCGGCCCGTCCATGGTCGGGGCGAGCGGGGCAGATCGATGAATCGGCTGGTAGTGGCACTGGAAACGTTTTATACAAAAATATATTTCTGGAACGATTGGTCGGGTGCCAATATATACCGCTCCGGATCCGCAGTGATCGCATGATCCCGCCCATCGCGAGCAACTTTGTCGCCGGCGAGACGCCGGAGGCGGCGCTCGCTCACGTCGAGGGGCTCAACGACCGCGGCGTGGCCGGCATCCTGAACCTGCTCGGCGAACATTACGAGGAACGGCCCCCAGCCGACGCCGACGCCGACGCGTACGTCGACCTCGTCGAGGCGATCGCGGAGCGCGACGTCGACGCCTGCGTCTCCGTCAAATCGAGTCAGATCGGCCTCGACATCGGCGACGACGTCTTCGAGGAGAACCTCGCGCGCATCGTCGAGGCGGCCAACGCGCCGTCCGCGACCGGGTCGGCGGAGACCGGAGCGGACGGGACGGGCACCTTCGTCTGGATCGACATGGAGGACCACGAGACCACCGACGTGACGCTCGACGCGTTCGAACGGCACGCGGTCGAGACGGACGGCAACGTCGGCGTCTGCGTCCAGGCGAACTTAAAGCGGACCCGCGAGGACCTCGAACGGCTCGCCGCCCTCCCGGGGAAGGTCCGACTCGTCAAGGGCGCGTACGACGAGCCGGCCGAGATCTCGTATAAAAGGAAGGCGCGCGTCGACGAGTCGTACCGCGACTGCCTCGCGTACATGTTCGAGGCGTTCGACGACGGCGTCGCCGTCGGGAGCCACGACCCCGCGATGATCGAGTACGCGAAGGAGCTGTACGCCGACCATGGGACCCCCTACGAGGTGCAGATGCTGACCGGCGTCCGGGAGTCGGCGCAGTTCGAACTCGCCGCCGAAGACGACGTGAAAGTCTACCAGTACATCCCGTACGGATCTAAGTGGTTCTCCTACTTCTACCGGCGGATCCGGGAGCGCAAGTCGAACGCGCTGTTCGCGCTGCGCGCGATCGTCGGGAAGTAACCGACCCCACCCTACTTCGCTCGGCCTTGCGGCCTCGCTCGTTGAGGGTGGGGCTTTGATGTGGTTTTCGCCCTCGGTTGGCGCGACGGGGCGTCTTGTGCGCCCCGCCTACCGGACGCCCTTCGGGGTCGACAAACCCACCATTCAGGGCCGGGCTACTGCGGCCCGTACTGCGCGCCACTTGTGGACGCACAGCACTAGCTGGCAGTGAGATATGGTGTAACATAGTGGTTGCGAAAGTTCGTGTCGGCTTCCTCTCCGGCCTACTCGCGTCGCGCTTCCGACTGAGCGTCGGAACCCCTCGCTCCTTGAGGCCGGAGGCTCCGCCTCGAAAACTGCTGAACGAATCGGGTCAGGAACTGGCGATCCGGCGTTACGATCTGTCAATCGGAGTGTGGTGATGCGGTCAGATTTTTATAAGTGATTGACGGACCGACGACGGACGCTCCAAAGCCCCAGCCGCTCGCTTATAAATAGCCGCTAGCAGATCGGCGGCGAACACCTCCAAAGCCCCAGTCGCTCGCTTATAAATAGCCGCTAGCCGATCGGCGGCGAACACCTCCAAAGCCCCAGTCGCTCGCTTATAAATAGCCGCTAGCAGATCGGCGGCGAACACCTCCAAAGCCCCAGTCGCGAGGACGGCGCACGCTCGCTGCGGTCCTCAGTCGCTCGCTTCGCTCGCTCCTTGCGGTCCTTACGTCACCTGCGCCGTCCTCGCGACTGCCCCTTTGAGTCCCACCCGACTGCGACCGCACAGCACCTCACGCCTCCCCAGCCTCGTCGCTGGCGGCGACCGCCGCCAGCGACTCCCTCGCGCCGTCGGTTCGCGGCCCTCCGGGCCGCTCACCGGGGCGCGCCACCGCCTGCCATTTATAAACAATCGCCGCTATCGCTCGCGGGTATTTAAATATCGTATCGCAACCGACGCTGTGTAACACTCGCTCCGCTGTCGACACCGCCGATCACGGGTCCAGCAGCTTCGACTCCGCCTTCCGGAGGTGTTCGAGCAGCGTCGTCTTCGAGACGTCCATGTCCTCGGCGAGCTCGCGCGTCGACGCCTCTCGGGGCCACTCGTAGTAGCCCGCATCGCGGGCGTGTTCGTACACCTTCCGCTGGGTCGTGGTCAGCGTGTCGAGCCGCTGCTCGCGGGGAGTTCGTCCCGCGTGGCCCGACGACGACATCGACTCCACCGTCACCTCCGCGCCGGCCGCCTCCTGAACCGCGTCGAGCGACTCTCGGATATCGGTGCGCTCGCCGACGAAACACACCTGCCACTCCTCTCGTCCGCCCTCGATCCGGACCGGCGCGCTGTGGACGAAGCCGTGTTCTAAGAGCGTCGGACACACCATGTCGGCCGGGTCGTACTCCAAGAAGAACTCGCGGACGACGTTGCCCGGGGCGTCCCGGGCGCGCCCGAACCGCTCCTGTAGCTCCAAGAGGTTTCCCGCGCGGTCGGACTCGCGGATCGCGTCGAGCAGCGCTTCGACCTCCTCGTTCGTGTCTCCGAACGCCGTGAACAGGCCGTTCACCGTGTTCGGCGCGTCGCTCTCGGCCCGCGGCGAGTTGTATATCGCGTGTGCCAACACGCCGCCGCCGGTCCGGCCCGTCGCCTCGATCGCCCAGCAGTTCGGATGCCACAGGTCCAGCGTGAGCCTGGTTCCGGCCCACTCTCCCGCCCCGTCCGCGTCGGTTGTCGCCATTGTTCACCTTTCCTTGGTAGCGAACCACGAAGACCCTGCCGACCATGGTAGGGTGGGTTATTTGGACGTGCCGACGGGATGTCCCGAACATGGCGCAGCCCTACCAGCACTACATCGACGGCGAATGGGTCGACGGCGACGGGTCCGAGACCTTCGAGAGCGAGAACCCCGCGACCGGAGCGACGCTCGGGGAGTTCCGCCAGGGAACCCCCGAGGACGTGGACCGCGCGGTCGACGCCGCGGACGCGGCGTTCGAGGAGTGGCGCGAGCTCTCGCGGGTCCAGCGCGCGGAGTACCTCTGGGACGTGTACCACGAGCTTCGCGACCGGACCGACGAGCTCGGAGAGATCGTCACGAAGGAGTGCGGCAAAGAGATCAGCGAGGGGAGAGCGGACGTGGTCGAGGCCGCGCACATGGTCGAGTGGGCCGCGGGCGACGCCCGACACCCGAAGGGGGACATCGTCCCCTCGGAGATCCCCTCGAAGGACGCGTACATGCGCCGGAAGCCGCGCGGCGTCACCGGCTGCATCACGCCGTGGAACTTCCCCGTCGCGATCCCCTACTGGCACATGGCCATCGCGCTGGTGGAGGGGAACACCGTCGTCTTCAAGCCGGCCGAGCAGACGCCGTGGTGCGCGCAGATCATCGCGGAGATGTTCGACGACGCCGGTATCCCCGACGGCGTGTTCAACATGGTCCAGGGGTTCGGCGACGCGGGCAACGCGATCGTCGAGAACGACGACGTCGACACCGTCATCTTCACCGGTTCGGCCGAGGTCGGCCACCACATCCAAGAGAAGCTCGGCGGCGTCGCCGGCAAGCGCGCCGCCTGCGAGATGGGCGGCAAGAACGCCATCGTCGTCACCGAGGAGGCGGACCTCGACGTCGCAGTCCACTCCGCAGTGATGTCCTCGTTCAAGACCACCGGCCAGCGCTGCGTCTCCTCCGAGCGCCTGATCGTCCACACGGACGTGTACGACGAGTTCAAGGAGCGGTTCGTCGAGGTCGCGGAGTCGGTCGCGGTCGGCGACCCCCTCGACGAGGACACCTTCATGGGGCCGCTCATCGAGGAAGAACACCGCGAGAAGGTCACCCGGAACAACGAGGCGGCCCGCGAGGAGGGCGTGAACGTGCTCGTCGACCGGACCGAGCTCGACGACGAGGAGATCCCGGACGGCCACGAGGACGGCTACTGGGTCGGTCCGTTCGTCTACGAGGCCGACGCCCACGCCGACCTGACGTGTACCCACGAGGAGGTGTTCGGGCCCCACGTCGCGCTCATGGAGTACGACGGCGACATCGAGGAGGCCGTCGAGATCCAGAACGACACCGACTACGGGCTGGCGGGTGCGATCATCTCCGAGGACTACCGGCAGATCAACTACTACCGCGACCGCGCCGAGTTAGGGTTGGCGTACGGGAACCTCCCGTGCATCGGCGCCGAGGTCCAGCTGCCCTTCGGCGGCGTGAAGAAGTCCGGCAACGGCTACCCCTCCGCCCGGGAGGCGATCGAGGCCGTCACCGACCGCACCGCGTGGACCCTGAACAACTCGAAGGAGATCGAGATGGCGCAGGGGCTCTCGGCGGACATCAAGACGAAAGACGACTGATCCGTCCGGGATGACGCCCGGAGACGGGCATCCGAACGCTTCTCACTCCGTTACACCGCGAACCGCCGCGACCGTCTCTTCGGGCGTCTCGGCCGCCGCGAGCGCGCCCCGCGCCGCGAGCCGCTCGCGCGGGCGCCCGACCGGCTGCGGCTCGGAGACGGTCTCGATCAGGTCGGCCTCGCGAAGGAGCCGTTTTATTCGCGTGAACGTCGAGGGGCTCCCGAGCCCGGCGTCCTCGCAGGCCCGTCGGAGGGTGCGGTCGAGGGCGCCTTCGCGGGCGCCGACCGCGTAGGCGCGAATTCGGGTCTCCTCCGGGTCGGGACCCCCGTTCCCCGCTGGTTCAACGTCGAGCGCGCGAAGCACCGCGGTCGCGACCGACTCGTCGCACCGCGCCGCGAACCCCTCGTACACGCGCCGCCGGCTCGGCGTTCGGAGCCCGTACGGCTCGGCCGCCGCGAACGCCGAGGCGTACCGCTCGCGGAGCGAGGCGTCGTCGCCGACGCGGTGCCACCGACTCGGCGCTCCGGCCGCGTCACGGTCCACCGATTCCACCAGCGCGAACCCCGTCTCCGCCCCCGCCAGCACCGGGTTCGGCTGCGGCGCGTCGAGGACCCGGAGATCGAGCAGGTCCGCGTCGAGCAGCGCCGCGAGCCGGCTCGCCGGTCGAAACCCGGCCGTCGCGACGTCGATCGCGCTCTCGCCCGCGACCACCTTCAGCGTCGGTAGTTCCCACGAGTCGAGGTTGCCCTCTTCGCCGCCCTCGACGTCCCCCTCAGCTTCACCTGACAGATTCTGGACGGTCGGCTCGACGAGCGCCGGGGCGGCCTCGCGGTACGCCTCGACGACCGCGTGGAGCAGCCGCGGTCCGGGGTCGACGAGGAGCGGGTCGGAGAGCGCGCCAAGCGGGAGCGGCTCCGGGGTCGAGGGGAGCGCGGGGCCGGTCGCCATCGACCGGTCCTACGGACGCGACGGATTAATGGTGCGGGACGCAGCAGGCACGCGGGACACGCACGAAGCCGCGGGATCGCGGCGTGCCGGCTCGCGCGCCTTTTTGGCCTCGCGCTCGAAAGCGAAACTCGTGCCACCGCTCGACCTGTCGATCGGGCTCGGAACGTCCGGGCTCGACGACCCTGAGACCTGTACCGACACCGTCGCCGCGGCGCTGGAGGCCGGCTACCGCCACGTCGACACCGCGCAGATGTACGACAACGAGGCCGCCGTCGGCGAGGGGATCGCCGCGAGCGACGTCGACCGCGACGACGTGGTCGTCGCCACGAAGGTCCACCCGGAGAACCTCGCGCCCGAGGACGTGCGCGAGACCGCACACGAGAGCCTCGACCGACTCGGCCTCGACCGGGTCGACCTCCTGTACGTCCACTGGCCGATCCGGGCGTACGACGCGGAGGCGACGCTGCCCGCCTTCGACGACCTCCGCGACGCGGGCGTGACGGACCACGTCGGCGTCTCGAACTTCACCCCCGACCTGCTGCGCGAGGCCCGGGAGATCCTCGACGCGCCGATCGCGGCCCACCAGGTCGAGTGTCACCCGCGGTTCCGGCAGCCGGAACTGCGCGCCCTCGCCGACGAGTTCGACCACCGGCTCGTGGGCTACTCCCCGCTCGGCCGCGGGGAGATCCTCGACGACCCGGCGATCCTCGAAATCGCGGAGCGGAACGACCTCTCGCCGGCGGTCGTCGCGCTCGCGTGGGCGCTCGATCGCGGGATCGTGCCGATCCCGAAGGGGCGAGGCGACCACCTGCGGGAGAACCTGCGCGCAGTCGATGTCGACCTGCCCGACGCCGACCTCGATGAGATCGACGGGCTCGACCCCGAAGAACGCCAGATCGATCCCGACGACGCCGCGTGGAACCGGTAGAGCGGCGCTTTCGCCGCATCGGAGCCGCGCTCAGACCGCGTCGAGCCGCGCCCGCAGCTCGGCGTCCGCCCGCTCGACCAAGGCATCGAGGGGCTCGTCGAGGTACGGTACCCACTGATCGATGAACTCCGAGCGCCCGAGCATCCTGATGACCTCGTAGACCGGCCGCCGTCGGTCGAACCCCTCCGGCAGCGACCCCGCACGCTCGCGGTAGCCCTCTCGTAGGGCCGCTACGAACCGGTCCGGGCCGGTCGAGTCGAACCCGTTGAGCAGCTGGTCCTCCGCGCGCACCAAGTCCCGAGCCGGGTCGCCGACGTGTGACAGCTCCCAGTCGATCGCCGCGACGCCCGGGTCGTCGGTAGCGGTTGCGTCCGCCCTGCCGCCTTCGGCCGTCACGAAGAGGTTCGGCTTCGTGACGTCGCCGTGGAGCAGCGCCGCCGGCGCGCCGTCGAGCAGGTCCCGGTTCGCGCGCACGCAGTCGACGACGGCGTCGTAGTGGTCCGCGAGCCGCTCGGAGGTGCCGATCTCACGCGTCCGCTCGACCGTCGCGAGCAGCACGTCCGTCCACGACGCGAACTCGATCGCGAGTCCGGTCGGCGCGTCGGCGTCCGCCGTCACCGCTCCCTCCGCCGCGCTTCCGGTCTCCGTTCCCGCGCCGACGATCTCCCCGTGGCTCTCGAACCGGTCGGCGTGGAGCGCGGCGAGCGCGCCCCCGACGCGGCGGAGCAGTCGCTCGCGCTCGTCGCCGCTCGCCGCCTCGTAGACGCCCAACAGCCCTCGGCCGGGCGCCGGTGCCGTCGCGAGGTACGCCGGGTCGCCGTCCGGGTCGGCCGCCAGCACCTCGGGGACCGCGAGTGGCCCGTGTTCCCCCACGTATCCGAGCACGGCGCGCTCTCGGGCGAGCCGGCGGCTCTCGTCGGCGAGTGCGACCTTGAGGAACCCTCGCTCACCGTCGGCGAAGACGACGCCGACCGTCTCGTTGGCGCCGTTCCAGGAGGGGCCGACGCCGGTCAGCCGGTCGACCTCGCGGTCAGGAAACGCCGCGGCGAGCGCGCGGTCGATCGGTTCCGATCCGGGCCCGTCCATGCGTACTCGTCCGAGTCGGCCGATGTTAAGATTGTTGTCAGGGTTGGACGAAAGCGAGCAAGAACCACGGTAGCACGCTTCAGAACTCCGAAACGAGATAATTACCAACAACCTCATACGTGTTGGCGAATCAGACTAATCCAGTGAACGACGGGGCATCCGGGGGGCGCATCGCGTTCGAGGTCGACGGGACGACGCTCACCGTCCGGGACGTGATCGAGGGCGAGGAGATGCGGCTCGGCGTCGACCGCGAGCCGGATCTCAGTCCGGCGCTGCCCGCGTTATTCCCGTCTCCGGTCGACGACGCGGTCAGTTTCGAGGCGGAATCGCTTACCGTTCCGGAGTACACGTCGATCGTCGTCCGAGACGACGGGGGCGAGTTCATCGGGCGGCCCAGCGAACCGATGGAGTTCCCGCGTGGATCGTACTGTATCGAGATCACTGGCGTGACGAAGGCGTCCCTCAGGTTCGAAGACGCAGAACTCTCCGTGAGCGGGGTCGAAGGCTCCGACCCGGTCGAGGTCGCGCTCGACCGCCCGACGACCGTCAGCCTCGGCGCGCGGTCGCTCCACACTCGTCCGGAGGCGACGATCACCGTCCCCGACGATCCGGAGGCCCTCGCGGAGGCGGTGTCGGTGTTGGGGTCGTCGATCCGGGAGTTCTCCGCGGAGCGGTCCTGGCCGACGCTGCGCGGGTATCCCCCTCAAATCCGGCGAGGCGAATCGCTCGACATTCCGAGCCCGTTGACCGTCCCCGACACGGGCGTCGAGGTCGTCGTCCGACCGACGTACGCCGACGTGTACCGCCTCTCGACGCTCGCGTACTACCTCGGCGCGCCGATGACGATCGGCAAGGTACCGGCCGTCCGGCTCGACAACGGATACACGGAGCGGCTCCCGACGGACGGTCGCGGGCTCGAAGAGCGAGCCGAGGAACTGCTGCGCACGTGGTTCTTCCTCGACACGCTCGTGCGGACCGACGGCTACACGCTCTCCGACAGGGAGGAGTACGATCAGGTCGGAGCTCAGCTCCCGTTTTATCCGCCGAATCTGGACGAGCTCTCACCCAGCGAGCGGCTGATGGAGTACATGGAAGTCGACCCTGAGACTGTCGCACCGTATACCCCCGAGTGGTCGACTGAGGCGGTACTTCGTCCCGGTCCCGCGAGCGCGGAAGTCCTGCCCCACCTCGCGCACGTCCTCGCACCCGTCCGAGTCCGCGGTTCGACCGAGCGGACACGCACGGGAGACCCAGTGGGGCTCACGACGGCGGATCGGCCGACCGACAGTCTGCGGTCACCCCCACGCGACGGCGGCCCGGTACCGGACCCGGACGCGGACCCGCTCCCGGCGTGGACCGCCGCAGCGCTCCCGGCAGGGTACGAACACGCGCTTCGGCGAAAGACTCCGAACCCCGGGGAAGCGAACGTCACCCTCCTCGTCCAGTCCGCCGACCGAGCGCAGCGACTTCACGAGGCGCTCACGACCCCATCGCTCGCCGCCGGCGTCGGGTCGCTTTCGGTTCTCGAAACGCCGACCGCGGACACCGTCGTAGAGGTGCTCTCGGACCCGTCGATCGACCTGTTGTACTGTGACCTCCCCCTCGACGGGGGAACCCCGGTCGCGGACTCCGATCCGGTCGAGACCCCTCGCCGCGCGGCCGCGGACGGTCGGTCGGCCCCGGCGGTTAGCGTCTTCGAGGGGAGCCAAAGCGTCGCGATCGGAGCCGACGCGGTCCGACGCGGCGGCACCGGCTCCGCGGTGATCGACGGTCGGATTCCGGACGACCGGATACGAACGCTAGTTGAGCTACTTGCCTCCGTGGGTCTCGCGCTCGACACGTCCCTCGCTACGCTACAACTCTCCGGTCGGTCCCCCGTCCGGTTCGCGGGCGACTCCGCTACGGTCGTGGTCCCTCCGAATCCCCCTACGCCCCGGCTCTCATTCTTCGAGTCCGTGACGGAATCGGAACACCGCCTCACGTGGCGAACGGTGCTTTCCCCCGCCTCGTGGCTCGGAGCGGAGCATCAGATCGTGTACGACTGTTTCGATGACAAGACCCGGCTCATCGGTCGCGACCCGACGGAGCGGCCGACCCTCCCCTCCGAAGTGGTGGTCGACTGGTCGACCGAGCCCGACACCACGCTGTTCCTCAACGGTCAGTTCGTGTCCCCGAATGTCGATCTTACGGTCAAGGACGTCGAAGAGTCGGCTCGCCGGGCGCTCGCGGCCGACGATTCGAGCGCTGACGCTCCGACCGAACTCCGCGCCGATTCCGAGTGCCACGACTAACTCCCCGTCCACGGCCGACAACCGGTCCGGTCCGCAGCGGTCCTGTCGGGCGCTCCCGGGACCTCGTTTCCGCCGACATCTTTTATTCTCCGGACGACGAACCGCCGCGTATGCCCCAGATACACCTCGACGAGGAGACGGTCGAGCGGCTGGACGCGCTCCGGGTCGACGACGAGGAGTACGACGAGATCGTCAGCGAGCTCATCAGCATCTACGAGGCGGAGGAGCTCACTCTGTTCCGCGGTAGCGACGTGGAGTAACGAGCCGGGGCGAGCGGCCGCCGAGCGGCCGAACTGCGGGGTCGGCTACTCCTGATACGCGACGCGGACCTGTTCCCACTTCCCGACTTCCTCTAAGTGCGCCTGTAGCTCGTCGGCGTACTCCTGAACGAGGCGCTCGGCGGCCTCCAGTTCCTCGTCCGAGGGACCGCCGGATCCGCCCCCGCCGCCGAGCCCGAGCGCGCCCTTGATCGAGTCGACGACGCCGCCCGACCCGCCGGAGTCGCCGGCGCCGTCGCCGCCGGGAGCGCCGCCCATCCCCGCCATCTGCGACCGGAGGTTCTCCAGTTCGGGCATGATCGCCGGGAGGCTCGACGTGTCTGCGACGACCCGGGCGGCCTCGGGGTCGTCGGCGTTCTCGATCTCGAACTCCGTGGCCGTCATGATCAGTCCCCACTCCTGGCTGGAGAAGCGCGACGCCGCGACGCGCTCGTTGAACTGGTTGTCGACGGTCATCCGCTCGCCGACGATGGCGTCGGTCCACTCGCTCATACGCCTCCGTTCGCCGGTCGTGGTGAAAAGTCCGTCCCCCTGCGGCGAGCCGGGGCCCCAGTCGCCCGGGTCGTGCCCGAGACGAGCCCGAGCGGCGTCAGATCCGCGTCCGCTACCACCGCCGCAGGTCCTCGAACGCGCCGCCCGCGAGCCCCGGACCGGTCGGGACCGCGATCTGCCCGTCCGCGATCGGACAGGGATCGGACGCCAAGTCCTCGTCGAGCAGCGACCCGGTCGCGAGCCCGCACGGGGGGACGTCGGGTGTCGCGGCCGCAACGTGGACTGCGGCCGTCCGCGCGACGACCGCGTCGATCGTGGTGGTGACGACGGGGTCGACGCCCGCCCGCTGCGCCCGCAACGCGGCCGCGAGCGCGCGGTCCGGGCCGCCGAGCGCCATCGGCTTGAGAACGACCGCGTCCGCGGCGTCCGCGTCCAGCACCGCGTCGACCCCGCGGGCCGCGACCGACTCGTCGACGGCGATCCGGACCGCGCCGCCCGCGCCGTCGGTCGGGCCGCGCTCGCGGAGCGCCGCCAGCCCGTCGAGGTCGTCCGCCGGGAGCGGCTGTTCGACGTACGCGAGGTCGAACGCGGCCAGCGCGTCGAGCGCGCGGCGAGCTGTTTCCCGGTCCCACGCGCCGTTCGCGTCCGCGCGGAGCGAGACCGCGTCACCGATCGCCTCGCGGACCGCGCGGACGCGCTCGATGTCCGCGTCGACGTCGCGGGCACCGACCTTCAGCTTGAGGCAGTCGAACCCCGAATCGACCGCCCGCCTCGCCTCGGCAGCGGTCTCGTCCGGCGACCCGTCGCCGACGGTCGCGTTGACCGGGACGGCATCCGCGGGCGTCGCGGTTACACCGGCCGCGTCCGCGAGCCGGTCCGCGAGTCGCGCTCCCGCGTCGCGGGCGGCGGCGTCGGCGAGCGCGAGGGAGATGCCGTGTCGCGCGGCCGGCGTCGACGCCGCGTCGAGTACCTCCAGCGGCGACTCGGACCCACCCTGCCCGCCCACTCCGTCGAGCGCCGCCGCACACGCCTCGCGTGACTCCGTCCACCCCGGAAGCGGGGTCGCCTCGCCGAGGCCGACCGCGCCGCCTCTGTCGCCCCCCGCGCTGTCCCCGTCGCTCCCGCGTTCGACCGCGATCAGGAACCCTTCTCGCCGACGGATCGCTCCGCGGGCGGTGCCGAGCGGGCGGATCAGGTCGAGCGCGAACGACCGGTGTCGCATCGCGCGAACCGGACTCTCGCCGCGGGGATCGTCGTCGATCACACCGCGAGGCCGACGGCGAACGCGACGGCGTACGCCGCGAGCAGCTTGCCGGTCGATTCGAGTGCGGGGTTGAGTGCCTCGCCCGAGGTCTCGGTCAGCACCGTCCGCGCGACGGCCGCCGCCAGCGGGAGGGTGACGAGGGGGAGCAGCGTCGCGAGGCCCTCGCCGCGCGCGACGAACCACAGCGGGGCGAGGTAGGCGGCGGCGAGCATCGCGAGGTACTCGGCGCGGGCGAACCGGTAGCCGAACCGGACGGCGAGCGTGCGCTTGCCCGTCGCGGCGTCCTCCTCGCGGTCGCGGAGGTTGTTGACGACGAGGATGTTCGTCGACAGCGCGGCGATCGGAAGGCTCGCGACGAGCGCCGCGAGCGTCACGGTGCCGGCCGGGATGCCGACGGGGAACCATCCAGAAAGGAGCGCCGCCGTCTGGACGTAGTAGGTCCCCATCACCGCAATGACGCCGAAGAAGACGAACACGAAGAGGTCGCCGAGACCGTGGTAGCCGAGGGGGTACGGGCCGCCGGTGTAGGCGATTCCGGCCGCGACGGAGGCGAGCCCGATCACGAGGATCGGGACGCCGCCGACGGCGACGAGGTAGGTCCCCACGAGAATCGCGGCAGCGAAGGTGAGCCACATCGCCCGCTTCACCTCGTGGGGCTCGATGAGGCCGCTGGCGACGACGCGGGTGAACCCCTCGCGGTCGTCGGTGTCGGCGCCCTGGATCGCGTCGTAGTAGTCGTTCGCGAAGTTCGTGCCGACCTGGATCAGCGCCGCGCCGACGAGCGCCGCCAGCGCGGGAAGCGGGGCGAACACCCCGTCGGCAAGCGCCAGCCCGACGCCGACGATCACCGGTGCGGCCGCGGCAGGGAGCGTCTGGGGACGCGCGGCCATCACCCACGCCCGCCGGCGGGTCACCTCGGTACTCATTACCGCAAGTTGGTGCGTGGCGTCCCTTAAGCTTGCCATCGCGAATCGCCGCGACACCGCGCCGACGGCTCCTCGATCCAGGCCCGACCGGCTGCATCGATACTGGTCGCAGCCAGCGACGTAGCGATCGCGGCCAGCGACGTAGCGATCGCGGCGAACGATACCGAGTCGCGTACACCTATGCTCCGCCGCCGCGACCGGTCGCCATGGCCCGCGTTCCCTACGCCGAGGCGGCGGACGTGCCGGACGAGTACGAGGACCTCCTAGAGTCGTCGCTTCAGGGGAAACCGCTCCACGTGTACCAGTCGATCGGCAACAACCCCGAGGTGTTAGCGGGCCTCAGGTCGTTCCTCGGGTCGCTGTGGGCCGACAGCGGCCTCACCGAGCGGGAGCGCGAACTCGTCATCCTGGCGGTCGCGAGCGAGGTCGGAAACCGCTACGAGTGGCACCAGCACGTCAATATCGCCCGCGGCGTGGGGATCGACGACGACGAGATCGCGGCGCTCGGCCGCGGGGACACCGGGCCCTTCGGCGACGGGGAGACGACGCTGGTCGAGTACGCGCTCGCGGTCGTCCGCAGTGAGGTCGACGCGGTCGCCCACGACGAGATCTCGGCGCTGTACGACGACGAGACGATCGTCGGCATCGCCGCGACGGCCGAAGGGTACGACGCGCTCGGCGGGATGATCGACGCGTTCGATCTGGAACTGGAGCCGGGGACAGAGTTCCACGGGTGGGGCCCCCGATAACGACCGACAGGTTCGACAGGGACCGGCCCCTATCACGGGTATGACCGACACGGAGACCGCGACGGCGAACGGCGTCGCGGCCCGCTACGAGGAGACGGACGGCGAACGCCTGCTCACCTTCTCGCGGGACGGCCGCGAGGCGACCGTCGCGCAGAACGCCGAGGGGTACGCCATGCTGAAGGTCCGGTCCGGCCCCGACGGCGACGAATTAGAGCGGTACTACGGGTTCGACATGGCGCTTGACCACGCCGCCGAACTGCTCGGCGTCGACGTCCCCGACCTCCCGGTGCCGGACGCCGCAGCTGACATGGGGATGTAGCTGCGGCGGCGGACCGCCCGGCCGGCGCAGTCGGTGGTTTCTCGCGGTCGACGGCGCCGGCGGCGCCAACAACCAGCAATATGATCCGGCACCCGGAACGCGAGCCGAACTGCTTCGCCGACCCGTGAGGTCGGGTCGGAGACGCACGACGAGCCGTCAGGCGCCGTGAGGCGACGTTCAAGGACCGTGTGAACCCCACTCATTGACAAAATTAAATAACCATAGAACATCATAGCCGGAGTTGAATATTCTCCATAGCCATATCCCCTTATGAGTGGCACCGGTAGCAGGAGTCACGATGGAACGAAGACAATTCCTGCGCGGTACCGGCGCGGCGATCGGCGGCTCGCTCGTCGCCGGCTGCGTCGGGGGCGGGAGCGAATCCGGGACGGTGACGGTCGACTACGCGTACTACAACCCGGTCAGCCTCGTGTTGCGCGAGAAGGGCTGGCTCGAGGAGGCGTTCGCGGACACCGACACCGACGTCGAGTGGGTGTTGAGCCTCGGGAGCAACCAGGCGAACGAGTACGCCCAGAGCGGCGAAGCCGAGGTCTCCTCGACCGCCGGCATCGCGGCGCTGATGGCCCGCACGAACGGCGTGCCGATCACGACGCCGTACGTCTACTCGGAGCCAGAGTGGACCGCGCTCGTCACCTTCGAGGAGACCGGGATCGAGTCGGTCGCGGACCTGGAGGGGAAGCGGGTCGCCGCCACGCGCGGCACCGACCCGTACTTCTTCCTGCTCCAGGCGCTGGGCGACGCCGGGCTGAGCGAAGACGACGTCGAGGTCGTCAACCTCCAGCACCCGGAGGGACAGTCCGCGCTGGTCCGCGGCGACGTCGACGCGTGGGCCGGGCTCGACCCCCACATGGCGGAGCTGGAGCTCGAACACGACGGCGCGGAGCTGTTCTTCCGCGAGCCCCGGTACAACACCTACGGCTTCCTGAACTTCCTCGACGGGTTCCTTGCGGACCGCACCGAGGACGCGACGCGCGTCCTCGAGGCCTACGAGCGCGGCCGCGAGTGGGCCATCGCAAACCCCGAGGCGACTGCGGGGATCCTCGCCGACGCTTCCGAGATGTCGGCGCCGGTCGCGGAGCGCGTGTTCACCCAGCGGAACGACCTCTCCGAGCCGATCCCGGGCGAGCCGCACCGCGAACTCCTCTCCGACCTCTCACCAATCCTCGAACGCGAGGACCTCGTGACCGACGACGCGGACCCCGCCGGCAACGTCGACGAGCTGATCGACGCCGAGTTCGCGAGCGAGGTCGTCTGAGATGGCCGCCGACACCCGCCGGGAGTCGGACGTCTCCCGCGACTCCGACTCCGGCCGCGGGTCGACGGCGGGCGGGTCGGCCGGCGGCGCCGAGTCTCACGGGCTCGGCCCGGTTCCCCTCCCCGCCGCGAGGCGGTTCCGCCCCCTGCTCGGGCTGCTCGTCCCCGCCGCGCTCGTCGTCGTCTGGCACCTCTCCGTCGCGACTGGTGTCTTCGCGGCCCACCAGCTGCCGGCGCCGCTGCGGGTGGCGGAGACGCTGTACGGGCTGGCGGCGTCCGGCGAGCTGTGGGGTCACGTCGCGATCACGGTCCAGCGCGTCGTCCTCGGCGCCGGCCTTGGGATCGTCGTCGGCAGCCTGTTCGGGACCGCGACTGGGCTCTCCCGGACGGCGAGCGACCTGCTCGACCCCCTGCTCCAGAGCCTGAAGAACATCCCGTCGCTGGCGTGGGTGCCGCTGTTCCTGCTCTGGTTCGGCATCGGCGAGACCGCGAAGGTGCTGCTCATCGCGGTCGGCGCGTTCTTCCCGGTGTACCTCAACCTCTCGACCGGCATCGCCGCGGTCGACGAGGAGCTGCTGGAGGTCGCCGAGGTGTACGACCTCGGGCGCGTCGAGTCGCTGCGCCGGGTCGTGTTCCCGGCCGCGCTCCCCGACCTGCTCGTCGGGATCCGCGGCGGCGTCGGGCTGGCGTGGATGTTCGTGGTCGCCGCCGAGCTGATCGCGGCGAGCCAGGGGATCGGGTTCCTGCTCAGCGACGGGCGGACCCTCGCGCGGCCCGACATCATCGTGGGGTCGATCCTGCTGTTCGCCTTCCTCGGCAACTGCTCGGACGTCGCGGTGAAGGAGGTGAGAGACCGTGTCGTCGGACGCTGAGGCCGACGCCGCGACACCGACCCGCGAGGCCGACGAAGCCGACGCCGCGTCCGCCGAAGCAGATCCCGTCCTCGCGGTCGACGGTCTCCGGAAGCGGTACGACGACACGGTCGCGCTCGACGGCGTCGACCTCGCGGTCGCGGACGGCGAGTTCGTCGCCGTCGTCGGCCCCTCGGGCTGCGGCAAGTCGACGCTGCTCCGCGTGCTCTCCGGCCTCGAAGCCGAGTTCGACGGGCGTGTCGAGGTCGACGGGACGGACGTGCGCGACGGCGGCAGCGACGCCGTCGGGATGGTGTTCCAGGAGCCGCGGCTGCTCGACTGGGCGGACGTCCGCGAGAACATCGCGGTCGGGCTCCCGGGCGACGTCGACCCGGACGCTCCCGCGGCCCGCGAGCGCGTCGACGACCTTATCGAGACGGTCGGGCTCGACGGGTTCGCCGACAGCCGCCCGGACGAGCTCTCCGGGGGGATGGCGCAGCGCGTCGCGCTCGCGCGGGGGCTGGCGTACGACCCCTCGGTGCTGCTGCTCGACGAGCCGTTCTCGGCGCTCGACCGGCTGACGAAGGCGGACCAGCAGGACCACCTGCTCGACGTGTGGGAGGAACGCGGAACGACCGTCGTCCTCGTCACCCACGACGTCGAGGAGGCGGTCTACCTCGCGGACCGCGTCGTCGTCCTCGGCGGCCAACCCGGCACGGTGGCGTCCGTCGTCGACGTCGACATCGACCGCCCCCGCGAGCGCGCTGACGCCGAGCTCGTCGAGCTCCGGCGCGAGGTGACGGAGGCGCTCGGGCGGTAGCGGCGTGCGTGATCCGGCGGTAGCGGTGTCCGCGGTTCGGCGGTAACGGTGTCCGCGGTTCGGCGGTAACGGTGTCCGCAGTCCGCCCCGAGCGGCGGCAGCCCTCCGGCGGTGCGGATGGCTGCCACGCACCGCGCGCCGACCGTCGTCCGAACGAAACGAACGTCGATCCGACTTATTAACCCAGTTCCGGATCGGAATACGGGGTCGATCCTCGGTGTGTGTATAACCTGTTTAAGGTGTATGGATTCGGGCGCAGTCGTGCGGTTTTTCGCTCACCGTGCGCGGCCCACCGAACTGCCGGTCCGCTCTGATTTTGCGATCGTCCAAACCGTTAAGTATCCGACCGTCTTGTCGTGAACCGATGACAGACATCACGGAGGCTTCGTCGGACACCCCGGCGGATCGAGTTCTTCCAGGGCACGATAGCTTCTAACGTCGATATAGGTCCTGTCAGGATCTTCGACACGACCCTGCGAGACGGAGAACAGTCACCACGCACGTCGTTCAGCTACGATGAGAAACGCCGCATAGCGGCGACGCTGGACGACATGAACACCCACGTCATCGAGGCGGGGTTCCCGGTCAACTCGGACGCGGAGTTCGAGGCCGTCAGCGACATCGCCGCCGCGACGGACACCACCGTCTGCGGGTTGGCGCGGGTCGTCGAGGGCGACATCGACGCCGCCATCGACTCCGGCGTCGAGATGGTCCACGTGTTCGTCTCCACCAGCGACGTTCAGCTGGAGGACTCGATGCACGCGACCCGCGAGGAGGCGAAACAGCGCGCGGTCGACGCCGTCGAGCAGGTGAAAGACGCCGGCGTCGAGTGCATGTTCTCGCCGATGGACGCCACTCGGACGGATCCGGACTACCTGATCGACATCGTCGAGGCCGTCTCCGACGCGGGAACCGACTGGATCAACATCCCCGACACCTGCGGCGTCGGGATGCCGACCAGCTTCGGCGAGACGGTGAACGCGGTCGTCGAGGCGACCGACGCCCGCGTCGACGTCCACACCCACGACGACTTCGGCATGGCCGCGGCGAACGCGGTCATGGGCTTCGAGAACGGCGCGGAGCAGGCGCAGGTGTCGGTCAATGGGATCGGCGAGCGCGCCGGCAACGCCGCCTACGAGGAGGTTGTCATGGCCGTCGAGTCGGTGTACGGCGTCGACACCGGCATCGACACGACCCAGATCACCAAGCTGGCCCGGATCGTCGAGGAGGCCTCGGACATCCCGGTGCCGGCGAACAAGCCCGTCACCGGGCGGAACGCGTTCGCCCACGAGTCGGGCATCCACGCCGCCGGCGTCATCGAGAACGCCGACACGTTCGAGACCGGCGTGATGACCCCGGAGATGGTGGGCGCCGAGCGCGAGTTCGTGCTGGGCAAACACACCGGCACCCACAGCGTGCGCAAGCATCTGGTAGAGGCCGGCTTCGACCCGACGGACAGCGAGGTCCGGGCGATTACGAAGCGGGTCAAGGAGTACGGTGCCGGCAAGCGGCAGGTGACCGCCGGCGACGTCGAGCGGTTCGCCGAGGAGGCGGACGTCACGCGCGAGGAGGAGGTCCGGGTCTGATGACCCCCTCCCCGACCGGAGCGCCCCCCGAGCGACCGCGAGGGCGGTCGCGGGAGCACTCTGACCGGGGCCAGCGTCGGCCCCGCGGCGCCCGTCGCCGTGCCGCGCGCCGCGTCGCCCGACAGGAATTTATACCCCGGCCGCGTTGCTCCGGGCGAGATGCGACGGCACACCACGGCCGCGGCGCGCGCGAGCGTACCGGGAGCCGTCGCGCCGATTATTGTAGGGGTATAACCCCCTACACTACCCTTTCCTCACCAACGCGACGCACCGCCGAACGCCGGCGACCGGGTCGGTTCCCACACGTGGAGACCCGCTCCCGAGACGGGAACCGCGCCCCGGTCTGTCCCGCGTTCGCAGCGACCGACACGACAACCCGCCAGATGCCACACCGCACACCACCACGACAATGAGCGACACAGCAGCACAGCCGCGATCCGACGCGGACGAGTCGGACGACGCCTCGGCCGACGCGACCGCGACCGACGAACCGACCGATCCGGACGAGGAACAGGGGGCAGGCCCCGTTTCGACCGGCGCCGAGTCGGTCGTCGCCGCCCTCGAGGCCGCGGGCGCGAAGACCGCCTTCGGCGTTCAGGGCGGCGCGATCATGCCCGTCTACGACGCTCTGTACGACTCCTCGATCCGGCACGTGACGATGGCCCACGAACAGGGCGCGTCCCACGCCGCCGACGCGTACGGCGTCGTCGCCGGCGAGCCCGGCCTCTGTATGGCCACGTCCGGCCCGGGCGCGACGAACCTCGTCACCGGTATTGCCGACGCAGACATGGACTCGGACGCGATGCTGGCGCTGACCGGCCAGGTCCCCACGGAGTTCGTCGGCAACGACGCGTTCCAGGAGACCGACACGGTCGGCGTTACCCGTCCCATCACGAAGCACAACTACTTCGCGGGCGGCGCGGACACTGTCGGCGACACCGTCGGCGAGGCGTTCGAGCTGTCGCGGGCCGGACGGCCCGGTCCGACGCTCGTCGACCTCCCGAAGGACGTCACGCAGGACGAGACCGACCGGACGCCCGGTCCGGCGACGCCCCCCGCGGGGACCGACCCCGACCCGAACGCCGATCAAGAGGCGGTCGAGGAGGCTGCTCGCGCTATCGAGTCGGCAGAACGACCCGTCTGCCTGTTCGGCGGCGGCGTCATCAAGGCCGACGCGAGCGACGAGGCGCGGACGTTCGCCCGGAGCTACGGGATCCCAGTGACGACGACGATGCCGGGAATCGGCTCGTTCCCCGAGGGCGACGACCTCTGCCTCTCGTGGGCGGGGATGCACGGCACCGGCTACGCGAACCTCGCGATCACCCACACCGACTGCCTGATCGCGGTCGGCACGCGCTTCGACGACCGGCTCACCGGCGGGATCGACACGTTCGCGCCCGAGGCCGAGGTTATCCACGTCGACATCGACCCCGCGGAGATCAGCAAGAACGTCCACGCCGACTACCCGCTGATCGGCGACGCGGGGCGCGTCCTCGACCAACTGACGGCGGCGGTCCGCGAGGGGCCCGATACCGAGGCGTGGCGCGAGCGGTGCGCGGAGTGGAAGGAGACGTACCCGCTCACGTACGCGACGCCGGACGACGAGCCGCTGAAGCCGCAGTTCGTCGTCGAGGCGTTCGACGAGGCGACCGACGACGACACCATCGTCACCACCGGCGTGGGTCAACACCAGATGTGGGCCTCGCAGTTCTGGACGTACTCGGAGCCCCGGACGTGGGTCTCCTCGCACGGCCTCGGGACGATGGGGTACGGCGTGCCCGCCGCGGTCGGCGCGCGCGTCGCGGCCGACACGATGGGCGAGGAGGACCGCGACGTGGTCTGCTTCGACGGCGACGGCTCCTTCCTGATGACGATGCAGGAGCTGTCGGTCGCGGTCCGCGAGGAGCTCGATATCACTATCGCCGTGCTCAACAACGAGTACATCGGGATGGTGCGCCAGTGGCAGGACGCCTTCTACGAGGGCCGCCACATGGCCTCCGACTACACGTGGATGCCCGAGTTCGACAAGCTCGCCGAGGCGTTCGGCGCGCTCGGCCTGCGTGTCGACGACTACGACGAGGTCGCGCCCGCCGTCGAGGAGGCGCTCGATTACGAGGGGCCGGCCGTGGTCGACTTCCACGTCGACCCCGAGGAGAACGTCCTGCCGATGGTGCCGAGCGGCGGCGCGAACGGGAAGTTCGCGGCCGCGGAGGACCAGCTATGAGCGGCGACGCCTCCGACGGCGACGCGCCGGCCGTCTCGGACGCCGACTCGCGCACGACTCCCGACGCCGACTCCCGACCGCTCCCGGGCGAGCAGCCCGGGCCGGACGAGCGCGACCACCCCGAGGGGCGCCGGAACCTCGAAGGGATCCGGATCGATCCCGTCGTCGAGGCCGAACACGAGTCGCGGCGCGCGGTGATCTCCGCGCTGGTCGAGGACGAGCCCGGCGTGCTCGCGCGCGTCTCCGGGCTCGTCTCTCGCCGCCAGTTCAACATCGAGAGCCTCACGGTCGGGCCGACGACCGTCGACGGCCACTCGCGGATCACGATGGTCGTCGAGGAGACGGACCCCGGCATCGACCAGATCGAAAAGCAGATGGCGAAGCTGAAGCCGGTCATCTCGGTCGGCGAGGTCGCCGGCGATGCGGTCATCTCCGAGCTCGTCCTGCTGAAGGTCGAGGCCGACGACCCGGCCGCGGTCCACGCCGTCTCCGAGATGTACGACGGGCGGACGGTCGACGCCGGCCCGGAGACAATCACCGTCGAACTCACCGGCGACAAGGCGAACATTGACAACGCGATCGGCGCCTTCGACCGGTTCGGGATCGTCGAGATCGCGCGGACCGGGCCGACTGCCCTCGCGCGCGGCGACACCCCCACGGCCCCAGGAGAGAAACCCGGAACGGCCGGCGAACCGACGACGCACGACGACTGACAGCGAACACACGCGAACTCACACGATACACATGACCGAAGACGACACGCAGACGTTCAATTCGACAGTATACTACGACGACGACGCGGACGAGGAGGCGATCGCCCACAAGACGGTGGCCGTCCTCGGCTACGGCTCGCAGGGCCACGCGCACGCCCAGAACCTCTCCGAGAGCGGAGTCGACGTGATCGTCGGCCTCCGCGAGGACAGCTCCTCCCGGAGCGCCGCCGAGAGCGACGGGCTCCGCGTGGCGACCCCCGCCGAGGCGGCCGCCGAGGCCGACGTGGTGAGTGTCCTCGTCCCCGACACCGTCCAGCCGGACGTGTACGAGAACGCGGTGGAGCCGAACCTCGACGCGGGCGACACCCTCCAGTTCGCGCACGGGTTCAACATCCACTACAACCAGATACAGCCGCCGGAGGACGTCGACGTGACGATGGTCGCGCCGAAGTCGCCGGGCCACCTCGTCCGCCGCAACTACGAGAACGACCAGGGGACCCCCGGCCTGCTCGCGGTGTACCAGGACGCGACGGGCGACGCGCACGACGAGGGGCTCGCGTACGCGGCCGCGATCGGCTGTACCCGCGCCGGCGTCGTCGAGACGTCGTTTCGCGAGGAGACCGAGACCGACCTGTTCGGCGAGCAGGCCGTCCTCTGTGGCGGCGTCACCTCGCTCGTGAAGCAGGGGTACGAGACGCTCGTCGACGCCGGCTACTCGCCGGAGATGGCGTACTTCGAGTGTCTCAACGAGCTGAAGCTCATCGTCGACCTGATGTACGAGGGCGGGCTCGGCGAGATGTGGGACTCCGTCTCCGACACCGCCGAGTACGGCGGGCTCACGCAGGGCGACGTGGTCGTCGACGAGCACGCCCGCGAGAACATGGAGGAAGTCCTCGAAAAGGTCCAGAACGGCCAGTTCGCCCGGGAGTGGATCTCTGAGAATCAGGCGGGACGGCCCTCCTACACCCAGCTCCGCGAGGCGGAGAAGAACCACGAGATCGAGGCCGTCGGCGACGAGCTGCGCGGCCTGTTCGCGTGGGAGGAGTCGGGAGACGAGGACGAGGAGGAGAGCGCCGAGGTGACCGCGTGATGGGCGTATCGCAGGCGGAAACGGCGTCGCAGCCCGCGCCGCCGGCCGGCGGCGCGGCGGTCCGGGGTGACTCCCGATGAGCGAGGGGACGCTGTACGACAAGGTGTGGGACCGCCACAAGGTCACCGAGCTCCCGAACGGACAGGACCAGCTGTTCATCGGGCTCCACCTCGTCCACGAGGTCACCAGTCCGCAGGCCTTCGGCATGCTGCGCGAGCGGGAACTCGACGTGGCGTACCCCAACCGGACGTTCGCGACGACGGACCACATCGCGCCCACCGAGGCCGACAAGCGCGAGCGCCCCCTTGCCGACGACCAGGCCGAAGAGATGCTTTCCGCGCTCGAACGCAACGTGAGCGACAGCGGGATCACGTTCTTCGGCTTCGAGTCCGGCAAGCAGGGGATCACCCACGTCGTCGCCCCGGAACTGGGGCTCTCCCAGCCCGGGATGACGGTCGCCTGCGGCGACAGCCACACCGCGACCCACGGCGCGTTCGGTTCCATCGGCGTCGGTATCGGCACGAGCCAGATCCGCGACGTGCTCGCGACCGGCTGTATCGCGGCGGACAAACAGAAGGTCCGCCGAGTCAACGTCGAGGGCGAACTCGGCGAGGGCGTTTACGCGAAGGACGTGATCCTGAAAGTGATCCAGGACCTCGGCGTCGACGGCGGCGTCGGGCACGTGTACGAGTACGGCGGCCCCGCCATCGAGGCGCTCGACATGGAGGGCCGGCTCGCGGTGTGTAACATGTCCATCGAGGGCGGCGCCCGCGCCGGGTACATCAACCCCGACGAGACCACCTACGAGTACCTGAAGGGCCGCGAGTACGTCCCCGAGGGCGAGGCGTTCGAGGAGCGGAAGGCGTACTGGGAGTCGATCGCCTCCGACGACGACGCCGAGTACGACGACGTGGTCACCGTCGACGCCGACGGGCTCGACCCGCTCGTCACCTGGGGGATCAACCCCGGACAGGTGATCGAGATATCGGAGCCGGTCCCGCACCCGGACGACTTCGAGGCCCGGACCGACCGCGAGGCCGCGGAGCAGGCGCTCGATCACATGGAGATCGAGGCCGACCAGTCGATGCTCGGCTACGACGTCGACGTGGCCTTCCTCGGCACCTGTACCAACGGTCGCCTCTCCGACTTCGAGGAGGCCGCGAAGATCCTGGAGGGCAACACGGTCGACGAGGGCGTCCGCGCGCTGGCCGTCCCCGGCTCCGAGACCGTCCGCCAGCAGTGCGAGGAGCGCGGCATCGACCAGACGTTCATCGAGGCCGGCTTCCAGTGGCGCCGCGCCGGCTGCTCGATGTGCCTCGCGATGAACGACGACGCCCTGGAGGGCGACGAGGTGTGCGCCTCCTCGTCGAACCGGAACTTCATCGGGCGACAGGGGTCGAAGGACGGCCGCACCGTCCTGATGAGCCCCGCGATGGTCGCGGCCGCGGCCGTCGAGGGCGAGGTCGCCGACGCGCGGGCGTACTTGGACGACGGGCCGACCGGCGGCGCCGGCGGCGTCGAGGAGGTGGCCGACTGATGGCCCCCGACGCCGACCCGGGCGCGGACCAGCACATCACCGACGTCTCGGGCACGGGGGTTCCGATCCCCGGCGACGACGTCGACACCGACCAGATCCTGCCGGCGAAGTTCATGAAGGAGGTCACGTTCGACAACATGGCGGACTACCTCTTCTACGACGCCCGGCGGGACGACGACGGCGAGTTCAACGACCACCCCCTCAACCGCTTCGAGGGCGCGTCGATCGCGGTCGTCAACTCCAACTTCGGCTGCGGTTCCTCCCGGGAGCACGCGCCGCAGGCGATGATGCGCTGGGGTATCGACGGCGTCGTCGGCGAGTCGTACGCCGAGATTTTCCGCGACAACTGCAAGTCGCTCGGCATTCCGGCGGTCACGACTGACCACGAGACGGCCGTCGAACTCCAGGAGTGGATCGAGGCCAACCCGGACGGCGACATCGAGGTCGACGTCGAAGGCGAGACCGTCACCTACGGCGACACAACCATCGACGTCGACGTCGACGACGCGATGCGGGAAGCCCTGGTCGAGGGGATCTGGGACACTACCGCCCTGATGTACTCGAACCGGAGCAAGGTCGACGAGACGGTCGACGGACTCCCCTACGTCGAGGGGGACGACTGACCGGATGACCGACGAGATCGTCGTCATCGAGGGCGACGGCATCGGCCGCGAGGTCGTGCCCGCCGCCGTCGAGGTGTTGGAGTCGTTCGACCTCGACTTCGAGTTCGTCGAGGCGGAGGCCGGCGACGCGACGAAGGAGGCGACCGGCGAGGCGCTCCCCGACGAGACGTACGACCTGGTCGCCGACGCGGACGCGACCCTGTTCGGCGCGGCCGGCGAGACGGCCGCCGACGTCATCCTCCCGCTGCGCGAGGCGGTCGACTCGTTCGTCAACGTCCGGCCCGCGAAGGCGTACCCCGGCGTCGACGCGCTCCGCCCGGAGACGGACGTGGTGTTCCTCCGCGAGAACACCGAGGGCGTCTACGCCGGCCACGAGGACCGCCTCTCGGAGGACCTCTCGACGCTGACGCGCGTCGTCACCTCGTCGGCCTCCCGCGAGCTGGCCGAGTACGCCTGCGAGTTCGTCGAGGACGGCCGCGGCCCCGCGGGCGACCCCGACGAGGGGTTCACCGTCGCGCACAAGGCGAACGTGATGCGCGAGACCGACGGCCGGTTCCGCGAGGAGGTCATGGCGGTCGCCGCGGAGCGCGGCGTCGACGCCGACGAGGAGCTGATGGACGCGTTCGCGACGAAGCTCCCGCTCGACCCGGCGGAGTACGGCGTGGTCGTCTGTCCGAACCTCGCCGGCGACGTGCTCTCCGATCTGGCCGCCGGACTCGTCGGTGGGCTCGGCCTGCTCCCGTCGGCGAACGTCGGCCACGACAACGCGCTGTTCGAGCCGGTCCACGGCACGGCGCCCGACATCGCCGGCGAGGGGATCGCCAACCCGACGGCCGCGATCCTCTCGGCGGCCATGCTGCTGGAGTACCTCGGCCACATCGAGGAGGGCCAGCGGGTGCGCGACGCGGTCGAGGGCGTCCTCTCCGATGGACCTCGAACCGGCGACCTCGGCGGGTCGGCGACGACCGACGAGGTCACCGCGGCGATCGTCGACCGGCTGTAAGGCGCGTCTCACCGCCGGTCGGCCAGCCGGAAGCGGCTCCACCGACCGCGGGCGAACCACAAGACAAGAAACCCTGCGGCCCCTCCGCTCGGATATGAGCAACTACGAAGTCGCGATGGAAGCAGCCTGGTTGGTCCGTGACGTCGAGGAGACCGACGACGCCATCGGCGTCGCGGTCAGCGAAGCCGGCAAGCGACTCAACGAGACGGACAAGCAGTACGTCGAGGTCGAGCCCGGCGTCACCGGCTGTCCGGCCTGCGGCGAGCCGTTCGACGCCGCGTTCCTCGCGGCGAACACGGCGCTGGTCGGACTCCTCCTCGAAATCGACGTCTTCAACGCCGACAGCGAGGAGCACGCAGAGCGGATCGCGAAAAGCGAGGTCGGGGGCGCCCTCCGCGACGTCCCCCTCGAAGTCATCGACGTTTTCGAGACCGAGGCCGACGAGGACGAGGAGGACGCGGCGGACCGATAGGCGCGACGCCGCCCTCCGGGGCGAGTTCGGTCGGTGCCGAAAGCTTTTCTAATAACCTTAAGTAATTAGTCGGCATGGAACTGCCGACGCCACAGGACCTCCGCGAGCGCCGGACCGGACTGGAGCTGACCCAGAGCGAGCTCGCCGACGCCGCGGACGTTTCCCAGCCCCTCATCGCGCGGATCGAAGGCGGCGACGTCGACCCGCGGCTCTCGACGCTCCGCCGCATCGTCAACGCCCTCCAAGAGGCCGAAGGCGAGGTCGTGCGCGCGACCGACCTGATGAACGAGACCGTGATCAGCGTCGCGCCGGACGACGCCGTGAGCGCGGCCGTCGAGCTGATGGAGGCGGAGGCGTACTCGCAGCTCCCGGTCCTCCAGAACGGCGTGCCGGTCGGCTCGATCAGCCAGGGCGACGTCGTCCACGCCGGCGAGAACGTCGGCGACCACCCGGTCAGCGAGGTGATGAGTGAGTCGTTCCCGACGGTCGCGCCGTCGGCGACCGTCGACGAGGTCCGGAACCTCCTCGATCACTACAAGGCCGTGATGGTCACTGACGGCGGCGAGACGGTCGGGATCATCACGGAGGCAGACATCGCGGCGCAGCTGTCGTAGCGCTCAGCGGGGGCGACCGCGCCGGACCGCGCGGGACCGCGCCCTACTCCTCCCGTCGCTCGGAGAGCCGCTCCCAGATCTCCGTACAGCCCGCGCCGTCCGCCACGTCGTCGAGGTGGTCCGCGTTGCCGTTGGCTTCGTCGTCCCGTCCGGAGCCGTCGCTGTCCTCTTCCGTCTCGTCGTTCCCCGCGGCCCCGTCGGTCATCTGCCAAGACATAGGCCGACGCCGCTGATAAGCGGCCATTCGGCGGCACGACGCGCCGCGTCTCCCCGCCGGACGCAACGCTCTCCGTTACCTCGGACGCGATCGCCTACAGTTCCAGTCCGCGGATCTCGACCGTCGCTTCTTCCTCGTCGCCGTCGCTGCCGTCTCCTCCCTCAGCAGCCTCGACCCGTCCGATCACGCGCCCGTCGGTCGCGTCGGCCAGGGCCTCGGCGTCGTCGGGGTCGAGGGAGGCCACGAAGCCGGTCCCCATGTTGAACGTGCGGTGCATCTCCTCGTCGGAGACGTTCCCCGCCGACCGGACGAACTCGAAGACCGGCTGCGGCTCGAACGCGTCGTCGATGGCGTAGCGGTGGCCGCCGAGGCGTTCCAGATTCGTCCAGCCGCCGCCCGTCACGTGGGCCGCGCCGCGGACGCCGTGGGCGCGCATCGGATCGAGGAGGTCGGTGTAGATCGCGGTCGGTTCGAGCAGCGCGTTGCCGAGCGTCTCGTAGTCGCCGAACGGGCACGGATCCGTGTACTCGTGGTCGCGCGTGACGGCTTCCCGCGCCAGCGTGAGCCCGTTCGAATGGATCCCCGACGAGCGCCAGCCGACCAGCGCATCGCCCGGCTCCGCGCGGCCGTCAAACACCCCGTCCTTCGCGGCGAGGCCGGCGCAGGTGCCGGCCAGGTCGAGCCCGCGTACAACCTCCGGCATCACCGCCGTCTCGCCGCCGACGAGCTCCATGTCGGCGAGCTCGGCGCCGCGGGCGAGCCCTTCGCCGACCTGCTCGGCGAACCGCTCGTCCGGCTCGTCGACCGCGAGGTAGTCGACGAACGCGACGGGGCGGACGCCGGCCGCGACGAGGTCGTTGACGTTCATCGCGATGCAGTCGATGCCGACCGTCGAGTAGTCGCCGAGCGCCTCCGCGACGAGCAGCTTCGTCCCAACGCCGTCGGTCGCGAGCGCGAGGTAGCGGTCGCCGATGTCGAGCAGGCCGGCGTACTCGCTCCCCGAGCCCTCCGCCTCGGTATCCGCCCCGACCGCGCCGATAAGCGCCGCGGTCGCGGCCTCGCTCGCGTCGATGTCGACGCCCGCGTCCGCGTAAGTGAGCTCGTCGCCGTCGCTCGGTCCCCCGTCGTCGCCCGCCGATCCGCCGTCGCCGCCGTTGCCCTCGGTCATGTGTGAGGGGGCACGCCCGCGGAGCAAAAGCGCACCGTTCCGGCGGGGAGCGGTCGCGGGAGGGACGGCGGGCGATCAGAACGGCCCGCCGAACCCGAGCCCGACGACGAAGACGAGCCCGAAGGCGAGCAGCACGGACGGGACGAAGACGGCCGCCCAGACCGGCTTGCTCCACCCCATCACCGTCTTCCCGTCGAGCGGGCCGTACGGGACGAGGTTGAACGCGGCGAGGAACGCGTTGATCGCGATGCCGCGCGCGCCGAGGATGACGACTATCTCGCTGCCGACGATTCCGCCGAGCGCGTACAGCGGGAAGAAGACGATCATCAGCCCGAGGTTCACGGCGGGGCCGGCGAGCGCGATGTGACCGTGTTCGCGGGGAGTCAACCGCCCGCGATGGTGGACGGCGCCGGGCGCCGCGAAGATGAACCCGAGGAGGGAGCTCATCACGGCCAGAAACAGCATGCTGTTGTCCGCGCGGAACTCCGCGACCTGGTCGTAGTGGACCGCGACGACCTTGTGTGCGACCTCGTGGAGGAGGAAGGCGACCCCGGCGGTCGCAAGCGCGACGAACAGCGGCGGGACCACGCCCGCCGCGAGTATCCGGCTGATCCCGCCCGAGCCGCCGACGAAGAACAGCATGAACGCCACGCCGAGCGCGAGCCACGCGACGAGGAGGTCGCGGATCTCGGTCCCGCTGAAGTAGAGGCCCGCGATCCGCCGCCCGGAGACCGCGCTGTCGCCGCTCATGCGATCCCCCCCACGGCGCCGCGCACGAGGTCGGCGCCGTTGAGCGCGCCCTCGACGAGCAGCCGCCCGACGTCCTCGACGCCGCCGACCTCGGCGCCGAACATCGCCGGGATGACGTACGCCGCGAAGAGGAAGCTCGCGACGATGCTCCCGACGTTCGTCATCGCGACGACGACGATGAGCCGGAACAGCGGCACGTCGAGCATCGCGGAGACCAGCTCCGCCGCGGAGCGCGTCTCGTCGGCGAGCAGGTCGTTGAGCGCGCCGATGTCGGCGACGTTCACCGTCAGGCTGCGGAGCTCCACGTAGCCGGTGAACCAGCCGGGCGCGAGCAGCGGGTTGATCGAAGTCAGCCACGCGACGGCGCCGCCGACGGCGGCCGAGAGCCAGCGCGCGCCGGCGACCTTCGCGAACGCGAACGCGAAGGCGCCGTTGATCAGGAACCACGCGCCGAAGAGGCGGAGCAGGAACGCGTTCCCCGCGCCGCCCAGCGCCAACAGGAGGAAGAAGCCGACGAACCCGACCGTGATCGCGTAGCCGACCGCCTTCTTCCACGGGAGCCCGCGCCCGGACTCCTGCCCGACCAGGTCCTCCATCGGCGGGAGCGTCGCGGGGTCGGCGAGGTACCGCTCGATCCCCGCCCGGTGGCCGGCGCCGACGACGGCGACCACGTCGTGGCCGGCCTCGCGGAGCGCGACGAGCCGGTGGGCGATGAACGCGTCGCGCTCGTCGATGAGCGCCTCCGCGCCGCCCGGGGAGAACTGCCGGAACTCCTCCATCATCATCGTCACCACGTCCGTGTCGGTGAGGTCCGCCTCGTCGAGTTCTTCGATCCCGCCCGCCTCGGCGTCGACCTCACCGCCGGCGAACGCGCCGACCGCGACCGCGAGGACGGCGCCGACGACGAGTCCGAGGCCGATCCCGATCCCGAAGCCGCCGATCGCCGTCACGGGGAAGCCGCCGAGGTACGTCGAGACGATTCCGTTCGCGACGCCCGTGACCCCGGCGGCGACACCGGCGGCGAGCCCGGTGCCGACCGCAGCGTAGAGGCGTTGGTCCGGCGAGAGCGCGAGCGTGCCGACCTGATCGACGGCGATACCGACGACGAGCGCGACGAGGACGCCCGCGGCGACGCTCGTCAGGATCGCCGTGGTGATCCCCACCGCGCCGCCGAAGAGGCCGATCGCCGGGCCGGCGAGGATCCCGACGAAGAGCCCGCCGATCACGCCGGCGACGCGCGGATCGCTGACGCCGAACGCCAGCCCGCCGACGAGCCTGAGCTTCTCCGTGACCGTCATGCGAGCCCAGAAGCGCTGGATCGTTGTCTGGATGTCGCGGTCGACGAGGGCGACGTCGATGCCGAGCGACTCGGCGAGGTCGACGGCGGCCTTCATATCCGCCCCCGGCTCGATGTCGAACCGCTCGCCCAGCTGGGTCTGGACGTACGAGAGCATCCAGTACGCGAGGAACTGGAACACGGTGTTCCCCTTGAGCAGGTCGCCGGCGTCGAGGTCGTCGGGGGTCTCGCCGTTGAGCTGCCGGTAGCGCCCCTCGTCGAGCTCGACGGCGACGACGTCGGGGCGCTCCCGCTCGATCGTCTCCTCGACCTCGTCGACGGAGCGCTCCGACACGTGCGCGGTCCCGACGACCGTGACCTCTCCCTCGCCGGCCGCGTCGCCGCGCGGCGCGCCGTCGAGGTCGCCGCCGTCGGCCCGCGGGGATCGGTCGGTCGACGGGGGCGGCTCCTCGCTCCCCCGTGACGGCTCTGTCATCACCCGTCGTACTCGGTCACCGCGTTTAGGGTTTGTGAGTCGGTCGCTGGCTCCGGGGCGCGCCGACCCTCCGCGCGTTCCCGACGATCCAACAAATTTGTATTCTCACGCGTCTCACGTGTTCGTATGTCCCGGCTGTTGCCCTCCCTGCCGGACGCGACCCCCGAGGAGCGCGAGCCGCGGGTCGTCGGCGTCGACGACGACGAGGCCGACGACCTCATCGCCGCCCTCGGCTCCGAGACGGCGCGGGCCATCCTCTCGACGCTCCACGACCGCCCGGCGACGAAGTCCGAGCTCGCCGACGAGGTCGACACCTCGCTCCAGAACGTCCAGTACCACCTCTCGCGGCTCGACGAGGCCGACCTCGTCGACGTCGTCGACACCGCCTACTCCGAGAAGGGCCGCGAGATGGACGTGTACGCCGCCGCGGACGAGCCGCTCGTGCTGTTCTCGGGCGGCTCCGAGGAGTCGAGCGGGATCAAGACCGCGCTGATGCGCCTGCTCGGCGGCTACGGGATCATCGGACTCGCCGCGCTCGCGGCCCAGCGCCTCCTCGCGGTCGGATCGCCCGGCGGCTCGGAGTTCACCGCCAGCTCCGGCGGCGACGCGGGGACGGCCACCACCGACGGCGGCGACGGGAGCACGGCGGACGGCGCCGACGGTCCCACGGTAGAGAGCGTTCAGGACGGGGACACCGCAGCCGAGAGCGCGGACGGTGCGATCGAACTCGTCGGCGACCCGCTCGCCGAGTACGCCGTCTCGCTCGTCGAGCCCGGGATCGTCTTCTTCGTCGGCGCCGCGCTCGTGTTCACGCTCGCGTGGGCGTACTGGTACCGGGCGTCGAACTGACGAGGTCGGGGTCGCCCGGAGGCCGCGCGTGGGACAGCTATTCAAGCCGCCGCCACCACGTTCCCGTATGGAACACGAAGCCGAGGTCGTCGGGGTCGGCGCGGGCTCGGCGCCGAGCGGCGACGTCCCGGCGGTTATCCTCTCCGCGCGCGGCGAGTACGTCCCGATATTCGTCAGCGGCGATCAGGCCCGCTCGATCGGGATGGCCTTAGAGGGCGAACCGTTCGACCGACCGCTCACGCACGACCTGCTCGTCGACATCCTCACGGAGTTCGGCGGCGCCATCGACCGCGTCCGCGTCGACGACCTCCGCGACGGCACCTTCTACGCGAAGGTCGACGCCGAGCGCTACGACGACGGCGAGCCGGAGCGGTTCGTCTTCGACGCCCGCCCCTCGGACGCGCTCGCGCTCGCCGTGCGGGTCGACTGTCCGATCATCGTGACCGACGAGGTGATAGACGAGGCGGGCCGCTCGCAGGACTCGATCCGGTTCGGCGGCGACGGCGACCCCCCCGAGGAGCGCTGAAGGGGCTTCGGGATCGGCTTCGCTTCCCGGCGCGCCGCCGACGAAGCCCGCCGTTCAAGTCGCCCGCCCTCCCACGGCGGGTATGGACGAGACGGCCACGCTCGCCTCCTCGCACACCGAGATGACGGAGATGCTGCTCCCGAACGACACGAACAACCTCGGCCGCGCGCTCGGGGCGCCGTGTTGCACTGGATGGACATCTGCGGCGCCATCGCCGGCATGCGCTTCTCGAACCGACAGGTGGTCACCGCCTCGATGGACCACGTCGACTTCATCGCGCCCATCGAGATGGGCGAGGTCGCGATCATCGAGGGGTACGTGTTCAACACCGGCCGGACGAGCGTCGACGTGAAGGTCGACGTGCGCGCCGAGAACCCCCGCACGGACGAGACGCGACGGACGACCACCTCCTACTTCACGTTCGTCGCGCTCGACGACGACGGCCGCCCGACGCCGGTCCCCGATCTGGACTGTCCGACTGAGGACGAGGAAGTCCTCCGCGAAGACGCCATGAGCGGCCGCGAGGAACAACTGCGACAGGTCGTCGAACGCTACGATCTCTGACCGGACACGCGGTCCGGCCGGCAGCGGACGCGGCCCGGACGGCCTCACTCCGCCGAGCCCGCGACGACTTCGACGGTCGCGTCCGGGTCGTCGGTTTCGGCAACTGCGGCCTCGTGCGCCGCCAGCGCGCGCTCCGCGAGGGCGTCGAACGCCTCGTTGGCGTCGACGTCGCGTCCTCGCGCGTGTTCGCCTTCATCTCCGCCCGCGAGATGACTCGGACAGCCGCAGTCGGAGGCGCCGAACCCCTCGATAGGACCGGCCGGGAGGCGCTCGGCGACCGCGCACTCGACGTCGACGCCGACGCTGCGCACGACGCGGTCGATCCGCGCCGCCGGGTGGCCGAGCAGGTAGTCGACGTGCCAGTGCCGGGTGTCGTTATCGCCGCGCGCCGTCCGGCGGTGTCTGTCGACCCGGGAGAACCCGCCCGACCCGAGCGCGCTCCCCGTGTACGCGTACGCGCCGGCCGGGAGACGGTGTTCGCCCAGCGCGCCCGCCGACACCGTCGCATCGTCCGCGAGGGCGACGACGAGCGTGTAGCTGCCGCCAGCGGCGTCGCTCATCGGTCGACCACCGCCAGAGCGGCGTTCGCGACCGCGCTCACGACAGCGCGGCCGGCGCCTCGTCGGCGGCCGCCCGGAGCGAGCCGACCAGATCGTTCGCCTCGTCGTCGAGGCGGTACGTGTCGTGGAAGTCGGCCGGGTCGCGTCCGCGGCCGGAGAGCGTCCCGACGACGTCGGCGATGCGGTCGTAGTTGTCGCGGACGAGCCCGCCGACGATCCCCGGGGTGCCCGCGCGCTCCGCCAGCTCCTCGGCGGCCGACCGGCCGGCGTACACCCGGCGCTTCGCGGGGTCGACGAACACCATCGCGAACGGGCGCGAGCCGAACTGCGCGTCGAGGAACGGCCCGACGGGGTCGGCCTCCCACGGGACCGCGACGACGCCGTCGAGTCGGCGGAGCGCGACCGCCGCGACCGAGCAGTACGGGCAGTCGCCGTCGAAGATCAACACCGGTGCGTCCGCGCCGTCCGGGTCGGTAGGCATGCGAGAATATAGGGTCTCGACCGGCTTAAGCGGCCGGTCGGCGGCTAGCGAGTCGGCGAAAAAGCGGCGTCAAACCCGCTCAGTGCGAGTGGCCGAGCGCCTCTTCGAGCGGCTGTCCGAACCGCTCCTCGAACAGCTCCGCGGCCGTCTCCTCCATCTCCGCGATGTCCTCGGGCACGTCGCCCTCGCTGTGGTGGACGATGACGTGCGCCTGCTGGGCCATCGCCTGGACGACCACGTCGGAGACGACGGCGGTCGCGGGCTCGCCCTGCTCGCTGAGCACGTCGACGAGGCCGGCGGGCAGTTCGAACGACTCTTCGTCACCGTCGGGACCGGTGACCGTGTAGGTCTCGGTGTCTCCCATAGGCGTGGGTCGCGGCCGCGACATAAGGGTCTGTGGAAACCGGACGCGACCCGGCTCACCGACTGGAACTGCGGGGGCCATCCGGACTTATCCGTGCGCGGAGACCGCCGTCACGGAGGAGCCCGATCCGACGACGCTCGCGAGGTACACCGCGATGGCCGTGACGACGATCGACCCCCCCGACGGGAGGCCGAACCCGATCGAGACCGCGAAGCCGCCGAGCACCGACAGCTGGCCGAAGATCACGCCGAGGTACATCGTCTCGCGGAAGCTCCGGGCGACCTGCGAGGCGGCCGCGACGGGGACGACCAACATCGCGGCGACGAGGATGACGCCGAGCACCTGCATCGCGCCGACGACGACGACCGCGGTCAACACCACGAGCAGGGTGTTGTAGCCGGTGACGTTCAGCCGCGCGACCCGCGCGGCCTGCTCGTCGAAGGTGATGAAGAGGAGCTGTTTGTACGTCATCGCCACGCCGGCGACGACGATCAGGGAGAGCGCGCCCATCAGGCGCGCGCCCTCCGGCGTGACCACCGCGAGGTTCCCGAACAGGAATCCCTCGACGTTGACCCCGGTGAGGCCGTCACCGTAGCTGATGATCAGCGTGCCGACCGCGAAGCTCCCGCTGAGCATGATCGCGATGGGCACGTCGCCGTAGGCGTCGGTGCGCTCGGTGAGCCACTGGACCGCGAGCGCGCCGAGGATACCGACCGCGAGCGCGACGAGCAGCAGCGACCCGTTCCACCCGGTCGAGGAGGTGACGAGGATGCCGAGGGCGACGCCGGCGAACGCGGTGTGCGCGAGCGTCTCGCCGATCAGCGCCATCTCGCGGTGGACGAGGAAGGAGCCGACGAGCGGGGCGACCACCCCGACGAGCACGCCCACCGCCATCGACTGCCACATGATCGGGTGCCGGAACACGTTCGTGCCGAACGCGGTGTCCATCCCCCGCCCGAGCGAGCGGAACGCGGCGTACAGGTCGCTCGCGACCGGGAGGTCCTGCGCCCAGTACAGCAGGAGGAAGCCGAGCATGCCGACCGCGACGACGCCCGTGATCCCGATTCCGACGAGTTCCGCCGTTCGGCGGCGGCCGCGTTTGGGTTCCGCGCGAAGTCCGGTCTCAGTGGGCGAGTCCCCGCTCATCAGTGGTGGTGGTGGACGACTTGTCCCGTCGTCCCGTACGCCTCGGCGAGGGCGTCGCTCTCGACGAACGACTCGGTGTCTCCGTGGTGGTACAGCTCGGTGTTGATACAGGCGATGCGGTCGGCGCGGTCGGTGACGACGCCGATGTCGTGCTCGATGAGGATGATCGTGATCCCCTCGTCGTTGAGGTCGTCGAGGAGGGCGTAAAAGGCGTCGCGCGACTCGGCGTCGACGCCGACCGTCGGCTCGTCGAGCGCGAGCAGGTCCGCGTCGCTCGCCAGGGCGCGCGCGATGTACGCCCGCTGCTTCTGCCCGCCGGACAGCTCCGAGACGAGCCGGTCGGTCAGATCGCCGATGCCGACCGTCTCGATGGCGTCGGCGACGGCGGTGCGGTCGGCCTCCGAGAGGCGCCCCCGTCCGGCGTGCGCGAACCGGCCCATGGTGACGCACTCGCGGACGGTGACCGGCATCGCGCCGCCCCGGCTCGTCGCCTTCTGGGAGACGTAGCCGATCCGCCCGCCGTCGTCGAACTCCTCGATCGGTCGCCCGAACAGCTCGACCGACCCCTCGTCCGCCTCGTGGAGGCCGAGCATGAGGTGGAGGAGGGTGGTCTTCCCGGAGCCGTTCGGGCCGACGAGCCCGAGGAAGTCCCCCGCCTCGACGGTGAGGGAGACGTCTCTCACGGCCACGGTGTCGCCGTAGGCGAACGTCACGCCGTCGAGGTCGACGATTGCGCTCACTGCGTGTCTCCCATCTGGGTCGGCCGCACGTTTAGCTCTTTTAGTCCGGCGGCGGGGACGCCGTCACCGGACCGCTCGACCGCCGACGCGAGGTCGGATCGGCTCACTGCGCGCCGAACGCCCGCTCGAAGGCGGGGACGTTGACCTCGGTCATCTGGTCGAGGTAGCCGTAGCCGGCGTCGTTCCACTCCCGAGTCGTCCCCCCGGCGGGCGTGACGGGGACCGCCTCCGTCGCGTCGCTGTTCTCGACGATCGACTCGGCGAGCCGGGGCGACTGGAAGCGGTCGTACAGCACGACGTCGATCCCCTCGCTGTCGACGAGTTCGATCGTGTCGGCGATCTCCGACTGCGTCGGCTCGTTCTGCGGCGAGACGCCGACCGGCGAACGGAGACGGAACCCGTAGCGGGCCTCCAGGTACTGGAAGGAGTTGTGGCCCGCCAACACCGCCACGTCGCGCGCGGCCTCGTCGGCGATCGACTCGAACGCGTCGTCGACCGCGCCGAGCTCTTCCGCGTACGCCTCGGCGTTCGCAGCGTACGCGTCGGCGTTGTCCGGGTCCGCCTCGCCGAGCCCGGTCGAGATCGTGTCGACCATCTCGCCCGCGAGGACCGGGTCGACCCAGACGTGCGGGTCGTACCGAGTCTCGCCTCTTCCGTCGTGGTTTTCGCCCTCGCCGTCGTGACTTCCGTCCCCCCCGTCGTGAGTCCCGCTCTCTCCGCCGTGCGTGTGGTCCCAGTCGAGGAGCTCGTCTTCAAGGCCGTCGAGCGCGTCGATCACCGCGACCGTGTCGTAGTCGCTCTCCAGCGTCTCCGCGAGGTCCTGCGCCCACGAGAACTCCGGGCTGTCGAGGTAGACGAACGCGTCCGTCGCGGCGACATCCGCCGCGAGGGTCCCGTCCGGCGTCCACCCGTGCCCGAGCTGCCCCACGTCGACCGGATCCTCGAAGCTCGCGAGGTCGTCCGCGACCTCGTTGGCCCAGTCGTTGAGGGTGAAGAAGGCGGCGTACCCCGAGTCGAACCCCTCGGACCCGCCGTCCGCGGCGCCGGCACAGCCCGCCAGCGACGCCGCCGTCCCCGCGACCGCGAGCCCGGCGCCGCGCCGCAGCAACGACCGCCGTGAGTGAGTCATACCGATCCGTACCGTGGATTAATAGAAAAAAGTTATTATTTCACAAGCCAGTGTTAATAACACAGCGCCAGAGAGCGCCTTCGCTTAACAACTCGCCGGGCGTGCGTCTCGAAGCGAGTCGCTGATCGTCACTCCGTGAGGTCGACGACGGTCGCGTCCGCGAGCTCGGCGAGCGTCTCGGGATCGACCGCGAACACCGCGCTCGGCGTCCCGGCCGCGCCGTAAACCGTGTCGTACTCGGTGAGCGTCGGGTCGAAGACGGTCGGGAGCGCGGCGTCGTGAGCGATCGGCGGGACGCCGCCGATGCTCCAGCCGACGACCTCGCGGATCCGGCTCGGATCGCCCATCTCGGCGGTGTCGGCACCGAAGTGATCGGCGATCGCGTCCAGATCCAGTCGGTTCGCGCCGCTTGTGACCGCTGCGACGAGCGCTCCGTCCCGGTCACCGCCGGAGAGCGAGACGACGATGGTCGACGCGATGGCGCCGGTCTCGCAGCCGACGGCGTCGGCCGCGGCCGCCGCCGTCTCCGTGCCCGCGTCGAACTCCAGCACGTCGACGTCGACTCCGTAGCGTTCCGCCGCCTCCTCTTCGAACTCCGCCGCGCGTGGATGCATGCGATCCGAGCCGCGGTCCGCCGGTATCAACCTCCCGGAGGCGGTGAAACTCCGGCCGGGCTCGCGGCCGGCTTGGCGGCGGACGATCGGACGGCGTTACCGGGTCCGGAGCTCGTCTTTGTCCTTGATCACGCGGGCGTCCCCCTCCCCGGACGTGATCTCGTTGACGAGGTCGTAGAGGTCGTTCTGGAGCCCGGCCGGGAACGTTAACACACCGACCCACGAGCCGTCGTTCTGCCACTCCTCGCGTTCGAGGTCGCCGAACTCGCGGATCTGTGCCTGCCCGGACCCCGCGTAGTCGGCCGGGAGCTGAACCGCCATCGTCACCTCCTCGAACCGGATCGGGATCACGGGGCGGAGCGCGTCGAGCGCGTCGTCGACCTGGTTTTCCACCGGCTCCATCGGGTCGATCTGGAACCCGGCCTCCTCCAAGGCGCGCTCGATCCGCTCGGGCGGGTGCGGCGAGTCGTCCATCTGCGGGTTCACGGCGTTGCGCGTGATGGTGGTCACGAGCTGGTTGTGCTTCCGCTCTTGCATCTCCGCGCGCTGCTCGGCGGTGATCTGTATCTCCCCGCGATCGACGACCTCCGGAATGATTTCGAGCGCGTCCGTGGTGCCGAAGACGGTCTCCAAGTCCTCTTCCGCGGGGCGATCGCCCCGTGAGGCGTTCTCGAAGACGTCCTCGGCGGCGATGACCTCCTCGAGGTCCCCCTCGAACTCCCCGCGCTTGATGGCGAGCGCGGCGTCGGGGTCGATCAGGACCTCGAAGCGCTCCCCGTGTGACTCCAGTCGGGCCGTCACGGCCTCGTCGAGCGATATCATACCGAACGGTACCACCCCCGCGGGCAAAAAGCCTCCCGCCGTCGCCGTGGTCGCGTCGAATCGGATTGTCGGGCGTCGAGCTCGCGCGCCGCGTCCGACTACTCGGTCGCCGCCGGCCGCTCGTCGTCCCAGTCCTCGCGGCACGACTCGGAACAGAAGTGTCGGTGGACGGCGTCGTCGCCGTCGACCCACGTGACCGTTCGATGTCCGGTCCCCAGCGCCGGCTCGCCGCACGCAGCGCAGCTCGGTGCGGACTCCTCGTCGACGTCCTCCTCGAGTTCCGAGGTCGGATCCACCATACCTCCCCGTACGCCCGGGGACACTTGAACCCGCGAAGGGCGGCAGTTCTGGCCGCGGCGGTCGCCGCCGACTCGGGGCCCCTCGCCCGGTGACGGTCACCGCCCCGGAGCCCCCGCTCCCGGTGCGTCTCGGCCGCTACCGCTGCGTCCGCGCGTCGCGGTCGGTCGCCTTCCGCGACGGGTGCTTGACGGTCAGTTCCCGGTCGGCGCTCGGGCCGACGACGGTCCGCTCGCGGCCGTCGGGCCAGCGCACGTCCACGCGCAGCGGCTCCGCACCCCCGAGCCCGAAGTGCGCGACCGGCTCGGTCTGACAGAGGCAGCCGCCGCCCGCGTCGATCGTCCGCCGCTGGACCCCGTCCGCGGTCTCCAAGGTGACGACGGCGCCGCGCGCCGGCGCGCCGTGGCGCGTCGTCGGACGCACGCGAAGCCACCCGGCGTCCGGCGCGTCCGGGTCCCCGTACGCCGTCACCGGCTGCGCGGCGACCTCGCCGTGGACGACGAGGAACTCTACGGCGCCGTCGCCGTCGAGGTCGGCCGCGACCGCGCCGGTGCCGAACCCGTCCGGCTCCGCGGCCGCGCCGAGGTCCGCCGACTCCCACGCCGGCGGCTCTCCGGGCCGATCGACGCGCTCGAACAGCCGGTTCTCGGCGCCGCAGACGTTGAAGAAGAGTTCCTCTCGCCCGTCGTTATCGAAGTCCGCGGCGACGACGGTCCGGACCGCCCCGACGTCGCGGAGCGGGTCGGGGGCCACGTCCTCGTAGCCGCCGTCCGGCGAACAGCGGAGGAGGCGGCTCGGCGCCGACTCGTTGCCGACAGCGAGCGCGAACGTCCCGCCCTCGTCGACGAGCGCGGCGCCGCGCGTGTCGCCGCCGGGATCCGAGAGGTCGGGCCCCCCGTCCGTGCGGTCGTAGTGGCCGTCGCGGTTGCTGAACAACCGGTTCGGTCCCCCCTCGACGCCCGCGAACAGGTCGCCCTCGCGGGAGCGGTACGGGACCGCGAGCAGCGACCGGCAACCCCCCTCGACCTCCAGGCCGACCGCCTCGGCCATGTCGGTCACCTCGCCGTCGTCGCCGAGCTCGTAGAACGCGAGCGGCGCGGTGTACCCCGAGACGGCGACGCCGTACCGGCCGGTCCCCAGCCGGTCGAGCGCGGCGACCGACCGGCCCGCGCGGACGTCAAGGCGGTCGGCGTTCACCTCGCGGGCGAACACGTCGGTCCAGCGGTACCGATCCGCCTCTAAGCGGCTCAAGAGGAGGTCAGGGTCGCCGCCGTCGACGCCGCGCGCGCAGTTGTGGACGTACACCTCCTCGCAGCCGTCGGCGTCGAGGTCGGCCGCGCACACCCCCATCCCGTGGCGCGTCCCGTCGGCGACGATGCCACAGGCGGTGTCCGAGAAGCGGTCGCCCTCCCGGGCGTACAGTCGGTTCGGCTCGCCGTAGCCGGCGACGAAGACGAGCGGCCCGTCGCGGCCGGGTGTCACCGCCACGCCGTACCCGCGCATCGGGCGCGCGTCGTCGACGAGCGCGGACCGCTCCGTGAACATGGCCGCCCGTCACCGCTCCGAGAATATGAACGCACGGGTTGGATACGGACGGCGAGCGCCGGGAGGAAATCCCCGACGAGCCTACAGGTTCCGCTCGATGTACCGGTTCACCCGCGAGACGCGGTCCGCGTCGAACGTCCACAGGCCGCGCCAGACGCGCGGCTCGGTCTCGACCGCGAGGAGGCCGACGCCCCCTTCGACGCCTCGAACGAGGTCGCTTTCCGGGTCACTCTCGGCAGGGTGGGGTCCCTCCGGGGGGCGGTACACCACGAACCAGCTGTCGGTGAAGTCGGGGTCGTCGCCGGCGTGGATCACCGCGTCGAGATCCGCCGGGAGCTCGTCCGGGACGCCGTAGAGGTGCGTGTCGACCCCGGTCTCGGAGACGCGCTCGTACACCTCGCGCGTGCCGACCTCGTCGTCGATGCGCGAGAGTCGTTGGAATGACGAGCGCAGGGTGCCGTCGCCGGCGGTCCACGCCGCCCGCTCGATGAACCGCGAGATGGTGATGAGGAGCAGCTTCTGTCGGTTCGACTCGGGGTACCCGCGGAGGGTGAACGTCGCGTCGTCGAGGCCGCTTATCACCGACGGGAGGTCGACGTCGGCGAGCGACCGGCTCCCGGTGATGTACAGGTCCGAGTTGACGAACAGCACCGCGTCGCCGAGCTCCCCGAGCGTCGAGCCGGCCACCACCTCGTCGCCCTCCATGAGCAGGACGAGGTTCTCGATCTCGTCGGGGTCGTCGCCGTCGAACGGGACGTCGTCGTGGCGCCGGAGCACGTCGACGTCGAGCGCCGGGACCGGCTCTCCCTCCCCGTCGACCACGCCGGTCGTCGCCAGTTCTCGGGCGGTGAGACCTGTTGTTCCGGCCCCATCGGTCAGGCGTCGGTCGCCTGAGGCGTCGGTCACCCGACCGTCCACCACCCGTACTGCGTCGTCGCCGAACGTGTCCACGAGCATGTTCAAGACGGGGTCCGGGTCGGTCCGGTTGACGATGACCACGGAGCGCTCGGGTCCGTCGAAGCGATCGAGAAACTGTTCGAGAGTCACGTGCTCCGGAGTCAGCGAGTTCAGTTGATAAGAATTCCCGCTCGGTTATCGGCGCTGAGAACGACCAACGCCGGCTACCGGGTACACCACGGCCGCGGGGCGCGCCCGCGGCTCCGGCGGAACCATGTCCGACGACACCGGCAACGGACCGGTGCCGCCTACGCGCCGAGCGTGTCCTCCAGCAGCTGGAGGGGGTGTTCGATCTCGTAGCCGGTGCCGTGTTCCATCTGCATCGCGCAGGTCGGACACTCCGTCATGCCGACCTCGCCCTCGGCGTCCTCCATGTGCTCGAACATCTCCGCGCCGATCTCCATCGACTTCTCGTACTTCTCTTCCTTCCAGCCGTACGTGCCGGAAATGCCCGAACAGGAGTCGCCGACGTCCTCCATGTTCACGCCGTCGACGTCGCGGAACGTCTCGACCGCCTGCCGAGAGAGTCCCTGATTGCGCGCGTGACACGGCGCGTGGTACGCGAACGCGCGCTCGTCGTCGAGCCCGCCGGCCGCGTCGAGCTCGCCCTCTAAGTCCTCGTGGATCCGGAGGTACTCTAACGCCTCGAAGGTGTGTTCCGCGACGTCCTCGATCCCGTGGAGGTCGAACAGCTCGGGGTACTCCTGCCGGAGCGACATCGAACAGGAGGTACAGGAGGCGATCACGTCGGCGCCCTCCCCGATGGCCTCGACGAGGTTCTCGACGTTGGTCTCGGCGTGACGCCGGGCGTCCTTCAGCATCCCGTTCGCGAACATCGGCGTGCCCGAACACTTCTGGGGCGGCACCATGACCTCGTAGCCGAAGTGCTCGTAGACGCGGACCATCGCTTTCCCGACCTCGGGGGTGTTGTAGTTGGAGTAGCAGCCGTGGAAGTACGCCACGCGCTTGTCGGGGTTCTCCACCTGCGCGCCGCCGCGCGCCTTCCACCACTCGCGGAACGTCTCCGTGGCGAACTCGGGGAAGTCGCGCTCCTTCGGGATCCCCATCACCTTCTCCATCGCCCACCGCGCGGGGCCGAAGTTCATCGCGAACGACGCCGTCCGCGGGAACTTGCTCGCGAGGCTCGCCGACGTGCGGTAGTTGGCTAAGATCCGGTTCCGAATGTACTCGACGGAGAGCTTCTCCATCTGCCGCTCGACGAACTGCCCGCGCGCCTCGTTGTGCATCTGCGAGAGCGGCACGGAGGAGGGGCAGGCGTCGTCACAGCGCATACAGTTCGAACAGGAGGTGATCGACTCGTCGATGTCGTGGTCGTCCTTCCGCTTGAGCCGCCACTGCTCCGGGCCCTGGAACTTCGGCCCCGGGAACTCGTCGTCGACCTCCGCCACCGGACAGGAGGTGTCACAGCTCGTGCACTTGTAACAGGAGTCGGCCCCCTCCCGGAGGTCGAGGTCGCCGCCCGGGAACACGTCGACCGGGTCGTACGCGTCCGGGTCGAGTTCGGTCGAGTCGGTCCCCCCGGTCGCGCTATCGGTCCCGCTCGACGCGCTCTCGACGCCGCCGTCGGTGGCCGCGCGGTCGGCGGCGCGGTCGACGTCGCCGGCGCTCGCCGCCTCGGAATCGGGCACCTCCCCCTCGTCGGGGACGAATATCGACGGCTGCTCGTCGCGGCCGGCCTCCGGGACGCCCGGAGTCGGCTCACCGCAGCCGCAGTCCCCGCAGCCGCCGCGCTCGCGCCCGCCGTTCGGTTCGCTCGTCCCGTTCGAATCTCCCGCGTCGCCGTCGTCCTCGGTGTGTCGTGTCATTGGTTCGCCTCCGTCGCCGCCTGCCGCCCGGCCACGAGGCCGGTCGCGAGCGACACCCCGCTCGCGGACTTCTCCCGCGCCGCGTCCGCGCCGCCGACGACCCCGCCGGCCGCGAACACGTTCTCGTACTCTACCGCCCCGTCGGCGTCAGTCGGCCGACACCGCTCGTCGGGCCGGACGCCGAACCGCGCGTACGGCTGGTCGCCGAACGCGTCGTCGACGAACCACTCGTACCGGTCGTCGGGCTGCTCGACGTGGAGGTCGAAGACCGGCTCGCGGACCCCCTCGCGGTCCGAGTCGAGCCCCTTCCCGACGAGGCCGCCGGTCGCCAGCACGAACGCGTCCGCGCCGTACGGCGCCGTCCGACCCTTCCGGTCGACCGCGACTGCCTCGACCCGACCGTCGCTCGCGGACTCGACGCCGACCACGGGGTTTCCGGTCTCGAACCGGACGCCCTCGGCGTCGAGCGCGTCGAACAACCGGTCCTCTAAGCGGAGGCCCGGGAGGCTCGGCGGTCCCATCGGGACCTCGAACACGTCGGCCCCGAGCCGGTCGGCGAGCTCCGCGCGGACCTCCTCGCCCCGGTCGTCGCCGAGGAACGCCGGGAAGCCGACGCGCTCGACGCGGTCGACGCCGCCGTCCCCGTCGACGACATCGTGAAGGTGCGGCGAGACCGCCTTCGCGAGCGCCTCGCGGGCGGGGACGCCGTCGATCTCCTCGTCGTGGTCGAGCGCCTTCGCGAGCCGAGTGATCTTCGCGTCGGCCCGGAACGCCTCCGCGAACTCCACCTCGGCGCCCGCGACGTCGAACGGGACGCCCGCGGCCTCCAGCCGGCCGGCGAAGGCGCGCGCGTCGTACTCCGTCAGCGACCGGAACCCGACGACGAGCATCGGTCGGTCGTCGCTCGCGAGTCCGGCCTCCGCGGCCGCGGGGTACCGCGCCGTCGGCTTCACCGCCCCGCCGAACGTCGGCACGAGGGCGTTGCTGTCGGTGTGGCCCCCGCGGTAGGCGTCGCCCGCGAGGTCGTCGAACAGGTCGAGCCCCTCGCGGAGCGCGTCCGCCCCGACGACCCGGTAGGGGTGGCTCTCGGGGAGCCGGTCGATCGCCTCGTACGGGTCCGCGAGCGGTCCTTCCGGATCGGGCCACTCGTCGGGGTCGAGCTCGCGGCCGGCGGTCGGCGGCCCGTCGCGCAGCGGCTTCGCGGGCTCGGTCGCCGGGACGTAGCCGAGCGCGTCGATCAGCCCGGACGCCTGCCGCAAGGTGCTGGCCTTGTGGGAGACGAGCCGCACGTCCGCGCCCTCGCGGGCCGCCGACACCGCAGCCGTGACCGCCGCGAGGCCGCCGCCGACCACGAGGACGTCGCTGGTTATCGCCATCAGCGACCCCCGTCTGTGGCCGCGTCGTCGTTTGCGCGGTCACCATCGGCGGCCGCGTCGTCGTTTGCGCGGCCGCCGTCGGTCGCCGCAGTTCCGGCCGATCCGGCCCCGTCGGCGTCGGCCGCACCATCGTCGGCGCCCGCGTCGAACGCGCCGAAGTCGACCTCGCCGTCGAGGTTCGCGGGGTCGCCGTCGCGGTTCATCGTCGTCGCGTGGAGCATGTGGTTCAGCATCGCCTGCGAGAGCTGCTCGCCCCACAGCGCGTGGCGCTGGCCCTTCCAGCGCTCCTGGTACAGCTCGTCCTCGGCGTCGCGGACGACGGGCTCGGGGTACTCCTCGGCGAGCTCCGCGGCGATCCGGTGCGTACAGAAGCCGCCCTGGCAGTTCCCCATCGAGGCGCGGGTGCGCAGGCGGACTGCGTTGAGGTCGGAGCCGGCGTCGCCGATCGCGTCCTGGACCTCCGCGCGCGTCACGCTCTCGCAGTTGCAGACGATCGGGTTCGGGTCGTACTCGTCGAGCACGTCGTCGGCCCGGGAGCCGAGCCGCTGGCCCGACCGCCGCGCGACCGGCGAGCGGAGGCCGAACTCGTCCATCAGCTCCGCCATGCGCGCCTCGCTCTCCGAGCCCGGCAGCGGCGCGTCGGCGGTGTCACAGGTCGCCTCGTAGTCGAGCGTCTCGCAGACGTGGTCGGAGATGGACTCGGCCATCATCCGGTAGGTGGTGAGCTTCCCGCCGACGATGGTCGTCATCCCCGGGAGGTCGTCGCGGTCGCCGTGGTCGAGGAGGAAGTAGTCGCGCGTGATGTCCGTCGGGTCCTCCGTGCCCGTTCCCGGGGGCTCGTACAGCGGGCGGACGCCCCAGAAGGAGCGGAGCGTCCGGGCGTCTTCGAGCGCGGGCACGAGCTCGGAGAGCGTCTCGATCATCAGGTCGACCTCCCAGTCCTCCTCGGGGTAGTCCTCGGGGTCGTCGACCTCCTCGTCAGTCGTGCCGAGGATACAGGCGGTCTCGTGGGGGACGATGATGTCGGCGTCGCCCTTCGGCCGGCACCGGTTGATCACGGTGTCGACCTGCCGGGTGTTCATCACCGTCATCACGCCCTTCGAGGGGCGGACCTCCACGTCGACGCCGGCCATCTCCCCGACGTTGCCCGCCCACGCGCCGGTCGCGTTGACGACGTGGCGCGCGCGGATCTCCTCGGTCGTCCCCGGCTCGCGGTGGACGCGCTTGCCCGGTCCGGTCTCGTGTTCGATCTCGACGCCGACGACCTCGCCGTCCTCGACGAGCACGTCGGTCACCGGGGCGTGGGTCTCGACCCGCGCGCCGTGCTCGCGGGCGTCGGCGGCGTTGGAGACGCAGAGGCGGAAGGGGTCGACCGCGCCGTCCGGTAAGGCGATCGCCTTCTCGACGTCGCGCGCGAGGTACGGCTCGCGGCGCCGCGCCTCCTCCCCGTCGATCACCTCGACCGGGATGTCGCACGCCTTACACCCCTCCAGCTTCTCCTGGAAGTACTCCTCGTCGTCCTCCGGTCGCTTGACGAACAGCCCGCCGGTCTCTTCGACGCAGTGGGTCGCGATGTCGCGGAGGACCATGTTCTCCTCGATACACTCCTTCGCGCTCTTCCGGTCGGAGACCGCGTAGCGGCCCCCGCTGTGGAGGAGGCCGTGCATCCGTCCGGTCGTGCCGTGCGTCAGGTTCCCCTTCTCGACGAGGACCGTATCGAGCCCGCGTCGCGCCAGGTCCCTGACGACGCCGCACCCCGTCGACCCCCCACCGACGACGACGACGTCCACTTGTCTGTCCATGCGAGGCCCTTGGACCACGACCACTTTACTTTACCTCCCGAGGCGTCCTACCCATAACTATCAGGGTCATTCAAGTAGCGTACTCGTCCTCGTCGTCGGTGTGTTTATATACTGTACTTTTTCACTCCCGCCGCCATCCGGATTTTAACAGGAAGATTATTATGGTAGTACATTATGTTCACGACCGGCGTGGTAGCTTCCGTGAAGATATGTCGCGGCGGCGTCGATACGCCTCGCGGCCGCCTCGGGTCGGCTCCGGACGGGTCTGACCGAGCGGACGCGCGACGCGACAGCGAACGCGGCGCCGGGATCGCCCTCAACGGCGAGGGCGACCCGGCCACCGCCGCGCGCGGACCAGCGCCACAGGAGGGATCCACAACATGACACAGTACGTCGGTGCGATAGACCAGGGGACGACCGGAACTCGATTCATGGTGTTCGACCACGAGGGCCAGGTCGTCGCGAACGCCTACGAACAGCACGAACAGATCTACCCGAACCCGGGCTGGGTCGAGCACGACCCGATGGAGATCTGGGAGAACACCCAGCAGGTCGTCCTCGACGGCCTCGCTGACGCGGGCCTCGAAGCCGACCAGCTCGACGCCATCGGTATCACCAACCAGCGCGAGACGACGATCGTCTGGGACAAAGACTCCGGCCGACCGGTCCACAACGCCCTCGTGTGGCAGGACCGGCGGACGACCGACCGCGTCGAGGAGCTTCAGGAGGCGGACAAAGTCGAGGAGATCCGCGAGAAGACCGGCCTCGAGGCCGACGCGTACTTCTCCGCCACCAAGACGGAGTGGATCCTCGACAACGCCGAGCCGCTCAAGATGCAGAGTTCTCGCGGCGGCGACCTGCGCGACCGGGCCCGCGCCGGCGAGCTCGTGATGGGCACCATCGACTCGTGGCTCATCTACAACCTGACGGGGAACCACATCACTGACGTCACCAACGCCTCCCGGACGATGCTGTACAACATTCGGGAGTTAGAGTGGGACGACGAGCTGCTCGACGAGTTCGACGTGCCGAAGGAGATGGTGCCCGAGGTACGCCCCTCCTCCGACGAGGACTACTACGGGCACACCGACCCCGACGGCTTCCTCGGCGAGGAAGTCCCCGTCGCGGGCGCCTTAGGCGACCAGCAGGCCGCGCTGTTCGGCCAGACCTGCTTCGACGAGGGCGACGCGAAGAACACCTACGGCACCGGCTCGTTCTACCTGATGAACACGGGGACCGACGCCGTCGAGTCCGACCACGGACTGTTGACGACGATCGGGTTCCAGATGTCCGGCGAGCCCGTCCAGTACGCGCTGGAGGGCTCCATCTTCATCACCGGCGCCGCCATCGAGTGGCTCGAGGACGTCGACCTGATCAACAACGCGGCCCAGACCGCGGAGCTGGCGCGCTCGGTCGACTCGACCGACGGCGTTTACATGGTCCCGGCGTTCACGGGGCTCGGCGCCCCGCACTGGGACGGCCGCGCCCGCGGCACCATCGTCGGGATGACCCGCGGGACGAGCAAGGAGCACATCGTCCGGGCGACGCTCGAGTCGATCGCCTACCAGACCCGCGACATCGCCGAGGCCATGGAGGCCGACTCCGGCGTGGAGACGACGAGCCTCCGCGTCGACGGCGGCGCGGTGAAGAACAACTTCCTCTGCCAGCTCCAGTCCGACATCATCCAGACGGAGATCGCCCGGCCGGAGGTCGACGAGACGACCGCGCTCGGCTCGGCGTACGCCGCCGGGCTCGCGGTCGGCTACTGGGACAACGTCGACGAGCTGCGCGACAACTGGCAGATCGACCGCGAGTTCACGCCCGAGAAGTCGCAGGGCGAGGTCGACAAGCTGTACAGCCGCTGGGACGACGCGGTCGAGCGCTCGAAGAACTGGGCGATCGACGAGGAGGAGGAGTAGATGAACGAACTGCTGCTCCAGATCCCGGTCCTCGGGATCGAGGTCAAGCTGTTCGTCATGCTGCTCATCACCGCGCTGGCGGGCGGCGCGTTCGGGGCCGCGATCGGCGCGCTCCCGGCGTTCATCTTCACCGGGTTCGTCGTCTTCCTCGGCGAGGGATCGGCATCCTTCAGCGACAGATCGGTGCGATCGAGGGCATCCCCGCGGGCGAACTCGCCGCCGGGATCACCGGCGTCATCGGGTTCGGGGCGATCACCGGCCCGCACATCGCGTTCGCGGGCGGCGTGGCCGCCTCGGCGTACGCGGGCAAGAAGTACCCCGACATGAACCCCGCCGACGGCGGCTACCACTTCGGGAAGGACATCACGTACGCGTTCGGCACGAAGCCGGACATCCTGGCCGTGGGAGCGATCTTCGGCGTGATCGGGATGCTGTTCACCCGGATCGCCAACGGCCTCTTCATCAACGTCCTCGGGATGATGCCGCCGACCGACTTCATCGCGGTATCCGTGTTCGCGACCGCGTTCCTCGCCCGCCCCGTCTTCGGCTACCCGATCGTCGGCAAGCCGGCGGGCGACGGCCTCCTCGACATGTCACCGTTCGAGCGCGGCGACATGCACCCGCAGGCCGACGGCGGCCCCGAGGAACACGCCGGTCGCCCGGCGACCGAGCCGTGGCTCCCTCACCAGTACAAGTGGGCGGGAGTCACGACTATCGGCCTCGTCGGCGGTATCCTCGGCGGGTACATCTACCTACAGACGGGGAGCATCTTCCTCGGCTACGGTATCTCGGCGATCAGCCTGCTGTTCCTGAACCTCGGCGTCGAGAAGATTCCGGTGACACACCACATCACCCTGCTCGGCTCCGTCGGCGCCGTCCTCGGCGTCGGCGCGTTCGGGGACATCGGCGCGGTGACGCCGCTCGCGTCGGTCGGCACGAGCGGCGCCGTCGTCGCGCTGCTCGCCGCCGGCGTCCTCGGGGCTCTCAGCGGCCTCATCGGCGAAGTCACCCAGCGGATGTTCTACTCGCACTCCGGGACCCACGTGGACCCGCCGGCGATGGCCATCGCGATCATGATGCTCGTCGTGGGCATTCTCGCCATCCTCGGCATCCTGCCGAACGCCGGGTACCTCTGAGCCCGCTCGCGGGAGCCGACGCGGCGTCGACTCCCTCGTAGCGGCCGAGGACGGTTCCACGCGCGAAACACCCTCTGACCAAGCCGCCGAATACCAATGAGACCAGACCGGACACGCGGACGCCGAGGCGCTCGGTTCGAGAGCGACGGCCGTCCCTCGGTCGGCGTCGACGCCGCTCGCGGACGCCACGTCGCTCGCGGCCGCCACGTCGCACCCGACGCTTTCGACGTCCCTGCCGCCGACGCCGCTCGCGACCGCGATCGACCGCGCACCGACTCCGCTTCGTGCCAGTTTTGTTCGACTATCTCGGAGGGTCGGCCGTGAACATCGACGACCGGATCGAAAGACGGCTCGGCTACGACGCCGGCATGAGCGTCCTCGCTGACTTCGAAGCCGTCTCGCCGGTCAGACACGTCGAGTCGCCGATCGGCCGTGGCCCGGCGATTGAGCGGCTCCTCGACGTGTTCGAGCCCGCCTTCACCGGGTCGCTCCCGCCGAGCGCCTACGTGTACGGCCCGAAGGGGAGCGGGAAGTCGGCGGTCGTCTCCGCGCTGTTCGACCGGCTGGCGAGCCACAGCGGGCCGCGGCGCGCCATCCAGACGACGACGCGGGCGGTCGAGCCGACGATCCCGGGTTCGTTTACGTCGACGCGCGGAACGCGTCGACCCGCTTCCGACTGTATCACGCAATGTTGGCCGCGATGAGCGACGAGCCCGTCCCGGACCACGGGATCGGGACCGAGGAGCTGGCCGAGTCGCTGCGCGACGCGATGCGCACGGGCCCCGAGCTCGTCGTCGCAGCCGACCACACGAACGAGACCGAGACGCCGACAGCGGCGACGCTTATCGACTGGCTGAACGACGTGGGCGATCGGGTCACGCCGGCCTGTATCGGCCGCGACCCGCCGGACGCGATCGACTGGGAGCCGGAGACCACCGTCGAGTTCGCGAAGTACCGCCGGCACGTGCTCGTCGAGCTGCTGACGAGCCGGTGCTCGACCGGGCTCGGCCGCGATGCGCTCTCGCACGACCAGATCCGCGAGATCGTCGAGTGGGCCGCGGGCGACGCCCACGACGCGCTCGCCGCCGTGATGGGCGCGGCGGTCAACGCGGAGCGGGCGGGCGCGTCGACGGTCCGCTCCGGCGACGTCGACGCCGGCATCGACGGCGTCCCGCGTCCCTGCGTGGCGCTGGGGCGGGTGCTCGCGCTCCCCGAGAGCCGCCAGCGGCTCCTCTACGAGCTCGCCGGGCTCTCCGAGGAGGAGCGGTCGACGGTCGGCGTGGCGACCGAGGCCATCGCGGAGCGCCCCGGCGTCGACCTCTCGGCGTCGACGGTGCGGCGCGTGCTCTACGAGCTGGCCGACGCCGGCCTGCTCGAACGCGTCACCGTCCATCAGAGCGACGGCAAGGGGCGCCCCCCGAGCCGGCTCGTGCCGCTGTTCCCGACGGTCGTCTTCCGCGAGCTGTTCGACCGGCGCGTCCGGACCGGATAGCGGCCAAAGGGGGCGACCCAACCGGACCAACAGCAGCGATACGGTTTTTTTAAAAGGTGTAGGCGACACCGAAGGTTACTTATAAATGACTGCGGTGGCGCGTGCCTCCGAGCGCCCACCGGGCGCGAGGAGCACGCGCGAGGGATGCCGTGAGCGACGGGCGACCGAAGGGAGCCCGGAGCGAACGGCGAGGCTGGGGAGGTGTGAGGTGCTGTTGCTGTGCGTTCCCGCGAGCGAAGCGAGCGGGAGCACGGAAGTCGCAGCCCGCGCAGCGAAGCGAGCAGGAACGTCTTCCGGAGGGGCGGGACTCAAAGGGGCAGCCGTGAGGCGGGCGCAGGCGACGTAAGCACCGCAACGAGGGAGCACTAGCGACCGAGTGAGGAGCGCAGCGAGCGTGCGCCCGCCTCACGGCTGGGGCTTTGGGGGCGTTCGCCGTCGATCCACAGTTGGTCACGTATCGCCTCGCGGCTGGGGCTTTGGCGGTGTTCATCGCAGACCCCAAATCAACTATTTATAAGCGAGCGGCTGGGGCTTTGGAGATGTTTGCCGCCGATCTGCCAGCAACTATTTATAAATAAGCGGCTGGGACTTTAGCAGCGTTCGTCGCGAAGTCACGAACTATTTATAAACAACCATCCGGTCGCTCCGCTCCCTCGACGTACCAGAGCCGATCGAACGGAAGACAGTTGTCTCCGAGCCGCCGACTCGCGGGTATGGTTCCGCCCCTCGCGCTCGACATCGATGGCACCCTCACGACGCCGGACCACCGGATCGACCCGCGGGTCTTCGAGCTGCTGCCCGAGTGGGACGCCCCGATAGCCTTCGCGACCGGGAAGGCGTTCCCGTACCCGGTCGCGCTCGCGCACTTCCTCGGCCGCGAGGAGACGGTGATCGCGGAGAACGGCGGCGTCGCGTACGCCGACGGCGAGACGACGGTCGTCGGCGACCCGGACGCAGCCTGGGCTGTCGTCGAGGCGTTCCGCGAGCGCGGCGGGGAGATCGGGTGGGGCGACGGCGACACCGTGAACCGCTGGCGCGAGACGGAGGTCGCGCTCTCGACCGACGCGGACGAGGCGCTCCTCCGCGAGGTCGCCGCCGCCGTCGACGACGTGGAGGTCGTGGACACCGGCTACGCCTACCACGTCAAGTCGACGGGCGTGAGCAAGGGACGCGCGCTCCGCGTCGTCGCCGACGCGCTCGGCCTCGCGGCCGACGAGTTCGTCGCGATCGGCGACAGCGAGAACGACGTCTCCACGTTCGAGGTCGCCGGCGAGTCATACGCGGTCGCCAACGCGGACGCCGCCGCCCGCGAGGCCGCCGACGAGGTGGTGGAGGACGGATTCATGGACGGGACGGTCTCGGTGCTCGAACGGCTGCGCGAGCGCGCAGAGTAGTCGTAGCGTCTTCTTTCCGCTTATTCCCCGTAGGGGTACCGCGCCGTCGCCCCGCACTCCAGACACCGGACGACCACGCGCCCGGGTCGCGTTCGGACGCGGCTCGTCTTCCCGGGCCGGAGGTAGACGGCGCAGTCGTCGCAGGCGCGCCGGGAGAGCTCCGACGGGATCCCGCAGCGGTTTCGCTCGGCGATCCGGCGGGCGCGGGCGACGTACCCGCGGGCGCGGTCGTACTCGTCGTCGACGACCGCCTCGCGGGCGAGGACGAACAGCCGCTCGATCCGCTCCGCCGGGATGCCCATGTCACAGAGGGGGCGCGCGGCGGCAAAGAGGTTGTTATCCGGGTCGCTCGCGGCGGCCGGTTCCGGCCGCCCTCGACGCGCCGATGTCCCCGGACCGGCCGTGACCCGCACGCTTTTTTATCGGTCCCACCCAACCGAGCGGTATGAAGGAATCCCTGATGGACGTGATCTGCTGTCCGCTCGACAAGGCGGCCCTCGAACTCGACGTCGACGAGGCGGACGACGAGGAGGTCCTCGCCGGGACGCTCACCTGCACGGAGTGCGGCGAGACGTACCCGATCGAGGACGGAATCCCGAACCTCCTGCCGCCGGACATGCGCGAAGAGGCCGCGGCGTAGGCTCCCGGATCGGGCGTACCGCGGCGTCGACCCGACCGACCCGGAAACTCGTTGCTCGTGTGAATCTTTTTTTAGTACGGGGTCGTGGTCTCACCCGTGCCGACACTCGACGTCGAACTGAACGGGGAGACGGTCCACGACATCGACGCCCCGGACTCGTTCGTCACCGACGGGCCGTTCCCGGTCGTGCTCGAAAACAGCGGGCGCTCGACGCACGTCCACCTCCACTTCGACGACGACCTCGACCGGGTGGCCGCGCTCGACGAGGGCAACCACTTCGTCGCCGACGAGGCCACCCGCCACGTCCACGTCTCGACGGCCGACGTCGACGAGGCCGTTCGCGGCAAACTGAAGATCGTCACCGGCTACGGGTCGAACACGACGTACGTCGACGTTCGGGTCGACCCGTCGCCGGAGACCCCCGAAGAGGCGGTCGCCGTCGACGAGGAGCTCTCCGCGCCCCCGGAGCGCACGCCGGAGCCGCCGGCCCGACAGCGCGCGGTGAACGCGCTCGACCGCCTGGTACAGCGCGGCGGGGTCGCGGGCGCGGTCTTCGGGCTGGTCGCGGTCGGCGTCGCGGTCGGCGTCGCGATGGCCGTCGACAGCGCCGTCGTCTGGCTCGCGGTGGGGATCGCGCTGATGGTCGCGTTCGGCGCGGCGCTGCTCGCGGTGACGTGAGGCGATGGGGGAGTGTCGCCGCCCCACGGACTCCGCCGGCTCGACCTCCGCGTCTCGCTCGGGATCCGCGCGCTTTTAACCGTCCCACCGGAACGGAACGCCATGAGCTTCGAGAAGGAAGACGAGGTCGTGCTCCACGACAAACACAGCGAGTACGACGGCGAGACGGGGAAGATTACGCAGGTGATGGAGACGATGTTCGGCGACGCGACGTACACGGTCAGCTTCGAGGACGGCCAGGAGACGGGCGTCCCCGAGGACGCGCTCGACGCCGTCGAGAGCGAGGAGTAACGCCGCCCCCACCCGTACCGCATGCCGAAAGTCCCTTCCACTACGTCGACCTCCGCGCGTTCTCGTACGCCACGGAGGACGTGAAACGCGTCGAGCAGGCGCTGTACTCTCTGTTACCCGAGGACGTCGAGCTCGACCGCGTCGAGAACGTGGGCCATCACGGGGACCGGATCGTCGTCCTCTCGGCGCGCGTCGAGCGCGCCGACGAGATGCGACACGTGCTCGACCGGCTCTCCGAGCTGGAGGACCTCGACCGCGTCCTTGACGAGCTCGACGAGCGCGTCGACGACAACTGCGCGCTGTTCCTCCGCCTCGACAAGCAGGCGGCGTTCCGCGACGAGGTCCGGCTCGGCCCGGGGGTCACCGTCCGCACGAAGGTGGAGGCGTACCCGGCGAAAAAGGAGAAGGCGGTCGCGAACGCCCGCGAGACGCTCTCGCGGCTCGCGGACGAGGACTGAGCGCGACCGAAGCCGGTCGCGGTCGACTGTCAACGCCGGTGGCAGTCGACTGTCAACGCCGGTCGCCGTCGCGGTTGACGGCCGCGCGCCCGCCCCGCACCCACGGCGTGACTTTTTCACCCGGCCAGTCGATGTCCAGCCATGAGCGATCCGTTCGTGGTCGTCGGTGCCGACGCGGCGGGGTTGAGCGCGGCCAGCAAGTTCCGGCGCGAGGCGCCCGACCGAGAGGTCGTCGTCTTCGAGAAGGGCCGGTGGATCTCGTACGCCTACTGCGGGATGCCCTACTTCATCGCGGGTTACGTCGACCGCATGTCGAACCTCCTCTCGCTGTCGCCGAGCGAGGTCGACGAGCGCGGGATCGACCTCCGACGCGAGTCGGAGGTCGTCGCCGTCGACCCCGACGCGAAGCGCGTCACCGTCGAGACGGTCGAGGGCGACCGCTTCGAGCAGGCGTACGACGACCTGCTCGTCGCGACCGGCGCCCGCGCGACCACCGGCTCCTTCGACGTGCGCGGCGTCGACGGCGCGTTCACGCTACATAACATGGACGCGGCGGCCGCCATCGACGCGTACGTCGCCGAGCCGGACGCCTACGACCCCGAACGCGCCGACGTGAGCGCGGTCGACCGCGAGCGCGTCGAGCGCAACGCGGCGATGCCGGCCCCCGAGACCGCCGCGGTCGTCGGCGGGGGGTACGTCGGCGTCGAGGTCGCAGAGGCGCTGACCGAGCGCGGACTGGACGTCCACGTGTTCCACCGGTCCGGGCACCTCCTCTCACCGTTCGGGGAGACGGTTGGGAACCGCGTCGAAGAGGCGCTTGAAGCCGAGGGCGTCACGGTTCACACGGACGCACCGGTCGAGGCGCTCGTCGGCGACGACCGGATCGAGGCGGTCGAGGTCGGGGCGGGAGCGACGGCGCGGCGACCGAGAGCGTCCCCGTCGACATGGCGGTCGTCGGCGTCGGGATCCGGCCGAACACCGACCTGCTGGAGGGCACCGGCGTCGACCTCGGGCCGGGCGACGCGATCCGCGTCGACGACCGCGGCCGCACCAGCCTGCCGGACGTGTACGCCGCGGGCGACTGCGCGACCGCGCGCCACGCGGTGACCGGCGAGCCCGACTGGCTCCCGCTCGGCCTCACCGCGAACCGCGCCGGGCGGGCCATCGGCGCGACGGTCGCCGGCGACCCGACGCCGGTCGGCGACATCGCCGGCACCGCGGCGGTGAAGGCCTTCGACGCCGAGGCCGCCCGCGTCGGGCTACTCGACCCGGTGAAGGCCGAGGCGGCCGGCTTCGACCCGGTCAGCGAGACGGTGACTGCCGGCTCGCGCTCCGGCTACTACCCCGGTGCGGCCGAGACGGACGTGACGCTCGTCGCCGACCGCGACACCGGGCGCCTGCTCGGCGGGAGCATCGTCGGCACCGACCGCGCGGCGATCCGGATCGACACCCTCGCGACCGCGATCGAGGCGGACATGACCGTCCCCGAGGTCGAGCGCTTGGACCTCGCGTACGCCCCGCCGTTCAGCCCGGTGTGGGACCCGATACTCGTCGCCGCGAAGGTGCTAAACGGGACGCTGGAGGACTGAGGCAGGTCGGATCGCGGCGCGGCGCTACCGGGACGCGGCGATCCGGGAGAGGAGGAAGCCGACGACCGCCGACGCGGCGCCCACCGCGACCGCGACCGCGCCGGCGAGGGCAAGCGGAGCGGTGAACGCGGCCGCGGCCGGGGCGCCAGCGGCGAACGGGAGGACGTACGGCTCCGGTCCGATCCCCCGGAGCAGCGTCCCCGCGAACGGTCCGTAGGCGAGCAGTATCGTCGGGAACACGCCGCCCCCGGTCGCTGCGAAGGCGATCGCGCCGATCGCCGTCACCGCGGCGAGGGCGCCGGTGGTCTCCGCGCTCCCGACGCCGACCGCGGCCGTCGCGTCGAAGGCGACGTACGACAGCGCGAAGCCGACCGCGCTCCACACCGTCGCCCGCTCGAAGCCGGACTCACCGAGAGCTATCTGTCGGAGCGCCGCGCGCCGGGACTCGGCCGCGTCGTCTCCGCTCGCGTCGCCGTCCATCGCGCCCGCCGCCTTCGTCGCGTCGCCGCCCGTCATTCCGGTCGCGTCGCGCCCCGCCCCTCGCGGTCGGGGGTGAGGTTGCCGTGTTCGTCGATCTCGCCCGCGACGATCCGCGTCGAGGAGATGCGCTCGCCGTCCTCGGCGGCAACGTGGTCGACGACGATCAGGTCGAGCGGGTCGCGGCCGCGCTCGGTGCGGATCTCGTTGATCCGCTCGCCGCCAGCCTTCGTCTCGGGAGAGACGATCAGCGCGTCGAACTCCGGTTCGACCGCGATACCGGTCGGCTCCGTCAGCTCGCGGATCTCGTACTCGCGTCCGTGCGCCTCAGCCCGCGGGGCCAACTCTTCCTCCAAGTCGCGCTCGCGCCGGTCGTAGGGGCGGACGTACCGCTCGACGTGTCGGGTCTGCGGCGCCAAATCGTCGGAGGTGAGCCCGACCGTGACGTCACCCAGCTCGAACGCCCGTTCGAACAGCTTGCGGTGGCCGTCGTGAACGGGATCGAACGTACCCCCCAGCGCGACGTTCATGCCTCTCCGTTGCGCGGGTCGAACTTAAAACGTCCCGAACCGCGGTCGGACGAGGGGAAGTCGGTGCCGGTCGGCTCAGTTCGCCCGCTCGTCGTCCGCGTCGTCGCCGTCGGTGTCCTCGTCGCTCCCGTCTTCATCTCCGTCCGACGCCTCGCCGTCGCCGCTCTCGCCGTCGGTGTCCTCGTCGCTGCTCTCGCCGTCGCCGCTCTCGCCGTCAACGGAGATCTGGACCGGCTCGGTGTCGCCGTCGGGCGACTCGCCGCCGAGCCGGCGGTCGAGGTTGAAGACGGCGTTCAGCTCCGCCTGGACGTCGCCGACGACGGTGCGGACCAGTTCGCTCGGCGCGATGGCCTCGTACTCGTAGGGGTTGTTGCCCGCGCCCTCCGCCTTCCGTTTGCTGCGCTCGACGGTGCCCTCGTCGTGGAGCTCGGCGAGCGCCTCGCGGACGGTGCTGGGGTACAGGCCCGTTCCGTCCGCGACCTCGTCGCTCGTGCTGTGGGGGTTATCGCGGAGGTAGACGTAGATGCGCGCGCGGGTCTCGGTGTCGAGCAGCCACGCGAGCAGGTCGACGACGTTGTCGTCGAACCCCTTCACCGCCCTGTCGGCGCCCTCGCCGAGCCGCTCTTTCGTCTTCCGAAGCTCCTCGCGGGTCCGGTCCGTCGGCGACTCCTCCGGGTCGTCTCCCGGCTCGGTCGGTGAATCGTCCGTGGTCATGCCGGAAACTGGGGGCTACGCGGCCAAAAGCGTTTCTCGTCGCTTTCGTTCCGACGGAACTTCCGGGAGCGCCCCCGAGGCGTTCGATTCCGGGGTTAGGGGCTCACGAGGAGGTCCGAACGCAGCGCGTCGGCGCCCTCCTCGTCGCGGATCCGGCGCTGACGCGCGGCGCCGCTCTCGGCCTCGTACACCTCGCGGATGCCGTCGACTCCGAGCCGGTCGCACTCGGCGTCGACGACCTCGCCCAGCGCGGTCGTCCCCTCGCCGTCGCGGTCGATGAACGCGGCGTCGTGGCCGTGCCGGATCGCGCGCCACTTGTTCTCGTCAAGGAGTTCCCGGCGCAGGGTCGGGAGCGACTCGCCGTCCGCGTACCGCTCGGCGTAGTCGACGACCAGCGCGCGGACGTACTCGGCGAGCGCGAGCGTGACCTCGGGGTCGCGCTGCGCGTCGGGCGCGCGCACCTCCACCGTGCCGTGGCCGGTGTGGGGGCGCACGTCGAACCACAGCTCGCCGCGGTCCGCGATGGAGTCGGTCTCGACCATCCGGCGCTCGTACCGCCGGAACGCGTCGAAGTCGTCGAACGCCGAGGGGATCCCGGTGTTCGGGAGGTTCTCGAACACCTTCGCCCGGGCGGAGGCGAGCCCGGTGTCGAAGCCGTTCCAGAACGGGGAGTTCGCGGACAGGGCGAGCAGCACCGGGGAGTGCCACCGCAGCCGGTTCGCGACCCACACCGCCTTGTCCGCGTCGTCGACGCCGACGTGGACGTGGAGCCCCGCGGTCGTGTTCCGGTGTTGGGGGTACTGGATGCGGTCCAGCTGCGCCTGATACCGCGGCTTCTGGACGTGGTCGAGCTCGCGCCACTTCGCCGCCGGGTGGAGGCCCGCGGCCGCGATCCGATACCCGTCCGCGGCGGCGTGATCGACGAGCGCCTCGCGGACCGTCGCGAGCGCGTCCGCCGCGTTCGCCGGGTCCTCGATCGTCTCGGTCTGGGCCTCTATCGTACACTCGAACAGCTCATGGTCGAACCCCTCCGGCACCGCCGCTGGCGGGTCGCGGCCGTACACGAGGTCGTCGGTCCCGGACGTGGGGTAGCCGTCGGCATCGACGATGTAGAACTCCTCCTCGATGCCGAGCGTCCCCATCCGGGAGAACGCGTCCCGCGAACCGAGTTCCATTACGCCTCCGTTCCGCCCGCGCGGTCTTATATGGATTGGAACCCGAAACGGAGCGGCGGGTACCGGCCGTTCGAGTACCCGGCAACTCAGGAACCGGCCCCGACGCCCCCGCAAGGGTTGACGCGCGTCGCGGAAAGGAAGACCCCGGGAGAAACGCCTGGGACTCTCCGCTGTATTTGTATTTTTGATTATAAATTCTCCGAAACGGAGATATTTTATATACGAATTCCTGATAAGCGGGTCACACGTGTTCCCACGATTGAACCGGCACCGCGACGGATTCTCGGGGACTCCACACCGGACGGGAGGGTTCGTTCGGAGATCGACTCGCCCGTCGGTTACTGGCGGGATCCAACCGCTCACCGTCGATCGCACGGCGATAACTTGATACACTGTTACCGATGAGCGCAACTCGATCCCAACGGCTCCAGAAGTCGTTCCTGAAGTATCAGCACATATTCGTCTTCGCGGCGCCGGCGGTGTTCGTGGCGCTGGTACTGTTCGCCGCGCCGACCGGGGGAGGTAGCGGGGCGGACTACTGGCTGGAGTACTGGTGGCTGTTCCCCTTCTTCCTGCTCGGGGCGACGACTGTCAACACGGTCGGAATCAGCGGTTCGGCGCTGTTCGTACCGTTTCTGATCTTCGTCTTCCCGCTGCTGGCGGGGGAGACGCTCACGCCGGAGACGCTCGTAAAGGTGGGGCTGATCAGCGAGTCGTTCGGCCTCTCGGCCTCGTCGATCGCGTTCATCCAGTACGGGCTGGTCGACCGGCGGCTGGCGCTGACGATCGTCGTCGGGAGCGTCCCGTTCGTCATCGCCGGGGCGCTGCTGTCCTTTTTCATCCCCGAGCCGCTGTTCCACGCGGCGCTCGGCGCGGCGCTGCTCGTCGCCGGCTACCTGATGCTCAACGCCGACATCGGCCACGGTGAGCCGGACGAGAGCGACGACGCCGTCGCGGCCGACGGCGGCGCGCCGGCGGAGCTCCCCGACGACGACGAGAAGCTCGGTCCCGCGGGCGTCAACGCGACGGACGAGGGCGAAGTCACCCGAGTCGACCGCGAGGGCGACACGTACGAGTACTCCTGGTCGGGATACCTCGAACGGTTCGCCAACTACAGCGTCGGCGGGACCTTCCAGGGGCTGGCCGGCTTCGGGAGCGGCGAACTCGGGATCATCTCCCAGCTCCGGACCGGGGTCCCCACCCGAGTCGCCATCGGGACCAACCACATCATCGTCGCGACGACGGCGATCCTCGCCTCGCTCGTCCACGTCTTCGGCGGATCGATACTCGGCGCGTTCGGCGTCGGCGGAGTCCACTCGCTGAGCCTCGCCTCGACGCCGTGGAACATGGTCGTGTTCACGGTCCCCGCGACGGTCACGGGCGGACAGATCGCTCCGTACGTCTCGAACGCGCTCGACACCGGAACCATCCAGAAGGGCGTCGCCGGCCTCTTCGCCGCCATCTCGCTCGCGCTGTTCCTGATGGCCGGCGGAGCCGGGATCTGATACGGGCGGACACACAACACCCACACATGTACGATCACCTACTCCTACCGACCGACGGAAGCGACGGGATGTCGACGGTCGCCGAGCACGTCGGCTCGCTCGCCCGGCAGTACGACGCGACGGTCCACGCGCTGTCGGTCGTCGACACGCGCAACCGATTCGAAGGCCCGAACATGGGGCTGGGAACCGAGACCTGGGAGGACGCCGAGCGCGAACGCGCCGAGCGGGCCGTCGGCGACGCCGCCGACGCGATCCCGGGCGAGGTCGCGGTCGAGCGTCACGTCGAGTCGGGCGTCCCCCACGCCGAACTCCTCGACTACGCCGACGCGGCCGACGTCGACCTCATCGTGATGGGGACACACGGCAGAACGGGGATCGACCACTACCTGATCGGCTCCATCGCAGAGCGGGTCGTCCGGCAGTCACCGGTCCCGGTGTTGACGGTCCGCATTACCGAGGAGTAAGCCTCCGCGTCACGGTCGCATCCGTCGATAGCTCGAACGCGAAACGCGGGTCCGGTCGCACCGGACGCCGATATCGAAAACGAGTCGGCGGCGCGGGTCGCGCGCCGTCACTCCGATCCACCTCGCAGCGGTGACCGTCCCCGTTCAGCCGAGGACGTACCGGAGCTTCGGGAACTTCTCGACGAGCGCCTGCCCGCCGACCTCGATCTGCTCGATGTAGGCGTCGAGGCCGAGGACGCGGCCCGCACCGAACGCGGCGACCGTGAGGAACACGACCGCGTAGATCAGCGTCGACTCGAACAGTGCGAGCGCCTCGCCGCTCCAGCCGCCGAGGTAGAACAGCATCATCTGCATCGCACCGCCGAGTGCGGCGAGACGGACGAACGCGCCGGCGATGAGCGCGACGCCGATGAGCACTTGCGTGACCGGGACGACGACGTTGACGATCTCCATCAGCGCCGCGTTCGACGCCATGGCGGCGTAGATCCCGCTGACCGGACTCGCCGAGCCGATGTTCGCGAGGTAGCCGGCCGCGTCGAACGGCCACTCGGAGACCTTGCCGAGGCCCGCGAACAGGATCATCCCGCCGATGGTCGCCCGGAGCAGGACGATGAACAGCGCCGACAGCGAGTGCGCCTTCCCTAACAGCGTGACGCCGCCGAACTCTCCGCCGAACTCGTTTGTGGTTTTGGTGGACATTGTGTCTCTCCTCACCTACGGATACGCCGGATTCCCGTATAAATCGAGAAGCGAGTTCCCCCTCGGCGGGACGAATTCGGCGGGTTCCCCGCATCTGCCGGGTCTTTATATACTACTACCCGAACACTATCGGTTCGCTCCGGCTCCCACGCGTCGCCTACCACGCCTCGCCGCTCGCGAGGTCGACCTCCGAGTCGCCCTTCTCGGAGGGGCAGACGTCGGCGAGCGCGCAGTCGGCGCAGTCGGGGTTGATCGCGGTGCACGTCGCGCGGCCGTGGTCGATCATGAGGTGCGTGAACTGCTGCCAGTCGCTCTCGGGGACGATCTCCAACAGGTCCTGCTCGATCGCCTCCGGGCGCTCTTCCTCCGTAATCCCGAGCCGGCGCGTGAGCCGCTGGACGTGGGTGTCGACGACGATCCCCTCGACCACGTCGTGGCCGTGCTGGAGTACGACGTTGGCGGTCTTGCGGCCGACGCCCGCCAAGTCCGTCAGCTCCGACATCGTGTCCGGCACCTCGCCGTCGTGCTCCTCGGCGATGTCCGCACACGCCGAGCGGATGTACTTCGCCTTGTTGTTGTAGTAGGTGATCGAGTTGATCGCCTCCGCCAACTCCTCTTGGGGCGCGTTCGCGTAGTCTTCGGGCGTCTCGTACGTCTCGAACAGGTCGGCGCACACCGCGTTCACGCGCTCGTCCGTACACTGCGCCGAGAGGATCACCGCGATCAGCAGCTCCAGCCGGTTCGAGTAGTTGAGCGAGATGGTCGAGTCGGGGTACTCCTCGTAGAGCCGCTCCAACACCTCGGCGACCTGCGCCTCGCGCGAGTCGAGTGGCGTTCCCATACGATCCCCTCCGCCCGGGCGACATTGAACGATCCGACTGCGGCGTTCCCCCGCGGCCCAACCGGACGACGGTACCCCGGCCGAGTAGTAAGACAGTTACCACGCGCCGCGTTTGAGGGCGTATGGACGTACTCGACGTCGCGGCGCGCGCGACCGAGACCGGACCGGTGTGCGACGCCTGTCTCGGCCGACTCGTCGCCGACCGGAGCTTCGGGCTGTCGAACGCCGAGCGCGGCTCGGCGCTCCGGGTGTCGCTCGCGCTGCGCGACGACGAGGACCACGAGCCGGTCGACGTCGCGGACTGCTGGGTGTGCGAGGGGCGCTGCGCCGAGTTCGACGAGTGGGCCGAGCGCGCCGCCGAGGCGGTCGAGGGGGTCGAGTTCGCCACGTACAACGTCGGTACCCGACCCCCGCCGCTGATCGAGGAGAACGAGGCCCTCCTCCGCGCGGACACCGGCCTCGACGAGGACGCGGGCGAGCCGTTCAAGTCGGAGTTCAACCGCGAGGTCGGCAAGCGGTTCGGGCGGCTCACCGACACCGAGGTCTCCTTCGACCGCCCGGACGTCCAGTTCACGATCGACTTGGCCGAAGACGAGGTCGACGCGAAGGTGAACTCCACGTTCGTCTACGGCCGGTACCGCAAACTGGAGCGCGACATCCCGCAGACCGAGTGGCCCTGCCGCGAGTGTAAGGGCTCGGGGCGACAGGGCGCGGACCCCTGCGACCACTGCGGCGGCTCCGGCTACCTCTACGACGACAGCGTCGAGGAGTACACCGCGCCGGTCGTCGAGGACGTGATGGACGGGACGGAGGCGACGTTCCACGGCGCGGGCCGCGAGGACGTCGACGCCCTCATGCTCGGCACCGGACGCCCGTTCGTGATCGAGGTCGAGGAGCCGCGCCGGCGCCGGGTCGACACCGACCGCCTCCAGTCGGACATCAACGCGTTCGCCGACGGCGCGGTCGAGGTCGAGGGGCTCCGCCTCGCGAGCTACGACATGGTGGAGCGCGTGAAGGAGCACGACGCCGCGAAGCGCTACCGCGCGCAGGTGACGTTCGACGCCGACATCGACGCCGACGCCCTCGCCGAGGCGGTCGAACAGCTGGAGGGGGCCACCGTCGAGCAGTACACCCCAACCGGGTCGACCACCGCCGCGCGAGCATCACGCGCGAGCGCGACGTGTACGAGGCGACCGCCGAGCTCGACGACCCGCGCCACGCGACCGTCGAGATCCGCGGCGAGGGCGGCCTCTACATCAAGGAACTCATTTCGAGCGACGAGGGCCGCACCGAGCCGAGCCTCGCCGGCCTGCTCGGCGTCGGCGCCGAGGTGACCGCGCTCGACGTACTCGCGGTGGAGGGCGAGGACGAACCGTTCGAACGCGACGAATTCTTCCGAGAGTAGCGCGCTCCGGACGCCGGGTCTGACGCCCCGCTCCTCCTCACGGCGCGCCGTCCGGAACCGGTACCGAACCGGGAACCAACGGGATTTATCTGACGAGCGTCAGACGTTCACGTATGAACGGGAGCGACGCCGACGGCGGAAACGCCCGAGAAGGCGGGACGCGAAACGGCGGCGCCCGCGGCGGAGCGGGCGGTTCCGCGGGGACCGGGGGCGCCGGTCACGCGGGCTCGCCGGCGGTCGGTGACGCCGTGATCGGCCCCGCGGTGGAAGACGCGGGAGACGCCCCCTCCGTCGCCGACGTGTCGCTGAACGGCGCCAACCGCGCGGACCGCCCCGACCGGGTCTCCTCGGTCCTCGTCGCCGTCGGCCCCGGCCCGCACTCGGGGGCGACCGTCGACGCCGCGCGCGAGATCGCGGCGGCGACCGACGCGTGGCTCGAACTGTTCCACGTCGTCCCCTCGGACGCGGCGCTCGCCGACGCCGGCCCCGACGAGGACGCCTCCGGGACCGCCGTCGCCGCGGGCGACCCGGGCGCCACGGACTACGCCGCGGCCGGGGAGCGGCTCCTCAACGCGGCCGAAGAGCGGCTCGGCGGGTTCGACCGCGCGGACCGCTGGCTCGTGGAGGACCGGACCGCGGCGGGCGCGGTCGTCGAGCAGTCGGCGTACTACGACCTGGTCGTCGTCGGCGCGCCGACGACCGGCACCGTCGGCCGCTTCGTCTTCGGCTCCACCACCGACACGGTCGTCGGCGACGCCGAGGTCCCCGTCGTCGTCGTCGAGGCCGACGGGTCGACAGCGCTCGACGCGGAGTAGGGAGGTAGCCGGCGCTCCCGACAGTAGCCACGTACCGTCTTCCGTTCTCGTCGCGTGTTACCGATTCCCGGACGGCGACAGCGTTAAATTAGTGTACATACTTGTACATCACAACGCGGAATACTACATCGGTGGACACAATGAATCTCAACGACACGGTCGAGCGCGTGACGGACGGGACGGATCTGAGCGTCGAGGAGGCGCGCGAGGCCGCGCGGCTCGTCTTCGAGGAGGCGACGGAGGCCCAGATCGGAGCGCTGTTGGCCGCGCTCCGGACGAAGGGCGAGACCGAGGCCGAGATCGCCGGGTTCGCGCAGGGGATGCGCGACGCGGCGCGCACGATCGAGCCGGACCGCGAGCCGCTCGTCGACACCTGCGGCACCGGCGGCGACGACTACGACACGATCAACGTGTCGACGACCGCGGCGATCGTCGCCGCGGGGGCTGGCGTGCCGATCGCCAAGCACGGCAACTACTCGGTCTCCTCTTCCTCCGGGAGCGCGGACGTGCTGGAGGTCGCGGGCGCCGACGTCGAGGCCGAGCCGCCGGCCGTCGAGGACGCGATCGAGGAAGACGGGATCGGGTTCATGCTCGCGCCGGTGTTCCACCCGGCGATGAAGGCCGTCATCGGCCCGCGCAAGGAGCTGGGGATGCGGACGATATTCAACGTCCTCGGCCCGCTCACCAACCCCGCGGGCGCCGACGCGCAGGTGCTGGGCGTCTACGACCCCGACCTCGTGCCCGTCATCGCGCGGTCGCTCGCGCACATGCCTGTCGAGCGCGCTCTCGTCGTCCACGGCGCCGGCATGGACGAGATCGGGATTCACGACGAGACGGTCGCGGCCGAGGTCAACGGTGAGGAGGTTCGGGAGTTCACGATCGCGCCCGAGGACCTCGGCCTCGACTCGGCCCCGATCGACGCGGTCGCGGGCGGGAGCCCCGAGGAGAACGCCGCCGACCTGCGCGGGATCGTCGACGGCTCCGTCACCGGCCCGAAGCGCGACCTCATCCTCGCGAACGCGGGCGCGGCGATCTACGTCGCGGGCGAGGCCGACACCCTCGCGGCGGGCGTCGAGCGCGCGGCCGACGCGATCGACTCCGGCGCGGCCGCCGAGAAGTTCGCGGCGCTGTGCGGTGACGGCGATTCTATCGGCGACGGCGTCGAGACCGCGACCGCGGAGGACGACGACTGATGGCGCGGGTGAAGATCTGCGGGATCACCGGGGAGGCCGACCTCCGCGCCGCGGTCGACGCGGGCGCCGACGCGGTCGGCGTCATCACCGAGGTGCCGGTCGACTCGCCGCGCGAGGTCGACCCCGCCGAGGCGGCGGAACTGCTCGCGGAGGTGCCCCCGTTCGTCACCGCGACGCTCGTGACGATGCCCGACTCCGCCGAGCGCGCGGTCGAGCTCGCCCGGACGGTCGCGCCCGACGCGATCCAGCTCCACGGCGAGTGGACCGCCGACGAGCTCCGGTTCATCCGCGCGGAGACGGAGCGGCGCGTGCTGCTCACGGTCGACGCCGACGACCCGGCGCGCGCCGAGGAGCTCGACGGCGCGGTCGACGCCTTCGTCGTCGACTCGACCGACGACTCGGGCGCCGGCGGTACCGGCGAGACGCACGACTGGCGGGCGACCGGCGAGCTCGCCGAGCAGCTCACCACGCCCGTCGTGTTAGCGGGCGGGCTCACGGCCGACAACGTCGCCGAGGCGGTCCGGGTCGCCGACCCCTTCGCGGTCGACGTCGCCTCCGGCGTCGAGATCGAGGGCGGGCGCAAGGACCACAACGCGGTCGCCCGCTTCGTCGCGAACGCGGGCCGGGAGATGGAGCTGGCATGAGCGACGCGGCCCCCTCGCTCGACCGCTCGAAGGCCGAGTTCGTCGAGCTCGCCGCCGACGCCGAGAAGCCGGTCGTGGTCCGCGCGTCGGCCTCGCTCGACGCCGACGTCACCCCGCTCGGCGCGTACGCGACCCTCGTCGGCGAGGGGCCGTACGGGTTCCTCCTCGAATCAGGGGAGAAGGTCGCCTCCAGCGACCCCGACGGCGCGTTCACCTCGGGCGGGAAGGCGGACCGGCACGCCCGCTACTCGTTCGTCGGCTACGACCCCGAGGCGATCGTCTCCGTCCACCCGGACCGCACCGAGGTGACCGAACTCGGTCCGGCGGCCAGGTTCGTGGGTGAGGGGTCGGAGAGCGCTGCCGCCGATTCAAGCGCCGACGACCCGAGCGCCGGGGGAGACCTCGGCCCCGACGCGGGCGACGCGGTCGACCGCGTCCGCGCGGCGTTCCCGGACGTGAGCCTCCGCGGCTTCCCCGACACCGACCGGCAGATCCTCTCGGGCGGGTTCGTCGGCTTCCTCGCGTACGAGGCCGTCTACGACCTCTGGTTAGAGGAGGTGGGCGTTGAGCGCCCCGAGACCGAGTTCCCCGACGCCGAGTTCGCGCTCACGACGCGGACCGTCGTCTTCGACGAGAAGGAGGGCGGCGCCGAGCTCGTCTTCACCCCGGTGATCGGCGTCGACGACGACCCCGCCGCGGTGTACGACGACCTGGTCGCGGAGGCCGAGCGCGTCGCGGCCGAACTGGCGGCCGCGTCGCCGCCGGATCCGGACGGGGTCAGCGTGCGCGAAGAGTCCGCGGACCCGCGCGAGGAGTACGAGGAGGCCGTCCGGACCGCCAAGCGGCACGTCCTCGACGGCGACATCTACCAGGGCGTGATCTCGCGCAGCCGCGAGCTCCGCGGCGAGGTCGACTCGCTCGGGCTGTACGCGGCGCTCCGCGACGTGAACCCCTCGCCGTACATGTACGTGCTTCGCCACGACGACCGGAGCGTCGTCGGCGCGAGCCCCGAGACGCTCGTGTCGGTCCAGGGGGACCGCGTCGTCTCGAACCCGATCGCGGGCACCTGCCCGCGGGGGACCAGCCCGGTCGAGGACCGGCGGCTCGCGGGCGAGATGCTGGCGGACGGGAAGGAGCGCGCCGAGCACACGATGCTCGTCGACCTCGCGCGCAACGACGTGCGGCGCGTCTCGGAGCCCGGCTCCGTCCGCGTCGAGGAGTTCATGAACGTCCTGAAGTACAGCCACGTCCAGCACATCGAGTCGACCGTGACGGGGACGCTCGCGGCCGACGCCGACGCGTTCGACGCGACGCGTGCGACGTTCCCCGCGGGGACGCTCACCGGCGCGCCGAAGGTGCGCGCGATGGAGATCATCGACGACCTCGAGACGACCCCGCGGGAGGCGTACGGCGGCGGCGTCGGCTACTACTCGTGGACCGGCGACGCCGACTTCGCGATCGTCATCCGGACCGCGACGCTCGACGAGTCGGGCGAGGAGTCGGTCGTCGGCGTCCGGGCGGGCGCGGGGCTCGTCGCGGACTCCGACCCGGCCGCGGAGTACGAGGAGACCGAACAGAAGATGGACGGCGTGTTGACCGCGATCGACCGCATCCGCGAGGACGCGGACGGCGAGGACGGGGACGGCGAGGCCGAGAGCGACGACGAGCCCATCGCCACCGGCACGGAGGCCGAGCGATGAGGGTCGTCGTCGTCGACAACTTCGACTCGTTCACCTACAACCTCGTCGAGTACGTCTCCGACCAGACGATCGACGGGGAGCCGGTCGCCGTCGACGTGTTCAAAAACACCGCCTCGCTCGCGGAGATCGAGGCCGCGGAGCCGGACGCGGTGATCGTCAGCCCCGGGCCGGGCCACCCGAAGAACGAGCGCGACGTGGGCGTGACGATGCCGGTGTTACGCGACCTCTCGCCGACGGTGCCGACGCTCGGCGTCTGTCTCGGCTTAGAGGCCGCCGTCTACGAGTACGGCGGGACGGTCGGGCACGCCCCCGAACCGGTTCACGGCAAGGCGTTCCCCGTCGACCACGACGGGGAGGGCGTGTTCCGCGGGCTCGACCAGGGGTTCCGCGCCGGCCGCTACCACTCGCTGGCGGCGACCGAGGTGCCGGACGCGTTCGCGGTGACGGCCACCACCGACCACGAGGGCGAGTCGATCGTGATGGGAATCCGCCACCGGGAACACCCGATCGAGGCGGTCCAGTTCCACCCGGAGAGCGTGCTGACCGGGTCGGGTCACGACCTCATTCGGAACTTCCTCACCGGAGTCTGAGGCGCCGGCGCGTCACTCGTCGCTCGTCGGCTCGTCGTCGGCCGCCTCGTCGTTGGTCGCTTGGTTTTCGTCCTCTTCCGCCTCGTCGAGCCCTCTGCCGGCGAGCCCGGCGAGATGGCCGACTTCCGGGAGGATGATCTCGTCGACGCCGAGCCGGACCGCGTTCTCGGAGCCCGGGAGACAGAACACCGGCGTGGCGGAGACGACGCCGGCGGTCGCGCGCGATCCGATGGTCCGCGTGCCCACCTCCTCGTAGGAGAGCCGGCGGAACAGCTCGCCGAACCCGGGAAGCGGCTTCGCAAGCAGTCCCCGGACCGCCTCCGGCGTGACGTCGTCTGGCGTGACGCCCGTTCCCCCAGTGGTCACGACCACGTCCGTGTCCTTCCGGCGGGCGAGGCGATCGACGGTCCCCTGGACGCTGTCGTAGTCGTCCGGGATCAGTTCGCGGACGACGACCTCGTGGCCCGTCTCCTCGAACGCGCCCGCGATGTAGTCGCCGGCCGGGTCCTCGTCCGTGCCGCGCGAGGACGACACCGTGACCACCGCGGCCGCGACCGAGTCGACGTCGTGGTGGTGGTGACCGTCGTGGTCGTGCTGATGGCCGTCACCGTCGTGGCCGTGCTGGTGACCGTGGTCGTGGTCAGAATGGTCGCCGCCGTCGTGACTGTCGTCGCCGTGGTCGGTCATACTCTCGCCTTCGGCGCCCCCGTCAAAACACCTCCCGGTCTCCTCAGGGCCAGTCGTCTCTGGCCTGTTCCTCGGGCGCCTCCTCGTCCGTCTCACCGGTGGCGAGCGTCCACCCCGCGGCCTCGGCCGCGTCCTCGACGTGGAGGAACTCCCAGCCGGTCGCCTCGGCGACCGCCTCGTCCTCGTCGTCGACGCCCACGAAGACGTGGCGGTCAGTGTCGAACTGCCCGCTGATGTTCTCCAAGCTCTCTTCGACGCCGCGCGGGCCGGAAAAGAAGTCCTGTCGCACGCGGTGTTTCCGCGTGAAGTTCGTGACGACGTAGGTGGGCTTCTCGCTGACGACCCCGACGTACTCGGTCCACTGCCGGGCGTTGTTGAACACCGCGTTGGGGTCCGCGAGCGCTTTCAGCGCCTCCAACTCGAACGCCAGCGTCATGTCTGTAGATCCGCCGCTGTCCATGCGACCCGCTTGCTCCCCACCGGCGAAAACAACTTCGCTTCCGGGCAGCCGCGCCCGCGCCTGCCCACCGCCGCGCGCCTGCCAACCGCCGCGCGACTGCGGCTCCTGACGCGACCGCCCTCACCGCGAGCGAACCTGGTAGTAGTCGGTGAACTTCACCACGTCGCCGTCGGCGAGGTCGCCGGTCTCCGGCGCCGTCCACGGCACGTCCGCGAGCTCCCGCACGACCCCCTGCTCGTCGTCGTCCAGTTCGTCGTAGTGACGGACCCGCGCGTCCGCCGGAACGCGGCCGGTGCGTCGGAGCCGCAGCCGTCGCCCGGTGTCTCTGAGTGACATGTGTTACCGTACATCACGATTAATCATAAGCGTTTCGCGGCGGACGCCACGCTGGTTCGGCTCGCTCGCCTCGCAAACGCGACGGCGGCGATTCAGTCGTCGGCGCGGGGGAAAGTGAGCGTCACCACGGTGCCGCGGGGCTCCGCGGCCGCGACCGCCGCGGAGCCGCCCGACTGCTGGACGACCCAGTAGACGAGCCACAGCCCGAGACCGCTTCCGTGGTACAGCGCGTCGACCGCCGTCCCGTCGACGAGGACGTCCCGGTTCATGCCGGTCAGCCCCGGCCCGTCGTCCTCGACGCGGACCTCGACCGCGTCGGGGTGGACTTCGACCGACACCGTCACCGTCGGTCGGTCGCGGTCGTGGTGTTCGACCGCGTTCTGGACCAGCTCGTCTATCGCCCGGGAGAGCCACGTCGTCGCGGACGCCGTCGCGACCCCGTCGTCCGGCACCGACGCCTCGACCGTCGCGCGCGGGAACTCCTCGGCCCGCGCCGCTACCACCTGTCGGGCGACGCGACCGACGTCGACGGGTTCGGTCTCCGGCGCGTCGCTCAGTATCTCGGTGATGTGATGGGCCTTCTCGCTCGTCTGTAAGAGGCCGTCGGCCCGCGACACGATGTACTCGGCCGCGTCCGCGGAGTCGGCGGCGCCCGCGGCGATCTGCTCCGCCCGTCCCCGGACGACCGTCAGCGCGTTCCGGAGGTTGTGCTGGAGGACCCGGTCGACGACCCGAAGCTGTCGCGCGCGGTTCTCGCTGTCGGTCACGTCCCGAAGCACGCCGACGACCCCGGCGGGCTCCCCGTCGTCGGGGCTATCGAGCGGGTAGTACCGGACGTCGAACGTCCGCGTGCCCCGGGTCGGGTGCGTCCGCGTCGTCCGGTACTCCACCGACTCGCCCCGGAGCGCGCGCTCCACCTGTCGCTCGACGTCCTCGTAGCCGTCCTCCGGGACGACATCGGCGAGCGTCAGTTCCGTCACGTCGCGGTCGCCGAGCCCGTGGTACTCGCGGTACTGCGGGTTCGCGAACAGGAGCCGCCCGTCGCGGTCGACCGCGGCGATGAGGTCCGTCGCCCCGTTGATCGCGCGCTCGTACCGCTCCAACTCCCGTTCGCGCTCCTTGCGATCGGTGACGTTCCGACAGATGGCGAAGGTGCCGGCCAAGTCGCCGTCGGCGTCGTAGTAGGGGTACCGCTGCGTGCTGAACGTCGCCTCCCGATCGCTTTCCGGAAACGTCGGCGAGACCTCGTACTCGGCCATCTCCTCGGCGTCGAGCACGCCTCGCCGGCGCTCGTCGACCTCGGCCGCCGTCTCCGCGTCCATGAAGGCGAACTCGTCGGTGCCGTACAGCGCCTCGCGGTCGACGCCCGCGAACTCGCTCACCGCCTCGTTCAACAGCTCGAACTCCCCGTCGCGGTTCTGGAGGAGGACGGGGTCGTCGAGCCGCTCGACGATGTCCCGGTACTGTTTCAGCTGGGCCATCGCCGCCTTCCGTGCCGTAACGTCCGTCTGGATCGCGACGAACCGCGACACCTCGCCGTCGTCGCCGAGTACGGGCGCGATCGTCTGGTGGGCGTGGTACGGCTCGTCGTCTCGCCGCCGGTCGATGATATCCTCCTCCCACACCTCGCCGTCCAGCAGGGTCGACCACAGCGAGTCGAAGTACTCGTCCGGCATCTCGCCGGAGTTGAGTATCGCCGGGGTCTCGCCGAGGACCTCCTCCGGCTCGTAGCCGGTGTGGTCGGTGAACGCCGGGTTGACGTACTCGATCGTCCCGTCGACGTCGGTGACGTAGATGGCGTGGCCGGCGTGTTCGACGAGGTTGCGGAACGTCTCCAGCGTCTCCCCGCCGACTTCCTCAACGCCGTCGCGGAAGACACCGGTATACACGGCGTCGGTGTCGTCGGTCTCCGCGTCGGGGTCGCCGTCGCTTCCGCCGCCCCCGCACCCCTCTCCCGTCGAGTGTTCGTGGAACCGGACCGAGAAGGTCACGGTGTGACCGTCCGCGTGTCTGATCGGTACAGAGAAGCTCCCGCGGTCGTCGAGCCCGTCGACCTGTGCGAACCGCTCGCGGACCGATCGGACGCGCCCGTCCGCGGCCTCCGAGGCGACGAGGGACGCGAGGTCGCGGCCGCGAAGGGCGGCCGGATCGTACCCGAGAACCGCCTCGGTGGCGGGGTTCGCGTAGACGATCGTCCCCGCCAGATCGACGGAGACGATCGGATCGGAACACCCCTCGACGAAGGACGCGAAAAAGCCGTCTGGAGGCCGTGACGATCCGGGTGACATACAACGGAGACAGAGCGTCCACCGTAAAAAGTACCGTGACCCGGTGGTCGCCTCGAACCCGTCGCCGCGATCGGCGCCCGCCGAGACGGAGGGGACGGGGTCGGCGGGCTACTGCTCGGTCGGGGCCGCCAGGTCGTCGACGGAGAAGCCGGGCTCCATGAGGCGGTCCGTCTGGTCGCTCACGTCGCGCCCCTCGCGCATCAGCTGCTTGAACGCGGACTGCGGCGAGAGGTCGCCGATGAGCACGCCGCCGACCACCTTCCCGTCCTTCAGCGCGACGCGGCGCCACTCGCCCTCGGCGGTGGTCGCCTCCACCGACTCGTCGCCGAGCGTCGGGTGACCGAACGAGAGGAACGGGAAGTCGAAGTGCGTGATCGAGTACGAGGAGACCCACTCGAACGCCTCGCTGCCGTACTCGACCATGTTGCGGGCCGCGATCGTCCCCTGCTCCTTGGCCGAGCCCCACGAGCCGTTCTTCGCGTGCTCGCCGAGGATGAGGTCGTTGAACGTCGTGATGTCGCCCGCGGCGAACACGTTGTCGACGTTGGTGCGCATGAACTCGTCGACGACGATGCCGTCGTCGAGTTCGAGCGGGGTGTCTTCGACCAGTTCCGTGTTGAAGTTCAGCCCGATGGCGACGCCCGCGAAGTCGCACTCGTAGCGCTCGCCGTTCGGGTCGACCGCGGCCTCGACGTGGCCGTCGTCGTCGACCTCGAAGTGGTCCACGCCGGAGCCGAAGACGGGCTCGACGCCGCGCTCGCGCATCGCCTCGTGCATGATCTCCGCGCCCTCCTCCGAGAGCGCGTAGCGCCACCAGTTGTCGCCGCGCATCAGGTACTTCGCCTCGACGTCCTGCGCGCCGCAGATGGCCGCGAAGTCGATGCCGAGCAGGCCGGCGCCGACGATGACGCCCTTCTCTGCGCCCTCGACGCTCTCTTTGATCTTGCGAGCGTCCTGGAACGTCCAGAAGTGGTGGATCCCGTCGGCGTCCGCGTTCCCGACCGGGAGCTGCTGGGGCGTGCCGCCGATCGCGAGCAGGAGGGAGTCGTACTCGAACGTCTCGCCCTCGTGGGTGTGAACCGCGTCCGCCTCGACGTCGATGTCGACGACGACCGTGTTGAGCCGCAGGTCGACGTCGTGGTCGTCGTACCAGTCCTCCTCGTGGATCGAAATCGGCGCCTCGGGGAGCTTCCCCTTCGCGTACTCCTTGATCAGGATCCGGTTGTAGAGGGACTCACCCTCGTCCGTGAGAACCGTGATCTCGGCGTCGGGCGCTTCCTCGCGCAGCGTCTCGGCCGCGGACGCGCCCGCGATACCGTCACCGATGATCACGTACGAATCGCTCATGGCTCGGGGTTCGGATTCATGGTTAATGTGGGTTGTCATCCGCGTCTCGGGGCGTGAGAACCTCCCTCACCCGCGCCGAAGCGCGTGTCCCGATCCGCCCCGCGCGGTGGATCTCTCCCCCCGATCAGCGATCCGTCCCCGGTCAGTGATCCGCGCCCGCCGGCTCCGCGGGGAAATCCTTCTCGCCCGCTTCGATCGCGACGTCGAGCCAGTTCTCCGTCGGGACGAGCGGGCACTCGTACGCGTGGTTGTACGCGCAGGTCGGGTTGTACGCGTGGTTGAAGTCCACGATCCACTCGCCGTCGACGCGGTCGCGATCGGGCTCCAAGTCGAGGTATCGGCCCGCGCCGTACGTCGCCTCGCCGCTGGTCGCGTCGCGGAACGGCACCCAGAACCGGTCCGCGCCGTCGGCCGGTCGGTACGCCTGAAGGGTCACCGACTCCCCGTCAACCTCGAAGCGGAACTCCCCCCAGCGGCGGTACGTCTGCTCGCCGTCGGCGGTCGTCTCGACGGTCACGGTCTCCTTCTCGTCGTGTTCGTGGAGCGGGAGGTGGAACCGGAATGCCGGGTCCGGATCGAAGTACGCCAGCCCCGGGAACGCGTCGCCCCGCATCGCGACCGGCAGCGGCGACCGCGCCGAGTCGCGGAACTGCTCGATTTTCGCCTCCCGCTGTGCCTCCACCTGCGCCGCCCAGTCGTCGTCCGCCTCTTTCGATGCCATGTCTACCACAATATTGTTCGTAAAGCGCAATAACAGTTCCGCGGCGCGGTCGGCGTCGCGCACGAGCACGCGCCGCCCGCCGGTGGCGGAGAGGCGCGCACGTGCGCCGCGGTCGCGACGCCACAGATTCAAGAGCGTCCCGGCCCAACGACGCGTATGAAAATCCGGCAGAACATCCGCCACTGGGCCGCGAAGAAGGCGTTGACCACGCCGGTGGTCGGCGACGTCGCCAACGACAAGCTCGTCGACCTCCACACGAGCATCTTCCTCAACAAGGCCGACGAGGACCGGCGCGAGGAACGCCGCGACCACCTCGACAGCTTCTTCGACGCGACGATGGACACGTACGTCGCCGCCTTGGAGGCCGGCTACCCGGAGGCCGAGGCCCGCGAGATCACCCACGTCCAGGCGAACTTCGACTTCTTCAACCACGGCTGGACGGAGATGATGGAGATCCCGGGCGACGAGCTAGAAGCGCACTACCGCCGGTACGAGTCGTTCTTCTCGGAGTACGGAATCACGATCGACGACCCGCTCGGCGAGTTCCGGCCGGCGGCGGGCGTCGTCGAGGCGCCGGAGACACCCGAGAAGCTCGACGAGCCCGAGTACGAGAACGCCTTAGCCGGCTTCGCCGACGACGTGTACGTCGAGACCGACGACGGGGAGACGGTCGTCGGCGGCGACACGGAGGAGCCGGACGAAGTTGACGCCGCGACCGCGCCCGGCCTCGACGAGGACGAGGCGAGCGCCTGAGCCTTCCGGCTCTCTTTCATTCCCTTCTAACGCCGGTTCCGCGCGGGTCGGCGGTCGCGCGCGTTCGCCGACCACGTTTATACTCCGCCGGAGACACGGGGGCGTATGAACCGCGGGCAATCGTTCCTCCTGCTCCTCATGGGGTCGGTCGCGCTGTTGACCCTCTTCGTCATCCTGCCGTTCGTCGAGTACGTGATCGCCTCGGCGATTCTCGCCTTCATCCTCTACCCGTTCCATCGCCGGCTCACCCGCTGGCTCCGGAAGCGCGTCTCGAACCGGTTCGGCCAGATGCTGTCGGCGCTGACCCTCATCCTCTCGTCGATCGTCGCCGTCATCCTCCCGCTCGCGTACATCACCTGGGTGTTCGTCCGCGACCTCACCGCGATCGCGGCCGGCGAAACGGGGATAGACGTCGCCGCCATCGAGGCCGAGATCGCGGCGGTCACGGGACAGGACCCGGAGGTCGGCGACCTCCTCCAAACGATCGGCGAGCTCCTCGTCCAGACGCTTTTCGGCGGGTTCAGCGGCGTGTTGAACACGGCGATCCGCGCGTCGGTCGGGCTGTCGCTCGCGCTGTTTTTGGTGTACTACACGCTCATCGACGGGCCGGCGTTCGTCAAGTGGATCCGGGCGACGAGCCCGCTCCCCTCGGCGGTCACCGCCGACCTCGTCGACCGCGTCAACGTGATGACCCGCGGCGTCGTCATCGGCCACATCTCCGTCGCGCTCCTCCAAGCGTTGGTCGCGGGACTCGGGCTGTGGGCCGCCGGGATCCCGAACGTGGTGTTCTGGACGTTCGTGATGGCGGTGTTGGCGCTGTTACCGCTCATCGGCGCCTTCTTCGTGTGGGGGCCGGCCGCCGCGTACCTCGTGATCGTCGACCAGGTGACCGCCGGTATCTTCCTCGCCGTCTACGGCGTCGCGGTGATCGCGATGGTGGACAACTACGCCCGCCCGCTCGTCATCGACCAGCAGGCGCACCTCAACCCGGCGATCATCCTGCTGGGCGTGTTCGGCGGCATCTACTCGGTCGGGTTCACCGGCCTCTTCGTCGGGCCCATCGTGATCGGGGTGCTCGCGGCGACGCTGGAGACGTTCCGCGAGGACTACGACGCGATCTGAGCGGGATTTAAGCCCGCACACCGCGAACGGCTCCCTATGGCGACGACCGCGACCTCCCGACTCCCCGACCGCCGGGACGCCCTCCTCATCGCCGGCGCGGCGATCACGGTCAACCTGATCGGCGCGCTCGGCGTCCCCTTCACGACCACCCAGAGCGCCTGGTTCGCGGCGCTGGAACTGCCCTCCTTCTACCCGCCGGGGTGGGCGTTCGGCGTCGTCTGGCCGATCCTGTACGCGTTACTCGGTGCGGCGGCCGCCCTCGTCTACCTCGCTGGCCGCGACGGGGAGCGCCGGCGGGGCGCGTCTGGACCGCGCTCGCGCTGTTCGGCGTCCAGCTCGCCGTCAACGTGGCGTGGTCCCCGGTGTTCTGGGGGCTCGAACGCCCCGACCTCGGGCTCGCCGTCCTCGTCGTCCTCCTCCCCTTGGTCGTCGCGACGATCCGGGCCTTCGACCGCGTCGACCGCCGCGCCGCGGCGCTGCTCGTCCCCTACCTCGCGTGGGTCTGCTTCGCGACCGCGCTCAACTACGCGATCTGGTCGCTCAATTAGCGCCCGTCGCGCGGGGACCGGTCGGGGTCGGGCGGCCCGCGCTCCAGCCGCTCGGCGACGAAGCGGCGCTCCGCCCCGCTCAGTTCCCCGTCCGTCTCGCGGAACGCCGCCAGCCCCTCGCGGTACCGCTCCGGGTCCACGTCGGCGGGCGCCGCCGCGGGGCGCGCCAGCTCCAGCTCGGCGATCCCCGTGCGCTCGCCGGTGTACGCGAAGCCGCACTTGTGGCACGCCTCGTACGCGAACGGGTTGTTCACGGCGATCTTCACGCGCTCGAAGCCGGCGACCGCGAGGTCGGCGACCGTCTCGCCGATCAGCCGCGGGCCGATCCCCTCGCCGCGCCGCGCGGCGTGGACCGTAACGTACCGCAGCCGGCAGGTCGCGGGGTCGGTCCGGTCGGGCGAGAAGGAGACGGCCGCGACCACGTCCTCGTCGAACGCCTCGGGGTCGACCGTGTCCGGCAGCGGCTCGTCCGGCTCCCAGTCCGGCGCGGCCGGGTGCCCGTCGGGCGTCCGGATCACCGACTTCCCCGGCGCGCCGACGACGAACTTGCCGGCGTACGCGAACGCCCGGTAGTCGAGCCGGAGGGTCTCCCCCTCGTCGGGCGGACACACGAGCGCGTACTCCATGGGCGTCGTACGGCGGCGAGAGCGTAAATAGGGCGGTGGCTCTTTGTCCCTCGCCGCGCTCGGTTCGCCCATGTACGGAGTCGGCGACGTGGGCTTCTTCGATCGGGTGGCGCCGCTGTACGACCTCGCGATGCCGCCGGCGGACGGCGAGGCGCTGGCCGCCGGCCTCGACCACGCGACGCGGCCGATCGAGCGCCTCCTCGACGTCGGCGGCGGCTCGGGCCGCGCGGCGGCTGCGCTGACCGGTCCGGAGATCACGGTCGTCGACGCCTCCGTCGGGATGCTCTCGCGGGCGCGTCGCGGCCGCGGGCTCGCGGGACTCGTAGCCGATGCGGGCCGGCTTCCGTTCCAGGACGCGAGCGTCGACGCGGTCACGGTCGTCGACGCGTTCCATCACCTGCCGGATCAGGACGCCGCGCTCGCGGAGGCGGCCCGCGTGCTCGCGTCAGGCGGCGCGCTCGTCGTCCGCGATTTTAATCCGGACCACCCGCTCGGGCGACTGCTCGTCGCCGGCGAGCACGCGATCGGGATGGAATCGCGGTTCCGGCCCCCAGCGAGCTCGCGGCCGCGATGGACGACGCCGGGCTCGACCCGCGGATCGTCGACCGCGGGTTCGGCTACACGGTCGTCGGCGTTCGACGATAGTCGGTCAGTACAGAGAAAGAGACAGCCGATCGGCGGTGCCGTGGCGCGTGCCTCCGAGTGGCCGCCGAAGGCGGCCGCGAGGAGCACGCGCGAGGGAGTCAGTCGCCGGAGCGAAGCGGAGGCGACTGACGAGGCTGGGGAGGCGTGAGGTGCTGGGCGGAGCGGTGCGGGGTGGGATCCGAAGGGGCAGCCGCGAGGCGGGCGTAGACGACGCAAGGACCGCAGGAACGAGCGGAGCGAGTGACGAGGACCGCAGCGAGTGTACGCCCGCCTCGCGGCTGGGGCTTCGGCGGTGTTCGTGTCGATCGGCCCCTTATAAATAGAGATGTATTGCCTCGCGGCTGGGGCTTCGGCGGTGTTCGTGTCGATCGGCCCCTTATAAATAGAGATGTATTGCCTCGCGGTTGGGGCTTCGGCGGTGTTCGTGTCGATCGGCCTTTTATAAATGGAGATGTATTGCCGAGCGGCTGGGGCTTCGGCGGTGTTCGCGTCGATCGATGTCGATGAATCCGGTCGTTTGCCTCAGTCCTGTGTCCGCCCCTGTGGCTCGGCGCCGCGGGTCGGGTCCGGAGAGTCCTCGTCGTGGCCACCCTCCCCGCCGTGGTCGTGGTCGCTATGATCGTGATCGCCGTGGTCGTGGGCGTCGTTCGACCCCGTTTCGCCGAGGACCTCGGCGCCTTCCCCGTCGATCATGTCCATGTTCTTCAGGTTGTCGCGTTCCTCGAAGTCCTCGACGGCCTCCATCACGTCGGCCTGCGTGATCGTCATCCGGTCCTCGGTGAGCGCGCCGAGGACGGCCTCGCGGAGCACCATCCGGAGGTCGGAGCCGGTGAGCCCGCTGGTCCGGTCGGCGACCTCCTCGGGGTCGAAGTCGGCGATCTTCATCTCCTTGGTCACGACGCGGAGGATGTCCGCGCGCATGTCGCGGTCCGGCTTGGGGAAGTTGACGATCTCGTCGAACCGGCGCCACGCGGCGGCGTCGAGCTGGTCCGGGTGGTTCGTCGCACCGATGAGGAGCACCTCGTCGCGCACGAGCGACACCTCGTCGATCGACTTCAGCAGGGTGTTGACCGCGCGCTTCAGGGCGGCGTGCTCGTCCGAGCGGCGGGTCTTCGCCACCGAGTCGAACTCGTCGATGAAGAGGATACAGGGGGAGAGCCGCTTGGCGACCTCGAAGCTCTTCTCGACGTTCTTCGACGTCTCGCCGAGGTACTGGCTCGTGATCATCGAGAGCTTCACCTCGACGAACGGGAGCCCGAGCTCGTGGGCGAGCGCGCGCGACACGGTCGTCTTCCCGGTGCCCGGCGGGCCGACGAACAGCAGCTTCCCGATCTCGCGGAGGCCGATCTCCGCGAGGTACTCGCGGTGTTCGATCGCCTTGACGATCTTCTGGATCTCACCCTCCTGATCGCCGGTCAACACGAGGTCGGCCAGCGTCGTCTCGATCTCCTCGGGCGCGCGGACGTTGACGAGGTCGAGCATCTCCCCGTCCTCGTCCTCGTCGAAGTACTCGGAGAGCAGCGCGTCGATCCAGACGCGGTCGGCCTGGACCGGCCGCACGTCGTCTCTGGCCTCCTCGCGGGTCACCGGCGCCGTCAGGTCCTCGGCCGCCTCCATCGCGGCGACGAGCGTCGGGTTCCCGGCGAGCCGGTCGTCGTCCGCGTGGTCGCGGTACCACTCCAGTCCCATCGCGGGCTGGGTCAGGGAGATCTCGCCGGAGAACTCCGTGCGTTGGGTGAAGAGGAGGTCGGAGACCGCGTCCCACGGCCGCTCGACGCCCGTGGCGGTGCGGGTGGTCTCGTCGGTCGCCTTCAGCGGTCGCTCCACGCCGCCGGGGGCGTCGTCGGCGGCGTCGGCCGACCAGAACACCTGCCGGAAGCGCGGAGGCAGGTCGTTCTCGTCGAGGTCGCGGTCCTGCGTGTAGAAGTGCGTCGTCAACACGAACTCGACGACGTCGAGCGCCGGGTCACTCATCCGCGCGAAGTAGCGCCGGGACGCGGTTAAGAGCGTCGAAGCGCCGGCGGGCGCGGGCGGACGCCGTATCGAATCCTTATTAGCGCTGGTCCGCGACGTACCGCGCATGAGTTCCGAAGACGCGGCCGCGCCGGGAGACCCCGTCGGCGACGGCGCGAGCGAGACGGGCGACACGAGCGACACCGACCACGAGAACGCGCTTCAGGACGTCATCGCCGTCGACCCCGACGACGTCGCGCAGGGCACGGTGAACCGGCTCGACGCGCACACCGGCGACGGGATCCGCCACCGCGCGTTCACCTGCCTCGTCTTCGACACCGACGGCCGGATCCTGCTCGCACAGCGCGCGCCGAACAAGCGCCTCTGGGACGGCCACTGGGACGGCACGGTCGCCTCCCACCCCGTCGAGGGGCAGTCCCAGGAGGAGGCAACCGAGCAGCGCCTCGAGGAGGAGCTCGGCATCTCGCCCGACCAGTACGACGACCTCCGCGTGACGGACAAGTTCGAGTACAAGCGCTACTACCCCAACGAGGGCGTCGAGTGGGAGGTGTGCGCGGTGCTGAAGGTGACCCTCGACGACACCTCGCTCGACCCGGACGACGACGAGATCGGCGGCATGCTGTGGGCCGACTACGACCACCTCCACGAGAACCCCGCGCTGTACCGGCAGCTCCGTCTCTGCCCGTGGTTCGAGATCGCGATGCGGCGCGACTTCTCCTGAGCGGTCGGTCCGTTCCGTGGCCGGGGCGCCCCCGTCCGCGCGCGGTCTCTTCTCGAACCGAAGCGGCGACTTGAAGGCGCTCCCGCGCCGCGATCCGGTATGACCGTCGTCGCCCTGCTGGCGAACCCGCCCCGCGAGGGGCTCGTCGGAACCGCGATCGCCGAGTCGACGCCGCTGTCGCCCGCCGAGGCGGCCGACCTCTACGAGGCGCAGTTCCGCGACGCCGTCCTCGCGGTCGAGCGCTCGGGCGGCGAGCTCCTCGTCAACTACCCCGACGAGGAGCAGTTGCCCGCCGAGCATCGGACCGAGACGAGCCCGGAGGCCGAACTGCGGACGCTCGTCGCGGACACCCTCGGCGGCACCGACGAGGTGCGGTTCGAGCGGCAGGTCGGCTCCTCGTTCGGCGCGCGCGCCGGCAACACCGTCACGCACCTGCTGCGCGAGGAGGGCGCCGACTCGGTCGCGGTCGTCACCCCGACCGCGCCGCTGCTCTCGCGGACGATCGTCGACTCGGCGGCGATGAAGCTCCGGACGACCGAGGTCGTCCTCGGCCCCTCCTCGAACGGCCGGGCGTACTACGCCGGCTTCACCGAGCCGATCGACTTCGACGGCGCGTTCGAGGCGCCGGCGCTGCCGACGCTCGCGGAGCGCGGCCGCGACGCGGACCGCTCCGTCGACTTCGTGGAGCCGTCGCCCTCGCTGGAGACGGGCGACGACCTGCTCGACGTGGTGCCGAACCTCCGGGCGCGGTTCGCCGCGGAGCGCGTCGTGCCGGACTACACGGCCGCGTTCGTCCACGAGAAGGGGCTGGACGTGGTCGTCGAGGACGGCGAGGGGCGGCTGGTGCGGGAATAAAAAGCAGCACACCGTTTGATCACCAGTCGCCACACCGACCCCGATTACAACATATCGTCAGTCGTCTCCGCCGTCCGGAGCTCCCCTAAGGTCGTGTACCGCAGCGCCTGCGGATAGCGCGTCTCGTAGGGGATCGGATCTTCGAGTTCGTACAGCGAGCCCGGTTTGAAGATGATGACTTTCTTATCCTCCGCGATTGCGCCCCGATCCTTGTACTCTAACGGCTCACGCATCAGATCCGCCTGTTCAGGCGACACGACTCGCTCGACTTCGGCGATATATTTCACCTGTCGAACGTCACCAGTGACGTACATCGCCACGTATTCGAACTCGCGTCCGACCCGAACGAACCCCCACGCCTCGTTCTCTTTTAAAAATGGAAGTCCAGACTCTCTAGTCGGGAATACCGCCACCGTTGAGTCCGGATCTCCGTCGATGTCTCGGCGGCGGATCGTTCCAGCGATCTGATTTTTGACCGGTTCGAGATGTCGGTTGTCGGGACCATCCGCAGAACCGGTTTCGTCACTGATGTGAATGTCGTCATCAGCCGTGGGTGGATTGTCGCCAGAGGGTGGACCGTTTTCTGTCTCTCCAACGAACTGGCGCTGCTCACGTAACAAAGACACGAGCCCCTGAACGAACTCTCTCGACTGCGCCTGAAGGTCGATCGGTAACTCGCCGACTTCATCGGTAACCGCGCTCGCGACGGAATCGGTGACCGTCGATTCGTTCTCGCTTAAATATCGGATCGTCCGATTTGTTTCCGCGACTTGTTCGGCGATCTCCGCTGACTTTCCCGAGCGGATCGACTCTTTCGTGAGGAGTTCGAGAACGCCCGGACGCTCGCTGAGATCTTCGAGGCTGAACTGTACGACCGACATCTCTTCGCCGCCGTTACGGCGGCGATCCTTCGTCAGGACCTCGAATGATTTTCCGTTGGTCAGAATTCCCCAATCGACATCCAACTCTTGCCGCATGTAGCTTCGTAACTGGCGGACTTCGTCGTCTGAGAGCGTCGATCGGACGGGTTTTGCTTCGACGAAGACGACCGGCGAGTCGCCGACGAGGAGGGCGTAGTCGACGTGCGTACTGCCCGACGCCATCGGAACGTTGTACTCCAGTGCGACCTCCGTCGAGTAGAGGTCCCACCCGAGGAGTTCGAGGAAGGGCTGGATCAGCTTCACCTTCGTGTTCTCCTCGTCCATCTGCGGCGATGCTTCGATGAGTCCCCGACATCGGTCGACGTACTCATCGATCTCGTTCCGATCCATTGAGGTGTGATTTATGCCGTTGCCTTTTAAAATACCGCTGAGTCGGCTTCCACCGATCCGACACCACTTAGTCGACCGACGCCGAGCGGTGATGTGTGGTGGGATGGCAGAGCGGCCTATTGCGCCTGCCTTGAAAGCAGGTAGCCTCACGGCTTCCTGGGTTCGAATCCCAGTCCCACCGTAACGCGTCCGGCGCACTTCGCGCCGGACGCGGTTTGTGCGGGATTCGAAGCCTGCGAGTCGCAGCGCCCGAGCGGTGCGAGGTGTGAGCAACGCGAACACCTCGAAAGCGAGCGGCGAAGCCGCGAGCAGCGAGGGCGACCGTCTCGCAGGCTTCGAATCCCAGTCCCACCGCTTCTCCGCGAACGCTAATGAGCAGAGAGCGGTAGCTGGGATTCGAATCAGAGAGCGACCGAAGGGAGCGACCGTGGTTCGAATCCCAGTCCCACCGTGTCGAGCGCGGATTCGAAGCAGAGAGCGGCAGATATCTCGATCGGTCGCGAAACTAGATATGGTTACTGGATCGCGTCGTCCGTCGATTTCGGTCGGCACCGTGCGTCGTCGGCGCTGACGCCCGAACCGCAACACGACCGGTAACGGTCGCGTACACCTGATAACACTCGCGTCCGGTGACGCGTGGTATCGCGTGCCGCATTATCTTTAACACCGTTCCGACACATGTTCGTGGTAGGTGATACAAGCATGAGCTACGAACTCGATCCGCTTCCGTACGATTACGACGCGCTGGAACCCCACATCTCCGAGCAGGTGCTCGAATGGCATCACGACACCCACCATCAGGGGTACGTCAACGGCTGGAACTCCGCCGAAGAGACGCTCGAAGAGAACCGTGAGTCCCACGACTTCTCTTCGTCCGGCGGCGCCATCCGCAACGTGACCCACAACTCCTCGGGCCACATCCTCCACGACCTGTTCTGGCAGAACATGTCGCCGGAGGGCGGCGACGAGCCCGAGGGTGAGCTGGCCGACCGCATCGCAGAGGACTTCGGCTCGTACGAGGCCTGGAAGGGCGAGTTCGAGGCGGCGGCCTCCGCGGCCAGCGGCTGGGCGCTTCTGGTGTACGACACGTTCTCGAACCAGCTCCGCAACGTCGTGGTCGACAAGCACGACCAGGGTGCGATCTGGGGCGGTCACCCGATCCTCGCGCTGGACGTCTGGGAGCACTCCTACTACCACGACTACGGTCCGGCTCGCGGCGAGTTCGTCGACAACTTCTTCGAGGTCGTCGACTGGGAGGAGCCGTCGGATCGCTACGAGCAGGCCGTCGAGCTGTTCGAGTAAGCGCGTTCGAGAGGGCGCGTTACGCGCGTCGAGATCCGCATTTTTTGCAGGACGCTACACGGTGAGTGACGGGTCCGTTCAGGCGGACTGGTTTATAAGTGATTGCTGGTGAGTCAGCGGTGAACTCCACTGAATCTCAGCTGCTCGTTTATAAACAGCTGATTGCGGATCGACGGAAAATGGCTCCAAATCTCCAGTTGCTCGCTTATAAATATTCGACTACGGATCGGCGGAGAACACCCTCAAATTCGCAGTTACTCGCTTTTAAACACTCGACTACGGATCGGCGGAGGACACCTCCAAAGCCCCAGCCGGGAGGGCGGCGCACGCTCGTTGCGCTCCTCGCTCGTTCGCTTCGCTCACTCGCTGCGGTACTTACGTCGCCTGCGCCGCCCTCACGGCTGCCCCTTTGAGTCCCACCCCGCACCGCTCCGCACCGCGCCTCTCACCTCCCCAGCCTCGTCAGTCGCCGTCGCTTCGCTCCGGCGACTGACTCCCTCGCGCGGTGCTGCTCGGCCGCAAAGCGGCCTCGCAGGCACGCGCCACCGCACCGGTGAATCCGTATCGGCAGCGTTTACGGACGCGGTCGCGTACGCTCGCGCATGCCCGAACCGAAGTCGGCGTTCGACGCCACCTACCCGTGCGACTTCTACGAGCCCGCGGAGCTGTTCGAGCCGGACCAGATGTACACGATCCCGGAGATCGGTCGCCTCCTTCAAGGGCTGGAGCCGGACGCCGAGGTCGACCCAGACACCGAAGCCGTGCTGGTCGACTGGGCGGTCCCGTGGGTGATGGTCCATGCCGAGGAGATGGTCGTCGCCGAGCCGCTGAGCGAGGACGGTCCGGGGTACTACGGGCTCGCGACGGATGAGGAACCAGACGCGGAAACCGCCACCGACGAGTCCGCGTGACCGGGGAGTCCTCAGCCCCGCCGACGTACCTCGTCGCCGGCGGCGCGCGCGTCGACGCCGGCAAGACCACCTTCTCTGCGGGGCTGGTCGCGCACCTCGCCGAGCGCGCGGGCGACGCGGTCGCTGTCAAGCCCCGCGCGGGCAACGACTACTGGTTCGACCACGACGACTACCGGGTCGCGACGGACGCGGGCCGGCTCTACGGGAAGGACGCGCGCACCCTCGCGGCCGCGAACACCCGCGCGCTGGCGACGGTCGACGACGAGTCGCCGTCGCCCTCGGCAGTCACCCCGGAGTCGATCAACCCCGTCCACCGGCTCTGGAAGCCGACGCCCGGCCGGACCGGAATGCTCGGCGACGCCGACCGCACCTTCCTCTGCGACCGCGTGACGACCGAGTCCGGAACGCGGTTCGTCGTCAACGGCGCCGCGGAGGACGCGGGGCTGCTCCCGGACGCCCTCGCCGAGCGCCTCCCGCTCGCGGACGCGACCCGCGTGTACGACGTTCCCGAGTTCAACGAGGTGATGGCCGAGGCGCACCTGCCCGCGATCGAACGTCTCGCGGATCGCGTCGCGCGGACCCCGGTCCCGCGAGTCGTCGAGTCGTACGCCGACGTCGCCGGGACCCTTCCTCGCGACGGACCGGTCGTGCCCGACGCTGTCGCCGTCGTCGACCCCGGTCGCGCCCGGATCTACGCCGGCGACCGCTACGCGAAGGCCCGGGCGGTCGCCGCCGGCAGCCCGCGCGAGGGGGCCCGCGAGGAGCACGTCGACGCGGTGACGGAGATGATCGAACCGCTCGCGACCGAGCCGCTGCCGGCGCTGTCCGGCGAGGTTCGAGGGGATCCGGCTCGGATCGCGTCGCGGTACGAATCGGCGTACGCGGCGCTCGTCGGTTCGGTCGAGTCGTAAGAAGCCGCCGAGCGGCCCGCGCTCAGGCGTTCCGCTTCGTGTAGTGTTCCAGCGCGGACTCGATCGACGAGAGGTCCGCGTTCACCCGGCTGTCCGCGACGCGCATGAATCCGGGCGTGTACGACGACGAGTAGTCGAAGATGCGGTTGACGGCGCGCTTGGGCGCGGAGACGGCGCTGAAGTCGGTTACCGTGTACACCCGCGTGGTCGGGAACGCGGTCCAGAACGTGCCGCTGGCCCAGCGGTCCTCGTCCGCAAACGCCTCGCCGACGCGGCCGGTCGCGACGTACTCGTCGTCCGCGTAGAACAGCAGGAGGTCGCCCGCCGCCATCTTCTCGAACGTCGACCCGTTGCCGCTGTCGTCGTCGACGGCCCACAGGCGGGCCTCGTCGAGGTCCGCGAGGGGCTCGGGCCGGTCCGGGTAGTCGGTGAGGTCGACGGCGGACCGGACCGTTCGGTCGAAGTTCTCCGGGTCGATCGGGACCAGGAAGACGTTCTCGCTCATTACCCGTCGTTTCGCCGGCAGAGGTTTAAAGCCGTTCGTTGATGTCTCAGGTCGAGGGGCGTCCGGTCACTCGTCGTAGTCGGCGTACAGGCGGTCCATCCGCGCCGCCATCACGAAGTCGGCGCGCGTCAGGCCGCCGACCTCATGGCTCCACATCTCGATCCCGACCTCGCCCCACGACAGCGCGATGTCCGGGTGGTGCCACTCTTCTTCGGCGAGCTCGCCCACGTCGTTCGTGAAGGCCAGCGCGGTCTCGAAGTCGGGGAACTCGTAGCTCGCCTCGAGGTGGTGGTCGTCGACGACCTCCCAGGCGTCGCCCAGGTCGTCGAGGTAGTCGGCGCACTCGTCGGCGTCGAGCGGTTCCGCGTCGTCGCCGGCCGGTTCGACCGGCTCGTCCGCGAGCGGTGAGGACATACCCCACGTTAGGCGACGAGCGGTTTGTACCTTCCGCGGGCGAGCCCCACCGATCCCGACGAGCGGAGCCCGGGAACTCACCGGAGCCGCGAGAGCGCGTCGCGGACCGTCCGCCGCAGTCGGGCAAGTCGTCCGTCGCTGCCGTCCTCGTCGCTCCCCGCCGCGCCCGGCTCCGAGAGCTCCCAGCCCGCCTTCTCGGCGGCCTCGTCGACCCGCAGGAACTCGTAGCCGGTCTCGGACGCGACGCGCTCGTCCGCGCGGGTGGTGCCGACGAACACGTACCGCGGGGCGGCGCTCTCCTCGCGGACGTCCGCGAGCGTTCCCCACTTGTCCCAGTTCGTGAGTTCGTAGTCGTTGTCGACCCCGTGGTCGCTGGCGAACGCCGCGACCTGCTCCGCCTCGTTCGCGACGATACCGACGTGGCGGCTCCACCGGCGCGCGTCGGCAAACGCCGCGGCCGGGTCGGCGAGCGACCGCGCGGCGCCGAGCGAGAAGACGAGCGTCACGTCGCCGTCACCGGGGTCCGTCGCGTCGATTCCCATCTCGTTCGGCGGGAGGCGACCCGCGGCCTAAACGCTGTGGGGAGGCTTTTGTCCGGGCGCCTCCTCGGCCCCGACGATGGAGTTCGAATCTACCTTCGGCACGGCCGCGCCGCTCCTCGGCATGGTCCACCTCCCGCCGCTCCCCGGCGCCCCCGAGCGCCGGACGACGGGCGGGAGGCGATGCGCGCGGCGGTCGAGCGGGCCGCGAGCGACGCGCGGGCGCTCGACCGCGGCGGCGTCGACGGGATCGTGATCGAGAACTTCGGCGACGCGCCCTTCTACCCCGACGAGGTTCCGCCCCACGTCGTCGCCGCGGTCACCCGCGCAGCGACTGCGGTCGCCGACGAAACCGACCTCCCGCTCGGGATCAACGTCCTCCGGAACGACGCCGAGGCCGCCCTCTCGGTCGCCGCCGCGGTCGGTGCCGACTTCGTCCGCGTGAACGTCCACACCGGCGCCCGCGTGACCGATCAGGGGATCGTCCAAGGTCGCGCCCACGAGACGCTCCGCCTGCGCGACCGCCTCGGCGTCGACGTGGGCGTCTTCGCCGACACCGACGTGAAACACTCGGCGCCGCTGACGCCGGCGGGCTACACCGCCGAGTCGTTCGCGGACACCGCCGAGCGCGGCCTCGCCGACGCCGTCATCGCCTCCGGGTCCGGGACCGGCGAGGCGGTCGACGACGACGCCCTCGAATCGGTCGTCGCCGAGCGTGACCGCCACGGCCTCGACACGCCGGTCCTCGTCGGCAGCGGCGTCACGCCGGAGACGGTCGCCGACTTGCTCGGCGTCGCGGACGGCGCGGTCGTCGGCACCGCGCTCAAGGAGAGCGGCGAGACGACGGCCCCAGTCGATGCCGACCGCGTCGCCGACCTCGTCGCTGCCGCCGACGCGGTTCGCTGATCCGTCCGAGTCCCCTCCTCGCTACCGGCTCCCGTCGGGGCCGAGTCCCCGCTCCGCGAGGAACGATTCGACCTCGCTCCGCGTCGGGAGTCCGGGCTGCGTGAACCGGCTCGTGCAGTTGATCGCGGCGACCGCGGCGGCGAACCTGACGCCGGAGGCGACGCCGTCGCGAGCGGCAGATGAATCCGCGGACGCTTTCGCCGATTCCCCCGCGATCCACCGGTCGATAAGCCCGGCGGTGAACGCGTCGCCGGCCCCGGTCGTGTCGACCGTCTCGACGTCGAACGCGTCGAACTCGGTCACCTCGCCCCCGGCGACCGCCGTCATTCCGTCCGCGCCGTGCGTGAGGACCGCGCGGGGCCACGTCGGGCCGCGTCGCGACCGAGACGCCGATCCCGACTCGGGGCCGGCGTCGGTCGGGGCGGTCTGCGCGTCCGCGATCCGCTCGACCGCCGCCTCCGCCGAGCCGAAGAACGCGGGCGCGGCGACCCCGTCGGCGACGAACAGGTCGGCACGGTGGAGGAACCGGTAGATCGTCGCCGGTTCCGTCCCGCGCCCGATCAGCTCCTCGACGGACCCGGAGAGGTCGAAGATCAGCGCAGGCGGGCTACCACCTGCGTCGGCCGCGCCCTTCCGGAGCGACTCGACCCGGTCGAGCACCCGCCGCGCCGCGCGGTCGGGGGCGTAGGCGGTGAGGAAGACGGCGTCGGCGTCGGCCATCGCCGCGAGCGCGTCGTCGTCGAGCCGGAGGCCGCGGAAGCTCTCGCCCGCGGTGACGATGGCGCGCTCCCCGTCGGGGTCGCAGAGGATGAGCGACCGCGTGTGGGGGTCGTCGCCGACCGCGACGTGGGTCCCGTCCACGCCGGTCTCGGCGAGGTACGCCAGCGCGCGCCGCCCGTACTCGTCGTCGCCGACGCGGCTGACGAGGCCGGCGTCGCGGCCGAGACGGTCGAGCGCGACCGCGACGTTGGCGCCGACGCCGCCGAACGCGGACGTGACCTCGCCGGCGAACGCGCCGCCGTCCGGCTCTGGGAGGTTGCTGACCGCGTACCACTCGTCGATGGCAGCGGCGCCGACCGAGAGAATCGCCGGCGAACCCCCCTCCGCGGCGTCGCCGGCGTCCGACTCCGGCGTCACGACTCGCGGAAGAAGGAGTCGTGGACCGCCATCGCGGCGTCGACGGCGATCGGGCCCTCGACGGTCGTGTCGCCGTCCGCGCGCCGGATCACCTCTTCGAGGGGGATCGGCACCACGCCGCCGGAGAGCTCGCCGAGCGTCTCGCCGTCGACGCCGAAGACGACCCGCCCGATCCCCGCGTAGTGGATCGCGGTCGCGCACATCGGGCACGGCTCGGTGCTGGCGTACATCGTACACGCCGCCAGCTCGTCGGCGTCGAGCTCGCGCGCGGCCCACCGCGCCAGCGTCAGTTCCGGATGCGCCGCCACGTCGCCCTCGGTCCGCGTCTCGTTGCGCGCCTCGCTGACGACCTCGCCGTCGAGGACGAGCAGCGCGCCGAACGGAGTGTTGCCTGCCTCGACGGCCGCCTCCGAGAGCCCGATCGCTCGCTCCACGTACTCGCGGTCGGTCGGGTCGTCGGGGAGATCGTCGAGGTCCCGAAACTCGCCGGCGTCGCCGGGCGCGTCCGCGTCTGTCATACCCCCCTGTTCGCCTCCGGGTACCTAACGGTTGGTACCGCCGTCGTCGGACGACTTCGGGCGGTCGTCGTCGGGCGGCCTCGAGTCCCCTCCGTTCGAGTCGGTCGGATCCCCCACACCCTGCGACTCCCGCACGTCACGGAGCGCGTCGACCGCGTCGTCGGTGGCGCTCGCGGTCCGCGTCTCGGTGGCGGCCGCGGGGTCGAGGCCGTCGGGTTGGTCATCGTTGGTCGCGGTTTCGTCGGCCTCGTCGGCGTCGCTCGCTTCCGTCTCGTCGCCCGGTTCGTCCGCGCCGTCGGCTTCGTCCGCGCCGAAGAGCCACGCGCGGACCGCGTCGATGAATCCCATGGGTCTGTGTGGTCGTCGTCAGTAGTTCCTGAACAGCAGCGCGCGCACGTCGTCTTTCGTCCGCGCCGTCTCGACGCTCCCGTCGGGGAGGTCGACCTCGTACCGCGCGTCGCCGTCCCCCTCTCGCCACTTGTCGGCGTGGGTGTCGAGGAGGCTCATCATCGCGTCCAGCTGTCCGGCGCCGCCGTCGTCGTCGCTTCCGGTACTGTCTCCACCGGCGTCATCTTCGCTTGCTTCGTCCTCGACCGAGTCGTTTTCGTCAGCGGCGTCCTCGACTGGCTCATCCGCGGCCTCGCCCGCGTCGAGGTCGACGTCGACGCGCGCGAAGGGGTCGGCGGCGAGGGTCTCGGCCGCGTCGAGGATCGCGTCGACGAGCTCGTCCTTCGTCATCTCGCTGCGCCCGGTGACGTCGAAGGCGGCGGCGATGTCGGACAGGTCCATCGGGTCATCCGGGTCGGGGTCGGCGTCCCGTCGGTTCCGCGCCGAGAGGAGTTCGCGGGCGCGGTCACGGTCGAACGGGGCCGCGTCGGCCGCCGCCGCTTCGCTCACGGCGTCGGTCGGCTCGTCGCCGGTGTCGGCGCCACTCTCGTCGCCGGTGTCGGCGCCACTCTCGTCGCCGGTGTCGGCGCCGCCCTCGTCGCTCGTCGGCGCCGCGACGCGTTCGGGGTCGTCGACGGCGTCCGCGAGGTCGAGCAGGTACGCGAGCGCGTCCTCGCGGTCGACGGAGGCGTACGGGCCGGCGTGGGCCGCTTCCAGCTCCTCGCGGAGCGCTTCGATCCGGTCGGCGTGGTCGTCGGTGATGTCGAGCGTGGGCATAGTGTGGGTCCGGGGCTACTGGTTCTGTGGCTCGGGCGGCTACTGGTTCTCCTCGAAGCGCGCGAGCGCGTCCGCCCAGCTCTCGGCGAACTCCGGCTCGCCGGAGTGGTCGGCCTCGACGTCGGCGTAGCCGCAGTCGTCGCAGGCGACGGCGGTGGCGGCGCCGAGCGAGAGCGACGACAGCTCGGCGCCGCAGCGGGGGCACTCGTGCGACACGGATTCTCGCGTGGAACCTCGTCGCCCGCGGTGAAAAACGCACGGGTCGGGTGGGGGCGTCGACGGGCGGGAACGCGATCGGAGCGGCGGGCGGACGGTGCGCCGCCGGGGGTAACAGTCATTACACTCGGCGGAAACGTTCGGATATGAGCGAAGCGGACGCCGAGAACGTCCTCATCGAGTACTACCGTCGCTACGTCGGCGACCCGGACCGAACGATCGACGTGTACGCCGGCTTCGGGCTGTTCTCCGCCGGCATCGCGCTCGGGGTGATCGGGGTCGTCGTGTTCCTCTACAGCGCGACGCTCGACCCGACCGCGGCCTCGACGTTCGCGGTCCGCGAGGTCGCCGCGGTCGCGGGCGCCGTGGGGCTCCCCGCGCTGCTGTTCGGCATCGTCGTTCTCCTGCCGGTCGACCGCCGGATGCTGTACCTCGCGGGCGCCGGGATCGCGGTCACGCTCGCCGCCACGGGCGCGTTCACATGGGCGTACCCGCACAACTGGAACGTCGTCGTCAACACGGACTACAGCGCGCAGATCGTCGCCGTCTACGCGCTCGGACTGGTGGCGGTCATCGGCGCCACGGGCGGCGCCTTGGTCGCACACCGCGTCGAGCGCGTCGCGGGCGGCGAAGCCGTGAGTAGCGCGGCGGGCGGTGCGGGCACCGGGGGTGGCGCCGCGGACGCGAGTGGCGGGTCGGGGTCGGAAGCGACCGGATCCGGCGGCGAGGCGGTCACCGAGGAGTCGGTTCGCGCGGACATCGAGCGCGAGCTTGAGGACGCGGAGCTGACGTGGGGCGGCGTCGAGCGCTCCGAGACGCGCCGGCTGGAGCTGAACACGAGCGCGGTCGACGAGGCCGACGTCGACGCCGAGAAGCTCGCGGGGTCGGCGACCGAGACCCGGACGACCTCCGGCACGGTCAACGACGCGGTCTCCGAGTTGAAGGGGCTCCAGGGCGGGGACGTGAAGACCGACAGCGGCGAGGGGACCGACGACCAGGCCGCGAAGCTCCGCGAGCTGCGCGAGCAGCAGCGGAAGGAGGCCGAGGCGGAGGCCGAGGAGGACGGTTCGGTCGTCGACAGGATCAAGGGACTGTTCGGCTGAATCGGACGAATCGCGTTCGGTGTTATTTATAAGGAGATGGCTCGGCGGAGAACATCGGTGAACTCCCAGAAGGTCGCTTATAAATGACTGATAGCGGATCGGTGACGAACACCGCCAAAGCCCCAGCCGCTCACTTATAAATAAGCGACTATAGATCGGCGGTAGACACCGCCAAACTCCCAGAAGGTCGTTTATAAATAACCGACTGTAGATCGGCGACGAACACCGCCAAAGCCCCAGCCGCGAGGAGCGCGGACGCTCGCTGCGGTCCTCGGTCACTCGCTCCGCTCGTTCCCTGCGGTCCTTACGTCGTCATCAGAACGCTTCGCGTTCTGATTGGCTCACGAGAGCTCCGCTCTCGTGAACGCCTCCGCGCTCCTCGCGACTGCCCCTTTGAGTCCCGCCCCACTCAGCACCGCACCTCACGCCTCCCCAGCCTCGTCGCTCCCTCCGCTTCGCTCCGGTCGCGACTCCCTCGCGCGTGCTGCCTCGCGGCCGCCGAGGGCGGCCGCTCGCAGGCACGCGCCACCGCATCACCTCGTTTATTTATAAACGATCCACCCCTGACGCCCACGATTTATATCCGACGGCGGGGAGGCCTCGACATGGCCAGACGAAGCCTGCTGTTCTCGCCCGGCGACAGCCCCGATCTCATGCGGAAGGCGCCCGGCGCCGGCGCCGACGTGATCTGCTTCGACCTCGAAGACGCCGTCGCCCCCGGCCGGAAGGACGAGGCGAGGGCGGCCGTCGGCGAGGTCCTCGCGGACCCCTCGTTCGACCCCGACGCGGAGGTCTGCGTGCGGCTGACCGCCGAGGCGCCCGCGTCCGACCTCGACGGCGTGCTGGGGGGAGGTAGCGAGGACGGGACCGGTGACGGAACCGGCGACGGGACCGACGACGTCCGCCTCGACGCCGTGATGCTCCCGAAGGTCGAGGCCGCGGATCGGGTCGAACGCGTCGCCGACCTCTGCGTCGAGCGCGGGCGCGACCTCGCGGTCTTCGCGCTCGTCGAGACCGCGGCGGGAGTGCTCTCTGCGCAGTCGATCGCGGCCGCGGACGCGACCGACGCGCTCGTGTTCGGCGCGGAGGACCTCGCGGCCGACGTGGGCGCGACCCGGACCGAGGAGGGGACGGAGGTGCTGTACGCCCGCGAACACGTCGTCCTCGCGGCGAGCGCGGCCGACGTCGACGCGATCGACACGGTGTACACGGACTTCTCCGACGAGGCGGGGCTCCGCGAGGACGCGGCGTTCGCGCGGCGGCTCGGCTACGACGGGAAGCTCGCGATCCACCCGGCGCAGGTGGCGCCGATCACCGAGGCGTTCACGCCGGATCCCGAGGACGTCGAGTGGGCCGAGGCCGTCCTCGACGCGCGCGACGAGGCGGAACGGGAGGGCCGAGCCGTCTTCCAGGTCGACGGCGAGATGATCGACGCCCCGTTGATCGCGCAGGCGGAGCGGATCCTCGACCGGGCGCCCGACGGCGACCGCTGAGGCCGGGTCGCCCGTCCGCGCTGCCTTCGAGTCGCCCGTCCGCGCTATCTTCGAGTCGCCCGTCCGCGCTTCCGGGGTGGCTGTGTGCGGTGTCGACACACACAATTTCCGTACCGGTCGTCACAGTTAACCTCCGGCCGCCGGCACGTGATGGTATGTCTTCTGAGGCGAACCCGTTCGAGAGTCTGCGAGAGCAGGTGGACGACGCCGCGGCGGTCGTCGACGCCGACCCAGGCGTCATCGAGCGCCTGCAGAACCCGGAACGGGTGTTAGAGACGAACCTGACGTTCGAGCGCGACGACGGCACTCTGGAGACCGTCCGCGCGTACCGCTCGCAGTTCAACGGCGACCGGGGGCCGTACAAGGGCGGGATCCGCTATCACCCGGGCGTCACCCGCGACGAGGTGAAGGCGCTGTCCGGCTGGATGGCGTACAAGTGCGCCGTCGTCGACGTCCCCTACGGCGGCGGAAAAGGGGGAATTGCGATCGACCCGGCCGACTACTCGGAGGCCGAATTAGAGCGGATGACGCGCGCGTTCGCGACCGAACTCCGCCCGCTGATCGGCGAGGACCGCGACATCCCCGCGCCGGACGTCAACACCGGCCAGCGGGAGATGAACTGGATCAAAGACACCTACGAGACCCTCGAAAACACCACCGCGCCCGGCGTCATCACGGGGAAGGCGCTCGACTCCGGCGGCAGCGAGGGCCGTGTCGAGGCGACCGGCCGCTCCGTGGCGCTGTCGGCCCGCGAGGCGTTCGACTGGCTCGACCGCGACCTCGCGGGCGCGACGGTCGCCGTTCAGGGGTACGGCAACGCCGGCTCCGTGGCCGCCGCGCTGCTCGACGACCTCGGCGCGAGCGTGGTCGCGGTCTCCGACTCTTCTGGAGGAATCCACGACCCCGACGGGTTCGACCCGCGCGAGGTGAAGGCGCACAAGGCCGAGACCGGCTCGGTGACGGGCTACGCCGGCACCGAAGCGCTCACGAACGACGAGCTGCTCACGCTCGACGTCGACTGCCTCGTCCCGGCCGCGCTGGAGAACGCGGTCGACGAAGAGCTCGCGGCGGACGTCGACGCGAAGCTGGTCGTCGAGGCGGCCAACGGGCCGCTCACGCCCGGCGCCGACGACGTGCTCGCCGAGCGCGACGTCCACGTCGTTCCCGACATCCTCGCGAACGCGGGCGGTGTCACCGTCTCCTACTTCGAGTGGGTCCAGAACCGACAGCGGTTCAGCTGGACCGAGGAGCGCGTCAACGAGGAGCTGGAACGCGTGATCACGGACGCGTTCGACACGCTCGTCGACACCTACGAGTCGAACGACGTCCACAACCTCCGCACCGCGGCGTACGTCGTCGGCATCGGCCGGATCGTGGACGCGTACGATCAGGCCGGTAGCTGGCCGTAGCGGGCAGATTCGACCGCTTCAGAAACAGCTTCGACTCACTCCAGCCGCGCGTCCCGGATCTCGACGTGCCCGCGGTCGCCCTCCCACACCGCGTCGTACGTGAGGTCGATGCGACGGTCCATGTGGGGGCCGTCGACGACGTACGTCTCGAACTCCCCCCCTCGCCGAGCGGGTGGACGCCGTACTCCTCGCGGAGTTCGAGCAGCTCGTCGAGCGCGTCCGCGTCGAACCGCCGCCCGAGCCACGACTCGTCGAGGCCGTACGCCGCCACCTGGACGATCCGGATCTCGAAGCCGGCGTCGAACATTTGCTCCGCGAGTTCGACCGGGTCTTCCTGCCACAGCGGCGCGAACAGATCGATCCCGAGACGGTCGCACATCGCCTGAATCCGGTTCGTCTGGAACTCGCTCTCGACGGCGCCGGCCGTGACACCCGCGAGGTCGACGTCGTCCGCGGCGGCGAGCTCGCGGAGCGCGGCCTCCATCGGCTCCAGTTCGGCGTCGCCCTGCGCGCCCGCGTCGTCGACGTCGTCCGCGCCGAAGTCGTCGGGCGACACCTCCACGAGGTCGATCCCGACGCTCTCGGCCGCGAGCGCGGCGAGCTCCGTCGCCGGCGTGTGGTACATGTACGAGTCGCCGGCGGGGTGGACGGTCAGGAGTCGGGAGACGTCGAGGCCCTCCTCCAACGCGCGGTACAGCGCCCACGAGGAGTCCTTGCCGCCCGAAAAGAGGCTCAGCCAGTCGTCGGTCATTGGCGAGGGAACGCCCGGCCCACGTAAATCGTCGACGGTCCCGGTTGACGACCGTCGACTGTCGGCTGTCGGACGCGTCGATCTGTCGATCGAACAGTAATATCCCCGCGAGTTATCCGGAAATCCAGTATTATTAATGAAAAATGATAAACTATTAGCGACGGTGCGTCGGAGTTCGCGTATGGAAGACCGATCGAAGTCGACGTTCGAGACGCTCGCCGTCACCGAGGGCGAAGAGCCGTTCGAGAACGGGAGCGAGGCGGGCGACGTCGTCTCGCCGATTCACCTCTCGTCGACGTTCGCCCTGCCGGGCCTCGACACCGAGATGAGACTGGATGACGTCGACCCGGCCGCCGGCGAGTTCGTCTACGGCCGGCTGTCGAATCCCACCCGACACGCGCTGGAGACCCGAATCGCCGCGCTCGAAGGCGGCGCTCACGGGGCCGCGTTCGCCTCGGGCACCGCGGCGATATTCACGACGCTGCTCGCTCGGCTGACCCCCGGCGACCACGTCGTCGCCTTCGAGGACCTGTACGCCGGCACCCGTCGGATGCTCGACGACGTGTTCCGGTCGCGCCTCGGTGTCGACGTCACGTACGTCGACGCGACGGACACAGCGAACGTGGCGGCCGCGCTCCGCGAGGAGACCGCCGTCGTCTGGATGGAGTCGCCGACGAACCCCAAGCTCGCGCTGTGTGACATCGCCGGTATCGCCGACCTGGTCGCGGACCGAGACGTGCTGTTCGGCGTGGACAACACGTTCGCGAGCCCGTACTTCCAGCGCCCGCTCGAACTGGGCGCCGACGTCGTCGCGCACAGCACGACGAAATACCTCAACGGTCACTCCGACGCCATCGCCGGCGCGGTCGTCACCGACGACGACGCGCTGGCCGAGGAGATTCGGTTCCTCCAGCAAGTCGGCGTGGGCGCTGTCAGCGGACCGTTCGACAGCTACCTCGTGTTACGCGGCACCAAGACGCTCGCCGCGCGGATGGAGAGACACGAGGCGAACGCGACGGCCGTCGCCGAGTTCCTCGACGGACGGGTGGAGGTGAGCGACGTGTACTACCCGGGGCTGTCGAGTCATCCCGACCACGAGCTCGCCCGCGAGCAGATGTCCGGGTTCGGCGGGATCCTCTCGTTCGAACTCGACGGGACGATAGACGACGCGAAGCGGTTCGTCGAGGCGCTGACTGAGTTCACGCTCGCGGTCTCCGTCGGCGGCGTCGAGAGCCTGATCGAGCTGCCGGCCGCGATGACTCACGAACCGCTCTCGCCCGCGGAGCGGGAAGTGCTCGGGATCTCGGACACGTTGCTCCGCGTGTCGGTCGGCATCGAAGGGGTAGACGACCTGATCGCGGATTTAAAAGGCGGGTTCGACGCGATGAATCGTCGCACGACGACGCCGTCGGCCGACCGCTGACGCCGCGGCGAGCGCGCTGCTTCAGCGTAATTCAAGGTGGAGCCCCCGACCTCAAGGAGCGACCGAAGGGAGCGAGTAGGCCGGGGAGGGAACCGACATGATACCGTCATTACCACGTTCTACACGTGGCTACCTCTCCTCCAAAAACAGTATTATTATAAAAACTTAGCGTAACGTCTGAATTACGGATGGAGGTACGTCGCACGGTCCCCGTCAAACTCGACGTGGCCGACAGCGACGCCGCCCTCCTCCACGAAACCATCTCCGAGTTCCTGTGGGCCGCCAACTACGTCGTTGACCACGCGTGGCAAGGCGAATACAAGACCACGAGCAAAGCTGAACTCCAACGCGAAACCTACGACGACGTGCGGGCCGAGACGCGACTCCAAGCGAATCTCGTCCAGAACGCTCGCAACAAGGCCGCCGACGCCGTCCAGAGCGTCGTCGCTCGGTGGAAGCAAGGTGACTACGCGGGGAAGCCGAACTTCTCCGCACCGACGCTCGTCTACGACAAGCGATGTGCGACGTTCAACGACGACCACGCGACGCTCTCGACCGTCGAAGGACGCATCACCGCAGAGTACGTCCTCCCCGACGAGAACCGCGAGACGCCCCACTCGGAGTATCTGTTCAACGACGACTACGAAGTGACAGGCGCGGAACTCCACTACCGCGACGGCGAGTTCTACCTTCACGTCCGCACAAAGGCGGACGCGGAGTTCGAGACTGCCGACGACGGCAACGACGGGCACAACACAGTCCTCGGCGTTGACCTCGGCATCGAAAACGTCGCCGTCACCTCCACGGGCACGTTCTGGAACGGGGCAGAGTTGAACCACTGGCACCGCGAGTTCGAGAAGCGGCGCGGGTCGCTCCAACAGCACGGGACGCGGGCCGCTCACGAAACCATCCAATCGGTCGGACGTACTGAGACAGGCCGCTACGACCACTTTTTACACACAGTCTCGAAAGAACTCGTCGCGGAAGCCGTCGAATACGACTGTGACGTGATCGCGTTCGAGAACCTGACCGGCATTCGTGAGCGGATGCCGAACGCCAAGAAGTTCCACGCGTGGGCGTTCCAACGTGTGTTCGAGTACGTCGAGTACAAAGCCGAGATAGTCGGCATCTCCGTCGAGCAGGTGAGCCCTGCCTACACCTCCCAGCGATGTTCGAAGTGCGGGACGACACTCCGAGAGAACCGCGAGACGCAAGCACGGTTCTGTTGCCAGAAATGCGGTTACGAAGTGAACGCCGACTACAACGCGGCGAAGAATATCGGTCTGAAGTATCTCCGCTCGGCGCAAACGTCGTCGAGCGGAGGCGCACCCGTAAACGTGCGCTTGAATCGCGGGACGTTGAATGTGAACGGCGATTACGAGCCTGCCAGCGATGGCCAGAACGGGAGTCCACGCGAAAGCCCTACCCTCAACGAAGCGAACGGCAGCGCCGTGAGCGAGTAGGGTAGGGTAGTTTACTCCGAGATGAACTCGTTGTCGCGCCAGTTGACGCCGCCGTCGCCCTCGCCGGCGCCCTGCGGGCTCTCGACGACCTCGATGCTGGCGGGGCGGGGCTCGCCCTCGACGATCCGCGTCGCCTCGAGCTCGCCGTCCTCCTCGGTGATCGCGGTCAGCGTCCCCTTCTCGGAGAGCGTCGCGATCTTGCGGAGCACCCGGAACATGGGGTACTGGAGCGCGGAGTTCTGGAGGACGGTCTCGCGGTCGCCCTTGAAGCAGGCGAACTCGACGAGCTCGGAGGGGATCTCCTCCTCCTCGTCGTCCATCCACTGCGGGCCGCCGGCGCGCGGCGGCTCCTCCTCCCAGACTCGGGTCTCCGTGACCGACGCCTTCAGCTGCGCCGTGGGCGTGTACTTGCTGATCGACTCGTCGTCGGACAGGGCCTTGATGATGAGTGTGTTGTTTCGACGCGTGATGTCGATGTCGTCGATCTCCTCCGGCAGATCGGGGTCTTCGTCGAAGTACGTCTCTACGTCTTCGAGGGGCAGTTCGAGCGTCGAATGAAGTCGGAACACGCGGCCTGTCATTGTTTGTGGAATGCGGTGGGGTCGAACCGGTGGTCACGGCGGCGGCGGCAACGGCCGCACCTACCACCGTATAGGCACCGTAGGTTTATATGGACTGCCCTTCGAGATGTGAAGATCGGCGCGACGCGCTCGCCCGGCGTCTCACGCTTCGAGGCGGGGATCCGGCACCGGAGCCGGGCGTCACTCCGCGCCCAGCTCGGCGGCGAGTTCGCCGCGCTCGTCGAGTTCGGCGAGCACGTCGCTGCCGCCGACGAACTCCCCGTCGACGAACGTCTGCGGGATCGTCTCCCAGTCGCTGTGCGACTCGAGCGCCTCGCGGTACTGCGGGAGCGCGGGCAGCACGTCGACCGTCTCGAACTCCTCGACGTGCTGCGAGATGAGCTCGACGGCGCGCTTCGAGTAGCCGCACTGGGGCATCAGGCGATTCCCCTTCATGAACAGCACCACGTCGTTGTCGGCGATGGTGTTCTCGACGCGCGCTTCGATCTCCTCGGGGTCGGCGTCCGTTTCGGGGCTGAACGTCATGCGGACGCGTACGCGACGGCGAGGCAAATGGGTTCCGCACGGGACGAGCGGTGATCGTGAGGTGAGCGGGCGCCTGATTATTTATAAACCACCGACGGTGTGGGAGCACTTCGGTCGCCAAGGCCGTTTTAATACGAATTAGGCGCCATGGAACCTCCACCCGCTCGTTTATAAATAACCGATCCCGGATCGACGACGGACGCCTCCAAAGCCCCAGTCGCGAGGCGGGCGCACGCTCGCTGCGCGCTTCAGTCGCTCGCGTTGCTCGCTCCTTCCAGTGCTTACTTCGCCTGCGCCCGCCTCGCGACTGCCCCTTTGAGTCCCGCCCGCACAGCAACCGCGCCTCACGCCTCCCCAGCCTCGTCGGCCTCCCTACGGTCGGCCGACTCCCTCGCGCGTGCGGTTCGCGGCCCTGCGGGCCGCTCACCGGCGCACGCCGTTGTGCGGAGTCGTCCGGCAGGTCTGTATTTATAAATAGGCGACCGCACTTGTTGCGGTCCTACTCGTCGCGGTCGACGCGGACGACGTCGACGAGCGAGTAGACGGGGACGCCGTCGATCTCGTCGTACCCCATCTTGTCGACGAGGACGACGCACGCGACGGGCTCGCCGCCCTGCTCGCGGATCGCGTCGATCGACTCCCGCATCGTCGTCCCCGAGGTGATGATGTCGTCGACGACGTAGCAGTCGCGGTTCCGGATCGCGGCGAAGTTCCGCGAGAAGCCGCCGCCGTGCTCGTCGATGTCCCCCTCCTCCCACTGGTGTTTCGCGGGCGCGTACGTGCCGAGGTCGGTGTCGAGCCGGTCCGCGACCGCGGTCGCGAGCGGCGCGCCGGCCTTCTCGATGCCGACCGTCAGGTCGACCTCCTCGCCCTGCTTGGCGAGCAGGTCCGCCATCGCGCTGGCCGCGTAGCCGAGGCGAGTCGAGTCGCGCCCGAGCGCCGACCAGTCGACGTGGATGTCGGCGGAGGCGGTCGCGTCCGCGGCCTCCGGGCTCTCCGCCCCGCCGCCGCGCTCGACCAACCAGCTCGCCGTCTCCCGGGAGACGTTCAGCTCGTCTGCGATTTCGCCCTTCGAGAGCCCCCGCTCCGCGAGCTCGGCCGCGCTGTCGATGAGGTCGTCAACGTTCTTCATATGCGCCGAATTCGACCGCCGTTTTAATAGTCGTGTCGTCATCCGCGAACGCGGCCTCGAACTCGTCGAGCCCGTGGACGCCCGTCACGAGATCGCCGAGGAACGACTCCGAGAGCCCCGCAAGCGACTCGACGGCCGACTCGAAGTGCCCGTATCCGGAGTTGACGCTGCCGACGAGCGCCTTGTTGTGGAGGACGAACTCGCGGTGGAGGCGGCCGCCGTCGATCTCGAACTCCCAGTCGCCCGGGACGCCGAGCAGCGCCCCGACGCCGTTGGGCGCGAGCGCCTCGATCGTCTCGAAGGCGTGGGGCGCGTAGCCGGTCGCCTCGAAGACGAAGTCCATCGGCTCGTACGCCTCCGGGACCTCCGGGACCGACGTCTCGTTGGAGTTCACGTACGTCGCCCCCAGCGACTCGATGATCTCGATCGTCGGGTCGGGGCGCTCGCGGCGCCCGAGACAGTAGATCCGATCGAACTCCTCGTCGAGGGTCGCGACCGTCAGGAGGCCGAGCGACCCGTTACCCAGCACGAGGGCCGACTCGGGCTCCCAGCCGAACGCCGACCGACTGGCGTACGCGTGCTCGATCGCCTTCTCCGCGATCGAGATCGGCTCGACGAGGAACCCCCACTCGGCGAGCGCCGGCGGGATCTCGACGAGGAACTCCGCCGGGCTGGTGAAGTACTCGGCCATGAAGCCGTGTGCGCCGACGATGCCGCGCTCGTGGTACTCCCCCTCGGGCGCCATGTCTGGCTCGCCGCGCGCGAAGTACTCGTTGGCGCCGTTCGGCGGCCGGCGAACCGTCGGGACGACGACGTCGCCGGCCTCGAACGGCGTGTCGTTCGGGTCCTCGACCACGCCGACCGCCTCGTGGCCCAACACGAGGTGGTCCTCGCCCGCGGGCGCCCCGCCGTGGCCGCCGGCGATGACCTCGTGGTCGGTCCCGTCCACGCCGACCCGCAGGGTCCGAACCAGCGCCTCGCCGGGCGCGGGCTCCGGTCGCGGCTTCGCTGTCACGACCGGTTCGTCGGCTCCCTCGTAGACGGCAATCGCGTTCATATCCGGACCAAAGCGGTCAGCCACCAAAAGATTTCTTTTATTGTGAGTAAACGCGTGCGGCGGATCCCCCGTGAAGTTTTCAGTCGCTCGGGCGTATCTGCGGGCGTGTGTACCCTGACCCTCGCGTGGCGGGCGTTCGGCGACGCCCCCGTCGCGCTCGCGGCCACCCGCGACGAGGCGCTCGACCGCCCGAGTGAACCGCCGGCACTCCGAACGGCAGACGGCGACGGAGTCCGGTACGTCGCCCCGCGCGACGCCGAAGCCGGCGGGACGTGGATCGGCGTCTCCGAGGGGGGCCTCGTCGTCGCCGTCACGAACCGGTGGCTCGACGCCGACCGCGAGGGCGACCGCTCGCGCGGGCTGCTCGTCCGCGACTGCTTGACGGCCGCCTCCGCCGAGGACGCGGTCCGGGCGGTCGAGCGCGAGCTCGACGAGCGCGCGTACGACGGCTTCAACCTCGTCCTCGCGGACGAGCGGGCGGCGTTCTTGCTGACGTACGACGGCGGCCTCGCCGTGACCCGACTCGACCCCGGCGTCCACGTCGTCGGCAACGTCGGCGGCGTGGTCAACGGCGCGGAGCGGTTCGCGGTCCCCGAGCAGCGGCGGGAGTTCGGCGAGGAGCGTGCGGACAGCTCCAAGCGGATCGCGGCCGCGCTCGTCCCGGAGCCGGGTGAGACGGGCGCGTCGTGGCTCGACCGCGCGAGCGGCGTCCTCGCGGACCACGAGTACGGCGCCTGCCTCCACGGCGACGAGTTCGGCACCCGGTCGTTCACCCGGATCCGGACCGGCGACGCGCCCGAGATGGCGTACGCCGACGGGCCGCCCTGCGAGACGCCGACGGAGGCGGTTCGGCTCCCCGAGGAGTTCGCGCTCGACGGCAGATGAGGTTCGCCCCGTGCGGCCGCGAAGCGTGCGACCGGAAAGCCAGTTTTAAGCGATTCGGGAGGCGTGTGAAACTATGAGCGCGTCCGAAATCGAGTCCGACCTGTCGGCGGACGAGCGCGCCGGTCTCGAACTCATCCGCGAGACCGGCGGCATCCACCAGAGCGACTTCTGGAAGGAACTCGACGTCTCCTCGCGGAAGGGGAGCCGTATCGCCGAGTCGCTGGAGGAGGCCGGGGTCATCCAGCGGGAAGACACCGTCTACGACGGCCACAACACCTACTACTTAGAGCCCGCACCGCGCGACCTCGACTTCTCTCTTTTAATGGCCGACGACATGCTCTCGCCGTTCATCGGGGAGGAGGAGGTCGACGCGCAGGCCGACGCCTTCTCGCAGTGGATGATGAATCTCGCCTACGAGGAGTACTGAGCGGCGACCGCTCGCGGCTTTTATCAGTCTTCTCGCGCATCGGACGCCCGTGAACCGAGCCCTCCCGCTCGCGGCCGGCGTCGGCCTGCTCGCCGCGCTGGGCGTCTACCAGCTCGTCCCGTACCTCCCGACCGCCGTCGGCACGGCGGCCGTGTACGCCGGAGCCGCCTACTTCCACCTCGCGTTCGACGTGTCCCTGCTCGCGGAAGCTCCACGGTTCGAGGACCGGACCGACCGGATCGGGTACGGACTGGGCCTCTTCGGCCTGAGCGTCACGCCGCTTCTGTTCGGCCACTACGCCGGCGGAGACGCCGCGGTCTTCGCGTTCGTGGTCGCGTTCTTCGGCGCGGTCGCCTTCCTCACGCTCAGCGAGCAGGCCCGACGACTCGGCGACGAGACGGGGTGACGCCGGACAGAGCGAGTGGCGCGGGCGCTCGGGCCCGGGACAACCGCGCCGCGGGGTCAGACTAGCAGGAAGGCGAACAGCGCGACTCCGGCCGCGAGCGTCAGGAACAGCACGCTCCGACCGATGCCGGCGCGGATCTCCACGTCGACTCCGGCCCGCGAGAGCGCCTCGCGCGGGTGTCTCGCGGTCCGCATCGCTGCGCCCGCGAGCGTCATCGTCGCGCGGTCGACCGCGGCCCACAGCTCCGTGACGCCCCACACCGAGCCGCGCCCGAGGTAGAACGCGGCCGGGAAGAGGACGGCGTCGACGTCGCGCATGTGATGGGCGAGCCAGCCGAGCGGGCGCTTCAGCGCGAAGAACCCGACGAAGCCGGAGACCAGCAGCGCCGCGCTCTCCGTCAGGTGGCTCGTGCTGTACGGGTGGAGCTCGGGCGCGACCTCGGCGGTGAACGGCATGAGATCGACGAGGAACCCGTACGTCAGCGGCGTGCCGAAGAAGACGCACGCCCCGGCGGCCAGCAGCATCCCGGCGGTCTGGAACGGCGTGGCGTCGTCCGGCGACAGCGTCGCCGAGCCGTGGAAGAACACGTAGTAGCCGAGCTTGATGAACGACATGAACGTCCCCACGCCGCCGAGGATCAGCAGCCACCAGAGCAGCCCCCTGTCTAAGAGGAGGACGTAGTTGTGGACCTCGTGGGCGGAGTCGATCACCATCCCCTTCGAGATGAACCCGTTGAACCCCGGCACCGCCGTAATCGAGGCGGCCCCGACGACGTAGACGAGGAAGGTGACCGGCATCACCCGCCAGAGCCCGCCCATCTCGCGGATGTCCTCGACGCCGGTGCGGTACACGACGACGCCGACCGCCATGAACAGCAGGCTCTTGTAGAGGACGTTGTTGAACAGGTGCGCGAAGCCGCCGACGACGGCGAACTCGCCGACCACGGTGGCGAGGCCGAACCCGGCGAGCATGTAGCCGAGCTGAGCCTGAATGTGGTACGATAACAGCCGCCGCGGGTCGTACTGGAGCAGCGCGAAGAAGGCCCCGTAGACGGCCATGAATCCGCCGAGGTACGCGAGCCACATGCCACCCTCGGGGAACGCGCGGTACATCACGTACGCCGCGGTTTTCGTGGTGAACACCGAGAGGAACACCGACGCCGCGACGTGCGGGCGCGGGTAGGTGTCGGGGAGCCAGCTGTGCAGGAAGATGAACCCGCAGTTGATGCCGATGCCGACCGCCGCGAGGACCGTCGCCGCCGGGTGGATCCCGGCCGTCTCCGAGAACAGGAACGTCCCGGCGTTGACGAAGTGGACGACGACCGCGGCGAGCAGGAGGGTCCCGCCGGTGCCGTGGAACAGCGCGTAGCGGTAGCCGGCCCGCACCGCTTCCCCGCCGTGCTGCCAGACGAGCAGCGTCGAGGTGACCGCCGTCAGCTCCCAGAAGAAGACCAGCGTGAGCCAGTCGCCGGCGTAGATCGTTCCGAAGGTCGTGGCGACGTAGGTCAGCGCGAACGCCGTCACCCACGTCGGCGCCTCGCTACCGTAGGCGTACAGCACCGCGGCCGTCGCGAGGAAGCCGACGACGACCCCATCAGAAGCGAGAACTGGTCGACGTTGAAGAACACCACGTCGAAGCCGAGGAACGTCGTCGCGAGGTGTGCCCCCGTCCCGCCGTCGCCGAGCAGCACCGCCTGCGCGAACGTGAGCGCCGTTGCCAGCGCGGCGACCGCGTGGCCCGCCCGCCGCGGCAGCGCCAGCACCGCCAGCGCCGCGAACGCGAGCAGGACGTACGGCGGAACCGCCGTGAGGAGGCTCGTGGGCACCGTCACGGGCGCACCACCCCTCGGGGAGCCGCGTGTCGACGATGAGCTCGATCAGCTCCAGGAAGCCCATCTCGTAGGGGATTACGCCGAGCAGCACCGCAAGCGTCATCGAGGCGAGGATCGGCCCGAGCGTGAACCACGTCGACTCGCGCCCGCGGAGCGCGTCGAGCCCGGCGATGTGTTCCCACCCGCCCGCCGGCGGCCCGCCGTGGTGATGGTCGTCACCGTGCGTGTCCGCGTCGTGCGCGTCGTCCTCAGCGTCCCTCTGCGGGGCATCGGAGGCCCGAGCGTCGTCGACTGCGCGGTCGGCCTCGTCGGCGTCCGCGGTCTCGCCGCGCTCGCCGCCGCGCCCGGGACCAAACGGCACGTCGGCGTCGGAGGGGCGCTGGTCGACCGCGTAGTCGCCGGTGTCGACGCGCTCGGCCGGCTCCGAGAAGTCGCGCTCGCTCGCCGCGAAGTCCGGCCGGACGACGCCCTCCTCGTCGGTCGGGAGGTCGTCGAGGTCGGCGTCGGGGATGTCCGACTCGTCGACGCCCTCGGCGTCGGACGGCGAGTCGTCAGCGTCGCCCGCGTCCGCGACGATGTCGTCGACGTCGTCGGCCGACTCCTCGTCATCGTCGCTCTCGCTTTCGTCGTCTTTGTGTCCCCCGTCCGTCGCCGCGTGGTCGTCTCCGCGGCCCCCGTCCGTCGCCGCGTGGTCGTCTCCGCGGCCCCCGTCCGTCGCCGCCACGATCGACCGCGACTCGCCGCCGAGCGGGAAGTCGACGAGCGGCTTCGCGTCGTGGGCGTCCTCCGCCTCGAAGAACGCGGTGTAGATCACCGGCCAGAAGTAGGCGATGTTGAGCACGCCCGACAACAGCAGCGCGCCGACGAGGTAGTACGCGACCGGGGTGAAGTTCATCCCCATCCGCACCCCGCCGATCAGCATGTAGTACTTGCTGACGAAGCCGGCGAGCAGCGGGATCCCCGCCATCCCCAGCGAGGCTATCGTGAACGCGCCCATCGTCAGCGGCATCCGCTTACCGATCCCCGCCATCTGGGAGATGTAGTCCGTGTGGGTCGACACGTGGATGTTGCCCGCACAGAAGAACAGGGTGAGCTTCATGAACGCGTGCGCCGGGATGTGCAACAGCGCGCCCACGAGCCCGTACCAGCCGAACAGCCCGAGCCCGAGGATGATGTAGCTCAGCTGGCTGATCGTCGAGTAGGCGAGCCGGCGCTTCAGGTGGTCCTTCCGCAGGGCGATGAGCGAGGCCGCGGTGAGCGTGATCGCGCCGATCGTCGAGAGGACGAGCCCCGCCGTGAAGCCGAACGGGAGCGAGAGATTGTAGACGAGCTCCGGGCCGAACACGTCGAGGACGACGCGCGAGACGCCGAACGCGCCGGACTTGACGACCGCGACCGCGTGGAGCAGCCCGGAGACCGGCGTCGGCGCCACCATCGCCTCGGGGAGCCACTGGTGGAGCGGCATGATCCCGGCCTTCACGCCGAACCCGATCGCGAGCAGGAAGAAGGCGAGCATCGCCAGCCCGGGGTCAGCGTTTGCGAGCTCCGCGATGCCGCCCGCGGTGAAGTTGACGTTGCCGGCGAGCAGGTAGACGAGCGCGGTGCCGGCGAGCACGAGCACGCCGCCGCCGAACATCGTGTACGCGAGATACTTGCGGCCGGCCGAGCGCGCCTCCGCCGTCTCGTCGTGCGCGACGAGCGGGTACGTCGCGATCGAGAGGATCTCGTAGAAGACGAAGATCGTCACGAGGTTGCCCGCGAACGCGATCCCCATCGTCGCGGCCAGCGACACCGCGAACGCCGCGAAGTACCGGGTCTGGTTGGGCTCGTCGAGCCCGCGCATGTAGCCGATGCTGTAGAAGGAGGTGATGATCCACAGCCCGCTCGCGAGGAACGCGAACAGCATCCCGAGCGCGTCCGCGCGGAGCGCGAACTCGATCGGCGCGCCGATCCCGGGGAGGAACGCCCCGGCCGACCACTCGAACACCGCGCCGTCGAGGACCGCCGGCAGCATCGACGCGACGATGCCGAACTTCGCGAGCGACGCGACGAGCGTCCACCCCTCGCGGACGTTCGGGGAGCGGTACGACGCGACGATGAGGAACGCCGCGACGAACGAGACGAGGACCGCCAGCAGAGGACGTATGTCGGGTGTAGCTTCTATCATGCGAAGGCCTCCGTGAGGAACGGACCGAACCACTCAGCGAGCGCGAAGCCGCCGAAGCCGAGCGCGACCGTCGCCAGCACAGCCAGTCCGAGCGCGAGCAGCGGCGCGGTCGGAACCCGGTCAGGGACGAGCGACGACCGCGGGGCGCCCTCAACGGGCGCGGGAAGGCCGTCTGCGGTCTTCGCGGGGGACTTGTCCCCGCCATCGGCCGCGGCGGCGTCGCCGTCGGTCGCCGCGTGGTCATTTGCGCTGCCACCGTCGGTGGCCGCGTGGTTATCTCCGCGCCCACCGTCGGTCGCCGCCGCGTCGCCCGCGCCGTCACCGCCGTCTCCGGGCACCTCGCCGTGGTCACCCGGGAGCCCGGCGCCGGCGAAGTAGAACCGCTCCAACAGCCGCGCGACGTACGACAGCGTGAACAGGGTGCTGACGAATATCGCAGCCGCGACCGCGATCCCGACCGCGCCGCCGCCGGCGAGGCCGGCGTCGACCGCACCCACCCCGATGTACCACTTCCCGAGGAACCCGATCGAGGGCGGAATCCCGACGAGCGCGAGGCCGAGCACCGCGATCGCGCCCGAGGTGTACGGCGCCGCCCGCGCGGCGCTCGCGAGGTCGGCGAACTCCCGCGTCCCGTAGCCGAGCGCGAGCAGGCCGATCCCGAGGAACAGGCCGAACTTCATGATCCCGTGGCCGATCAGGTGGACGATCCCGCCGAGCAGGGCCGTCTCGTTCGCGAGGGCGACGGCCGCGCCGATCATCCCGAACTGCGCGACCGAGGAGTATGCGAACATCCGCTTGAGGTTGGACTGCATCGCGGCGAGCGCGGAGCCCGCGACGATCGAGACGGTCGAGACGACGAGCAGCGCGGTCGCAATCGACTCGTTCGCCGCGAGGAAGTCGACCGTGAACACGGTGTAGGTCACGCGGATCAGCGCGTAGGCGCTCGTCGTCGAGACCAGCGCCGCGACGATCGTCGTGACCGAGTCCGGCGCCCGCTGGTAGGCGTCCGGCTGCCAGGAGTGGACCGGGAAGATAGCGATCTTCAGCGCCAGCCCGGTCACGATGAACGCGTAGCTCGCGCGGACCAGCGGGTCGCCGTAGCCGGCCTGTGCGACGATCTGCGCCTGGACATCGAGCATGTTCAGCGTCCCCGTCGCGAGGAAGACGTAGCCGACGCCGAGCAGGTACAGCGAGGCGCCGACGGTGCCGACGACGAGGTACTTCAGCGAGGCGTACGCGCTCGCGCCCGACCGGTCCGAGGCGATGAGCGCGTACGTCGTCAGCCCGGTGATCTCGAGGAAGACGAACAGGTTGAACAGGTCGCCGGTGAGCACCATCCCCACGAGGCCGCCGACCAGCAGGAGGTAGGCGCTGTAGAACGGGTTCCCCCGCGGGCCGGCGACGCGCGCGAACGCGAGCGTCGCGACCGACACCGCGGCCACGAGCAGCAGCACCGCCACCGACAGCCGGTCGGCGACGAGCTCGATCCCCACCGGCGGAAGGAAGCCGCCGAGCGCGTGGTCGAACGGGCCGTTGACGACCACCTCCGCGGCGATCGCGGCCGCGATCCCGGCCACGGCGGTCGTACCGACCGCGGCGATCGGCCAGCCGATGCGGTCGTACCGCAACCCGAGCGCCAGCGGCAGCGTCGCCGCCACGATTGGGACGACGACCGCGAGCGGCAGGAGGACGTCAGTCATCCGCCTCACCCCCTGCGTCGGGCGCGGCCGTCGCCCGCTCGGCGTCCGGCGTCCCCGACGCCCCGTCGGTGCCCGACGCGTCCGCCGACCGCCGCGACGGGATCGACCCCTCGTCGCGGAGCAGTTCGCGGAGCGTGTCCGTCCGCAGCGTGCCGTACTCGTCGTAGATCCGGATGCACAGCGCGAGCGCGACCGCGGTGAGGCTCACGCCGACGACGATGGCGGTGAGCACGAGCACGTGCGGCAGCGGGCTCACGTAGAGCCCCCCTCAGGACCGCCGGTCGGCACGATCGGAATCGATCCGCCCTCGACGTACGCCGAGGCGATGAACAGCAGGAATATCGCCGTCTGGAACAGGTTGAGACCGATGATCTTCTTCACGAGGTTCTTGTTCGCGATCATCATGTAGAGGCCGATACACAGCAGCAGCGCGAACGCGACGTACGCGTGTCTCGTCGCGAGGATTTCGACGGCGCCGGCGGTCGATGCGGGCACCGAGGCGGCGGTTCGGGCGAAGTCGGCTGCGTCGACGAGCGCGGACACTACCGCTCACCCCCGTCGGTCGCGGCCGGACCGGGCGCTCCCGGGTCCGGTTCACCGTCGTCGATCGAATCGGCGGGGCCGTCCTCACCGCTCGACTCGTCGCCGTCCCCGGCTTCTGGGCCCTCGCCGACCTCGTCGTCGAAGGCGTCCGCGTCGGCGAACCCGCCCGCGTCGCTGAACCCCTTCGCGAGGACGAGGAACAGCCCGATGAGGACGCCGGCGACGATGGTGCCGATCCCGAGGATCTCGACGCCCTCCATCCCGTACTTGACGGGGTCGGGGATCGGGAGCAGCTCGTACTGGAGGAACGCGCCGCCGAGCGCGACTGGAACCAACCCGATGCCGGCGAACACGAGCGCGCCGCCGACCGCGAGCGCCACGACGACGGTGTTCGCGAGCCACTGCCGGGTCGCCTCGATCCCGAACGCGAACGCGATCATGAACACGACCGCGGCCACGATGGCCCCGCCCTGGAACCCGCCGCCGGGCGAGCCGGCGCCGTGGAAGGTGACGAACAGGCCGTAGGTGAACGCGAACGGCGCGACGATCTTCACCGTCGGCATGATCACCTGACTCTCCGTGTACGGGCTTCCCTGTCGGCGCTCCGAGTCGAGGCGGCCGTCGCTGCGCGGCGGCCGGTCGCGACCGAACCCGCCGCCGGACACGAACTCGGAACCGGCGGTGTCGCCGGCTCCGTCGCCGTCGGTTTCGGGGGGCGCGTCGTCGCCGCCGGAGTCTGTGCCGCTCATGCGAACACCTCCCTGTGGAGGACGATGAGGGCGGCGATCCCGGCCGCGAACACGACGACCGCCTCGCCGAAGGTGTCGAACCCGCGGAACGCCGCCAGCACGGCCATCACCGTGTTCTCGACGCCCGTCTCCGCGTACGTCTCCGCGATGTACCACTGGCTCACGTCCGGGTTCGACCAGATCGGCGCGTCCTCTGAACCCACCGCCGGGATGTCGCCCATCGTGAGCATCAGCCCGGCGAACAGCAGGCCGGCCGCGCCCGCCGCGGGCAGGTTCACCGACTCGAAGGCGGCCTCGTGGTCGAGCCGCGTCGTCTTCGCGAGCGTGAGCAGCAGCAGCACGGTCGTCACGCCGGCGGAGATGGCGGCCTCCGTCATCGCCACGTCGGGCGCGCGGTAGAACGTGTACAGCGCGGCCATCCCGAGGCTGTACGCGCCGAAGATGATCACCGCGGCGAGCACGTCGCGCGCCAGCGCCGTGAACAGCGCGGTCAACACGACGAAGGCGAACAGGCTCGCCTCGATCGCGGTGACCTGTGCGACCACCGGCGCGCCGAGGGGACCGACGGACGCGAGCGCGCCGGTCATCGGCGGTCGTCCCCCTCGATCCACGGCACGATTCCCTCCTCGAACGCGGCCCGGGCGATCGCGTGGGCCGCGGTCGGGTTCGTCACGAAGATGAAGAACAGCAGGAGGACCGACTTGAAGCCGGCCCCCGCTAACCCGACGGTGAGCGCGACGGCCGCGAGGCCGAACCCCGCACCGAGCGTGTCGGCCTGCGAGGCGGTGTGCGCCCGCGAGTAGACGTCCGGCAGCCGGAGCACGCCCACCATCGAGACGAACGAGAAGAACAGCCCGAGCAGCGTGAGCGCAACTATCAGCCACACGCGGGCCGTCTCCAGCGTCGCGGCGGTCACAGCACGCCACCCCGCTCGACGGTGAACTTCGAGATGGCGATGGCCATCAGGAAGTTGAGCAGCGCGTACACCAAGGCGATATCGAGGAACGTCGGCTCGCCGAGCGCTGCGCCGAGGATGGCGAGGATGACGACGGTGTTCGTCCCGAGGACGTTCACCGCCAGCACCCGGTCTTGCATCGTCGGCCCGACGACCGCGCGGTACAGCATGCCGACCGCGAGGACGGCGAAGCCGGCGGCCGCGAGGAGCAGGAAGTCGCCGAGGGTGTAGCCGGCCGCGAGCGAGGCGTCCACGAGGCTCATCGGTCGGTCACCTCGTCGGCGCCGTCGACCGCTTCCTCGTCGGCGCCGTCGACCGCTTCCTCGTCGGCGCCGTCGACCTCACCGCCGTCCGCGGCGGCGATGGGCAGCTCCTCGGTGGCGTCGGGGCCTTGGAGGATCGCGACGTCGTCTCGCTCGCGGGGGACGGGAGTCGCGCCGCCCGGCGGCCGTAGTAGACGAAGCGCGTCCACCGCTCGAGCGGGCCGTCGAACAGCCCCTCGCGGGCCCACGGGACGAGCGAGTGGACGTAGAGGTTGCTGTCGCGGGCGCGGACGGTGAGCGTCCCGGGCGTCAGCGTGATCGAGTTCGCGAGCGTCATCAGCGGGAGCCCGCTCCCGACGATCACCCGCATCCGGTTCAGCGTCGGATCGATCGGGAGCCGGGGGTCGAGGATGACCCGGGCGACGACGAGGTTCGCCTTCAGGATCTCGTAGAGTAGCACGGGGACGTATATCAGCCCCCGGACGATCCGCATCGGGGTCCGCGGGAACGCGGGGTTCGAGTCGAGGCTCACCCGCGAGAGGGTGATCGAGACGACCGCGGCGGTCGCGACGCCGGTCACGGCGTCGAACCAGTAGGTCGGGTCGCCCAACAGGAGATAGAACGCGAGCGACAGTCCGAACAGCGCCACGAACCGGCCGGTGGTCGCCTCGGTGCGGAACCGCTCGCGGCGCGTCGGCCGGTCGACCGGCGCAGTCTCGACCGACAGCGACGTGTTCGAGAGCCCGAACTCCAGCGGCTGGAGCAGCGTCGTGTTCCCCACCGGGGTGTACTCGGGGTCCAAGACGACGCGGTCGGCGTCGTTCGCCTCGGCGTACTCCGCGAGGACGCGGACGTAGTCGTCGGCGCCGAACAGGTAGCCGTCGGCCCCGAGCACCGCCGTGACGACCTCGACGTCCGGGGCGCCGGGCGCCTCGGAGTCCTCGAGGTCCGCTCTCGTCCACGCCGCGGCGCGTTCGAGCACGCGCTCGGCGGCGGCGGCCCGCTCGTCGCTCTCCGGGTCCCCGTTCCGCCACGAGGCGATCTCGACGAGGTGGATCGCGGATACGCCGTCGGCGGCGGCAGCCTCCGCGATGTGAGCGATCGTCGAGCGGAGCGTGGAACTCGGCTCGACCGGAACGATGACCGCGCCGGCCGACGCCGATTCGGTTGCGGCGTCCGCGTCCGACGCCGCGTCGGCGTCGGGTGACCCGTCCGCGTCGGGGTCGTCGTCGCCGGACCGCGGGCCGGCGTCAGCCACCCACCACACCTCCCACGGAGCCGTGCGTGACCGTCTCGTTACACATGAGTTTCTCTATCCATGTGGTTACCCTACCGCCTCAAAACAGTTTGTATCCGCGGAGACCCTGCCGGAGGCGGGCGATACCGTCCGTCGCGGTTCGCGGGCGTGACAGGGGCCGCGGGAGGCGCGTCGGGGGGCGTCAGCCGGCGCTCACGTCGACGCGTCGAGCGTCGCCGCGAGGCGGTCGGCGATGCGGCCGGCGACCGCGTCCTTCGAGCCGGCGGCCTCCTCCGGGTCGGTCCCGTCCTCGCCGACCAGCAGGACGCGCGTCTCGTCGCCGCCCATCACGCTCGCGTCGTTGGCGACGACGAACGCCAGCCCGACCCGATCGCGGATGCGCTCGGCTTCCGCGACCATCGCCGCGTCGTCGCCCGACGTCTCGGCCTTGAACCCGACGATCGGGAGGTCGGGGTACGCCTCGCGCACCGAGTCGATGAGCTTCGGCGTCGGCTCCAGCTCGACCGACAGCGGCGACCCGGACCGGATCTTCTCGTCGACCGCGTCGGCGGTGAAATCGGAGATGGCGGCCGCGGAGATCAGCGCGTCCGCGGTCGCCGCGGTCCGCCGACAGGCGTCCATCATCTCGTCTGCGGTCTCGACCGCGACGACGTCGGCGTAGGGGACCTCCGGCCCGTCCTGAACGAGCGTCACCCGGGCGCCGCGGACGTACAGCGCCCGCGCGACCGCCCGGCCGGTCTTCCCCGACGCGCGGTTCGTTAGGATTCGGATCGGATCGATCCGCTCTTTCGTCGCCCCCGCGGTGACGACGACGTGCGCCCCGGAGAGCGTCTGGGGCGTCGTCGCGCGGGCGACCTCGGTCACGATGTCTTCCTCGGCCGCGATCTTCGCCTTCCCCTCCTCGATCCGCGGGTCGGCGAAGCGGACCCCCACGACTCCAAGCGGTCCAAGGCGTCCAAAACGCCCGGGTGGTCGTACATCGGCTCGTGCATCGCGGGCGCCATCACGACGGGCACGTCCGCGCCTAGGGCCGTCGTCGCGCACGTCGTCACGGGCGTGTCGTCGACCGCGGCCGCGACCTTCCCGGCGGTGTTCGCGGTCGCGGGCGCGAGCAGGAGCACGTCGGCCCACCCCTCCCGGCCGCAGAGCTCGACGTGTTCCACGCTCCCGGTGATCTCGGTGACGACCGGCTCGTCGGTGGCGAAGTCGACCGCCCACGGGTGGACGATGTTCGTCGCCGCCGGGGACATGACCGCGCGGACGCTCGCGCCGTGGCGGCGCAGCTCGTGCGCGAGTTCGACGACCTTCACCGCCGCGATGCTCCCTGAGACGCCGAGCGCGACGTTGACCCCGTCCAGCATTACCGAGTCCGTTCCGCCCGCGACGGCTTATAAGATGCCGTTGTGGAACGGCGTCAAATGACTAACCCCAGCGTGTTCTCCTGAAAACTGCTTATAAATGGTCGGCGGTGGCGCGTGCCGGTGAGCGCCGCAGCGCGGCGCGAACCGCACGCGCGAGGGAGTCAGTCGGCCGGAGCATCGCGGAGGCCGACTGACGAGGCTGGGGAGGCGTGAGGCGCTGTGCGGGGCGGGACTCAAAGGGGCAGCAGTGAGGGCGTCGTAGGCGACGCAAGGACCGCAGAGAGCGAGCGGAGCGAGCGACCGAGGACCGCAGCGAGCGTACGACGCCCTCACTGCTGGGGCTTTGGAGGTGTTCGCAGTCGATCTGTGGACGGTTATTTATAAACGGGTGGCTGGGGATTTAGCGGTGTTTGCCACCGATCTGCGAACAGGTGTTTATAAGCGAGCGACTGCGGCTTCGGACGTGTTCACGACGCCACCCACGAGAATCGCTTATAAATAACAAACTGAAGCCGAATCGACTACTTAAACCCCGAACGTCGCGCGAAGCATGTCCCGCGTGCCCGGCCCGAGCCCGACGGCCAGCACGGTGATCAACAGCAGCAGCGTGTACCGCGGCGACTCCTCGTACATCTCGCCGTTGAACACCCAGACGACGAACGTCGCGGCCGCGAGCTTCACGAGGAGGAACGGCCACGCGTCGCCGGTGACGGAGACGATCGACTCCGGCAGCAGCCGCCCGGTCCAGTCGACGATCAGCGCGTTGACGACGTGTTTCGGCACGAGGTTCGGGGTGCCGGTCAGCGCGGGCATCCAGTTGAGCCCGATCACGTTCGCGACGCCGTCGATCGCGTGCCCCCAGATGATCACGATCCCCGCCGCGCCGGTGCCCTGCCGGATCGTCGAGATCTGCCTGGTCGCGATCGCCCACGTGACCGCGGTCGCGGCCGTCGCGATGACGAGCGTGGGGACGAGTACCTGCGGGTAGAAGGTGACGTAGCCGGTCGTGGCCGCGAGATACGAGAGGTACCCGACCGCGAGCGCGAGCCCCGCGGCGCCCGACGCGAACAGCGGGCGGGCGTAGTCGTCGACGACGCCGCGGCGTTCGAGGCCGTACGCCGCGAGAACGCACGCGAGCGTGAACAGGAACACCGTGAAGTAGATGAACGGGCTGATCAGCACCGCGCTCGCCGGGAAGGCGATTAGGGGCTCGACACCGGCGTCGGTCGCGGCGACGCCCGCGTCCTCGACCGTCCGCATCGCCCCGCCGAACAGCATGAACGGGAACAGCGCGAAGAAGAAGCGGAGCTCCGTCGCGATGTCGAGCCGACGGAGGAGGAAGACGACGCCGATCAGCATCGCCAGGAGGATCACCACGTAGCTCACCGTCGAGACGGTGGTGTAGCCCGGGGCCGCCACGACCTCGCCGGCGCTCCGCGCCGCCTGACACGCCCCGCTGCTGCCGAGCAGCTCCGTGGTGCCGCCGGGCTCGCGGACCGCGCACTGCGCGCCCTCGCCGTCGGCGACGACCGGGCCCCAGAAGTAGCGCCAGAGGAAGCGGTCGTAGACGACGCGCGGGAAGACGACCGATCCGATCGCCAAAAGCGCCGTGACGCCGCCGACGACCGCCGCCCACGCGCGCTCCGGCGACGGGTCGAACCCGTCGGCCACTCCTGTGCTCATGGTCACCGTTCGGGGAGGTCCCGAGTTGAGCGTTCCGGTCCGGTAGCGTGGGCGGCGCCGCCAGACTGCGAGCGGTCCCGCCGGCCCCGCCGCGCGTCCGCCTACAGCGGCGGCCCGGGCTGCTCGTAGTCGGTGCCGAGGATGACCATCGTCTGCGAGCGCGAGAACCCCTCGGTCTCCGCGATCCGCTCGAACATCAGCTCCCGGAGGCGGTCCGTGTCGGCCGCGACGACGCGGAGGATGACGTCCCACTCGCCGGTGGTGAGGTGGATCTCGCGGACGCCGTCGATGCCGCGGAGGCGTTCGAGCGCGTCCTCCTCGCGGCCCTGCTCGACGCGCAGGCCGACGAACGCGCCGACGCCGTACCCGACCGCCTTCGGGTCGATGTCCGCGTGGTACCCGCGGATGACGCCCGCCTCCTCGAGGCGGCTGACTCGGTCGTGGACGGTCGCGCTGGACATGTCGATCCGGCGCGCGACCTCCGAGAACGGGGTCCGCGCGTCCTCCTGGAGGATCCGCAGGATCGCCCGGTCCGTCTCGTCGAGTTCCATGGTTCCGTGTAGGGGCGGCGTACGCTTTTGCCTTCCGGCGGGGAAGCGTGAGGGCTACTCTCCCTCCCCGTCCGCGAACGACCCCTCGCGGATCGCCGCCTCGGCCGCGTCGAGCGCGGCGTCGGCGTCGAACTCGTCGACGATTCGCTCTAATTCCGCCGGCGTCGCGTCCGCGAGGTCCTCCGCGTGCGCCGTCACGTTCGGCACCGCGCGCAGGAGGTTGTCGATGATCGGCACGTCCGCCGTCCGCGGCGAGCGGCTTCCCGGGTTGAGGTCGACGACGATCTCCGTCTTCCCCATCGCGTCGAGCGCGGCGGCGCGGTCGCCGTCCTCTAACGGGACCACGACGACGTCGGCCGCCTCGATCCCGTCGGCGTCGACGACGCCGCGCGCGTGGTCGAGGCCGGGGATCTCGCCGTCGCCGGCGAGCCCCTTCACCTCGTCGGCGCCGTGCTCGCGGAGGTGGTCGGCGATCCGCCGGACGCGCTCGTCGGTGTGGTTGAACAGGTTCACCTCGAGGTCGGCGCCGACCGCCTCGGCCAGCTCGACCGTCTCCGCCGGCGCGAGCGCCGCGACGTTGCCGTTGACCGAGATCACGGGGCGCTCGGCGACTAGGAGCGTCGCGGCCGCGGCGCGCGCGGCGTCGTCGGCGCTCGGGAGCGTGCGCTCGCCGAGGAGGTAGTCGAACGCCTCGCCGCGCCCCTGCGCGATCAGTCCCTGCTTCGAGGTGATCCCCTTCTCGACGCCCGCCTCGATCCGGTGGCGCGTCACGAGCGACGCGTACCGCGGGTGGTCCTCGGGGATCTCCGTCTCCGTCATACCCGAGCGAGGCGGCGCCCCGATTAAAATGGACCGTTCGCGGCCGGGTGACGGGTGCGTGCGGCCGCGCCACCCACCCGGATAACTGTTAACAAGGATCACTGTGTAGCGCAACACGGGATGGACCGCACAGGCAAGTACACGGTCGTCGACGCGTGCAACGACCACGGGGCGATCACGCTCCGCGAATACCCGCGAAACGGGACGCTGTACGTCGTCGAGTACGACGACCCCGACGTGGAGGCCGAGCTGTCGGCCCTCGACGTCGGCTCGGTCGTCGAGCTCGACCTCCGGCGCGCGGGCCGCCGGGGCAACGCGTGGTGCGCGGAGTCCGCGCGGTCGGTCGAGACGGCGTAGGCGGCGTCGCCTCGACCGGCCCGGCGTCGCCGCGGCCGGCGCGGCGCCGCTCACGTTCCCCCGCTGAACCGCCGTCGGTCCGCCCGTTTCTCCGTTCTCCCGCCCGTCAGGCGACGCCGATCCGCTCGCGGTAGCTCCCGTGTTCCGCCTCGAACACGTCCATGATCTCGCCCATCGTCGCGTACGCCTTCACGGCCGCGACGATCTCCGGCATGGCGTTCTCTCCGGCCTCGACGGCGTCGCGGAGGTCGCCGAGCGCGGCGTCGACCGCCTCGTCGTCGCGCTCGGCCTTCACCGACTCTAACCGGTCGAGCTGTCGCTCGCGGGTCGTCTCGTCGATCTTCAGCAGGTCCGGCCGGGTGTCCTCGTCGATCTCGTAGGCGTTGACGCCGACGACCGTCTCCTCGCCCTCGTCGACGCGCTCCTGGTACTCGTAGGCGGACTCCTGGATCTCCCGGTGGAAGTACCCCTGCTCGATGCCGCGGAGGACGCCGTCGCGCACGGAGCCGTCGCCCATCTCTCTGATCTCCTCGATGTATTCCATCGCCTCTTCCTCCGTCTCGTCTGTGAGGCTCTCGACCGCGAAGGAGCCGCCGAGCGGGTCGACGATGTCGGCCGCGCCCGACTCCTCGGCGATGATCTGCTGGGTCCGGAGCGCGACGCGCACCGCCTGCTCGGAGGGGAGCGCGAGCGCCTCGTCGAAGGAGTTGGTGTGGAGGCTCTGGGTGCCGCCCAGCACGCCCGCTAACGCCTGAACCGTGACGCGCGCGACGTTGTTCAGCGGCTGCTGGGCCGTCAGCGACTGCCCGGCGGTCTGGGTGTGGAATTTCAGCCGCTTCGACGCCTCGGCCTCCGCGTCGTACCAGTCTTCCATGACGTTCGCGTAGACGCGGCGCGCGGCGCGGAACTTCGCGACCTCCTCGAACAGCGAGTTGTGCGAGTTGAAGAAGAAGGAGAGCTGCGGGGCGAACGCGTCGACGTCGAGCCCGCGGTCGAGGCACGCCTCGACGTAGGCGAAGCCGTCGGCGAGCGTGAAGGCCAGCTCCTGGACCGCGGTCGACCCCGCCTCGCGGATGTGGTAGCCCGACACCGAGATGGGCTTGAACTTCGGCGTTTCGTCGACCGCGAACTCGATCGTGTCGGTCACTAACTCGAGTGAGGGCTCCGGCGGAACCACCCACTCCTTCTGCGCGATGAACTCCTTGAGCATGTCGTTTTGCAGGGTCCCGCGCAGCTCCTCGCGCGGAATCCCGCGCCGGTCCGCGAGCGCGACGTACATCGCGTAGATCACCGGCGCGCTCGGGTTGATAGTGAACGAGGTCGACACCTCGGCGAGGTCGATGCCGTCGAACAGCACCTCCATGTCGCGTAAGGTGTCCACCGCGACGCCCTCCTTGCCAACCTCGCCGAGCGACATCTTGTCGTCCGAGTCGATCCCCATCAGCGAGGGCATGTCGAAGGCGGTCGAGAGCCCGGTCTGGCCCTCGTCGATGAGGTAGCGGAACCGCTCGTTGGTCTCCTCGGCGGTACCGAACCCCGCGAACTGCCGCATCGTCCACGTGCGGCCGCGGTACATCGTCGGGTAGACGCCGCGAGTGTAGGGCGCCTCGCCCGGAAAGCCGAGGTCCTCGTCGTAGTCGAGGTCGGCGACGTCGTCGGGCGTGTATATGCGATCCACCTCGCGGTTCGACACGGTCGCGAACCGCTCGTTCCGCTCGCCGTGGCGGTCGAGGGTCGGGTCGAGCGTCTCCGCCTCCCACGACGCCTTCGCCTCGCGGATCGCGGAGAGCTCCTCGTCGTCGTACATACCGCCCGTTACCCGCCGGTCGCGTATAAATATTCATTATATTCTGAAAGGGGCGGGTGACAGTCGCAGCGTCCGCTCGCCTCAGCGCCCGCCGAACAGCCGGTCGCGGAGCGACCGCGCGGAGGGGCGTTCCGCGAGCAACACAGGGGTGTCGAGCCGCTCGACGGCCTCGAGCGCGAGCGACCCGCGGACGATCCGGGAGAGGAGGCCGCGCTCCGTCGCGCCGACGATCACGAGGTCGTACCCCTCGCCGACGCGACCGATCGCCGCCTCGACGTCGCCGGTCTCGACGCGCAGGTCGGCGTCCCCGAGGCCGTGCCCCTCGGCCCACCCGGCGAGGAACTCGCGGCCCGACGCCTCGCCGCCCTCGTCGACGACGTGGAGCAGCGAGACGTTCGCCCCGACGCCCTCTCGGAGCGCGAGCGCGACCTCGGCGGAGAGGTCGGAGGAGGGCCCGCCGGCGGTCGGGACGAGCACCTCGCCGACGTCGAGCCGGTCGCCGTCGAACACGAGGAAGTCGCAGGGGAGGTCGCGGGCGAGCTCGTCGAGCGAGCCCTCGACGCGCCCGCCGGCGAACCGCGCCCCGCCGTAGCCCATCACGACGGCGTCGGCGTCGTTCCGCCGCGCGGCGTCGAACACCTCCTCGATCCCGCGGTGCGAGAGGACCGTCTTCGTCGCGACCGGCGCGTCGAATCCCTCTGCGTCATCGACGGCGGCCGAGAGCAGCTCCGCGGAGGACTCGTCGAGCTTCGCCCTGTTCTCCGCGGCCTTCTCTAACGACGTCTGGTCGGGGACGGTGACGACGTGGACCGCGAGGAGGCGGCCCCCCCTATGCTCGGCCAAGGCGCCGGCGAGCGCGACGAGCGCCGCCTCGGTCCGCGGGTTCGAGAGCGCGACCATGACCGTCGGTCGTCCCCCGCTGCCCGGCGTCGGTCGGTCGTCGGCGCGTGGCATCGGTTGGGGTACAGATCAGCGCCCGGCGGAGCCGGCCCCACGAGGGCGGCGACGGCTCATTCGTCCGAATCCGCGCGGGGGAGCGCGACGACCGGCACCGGCGCGTCGGTCGCGAGCTCGGTCGACAGGTCGCCCGAGAGCAGTTGGACGAGCCGGTTCCCGCCGCGCGGCCGGTAGGCGATCGCGCTCGCGTCCTCCTCCGCCGCGGCGTCGAAGATCGCCTCGACCACGTCGCGTGCGTACGCGGTGTGTTCGCCCGCGTCCGGGAACACCGTCCGGACCGCCGCGTACGACTCGGCCGCGAGCTCCTCCGACTGCTCGACCGGGGTCTTGTCCGGGACGCCCTCGCCCTTCTCGACGACGTGGAGCGCGGTCACGCGCCCGGTCTCGTACGGTTCGAGCGCCCGCGCCGTCGCCAGCGCGTCCTCCTCGTTCGCGACCGGGAGGAGCACGTGAGCGAGCAGGTCCCGACCGCCGGTGTCGTCTGTCTCGTCGGTTCCGTTCATACGAGGTACTACGCCCGCCGCCGTTTAAGAAGGTGCCTCCCGCGACCGGGTCCGTAACACGGGCGCCCGCTCACCGCTCGTCGACGCCGGCGACGAACAGCGCGAGCACGGGGACGATCTCCAGCCGCCCGATCCACATCAGCCCGATCATCAGCAGCTTCGTCGCGTTCGGCAGGAACTCGTAGCTCCCGAAGGGCCCGAGCGGCCCGAGCCCCGGCCCGATGTTCCCGATGGTCGCGAGCGACGCCGCGAACGCCTGCGTCCCGGTGAGGCCCTCCCCGACCCGCGTCGTGTCGAGTTCGATGAACACCGCGGAGAGCGCGAACACGAGGAAGTACAGCAGCGTGAACACGAGGATGCCGCGGATCACGTCCTCGTCGACGACCTCGCCGCCGAGCCGCACCGGCCGGACGACGTCGGGGTTCGCCGTGGTGTACAGCTCGCGGTACAGCACCTTCAACAGGATGAGCCACCGGATGACCTTGATCCCGCCCCCGGTCGAGCCCGCGGAGCCGCCGACGAACATCACGAACAGCAGGAAGAACTTGGTCTGGGTGTCCCACTCCGCGAAGTTCGCGGTCGCGAACCCAGTCGAGTTCAAAAGCGACGCGATCTGGAAGGCACCGTGTCTGAGCGCGCTCTCGGTCACGCCCTCCGTAACCCCGCCGATACCCGTCTCGGGCGCGCCGCCGTAGAACAGCCCGACCGCGAGCACCGCGGCGAACCCGGTCACCAGCCCGAGGTACATGCGGAACTCGGTGTTTCCGAACATCTCTCGCGGGTCGTCGCGCAGCACGTACCAGAACAGCGCGAAGTTCACCCCGGCGATCACCATGAACGGGACGAACACCCACTGGACGACGGGCGAGAACGCCGCGATGCTCTCCGCCTGCGGGGAGAATCCTCCCGTCGGCAGCGTCGAGAAGCCGTGGGCGATCGCGTTGTACAGGTCCATGTTCGGCGCGAGCGGCGTGAGGCCGAGGCCGAACAGGATCGCGATCAGCGCGGCCGTGAACCCCGCGTAGATTAGCCAGAGCGCCCGCGCCGTCTCCGCGATCCGCGGCGTGAGCTTCTGGAGGCCCGGCCCCGGCGCCTCAGATTTCATCAGTTCCGCGCCGTTCACGGCGAGTTGGGGCAGGATCGCGACCATCAGCACGATGATCCCCATCCCGCCGAGCCACTGGGTGAGCTGCCGCCACATCAACACGGCGTGCGAGTGCCGCTCGAAGCTGATCTCCGCGGTCGCGGTCGCCCCCGTCGTGGTGAAGCCGCTCATCGACTCGAACAGCGCGTTCACCGGGTGTCCGAGCGCGGAGGGGGTACCGTAGCCCGCGATGACGTACGGGATCGCGCCGACGACCGCGGCCATGAGCCACGCCAGCGAGACGACCGCCAGCGCGTCTCTGGGGCCGAGGTCCGGTTCGTCGTCGAGCCGTTCCATTCCCGCGCCGACCGCGACCGCGATCGTCATCGAGACCGCGAACGTGAGCGCGTCCTCCCCGTAGATCAGCGCCACGACGAGCGGGACGCTCATCGACGCGGAGAGGAGCTTCACGATAGTCCCGGTGTAGCTGAGCGTCGCTCGTACGTCGACCGTCGTTCGTGTCACGGGTGTCCCTCAGAGGTTCCGATGTGCGTCGTAGCTTTCCGATGCGATAAGAAGCCGTCGGTAGGGGTCCGTGGATTCTTAAAAATCGTAAAAGACGGTGCGGTGGCGCGTGCCAGTGAGCGGCCGACAGGCCGCGAACCGCACGCGCGAGGGAGTCGATGGTCCGGAGCGAAGCGGAGGACCATCGACGAGGCTGGGGAGGCGTGAGGTGCGGTCGCCGTGCGGGGGTGGGACTCAAAGGGGCAGCCGGGAGGACGCCGCAGACGACGTAAGCACCGCAGCGAGCAACGCGAGCGAGGAGCGCAGCGAGTGTGCGGCGTCCTCCCGGCTGGGGCTTTGGAGGTGTTGGCGATCGATGAGCAGTTTATAAACTGTAGTGTCGTACAGCCGAGCGGCTGGGGCTTTGAAAATTGCCACCACAGAGCCGTCAGCAACTCATAAACCGCCAACAGCAGCACGGCTCGATTATTTATAAACGACCACTCCACAACTGTGTGATACCTACTCCCGGCATCGATCGCCTACAAGGCATTCGGTTTGAGAATCCAATTTAAAAATGAAGTTATATCGACGCCGACTCCGTCGCTCGAAACTCGGCCGCCGAGGGATGCTACGACGTCCAGAACGCCTTCGTGAACAGCACGAGGACCGGGATGATCTCTATCCGGCCGATCCACATCAGGACGATCATCACGGCGCGGGTGCTCAGCGGGAACGTCGCGAACGTTCCGTACGGACCCGCGTCGCCGAACGCCGGCCCGATGTTGAGGAACGTGGTCGCCGCGGCGCCGAGCGCCTCGAACTCCGTCACGGTGGCGTTCCCTCGCTCGGCGTCGACGACGATGACGATGGCGAGCAGAAAGAAGATCACGATGCTGAGGAGGAGGTACGCGTAGATGTCGCGGATCGCGCCCTCGTCGATCGGCTTCCCCGAGATCCGGACCGGCCGGACGGACTCCGGGTGGATCGCGGTGTAGAGGTTCCGGCGGAACGACTTCAGCGCGACCAGCCACCGCAGCGACTTGATCGAGCAGGTGGTCGACCCGACCATTCCCCCGACGAACATCCCCATGAACAGCATGTGCTTCGCGGCGGGCGCCCACTGTACGTAATCGGTGCTGGCGTACCCCGTCGTCGTCACGATGGAGGCGACGTTGAACACGGCGTGACGCACCGTTCCCTCGGCGCCGAAGGTCGTGCTGGGGTCGAGGAACAGGCCGAGCGCGACGACCGACGCGAGCGTCCCCATCGCGCCGAGGTAGAAGTGGAACTCCTCGTTTCGCAGCAGGCGCATCGGCTCGCCGTTGATGGCGAAGTAGATGAGCACGAAGCTGGTCGAGCCGATCACCATGAACGGGACGACCGCCCACTGGATGAGCGGGTGGAACGCGCCGACCGAGAGCGGCTCCGGCGAGAACCCGGCGGTCGCGACCGACGTGAACGCGTGGGCGACCGCGTTGTACAGGTCCATCTGCGGGTCGACCGCGAGTCCGAGCAGGAAGTAGACGGCGATCGCGAGCCCCGTGAGCCCGAAGTAGATCCCCCAGATCAGCTGCGCGGTCTGCGAGATCTTCGGCGTGAGCTTGTTGACGTCCTGCGTCTGCGACTCCGACTCCATCAGCTGCGCGCCACCCACCCCGATCTCGGAGAGGACCGCGGTCGCCAAGATCAGGATCCCCAGTCCGCCGAGCCACTGGATCACCTGCCGCCACATCATGACGGACTTCGCGTGGAGCGAGAAGTCGCGCAACACGGTCGCGCCGGTCGTCGTCAGCCCGCTCATCGCCTCGAACATGGCGTTCACCGGGTGCGCGACGGTGCCCACGCCCGCGACGACGAACGGGATCGCGCCGACCGCGGCGACGAGGAACCAGATCAGCGCCACCGCGAGGAACGCCTCCCGGGGCCCGAGGTTGACCGACGGGTCCTGGATCGACCGGAACGCCGCGCCGAGCGCGAGCGAGACGGCGATCGCCGCGACGAAGGGCAGCGGCGATTCCCCGTAGTAGAGCGCGATGAGGAGGGGGAAGGACAGGGGAACGGAGAGCGCGGCGAGGACGTCGCCGGTGAGCCCCACGCTCGCCCGCCACCCGACTCGGATCTTGGTGTTCACGAGTTTCTCAGGCCATCGACGCGATCTCGCCCACCGACTCCGACTCCACGAGGAGGATCACGTGGTCGCCCGCTTGAAGCACGGTGTCCCCGCGGGGGGTGACCAGCCGGTGGTCGCGCGTGATCGCGCCGATGACGAACCGCACCTCGCTCTCGGCGACGACCTCCGAGATGGGTCGCCCGACGAGCCCGCACCCCTCGGTGAGTTCGAGCTCGAGGACCTCCGCCTGGTCGTTCTCCAGCACCGCGATGTTCTCCGCGACGCTCTCGTAGGTGAACCGGGTGATCTCCTCGGCGGTCACGGTGCGGGGGTTGATCGCGATGTCGATGCCGATCTCCTCGAAGACGGTGACGTAGTCCGGGCTGTCGACGACGGCGATCACGCGGTCGACGCCGAGCCGCTTGGCGAGCACGGAGATGAGGAGGTTCTTCTCGTCCGAGCGGAGCGCGGTGACGACGATGTCGGCCTCGTCGACGTGCTCCCGGGAGAGGAACTCGGTGTCGGTGGCGTCGTGTTCCATCACGACGGTGTTCGGGAGGTTCTCCGCGAGCCACCGCGCGCGGTCGGCGTCCCGCTCTATCAGCCGCGGCTTGAAGTCGCGCTCCTCAAGCAGCCGGGCGGTCTGGTAGCCGATCTCGCTGCCGCCGACGACGACGATCTCGTCGGCGCGGTCCGGGGTCGTCTCCGGCGCGACGTCGGTCGCGAACGACTGGACGCTCTCGGGGCTCCCGATCACCACCGCGCGATCGCCGACGGCGATGTCGGTGTCCCCGCGCGGGATAGTCATCTCGCCGTCGCGGAACAGCCCGACGAACGTGAGCGACTCGAAGCGGTCGGCCTCCGAGACGGTCTGTTCGGCGACGGGGCTCCCCGCCGCGATCTCGAACTCCGCCATCTGGACGAGGCCGCCGGCGAACGGGTCGACGTCGACCGCGGCCGGGAGGCCGATGACGCGGACGATGTTCTCCGCGGTCAGGAGGTCGGTACACACCATGAAGTCGACGCCGAAGGCGCCCTCGTTGCCCTGCCAGGTGCGGAGGAAGTCGGTGCTCTTCACGCGGGCGATCGTGAACCCGTCGCCGAGCGTCTTCGCGGTGCCGCAGGCGACGAGGTTCGTCTGGTCGTCGTCGGTACAGGCGATGACCATGTCCGCGCGGTCGACTTCGGCGGCCGACTGGATCTCGGAGGACGTGCCGTCGCCGGCGATGGTGAGCACGTCGAGTTCGTACTTGAGCTGTTCCGCCCGGTCCGGGTCGACGTCGACGACGACGACCTCGTGGTCCGACGCGAGACTCGCGGCGATGCTCGTCCCGACCTCGCCGGCCCCGATGACGACCACGTGCATGGGCACACCCAGTTACCGAGCCCTCAAGTTCGTTACTATCGCCGCACGGACGACGCGGGCCGCGTCGGGGCGGCCGACGACTCGCCGTCGGGTGCGGCCGCTCGATTCAGTCGCCCCCGCCGAACGAGGATGGGTCCGTCCACTCGTTGCGCCCCGAGACGGTCCGCTGCGGGAAGGGGATCGAGATCCCCTCCTCGTCGAAGCGCGCCTTGACGGCCTTCACGTAGTCGGCGCGCGCCTTCACGAAGTCGGCTCGCGAGGGGTCGTCGATCCAGATCCGCGACTGGAGGCCGACGTAGGAGTCGGCCAGCTCCGTGAGCCGGACCGAGGGCGCGGGGTCGGCTAAGATCGCGTCGCTCTTCTCGGCCTCCTCGACGATGATCTCGCTCGCCTTCTCGACGTCGTCCTCGTAGTCGATGCCGAAGACGAACTTCAGGCGGAGCGTCTTCTTCGCGACCGGGTTCTTCACCACGTCGCTCGTCAGGGCGTGGTTCGGCACCGTGAGCAGCTCGTTGTCGAACGTGCGGACCCGGGTGACCCGGAAGGAGATGTCCTCGACGACCCCCGAGTTGTCGTTCCACTCGATCCAGTCGCCGATGCGGAACGGCTTGTCCGTATAAATGAAGACGCCCGCGACGAAGTTCTTGATCACGTCCTGTAGGGCGAAGCCGATCGCGAGCGTCGCCGCGGCCGCGATCGTCGCCAGCGAGCGCAGGAACCCCTGGTAGCCCGCCGCGCCGAACGCGACCGTGACGCCGGCGAACAGCACGAGGAACGCCACGATCTTCTGGAGCGGACGCCGCGCGTGCTCGTCGAGCCCCTGCCTGTCGAACACCCGGCGGAGGAGCGACGTGACGACCGATTTATAAATGACGTACGTCGCGACGACGACCGCGAGGAAGATCGCGGCGTCGACGACGATCCCGGTCACCGGGCCGAGGTACGGTTCCAGCGTCCCCGCGATGGCGAGGGGGCCGAACGTTCCCGCGGGAGCGCCCATCAGTGCAGCACCGCCGTGTTCCCGCGGGTCTCGATCAGGTCGGCGCCGACCGCCTCGGCAAGCTCTTCCGCGAGCTCCTCGGTTGATGTCCCGCCGCGGGCCGCGCGGAGGAACTTCACCTTCACGAGCTTTGCGTCGTCGAGCTGGTCGGACGTTTCGTCGACGACCGCGTCGACGCCCTTCTTGCCGACCCAAACGGTGACGTCGAGGTCGTGGGCCTCCTTCCGCAGTTCCTGGTCGCTCATACGCGGTCGAGTCGGCCGCGCGCATTGAAGCTTGAGGTTCGGCCGCGCCGAAGCGGCTCGGCGCCCAGCCTCACTGCTCCCGCTCGACGTCGCGCTCCCGTCCCGCCCCGCGGTCCTGCCGCGCATCTCGGTTACGCTGGGCCCACTCGGCCGCGTCCTCGGGTGTCTCGGTCTCCAGCAGCCGATCCAGCTTCCGCTCGAACTGCTCGTCCGTGAGGTCGCCGTTCGCGTAGCGGGTCCGCAGCCGCTCCAAGGCGTCCGTCGTGTCCTCGGTCGCCTCGTCGCGCTCCACCGTCTTCCCGCGCTCGACGCGGACCGAGCCCGACTCCGACTCGACGTGAACGGACTCCGCCTCCTCCTCGTCGAACAGCATCGAGACGATCGGGACGATCACGATGTACCCGAACAGCATGAACGGGAGCCACCACCCAGCGTCGAGGAACATCGCCGCCAGCCACGTCCCGGTCACCACCATGGCGGCGATGCCGCTCGCGTTGCGGCGGAACCGCTCGCGGAGGGTCTCGTCGTCGGCCATCGGCGTGACGGTCTCCGTCGCGGTACAAAATCGTGTCGACGAGCGGAGGCGTCGTGCTCGCCGGGGCGTCGCGGACGCCTACTCTTCGATCTCGACCGTGATCTCGTCGCGGTCGACGGCGAGCCGGAACGTCGGCACGGTGCGGTAGACGACCTCGACGACGTTCTTGCGTTCGAGGCTGCGCAGCGCCCGGCGCACCGCGTCGACCTCCGGGTCGACGTCGTACGCCTCGCGGAGGGCGTTGAGCACGCTGACGACCGACTGCGAGCGCTCGTCGGGGCCGGCGAGGACGTCCACGACCTGCGACTCCAGCTCCGGAACGCGGATCGTCTCGGGGACACTGCCCTTCGCGACCGCGTCGGGCTCGATCCCGGGCTCGACGTCGACGAGGTCGTTCGCCTCCGCCGTCGCGCGGATCAGGCTGTCGTCGTCGCGGTAGTAGTACTCCTTCAGGTGGTTCTCCAGGTAGCCGTGGACCTCGCTGCCGCTCTCCATCTCCCAGGCGTCCTGCAGCTCGCCGTTCTTCGTCGGCTGGAGGCGGACCACGTCCGCGAGCCGCCCGCGTTCCTCGTCGGTGAGGCTCATCGCTCCTCGACCGCGCTCGCGGCGCGAACGATCGTCTCCTCGCCGAACTTCGGCCCGACGAGCTGGAGCCCGACTGGGAGCCCGTCGGCCTCGCCGGCGGGCACCGAGATCGCGGGCAGGTTCGCGAGGTTGACGGGGGTCGTGTTCGCGTCCGCGAGGTACATCCGCAGCGGGTCGTCGAGGCTCTCGCCGAGCTCGAAGGGGAGGACCGGCATCGTCGGCGACGCGATCACGTCGACGTCGTCGAACGCGTCCTCGAAGTCCTGCCGGACCCAGGCGCGGGCGTCCTGCGCCTTCTCGTAGTACTTGTCGTGGTAGCCGGCCGAGAGCGCGTACGTGCCGAGCAGGATCCGGCGCTTGACCTCCGCGCCGAACCCCTCCTCGCGCGTCTCCGCGAACGACTCGTTCCAGTTGCCGTCCGACTCGGCGCGGTTCCCGTACCGCACGCCGTCGAAGCGCGCGAGGTTCGAGGAGGCCTCCGCCATCGCGATCACGTAGTACGCCTGAACGGCGTGTTCGACGGAGGGAAGCGAGATCCCGGTCGTCTCGGCGCCCTGCGCTTCGAGGTCGTCGATCGCGGCCTCGACCGTCTCGACGACGCGCTCGTCGGCGCCCTCGAACAGCTCCGTGGGGACTCCCACAGTGAGGCCATCCACGTCGCCGTCGGCGGCCGCAGCGTAGCTCGCGTCGGGGTCGGCGCCGTCGACCTCGGCGAGCTCGCGCGTCGTCCCGTCGTTCGGGTCGTCGCCGGCGATGACGTCGAGCGCGGCGGCCGCCTCCTCGACGGTGCCCGCGATCGGCCCGATCTGTTCGAGGGAGTTCGCGTACGCGATGAGCCCGTACCGGGAGACGAGTCCGTAGGTCGGCTTGATCCCGACGACCCCGCAGAAGGCGGCCGGGCAGCGCACCGACCCGCCGGTGTCGGAGCCGAGCGCGACGTCGGCCTCGCCCGCCGCGACCGCGGCCGCAGAGCCCCCGGAGGAGCCGCCCGGGACGCGGTCGGTGTCGACCGGGTTCTTGGTGGGGCCGAACGCGGAGGTCTCCGTCGTCGTCCCCATCCCGAACTCGTCCATGTTCGTCTTGCCGACGACCGTCGCACCCGCCTCGGTCAGTCGGTCGACGACGGTGGCGGAGTAGGGCGGGACGTAGTCGGCGAGCATCTCGGATCCGCAGGTCGTCCGGATCCCCGCGGTGGAGATGTTGTCCTTGACTGCCACCGTCCGCCCCGCGAGGGGGCCTTCGGTGTCGGCGTCGCCCTCGATCGTCTCCTCCGTGACGAAGGCGTTGATGTCGGCCGCCATCTACGACACCTTCGGCCCGACGAAGAAGCCGTCCTCCGTCTCCTCGGCGTTCGCGAGCGCCTCCTCCTGCGTGAGCCCCTCCTCGATTTCGTCCGGGCGCATCACGTTGACGAGTTCCTCCTCGCGCTCGGTCTCGGGGACCTCGTCGAGCGCCGCGAAGTACTCCAAGATGTCGCCGAACTGCGCCGCGAACTCGTCGACCTCGTCGTCGGCGAGCCGCACCCGCGCGAGGTCGGCGACGTGTCTGACCTCCTCGGCGTCGACGGCGGTCTCGCCGTCGTCCGACGCTGCGGTGTCGCTCATACCCGAACGTACCACGCGGGCGGCGAGTAAGGGTTTCGGAAGGGGGCCGACGAGGGACCGGTGGCGTCCCGGCGGGGGCGGCGTCGTCCCAGCGGAGGAACGGCGTCGGCCCGGCGACGGCTCACCGCACTTGGTCGACGAACGCGAGCCAGCGCTCGTGGCCCGCCAGCGTGTCGGCGTGGTGTTCGTCGGCGAACCCCGGACGGCGGATCCCCTCTAAGGCGTTCAGCGCGCGGTCGATACCGATCACCTCCTCGGCGAGCGCCTCGGCCGTCTCCCGGTCGATCGGCTCCGTCTCCAACCGGTCGAGCCGCCGCTCCCGCTCCGCGCGGAGGGCGTCGCGCGCGGCCGTCACTTTCCGGTCGAGCGCGGGCGGGACGGCGTCGACCTTCCGCGTCTCGACGATGAACGCGGAGAGGTCGAGCGCGGTCCCGTCGACCTCGATCTCGTCGGGGACGCTCGCGCCGACCGTGGCGCTCTGACTGGTCACGCGGTCGAGGAGGGTCTCACGAACGTCGTCGCCGATCGCCGTTCGCTCCGAGTCGCTCATGGGAGAGCGTGGTCGGCGAAGCCGGAAAAGCCGTCGCCCGGCGGGCCCGAGCCGTCGGACCGGGCGTCGGCGCCTGCTCGGACGCCCTCGTCCGCTCGGGCCGCCGTCACTCGCCGTCGTCCGCTCGGACCGTCACTCGCCCTCGTCCGCCCGCACCGTCGTCACCGGCACGTCCGCGAGCCGGACGACCTTCTCCGCGACGCTGCCGAGCAGGTACCGCTCGACGCCGGTCCGACCGTGGGTTCCCATCACCACGAGGTCGACGTCGTTCTCGTCGGCGTACTCCAAGATCGCCGAGTGCGGCGTGCCCGTTTCGACGGCGGTGACGGTCTCCGGCGGCGCCTCGCCGTCGCGGAGCGCCGCGGCCGCGGCCTCGACGATCTCCTCGCCGCGCTCGACGAGCGCCGACCGCGTCGCCGCCGCGTCGGTGCCCTCGCCGACCATGCCGCTGTCGTCGTCCGGGGCCGGATCGGCCTGGACGCCCGACCCCTCGTCCGTCAGGAAGGCGCCGCTCAGTCCGTAGTTGGCGCCTCGCGCGTCGACGACGTACAGGACGTGGACGGTCGCGTCGAACGCGGCCGCGAGCTCCCGGACGTGGTCGGCGACGGCCGCCGATCCCTCGCTTCCGTCAGTCGGGTAGAGGATTGTCTGGTACATGGTGTGGTCCGTGCGAATTTCGCCGAGCTGACACAAAACGTTGGCGGCGGAGCGAACCCGGCGGGAGCGTCGGGGTCGGGGCCGCGCGGTCGACGCGACGAGCTACAACAGGTCGTTTGCCACGAGCTACAACAGGTCGTTCGCCACGAGGCGGTCGACCGCCTCGCGGAGGCGCTCCTCGCTCGCGGCGTAGGAGATCCGCGCGAAGCCGTCCGCGTTGAACGCGCTGCCGGGGACGCAGGCGACCGACGCCTCCTCGATGGCGCGCTCGCACCACGCCTGGTCGTCGTCGTCGACCGGGATCATCATGTAGAAGGCGCCGTCGCCGACGTCGACATCGACGCCGTGTTCGTCGAACAGGTCGACGAGGAGGTCGCGGCGGGACTCGAACGCGTCGCGCATCTCCTCGACCGACTCCTCGGTGTTTTCGAGGGCCTCGATCCCCGCGCGCTGGACGAAGTTCGTCGCACAGGAGACGGAGTGGGAGTGGAGCTTCCCCGCCTCGCCGACGAACTCCTCGGTCGCGTGGAGGTAGCCGAGCCGCCAGCCGGTCATCGAGTACGCCTTCGAGAAGCCGTTAATCGTGACGGTGCGGTCCGCCATCCCGTCGAGGCTCGCGAGCGAGGTCGGCTCGACGCCGTACGTGATGCGTTCGTAGATCTCATCGGAGATGACGGCGACGTCGTGCTCCACGGCGAGGTCGCGGACGCCCTCTAAGGCGGCCTCGGAGAAGACGGCGCCCGTGGGGTTCGACGGGGAGTTGACGACGAGCAGCGCGGTGTCGTCCGAGATCGTCTCCGCGAGCTCGTCGAGCGCGGGCTCTAACTGGAAGCCGTGCGGCGCGAGGTCGACGCGCGAGAGGTCGGCGCCGGCGAGCTTCGCCATCGCCTCGTAGGAGACCCACGCCGGGTCCAGCAGGACGACTTCGTCGCCGTCGTCGATCAGCGTCTGGAACGTCTCGTACAGCGCCTGCTTGCCGCCGGGGGTGACGATCACCTCGTCGGCGTCGGCGTCGACGCCGTTGCCGCGCAGTTTCTCCGCGATCGCTTCCTTGAGTTCGGGCACGCCGTTCGAGGAGGTGTACCCCGTGTGTCCGGCGTCGAGGGCGTCTTTGCCGGCCTCGACGACGTTCTCCGGGGTGTCGAAGTCGGGCTCGCCGACCGAGAGGTCGACGATGTCCGCGCCCTCCGCCTCCTTCTCCGCCGCGAGGTTCGATATCGCCAGCGTCGCGCTGGGCTCTACGCGTCCGATCCGCTCCGAGAAGTCGTATGCGTCGCTCATGTGTGGTGTGTGTGGTCGGCTCGTGTCTGTCAGTCGAGTTCCTCGGCGAGGTCGATCGCGGCCGCGGCCGCGTCCGCGCCCTTGTCGATCCGCTCGCGCGCCTCCGCGCCGGACATCCCGGGGCCGCTCACGCCGAAGGTGACCGGGGTGTCCCGGTCGAGGCTCACCTGCGTGAGCTTCTCGGCGGTCGCGTTCGCGATGACGCGGTCGTGGTCGGTGTCGCCGGTGACGATGGCGCCGACGACCGCGACGGCGTCGACGTCGTCTCGGCGCGCCAGCCGGTCGGCGGCCAGCGGGCTGTCGTACGCGCCCGGCACGCTCAGTTCGTCGACAACGACGGCGTCGCGGTCGGCGGCCGCCTCACGGGCGGCCTCGGCCATCGGCTCCGTGACGGAGTCGTTGAACCGCGCCACCACCAGTCCCAGCGAGACCATACCGGACCTGACGCGGGAGGCGGCAAAGGTCTACCGTTCGACCGCAGGGTTGCCGGGCGAACGCGTTCGGAGACTGGAGCTGGTTGGGCGGACGATCGCTTATAAATGGACCGCGGTGGCGCGTGCCTGCGAGCGGCCTGACGGCCGCTCGCAGGCACGCGCGAGGGGCGCGGTGAGTGAGGGACGACCGCAGGGAGTCCCGAACGAACCGCGAGGCTGGGGAGGTGTGAGGCTGCGGTGCGGTAGCGGTCGGGGGGGACTCAAAGGGGCAGTCGGCGAGGCGGGCGCAGGCGACGCAAGGACCACAGGGAGCGAGCAGCGCGAGCGACCGAGGACCGCAGCGAGCGTGCGGCCGCCTCGCCGACTGGGGCTTTGGAGGTCTCCGTCGTCGATCCAGTACCGACGGCTCATAAACAGTCGAACAAGTCAACGCTCACGTCTCGTGCCACGCGTGATTAATACGTCTGCGACGCCAACACGCCTCTATGACAGACACCGAGACCGCGACGGTCGGCGGCGGCTGCTTCTGGTGCGTCGAGGCGGCGTTCAAGGAGCTCGACGGCGTCGAGAGCGTCACCTCCGGCTACGCCGGCGGCCACGCCGACGACCCCACCTACCGCGAGGTGTGTTCCGGCAACACCGGCCACGCGGAGGTCGTTCAGGTCGAGTACGACCCCGGCGCCCTCTCCTACGAGGACATCCTGGAGATCTTCTTCACCGTCCACGACCCGACGCAGCTGAACCGGCAGGGCCCGGACGTGGGGAGCCAGTACCGGTCGATCGTACTCTACCACGACGACGAGCAGCGGCAGGTCGTAGAGAACTACGTCGTGGCGCTCGACGAGGAGGGCGGCTACGACGACGATGTCGTCACGGAGATCGAGCCGCTGGAGACGTTCTACCGCGCCGAGGAGAAACACCAGGACTACTTCGAAAAGAACCCGGCCGACGCCTACTGTACGATGCACGCCCAGCCCAAGGTGGAGAAGGTCCGCGAGCGCTTCCGCGAGAAGGTCAAAGCGTAAGAATCGGCGGTGGATACTTCCGAATTCTCAGTCGCTCGCTTATAAATAATCGAATACGGATCGGCGGTGAACACCGCCGAAGCCCCAGTCGTTTGCTTATAAACACCTGACTGCGTCTCGACAGGGAACACCGCCGAAGCCCCAGTCGCGAGGGCGGCGCACGCTCGCTGCGCGCTTCGGTCGTTCGCTTCGCTCACTCCCTCCAGTGCTTACGTCGCCTGCGCCGCCCTCGCGACTGCCCCTTCGAGTCCCGCCCCGCACCGCCCCGCACCTCTCACCTCCCCAGCCTCGTCGATGGTCCTCCGCTTCGCTCCGGACCATCGACTCCCTCGCGCGCGCTCCTCGCGGCCGCCGAAGGCGGCCACTCGGAGGCACGCGCCACCGCGGACCCATATTTAAATCTCTCGCGAAGCCCCCACGACCCGGTCAGCCGTCCAACGAATCCTCTCGCCACAATCTATTCCCTCCCGCCGGTCGAACAATCACCCGATGAAGATCGGCCTCATCTCGGACATCCACGCGAATCTCCCCGCGCTGGAGACGGTGCTCGACGACATGCCCGCAGTCGACCGGATCTACTGCGCCGGCGACGTGGTCGGCTACAACCCCTGGCCCGCCGAGTGCGTCGAGCGCGTGCGCGACGTCGCGGCCGCGACGGTGCGCGGGAACCACGACCGCACCGTCGAGACCCCGGAGCGCTACGGCGCCAACCGGATGGCCGAGGCGGGCCTCGAACACGCGAAGGCGTCCCTCTCGGCCGACCAGCGCGAGTGGATCGGCGGCCTCCCGCGCGCGGAGACGTTCGCCGGCGACCGGTACCTGCTCGTCCACTCGCACCCCGCGGCCGAGCGCGAGGACGCCTACGTCTACCCGGAGGAGTTCCCCAACCTCGACCGCCACATGGGCGAGTACGACGGTATCGTCCTCGGCCACACCCACGTTCAGGGACTCCGGGGGGTGGCCGGCGGATTCGTGCTCAATCCGGGCAGCGTCGGCCAGCCGCGCGACGGCGACCCGCGGGCCGGCTACGCAGTCCTCGACACGACCGCCGACGGGACCGACGCGGTCGAGACCCACCGCGTGGCGTACGACGTCGACCGCGTCGCCGAGGCGGTCCGCGAAGCGGATCTCCCCGAGACGACCGCGGAGCGCCTCTACGAGGGGAAGTAGGTCAGTCGTCGTCGAGGGCGTCGTCCTCGTCGGAGTCGACGCCGCCGCCTCCGACCTCCACGCCCAACTGCTCGTAGAGGAACGCCCACGAGTCCGTCTGCTCGTCGACGATCATCGACGCAGGCTTGCCGACGCCGTGGCCGGTCTCGCCCTTGGTCCGCAGCAGGAACGGCCCGCCCGCGGCCTCGTTCTGGAGTTGCGCGGTCATCTTCCGGGCGTGCGAGGGGTGGACGCGCGTGTCGCTCGCGGCCGTGGTGAAGTAGACTGGCGGGTAGGTCGCCTCGGGGTCGACGTTGTGGTACGGGGAGTACGCGCGGAGGTACTCGAACGCCTCCGGGTCCTCCGGGTGGCCGTACTCGGTCGTCCACGACTCGCCGAGCAGGAACCGGTGGAACCGGAGCATGTCGAGCAGGGGGACCGCGCACTGCGCGGCCGCCCACAGGTCCGGGCGCTGGGTGACGACCGCGCCGACCGAGAGCCCCCCGTTCGACCCGCCGGCGACCGCGAGGTGGTCGGTGTCGGTGAGCCCCGACTCGCAGAGCGCCTCGCCCGCGGCAATGAAGTCGTCGAACGTGTGCTGCTTGTCGGCCAGCATGCCGGCCTCGTGCCACGGCTCGCCGTACTCGTACCCGCCGCGGGCGCACACCGCCGCGAACGCGCCGCCGTCGGCGAGGAACGGCAGCCGGAACCGGCCGAACGAGGGCGTGATGCTGTTGCGGAATCCGCCGTAGCCGTACAGCAGCGTCGGGCGCGGGCCATCGACGTTCACCTCCTCGCGGTAGCAGACGAAGACGGGCACCTCGGCGCCGTCGGTCGAGTCGACGAAGCGCTGCTCGACGACGAGGTCGTCGGGGACCGAAATGTCGACCGAGTCGAGCTCCGTCGATGCGAGTTCCGGCGCGCCGTCCGACTCGTCCCCTCCGACTCCCGATCCGTCGTCGAGGTCGAGTCCGCGGACCGCCGGCGGGCGGTCGAAGCCGGTGACCCGAAGAACGCCTCCGGCGCGTCGCGGGCCCCGGAGACCCACGTGACGGAGCAGTACGACGGCAGCGACACGTCGCGCAGGTGCGTCCCGTCGCGGTCGTGGACCGAGAGCCGGGAGTGGGCGTCCCGCTGGCGGTGGACGATGAGGCGATCCGGGGTCGGCACGACCGACTGGATGATCCCCTCGCCGCCGGGGAGCACCTCGCGGCACTCCTCGAACGAGAGGTCGCCCTCGCGGAAGCGGTCGACGGAGCAGGCGAGCAGCCGCCGCCGCGGCGCGCCGTGGTCCGTCGAAATGAACGCCGTCCCGCCGTGGAACCGGACCGACGTCTCGGCGTCGGTATCGGTCAGGACGGGTCGGAGCTCCCCGTCGACGTGGACGTACCACTCGGTGCCGCCGACCATCTCGGAGAAGGCGACCGCGAGCAGCCCCGAGTCGAGGTCCACCGTCACCCGCGGCCAGACGTGCTGGTCGTCGTGTTCCAACAGAACTTCCTCATCGTCCGGGCCGTCCGCGAGCCGGAACCGGCGGATCTCCTTGTCCATCTGCGCGCCGTCGGCCGCGCCGCCGGTGGCGACGTAGACGAACCCGTCGCCGTCCGCCTCCCACGCGAGGCTCCCGGCGTTGACCCGGCCGCGCTCGGGGAGGACCGCGACCTCCTCGACGCCCGCACCGTAGCCCTCGGCCGTGTCGGAGTCGGACTCCCCCGCCTCGGAGCCCGAGTGCCCCTCGCTCGGGTCGGGCACCGAGAGCACCCGGACGTCGTAGTTCTCGTCGCCGCCCTCGGTGACGCCGACCGCGACGCGCTCGCCGTCGTGCGAGGGGACGTACCACGCCATCGACTTAGGCCGAGCGTCCTCGTCGCGGTTCGCCGCCCACGCGTTCGGGTCGACGAGGACGCGGTCCGCGCCGTCCGGGGCGTCGCGGGCGACGAGGCGAGCGTGGTCGGCGCCCGGCTCGCGGACCGTCGCGAAGTACCGCCCCTCGCGGACGGCGATCGGGCCGTAGTCGGCCACCTCAACGAGGTCCTCGAAGCGGGGTCGGAGCCGGTCCCGCAGGTCGTCGTCGAGCGCCTCGTCGACGTGGGCGTTCTGCGCGTCGACCCACTCGCGGACCGCCTCGTCGTCGCCTTCGAGCCACCGATACGGGTCCTCGACGTCGACTCCGTGGAGCGTCTCCGTGACGACCTCCCGCTTGGTCTCCGGCGGGGACGGGGCCGGAGCGGACTGGCGTGACATACGTTCGCCTGTCGCCGGCGACGCAAAACGGCTGGGGTCGCGGCGGTCGAGGTCGGCGCCGAGATCGGCGCCGCAGTCACCCGGTGTACCGCGAGGCGAGGCTCACGGCCACAACCCCGCGATGAACAGGAGGTTCCGCGCGGCGACCGCCAGCGAGAGGGCGCCGACGCCGGCGCACATCAGGGTCGCGACGAACCGGCGCGTGCCGCCGGCGACCGCGACCGGGAGCCCGATGACGGCCATGCCGACGACCTTCGTGAGGAGCATCCCGCCGAGGAGCCCGAACCGCGAGATGAACAGGCGACCGACGGGCGACCCCTCGACGTACTCGCTCCCTGTGAGGGCGACGTACGTCGTTCCCACGTCGGCCGCGATGCCGACGAGCAGGAGGCCGACGGCGAGGGCGAGACGGGAAGGCACTGACCGGGCGGACGCGACACGCAGACATAAATCTCCGGACACGCGGTCGGTCTCATTTCGGAGCAACCGCGTCTCCGCGAGGGAAGGCGAAGACAGATCGCCGCGGCGTTCGGAGAGGCAGTAAATATAATATTCTCAACCTCACATGCGACAGACATGAGTGTGGAAGGGTACGATGCCGCCGTCCTCGGCGGGGCCGTTTCGGGGCTCGCAGCCGCTCACGGGCTCTCAGACGTCGACAAGGTGGATGAGGTCACCGTGTTCGAGCGACAGGAGTACGACGAGAAGCGCGTCAACTGCGGCGAGGCGATCAACGACACGTCGCTGGTGCCGCTGGAGAAGACGCCGGAGAACGGGTTCGTCAACGACGTGGACGGGTTCCAGCTGCGCGTCCACTCCGGGCCGGACCGACCCCGGACCGAACCGCCGATCGGCACCGCCAACCTGTCCTGTGAGCCGGGGTACATCTGTGAGCGAGACATCGTGGAGCGGCGGTGGGCCGAGCGGCTCGCGGAGCGCGGCGTCACGTTCGAGACGGGGGCCTCGGTGACACCGACGCGGTACCGAGAGATCGTCGACGAGTTCGACTACGTGATCGACGCCACCGGCCAGCCCGCGCTCTCGCTCAAGGCGCGCGGAGAGACCGAGTCGTACACCGGCGACATGGTCGCGCTGAACGCGACCGTCGACGGCGACTTCAGCGGGTACGAGTCGTGGCCGCGGATCTTTTTCGAGGGGTACATCGGGTACGCGTGGTCGTTCCCCAAGTCGGACACGCGAGCCAACGTCGGGATCGGGTGGGCGGGCGACGAGCGCCCCGACGACTACATGGCCGCGCTGCGTGAGGCCGCCGAGCGGAACGGCTTCCCCGCCCCCGACCCGGACGACGTGAACATCTACACGATCCCTCGGGGACCGAGTCTCGACCCGAAGCAGGTGTACGACCCGAACGACAACGTCTTTCGCGTCGGCGACGCGGCCGGCGTCGCGAACCGGTATCAGGGCGAGGGGATCTGTCAGGGGATCCGGTCCGCGTACCTGCTGTGCGACCTCATCGAGGAGGGGACTCCGGAGCGGTACCCGGACCGGCTCTACGACGCGATGAAGTCCGAATACCGGTTAGCGCGACTCATGCGGGGGGCGTGGGTGGAACACGAGGACCCAGACCTCTTAGCCGCGGTCGCCGAATCGCTGGAGGGGCTCTCGATAGAGGACGTCACGCGCTCCCCAGCGCGGGTGATTCGACGAGTGGCGAAACGGCCGCTGGTCGCGTCCCGTCTGGTCTCCGACCGGGGAATGCTCGACCGGCTGTACAAGTCGTACACCGACCGCTGGGAGTACGGGACGACCGGCACGCAATGAACGTGCTGGAAGCGAGCGTCGACGAACTCGAGTTCAACTACGACTCTCACTGGGTTTCGAGACAGTGTAACGCCGGCCTCCCCATTTCCGGAGCGGGCCCCCTCCTGAGCGGGATGGTCAAGTTCGGGCTCGTCTGGGACCTGGTCTGGGGAGCGTACCTCCTGACGCGCTGGGAGTACCTGACGCCGAGCTTCGCGGTCACGTGGTCGCTCGCGCTCCTCTGGGTGAATCTCGCTCCGTTTTTCATCTGGATGTATGACCAGGTGGTCCTACCGGAGTTCTTCGACCGGTTCCGCGAGCTCAACACCGATCAGGAGCGGCTCACGGAAATCGCGAAGAAATACAACGGGTTTTTTGCGGAACCGCGCCCGCTCGCGTCGGTACTGTGGGGCGTGTTCGTCCTGGTGATCGCGTGGGCCGGGACCCCGATCCTCACGGAGATGGGGATGTCGGGCGGCGGCGAGCCGTTCCTCTGGCTGACGTACGTCTACGCGGCGTATATCGGCGTCGTCCTCGGCGGACCGGGGTTCGTCGGACCGCTGACGACGATCCTGATGATCCGCGAGATCGCCGGCCTGGACTTCGAGATACAGCCGCTCCATCCCGATCAGCTCGGCGGGCTGAGCAACGTCGGCTACTGCGCGATCCGGACGACGCTGCTCTACTCGACCGCGTCGCTCTTTTTCCCGCTCGGATTCCAGCTGGCCGCGGGTTCCGGACGCGAGATCTGGATACTGGCCATTCTCGGGTTCTACGTCGTCACCGTCCTCGGGAGCTTCGTCTACCCGACGCTGAAAATCAACCGGAAGGCGGCGGAGCTCAGAGAGGAGATCCTCGACGGGCTCCGTCGGCGTTCCGACGCGGTCAACGCGGAGTTGGAGGCCGCCGAGGGCGACGAGCAGCAGCGGATCCAGAAACAGCTCGAACTACAGCGGATTCGACGGAAGTACGACGACTACAACAACGTTCGCCTGTACCCGCTTCAGGTCGACATCTTCGTCAGGCTCGCCGCGTCGGTGCTGTTGCCGATCATGATGCTGTTCCTCGAATTCTACCTCCTCGGGGCGTGAACGGGAACCGAGCCCGACGGTGACCGCGGATTTGCGCGGGCGTTCGTGGCTGGTCGCCGGCCGCGCACACCACGGCTCCATTTAAACCGGCGCACCTCGTACTACGGATAATGAGTTCGTCCGACGACGAGTACGAGATCGCGGTGGTCGGCGGCGGGCCGGCCGGGCTGACGACCGCGCTGTACGGGGCCCGACTGGGCCACGAGACGGTGCTGATCGACCGGGGCGGCGGGCGCGCGGCGATGATGGCCGACACGCACAACGTGATCGGGGTCACCGAGGAGGTCTCCGGCAACGAGTTCCTCGCGACCGGCCGCGAGCAGGTGGAGTCGTACGGCGGGACGTTCGAGCGCGGCTTCGTCACCGACGTCGAGCGCACCGACGACGACCGGTTCCGACTCTCGACGAACGACGCCGAGATCCTCGCGGACCGCGTCGTCCTCGGGACCGGCTTCTCCGACGAGCGCCCGGACCCGCCGCTCCCGCGGACGGGAAAGGGGCTCCACTACTGCCTCCACTGCGACGCCTACATGTTCGTCGACGAGCCGGTGTACGTGATGGGTCACGGCGAGGCCGCCGCCCACGTCGCGATGATCATGCTGAACATGACCGACGACGTGGACGTGCTGACCCGCGGCGCGGAGCCGACGTGGAGCGAGGAGACCGCCGCGCAGCTGGAGGCGCACCCGGTCGACGTCGTCCGCGAGGAGGTCTCCGGCGTCGAGAACGACCCCGACTCCGGCTGGCTGGAGGCGCTGGAGTTCGAGGACGGCACGCGCCGCGAGTACCGCGGCGGCTTCGCGATGTACGGTTCCGACTACAACACCGTCCTCGCCGAGGGGCTCGGCTGCGACCTCAACGACGACGGCACCATCGACGTCGACGACCACGGCCGCACCAGCGAGGACGGCGTGTTCGCGGTCGGCGACATCACGCCCGGCCACAACCAGGTCCCGGTCGCGATGGGGCAGGGCGCGAAGGCCGGCCTCGCGATCCACAAGGAGATCCGCGAGTTCCCGCGCTCGACCGAGGAGATCGCGCGCGACGGGCCCGTCGACGACGATGAGGTGCCCGCCATCCCGCCGCACCTCATGGCGACCGCCGTCGCTCACGAGGGGCACGCCGGCGGGCCGCGCGAGTCGGCCGAGACCGAGAACGCCGAGCCGCCGGCCGCGGACGACGACTGATCGATTCCGAATTTTTCGGGAATCGAGGAACCTACCCGGAGGACTCTTGCGAGTGCGGCTGAGGAAGTTCAACTCCGACACAGTATTTTCCGAGCGAAGCGAGGAAAATCGCCGGCCGGGAATCCCGCGGACGAGCGCAGCGAGCGAGCGGGAGGTCGGCCGGCGCACAACCGCAGGGAGTGCGCCGGCCGGGATTTGAACCGGAATCAGACGTGCTCGCTCGCTTCGCTCGCTGCGCGCGGCTGATGGGATTCAAATCCCGCGGCGATTTCTCTCACTACGTTCGAGAGTCCGCTGAGCGGAGCGAAGCGGACGCTGACTGACGGAGTCAGTCAGAAAATGCGCCGGCCGGGACTCCCGCGAGCGAGCGAAGCGAGCGAGTGGGAGTACGGGCGGCGCACGAACGAAGTGAGTGCGCCGGCCGGGATTTGAACCCGGGCCATGAGCTTGGAAGGCTCAGGTCCTACCACTAGACCACCGGCGCGCGGCGACGCGTTCGCGGCCGAACGCATCTACACGTAGGCCAAACGGCTCTGATAAACGTTCCGTGTTCTCGACGGGGACGACCCTGCGACGGCGGGGGCTCGTCGCGTCGTCGACGAACGGAAGCGGGCACGGAACGGCGGTCGTCCGACCGGCGTTCCGGGCGACCTGTCCGAGACCGACACCGTCGGAAGCGACTACACGATGGTGAACTGGTTCCTGACCGTGGTGGAGATGTCGGTCTCCTCGCCGCCCTCGATGTGGACCTCGTACTCGTACTCGCCCGGGTCCGTGTCCAAGGCGGTCTCGATCTTCGACCCCCACGTCGCTCTGTCGTACGCCTCGTGGGCGCCCTCCCAGTTGAGTTCGAGGGGGCCGTAGTCCGCCTCGGGGAATTCGACGACGACCGAGTCGATGGCGTCGGCGCCCAGCGGGTCGCCGGTGTCGGGGTCGAAGATGCCGACGTGGAGGCCGACCTCCATCCCGGCCGAGAACCGGCCGATGCTGGCGCATTCTTCGCCCGAGTCGCCGCCGCTCGATTCGTTCCCGTCCGACTCGTTGGTCGTCCCGTTGCTCGTGTTGCCGGTGGTCGTCGTCTCGTTGGTGACCGTCGGGCCGTCGTCGTCGGACTCGACGCCCGGGTCCGTGATGTACGTACAGCCCGCGAGGCTGACGGAGGCCCACGTCGCCGCGCCCGCCGCGACCAGCCGGCGCCGCGACACCGACGAGTCGGTCGATTCTGACGGCTCGTCGGAGGTGGTGTCGGTCGATTCGATGTGCTGGTCTCGGTCCATGCTGTCGCGTTTGTGTTCCGTGGTATATAAATACAGAGACCGATTTTCCGGTTTCTATGAATCGGGGGGCGATTTATGTACGTCGGCTAGGTTAGTCGACGTATGGAGCCTAATGGACGACGAGCTGAGAGGCCAGACTCCCGACAGACGAGCACCGGCGACTCGGAAACGGCGACGACGACGCGCCGCCGGCTGTTAGCCACCGGCGCCGCGACGTGGGCGACCGTCGGACTGGCGGGCTGTATGGGCGGCGACGACGGCGACGACGGCGGCGACGGGGGCGACGGCTCCGCCGACGCGCAGAACTTCGTCGTGACCGCCGAGACCGGCGCAGGGTCCGAGGGCGTGCCCGAAACCGCGGGTTTCATCTCGGCGTGTTCGGCGAGTCGGCGCTTCGTGCCGGGGATGCAGGTCGTCTTCTACGTGGGCATCTTCGACCCCGAGACGGGCGATCAGCTCACCGACGAGGACCTCGGTAGCGTCGTCGTCAACGTCGAGGGGGTCCAGGAGGTCGAGCTGGGCTGGGCCGGCGACGACGAGGAGAACCCGGCCGAGGAGTGGGGCGGCTCGTTCGTCCTGCCGGAGGACATCGAGACCGGTTCGTACTCGTACACGGTCGAGGTCAGCAACGGCGACGCCAGCTACCAGACGGTCGGCATCCTCGAGGACTCCTTCGAGGTCATCGAGCAGTCGAACCCGACCAACTACGTCGTCACGACCGAGACGTGGTGGAACAATCAGGCGCCCGAGGGGACGAACTTCGTCGGGAGCTGCGCCCCCGAGCGCCAGTTCACGCAGGACATGGACGTCACGTTCGTCATCGGCGTCTACGACGGCTCGAGCGGCGAGATCGTCGGCAGCGACACCCTCGACGCCGTGACTATCGAGTCGACCGACGGCGCGTTCGACCCGATCGAGCTGTCGTGGAACGAGGGCGGCGAGGACTCCGAACCGCAGTGGTCCGGCACGCTCGACACCGCGGATCTGGCGCCCGCGTCCTACGGCTACGAGGTCGTCGTCACCAACGGCGACGCCAACTACTACAACGTCGGCATCGCGTCGAACCAGTTCACGATCATCGAGCTGTAAGGCCGCCGACGCGGTGCCGGGACCGATTTTTATACCGAACTCACAGTCATGAACCACGACAACACGCAGGCATCCGGCGGGAACGCTACCGAATCGGCCGACGCGGAGCCGGTCGACGCGAAGTCAGCCGACGCGAAGTCGGTCGACGCGGACGAACGGGGCGAAAGCGGCGCGGAGACCGACGCCGAGGCGGACGGGACGCTGACGTTCTCGGACGCGGTGGCCGTCGAAACGACTCCCGAGGAGCTGTGGTCGACGATTTCTGACCCGGAGACGCTGACGGAGTGCGTCCCGGGCGCGGAGTCGATCGAGCGCGTCTCCGAGCGGAAGTACACCGTCGAGATCACGCGCGGGGTGAGCCACCTCACCGTCTCGCTGTCGGGAGAGGCGGAGTTCGTCGAGATGGACCCCCCCGACACCGTGGTGACGAGCGCGACGGCGTTCGACTCGAAGACCGGCAGCGACTTCGACATCCTCGCGGGGATGGAGATCCAGCCGACCGACGACGGAAGGGCCGAACTGGCGTACACCGCCGAGGTGTCGATCAGCGGCGGCGTCGGCACGATGAGCCCGCGGATCCTCCGGCCGATCGTCAACCGGGACATCACGACGTACTTCGAGAACGTCAAAGACGTCGTCGAAGGCGAGTAGTGGCCATTCGTCGCGGTTTCGGCGCCCCGTCGCGGTTTCGGCGCCCCGTCGCGAGCGGTCGACGGTCGCTCGCGGTCCCGATCGCCGCCGTCCGCGTCGGACCGTTTCGCAGACGTATTTGTATCCGCAATCGAATGGACAGCTAATGGCAACCGATCCCACCGACGCGTTCGACGAGATATCCGAGTACGATTCCACCGTCCTCTTCAAGCCGAAAGTGGTTGCGTTGGTCGTCTCCGAGGGCGAGGAGCGAGGTCCGAACCTCATGACGGCCTCGTGGTGGATGCTGGCCGGCTACAACCCGTTTCGCTATCTCCTTGCCGTGAGTCACAAGACGCTGACGCACGAACTCATCGAGGAGAGCGGGGAGTTCGTGCTGGCCTCGCCCTCGATGGAGATGATCGACGCACTGACACTGTCGGGCATGGTCAGCGGCCGAGACATCGACAAGATCGAGCACCTGGACATGGAGACGGTGCCGGGGCAGTCGGTCGACGTGCCGCTGTTGGCCGACGCCGCCGGCAACATCGAGTGTTCGGTGATGGAGTCGTTCGAGTTCATGGACTGCACCTACTACTTCGGCGAGGTCGAACACGCCTACGTCACCCCCGGGGGAATGGACGGCCGGCTCCTGTCCCCGGACGCCGACGTGCTGGCCTACATGGGCAGCGACTGGGGCGAGGAGGAGACCAAGACCAAGTACCGCTACTACGCCGACATCACCGCCGAGTCGATCAGGCGGTTCCCCGGCGACGAGGTCGTCGACTCCCTGCCGCCCGAGCTTCGAGCGCAGTTCGACGAGTAGCGCGGCTCACCACAGCGCCGTCGACCGCTGGATGACGAAGTGCGGTTCGTCTCCCTCGTCGTCGCCGAAGAGGAACGAGAGGAACGCCAGCGAGTACCGGTGGCCCGCGATGTCGATGGCGTGGCCGTCGGCGGCGTCGAACCGGTCGACGTAGCGCGCGACGGTGTCGCGGTTGACCTGAAGCCCGTACTGGCGCCGGAGCGTCCGCTCGCAGTCGGTCGGCGACTCGTCGGCGGCGTGGAACAGACAGAGGTCGACGACCGGCTTGGCGTAGGCACAGCCCTCGTAGAACAGCGCCGAGAGGTCGCCCTGAAACGACCGCCCGCAGTCGAGACACTCGTACTGCTGGACGTCGACGCCGACGTCTTCGATCCCGTCGGCGGTGACCAACCGTGCGACCGTCTTGGGCTCGTTCTGGTACCCGTTCTTCCGACGGGCGTCCGACCCGCAGTTCGGACAGGGCCGCGGCTCGCCCCGGCGCTCGTCGGCGACCCGTCGGAGTTCCTCGCGGATCGCGTTGACGAACAGCGGCGAGACGGCCGGGTCGAACGGCTTCTCGTCTGGGCCTCGCATACGGTCCCGACGACCCCCGTTAGTATGAATGTCACGTTATTATTCGTTTCAAATATCACGTTATCTTCCGTGTCTACCGTCCCCCGTTATCACGTCAGTATTCGAACTCAGAAAGCCACATAGTAGAAAGACACGGAAACAATTTATATATCGGCGAATGAACTCCGTCCATGAGCCACGAGGAGCCCGAAAACGACACGCTGGAGCGAGCAAAGTCAGACGGACAGCGATTCGGTAGACGGGGGGTGACCTCCCGCCGGACATTCCTCGCCACCGGGGCAGCGCTGTCGGCCGCGGCGGTCGCGGGCTGCGCCGGCGGAACCGGATCGGGGTCGACCGAGGGGCCGGAACCGCCGTGGACGACGGAGGAGCTGGCCGACCAGGTCGGCGACGACGCGGAGATCAACATCTACGCCTCCACCGGCGCGGATCAGGAGTGGTACGACCTCGTCGACGTCATCAACGACGAGTTCGGGACGTCCGTCGAACCGAACGTCTTCGCCACCAACGGCAACGACCTGACCCAGCGCTTCGTACAGGAGCGGCAGGCGGGCAACGACACGGCCGACGTGTTGAGCAGCCCGACCGGCATCGACGACGACATGCTGGTCACGGCTCGCGATGAGAGCAAGGAAGCCGCCCTCGACATCGGACGGGAGTACTTCGAGTGGGACCTCGACCAGAAGTTCTGGTTCAACGACGTGCTCGACGACGTCCAGCAGTACCCCTTCTACGTCACCGGCTACAACGGCGGTCCCGGGCTGACGATGCCGGTCAACGAGGACGTGTTCGCCGACCGGGGGTTAGACGTGCCGAGCACCTACAACGACCTCCTCGACGACCAGTACGAGGGGATGGAGGTCGCGATATCGAGCGCCTACATCGCCTCTGACATGGTCGGCTGGATCGTCAGACACAACGCTGCGGAGACGGAGATGACCGAGACGGAGTGGGCACAGCAGCTTCACGACCACCTCAGCTACACGGGCGTCAGTTCGCACACGGCCGGGACGCGGGAGGTCCGCGACGGCAACATCCCGCTGATGCTGTACAACTGGCCGACCGTGATCGCGCCGTTCACCGGTGAGGACTCCCCGCTGACGGGGGTCTTCCCCGAGGACGTCCCCTCCTTCATGAACGGCAGTCCGATCGCCATCAACAAGGAGGCCCCGAACCCGTGGGTCGCCCGGTTCTTCCTCAGCGCGACGCTCGAAGAGGCGGTCCAGCGCCGGATGATCAACGACGTCGAACGGCAGATCCCCTGCCGGATGGACCTCGACTACTCGGCACAGGACCCCGATTCCTACACCGAGAAGCGGCTGAACTCCGACTACGAGGCGGTGGAGTTCTGGGACGAGTGGCGGAACTCCACGGTCGGCCAAAAAGTGAAGGACGTCGGTGCGTTCGATATCTAACGTCGTGTCGTTCCTCACGGGGACTCTCCCGGCCCGCGCGACGGGGCGTCCGGCCGACGAAACGCGGCGTCCGCTCCACGAGACACGGCGTCAGCCATACACGACACCATGACGACCGAACCACAGCTGTCGGTACGCGGGATCACCAAGCGGTTCGGGAGCGCGTTCGAGCTCTCGGCGACCGACCTGACCGTCGGCGACGACGAGATCGTCGCCCTGCTCGGTCCGTCGGGCTGCGGCAAGACGACGATACTCCGGTGTATCGCCGGCGTCGAGAGCCCCGACAGCGGCAGCATCGAGATCGGCGGCCAAGTGGTCGAGTCGTCCGAGGTCTCGGCGCCGCCGGAGGAGCGCAACGTCGGGATGGTGTACCAGAACTACGCGATCTGGCCCCACAAAACCGTCTACGAGAACGTCGTCTTCCCGCTCGAACACGCCTCTCACGGGATTCCGGAGTCGGAGTACGACGAGCGCGTCTCGCAGATGCTCGAGCTGATGGAGATCCCGGAGCTGGCCGACAAGCCGGCGACCGATCTGAGCGGCGGCCAACAGCAGCGGACCGCGCTGGCCCGCGCGCTCGTCTACGAGCCGGACCTCCTGTTGATGGACGAGCCGCTGAGCAACCTCGACAGGGAGCTGCGCAAGCAGATGCGCTACGAGCTACAGCGGCTCCAACACGAGCTCGACGTGAGCGTTCTCTACGTGACCCACGACCAAGAGGAGGCGTTCTACCTGGCCGATCGGGTGATCATCCTCCACGAGGGGCGAGTGGTCGAGCGCGGCAGCCCCGAGGAACTCTACGAGTCGCCCCAGTCGGCGTTTACGCGCCGGTTCATCGGGGCTCGCAACCCGTTCGAGGGTCGGATCGAGGTCGACGGCTCCGGCGGCCGAGTCCTCACCACCGACTTCCTCGACGTGGAGCTGACGTCGACCGACTACATGTCCAACGGGGAGGGTCCGGACGAGGTGTCCTGTTTCCTCCGCCCGGAGGACATCAGCATCTGCGAGAACGGCGACAGTCAGGGGCGGATCGCACTCCGGGGGACGGTCGTCGCTGAGGGGATCCTCGGCGACCGCTACGAGGTGACGGTGGGATTCGACGACACTGACACCGAGCTCACCGTCCACTGCGGGGAGTATCGAAACCTCTCTCGGGGCGACCGGCTGGACCTCCGGGTCGACCCGGCGGCGATACAGGTGTACAGGAACGAGACATGAGCTCGGAGCGCTCGCGCGCCGAGGCGGTGGCGGCTCGCCTCGGCTCGCTGCCCGACCGCCTCGGCGCCTACTGTGCCGGCCGAGAGCTGCCGAAGCGGCTGGTACTCGGCGGGATCGTCCTCGCCGTCGCGCTGTTGACGGTGGTCCCGCTGGTGTTCCTGCTGTGGACCAGCCTCTGGTCCGGCTATCCGGGCGAGTTCGCCGGGGAGGTGACCCTCGACAACTTCGCGGCGGTCTACCTCGGCGACTTCTTCCCAATCGTCGAGCTGGTGATCAACTCGCTGACGATCGCCGTCGGAATGACCGCGACGGGGATGGCGTTCGGACTCGGTGCCGCGTGGCTGTTCGTCCGGACGGACCTCCCGACGAAGGGGAAAATGGAGCTGGTCCTGTTGTCCTGTCAGGCGATCCCGGGCTACATGTACGCGATCATGTACGTGACGACCTACGGCTCGGAGAACGGGCTCGTCACGGCCGCGGTCGAGGCGATCGTCGGCGTCGAACAGCTTCCGATCGACATCTACAGCCCGTTGGGGATCGCCTTCGTCGCGGGGATCAACGTCGTTCCGACGTTCTACCTCCTGACGGTCCCCGCGCTTCAGAACATGGACCCGGTGCTCGAAGAGGTGAGCCGGATCCACGGGGCGAGCATGCTCGAGACGATCCGCTCGATCAGCTTTCCGCTGATCAAGCCCGCGATCCTCTCGGCGACGATCGTCATCTTCCTCTACGGGCTCGGCGAGTTCGCCGTCGTCTCCATCCTCGGGACCCAGAACGGCTTTGACGTGTTCTCGACGGCGATCCTCTCGGCGATCAACGGCCGGTTCCCGCCCGGATACGGCGAGGCCGCCGCGCTGTCGTGTCTGCTGTTGGTCGCGATGCTGGTCTTCGTCTGGTACTACCGGCGGGTGACCGCGCGCAAGGAGTCGTTCATGACGTTCACGGGGCGTCGACACCGGAGCCACGTGTGGAGCCTCGGCCGCTGGCGGTGGCCGCTGGCGGTCGGGCTCTGGGGCGGCCTGTTCCTCGTCTGGGTGTTCCCGATCCTCGTGTTGCTCGTGGTGTCGGTCCACGAAACGTGGTACGGACGGTTAGATCCCGCGGCACTGACGTTGGACAACTACTACGTGGCAGTCACCGACCCGAACATCCAACAGGCGTTCACCAACAGCCTGCTGGTCGCCGTCGGTGGGGCAACGCTCGGGACGGTACTGGTCGTCGGCACGGCGTACTACACCGAGCGGACCGATGGCCGGTTCCGCGGCGTCGTCGACTTCCTGACGCTGACCCCGCTCGCGGTGCCGGGGATCATTATCGGCGCGGGGCTGCTGTTCACGTTCCTGTGGGTCGGCAAGATCCATCCGGTGGTCGACCTCTACGGAACGTTGGCGATCATCATCGTCGGCTGCGTCGTCGTCTTCCTGCCGGTCTCCTCGCGGATCGCCGTCGGGAACATCGTCCAGATCCACTCGGACCTCGAGGAGGCCGCCCGGATCTCCGGGGCGACGTGGTTCGGGCAGATGCGGGAGATATTCCTGCCGCTGTTCAAGAACACAACCGTCGTCATCTGGTTCTTCCTCGCGATGCACGTCATCCAGCTGCTGTCGATCCCGCTCATCACCTACACCTCCGACACCGTCGTCATTCCCGTCCGGCTCTATCAGCTGTACATGTACGAGCCGGGCATCGCGCTCGTGGCCGCGATCTCCTCGATCTTCGTCCTGCTGACGGTCGGCTCGCTGCTCGGCCTGCGGCGGGTGGGCGTCACGTTCTACGAACTCGGCGAGCGGTGAGCCGCCCGCGGCCGGCTATAAGGTCGACTCGACGAACAGGTCCTCGAGCGGGTACGGCTCGGGGATGAGCCCGTGGTCGGCGGCGTACCGCTGGAGCGTCGCGAGGGCGGTCCGATTCCGGTCGGTGAGGCCGTACTCCCAGGGGTTCTCGCCCAGCACCTCGCGCTGGTGTTCGACGTAGTGGTTCGCCCACGCCAGCGGGACCCACCGCGGTGCGGTCAGTCGGTCCATACAGGTCGACAGCGCCCGCTCGAAGGCCTCGTACAGCTTGTTCGCCGCCCACGGATGGCGGTCGAGCACCTCGTCGCTGAGAACCACCGTGTGCATCGGCGGGAAGATCCCCGTCTCCCTGAAGTAGTCGGCCTCGACGGCGCGGGAGTCCGCGACGACCCGTTCGATCTCGACGTCCGCCAGCCGCTCTCTCTCCCGGCTTAACTGGTCGTGTCGACCGCCGGTGTACCGGCTGTCGAGCGGGGCGGTCGCGAACGCGGCGTCGATTTCCTCCTCGGCGAGCATCGCCGCGAGCGCCGAGGTCGCGCTCCCCTCCCGGTGGTCGTGGACGACGTCGAACCGATCGGGGACCTCGACGGGGACGATGTCCCCCTCGGATTTCGTCGTGTGCCACGTGACCGTTTCGAGGTCGACGTCGTAGCGCTCGGCGGCGATCCCCCGCTGCCAGACCGCGGTCGTCGTCTGCCAGTGGATGAGTCCGACGTCCTTGTGTTCCAGATCCGAGAGGCCGAACTCGTCGTCGGCCCGCCGGTAGATGAACGCGTGACGGAACTTCCGGTAGGGGAACACTGGGATCGCGGTGAAGGGATGGTCCTCGTCGGCGGCCCGGGAGGCGAGGTACGACCCCAGCGACAGCTCGCAGGCGTCGAACTCCCCGTGGCGGACCATCCGTTCGAACCGCTCGGGGTTGTGGTAGTCGACCAGGTGGAGGTCGATCCCCTCGGGCTCGATCTCGCCGGTCCAGAGCGGGCGGGTCCAGTCGTAGTTCGTACACGCGAGCGTGAGGTCGATCGTCATGGGAACTCCTTACGGAGGCGTGCGGGCTCCGTTCGGTTAACCTATCGGTCACTGACAACCGTACACGACGTTTATTATCGCAGTTGGCGAACGGCGAAACATGAGAGACCTCCGCGAGTTCATAACGGCGATCGAAGACCGCGGCCAGCTGGAGCGGGTGCCCGGGGCCGACCTCGACCTAGAGATCGGCGGCGTCTCGTCGCTCGCCCGGCAGGATGCGCTCGACGCCGCGCTGCTGTTCGAGGACATCGAGGGGACGCTTCCCGGCGCACGGGTCCTGACGAACGCCGTCGACACGCCGCTCCAGGTGACGCTGGCGCTGGGCCACGAGCCGACGAACGACATCCGCGAGGCGGTGGTGGCACAGAAGGACCGGACCGCGGACTTAGAGACCCGACCGGTCGAGACCGTCGACGAGGGGCCGGTGTTGGAGAACGTCCAGCGGGGGACGAGGTCGACCTCACGGCGTTCGCCGCGCCGCGGTGGCACGCCCACGACGGCGGGCCCTACATCGGGACCGGCGACGTGGTGATCACCGAACACGCCGAGGAGGACGACCGGAACGCGGGGACCTACCGGGTACAGGTCCACGGCCCTGAGACGGCCACGCTCAACATCCGACCCGGGCGGGACGGTGACCGCCACCGGCAGTCGTACTTCGACCGCGACGAGCCGTTCCCCGCGGTCGTCTCGCTGGGCCACCAGCCGGACCTGTTCATGGCCGCCAACCAGCGGTTCCCCGCCCACGTCGACGAGCTTGAGTACGTGAGCGCGCAGCGCGACAGACCGCTGGAGGTGGTCGAAGGCGAGGCGACCGGGCTCCCGTTCCCGGCCCGGTCCGAACTCGTCATCGAAGGCACCGTTCACCCCGACGCCGAGGAGATAACCGAGGGGCCGTTCGGCGAGTGGACCGGCTACTACGGCGCCGGGGAGACCCAGCAGAAACCGTTCGAGATCGACCGGATCTACCACCGGGACGACCCGATCGTGTTGGCGTACAACAACGTGCCGATGACCGCAACCGCGATGTCGACGATCCGGTCGGGAGCCCAGCTGTGGCACCAGTTAGAGGACGCCGGGATCACCGGGATCGACGAGGTGACGACGATCTTCCCGGGGATCTGGTTCCAGGTCGTCTCGATCGAACAGCAGTACGCCGGCCACAGCACGCAGGTCGGGATGCAGGCCATGTCGCTCCCGTCGGGTGTCTGGGAGGGACGGATCACGATCATCGTCGACGAGGACGTCGACGTGTACGACCTCGCGGAGGTGCTGTGGGCGACCGTCAGCCGGTGCGACCCCGCCGAGGACCTCACGGTGATCGAGAACTGCGTGAGCTCGCGGATCAACCCCCGGATGTCCCCCGAGCAGACGGCCTCCGGCGATCACACGAAGAGCCGGATGCTGATCGACGCGACGAAGCCCTATCACTGGAAGGAGGAGTTCCCCGAGGACACCCGGCTCGATCCCGAGTTAGAGGCCGACCTCAGGGCCGAGTACGCGGAGCTGCTGTCGACCGCCGAGTGACGGTAGGGGGCACGCCTCAGTCGTCGTCCTCGAGCGCCGAGACCACGTCGTCGAGCGGCGTGACGTCGGCGTACCGCAGGTCCATGTCGAACAGCGCCACCTCGTGAGTGGCCGTCGTGACCCCGGCGACGCACTCCTCGGGAACGATCGTCCGGAAGTTGCTCGAGTGGCTGTCGACGACCGTCGCCCGCACGCAACCGCTCGTGTTCGTCCCACAGACGACGAGCGTGTCGATCCCGGAGTGGTGGAGCAGGTTCGAGAGGTGGGTGTCGAAAAAGGCGCTGGCCCGCGGCTTCTCGACGACGTGGTCGCTCTCGGCGGGTTCGACCGCGGGCGGGAACTGATCGAGCTTCTCGACCCACTCCTCGTGGCTCGCCGTCCGCTCCGACCGCTCGGGACCGCGGTCGGTGCCCGGCGCAGCCTTGATCGGAACCGGGTAGCCGTCGGGGAGAGCGCCCCGGCCGGACGGGACGGCGTAGAAGACGGGCACGTCCGCGGCCCGCGCCGTCTCCAGTAGCCGGGCGGTGGACTCGACGACGTCCTCGCCGGTCCGTCGCTCCTCGACGAACGCTACCATCATGTCGACGACGAGGACCGCCGGGTTCTCCCCCCAACCCACCCGGTTCCCGTAGCGCGACTGGGACTCGACGTACTCCCGATCCGACTCCGGAACGATCTCCGGGAGGTACAGCTCCGAGCTCTCGCTGCCCATGCGGGCCCGTCGGACCCCGGATCGAACAACGTGTCGGTTCCGGACGGCTCACTCGTCCGCCGGTCGGAGTTCGAGGACGTAGCCGTCGGGGTCGCGGGCGAGGAACATCCGTCCGCCCCACGGGACCTCCCGCGGCTCGATGAGCGGCTCGCCCGGTTCGTCCTCGAGCGCGGTCGACATCCGCTCGTGGAGCTCGTCGAGCGGCTCGTCGACCCCGAGGACGACGATCCCGCCCTCGCCGCGTCGGCCGCTCGGCGGCGAGAGGCCGAACGGCTCCAGCGTCTCGGGGTCGAAGTCGGCCTGGATCTTCAGCTCGCACGCGCCGGTCTCGTAGGCGACGCTGGCGTCGCCGACCGCCCGCGGCTCCAGTCCGAGGGCCGTCTCGTAGAACTCCCGCGCGGCCCGGAGATCGCCGCTCAACAGGAACAGCTGGCTGAGGTCGGCCATGGTCGACGGATCGTTCGCGCCACTAATAAACGGTCGACAGTCACCACGCGGAGGGAATTCGGCGTAAGTAATTACTGCGAACCGGGCATTCATCACCCACGGAGTTGTTTTCTATCCATGACAGACCGGGTGATCGTCGGCGTCACGGGAGCGACCGGGCAGGCCTACGCGGTCTCCGCGCTCGAACTGTTGGACCGAACGGCCGTCGACGTCCACCTCATCGTCTCGGACGCGGCGAGGGTCACGCTGCGTCAGGAGACCGACTACGCCGTCGGCGACCTGCTGGAGCTCGGCGATGCCGTCCACGACGTCGACAACATCGGGGCGGAGACGGCTAGCGGCTCGTTCCGGACGGCCGGAATGTTGATCACGCCGTGTTCGATGAAGACGCTGGCGGCGATCGCCCACGGCTACAGCGGGAACCTCATCACGCGCTCGGCGGACGTGACGCTCAAGGAACGCCGGCCGCTGGTGTTGATGCCGCGGGAGTCACCGTTCAACCGCATCCACCTCGAGAACATGCTGACCGTGACCGACGCGGGCGGGATCGTCGTCCCGCCGTTCCCTTCGTTCTACCAGCGGCCGGACTCCGTCGAGGAGATGGTCGACACGACGATGAAGCGGGCGCTCTCCCAGCTCGGCGTCGACCTCGACCACGACGAGTGGGACGGCGTCGGCGCCTGAGTCCCTCGGCGGGCGTCGCCGCCGGGAGCGTCACGCAAAGTAGGGCGTATCGAGGTGGTCGGTCGCGAACAGCGTTTCGAGGTCGTACCGCTCGTCGGCGACGCCCTGCTCGTGGGCGTACTCGATCAGCGTCTCCAGCGTCGCGACGTTCTCCTCGGTGAGACCGTACTCCCACGGGTCCTCGCCCATGACCTCGCGCTGTTCGTCGGCGTGGACGTCAGCCCAGACGAACGGGAGGTCGCGGGGACGGTCGAGCGTCGACAGCCCGGTCTCCTTGGCGCGCTCGAAGGCGTCGTAGAGGCTCTGAACGATCCACGGCTCCGCCTCGAGCAGTCGGTCGTCGACGACGATCGCGTGCATGACCGGGAAAATCGACGTCTCGCGGTAGTACTCCTGTTCGACCGACTTGGCGTCGTCGAACAGCCGCTCCGCGTTCGCTCCGTCGAGGTCGATCGGGTGAAAGACCGCGTCGAGCTCGCCGCGTTCGAGCATCTCCGTCAGCACGCCGACCATCGACTGCTGGTGGTCGAGGTACTCGACGTCGTACCGGTCCGGCACGTCGACGTCGACGATCTCCGAGCCGCCGGCGACCCAGTCGATCGACGAGAGGTCGACGCCGTGTCGGTCCGCGAGGATCCCGCGCTGCCAGACGCCGGTCGTCGTCTGCCAGTTGACGATCCCCACCCGCTTGCCGTCGAGGTCGCCGACCGAGTCGACGCTGCCGTCCGCGCGCTTGTACATGTACGAGTGGCGGAACTTGCGGAACGGGAAGACGGGGACCGCCGTGAACGGGTAGCGGTCGGGGTCGCTCCGGCTGGCGAGGTACGTGCCCATCGAGAGCTCGCAGGCGTCGAACTCCCGACCGTGGACCATCCGCGAGAAGCGGGTCGGGTTCGGGTAGTCGACGGTCGTCAGGTCCGCGCCGTCGGGGGTGACGCGGCCGTCCCAGAGCGGTTCGGTCCAGGCGTAATCGTGACAGGCCAGCGTGAGATCGAGGGTCATGCGGTGGAAAACGGACGGCGGGTAGTTCGTCGTTCCGGTCAGCGAGCGAGCGGTCGAGGAGGAGCGCGTGGCGCTCGGCTCACTCCTCGATCTTAAACGCCATGTGGTACGCCGACAGCGGCCTGACCGGATGGTTGTCGAGGTACGACAGGTGCGGGCGGAGCTCGAAGTCCGGCTCGTCCTCCTGGACCTCGAAGAGGCACGGGTAGGCGTCGATGAAGTGCCAGCCCGGCTCGCCGGTCGCCGGGATCTCGAGGCGGACGACCCCGCCGCCGTCGTCGTCGGTGAGCCCGCAGACGTACCCGAGCGGCTTGTTGTCGTACAGGAAGTACGGGGCGTTCTCGTAGACCGGCCAGCCGACGCCGGAGAGCTCGATCTCGATCGTCGTCCCGACGGGGCCGCTGGTCGGCTCGAACGTCTCGATCGACGGCTGCATCATGAACCCGGTGACGGCGACCTCGCGTCCGCCGACCGCGGCGGTGATCGGCCGCGTCGACCCCTCGCCGGTCGGGATCGTGAACTCCGTCTGGAACGCGCCGTCGTCGTCCGTCGTCACCGTCGGCAGCATGTCAGGCTTCGGCTCCGGCGTGATCGGGACCCCCTTGACGCGGTGCCCCTCGTGACGGTACCAGATGAGGTTCACCTCCTCGTTCGGCGGGAAGTTCTCGCCGGTGATGAACGCCGAGGTTCCGGGCTGGCCGGAGGACGGCGAGATCGAGAGCTCGGCGTCGGTGTCCTCGTCGATCTCGGGGTAGTGGATGGAGATCGGGTTCTCGTCGAGCTGCTCGTCGAGCCACGCCGTCCGCGGCTCGGCCTCGGGCTCGGTGACCTCGACGGTCCACTGGGACTGTCGGCCGTCGGCGACCGGGCCGTACGGCGACTGGGTGTTGTTCTGGAGGTACGGGACGCCGCGGTAGTTGCGCCAGACCTGGATCACGTGCTTCCCCGGCGGTCCGACCGCGCGGATGCGAGCGGTGGCGGTCCCGCGGTTCATCACGCCCGTCATGAACCCCATGTCGCCGTTGTCCCACGCGACCTGGTAGTTGTTGGTGACGACGTTCGGGCCGATCCCGTAGCCGGTGACCGTGAAGAAGTCGCCGAGCTCGGCCTCAGTGCGGTCGAGCTCGAAGTGCGGGAGGATCGTGAACGTCGCCGTGGCGACCGTCGAGTCGCCGTCGACGAGCTCGATCCGGTGTTTGCCCCCGTAGTCCTGGGCGACGGTCCACTCCTCGTCGAACGCCCCCGAATCGTCGGTCGCGACGGTGGCGATGGTCTCCGTCCGGGGATGGTACTGCGATCCGACGATCTCGTTGGCCTCAAGGACACCCCATCGGCCCTCCGACGTCTTCCATCTGATCTCGTAGCGCTCGCCGGCGGGCAGGTTCCGGCCCTTGAACACGATCGAGTCGCCCACGTACCCCTCCTGGTCGCTGACGACCAGCGTCCCCGAGGAGTCGCTCCCGCGCTTGTGTCCCTGAAGGGTCTCTTCGAGGTCCGACGATATCGCCGAGTCCTTACTCATACGTTCTCGTACGCGGCCGTCGTTTAATAAATCCAGCCAGACATTCCCAGCCGGTGGAACCCGCCGTTCCCGCCCCGTCCGGCGGGGGACGCCACCCTTGCCGGATCGTTTTCAAGGGGTGAAAAGATAGATTACCCTTATCCAACAGGGTGTTAAATGGTCAGGCATGCCACCGAAAACAGCGTCGTCGAAGCTGTTCGGCTACGATATCGAGTTCACGTACTCCGAGACGTGGATAGCCTACGCGCTGTTGTCGTTGCGGCTGATGATGGGCTGGGTGTTCTTCTACGCCGGGATCGTGAAGGTGATCGATCCGAACTGGAGCGCCCGGCCGTTCCTCGTCAACGTGGACCCGGCGAACCCGCTCGTCGACGTGTGGGCGGCGATGGCCGACTGGGTCTGGCTCCTGACCCCCCTCAATCAGGTCGGCCTGACGCTGGTCGGAATCGCGCTGATCCTCGGCGCATTCTTCCGGTTCAGCGCCCTCTGTGGAGCGCTCATGATGCTGTTCTACTGGGCGGCGTCCTACCCGTTCCCGGACGCGATCTTCATCGACTTCCACCTCATCTACGCGTTCCTGCTGTTCCTCCTCGGAGCGGCGGGCGCCGGTCGGATCATCGGCCTCGACCAGCGGCTCGAGGAGATCGGCTTCGTCCAGAACAACCCGCGGCTCGCCCTTCTGCTCGGGTAGTCGGTCTCGCCCCCGACGAGACCGCGTCACGGGGTGACGACCGCGTAGCAGTTCCCGCTCGACACCTCCGTTTCGAGCGGTTCGAGGGCGCTTTTTTCGAGGTCCGCCTCGAACTCCGACGGCGAGTAGATGTGATAGTACCGGGGGACCGTCTCGCCGCCCGGCAGCGTCCAGTCGACGGTCGTGTCGAACCCCTCGTCGCGATCGAACCGGTCGTGCGCCGTGCTCCACGCGCTGACGAGCGCGACCCCGTCGGGCGCGAGGACGCGTGCCAGTTCGTTCAGGCTCTCGACGCGGGCCGCCCGCGGCGAGAGGTGGTGGAGCGTGGCGACGTAGACGGCGAGGTCGACCGCGTCGTCGCGGACCGGGAGCGCGCCCGCGTCCCCGTGGACGAACGCGGCCGAGTCCGCGAATCCCCGGTCGCGAGCGCGCGCGACCGCCTCGTCGAGCAGGCCGCGGCTGAGGTCGACCCCGACGGCGGCCTCGGCGCGCGCCGCGAGCGCCTCCGTGTGCCGGCCGTTCCCGCAGCCGACGTCGAGCGCGACGGTTCCCGACCGGCCCTCCAGGAACGACTCGACCTCGGGCCACGCGTACTCCCGCGTCTTCGAGAAGTGCGTCGCGATGCGGTCGTACGTCGACTGCGGATCGCCGGGCGACTGCGGGTCCATACCGAGCCCTCGGTCGCGACGCGCTTATGCCGACCGGACCGTCACACGGCGCCGATCGCGACGAACGCGACGAGCGTGAGCGCGAGCAGCACCACGACGTGTTTCACGCCGTCGCGCACCGACCCCTCCCCGAGCTGGCCGGCGACGAGCCCGGAGCAGACCGCCTGGATCGACGCGGCGTGGAAGAACAGCTGCTCGTAGGCGTCGACGTTGATGTCGCCGATCCCGTCCGCGATCCCTCCCGGACCGCCGGGGACGCCGGCCCCCGCGTCCGGGAGGCTCCCGCCCGTCCCCGGGACGCCCGCCGACTCGATGGCGGGGATGAAGGAGACGGACAGCGCCGCGATGATCCCGAGGAAGACGAGGAAGGAGATGTAGATGACGATGAGGTACGTTAACATTACCTGTCGGCGCTCGCGCCGGAGCGACCAGGTCGCGCGCGACTCGTCGGCTGCGATCCGGAGGACGGGCCCGACGTCGCCGCTCGCGCGGATCGCGTTGGTGACGAGCGCGACCGCGCGGGACATCATCGGCGATCGAACGCGGCGTTCGAGGCGGCGCAGCGCGGTCGAGACGTCCGCGCCCCAGTCGACGTCGCGTCGGGTCCGGCGGAGGTCCTCGGTCAACGCCTCGAGGTTCGAGTCGGCGACGCGGCGGACGCTGCCGACCACGGCGGTCCCCGCCTCGTTGACGCTGGCGAGCCGGTCGAGGAAGTCGGGCACCGCGGACTCGATGCGTCGGACCCGACGCTTGCCGAACTCGTAGGCGACCGCGTACGCCGCGAGGACGAACGCCGTCGCGGCGACGATCGGCCCGTCGATCTGGCCGACCATCTCCACGGGCGTCCCGAGCGTGACCGGGAACGCGAAGACGAGCAGCCCGGCGACCGCGACCGGGACCGCGACGAGCAGGACCGTTTGCGGGGAGGCCAGCACCGTCTCGGCCGGCGACGCGATCAGCCGCCGCGCCCAGCGGAGGCGGTCGTAGACGCGGAGCCGCTCGCGGCTCTCGGTCCAGCGGTCCGCGCCGCTCCGGTCTACGGCCCCCCTGTCTGCGTCGCGCCCCGTCGCCGCGCCGCCGTCGAACCGGGCGGCCTCCCCTCTGTCCCCGGGCTCGTCCGTCGCGTGGCGCACGCCGGTGACCGAGGGGGTGTCCGGGTCGTCGAGCGACGACGCCGCGACGGTCTCGGTGCCGCCGACGCCCTGCGTCACGCTGTCGACGTAGACGACGAAGCCGAAGGTGGCGAGCGGCACGCCGAGGTAGACGACGACGCGGAGGATCGGGAGCGTGTCCTGCAAGACGAGACCGATGACGACGAGGATAGTGATGAAAAAGAGCGGGCCGGCGACGAGCGCCGTCACGTACGCCTCGGCGAACGTCGAGAGCAGCTCGAGGTACTGCTCCTGTTTCGCCTCCGCCTCCGCCTGGTAGCGCTCGTACTGGTCGTCGAGGAACGACGACACCGACTGCCCGGTGCCGAGGACGGAGGCGAGGTTCTCCGAGAAGTCCGCTAAGTCGTCGCTGGGCGTCCGCCGCGAGATCCGCTGGAGCGCGGTGAGCGCGTCGGTGCCGAAGGCGTTCATGTCGCGGACCGCGACCGACAGCTCCGTGGCGGCCTCGCCGTACACCGACTCGTTCTCCGCGAGCGTGTCCATCACGCGCGGGAACGCCATCCCGGAGCGCGAGAGCGCGTACATGAACGCGACCGTCCGCGGCAGGGTGGCGTCGATCTCGGCCGCGCGGGCGTGGGCGCGCTGGTCGAGCAGCTGCCACCGGGCGACGTACGCGCCGAGCGCGAGCCCGGACCCGACGGTCGCGGAGACGACCGCGAGCAGGACGAACAGCCTGCCGAGCCCGAGGTCGGCGAGCCGCGCGACGACGGCAACGAACTCGAACGCGGCCGGGAGCGCCTCGCGGATCGCCGCCTCGCCGACGTCGAGCGCGGCGAGTAACCCCGCGGCCGCGTACACGCCGATCACGCTGCCGGCGACGCCGAGGACGGCGGCGTACAGCAGCGTCCGCGAGGCGTACACGCGGTGGGTGGTGCCGGCGACGTGGGCCGCACGCATCCGATCTCGCTGGGCCTGCCGCCGCGCCTCGTCCTCGCCGACGTAGTCGCCGAACGCCGACAGCGCGACGCGGGTGACGAACAGGTCCGCGCGGTCGTCGACGAGCGGCAGCGCGAGCGCGAGGCAGGCCGCGACCGCGACGGCAAGGGGGAGGTACTCGATCATCGGTCGGTGGCGTCGGGGTCGACGCCGTCGGCGGCTTCGGGACCGCGGTCGGCCCCGTCGCCCGGCGCGACCGCGTCGGTCTCATCCGCGATATCGGCGGCGTCGACGCCCTCGGCCGCGGCGGCGCGCTCGTCGAGCTTCTCCATCACGCGGTCGGCGTCGGCGTAGTACTCGTTGACGAGGGCGGTGAACGTGCGGTAGTCGTCGATGCCGAGCGCGGAGAGCAGTTCGATGAAGCGCTCGCGGCGCCGGACCTCGCGGAGCAGCTCCGCCCGGGACCAGCCGCGCTCGTCGGCGATCTCCTCCAGCAGCGAGGAGTCGTTCCGGCGGAACGTGTCGGAGTCGGGCACCCACTCGAACGCCGAGGAGTAGTCGAGCTCGCCGGTGCGCTGGTCGATGCCGCCGATCTCGCCGATCGTCTTCGCGCGCCGCACGCGCTCGTCGTCGGAGCGCGTGAGCGTCTGGACCGAGAGCATGTCGAGCGACTGGACCATCGCGCGGGGGACGTTGATCGGCTCGTTCTCCAGCCGGTTGATCACCGTCTCGATCGAGTCGGCGTGCATCGTCGAGAAGGTGGTGTGGCCGGTGTTCATCGCCTGGAAGAGGGTGATCGCCTCCTCGCCGCGCACCTCGCCGACGACGATGTACTCCGGGCGGTGGCGCAGCGCCGAGCGCAGCAGGTCGTACATGTCGATGTCCGTCCCCTCGTACCGGCGCTCGCGGGTGACCGCGGAGAGCCAGTTGTCGTGGTACAGGGAGAGCTCGCGGGTGTCCTCGATGGTGAGCACCTTCGCGCGCGGCGGGACGAACATCGACACCGCGTTCATCGAGGTGGTCTTCCCCGAGGCGGTGCCGCCCGCGAAGATGAGGCTCTTGTTGTGCTCGATGCAGAGCCAGAAGTACGCCATCTGCTCGACGGAGAAGGTCCCGTACTCCACGAGGTCGACTGGCGTGAACGGGTCCTCGGCGTACTGGCGGATGGTGAACGCCGAGCCCCGCGGGGTCACCTCCTCGCCGAGCGCCAACTCCGCGCGCGACCCGTCCGGGAGCGTCGTCTCGACGATGGGGTCCCCGACGGAGACGTGGCGCCCGGACTGCTGGGCGAGCCGGATCACGTAGCTGTCGAGCGCCTCCTGTCCGAACGAGACGTTCGTCTCGATGTCCGTGTACTCGTCGTGGTAGACGAAGATCGGGAGGTCGTAGCCGTCGCAGGAGACGTCCTCGATGTGGCGGTCGTTGAGGAGGGGGTCGACCTTCCCGTAGCCGCGGAAGTCGCGGTAGAGGTAGTACGCGAGCGCGTGGAACGTGTCCATCCCGACCTCGACGCCGTACCCCTCTAACAGCGTCTCCAGCTCCGCTTTGAGCGTCTCCTCGTCCGTCTTGCCGCTCCCCTCGCGGTAGAGGAGGGGGTCGCGGATGTCGTCGACGACGCGGTCGAGGAGCTCGCGCTCGAATCCGTCGAGCTCGGGTTCGACGGCGTAGTAGCGGTGTTCGCTCTCGACCTCGTCGTAGGTGATGACGACGTACGCGTACGGGGCGTTCACCCAGTACCGGTCGACCTCGCGCTCGTCGTCGGGGACGACGAACGACGCGAGCGGGCCGTCCTCGCCGGGGCGGAACGGGCGGACGTCGAGCGTCGACCCCTGAAGCAGCTCCCACGTACGCGAGAGGCGCCGCTGGAGGGCCTCGATCCGGTCGCCGAGGTCGCTCCCGCCGGCATCACTCGCCATGGATACGGGGACGTAATGGCGGGGGAAGTTAAACTACCCCCGACGATTATCAGGAGCGAGGCCGGGACCCACGGCCGCGGCGCCGACGCGGCGCGGACGACTGAGGGTACGACGCGGACGCCGGGGGCGCCGTCGACGCGGCGCTGTCGGCTCCGCGCCGCCGATCCGCCCGTTACGTTGATACGGCCGGACCGCAAAGCGTTCCATAGGAAATGCGGCGTGACTACTTCGATCTGACCGTCGAGGGCGTCGACGAGGGCGCCGGCTCCCGATCGCCCCCGCTGGTGCGGATCGACTTCCACGGGCCGGAGGAACTGCTCCGCGAGCGGCTCTCCGGGGGCGAGAGCGACGACATCATCGTCGAAACGGACGGCGACGACCTGCTCACAGCAGACGAGATCGACGTCGCGTTCCGGCTCCGCGAGCCGCTGGACGAGGCGGACGACCCGGAGGGCGTCGTCGGCGTCACCAACCGGTACACCGGCGACTTCGTCCTCGAACTCAACGAGACGGCGACGGACGTCCTCCCGTTCATCCACGCCGCGCGCGACGCGACCGACGACGGCGACGCCCGGTACCGCGTCGAGATCGACGTCGACGGCGAGCGGCTCGTCGCCTACGACAAGGACACCTTCCTCGTGTACGACCACGAGGGGAACCTCCTCCGCAGCGAGAGTCTGATCCCCTCGGGCGTCGAGCTGTAGCGGCGGCGATTTTCCCGCGAGTCAGAGGCTGACGCTGTCCGGCACGAACCGCACCGAGTCCCCGGGCCGGAGGTCGAACGCGCCGTCCCCGCGCCCGTCGTTGACGTCGCACTCCGCGTAGCCGTGGCTCCCGACGGTGACGAGGCGCTCACCGGGGTCGACGGCGCCGAACGTCTCTGCGACCGGCGTGAGGTCACCGTTGACCCGGATCCAGTCGCGGCCGCGGACCAGCTCCCCGGGGACGTTGGTGATCACGTTGCCGAACCGGTCGATCGCGAGCACCTCGCCGTCGACCGCAATCACGTCGCCGTCGCCGTCCTCGCCGCCGGCCGCTTCATCGCCCCCATCGTCGCGCTCGACCGTCGGCTCCGGGAAGCGGACGTCGACGGGGTCGCTCGCGGGCGTCAGGTCGTCCATCGCCGCGAGCGTCTCGGCGACCGCGTCGGCGTCCGGAGAGCCGTTCGACGTCTCCGAAACCTCGTCGAGCGCCGCTCGGATCCGGGCCGCGGCCGGGGCGAACACGTCGCGGCCGTGGAACGTCTCGCTCGCGGGGTCGTCGACCGCGACGGTCCACGCCTCGACGTCCGACTCGTCGGCCGCCAGCGCTCGGGCCGGCGGCATCGCGAGTCCGTTGTCCGGGGCCACGATCACGTGGGCGCCGGCGCGGACAACCAGGGCGTCGCGGTCGGTGCCGACGCCGGGGTCGATTACAGCGCAGTGGACCGCCGGCGGGAACTCCGGGAGGACGAACCGGAGCCAGAAGGCGGCCGCACGCGGGTCTCCGCGCGGCAGGTCGTGGGCGACGTCGATCAGTTCGGCGTCCGTGTGCCGGCGGATCACTCCCTTCATCGCGGCGGGGTACGGCGAGCCGAAGTCCGAGGCGAGCGTTATCATGTCAGAACCCGCGGTCGGCGCAGATTTAAAAGGAACGGGCGGCCGCGCCATTCACTCTACCAACTGCGGTGGCGCGTGCCGACGAGCGCCCGCAGGGCGCGAGTCGCACGCGCGAGGGACGCGGTGAGTGACGGGTGACCGAAGGGAACCCGGAGCGAACCGCGAGGCTGGGGAGGTATGAGGTACGGTCGCTGTGCGGGGTGGGACTTAAAGGGGCAGCCGCGAGGCGGGCGCAGGCGACGTAAGCACCGCAGGGAGCGAGTGAAACGAGCGACTGAGGAGCGCAGCGAGCGTGCGCCCGCCTCGCGGCTGGGGCTTTGGAGGCGGTCACCGTCGATCTACGGTCATCTATTTATAAATGAGCGGCTGGGTCTTTGGAGGCAGTCACCGTCGAACTACCGATGGCCATTTATAAACGATCGAGGCAGCCAAAGTTGTTCTCCGTCGATCCTCAGTCGACGATTCGCGGCAAACGAACACCCACACGGTCGTACTCCCTGCCCTATTGGTCCGAAGGTTCGTCGCCTAACGAGTCGGTCTCGGCGATCCGGCGGATGCGCTCGACGCCGTCGACCTCGCGGATCACGTCGACGACGGCGTCCGGGACGAGGTCCGCCCAGTCGCGGCCGCGGATCATGCGCTCGCGGAGCTCGGTCCCCTCCAGCACGTCGCGGCGGAACATCGGCGACTGGCGCACCTCGACGCCGGCCTCCTCGAAGAGCCGGACGACGAGCGGGTTGTTCGAGTACGCGACGTCGAACCGCGGGGTCATGCTCTGGACGTGGCTCACCCAGACGGAGTTGCGGTCGAGGTCCTCGATGGGGACGACGTAGGTGGTGGCGTCCAACTCCTCGACCGCCTTCGTCACCATCATCACGCGCTCGCCGGCGGTGAAGGGGTTCCGCGTGGTGTGGGAGTCGCCGGCGGAGCCGATCCCCAAGACGAGCTCGTCGACCTCCGCCGCGATCTCTTCCACCATGTGCCGGTGGCCGTCGTGAAACGGCTGATACCGGCCGATGTAAAACCCCCGCATGAGTCTACGTACCGTCGGCGTCATTTATAAACCCCGTGGGAACGCTTGGACGCCGAGATCGGCGGACATACGGCTTCAAAACGGCGTTTGCTTCCCTCGGGCCGGTGCCTCCGGGGGGAGAAAGTATATCAGTAGCCGACCCGTCCTTTTCGATAGCGACACCCGATTCTATGAGCAACGAGAAGGACACGAACGACCCGACGGCCGACGACCCCGACGAACCGCCCCACGGCGGCGTCGACGACTCGAGTCCGGCGGGGAACGGCGAGGACGCCACGCGCGGCGACCCCGAGCCCGACGACGGTCCGGCGAACGACTCCGGCGCCGACGAGGACCCGGCCGCGGGCTCGGACGGGGAGTCGGCCGCGGGGCCCGACGACGAGTCGGCCGCGGACCCCGACGACGGGTCGGCCGCGGACCCCGACGACGGGTCGGCCGCGGACCCCGACGACGGGTCGGCCGCGGACCCCGACGACGGGTCGGCCGCGGACCCCGACGACGAGGACGACCCCTGGGACGACGGGGTCGTCGTCGACGACGGGGACGGGTTCGACGAGACCGACGTCGTCGGGGAAGGCACCGACGGGGCCCGGAACGGTAACAACCCCGAGCCGTCCGACGACGGCGGGATCGACGAGCTCGGGAGCACCGTCGAGGTCGAGGGCGCCGAGATCGACGAGGACCCGGACGAGGACGACCTCCTCGGCGGGCTCAAGATCGACACGACGGCCGAGCTCGAGATTCCCGACCGGCTCGTCGACCAGGTCATCGGGCAGGAGCACGCCCGCGACGTGATCATCAAGGCGGCGAAGCAGCGCCGCCACGTGATGATGATCGGCTCGCCCGGGACCGGGAAGTCGATGCTCGCGAAGGCGATGTCCGAGCTCCTCCCCAAAGAGGAGCTTCAGGACGTCTTAGTGTATCACAACCCCGACGACGGCAACAAGCCGAAGGTCCGCACCGTGCCGGCCGGCAAGGGCGACCAGATCGTCGAGGCGCACCGCGAGGAGGCGCGCAAGCGCAACCAGATGCGGTCGCTCCTCATGTGGATCATCATCGCCGTCGTGCTGGGCTACGCGCTCATCATCGTCGGCCAGATCCTCGTCGGCATCATCGCCGCCGGGGTCGTCTACCTCGTCTTCCGCTACCTCAACCGCGGGTCGGACGCGATGATCCCGAACCTGCTGGTGAACAACGGCGACACGAAGACCGCGCCGTTCCGCGACGCGACCGGCGCGCACGCCGGCGCGCTGCTGGGCGACGTGCGGCACGACCCGTTCCAGTCCGGCGGGATGGAGACGCCCAGCCACGACCGCGTCGAGGCCGGGGCCATCCACAAGGCGAACAAGGGCGTGCTGTTCATCGACGAGATCAACACGCTCGACATCCGCAGCCAGCAGCACCTCATGACGGCGATCCAGGAGGGCGAGTTCTCGATCACGGGCCAGTCCGAGCGCTCCTCGGGCGCGATGGTCCAGACCGAGCCCGTCCCGACCGACTTCGTCATGATCGCGGCCGGGAACCTCGACGCGATGGAGAACATGCACCCGGCGCTGCGCTCCCGGATCAAGGGGTACGGCTACGAGGTGTACATGGAGGACACCATCGAGGACACCCCGGAGATGCGCCGGAAGTACGTCCGGTTCATCGCCCAGGAGGTCGCGAAGGACGGCCGTCTGCCGGAGTTCTCCGCGGAGGCCGTCGAGGAGATCATCCTCGAGGCCAAGCGCCGCTCCGGCCGGAAGGGCCACCTCACGCTGAAGATGCGGAACCTCGGCGGGATGGTCCGCGTCGCGGGCGACATCGCTCGCGGCGAGGACGCCGAGATGACGACCCGCGACCACGTGCTCCAGGCGAAGGGGCGCTCGCGGTCCATCGAACAGCAGCTCGCCGACGACTACATCGAGCGCCGGAAGGACTACGAGCTCCAGGTCTCCGACGGCTACGTCGTCGGCCGCGTCAACGGCCTCGCCGTGATGGGCGAGGACTCCGGGATCATGCTCCCGGTGATGGCCGAGGTGACGCCGACTCAGAGCGGCGGGCAGGTGATCGCCACCGGCCAGCTCAAGGAGATGGCCGAGGAGTCGGTCCAGAACGTCTCGGCGATCATCAAGAAGTTCTCCGACGAGAACATCTCCGAGAAGGACATCCACATCCAGTTCATCCAGACGGGCCAGCAGGGCGTCGACGGCGACTCCGCGTCGATCACGGTCGCGACCGCCGTCATCTCCGCCTTAGAGAACGTCGGCGTCGACCAGAGCCTCGCGATGACCGGCTCCCTGTCGGTCCGCGGCGACGTGCTCCCTGTCGGCGGGGTCACCCACAAGATCGAGGCGGCCGCGAAGGCCGGCTGCGACCGGGTTATCATCCCCGCGGCCAACGAGCAGGACGTGATGATCGAAGACGAGTACGAGGAGATGATCGAGGTCATCCCCGTCTCGCATATCAGCGAGGTCCTCGACATCGCCCTGGAGGGCGAAACCGAGAAGGACTCGCTCGTCTCCCGCCTGAAGTCGATCACGGGGTCGACGCTGAAGGACGGCAACGTCTCCGGGCCGTCGAACCCCAGCCCGCAGTAGGCGGTTCGGCGCTTCCCCCTCCGATTCTCCGCTCTCGCTCCGCCCCCGCGAGCCACCGCGCCGCGAGCGGGTCGCTGAGTCGGAGATTCCGGGCGTCTCCGATACTCCCGATCGGCTCGGCAGCGATGAGATCACCGAGGCCGCCGTCACGCGGGGCGGCGACGACGAGAAGCCGAACACACGGCCCGCATCGGGGGGTTCGAAGCGCGATGCGCATATATAACGCCACATAATTCGGCATGCCGCCCAATACGGACGTGGTTTTAGGTACACCTAAATGACGGCCGCGCTGGTCGACGTCCCGCCGGACGAGTGGATCGAACTGGTCGACGTACCGGACGACGAGTCGCGCGCTCGGTTGCTGCGGCTCGGCCTCCTCGACGGCCGCGTCAAGTGTCGCCGGCGGGTCCGTAACGGGCCGGTCGTCGTGCGGCGTCGCGGGACGGAGGTAGCGCTGGGACGGTCGCTCGCTCGGGAGATCACCGTCGAGCGAGCGGGACGCGACGGCGAACCGCGATGACGGCGAACGGCGAGGCGGTCGGCGGGCTCGGTGTCGGCGACGGCGAGGCGGCCGGCGGGCTCGGTGCTGACGACGGCGAGGCGGTCGGCGGGCTCGGGACCGGCGACGGCGAGGCGGTCGGTGGGCTCGGTGCCGGCGACGGCGAGGCGACCGTGGCGCTCGTGGGCGCCCCGAACGCGGGCAAGAGCGTGCTCTTCGGCAGGCTCACGGCCGAGTACGCCGACGTCTCGAACTACCCCGGAACAACGGTCGAGACGACCGCGGTGCCCGTCGGCTCGACTCGCCTGACCGACACTCCCGGAGTCCACGGGATCTCGTCGTTCTCCGAGGAGGAGCGGGTCACCAGGGAGGCCGTCCTCGAGGCGGACGCGGTCGTCAACGTCGTCGACGCCACGCAGCTCGACCGAGACCTGTTCGTGACGCTACAGCTGCTGGACATGGGCGTTCCGACGGTCGTGGCGTTGAACATGATGGACGAACTCGAGGCCGACGGCATCGAGATCGACGTCGACGCGCTGGAGGCGGCCCTCGGCGTCCCGGTCGTACCGACCGTCGCCGTCACCGGATCCGGCGTCGACGAACTCAGGGACCGCCTCCCGGAGGCGTCCGCCCCCGCGTCGACGCCCGTCGACTCGTACTACGACGCGCTCCCCGACGAGGTCGAGGCCAGCCGGGCGGAGAAGACCCTCCTCGTCGAGGGCGACGAACCCACGGCCCGCCGCGTCGGCGCCCGCGGCCTCGTGGCCGACGGGGGGACGCGCCGCTCGCGGACGCCGGAGCGCGGGAAGCGGTGTACCGCGAGCGCCGGAGTCGGGTCCGATCGATCGTCGACGCGGTCGAACGGGAGGCCGGTTCCGGGCGGGCCGCCGAGCAGCGGCTCGGCGATCTGCTGATGCGCCCGGTGACGGGAGTGCCGATCGCGATCGGACTGCTCGTCGCGGTGTTCTACTTCATGGGTGTGGTCGTCGCGCAGCGGGTCGTCGGCTACGCGGAGGGCGTGCTCTTCGGCCGCTACTACAACCCCGCGGTCGAGGCGGCCGTCGCGGACCTGTTCCCGGCGAGCGAGTGGGCCGCTCCCGTCGAGTTCCTGCTCGTCAACGGCAACCTCGGACTGCTGACGATCACCGTCCAGTACGTTCTCGGCGTCCTGCTCCCGCTGGTGGTCGCGTTCTACCTCGTGATCGGGACGCTCGAGGACGCCGGCGTCCTGCCGCGGCTGGCCGTCTTGACCGACAGGGGACTCAGCCGGATCGGCCTCAACGGCCGCGCGGTCGTCCCGCTCATCGTCGGGGTGGGGTGCGTGACGATGGCGGTCGTCTCCACCCGAATGGTCGGGTCGCGCCGGGAGCGGCTCATCACGACGGCCCTGCTGGGGCTCGCGATTCCCTGTTCGGCGCAGATCGGGGTCATTACGGGGTTGCTGGCCGGGCTCGGACTCCGCTGGTGGGGCGCTTACCTGCTCGTGCTGCTCGGGGTCCTCGGGGTCGCCGGCGTCTTCCTCGACCGGACGCTTCCCGGGCAGCAGGACCCGCTGATCGAGCAGCTCCCGCGGCTGCGCGCCCCCCGCCCGACGAACGTCGCCCGGAAGACGGCGAACCGGAGCGCTGCGTTCCTCAGGGAGGCGGCCCCCCTGTTCGGGGTCACTGCGGCGGCGGTGTCGACGCTGGATTACGTCGGGGCGCTGGACGCGATCGTCGGGGGCCTTCGGCCGCTGACCGCTGCGCTCGGCCTACCGGCGTCGTTCGGACGAGTGCTCGTCTTGGGGCTGATCCGACGCGACTTCGCCGCAGCCGGGATGACGGACATGGCGCTGTCGGCGTCCCAGACGTTCGTCGGACTGATCGTCGTCACGTTGTTCGTCCCCTGTATCCTCACGATGGCGATGATACTCAGGGAGCGCGACGCGCGGAGCGCGCTCCTCGTGTGGGTCGGCTCCTGGGTCACGGCGTTCACCGTCGGCGGGGCCGTCGCGGCCGCGCTGGAGGTGATCGCGTGATCTGTCCGCGCTGCGAGTACGAGTTCGACGCGGCGAACGGGCTCTCGTGTCCGCGCTGTGGCGCCTCGATCTCCTGTTCGGACGTCTCCTGTGCCGAGTGCGGCGCCTGTTCGCGGCCCTTCGATCGCCTCCGGCACAGGGTCGCCGAACGGCTACGCGGCGGGGAACCGAGCGACGACGGGGACGGAGGTGACGAGTCCGCGGAGGAGTCCTGACGGCCGCCGCGACGACGCACGACGGAGATCGCGACGGACGGGGCGCCGAGCCGCCGAACGGCGAGCGGACGCCGGGACCGGCGCGCGGTCGATCCCGCCGCGGGCCGGTCCCCCGCGTCAGTCGACCGACTCCCAGTTCCGGTACAGCGCCACGTCGAACGCGAAGCCGATCCCGCCGATCCCGCCGACGAGCGCGACGAGGGGTGAGATCAGGAGGCGGCTTCGGAGCGCGGCCTCCGATTCGAACGTGAAAGCACATACGAGACAACGTAAGTACGTCGGGCCCGTATCAGGCGTGTTGTCGAGTGCCAATATTCCGCCGGAGCGCGACCGACCGCGACGGCTCGGTCGCCCGTGAGGCGGACGCCGCGAACCGAAATCGCACGACAGAACGAGCTCCCCGTCAGATGTACGACTTCACGTTCACGATAACGTACGAGCCCGGCGCAGACGAGTACGTCGACCTGTTCATCGACCGCAGCTCCCTCCAGTCGGAGGCGACCTACTCGTGTCTCGACCCCTCGGAGCTGTGGAAGCTCGAATCGGTGACCGGCGACGCGGCGGACCTCGCCGCCGTCGACGAGCTCCTCTTAGACGAGTCCGTCGACCGCGAGTCGATCAGCGCGCGGGCCTGTCGCTCGGACCGCACGACGAGCCTGTTGACCGACGAGCGGCGACGGCGAGTGACGTACACGTACGTCTCCGACGTGGACTACTGCGAGTCCGTGCCGCTGATCACGGCGAAGTACGTCGACGGGGGCGTGCTCTTCGAGCAGACGCGGTCCGGCGACACGGTCCGGTGGCGCGTGCTGGTCCAGGACGACTCGAAGATCGGGCTGTTGTACGACACGCTATCCGCGAAGCTCGGCGACGGCCTCTCCTTCTCGTTCGAACACCTGACCGAGGTCGACCACTGGGAGAGCGAGCTGCTCTCCCGGCCGGACGTCCCCGCCGAGCAGCGCGAGACCCTGCTGCTCGCGGTCGAGCGCGGTTACTTCGAGACCCCGCGGGACGTGACGCTCGACGAACTCGCCGCGGAGCTCGGCGAACCCCGCTCGACGGTGTCGTACCGGCTTCGACGCGCGACCGCTGAGTTAGCGAAACGATTCGCGGACCAACAGGCATGACCGACGAATCCCCCACAGACGACGATCGGCGAGAGCCCACGGACGACGACCGACGAGAGCCCACGGACGACGACCGACGAGAGCCCACGAACGACGACCGACGAGAGCCCACGGACGACGACCGGCGGAATCCCACGAACAACGATCGGCGAGAGCCCACGGACGCGTCGACGGGCGGCCGATACCCGACGGACGTGCTCGTTGACGCCGACTGGGTGAACGCCCGGCTCGACCGGTTCGCTTCCGACGCGGCCGACCTGCGGCTGCTCGAAGTCGACGTCAACGCCTCGTTTTACGAGGAGGGACACGCGCCCGGGGCCGTCGGCGTCGACTGGCGGACCGACCTCCGGTCGGCGGAGGCACACGACATCCTCTCGCCGGCGGAGATGACCGCCTTCCTCGAATCGAGCGGGATCGCCGAGGAGACGACCGTCGTCATCTACGGCGACAACCGGAACTGGTTCGCGGCCCACCTCTACTGGCAGCTCGCCTACTACGGCCATCCGGACGTCCGGATCATGGACGGCGGCCGCGAGTACTGGCTGGAACGCGGCTACCCGACCACGACGGAGCCGGCAGATCCACCGGACGTGACGTACGGCGACGCGCCCGACGCGCCGGCGAGGCCGGAGGTGCGGGCGTCTCGCGCGGACGTGCGGGCGGCGCTCGACACCGACACGGAGTTCGTCGACGTGCGGCTGCCCGAGGAGTTCCGCGGAGAGATCACGAAGCCGCCCGGCAGCGACGAGGGGGCGATGCGGGGCGGCCACGTCCCCGGGGCGACGAACGTGTTCTGGGCCGAGAACGTCCGTCCAGACGGCCTGTTCAAGTCGCGCGAGGAGCTCGCGGACGTGTACGAGTCGCGGGGCATCGCCCCCGGTGACGACGTGATCGTCTACTGTCGGATCGGGGAGCGGTCGTCGGTCACGTGGTTCGTCCTCGAGGAGTTGCTCGGGTACGAATGCGTGCGACACTACGACGGCTCCTGGACCGAGTGGGGGAACATGATCGGCGTCCCGATCGAGGTCGGCGAGCCCGACGGCGGCTAGCCGACGCCCCGCAGCCAACCGGGGGCGACGCCGGCCGTTGTCCTGCGACAAACGGAGACTCTAGCCGCTGTGCGCCCAAGCGACGACGATGAGCGCGTCTCACGTCGAACCGAGGGCGAACGGCACAGGAGGCCGGTACGGAGACCGGCGAAGCGAACCCGCATCGCCGGGCGTTCGCGATGAGTGACGCCGGGTCGAAGCGCGAGGAGTCGCAGTTCGTCGGGCGGCTCCTCGACGCGCTGAGCGAGGAGACGAACCGGACGATCCTGTCCGCGCTCGACGAGCCGACCTCGGTCGCGGACCTCGTCGAGCGGTGCGACATCCCGATGTCGACGGTGTACCGGCGCTTGGACACGCTCAGGGAGTTGGACCTGGTGACGGAACACGTCTCGATAGACGCCGAGAAGGGCCGGTACCGACGCTACGAGCGGAACGTGAGCCGCGTCTCGGTCACCGTCGACGAGAGCGGCCGGCTCAGAGCCCGGGTCGAACGCCCGAACGGCGAGCCCGACGAAGCGGTGACGGGAGGGCCGCCGGGGCGGTAGCGACGCCCGCGATCGGGGGTCGTTCGCCTGGACCGCCCCGGGTGGGGGGGACGCGCCGTGCCGCCGTGGCGGGCCTCCGTCTCTCCGCCCTCTTTTTATTCCGGGGGCGTATAGGGCGGACGATGACCGGGAAACCGACGGTCGGGGAGTACATGACCCGCGAGGTGGAGACGGTCAGCCCGGACGAGACGGTGGCGACCGTCGCGCGCCGCATGGCCGACAGCGACGGACACAACGGGTTCCCAGTCACGCAGGGCCGCACCGTCGAGGGGTTCGTCTCGGCCGGGGACCTGTTGCTCGCGGACGACGACGCCCCCGTGTTCACGGTGATGACGGAGAACCTGATCGTCGCGCACCCGGACATGAAGGTGACCGACGCGGCGCGCGTAATCCTCCGCTCCGGCATCCAGCGGCTCCCGGTCGTCGACGACGCCGACAACCTCGTCGGGATCATCTCGAACACCGACGTGGTCCGCTCGCAGATCGAGCGCGCGACGCCCGGCAAGGTCGGGAAGCTAATGCGAACCCTCTCGCAGATCCACGGCGTCGAGCTCGACGAGGAGCGCCGCGAGGTCGCCATCGCGGACCTGACGCCGACGCAGGCGCGGGTGTACGCCGACGAGCTGGAGGGCCGGCAGTACGAGCTCGAACACGGGCTCGCCGAGCCCCTCGTCGTCATCGACAACGGCGGCACCCTCTACCTGGCCGATGGCCACCACCGGGCGATGGCCGCGCGCAAGGCCGGCATCGAGACGATGGACGCGTACGTGATCGTCCCCCGGACCCCGGTCGATCTGGGGATGGCGAAGACCGCGGAGAAGGAGGGGCTCCGCGTCGTCGGCGACATCGAGGTCGTCGACTACGCGCGACACCCCCTCGTGGAGACGACGAAGCGGCTTCAGTAAGCGGGACCGACGGCGACCGCCTCACTCCGACCACCTGCCTCGATCGGGCTATCCGCGCCGACCGCCATAATTCGTGGTCTTCGCAGACACATTTTTATGAGCAGACAAGAAAGAGGGCGTATGGGACGAATCCGAAACTCGTTGAGCAGAGCGAAGTACGCGGCCGTCGGCGCCGCGGTGGGCGCCGCGGTCGGCGGGCTGTGGAGCCGGAACGCGGCCAGCACGGGCGGCGCGCTCGGCGGGCTGGCGGGCGCCACCCTCGCCGAACTGAAGTCGGGCGCCGGCGGCGTGTTCGCCGATAAAGCGGACGACGCCGACGGGGACGAGGACGACCTCGAGGCCGACGCGGCGGCGTGAGCGACGCCGTAGCGTGACGGGTGAGCGAGCGGTCCCCGCTCGCATCGGGAACGTCTATACCGCCGGGGCGAGTAGCCGCCGGCAATGAGCGACACCGACGCCGGACCGGACGCGAACGCGGCGTCCGACGGCGGTGATGGCTGGTTCGAGGCGCTGCCGTCGGACGCGACCGACGACAGTGACACCGACACCGAGAGCGGCGACGCCGCGACCGCGGCGGCCGCGGCGCGGGTGCGCGACGGGAGCGCCGCGTCGCCCGCCGACTGGCCCGCGCGCGCCGTCGAGTCCGGGTTCGCGGACGACGCCGACGAGTACTACGACCGACTCAAGGCCGCGACGACGCGCGCGACCCGCGAGGCGGTCCGCGAGCGGGAGCGCGCCGACGACGCGCAGCTGATCCACGCGATCCGGGCGATGGACGACACCGAGCGCGTCGCAAACGAGCTCGCCGAGCGTTCCGTCGAGTGGGCGGGTAGCCTCTTCGACGACGTCGGCTCCGGCGTCGACGGCGCGCGAGAGATCGCGGCCCGAGAGCCCGAGAGCGAGGTCGAGCGGCGGGCGGTCTCCCTCGCCGAGCGCGCCGCCGACCTCGACGACGAGCGCGCCGAACTCGCGGAGACGATCGCTCGGATCGCGCCCGCGGTCGCCCCGAACCTCACCGAGATGGCCGGGCCGGAGCTCGCCGCGCGGTTGATCGCGCTCGCGGGCGGGTTAGAGTCGCTCGCGAAGAAGCCGTCCGGCACGGTTCAGGTACTCGGCGCCGAGGACGCGCTGTTCGCGCACCTCTCGGGACGGGCGCCCTCGCCGAAGCACGGGATCATCTACACTCACGAGTTCGTCCGCGGCACGCGGCCGGAGGACCGCGGCTCCGCGGCGCGGGCGCTTGCCGGGAAGCTGACGCTCGCGGCGCGCGCCGACCACTACGCCGGCGAACGACGGGCACAGCTCCACGACGACCTCCGCGAGCGGATGGCGACGATTCGGGCGCGTGCGGACGACGGGACGAGCGAGGGCGGCGACGACGGCGAAGCGGCGAGCGACGACGGAGCCGGCGGCGCGGCGAGCGACGGAGGGGCCGACGATGAGTGAGTCGACCCTTCCCGACGGGGTCGAGCGCCGCGAGTTCGACGGCGAGCGGCGGCTCGCGACCCGCGGCGAGCCGGTGTACGGCGAGCCGACCGCCGACGGCTGGCGCGCGTGGGACCCCGAGCGTTCGAAGCTCGGCGGCATGCTCGAACTCGGGATAGAGACCGGGCTCTCCGGCGGGGAGACGGTCCTCTACCTCGGCGCCGCGAGCGGCACGACGGTCAGCCACGTCGCCGACTTCGCGGGCCCGACCTACGCCGTCGAGTTCGCCCCGCGACCGGCGCGCGACCTGCTCGACGCCGCCGCGCCGCGCGACCGCCTGTTCCCGCTGCTCAAGGACGCGCGGAAGCCGGCGACGTACGCGCACGTCGTCGAGGCCGACGTCGACGCGGTCGTTCAGGACGTGGCCACGCGCGGTCAGGCCGACGTGGCCGTCCGCAACGCGCAGTTCCTCGCCGACGACGGGCGGCTGCTGCTCGCGATCAAGGCGCGCAGCGAGGACGTGACCGCGGAGCCGGACACGGTGTTCGAGGGCGCGCTCGACCGGCTCCGGGAGGCGTACGAGATCCTGGAGACGCGGCGGCTCGACCGGTACCACGAGGACCACCTCGGCGTGGTGGCGACGCCGAAGTAGTCGCTCCGCGGCGGCCGGTCACGCCGCCGGTTCGAACAGGTCCTCGACGCGGCAGTCGAAGTGGTCGGCGAGGGCGAAGGCGAGCTCCAGCGACGGGTCGTAGCGCTCGCGTTCGATCGCGTTGATCGTCTGGCGAGTGACGCCGACCGCGGCGGCGAGGTCGGCTTGGCTCTCGCCGGTCTCGGCGCGCCGCTCGCGGAGGTCGTTCTTCATGCGCGATACTTGTAGTAGCCCACGAACACGCCGTACAGGGCGTATATCGCAAACAGCGTCCACGTCGCGCCGTAGAACTCGCCCGGGAGCGTGACGATGCCGCTCTCCTGAAGTACGAGGCCGCCGGGCAGGCCGAGGATGAAGAGGTACGCGAAGGTCTTCATCGTCCGCTGGCTCGCCTTGCGATCGATGGTCGTGTCGCGCTCGTCGTACAGCGTCACGGGGCTGAACCGCTGGACGAGCCCCATCCCGATGCCGCCGGCCCAGTAGAAGGCGACACCGAGGACGAACCGATCGAGCGCCATCGAGATCCACAGCGCGGCGATGCCGGCGCCGAGTAGTCCGTAGGCGATTCGCTTGTACCGTTTCCGCTCGGAGGGCCGTATCGTCGCGGAGGCGTTGTGTTCGCTCATGGGAGGGGTAAAGCGGGCGCGAACCGAGTGTAAAGCTCGCTTTACAGTAAAGGACACTTTACGTTTGATAATAAAGCTGTCGCCGTTGAAGGTGCTCATAGGGAAACGTGTCGAGAGGACTCAAAACCGCAATTTACCGCCTTTTCACCACGACGGCGGCGAGAAGCCGGCGTCTTCGAGGATGGGTTTCCACCGCTTCTGGACCGAGAGCCGGGAGACGTCCATCGCGTCGGCGACCGCGGACTGCGAGCGCTCGTCGCCGCGGATCAGCCCGGCGGCGTAGAGGCTGGCGGCGGCCGCGACGCGCTTCCCGCGCTCGTCGTCGGGGGCGCGCGAGAGGAACAGGTCGACCGCGGTCGAGCGCGTCTCGTCGTCGAGGTCGAGCGAGACGCACGCCTCGTCGAGCAGCTCGATCCACCTCTCGTTGTCGACCCGGTCGCTCGCCCGGTACACGCGCTCGGGTAGTCGAGCGAGCTATATAAACGACCGCGTCCGCCGGCCGCGAAGTCGGCCGCCGTCGCCGCCCCCGAAGCCGCCCGCGGTCGCCGGTCTCAAGTCGCCCGCGCACGTAGCGCGCGTATGTCGACGCAGACGTGGGACGAGACGCGGGTCCGGGCGCTTCACGACGACCTCGTCGCGCTGTACGAGCCGGTCGACCGCGTCGCCGAGCACGGCGCGGACCCGACCGCGGAGCCGGGCGAGGGCGTCAGGCAACTGGTGACGACGATCCTCTCGCAGAACGTCGCCGACGAGAACACCCGCCGCGCGTCGGAGGCGCTGTTCGAGCGGTACGCCGACTTCGCGGCGATCGAGGCCGCCGACCACGACGAGCTTGCCGAGACGATCCGCGTCGCGGGGCTCCCAGACCAGAAGGCCGCGCGGATCCAGCGCGCGCTGACCGCGATCCGCGAGGAGACCGGCGGCGCGTACTCGCTGGCGTTCCTCGACGCGATGGCGACCGACGACGCGAAGGCGTGGCTCACCGAGATCAAAGGCGTCGGCCCGAAGACCGCCAGCGTCGTGTTGAACTTCCACTTCGGGAAGCCGACGATGGCGGTCGACACCCACGTCGAGCGCGTCTCGAAGCGGTTCGGACTCGTCCAGGAGTCCGCGTCGAACGAGCGCGCCCACGAGGTGTTAGACGAGCAGGTCCCGGACGAGCTGATCTACCCGCTTCACGTCCTCCTGATTCGGCACGGGCGAGAGCACTGTTCGGCCCGCGGGGCCGACTGCGACAACCCCGTCTGTGACGAGTACTGCGACTGCGAGTACTGCTGATACGATGGAGCGGGATCGGTCGGTGGTGGTTCGTGAGCGAGCGGTGACACGAACTCGGTAGCGGAGACCGCCAAAGCCCCGGCCGGGAAGCGGGCGTACGCTCGCTGCGCTACTCACTCGGTCGGTCACTCCGTTCGCTCCCTCGCTCCGGTGCTTTCGTCGCCTACGCCCGCTTCCCGGCCGCCCCTTTGAGTCCCACCCCTCCGGAAGACGGTCCTGCTCGCTCACTCCGTTCGCTGCGCGGGCTGCGACTTCCGTGCTCCCGCTCGCTTCGCTCGCGGGAACGCACAGCACCGCACCTCACGCCTCCCCAGCCTCGTCGCTGGCGGCGCCAGCCGCCAGCGACTCCCTCGCGCGTGCTGCTCGGCCGCAAAGCGGCCTCGCAGGCACGCGCCACCCCATTATGAATCGCGTCGCTGCTGTCGGTTCGTCAGGTTCTTGAGTCGGCTTCGCGTACGCTGGTTTGCGCGCGGGTTGCCGAGCCAGGCCAAAGGCGTAGCGCTTAGGACGCATCCATAAATGGCCTGATACATTCGATACGGCTCGCGCACACAATCGCGCCCTCGTCTTGTGGTTTTGCTTGTGTAAGCACTATGACCGCAAGCAATCACGAACGCTACTCTGTTGAAATTGAGGGCGGTCGATCCCTCAATTTAGTCCCCTCAAAGAACGCCGAACAGCTCAATGAACAGCAACTGGTTGATTATGCGGAGCTCCGTCGGAGGTTTGTCAAATGGCTTCGAGAGCGGGCGAAGAACCCCGAGAAGTTGGAGGGATACAGCGACTATACAGTGTACGAGACCGCTTACAAATGCGCTCGATTCGACCGGTGGGTTTGGGGCGAGGAAAAGCGATATACACACCCGCCGACGACCAAGCACGCGGACCGGTACATCGACGACGTCGTCTCATACTGGGATGTCGGGAATAGCACGAAAGGGAAAACGGAAGAGGCTCTCGCCCGATACTACCGCTGGCTAGCAGAGACGACACACGTCGATGTATGGGACCACGAGCAGCGTTTCAACAGTGGCGGAGGCGATGCTCCGCGTGACTACCTAACCCGCCGAGAACGACGTCTAGTCCGCGAGACGGCGCTCGATGCTGGCGGTTGGAAAATCCCAGCGATCGTGTGTGTAAGTCTCGATGCCGCGCTCCGCCCGGTCGAAGTTGCTCGCGCCACGACTGAGTGGTGCGACATTGTCAACGCAATGCTCAGGATACCACGCGAGGACAGCTCGAAAAACACAGACAACTGGCGCACGAGTCTGACGACACGATCGGCAACAGTGCTAGATCACTGGTTAGACGAGCGCAAGACCATTGAGATGTACGACGGACGCGAGGAGCTCTGGCTTACTCGGGAGGGGTCCACGTACGGCAGTCGGTCGCTGGCCCGCTTACTCCGACGACTCTGTGATCAGGCTGGCATCGACAGCGGCGCGCGGTCGATGACCTGGTACTCGCTGAGGCACTCAACGGGCACCTATATGACTGCCGAGCGAGACCTCGCAGCGACCAAAGCCCAGCTGCGACATCAGTCGGCACAGACGACGCTCAAGTACGATCAGGTCCCACCGGACCAACGACGAGACGTGCTCGATAAAATGTAGGTTCGAGTAAGGGAATTCCGGAAACACCCCCTCTCAAAATTTTGGCTCTGTTGAAATCCTTAGAAAGGGTTACATCCTGAACGGGGGTGGTCAGTACAGAAGGAATACTTAATGCTTCACAGTCAGGTTTCAGTTCTCAGTCACCGTGATCGCATATTCGTAGTCATGTGAATTCCGATCGTCAATCGTTTCCCTAACGCTGAAACCGTATTCGTAGGTGCCGGTTTCGGCATCAGGATCAACCTGAACTGGCACATCTACCGTCACACGTGTACAGTCATCCCATATCCAAATTGGCGGGCACGAATCAAGTTGAGCATCTATCGCTGGTGAGGTGTCGACATCCCCAAATCTGACTGGCGCATCCGTGGTACCGCATGAATACAACCGTGAGTCGAACGAGAACCCAGTAATGCCGTCTACCTGTATCTTGAAGGCTTCCGAGTCACCCGGTGTGAGTTCCAATTCCTCCACTTGTACGTCCGGTGGCCAGCTATCCTCTCCCGTACAAGACGGACTACTGCCAAGGCATCCGCCCAAAACTACGGATGCCGTGGGTACGGTTCCGGCGAGGAATTGGCGTCTTTTCATTAGTTTAGAATGACTTGACTGAGAATAAGTGCTTTCGGATGAAGTAGATTCCAAAACGAACAGGTACTCTATGACTGTACTCAGTAAGCACCCTTCACCGACCAGCTGTTTCAGACGAGAAGATGTCTAAAGAATAGGATTTCAACAGAGCTATAGAACCTAACGTACTATTGCTAGTGATTATAACACAACACAATAACCAATGCCGTGCCCCGATTGTGACCACACTCTCGCGTACCACTCCCGAAAAGAACGGTTGTTCTGCCCGGACTGTCTCAATCTTCCTGTCGCGGATAATGACCGCGTCAAGCAGAAAGCATCCTACATCCAAGACAACTACCTAAACCACCCGGAACTCCTCCAACTCCTCGAAGAATTCGGTAGCGTACACGTAATCGCATCGCTGCTGAACGAAATGAACGGAGGGGCACACGGCATGATGACCGAGAATCGAATGCCGTTCAAGAAATTCCTGTACGCGACACCATTACTGAAAAACGTGTACGAAGGAGCTGACGCGTTTGAAAAGTACTTTGACCCGAACGACACCGACGTTCAGGAAACCGTCGACGAACGGGTAGACGCGTTACTCCGCGCGGACACGGTACTCATACCGATTCTAAACCAAATTCAAGAGGATTTCGTCGTAACGATCGAGCAAACACCCGGGATTGGTGATTGGTTGGATTTCTACGGAAACCACGATTTCCTACATTCAGAGTACTGGTTTTGCTCAGAGAGGTGTATGCGAGCGACACTCGCAGCACGAACCAGTATCGCTGAAGATTTCCTCGAACAACAGGAACTCTTCCGATCGTTCGATAAACCCGCGAAAGACGACATCGAAACAGTACGTGACTACGGTGATTTCTGGTATGGATTTATTGTTAGTCTCGGATTCGCTGCAACGCTCGAAGACACAACAAAGAATGCGCTCACGACCGATTTCCCGGACGAGGTCACGATATTCGACATCGAAGAATTCCGCAATTGTATAGACCAGGTCTTGGAACAAGAACTGACAGCACGGACTGAACAAGATTATCGTCCGATTTCACTTGATGAGGATGATTTCGATACGTGCGGCGAGCACGTGTTCGGTGATGACTGGGGCAAGGTGAAAGACTGTATTTTAGTGACTGAATCGAACTTGGACGCGCACCCGTTGTACTTCCGGATCGAAGGACGTCAAGAGATGAAACTCCCGAATTGGCGAGCTAGTCGCCCAGTCCCAGTGTCTTTCATCTTGTACCCGGATTACTACACGATCCTGTTAGAACGGCAAATCTATCCTTTGCTGAAAAACGGTGATGAACCGCACAGCCGGGAAATCCTCTCTGACTTGACTGCGAAACGCGGACATGAATTTGAACGGTACGTGTACGAGTATTTGAACGAGGCAGTCGATGAAGCGTGGTTCAGCTGTAAAACCGCGAAGCAGAACGGGAACGAAGTGGATGTCGTGTTCGTCCACGATGGAACGGTGTATTTCGTGGAAGTGAAGTTCGTTCTCCCGACGTTAAATATGCTGTCTCAACGCGGCATTCAGGACGTGAACGAGAAATTTGACGGGTTGATTTTCAACGAAGAGAGTGATGATGGGGGGAAACCGTTCCCGGAGAAAGTTGATGCGTGGCGGAGTGTGGACGCAGGAGCAGACGTGATACATACCCCCAGCACAAATAAAGATAATCGGCAATGGATCAGTGTTCCCGACGAGTGGCGTGAGTTGGAGTACGAGATGCTAGTTGTGTCGAATTTCGTACCATCGTACCTAAAAAAGCAAGAGGTTCGGTTCCTTACTGATTTGGAGTTATACCAGTGGATTGAGAACGGTGATGATGTCTTCTACGACATACTGAACTAGCACCATCGGCTCTGTTGAAACCCTATTCTTCGGACATATTATCGACTGAAGCAGCCGGTCGATTAGAGCTGTGTATTGTCGATTAAATATATGAGTTTACTCCATAAAAGGACCATATGAGAATTCTGTGGCAGGTCGGATACGTCATTGCTGTAGCGCTTGGTCTGGCCTATGTTCTCCTTCCGAAGAGAATTCACACGTTTGGATTTGAGCTCCTTCGACGTCCATCATCTGACCAATCTGAGGAGTCCAACACCCCTGTCTGGCTTTATCGCGGATTAGGTGTGCTATTTTTATTCATCGGCGTAACAGGATTCCTCTAAGAGGCAGGTCATCTGTACTGAACGATTTGTGAGTCCCGGCTCTGTTAAAATCCTGTTCTTCAGACAAATTCTCACCTGAAACAGCCGATCGATGAGAGCTGCGCGTCTATCACGCGCTATCAAGACATCGTCACCTTACAGATTCATAAAGTATTACCCTGGCCCCCGGGACGGTCCAATATGGCTGTCTCGACGACATCTCCTCTCTTTCTGCTCTATGTTGGTCTCTTCGTCGTGGCTGCATTGGCCTGTTTTATAAGTCTCACACGCCTTCAACGTATCACAAATGCTGATACCCGACGGGGATTGTGGGCACTCCTCCTGACGAGCGGCGGGTGGGCGACCGCTCACGTCGGATTTCTCGTCTCACCAACGATATCACTCAAACTCGCGTGGTATACGTTCGGGCTCGTGCTGGGACTCGCAGCTGTCGGCGCATGGCTCTACTTCTGTTCAGCGTATACTGGTCGGACCTACCATCGAAATCCGACATACCGTCGCCTTGCTATCGCCGTCTACATCGTACTTGTCGCGGTGAAGGTCACCAATCCTCTCCACCAAGGATACTTCACGACGACAGCCGTCGCCACCCCGTTCCCTCATCTGTCCGTGTACACAGGGCCGCTACATTGGACTGCAATGGGGCTCTCGTATGCACTCGCCTTTGTCGGCTATTTCATGCTGTTGGAACTGTTCACCGAGATCGATCTCGACACACGAGCGCTCCTCGCTCTCGTTGGAATCACCGGCCTGCCTGTCGTGTTCGATATCATCGGGTACACCACGCCCTACCTCATCGATATTACCTACGAGCCGCTCGGGGTCGCCGTCTTCGCCGTTGGTGTCGCGTTCGTCTATATCGACCAGTTTGATGCCATCCAATTGGCCGGCGAACGGGACGAGCCAATTATTGCGCTTGACGCGAGCAACCACATTCGAGACACGAATCGCGCTGCGCAGACCCTCTTCCCTGACCTTGACGGTGCCGAGGGCACCCCTCTGAAGACGACACTTCCACGAGTAGCTGACTGTCTTGACAGCGACGACGCTATTTTGAAACTCCAACAAGAGGACCGCCCCCGGTATTACCATGTTACAGAGACACCGTATGGGACAGCAAAAGCTGGGCTCGGCCGAACCATCCTTCTGACCGACGTGACTGACCGTGAGCGGTACCGTGAGGAATTAGTGCGACAGAACGAACGTCTCGAACAGTTTGCCAGTTTAGTGAGTCACGACCTCCGTAATCCTCTCAACGTGGCCACAGGGCGGTTCGAATTACTCCGCGAGGATATCGAGGAGGTTGCAGAGAATGAACACGCAGTAGCCATCGAACGGGCGCTAACTCGGATGGAGGATCTAATTAGGCAAATTCTCTCGCTCGCCCGTGATGGCCAACCAGTCGAGCAGTGGGATGCAGTGTTGCTCTCGTCGGTCGCACAGAACAGTTGGGAGATGGTTGAGACAAACGCTGCCGAGTTACGCGTCGAGGACGACCTGACGTTCAAAGCGGACCCGACACGGCTCCAACGACTGTTCGAGAACCTGTTTCGGAATTCAATCGATCACGGTGGCCCGGACGTGACGGTCTCCGTCGGAGTGCTTCCTGACCGGCCGGGATTTTACGTGGCTGATGATGGGCCCGGTATCCCTGAGAGTGACCGTGAGTCCGTGTTCGACCCGGGGTATACGACCCGCGAGGAAGGGACCGGGTTTGGACTCGCTATCGTCGCCGAGACAGTTGCTGCACATGGGTGGAAGATACAGGTGACTGAGAGTGAGACCGGTGGAGCTCGCTTCGAGATCCTCGGCGTTGAAACCGTAACGTGATTCTGTACTGACAGGCCCTGACTGTTCTGTAAATTGTGCTCTGTGAGGGGATTCCGGAACCACCCCTCCCAATTGTAGTCGCGCCCGCTCACCGTCACGATCGTGTGTGCGATAGCTCTTGCACCCCCAGTATACTCTCTCGCTCTCGCTCTCCTCGAAGCCGAACGGCGACTGAGTGTCCGGGTGGGTAAATCCCTCTCTATACCAACAAACATCTTTGGACGAAATCGGGGGTGATTTTCACCGTGAGAAACTCAATCGAAGCGCTGAAAAACTCTTAGAAACTCTAAAAAGAGCGCACAAACAGCGCCGAAGAAACTCCGAAAACTCAGTCGCAGAATTAGTTTTTCAGAGTTCCTCACACACCCCCGCGTCGGGTTTTTACGATTGTTTTTACCGATCCACGATTATGTATATTTGCGATGAAACAGATATTGATATACCTATCAGGGAGCACAGACGAGATGATCAAAGAGCAGTATGAGCAGTGTATGGAGCTCGTCGCGCAGAGGCACGGGGGAACCCTGCGCGAGGATGACAAGGCGAGACATCTACGCAAACTAAAACAACAGCCGTCGGTCCTGTCGACTGTCGGCGACGAGTACAGGCTTTGTCTCGTCGCCGACCGGAAGGACATCGACCGCCGTGAGGAGAGCGCAGGCGAAGTCATGAGTAAGGGTCTGAAAGGTGCGGACGAGATGATAGTCGGGGACGCGGAACCCTATTTATTACAGCCAGACCATGTCGCCGAATACCTCAGGAAAGTCGATGAAATCACAATCGCTGCGAAGAGAATCACGTTCACACGAGGGGCGAGTATCGAGCACATCCACCGCATCATGGCGGCGATTAAAGAGCGCAAGACGACACACGATGACGACGAGATACTCGTAGATAGTTGGTCAGGGGGACGTCCACCGATTGCATGTCGTGTCGAGGACGGGCAACTCGTCAAAGACGGCAACTATCACGACATACGCGAGACACTTCATCGAGTCGTGTTCGATAATCTGTCTAAATCTGAGGCGGCGCGACGAATTGGGTGTACTCGAAAGACTGTCGGGAATACAATCAACAGACGGCACGAGCTCTTCGATATTCCCCAGCAGTGACGACGTCGCCGCGGACGCTCTTTTCTTGTCAAATCTAACACCGGGAGTGACGAGCACCAGCGACACAATCGGCAGCGATCGTGTGTGGCGAGCACAGCTGTCGCGGGCTCACGGCGAACCGCAACCCCCGCCCTATTGACTTAGCCATTATAATGGGGGTCATCTCGCTGGGAGAGCGCGCCCAAAATGTAAGAAATATGAGCACCAATTAAGATACTATATCTGATGTGAATTGGTAGTCAGAGATCTGGCATTTTGGACAGGCGGTGCTGGCGAGCCCACCCACTATATATAGTGGGGTGTGTATCTGTGTTCGTTGTCAATAGAGAGTTCGTTATAGATCGTGCCGAAACCGTATTTCTATCCGGTCGTAAAATCCTCAAAAACGATCAATTGGTAGCCGAAAGTTGGATCGTTAAATACTATTGGATTATTGATCGAGTCTAGCGTTACTTTTTTGGAGATTATCAGTATTGATTCCCGAGCCTTTAAACAAATACGCAAGTATTGGTATGTGCTCTGGGTTCGCTTCCCTCCGCGAGAAATGGGGAGACGCGCCACAACGCGACACCCCAGGGCACCTGACCCTATGTCAGAATACAATACGAAGTCTAATAAAACAGACGGGTTTCAGATGGAGCCCGTTCGAGTCGAATTGGACGGTAACAGAGAAATTGAAGCGGTACACCACATCGTTAACGATCAGTCACAACTCCTACACCTCTATATTGAGGAGCGCGCAGGAGGGGTTGACCTCAGTATCCCACTCTCGAATGTAGTTGTAATTGCGAAGAACGGTGCTGGCGCTCACGCAATTGAAGATATGACGAGCGATGTCGACACGATTGCGCAGGCCGACGGGTTTGCGGCAGACGGAGGCGATCTCTGATGTCAACTGAGGAGATGCCAGACGACATCAGTGGCCCAGATGCCGACACGCCGATTGCAAAGCTCAATGCCGCGTACGGGACCTTCGAGCAAGACGTGAAGAGCGCGGATAACGCTGGTGAGGCGATGCGTCTCTGCCTCGATGCCGCGGAAGGCTTTGCTGAAATAGAAGTTGAAGCTGGTGACGCAGCAGGTGACCAAATCAACTCGATGGCACGCGCGTACCTCAATCAATTGGCGGACACGAAGAGCGGCGTTGATAGGAAGAGCGTACGGCGAGTGTGGTCAGACAAGCGTGACGAGCTTGAGAAGGAACGGCAGATTTCGGACGGCGAAGCGGTCATATTCCCGGAGCTTGTCGAACGGACATTAAGATCGGTGACGAAGAAGGTCACGACAGACCGCAGTAGCACGGAAGAAACAGAGTACGTGCTAAAATTCGACGATTCGAACGGTACACAGCTCACGGTTACGCAGTCAACACTGTTCGAGGGGCGCGCAATGTGGAAAGCGTATACGGCAGCTCAAGAAGGTGAGTATCCCGACCGTATCGGCAATGAAGAAGTGGAGTGGGACAATTGGGTCGGTGGTGTCCTCGAAGATGTTGGCGAAGACGTTGAAGAAGAGCCCGGCGCGCGGACGGCAGCGCTGCAGGCGTTGAAGAACCACGTGATGAACTCAACTGCGTTCGGGAACCGGATGGACGCGGTCGAACATGGCGGGGTATTCGTGAACGCTGAACCACCGGATAACACCGAAGTTGTTGTTCCTAGGGAGGCGATTGCGTCCATCACGAACACGCACGAGATCACCGACCGGGCGTTGCAGGCTGAAATCTCAGCGCGAGGGCTAACCGGCCCATCCACCGCGGGCGACAAGGTGGCAGTGAGTACGACCGTTCATGGGAACTGGCAGACGTTCTGGTATCTGTCAGGCGATGCGTTCGAAGTGAACGAGGATTCGTACAAGCAAGAGGCTGAGGACCCCCTCGATCGCATGGGTCCCGCCCCCGGTGACGAAGACGACGATGATGACGGCGACAAGGTTGTCAACGAGTCGGACAATATTGGAGACGACTCCAACACCGACACGGACGACGGCAGTGACCAGAGCGGGGCGTCACCGGACAGCAATGACGGAGACGGTGGCGACAACGATGATGACGGCGACAAGGTTGTCAGCGAGTCGGACGACGTCAGAGACGACTCCAACACTGATACGGACGACGGCAGTGAAGAGGACCGCTCCCCCGGGAAGATCGGGTCATACGGTGGCGAAGACGGAGGTGATGCGTGATGCCCGGGGAGCCCACAGACTACGACGCGGCAACAGACTACGAGGACGCCGCCCCACCGGAAGCGGTCCGTTCAGGACTGCCGGAAGAACTCAAAGACGCGCAAATCAAGGGTGGGGAAACCTACCCGGTCACCGATAGCATTCGTCTCAACGGCCCGCCGGGGGTTGGGAAGACCACACAGGTGTGCCTACGCGTTTCGACGCTCATCACTGAGTACGACATCGACCCGTCGGACGTCACGATCGTGACGTACCGCCGGTCGCTCGCAGACGAAATCGGTGACCGGCTCAAGTCGTGGGGTGTCATCGACGACGATGCCGACCTATCGATGTGGACGACAGCGCACGCCTGTGCGAACCGAGTAACAGGGTTATTATCGCGTGATAAGGGTAGTGCGAACGACTATCAGCAGAACAGTGGTCGGGGACTCGGCCCTGCAGTGACTACATACGAACAGTCGTACTTCTGCAGTGATGTTCTGAATATCCGGTACTGGTCTGGTCAGCCGTGGGAATCGACGCGCGGGCAGTTGCTGTTCGACGTATTCGAGTATGCAGCGAATAATCTTCTAGACCCACGTGACGAGGGTGATCTGCGCGAAATTCCGGCATATGACGATCTTCGTGAGGAGTGGCCGGGAGTGGACGTCGCCACGGTCTACGAGCAGTGGCAGCAGTTCAAGGGGCATCAGGACTTGGTGGAGTTCCATGAACTCCTCGAAGCCGCTGTAGACGGTCCGCTTCCACCCACTAAGGTGGTTGTCGTGGACGAATATCACGACGCGTACCCGCTTCTGGCCCAAGTTGCAGAACGGTGGGTTGCAGCCGCTAACACGGCGATCGTGGCAGGCGACCCCCTACAAGTTGTCAATGCCTATGCGGGTGCTGACCCGCGGTTCTTTACCGACCGTATGGACCACTTGCCTGAGGTGCTCCTCGATAAGTCGTGGCGGGTGGCGGAGGAACACTGGCAGGTGGCGACTCGGATGCTGCAGAGAGAGTTCGAAGCGCCACCAATCGACCGACACGGTCGCGGAGAAATCCACGAGTACCAGTCTCCCGAGTTCACCCACGCGCAGAACGCGGGGTGGACGGTTCCCGGGGCGAATCAGCCGGCGAGCCCCGTGGCGCTCGCAGACGAGTACGTCGCCGGGAACGACAACCGCGACATGTTGCTCCTAGCGAGAACACAGAAACAAGCGCAAGGCGTCAGCGCAGCGCTCGACAAAGGCGGGGTCGTTCACGAGACCCAGGACGCCGACGACGTCGGCGGGTGGACACAACGGCGTGTAGACGCGCTAAACGCCGTATTGAAACTGCAGACTGTGCCGGGAAGTTACGGGCAGGACACCAATCAGTACGGACTCATGAAGTACGACGGTGACGCGGCAGATTTCCGATTAGACGCTGAGGAAGCGGCAGTCATCTTAGAGCATGCGCACGGTAGGACACTTGAACACACAAGTGATGAACTCGATTCGTTTGTGGAATCCCTACGTAGCGACTCTGAGAACTCTGATAACGGACAGACACTGTCCGCGGATGACCTTGATAAAGTTGTCAAGCCAGCATTCTGGCGTAAGTACACGGACGGTCCGGCGACGGTGAGGCGTCTCACGAAGGCCGGCGAGTTCGAGGATGAGGACCTGAAAGCGCTGCAGAAAGCCGCTGTAAGGTACGATGACCCGGTTCCTGGGGACGTGTTGAAGAAGGTCCGTGTTCTCACGATCCACGCTTCGAAGGGTAGTGAGGCGACGGATGTCGTGATTTATGACGGGATCACGTCCACGATCGGCACTGAAATGGAGCGCTCACGTTCGACACGCGAGAACGAAGCGCGGACATGGTACGTCGGGCTGACGCGCGCGTCAGAACGCCTCCACATCATGCGTGAGGGCTTTTCTTGGGTGCAACCACACTTACCCCGAGATATTGCTCCGGTCGCTGCAGTAGCTGCAGAGCGCGCGGTAGAAGATGAATCTGCGCGGAGCGAAGGAGGTGAGGCGTGATGAGACGTGAAACGACGCGGCGGTTAGAAAACGCTGAGAGCGCTGTCAAGGTCATTGATGTTGGCGAGCAGTACATTACCCTCGATATCCCCGAGTCTGTGTACGACGCCGAGCGAGCCATCCCGTACGAGTTGGTGGAGTTCGACGCAAAGAACTGGTTCGTTTGGGACTTAGACGAGAAGGTTCCACGAGCCCCGCATCGAAACAACGGATGGGCCGGGCGCGTGACTTGGGGGCGGGAGAACATCGACTTCGACTCCCGCGCCGGTTCAACCTTTGAGGAAGTCATCGATGCTCTCAATGGCCGCTCAGACGGCTACGTGGATGATTCGTGGCGTTTCCACGATGACGAAGAACCCCGCGAACTGTATCCGATGAGTATTCTCCCGCACGCGGACTTCAGCCCCGAACCGGGGTTGATGTTCTTCGACTTCGACGACGTCGTCGAACCTCGCGGAGACGGGACAGCGGTCATGACACGTGAGGTGTGGGATATCGTTCAGCGACTCGAATGTTACGCTGAATTATCCACGTCAATGACGGGTGTGCACTGCTTTACGCGCGGTGAAATGCCGGGTCAGGTAGATGGGAAGAAGGTACTGAAGGACTTGAACCAAGAACTTCCGGATGGTGAAGTAGGGCACATCGAGATTTACGGATACCCCGCGAACGGTCGCGTGATGGGGACGACGTGGATGCATATTGACCAGACTCCTCGGCATACTGTCGCAGAACGTCAGGACACGATCGTGTCGCTCACAGACGAGTTGCTCGATGACGACGATACCCTCACCGAGCGCGAGCAGGCGAAAGAAGTGTTTGAGGAGCGTGCGGACGCGGACCACGGCGAGAGTCCCGGGTCGCAATCGGCGTATTACGGGCTCAACCCGGTAACGATTGCGAACACAGGAGCGTTCCGTACTTACGCGAGTAATGGACAAGGCCCGCATCCGGTTCATGGCGGAACTAGCACACCGGATAGTGAATCCACGAACTTCGCGGTCTCACGGTCGGACGGGTGGAAGTGTTGGGCTCACGATGATGGCGGTGGAGCACTACAGCTGATTGCAGTGGAGGAAGGAATTCGCCAGTGTGGACGCGCGAGTGACGTCATGCAGCACCCAGTTGATGCGCTCCGGACGTGTTTAGCGGCACGCGACAAACACGCGCCATCTACACTCCGAGGGGAGAGCCCGCCTACAGTCGCGCTCAAGGGCGTGTTGGACGTACAAGGCGTTGATTACAACGAAGACGGACGCTTGACACGATTGAATTACGAGTTGGCGAGCGGTCTGTTCAAGGAAATGGGGTACACCGGGTGACTGATATGAAAGAATCAACTGTCGGCACGAACGATGTTGTTAACATTGAGGTGGACGGCTAATGCCACGCACAGAGAGCATTAACATGCGACTCAAGTGCAAGATTAACCGGTATATCGCTGATATCGAGCTCATACCTGGTCCTAATGCAGAATCGTGGCGGTGGAGCGATATCTTTGTCGCGCGTACCGGAGCTGGCGCTGCGGATCCATCGATTGGGTACAAACTCCGCGATGCGGGGCTGCTAGTCAAACAGCCAGACGGTCGATATCGGACGACTGAGAAACTAAGCGAATACATGCAGGAAAATCACGGGGTGGATATGACAGGCCGATCTTCGGATTGACAACATTGTCCGAACTGGCCCCCTCCCCGGCGGTCTCGCAGAGGCCTTCGACGACTTAGACGCCCAACCACCAAGCGAAGATCAACGAATACACTGACACGCCTGCTACCGGGGCTTCTGGGTCCCGCAAGAATGAGGGTTGATCTCATAGTTATTGGACAATACTTGAACTCGGGGCCCGACCTAAGAGACGACGAGGCACAGACGGCGCTCGGGGTATTCGACGACACACGATCGTGTCTGCTAGAATTGTGAAAAGAATTTTCCTGTCGTTATGACTGTGAGATATTATCCATATCCGCGTGGTCCTTGATTAGGTTAGTGAACCACAAAATCAAATCTTGCTCCGCAAACGAAAATACATTCCACGAAACAAGTTCACTGAAGCGTTCGATTTGGCGCATAGCCACTCTAAAACCGAGCACCACTTTCTCAAACTCTCGCGGCCCCTCCAATTTACAGTTTTTAATATGGGCTAAGATATAAATGGCCGCCGATTACAGTTGCGATAATGACTACTCTCTCTGATGACGAAGTCACAATTTCAAGTGACAAGATTGAACAAATTCGGGAGCGCGTACTGAAAGCAGAAAAAGAGAAACTCCACTTAGATCTCCCACGTGGGATTAATGACGAAATTGAGCAAATAATTATAGAGGAAATTAACTAATGCAGCTACAACAGATTGAGTTACTAAACTTTCGGCAGTTCCGGCACGAAGCGATTGAATTTGCTCAGTCCTCTGATAAAAATGTCACCATCGTACATGGTGCCAATGGGTCCGGTAAATCGACATTACTCAACGCGTTTACTTGGCTGCTCTATGATGAGGTGGATTTCGACACGCGTCCTGACAGACTGGCAAGTGAGGGTGCAATGGCCGAAGCATCTGTAGGTGACTCGATCTGTGTTTGTGTGGAGCTAGAATTTCTACATGATGGTACTGAATACGTCGCTAGACGGGAGGTTGAATATGAAAAACGGGCTGACGGCGATTTTGATGGTGAACTTGTCGATGCCAATATGACAGTCAAGTACCGGGAGGGTGGCCAGTGGGAGGAGCGACTGAATCCTGATAATACGCTTGACCAGATTATCCCGAAACGATTGAGTGGCTTGTTTTTCTTTGACGGAGAGGATATAGACGAACTTGCAGGGATTGACAATCAAGATCGCATTCAGGAAGCAATTCAAAATATAATGGGGCTCACTATTCTTGAGCGCTCTACCCGTCATTTGGATACTGTAGCGGACCGATTTGAAGATGAGGTGGAAAAGTATGCAAGTGATGAACTTTCAGATCTTATCTCTCAAAAGCGTGATATAGAGGAGGCTATTGATGATCTTCAACGAAAACTCCAAGATACGAAGCGGTCTAAGGATCAAGTAGAACAAGAGATATTTGATCTTGAGCAAAAACTTGAACGGTTAGATGAGAGCGCCGCTCTTCAAGAGCGAAGAAATGAATATCGAGAAGAACGCTCCGATATTGAAGAGAATATTGAACAAATAAATGAACAGATCCGGAAAGAAGTCAGTGATCACGGCTTCATTCCCCTCTCAATGCCCCTTATTCGGGAGACTGCAGAAGAGCTAGATTCGATGCGGGAACGTGGACTCATTCCTTCTGAATTGAGCAATTCATTCATTGATTCTTTACTTGAATCTGGGAGCTGTCTCTGCGGTCGTGAGTTGAAGCCAGGAACTGAACATTATCGTAAGGTGGAGGCGATGAAAGGTGAGGCAATTGGTGATGGCGTTGAACAAGGGGCACTTCGTATTGTTGGACACCTAAATCGGGTCTCCGAGGAAGAATCCAAATTCTTTGAAACTGCTGATGAACTTATCGAGGAGAGAAAAGAACTTCATGACGAGCTTGACGATTATGATGAGCTAATCGATGAGATAAGTTCGGAACTACAGAAGCTTGATCAGACAACTGAATCTGGTCAGACAATTGGTGAGTTAGAATCTGAACGTGAAGAAAACGAAAGAAAGCGAGACGACCTCATTTCAGATATAGGCGGTATTGAAGAGCGAATCGATCACAAGGAAGATGAGTTAGAGAGCCTCAAAGAGGAGATAGAGCAGCAACGCGATGAACATGAGGAGGCCCTCCTAGCCAAGCGTCGGCAAAAGGCGACTGAACTTGTAGAAGAAGAGCTAGAATCTTCGTTCTCTGAGTTCAAAAATCAGGTCCGGGAGTGGGCAAATGACGAAATAAGAAAAACGTTTGGTGAGATTGCGAGCAAAAACTTCACTGCTGAAATAACCGAAGAATTCAAGCTCAAAATCTGGCAAGAGGTCGGTGACGATCGTGTCGAAGTAGACAAATCAACCGGGGAACGCCAGATTGCTAGTCTTGCTTTTATTGGCAGTTTAGTCAAAATCGCCAGACAGAGATATGAATCTGAGAAAGACTCAGAGTACTTCACTGGTGGAATTTATCCGTTGGTGATGGACTCTCCTTTTGGCGCTCTTGACAAGCGGCATCGACAAAAAGTTGGAGAGGTTATCCCCACTCTTGCAAACCAAGTAGTGGTCTTTGCGACCGACTCGCAGTGGGAAGGGCCAGTTGAAGAGGAGATGTCCGACAGGATCGGCGAACAATTTTGGCTTGATTACGACCCGGGAGAGTCGCCCGGCGAGTACCCCCAAACGAAAGTTCGCTCAGAGAGCACATCCATGGAAGCTAACTAAAATGGGACGTATTATCAATTACAAGAAAACCGAGCTGTACGACACGCTGGTTGATGAGTACGAAGTCTTTGAGAATTACTATGACCTTCTCATCTTCCTTGCGGTTATAGGATATAAGGAAGACAACCCCGTCCGCGAGGGATACCGTGGTAGTAGTTCGGAGGGTACAGCTGGTGAATCGGGGCTACATAATGTTTATTCTCAGGATCTGTATCGTACGATTATGGCTAGTCTAGCCTTTCAGGATACCGGAGACCCAGAGGCTCTCGTTGACGAACAAACACATATGAAAGTTCTTGCTCAGTATGCTGCAGGTGGACTAGAGATTGCCGAAGACGAGTTCGGAGATATTGCTGGTGATCCTACAGATGCGATAATCAATTATATAAAAATGTCTCAGAGCGAGGGCACCGGAACTGAAGGAGAGCTAGCCAAGATTGTTCAGAGTTTTGATGACGAGATGATGAACATCGAAGGGGAGTAAATTAGCATTACAGCAAGTATTTTTAAATTAGCCATATCCACAACATTAAGACGCCGCTGAGTATCAAGGGGACCATGGAAGAGGAATCCAATACGCCACTTTGTGGCAAAGAGATTTTTCTCTATCCGGGTGACCCGGATGGAACCGGTATGCTAGCGTACGATACCACCCAATACAGAGATCAGTATGATAATCTTCAGTTTGCAGACAGTACACAATTTATTAGTTCATTAGAAGAGAATATACGCCTTGAAAATCGTTCTCTCCTCCGCGTAGCAGAGGGAGAGAGATTTGTCGTACCTGAATACCAGCGGAATTTTACTTGGGAAGAGGATCAACATGAGGAACTTTGGAACACTATATTATCTATTCAGGACCTAAAGCCGAAAGCGAATAATCTTCCTGTTGATACTTACTTTGGAACTGTGTACGTCGCCCGCGACGCCGACGGAGATGTATTCGAGATTATTGACGGTCAGCAGCGTCTGACCACAGTAGCAATTATTCTAAAGAATCTAAAGCAGCAGCTAGAAGCTCGATTCGACAGTATAGATGGGCAGCTTCTCGAATATGCACAACATGTCTGTGACCGCCATTTAGAGGATCTATTATTCCGTGCTGACGGTCCGGCTATTACTCCCTTCATTACGTTGAATGACCACGATCAGCCGTTCTTTGATATTGTGTTTAAAGAGAAAGAGGACCGGATTAAACCAGTAAAAAATCTCCCGCAATATGATGGACGAAAGACAAACTCAATCACTGTGCAGTCACTTCTTGATGAACTTGATATCCCAGAAGAAGCATACGAAGAGGATGAAGACTTTGAGGACACTGACATGCTTGAATCGTACCGCTACTATGGAGATGCACATAGACGACTCGTTAATGCTGACAAATTCTACAAGAAAAATATTAGACAGTTCATTGAGAAGGATATCTTTGAAACTCCGGCGACAAAGGTCCGAGCGTTGCTAAATCTGACTCACTATATTCTCCGTTCCCTTCGCGTCTCAGAATGTATCTTTGAGACTAGTAATCAGGAGCTCCGAATCGAAGTCTTTCAATCGCTCAACGACCGTGGTGTTGAGTTATCGAATATGGATAAGATTCGAGCTCGTGTTGTGGGGCGATTCCAAGGAGAATCAGATAGTGGTGTACAGATCGATCGCTGGGAAAGCGTTGTCAAGACGTTTGGAGGAGATTCCGATGATGTTGAAGACTTTCTTGCCCACTATCTTGCAGCGACAGAGAAAGAATTCTCTACGGTCACAGAAGCGAAAAACGAAATGCTCGAAGCATTTCGTCTCAAACAAATCGGTCATCACGATATCCAATCGAGACTGGCAAGCCCAGGCCAGGCTCGGGACTTCTTAGAAGAATTAGTGAATTATGCACAGCGATATCGTGAAATTGTTTCTGCCGATTTGACAGATGACGATTTAGAGCTGAAAGACCCAGAAAAAAGCGAGTGTGAGGAGATTCTCAAGCGGCTCAACAAACTTGGAACTAAACAGTGGCGGCCGTTCGTGATGTACGTCTACCAAGCGGTGACGGAAGCCCCACAAAAAGATCAGTTTTTGGTCGATGTCTTGAAAACAGTAGAGAATATCTCGTTCCGATTTTCTATATCGGATCTTGTCGGCACAGTCGTTGATGACACTTATCCGGATTCCTGCCAAGAATTTCGAGAGCTTGAGCAGACGGGGAATCAATTTGATTCCGAGGAGGTATCTGAGATTCTTATTGAGAATATCGATAATTCTGCACGACAGATGTTCGGCGAATCATTCATCGATCGACTTGTTAGTAAAGAGAGTTGGAACAACAACAAGACAAAACAACTGTACTTGAAGGTCGCGGATGAAGACTTTAGGAAGAGAAATCAGGTTGGGATCACGAACTCTCACCTCAGTTCAGACTCTAGTGAAGTACATATTGAACACGTACTCCCAGTATCATACATTTTGCCTAAGAAAGACCATCCGTATGCGTGGTTAGAGCACTTCTTCCGTAATAACGGAGATAACAAGATTCGCACTCAGATCGATTATCTTCAGTCACGTGACGCACACGAGCTGTCACCCGGTGACGACGGCTATGATGAGATCGAGCGAATCGTAAATGGAATCGAGGAACGCTTCGTACGTGATCTTGGAAACATGATTTTGCTTGACGAAGCGGTCAACCGGCCGATTCAGAATCGTCTCTTTTCAGTCAAGCTCAAGGAGTACCACAAAGAGCACAGCAAGGACATGGAAAACATCATCAACCAATACTTCGGTACTGATGGAGCAATTGACGAAGCGGAACTTCAGCGCTTACTAGCGCTTGATATGCCCGATGATGAGACGAGATCTAGTTCTCCCTCACTTGTTCAAGATTTCAACGAGTGGTGGACGTATGAGCGCCTCGTACAACGGAAATCACAGCTAGTGTCTGAAATTTTGGAATCACTCACATTCCCAACCAGACCAGACGAGTTCGAACCGTTTGTAGATGATATCGAAAATATAGTCGAGGAAGATGTTCAGAAGCGTTTAGCAGTTCTAACTGTCTAAGACTAGACTCTGCTATGGCCTACTCTTCAAATATACACTTACAGGGAATAGTAGGTCACTGAAGGATTGGAATAGGGCAGACTGGCCTATTTAAAACGGTACTTCATCTTTTTCGAACTCTCCTCCCAATCATAGCCCTAATCACAGTCTTCACAATCGCATATACATGGCCCCTCTAATCAAATCTGTCAGAATCAGACTGGTTGCTTTACAAACTCTGTTACAACGTAGAACGGAAGCGTATCAATTAGCGCGACAAGCAGCTTCACGATGTACTGCCCAGCGACGATTGAGGCGAGTGCCCAGCCCCACGTTGGCTCCCCACCAAGGCCGAGTGCCGGGAAGATAGCGAAGCCGAGCGTGATGAACACGATCGTGTCCACGCCTTGACTGACTGCAGTAGACCCACAGTTCCGAAGCCAGCGATGGCGACCGCCGGTGCGAGTCTTCAGATTGGCGAATAATCGGACGTCGAGATGCTGGGCGAACGCGAGCGCGACGACGGAGGCGAGGATGATCGATGCGGAGCCGCCAAGCGTCGATACGAACGCGTCTTGTCCACCGTAGAACGGGGCAGACGGCATCCAAATGGCGAGGAACACGAGCGCATACGCGATGACGAGCGTGACGACGGTTCCGTTGACCACGGTCGCAGCGTACTCTTTCCCGTGGTACTCGACAAGCAGGTCTGAAGCGAGGTAAGCCACGCCGAAGGCGACGAAACCGGCGGGGACGGCGACGCCCCCAAGCCCGGGGAGCTCGATCCACGTCAGTTTCGCTGCGAGGACGTTTGCGAGAACGATTGAACCGGCGAACACGGCGGTGAAGATCGCGCGAGTATCCTCAGTCTCCATCAGCTGTCACCGTCTTGTATGGGCGTACAGTTTCCTGTGGTTCGCTGTCTTGAGCTGACCCCAGTAGAAACCGGTGCGCAACGACCGATAGGGTAGACGGTGGATGAGTGTGAGTCGGGTTGCTGTTCCATCGGTGAAGTAACGAAACTCAATCTTTATATATTCCCCGAATATTCTTCGAGTATGTCCCGAAGTATATCAAGAGATGAATCCGAATCAGACGTCCTTCGTGAGGCCGGCCAACGAACCCTCCACATCGGAGAGGATAACCCCATCCGAATTAGCTCGGGCCACCGTATTCTCCACCACGACGGAAAGTGCTCGCGGCCACACGGCCACAACTACGAGATCGCCGTCGAAGTTACCGGCGAACTCATCGAAGAGGGGTGGGTCGTCGACAAAGGTGACGTCACAGACGTCATCGACGCGTGGGATCACCGATTCCTTGTCGAGGAGGGTGACCCGCTCGTCGACGCATTCGAGGCGTCGGGCGACGGCGACGCCCTCGTCGTCCTCGATCACCCACCAACGGCAGAGGTAATGAGCGTGCTCCTCGAACAGCGAATGCTCGACGCGTTCCCCGACACCGTCTCCGACGTGTCGGTGTCGGTGAGTGAAACCGGCGAGCTCTGTGCGAGTTACTGATGCCAGTCGTAAGCGATGTGGAAGAACCCACAACGGACGCTGACGCGGCTGGTGAGGGCCTCCCAATCAACGAGGTGTTCTACTCGTTGCAGGGTGAGGGGACGCTCGCAGGCGTTCCCTCTGTCTTCGTGCGGACTTCTGGGTGTAACCTGCGGTGTTGGTTCTGCGATTCCTACCATACGTCGTGGGAGCCGACCGGCGCGTGGCGCGATGTCGACACGATCGTGGAAGAAGTACAGTCGCACGAACAGGCGAACCACGTCGTACTCACGGGCGGGGAGCCGCTCATCCACGAGGAGTCCATCGATCTCTTGGAGCGACTCGACGCCGAGGGGTACCACACAACGGTGGAGACAAACGGGACCATCTACCGGGACGCACCAATCGACCTCGCAAGCATCAGCCCGAAGCTGGCGAGCAGCACGCCGACGCCGGATCGGGACCCGAAAGGCGAGGGCGAGTGGGAAGAGAAACACGAGCAAAACCGGATCGATATGGATGCGTTGTCCCAGATGGTCGACGACTACGAGACGCAACTCAAGTTCGTCGTGACCGATGAGACAGACCTTCCGGAGATTACGGACCTCGTCGATCGAGTGCGGGCGGCGGCGACGACGACCATTGCTGACGACGACGTGTTGTTGATGCCGGAAGGTATGACGCGGGAGCAACTTGACGGAACGCGAAGCCAGGTGGCAGAGTTAGCGATGGAGTACGGCTACCGATACACCCCCCGACTCCACGTGGACCTGTGGAATGACGCACCCGGGACATGAACGTCGCCTTGGTCGGCCCGACCGATGGAGTGCCGTGGGGGCGTGGTGAACAGGACGACAATTGACTCAACACAACCGAAAATACATGAGCAATAAAAGCGCGGTCATTCTGGTTTCTGGCGGGATGGATAGTGCGACAGCGGTGTACGAAGCAATGGATCAGGGGTACGAGCCGTACTTCCTCCACACCTCATATGGGCAACGCACCGAAGACAAAGAGTACGAGTGCGCACAGGCACTTGCCGAGGAGGTCGATGCGGCTGACTTCCTCCACATTGAAACGGGCCATCTCGCACAGATTGGGGCGTCGAGCCTGACGGACGAAGAGATGGACGTCGCCGATGCTGACTTGGAGAGCGACGAAATTCCCACGTCGTACGTCCCCTTCCGCAACGCGAATCTACTGTCGATGGCAACATCGTACGCAGAGGCGACTGACTCGGAGGCGCTGTTTATCGGAGCCCATTCTGAGGACTTCTCCGGGTATCCGGACTGTCGTCCGGCCTTTTTTGACGCCTTTCAGCAGGTGATCAACGTCGGAACGAAGCCCGAGACGGAAATCGAGTTGAAAGCGCCGTTCGTCGAGTGGTCGAAAACAGACATCGCTGAGCGTGGGTTAGAACTTGGTGTCCCATACGACATCACGTGGTCGTGTTACCGGGACGAAGAGCCGGCGTGCGGGACGTGTGATGCGTGTGCGTTCCGGCTTGAGGCGTTCCGAAATGCTGGGTCACGTGACCCGATTGCGTACGCTGAGCGACCTAAGTTTTCGTAATACTGCTTCAATAGTCATAGAGGCTGTCACTGTACTTTTTGAGATTAGGATTTGTTGCTGGTGTCGCCAGTAAACTCATCCTCTCCGTTGAGTCGTCCCGTGACTCCATTTATAGCATAGATGAGTGTTGCTGCGACGTCGAACGCCTCTGTTCGTGACAGTCCCGAGATGGGCTTGGTCACGAACTCTTCTCCGTCCATATTCACACCAGTGATTGGAGTTACCGTATAGTCGCCATCGCCCATCGTCCCGTCAAGACGAACGAGGATTGTTTGATCGTCATCGTATATCCACTCAACGTAGTACTCATCATGAATCTCTTCGCTCCATCCTGACGGATAATAATCAAGACGCTCAGTTTCGCTTTCTGGCATGAGACGTATCTTGGTGTCGTCTACAGCAACAAATAAATCTGGTTGCGTGTCCTTCTGATGTAGTCCTCTCACTGTATTAGCGCACGTGATTTTTGAAGCGTTCCGAAATGCTGGGTCACATGACCCGATAACGTACTCTGAGCGGCCAGAATTCTCGTGAACCGCTTAATATGCGATTCAATCTACCACAGTGATCGGTACAATCTGCTGGTCTAGCCCAGGTGTGCTCCGTAGAGTAGCCGATACTCTGATGATATTCCTCTACCAATCAAGCCTATGCCGAAGGTAAGCGTTGAAATCCCTCAAGAGTTACTTGACGATCTTGACGACCACGTCGGCGACGAAGGAAAATTCGTCAACCGAAGCGACGCGATTCGCGCCTCAATCCGCAAAACGCTCGATCTGCTAGAGGAAATCGATGAACGACAAGGGCGGATTGACTCATCTGAGGCTGACGACTGAGATTTCTGATCGACATTGCTACTGTTCAACAGGAGAACTCACGTACCAACCAGCCTGGTAAATTCCCACAGTCTGCGGAGAATCTCTGTCGGATATAGAAGAGAGGCTACCCAGATGGGCACCACTTAGAGAAGATAGACCGAATTGATTCAAAAAATGATATATAGTTTATAATTCTAATGGAAAGATATATTTCATCACCTACAAACCAAAGAATATGGCTGATGATCCCGATATCATGACGGAGATTCTTGATGATATGAAATTGGATGACGATCGTGTCGATAATGAGTCCACCGATGGTCAATCCCAAAGTGAAGACATTCCGAATCTAGATGATTTACAAAAAGATGAGCGTCTTGAGCAACTAACCGAAGTAGGTCTTTTAACGGACGAAGAATATGATATACTGACTGAATATTATGATCGTACCACTAGTTCTGGCCAGCAAGAGTTCGGAACGCCGGTATACACCAGTGAAGGCTCAGAATTTGACTTTTCAATAGTTGGGGTTTTCCAAGATGTGAATACTAAAATTCTAACACTTCCGGAGTTCCTGAGCGTTGAGGAAGCTGACGATACCGAGACGTGGGATAATGAAGGGGGCCCTGGTCGAACGATTGTTTGTTTTCAGATTTACAATCACAGCTCCGAAGAAATCATGCTAAAACACAAAAATATCGAATATATCGGAGACAATGGAATTGCGTACAATTATGACGGGAATCCATTAGTTAGTGATAGGCTTGAACCAGGCTGGCGAACCGATAACTGGGAATATATCGGACCAGATACAAGAATTCAGTACGCATCTGTAATCGAGATGCCTGTGATTCCTGACTCATTGAAGCTCTCCGGATACTGGGAAGATACACATGAAATTGAACTAATAGATGACTTGTTTTTCCCAAAATCTGATTTACCGACTTCCGTTGAGATTTGAGAAGCTGACTCACTCTTTACAGAACTTTCAAATCAGATAATCAATCGCTGAAAGCACGTATAGACCGTATCAGAGTCAGAACTTGTCACCTGAGGGTGTCTCAATAGAGCCTCTAAGAAAAATCTATCCGGCGAGGAGGTCATATCTACGCTTTACTTCTTGTAATGACCCCGTGGATGTCGGAACACCATCAACATCGGCGTCCGGATGATTCCGAGCAGTTTCCGCAAACATCGAAACTCGTTCGAGTTCCTTCCGGATGAGTGTCCGCTCAATTTCATACTGATCGTCGGACAGCATTTCTGGGTGTCTTTGAGTATCTGGTATTGTGATGAAGTCATGAATTACGGCATATTTTTTACCTTCGTATTTTCGAAGGATCCGTCCTCTTCGTTGGACGTATTGTCGTGGATTCGATGTACTTGCTAGGATGTATGCCGTCCGTGTAGCAGGAATATCAACGCCCTCGTCAAGACATCTAATAGAAGTTAGAACGTCAATTTCTTCCTCATCGAACCGTGTCAACAGCTGTTTTCGTTCCTGTTGATTTTCGCGTGCGGTAAAGCGCTCAACAGACAAGTTACACTCATTTCGGATTCTCTCTGTTGTCAGGTCTACGTGACGCTGTAATTGGCCATCAACCTCCAATTTGCCATCACTACAGTAGACAAGCGTGTGCTTGGTATCTATCTCAGAATTCAATAAATCAATAAGCAAGAATAGCTTCTCACGAGCGGTACCAATTAATCGAGCTCTTTTAAAAAGAGCTTGCTGTAAAGCAGGATTCTGTTCAAGATTCAAATTCCCTTCTTTGTCATTCGATTTCCCTGCAAGTCGACCGATCTTTGTGGTCAAACGCATGTACTCCTCCATCTCTTCGTCCTGTAATTCGACTATATGGGGAATGTAGTAATACTCACATAGTGCACCGGCTTCGATAGCTTTCTCAAGTCCATATTCAAAAACGGTTCCTCCAAAATATGCATCCAATTCTTTCGTCCCTTCTTCATCATACCATCTTTCTGGCGTTGCCGAAAGACCAAGTCGGAGGTCAAACTGATCACTAAGTGCCTCCTGTGTCTGAGCAGCACCCATATGGTGTACTTCATCTGCAATCAGCATTGAATTCCCGTTAGCCCTTCGAATTGTTTTTCTCGCAGATTCTCCTGACAGCGTTCGGTGTGTTGTAACTACTACGCAGGTGTCACGCATTCCGTTGTTGAATTCTAGCAGCTCACGTTCAAGCCGAGGTTGCCAATTACGTCGTGATTCAAAGGCAAGAACAGGGGTAGCACCGAAATCATCGAGGTTAGATTTCCACTGATTAACGAGATGTTGATATGGCACTGCGACGACGAGCAGGAATTTTTTATCGACAGACTGATCCACACGCGTCGCGGCAAGGAGGGCTGTGACCGTTTTACCAGTCCCTGTTGCCATTTCTAGTATTCCCTTTCCTCCGGCAGACATCCACTCTTGTATTGCTTCTTGTTGATATGGACGGGCTTCTATCCAATCAGGAACGTGGAGGCCCTCATGAGACATCTTATCTACCTCAAAATGGCCCGCTGATATATATCTAAGCCGTGATGTTAAATTCACCAAAGTTAGGATTCCAAAAGCATCCTTAGCGAGAGTTCGAGTTGTTTTGGTCAAGAGAAGATTTGGTAACGAGTACTCTTTTACCTCCTCGGGATCGATACGGTTGCAATGACAACGCTTCTGGTACAATCCTGTTCAGACACCAAAAACTCAGTCTCTACGCCCACTCCGGCTCTTGATGTATATGATGGATATTTTTATAAAATTATCAAGAAGGCTATAAGAGAAGGAGAGTTTCGATCTGATATCGATATTCGAATTCTATCTGCAAAGCATGGTCTTCTCAAACCTAATGAGAAGATTCGATCCTATGACCGCCAGATGACTCAATCACGAGCTGCGGACCTTCGAGAGTCTGTCACAATGAATCTACAAGAACTGGTACAACAAAAGGAATACAACCGGATCGTTCTTAATATGGCCCGCGAGTATCGAAGTTCAATCGGAGAAATTCATGATTACCAAGGGCAAGTGAGTGAGATCTCTGGGAGTGGTATTGGCGAAAAGGGTGGGAAACTCAAGAAGTTCATCCGGGGAGACTGACTGAATGGGATTCAAACAAAAACAGCATGATAATAATGGATTTGAGATTGCTAATCAAGCAGGAGCAGCACGCACTGGGACACTCCAAGTTGGAGACACAGAATTAAAAACACCAAATCTCTTTCCTGTAGTGAATTTCTACGCAGGGGGGACCTCATCAAGCCTGTACGGGGGAGGCATACATCGCACAATGAAGGAGTTCATGAACGGAGATGAAGTCATAAACGGCGGTGACTACAGCGAATACTTTGACGGCGTGATGACGTCTGTGGCTTCTTTAACTGACTACGGGATAACAAAAGAGCGATATGAAGAGTACATTGACACTCCAATCAAGGAGAGAGACCTGTTTGATTTTGACGGCGTTCTATTTATTGATTCAGGGGGGTTCAAATTCCTCGGAGACAAGACATTGGATGGTAGTGATTTTGAAGTCGATGTCGATCAGAGGACAATTATAGAGATTCAACGTAAGCTTGGTGCTGACCTCGTTTTGAATCTTGACCGCCCAATTGAGCCTGATGATGATTACGAAACTCGGATTCAAAAAGCACGTATGACGGCACAAAATGTCGATCAATTCCTTGAATTGACTGACCGACAGAAACAGACACGGTACCTAACTCTTCATGGGTACAACTACTCTATGCTGAATACGTTTCTCACCGAGATTGAGAAAGTAATTGGAAAAAACCGTGTACACCGAGAATTTGACGGCGTAGCTCTCGGAAGCCTGGTTCCGCTTAAAGATAACAAGGGTAAGTTGATCACTGCGGTGAGCGACTGCAGAGAAGTCCTCGACGACTGGGGCTTTGATGATCTTCCATTACACGTCCTTGGTATTTCTTCAAGCGCAATTCCACTGCTTGCAGCAGTTGGTGCGGATACATTCGACTCATCGTCTTATCTTCACGCTGCAATTAACGGGAAGTATCATACGTCGTTGTACAATACAGAACCGCTTGATGACGTTGATTTCTCAAACTGTGATTGCCCAGTCTGCTCTGACGACAAGCTTGTGAATTGGATGGAGGGTGATGCCGAGTATCAGAAAGACAAGCTTGGAGCAGTATCAATGCATAACCTCATAATACAGAAAGAGGAAATCAGTCGCGTTAGGGAAGCAATCAGCAAGTCGGGAACCGACGGTTTGATTGAATATTTCGAACAATCGCTCAGCCGTCACAAATCGATGCAGCAGCATGCACACAGGGTTGTGAATGATTCTCTTGGAGGATACTTCTAACAATGTCAACAACAAAAACTCCCCAGGTAAATGAAGTAAACGAGTTCCTAGAAATTGCGAGTGACTTCGAAGATCCGCTCGAAGTAATCCGTGAATCCCTGTCTAATAGCTACGATGCAGGGGCTACTGAGGTCGAGATTACGATTAGAGACAGACCGATTGGATCCGAGATCGTGATCGAAGATGATGGTGACGGGATGGACTATGCTGACCTAGAATCCTTCTTCGATTTGGGCAATTCGACGAAACGAGACCCGTCCTCTGATGCCATCGGCTACAAAGGACATGGGACAAAAATATTCTATAAAAGCGAGGAGGTACTCGTCAATACTTCCAAAGAAGGAACGAATCTCCGTGCGCAAATGGAACAGCCCTGGGAAAAACTCAACAACCGAGTAATGCCTGAATACGAAGTTAGAGAACGCTCGGTGAAGGAGGGTAATAACGGGACTCACATCCGCATTACCGGATTCAAATCCGGACGTGGATTCTCTCCTTCCTCACTTACTTATAATAAAATTGAACACTATTTGAAATGGAAGACGCTTGCAGGATCCACCGCTCACTACTTCACAGATGACTATCACGAGATGGATATATATATCACGTTGGGTGACGAGATCGACGATACCCAGGAAACGCTCAAATTAGATAATAAACTCGAATTTCCCGATGAACAGATTGAGCCCGGAGAAGGAAAATTTCCGGAATCAAGGATGTGTAAGCACTATCCACCTCGTGAGCTGACGGTGGAGACTGATGACGGAGATACAGCAATTATCGAAGTAGTAGGCATGATTGGTGGGAAAGATGCTCGCAACGAACTCCCAACATACGGGAAGCATTCAGCGCAATTCGGGATCTGGCTTGCTAAGGATTATATCAAAGTCGAACGTGTCAACGAAGTCATCTCACATGACAACGAGTTCCTCCACTTCTTTTTCGTGGCAAACTGCCAAGATATTGAGCTCTCTGCGAACCGTGAGAAAATCCGGAACAAATCGAGCTCTATCTACCAAGCAATTAAAGAAGAATTGAGCCACTATCTTTCCAAAATAGCTTCTGATCCTTGGTTCAAGGATTATCTCAATCAGCGACGAAAGGCCAAACTCTCGCGTCGAGCAGAATCTCAACAGTCTTCAGTCGAAGACCGTGAGAAGCGAATTCTCGATCGTGAGCAGTTTACTCCCTCTAATGATGCTGAGGTAGTTCTCGGTCTTGAAAGATCAAACCGGGAAGGTGCTCTCCCTAAGATTGTCGTTGAGGACTACGACCCCAGTGTAGAGGTTAACGCACTCGTCAAGCAGGATGATTCACTCTATGCGAGTTCGATCCATCATAAACTCACAGACCATTTTGAGGCAGACAAGCCTTTGGAGTCTGTTGATAAAATCATCTGCTGGTCGTATGGTGACCCCGACCAACTGAGTGAACTTGAGCGTCATGGATATCATGGGGGAGATATCACATTTGACCTCAATACAGGTCGGATTGAGTATCAGAACGGTCGAAAGCATAATATCCATATCGTTTCTGTCGAACAACGGTTTCAGTAGACGGCTGCAGGTAGCCGACTTTATCACATTCCGACTTCAATCAAAAGCCATAGAATGGCATCGTTTGAGACTACATCTTCTGACGAGGCCGGTAATGCTCGAACCGGAACTCTCCACACTCCTCACGGTGATGTGGAAACGCCAGCGTTCTTCCCAGTTGTCAATTTCATAGGCGGACCAGATGAGAAATCAGGGGGAATATGGAGCCGACTTCGGAATCACCTATTCGGCGAACCGGATTTTCAGGGAGCGATGTTTCAAGCGATGAGCTTCCTCGATTTTAACATCTCTCCCGATTCTCTCGATAACTGGCGATCAAAGTCTCTTCATGAGCATTTCACTGGGCATGAGCCAGTTAAGCCATATCATGATCAGCCGGAAGACTTTACCAAGCCGTTGTTTGTTGACTCTGGCGGATTCAAACTGCTGAATTCCGATACGTTCGGAGATAGACCTGAGGAGGGTGGTTCAGATAACGACTGGTCGATATACACCAATCCTGAGAGCATCCTTGAATTACAACTTGACTACGGCGCGGACATAATTGCCACACTAGATTACCCCATTCCACCGAATCTCAACGAGGAAGAGACGACTCAGCGAATGGAAGACAGTATTGATAGTGCTATACGCTGTCTTGAGCTTCTTGAACAAAGAGATGAGTCACCAGCAGTCTATGTGGCCATTCATGGCCACGACTACGAAACGATCAACTGGTATGTTGGTACGTTTCTTGACCGGGCAGGAGACCTTGACAACGCGTTCGAAGGGTTTGCAGTAGGGTCGCTAGTTCCACTCCGCACCAACGTAGAAACACTCGTTGATATTGTACAGGGTGCGAAGGATGCAATTCCTGAAAATCGGGTAGACGACCTCGGACTGCACCTGTTCGGCATTAGTGGGAAGTTCACTGCACTTCTTGCTCTTCTGGGTGCAGACTCGTTCGATTCATCTAGCTACATCCGTGCTGCCCAATTCAAGAAATTCATCAACCGCGAAATCGGTGTTGACGACGGTACGACCGTTCGGCACCCAGATTCGGATAGCCACGATCTTGGCGATTTTGGTGTCGACATAGAACGGACATCTGAAGCGCGCTGGGCAGCGGACTGGTCAAAGTTCTCTGCCGATCAGATCCCCGACGACTGGGATTGCCAGTGCTCAGCTTGCGAAGCACTCCGCGAGATTGGGTATGACCAGATGCAGTCCACCCTATTCGACAGCAAATCGTATGACCAGAGCGGAGATCATATGAAGAGCGATTTCTACGCGCTAATGGGGTATCACAACTTCCACGTTTATCAAGACGAGATGGACTATGTCCGCAATCTTATCCAACAGGGAGATGGTGAACTCCTCGACTACGTCGCTAAGATGGCCCGTAATGATGTAGGCGGCATTAGACAGGCACTCAAACGGGCTACTGTCCGCGACAGAGATTTGGCTACAGAACTCCGAGAACGTGGTTACGACAGACTCGTCGCTGAACGGGCGGACGGAGAGCAGGAACGCCTCAATGTCGACCTTCCGGTTGAAAGCCACGAGATCTCTCTTGAGTACACGCCCGAGGACTTCAATGTCTTAGAGCGTGACGACTATTGTCCGGGTGACGAACGAGTACTTCTGATCATACCCTGCAGTCAAACCAAGCCGTACTCAAATTCCCGCACTCACCGAGTAGTCGCTGACGCGACTACCGAATGGAAGGATGAAATACACAAAGTCACCGTTTCAGGGATGTACGGTCCTGTCCCTGAAGAATTTGAGAATATTTCACCGATCAAATCATACGAATACGTCCTAACTGATGCCGAAACAGACCGTCAGAATCTCATCAAAAATCGACTCGTCGAATATTTAAATCGTTTTGGCGGTGACTTCGATGTAATTGTTGGCTACGCCACGAGTAAGACATATCGTGAAGTCATCAAGCGATCCTTGGAAGAGTATGGCGAAGGTGTAGTTTTGCCTCGTGAACCCGAAATGCGAGCGTTGACAGAACACTTCCGTACAACGAATCTTCAGCAATTGGCAGACTATCTTGAGGAAGAATTAGCACCCCAAACCCGGAATTAGATCAACTAAGCCCGCATCCGGGTGGTGTACGACCTTACTGACTCAGATCAGCGGATCTGAAATCCTGTTCTTCAGAGACATCTTCTTCTGATACAGTTGGTCGCTAAAGAGTATACACCAATCATTAGCTTAGGTATCTAATAGGCAGAACTCGACTATCAACTATAGAACTTGCAGCCCTTCTGGTGTCGGCAATAACGACTATTGTAGGTAGAGCCAACATTTATACTGGTGTAGGAACAACCAACATATGTCGTTATGACACAAAATGCTATCAGCGAAGAGGAAAGCAGAGAAGAATTGTACGAGACAGTTGTTCATATACTCAGTGAGCAGTTTTCGTACAACATGACGCCCGCTGAAGCAGTGGACTACCTCGCTGTGGAGAAAGCTGGTGTTGCGACCGGAAAATGGGCAGACGTCCGTGAAGTCGCTCACTCAACCGTAAGCGGAAACGTCAGCGGTGCCAGAGACAAAATCAATATGAACCGCCTTGATGCCGAAGTAACAAACGAGGACGATCAAATCGTGGTCAGGGTGGCCGATCAGGATGACGAGAAGCATGAACTTCAGTTCCAAAAAGAGACATCCGTAATGGGGAGGGAGACCACTGCCACGCTAACACTCGTGTATGAAGCGATGAGGGCAGTGCATGGGCATTACATTGGTGACGATGGTACGGAGTTTGAGTCAACATTATGGTTCGATGGCCGGATGACAAGCTCATTCGAGGAGTTCGACTTCAGGGGTGAATGGGGTTCACCAGAAGCTAAGGCAGATTCGATTCTGTGGAGCCGAGACTCTGGCCAATAGCGATTAGTTCTGCTGTGCGTTGTCGTCACTGCTTTTTGATTCTATTTTCGAATTTTTCGCGTAGCACTGTACGGATGACCGAGGTGCTGTTGTCTTAATCTGTGGCAACAGTCTATTCGAATCTGTTGTATCTCCTTTTTCAGATATCTTCTTGTCTGAAACAGCTGGTTGCTGAAGAGTACGAACCATCCTATTGCTCGGAGCATAGAACTAATAACAATCCGTCATACCTGATCCTATGACAGGGTATGACGCTCTCAGTCTCCGACAAATCTTGATACTCTTGCTCGGCGTCAGCATGATTGTGAGTGGTGCGGCCGGCCTCGCCGGAGTCTTCTAACTGATTCACTGTACTGAGCGATTCTTGATTCCCCTGTATTGCCGTAACGAGACAAACGTAGTTCCTATTGAGGATTTCACAGAACCTCATCATCCTAGTCACCAATGTATGCGGACACTAGACCGTGAACAGGTGTACACGGGTGTCGTCTTTTATAAGAATAGATCACTAATCTGAGGATGTAGATGACATCCGATCAAATTGCTGCGTACGTACGAGCATCCACCGACAAGCAAGAGACATCCCACCAGCGGGACGATATCAACGAATGGGCCAAGCAAAACGGACATGCTCCGACCGAGATTGAGTGGTACGTCGACCTCGCGGAATCAGGTAGCGACCCCGGGCGCAAACAATTCAATTCACTCATCGACGACGTCGAAGCAGGCAATTATGAGCGGGTGATCACGTGGGAGATCAGTCGATTATCGAGACTCGGGAGCACGTATCAGCGATTCTTTGAAGTGGCAGCTGACGCCGACACGATCGTGAATGTCACGAACGGGTGGACAGACACTATCCTACCCGACGGCACCGGCAAGCTCATCGCAGATATAAGCGCGGCAGTTGCCGAGGAGGAACGCAGAAAGCTCATCAGTCGGATCAATTCAGGAGTAAAAAGAGCACGAAAAGAGGGCAAGTGGTTGGGCGAAGTTCCCACGGGATTTGACCGGAACGAACTGGGATACCTACGACCACTAATCAACCCAGGAGAGGGCAAAGTGGGATACCTCGAAATGCGGGAAGCGCTCGTCGACATCGAGGAGGGAGAGTCATACAATTCTGCAGCTGCATCGATGGCGACGACCCGACAGACGTTGAGCCGAATCGATCAGGATGACGAGCGGCGATCATGGTACCTTGACGGACGAGCCGAGGACGATCGTGTCGCTGAAGCTCTCGAAACAGTGTCGAGTAGTAGCGATAACTTGAGGACTCCGACAGACTCCTAGGAAACGCTCTTTGGATCGATGGACAACCCCCGTAAATGAATATGTGATGATGGTGACTCTACATATAACGTAGAATCTCAATCACTGGTATTACGCCATAATAAGGATGTTTCTCATGGTGTAGGGCCCAGCGGAGTCGTTTCCGACAGGATTGGTTCGTCCTCCGCGGCATGGCCGCGTAGACGTTTTTCCTGCCGATCTTATCTCCGCCACTGTCTTAGAAGTTTATTAGATGAATAAAATTTTTGGCTCTCTTGAAATCCTACTCTTTAGACACATCCTAGCCTAAAACAGTTGTTCGGTGAGAACTGCGAACTTGCCTCGTCGAGTCCCACCAGTTACAGATAGTGTTTAAAACGACGTACAAGATGTAGGACGCGTATCTGGCACGAGGAAAAATAATTTATTGAATGAAAATCGGAGTTAGTACCATATGTCAAGACCTCTTCCCGCTGATTGGAGAAACCGACGTAGAGAAATTCTCCGCAGAGATGATTACATGTGTCGGAATTGCGAAAGACATGAGGATATGCGAAACGTCTCGCTCGAAGTCCATCATATTGTTCCACGTCGTCGAGGCGGAACCCATGAAAAGTACAACCTCGTTACGATGTGCAGTCACTGCCATGACCGAGTACATAATGGTGATGTGGAAACACCAGACGATCCGTTAGGATATATTGACCGTATAAAACAAGAAGTGAGGAGCTTTCGGTGGCGACAAGCGAATATCACAGATATCGACGCACAGTCTATTGCCAGAACAGTTGCCGGGTCATTCCCGGACCCCACCTCGATTCAAACTCATACGTCATTAAGAGATACTCTCAGAAATCCTCCGCAACGAACATTCCCCAACTTTTTGCTCGATATTGGTTATCATGTGACAGAAAGAGAGGCCACTTGTGCTGAGTGAATCCTCAGGATTTGATAGTTTCCTCCCTCAATTGCTCAGTACAGGGAGACTGACGAGTAATCTGCGGTGCGGTGGCGCGCGCCTCCGAGCGCCCATCGGGTGCGAGGAGCGCCGCGCGAAGGAGCCGATGGTCCGGAGTTACTCTCGTTCTATGACGAGGCGGACGAAGACACGATGAGCGGGGCAGAACGGGTTGAGCTGTACCGTGTGGCGTGAGTACCAAGACGAGGTCAAGTAGTGATTGGTACCACACATTCTTCGTGGCGATCAGTGTTGGTGACATATGGATTTGGAACGCCAGAAGTCAGCATCTACCAGTAGATGCGCCAATGCCAAAATCGAACTCTGAAGCGAAGTTAATCGCCGAATAGGCCCGTCTGGTCGTACAAAAGACCAATCCCAGCTAACCCGACTATTAATATGACGAGTGTGTTCATCCGACTGCCCGACAATATCTGAATGTTCAGTCGAAACAGCCCGAATGCCGCGATAATCAACACTACTCCCCAATAGCCCCAAAGAGAGTCTGTATTCCTGAATTTCTGTACAAATCCAAGGAACGTCACTATAGCGGTGACAAATACGATATTTATCAGATTGATGGCCCCACTTTCACCGGTTAGACCACTGGTAATGTTGGTCCATAAATTGGATATGAACGTTTGGAGGATGAACGAGCCGTTCTGAATTACTGTCTCAGCGTATGACCAGAGTGCCTGTCCTACAAACCATAGTAGTGCCGCGCTCGCTATTGCCCCACCTACCCAAATGAGAAGCCTCTCCCACCAATACTTAGTTCGCCATAGTCGGGAACGCGCCCAGTCACTGATTCCGTCTGCCATTATGAAAGGTTAGCACAGGACGCTACAAAAACAGAAGGTGTAGGAATAGATGGCTCTGTTGAAATCCTCCAACCCTGATATAAACGGCGTGCTGAATACAAGGCGCGAACGTGTTACGAAACGAGGTTAGTTTGTGGAGTGAATAGTTGTTAACTACGACTGATGTGCATACCAGTTACTTATAGGATAGTTCGTTGAACCGAAATGTCGTGTCAGTTGATTATTTATTATTCTATCCCAAAACAATTGCCATGCCAGAAGTGTTCAGTAGTTTAGAAATGTTGATTATGGCCGTAGTGATAGTATTCCCACTGAGTATTACTGGTATTTTTCATCTGGTTGGTTGTAGATTAGGTGCGTGGTTCTTCGGAGGCGTGACTACGGTTCTTTTTGTCATGACGTTCGGATATACTATTAATGCTATTTGGTATTCGAGTACTGCCCGATCTGGGTCTCTCTTTGTGGGAAGTCCGTTGATTATAGGCAAGACCGCTTACTTACTTGGTCTTGCTGTAGAAGCAATCATAATTCTCATTGCTGGCCTAACCAGCGACTGGGAAAGTCATATTAATTCAGGACGGCTTCGAGAATTTGTTTTGCGTATTCTTTTTCTGCTTGCTACGGGTGGGATTCTTCATTACCACCCGGATATTCTCATCTCTTTATTCGGTTTGGTAGGTTGGATACTCACCACATCCGACATACGATCTTTACTGATTCCTGTACTAACCGCCCTTCTTGCGGCTAATCTTGTGGAGATATCGTACAATCTGTATTGCCAATACAGCCAAACATATCTCACCAATAATTCCGAGTAGTTATTGCTGAGATAGTCAGTAATGATTATTTGAAATATTATTTGTAGGATCACCGTCTGACACGCCGGCAACACCTATCGGTTGTTCGATGATTATTTTTAGAAAACAACGCCGTTTTGATGCTGACTACAACGTCTATATTCAGCACGACAACGGAAATATATCACCGCTTGAGGAGTTCAACAAAGCCGGTGATCTGTATCTGCCAGAAATCCGGTGCGTTCAACCCGTAAAGCCGCCAAAGGCTTACCTTCGAGCCCGGATAAAATTAATTTGGAAGGAACACTGTCACACGCTCCTTCCACCCTTCCATGAACGCTGACGAGTCGTCCCTCGGTCACTGTCCAAACTGTGGTGAGGATATCTCGGAAGCGTGGATTCTTGTTGAATACGAAAAGGACGACGGCACTGTGGGTGTGTGGACCGAGTGCCCGATGTGTGAGGATGTCGTAGCCCCGGAGTAGCGCAGACAGCAGAATAAAGTGCTCTTCGTCGCGTATTCGCTGTAAGTTCTTCAAATGGAGATTTCAAAGCAACTTCGGTGTCTGTTCTCGGGTAAAGTCGAAGAGCGTGATGGGTCATATGTGGTTGAGGTACCACAGCAAGAGATCACTCTTGGCGAGCTACAGGCAGACAAGACGTATCGTGTGGCAGTCCTGCCGTCACCCGAGACCAACGGGGCCAAGAATACGAACACCGATCAACAGCCCGAGCAAACGCCACAAACGCCCCCTGTCGAAGAGGGCGAACAACGTACAGTCGAGATCGAAGATATTGGTGACCAGGGCGACGGTATCACCCGTGTAGAGCGTGGGTTCGTCGTCATTGTTCCCGATACCAAACAAAGCGAGCGTGTTACTATCGAGATTACCGATGTCCGCGAGAATGTGGCCTTCGCGGAAGTTGTCGAGCGCATCAGTTATTACGAGTAGTCTGAAGTGTTGATTCTCTGTACTGAGCTGGTCAGGAACTGTGATCGATGTACTCGGCTTCCCACTCAGCTCGCGCCTGAATCTCTCTACTACCCCGACGTGTGGTAGTGTACTCGTTGGTCCGTCTATCGCGTTGACTTTTTTCGACAAGTCCCTTCTCAACAAGCGTGTCGAGATTCGGGTAGAGACGACCATGGTGAATCTCCTTTTCATAGTAGTTCTCAAGTTCGTCCTTGATTGCGAGCCCGTGTGGATCATCAAGGCCGGCGATTACGTACAGCAAGTCGCGCTGAAAACCAGTAAGATCATACATATCTTCACTTTTGGTGTTCATGTTTTGAAATACTATTGATCTTCGAAATGACGCTCTGATATCATATTTGTTGAACTATTCACTCCGGAACAGCTATGTCATGGAATTCAGCAGAGTCATCCTATTGGCTTTGTTGAAACGTTCTTCTTCAGAGATATTCTTGTCTGAAACGGCTGGTCGTTGAAAGGTACGAACTGTCCTAATTGCTCGGAGCATAGAACTAATATACAGCCCGTGGTACTCCGTTCTATGATAGGGTATGACGCCCTCGGCCCGCAGCAGATCATGATCCTCTTGCTTGGCGTCACGATGATTGTGACTGGTGGAGCCGGTCTCCTCGGAGCCTTCTAACTGAGTTCACTGTATTGACCGATCCGTACTTCAGCTGTACTGAGCGAGTGAGGGAGCGAAACTATCAACTGATGAGGGTTTCAACAAAGCATCTACGACTCTACTTTTGCTCGTGAGACCACTATCACAGCTTGATGAATATTACCCTATGACAGAGATTCCGGTGAAACAACTTAGTGTAGGTATTGGTGGTGTAGCTCTCGTTGCTATGGCCGCGGGGGTTGTTTACCGATGGGCAATCCGCTCCGATCCCGGTGGCCCGTTCTCTGTTCTCCTTCCGATGGTCGGAACTACTGGTGCTGCCGCGTTGATCCTTCTCGGTGGTGGTTTGCTGGTAGCTATTAGCTGGCTGTTTGACCTGTTCTTCGATAATAGAATGTAGCCTAGCCAAACCACTATGTAACAATCACTTCTTCTTTTGATTATGACAGACCCTTCAGCGGCTCTCGGGCCACTCTCAAAGTTAGTGGACGGTGCGTCCGACTACTACGAGTTTTGGAAGGACTACAAGGGCGAGGAAATCCTAATTCGGACACACTCGGTCAACGTCGGCGGAATTGAATCAGGTGACAGAGGGAAGATCCGGCAGAACAGTCACATTATTCGAGGGACGGTGGCCGACGTTACATCCTTCCCCCCTGGTTTTCTTCTCGAAGATGTAGAGGAATACGTGGAATTGAGTGATGTTTCTCTAATGTTCGGAATGGGGTCGCATAAGCCACAAGGGACAGCAGAAGGCGTCAAAGGCAAACAAACGCTCCGCAGGATAGAGGAAAAATACGTCTCGTTTAATGCGATAGACGAATTGGAAACCGCCGAAGCCGCTGATTCAGCTACAGAGCCGTTCAGGGAAGACAAAGAGGATTAGCACTTCAGACTACTCGCATCACGATCGCCGAAGCAAGTGGAGACTCATATTCTTGCTATCGGTATGTTACCCTCGGTGGTGATCTGGCATGAGAAGTGGTTGATTGGTCGATATTCGAACTCCTATCTGGGCACTTTCAGCCAGATGCCCTTGCCCGCGAACGGAACAGAATAGAATGGTCAGGGAGCGATCCGCCAGCACCCCAAGACGGGAACGCACGGGCCTCAACAGCAGCCCTACCGAACACCGGCACCCCCAGAAGCGGGCGAATCTGATTTTCTAGATCTGCCACGATCGTGTCTGAGAAGGCGCGACGAAGCATTTTGCAATATTTTATGTGGGGTGATCCCACGTCGACAAGTGCATATGACGAACGAAGACGACCCAGACGGATTCAAAGAAGACGAGGAGTTTTTTGAGACGCCATCGATGAGGGCGACAATCGAAACCATTCAACTCGGAGAGGGTATCTCACCGACGAGGATTCTAATCGAGATCTCCCACGAGAATGGGTCGACGAAAGATGCGACCGGTAGTGTTGAGCTTGTCAACCTCTGCCGACACGATGCCAGCGACGAGTATGACGAAGAGACTCGGGAGCTCGATTATAGTGACTTGGAGAGAGACCTACAGCTGCGAGTCGATGCTCTGATCAATTGGACTCGATTCGACAATTCCACCTCCGAATCCGAGGGCGAGTCTGACGCAGATGTATTAAAACGATATCACGGTCAGAGGGACAAGTGAGATAGCTCGCGGGACAAGTGCGGACCGGATGCGGAGCGGCGGACCCCTACGGGATTGCGTCCTAAGTGCGGAGCGAATCCCTGTGTCGCATAACGCTACGCCGTGGATTACTTTTAAATAAACAGGGTGAGACACCCGCGATACAAGCAAATCCGCGAGATACGAAATGGCTATAAGCGAGCGCAAAATATGCGCACACGGCGCGTTAGAGCCCTTGTGGTTGGCAATTAGGTGGCTCTGACCGCAAGAATAAGCGCGGGTTGCCGAGCCAGGCCAAAGGCGTAGCGCTTAGGACGCTATCCCGTAGGGGTCCGCCGGTTCGAATCCGGTCCCGCGCATACTGCCTCGAACGAACGTGAGAGGCATGTATGCGCGGATGAGCGAAGGGGCGGGACGGACCCGTTCACCACACGCTCCCGCGGTACTCGAGCCGCAGGTGGTCGGCCGTCTCCGGCGGGATCCCCATCTCCTCGAACATCCGCCGGAACGTCGCACGAACGTCGTCTTCCTCGAAGGATCGGGAAGCGCGCGTCTGGGCGTCGACCTCGACCCCGCCGTGGTAATCGAGGTGTACGCGGTAGGTGTACCCGTCGGCTTCGTGCGTGACGGTCGCCCGCGAGAGGACGAAGTCGATCCCGCCGAGCCGCTCCTCGCCCGCGTAGTACTCGCGAGCGTGTTGGCCGGTGCCCGGGAAGGAACGCTCCGTGACCGTCGTCGCGCGGGCGCTCAGCTCGTCGTACGTCGCGCGGAACGCGACCGGCTCGTCGATCCGTACCTCCGGGGTGCCCGCTCCGGGCTCGGCGGGGTCAGCGGTGCGGACCTCCGCTCGGAGTTCCTCGACGTATCCCTCCGCGGTCGGCTCGTCCATCTCGAACAGCAGCGTGAGCCGATCGACGAGCCACGCTTCCGGCGGGAGGTCCTCGACGGTGAACTCGCCGCGGTTGTCGTCCGCGAAGACGGTCACGACGGTGACGCCCTCGTCCGCGTAGAAGGTGGCCCACAGCCGCTTCGTCTCCGAGTGGTCGAACGTGACCCTGAACGCCTCGTACTCCGGGCCCAGCTCGGCGTCGAGCTCGTCGATCCCCTCCGGGTGGAAGCCGCTGGACCCGACGCGCTCGACCGCGTACCCTGCCGCGCCGGCTCGGTCGAGCGTGTCCTCGTACGCGAGGTCCGACACGGTGACGCCGTCCGACGAGTACGACGCCACGTCGGATCCGATCAGGACCCCGCCGAAGACCGCGTACGCGGCGGCGACGACGATGACGGCCCCGACGATCGCGATCGCGGCCCAGCGGAGTACGTTCATACGTGTTGATACATCTCAGCCTCGTATAGCCCTGCCGGCGGTTCCCTCGCGGCGGCGACGGCCGCCGCCGCCGCCGAGTCGCGCTCGCCGAGTGACGCGTTCGAACGGGGTGCGGCTACGGCTCGCCCGCCGACACCCGAACCACCTGCTTGCCGATGTTGTCGCCCGAGAACAGGCCGAGGAAGGCGTCGGGCGCGTTCTCCAAGCCCTCCACGATCGTCTCGCGGTGTCCGAGTTCGCCGCTGGCGACCCACCGTCCGAGCCGCTCGCTCGCCTCGCCGAACCGGGTGGCGAAGTCGCTGACGAGCAGGCCCTGAACCGTCGCCCGCACCGGAATGAGCCCCGGGAGCTTCCGCGGGCCGGTCGGGACCTCCTCGTCGTTGTAGTGCGCGATCTGGCCGCAGACCGCGACGCGCGCGTCGAGGTTCAGCTTCGTGAACACGGCGTCGGTGATCGGCCCCCCGACGTTGTCGAAGTACACGTCGACGCCGTCGGGCGCCGCCTCGGCGAGCGCGGCGCGGTAGTCGTCGGTGGCCTTGTAGTTGATCGCGGCGTCGAAGCCGAGGTCGTCGGTGAGCCAGTCGGTCTTCTCGTCGCTGCCGGCGAAGCCGACCACGCGGCAGCCGTTGCGTTTCGCGATCTGGCCGACGACCGAGCCGACCGCGCCGGCCGCGCCGGAGACGACGACCGTGTCGCCGGGCTTCGGCTCGCCGACTTCGAGGAGGCCGAAGTAGGCGGTCCGCCCGGGCATGCCGAGGACGCCGAGGTACGCCTCGGGGGCGGCGACGCTCGGGTCGACCGGCGCGACGTCGTCGGCGTCGAGGGTCGCGTAGTCGGCCCACTTGCCCTCGCCGGTCACGAGGTCGCCCGCGTCGTACGCGTCGCTCTCCGACTCGATCACTTCACCGACGACGCCGCCCTTGAGCGCGTCACCCACGTCCCACGGTTCCGCGTACGACTCGGCGTCGCGCATCCGGCCGCGCATGTACGGGTCGACCGAGAGGAACCGGGTGCGAACGAGGAGTTCGCCCGGCGCGGGGGCGGGGACGTCCGTCTCGCGCAGTTCGAAGCTGTCCAAGTCGGGCTCGCCGGTCGGCCGCTCGGCGAGAAGCCACTCGCGGTTGGTGTTCGTCACGCTCCTCGTTGGCGGATGGAACGCAATAGGGTTTTGACGCGGGCAGGCGCCGTGGGGATCCGGAACCCGCGGCCCGCGCGGCGACGGCGGCCCCGCGAGGGCTCTCCGTCGCGCGGCGGGACCGACACGCGACCGCCGGGCCGCCCGCCGACGGAGCGCCTCACGCGACGGCGACGCCGTTGCGCGTGAGGTAGTCGCTCGCGGCCTTGATCTCGACCGGACTGCCGATGATACGGTACTGTTCGGCCGTCTCGACGACGGTGACGGTGAAGCGGGATTCGAGGCACTCTCGGTGTCCGTCGAGCGCGCGGCGCGGGAGGACGATCTGCGTGCTGTCTCGGAGGCTCGACGGGTCTGGCATTCGGCGTGGGTTGGGATTATTCGGCGCCGATATAACCGTGTCGAAGTATCGGCGTTCCAACCACTCCTCCGGCGACGATCCGTCGGTTTGCGGAGGGCAGCCGGGCGGTTCGCGGAGCGTGGGCGGGCGGTTCGGTCCCCGCCGCCGGGCGGGCGGTTCGAAGGAACACCTTTAACGAGCCGACCGGCCGAGAAACGGGTAATGGGACTGGAGGAGGAGATCGAAGACCTCCGCGAGGAGATCGCCGAGACGCCCTACAACAAGTCAACGGAGGCTCACATCGGGCGCCTGAAGGCGAAGCTCGCGGAGAAGAAAGAGAAGCTGGAGAACCAGTCCTCCGCCGGCGGCGGCCACGGGTACGCGGTCGAGAAGCACGGCGACGCCACGGTCGCGTTGGTCGGGTTCCCGAGCGTCGGCAAGTCCACCCTCATCAACGCCCTCACCAACGCCGACAGCGAGGTGGGCTCCTACGAGTTCACGACGTTGGACGTCAACCCGGGCATGCTGCAGTACCGCGGCGCGAACATCCAGATCCTCGACGTGCCGGGGCTGATCGAGGGCGCCGCGGGCGGCCGCGGCGGGGGGAAGGAGGTGCTCTCGGTCGTCCGGACCGCGGATCTGGTCGTGTTCATGCTCTCTGTCTTCGAGATCGAGCAGTACGACCGGCTCCGCGAGGAGCTGTACGCGACGAACATCCGCCTGGACACCGAGCCCCCGAACATCAACATCCGGAAGACGCACAAGGACGGGCTCGGCGTGACGATGAGCGACGACGTGAGCTTAGACGAGGAGACGGTGAAGCAGGTCCTCCGCGAGTACGGCTACGTCAACGCGAAGGTGACGATTCCGCACGACCTGACCATCGACGAGCTCGTCGACGCCGTGATGGACAACCGCGAGTACCTCCCCTCGATGGTCACCGTCAACAAGGCGGACCTCATCGACAAGAGCTACCTCCCGACGGTGAAAGAGGAGCTGCGCGAGCGCGACCTCGACCCCGAGGAGGTGCTCTTCATCTCCGCCGAGAAGGAGCTCGGCCTCGACGGCCTGAAGGAGCGCCTCTGGGAGGAGCTGGGCGTCATTCGAATTTATATGGACAAGCCCGGGCGCGGCGTCGACTACGAGGAGCCCCTCATCCTCTTCGAGGGCGACACCGTGGGCGACGCCTGTTCGAAGCTCGGCGGCGAGTTCGACGAGCGGTTTAAATTTGCGCGCGTTTCGGGTGAGAGCGCGAAACACGACGACCAGCAGGTCGGGAAGAGCCACGAGCTCGCCGACGAGGACGTGCTCCGGATCGTCGCTCGGAAGTAGACTTTTAAATAGACGTTGGCAGCGCTATCGCATCAGGCGCTCTCTCCGTTCGCTTATAAATAGCTGCCAGTCGATCGGTGGTGGCCACCTACAAAGCCCTAGCAGCTCAACTCTACGCAAGTGTCACTGGGACGATGACCGTAATCCGGCCAGCCGCTCTCTTATAAATACCTGACAGTGGATCGGCGGCGAACACCGCCAAAGCCCCAGCCGCTCGGCCATACGTCGGTGAAGACTGACCGACGGCGAACACCGCCAAAGCCTCAGTCGCTCGGCCGTACGTCGGTGAATACCGATTGACGGCGAACACCGCCAAAGCCCCAGCCGCTCGCTTATAAACGGTTGCTAGCGGATCGGCGCCGAACACCTCCAAAGCCCCAGCCGCGAGGCGGGCGCACGCTCGCTGCGGTCCTCGGTTAGTCGCTCACTTCGTTCGCTCCCTCCCTGCGGTCCTTACTTCGCCTGCGCCCGCCTCGCGACTGCCCCTTTGAGTCCCGCCCCGCACAGCAACCGCACCTCACACCTCCCCAGCCTCGCGGTTCGCGCTCTTTGAGCGCTCACCGCGTCCCTCGCACGTGCTCCTCGCGGCCGTTTAAAAACGGCCGCTCGGAGGCGCGCGCCACCGCATCGTCTGACCTCATTTATACTTCCTCCGTGCCCCCGCGGCCGACCGAAAGGCGCTTTTCGCGGGGCCGCGACCGTCGGGTATGCTCACGGTCGCGCTCGCGGGCAAGCCGAACGCCGGCAAGTCCACCTTCTACACCGCCGCCACGATGGCCGACGTCGACGTCGCCAACTACCCGTTCACGACCGTCGACCCGAACCGAGGCGTGACCTACGTCCGCACCGAGTGCCCCTGCCTCGACCGCGAGGAGCGCTGCGGGGCGGAGAACTGCCGCGACGGGAAACGGTACGTCCCGGTCGAGCTGCTCGACGTGGCCGGGCTCGTGCCGGGCGCCCACGAGGGCAAGGGGCTCGGCAACCAGTTCCTCGACGAGCTGACCAACGCGGACGTCGTGTTGAACGTCGTCGACGCCTCGGGCGCGACGAACGCCGAGGGCGAGCCGGTGGAGGTCGGGAGCCACGACCCCCTCGACGACGTTGACTTCGTCGAGGAGGAGATGGACCTCTGGCTCGCGGGCATCGTCGACCGCAACTGGGAGGGCGTCGAGCGGCAGTCGCGCTCGCCGGACTTCGACCTCGAATCGGCGCTGTCGGAGATGCTCACCGGCTTCGGCGCGACCGAGCGCGACGTGACCGCAGTCCTTCGCGAGTTGGAGTACCCCGACGACCCGAAGGCGTGGGACGACGACGACCGCGAGGCGCTCGCGCGGGCGGTCCGCCGCCGCACCAAGCCCATCGTCGTCGTCGCGAACAAGGTCGACGCGGCGCCCGACGGCGCGGTCGACCGCATCCGCGAGGGGACCGACAAGCCGGTCATTCCGGCCACGGCCGACGGCGAACTCGCCCTCCGCCGCGCCGCGGAGGCGGGCGTCGTCGACTACGACCCGGGCGACGAGTCGTTCGAGATCGTCGGCGAGGTCTCCGAGAGCCAGCGCGCCGGCCTCGACGCGCTCCGCGAGTCGATGGCGGCCCACGGCGGGACGGGCGTTCAGACCGCGCTGAACGCGGCCGTCTACGACCTGCTCGACCGGATCACGGCCTACCCGGTCCAGGACGCCGGCAAGTGGACCGACGGGACCGGGAACGTCCTCCCGGACGCGTTCCTCCTGCCCGCGGGCTCGACCCCGCGGGACCTCGCGTACGCGGTCCACTCCGACATCGGCGAGGGGTACCTCCACGCGGTCGACGCGCGCGCCTCGCGACGGATCGGCGAGGACCACGAACTCACCGAGGGCGACGTAGTGAAGATCGTTTCGACAGCGGGCCCCTGATCGGGGCGGATCGACGCCCTCTCGGTCCTGCCGGGTCCTTCCGGGCTCCGCCGCGTCCCGCTCCGAGCCCTTGCCGCCGCTCACTCCAGCGAGCGCGCGTACGTCACCTGTTTGGGCTCGAACCCCGCGTCCCGGTAGAACCGCCGCGCGCCGTCGTTGCCCCACTCGCAGGAGACGGTGACGTAGTCGCGGTCGGCCTCGCGAGCCATCTCCGTCACCCGGTCGACGACCGCCGTGCCGTACCCTTCGTTCCGGTGTTCCGGGTCGATTTCGAGGTTCACGACGTCGAGGTACCGGCCACGCTCTCGGGAGGGTCGGTCACCCGTTTCGAGGGTGACGAACCCGATCGTCTCGCCGTCGACGACGACGAGGTAGTCGGTCACGTCCGGGTCGTCGAGGTGCGCGCGGAACCCGTCGTCCGGGACGGATCCCGCGTCCGCGTAGGCGATCTCGTTCAGCGCCGAGTACCGCTCCATCGCCGTCGCGAGGTCGTACCACCGCTCGACGAGGGCGTCGAGGTCGCTCTCGTCGGCCTCCACGAGTTCCATGCCGCCCGGTGACGGCGGGCGACCACTTCAGCCTTCGTTCGGCGTGCGTCGGCGTCGCGTCCGGGGCGCCGAGGCGGGCCGAGCGCCCGCCGTGCGACCGACAGGCACATGCGGGTCGCCCGAGACGGGCCGGTAGAGAGCGGCCATGCTCGGGCTCGAACACGACTTCCGGATCGTCGACACCCGCGCGACCCTCGACCCCGACGAGTCGTCGGTCGTCACCCACGGGCGGGACATCTCGCCGGAGCGGCTGGAGCGCGAGATGCTCCAGGCGGGGATCGTTCGCGCGGTCGCGAGCCCCGGCCAGCGCGCGGCCGGGCGGAGCTACCTCCGCGCGAACAACGCCGTCGCCCGGCTGTCGATCGACCGCCCGTTCGTCGCGTTCGCCCGCCTCAACGGCCCCCGCGACCCCGGGACCGGCCCCGTCTCGGTCGTCCGGAACATCCGCGCCGAGCGCGACGACCACCACACCCGGCCGGACGACGTCGAGCAGTACTCCTACGACGACCGGTTCCACGGGTTCACGCTGGCGCCCCACGTCGACGGGCTCCCAAACGAGGACGTGCTGGCTCGGCTGGAGGACGCCGACCTCCCCCTCTTCGTCCACGCGGGCCGGGAGTTCCCGCCCGAGGCGGTCGAGACGGAGCTGCTCGGCTACGACCTCCCGGTCGTGTTAGGGAGCTTCGGGGGCTACCCCTTAGACGCCGAGCTGATGAACGAGACGCTCGACCTGCTCGACGAGTACGACCGGCTGTACGTCGACACGAGCGCGGTCCGGTACCGCGAGGTGCTCGAACGCGGCGTGTTGGAACACCCCGACCGCGTCCTCTTCGGCTCCGGCGCGCCCGACGTCCACCCCAACGTCGGCGTGATGGAGGTGCTCACCCTCGACGTCTCCGAGGACCTGATGGCCCGCGTGCTGGCGAAGAACCCCGCCCGGCTCGTCCCCGCGCTCGCCGAGGGCGCGGACGTCTGACGGGGCGCACCGCAGCCCGCGAGCCGCTCCTCGGTGCCGAAGCGACGGCCACTTGTCGCGTCGCCGCCGACCGCCAACAATGAGCGACGAGGATGCAGACGCCCCGCGGACCGGCGACGACGACCCCTACGTCGAGGTCGTCCGCGCGGTCGGCCACGAGAACGTCACCGCCGAACACGCGAGCACGTTCGAGCTCACGACCGACGACTGGCTCACCCCTGCCGGCGACTGCATCGTCGGCGTCGAGGCCGACCGGACGCCTCGGGACTTCTCGACCGAGTTCCGCGAGGCGTGTCGAGACGCGGACGCGACGATCGAGGCGACGCTCGTCGTCGACGCCGGCGACGAGACGTTCGAGGAGACGATCACCGGCCGCGGCGACCCCGACCTCGCGCTGCTCGACGACCGTTCGATGGTCGGCCGGACGAGCGACTACACGGATGACGAGCGCACGATACTCGTCGACGGCGACGGCGCGGCCGCCGACCTCGACCGCGACCTCGTCGCCGCGCTGGCCGACGGTGCGGACCTCACGCTCCGGTTGGCGGTCGAGCCTGGCGAGTGACTGCCACGGCGGAACCGTCTCAGTCGCCAGCCGCCGTCACGAAACCTGACAACCCTAAATGAGTTTATGGTTGTTCCGCAACCCTTTTGCGGGGGTCGCGGGATGAACTGTGTATGAGCGACGTGAAAGCGGAACTCCGCGAACAGTTCTTAGAGGCGTTCGGCGGCGCAGACTTCCCCGTCGAGAACCAGATGGACCTCGTCCCCGCGCTGCCGGACGGCCCGGCGACGAAGTTCGAGGCCGGCGACGTGAGCTTCACCGCGATGGAGATGGCGGCGAAGCTCGGCAGCGAACAGGAGTTCCCCTACGACACCGCCGAGGAGCTCGTCGACGACATCCTCGACGGGCTCGAATCGAAAGGGATGATTTGAGCCGGCCGACCGCCACGGAACGTTTCTATCGACGCTCCGCGCTTTTCGGTTCCGTAGCCGACGCGCCGGCGGGAGGTTGATTACCGCGGAGCCGCTACGGCGGGTGTGTTCGCCGAGCTCACGACGCTGGTACCGCGGTGGGTCCTCTGGGGGGTCGGCCTCGGGATCGCCGCCACCGGGGTGGTCGCGGTCGCCTTCTACCTCGGGGACCGGTTCGTGCCGGCTCCGGCCGCGTCGGCCGGCCGCCGCGGCGCCGCCGGCGACGAGCGCCGCCGCCGCGAGATCCGGACGTACCTGACCGCGGCCGGCGAGCGGTTCGCGGAGGACCACGCCTTCGACGACGTCTCTGTCCCCTTCTACCTCCCCGAGCGCGGCGTCGCGATCACCTTCGACGCGCACGACTACTTCCGCTTAGAGGGCGAGGGCGTCTACACCGTCCTCTGTGAACACGAGATGCCGGGCCGCGGGCTCGGCCGCCGGCTCCCGTTCGACGTCGACGAGCCCGACTGGGCGACCGACGAGTCGACCCGATCGAGCGCCGGCCGGTCCGGCCGCTTCGGCGGCGGCCGCTTCGGCGGTGCCCGCTCCGCCACCGGCCGCTCGGCCGGCCCCTCACGGCCGGGCGGCCCCGCCGGCCGGACCGACCCCGTCGGCGACGCCTTCGACGAGCTCGGCGTCTCGCGCGACGCAGACCTCGACGCGGTGAAGGGCGCCTACCGCGAGCGCGTCAAGGAGACCCATCCGGACCAGGGCGGCGACGAGGAGTCGTTCCGTCGCGTCCGCGAGGCGTACGCGACCGCCCGCAACCACGTCGACGGCGGTCCGGCCGACCGCGACTCGGACCGCCGCCGCGAGCGTCAGACCGGGTACGGGCGGTGACCGACTCACCCCCTGACGCCGACGTCGCGTTCGCCGAGCGCGCCGTGTACCTCTCGGACGCCGACGCGCTCGTCGTCGCCGATCTCCACGTCGGCCGGGGCGAGGCCTCCGCCGTCTCGCTCCCGCTCGGCGAGCGCGCTGACCTCGTCGACCGGCTCGGGGCGCTGCTCGACCGGTTCGACCCCGCGACGGTCGTCGTCGCCGGCGACGCGGTCCACACCTTCGACCGGGTCACCGACAGGGCCCGCGAGGCCTTGGACGCGCTCCGCGACGGCTGCGAGGCGAGCGGCGCCGCCCTCGAACTCGTCGCGGGCAACCACGACGCCGCGCTCGCGGACGCGTGGGACGGACCGGTCCGCGAGGAGTTGGTCCTCGAGGCGTCCGGAGACAGTTCCGATGGCGACAGCCCTCGAACCGTCGTCTGTCACGGCCACGAGGCCCCGTCCGCGCCGGCGGACCGGTACGTGATCGGCCACGTCCACCCGACGATCGAGATCGAGGGCGACCGCCGCCCCTGCGTCCTCCGCGGCGAGGGGACCTACCGCGGCGCCGACCTCCTCGTGTTGCCCGCGTTCACCCGGCTCGCCCCGGGCGTGGCCGTCAACGACATGGGCACCGCGGCGTTCGACTCCCCGCTCGTCACCGACGCGGACCGACTGGCGCCGGTCGTGATCGACTCGCCCCCCGACGGCGGCGACGGCGGCAGCGACGGCGGGGAGCCGCTCCGGTTCCCGCCCCTCGGCGAGTTCCGTGAGCTGTTGTGAACGCTTTTGGTCTGTCGTGCGTACTGTGAGCTATGAACACGGAGAACGCCTGCCTCGGCTGCGGCGAGCCGTTCGACTGGGGGGACGGCGAGTGCCCGGAGTGCGGCTGGGACCGGGACGAGTGGGCCGCGAGCGGTCGGCACGGACTGGAGAAGGAGGGCCACGGCGAACCCGAGGAGGAGGGCGGGTCCGGCGGCGGGCTCGGCGGCCTCGGCCCGATCCGCTGAGGCGGGAGAACGCGACGGGGGCAAGGAACGGGCCGACCGTGAGTCAGTCGTCGCTGCTCAGCGTCCACGTCGAGGTGAACTCGTCGACGTCGCCGTCGTACGCGGACAGCTCGCCGCCCGACTGATCGACGTACGACGCGCCGGACCCGTCCGGGCCGTCGGGGCCGTGGCGCGCGCGGTGAAGCGCGTCGCAGACGGCGCCCTGTCCGCCCATGTTCACGCTCGCGAGCCGGGAGCGCTTCTGGACCACGTCGAGTCGCTCGGCCGGGATCGGGTCGCCCTCCGGCGTCAGGAACAGCGTGTCGTCGGGGCCCGTCACGTGGCCGCTCGTCTCGACGCGGTCGAGGTAGTCGGCGATCGGGTCGGCGTCGACGACGACCGAGAGCCCGCCGAGGTCGACGTGCGCCTCGTCGCCGGCGACGTCGACGTCCGAACGGTCGAGCGCGACGACCTGTTCCGGGTCGACGGCGGCGTCGAGCAGCGCGTCGACCGCTGCGCGCTGCGTCGAGACGCGGGCCTTGTCGGCGATGGCCGCGCGCACCTCAGCCACTCCGCCGTCCGCGTCCGGGAAGGTCTCGCCGAAGGTGTCGCGAGCGTTGACGCCGGTCGTGATCTCCGCGCCGTGCATGTGGTCGCACAGCTCGATTCGCGCCTCGTCGGCCCAGTCGAGCCCCTCGACTTCGTCGCGGGCGTCGGTCGCCATCATCCACGCGAAGGCGGGCGAACACCACGCGGTCGGGAGCGTGAACCGGACCTCGACGCGGCCGCCGTCGATCTCGATCGCGTCGATGTAGTCGAGTTCGACGATGGAGCGGGCGAGCTCCGGGTCCTCAACGCGGTCGAGCCGCTCGATGACCGCCTGTCGCTTCGCGGGATCGTCGCCCGCGCCGCTCGTCGGGTCCGCGCTGCTCCCCGACATCAGTCCGCGGCGGCCCCCGCGTCCCCGCCGTAGTGGGCGCCGAGGTCGAACCGCTCGGTGATGTCGTCGTCGCGGAACTGGCGCTTCTTCTCCTCGATGTCGATGTCGTACAGCTCCGCGACGTTCTCGCCCATGACCTTCTTCATCGTCTCGACGTCGAGCTCGACGCCGTACTCGTCTCGCTGCTCGTCGGTGAGCTCCGCGTTCATCACCTGGTCGACGAGCCAGTCGGGGTTCCACAGTGCGTAGTCGGAGCCGAACAGGACCCGGTCCTCGCCGAGCCAGTAGAGCAGCTCGCCCATGATCTCGCCGAACTTGCGCGGGCGGTTCGTCGTCATCGCGGAGGCGACCGCGAGCCCGCCGTACACGTTCGGCTCCTGGGCGGCGATCCAGCAGAAGTCGTCGAGCCGTGGGAGCCCGACGTGGTTGACGATGAAGTTGAGCTCCGGGAACGACGAGGCGGCGTCGTCGATATCCTTCACGTCGAACGCGTCGCGGTTCAGCGGGCGGATCGTCGGCCCCTTGTGGGCGTTGATGTTCTCGATGCCGAGGTCGGCGCACTTCTCTAAGAACTCGAAGGCCTCGTCGCTGTCGAGCCGCCACCCTTTCGACTCGCCGCGCCACTCGGCGGTGTACAGCTTCACGCCGGGGATGTCGTACTCCTCCTTGAGATGTTCGAGGTACCGCAGGCCCTCCTCGCCGTCGCGCGGGTCGAAGCTCCCGTTCAACACGAACCGCTCGGGGTACTCCTCGGCGAGTTCGGCGTTCTGCTCGGTCGTGTTGAACCCCTCGTCGTAGAAGTCGTCGAGGTACGTCGGCTGGAAGATCGCCATGTCGGCGGCCGCGTTGCCGAACAGGTCCTCGGTCATCTTGTCGGCGCCGTAGTGGCGATACTCGTCGATGTCCCACTGCTTCTCCTCCGGGGTGAATCCCGTGTGGTAGTCGTAGAAACACTGAATGAACTGCTCGCCCCCCTCGTGGATGATGTTCTCCTGTCGGGCGTCCCACAGGTGAACGTGGCCGTCGATGACGAAGATCTCCTCGCCGTCCATCTCGTACATACGAGTTGGTGTGAGTGTTGGTCTCATATAACTATAAGGATCGTTCAGTATTGTTACCAATGGTAAGCTGAGCGATCTTGGGACGTACGCTGGTTACCCGAGCGGGATAGATCCGTAACGAATGTTTATGTGGGTGTGTACGAGAGTGTGAGACACATGCAAGCTGCCAGACTCCACGAGTACACCGACGACATGAGCGAGGGGCTCACCATCGACGAGGTAGACCGGCCGGCCGCGACGGGCCCGGACGACGTGATAGTCGAGGTCGAGGGCGCGGGGTGGTGCCAGACGGATAACCACATCATCGAGGGGATGTGGGCCGAGTACGTCCCGCAGGAGCTCCCCTTGACCCTCGGCCACGAGAACGCCGGCACCGTCGTCGAGACGGGCGACAACGTCGACCTGGTCTCGCCGGGCGACCCGGTGATCTGTCACCCGGTCCAGACCTGCGGCACGTGTCGCCCCTGTCGGCTCGGCGAGACGATGTACTGCGAGAACGACGCCTTCAACGGGCTCACCACCGACGGCGGCTTCGCCGAGTACCTCCACACCAGCGAGCGCTCGGTGATCCCGCTGCCGTCGGGCGTCGAGCCGATAGACATCGCGCCCCACGCGGACGCCGGGATCACCGCCTACCACGCCGCGAAGAAGGCGGTCGCCGACCTGAACCCCGGCGACCACGCGGTCGTCATCGGCGTCGGCGGGCTCGGTCATATCGGCCTCCAGTGCCTTGACGCGATGAGCGCGGCGCGGATCACCGCGGTGGACCTGAAGGAGTCGGCGCTCGACCTCGCCGACGGGTACGGCGCCGACCACCTCGTGAACCCGAGCGAGGCGGACGTCGCCGACGAGATCGAGGGACTCACGGACGGCACCGGCGCGGCGCAGGTGCTCGACTTCGTCGGCGAGGACGTGACGACCGCCTACGCCCCCGAGATCACCGCCGCCGGCGGCGACCACCACATCATCGGCTACGGCGGCCACGTCCACGAGCCGTCGCAGGCGCTGGTGAACGGGGAGTTCTCCTTCGTCGGCAACATCGTCGGGCGGTACGCCGAGCTGCAGGAGCTCGTCGCGCTCGTCGAGCAGGGCGACGTCGACCTCCACACCAGCCGGTACGACCTCGGCGAGATCAACACGGTCGCCGAGAAGCTCGAACACCGGGAGATCGACGGGCGCGCCGTCATCACGCCCTGAGTCGGGTCCGGGCGGCGAGCCGCGCCGTAGCCCACAGAAGATTTTTATCGTTCGTTCCGAACACCCCAGATTATGGAGCGCAGAGCCCTCCTCACGGCGATAGGCGGATCCGCCGTCGCGCTCTCCGGCTGCGCCGGCGAGGCCGGACCGGATCCGGGAACGAACGGGACCGACGGCGGCGCGAACGGGACCGACGACCGATCGGACGACGGCGACGGAACGACCGGTTCGCTCGTCCTCGAACTCCGGCCGGTACCGCACGTCGTCACCGCCTACGAGCCGTCGCCGAGCCGCGGGATCGACCCGGAGTACGTCGTCCCCGAGTCGGAGGTCCCGGACGCGCTGCGCGAACCGCTCGCCGCCGCCCTCGACGGCGGCTTCGAGACCGACGACCCGAGCGACGCGCTGCTGGCCGCCGTCGACGCGTTCCGCGTCTACGACCGCGGCGAGCTGAAGCCGTACGTCGAGATCGACGGGACGCGCTACGCGTTCGACCCGATGCTCCCGACGTTCACCGCGGAGCTCGCCGACGAGCCGGCCGAGGAGTACGACGAGGAGCGCGTGCTCCGCGAGGCGGGCCAGCGCGATCTCGACGACGCGGCGGTCGAGACGTTCGTGAACGCCTTGACCGCGTACGGCCCGAACGTGGCCCGCGGCGAGTACCGCCGGTGCGTCCGCCCAGAGTCGGTCGCCGTCTTCCTCGAGGAGTACGACTACCTGGAGGACGGCCGCGGCGTCTCCCGGATCGAGACGGCCGTCGAGAACGAGGAGCCGCCGTACGCGATCACGATCCGGGAACTGACCGACGGCGATCTGTGGGACCGCCCGGTGGTCGACGAGGCGGCGATCGACGACGAGGTGGTCGCGTTCTTCGAGCGCGCGCTGGCGTCGGACCACCGCGCGCCCGCGCTGCGCACGCCGGACCGGAGCCAGCTCTTCGCCGACGACGTGCCGGACGCCTACGAGGCGTTCGCCGCGGGCCGCGACGAGCCGGTCTACTACCGTATCGACGGCACGGTGTACAGCGTCATCGTCGGCGAGTCACGGTACGACCGCCTTCCGGTGTCGGTCTCGGTCGCCCCGAGCGAGGACGCGGCTCGCCAGTTCTCCCTCACGGTCGCTCCGGCCCCGGAGAACGCCGACGGCGACGTCGAGGGGCCGTACACGTTCACGAGCCGGGGCGCGCTGCCGAGCGCCCTCTGGACCTTCCACGAGGGCGAGCGGCGCTCGCTGGAGATCGTCGAGACCGAGGGGGTCGAGGGACCGCAGCCGCGGCGCAGCGACGGCGAGGCGCTGGAGTCGCTCACCGCGGGCGACGAGATGGCCGCGACGTACCGGGTCCCGTCGGACCTGCCCACGGGGACGTACGCGAGCCGCGGCCTGTTCCACGTCTCCTGGGGCGTCCCGGACCAGACGCCGAGCGAACACGGCTCGTGCCCGTTCGAGCTGGCGATCGCGGTCGAGTAAGCGCTCTCGACTCACACTGACCGGAATCCCGACGATGGGGACGCGTCGCGATCGAGGCTCAAATGGGCGCTTCACCCACGGGAAGGCCTTTGTCGTCCGTTTACGATCCCGTCGTATGGACGGCCTCGTCTCGCCCGCATCCGATCGCTCGTCAGCGCGGCGCTGGTCGCTTTACGCCGGCGCCTACGCGTTCGCCTGTGGCGCGGTCACCGCCGAACTGCTGTCGACGGTCCTGCGCGTGTTCACACAGGTGGTCGGGCTCCCCGAGACGTTCCCGGTGCCGCTCCTCGCGGCGCCGGCGCTCCTCGTCGGCGGCGGCGTCTGGTGGCTGCTCGTCGAGCGTCCCGAGCGGTACACGTATCCCGCGGGAGTCGCGTACGGGGCGCTCACGGCGCTCGGGACTGGACTCTGCTGGACCGCGTGGTTCCTCGTCGTCTGGAGCGTCGACCTGCTCGCCGCCGGGCCGACCCCGCTCCTCGTCGCCCTCGTGATCGGGCTGACGACGGCCGCCGGGGCGCTGATCGGTCCGCCGATACTCTTCGTCCGCCGGCGGAGCCGAGCGGGGTCGGCCGCCGACGCGACCGCTAATTCCTTGTGACCGCGGACCACACCGATCGCACATGGACGAGAACGGCGCCGACGCAGGCGCGTCCGGCCGCGACGACGCGACTGACCCCCTCGCCGACGAGGACCTCTACCGCGTGCTCGGCCCGGACGGCAGTCCCCTGCCGGACGCGACGGTTCCGGACCTGTCTGACGAGCAGTTCCGCGCGATCTACCGGGACATAGTGGTCACCCGCCGGTTCGACGAGCGGGCGGTGAGTCTCCAGCGGCAGGGCCGGATCGGCACGTACGCGCCCTGCGCGGGCCAGGAGGGGTCGGCGGTCGGCTCGACGCACGCGCTCGCTGACGACGACCTGATCAGCTACCAGTACCGCGAGCACGGCGCGGTCGTCGTCCGCGACCTCCTCGGCGAGTACCTCCCCTACTGGATGGGTCACGAGTCCGGGACGGAAGCGATCGCCGACGGCAACGTCTTCCCGCTCAACATCGGCATCGCGGCACACCTCCCGCACGCGGTCGGCGCCGCGTGGGCGTTCGACTATCAGGGGGAAGACCGCGTCGTCGCCTGTCACTTCGGGGACGGCGCGACCAGCGAGGGCGACTTCCACGAGGCGATGAACTTCGCCGGCGTCTTCGACACGCCGACGCTGTTCTGCTGTCACAACAACGGCTGGGCCATCTCGATCCCCGAGTCGCGACAGACCGCGAGCGACACGTTCGCGCAGAAGGCGGCCGCCTACGGCTTCGAGGGGGTCCGCGTCGACGGGATGGACCCCCTCGCGAGCTACGCGGTCACCCGGGAGGCCGCCGAGCGGGCGCGGGGCGACGGGGGCGAGTCGGACGGCGACGGAGGCGACGAAGAGGAGCCGCGCCCCGTCCTCATTGAGTTCGTCGAGTACCGCTTCGGTGCGCACACGACCGCAGACGACCCGACCGCCTACCGCGACCCGGACGACGTGGACCCGTGGCGCGCGCTCGACCCGCTCGATCGGATGGAGGCGTTCCTCCGCGAGACCGGCCGGATCGACGACGAGGGGGTCACGGCGATTCACGACGAGGCGGACGACGTCGTCGCCGACGCGATCGACTTCGCGGAGTCGGTCGAGCCCGATCCGAGCGACATGTTCGACCACGCGTACGCCGAGCTCCCTCCCGAGGTCCGCCGCCAGCGCGACGAACTGCTCGCGGCCGTCGAGGAGCACGGTGAAGAGGCGTTTGTGCGAGAAGACTAATTATCTGGAAACGAGTAGACGCACTTAGACGATGGATCCGATGGACCGCCTCCGTGCGATCAAGCGAGTTCTTCGCGACCGAGACATCGACCTCGATCGCATGCGACGCGAGTCGAAGTCGGACTGGGAGTCCGGGCGCGACGACGATCGGTTATAAATACTCCGCCGCCGCCGCGGCTGCCTTCCGCCCGCTCTCCAAGGCGCCCTGAATCGACGACCACTCGGTGTAGTCGCCCGCGAGCGTCACCGGTCCCTCCGGATCGTCGGGGTCGGGGAGGTCGGCGTGGACGCCCGGGGGCTGCGCGAACTGCGCGAACCGGATCCGGTGGACGTCGAGGGTCTCCAGCCCCCCGAAGTCGCGCTCGGGGAACCACGCGTCGAGGGCGTCGTGAACGTCGTCGCGGAGGTCCTCGTCGGACCGATCGAGCGCCTCCTCGCCGAGGAACGTCGCGGCGAGAAGCGCGCGGTCGTCCGGGGCGTACTCGGGCGCGACCTCGGACATCGGGACCACGGCGTTGGGTGATTTCTCGGCCGCGTTGAGCAGGATGCGCTCGCCCGTCTCGAACGACTCGCCCGCGGGGAGCGCGTACCAGCCGGTGACGTTCGGGACGCCCTCCGTGGGCACCGACTCGACGCCGGTGAGCCGCCGGGCCTCGGGCGGCGAGGTCGCGACGACGACCGCGTCCGTCTCGCGGGTCGCGCCGTCCGCGAGTTCGACGGTCGCGCCGTCGGCGTCGGCGGAGCCGGTCCGGAAGGGGATCCGGCCCTGTCCCGCGACGCGGACCGACTCGACGTCCTCGCCGGTCCGTATCTCGACACCCGCCTCGCGCGCGCGGTCGGCGAGCGCGGCGGGGAGCGCGGCCATCCCCTCGGCGGGGACGCCGATGGAGCCGCGACCCATCGCGCGGAACGTGTACTCGAAGACGTGCTTGGAGGTCGAGAGGGTGCGATCGAGGGTGATCCCGCCGTAGAATGACTCCACGAAGTTCTCGACGTAGTCGTCGGCGAACCCCCAGTCCCGCAGGTACTCGCGGATCGAGGCGTCCGGGCCGGCGAAGAACTTCTCTTCGTCGCGGTTCGCGAGGTCGTACCGGAGCGCGAGCGTCCGGAGCTTGTCAGAGAAAGAGACCTCGTCGTTTAGGAGGGAGGGGAACGCGGACAGCGGATCGCGGAGCGGGTCGCCGAGCGTCGAGCGCGAGCCGGGGCGGCAGATCGTCGCGCCGGGGGCGAACGTCCGGAGGTTGAGGTCGTCGAGCCCGTCGGCGCCCAGTTCGCGTTTGACCGCGGGATAGCTGGAGAAGAGGACTTGGAAGCCGCGGTCGAGGGTGAACCCGTCGACCGTCTCCGTCCGCACGCGCCCGCCGACCGCGGGCCGTCGCTCGTACAGCGTCACGTCCGCGCCCGCCTCGGCGAGCCTCGCCGCGGCGACCAGCCCCGCCAGCCCGCCGCCGACGACCGTGGCGTCTCCGTTCATACGTTGAGTATCGGGTCGCGGGTTTATAAGCGGCCGCGGGATCGGCTCGCGGAGGTCGCGGTGACCACTCTTTTGTCGGGACCGGGCGCATTCCACGCGTGGATCGAGTCGCACTCGCCCGGTGGCTGTCCCTCGCCCTCGTCCCGCTCGGCGTCTGGCTGTCCGTCGACGGGTCGAACGCGGGAGCCCCGCTCGGCGTGCCGGTCGTCCTGTTCGGACTGGCCGGATTCGGGCTGTCGGACCGGCTGTTCGACCCGGACGCCGCCTCGCCGAGGAGTCTCGTCGACGCGCGAGCCGCAGACCTCTTCCAGCTCGGCGCGGCGCTCCTGGTGTTTGCGTTTCTCGCCGTCGTCTCGGGACGATTCGAATCTACCTCGGCCGTCATCGCTTCCCTCCGGTCTCCGGGGGCGTCCGCCCTCGTCGCCGTCGTCGCCGGGGCGCTGCTCGGCGGCGGGGTGGCGGTCCTCACGTTTCGGTGGGACCGGCTTCGAGCCGTGAGTCAGACGGTCCGGTTCCGAGCAATCGGTGGGACCGCCACGTTCGGGACGTACCTCGCGCTCCTCGTCGCGGCGCCCTCGTCTGCGTTCCTGTACGCCGCGGTGTACGCGCTCAGTCGGCTGATCGCGCTCTTCCGACTGCCACCCCCCTCGCAGTGGTGATGTATCGGAACCGGTGAGCGGTCCAGACTCGGTTCCGTCGTGCGAGCGGATTCCCCTCTTTATAAACTGACGCCGACGCGAACGCCACCGAAGCCCCAGCCGCGAGGCGGGCGCACGCTCGCTGCGCGCTTCAGTCGCTCACTTCGTTCGCTCCTTCCAGTGCTTGTGTCGCCTGCGCCCGCCTCGCGGCTGCCCCTTCGAGTCCCGCCCCTCCGGAAGACGTTCCTGCTCGCTTCGCTGCGCGGGCTGCGACTTCCGTGCTCCCACTCGCTTCGCTCGCGGGAACGCACAGCACCGCGGCCTCACGCCTCCCCAGCCTCGTCGGCCTCCCTCCGGTCGGCCGACTCCCTCGCGCGTGCGACTCGCGCCCTGCGGGCGCTCGTCGGCACGCGCCACCGCGTTGTCGTGGTGTCAGTCCGCCGGCAGCCCGTCCCGGAGTGCGAAGCGATTAGTCGCCGCCGCCGCAACGTTCGGTATGGCTGATTTCGAGACCACGCCGGCGTTTCGGGGTTTAAAAAGTCGGGCGTCGGGACGCATCCACGAGACCGCCGACGCGGCGTCGATCGACGATGACGAGGGGGCGCGCGGCCTCGACCCCGTCTACGACTACGACGCGGTCGATCCGGACGACCTGTTCGACCCGGCGGCCCGCGGCGGGAGCGGCGACGCTCGGGCTGCGCCCGCGACGGCGCGGGGACACTGGCGGTTCGACGCGCTGCTCCCCTTCCCGGCGGAGGACGCGCTCACCGCGGGTGAGGGCGCCACGCCGCTCGTGGCCACCGACCGACTCGCCGACGAGCTGGACGTGGAATCGGTGTACGTCAAAGACGAGGGGCGGAACCCCACGGGGACCGTCCTCGACCGCGGGCTCTCGCTCGCCGTGACCGCAGTTGCGAAGCGTGCGGCCGACGGCGCGGACGTCGAGCCGCTCGTCTGCGCGAGCCCGGGCAACGCCGGGCAGTCGATGGCGGCGTACGCGGGCCGGGCGGACCTACGCTCGTACGCGTTCGTCCCCTCCCGATGCGCGTTCTCGAACAAGTCGATGACGAACGTCCACGGCGGCGAGATGCGCGTGGTCGGCGGGCGCTTCCCCGACGCGGCCGCCGCGGTCGACGAGCAGTTAGAGACCGACTACACCGACCTCGGCGAGTTCGCGACGCCGTACCGCCACGAGGGGGCGAAGACGGTCGCGTTCGAGCTCGTCGCCGACCTCGGCGACGCCCCCGACGTCGTCGTCGTCCCGACCGGCTCCGGCGAGGTCGTCGCCGGCGTTTATAAGGGATTCTCGGAGCTGGAGCGGGTCGGCGCGATCGACGGCACCCCGAAGGTGGTCGCGTCGCAGGCATCGGGTTGCGCGCCGATCGCGGCCGCGGTCGAGCGCGGCCTCGACGAGCCGGAGCCGTGGGGGACGCCCGACACCATCTGCGGCGAACTGGAGATCCCGGACCCCGCGGGCGGCGCCGCGGCCGTCGAGGCGGTCACCGAGAGCGGCGGGACCGCGGTCGGCGTCGACGACGACGACATCTTGGCGAGCGCGGTCGCCGTGGCGCAAAACGAGGTCGTCGAGACCGGCGCGGCGGGCGGCGCGGCCCCCGCCGGCGCGTGGGCGCTCGCCGAGGAGGGCTTCTTCGACGGCGACGAGACCGTCGTCCTGCTCAACAGCGACGCCGGCCTGAAGACGCCGGACATCCTGCGCAGCCACCTGATGGGCCAAGGTATTTAAAAGAGAGAACGTCGGTCAGCGTCCGTGCGACTCGCACTCCTCGCCCTTCAGTCTCGCCGCGCGAGCAGCCCGGTCGCGAGCAGCGCGAGCGCGGCCGCGACGACGCCGAACCCGGGCGCCGAGTCGCCCGTGTTCTCGGCGCTTCCGTCGCCGTCGCTCTCGTTCCCGTCCGCGGTTGTCAGCTCCGTCTCGTTCCCGTCCTCGCCGTCGGTCGACGAACCGTCGGACGTGTCACCGTCGCCCGACGAGTCGCCGTCCGCCGAGGAGCCGTCAGTCGAGCCGTCGTCCGCGCCGTCGGTCGACTCGCCGCCCTCGCCGCGGAGCTCGACCACCGCGTTCGAGAGCGTTGTCGTGGACTCGATCACGCTGCGCGGCGCCGGCTGGTTGAGGTAGTTCACGTTCATCACCACGTAGCTGTCCTCGACGCCCGCGGTCGTGCTGGCGTACGGCTCCTGCTCGAGGATGGCGGCCTCGGAGTCAGTGACTAAGATTAGCTCGGGGTCCGTCTCCAAGATCACCTCGTCGGAGAGCTGCGGGTACCCCGAGCCGACGTCGGCGGCGACGTTCTCGGTCCCGCCGACGTTCATGATCGCGTCGATGAAGGTGTCGTTCGCCGCGACGTAGCCGCCGCCGAGCGGGTACAGCGCGGCCGGGCGGTCGACGTCGGCCGTCCGCTCTTCGGCGGCGTCGACCGCGTCGTACATCTCCTCGTTGGTCTCCGCGGCGGCGTCGCACGCGCCGACGAGCCGGCCGATCGTCTCCGTCTTCTCGGCGATGTCCTCGACGGAGGTCGCCGCGGGGAAGTGGTACACGGTCAGCCCCTGCTCGCGGAGCGGCTCGACGTCCGCCGCCGAGGCGTTCGGCGCCAGCACGAGGTCGGGCTCGGTGGCCACGACGCGCTCGACGCTCGCGCCGAACTCGGCGGAGACGTTCGCGCGCTCCTCGGCGCCGTCGAGGTAGAAGGCGAACTGGCTCACGCCGACGACGCGGTCCTGCTCGCCGAGCTCCCACAGCGTCTGCGCGGCCGACGGATTGATCGTCGTGATCCGCTCGGGGCGCTCCTCCAGCGTCACCGTCTCGCCGGTCGCGTCGGTCGCGTTGAACGGGAACCCGCAGGCGCCGTCCGTCTGTGCGGGGCCGGTCCCCGTCGCGCCCGCGGCGCCGACCGCCGGCTGCGCGCCCGCCGTCGGCTGCGCGCCCGCAGTCGGTCCGTTGGTCGATATCGTCGGCTGTGCGCCCGCGACCGTCCCGGCGACGCCGCCGATCAGGGCGGTCGTCACCAGCACGGCCATCGCGATCGCGAAGCTGTTTCGCATCGGATCGAGGGGCGGGCTCGTCCAATAAGTATTTACCTACTACAAGTTGTGTTGGAGTACGTATGCGACCCTGGGCCCGCTCGGCGGCGTGGTCGGCGGCGGGAGCCGCGCTGCTCGCTGTCGTCGTCGTCGGCAGCGCCGGGATCGGGCCGGTTCGAATCCCGCCGGAGACCGTGATGAAGTCGGTGTTGAACGCGGTCGCGGTGCCGGCGGGGATCGAGACGAGCGCGGGCGGCGTCGGCCCGCTGCCGATACCCGGCGTCGGCCTCCTCACGATCCCGGGCGTCGACCTCGCGTTCGCGTCGCCGTTCGCGTTCCCCGTCGACTCCGTCCACCAGCAGATCGTGGTGGGCGTGCGGCTCCCGCGGATCCTGCTGGCCGCGCTCGTCGGGTTCGCGCTCGCGGCCGCCGGCACAGTGATGCAGGGCTTCTTCCGCAACCCGATGGCGGACCCGTCGATCATCGGCGTCTCCTCGGGCGCGGCGGTCGGCGCGGTCGCGTTCATCGTCTTCCCCGCCGCGCTCTCGACGACGGTCGCCCTCCCGCTCGTCGGCCCCATCGAGGTCGCGCTCTCGCGGGGAACGGGGACCAGCCTCTTCGCGTTCGTCGGTGCGCTCGTCGCCGCCTTCGGCGTGTACGCCATCGCGACCCGGGGCGGTCGGACCCCGGTCGCGACCCTCCTCCTCGCCGGGGTCGCGGTCCAGACGTTCCTCGGCGCGGTCGTCTCGTACCTCCAACTACAGGCGGGCGAGTCGCTCCGGCAGATCGTCGCGTGGCTGATGGGACACCTCTCGGGCGCCGCGTGGAGCGAGGTGGCCGTCACCGCCGCCGTCGTGCCGCCGCTCTTTCTCGTGTTGCTCGCGTACGCCCGCGACCTCAACGTCCTCCTGCTCGGCGAGGAGGAGGCGCGCGGGCTCGGTATCGCGGTGGAGCGCACCAAGCGCGTGCTGCTCGCGGCCTCGGCCCTCGTCACGGCCGCCGGCGTCGCGTTCGCCGGGGTGATCGGGTTCGTCGGCCTCATCGTCCCGCACATGCTCCGGCTCGTCGTCGGGCCCGACCACCGGGTGCTGCTCCCCACCGCGGCGCTTTCCGGCGGCACCTTCCTCGTCGCGGCCGACACGGTCGCGCGCTCCGCCCCCGCCGAGTACCCGGTCGGGATCATCACCGCCGCGGTCGGCGCGCCGTTCTTCGTCTACCTGCTCGTGACCCGCGAGGTGACGGAGCTGTGAGCGCCGACCGCTCTTCCCCCTCGTCGCTCCCCGACACGGCGCTCTCGTTCGGCGACGCGCCGCTGCTGTCGGCCTCGGACGTGGCCGTCTCGTTCGGCGACCTCGACGTCGTCTCCGGTGTCGACCTCCGGGTCGAACCCGGCTCGCTCGTCGGCCTCGTCGGCCCCAACGGCGCCGGCAAGACCAGCGTGTTGCGGGCGGTGACCGGCGCGGTCGAACCGGACGCGGGGACCGTCGAGATCGGCGGCGACCCGGCCGCGTCGCTGTCGGCCAAGCAGGTGGGCCGGCGCGTCGCGAGCGTCCCGCAGGCGACGAACCTCGCGTTCGACTTCCGCGTGCGCCACGTCGTCGAGATGGGCCGGACGCCGCACCTCGGCCGCTTCGACGCGCACGGCGTCGAGGACGACGCCGCGGTCGGCGCCGCGATGGCCGCGGCCGACGTCGAGCGCTTCGCCGACCGGTCGATCACCGAGGTCTCGGGCGGCGAGCGCCAGCGCGTGCTGCTCGCGCGGGCCCTCGCGCAGGCGGCCCCGCTCCTCCTCCTCGACGAGCCGACCGCCAGCCTCGACGTGAACCACGCGGTCGAGACGCTCGAACTGGTCCGCGAGTTCGTCGACGACGGCGACCGGGGGGCGATCGCCGCGATCCACGACCTCGACGCCGCCGCCCGCTACTGCGACGAGGTCGTCGTCCTCGCGAACGGCGGGGTCCGGGCCGCCGGCCCGCCGGAGTCCGTGCTGTCCGCGTCGACCGTCGGCACCGCCTTCGACGCGGAGGCGTTCGTCGGCCGCGACCCGGCGACCGGGACGCCGGCGGTGACGGCGTTCCCGCACAGCGACGTCGAGAGTCGGCGCGTCCACGTGATCGGTACGGGGCGGCCGACCGCGCGCGTCGTCGCCCGGCTGGCCGCCGCGGGCCACGAGCCCTCCGTCGGCGTGGTCCCCCCGGGCGACGCGGCCGCCGGCGCCGCCGCGGACGCGGGCGCGACCGCCGTGACGGCCCCGCCGTTCGAAGCGCCCCCCGAGACGACGCTCGCGGCGGCCCGCGAGCTCGCGGCCGACGCGGACGCGACGCTCGCGGTCGGGACCGAGCGCTCGGGCGACGTGGCGGACGGTCCGACCGCAGACGGCCCGACCGCGGACGGCCCGAACGCCGAGGTGGCCGCGGCCGCGGACCGAGTCGTTCCGGTCTCGTACGACATCGGCGGTCGGGAACTGCTCGACGCGGTCGCGGCCGCGACCGCGGACGGGGAGTGAGCCCTCGCCGTTCCGCCGCCCGCGAAGCGTCACCGTTTATTCGCTCGCCCGCGTCTCCCCGACGATGAGCGTCCCCTGCGTCGCCGTCGACCGCGAGCGCGGCGAGACCGTCCGGAGCCGGCTCGCCGACGCCGACGCCCTCGACGGCGACCATCAGATCGCGGTCGAGGACGAGACGATCTACATCCCCGTCTCCGGCCGCGACCGAGTGCCCGCCGACCTCGCGGACCGGATCGTCGAGCGCGACGCGGAAGCGAGGGACCGCCCGACGACGCCCGCGGCGATCCTCGGCTACGAGCCTTCCCTGGAGCGGCTGGGCGACATCGTCATTATCGATGAGGACGACGACGAGCGCGCCCGCGAGATAGCCGACGCCGTGATGGCCTCCGACGTTCCCTGCGACACCGTCCTCAACCGCGCGTCGCCGATCGAGGGCGAACTCCGGGTCCGGCGGTGGGACGTGCTGGCCGGGAACGGCACCGAGACGGTCCACCGCGAGTACGGCCACGAGTTCGCGCTCGACGTCGCCGAGGTGTACTTCTCGCCGCGGCTCGCGACCGAGCGCCACCGCGTCGTCGAGCAGGCGGCGGCCGGCGAGTCGGCGATCGACATGTTCGCCGGCGTGGGGCCGTACGCGGTCCCATTGGCGTCCCGCGGCGCCGACGTGGTCGCGTGCGACCTCAACGAGCGCGCGGTCGAGTACCTCCGCGAGAACGCCGAGCGCAACGGGGTCGCGGATCGGGTGACCGCGATCGCTGGCGACGTGCGCGAGATCGCCGACGAGTACGCCGACACGGCCGACCGGCTCGTGATGAACCTCCCGCACTCCGCGAACGAGTTTCTCGACACCGCGGTCGCACTCGCGGGCGACGACTGCGTGATTCACTACTACGACATCCAACACGAGGACGACCCGTTCGGCCCCGGCCGCCGCGCGATCGAGGCCGCCGCGGGCGACGCCTACGCCGTCGACGTCGAGACCGAGCGCGTCGTCCGGTCGTACGCCCCCCACGAGTACAACGTGTGTCTCGACGTGCGCCTGACGCGCGTCGAGGGCTGAGCCGGTTCGGATCGTCTCGCCCGGTATAATCGCACAGACACGTCAGGGCGTTCACTTATGTGTGACAATTACTATCATGAGAACGCATGAGCGACGCCGAAGACCCCGAGGAGCGCATCGACGAGACGACAACCTGGCCGGACTTAGCGATCGGACTGTACGACCGACTGACCGGCCGGAACGCGGAGATTCACTACCAGTTCGACGATCTGACCGTCGAGGTGCCGAGCGGGACGGGCGACGACGCCGAGCACGCCGAGTGGCGCGTCGACGGCGGGGTTCGGGTCACGACGAGTGAGTCCGAGTGAGTCGAGTCCGCGGCTCTCGGTCGAGACGGAGGACCTGACCCTCTCGGTGGACGGCGTCGACGCAGCGGTCCATGCGACCGACCGCCGGCTGTTCGTCGAGGTCGAGAGCCTCCGCGACGCCCTCCGTATCGCCCGGCGGCTTCCGGACGAGTCCGTCTCGAACCGCGCCCTCGCCGAGCTGGTGCGAGGCGGCCTCACCGCCGAGGTCAGGGTCCGCAGTCGCACGGTCGCGGTCGCCGGCGCCGACGCACGGCCAGGGCCGCTCTCGCACCGGCTCGGCCTCGCGCCCGCGGAACTGCGGCTCGCGGGCGTCGTCGGCGCCGGCTACGGGGGTCTCTCCGCGGCGGTGCGCCGAGCGCAGCGGCTGTTCTCGTAGCGCCGATCGTTCGACACCGCACTCGGCTGGCCGATCGGTCCGGTCGCTCGCGAAGGCGGTCGAGACAGCGAGAACGCCGCGCCGCCCCGAGGGGGGTCGGGGGCGGCGCGGCCGGGGCCCGTCACATGACAAGCGGTCGCGGCGGCGGTCTCGGACCAGAGGCGATTCTGCGCTTGGCGCGTCGGAGACGCGTTTCACACGGTAGCCGCGACGGAACGCTGATGGGGATGACGGCCGCGCCGGGTCGCCGTGGGGGTGACGACCGGCGAGGCTATCGCCGCCCGGTACGGGCTTCGACCGGGCACGCACCGCCGGGGGATTCGATCCCCGCCGTCTCGGCGCGCGGGCGGTGTCATCACACTCAGATTGAAGCCCGAACACGTATTTAGTCTTTTTCCTTATATTCCTGTATTGTATCCGAATTCTCCTTGCGTGTTGATGTCGAATGCTCACGTAATAGTGACGAACGTGAGTTTACTTCAAGAGAAATTCACCGCTTTCACCGCTCGGCTCGGCGCGACGGATCGCCGCTCCGTCCCCGTTTCGGAACCCTTATTTTTCCGTCCGGGAATTGAAGCATGCGTGCCGGAGTAGCTCAGCTGGCAGAGCGATTCCTTCGTAAGGAATAGGTCGGGGGTTCAAATCCCCCCTCCGGCTTCCTGCTGTGAACAACGTGAGCAGCGGAAGCCAAGGCGGGATTTAAACGAGGCCGGACGAGCGCGAGCGAGTCCGGCCGTTGTTCACAATCCCCCTCCGGCTCTTCTGACGGAACAACGCGGAGTCGAAGGGTTGTAGCCATGCGCTGCCGGGTCCGTTTTCGATCGCTCAGTGAACCCCCTGATAAGCGGCATACGATCACTTGCTGTGGCTCGTAGGGTGAATTACCGACAGCAGCGTTATTCAGCGGGAAACTGTACGTGGTGTATGCCGAGCGCACAGGAGAGCGAGTTTCTGACCGAGGCCAACGAGCGGATAGCGCGCCTCCCGGAACCGATTGACCGAGCGGCGGTCAAGCGCGTACTGATCGTCGCGTACGTCCTCGACGAAGGTGTCCGCGTTCCGGTCGTCGGGTATCGCATCGGCATCGATCCGCTGCTCGGCATCCTCCCGGGGGCGGGAGACGTACTCACCGGCGGGATTTCGCTGTATATCGTGGTCGAGGCGGCCCGTCTCGGCGTCTCCTACACCACGCTGCTCAGAATGATCGCGAACATCTCTTTGGACGTGCTCGTGGGGGCGGTCCCGATCGTCGGCGACCTCTTCGACGTCGTCTGGAAGGCCAACACGCGCAATTTCGAGCTGGTGTTGGAAGAGCTCACGGCAGAGGCATAGGAGTTCACCGGAACTCGCCCGATCCGAGGCCCGCCGATGTCGGGATTCCGATCGTTCGGTCACCGCCTCGCGCCAAGCGGTTTATATTATCCAAACAATATTAGGCGTGTGATTATCTATCACGGGTGCGTATCGATGTATATGCGACCAGAATACGAGTGTGACAGCGAAGAAGTGTACGAGTGTTTCGAATGCGGCCGGCGAACGGACTCGGCCGGCGAGTGTGAGTGTGGGGGTGAACTGCTACACATCGGTCGCTCGCGGGACCTGTGACCCGGGTCAAAGCGAACTCGGCGCAACGCGTCGTCGGTCCGGTCAGGCCCCGTCGGTAGCGTCGCGCTCGTCGCTCCCGTCTCCGTCCTCGCCGGCACCGCTCCCGCCGCGCTCCTCGTCCCCGTCGTTCTCGTCTCCGTCGCTTCCGTCGCCACCGTCGTCTCCGCTCGAATCCGAATCCGCCTCGGGGTCGTAGTCGGGGAGCGAGAGGACGTTCTCGCGGCCCAGTCGGAAGCCGTCGAGGTCGCCCTCGTCGCGCAGTCCGGTCACCACCTGGCTCGTCTTCGCGGCGGTCCAGTCTAACTCCTCGGCCACCTGCTTCTGTTTCATCCGCCCGCCCTCCGACTCGATCAGCCGAATCACCTGCTCCTCGTTGCTCAACAGGTCGCTGTCGACGGGCGCCGCCTCGTCCGACCCGCGCTCCGACTCGCCGGCGGCGTCCGCGTCGTCGCCGTCAGACGCCGACGCGTCGCTCGCGGCCGCGCCGGCGGTCGCCGAGCTCGCCGAGTCCGCCGCGGATGCGTTGCTCTCGGTCGCGGTGTCTCCGCCACCGCTCGCGGCGACTCCCGCGTCCTCGCCGTCTCCGTCGTCCCGCCGACGGTAGGCGACGGCGCCGCCGGCGACGACGAGGACGGCGAGGAGCGCGACGATGCCCGCCGTCGGGAGCCCGGAGAGCGGGCCCGCGGGCGCGACCGAGATCCGCGGCTGACCGGCCGAGAAGTCGACCGGCCCGTTCCAGACGACGGATCGCTCGCGCATCTCGCTCGGATCCGGCGTCGTCTCCGCGAGGCGGTACTCCTCCGGCCACGAGACGATGAGCGACGAGGAGTCGTCTAAGAACAGCCCGTCGACCGCGTCGCCGACGCGCAGTCGGTCCCCGTCGACGGCGGCGAAGTTCGTCCACTCGAACCGGTAGGTCAACACGCCGTACGCCTGCGGGAGCTCGCGCCGCTCGGCGGTGACGGTCGCGTTCGCCACCGTCATGTTGCGTCCCGTCGCCGACTCGGCGGTCTCGGCGGTCGAGGCCATCCGATCGCGGAACCGGGTCGTGTACGCCTCCGTGTCGTTCTCCACGTCCGCGCGGAGCTGTTCGAACGCCTGCTCTTCCTCGTCGGTCCCCAGCCGGATCCGGTACTCGACGGTCCACTGCGCGTCGCCGTCCGGCTGAACGGCGACCTCCATCGACACGTCGTCCGGTTCGACGTCCATCTGGGCGAAGCCGCCCTCGAACGGGACCGCACCCGCGCCGCCGGCGCCGAGCGCGAGACCGACGGCTCCGAGGAGGGCGAGGACCGCGAGGAGGATCGGCGCTCGCTGCACGGACGATGTCACACGGACTGCCGGTAAATTCCTTCCCATCCGGGACGGGATCGAATCGCCGCCACGGGTCGGGACGGTCCGAGGTCCGGGTTCACGGCGCGACGTCGATCACACATCGAGGCGTGACGGACTACCGACGACCGTCCGCGGAGTGTCCGCCGCGTCGTCGATCGTCGGGGCGCCCGCGCCGCCGTTCGATCCGTTCCCATCGGGGCCGCCGTCGCTCGGACCGGCTCCGCTCGGACCGGCTTCGCCCGGACCGCCGCCGCTGCCGGACCCGTTTCCGGAGCCGGCAGGCGGGCCGGTCGACGCGTTGCCGGGTCCGCCGTCGGTCGCGTTCCCGGACCCCGGCGGACCGACCTGGGTCGACCCGTTCGCGGCGCCGGTCTCGGACCCGTTCGCGCCTCCCGCCTCCGGCGGGCCGGCGGACCCGTTACCGGGGCCACCGACCGAGCCGTTTCCCGGGCCCGCTCCGGGGGCTCCCATCGAGCCGTTCCCCGGACCCGCTCCCGGCGAGCCGACCGAGCCGTTCCCCGGACCCGCTCCCGGCGGGCCGGCCGAGCCGTTTCCCGGGCCGCCGCCGAGCGGTCCCTCTCCCGGCGGACCGGCGTCGCTCGGCGGCCCGCGTTCGGTCCCGTTCCCGGGTGGGCCGCGCCGTCCGGGCGCGACCGGCCCGCCGACGCCCCCGCCGGCCACGCCCCGGGCGATGGCGGCGACCTCGGGGCCGCTTAGTTCGTTCGCGCGCTCGCGCAGCGCCGCCAGTCGCTCGCCGTCGACGCCCGTCTCGTCGCGGACGGCGGGCGGGAGCTCGGCGGCCGCGCTCGCGCTCCGGTTCAGCCCCCGGGAGAGCGTCTCGATCCGCGCGGTCGTCGTCGCCATCCGGGCGGCGTACGCGCCCTGGCTCAGTTCGCCGGCCGCGCGCCGCTCGCGGAGCTCCCGCTGTTGCGCTTCCAGCTCCGCGAGCCGCTCCTCGGTCCGGTTCAGTCGCTCCGCGACGACGGCGGCGCGGCTCTCGTTCGTCTCGGCCTCCCGGAGCCCGACCTCGAAGGCGCGCGACTCGACCTCGCCTTCGATCTCGGCGCCCTGAACGCCGACGACTCCCGCGAGCCGCTCACCGGGACTGAGGTCGGTCGACGCGTTCGCGGTGCTTCCGTTCTCGCCGTCGCTCGGCGAATCGGTCTGTGCGGTCGTCACGCCCGCCGGCGCGGCCGCGGCGGCCCCGGCGATCACCGCCGCAGTGACGGCCACGACGACGAGGCTCGCAATCCATCGGTTCATTACCTGCGTGTACACGCTCCCTCCCTATATACCCGAAACTCCGTTAAGCCGGATCAACGCGGATTAATCGTAGGACGTGGCGGGGACGGTTGGATATCGGAGGAGTCGCGTGTCCGCGGGATCGCCGCCGCGGCGTCGGGCCGTCGCGGTTCAGTACGTCTTCGCGAAGTAGGCGGTCCGCTCGGCGTCGTCGTCGCACATCGCGCAGGTCTCGCCGTGGTCCCCGTCGGCGAGGGGGTCCTCGTCCTCGAACGGGACCATCACGATCTCGGCGGCCAGCGGCTCCTTGATCGGCTCCTCGCAGGCCTCGTCGCCGCACCACGGCGCCTTCACGTAGCCGCCGTGCTGCCCGAGCGTGCCGAGGATCTCGGCGCGGTCGTCCGCCTCGCGCACGCCGTCGTCGAGCGTCTCCTCGGCGGTCGCGTACAGCTTGGCGTATATCTCGTCGAACTCCTCGCGGACGGTCTCCGCGACGCCCTCGCGGTCGACCTCGACGCTCTCGCCGTCGGGCCGGTGGACGAGGGTGAGCTCCTCGTCGTCGACCTCGTGGGGCCCGATCTCGATCCGGAGGGGGATCCCGTTGAGCTCGTGTTCGTTGAACTTGAACCCGGGGTTGCGCTCGTCGCGGTCGTCGAGCTCGACGCGGATCCCGGCGTCGTCGAGCTCGTCGGCCACGCCCTCGGCGTACTCCAGCACGTCGTCTTTCGTGTCCTCCTGCCAGATCGGGACGACGACGACCTGCGTGGGCGCGACCGTGTGCGGGAGGACGAGCCCCTGCTCGTCGGAGTGGGTCATGATCAGCGCGCCCAGCGCGCGCCACGAGAGCCCCCACGAGGTGGTGTGGGCGGTGCGCTCCTCCTCGTCCTCGTCCGAGTAGGTGATGTCGAACGCCTCCGCGAACGACTGGCCGAGGTGGTGGGAGGTGCCCGCCTGAACCGACTTCCCGTCGGGCATCAGCGCCTCGACCGTCGTCGTCGTGTCCGCGCCGGGGAACTTGTCGTGGTCGGGTTTCTGTCCCTTCAGGACCGGCAGCGCCAGCAGGTCCTCGTAGACGGACTCGTACTGGTCGAGCCGCGTCATCGTCTCCGCCCACGCGTCCTCGTGCGTCGCGTGCGCGGTGTGACCCTCCTGCCAGAGGAACTCCTTCGTGCGGAAGAACGGCTTCGTCTCGGTCGCCTCCCACCGGACGACGGAGCACCACTGGTTCACGCGCAGCGGGAGGTCGCGGTGGCTCCGCACCCACTGGCTGATGTACGGCGTGATGATCGACTCGGAGGTCGGGCGGACCGCGAGCCGCTCTTCGAGCTCCTTGTTCCCCGCCTCGTCGACCCACGCGACCTCGGGGTCGAACCCCTCGACGATGTCCTTCTCTCGTTCGAGGTACGACTCGGGGATGAACAGCGGGAAGTAGGCGTTCTGGACGCCGGTGTCCTTGAACTTCGCGTCGAGGAACCCCTGGAGCCGCTCCCAGACCGCGTACGCCCGCGGGCGGGTGACGATGAAGCCGCTCATTCCCTCCGGCCCGTAGTCGGCCAGCCCGGCCTTCCGTACGACCTCGGCGTACCACTCGCCGGTGTTGTGCGTCTTGGACTCGGTGATCCCGAGTTCCTGGTCGTCGTCGCTCATTACTCTCGAAAGCGGGTGTCGCGGGCTTAAAAGGTCCGAACCCGACCGCCGCGGCGCGGTCCGCCCCAGGCTTGCGGACAGATCACGTCCCGCGCGGACGGAATCCGCGGAAACGTTAACCGCCTCGCGTCGCCTAACTCGCCCATGGACCTGTCGGGGCTGCGCCGACACGCGCCGCAGTCGCTCGCCGGGCGGCGGCAGGCCGCGGTGCTGGCGCCGGTGATCGCGCGCGACGGCGAGGCTCACCTCCTCTTCACCAAGCGCGCCGCGCACCTCGGTGAACACCCCGGACAGATGAGCTTCCCCGGCGGCGGCCGCGAGCCGATCGACCGGACGCTGACCGACACCGCGCTGCGCGAGGCCGACGAGGAGGTCGGGATGCGGCCGACGGAGGTCGACGTCCTCGGTCGGATCGACGACACGCGCACCTCGTCGCAGTACGCGGTCCGCCCGTTCGTCGGCGTCGCGCCCGACCGCGAGTACGTCCCCGACGAGTCGGAGGTCGCGGAGGTGGCGATCCTCTCCGTCGACGCGCTCACCGACCCCGCGAACTACGAGTCGGAGCGCCGCGTCGGCCACCCGGAGTACGGCGACCACCGCGTCCACTACTTCCACGTCGGCGGCTACACGGTCTGGGGCGTGACCGGCCGGATGGTCGTCCAGCTGTTGGAGCGGACTACCGACTGGCGCGCGCCCGCCGAACCGGACCGCGTGGTCGGCGCGGATGCCGAGCTACCGATTTGAATTGTATACCGCGGAGATCGGTCTTGAGGCGCCCGTTCAGTTGGGAGTTGACTGCGGATCGACCGCGACAGCCGCCAAAGCCCCAGCCGCTCGCTTATAAATGTCTGTCTGTAGATTGACGGCGAACACCGCCAAAGCCCCAACCGCTCGCTTATAAATCGTTGACTGCGAATCGACCGCGACCGCCACCAAAGCCCCAGCCGCTCGCTTATAAATCGTTGACTGCGAATCGACCGCGACCGCCACCAAAGCCCCAGCCGCTCGCTTATAAATCGTTGACTGCGAATCGACCGCGACCGCCACCAAAGCCCCAGCCGCGAGGACGGCGCACGCTCGCTGTCGCCCGAAAATCGGAGATTTTCGGGATGACGAGACGCCTCCGGCGTCTCGAACCACGCGCTTCGGTCGTTCGCTTCGCTCACTCCCTCCAGTGCTTGCGTCGCCTGCGCCGTCCTCGCGGCTGCCCCTTTGAGTCCCGCCCCGGCACCGCACAGCCCCGCACCTCACACCTCCCCAGCCTCGTCGGCCGGCCTCCGCTGCGCTCCGGCCGGCCGACTCCCTCGCGCGTGCTCCTCGCGGCCGCCTTTGGCGGCCGCTCGCAGGCACGCGCCACCGCGGATTCATTTATAAACAACTCTCGTCGCCGTTCACGGTTATTTAAATATCGGATCACTCGCGGTTCGGCGAAGGCCGACGGTCGTGCCGGATCCTGCGGACCTTTGTCGCTGGCGCGGACAGGTGAAGACATGCCACGCGAGTTCGACTTCGACTTCGACCTGCTCCGAGAGTTAACCGAGGCGCGCGGCGTCCCCGGCTACGAGGACGACGTCCGCGAGATCGTCCGCCGCGAGTTCGCGGACAGCGTCGACCGCGTCCGGACGGACGCAATGGGCAACGTCGTCGGCACGATCGAGGGCGACTCGGACTACTCCGTCGCCGTCGCGGCCCACATGGACGAGATCGGGTTCATGGTCCGCCACGTCACCGACGAGGGGTTCGTCCAGGTCGACCCGCTCGGCGGGTTCGACGCCCGGGTGCTGCGCGCGCAGCGCGTCACCGTCCACGGCGACGAGGACCTGACGGGCGTCATCGGCTCTGTCCCGCCGCACACGCTCACGGAGGAGCAGCAGGAGAAGGACGACGAGGTGAAGGACGTCTTCATCGACCTCGGCCGCGACGCCGAGGCGGTCGAGGAGGCGGTGAGCGTCGGCGACCTCGTCACCCTCGACCAGACCACGACGCGGATGGGCGACCGCGTCACGGGGAAGGCGCTCGACGACCGGATCTGCCTGTTCGCGATGCTGGAGGCGGCCCGGCGGATCGACGACCCCGACGTGACGATCCACTTCGCGGCGACCGTTCAGGAGGAAGTCGGGCTCCGGGGCGCGCGGGCGCTCGGCGTGGACATCGATCCCGACCTCGCCGTCGCACTGGACGTCACCGTCGCCAACGACGTGCCGCAGGTCGGCGACCCGGCCGACGCCGTCACCGAACTCGGCGAGGGGACCGCCGTGAAGCTGAAGGACTCCTCGGTGATCACCAGCCCGAAGGTCCACGGGCGGCTCACCGAGGTCGCGGAGGACGAGGGGATCGACCACCAGCACGAGGTGCTGCCCGCGGGGGGTACCGACACCGCCGGATTCCAGAACACGGCGGGCGCGAAGCCCGTCGGCGCGATCTCTATCCCGACGCGGTACCTCCACACCGTCACCGAGACCGCGGACGGCGGCGACGTCGAGGCGACGATCGACCTGCTGACGGCCTTTTTAGAGTCCGAGACGGGCGAGCACGACTACACGCTGTAAGCGGTCGCTCGCGGGCGACGACCGGGGCCGGCCTCAGTCGTCGCTCGGGACCGCCGGTCCCGGGTCCCGGTCCGCGCGGTGGGCCGCCCGCGCCTGCCACGCGAAGCCCGTGGTTGCGAACGCGATGAACGCGGCCGCGAGCAGGAACCCCGTCTCGGTCGTCGTCGCGTCCATCGTGGTGCCGACGAGCACGGGCCCGACGACCTGCCCGACCTTCCACGAGACGGAGCGCAGGCTCATCGCGCTGGCGACGGAGTCGTACTGCTCCCCTTCGCTGACGAACAGCGACATGCTCGCCGGCAGCCGGATCGAGTCGGCGATTCCGAGCAGCGAGTAGGCGCCGAACAGCACGAAGAAGGCCCCGCCGAGGGTCTGGGAGTCGCCGAGATAGGAGACGGTGACCGGCGCGAGCGTCCCCTCGAAGTACGCCGCGAGCGGGATGATCGCGGTGCCGACGCCGTACAGCAGCGCCCCGACCGCGACGAACAGGTAGGTGCGCTCGTAGCGGTCGGTGAGGTCGCCGACGAACCCCTGCGTGAGCGCCTTCGTCGCCTTCCCGCCCGCCATGATCCAGCCGATGGCGAACGCCGAGATGCCGAACGTCGTCCGGGCGTAGATGGGGAGGAAGATGATCACCGCCATCTTGCCGACGCTGAAGGTGAACCGGAAGAAGACGAGCGCGCGCAACATCGGGAGCTCCAGCAGCGACCGGAACGTCTCTATCCCGCCCGCGTCCTCGGGGTCCTTCCGGCCGCCGGGGTTGTCGCGGAGGAACGCGAAGACGAGCGCGAACGCGGCGAGCGTGACGAGGGTCAAGACGAGGTACGTCTCCGTGAACCCGTACGCGTACAGCAGGTAGCCGCCGACGAGGTCGCCCGCGAGCGACGAGAAGGAGGCGAACTGGTTGTACGAGCCGAGCCAGCGCCCCTGCTCGTCGTCCGGGCTGATCTCGCCGATCACCGTCGCGCCCGTGATCCAGAGAACGCTCGCGCCGAGCCCCTGGACCATCCGCACGAGGATGATGTGAACCGAGCTGTCGACCAAGGCGAAGCCGACGAAGACGGCGACGTTGATCAGGAAGCCGCCGAGCAGCCACCGCTTCGCGTTGCCGGTGTCCACCTTCCGGCCCAGCGGGAGGACGATGACCAACTGGACGATCGCGAACGCGGTGCCGAACAGCCCTTCGATGAACCCGGTGGTGCCGAACAGGTCCGCGTACAGCGCGAGGGCGATGAGGATCGTCGAGTACGCCTGGCTACGGGCGAACGCGGTCCCGGCGAGCGCCGCGAACTCCCGGTCCCCGAGCAGCCGTACCGAGTTGCCGAACTGGGCCACGGTCGTCTCCGATCCGAGACGAGGGGAGCCCGAGAAAAAAGCGCCGTCGATCCGGCGGTCCGCGTGGGGTTATCGTTTCAGGCGGGCGAGACGCGAGTCGGGCGCGGCGCCGACCCGTGACGTGCGGCGTTCCCGCGTCGAAATAATGTCCGGTTAATTCATAGGAAAGTGTGTTCGATTTCGACTACATCGCATGCGCCGTCGACAGTACGTGCGGGCGCTCGGCCTCGGCGGTGCCGCCTCGCTGGCCGGCTGTACGAATCGGACCGAGGAGCGCCCGTCCGACCTCGGCTCGCTGACGCTCGCCACTGCCACGACGGCGTACGACAGCGGGCTGCTCCCCGTCCTGAACCGAGGATACGCCGACCGGTTCGGCGCGGCCGTGGAGTCGGTCGTGCGCGGGACGGGCGCCTCGCTCCGCACCGCCCGGGACGGCGACTGCGACGTCGTGCTCGTCCACGCTCGCCCGCTGGAGGACGAGTTCCTCAGGGAGGGGCACGGGATCAATCGACGCCGGGTGATGGTCAACGACTTTCTGGTCGTCGGGCCGCCCGACGACCCCGCGGGCGTCGCCGGAGCGGGTCCCGTGTCGGCGTTCGAATCGATCGCCGACGCGGAGGCGACGTTCCTGTCGCGGGGTGATCGGTCGGGAACCCACATCCGCGAGCGCCGGATCTGGAACGAGGCTGGCGTCGATCCCGGCGGCGAGTGGTACCTCGAAACCGGTCAGGGAATGGGTGACACGCTGACGACCGCTCGGCAGTCGGGCGCCTACACCCTCGTCGACCGCGGCACCTTCCTCGCCGTGGGCGGCGACGGCGTCCTGGCCCGGCACGTCGACGCCGGTATCGACGACCCGCCGCCGCTCCTCCGGAACGAGTACGCCGTCATCCCGGTCAACCCCGCGCGACACGACGCGGCGTACGCGCTCGCCATGTCCTACGTCGGCTATCTCACCGGCCCCGGACAGTCGCGGATCGAGGAGTTCCGGGTCGACGGGGAACGGGCGTTCCGGCCGCTCGCCCGCTCGGCCGAACCCGCGTTCGAGCAGTACGTCCCGAGCGACTGGCCGGAGTAGGGGTGCGGGCGACGGCGGTCCGGGGTTAGATCCCTGGCTCGCCGGTATCAGTCGTGTCGGAAGCAGCGCGACCCGGTGAACGCCATCGCTATGTCGCGCTCGTCGGCGGCGGCGATCACGTCCTCGTCGTTGACGGAGCCGCCCGGCTGGATCACGGCCTCGATGCCGGCGTCCGCGGCCTCCTCGACCGCGTCCGGGAACGGGAAGAAGGCGTCCGAGGCCATCACCGCGCCCTCGGCGGACTTGCCCTCGGCGTCCTTCTCGGCCTTCATCGCCGCGAGCGTCACGGCGTCGACGCGGGACACCTGCCCCATCCCGACGCCGACCGTCTCGGTGCCGGTCGCGAAGAGGATCCCGTTCGACTTGACGTGTTTCAGCGTCTTCCACGCGAACAGCATCGTCTCGATCTGCTCGTCGGTCGGCTCGCGCTCGGTGACGACCTCCAAGTCGTCGGCGGTCGGGGACTGCCGGTCGCGCTCCTGGACGAGGCGCCCGCCGACGATGGGTTTCTCCGTGAACCGCTCGGAGAAGTGGTCCTCGCCCTCGCCGAGCGGCCCGACATCGAGCACGCGGAGGTTCTTCTTCTCGCGGAGCACGTCGAGCGCGCTGTCGGTGTAGCCGGGCGCGACGACGACCTCCTTGAACGAGTCGGCGACCGCGGTGGCGGTGTCGGCGTCGCACTCGCGGTTCAGCGCGACGATGCCGCCGAACGCCGACTTCGCGTCGGTGCGCAGCGCGCGGTCGTACGCGTCCGCGAGGTCCGAGCCGACCGCGCAGCCCGCGGGGTTCGTGTGCTTGATCACCGCGGCCGCGGGCTCGTCGAACTCCTTGACGAGGTCGAGGGCGGCGTCCGCGTCGTTGTAGTTGTTGTACCCCATCCCTTTCGCGCCGGGGTTCAGCTGGTCCGCGTCGACGACGCTGGCCTCCTCGCAGCCGTCGTCGACGTACAGGGCGGCGTCCTGATGCGGGTTCTCGCCGTAGCGCAGCGAGGCGGTCCGCTCCTCCGAAACGAAGCGCCGCTCGGGGAAGTCGCCGCCCACGTCGCCCTCGACGGCGACGCGCTTCGGATTCCCGTCGGCGTCGCGCTCGACGGTCACGCGGTCCTCGGCGAACCAGCGGACCGCCCGCGGGTACGCCGTGAACTCCGCCTCGCGGAGGACGCGGGCCTTCAGCGAGTCGGCGTCGTCGTCCTCGTACACCGGGATCGGCTCCTGGGTGACGACCGGGCCGGCGTCGACCTCTTCGGTGACGACGTGGACCGTACAGCCGGTGGACCGGACGCCCGCCTCCAGCACCTGCTCGTGGGCGTCCGTGCCGGGGAACGCCGGGAGCAGCGAGGGGTGGACGTTCAGCGTCGTCGGGACGGCGTCGAGGAACTCGTCGGTCAGCACGCGCATGTAGCCGTCCAGACAGACGAGGTCGACGTCGTAGTCGGAGAGGCGCTCGACGATCCGGCGCTCGTGCGACTCGCGCGACTCGCCCTCGTCGCGCTCGACGACCTCGGTCGGGATCCGGCGCTCGGTCGCGGCCCCTAACACGGGCGCCTGCTCGCGGTTCGTCAGGACGACCGACAGCTCCGCCCCGCCGGGCGCGGCGTCGGCGATGTGTCTGAGGTTCCGTCCCCGGTTGCTCGCGAGTCCCGCGATCTTCATACTCGACGGTCCGACCGATCGGGTATATCGATTGCGGTCCGCGCCGCGGTAGTATACATGATCGGGGATCGAAATGTGATTTTCGGGCGATTCGAGGCGGATTCGGATCCACGTCCGTGCGTCGCCCCATCGACACGCTTTTGCTGGCGCCGGGGGCAGTCGCGGACATGACCGACGACTCCGAACCGACGGCCGAGGCCACCATCTCGGGGCTGTCCCGGTCGGACCCGCTCGCGGCCGTCTCGCCGCTCGACGGCCGGTACGCCGGCCGGACGGCGCCGCTGTCCCCGTACGCCAGCGAGGCCGCGCTGATGCGCGCGCGGACCCGCGTCGAGGTCGAGTACCTGCTCGCGCTGGGCGCGCTCGACGCGATCCCGATCGGCTTCGACGAGACGACGGAGGCCGCGCTCAGCCGGATCTACGAGGAGTTCTCGGCCGAGGACGCGCGCCTGATCAAGGCGCTGGAGACCGATGGCGCCGCGGGGTACGACGCGACCAACCACGACGTGAAGGCGGTCGAGTACTTCCTCCGGGTCCGGCTGGCCGAGATTGCCGATGAAAACGATTCCTCGCTCGACGACGCCGAGTCGCTGTACCCGTGGATCCACTTCGGGCTCACGAGCGAGGACGTGAACAACCTCGCGCACCGGCTCCTCCTCAAGCCTGCGGTGAGCGAGGTGATCGTCCCCGCGGTCCGCGAGGTGCGCGACGCCCTCGTCGAGTTGGCACAGGAACACCGCGACACGCCGATGCTGGCGCGCACGCACGGCCAGCCCGCGACGCCGACGACCTTCGGGAAGGAGATGGCCGTCTACGCCGCGCGGCTCGGCCGCGCACTGGGGCGGGTCGTCGTCGCGAACGAGGACCTCTCCGGGAAGCTCGCGGGGGCGTCCGGCACCTACGCCGCCCACCGCGCCGCCTACCCCGACGTCGACTGGCGAGGGTTCTCCGAGTCGTTCGTGCGCGGCCTCGAGTTGGAACACACCGCACTCGCGACGCAGGTGAACCCCTGCGACGACCTCGCGGCGCTGTTCGACGCGCTTCGCGGCGTCAACAACGTCCTCCTCGACTTGGACCTCGACGCGTGGCTGTACGTCTCCGACCGCTACCTCGGGCAGGAGGCCGTCGAGGGCGAGACGGGGTCGTCGACGATGCCCCACAAGGTGAACCCGATCGACTTCGAGAACAGCGAGGGGAACCTCTCGAAGGCGAACTCCGACCTCACCTTCCTCGCCGACTACGTGACGACCTCGCGGCTCCAGCGCGACCTCTCCGACTCCACTGTCAAGCGCAACGTCGGCGCCGCGCTCGCCCACTGCCTGATCGGCTACTCGAAGGCCGCGGACGGACTCGCGAAGGTCGTTCCGAACGAGACCGTCATGCGCGAGGAGCTGGACGCGACCCCCGAGGTCATCGGCGAGGCGGTCCAGACGATCCTCCGCCGCGAGGGCGACACCGAGGCCTACGAGCGCGTGAAGGCGCTCTCCCGCGGCCGGTCGGTGACGCTCGACGACTTCCGCGACCTCTTCGACGATCTCGACGTCGACGGCGAGGTCCGCGCGGAGCTGAAGGCGCTGACGCCCGCCGGCTACACCGGCGTCGCCGACGGGCTCGTCGACGAGATCGACGAGTAGCGTTACAGAGGGACCGGCAGTTGACATCCTCCCCGCGCTAAAGCGCGAGGATTCCACAAAGTGGATATTCAGGTTGCGCGTTTCCTCGGGCCTCAAGGACGCTTTCGCGTGGGCCGTCAACGGTCGCCACCGAGTTGTGACCAACGGTGTGCTTTCCAGCGCGTACAGCCCTGTCAATGGGGCCTTCCTCCCCGCATACAGCGAGCGTCGAAGACGGCTGGCTATTCAACCAGCGAGGTAGTACGGTTCGCGTCAGCCGAACTGCTACGCCGTACATGGTTCACCCTCCCGTTGTGCGATGTTCTCTGAAGCGTTCAGGTCCGCGTGGCGTCCTCGACCGCACTCCGAACACGAAAAGTGGTCGCCATCACGGGTTCCCATCGAACCACACGCCGAACACTGTTGGCTGGTATGGTACGCATCGACCTTCTCGACGCGGATCCCAGCCCGCTCGGCTTTGTATGTGATGAACTGTTGGAGTTGGTGGAAATGCCACGAGTGAACGCCCGACCACGAACTGTCCCCGCGGATACCTTCGAGGTCTTCTATCCGGATGACAGGATTCTCGAACTGTTCCGCGAACGTGATGAGGCGACGGGAGAGTTTGTGATTCAGGTCTTTGATTCGACGCTGTTCTTTGTCACCTACACGGTTACGTGCGCGAAGCGCACCCGCTTCCGAGAGCGAATCGCGTAGGGAACGATATTTGCGTCGAACGTACTTCGCCTCACCACCAGACACCAGCATTGATTCGTCCTCACCGTAGGCGGTCACAGCGAGGATATGCCGTTCGCCAATATCGACACCGATAGGCGTCTCACCCGACGTATCGGTGTCGTATTCCACGTTGAACGTACAGTACCAGTCGTCGCCGCGACGGTAGATCTGTAGGCGGGTCTTGTCAGCGTCACCCTCAACCAGTCGGTCTACGGGGTCGGCAATATCGTCGTACACCTCTATCGGTGTGTACCACCATTGGGAGACGCACGGGAAGCCGACGACGACTGTGCCGTTCTCGGTCGTGTCGATCTGCCAGTTCTGGTTGTTGATGGCGAACGGTTGACTCTCTCGGTAGCGAACTTCCCCGTCCTTGTTGTGGTCGGATTTCGCCTCACGGATGGCTTGGTTCTGAATGGCCGAGTAGAGGTCGTTGTCGATGGTGGCCGTGGTCACGGACTTCCCGAAGTCGCCGTTCTCCCATCCATCGATACAGAATTGCTTGGTGTCACGGTAGAGTCGAGTGGCGCGTTGCCACTCTTTCCGCCGTGAGAGGGATGGATTGTGGAACTTCGCGGTGACAGTCACCGTGACCATTACAGTTGTAATTAAGTATGCTATAGTAAATATCTGTTGGAATATCAGGCCGTGCTATCGTCGGTGGTTTGTATCATCGTTTGTCGGATTCATCCCCGCCCTGAAGGGCGGGGCTTTCTCCTCGCACTTCCGTAACGCCACAAGAGGTTTAGCGATCGCGGGAGCAGGGGGCACCGATGCCCTCCGACAACGACGAGGAGACGGAGTACTCCGTCTTCGGCGACGAACCGAACGACGAATGGGACGACGCGGGGGACGGCGATCGCGCCGCTCCCGACTCGGCTCACACGGGAGAACGGCCCGAGTCGCTGGCTGCCGGAGACGACGGCTGCCCGAAGTGCGGCGGCACCGAGACGGAGACCGACGAGATCGCCACCAGCGGCACCGGCCTCACCAAGATGTTCGACGTCCAGAACCGGCGGTTCGTCGTCGTCTCCTGCGCGGAGTGCGGCTACTCCGAGCTGTACAAGGGCCAGTCGTCCGGCAACGCCATCGACTTCTTCCTCGGTTAGGTCGCGCGCGGTGGGCGGCGGTCGTTCCGGGCGCAGTCTCGCATCGACGGCCCCGCCGCCGTCGAGCGAGCGATTTTTGTCGGGCGAGGAACCAGTCGCGGTATGGTCTCCCTCCGACCGCTCGCAGCCCTCCCCGTCGTCGGCGTCATCGCCGACGGGCGCACGTATCGTCACCTGCTGTACCTGCTGATCGCGGTTCCGCTAGGGTTCCTCTACTCGGGAATCGGATCGTTTGCGCTCGTCTTCGGGGTCCTCCTCTCGGTCGTCCTCGTCGGGATCGGCCTCCTGATCGCGGCTGTCGTCGGCTCGCGGCTCGTCGCCGGGCTCGAACGCTGGCTGGCGAACCGCCTGCTCGGCACCGACCTATCCGCGGCGGACGACCTCCCGGCCGCCGCCAACGACGGCTCGGCGGGCGCGACGGCGACCGTTCGTGCCTACCTGTCGGCGCCGTCGACGTGGCGCGGGCTCGGGTTCATCTCGCTGAAGTTCTGGGTCACCGTGGTGGCGTTCGCGCCGCTCGCCGTCCTCGCGCAGGCGCTCTCACTCGTCGGCGCCCCCGTCCGGTACCCGTACGAGACGACGTTCGGCGAGGTGAACGGCGAGCCGGCGGTGTGGGCGATCGACACCGCGCCCGAGGCCGCCCTCGCCGCGGGGCTCGGGGCCGTCGGCCTGCTCGTCGGCCTCCACCTGACGAACCTGATCGCGGGCGGCACCCGACTGATGGCCGTCGCGCTGCTCGGCGAGGACGTCGGGAGCGGCGACCGCCCGCCGGGCGACGCCGGGCGCGTCACCGTCGACGGCGACGCGGCCGATCGCGAGGGCGATACCGGCCGGAACCGCGACGGCGACCGCGATTCGGAGGAAAAGACCGAGTCGGGCGAGGAGTCCGACTCGGACGCTGACGGCTTCGAGTTCGACGCAGACCCCGCCGACCCCGACGCGGACCGGGACGACCGAGACTGATCCGCCCGGAGCGCTTATTCGCCTCCGAGCGTCAGGACGGGTATGGCGCCGACGCTCGTGAGCGCGGCCGTGGGGGCGCTGCTCGCGGCCGCGCTGCTGGGCTTCGCCTTCGACCGGCGCGCGGTCGCGGTCGTCGTCGCGGCCGCGCTCGTCCCCTCCCTTGACGCGGCCGCGAGCCTCGTTGTCCCCGGCGCGACGAACGCCCTCCTCCACGCGGTCTGGCTCCCTCTCCTCGCGGGTGGACTGCTGTACTGGGACACCGAGCGCCGCCCGGGCGGCGAGTCGCGGCTCCGCGGCCGCTTCGGTCGGCGCGGCGTGCGGGTCGCGTGGGTCGCGCTCGCGTCGTTCGTCGTCGCCGGAATCGGGTCCGCGCTGTTCGCCGGCGAGGGGGCGGCGCTCCTCTACCCGCTGGAGGACGCGCGCTACGTCGTCCGCGGGAGACTGTTGTTCTCGACGCAGGAGGGAGTCGTCCAGACGTTCCTCGCGCTCGGCAGCGACGGGTCCGGGGTCCTGCCGCTCCGGACCGCCGGCGGCGCGGTCGCCGACCCGGTCGCCTCGTGGGTCAACCCCGATGGGCGCCCCGGCCTCAACCCGGGCGCCGACCGCGAGTTCCGGGTCGTCGACGGCGGGTCGCAGCTGGTGGTGGTCGCCGCCGCGGCCGCGACGCTTGCGGTCCGGTTCCGGGGGCGCGGCGGGGGCGGGGCAACCGACGGCGGGGTGAGCCGCTGAATGCCCTCGACGGTCGTCCACGCCGGGTTCGCGCTGCTGCTCGCGGCCGGACTACTCGGCGCGTACTACGACCGGCGGGCGCTCGCGGTCCTGCTGGTCGTCCTCGTCCTGCCGGAGGCGGACAGCTTCCTCGGGGTGGTCATGGCGGGCGCGCACCGCACCGTCGGGCACAACTTCGTCCTCCCCGCGGTCGCCGCGTTAGGGCTGTACTACGACACGCGCGTCCGCGAGCGGTCGGTCGTCCGCGAGCGGCTCTCGCCGCGGTGGGTCGCGGTCGCGTGGGGGGCCGTCTTCGTCCACGTCTTCGCGCACGTCGCGCTCGACTGGACGCACCTCGACGGGGTGAACGCGTTCTGGCCGCTCCGCGACCGCTTCTTCCAGCTAAACGGGGAGGTTCTCTACTCGACGGCCGACGGGTTCGTCCAGACGTTCGTCGACGTGCGCGTCGACCCGGAGACGGGGTCGCGGACGGTCGACGCGGGCGCCGGCGGCACCAGCGAGTCCGTCCACGTCAGCAACCCGGTCCAGCCGCGCGACCCGGACGTCGACGTCGAGGAGCCGGTCGACCGGCGGTTCCCGGTCGCGAGCAGCGGGTGGCGGCTCTACCTGGTCGGGCTGGGGCTGTTCGCGCTCGGCGCCCGACGGCTCCAGGGGGACGGCGTCGGGGACGGGGAGTGAGCAGACGGCAGTTTCCGAGGGAGCCGCCCGACCGCGGCTTCCCTAACATGGTATGACCGCAGGGTAAACGTTCCCGGACGCGTAGCCGGAGGTGATGACACCCCAACCGGACGCGGGCCTGTCGGACGCCGCGGAGCCGCTGGCCGGGGAGTCGATCGCGGTCGTCGGCGCCGGGTTCGGCGGTCTCTCCGCGGCCAGCTACCTCGCCGACGCCGGGGCGGACGTGACGCTGTTCGAGCGCAACGACCACCCCGGCGGGTACGCCGGGCGGATCGAGCGCGACGGGTTCCGGATCGACACCGGGCCGTCGTGGTATCTCATGCCGGAGGTGTTCGACCGGTTCTTCGAGCACTTCGGGCGGTCGACCGACGACTACTACGACCTGATCGAGTTGGACCCGCTGTACGAGGTGATCTGGAAGGACGGCGACCGCGCGTCGATGCCGGCCGACCGAGAGGGACAGAAGGCGCTGTTCGAGTCCTACGAGCCGGGCGCGGGAGAGGTCTTGGACGACTACCTCGCCGACGCCGCGGAGGCGTACGAGCTCGGTATGGACCGGTTCGTCTACCCGAGCCGATCGCGGCTGCGCGACATGGTCGACGCCGACGTGTTCCGGTCCGGGCGTGCGCTGCCGAAGCTCCGCGAGATGGACGACTACGTCAGCGACTACTTCGACAGCGAGAAGCTGCGCCAGATCGCGGAGTACAAGCTTGTCTTCCTCGGCGGGTCGCCGTACAACACGCCCGCGATCTACACGCTGATGAGCCACGTCGACATGAATCTCGGCGTCTACCACCCGGTCGGGGGGATCGCGAGCGTCGTCGACGCGATGGCCGACCTCGCCCGCGAGCTCGGCGTCTCAATCCGAACGAGCGAGCCGGTGACCGCGATCGAGCCGTCGGTCGCCGCGTCCGTCCCGAAGTTCACTGTCGAGACGGAGCGGCGCCGGGGAGACGGCGATCCGCCTGCGACGGCGCGGAGCGACCGCTTCGATCGCGTGGTCGCGAACGCGCCCCCGCCGCACGTCGAGCGCGACCTCCTTCCGGAGGGGACCGTCGACCGCGAGTCCTACTGGGAGTCGCGGACGTACGCGCCCTCGGCGTACCTCGCGTACCTCGGCGTCGAGGGCGACGTGGACTTAGACCACCATACCCTCGTGTTCCCGACCGACTGGCGCCCCCACTTCGACGCCATCTTCGACGACCCGGCGTGGCCCGACGACCCCGCGTACTACGTCCACGTCCCCTCGAAGACTGACCCCGAGGCGGCGCCCGACGGCCACGAGGCCGTCTTCCTCCTCGTGCCGCTGGCGGCCGGGTTAGCGGACGACCCGGAGACGCGCGAGCGGTTCCGCGACTTAGTGTTCGACGACCTCGCCGAACACGCTGGCGTCGACTTCCGCGACCGGATCGTCTTCGAGGAGACCGCCTGCGTCTCCGACTTCCGAAAGCGGTTCAACGCGCCGCGCGGAACCGCGCTGGCGCTGTCGCACACGCTCGAACAGACGGGGCCGCTGCGCCCCGCGCACCGCGCGCCCGGCGTCGACGGCCTCTACTACGTCGGGGCGTACACCAACCCCGGCATCGGGATGCCGATGTGCCTGCTCAGCGGCGAACACGTCGCCGAGGCGGTCGTCGAGGACGCGACCGGCGGCGGCGTGCTCCCGTCGGTCGTCCCGACGTCGACGCTGCGGTGAGCGGTCCGCACAGCTGATCGACAGCTGAAACGAACGTTATCCGTGTGCGGTTCCGAGGGGAGGACGACCAATGCGTAACGCAAGCGCCGTCGCCGCCGTCGCCCTGCTCGTCGTCCTCGCCGGCTGCGGCGGGCTCGGCGGGGAGATGGCCGGCCCCCTCGGGGCGCCGTCGCCGTCGATCGAGTCCGTCGACGCGCCGGAGTCGCTCGGGCACGACGAGCGGGCGACGATCGAGGCGACCGCGCGGTGGGAGGGCCTCGCGGACGACGGCGGCGACAGCAGTAGCGACGGGGGCGGGAGCGGGGGGTCGGAGAGCCCGAACGCGACGCTCGACCCGGTTCGGGTGACGGTCCGCGTCGGCGACGCGACGCTGCTCGCGGAGAACCGGACTGTCCCCGCGAACGGGACGATGCGGGTGACGGCCGCGGTCGACGCCGCGGCGCTCGACCCGGGCGAACACGAGATCAGGGTGACCGTTGGCGAGGCGAGCGCGACCCGCGCCGTCGTCGTCGAGGAGGCGCGGCCGGCGGCGTTCGCGGTCTCGGACATCGAGGCCCCCGAGAGCGTGGCGTACGGCGAGGACCTCACCGTCACGGCGACCGTGGCGAACGAAGGCGATCTGGCGGGGAACCAGACCGTTCGGATCCGGTACGGGACCGGCGCGAGCGCGAACCGGACCGTGGCGCTCGACGGCGGCGCGGAGGCGGAGGCGTCCGTCACGTTCGCGGACGTGCGGCTCGACGGCGGCGACTACCCGGTCGTCGTGACGACCGCGAACCGGACGCGCGAGCGGACCGTCTCGGTTATCCACCCGAGTCCGTACGGGAAGACGACGCTCGACCTCTACGTCGACGACGAGGCGGTCGACCGGAACGTCTCGGACGTCGTCGCGGCCGCGACGGGCTACTGGGAGCGGAGCGACGAGCGCTACCTCGGCTACCCGGTCGAGTACGAGCGCGTCGGCGACGAAGCGGACGCCGACGTCGTCCTCCGGTTCGATCAGGTAGAGCGGTGCGGCGTGGAGGAGACCAACGAGACGCGGTACTTCGGCTGCGCGGACCTCCTCGTCGACGAGCCGCGGACGCCGATGACCGCGACCGTCGACCCGCGGATCTCCGACGCGGAGATGAACGCGACGATCATCCACGAGCTCGGCCACGTTCAGGGGCTCGAACACGGCGAGGAGCCCGCCGGCCTGATGAGCGCGACGAGCACGCTCGCGACGCACCAGCCGGTGAAGGTCCACCTGCGCGCCGACGACGGCGCGGTCACGGGCCCAGTCGAGGACGAGGTGGCCGCCGCGCTCGATTACTTCGCGGCGCGCGAGGACGTCGCCGGGAGCGACGGGTTCGCGTGGGAGTTCGTCGATAGCGCGCGCGAGGCGCACGTCCAGATCACCTACGACGAGGCCGGCGACGTCTGCTTCTCTGACGGCGGCGGGTCCTGTTCGGTCGCGGGCGAGTACTACGGGCAGGAGGACGTGCGGTTGGAGGAGTTAGACGAGGAGGTCGTCGCGTGGCACGTCGGCGCGTCGCTGGCGCCGGTGCTGTTAGAGGAGGTGCCGCCGGAGCTCACAAGCGAGGCGGACAGGCGTGAGCGGGAGGCGTGGCCGGGATAGAGTTCGGGCGGCGAGCTACTCCCGATACCGCGCTTCGAGTTCGTCGGTGAAGCGGACGTATCGGCGCTCGACGCGTTCGAAGTCCGTCCCGGGGATGAGGATCGATTCCTCCGGTGAGCTGCTGTCGCGCACCGTCTCCTCGACCCGCTCGGTGGTGACGAGTCCCCTCGATTCGAGGCTCTTGATGGCCGTTTCGGCGCTGCCGTCGCTGCCGAGAATTCGGAGTTCTTCCGCGGGGAGGCCCTCCTCGATCATGAACTCGAACGTGTCCCGTTCGATGACCTCGCCCACCTCCAAGACGTCCTCGACGAGTCGTTCCTCGGCGTCGGTCAGCACGGTCGGCTGGTCGTCTGTCGCGATTTCACTTTAGCGTTCGTGCGGGAAGGCGAACGGAGTGCTCCCGTCTCGCCGGGAGAGACTCTCGATCCCGAGCCCAGTTTTGTGTCCCGGGGATCGAACCGTCCGCGGCCCGGGCGTTCGAAAACGGTGTTCGAAGCGACAGAACGCTTATTCCACGGTGACGACTACCACCATCCATGAGTACTGGACGGGAGATCCGCCTGATCGAGGAGGACGAGGGGGGATGGTCGGCGATCGATCAAGAGCTGAACGTCGCCAGCCAAGGTGAGACGCGTGAGGAGGCGCTTTCGAACCTCGACGAGGCGGTCGAACTGACGAAGGAGGCCCGCGAGGCGGACACGAACGCGCCAGAGCCGGACGCTCCCTGGTTCGAGGAATGAGCGGTCCACCGCGAAACTTCTCCGGCCGAGAGATCGTCACCGTCTCACCTCTTTCAATTACCGCAAAGACCGACAGCGCGGAAGCCACGCGATTCTGAAGTACACGAACCCCGACACCGGCGAGGTCCGAACCGTCACCGTCCCGCTACACGACCGGGTGAAGATCGGGACGCTCCAGTCGATCGCGGATCAGTGCGGCGCAGAGGACTTCGACGCGTGGTGTCGCTGGATCGACGAGCATCGCTGACGCTGTCACACGCGAGTTCCTTCTACGCCGCTCACCGCCGGTATCGGCGACCTTGTCGACCGCTGCGTCGCAAGAGAACGAGGAAATGAGGCGACCGGAGGGAATCGAATGGACTCGCGGGGGTCCCGCGAGCGAACGGAGCAAGCGAGTGGGACCACGCGAGGGAACGACTAAGCGAACGAAGTGAGCGCAGGAGTGGACTCGCGGGGATTTGAACCGGAACCAGACGTGCTCGCTCGCGTCGCTCGCTGCGCGCGACTGGTAGGGTTCAAATCCCCGCTCGCTACAGATTTGCGCCGCTCGCGACATTGCTCGCGGCGCAGAATCATGGACTCGCGGGGATTTGAACCCCGGGCCTTCCCCGTGCCAGGGGGATGATCTACCACTGATCTACGAGCCCGCGAACGCATTCGTTCGTTCCGCGGTGAATATCTTAAGGGCTTCGAATCGCGGACCGACGAGGCCGCGCTCCGCCCGCGCTCAGATCCGGTCGGAATCGACGTACACGTCGAGGTCGACGTCGCGCGTCGACCCCTCCAAGTCCTGAACGGCGCGCTCGACGACCCGCTCGGCCTCGTCTCTGATCAGCGGGATCGCCTTCTTCAACACCCAGTCGAACGAGACGAGCCGCGGGAGGTCGAGCGCGTCGGAGCTGGCCGACCCGGGGTCGAACGCGACTTCGAGCGCGACCTCGCAGGGGGCATCGTCGGTCGCGTCCGCGTCGTCGTCGCGCTCGACGCTCTCGGGCGGTGTCACGCGCCAACAGCCGCCGGCGTCGATGTCTTTCGTGATCTCCCAGTCGATCCGCTTCGGCGGGGCGACGCCGGTCACCTCCGAGCGGGCGGTGTAGGAGATCTTCCACCACGCGAACGTGAGCGCGTACTTGGTCCCGGGACCGCCGTCGCCGGTGACGGTTCGGACCTCGCGGAGGTACTCGGAGTAGTTCGCGTACTGCGGGAAATCAAGCAGGAACGCGTACACCTCCTCCGGGTCGGCGTACACCTCCGTACTCACGACGAGTTCGTCCACGTACTGGGGTTCGAGCGGCGCTTATTAAACCGTCCGGCGACCAGATCACTCTCGCTGAGACGAGTCGGTCGCCGCTTCAGGCGTCGAGCTATGGCATTTATAAATGGTAGCTGGTGGATCGGCGTTGAACACCGCCAAAGCCCCAACCGCTCGTTTATAAATAGCTGACAGCAGAACGGCGTTGAACACCTCCAAAGCCCCAACCGCTCGTTTATAAATAGCTGACAGCAGAACGGCGTTGAACACCTCCAAAGCCCCAGCCGCGAGGACGGCGCACGCTCGCTGCGGTCCTCGGTCGCTCGCTTCGCTCGCTCCCTGTGGTCCTTACGTCGCCTGCGCCGTCCTCGCGGCTGCCCCTTTGAGTCCCGCCCCTCTGGAAGACGTTCCTGCTCGCTTCGCTGCGCGGGCTGCGACTTCCGTGCTCCCGCTCGCTTCGCTCGCGGGAACGCACCGCAACCGCACCTCACACCTCCCCAGCCTCGCGGCTCCCTCCGCTTTGCTCCGGTCGCCGCGTCCCTCGCGCGTGCTCCTCGCGGCCGCCGGGGGCGGCCGCTCGCAGGCACGCGCCACCGCACTCGGTCGGTTATTTATAAGAGATCGCCGAGTCGAGTACCGCGATCGTCGGAACCCGGAACGGGCCGCCGAAGCCGCCGGATACATGGGGCCTCCGGCGCTCGTACGCCTATGGCTGCCGACGAGCGCAACGCCTTCGAAGTGTACCGCGACCGGGTGGACCGACCCCTCGGCCGGCTGTTCCGCGAGTACGGGGCCTCGGAGGCCCACTGGCTCGTGATCGGGATGGCCGCCAACGTCGTCGCCCGCGTCGCGGGGCTGATCCCGCCGGTCGTCCTCGGCGTCGCCATCGACGCCGTCTTCACCGGCACCGGGCCCTACACGCTCCCGATCGTCCCCGACGCGTGGCTCCCCACGGAGGCGGGCGCGCAGTTCCGCCTCTCGGTGATCCTCATTTTCGGGTCGTTCATCGTGACGGGCGTGTTCACGTACGTCTACGGCATCGCCGCGAACAACTTCGCCCACCGCGTGATGCACGCGGTCCGCACCGACTCCTTCGACCAGATGCAGCGGCTCGACATGACCTTCTTCGACGACAAACAGACCGGGGAGGTCATGTCTGTCCTCAACAACGACGCCTCGAACCTGGAGGTCTTCTTGGACAACGCCCTCCAGAACTCCGCGCGCCTCGGCGTCATGCTCGTCGGCATCGCCGGCGTCCTCGTCTACTACAACTACGAGCTCGCGGTCGTCACCCTGGCCGCGGTCCCGCTCATGTTCCTCTTCACGCTCTGGTTCATGCGGGCGGTCGAGCCCCGCTACGTCGCGCAGCGCTCGGTCGTCGGCGACCTCAACACCGCCCTCGAAAACGCGCTGTCGGGCGTCGAGTTAGTGAAGACCTCCAACACGGAGGCCCACGAGAGCGAGCGCGTCGAGGACGCCTCCTACTCGTACTTCCAGCGCACGATGGCGATTCTCCGGCTCAACTACGTCTACCGGCCCGGGATGGAGCTGCTCGCCGGGCTCGCCTTCGCCGCTACCTTCGCCGTCGGCGGCTTCTGGCTCGCGAACGGCCCGCCGGGCCCGTTCACGACCGAACTCACCGTCGGCACCTTCGTCACCTTCGTCCTCCTCACCCAGCAGTTCGTCGCCCCGCTCGCGGAGGTGTCGAACATCATCGACCAGTACGAGAACGCCAAGGCCTCCTGCGAGCGCGTGTTCGGCCTGCGCGACATCCCGGTCCGCATCGAGGACGACGACGATGCGGTCGAACTCGGCGGCGGGACGCGGAGCGACGGCGGAAGCCAACAAGGCGGCGGGTCCGACGAGGACGGCGGCGGCGTGACGCCGGCCGGCGACCCCGACCACGGCGGCGTCGCTGGCGCCGTCGAGTACGACGACATCTCCTTCGCGTACCCCGAAAACGCCCTCGTCGACCCCGAAGAGGCTGACGAGGAGGTCCTCAGCGGGGTCTCTTTCACCGCCGAGCCGGGCGACACCGTGGCGCTCGTCGGCCCGACCGGCGCAGGGAAGTCGACGCTGCTCAAGCTCCTGCTCCGGCTGTACGACGTCACCGACGGTGCCATCCGCGTCGACGGCCATGACGTCCGCGACGTGACCGTCGAGAGCCTCCGCTCGTCGGTCGGCTACGTGGCGCAGGACACCACGCTGTTCGACGGCACCATCGCCGAGAACATCCGGTACGGTCGGTTCACGCGGATCGACGAGGCGGGCGCCGAGGGCCTCGACGAGGACGCGGTCCGCAAGCGGGTGATCGAGGCCGCGAAGGCCGCGGAGGCTCACGAGTTCATCGACTCCCTGCCGAACGGCTACGAGACGCGGATCGGCGAGCGCGGCGTGAAGCTCTCCGGCGGCCAGCGCCAGCGGCTCGCCATCGCCCGGGTGGTGCTTCAGGACCCCGCGATCCTGATTCTCGACGAGGCGACCTCGGCGGTCGACACCGAGACGGAGATGCTGATCCAGCGGTCGCTCGACCGACTGGCGGCCGACCGCACCACCTTCGTCATCGCGCACCGCCTCTCGACGGTGACGGACGCCGACACCGCGCTCGTATTGGAGGACGGCGAGGTCGTCGAGCGCGGCACCCATGACGAGCTGCTCGCGGCGGACGGGCTCTACGCGAAGCTGTGGGGCGTTCAGGCCGGCGAGATAGACGAGCTGCCGGAGGAGTTCGTCGAGCGCGCCCGCGAGCGCCACGTCGACCGCGCGGTCGAGCGGGCGACGGAGAGCGAGGTGGACTCGGAGACGCTGGAGTAGCGAACGACTTTTTTCGGAGCCTCAGTCGTCGCTCGACGCCTGTCCGGTCGCGTCGGCGTCGGCGTCCGGCACCGCGGCGGCCGGTGCGGGCGGCTCCTCGCGCACGTCGGCGCCCTTGCCCTCCGCGATGACCTCGGCGTACGCGTCGGGGAAGACGCGGACGAAGTCGTCGAGCGCGGCCTCCCAGTCGTCGAGGAGGTCGGCCGCGCGCTCGCTTTCGGTGTACGCGCGGTGGTTCTCGACGAGGCGGCGGAGCATCCGCTCGTCGGAGTCGTCGAGCGTCTCGGAGACCGACACCATCCCGCGGTTGACGCGGTCGTCGAGGCGGTCGTCGGGGTCGTACACGTACGCGATGCCGCCGGACATCCCGGCCGCGAAGTTGCGGCCGGTGTCGCCGAGGACGGCGACGACGCCGCCGGTCATGTACTCGCAACCGTGGTCGCCGACGCCCTCGACGACCGCCCGGACCCCGGAGTTACGGACGCCGAACCGCTCGCCGGCGACGCCGTTGACGTACATCTCGCCCGCGGTGGCGCCGTACAGACAGACGTTGCCGGCGACGACGTTCTCGGTCGGGTCGTACGCCGCCTCCGGGGGCGTGTCGATCACGAGGCGTCCGCCGGAGAGCCCCTTGCCGACGTAGTCGTTGGCGGCGCCGGACAGCTCCATCGTGATCCCCGGCGCGAGGAACGCGCCGAAGCTCTGGCCCGCCTCGCCGTCGAACCGGCAGGAGATGGTGTCGTCCGGGAGCCCCTCGCCGCCGTGTTCGGAGACGACGCGGTTCGAGAGCGTCGCGCCGACCGCGCGGTCGACGTTGCGGATGTCGCGGGTGAGCGCGACCGGCGCGCCGTCCTCGATGGCGGGCGCGGCCTCGTCGATGAGGTCCCAGTCGAGCAGGTCGTCGATGCCGTCGTGGGCCTGCTCGCGGACCTTCGTGCGGGACTCGCCCGCGGGCTCGGCGATGACCGCCGACAGGTCGAGATGCTTCGCCTTCTCGTGGTCGGTCTCGCGCTGGGCGAGCAGCTCGGGACGACCGATGAACTCCTCAAGCTCGGTGTACCCCTGCTCGGCCATGATCTCCCGGAGCTCCTGCGCGATGAACGTCATGTAGTTGATGACGTGGTCGGGCTGTCCCGGGAACCGCTGGCGGAGGTCCTCGCGCTGGGTGGCGACGCCGACCGGACAGGTGTTCTCGTGGCACTGCCGGGCCATCACGCAGCCCGAGGTGACGAGCGACGCGGTACCGAAAATGTACTCCTCGGCGCCCAGGGCGGCCGCGACGGCGACGTCGCGCCCGGTGCGTAGCCCACCGTCCGCCGACACGCGAATGCGGTCGCGCAGTCCGGTGGCGCGGAGCATCTGGTTCGCCTCGGCGAGCCCGAGCTCCCACGGCAGGCCGGCGTTCTTGATCGACGTCTTCGGCGAGGCGCCGGTACCCCCGTCGTGGCCGGAGACGTGGACGACGTCCGCGTTCGCCTTTGCGACCCCGGCCGCGATGGTACCGATGCCGGCCTCCGACACCAGCTTCACGTTGACGTCGGCCTCGGGGCTGGCGGCCTTCAGGTCGAAGATGAGCTGCTTGAGGTCCTCGATGGAGTAGATGTCGTGTTGCGGGGGCGGCGAGATGAGCCCGACGCCGGGGGTCGAACACCGCACGTGCGCGATCATCTCGTTGACCTTCTTCCCGGGGAGGTGCCCGCCCTCGCCGGGCTTCGACCCCTGCGCCATCTTGATCTGGAGCTCCTCGGCGTTCGCGAGGTACTCCGAGGTGACGCCGAAGCGCCCGGAGGCGACCTGCTTGACGGTACACTCTTTTTCGGTGTCGAACCGCTCGGGCGGTTCGCCGCCCTCGCCGGTGTTGGACTTCGCGCCCAGCCGGTTCATCGCGATGGCGTTGTTCTCGTGGGCCTCCGGCGAGATGCTCCCGAGGCTCATCGCGGCGGTCGAGAAGCGCTCGACGATCGACTCGACGGGCTCGACCTCCTCGACCGGTACCGGGTCGCGGTCGGAGTCGAACTCCAGCAGGCCGCGCAGCGACTGGAGCTCCTCGGTCTGGTCGTTGACCAGCTCGGCGAACTCCTGGTACTGCTCGTAGTCGCCGCCGCGGACCGCCTGCTGGAGCGTACCGACAGTCTGGGGGTTCCAGCCGTGTTTCACGCCCGACGAGCGGTGCTCGTACTCGCCGATCGTCTCCAGCTCGGGGTCGGCGCCGAACGCCATCGCGTGGCGGGTGCGGAGGTCGTCTTCGATCTGCTCGGCCCCGATCCCCTCGGTGCGGATCTCGGTCCCCTCGAAGTACTCGGCAACGAACTCGGAGTCGAGCCCGACCGCCTCGAAGATCTGGGCGCCCTGGTACGACTCCATCGTCGAGATGCCCATCTTCGCCATCGTCTTGAGGAGGCCGTCCTCCAGCGCGTGGCGGTACGCCGCGAGCGCCTCGTTCTCGTCGGCGCCGTCCGGGCCGGCGACCACGTCGGCGATGGAGGCGTACGCGAGGTACGGGTCGACCGCGTCCGCGCCGTAGCCGACGAGCGTCGCGAGGTGGTGGACCTCGTGGGGTTCGCCGGACTCGACGACGACGCCCGCGCGGTTGCGGAGCCCCTTGCGGACGAGGTGGTGGTGGACCGCCCCGGTCGCGAGCAGGCTCGGCACCGCGAGCCGATCCGGTCCGACCGCGCGGTCCGAGAGGACGACGACGTCGGCGCCGTCCTCGATGGCGGCCGCGGCGTCCTCGCGGACCCGGCTGACGGCGTCGACGAGCGATCCGTCGCGGTCGTAGGTGACGTCGACGGTGACGGAGGTGAACCCGGGGCCGGCGGACGCGTCGTCGCCGCCGTCGCGCTCCCCCGGCGTCCGCTCGCCGGGCCCGGGGAGGTCTCGCAGCGCCGTCGTCTCGGCGTCCGTCAGGACCGGCGAGTCAGCGACGATCTGCTCGGCGTGTTCGGGCGTCTCGTCGAGGAGGTTTCGCTGGTTTCCGATTCGGGTCTCCAGCGAGGTGACGAGCTCCTCGCGGATGTAGTCGATCGGCGGGTTCGACACCTGCGCGAACAGCTGCTTGAAGTAGGTGAAGAGGGGGCGGTCGACGTCGGCCAACACCGAGAGCGGCGTGTCGTCGCCCATCGAGCCGACCGGGTCCTTGCCGTCCGTCGCCATCGGCTCGACGAGGTGGTTCAGCGAGTCGGTCGTGTAGCCGAACGCGGCCTGGTGGGCGCGGACGGTGGGTTCCGTCTCATCCGCCTCGCTCGACTCGTCCCCGCCGCCGACGGCGCCGTCGTCGACCCCGGCCGCGACGCCGTCCTCGTCGGTGAGCGCGTCGAGATCGACTTGGCCGTCCTCGACCCATTCGCCGTACTTCTCGTCGGTGAGCTCCTCGAACACCTCGTCGTCGGGGACGATCCGGCCCGCCTCGGGGTCGGCAACGAAGATCTCGCCGGGCTGGAGCCGACCGCGGCGCCGCACGTCGGCGGGCTCGGTCGGGAGCGCGCCGACCTCGCTGCCGACGACGAGGCGGTCGTCGGTCGTCACCTCGTAGCGGCACGGGCGGAGCCCGTTGCGGTCTAAGACGCCGGCGACGCGCTCGCCGTCGAAACCGATGACGAGGGCGGGACCGTCCCACGGCTCGACGAGCGAGGCGTGGTAGTCGTAGAAGTCGGCGCGGTCGTCGTCCATCAGGTCGTCGCCGCGGAACGCCTCCGGGATCAGCATCCGGAGCGCGTGCGGGAGGTCGCGGTCGGTCTGGAGCAGGAGTTCGAGCGCGTTGTCGACGCTGGCGGTGTCGGACTGGTTCGGGTCGTCGATCACCGGCTTGATCGTGTCGAGCTCGGCCCCGAACGCCGGGTGTTCGAGGTCGTTCTCGCGGGCCCGCATCCAGTTGACGTTGCCGCGGATCGTGTTGAACTCGCCGTTGTGGACGATGTTGCGGTACGGGTGCGCGAGGTGCCACGCGCCGAGCGTGTTCGTCGAGAATCGCGCGTGGACCAAGGCGACGTGGCTCGCGAACCGCTCGTCGGTCAGGTCCGGGTAGTAGCCGTCGAGCTGCGAGCCCTTCAGCAGGCCCTTGTAGACGACGCGCTGGCGGTCGAGCGAGCAGACGTAGAAGCGCCCGGCGCCGTCGACCTCGGACACCGCGTTCTCGATCTCGCGGCGGGCGGCGTACAGCGCGCGGTCGAACCCGAGCAGGTCCGGATCGACATCGTCAGACCGATCCTCCTCGCTGGTGAATCGCTGGGCAAGCCCCGCGCCGTCGACGGGCGCGACGAACACCTGCGACACCTCCGGCTCCGAGTCGAGCGCCGTGGCGCCGAGGTCGCTGTTATCGGTCGGGACGGAGCGCCACGCGAGCACCTCCAGCCCGTAGACGGCGCACACCTCGGCGATGACGTCGTGGATCTCCGCCTGGACGCCCGGTTCGGGCGGCATGAACACGGAGCCGACCGCGTACTCCTCCGGAAGGTCGGCGTCGACGACCTCGCGGAAGAACTCGTCCGGACGCGCAACCATGATCCCCGCGCCGTCGCCGGTGTTCTCCTCCGCGCCGGTCGTCCCGCGGTGTTCGAGGTTCTCGAGCAGTTCGACCGCGTCCGTGACGGCCTCGTGCGACGGCGCGCCGTCGAGGTCGACGACCCCGCCGATGCCGCAGTTCGACCGGTCGTCCGTCGGCGCCGCGAGCCCCCTCTCCTGACCCGAGGACTCCGAGTCGCGTACGCCCCGGGTGGTACTACGTGACTTGGTCATACACTCGCGTACGAGTGAACAGTTAAAGGTATGACCCTGATAGGGGTAGGATCCATCGTACACACATTAGGGAATATAAGGTAATTATTCATCACGGGTGGTGACCAGATCACACACCCCTGTATCGATCAGAAATTTCGCACTACGAGCCACATATTGACGGGTCCTACAAGAATTCTCCGCGGTCGTCTCGCTGATTCCGTCCAGAGTGGTAGAACGTCCAGTCGAGAGCTACTCTTCGAGGGGGACGAACGAGCCGTTGATGTCCCACTCGTGGATACAGTAGACGTTGCCGGGTTCGTCCGCGATGCGCCACCCGTCGGCCTCGTCGTCCCACCGCTCATCGCGCCCGCACAGCTCGCACGTGCGCTCCTTCGGCGGTGTAATGGTCACGCTCATACCCGAATAAACGGCACCGGCGAGCAAAAGGATACCGGCGATCGGCGGGACGGCAGACCGCCCGCGGTGAGCCGGTCCGACGGGGGCCCCGCCGACCGCGACCCCGCGATCACGAGCGCCGTCGCGATCACGATCAGCGTCCGCGACGCCGAGCGAGAAGCGACGCGCCCGCCAGCGCCGCGAGCGACGCGGCGGCGTCGAAACCGGGGAGGTCGTACGCGGTCGATCGGATCGGCGCCTCGTCGTACCCGAGGTCGCTCGCGTCGGCCTCGTCCGGGGACGAGTCGCCCGCCGCAGGCGAGTCGGACGGCTCGATCGAGTCGGTGGATTCCGTCGACGTCGCGCCGTCGCGTTCGCCGCCACCCGGGTCGTTCGACCGACCGTTCTCGGAGCGAGACCCGGCCGCCGAGGGGTCGCCCGCGCCGCGCTCACGTCCGCTGGGTCCGAGGAGCTCCGGCGGCCCCGCGGACGGCGGAATCTCCGACTCTCCGGGAGCGATCGAGATGCCCACCCCGGGGCGCGGCGCCGGGCGGTTCGCGTCCGAACCGGGCGACCCTCCGGTCGGACCCGGACCGTCCGCGTCCGTGACGTTACCGGCGCCGGTCGAGTCGGCCGGGCCGACTGGTCCTCCGGATCCGCTCGGGCCGCCGGCCGAGCCGCCGCCGGCCGAACCGCTGCCGCCCGCGCCCGAACTGCCGCTGGCCGAACCGCTGCCGCCCGCGCCCGAACTGCCGCTGGCCGAACCGCTGCCGCCCGCGCCCGAACTGCCGCTGGCCGAACCGCCGCCGGCCGAGCCGACGCTGGCCGAGCCGTCGCTGGCCGAACCGCCGCCGGCCGAACCGCTGCCGCCCGCGCCCGAACCACCGCTGGCCGAGCCGCCGCCGGCCGAACCGCTGCTGGCCGAACCGCCCGCCGAGCCGGTCGATCTCGACGCCTCCGAGTCGGCAGTCGCTTCGGTCGAGTTGTCGCCGCTCTCGGTGTCCGCACCTCCGTCGGTTGGAGCGGCGGCGGCGTAGGTCAACTCGGTCGTCGCGCGGTGCCGGTCGTCCGCCGCGGTCCGACGCAGTCGGTCGTCGTCGACTCGGAACCCGGCCTGGAACGTCGCGCCGGGATCGGGGACCGTCTCGGTGCCGAATGCGCGTTTTCCGTCGGCGACGAGGTACAGGCCCTCCCGGTCGAGGTGGACCGCGGACCCGTTCGGCGTCCGACCGAGCGCGTCGTCGTCGGTGGACTCGTTGCCGTCGTCCGTCCCCGTCGGCGCCACGCCGAACGAGAGTCCGTCAAGGCGGTCGAGGTCCGCACCTCGCTCCAGCGACGCGTTCGCGGCCGCCGGGAGGCCCGTCAGCCCGCTCGCGTTCACGGCGTACACGACGGTGTCGTTCGCGGTCGCGGCCGTGGCCGGCGTGAGCGTTCCGTCGGCAATCGCCTCCCGGACCGCGGTCACGTTTTCGAACTCCCCGGGTGCGACCGACCGTGTGGTGTACGCGGTCAGGTCGCTCGTCGAGCGGGGTTCCACGGTGACCGTCGCGGTGTCGTTGGCGACTTCGGTGCCATGCTCCGACCGCAGCGTGATGTTGTACGTCCCGGGCGAGAGCGGAGCGGTATCGCCCGTGACCGATTCGACGTCGATGCCGGACCCGGTCGTGACGAACTTCGACGGGGATTCGGGCGACGCGTACGTGTTGAGCGTGACTGGTGTCGGACTCGTCTCGGTGGTTGTCAGTTCGAGTGTTGTAGTGGTGCTACTACTCGTATTAGATAATATCAGTTCCAAACTTGGCACACGATGAGACAGAGAGATTCTGATATGATTTCCATACATAGCTTGATTTGAAATATCGCTTAGAGAGATCTCTTTTTTGTGCTTTCCAATAATATGAAATTTCTCTGAGTTTTCTTTTCTTGAGTGAATATGATATGTACCGGAGGAGAGCAGTGACGTATTATAGCCGACTTGATCTGAATTGTTTAATCGAGTTCCCACAGACACTACGCGAGTTGTGTTGTCCTCGTTTAGTCTGTGTAATTCAACTTCTTCCGCATTTAACGAAGAGTTAAAATAGATCATTTGACCAGAGTATACAGGTGTTTCCAGTGAGTGATTGGGCTTGATTTGAACAGCCTCTGAGTTAGACCCGTCTTTGCGGATAGAATCTATTGAGATCACGCCAGCATCTGCGACACCATCAGAAACAAAGTGATTATTCAGGTCAGAGTTCCGCAGTAATTCAGAATCTTTTGGGGAAATCCAATCCCCAGCGCTATGTCCACATGCCAACTGAATGGCCGCCGCATAGCGATTACTTCGGAAAATACCACTTCCGTCACTTGTAGTATTAAAATAAAGTTTAACGTCTTCATTCCATCCAGTTAGTACTCTTGAACTAGCAACAGCCTCGTTATGTCGGATGTGTCCAGTTGAGTTGACTGGATATAATGAAACCAAAAATGGGGTTTCATCCTCAATTGCGTCAGAAACTTTAGCACTGGAGACTGTGATACTATCTGTTTTTGGGTTATCATAAGAAAGATTAGAAAAATCAATACCAGCATTTACTATCCGTCCCTCGTCGGCTGACAACGCTGAATTAGTTATGTTAGTAGGAAGGGAGTCCCCAATACCGCGGTCAGAAATCCCAGAAGTAGAGTTCGCAATCAGATATCCCCTAACATCTCCCCCCGGATAGGATGTACCAACGGAAACTGTTTCCTTTGTCTTGAGGACACTTTTCGGAAGTCGTCGAATACCGATTATCTCATTATCATCACCACGTGTAATGAAAAGAGTCGAGTTTGTGTTGCCGCTGATATCATCGATTGTTATGCCGATAGTTGTGCGACTATCTTGATGTAATTGAGGTGAGCCGGTAGCCTGATTATGAATTTCAATTGTACCATCGATTATCTTGAACGAATCTGTACTTGTTCCTGCCATAGATTCTATAGAAGAGAAATCAGAGTTGTTTGTGACAGTAATATTATATTGTAAATTGGTTGATTTTTGAACATTGCTTGTATCCATTCCAGATATTTGAGCAGAGCCAATCTGGATTGAGCGACTCGATCTATTTGGACGGATAGTTGCTGTTAGAAGCGTCTTATTCTCAGATTTCACCTGTGTGGTGTTAATTACAGATCCATTTTGAATATTCTTAATAGACATTGAGGCCGAGGATGTATTGGCTCCCCTTGACTCAATACTAGCTAAATTCACAGATAATCTGATCTTGTTCGTAGTATCTTTCTGATTTGGGAGTAGTATCTCTATATTGCTAATATTTTGTTCAGACTGATCTATTCGAATAGTGTCTGGGTCGCCGGTCTTATTTAAAACAGGTTTATAATCATAAGTTTGAGCTCCGGCCGTAGTCACTCCCAATGATAAAACCACAGCACCCACCACGACACAGACCACGACGCCGACCCACAACCATTGAAGCGATTGCATCCGGATCATAGCGAACGAGCCACGGATGCCAGAGCGGTCGCTCTCGGGGCGGCGCGGCGTCAGTAGCCGACCGGGACCCGTGAAGCGGCTCTTGTCACACCGCGGGATCTGTCACTCGGGTTGATCACTTATAAGTGACTTACGGACGCGAAAGCTTCCGTTCGGAGAAATAATCGCATGACTGCGTCGCCTCGTAACCGGGTCGTGGCCGGAGATTCGTGCGGGACGACCGAAACCTGAGGGAGAGAAGAGCGAGGAGGGGAGTCGCCGGGGCGGGTCAGTGTTCGACCGCTTCCATCATCGAGAGCAACTGCTCGCGCTGGGACGCCTGTTCCGGGTGCACGCCGACCATCGCGATCGCGTCTTCGCTGTCCGCGCCGTCCGCGGTGTGTTGGACGGTAGCGATGTACAGGAGAACGGGGACGTCTTCGACGGATCCGCTCGAGCTGTCCGTCCCCTCGACGTCGGCGCTGATCGTCGTCTCGAAGACCGGGATGGTGGCCTCTTCGCCGAGGATCGTCCGGGTCTCCTCGCCGCGCTCCTCGACGTCGTCCGTTTGGATGTCGGCGTTGCCGCCGCCGACGTCCTGCTGATTGATCTGGTTGAGAAGCCGTCGGATGAGGTCCGCACCCTGCACCCTGACCAGCGGATTGACCGACTGTCCGGCGACGGAGGCGTTCGGCGTACTCGCCACGAACAGCGCCGACTGGGTCGTCGAGTTGGTGTACCGGGCGACCCACGTCGTCGCCGTGACCTTCGCGTTCACGCCAGTGACGTTGAACTCGCGGTCGATGGTGTACGACTCCGGATCCTCCCCGGAGTAGCCCTCCGCGTACGCGGACTCGGGAACGCGCGCCGGTTCCGCGTCGAACTCGTAGCTCCCGTCCTCGCCGGCGCATCCGGCGATAGCGACCGAGGTCGACGCCGCGAGTGCCGCGAGCAGTCCACGTCGTTTCATGTGTTCCAGTAGGTCTACACAGTT